>NZ_LR134386.1:922500-3322500 GCF_900637665.1 Chryseobacterium nakagawai
GGAAGAGATAAGCACTGAAAGCATATAAGTGCGAAACTCGCCTCAAGATGAGACATCTTTTAAGGGTCGTGGGAGATGACCACGTTGATAGGCTATAGGTGTAAAGACAGTAATGTCATAGCCGAGTAGTACTAATTACCCGTAGATTTATAGCCTGATATGGCGCACGAAAGTGCAGCAAGGTTAGCTCTTTGTGAAAGTTTTTATCGCTTAAAACAGATATCAGAGATTAGATCTCAGATATCAGACCAATTGGTCTGACATCTGCTGTCTTGCATCTGACATCTTATATACAACCTTTAGGGTGGTTTTAGCGGTGGGGCTCACCTGTTCCCATTCCGAACACAGAAGTTAAGCCCACCAGCGCCGATGGTACTGCTAACGCGGGAGAGTAGGCCGCCGCCAGTTTTTATTTTATTTTTAAAAGTCTCATACAGTAATGTATGAGACTTTTTTTTGCTCTATACTCAAATCCAAAACACAATACAAAACACACCACCACACCACACTAAAACATTACAACCACAATACAATCACAAAACAATCATTAATCAGTAATAAATAATCTCTAAGTTTTGGCTAAAGCCATTGGAATTCTTATTTACTATTAAGCGGGCTAAAGCCCACTTCTATTGAATATTGGCTGTATCAAATATAAATAGCACTGAGAGTTAGATTGTACTCAACTATTGAATATCATTATAATTCTTTTTTTCATCGTCTATTGTCATCCTGTAAGGATCTAAATGGTTGAAAGGAAAAAAGAGCTTCTTATTTTCAATGGTAGCTTGAGTAGGTATAATTGTGAATAACGCTGGCTGGATGCCTACGGGATGACAAATAGAATATAGACAAGATAAAGAATCATACAAGTACACTCGTCTTCATTATAGATTACTTATTGCTCATTACCCATTACTGATGATTCATACCTTTTTCCTAGCCCTGATAGGAACGGTTACCCCGCAGCTTGGGTTAGCCCTTCGGCGAGGTTCAGGATAAGGGAAAGGCATTGGTGCCAGGAGTATGAGTGGATAGCAGGATAAAGCTCCTGAGAGTATTTTTTGAAATTAAGTCAAGATTATTTCTATTCATGAAGATTAAAATAGACTAAATCTCTTAAAGTCTTTTTATTTATGTTGTAACTTTATTCTATGAAAGAGCATATTGTGAGAGGGTTCAGATTTGAAACTTACAAAGCACCGGAACTGTCTGTATTTGATCGGTTACTGGAAATTTTTACAGATTTGCTAACCCACACTTCAGGAGATTTTGATGAAGCCATTGACTGGCTTCGAATGCTGGATGAAGAATATCAGCTTACCACTCCGGAATATACTATTGACGATTTTATTGAGGACCTTAAAAAGAAAGGATACATCCGTGATGAAGTTGATCCTAATGGTGGAAATGGAATTCGCCTGAGCGCAAAAATGGAACAGAACATCCGTAAACAAGCGCTTAATCAAATATTCGGAAATCTTGGTAAAAGTGGTAACGGTAATCATAAAACCAATAAAAGCGGAACAGGAGAAGATACAACGGGAGAATTTCGTAATTATAATTTTGGTGATCCGGTAGAGAAAATTTCTATTACGGAAAGTCTTAAGAATGCTCAAATCAATAACGGAATCGGAGATTTTCATCTTACTGAAAATGATTTAATTGTAGAAGACAGTATTCATCAATCACAGATGAGCACGGTTTTGATGATTGACATCAGCCACAGTATGATATTGTATGGTGAAGATCGTATCACTCCGGCCAAAAAAGTAGCAATGGCACTTGCAGAGCTGATTACTACCCGTTATCCGAAAGATACACTGGATATCATTGTTTTTGGTGACGATGCATGGCCTGTTAAAATTCAGGATCTGCCTTATCTGCAGGTTGGTCCTTATCATACCAATACAGTGGCAGGGCTTCAATTGGCAATGGATATTCTACGTAGAAAAAGAAATACCAACAAACAGATTTTCATGATTACCGACGGAAAACCAAGTTGTATTCGTCAGGCGGATGGTACTTACTATATGAATTCTTATGGTTTGGATGAATATGTTGTTCAGAAATGTTATAATATGGCATCTCAGGCAAGAAGGTTACATATTCCGATTACTACTTTTATGATTGCGCAGGATCCTTATTTACAGCGTTTCGTGAGTGAATTTACAGAAGCTAATCAAGGGAAGGCTTTTTATACGGGACTCAATGGACTAGGACATATGATTTTTGAGGATTATGAGACTAATCGTAAGAAAAGAATTCGTTAAAAAATGACTATTCATTAAAAATATATTTCAACGTTTATAAAATCAGATTTTAAATAAGATGACTGAAAAGCCAAACATAAAAACACTGGGTTCATTAAGAGCCTCAGGATATATATCAAAAAATATAAAAGACGAATTAAGAGATAATTTAAAAGCTAAAATTCGTAATAAAGAATCTGTATTTGAGGGAATTTTCGGATATGAAAATACGGTTATTCCTCAATTGGAACACGCTATTCTGAGCCGTCATAACATTAATCTATTAGGATTGAGAGGACAGGCAAAAACCAGGCTGGCAAGAATGATGACCTCTTTACTGGATGAATGGATTCCTTTTATTGAAGGAAGTGAAATTAATGACGATCCATTGAATCCGATTTCCCGCTATGCTAAAGAATTAATTGAGAAGGAAGGTGATAATACTCCAATAGAATGGCTTCACCGCGATGAAAGATTTTTTGAAAAATTGGCTACTCCGGATGTGACTGTTGCCGATCTGATCGGTGATGTAGATCCTATTAAAGCTGCCAATCTTAAACTTTCTTATGCAGACGACCGTGTGATTCACTTTGGAATGATTCCGCGCGCTAACCGTTGTATTTTTGTAATTAATGAATTACCGGATCTTCAGGCAAGAATTCAGGTTTCTTTGTTTAATATTTTGCAGGAAGGCGATGTGCAGATTCGAGGATTTAAGGTGAGAATGCCTTTGGATATACAATTTGTTTTTACCGCAAACCCTGAAGATTATACCAACAGGGGAAGTATTGTGACACCGCTGAAAGATCGTATAGGATCTCAGATTTTGACTCATTATCCTGAAAATATCAATATTGCAAGAGAAATTACCAATTATGAATCCAGTTTAGACAGCCGTCAGAAAAATGGAGTATATGTTCCTTCTTTAGCGAAGGATCTTCTGGAACAGATTGGATTTGAGGCTCGTGAAAGCGAATATGTAGATTCAAAAAGTGGAGTAAGTGCCCGTATGAGTATTACAGCTTTCGAAAATTTATTGAGTACAGCGGAACGCAGGTCTTTACTGACAGGTGATGAAGCAACTTCTGTAAGATTAAGCGATTTTGTGGGAATAATTCCTGCGATTACGGGAAAAGTGGAATTGGTTTATGAAGGTGAGCAGGAAGGAGCAGAAGCGGTCGCTCAGTTATTAATTGATAATGCGATCAGAACTTTATTCACCTCTTATTTCCCGAAAGTCGAAAAACTGGAGAAAAAGAATATTGATGGACCGTTTAGCCAAATTACGGAGTGGTTTTTGGACGACGATGGCTTTTTGGAAATTACAGATGAATCTTCGGATGAAGCCTATGCAAAATCTCTTAACAGGATTTATCCTCTTGATCAGATTATTGAAAAATATCAGCCAGATACTCAGCCGGAAGATGTTTTATTCTTAAAAGAGTTTATTCTTTGGGGATTGGCAGTTAACAAGAGACTGAATAGAGAAAGATTCAGAACGGGAGTTTTCTTTTCTTAAAATTTCGAAAAACTTAAAGAGCATAAAAACAAAAGATGTGGAAGTAACTTCCACATCTTTTTATATTTTAATCAAATTAATGATCAGACCTGAATAACTCCCAGATTAAATTTCTCTGTAATAGGAGCATGATTGGCAGCTTCTATGCCCATAGAAATCCATTTTCTGGTATCTGTTGGATTAATGATAGCATCTGTCCATAATCTTGAAGCAGCGTAAGTAGATTCTGTTTGTTTTTGATATTTCTTTGAAATAGTATCCAGTATATTGTTATGTTCTTCTTCAGAAATTTCTTTACCTTGTTTTTTCAGTGTAGATTCCTGAATCTGTGCCAGTACTTTAGCTGCTTGTGCACCACCCATTACTGCCAAGTCTGCCCAAGGCCATGCTACAATCAGCCTTGGATCATAAGCTTTTCCACACATCGCATAGTTTCCTGCTCCATACGAATTACCAGTAATGATTGTAAATTTAGGAACTACAGAATTGGAAACTGCATTTACCATTTTTGCTCCATCTTTGATGATTCCTCCATGTTCTGATTTTGAACCCACCATGAAACCGGTAACATCCTGTAAGAAGATTAAAGGAATTTTTCTTTGATTACAGTTGGCAATGAATCGAGTAGCTTTATCGGCAGAATCGGAATAGATCACTCCTCCAAACTGCATTTCTCCTTTACCGCTCTTCACTAATTTTCTCTGGTTGGCTACAATTCCTACAGACCAGCCATCTACGCGTGCAGTAGCACAAATAATACTTTTACCATAGTCTGGTTTATATTCTTCATATTCTGAGTTATCCACAATACATTTGATGATTTCATAGGTATCATATTGCTCAGCCCTTGAAACCGGCATAATTCCGAAGATATTATCAGGATTTTCTTTTGGCGGAAAACTTTCTATTCTGTCGAAGCCTGCTTTTTCAGTACTTCCGATAGATTTCATGATATTTTTGATTCTGTCTAAAGCGTCTTTATCATCTTTGGCCTTATAATCAGTAACCCCTGAAATAGAACAGTGCGTGGTAGCTCCTCCTAATGTTTCATTATCAATACTTTCCCCAATAGCAGCTTTTACAAGGTAGCTTCCTGCAAGGAAAATAGAACCTGTTTTGTCCACAATCATGGCTTCGTCACTCATGATAGGAAGATAAGCACCGCCTGCTACACAACTGCCCATAACCGCTGAAATCTGGATGATTCCCATAGAACTCATTTTGGCATTGTTTCTGAAGATTCTTCCAAAATGCTCTTTATCCGGGAAAATTTCATCTTGCATTGGAAGATAAACTCCTGCAGAATCTACCAGATAGATGATGGGAAGTTTGTTTTCCATGGAAATTTCCTGTGCTCTTAAATTTTTCTTACCTGTGATGGGAAACCAAGCTCCAGCTTTTACAGAGGCATCATTGGCAACAACAATACATTGCCTTCCGGAAACGTACCCCATAACTACAACTACACCTCCACTAGGACATCCGCCATGTTCTTCATACATCTCATAGCCGGCAAATGCTCCTATTTCTATGGAATCAGAACCTTTATCAAGAAGATAGTCTACTCTTTCTCTTGCTGTCATTTTTCCTTCTTCACGAAGCTTCTGAAGCCTCTTTTCACCGCCTCCTTTTTTGATCTCGGCAAGCAAGCGATTTATCTCTGATAATTTTAATCTGTTCTGATCTTCTCGTTTGTTGAATTCGATGTCCATAGAATTTTCAATTTTTTACGCTTAAAGATACTATTTTTATGAGGAATATGATTAGGAAGTAAAACAGTTGTTTAATAGTTTGGTTATTAGTTAATTGTGAAATTTTTAACAAAAAAATATTTTTAAATAATTTAAATTTTTTCTAACTTTACAATAGAGTAACAGGGGGTGAAATCCTCTGCAAATACTCTGTTCCTAGTTTATTTTTTTAATAGTTTATTATTTGAAGGCCCTGAAAGTTTAATGAATTTTCAGGGTTTTTTTTGATAATAAATAGTATTTGTTAGTAATATTTTCGATACTCTAAAATAGAAAGGTCAGTAAGAGGATTTTTAAATTTCTTGTATTTTTTAACTGGAATGAAGCCTAGTTTTTCTGGAATTTTTTTGCTGGCTATATTTTCTTCATCCACAGGATATAGAATATATGTAAAAGTAAAATTATTTTCAAGGAATTCAACGAGTTTAGTGATGATCTCAGTTCCTAATCCTTTCCCTTGAGAGCTTTTTTTTAGCCATAATCCAAGCTCGATAGACTCTTCCGTTATGTTATGAATGCCACAACATCCAATAAAAATTCCGTTTGAATCTAGAGCGACCATTACCAAGTCCGTATTTTGGGATAGAGTTCTTTTTGATTCATTCACAAAATTGATAATGTCTTCTCTATTACCTTGTGGATTAAAGGGCATATACTTAGTGACTTCCTCTGTAAAATGTTCTAAAATATCATCTATATATGAATCTTTAACAGGCTGTAAGGTGATGCGCTCCGTTTTGATTGTAATATCTGGATTTAAAATCATTATTTTTCTTTTTTGATTTTTTTAGAAAATGAATAGAATAGATTATGTATTAGAAGCAAAAACTATTAAAAACTAAATTTATCATTTTTTATTAACTTAAATTTAAGTTTTTTGTGAGATTTATAAAAGCCTATTTGTAAATTTGCCTGTTAAAATTTTAAAGAAGGTAGGATATGCATAAATTAGCGCTTTTCAGATTGCACTTAATAATATTTTTATGGGGATTCACTGCAATTTTAGGAAAACTGATTCATGCCAATGCTCAGATCCTAGTATTTTATCGGATGCTGTTTGCAGCAATCTTTCTTTTTGTATTTATCAGAGTATATAAGAAAGAAAGTATAAAGGTTTCTAGAAAAATATTTTTTCAGTTGGCAGCAATAGGTTTTACCATGGCGCTTCATTGGTATTGTTTTTTTTATTCCATCAAAGTTTCCAATGTTTCTATTGCGTTGAGCTGTTTATCACTATCAACGCTTTTTGCTTCTATTTTGGAGCCTATTATCTTTAAAAGAAAGATTGATATTTCAGAAGTAGTGATGGGTGTAGTAATTGTAGCCTGCATTTTACTGATTTTCAAAACAGAATTTCAATATAAAGAAGGAATTATATATGGAATTCTCTGTGCTGTTTTTGGGACTATATTTTCTGTTTTTAATGGAAAAATGTTTGGAAAGACAAGTTCTGGAAATATCATATTTTACGAAATATTCTCTGGTTGGTTTATTTTGATGTTATTTTATTTGTTTTCAGGACAAATTTTTCAAATGAATGAAATAAACTATCGTGACATAGCGTTAATATGCTTGTTAGCCAGTGTTTTTACTGCTTTTCCAATGCTGGAATCAGTGAAATTAATGAAGTATATATCGCCTTTTACTCTAATTTTAACAGTTAATTTGGAACCTGTTTACGGAATTATACTAGCTTTTTTTATCTTTGGGGAATCAGAACATATGAGTCCTATATTTTATATTGCCTCAGGGGTTATGATATTGGCAATCATTGCGAATGGATTAATAAAAGCCAGAAAAACTAAAAACTTTAACTAGCATCAAATTTAAATGATGAAAAAATATTTTTTACTTGCATTTTCACTGCTCTATGGGCTGTCTCAATCTCAGATTATCAGGAAATATTCCAATGAATTTTTAAATATCGGAGCAGGAGCCCGAGGACTGGCAATGGGAGGGGCTGTAATATCCAATCAGGATGACGTATATTCTCCTATGTGGAACCCGGCAGGTTTGATGTCTATTGAAAAAGACTGGCAAGGAGCTGCAATGCATGCTGAATACTTTGAGTCTATTGCAAAATATGATTATTTGGCTTATGCTAAAGTATTAGAAGAAGGTGTTTTTGGAGTTTCTGTGGTACGGCTTGGAGTAGATAATATTCTGAATACCACCCAGATGATTGATGCTGAAGGGAATATTGATTACGATAAAATTACAAAATTCTCCCAATCGGACTATGCCGCTATACTTTCATATGCATTTCGCCCAGGAGGAAATCCAAATCTTGATGTGGGGGTAAATGCTAAAATTGTCTATAGAAATGTAGGTAAATTTGCAAATGGGTATGGTTTCGGTTTTGACGTGGGGGCTATTTATAAAGGTGAAAACGGATGGAAATTCGGGGGAATGATAAGAGATATTACAACTACTGTTAACTTTTGGAGTATTAACCAGAAAGAATTGTCAACGGTAGTGAATGGTGAAGAATTTAACCCGGCACCAAAAGATAAAATGGAACTTACGATGCCTAAGCTTAATGTAGGAGCAAGTAAGTTATTTGAAATCAATAGTAGTGTTTATGTATTACCGGAAGCAGGGATCAATGTAGATTTTGCGAAAACGGCTTCTTTAATCTCAACCGATTTTGCCAGTATCAGTCCCTATGCAGGAGCTGAATTAGGATACCAGAAAATGATTTTTGTACGATTAGGGATCAATAGATTCCAGTCTATTACAGATATAGAAGATTTAAAAAGAAAAGTTTCTTTCCAGCCAAGTGCGGGGATAGGGATCAGATATAGAGGACTTACCCTGGATTATGCAATTACGAATTCAGGAATTGGAGGATCTAATTTCTATTCTAATTTCTTCTCACTTAAGTTAGATATGGGAGCATTCAGAAACGATTAAAATGAAGGATATGAAAAAATTATCAATATTGATGTTGGCCATTTGCTCAACAGCTGTTTTCGGACAGAAAGTTTCAGATTATAAATATGTGTCTATTCCGGAAGAATTTACAACATTCAAAGGAGATAGTTATGGGTTAGAAGCTGCTCTAGCAAAAGCATTAAAAGGTAAAAATTATGTGGTTTTACCTGCGAGTATAGATCTTTGGCCTTCAGAAGCAAAAGATAATTCCTGTAATGTTTTGAATGCTAATGTTCTGCATGTTAGTAGTCTATTGTCAAATAAACTAATGCTGGAGTTTAAAGATTGTAATAATAAGGTAATCCTTGAATCTAAAGGGAGCTCCAATATCAAGGAATTTGAAGAAGGTCTTGCAGATGCTCTGAAGGTAGCTTTAATAAAAGTAAGCACTTCTAGTCCTGTTGCAATGCTACCTGCTAAGAATCAGAATCAAAATCAATCTGCCACAAATATTTCGAATCCTGTTCAGAATGCTGTTAGGGAAGTACCCTCAAAATCTTCTATTACTCCTGGTGCAGGTAATTATTCTAACGGAAAAGTAGATGTACAAAAGATAGAAATTGATGCAAGTCAGTTTATTCTGGCTAAATCAGGAAGTTCTGTGCCGTTTGCTATTTTTAAAACAACTTCAAAGAAAGATGTGTTTATTGTGAAGCTTTCTGATAACAGTATTACAATTGGTTATTTTGAGAATGGAAATATTATAATTGATATTCCACAGGCTGATGGGAGATATTCTAAGGAGGTTTTTGCAGCAAAATAATCTGTATATAGTAAGAAACTATAGTTAATCCTTAATTCAAAAATATTTTGAATTAAGGATTAACTTTATATATTAAAAACATGAAGAAAATTTATATTTCGATATTGACTGCGATGTCAATATACTCTAGTGCACAAAATGTATTTAATACTCAATTACATGAGATTAACTTCGGATCTTCAAGTAGCCCAGCCCCGCTTATAAAATTGAATGACCGTATTCTTTTTCCTGCTTCAAAATCTGATGGAACAGCGTTGTGGAGTTTTAATCCAATAACACAAAAATCATCGTTAATAAAAGATATTTTTCCGGGCTCTAATATGAGCATGTCTGGTAATCCTGCTTTTATGAAACTCAATAATAAGATATACTTTATTACTCAGAATAATAATGACAACAAACAGCTCTGGGTAACAGATGGAACAACGGCAGGGACTTCCAAATTAACAGATCTTAATTTTTATTATTCAATTGAAGTTACCGCAGCCACAGGAAATAATATCTTTTTCTATCACAATAAAGAACTTTGGGGCTATAATATAGTAACAGGTATTCTGCAGCAGCTAAAAATATTTGAATATACTTCCGGAAATATTAAAATGTATACCATGAATGATACCGTGTTTTTTGCGGCTAATGATGGTGTGCATGGAACAGAGATATGGAAATCAGATGGTACAGCAGCAGGAACATCATTATTAAAAGATATTGTTACCGGTCCATCATACGGAAGTATTGATGGAGACTTTAAAGCATTAATTTTAAAAAATAAACTTTATTTTGTTGCTAATGTTGGAACAGGATATGAATTATACTCAACAGATGGAACTGAAGCAGGTACAGTATCTGTCAAATCTGTAGGGTTTTATCAGCTGGAGGGTGCAGCAACTGATGACTATTTTGTTTTTACAGGATCTGATACTGTAAACGGTTTAGAACCGTGGATTTCTGATGGAACAACTGCCGGAACACATTTACTCAAGAATCTGATGCCCGGAGCTACAAGTTCTATGACCATGATGAAATTTGTAAAATTTAATAATAAAATATTCTTTCAAAATGGTGCCAACGGGGTAAGTTTGGGATATGGTAATTATATTTGGGAAACAGATGGTACAGAAGCCGGAACTGTTCGCTATACTACCAATAATGATGCTCTGATATATGGAACGAGTTCAGATAATAACCACCTGATTCTTACAATGCCCAATTATTATAACAGATTCTGGGTTGTTAATGGAAATTCATCTCAGAATTTTGAGATCACAGGACTTGATATGTCATCCAATAATAGCTTTATAGACCTGAATTCTAAAATTTATCTTAGCGGAAGTACTCCGAAATATGGAACAGAGCTATTTTCATTAGATCCGGTTACCCATGAGATTGCAATAGCTTCTGATATCAATAAGTCTGATAGTTCTTCCCCTCATGCATTTTATGGACTGAATAATGACCTGATTTTCATTGCAACAGACAGACAATATAAAAGCCAGATTTATAAAAGAAATAAAAGTACGCAGCAGATTGAGAGACTGTCCAATTATGGGAATGATTGGTCTGTTGGAATGAGCAGTGGCTTTAATGACAATTTTATTAAAGTTGGAAGTTATCTGTATACACCTGAAGGGGCCTACAGAACAGATGGAACAGCAGCCAATACCATATCAATATCATCGCCAGATATCACCAGCAGGGTATTGTACACAAATTTAAATGATAATACATTACTTTTTGCCGGATATAATAATTTGGTGGGTACTGAACTTTGGAAAATTGATAATACATCTAATACCGTTAGTCTAGTAAAAGATATTTCCACAGATAATATGGGAAGTCTTTATTCCGTAGATTCAAAAGCTGCAGTGTTGAATGGATTTGCCTATTTTGTGGCAAAAGAAAATGGAAAGCTGGGAATCTGGAAAACAGATGCTACTGAAGCAAATACTCAAAAGGCAATACAGTTTTCCTACCAGGACGGAACAGATGGTGATATCAAAGTCTTAAATACATTTAATGATAAGCTATTCTTTACAAAACAACAGGAAAATACTCCGACAAACTACAGCTCCGGACAGAATGAACTTTGGGTCTCAAACGGAGATCAGGCATCTGCTGTATTGCTGAAATCTTACGCAGCTCCTTATAGCTCTACCACTATTGTAAGAGAAACAATAGTGTTTAATGATAAGTTATTTTATGTGACCTCAGGTTATCCCTCGCCAGCTTTGTATTCTACAGATGGAACTGTTGCCGGGACGGAAAAGATTGTATCAGATCATTTTTCAGGGAATGTACAATTTAAAAAATGTGGAAATCAGTTATTCTTTACCAATAACAATAATACGCAACTGTGGAAAACAGATGGGACAGCTGGTGGTACTTCTAATTTATCCCAAAATATTTCTTCTGTGAAAGATATGACGTGTATTAATAACTATTTTTATTTCCTGAATGGTGATTCCCAAAAAGTATGGAAAAGTGATGGCACTTCTGTTTATCCTATGGATATTTTTGTAACCAACGATGATGATCAGCTTTTGGCTAATGAAAATATTCAGAAAATGGGAACAGATGGTGAAAAACTATTTCTGACCATTTCCACCAAAGAACATGGAAGTGAATTATATGAAATTACAGATCTAATGCCGGTTTATCTGGCAACCAATGAAACTACTAAAACAGAAAGTAAAAATAGAACTTTAGATCTTCAGATTTATCCTAATCCTGTTTCAGAATATTTTTCAGTAAGATTGAAAGAAAATGATAAAATAGAGACCCTGAAAATTTTCGATTCCTCCGGAAAGTTGGTGAAGGATATGATCTACAACCATACGAATATTAATGTAGCAGAACTTTCATCAGGAATATATTTCATTAAAGTCAAAACAAGTAAAGGAGATTACCTCGGTAAAATCATAAAAAAATAATCAATATAAAAGGCTCTTGAAAAAGAGCCTTTTTGTAATAGATATGTTGATGTGTTTTTTCTTTTTTAGAGTAATAATTAGGAGTCTACCAGGTTATGGATTTGTATAAAAAAATAGAAAAAGGGAAAATAGGGTAGAATGGCTAATGCATTATCATTTGCAGAATGAGTTTTTTTTCATGGTATTATTGTTTATTAATTGATAATACTAATTTATGAAAAAAACATATATAATGATATTATTTGTTTTATATTTTAAATATATTGAATTTTTATTAGTCTTAATATGGGTTTGTGATGTATTTTTATAGTATTTGTTTCTTATTGAGAAAATGTATTTTGAATTGTAATTTTATAAAAAAAAGTTCCTTTATTTGTGAAAAATAAATTAATGGAGTAGGCGAGACTATCCGTTATTATTGAAAAACTCCCAAATCACTTTTGCTTTACTTTTACCTAAGATCTCTTCCAATGTTTCTTGGTTGGCTTCTTTAATTCTTTTTACAGACTTAAGTTTAGACAGTAATAATTCTATGGTTTTTTCTCCCACACCAGGAATTTCTTCCAGTTCAGATTTTATAGTGGAATTTTTTCTTCTTGTTCTGTGATGTTTTACCCCAAATCGGTGAGCTTCATCCCGTACTCTTTGTAAGATTTTTAAAGTCTCGGACTTTTTGTCGAGATATAATGGAATAGGATCTTCCGGAAAGAAAATCTCTTCAAGCCTTTTGGCAATTCCTACGATGGTAATTTTCCCATACAATCCTAATAGTCTAAGACTTTTGACAGCAGAAGATAATTGACCTTTTCCACCATCAATAAGAATCAATTGTGGTAAGCTTTCCCCTTCATCCAGCATTCTCTTATATCGACGGTAGATAACTTCCTCCATTGTTGCAAAGTCGTTGGGACCTTCTACTGTTTTAGGGTGAAAAATTCTGTAGTCTGCCTTGCTAGGTTTCCCGTCTTTAAAAACTACGCAGGCAGAAACCGGGTTGGTTCCCTGAATATTCGAGTTGTCAAATCCTTCAATATGGCGGGGCTCTACAGGCATTCTGAGAAGCTTTTGCATTTCAGCCATAATCCTGTTCGTATGTCTTTCCGGATCAACAATCTGAACTTGTTTTAATTTTTCCAGACGATATTCCTTTGCATTTTTTTCAGAAAGCTCTACGATTCTTTTTTTATCCCCAACTTTAGGAACAATAAGTTTTACATTTGGAATTTCTACAGATAAATGGAAAGGAAGCAGTACTTCTTTAGAATCAGATCCAAACTTCTGCCTGATCTCAATTAAAGCCTCTTCCATAATATCTTCATCAGTCTCTTCAAGAATTTTTTTAATTTCTGTAGTGAAACTCTGGATGATATTTCCGTTTCTTATTTTGAAGAAGTTAACATAAGCTGCAGTCTCATCACTGGTCATACCGAAAACATCCACATCATCAATATTTGGATTGACCACTGTATTTTTAGCCTGATAATCCTCCAGAATATCCAGTCTTTCCTTAATAATCTGAGCTTCTTCAAACTGAAGATTGGAGGCGTGCTTCATCATTTGATTCACCAGATACTCCTTTGCTTTGCGGAAATCTCCTTTAATGATTCCACGGATGGCATCTATCTTTTCATCATATTCTTCTTTACTTTCAAGATCTTCACAAGGACCTTCACAGTTTTTAATATGATACTCCAGACAGACTTTATACTTTCCGTCTGCAATTTTAGCAGGCGAAAGATTCAGATTACAGGTTCTGAGTTTATAAATATGTTTGATGGTATCCAGCAAAATTTTTGCGGGACGTACTTTTGCATAAGGTCCATAATATTCCGAACCATCTTTAATGACATTTCTGGTGAGAAAAATTCTGGGAAAATCTTCATTTTTAATACAGATCCAAGGATAGGTTTTGTCATCTTTAAGCATGACATTATAAAACGGTTGATGTTCCTTAATCAGGTTATTTTCCAGCAAAAGAGCATCATACTCACTGTTTACAATGGTTGTTTCCAGACGTTGGATCTTGCCAACCATAATTTTGATCCTGTATCCTGAAAGATTTTTATTAAAGTAGGAGAGAACCCTTTTCTTTAAATTTTTAGCTTTTCCTACATACAATAATTGCTCGTTTTTATCATAATAACGATAAACACCAGGTTCGGAAGGTAAAGTTTTGAGCTGTAATTCTAAAGAAGGATTCATATAACAAAATTAAGGAAACTTTCCCTATTTAAAAAAAGAAAAACCTGCAGATGATTCTACAGGTTTTGATATTTTAATGATGCATTTTATCCGTGGTTCATATCAGTATATTGATACACTAAAAAGCTGAAATAATCCCATTCTACAGAATTTTTTGGATATTTTTTCATGAATTCAGCGTTATCCCCAAATAAAAAGTCATAATTGTCCTCAAAATCATCTTTGTGAAGCCACATTACCTTATTTCCTTTCTTTACATAATAAGATTTAATAACACCTCCTCCAAATGCAGGAGCACCAGCAAAACCAGTACTTATAGTTTCTGAAGCAAATGGATCATGGTAAACGGTTATAAGTTCATTAAATTCAGGATTGATGACCTGCATTAAAAAAGCTTTGGGTTCTTTCTTGTTTTTTAAAGAAACGATTTGGTTTTCATAGGGAATAGCATCGTCGGTTATAGATTTTCTGTATTTTTTAGTGCTGTAATTTCTCATATTTGAAATAAACTTTGCTGCTTTCATAGACTTTTCAGTGTCTGTTGCATACAAATACATTTCAGCAATATCAGCCGCCGCAAATTTCATAGGTTTTCTTGAATCAACATCTTCAATAGTAATAGAAAGAATCTGTCCTCTTTGCTTTTCCCATGATTTGCTATATCCTTGATGTTCCGTATTGTCTTTTAAGATAATGGTGGAAACTTTTTTGTCTGTTGCCGTATTGAAACCTTCGTTAAATAGATAACGATTCATTTCTTTTCTTTCTTCCTTGGAATATTTCACTTTTTGGGCAAAAGTGGCTGTGCCTGCAACACATAATGCAAGTAGTAGAGTTTTCAGTCTCATGTATTATAGTTTTTAATTTTCGTGGTAAAAATAACAAATTAATTCACTTCTTTACATAAAAAGATAGAACAGTAAAATTTAGTTTCTCCAATTATTGTTAAATGCGTAATTTTAAGAAAATTTTTTAGAAATGATATACGGAGTAGATGTTATTACTTTCCATGATGTTCTGGAAATATGTAAAAAACCTAATAAAGCCAAGCTGAATAAAGCAGCAAAAGACCAAATTTTAAAATCTCAGAAAAACGTACAGCAAATTGTTGAGTCCGACAGATGCGTATATGGTATCAATACAGGGTTCGGACCACTGTGCGATACTAAAATATCAGCTGATGAAACAGCTCAGTTACAGTATAACCTGATTATTTCCCATGCTGTAGGAGTAGGGAAACCTATTGAAAAAGAACTTTCTAAAATCATGATGATTGCTAAAGTTCATGCTTTGTCAAAAGGATTTTCCGGAGTTTCTCTTGACGTTATCGAGAGAATGATTCTTATGCTTGAAAAAGATATTATTCCGGTTGTTCCTGAACAGGGATCTGTAGGAGCTTCAGGAGATCTAGCCCCTTTAGCTCATCTGGTGTTGCCTTTATTAGGTCTTGGACAGGTTTGGGAAGGAGATACAATTTCTGATACCCTGGAAGTATTGGAAAAACATAATCTTGAACCATTGGCTCTTGGGCCAAAAGAAGGATTGGGTCTAATCAATGGTACACAGTTTATCTTAGCGCATTCCATCAAAGGGCTTGAGAAGTTTGAATATCTGTTGGATCTTGCTGATATGACAGCTGCAATGAGTATTGAAGCATACAGAGGTTCTGAAAGTCCTTTCAAAAAAGAACTTCATGAGATCAGACCATTTGAAGGAAGTAAAAAAGTAGCTGCAAGAATGCTTAAGTTCCTGAAAGGTTCGGAAAATATGAAAGCTCATGAAGATTGTGAGAGAGTGCAGGATCCTTATTCCATGAGATGTGTGCCACAGGTTCACGGAGCGAGCAGAAATGCTTTTGAACATCTTAAAAGCATGGCAGAAACAGAATTGAATTCTGTAACAGATAACCCAATTGTTTTAAGTGCTGAAGAATCTATCTCCGGAGGAAACTTTCACGGTCAGCTGATGGCTTTACCATTAGATTATGCAACGCTTGCAGCGGCTGAATTAGGAAATATTTCGGATAGAAGAAGCTACTTATTATTGGAAGGAAAATATGGACTTCCAAGATTATTAACAGAAAGCTCAGGACTGAATTCAGGATTTATGATTCCTCAGTATACTTCTGCAGCGTTGGTAACAGAAAATAAAACATTATGTTTCCCTGCATCTGCGGATTCTATTCCTACAAGTTTAGGGCAGGAAGACCACGTTTCCATGGGAAGTATTTCCGGAAGAAAGTTCAATCAGGTTCTTGGAAATCTGGTTAATATTCTATCTGTTGAATTAATGTTTGCTGCTCAGGGTCTAGAGTTCAGAAGACCATCAAAGTGTTCTAAGATCATTGAAGAAAACTTCACGATTCTTCGTTCCAAGGTTGCTAAACTTGAAGATGACAGACTGATCGGTCAGGATATGCTGGCCATTGCAGAGCTTATCAAAGAAAGAAAGTTTGTTGTAAACTAATCAAATAAAAATGAAAGGCTCCCAATGGGAGCTTTTTTGTTTCTAAAATCGATCAAATAAATATGACTATCCATAGAACAGATTCCAGCTCTTCAGATTTTCAAACCTTGGTAAAGTACCTTGATTCTACGCTTGCAGAACATAACGGAGCTGATGATGCATTTTTTGCCCAGTTTAATACAACTGATAAGATTAAAAATTGCATTGTGGTTTATATTGATGAAGTTCCGGCAGCATGTGGCGTTTTCAAAGAACTTTCCGAAGATACTGTGGAGATCAAAAGAATGTTTACCAACCCAGCGTTCAGAAAAAGAGGGTTAGGCTCTTCCATTGTAAAGGAATTAGAAAATTGGGCTAAGGATTTAGGGTATAAAAAAGCAGTTCTCGAAACTTCCAGGGAATTGACGAATGCCATTTCCGTTTATGAAAAAAGTGGATTCTTAAGAATTCCAAATTATGGACAATATATTGGTGTGGAGCGTAGTGTATGTTATGAAAAGCAATTGAGGTAAGAACACTTGAAATTCTGACCTGGTATTTACTCCTGATATTAATATTCATGTAATGCTAAATTTATTTTTTTTAAACTTTTAATTCTCATGAAAGTGTTATATTGTGGCTCCAACCAAAATTATAACATATGAAAAAAACTGTATTTTTCCTGGCATTATTTTTTGCCTTAAACTCCTGTACACAGGAGGAACTTCGCAATGAGAACCCGAATACTGAGATGTCTCAGAAAACTCCTTTAACGGAAAAACAGATTAATGAAAGGATCAACCAGGCCATAAAAAATGAAGGAACTTTCAATTGGAAGAATGAATCCGATCATTTTCTTTGGAGCGCTATTTTCCGTGGTAACAGAATGGTATCTATTGGATTTGGTTCATCCAAGGATGATTTTGACAGAAGTAAATCTCCGGATAATAAAAATATGGAGGACGAAATTTTAAATGCCATTGCAAAATCTGAAGGAAGAGGATCAGCAAGATTCCTTTTGAATTCCGACAAGTATCTTAACCAACTGGATGTAACCATCGAAAAAGAAGAAACGATAACGGCTCTTCGCCAGATGAAAAACATACGATATGTAGAGCCCGCAGACTATCATTATTTTGAAAATGAAGCCAAATATAATACCACTTCAAAATCTTCAGGCAGCGGTTCTTCAGGGTGTGGTTTCTCCACTGCTACTTTAAGTGCTGTAGATTATACATCCACAACACCCACTGCAAAAATTCCATGGGCATTTACCAAACATAATATTCCTGACGCCTGGAACTATAGTACAGGAGCAGGAGTAACCATTGGGCTTATTGATACTGGAGTTTCTCCAGATCAGTCTTTACTAGGATCCAGTTTTAATAATGGAGCATCATCAGGAAGAACGATCACCAAATTTGGAGTTTATAATGCTGATGGTTCAGCAGATCAATGCGGACACGGAACCAAAATGGCTTCTGTAATGGCGGCCCCTAGAAATAATGCGGGACTTCCCGTAGGAGTAGCCTACAATGCAAATCTTATTGCTTACCGTGCTGCCGAAAATGTAGTATTGGAAACTTCCAGTGAGCAAAATGGAGTGAAAACTGCGTTTACAGACTTAGGTAACAATACCAATGTAAAAATCATCTCTATGTCAATGGGACATATTTTTTCAGTAGGGAAAATTGAGGATGGAGTGAAATATGCTTATGCCAGAGGAAAACTTATTTTCTGTGCAGGAGGAACATCTACCAGCTTTACGAATTTTGTAGGGGTTATCTTCCCTGCTTCAATGCCGGAAACCCAGGCAATAACAGGAGTAAAAGAAGGAACTTCCAACCAGAAATGTGATGTTTGCCACTCCGGAAGTCAGATTGATTTTACCTTCCAGATGGAAAGAGCATCAGGAAATACAGTTCCGGTTTTAAGTTATTACAACGGACAAGCAGATTACGTAGGAGGATCTTCAGTGGCGACGGCGGCCACTGCCGGAATTGCAGCATTGGTTTGGGCTAAAAACCCATCATGGACCAGAGACCAGGTTCTTAATAAAATGAGGCAGTCGGCAACCTATTATCCAACTGTTAATTCGAGCTATGGCTATGGGAACATTAATGTTTTAAAGGCTGTACAATAATTTTTTTTAAAGGAAGCAGGGAAAGAGAATTCCTGCTTCTTTTTTACATTGCCCCTTAATCTCCCAACTGATAATCCAAAGGAAGCATTTTTTCAACTTTATTTCTCGAAAATTCTCCCTGGGTAACAAGCTGATCAGGTGTGGTAATATTTCCATCTTTTGAAACTTCAAAAGACTCTCCTTCCTCTGAATAGAGAAAAGTAGATAAGGTTCTATTGTATTTTCCTCTGATAAATTGATTTTTTTTAATGCTTTCATAAGGTGCCTTGGTATAATTAACCTGAAGAATATCTTTAAAACTAAAGAGAACCTGTCCGTTTGTTCTTTTCACATAGTCTGAATCAGGGATCAGTGTTTTGGTGATAGCAAGAGAATAAGGTTTTTGACTATTCTTTCTACGGGAAATATCTCTGATATCTTCAGGAATATTGATTGTCTCTGAAGATTTCGGTATGGTCATGAAATCTTTTAAAACATTTAATTCTTCCTCAGTAGGGTAGTTTGAATTGGGGATTTTTACAACCTGATTGACAATGAATTCGTTTTCAGGAATTGTATTATAGTAAATACTTCTGAAAAAATGAAGTGAACTTCCGTCATAAGCATTCATCCGATTGATTTTAACCTTATCTGTATTTTTAGTTTCCTTAAAGAAACTTGTTCCTGTATAATTGGTAATATTCGTATTAAAATCTGTTGAATAATTGATCAGATTGTATTCAATTTCATATCCCAAATTTTTATTTTCAATGAGTAAAGTCTTAGGTGCTTTTACTCTAAGCAGCTTCTTCTTTTTGTCATAAGAAAATTTAAGTGTTTTTTGATTTTTGATTCTCACATTTTCGAGATCATCTCCAATAAAATTACGGAGAAAAGTATTGATATAATGAGTATAAGCTTCGGAAGTATAAGGGACCAATACTATTTCTTCAATAGCATTGGTTTTAGTTAAAACAACCTTTAGATTTTTGTTGATAACTGTTGAAATTTCTGTACTGAATGTTTCATAATCTTCTTTCTGAAAAATAATATTACCACTAGTTTGTGTAGAAAGAGAAAGGCTAAAAGTTCCATCTTCTTTTGAAACCGTTCCTGTTTTTGTTCCATCAATATAGATGCTCACACTGCTTAATCGATGCTCCTTATCATCTACCACGGTACCTTTGATGACCTGGGTAAAAGAAAAGGAATAAGTGAATAAAAAAAATAGTAATATCGTTTTCATGGTTAACAATATTACTAAATTTTTAGTGATAAAAAAGATATGATTGAAAATTGCTTATCCAATTCTCACACTGGTCATACTTAAAGATCCACCAATCAGTTCGTCGTTAAATAAAGATAATTTTTCGGTTGTATCTTTCAAAGCTAGAGTGTAGATCAAAGGTAAATAATGGTCAGGAGTAGGAACTGCATATTGTAGAGAAGTACCTTGTTTATGGTAATCAATAATATTCTGAAAATTACCATCCAAAAGCCAATTATTGGTTTTCTCCCTTGCTTCTATAGCCCAGTCCCAGCCAGCACCAACGGTATTGATATTTTTCCAATCGATCATACGTAGGTTATGAACAATATTTCCGCTTCCTATGATTAGGATTCCTTTCTCACGAAGCTTATTCAGCCTTTGGGCAAGGTCATAATGATATTGTGGCGGTTTTGTATAATCAATGCTTAATTGAATAACAGGAATATCTGCATCAGGATATAAATGTCTTATAACAGACCAGGCTCCATGATCCAGTCCCCAATTGTGATCTTCCTCTACTTCTACAGGAAGTAAAAGTTCAGCCGTTTCCCTGGCAAGTGCCGGACTTCCGTGAGCGGGATACTGTACTTCAAACAATTCTTTTGGGAAGCCATAAAAATCATGGATTGTTTTAGGCATCTCCATAGTGGTGACAAAGGTTCCCGGCGTATACCAATGTGCAGAAATACATAGAATAGCATTCGGTTTTGGAATTTCACTCGCTATTTTGCGGAACCCTTGTACAAACTGGTTTTCTTCAATAGCATTCATCGGAGAGCCGTGTCCAAGGAATAAAACCGGCATTCTTTGTGTGTTGTTGAAACTGTCACTTATATTTTGAAGATCGTTGAGGTTCATAAGTATTGAATATTGATAAAAAATAAAAGGTTCAAGGCTTTTTAATAAAAATCCCTGAACCTTTTAAAAAGCATGTTACAAATTATGCTTGTTTTACAAACTGTAATTCGCCAGCGATTTTTACATCATCACTTACCATTACCCCTCCTGCTTCAAGCGCTGCATTCCAGTTCAATCCAAAATCTTTTCTGCTGATTTTTCCTTCAAAAGAGAAACCTGCTTTTGTATTTCCCCATGGATCAACATTGATTCCACCGAAGTCTACATCTAATGTTACAGGCTTTGTAATTCCGTTGATCGTAAGGTTTCCAACTACTTCATTGTTCAGTTTCTGAGATTCAAAAGTAATGGTTGGGTGAGCTTCAGCACTGAAGAATTCAGCAGACTTTAAGTGATTGTCTCTGTCTGTATTATTAGTGAATACAGAATCAGTTTGAATGGTAGCTGTAGTTTTTGCGTTTGCAAAGAACTCGTCTTCAGATTCAATTTCAGCAGAGAAAGTTCTGAAGCTTCCTTTTACGTTAGAAATCATCATGTGTTTTACTTTGAAAGTAATTTCACTATGCGTAGGGTCTAAGATCCATTTTGTTGCCATTGTATTTTGTATTTTTTGTTGTTGTTAATGATGCAAATTTAGGATAGAGAGTATATACAAGTCATTGATATAGGATAAGAAATGAAATTACTTCATTACAAACCATCTTTTTTTATTCAGACCCGTTTTACCTTATCCAAGGAACCTCATAAAATTCCATTATTAAGGTAAGAAATAATTTTCATCAATTCATTAATTCCATTTTATGAATGTTTTATTTTAACGTTTCTTAACGGATGATTTTTATTTCTTATTTTTGATGGATTCAATTTTATACAATGAAATTACATAAATTTTCTTTATTGATGCTTGCTTTGGGGACCTCAGCGTTTGCCCAGACACAGAAATTTACAATGGCGGAGGCTGTGAATGGAATGCGTACCAACCTTGCAGTGAAAAATATTTCACAATTTTCATGGTCTGCGGACGGAAAATCTTATATCCAGTCAGTAAAAGGCGGATATCTGGCTACGGATTTAAAAACAAACAAACAGGATACCCTAATATCTCTGACACAGTTGAACAAACCGTTTGCAAGTAATAAGCTGAAATCTGTTCCACCTATTAAGTTTACAGGAACATCCAATGGATATTTCAATACCAATGGTGAGATGTTCTGGATTGAAAAATCTGGAAATGATTGGAAAATAAAGAACTCAACAAAGATTGATCTTGATGCAGCCAATGTGAAAATGTTTGGTGACGGACAAACTTTTGCCTTTACTGCAAAAAACAATTTATTTGTTAATAAAAACGGGAAAACCATAGCGGTAACCAATGAGGCTAATGAAAATATAATCAGTGGTCAATCTGTTCATAGAAATGAATTCGGAATTGATACCGGAATTTTCCCTGCACCGAATTCTGAAAGTGTAGCGTTCTACAAAATGGACCAGTCAATGGTAGCAGATTATCCGATCATCGACTGGTCAGTAACGCCAGCCGTTAATCATAACATTAAATATCCAATGGCTGGCCAAACATCGCATCAGGTAACATTAGGTGTTTTCAATATCAAAACACAAGCTACAACTTTCCTTAAGATTGATGGTGAGAAAGATCAGTATCTAACAGCGGTTACATGGAGCCCGGACTCAAAATATATTTTTGTAGCGGTACTGAACAGAGGACAGAATCACATGAAGATGAACCAATATGATGCCGCTACCGGAACTTTGGTAAAGACTTTATTTGAAGAATCAGACAGCAAATATGTTGAACCACAACATCCACTTACTTTCTTCCCGAATTCAAATACAGATTTTATCTGGCAGAGTCAGAGAACGGGATATAATCACTTATTTCATTACAGTTTAGAAAAAGGATTGGTGGCTCAGATCACAAAAGGAGACTGGTTGGTAACCGATATTTTAGGATTTAATGAAAAGAAAAAAGAAATTTTCTTTACTTCTACTAAGGAAACACCTTTAGAAAGACATTTATATAAGATCAACTGGACAAATTTCAAAATGCAAAGATTGGATGCAGATGCAGGAATGCACTTCGGAATTCTGAGCAGTGATGGAAACTATCTTTATGATGCTTACAGTAATCCCAATACTCCACGAGTAGGAAACATTATCAATACATCCAGTTTAAAATCTACCAATATCCTTACTTCTGAAAATACATTAAAAAATTATCAGAGACCGGAAATTAAAAATGTAGAATTAAAGGCTGATGATGGAACTCCTTTATATGGAAAGATCATCTTACCAACGAATTTCGATCCCAATAAAAAATATCCAACAATTGTTTACTTATACAATGGGCCACACTTACAACTGATTACAAACAGTTTCCCGGCTTCCGGAAATCTTTGGTATGAATACATGGCTCAGAACGGATATATCATCTTCACTATGGATGGAAGAGGTTCTTCCAACCGAGGAATGAAGTTCGAGCAGGCTGTGTTCAGAAATCTGGGGACGACAGAGATGAATGACCAAATGAAAGGAGTAGATTATCTGAAATCTCTTCCTTATGTAGATGGTGACAAAATGGGTATTCACGGATGGAGCTTCGGAGGATTCATGACAACAAGTTTCATGCTTCGTAAACCGGACGTTTTCAAAGTAGGAGTAGCTGGAGGACCGGTGATCGACTGGAATATGTACGAAATCATGTATGGGGAAAGATATATGGATACACCGCAAGAAAATCCACAAGGATATGCAACAGCTAATCTTTTGGATAAAGTTCAGAACCTGAAAGGAAAACTATTGATGATTCACGGGGCACAGGATGACGTAGTAGTATGGCAGCATTCCATTAAGTTTATCAAATCAGCTGTTGACAATGGAGTTCAATTGGATTACTTTACTTATCCGGGACATCCACATAATGTGATCGGAAAAGACAGAGTTCACCTGATGCAGAAAATCACAGATTACTTTGATTTATATCTGAAAAAATAAAATTAAAATCCAGCCATTGTGGTTGGATTTTTTTGTTGTTTTTTGTTGGGAAACTCAAGGGCGCAAAGAACATTTAATAGAATACTTCTTTAACGCGAAAGGATTTAAAATTTTGAACCCCCATAGGCACATAGAATATAGGCTCTAATATACGATCAATATTATAAGAAATTCGTGCATTCGTGGCAAAAAAATCAGTGTAACTCTGGCCGGAAATCTTATATTTTCTCGGAGACTATTTCTGCTGCATTGAACTTCCTTTATATTATTCGTAAAACTCTTTGATAATATAGTTTCCGTTGTTCAGTTTATTTAATTCTTTCAACAGATAATAACGGTGCAGGAATCCGGTTAAAACAACTATTTTTTTGTGAGGATATCTTATCGAAACAGTATAGATATTCTGAGCCATAGTTTGGTTTCTTAGATCCCAAAAACCTGACATTAATTTGAACCCGCTTTTGTAGCTGATTTTTTCTCCATCAGGTTTGGTTACAAATCTTTCGGAAAACTCTTTCCTATTTTCTGTTATTTTTGATAAACCGGAGTATTGAGCATTTTGTCTTTTTTCTGAAATCTTATCTGTTGTTGTATTGTTGAAATTTTCGGGAGACAATTCAGCCTTTTTCATGAGTTCTTTAGTTGTATTCAGGAAAATTTCATATTCCTCAGCTTCAGATGGTGACAATTTTTTAGCTTTATACAGACTGTCAATTAATTTTACAGACAAATTATCTGTTGGAACCATCCCTTTATCCCTTCTGTATTGATTTCTGTTTTCAAAATCAAAAGGAAGTCTCAGTGTATTGGGAAACTTTTTAAGATAGCGATTGCTTGCGATAATTTCGTTTCCCTTGAGATCTTTATCAGTCTCATATTCTTTCATTCCCTGGCTGTCAACCTCGTGAAGAATAATATCAGGTTTTATTTTGTTCAGGATATCAAACAATATTGTTGGATGATAATTTGGAACACTGTCATGTATATTTCCAATCACATAAATTTCCGTTTTGTTTTGTGAAAAGTAAAAAGTAGTCATTAGAAAGAAGAAAAATACCAGTGAGTGTCTCATTTTCATAAAGTTATTATTCTCAAATATAAATAAGTTTAGATACATGACAAAAAGAAGCCGTCATTTAGACAACCTGTGCCAAATTCCGATCTTATCAAACATCAATGCATCTGATACTTTATAGCTGTATTTTTGTATAACTAAAATCAACAATATGGAATTAGGAATAGGAATGTTCGGAGATTTAGCTTTCGATCAGTCAACAGGGAAATATAGAGATGCAGGAACCAAGCTTCATGAAATTCTTGAGCAGGTAAAATTCATGGATGAGGTAGGAATAGATGTCTTTGCGATGGGAGAGCATCATCGTCCGGATTATGCTGTTTCTTCGCCGGAAATAGTATTGGCAGCAGCGGCAAGCATTACCAAAAATATAAAATTAGCAAGTGGAGTAACTGTTTTGAGTTCATCAGAACCGGTAAAAGTGTATGAAGACTTTTCTACATTGGATTTAATTTCAAACGGAAGAGCAGAAATATTCGTTGGACGAGGGAGCTTTATTGAGTCATTTCCTTTATATGGTTATTCGTTGAATGACTATGAAGAGCTTTTCGATGAAAAACTGGATTTATTATTAAAAATCAATTCTGAAGAAAATGTGACCTGGTCAGGAAAGCTTCGCGCTCCAATGAAAGACCAGACTGTATATCCAAGAGCAAAAAATGATGGTAAGCTTTCTATCTGGAGAGCAGTGGGAGGGACTCCACAGTCTGTTTTAAGTGCTGCTCAATTAGGAATGCCATTAGTAGTCGCCATCATTGGCGGAATGCCGATCCAGTTTAAAAATCTGATTGAATTCTACAAACAGGAATATCAAAAAGCAGGACACGATATGTCTAAAATGCAGATTGCAATTCATTCACATACTTTTGTAAGTGATGATCAGAAGGTGGTGGATGGATATTTCCACAATTACAAATCTCAAAT
The DNA here is from genome assembly GCF_900637665.1 of Chryseobacterium nakagawai. Classification (NCBI taxonomy): domain Bacteria; kingdom Pseudomonadati; phylum Bacteroidota; class Flavobacteriia; order Flavobacteriales; family Weeksellaceae; genus Chryseobacterium; species Chryseobacterium nakagawai. Next base: position 948,558 of record NZ_LR134386.1, read on the forward strand.
GGATAGAATAGGCTCTTCCAGAGGCTGGGCACCTTATACCAAAATGCAGTATGATGGTGGAAGAAGTAAAGACGGGGCATTATTTATCGGAAGCCCGGCTGAGGTAGCAGATAAGATTGCTTACATGAAAGAAATCTTTGGAATTACAAGATTTATTGGTCATATGGATATTGGCGATCCGGCTCATGATGTCATGATGAGGTCTATTGAACTATTTGGAAAAGAAGTAAAACCATTGGTACAAAACCTGTAATTACAGGTTTTATTTAACCACAAAAGTCACAAAAGCTGTATTTTAAAACACTTTGTGGCTTTTGTAGTTTAAAATATTAGAAGTTAGATAATCTCAATTAAACTTCCTCTTTCCTCATCCTTGATAATGTTGAGTGCTGTAGGAATTTTTTCTTTAAGCTCTTCTACGTGAGAAATAATTCCCACAATTCTATTTTCCTTCATCAGATTGGTCAGTGTTTCAAATACAATATTCACAGATTCCGTATCCTGAGTTCCAAAACCTTCATCAATAAAAAAGAAGTTTTTATCAGCCTGAGCATTGGATTGAACACTTTCTGCCAACGCTAAGGCAAGGCTTAAAGATACCTGGAAAGCCTGACCACCTGAAAGTGTTTTCACACTTCTGCTTCTGCCTTCGTTAAGATAATCGATGATCTCAAAGTCATTATTTTCATTAAGCTGTAGACTCAGTTGGTTTCTTGTCATCCTGTGGAAGCGGGTATTGGCATGATCACACAGTTGTCTTAGATAAATTGAGGAAACATATTGTACAAAACCGGCACCTTTGAACAGGTTTATCATCAGTTTCAGGTTTTCAGAACGTTTTTGAAGCTTTGATAATTCCTTTAGAAGCTCTTCTTTTTTCTGGTATTCCTTCTCTAGTCTGTCTTTTTCAGCAATCATAGTTACCACAGAATCATTGATCTGCTTCAGTTCAGCCTGAGCTTCTCCAAAGTGTTTTTCTGCCAATGAAAACTGTTCATCATCAAAGGAAAGCCCCCTAAGTTTTAGCTCCAGACCTTCAATAACTTTCTTTAAAGTTTCAAAATCAATTTTGAATTGCTGGATTTTAGCTCTTGCTTCCTGAATATTGATTTCCTGCTGAAGAATCTTTTCCACTTCATTAAATACTGTAAAATTGTGCTCGTTTAAAGCTTTATCAATAGTTTGCTGATTCCCGGAAATTTCTTTTTCAAGTTCTGCAATTTGTTTTTCAGACTGGCTGACGATAGCTTTCTGCTCTGCAAGTTTAGGAGCAAGATCTTTTTCCTGTTGAGAGGTTTTTTGATATAGCTGTTCTGTTTCAGTATTGGATTGCGCTAATTTCTGATAAGCTCCTTCAATTTCTGTTACAGTCTTTTGCTCATAATGTTCCCATTCTAGCATCTTAAGGTTAGAACGGCTGATATTGATTTCTTTCTGCTTGGTAGCCTCTTCCAGCTTGAAGGTTTCCAAAGCATTTTTATATTTTTCAAGAACTTTGCTTTCTTTTTCAAGGGTCTCACGTTCCAGATTAATGGTTTTGTCTGCTTCTTCAATTTGTTTTTCGATAGCAAACGAATCCGATCTTTTTTTCTCAAAATCATCCTCATGATCCGGGCTGAACTGTTTCCATATAAACTGTTGGAGATGAATTTCCCTATCCTTTTGGATCTGCTGAAGAACTTTTTGTTCAGAGATCAGTTGCTCTTCAAAGATCTTTTTTCTATCCAGTATTTTCTCAATAGCAGTTTCCTGTTGCTGAAGATGTTGAGCTTCTTGTTCAACGATCTTTATTTTTTCCTGAATGTCCTGTAGTTCGGTGTTGATATCATGAAATTCCACAATATGCGGATGCTCCTGGGAACCACAAAGTGGACAGGCTTCCCCATGATGAAGTTCACTGGCAAAACGTGACAATTCTTTTTGGATTTTTAAATGATCCAGCTTTTGAGAAAGTTCCTTTTTCTTTGCTTCCAGCGTTTCCTTTTTATTATTGAAATCAGTTTTAAAGTTTTCCTGAATCGCAAAAGGTTTTAATTCTTCAGCAATGAGTTCAATCTGTTTCTGATGTTTTTCAGTTTTTTCAATCTGCTCCTGATGTGATTTCTTAAAGTTTTTTTGTTGAATAAACCAGTTACCCACATCGGAAATTAAAGAGGGATCAAGCTTTTGAGCCTTTAAAACCTCCATATTTTTAGACAATTCAGTGATTTTTTTCTGAATCATATCTCTTTGAACTTCTACTTCCGCTACTTTTTCTGAGCCTTTTTGAGTTCTTTCATTAAGAGTTTTAATCTCATCATGAAACTTCAGAATTTGTACAATAAGACTTAAATCATTTTCCTGTATTCTGGACTGTTCCAGTGCTTTGACTTTAGGTTCTAGAGCAGTAAGTTGTTCTTTTACAACCTTAAAAGTAATTTCTGTTTCCTGTAAAGCTTTGGTTTGGTTTTCTTTCTCATTTCCTTTTTCAACAATGCTCTTTAAAAGCCTGTTTTTTTCGGTAATCAAAGGATTAAAAACTCTAAAAGTATGATCGTACCGTTCCGATTGAGCTTCCAGAGCATCCATCTGAGTTTTTTGTTCAGATAGTTTACCGAAGTTTTCCTGGTTTAGTTTTAAACTTTCAAAATCAGTTTTTAAATTTTTCAGTTGTTGATAAGTCTGGGAAGCTTTTTCAAACTTTTCATTGGCTTGGACCAGTTTTTTTTGTTCCTCTTCCAAAAGATCTTTCCGGAGTTGAATTTTTTCTTCATTCACTTCTTCAAAACCTTTCAGCTGTCCTTCAAGCTGATCCAGCTCAGATCTGTTTTTGGTATTCAAAGTTGAAACATTATTCTGCAGATCATACCGCTGAAGGCTGAAAATTTCCTTCATCATATTGGTTCTGTCAGCAGCACCTAATTCAAGAAACTCTTTGAATTGCCCTTGAGGAATAATGATGGTACGTTTGAAGTTGGAATAACTTAAACCAATAATAGTTTCCGCATTGGAATGATCCAAAGGAATCCACTTTCCATCAATATTTTCATAGAACGCTACAGAATTAGGCTTTACATCATCAAACTTCTTGGAATTTCGTCTGAAATCCCTGGTAGCGCGAAAAAGTTTATTTTCATAATTAATAAAATCAAACTCAATATAAGAGCTGTTCGATTTTAAATTCATCATATTATACGCTCTTTTGTCACGCATATTCAAACGTTCCGTTTCCCCATACAATGCAAACGAAATGGCTTCAAGAACTGATGATTTTCCGGAACCTACTGCTCCGAAAATACCAAATAATCCCGCTTCCGTAAGATTTTTAAAATCTATGGTCTGGCGCTCCTGGTAGGAATACAAACCTTCAACTGTTAATCGAATAGGAATCATGGCTTAGGTATTTAGAATTTCGTTAAACAATTTCATCAATTCTTCATTGGCCTCCTGTCCTGCATTCTTTGATTTAAAATAATCCTTAAACAATGTTTCTATATTCTGATTTAAATTAATTTCTTGGTTTGTTTCTTCACCGAACTCCTTACTTTTAACTTTAGGAATAAGATGGACAATTCCAGTATGAGACTGATAAATGAGCCTTCGTTCATCAGCCGTTAAAAAGGTTTCACTTTCTAATGTAAGTTCAATAAATGTATTTGGATTTTCCTGCAACCACTGAACAGTTTCATAGACAGATGTAAAAGTTTTTCGCACTAAAGTTCTTCCGCTTTTCAATACCTTTTTTTCATAAGAAACTGGTTGCCCCGGTTCTGCATCAATAATGGATATATATTTTGTCTGACCTGCCTCACTAAAGCTATAGCAAAGGGGAGAAGATGAATACACTACGGGCTTTTCCTTTGTTCCGATATTCTGATAACCATGTAGGTGACCCAAAGCTGTATATTGAATCTGTTCCGGAATACTGTCAGAATAAATAAGATCAGCATTTCCAATTTTAATCGGTTTTTCTCCTTCGGGTTCTTCCAAAATTTCACCTCCTCTTTTATTCATATACAAATGAGCGGTCAACAGGTTAATCCCATTTTCATCACAGAACTGATTAGCAAGATCTTTCCAAGTTTTCGAAAGGACATTATTGATCTCTTCTTCTTTATTTTCTCCTAAATATTCTTTCAAACGGATTTCATTAGCGTAAGGAGTATGCAATAGTCTTATTGGAAAATCAATAGTGTTGATTTTCACTTCTATAAAACCTTCTTTTGAATGGGTAATACTAAAATGTTCTGTTCCAAACGGAGTAATTTTTGCTTTGGGATGGCCAATTAGAATAATTCCACATTCTCTAGCCAATGGATCTGGTGCATTGATGAGGTTGGGGGAATCGTGATTCCCGGCAATGGCGATTACAGGACGTTTTCCGTTTTGAGACAAACGTTTCAGTGTTTTATAAAAAAGTTCAACAGCTTCAACAGCGGGGTTAAAATTATCAAAAAGATCACCGGCAACAAGAATAAGGTCTGCCTGTTCTTCATCAGCAATCGCAATGATTTCCTCCATCACTGAAGCCTGCTCTTCCAGTCGGGAAAAGCGATCCAGTTTTTTTCCTAAATGCCAGTCGGCGGTGTGTAGAATTTTCATAAAAAGTTGATCTTTATTTATTATCGCTTTCTTTTGTTTTGAAATCAGCCATAATCTGTTTTAAACGTGCTTTTCTTTCTGCTTCTGCATTTTGTATTTTCCGTTTTTTCTGATCAATTTGTTTTTTATTTTTTTTCCTGTTGGCGTCGTTGTTTTTGCTCATATTGGTTTGCAGCGAATATTTTTTATAGGTAAAAAATTGCTTCATCAAAAATACTAAAGATTAAGAGTGTAAACAATTTTAGTGGGTAAGTCTGGTAAAATGTTTTAATTTTACTGTGTTATGGAAGAAAAATCAAAAGATCCTTTACACGGAAAAAGACTCGATGCTATCCTTGAAGAATTGGTAGAATACTACGAAGGATTTGAAAAATTAGGTGAGCAAATTAATATAAAATGCTTTACAGATAATCCAAGCATCAGTTCCTCTTTAAAGTTTTTAAGGAAAACACCTTGGGCAAGAACGAAAGTAGAGAGCTTGTATCTTTTTGTACTGAGACAGAAGAAAAAGAGAGGAGACCAGAAATAAGAATAAAGGTTGGAAGCCGAAAGCCCGGTGCTGAATATTACTTGTAGTTTTATAACTTCGGATAATTATTATAGGGAATTAAGAAGAATATTTTTTAAAGGTAAAAAGAAAATATAGTTATTCTTTATGCCTTTCATAGCTTCATTCTTCTATCTCCCAGCTACCAACCTAATTAAATAATTTCAAAAAGAGTATATTTGTAGTATCGTTAATCGTAAAAAAAATTACGACAAAAAAAGAAAAATATGACAATTGAAAACAATCACGTTGTAGCTGTAAAGTATATCCTTCACACTATCGAAGCAGATGGAAGTAAAGTTCTTGTAGAAGAAACAACAGCAGAAAATCCACTTACATTTTTGTATGGTGTTGGAATGATGATTCCAAAGTTTGAAGAAAATATCCTTGGTCTAAAAGCTGGTGATAAAGCTGCTTTTGTAATTCAGCCTGAAGAAGCTTACGGAGAAAGACAGCCTGATGCTATTGCTCAATTGCCGCTTGAAATGTTCCAGGAATCAGGAACTCCACCTGTTGGGGCGATTTTACCTCTATCAGACAATCAGGGGAACAATTTCCAGGCTTTTGTAGTAGAAGTAACTCCTGAAGCTGTAGTAGCAGACCTTAACCACCCAATGGCTGGTAAAGTTTTAGATTTCCAGGTTGAAATTTTAAACACTCGTCCTGCAACAGAAGAGGAATTATCACACGGTCACGCTCACGGAATTGACGGTACTGACGCTCACTAAGAAATAATATAAATGTCCGATATTTCGGACATTTTTTTATACATTATATTGTAAGATAATATAAAAATAACCAGCAGAACGTTCTGCTGGTTACTTTGTTTTTATACACAAAAGTAAGTCTTGTGCTTGGCATTCCCTTTATTCTGTATCATACTCCGTTACATCAATAAACGTAAGGAACCATCTCCCTTCAATTTTTGTCATGATAAAACTAAATCCGTTAACAGGAGCCTTTTCCTTACTGTTCTCAGCAAGGGTTACAAAAACAACATTTTTAGGATTGGAATTGATCTTAAAAATCGTCTGATCCTTTACAGCGTATAGTTCTGAAAACCTGTCAGCATAATCATTGACTATATTGGAATTAAACTGAACAAATAATCCTTCTTTTGTCCATTTCTTATTTTTTAAATCATATCTATCACTCTTGTCGAATTGCATCGGAAATTGATTTTTGATATTCCATGCCTTTTTGATAGGTCCTAACGGCATGCTGAAATCAACATCCTCATTTAAAACAAATCCCAGCTCACCACCACTTTTAAAAAGGATACCTACACCATAGGTTCCATTCACGTATTTATTCATGATAGTACCATTTTTGGTCTGGAAACCCTTTAAGATATCGGTTACAGCTATGGAAACTTCTTTTTTATCTTCAGCTGTTTGTGCGTTGAAAACACCAAAGCTGCAAAATAAAAACAGCAATGTGTAAATAAAATTCTTCTTCATATTATTATTAATCTAAAAATTCACCTGAAACATAATACCAGCGTTCATGCATTTTCTGAAAAACAGAAAATTCGTGATGAATTTGCGGATGACCATCTTGGTCTGTATAATAAGCCTTAAACTCTACATGGTTTAAGGTAGGAGTTTGAATAATTTCCAGTTTTGTCCATTCATTAATCTCTCCCCATTCCTGTAAATCCTGTTTGTTGTGGAATTTTCGTTTTCCCGGAAGGGTAGTTTCCATTAAATATTCACCGTTGGGAATAGCGAAGGCCGAAAATCTTGAACGCATTAATCCTTCAGCAGTAGGAGCATTTTTTTCTCCGGTGTGATAAGGCTTACAGCATTCTTCGTAGGATTTTCCTGAACAGCAGGGACAATTCATCTTTTTTATTTAAAATTTTATGCTGCAAAAGTAGGGAATATCAATAGAAACAGGTAATGCTCATTCTAAAACTTCAGAAATAACCTCATTAGATAGTCATTCCGTAAGAATCACGACTATAATAATTTTAGGATTCAATCAAAAAAAGCATTCTTTCTAAGAATGCTTTTCACTATATTTTACTGATTATCTTCGTCAATTTTTGTATCCACAAAACTATAAGTATCAGTTGCCATGGTCATAGTTTGTTGCTTTGAACTAAACTTTACATGATTTGGATCCAGTACCTTGTAAGTATAGGTATCTGTTTGACCGGAAGCAAAATGAAGCTCATGGAATTCACCATTCTCGATCCACCATTGTCCTTTTTCAATGTGTTGATTGACTTCACAATCCTGAACAGTAGTAAAAATTAGAACAAAAGTTCCGTTTTCTTTTCTATCCATTACCCAAAGTTTTTCCATTCCGGCGATCTGCTGATCTTTTTCACCGCCTTTCCATATACCTACGAGATGTTTATCTATTTTGTTAGTTTGGGGTTTTGATTTGGTTTTCTGAGCATAGAAAGATCCAAAAGTTAGTAATAATGCGCTTAGAATAATTTTTTTCATAGTTATTTAAAGTGTATTGTCATTCTCATTTCACTATGTACAGGAATTCCCATCTTTTTTGCAGGGACCCATTTTGTATTTTGAATGAATTCTTTTAATTCTTTCATGAAATAAGATGAATATTTATAGTTTTTTTTGTTGTGAAAAGTAATAGCAATTTTTACATCTGAAATCTTACCTGTTTTGTATAAAATAAAATTGGCAGACATATGGGAGTACAGATCTTTATTTTTTCGAAATTCAAAATCTGAAGGATACTCTACAGTTTTCCAGAAATCTTTTTTACTATTCTTAAAAAAATCGTTATAATCCTGATCACCGGGATACCTTGAGGCGGAATCACATTCTTCAAAAGGATAGATGAGGTCTGGATTCTTTCTTACATATTGTATTTCTGCAACTTCCCTCAATGAATCAGTAAACTTTTCTCCAAATCTTCTTTTAATTTCCTTGTCCATAATTTTCCCATAGCAGTTTTGCAACTTCCAAGGAACTGTGCAGTAAGTAAGGGCTGAATCAATTTCAATATTGTTTTTTTTCAGAAGCTCATTCATTTCCTCATTACTTCTGTAATGATCTACCATCCCGAAATAATGAAAATAAACAAGTTTGTTCTTCTTAATATCAGACTCGGCTCTTATTGTTTCCGCTGTACATGCTGAATCCAAATGTTTTGTTTCTTCTTTGATTAATTCAGCCAATTCTTTATCCGTAACTGTATCTGTACGTTTTTGAAAAAAAGATTCTGACCTGCCATCAAATCTTTTGTTTTTCATTGAGAAGCAAGTCAGAATAATTAATGAGGACAATACTTTTATACCTGTATTGAATATCATAAAGTGTTATTTAATAAACCCTCTGTTTCTTAATAAAGGTTTAATGTCCGGATCATGTCCTGTGAAATCTCTGAAGGCCTGATTAAGATCTACAGAATTTCCTACGGAAAGAATGTATTTTCTGAAACGGTCACCATTTTCCCTGGTTAAACCACCATTCTTACTAATCCATTCCCATGCATCGTTATCCAATGTTTCAGACCACAGATAGGCATAATATCCTGCTGAATATCCACCACCCCAGATGTGTGCAAAATAAGGAGTATGATATCTTGGAGGAACTGTTGCTAAAGTAAAGCCGTGGTTGGTTAAAGACTGTTTTTCAAAATCTAAAACAGGGATCAGCTGGTTGTCATTGGTTACAGAATGCCAATCCATATCTAAAGCTGCTGCAGAAACCAATTCTGTAGTCATATATCCCTGGTTGAAAGTAGCTGCTTTTTTAATCTTGTCTATTAAAGCTTGTGGAATAGGCTGTTTTGTCTCGTAATGAACTGCATAGCTCTTTATAACCATCGGATCTAGTGCCCAATGCTCATTAATCTGAGAAGGGAATTCTACAAAGTCTCTTGGTACATTTGTTCCGGAAAGAGATGGATATTTCTGGCTTGCAAACATTCCGTGAATAGAGTGCCCAAACTCATGGAAAATGGTTGAAACATCATCAAAACTGATTAATGAAGGCTTCCCAGGAGCAGGTTTCTGATAATTGTAACAGTTTACGATTACAGGTTTTGTTCCCATAAGATAAGACTGTTCTACGAAGTTACTCATCCAGGCACCACCATTTTTAGAATCTCTTGTATAGAAATCCAGATAATAGATCGCGATAGATTTTCCATCATGATCGAAAACTTCATAAGTTACTACATCCGGGTGATATACCGGAAGGTCCGTTCTCTTTTTGAATGTTAATCCGTAGAATTTTTCAGCAGCGAAGAAAACTCCTTTTTCTAAAACGGTTGTGATTTCAAAATAAGGTTTAATCTCGCTTTCATCAAGATCAAATTTAGCTTTTCTTACCTGCTCAGCATAGAAATTCCAGTCCCAAGGTTCTACTTTGAAACCTCCTTTTTGCTGATCGATAAGATCCTGAATATCCTTTGCTTCACGTCTTGCTGTCTCTACTGCTGGTGTTGCAACCTGATTCATTAGCTTAGTAGCCGCTTCAGGGGTTTTCGCCATCTGATCCTGAAGTTTCCATTCAGCGAAATTCTTTTTACCAAGAATCTGAGCTTTCTTCAATCTGATCTTAGCTAGCTTTTCAATTGTTTCTCGTGTATCGTTAGCATCACCTTTCTCAGCTCTCGTCCATGAAGCTTTGAATAACTTTTCTCTGGTTGCTCTGTTTTTCAGATTCTGTAAAAGAGGTTGCTGGGTTGTATTTTGTAAAGCAAGAAGGTATTTACCCGGTTGTCCTGCTGTTTTAGCATCAGCTGCTGCCGCTGCAATTTCGTCAGCAGAAAGTCCGTCAAGTTCCTTTGCTTCAGAAAAGAATACTCCACCTTGCTTTCTTGCTTCCAATAATTTATTAGCATATTGAGTAGAAAGAGAAGCCAGCTCCTGGTTGATCTGCTTCAGTTTTTCTTTATCCGCAGCAGAAAGGTTAGCTCCTGCAATCTCAAAGTTTTGCTTGTAGTATTGTACCAATCTCTTGCTTTCAGGATCAAGTCCGTCTTCTTTGATGGATTTGATTCTTTTATAAAGATTTTCATTCAGGTACATTTTATCAGAATGTGCTGCAAAAATTGGAGCATATTCTTCATCCAAAGCCTGTAGAGTAGAGTTTGTATTTGCACTTGTCAGATTAGAAAAAACAATTTGAGTTCTTCTTAGTACTTCACCACTCTTTTCCAATGCAACGATGGTATTTTCAAAAGTAGGAGAAGCTGGATTGTTGGCAATCTTTTCAATTTCAGCAGCATGCTGCTTTAATCCGAATTCAAAAGCCGGTTTAAAATGTTCGTTTTTAATTTTGTCAAACTCCGGAGCTTCGTACTGAAGCTTGCTCTTCTTCATAAAAGGGTTTGAAGATAATGATGGATCGGGAGCAGGAAGTTCCTGTTGAGTATCGGTCTGTTTCATTGTAGTACAAGATTGATTGAACGCCAAGGCAGAAATTAATAATACCGATGAAATATTCTTCATAAATATAGTTGTTATTAAAGCATAAAGATATTAAAAACTTGCCTTATAGCTGATATTTTGCATTGTGTATTTAATAAAACGAATAATTTGAACATTTTTATGGAAAAGAGTAAAACCTATGTTTTCATAAAAAGCTTTTCAAATGTCGAATTACAGAGACTAAAAGGATAATCATAAGAAGATGTAATATTTTTTATATTTTAGTTGTTATTAAATTATAATCAAAAAAATAATCTATAAAAAAATAAACATGAAAAAAAGAACTCTTTTTATTTTTTCAGCCTTAGTGGTATTGGGCTCATGTAATGAAAGACATGAGAAAAAAAATAGAGAAAACAATAATGGGTGGGTAGAGAAAGTCATCAATAAAGAAACCGGGCCTATTCAGCAGAGAGAATTCAAAGGAGATTTTGATGAAATTCAGGTTTCTCAGGCTATTGATGCAGAGATTATAAAATCCGATGTAGAAAAAGTGATCATTTCAGCACCTCAAAGTATTATTGACGAAATTCTTGTAGAAAATAGTGGTGGGAAACTTCATATTCACTATAAGAAAGGAATCAGAGTGATGAATATCAGTAAAGTTACAGCAAAAATTTATACCAGGGATTTTACAAAACTGACTGCAGAATCAGCTGCAAGCATTAATGTAAAAGATAAGTTTACTCAGGAAAAAACCAGTGTTGAAGTATCCAGTGCTGGAAGTGTTTCAGGGAACCTGGAAGCTAACGATTTTAATATTAATGCAGATAGCAGCAGTAATTTCAGTGGAAAAATCTGGGCTGTAAATCTTGATATAGAATCTTCATCAGGATCAAGTATTGATATTTCTGGAAAAGCAAAAAATGCAGATATCAGTTCTTCTTCGGGAAGCAGCATTTCGGCTAAGGGTGTTATTGTAGATCATGTAGAAGCAGATGCATCCAGTGGAGCCAGTATTCACATCAGTGCTGTTTCTTCAGTGAAAGCTGAAGCTTCTTCAGGTGGAAGTGTAGATATTGCCAGAAAAGGAGATCTTAAAAACATCACTAAGAATGAAAGCAGTGGCGGAAGTGTAAATATCGAATAAAATTAATCCTGGGATTCCTCCTCCTCTTCCTCTTCAGTGGATGGAGAAGAATCCCAGTTTTTATTATCAAAATTTAGATTATCATAAGCTAATAACTCCTCCTCACGCTGGAGAAGTTCTTTTGTAGTAAACAAAGCAATGTCACTATCTTCCGTTGCCTTTGCCAACTTTCTGATAGAGGCTTTATCAATAGCCATAAAACGCTGACCGAGACGTCTCGCTGCATATTTTCTCATTCCCGTTTCATGCAGGACATCAACGGCCATATCAACGGCAGTTCCCAATGTTTCCCGATAAATGTGATTGATACCATTGTTGAGATACTCATAGGCATCAATTCTGTTTTTAGCCCTTACAAAGATTTTTACTTTCGGATAATGCTCACGCACAAGTTCTGCAATAAACATATTATCATCTGCATCATCAAGACACAATACCAGAATTTCAGCATCTTCAATACCTGCTGCTCTTAGAATAGGTATTCTTGTCGCATCACCATAATAAACTTTAAAGCCGTAGCTTCGCAACAATTTTACACGATCCGAATCTCTATCCAGAACTGTTGCCGATATTTTATTGGCTTTTAAAAGACGTCCCACCGTACTTCCAAAATGTCCAAAACCTACAATAATAATTTTTTTCTGACTTACATCACTGTCCAGAATATTATAATCATGTTCTTCCTCAGGGATTTCTTTAATAAATTTAGGGGTAATAAATTTATCGTTAACAATCAATAGAATAGGAGTAATACACATAGTAATCGCGGTGACGGCCATTAGCTGTGCATTCAGTTCCGGACCTAAAAGATAGAGATCCGATGCATAATTAATCAGTACGAAGGCAAATTCTCCCACCTGCGAAAGTGCAAAGGCATAAAAAAGACTTTGCGGAGTATCTATCCTATAAAATTTTCCAATGGTATACAACACCAAAAACTTCACTGCCAATACCGCAAATACAGTACTAAAAATGAATAAGGGATCCTTTTGAATAATGTTAAAATTAATGGTTGATCCCACACTTACAAAAAATACTGCCAGTAATAATCCCTTAAAAGGATTAATCTGTGCTTCTAGTTCATGTCGGAATTCACTGTTGGCCAACATTACTCCGGCAAGGAAAGCTCCTAACGCAGGTGAAAGTCCAATAACGATCATCAGTTCAGATACTCCAATAACCAGAAATAAGGAAGAAGCAGTCAGTAGCTCAGTCATTCCTGATTTTGAAACATAACGTAAAAAGGGAACAAATACATACCTGCCCAATAAAATCAATAGGGCAACTCCAAAAATTACAGTACTGGCCTGAAGCCATTCCGGAAGCTTTTGTATCAGGATTTGAATTTCATTATCATGATGCTTGGCTTTATAGTTGGCAATAATCGGAAGAATGGCCAAAATAGGAATTACAGAAATATCCTGAAATAGTAAGGTGGAGAATGAAGCCTCTCCAGCTGTAGTTTTAAAGTTATTTTTTTCCTGTAATGTCTGTAATACAATTGCGGTAGAGGAGAGTGCAAAACACATGGCAACAGCTATAGCTTTATCTATTCTCCAACCCACACTGATGAATATCAGAAATAATAATAAAATGGTCAGAAGCATCTGAGTGAGCCCCAACCCCATGATCTTTTTACGCATTTCCCAGAACTTCCGCGGTTCCAGTTCAAGCCCAACAATGAATAAAAGCATGATAACTCCAAATTCACTGGCATGCATAATGTCATTGACATTATTTCCTGTCAATCTGAGAACGTAGGGACCAATAATGATTCCTCCTAAAATATAACCGATTACTGAACTCAATCCAAATTTTCTGGCCAGTGGAACCATGATAATGGCTACACCCAGAAAAATTAATGTGTTCATCGCTAAGCTGGACTCCATATATTATTGATTGAGCAGTTCTGTAAACTCTTTTTTATGTAGAATAATTTCTTTTTTAGACAATTTATTGGCTTCGTAAACAATCTTGATATGTTTGATATCAGCCTTGAAAACCTTTAAAGATACAATCAACCCACTGATAAGTTCATCAATGGTATATTGATAAGTTCCGGTTTTACTGAATGATCTTTCCTTTCCGCCAGTAGTTACCAGTATATAAACCTCCTTATTTTCAAGAGGATTTTCTTTTCCGGGTTGCAGCCAGTTACGGTCAAAAACTTCATCAATCCATAGTCTTAATAGAGGAGGCATTCCGAACCAGATCAATGGAAATTGAAAAACAAAGCGGTCATAATTAGCTAAACGTTTTCTTTCCCGGAATGCAGCAATATGAAAATCAGGATATTCTTCATAAAGATCACGTAAGGTATAATGCTGGTGCCGAACGTAGAAATTGATGAGCTCTACATTCGAATTGGAGTGCTCCAGATAAGGGTGTGCAAATACTACCAGCGTCTTCTTCATAATCCTGTTTTCAGTAAATATACTGAAAAAATATTAAATAAAAGGTAGTTTTTGCGTTGATTTATTAATTTATTAATATGTAAAAGTCAAATTCATGTTAATTAAAATCAAAAAAATACTATTATTTTAAGTTTTTAAATAAAAAATCAGGTCATTAAGACCTGATCTCTTGATATCTGAATAGAATGTTTGTAAGATTACCATCCTCCCGAAGCACCACCGCCTCCGAAACTTCCGCCACCGCCGAAGCCTCCAAAGCCACCGCCTCCTCCGGAACTTCCGCCACCGAAGCCGCCACCTCCAAAACCACCTGGGAACGGAAAGAATCCACCAGGATAGTTTCTACGTCCTCTTCGGCTAATGATAACATCATCATCATCGTCAGAATTACCACGACCACCGCCACCACCGCCACGATTACCGAAGAGAATAGCAATGATGATAAAAATAACAAAGGCAATGATAAGAACTTTAAGAGCACTGCCATCCCCTGACGGTGCTGTAGTAGGGACAGGTTTGAATTTCCCCTGAACCGCATCCATAATGGCTGAGGTACCACGGTTGATCCCTTCATACCAAAGCCCTTTTTTGAAGTTGGGCGTCACAATATAATCCAGAATCTGTCCTGCAACAGACGCAGTGAGATATTGTTCTACAGCACGCCCCTGCTGGATAGACATGGTTCTGTCTTCAGTAGCAATAAGAAAAACAACACCGTTGTCTACTCCTTTTTTCCCGATCTTCCATTGCTGGCCAAACATTGTAGCCAGAAAGTTGACATCTTCACCTTTGGTAGACTTAATGATAACAACCTCAATTTCTGTGGAAGTGGAATCAGCAAATTTGATGAGCTTATTATTGAGCTCGTCTTTTTCCTGTTGAGAGAGAAGGCCTGCTTCATCAAAAACAGGATATAAAACTGCTGGTTTTTCAGGAACAGTATATTGTGCTGATACAAAAGTGTAAAAGCAAATCAGTAAAAATGAAAATACTATTTTAAGAGAATGTAATTTCATTTGGAAGTTGGTTTGGATTTTCTCCTTCTACAGGAAAATATTTTTTAAGTTCGATACCTGTTTCCAGGATAGCGCTTTTCAAAGCCTTATAATAGTTTCCTTTGGCAAATTCGTTAGTGATATAATCGTGCAGATGATCCCAATACGATTGATTTACTTTAGCATGAATGCCTACATCTCCGATAATGGTGAGGTATTTTTTTTCAAAATTAACATGAAAAAGCACAGCATTCCTATCGGTAGTTTTATCCATACACAGTTCTTTGAAAACTTCAAATGCTGTTTTAGCATCACGGTTCTCCGTATTAGAGTCAATATGTACCCTAATCTCGCCTGTAGAATGGTCTTCTGCTGACTGAATCGCTTCCACAAGGGAAGCGATTTGTTGATTTGTAAGGAAATTACCCATTATTATTTAAATACTTCAGGGGCTTTCTGAGCTCCTGCATCAGCTTTGAAATAAGGTTTTTCTTTAAAGTTGGTGAAATTCGCCAAAATATTATTAGGGAAAGTCTTGATTGAGGTGTTGTAATCCTTAGCAGCATCGTTATAATAAACAGTTTCTGTTCTGATACTGTTTTCAATTGCGGTATACTCTCTCTGGAAGTTGATATACTGCTGATCTGCTTTTAAGTTAGGATAAGATTCTACTACAGCCATTAATCTGCTTAATGCACCGGATAATTCTCCCTGTGCAGCCTGGAATTTAGCAAGATCTGCTTCCGTCATATTGGTAGGGTCAATGTTGATAGAAGTTGCTTTAGAACGTGCTTCCACAACTTGTGTTAAAGTTTCCTGCTCAAATTTTGAATACGATTTTACAGTTCTTTCCAGGTTAGGAATAAGATTCGCTCTTTTCTGATACACAGTTTCTACGTTGGACCATTTTGCGTTAACGGTTTGTTCTTTGTTGACAAAGCTGTTATATCCGCTTTTTCCCCAGAAGAATAGGACGGCAACAATAATAAGGAGGGCGATACCAATGGTTCCGGCGCCCAGACATCCTTTATTTTTCATAGTTTATTTTTTTTTTAATTTTTTGTGCTAATCAAATATACAAATTATGTGCTAATTTTGTAGAAAATTATATTTGAATGACAACAATAGTGGTGGCAATGGGAGAGAAGAACGAGATTGGTTTTGAAAACCAGTTGCTTTGGCATCTTCCGACAGATTTAAAACATTTTAAGGACCTTACTTCCGGGCATCCGATTATCATGGGAAGAAAAACTTACGAGAGTATTGGAAAACCACTTCCTAATCGTACCAATATTGTTGTTTCGAGAAAAAAAGATTGGTTTGAGGAAGGGATTCTTATTGTAGGAAGCATTAAAGAAGCTATGAAGTTTGCTAAAAAGATTGATGAAGAGGTTTTTGTTATTGGAGGCGGAAATATTTATGAGCAAACAATGGATATGGTAGATAAACTTGAGGTTACTTTGGTAAAAGCAGACCTTGAAGCGGATACATTCTTCCCGAAAATTGATGGAAAGATCTGGAAAAAAACAAATGAAGTTTTCCATGAAAAAGATGAAAAGAATGGCTATGATTTCTGTTTCCAGACGTTTGAAAGAATTAAGAAAGAAGCTTAGAAGTCAATAATCAATTTTTGCTTCGCAATGGGAATAATAAATGACCAATAGATATTAATATTTAACAAGCGCAGCGAATTGACCATTCACCATTGACTTTTTGAACTTTAACCTTTAAATTTATTATCTTTGCACTTCTAAAATTTAATAATGAATAAGAACATAAAAATTGCAATAGCAGCACTTCTTATCCTTCTGGGACTTTATATGATGATTTTCACAAGAAATCTTGGTTGGGGGATTGTTATCTTTCTTTTGGCTGCATTTCCCATTTTACTCTACTTTAAAAATGAGTACATCCTTTTGGCATTCTGGCAATTGAGAAAACAAAATATGGAGAAAGCTGCAGAATGGCTAACAAAAATTACCGACTATAAAGGACAGCTTCATAAAACTCAATACGGATATTTCCACTATTTATTAGGTTTAACCCAAGCTCAGGACCACCCGACAAAAGTGGAGCCTTTAATGAAAAAAGCTTTGGAGTACGGTTTGAATATGAAACATGACAGAGCAATGGCTACTTTAAACCTTGCAGCATCTGCAATTTCTAAAGGAAGAAAGCAGGAAGGGCAAAAGCTATTGGAAGAAGCTAAAAGACTAGATAGCGCAGGAATGATGACCGATCAGATCAAAATGATGAAAGATCAGTTGAAAATGCCAACGATGCAGAAACACATGCATAATCCTAATATGAGACAGAGAGGTAAGTTCTAATAAGAAACTACAGATAAAACGAAAGCACCTGATTCAGGTGCTTTCGTTTTACATTTGAGTTACATTTCCGAAGTCTGATCGTAGCCATAAAATTTAGGCATCTGCCAATGATATTTCACGGCAAGTGTTCTGATCCCTACAATCAATAAAATGGTGAAGATCTGTATAAAAGTGTAGGAAAGTGGAGTATACTTCGTCATTAATAAAAATGCAGCTCCGCCTACAATACATGCTGTAGCATAGATTTCTTTTCTGAAGATTAACGGAATTCTGTTCAATAATATATCCCGGATAATCCCTCCGAAGCAGCCGGTAATAGTTCCCAATCCGATACAGATTAGAGGGTGGATCCCAACATTGAGTCCTTTCTGAATCCCAATAATGGTAAATAATCCTAATCCAAAGCTATCGAAGATAAATAAAGTGACCTTAAAGTTTTTTTCAAGGGATTTGAATACCATGGAAATAACGCTGGTGATGATAATCAGGGCACACATCAGAAGATCATGCATCCAGAATACGGGAATATCCAGCAGGAGATCTCTTACAGTTCCTCCCCCTACAGAAGTAACAAAGGCAATAATAAGAACGCCAAAAGGATCAAGTCGTTTCTGCATCGCGGCAAAACTTCCTGACATGGAAAACGCAATGGTTCCCAGTACTTCTATGGCAAAATTGAACTGTTCGTGCATATATTATGATGAGTAATGAATAATGAGCAATGAATAATAAAAATTATGCCACTTAAATTTGAGATAATTTATATTTGCTCATTACTCACTATATTTATCTTTCAACCCTAACGGAATCGGGTACCATCAGTTCGTATTCACCTCCGTGGGTAATAATTTCCCTTACGATGCTGCTGCTGATGAATGATTTTCCGGAAGAGGTTAATAAGAATACGGTTTCTAGTTTTTTATGAGCTAATGTTCTGTTGGTGTGGGCTATTGCTTTTTCGAATTCAAAATCGGCAGGATTTCTAAGTCCTCTGATAATGTATTGAGCATTCTTTTCAAAACAGTAGTCTACTGTTAAGCCTTCAAATGAATCTACTTCTACATTGGGGAATTCTGCTACAGAGTTTTGAATGAATTCCTTTCTTTTCTCAAGAGGAAACATATATTTCTTCTGGGAATTCTGCCCAATGGCAATAATTAATTTATCAAATAGCGGTGCCGCTCTTTCTATAATATCGTAATGTCCTAAAGTGATAGGGTCGAAAGACCCAGGGAAAACAGCAATTTTCATGTTGTATGAGTTATGATTTTGAGTTGTCAATGGAGGTTTGATTTCAAATTTTGCTCAATCACTAACCTCTGATTTCTAACTTTTATGATCTATTTTCTTTTATTTAAAGCTTTTTCAACTTCATTTCCACAAAGATCCATAATGGAAATTCCATAATGCTTGGCCTGTTGAGGAAGAATACTTGCCGGAGAGAATCCTGGGTTGGTGTTCATTTCAAGCATATAAGGTATCCCATCCATTAAAATAAATTCACTTCTTGAGAATCCACTCATTCCAAGAGAATCGTAGGCTCTTTTGGAAATTTCTTCTACTCTTTTTGTCGTTTCTGCATCAATTCTCGCTGGAGTAATCTCTTCAGATGCTCCTTCATATTTAGCTTCATAGTCGAAAAACTCATTAGTTGGAACAATCTCTGTAATTCCTAAAACGATAGTTTCTCCTTTAAAATCGATGACTCCTACAGAAACTTCCATTCCGTTTAAGAAACTTTCGATCAGGATTTCGTCATCTTCTTTGAAAGCAATTTCTGTAGCTGCGATGAGTTCAGATTTTTCCTTTACTTTAGAAATTCCCAGTGAAGATCCGGATTGATTGGGCTTTACAAAAAGGGGAAGATTTAATTCTTCTACAATTTTATCTACATCGATGTTTTCTCCTTTTCTCAGATAAATGCTTTTAGCTGATGGAATTCCATATTTTGACAATACGGCGAGCGTATCTTTTTTGTTGAAGGTAAGGGCACTCTGGTAGAAATCACAACCTGTGTACTTTTGACCTATGGCATCCCAATAAGCCTGGAGAATACCATTTTCACCCGGTGTTCCGTGGATGATATTGAAACAAGCATCAAATTTTAATGTTTCTCCATTATCTAAGGTGACAGAAAAATCGCCTCTGTTGATTGGAAATTTTTTATCATTTTCTCCTAAAAAATACCATTCATCTTTAAGGACGACTACTTTATATACATCATACAAATTTCTGTCTAAGGAATCGTAGATCAATTGTCCGCTTTTTAAGGATACAACATATTCATCAGAATAGCCTCCCATTACTACGGCAACACTTTTTTTATTCATAACCATATAGTATCAATTAAGGCAAATTTAAACATTTTATGCAATGCAATACGGGAAATCGGGAAATTTTCAAATCAAAAATGAATTGTGTTAAATAAAAAGTCCATTCTAAAATTATTAGCTATATTTGCGGTTATAATTAAAGTATTTTTAAGTATGCTTAAATCACTTTTCAATTGGAAAGTTTTAGTCAATTTAGTAGTGGCAATCGGTGTTTTCGTAGGTCTTGTATGGCTTACGTTCCGTTGGTTAGAGTACCACACTAATCATGGTCAGGAAATTCCTGTTCCTAATGTTGTTAATAAATCTGTACATGATGCTGTTAAAATATTAGATGATACAGGGTTGGAATATGAAGTAGACAGTGCCAATTATGACCCTAAATACAGACCATTTCAGGTTTTACAGATCTATCCAGCTCCGGGTTCCCGTGTAAAGGATGGAAGAACAGTACGTCTTAAAGTAAATCCTAGAACCTGGGCTCAGATTGCTGTTCCGGATGTTATCAATAAATATTCAGGACTTGCATTCCAGAGATTGGATCAGGTTGGACTGAAAATTGGCGATACTATTTACGAACCGAGTATTCAGAAAGATGCTCTTTTAAGGATTTTATATAAAGGAAACGCTGTAAATCCAGGTGCCCGTCTTCCTAGATTCTCCGTCATTGATGTTGTGGTAGGATCAGGACCAATGAGAAATATTTCAATTCCTAATGTAGTAGGGCTTTCCGTAAAAGAAGCAAGAGCAGTCATTACGAAGAGCATGTTTGAAATAGGATTGATAGAACATGAAGATGGTGGCAAGGATGAATCTGATATTATCTATTATCAAGATCCTGCTTCCGGTGATGTGCGTGACCAGGGAATGCAGATTGACCTTTGGGCAAGTAAGAAAACCCCGGCAGAACTGAGAGCAAAAGTGGAACAACTGAATTCTATTTACCGTATGAAAGTAGATACCTCTCTGCCACCAGTACGATATGAAGAAGTTCACCATGAGCCAAGCTATGAAGCTCCGGTAGTACCAACACCAGCGCCTAAGAGAGAAACCCCAAAAGTGGAAGCTCCGAAAACAGAGACTCCAAAAGCTCAGTCTACAACTCCAAAACCGGCAAGTACAACGACAGAGAAACCTAAGGCTTCTACAAGTACTCCTGCTACAGGAAATACTGCAAAACCAGCAGCTTCAACTTCTACACAACAGCCTGCTCAAAAGCCAAAGGCTAAGAAAGTAGTCGTAGAATAAATAAAAATTAATAGTAAAAATATAGGCTTCAACTGCAAAATGTTGAAGCCTTTTGTGTAAAAAAATAAATACAATGTCAGAAGATAACGAAGATTTTTTAGACGAAGAATTATTAGATTCCAATAGTATTGATAATATCGATATTGATGAAGAAAATAAAGGTTTATATGAGCATCTTAATATCACTGTTGATCCAGGACAGGAATCATTAAGAATTGATAAATTTCTTCTAATACACCGCCAGAATTCTTCAAGAAATAAAATTTCTCAGACCTGCAGGGCTGGAAACGTTATAGTAAATGGTGCTGCAGTGAAGCAGAATTACCGGGTAAAACCTGGTGATCAGATCTCAATACTGCTAACCCGTCCGCCAAGAGAAAATGTGATTATCCCACAGGATATTCCTATTAATATAGTGTATGAAGATGATGATCTGGTAGTAGTAGATAAAGAGCCTGGTATGGTAGTACATCCGGGACATGGAAATTGGGACGGAACATTAGTTAATGCTCTGGCATTTCATTTTGAAAAAAATGGCTCAAAATCTGATCTTGACAGGGTAGGGCTTGTTCATAGAATTGATAAGGACACTTCCGGACTTCTTGTAGTGGCTAAAAATGAATATGCATTAAGCTTTCTGGCTAAGCAGTTCTTCAACAGGACTACTAAAAGGTTGTATTGGGCTTTTGTATGGGGAAATCCTCAGGAAGAAGAGGGAACCATCAGAGGACATATCGGAAGGCATCCTAAAAATAGAATGCAGATGTCTGTATACGAAGATGGCAGCCATGGAAAACATGCTGTTACCCATTATAAAGTCTTAGAGAGATTTAAGTATATGACATGGGTAGAATGCAAGCTTGAAACAGGAAGAACCCATCAGATCAGGGCGCATTTCAAACATATTGGGCATACATTGTTCAATGATGAGCGCTATGAAGGGCATACGCCTTTAAGAGGAGTGAATCTTCCAAAATATAAACAATTTATTAAAAATGTTTTCGAAATTCTTCCAAGACATGCTTTGCATGCACATACCCTAGGATTTATACACCCGACAACAAAAAAGGAATTATATTTTGAAAGCCCAATGCCCAAAGATATGGAGGATGCTGTAAAAAAATGGAGAATTTATTTAGAAAACTAAAAATATATTGAGATTTTTTTTATATTTGTTGAATTGAAATCAAGATTTGTTATGAGAAAACTATATGCTATCGTATGTTTAGCTCTTTTGTCAAATGCATACAAAGCACAAGAATCACTACCATATTATCAACAGTATCTTTTGGATGGTGATTTCCTGTTCAACCCAGCTCAGTACGGTAAAACAGACTACGTACAGCTCAATGCCATTTATCAAAAGCAATTTTCAAAATTCAGCGAATCCCCAAATGTACAATCGGTGGGAATTAATGCAAACATTTTCGATAGAGTAGGTGCTGGTCTTACCATATTCAGAGACAGTAACGGAGCTGAATCTGCGGGTGGTATTACGGCGGGTGCTTCATATTTTATTCCTCTAAGTAGTGAAGGAGACAGAAAAGATCAGTTCTCATTTGGTACAAGTGTAAGTTTGTACAACAGAAATTTTGATTATACTAAAATCAACGTTGAAGAGCAGGGAGATCCTTTAGTAAAAGGAGATCAGCAGAATATTTTCATGGCTTATGCTAACTTCGGTTTGGCTGCTACTTATAGAAACCTTTTTGGAGGTGTTTCCGTAAATGATATTGCATTAGGTAATGATAAACCTATTGTTAACGGATGGGAACCTTCTCCAATTAAGTTTTTCTTAAACTTAGGGTATAACTGGCATATTGCAGATAACATCATGTTAACGCCTGCTGCCATGATTAATCTTAACACGAACTCAACAAGAGTAATGGATTATAACCTAATGGCTACCTTCAATAATGAAGTGAATGCATTCTCTGTAGGGGTAAGTTATAGAGCTGCTCAGAACAGATTTGACAGCCAGCAATTAGAAATTGCTCCGATTGTTAAAGTAAGATTGAACAAAATCATGATTGGAGCTACTTATAACCTAGGTTTGTCTGATATTCAAACGTATGGAGGAAACAGCTTCATGATTGGACTTGGGTATAACTTCGATAACTTTATTAATGTTCGAGGATATAGATATTAATCAATTTAATTTAAATAAATTTGAGCTCTGAATTTTTTCAGAGCTTTTTTTATGATATATATTCACATTCCGTTCTGTAAGCAAAAGTGTAGTTATTGCAATTTCCATTTTTCAACATCTCTTAATTTTAAGGATGAAATGCTTCGTGCGATGAAAACGGAAATACAGCTTAGAAAGCATGAGCTGCAGAGTAAAAGTTTAAAATCGCTTTATTTTGGAGGCGGAACTCCTTCTATTCTTTCAGTGGATGAAATTAATTCCTTAATTGATGAGGTTTTACACGGTTTTAGTTTCGAAAAAGATATTGAAATCACATTGGAAGCCAACCCGGATGATTTGGATAAAAACTTCTTAAAACAACTGGCAGGAACACCTGTTAACCGATTGTCAATTGGAACCCAAAGTTTCTTTGAAGAAGATCTTAAACTCATGAACCGTGCCCATACCGCTTCAGAAGCAGAAGGATCTATAAAACGTGCTCAGGATTTTGGATTTGAAAACCTAAGTATAGATCTCATCTATGGTTCGCCTACTTCCAATCTGGAGATCTGGAAAGAAAATTTGCATAAAACTATTGCTCTGGAAGTTCCTCATATCTCCTCTTATGCTTTAACAGTTGAACCTAAAACGGCTCTTGACAACTGGATATTAAAAGGGAAAGTTAAAAGTCCGAAAGAAGAAGAGCAGAACCGTGAGTTCTATTATTTATCTGATTTTTTAAAGGATCATGGTTTTGAGCATTATGAAGTTTCTAATTTTGCAAAGCCTGGCTTCTACTCCAGACATAATTCAGCCTATTGGAAATATCAGGAATATTTAGGAATTGGCCCTTCTGCACATTCTTACAACGGATTTGATGTGAGAAGTTGGAATATTGCTAATAATCAACAATACATTAAAAAACTCGGTGCAAAGCTTTTAGCCAAGGAAGAAGAAATTCTTTCCAAAGAAGATCAGTTTAATGAAATGATTATGATTGGTTTAAGAACCATTTGGGGGGTAGATCTACAAAGCTTAAAAGAAAAGTTTGATGACCGGTTCATGGAGCATTTTCAAAATGAGATCAAACATAAAATGGAAGATGGTATTTTAATTATAGAAAATGATCATCTGAAAATTCCGGAGAAGCATTGGTTTATGGCAGATGGAATTGCCTCGGATTTGTTTATGGTTTAAAACAAAAAGTACCTTGACTTCACTCAGCATGATATATCTATAGATTAAGACGACATATTGTATCTGACAATCAAAGCTTCTTAATAATATAGTATGATATGCTATTATATACAACGTAAATTCATTAATTTTGTATAAAATTTCAGTTCATTTGAAAACTAAAAAACAAGATTATTCGCATCTTTCACGCAGCCAGCCTATCGGTATTTTCGATAGCGGAGTAGGTGGTCTTACTGTTGCTAAGGAAATCAAAAGGCTTCTGCCTAATGAAGACCTTATCTATTTTGGAGATACTAAACACCTTCCTTATGGTGAAAAGTCAAAAGAAGCGATTATAGAATACTCTACAAAAATCACTAATTTTCTTCTGGAGCAGAACTGTAAAGCCATTGTGATTGCCTGTAATACGGCTACGGCCAATGCGTTGAATGAAGTGATGAAGTCGGTGGCAGGTAAAGTTCCTGTTATAGATGTTATTAATCCTGTAGCAGAAAAAGTAGCTTATGAGATCCATAACAATGTGGGAGTGATTGCCACCAAAGCTACTGTGAATTCTGGATTGTATAAAAAAAGCATCAGGAAACACAATAAATGGATTAAGGTAGATGAATTGGCAACGCCTTTATTGGTTCCGGCTATTGAAGAAGGATTTAAGAATCATCCGATTACTCATGCGATTATTTACAATTATCTGAGTAATAATAAGCTGAAAAATATTGAAACTTTAATTCTGGGCTGTACCCATTATCCATTGTTGATTGATGAGATTAAACAGTATTATGGAAACAGGGTTCGAGTGATTGATTCTCCTAATATTGTAGCCAATCATCTGAAGATTATTCTTGATAAATACAATCTTCTGAATGAAAATAACCCTAAGCCGAATTATCATTTCTATCTTTCGGATCTTACCAAAAACTTTGAAAAGATCTCTAAAAAATTCTTCGGTAAAACCATTGATTTAGAATTCAAAGTATTATAAATAAAAAGTCTGCCTCATAAAGAAGCAGACTTTTTTATAGTCATTGCAAGCGTTGTGAAGCAGTCACAATACTGTATATTGCCAGTTACAGAATAGTTTTAGGTAAGCCTATTATCTATGTTTCTATATGGTAAAAAATATCATACTACATAGAAATATAGATTTTAGAATTAAGTATCAATAAAAGATATTCATATTTTCAAATTATGCTTCCAGGATCACTTTCTCAGCGTTTAATCTTGATTTTGGATTGAATTGAGGTTGGTTGGCATCCGTATCCAGCTTTTCCCCGATTGCAACGGCAAATAATGTTTCATATTTATCATTCTTCAGGATCTCGTCATAGAGCTCAGGTTCTATTCCTTCCATCGGTGTTGAATCAATTCCCATATCTGCACAAGCTGAAAGGAGTATTCCTAATGATAAATATACCTGATGCCCTAACCAGGATTTAACAAAAGCATCTCCTTTAGGCTTTACTCTGTTTTTGTAATAATTTACAGATCCTTCAGGCAGGTTTTCTTCAATTTGCTTTTCAAAATCTTCAGGATTTTTAAGAACCTGGAAAATAATCAGATGGCTGCAGTCGATTACTTTTTCTTTATTAATAAAAGAAACCTCTGCTAGCTGTGATTTCAGCTCGCCACGATTTACAAAGATAAAATTCCATGGCTGGCTGTTGATGGAAGATGGACTTAAATTCAGGATTTCTTTCAGTTGAGAGATCTGTTCTTCACTGATATTGCCTTGTGGATTATACTTTTTTACAGTATACCTTGTTTTCATTTTGTCTAAAAAGTTCATAATTTTATACTATCATTTTTATAGTTACAAAATTAATTTAAGTTTATTAACTTTGCAATAACGGTTAAAAATGATAGTATAAAAATGTATACAATAGATAACAAATCTTACCCTTGCTGTACGAGTGTAACCATGCGGTTTATAGGCGGAAAATGGAAGGCTGTAATTTTACACCATCTTATTAGTGGTGCTAAAAGATATAACGAACTGCGAAAAGATATTCCAACAATTACGGAAAGAACACTGAGTCTTCAACTCAAACAACTGGAGGAGGATAACATTATTAATAGAAAAGTATACACAGAGAAACCGCCTTTGATGGTGGAATATACTTTAACAGAATTTGGAAAGACATTACTGCCTGTTCTCGAAGCAATTACCCGATGGGGAATAGATGCTCCTGGGAATTCAAAAAAAATAATCAAGAACTAAAGTTCCTGATTATCTTCTTTATTTGGATCAAAAAAACTGAAACTCACGTTTCCGTATTTTCTGGTATCTACTAAATTAGGATGCTCCAGTTTCATTCGGCTTTGATGCTCTACGATGAGAACTCCATTTTCTTTCAAGAACTTATTATTCAGGACTAAAGAAATTAATTCGTAGTATTTTTTCTCTTCCATTTCAAAAGGTGCATCAGAAAAAACAATTTCGAAGGACCTTTTATTTCTGAATTTTTTAAGCCAATCAAACACATCTCCTCTCTGTACATTGATCTGAAGAGCCATGTCAAGTTCAGAAGCAGTAGAATTGATAAATGCAGTGTGCTTTGGATTCATTTCTACTGAAGTTACGTCCTTGCACCCTCTGGAAGCAAATTCAAAGGTGATAGAACCGATTCCTGCGAAAAGATCCAATACAGAAATCGACTGCATATCGTACTTATTTTCCAAAATACTGAATAATGCTTCTTTCGCAAAATCAGTGGTAGGCCTTACATCAAAGTTTTTAGGGGCGGCAATTTTTTTGGCTTTCCATTTGCCTGATATTATTCTGAACATGTTGTATTAAAGTTTAAGGAGTAGATTATATGAGACATACATTATTATGTCTCGCTACCAATCTCTAATTTAGTATAAAATTTTTATTAGGAATATTGTCAAAAACGATCTTCAGGTTTTTGACAAACTTCTGAAGTTCGGAAATAAACGTTTCATTTTCTGTAGTTTCACCATAAGCGAAAAAGCTGGTCTCATTAATTCCGAAACCTATTTTACTTAATGTAAACATGATAAAATAAAGGAAATCTACCTCAGAATTCACATCCAGATTGTTGTAAAGGATGATCTTCTTATTATCAATGGCAAAAAATTCACACTGATTGTGATAAAGGTTGATATGGATCTCTTTATTATTCTTATTGTGAATGGAGCTTAAAAACTTTTCCCCTGAAAAATTAAAATGTACCGGTATCGCCAGCTCCTTTATTTTTTTATAATAGTGTTTAGGAAAAGTGTAATAAAACTGAATGTTGAATTTTTTGTTGATGGAAAGCATCAGCTCTTCTTTCTCTCTATCAGCAGGAGCGTTAAATGAGATCAGATCAAACCCGGCATCATGGTCAGAGAAACCTTCCGGCATCAATGTAAAATGATTCAGTGCAGAAATGACCTGAATTTCATCAAAACGCTGTTTGAGAAGAACTTCATCCAACTTTTCCTCTATAAGGTTCGCGGGCGTTTCTTCTGTAACGAAATAAGATTTCTCCTCCAGAATGTTTTTGTTTTTAACAATCTGATAAATCAATCCGTCTTTGGTAAAAAGTAAATTAAGTACGTTCATATTTCAATTCCTGCAAATTTAGTGAAATTCTACCATTACCGCACCTGATTGATGGTGAAGTATTTCCTTATTATAAAAATCAACATTAACGAGGCTTTCCAAAACATCCCGAACCATCCGTTGTAACGTTCCATCTCCAATTCCGTGGACGATTTCCAGTCTCTTTAAATTATTCTTTCTGCAAAACTCGATCACTTCAATCAGTTTTTCCTTCTGAATAAACAGTCTTTCAAAACTATCGTAATCATTATGATTCTTTACCAAATTATGAAAATGCAGGTCTAAAACCAAATGATTTTTTTGATGTTTTTTAGAAATGATCTTTTTTGGCTCCGCTTTTTTTATTACCCGAATATTTTCATAAAGATCAGGATTCTTGGGCACGAGCTTTTCTTTAGAATATTGATGAGTAAAGCCATATTCATCTTTGAAAACCACAATATTCCCCTTTACGGAAGTTACCACACCGTTTAAATCTTCATCCACTACAGAAACTGTATCTCCGATCTTCATTTTCTTATTTTATACTCTTGAACCAAGCTCAATGACTTCAAGATCTTTTATCTCTTCACCATCCACTACAAAACGCATCATCGTTCTCACCTTGTGCCACCCTTGTTTTCCACAGGCCCCAGGGTTTAGATGTAAAAGACTGTTCTTTTCGTCATACATCGCTTTTAAAATATGAGAATGCCCTGAGATAAATAATTTAGGAGCTTTTTCCGCAATTTCCTTCTTGGTTAGAGGAGTATATTTTCCAGGATATCCACCAATGTGAATCATTAAAACTTCCAGTTTTTCACAGAAGAAGCGGTTAACTTCAGGAAATTCAGATTGTATTTTTGAGTTATCTATATTTCCGTAGACTCCTTTTAAAGGTTTTATTTTTTCCAGCTGTTCAATAACATCCATACTTCCAAAATCTCCGCAATGCCAGATTTCATCAGCCTGAGATGCATATTCCAGGATCCGGTCATCGATATAAGAATGAGAGTCAGAGAGAAGAAGAATCTTTGTCATTATCTAAGGGTTCTTTGAGTAATATTTTCGTCGTATTTTTCTTTGAATATTGCAAGACGATCAGGATTTAGCTCTCCATCCTGATTGATCACTCTTTCTTTGAGCAACCACTTTACCAGTTTTTCCATTCCTTTCTTGGAATTCATAAAATTGGCAATTTTTGCTAAGTCAGTAGATTCTACTTTGGTTTTTTCTGTTAGAAAGTTCAGGATAAAATAATCATCGCTTACATATCTTGGCGTTTCATTATCCATGTATTTATACATCAATACTTCTTCATCATCTTTCATGGAGAAGAATGAGTATTGTGTAAGATTGATCTTTTCTGCTTTTAAAATTTGTTTCCCATCCAGAAGAACCTTATCATCTTTAATGCTTACATCCTGTGACGAATATAAATTACAGCCCGCAATCAATAAGAAGAAAGCGAATAGTCTGTTTATTATCATTTTTACTATTTTAAATTGCAAATATAAAGAAGCTTTACCAAAACTATTTTTATTGAATCTTGTATTTCTGTAAAACTAATAAAGTTCTAATAAGAAATATTCTTGGTTCTTCGTATAGAGTCGAGTTTTTTTTCAATGTCTGCACTGAAAACTTTTCTGAGTTTCAATCCGCTTTCAGTAAGCCTTGAAATCACAAAAGTTCCGTTCATGCTGTTATTTGAAGAAAATACAATGGCAATAGTGGTGTCTGAGACTTTCTTCCAATTTCCCATATATCGTTCCATTTTTGAAGCTTTTCCTGGAAAATCATCCTTTACATCATAACCATTGGCTGATTTACTCAAATTTCCAATAATTTTTCCGTTTTTACTAAACTTTAAACCAGGGGTTTTGGCATCAAAAATATTTTGCTTTTCGTAAGTATATATGTAGTCATCCAGCGTATTCAGTTTCCAGTTCTGTAAGAGAAAAGGATCTGAGGTTTTATCTTGGCTTTTCATAAAACCGACTGCGAAGAATAACAACAAAAGAAATGGGATTGACTTTTTCATGTTTTTAAAATGATTACACTTTAATATCGACAAAATTAAGCTTTTCAATACAAGGCTGAAAGTTTTCTATTTAATATAACCTTGTCACAAACACTTAAAATTTTCTATAAAGTCTCATATTGAGACATTTTCTATTTTTCTATTGTTTTTTTATTTAATCCTTAAATTCATTTTTTTAGGATATAAAAAAATACTCTTTACTATTAAAAAAAGGGATCGATAAAATGCATGTATTCACTTTTTAGTGGATTAATTAATTTGAGTTATTTGTTTTAATGTATTGAAAATCAAATTTTTGAATTGTTCATTTTCAGTATTTTAAATAATTCTTTTGTTGGGTGAAAAATATGTATATATTTGTCTTAATTTTTATTTAATCTAAACAAAAATAATAATGAGTGTCGGTTTGTACTTATTGGAAAACAAAAACTGGTATTATTTTGACCTTATACCAAAGTTTGATGAAGAGTTGTCAACGTTCATGAACAATTGTTCTGAAAGTAAATTCATCCGAATTAATATTACAGGTAAAGAATCTTATTTAATTGTTCCTGTAAAGCATTTTTCTACTACCGGAGTTCATTACATCGGAAATGACGTAGGGTATAGAGAAAAGAAAATGGGCGAAGTGGCTAAGATAAGCGCAGAGGAAGCATATCGATTTCTTACTTCTATTGTTTACGGCGGAAATACAACCGTAGAAAATCCAGAAGAGGCTTATATCAAATATTTTTCTGAAGAATTTGATGAATATTTTGACCAGAGCCATACAATTGTAGAAAGTACTGATACTTTCACAGACTCTGTTAAGGCAGGATCCATCTTTAAATTCTTCGGCTACGATAATGATAAGCAGTTGGAGTTTATTTCTAAGAATATTGCACTGGAGACCAATTATGATAAGAAAGCGGCAATTATCCGCTGGTTTTCAGAATATACCCACTCCTTGTTGAAAATAGCAGTAGGAAAGTATATTGAGGAAGGAATTATTTATAACAGTAATATCGAGCATACATTTATTAGCCAAAATGCAGATAAAGTAAATATTTATTTTGATGAGTATATTACAGGCGGAGCAGTAATCAGAACTGAAAAAGCTGAAAATTTTATAAGAACCCATGTGGTTTATTACAATTTATATCCTGTTTTAAGGCATTTGGCTTATTTGGGCTCAATAGAAGAAGAGGTTCTTTATCAGATTGTAGATACTGAAATAGATTCTTTGAGAGAAGTTTACGGTGATGCCATGAATTTTATTTATGAAACCATAGAGGCAAGGCTTTTCCTAAAGCAGGCTTATAGTGTGAACCAGGATATCTGGAAAGAATATATCAGACAGCATAATTTCCTAGTTAATCCTAAACATTATTCCAAAAAGCTGATCAAGCCCGATTATGGAGAAATACTGCATAAAAGATACTTCAATAACGGGACTTTAGAAATTACTCTGAGAGCTTTTAATCCAGAAACGGATATGGAATTCCTTCATGAATGGTCTAATATGGAATATGCTAAAAAGTATTGGGAGATGAACGTAGATCAACAGGAGTTTGAAGAAGCCTACATCAAACATATGGGAGTAGATTATTCTCATCCTTATATCGGACTTCTGAATGGCAATCCTATTTTTACACTGGAACTATATTGGGCAATAAAAGACGAAGTGGGTAAATATTACCGTTTCAATCCGGGAGATTACGGCTTTCATATGCTTATTGCTCCTGCCAAAGAAAAAATTCCAAACTTTTCAATGAACGCACTAGCCATGTGTATGGAATATTTCTTCTCTTTCCCACAACTGACAAGAATGATAGGTGAGGCTTCCGCATCCCATAAAGGAACTCACAACCTGATTACCAAAGTAGGGTGTGAATTCAACAGATCATTGGCGCTGCCTTATAAAACATCCAATCTGACTTTCCTCGACCGTGAGAAATTCTATGAAACCACAGAAGATATCTTTAAAAACTCGGTCCTGAAAATAAACATTACAACATAATACTTGAATACTGAAAAAGATAATTTATGAAATATGATATCATTGGTATAGGAATAGGACCATTCAATCTAAGTCTTGCTGCTTTGCTTGAAGAACATGACCTGAAAACCATATTTTTTGATAAAGCACCCAGGTTCGAATGGCACAGTGGTTTGATGATAGACAGGACAACCCTTCAGGTTCCTTTTCTGGCGGATCTGGTAACGATTGTAAATCCAAAAAGCCCTTTTACTTATATCAATTATTTAAGAGAGAAAGGTAAAATTTTCCGCTTCTGCTTTAAGGAAAGCTTTTATGTAACAAGGATGGAGTATAACCTTTACTGTAAATGGGTAGCCTCACAAATTGAAAGCCTTAATTTTAGCCATACTGTTACAGAAATAGACTATAATGAAATCCATGATTGCTACGAAGTTTCAGTCATTGATCTTATTAATTGTGAAAAGAAAGTTTATCTTACCGATAAAATTGTATTAGGGGTAGGCTCAATTCCTAATGTGCCTAAAATCACAGAACGTTTCTCTAAAGAACATATTTTCCACTCTTCTGAATACTTACACAGAAAACAATATTTGAAGAAAGGCAGTACTATTACAGTATTAGGCTCCGGACAAAGCGGAGGTGAAGTCTTTTTTGATCTTCTTACTGCTAGACCGGAATTAGACTTGAAACTAAACTGGGTAACGGCTGCGGATAGATTCTTTCCTATGGAAAATTCGAAATTCACGTATGAATTTACTTCCATGGATTATATTTCCTATTTCAACAGACTTCCATTAAACAAAAGAAGGGAAGTGATCAACAAGCAGGATATTCTGTATAAAGGAATCAATGATGAATTGATAAGTACTATTTATGACGAACTTTATCATCAGCAGATGAAAGAAGAACAACCACTTCCCGTAAAAATACTGACCAATAGTTTGCTTGAAGAAATGTCATACGATGAAAGTTATACACTAAATATGAGGCATTTGGAAGAAGAGAAAACGTTTTCAGTAAATACGGATTATCTTATCCTGGCTACGGGTTACCGATATGAAGTTCCCCATTTCTTACAACCTATTGAAGATCGTCTGAACAAGAGTCAAAATGATGGAACATTATTGTCCTCAGAAAACTATACGGTGGATGTCAATGACAGTGAGATATTTATGCAGAACGGTTGTGTAGATTCACAAGGGATTATCACATCAGATTTAGGAATGGGACCTTATAGAAATGCTACCATTATCAACAAAATATTAGGACACGAATATTATCCATTGGAAAAAAACATTGCTTTTCAGCATTTCGGAGCATTAGAAACTATATAACTATGAAGCGTATATTTTTTCTGATCTCGGCTTTTTCTTCCTCAGCATTGGCTGCCTGCCCAATTACCTTAGTTGTTAAAAACATCAAGAATTATAATCATGATGAAGTATATGTAGTTATTAACGGGGAAAAGAAAAAGATTTCAAAACAGGGAACTGTTGATTTTGCTGAGGTTTCTGATGGTCTTGTAAAGGTGTCTGTATTGTATCAGAATAAAGCTGTTTATAATGATACGCTACATATCGATTGTCAATCGCACCAGAAATACGAAATAGAGATTTCAAATGCGAACCGGATTGATGAAGTTTATATCAGAGGTAAAAAGAAACTTGAAAAATTAAAGGAAACACCGCTAAGTGTAAAAATCGTTGATATGCAGGCGGTAAAAAGCCAGGCAAACAATATTGGTGAAATACTGAATATGGCGACCGGAGTTAAGCTCCGAACTGAAGGGGGCGTTGGTTCCGCATTTCAGGTCAATCTGGGAGGGCTTCAGGGGAAAGCAGTCAGAATTTTTAGGGATGGTGTTCCCATTGAATTTTATGGTCACAGCTTTAATCCTAATGTTTTGTCTCCCAATATGCTGGATAGAGTAGATGTTTACAAAGGGGTAATGCCTATATCGTTGGCATCGGACGCTTTAGGAGGCGGGATTAATTTTATCTCAAAGCCGATACAGAAAGATAACCTTGAGATATCAAATGAGATTGCGTCATTCAGTACCTATAAATCACATCTTAATGCTGTATTTATAGGGAAAAAAGACAGTTTGTTTTATATAGGAACCCAGGCTAGTTATGTGTTTTCCAAAAATAATTATAAAATTCTCGGTGAAGTTATTGATCCTGAAACGGCCAATCTTAAAAAAGTGGAAGCCAGAAGATTTCATGACGATACCGAAGCTTCTTATATGGAGGTTTACACCGGAGTAAGGAATAAAAGCTGGGCGAATGACTTTAGAGTAGGATTTATCTATTCTCATTTTTATAAGGAAATTCAGAATGACCTCGAAATGAGAAAACCTTACGGAGAAGCTTTCGCAAAGGAAAATAATGTGACAGGGTATCTTCAGTATAAAAAAATGTTCTTTGATAATCGTCTTAAAGTAGATTTGATGACTGCCTTCGCGAGATATAACAATTCTTTTGTGGACATCAGCAGACGAAGATATAATTGGCTGGGAGAATACACTTTCAGTAATGAAAACAGCGTTGGTGAGATCAATAAAGGGAATGATCTGAAGATGAATTACAATATGTTTCATACAAGGCTCAATGCCGCATTCAGAATCAATAATAATCACAGCCTGGAATTTGGAAATATGTATTTCTATCAAAGAAGGAAGGGAAGTGATCCTTATGGGGCTGTCAATGTATACGGAGATGATGTTCTTAAAACCCCGGCGGTTTACAACAAGAATATTGCAGCACTGGGATTGGTATCTCATTGGCTTGACCGTAAAGTAGAAACTGTACTTGGGGTAAAGAATTATTTCTTCAGTTCTAAAGGATATACTACTGATAAATATAATTTCGCATGGGATTCTGACCGGAGTAAGAATGCCTCCGGATATATGGCTGGTATAAGTTATAAGCCTAAAAACTTTATCCTGAAATTATCCTATGAAAAAGCGGTTCGTCTTCCTGATGAAACTGAAATTTTCGGAGATGGAATTTTAATCAAAGAAAATCTTGATCTGGAGCCGGAAAAAAGTGATAATGTAAATGTTGTTCTGGATTATACTTCATCGAATTATAAACTGAATACGAGTTTAAATCTCTTTTACAGAAACGTCAAAAACACCATATTCATGATACCGGATAATCCTTATGGAAGGTATCAGAACTATTATGACAACAGAATTCTTGGATTAGAGTATGAGATCAATTATCAGCCTATAAAAAATCTTCAGACAGGATTCAATTTTACCTACCAGGATATAAGGCTTAAAAACCTTTCCGGTTCTGAAAAGATCTGGGAAGATGCCCGACAGCCGAATATTCCTTACTTATTTGGGAATCATTATCTGAGAGTGAATTTTTCAGATATTCTGAAAATGAAGGATAAGGTGGAGCTGTACTACAACATTAATTATGTGCATCGTTTTCTGTTATACCCTGTACCGAAAAACCTTGAGCCGGGATTGTTTTCTAAAGCAACTATAGCTTCCAGTGACCTTCTGATCCCGAATGACGGGAGACTGGGAATGGTAGATGTAGGGGTAGGAATTACCTATTTCCTTGCAGATCCTAAGCTGGCCATTAATTTTAGCATTAATAATCTTACGAACGAAAGACTGTATGATAATTATAATGCACAGAAACCTACAAGATCATACCATTTGAAATTAACGTATACAATTTTTTAATATTATAATCATGAGAAAATCAAAATCGATTTCAATCATTTTATCTGCATTAAGCCTATTGCTTTTTACCCATTGCAGCAGCGATGACAGTATTGAAGAGCAGAAACAGCCAACCACAACAGCTAAAGACAGCTGGATCATTTATAACAGTACAGCAGGATGGGGAGGAAATATTTATTCATTCTCAGAACTGCCTCAGGGAGAACTTTCATTAGCTGATAAAAAGCCGTTCTACCAGATTGCTTATTCTGCAGGAGGGAAAGCTTTTGGAGAAAACATGTACAGATTGGGAGGAGCCGCTTCTTCAGAAGAAGGATTTTCTAAATTGACAGCAGATAATGCCGGAAATATTTCATCAAAAGGGTTTATTGCTACTCAAAATAATGGATTTGAACCTAATTATCTTGTCGTAAGTGATACAGAAGGATATTATTGGGATGGTTCCAGAGGAATGCTTAAAATCCAAACCTTTAATCCGGGAACCATGCAGCGTACAGGAGAAATTGACCTGTCTTCATTAGCTCAAACTATTGACCCTGCAGTGCTTGAACCAGGAGAAACAGCTTATCAGGCTGCCGGACAATTAATTCTAATAAAAAGAGATGATAAATTGTATCTTGATTTACAGATTGGTAAAAAAGGATCGAACTGGCAGATCAAACCTGTTGTAAAAGAAGTGGCTGTTGCAGTTTATAACCTGACCTCAAAAAAGGTGGAAAATGTTACAAAATATCCTAATACTACCAACTTGGGACTTTTCACT
This sequence comes from Chryseobacterium nakagawai, assembly GCF_900637665.1. Lineage (NCBI taxonomy): Bacteria > Pseudomonadati > Bacteroidota > Flavobacteriia > Flavobacteriales > Weeksellaceae > Chryseobacterium > Chryseobacterium nakagawai. The sequence goes on from NZ_LR134386.1 coordinate 984,872, forward strand.
GACCATGTCCTATGGAGTATTGATGAGGTAACCAAAGATATTTATATGGTAGCAGCATCAGATATGAAAGCTCAGGAATCAGCATATTCATCAAAAATTTTAAGAATAAAGAACGGGCAAACTGTCTTCGATGCTGGTTTTGAAATTGATATGAAGAATTATGTACAGCCGGCGGAGTTTAACAGAATCTTCGCTTATAACAATAAAATTTATACTACCATTCCTTCAACAGGTGCATCCTATTATGCAGGAGGCCATGGGGTAAGCTACAGAAATGATATCTGGTTCTGGAACGAAATTGATGTTCAGACGAAGAAGGCTGTAAAACTGGATATTCCGGTAGATAATTTCTACAACTATCAAAACCCATTCTTGTATAAAAACAGAATCTATTTCATGTCTAATAATAAAGCTGATAACTTTTCAGGCTTAAGTTCTTATGACCCGGTTTCTAAAAACACTAAAGTTGAGTTTAAACTTAAAGGAAGCGGAAGATTAATGGGTGTGAATGTCATTTCTAAAAAATAATTTCTTTTTTGTTAGTACAATAAGATCATTTGATTTAACGACAGCCGGGAGAGTTTTCTCCCGGTTTTTTTGTGATAAGGAAGGACGTGTAGAACTGAAAGCTAGTCGTTATCATAGACAAGATTATTAAAATTCAACCTGAACTACAAGTTAAGCTTCTAATAACCTCCTTTTATTTATAGTTTAAGAGCACTTCCGTCTTTCATCCTCAAGCTTCCCGTCATATAAATCACAATTTTATTATTCCATACTCACTTATTTACTAAATTTGGGAAAATTAAAAAAATAATGAAGCAGAAATTTTCTTTTTTCATTTTTCTTTTAACCGTAGGATTAGCGAATGCACAGGTTGAAGAGAAAAAACTGGATGATCTGATCCAAAATACTTTGAAAACTTTTGACGTTCCGGGAATGTCGGTAGGAATTGTAAAAGACGGAAAAGTTACCTACTCCAAAGGATTTGGAGTACGTTCTCTTACCTCTAAACAACCAATGGATGATAGTACTTTGGTAGGAATTGCTTCCAATTCCAAAGGTTTTACTTGTGTAGCATTAGCAATTTTAGCAGATGAAGGAAAATTGAATTGGGACGATAAAGTTTCAAAATACATCCCTGAATTTCAAATGTATGATCCTTACGTTTCTCAAAATATTACGATCAAGGATCTTATTACTCACAGAGCCGGACTAGGATTAGGACAAGGAGATTTAATGTTTTTTCCGGAAGGAGGAAGCTTAACCGTTAATGATATTGTTCACAATGTGAGATACCTGAAACCAGAAAACCCTTTCAGAACAACTTTAGATTATAATAATATCATGTTCATCGTTGCCGGTGAAGTAATCCACAGAATTTCAGGATTAAGCTGGGCCGAATTTATTGAGCAGAGAATCATGAAACCTGTAGGAATGACTTCCAGCTTTGGAAGCTACAACAGAGCGAAAGCAGTAACAAATAAAATTGATGCCCACGCTCCTGTAGATGGAAAAGCGATTGCCGTTCCTCACGATTGGAATGAAACCGGAAATGCCGCCGGAGGGATCATGAGTAATATTAAAGACATGACCACCTGGGCAGAATGTTTATTAAATAATTTCACTACCAAAGATGGTAAGAAATTAGTTTCTGATAAGAATGTTCAGCAATTATGGAGCTTACAGATTCCGGATAGAGTAGCTGCTAAAAATCCTTATGATACCAGTTTCTACGGATATGGTTTAGGCTGGTTCTTAAGCGATGTGAAAGGGCACAAACAGGTACAGCATACAGGAGGGTTGATTGGAACTGTAACGCAGTTTACATTAATTCCTGATCTTAAATTAGGGATCATAGTACTAACAAATCAACAATCCGGAGCCGCATTCAACACGATTACCAATACAGTGAAAGATTCTTACCTTGGAGTAGCAGACAGAAACTGGCTGAAAACGTATGGAGAAAGAATGGCAAAAGTGAATACTGAGTACGATAAACAAAAGAAAGAAGCTTTCGCAAAATCAGAAGCCTTTAAAAAGGAAAAAGGACTTCAACCCAAAGCAGAACAGTTTACAGGAATCTATAACGACGTTTGGTTCGGTGATGTAGACATTGCCCAACAGGGAAGTATTTACAAAATTTCATGTAAAAATTCCCCAAGATTAAAAGGAGAGTTGCTTCCTTATTCCAATAATTCATTCATCATTAAATGGGATGACAGAAGTTATGATGCTGATGCATTTATTATATTCGATTATGATGAAAACGGAAAAGCTCAATCAGCAAAATTAAAAGCAATTTCCGATGTCACAGATTTCAGCTTTGACTTTGATGATCTGGACCTGAAAAGAAAGTAGATTGGAAAATCAATAAATATTGAAGAACGGACTTTGGTTCGTTCTTTTTTATTCTTGTAGATCCCATTTGGATATATAAATAAGGCGGCTGTAAGAATTCAAACCAGATTTACACAAGTTTCTGTGTAAATTGTGAAATCTGTGGAAGATATTACCATCCATCAAAAAAGATGTCAACCCTCCGGTGGAGGGGAATATAGATGTGTAAAATGAATGTAGTTTATTGGAGCAGATTGAGATCCTGCTCAGTACGGGCAAGTTCTGAATTGAGATGATGTTTTTCAAAGAAATTTTTTAATTCAAGCAACCGTTTTTTATTATCATAGGGAATACTTGAGTTGAGTTTTCTCTGGCAGAGAGAACAGGCCCTTGCATAATGAAAATCTGTTTCAGTAAGAGTATTGGTTCCATTCATTACACAATTAGCATTCAGACAATGGTTGATCCCAAACATATGTCCAATTTCGTGGGAACTGATCTTCATCAATCTTGTAAGGCTCTCATTAAAATTAAAATCTGTAAGATGCCCGTTGGCAAATCGATAGATTGAAGTAACACCCACTCCATTTTCATAGGATGCAAATCCAAAAACATAGTTCCATTCAGGCTTTGGAAAAAGGTCTCTTTCTGTGATTCCCATAAGTACTATAGCATCTTTTGGCTTTCTTTTCATTAAAACACTATCCAATACATATCCGGCTAATACATCCTTGAAAATTCTTTTTACAGTTTTTGGGAAAATACTGTTGGATATTATTGGTAATATTTTCGTTTCTAGCTGAAAATAAATTTTTAAATATTCTTTAGTGAATTCAATTTCTTTCTTCTGTAATTCAGTGAATTCACCAATAGGCTGAAGATAAATGGTTTTTTTTCAGGTTCCGGTTTTATCTTTTTTGATTTTTGAAAATCTTCAAACTGCTGAAATTTTTCATCATGATTATACCTCCAGCTTCCGGGTTTGGGAGCGGCAGACAGCTTTACATCATTGATGGTAATTGCTTCAAAATAGGTCTTATTTTTCTTCTGACATGAAAAAAAGAGTATAAAGACTATGACATAAAAAGGAGTAGAGATGAATTTATATTTTCCCTGGCTCATAAAAGAACAATAGTTTCTTTCTGGCTCCGTCAAATTCAGACCAGGAATTGCAATCTACTTCAAAACCAGCAACTCCACAGGTTGGAAAATGAAAAATATCTTCTGAAATGGAATTGGCAAAATTAGAAATTCCATTATTGTGAGAGAAAATAGCAACTGAGCTTATCGTATCATCCAGGTCATAAATTACAGATTCAAAATTTCTTTCCGAGGGATTGTATAATTTTTCATTAGTAGAACAACCTAACTGATACGTTTGATTAAAAATTTTACAAGTGTTCAAAGCACGTAATGCTGGGCTTGATACAAAATAATCAATGGAAATGTTATTGCTTTTCAGGAATCTGGACATGTTCATAGCATCTACCAGGCCTTTGTCTGCTAAAGGTCTGTCAAAATCCTCCGTTTCTTCCGGCCAGTCGCTCTTCGCATGTCTTACGAGGATGAGTCTCTTCATATATCTGTTTTTTGGAAGATTAAAATTATAAAAAAAAATATGGAATAAAACATGATTTACATAAAAAAACTGCGTAATGAATAAAATCAGTAAATTTTACTAAATTTGCAGACTTATGGGACAAATCCTTGCAATAGACTACGGAAAAGCCCGTTGTGGCATCGCTGTAACGGATGATATGCAGATTATAGCCAGTGGGCTGGATACTGTAGAGAACCGAACCTTAATGGAATTTTTGAAAAAATATTTCAATGAAAATAAGGTGGATGAAGTAGTGATTGGCCTTCCCATAGATTTGAAAGGAAATATTTCAGAGGTGGAAACGGATATTTTAAAATTCATTGAAGAATTTAAAAAAGAATTTTCGGATATTGCAGTCCATCGTTTTGATGAAAGGTTTACTTCCAAAATGGCTTCATTCTTTATTTCCCAAAGTGGAAAAAGTAAGAAGAAAAGACAGGAAAAAGGATTAATAGATAAAGTAAGTGCAACCATCATATTGCAGAATTTTTTAGAACAAAGATTAAGATGATATTACCGATAAGAGCTTTTGGGGATCCTGTTTTGAGAAAAGTAGGAAAAGATATAGAAAAAGATTACCCCGGATTACAGGAACTGATAGATAATATGTTCGAAACGATGTACAGCGCAAATGGAATTGGCCTTGCAGCGCCTCAGATCGGTTTGGATATCCGTTTGTTTGTAATAGACGTTACTCCTCTTGCGGAAGATGAGGATTATGAGGATATTAAGGATGAGTTGGCGGAATTCAAAAAAGTATTCATCAATGCCAGTATCCTTGAAGAATCTGGAGAAGAATGGAAGTTCAATGAAGGTTGTCTGTCTATTCCGGATGTAAGAGAAGATGTGAAAAGAAAAGGCACAATCGTTATTGAATACTATGACGAAAATTTTGTGAAACATACAGAAACTTTTTCCGATATTAGAGCCCGCGTAATTCAGCATGAATACGACCACATTGAAGGGATTCTTTTTACCGATCACTTAAGCGCTCTGAAGAAGAAATTGGTAAAAGGAAAACTATCAAAGATTTCTCAGGGAGATGTAAGTATTGGTTACAAAATGAGATTTCCAAAATAATTTAAACAAGGATTAAAAGAAATAATAAAAAGCAAAAAGCTTAGCGCTGATTGCAGAATTTACAAAAAATAAAATTATGCTGTTAGAAAAAATAATTTCAATTTCTGGAAAACCAGGACTTTACAAATTAGTTTCTCAATTAAGAAACGGATTCATCATTGAAGATGTTACCAACAAGAAAAAAGTAAGCATTGGAAACTCTAGCCAAGTAAGCTTATTAGATAATATCGCAATGTTTACATTTGATAAGGAAGTTCCTTTGTTTGAAGTTTTTGAAAATGTAGCTAAAAATAACGATTATAAAGAGACCATCTCTCACAAATCTTCAGATGCAGATTTGAAAGATTTTATGTTAGCTTCTCTTCCTAATTATGATACTGAAAGAGTATATGCTTCTGATATCAAGAAATTGGCTCAGTGGTATAATATTCTTCATAAAGCAGGATATATCACTCCTGAAAGCTTCGTAAAGGCTGAGCCTGAAACTTTAGACGGTGAGCCTGCAGAAGAAGTAAGCTTAGATATTGATGCTAAAAAAGCAGCTCCAAAGGCAGAAAAGCCGGCAGCTCCAAAAGTAAAAGCTACTTCAGCAGCAAAATCGGCTCCGAAAAGTACACACAGAAAACAAGGATAATTCAGTTTTGAATTAACAATACAAAGCCTTGTCAGGATTTTTCTTGACAAGGTTTTTTTATTACCCAAAAACCTAACAGGTTTCTGAAACCTGTTAGGCTTAATCCATCACACCCCCGTATCCCGCAACTTTAATTCTCAACGTTTGTAATGGTGACCGAATAACCCTTACATTTGTATAAGATTGAATTTCCAATTACTATGAATACAAAACAGGAAAAATTAGAAGCTTTCGGGAGATTACTGGATATTATGGATGATTTGCGTGAGAAGTGCCCATGGGATCAAAAGCAGACGTTGCAGTCTCTTAGACATCTTACCCTTGAAGAAACCTATGAGCTGTCTGATGCTATTTTACAAGACGATTTGCAGGAGATTAAAAAAGAATTGGGAGATGTACTGCTTCATCTGGTTTTTTATTCTAAAATAGGCTCCGAAAAAGAAAGCTTTGATATTGCTGATGTTATTAATTCTCTTAATGAAAAACTGATTTTCCGCCACCCTCATATCTATGGAGATACTGAAGTGAAGGATGAGGAAGAAGTAAAACAAAACTGGGAAAAATTAAAATTAAAAGAAGGAAATAAATCTATTTTAGGAGGTGTTCCGAAAAGTCTTCCAAGCTTGGTAAAAGCGTATCGAATTCAAGACAAAGTAAAAGGTATTGGTTTTGAATTCCACGATGCGGAAGATGCCTGGAAAAAAGTAGATGAAGAGATCCAGGAGTTTCATGCGGAAACAGATTTAGATAAAAAAGAGCAGGAACTAGGAGATGTATTTTTCTCGTTAATTAATTATGCAAGAATCTCAGGAATCAATCCGGATTCTGCATTGGAAAGGACCAATATTAAATTTATTTCAAGATTCCAAAAGATGGAAGGTCTTGCAGAAGAACAAGGCTTAAAGCTTGCCGATATGTCTTTGGAAGAAATGGATGTCCTTTGGGAAAATGCCAAACTCTTATCTTAATCTCCGATTGGAATAATTAATGCTACTTATATAGAGTTTAAAAAAATAAAAAATAAATATGTTACGTTTTCTTATATTACCCGCTATGTTTTTATTGAGTTGTAATCCAAAAGCTCAGAACTCACCTGCTAAGGGAGATGATCTGAAGCTGCAATTTTCGTTACCTAAAAAGTTAAAGGAAGTTTCAGGTATCACGGTATCAAAAGATAAGAAAACAATCTGGGTAATAGAGGATAGAGGAAATAAAAATGCAGTTTATGGCCTTAATAATGAGGGTCAGATGGTAGGTAAAGTTCCGGTTGAAAATGCTGAAAATACAGATTGGGAAGATATTATATCAGATGTTCAGGGAAATATTTATATCGGCGATTTTGGAAATAATGATAATGACCGAAGGGACCTTGCTATTTTAAAAACAGATCTGAAAGATATTGGCCAAACCACTACAAAGGTTATCCAAACCACTAAGTTTCACTATGAAGGCCAAACAGAGTTTCCACCAAAAAAATCTAACCTTCTGTATGATTGTGAGGCATTTGTAGAGATGGATGGCAACTTCTATCTTTTCACTAAGAATAGGAGTAAAGGCTTTGACGGAACTTTTCTGGTATTTAAAGTTCCTAACAAAGAAGGAGACTTTGAAGCCAAACTGATTGGAAAGCTAAAGTTACAGGGCGGATATAATGATGCGGCTATCACTTCAGCAACCATCAACAGTACAAAAGATAAGATTGTGCTGCTAACTCATAAAAATGTACATGTCCTTACAGGCTTTAATGCTGATGATTTCAATGGAGTAAAAATTAATAAGATTCCATTAAACCATAACTCACAGAAAGAAGCCATTGTTTTTGTTAATGATAAAACATTGATGATCGCAGATGAAAAAGGAAAGGAGGAAAGCGGGAATGTATATCAATTTTCACTTTAGTAAGATATTCTGTCTACAATATACATCATAAGAATCCACAGCAGCTTGCTGTGGATTTTTTATAAGGAGAATGATGTTATGGCGTTAGATAAGAGATATGAATATTTCCATTTGACAGTCTGAAATCCTGAGTGTAACGACAGCGGATTCTGAATGTTTCTCCCACATTAAAGAAATTAATAGACGAAAGATTATGATTGAGTCCTGTAGTACGTTCTCCGTGGCCTGTAGATATTGCTGAAAGCGTTACCGTAGAAGATGATACTTTCTGTATGTAAGAATTAGCAGTTCCGGCAGTATATCCATTTCCATTTAAATTGAGGTCATACGTCATGTAAGGTACAATATTGTAGTATCCTTGTTTGACTACGTTAAAAAGACCAGTACTGGTATTATAGTTCAGATAAGCATTGTCAATTTTATTACTAATGTTATAAACATAAGTTTGCGAATAATTTTCATGGGTACTCACTGGAGCTGTATGGGTTCCTTTATAACTTCCACTACTAGGACTAATGGTTGTTTTATTCCCTACAAAAACAACTTTCAAAAAGTTTTCGGATTCTATACTTCTCCATACCGGAGGATTTTCTATACCATTCGACATAAGGAATTCACCTCTGTTTCCTGAGTTTCCTTTAGTGTTTGCAGTTCCTCCTACATTGAGATCTTTTACTACCTGAAGAGAACCATTAACATGTAAAGTGCTTTGTGGTGTAGGAGTATGTATCCCTACTTGTGCATTTGTAATTGTGGATATAGCAAATAATGCCATATATAATAGCCTTTTTATCATTCCGAAGTGTTTTTTAGTGAATAATTTTAAACAAATATAATTTTTTAGAAATACTTATTTTTTTTAACAGACGATAAGCATATTAACCTATGGATAAGCGAAGGATATGAAGCCTGAAATATGGATTATTATTGAAATTCATATTTTGTTTATCATTGAAAATCTGTAAATTAAAGTATTGAATATTAAATTTTATTTATTTTTATTGCGGTACGAAATGATAAAAAATTATAGCAAAAAAAGAATCAACCCAATCTGGTTGATTCTTTTTTTTATTTAAAAATATATATTTTTGTTGTATTAGAATTTCATTCCTACACCGGCAGAGATTCTTCCGCCATCTGAGCCATAGAAATAGTTAAGTCTGGCAGACATCATTTCCACAATGCTTAGCCAAACTCCTGCTCCTACAGACTGGTGCCATTTTCTGGAGTATTCACCGTCATTCCATACACGGCCGATATCATACCCAACAAGAATCCCCAGATTGGCAGGAACAATATTGTTTCTGATTCTTCCAAAATCCCAACGGATCTCAGAATTGTTAGTGAAATATGATCTTCCTGAGAATCTTTCATTTCTGAATGCTCTCATTCCATTATTACCTCCGATGGCCGCTGCCTGATAGAACTCAAAACTATCATTGTTGATCCACATGGCATTACTGGCATTGGCAAATACGAAAATTCCTTTTTTATCAATTCTGTGGTCAATAGCGAATTTTCCTTTTACCGTCAGGAAATTTCTATTAAAATTGGAAAAAGTAGCTTTCCAGTCTGCGTTCAACATCAACTCCATTCCCAGGGTTGGAAAAGCAGGGTTGTCTGCATTTTTATAACTGAAAGTATAATTAGCCCCTAAGAACTGTTGGCTGTCAAATACTTCAGGTCTTACATCCGGAGAAGTGTTGATAAAACGCCCGTCTTTTCTCTGTACTTTATTATCTTCAAAAGTAAGTTGGAGTTGATGGCTAAAGTTCATCCAGCCTTTCTTTGAGATGGAAGGAGCAACATTAAACTTAGAAATTCTTGCCCTGTTGTATTCTCTTTCCGTATTTTCTTTATCATAAGGACTGTCGTTGGAAAGCCCAAAAAAGTTTTGGGAAAACCTCGGAGTGGTATATGCTGCATCAATATTAAAATCCCATCCAGAAATTGCTTTCTTGAAAATTCCTTTATAAATGAGGCTGAACCCTGCAGTAGCAGTATAAAAATTGGCTTTTAAACTATGCTTTTGAGTAAAGGGATCACGGATGAAATTATTCACCGTATAATTAGCTAAAACACCAATAATAACCCCGTCATCAGGGTTATAATCAACATTCGGATATCCTGCGAAGGCATTGAACTTCGGATGCTTGTAATTATAGGTATTTATTTCATAATCATCCGCAATATTTTTAGTAGCATTTCCTGCATTATAAGTATTCTTTTGAGACTCGAAGTCGTAGATCTTTACTTTCCTTCCGTCTGCTACATTATAAACATCATGATTATATCCACCAATTAGCCTGATGTTCATTTTGGGACGTCCTTTACCTACTACTTCATAAATATCATCTTCTAACCCGTAGATCCAAAGTTCTTTTGTTTTTGAATCATGATAAGTCTTTTCAAAAACCAATTCATTTTTATCTTTGTTTTTACCTAATTTATATTGTTGTACAAGAACAGAATGACCATTTTTGGTAACCACAAATTTATCGGGTCCTACAGTTCCTGCCAAAGGAACTTTTTCCTGTAGTACATTATAGTACTTGGATGCGTATGTCTGTAATTTTGTTTTTCTTATTTTTAGTTTTCGCTGAATATCAGCGATGGTTTCATCCTGAACTTCTTTGGGGAGATTATGGAATGCATCATCGATATCAGCATCTGTTAAATGTTCCTGGATATACTTAGCCTGGGTTTCCCATTCTTCCTGGGTAGCACCTTTTAAAAAGACAAGATCCATTGGATAAGGTTCCATAGCCAGCCATTTCACACTGCTGATGTCTTCCGTGAAGGTTTTCATGTGGCGGATGGCCGGAACATTCATAATAATTTTAAAGGCAGCGCCGTCATATTTGCTGAAAGCCTGATCTCTATCCTTTGGAATTGGTTTATAAATAATTTTATCTCCTTCTTCATATTGTGCCCATTTCCATTGATCTGAATGTCTATCCCAGTCACCAATCAGCATATCAAATAACCTTGCTCTGATGTAAGACTCTTTGTCTACGGAATATTTGTAATTCTTGGTTAAGTTTTTCAGGACATCATCAGTAGAAACGATATCTTTTGCATGATTAAGGTAAGCCAGTGTCTTAGGGTCTGAAGAAAAGCGTTCCTCAATCATATACATTTCATCCCCATAGTTTTGGTTATACTTTCCTAAAGCTTGTTGCTTGGGAATATAGTATAACTTCGGATTGCTATGGAAAATATTCAGTTTTTCTGACATATTTCCTATGGTAAACGGTGTGAAAGGATGGTTGGTAGTATAAAAGTCTAAAAGGAATTTCTCCGGAAAGCTATTGGTAAGCTCTTCACCGAAAGTACTCCTTGTGAAAGCCATATTATTAAGAAACCTAACTGCGCTTTTTTTCACTCCACGCATTACAAATTCTTGCCCGTCATTTGCTTTTAATCTTAAGCTGTTAGACTGGTTTCCGCCTCCTTCTCTGAATGGAGTATAACCACCGTTCAGCTCTGAAAGATTGGCTGTAGGGGCTTCAATAGACATCCCATAGTATTTTCTGTAATGATCTCCCCAAAGCCATCGGTAGAGCCCTCCTTTTTGCGTAAGCGGTACCGGATAGATGGTTGAAGATACCGTAGCTGGGAATGTATTGGGAAAATTATTCACAAATACATCTGGTTTGGATATGACAGATATTTGTGACAATTTCTGAAGCTTAGCATCCTTTGTGGAAAAAAACTCCACATCGGTACTCTGATCTTTTCTGATATTGAGGACAGCGAAGCCACTTCCTCCATAAGAAAAGTCTGTTTTTTCAGTAATGGTAGACGGATTTGTTTTAGAGCCTGCACCACTGATAATCTGTCGTATGTTTCCCTCTTCATGATATTGTAAGTTGTGATCGTGGCCGGAAACGAAGATCACATTTTCTTTATCCTGAACAATACTTTTCAGCCTGTTGGCTAGTTCTGCATAGTGTTGATTGTTTATATCCGCAGGACTTATTCCTGAAGAGCTTCTGAGTATATTGATAGCGCTGGCAACTCCAGGAACCGGTATTTTACTGTTAAGAGGAAAAAGATGCGATTTTGCTGAATGAAACCCTGCGTGGGTTCCACTGCTGATAACCGGATGATGTAAGGCAACAATGATTCTTTTACCCTGATTTTTGATAATAAGATCTTTAAACTCTGTATAAAAATCTTCACGGGTTTTGATGGTACAGCCTTTATTGATCCCAGGATAATTATCCCAGTTTGTAATGGCCCACTCCGTATCAATGGCAATCAGTTTAATATCTTTGGTGATGCTGATATCATCAATAGGACATCCGTTTTTGGGTAAAAATGCTTTTTTATCATCAAAATATTTTTTCACCAAAGATTCCTGAGCATTTAATCCACTTAAACCACTGTACCAATCATGATTTCCAGGAATGACCAGGGTTTTTCCTTTAAAATTTTTAGTAATGGAAAACTGATCTTCAAGTTTTTGTTTTGCTAAAGCATAGCCTTTATCTGATTTCTCAGGCATTCCGTTGGGATAGATATTATCTCCAAGGAAGATGAGCATCGAGTTACTGTCTGCAGAATCAAGTTTGTTTTTAAGTAAATCCAGTGTTTTCTGTGCCTGAGGTTCATCAGCGTTTCCGGCATCTCCAATCAGGAAAAGTTTAAAATCATTTTCAGATTTTATCTCAGAATCTTTTACTTCAAATAAGTTTTTGCCTTTTTGTACGTTATATGTTGCGCAGGAATACATGACTCCGGCAGACATTACTGTTCTCAGAACAATAGAAGTATTTTTTAGATGAGTTTTAAAGGATAAATTCATAAATTTACAATAACAAAAATTCAGGAATGAGCATTCTAGACAAAGCTAAAAATTATGTTGAAATCTTATTCAAAGATAAGTTATCTTCAGTATATTTTTATCATAATTTTATTCATACTGCCTATACGGTCAATAAGGCTGAGGAGATTATGAAGCATACCCCTGTTTCTGAAGAAGATCAGGAAAAAGTACTTGTAGCCCTATGGTTTCATGATACGGGATATATAGAATGTGCCATGAATCATGAAGAAAGGGGAGTGGAGATCATGAAAGATTTTCTTCATCAGGAAAATTATCCGGAAAGCTATATCGCAGATGTAGAGAAATTGATCTTAGCGACTAAAATTACCTATGTACCCCAGAATTTATTGGAAAAAATTGTAAAAGATGCTGATTTCAGTCATTTTGCAGGTCATGACTATAATGATATTTCTGATGCTTTAAGAAAGGAATGGGAATTGACCAATGTAAGATGTTTTTCCAATGAAGAATGGAATGCCGGAAATCTGGATATGCTTAAAAATAAGCATTCTTTTTATACCGATTATGCAAAAGAAAACTGGGAACCTTTAAAAAAGAAAAACATCAAGAAAATCGAAAAGAAGTTAGGAAAAGAAGAGGAGAAAAAAGAGAATACGGATAGTAAATCTGAGAATAAAAAGGACAAAGAAAAATCAGACAGGAGTGTAGATACTTTATTTAGAGTAACGCTTAATAATCATACAAGATTAAGTGATATTGCAGACAGTAAAGCGAATATTCTATTGTCTGTAAATGCTGTTATTATTTCGGTTTGTCTTTCAGTATTGGTCCCAAAGCTGGATGCCCCTAAAAATTCACACCTGATTATCCCAAGTTTTGTACTGTTGTTATCCAGTGTGCTGACCATAGTATTTGCTATTTTATCTACAAAACCTAATGTAACAAAAACGACATTTACTTCTGAGGATATTGCAAACAGAAAAGTAAATCTTCTGTTTTTCGGAAACTTCCAGCAAATGCTGTTTGATGATTATCATAATGCCATGAGGGATTTGATCAAAGACAGAGATTATATCTATGATTCTATGGTAAAAGACCTGTATTATCTTGGAAAAGTTCTTGATAGAAAGTATAAGCTTTTATCCATTACCTATAAGATCTTTATGGCCGGAATTATCATTTCCGTACTGTCTTTCGGATTTGCTTTCTTTAGCCTTTAATGAAAAAATAAATCATGATTTTCAGTCAGTTTGTATGTTGGCTGAAAATTCTATTATTCAAAAGAAGTTTTTATTTTACAGAATGCTCCTGACTGATTGAAACTCTCAATGCCAGCAATCCTGTAATCCCCTGAAGGTCCTCTACCTTTAAAAATTCTGCATCATGTTCCAGAATACCCTTTTTCTGGAGTTTGGTAACATATTCCAGATATTCTTTCTGATTTTCCATACCGAAATAAACAATGGTAATTTTTCCGGGAGCAGTAATTCGTTCTGAAGAATCTTTTACATGAGCTTTATCCAGACGTTTTTTTATGATTTCATAGTAAGAATTATAGGCTCCGTCTACATCAAAACGTTTTTCATCCATTCTGAAGCGGATATCTATTTTTTCATTATACACAAAGATCAGAGAAGCTATATCCAGTGGAATAGGAAGGTCTTTTTTAAAGGACTGAAATTCAAGTTCCATTTTGCAGATGGTTTTCAGCTGCCAGTATCTTAGTTTATGTACTACTTTTGAGGTATAATGCAGATCGGGAGAAATAGATTGCCCAATATAGAGATTATGCTCTACACCATCAGATTTAAACCGTTCATAGTAATGCGGAAAAATTTCCTGCGCTTTGATCTGGTTTTCATCCAGCATATCTGCCAGTTTTCTGTTGACAAGGGTAATAGAATCATCCAAATTTTTTCTGTGGCTGTAAAACAGATCTGTTTGGACAAGGACCTGAGAAAAATAATCCTGAATTTTAGCCTTCACTGGTCTAGGGGTTCTCACCTCTAATTTTCCTTGTAAAAAAGGATGAATTTCCTCTCTTAATACTCTTTGGAAGCGTTGCTCTGTATCGGCCTTTATTTCGTTATTTAATTCATTTTCAAACACATCCAATGCCAATAGGAATTTTTCAGAATCAGAATTGGTGAGAGCGAATATATCATTAAGCCATTCAATCTGATGGTTGAGGTCTTTAAGCATCAGATTAAAACGTTTTTCAGATGACGAACGGATATCTGATACTCCAAACAAGGGAGTGAGGTTTTTGAATGATATCTCCTTTAAAGTATGTATTTTTCTTCCCAGAGAAGCGGTAAAATATTTTTCTGCTTCATTTCTGAATTTCCATACCACACTATCATGGATCGTTGTATATTCCCGCTGTATAATAGCTTCTATCTGATAATTTTTTTCAAAATAGAATCTGCTGAGAGAGAATAAGACCATATCAGTAAAAAACTCAAGTTTTTTGAGCTTTAAACCATTGAAGCTACCGGCAATGGGAGAGGTGAACTCCATAATAGCGAGAAGTTCATTGTCTTTCATGATAGGAATAACCATGAAGCTGTTGACATTATTATCCTTTAAAATATTGAAGGACGGAAGCTGCCTGACATTCTCATCCAGATTATCTACATTAGATACTACAATGGATTTTGAATTATGGTTTAAATTGTTAAAAGTCGTTTTACGGGTTTCTTCGTCAAATGTATTGATCCAGAAATCCAGAATATGATTGGTAAGCAAGCTTTCATAAATCGGGAGCTTATCAAGCTTCTGTTCTTTCTTGTTAAAGGTCATCAATCCGAAACTGAGCTCCGGAACATCAAAATAGGATTTGAAAATCTCTGTCAGGTTCTCATTCGGGTTTAAATTTTCAGGATCAATCTCGATCATGCTTGATTTAAGATCAGAAAGCGCTACTTCAGAGGTACAGTCTACCAACGATATAATGGTAAAACCTTTCAATATCCAGGATTGTGATGGGAAATATTTTTTCCACAATTTAAAATCATCCAGATTTTCTAACAGCATATCCATGATATCATCGGATGGAAT
The DNA here is from genome assembly GCF_900637665.1 of Chryseobacterium nakagawai. Classification (NCBI taxonomy): domain Bacteria; kingdom Pseudomonadati; phylum Bacteroidota; class Flavobacteriia; order Flavobacteriales; family Weeksellaceae; genus Chryseobacterium; species Chryseobacterium nakagawai. Next base: position 1,000,277 of record NZ_LR134386.1, read on the forward strand.
TTTTGCATCCTCAGTAGGATAAATTTCTGTAAAATCTGAATTTACCGTTATCTTATAATGTTTCATAATTCCCTGCTTATTTGGGATATCATAATAAAACGGGATGGTACTTTTGATATCTTTTTTAAAATAACTCTGAAGGATCAGGCAGCAACAAAACACATAAAATTCATTATCACTGATGTTTCTCAGCTCAATTTCAAAATCTTTTCCTGCATCTTTAAGAATATCCTTAAACCTCTCTGTATAGTTGAAAGTGATGTTGGAAAGAGGAATACTTGCTGCTTTTATTTCATTTCGGGTAAGTCCTGTAGGAAAAAGATCAGTGAGCAGTGATCGGATGAGGTCTTCATTTTTTTCCAGAATGCTTATATCCTGAAATCCTTCTTTCAGTTCCTGAAAATTCCGGGTTTGTTCGATCAGAGATTCTGCATAGTTTACCCTGTATTCCAAACGGTCATTATACCGGATATGTTCCAATACATCCAAATACTTTTTGAACGAGATATAAACCTGAAATGGGGAGTCTTTTTTGTAAAGATTGGCCAAGAGCTGAAATTTAAAGTAAAGTTATGAAAAAAAGACTACTTTCACTTCTGTTTTATATTGGTAAAAATAATTCTTTACCCTTGGTTTGTTTTATTTTTTTGAAGAAATAATCAAAATGAATAGAACATTGTACGTTTTTGATTTACTTTATAAAAATATCTGTAGTCATCTTTTCTTTTGGAGAATAATTGAATAAATGGGTAATGTATTTTGAGTGAGTCTTACTTAATCTTTCCGTCTGGCTGTATTTTATATTTCTTTTTTAATATCCTTTTTTCAGTGGTATTTTTTCTTGTGTAAAGTTCAATGTCAAAATTCTTGGTAATAATGAAATCGTTGACAGTCTCACCATCAAATTCTGCAATTTGTAATGATGAAAGCAATTTGTTGTTTGTGGCTATTAGCAGATCATAGCCTTCTACATCGGAGTCCGTATAGGCAAGAATGAAAGGCTGCAGGCCCTTGACTTTTGGAAGTATGAAAAAGCTGCTGGGCGTATCTTTGATGCCATACTCTTCAAGAATATTCTTATTTTCAGGATAAGAGTACTGTGGATATCTATTGGCACATTCTTTTTCATTGAATTTTATATAACATATGGAATAGTAATCTTCATGGTCGAAGGGTAAAGTGGTTATTTTGTAATTTTCTTTGGCAGAGCTATCTTGTCCCTTCGAGTGTGAAATCTTAATTTTCTTATCCCTAATCAGCGAAGCTGCAAATTCTTTGAATGATTCCTGGGCGCTGAGGAAATATTCATCCAGAATGTTTTTATGGGTTTCCTCATTGATGATTTTATCAATCTCCCCGGTATTGCTGTAATAGAAAAAGTAGGTTTCATCATTGGTTTCCGTCAATTCTTCATTTATATAGTTTTCCACTTTGAACTTTACTTTTACTGAAGTTTTATCCTGTGAAATGTTTTCTGCAGTATAGGTTACTGCACATCCTGAACCACAGCTTAGAGTAAAGGAACTATTTTCCATATCAGTTATGGCTTCTTTGAGGGGAGCTGGCGCTGCTGTAGTTTGTGCTGGAGGAAGATTCTCTATTTTTTGTTCCAGGGTCTTCTTTTTACAGGAAGATAGAATGGAAATGATGAATAGGAAGATTAGAATGGCTTTCTTTGTCATGTAGTGATTAGGGTTGAATATCTTTGAATCAGTTAAAAATACGGTATAGCTGATTTTGATCAATTTTAAGCATAACTATCAAGTTCTATTTTTAGTATTAATTTTTCTTGTCAAACTTTTTCGTGCAATTAGACTTTGTTTTAGCAATGGTGTTAGATAATGATTCTAATGTATTTTTGAGATCGAAATTGAAATTTTGTATACAAGTTTCTGTATATCCATCCTGCCAAGAATAGGATTCTTGTTCTATTTTCTTTAAAATAAAAGATTCGTTACTACTTGATATATAATAATTGCTACGAGATTCTCCTCTATCTGGAAATGCAGTTATTAGTACGAATCCGTCTTTTGTTTGTTTAATGTCGGAAATTTGATTTCCTCCATCTTGCGAGAAATTAGTTGTTTTTAAAACAAATTTATAATTGGAACCACTATCCCCTAAAAAGATTAATAAATCTTCTCCTTCGTATGGTTTACTGCTAATAATTTTATCTAAAATCCCATCCTTATTGATGTCAAAAGTTTTAACCAAATATTGATTGTTGTTGAGATATTTGTTAATACTTATAGCGTTTTTTTCTTCTGCTTTTCCATTTAATAATTTGATATCCTCTTCAATATTGTTAAATTTTTCGTCTTGATTTTGCTCAATTTTGTTAAGTTTCAATTTTTTAGAAGTAGAGGCTTCTATATATACATTTTTAGAGTTCTCATCAAAAGAAAAAGTACCTTTCACAAATTCTGAAACTTCATATGTTCCTATAAAATTAAGTGCATCTTTTCTAAACTGATAAAGGGAATAAGTAGAAAACTGTTCTGTAAACGAAGGCAGTAACAAATATCCTTCAGAAGTATCATTTTCTTTCAATAAAATATGGATGTCCTTTTCTGCAAGGTCAAATGAGGTATCATAAAAAAAATTGATATGAACAGGCTTCCAGGAAACAAATTCTTTTTTATTATTTTCAATAGAAATATAAGCTCTTTCAGAAATATACCTAATTTTTACAGTAAGTGAATTATGATTTAAATCTAGCTTTTGTACTTTCTTGTTTAGATCGTAATCTGTTTGCTTACTACTATTTAAAATTTCTGTATATAAATTCTCTTTTGTACTATTTGTAGTATTTACTATACTGGCTTTTTCATTTGCGGTGTTTAATGAATTGGCTTTTTTACAAGAAAATAAAATAACTAGAAATAATATATGATAATGGATTATATTTTTCATTTTAACAAAATAATTATTTAGTTTAAATTCGTTTCATTTAATTTAGCAGCCCCATTAACTTCGTTAATTTTGCCTTTATTTTTCTCATTGGTCTGTGCATTTCTTTCACTTTCAGACTGTTCATCATAAAATTTATAATTGACAAAATACGCAGGATTTATTCTATAGCTTGTACCTACCCCCATTGAATACCTACAAAATATTTCAAAATGTAAATGCGGTGCACATGTGCCCCCTGTCACACCTGATCTTCCTGTTGTTCCTAATTGCTGGCCACATCTTACTTCTTGTCCAAATGTAAAGTCTTTTACAGAGTGCAAATGTGCATAAAATAAAAATATATCACCAGAATCTGACCAACTTGCACCCTTTTCCATTTCTCTAGTTGTTTTACGTGTGTAATCTGTCCTTTTTCTTTCCATAAAAGCTTGAGGATCTTTTACTTTTATCGTAATTGTATTTCCATATCCAGAATGCCAACGTCTATTATAAACGGTTCCATCAACACAAGCATAGATTGGTTTTCCTCTTTCAGCAAAGAAATCGAGTCCTGTATGTTTTCTAGAAACCTCTCTCCTGATATCATCACCAAACAATCCCCATATTTTTGAAGTGTTATCAAAGTTACCATTTTGGTATAAATTTGTACTCATAGGATTATCTACTGGGTCATGCCAATCTCCTGAGGAAGGTTGTGTCTTATTTTTATCACAGATAAAAACGGGTATTTTTTTCAGTCCTGTTACATATTTTTTCCTTTCTTCAAGTCCTTTGTTTCCTCCATTTATCAAATATGAAATTACAACAATGTCATCATTATCTGCTACCAAATTTAAATCAATACTTCCATATCTTTTGACAATTGAGCCATTCGGTGTGGTAAACTTGGTATCATAATTTGATTTAGGATAAGAGCGATTATTTAAGTTATATCTCTGTCGATCCGTGCTGTTAGGGCTCCAAGAATCACCAACTGATAAAAGTTTTCCTTGTTTAAAATACCATCCTGCGCTATCAAATGCTAAATCTAAATTTGTTGCTACTTCATCAGGGTTTGTTAATAAGCTATTTTGATTTCTGTAAAAAGAATATCTTTCATAAGCTTCTTTATGAGTCAATTGAATGATACCTCTTCCTCTATACGGATCATAACCAGCGGTATGTGAACTGGTGTATTCTTTGGTTGATCGGAATCTATCCGTTTCATGATAACATTCAGCAATAAAATATACCCTTCTTATACAGGAGTTTATTTCATATTTTTTCATCACTTTATTTAGCTTGTCTAGTGTAGAAGCTATTGAGGTATCACTAGGGCTGGCACCACCTGGATTCTGTGGGTTCCAAATATTATTAATTTCTAACCCTTCAGATTCTCTTAAGTGTTTTAAAATCTCTTTAAATTCGCTTACTGTAAGATCCCTATTACAAGAGCATTTTCCTCCGCCGATCTCAAAATACGCACCAACCTTATTCAGAAACTTTTTATCATGTTGCCTCTGGCCCTGAGTTTTGACGTGAAGGTATAAGAATTCCGGTACTTTTTTCAGAAGTTTAAAGGTAATGGTTTCTCCGGCCTGATAATTTTTTATGACTAAAACTTTTTTTATTTCTTCTTCGCTGGAAGTTTTACCGTTTTCTATTTTAGTGTTTTTAGCATTACCTTTCTGAGCATTTTCGAGAATGATTTTAGCAGTAGAAGCCTTTTGTGTTTCATTAGTGATGTTGGTAGGACCTCCAAATGTATAAGTGTAAGTTCCGTCTTCTTTTCCTTTGTTTATATTATCTTGCCACTGTTTCAGCTCTTCTTCTGATTTTGGGCGGAGATGGATCGGGATTTGGACAATATTGTTTTTTACTATTCCTGTGAAAGCTGTTTTTTCAGTTCCCGGAACTGCTTGTCCTGCAGGAGTTTTCTGTTCCATTTGTGCTTCTGTAATTTCCAGAACAGGCAGTAAAGCATCCGGAGATCCTTTAATGATCCCATCTTTTTCTTTGATGGAAATAGTCACCTGTTGTCCATCCAGAAGCATGGTTCTGGCTACCAGATATAATTTTTCGTCAAGTGGAGCAGTATCTACTTTTTTAAAGTCTACCCCCAGTTTGAAAGTTTTAAAGGTAACGGTTTTTTGGTTTGCGGTATCTTTTCCGTAAGCTTCAGCAGTTAATGCGGCAGTAATTATTTCGAGTGTAGTATATTTCTTTGAGACCTTCAGACTTTCTTTTATTTTGTTAAGAATAGTTTGAGCTACTTTATTTTTTTCATCTGCTGTAGATGTTTTATTGGAACTCTTACTTCCTCCAAAAGTATAAGTATGGGTACCATCTTCCTCACCCGTCTTCTTGATATATTCTTTTTTTGCAAAATAAGCATCGATAAGATCTTCAACATTTGTAGGGTTAACTGTAGTAGGAGAGGTTCCTCCAGGCGCTGCAGGGGTTGGCGGCTGGGTATTATGAGCAGTCCCATGAGCTGATTGTGGATCTGGTTCAGGTTGTGGCTGCTGAGGCAGCGGTTGAGGTTGCTGTGGCTGTTGTGGTTGTGGTTGTGGTTGTGGTTGTGGTTGCCCTGATGAAGGATGCAATTCCCCAGGAGTATTTACATTTACATTATTGGTGGTATGCTTTCTATGTGAATAATATTCTACAGTTACATAAAATTCCAATTGTTGAGGGTCGGTTTCTCCCTGCATAGCTTTTCTCATCAGAGCTTTTGTCAGCATGAACTCTGCTCTCGCAATTCCGTTTTTTACCTTTTCTTTTTTGCTTTCTATGAGTAGGTTACTATTGGTGTGACCTGAATTGATGGCATCATCTTCCCAAAGACTGAACTGCAGATATTGGGCTTCCAAATTTGTACATTTGGCTTCTGCAACCAGTTTTTCCATGAAACTGAACACTGTGCCCGGAGTATCGTCTATATATTTTAATTCAACTTTATTGATTCTTGGAACATCGCTTGGCTGGGGCTGTATTTCTAAAGCCATGGGAACTCTTTCTTCTGGATTATGAAGATAGGCTTCAATTCTGAAGGTATCTTTGTAAGCATTTGTATTAAAAGTAAAACTACTTATTCCCACTTTCTTGATATTGGTAGGAACAAATTTTCCATTTACCTTTTTGAATAAATGCCAGGTAACGAGTGCCGGGTTTCTTTTTTCTAATGGGGTAGCAGGGTACCATTCATCAATTTTATAGGTAACCTGTTCTCCAACTTTTGGTTTTGTATTTCCCGAGATTTTATAAATTCCTTGTTTTGACATGGCCGAAAAGTTTTTAGTTAATAAGCATCCACTTCATCATCTTCTGTTTCCTTCTGAAATTCTTTAAAATTCACAAAAGGATTGATGTTATGTTGCTCCTGTGGATCAGCTTTTTTTACATTCTGTTTGCTCATTGACGCGGTTTGGCCATGCTCCATGATGGTAATTTTCCCACCTGTTGAACACATCAATTCTGATATTTCTGTGACACAGCTATTACCCATCACTTTTACTTTTTCATAGGTCTTCTGCCATATTCCTGCAGGAGCATAAACGCAGGGAAGATATCCTCCCGGTATGGGTTTCAATTTGCATTTCCCAAAACTAGGTCCCTGAGGTGTAAATTGAAGATCTTGCTCGGTAACAGCCAAAAAATCAGCCTGTCCCTCTTCATTATTCCAATAATGTTTCTGGTGGGTAGTTACTTTAAACTGCGGGAATTGATCTCCCTGATTGCATTGTGCTTTTCCTTTCTGAATGACAAAGTGTTTTCCGTCATGTGGTGATGGTGAATTAGACATATTTTGTGCTTTTTTGGTATTGTATTAAAGATCCTATTTTAATTGTTTTTCTAAAGAAAAAATATCCTGTTCCGTTACATCTCCGATCTTAATTTCAAAATGTGCTGTGACTTTTTGAACCATCAAATTGGTAAGATCTAAAATATATTCAGCTTCATGACGACAGACAACTGAATAGTGATTGATAGGAGACTGTTCACGGTATTCATAATCTTTATTATAAAGCTGATTCAGATTTCGGTAGTCGCATGATTTTCCAAATTGTTTGATCTTTATTATATCATTGTCTCTATCTTTAGGAAAGATGCGGTTATAAAGTTCAAAACGAATAGGGGCGGCATTCGGCAGCCAGGGAATAAATTCATGGTAGAGGTCAGAATCTGTCCAATCTTTATATTTTGCTCTGTAAAAAGAACCAAAAAGAAACTGAACAGGTAATGTCTGTTTTGTATTTCTTAAAATCTGATTATGATCTTCAGACACTTTTTTCACTTGTTCAATATAAGATGCAGATAGATCATCTGTAAAATACTTTTTTAGATCATCTAATTCGTTGTTGATAACTGTTCCTGAATGAAGAAATTTTGTCTCTGTAACGTTACCTGTTTTACCTATTTTGATTTCTACAGGAAATAAGATCGCTGCACAGGCTTTTGATAAGCTGGAAATTTTATTGTCAGATTCTGCTCCATTTTTATGAGAACCAAATATGTGTAATGAAAAGGAATGATCATCTTGCTCAGCTCTCAGGTATTTTAGTTCAATCTGGTATGAATAACTGTTCTGTATGGTTCCATTTTCGAGCTTTTGATGTATTACTGTATAAACCCCACTTAGTAATGGGATTGGAAATGGTATTTTTCCATGGGGCGGATGGTAGTACAAACTATCACCATTTTTATTGATTTCTTGATTGAGTTTATGGATTTCTTCACCAAAGGGAATAAGAAGCAATGTTCCTGGTTTTATTTTCACAGGTTCTGCAAGCTTGTCATATACAGCACAATGCTTATTATGAAAATCTTTGAGATATGTTGGGTTTTCTACTTTCAGATCAGAGGCAAGTTTTTCCAACGTATCATCTGGAAGTGTCATATAAGTAATCATGTGATTGGTGATTAATGATTATTAAAATACTGAGACTCATTTCTCAGCGTGAAATTTAGAAAAAAAAACCTTTAAAATCTTGTTAAAGGTCTTATTAATAGATCAATATCCCTGAAATCAGGGAGTAATTTTAGACTTTGGAGTTCCTTAATCTGGGTAGAAATTTTCTTTGTTGTGATTTTATTCTGTTTGTATGAATATATTCTTCTTTGTTGAAGTAAAGCAAAGATTAAATATAGAGTAAGTGCTTATTTCCATTATCTTTTAAACGTATTAACACAAAAAAACCTTTCAGATTATCTGAAAGGTTTTTGATATAGTATGGATCACTTTTTATAATCCGAACACTTTTGCAAACAGATCCGGGAAGATCCCCAGGATAATAATTGCTGCAATTATAAATACAGCAACAATATTGTAAGTAAGTGTTACTTTTTCTGATGATTTGAATGTTGATTCTTTAAAGAAGAACATGGCGATGATCAGTCTTAAATAGTAAGCGATTGATAGGGCAGAACCTAATACTGCTACTAATACTAAGAAAGCGGCACCGTTCATTGCCTGGGAGAATAAAGCAAATTTCCCCATGAAACCAGCTGTTAGCGGAACTCCTGCCATTGAAAGCATAGAGATTGCTGCTGCTGTTGCCAATAAAGGTTCTGTTTTTGCCAATCCTTTAAATGCTCCGAAAGAAGTTTCTCTTTTTAATTTCTCTACCCAGATCAGACACATGAAAACTCCTACTGTAGATAATGAGTAAGCGAACAAATAGAACGCTAAGTTATAAGTAGAGAGGCTTGTCATTCCGAAAAATGCCAATCCTATATATCCTGCGTGGGAAACTGAAGAATAAGCCAACATTCTTTTTGCATTCGTTTGAGCAAGACCCATAACGTTTGCCAACAATAAAGTAATGATTAAGAATACTCCCAAAACATTGATCCATTCATGAGTAACTCCAGCGAAACCAATTGTCATCAATCTGAACAATGCGAAGAATCCTGAAATTTTTACCACACTTGCCATGAAAGCTGTAATCAATGACGGTGATCCCGCATAGACATCAGGACTCCACATGTGGAAAGGAGCTAATGCTACTTTAAATGCCAATGCACAAAGGATTAATAATACTCCTAAGATAAACATCACATTCCCTGTATTAGCTACTCCAAAATCATGGATTTTATATAAATCAAAACTTCCAGCACTTCCGTAAATGAACGCGATTCCGAAAAGTAGGAAACCTGTCGCGAATGCACCCATTAGGAAATACTTGATTGAAGCTTCATTTGATCTCAGATCAGTTTTGTTAGCACCAGCCATTACATATAATGGAATAGAAAGAATTTCAACACCTAAGAACATGGTTACCAGGTTCTGGTATCCAAAAAGAACGATTCCTCCAACTAATGCAAATAACATCAATGCATATAATTCTGATTGGTGGCTTCTGTGATTGCTGAACGCAAAGCCTCCCAAGAAGAATAACAATAAGGTTGTTACAATGGATAATTTAGTGAATAATGCAGCATTGGCACTGTATTCATACATATGCTTGTAATGGTCGAAGAATGAACATTCAGGCATAAAGCTTACATACAATGCGATGATTAAACCGAAAATCCCAATGTATCTTGCGAATTTTCCCTGTTCGAAAACTCCCGAAAATAACGCAATAACTGCCGTTAGGAAAACAATAATTAAAACACTCATAATATAGATTTGAGATGTGAGATCTGAAGTTTAAAGTTTATGGTTCAGAGTTAAAAGTTCTAGGTTCAAAATTTCCTGTCTCTTATCTCTTCGTCTTTTATCTTTATTCTCTCTAATCTCTTATTTTTTTAATTTTTAAATCTTTTAATTTTTTAGTTAGCCATCGCTGTGTAGATAAACTTCACTGAACTACTCACCATATCGATTACCGGTTGTGGAAAAATACCAAGTAAGATCACAAAAACCGCTAAGCTTGCCAATACAGAGAATTCTACACCAGATAAATCTTTTGCTGTGCTTAGCACTTCTGCATTTCCTTCTCCAAACATTGCTTTTCCGTAGAATCTCAATAAGTACACCGCACAAAGAATTATCGTAAGACCAGCAATTACAGCTGCTGTTCCGTTGAAATCATACACTGCTTTTAACAAAATAAATTCTCCAATAAATCCATTTGTCAATGGAACTCCCATTGAACCTAATATAATAATCAGGAACAATACTGCAAATTTAGGTGCTACTTTAGCTAAACCACCCATTTGTCTGATGTCTCTTGATTTAAATCTTTTGTATAAAATATCACAACAGTAGAATAATCCTACTACGTTGATACCGTGAGCGAAAGTTTGTACCAATGCTCCTTCAGCACCTTCAACATTGAAAGTTCCTCTTAAAGTAACTACCGCTGAAGCGAAGATACCAGCTACCATCAATCCTACGTGAGAGAAAGATGAATAAGCGATGATTCTCTTCATATCCGTCTGGATGATGGCAATCAATGCTCCGTGAACAATTCCCACGATCGCAAGGATGATTACAATCTGTCCTGAAATTCCGGCAATCGGAAGTGGAGTGATTGGAAGTAAATAACGCATTACACCATACACTGCCATCTTAAGCATGATACCGGATAGCAACATCGATCCTTGAGTAGGAGAGTAGGTATAGGTATCAGGCTGCCAGGTATGGAAAGGAAATACTGGTAGCTTCACTGCAAAAGCAAAGAAAATGAACCAGAATACCACTGTCTGTTGTGTTTCATTCAGTTGCGCATTGTATAGATCTGTTAAAGCGAATGATGCAGAGTGGTTGTACACATAGATCAAACCGGCTAACATAAATAAAGATCCAACGAATGTATATACGAAGAATTTCGTAGTGAATTCAAACCTTTTATTCTCTTGTCCCCAAAGTCCGGCAATAAACCAAATTGGAATCAAAGTTACTTCCCAGAAAATGTAGAACAATAATCCGTCTAAAGAAGTAAACACTCCTACAAGACCAAATTGCATTAACAGAATCAATCCGTAGAATGTATTTCTGTAGTTTACACTTTCATTGAAAGATGATAAAATAATGATTGGCGCCAGAATGTTGGTTAACAACAAAAGAAGCATACTCATCCCGTCGATACCGAAGTGAAGAGAACTCTTCATAAATTGTGACCATGGATAATTGATCTCATGCTGCAATACGCTGTCTACTGTCGGAGTAAAATCAAAATCCGAAAGTATATAAAACGTAAGAAGCATTTGAACCAATGCAATTCCCAGTGCCAAATATTTGCTGGAATTACTCTTCCACGCAAAAACTAATCCCGAACCTACTAGAGGTAATAGTAATAATGTTAATAATAAACAAGACATTATTATTGTAATAAAAAGTTAACAATTAATATAATTCCCACAGCTAAAGACATGATAAGAATATACGTCTCTACATTTCCGTTCTGAACACGCTTCATAGCTTTTCCGCTGTCTTCAGCACCATCACCTACAAAGTTTACAAAACGGTCTAAGATACCCTTATCAAACATCTTTCCTCCGCGTCCTAATCCTTCAACAGTTTTTACAATCAATGCGTTGTAAAGTTCGTCAACGTATAATTTCTTAGCAGAAAGCTTTTCCCATCCGGTATAGTTTTCTTCTGCAACAGCCATCTTTTTCTTTTTCACGTAAGTATTTCTAACGATGAACCATACAGAGAAGAACATCAGGATTGTTGCTGCTAATAAGATCATTTCAGTATTGAAAGGTACTCCTGAAAGAGTAGCTTCCATCTGGCTGTAGCTTTGTTCCGTAAGAACAGGCTTCAACCATTCCATCAGTTTAGCATAGTGTCCGTGGCCGATGAAGTGTGGCAGGTTGATGAAACCTCCAATTACAGAAAGGATAGCCAATACGATCAATGGTAATGTCATATTAGATGGGCTTTCATGTAAGTGATGTTTTTGCTCTTCAGTACCTCTGAATTCTCCGTGGAATGTCAAGTAATACAGTCTGAACATATAGGTTGCAGTCATTGCCGCTAAAACAAATAAGATTACCCAATACATTGGATTTTTAGCGAAAGCTGCTACTAGAATTTCGTCTTTAGAGATCATCCCTGATAATAAAGGGAAACCTGAGATGGCTAATGTTCCGATCAGGAATGTAGCGTGTGTAAGAGGAATATATTTTTTAAGACCTCCCATGAAACGCATATCCTGCTCGTTGCTCATCGCGTGGATTACAGAACCTGCACCTAAGAATAACAAAGCTTTAAAGAAAGCGTGCGTCATTACGTGGAACATTGCTGTTGTATAAGCACCAAGACCTAAAGCGATGAACATGAATCCAAGTTGTGAAACGGTAGAATATGCTAATACTTTTTTGATGTCGTTCTGACGTAGCGCATAGAATCCCGCTAAAGCTGCAGTTAAGAATCCGATTAATAAAATTCCTCCTTGTACCGTTGGCGCTAAAGTAAATAAGAAGTTTGATCTTACTACTAAATAGATACCCGCTGTTACCATTGTTGCTGCGTGAATTAATGCAGAAACAGGAGTTGGTCCCGCCATTGCGTCCGGTAACCATGTATATAATGGAACCTGAGCAGATTTACCGGTAGCACCGATGAATAAACTCGCTGTGATAAAGATGATCACTGTTCCGTCTAATTCAAATTTTGAAGCATTTTCAGCTACTGAAAGGTAATCTACAGCGTTGGTCTGAGCAGCAATCATAAATATACCGATCAATAACGCAAGGTCACCAATTCTGTTCATGATGAAAGCTTTTCTTGCTGCTTTACCGTATTCCTCGTTGGTGTACCAGAATCCGATCAACAGGTAAGAACAAAGACCTACACCTTCCCATCCGATGAATAAGATAAGGTAGTTGCTTCCCATTACTAAAAGTAACATTGAGAAAATGAAAAGATTCAGGTAAGTAAAAAACTTATAAAATCCTTTATCATGACTCATATATCCGATAGAGTACAAGTGGATCAGTGAACCGATACCTGTGATGATCATAACCATCATTAAAGATAGCTGATCGATTTGGAATCCAAAATTGATTTGAATACCATTAACTCTAAACCATTCAAAAGCTTTTACGATTACAGGCTGGCTTTCAGAATTGAAATTCATGAAAAGACTTACAGCAATACAGAATGATCCGAAAACCATCGCAGTTGCCAAAGAACCCACCACTATTTTTGGAAGATTTTTTCCAAATAAACCGTTTATAAGAAACCCTAAAAGTGGTAAAAGTACTATTGCATATACTAAATTCTCCATTCTTATCCTCTTAATTTATTAAATATACTAACATCCACAGAACGGGTATTTCTATACAGCATAGCAATAATTGCCAGACCTACTGCTACTTCAGCAGCAGCAACCACCATAATGAAGAACACTAAAAGCTGTCCATCTCCATTCCCTTTGTATGCTGAAAAAGCAGCCAATAAAAGGTTTACAGAATTAAGCATAAGCTCTACACAGCCTAGAATCACAATAGCATTTTTTCTAAGCAATACGCCCATCACTCCTAAGCAGAATAATACTGAACAAAGGATAATGAAGTAGTTCAAAGGGATGCTTTGTATAAATGTATTTACTTCTCCCATAATTTTATAAATCTTTTTTACCGATTAATACCGCACCTACAATACCTGCTAAAATCAGGATAGAAGCAAGTTCAAACGGTAAAACATATTCATTAAACAAAAGTCTACCCAGATTTTTAGTAAGACCAACACTTCTGTCTACATTCTCCACAACAATATGGTTTTGCTGAACTCCTCTGAATACCCCTAAAACTCCTACTAAAAGAAGACCTGCAGTAAAAACTCCAATAAATTTTAAAGTATTACCCTTCTTACTTTCGTCTGCCTTATTAAGATTAAGCATCATTAGAATGTAAAGGAAAAGTACCATGATGGCACCTGCGTACACTATAATCTGGATAATTGCTAAGAATTGAGCATTCAGAAGAATGTACATTCCGGCGATTGAAAACATCGTAACAATTAATGACAAAATAGCATATAAAGGATTTTTTGCAAACACGAAATATACCGCACTTGACACTGCTAAAAACGCCACCAAGAAAAATAAAAACTGATCCATTATTTTACCGCATTTTTTTGTTTCTCGGATTGTCTTGTCGTAATGTCAATCCTTTCATTTATTTTTTCAACTAATTTATCTTTTCCATAGATGAAAGAACCTCTGTTGGTTTCTACGTCTACCAATCTATCCGTAAGATAAATTGCAGATTTAGGGCAAGCTTCTTCACACATACCACAGAAAATACATCTTAGCATATTGATTTCATATACTGAAGCGTATTTTTCTTCTCTGTAAAGCCCTTTTTCCTCTTTAGTTCTTTCAGAAGCAGTCATTGTAATAGCTTCTGCAGGACAAGCTACCGCACAAAGTCCACAAGCTGTACATCTTTCTCTGCCTTCCTCGTCTCTTTTCAAAACGTGCTGACCTCTCCAGATAGTCGTTCTTGGCTTCTGTACTTCCGGATACGAATATACTGCGGGAGCACCCTTTATCACGGTTCTTACAGCATGCTTAAATGTAATCCCCATCCCTGTAAAGATCGCAGGCAGGTAGATTTTTTCAGCAAGGGTCATTTCTTTATTGGAAACAACTTTTGATCTGTTTGTAAGTTTCATTTAATTATAGATATTAGATGTTAGACACCAGATTTTAGACTAATCTTGTCTGCTATCTTAATTATTTAATATTGATGATTGAATATGATAGGCTAAAGATAAAACTTTGATTTCATTATCAAATTTTCAAATCAGCTCATTTTCAAATTTTCTTAGTTTGCAAATGCTAAAATTACAGCTCCTGTAATTAATAGGTTTACCAATGCCATTGGGATTAATGTTTTCCATCCTAAGTGCATTAACTGGTCATATCTGAATCTTGGAAGCGTCCATCTGATCCACATGAAGATCAAAATTCCAATGACGGTTTTCGTTAAGAATGCTACGATACTTAAGATTCCTGCAACGTTTTCTCCCCAGTTCTGAGTAACCCACTCAATCCCAGGATAGTTATAACCTCCAAAGAAAAGAACCACCATAAAAGCATTAGAAATAAACATGTTCACGTATTCCCCGAACATATATAAACCTAACTTCATGGAAGAATATTCTGTAGAGTATCCTGTTACCAATTCAGATTCACACTCTGGTAAATCGAACGGGTGTCTGTTGGTTTCTGCTAAAGCTGCTACAAAGAATACAAGGAAAGCAACCGGTTGGTAGAAAATATTCCAGTTCATTCCGGAAACCCAAGGAATAATTCCCCATAATTTTCCGTGAGTCTGGTTTTCTGTGATTACTTTTAAGTCTAAGCTTCCAGCCATCATAATAATAGAAAGAAGTGCTAATCCCATGGCCAATTCATAAGAAATCATCTGAGAAGAAGCACGGATAGCACCTAGTAATGAATATTTGTTGTTCGAAGCCCAACCTCCGATCATGATTCCGTAAACCCCAATGGAAGCCATTCCGATGATGAAAAGTACACCAACGTCAATGTTAGCTACCTGAAGATCAAAAGAAGTACCTGCAATATTTAAACTTTTACCCCAAGGAATAACTGCTCCTGTGATTAATGAAATAAACATTACTAAAGCCGGTCCCAATACGAAAAGAAATTTTTCAGCATTGGCAGGCGTAAAGTCTTCCTTAAAGAAGAATTTTCCACCGTCAGCAAGAGGTTGCAGTAATCCAAAAGGTCCAGCTCTGTTAGGACCAATTCTATCCTGCATGATAGAGGCTACTTTTCTTTCTGCCCAGGTAGAGTAGGCTGCAATCGTTAACGATAGCAGGAAAAGTGCTAGTACAAGTATAAGTTTAAATGTAAGTAAATCCATTTTTATTTAGATATTAAGATGTCAGATACTGGATATCAGATGGTCTGAAGTCTGAGGTCTGAAATCTGATGTCTTTTATTAAAATTATTTTTCGTCTTTTTCACTGATTTCCTTGGCACCAGGATTATCAATCATTATCAATTCGTCTTTTGGCTTCTGGTAATGATTAAGTGAAATTACAGAGTGTCTGTCGATATGTCTAGGACCTTCGATATTCCAGTCTGATAATGCTTTTCTTTCGAAACGGCATGTATCACAGATGAATTCTTCAACTTCACCCCATTGGTCTTTTCTTGCAGTTACTCTTACGACTTCATCACCTTTCATCCAAACTACAGTTTTTCCTGAACACTTATCGCATTTACAAGAAGCGTTCATTGGTTTTGTAAACCATACTCTGCTGGCAAAACGTGATGTTCTGTCTGTTAATGCTCCTACAGGACAAACGTCGATAACGTTTCCAATGAAATCATTATCTAAAGCTTTATTTAAATACGTTGAAATTTCAGCGTGATCTCCTCTGAAAAGAATACCGTGCTCTCTTTCACCTGTCAATTGATTGGCAGCTAATACACATCTAGCACAAAGAATACAACGGTTCATGTTCAGTTTGATGTGTGGACCAAGATCATCAGCTTCGTAAGTATTTCTTTCGAATTCTGTTCTTGTCTCAAGGTTTCCATGCTCATATCCAAGATCCTGAAGATGACATTCACCAGCTTGATCACAAACAGGGCAGTCTAGCGGGTGATTAACCAATAAAAACTCGGTAACCGCTTTTCTTCCTTCCTGAGCTTTCTCAGAAGTAAGGTTTTTAACTTCCATACCGTCCATTACATTCGTTCTGCAGCTTGCTACCAATTTCGGCATAGGACGTGGATCTGCTTCAGATCCTTTAGAAACTTCTACAAGACACGTTCTGCATCTTCCTCCACTGGTTTCTAATTTGCTGTAGTAACACATAGCGGGAGGTACAGATTTACCACCGATTTGTCTAGCCGCTTCCAAAATAGAAGTACCAGGCAAAACTTCAGTAGTCTGTCCGTCTATCGTTATTTTGAATTTTTTAACTTCTTCGCTCATATTGTATGCTTTAAGCTTTATGCATTAAGCAATAGGCTTTGTTATTTATATTTCTTTGTATTAAATGTATATCCAATTCCAGCCATCAACTGTCCGAAAACAAAATCCTGCTGTGCTTTGTCTGGCTTATTATTCAATGTAGTTTTAATATCCCACATATTGATGTAACCTGCTTTTCCTTCTACTCTTACCATGACATGATCCCAAAGTACTAAGTTAAGACTGGCTCTTACATCAGTCCCCATACCTGCAACGTGGAAACGGTCACTTCTTTCATTTCCAAAAAGCTTTACATTACTTTTTGGGAACATAAATCCAATACCGGCTCCATAAGACCAAACTAAATCAACATTTTTCTTGTTGATAAGACTTTGGTATTTTTCAAGACCTAAGTTTTCATAGTTAAGTCCGTCTGTATGTTCAAAAGTAAGGAACTTCTCATCTGCAAGGTTTACTTGCCCGTTCTGTACCATGGCTGCATATTCAGGATCTGAGATATGTCCTTTAAAGTTAACGGTTTGATCTTGGTCCATCACATATTTCATATGGTCAATTCCT
This sequence comes from Chryseobacterium nakagawai, assembly GCF_900637665.1. NCBI lineage: Bacteria > Pseudomonadati > Bacteroidota > Flavobacteriia > Flavobacteriales > Weeksellaceae > Chryseobacterium > Chryseobacterium nakagawai. The sequence continues at coordinate 1,017,605 of NZ_LR134386.1, forward strand.
AAAACAAGCGCTAAGTTATCTTTAATAAAATATCCTATTCTGAAATTATACTGTGTCACAGTAAACCAACTTGGATCAAAATAAACAAGCCCAAATTTGGTAGGTCTATCCTGAGCGGTTACATTATTCAGTTGAAAATCATATCCATTTCCTTTAAAACGAATATCAGAATTACTGAATGCTGCTCTGTTCCACCCATAAAAAGCGAACATCTGACCTTTTTTGCTTAAAGGTTCCGGCTTCTTAGAAACAGGAGTTTTAAACAAGTCTGCATTATTTTCTACAAGTAAAGAATCTTTTTTCTGTCCGAAAACAAAATTCGACATCATTAAGCCGACAACCAATAACTTTTTCATTTTACCTACGCATTCTTTTCAACTGCTGGGATAGGATCTGCATAATGTGCCAATCCATAATTTTGGGTCTGAGATAACTCAGGGTTTTTCACGTGCCACTCAAATTCATCTCTGAAGTGACGGATTGCTGCTGCAACAGGCCAAGCTGCTGCATCTCCCAATGGACAGATTGTATTTCCTTCGATTTTTCTCTGGATATCCCAAAGTAGATCGATATCTTCCATTTTTCCTTCTCCTTTTTCAATTTTCTTTAAGATTTTATGCATCCATCCTGTTCCTTCACGACAAGGGGTACATTGTCCACAACTTTCATGGTGATAAAATCTTGCTAAAGTCATTGTGTGGTCTACGATACACTGATCTTCATCCAACACGATGAAACCTCCTGAACCCATCATTGTTCCGGTAGCAAAACCACCATCAGCCAATGATTCATAGTTCATATATCTTGGCTCTCCGTTCACTGTTCTCAGCAATAGATTAGCCGGAACAATCGGAACAGAACTTCCTCCAGGAATACAAGCCTTTAATCTTTTTCCGTCTTTAATACCACCACAATATTCATCAGAGTAGATGAACTCTTCTACAGTAATGGTCATATCAATTTCGTATACCCCCGGTTTGTTGATGTTTCCACAAGCAGAAATCAATTTCGTACCTGTAGATCTACCCACACCGATTTTAGCATACTCAGCACCCGTAATATCAATGATTGGAACGATGGCTGCAATAGACTCAACGTTGTTTACCACTGTTGGTCTTTCCCAAAGACCTTTTACAGCCGGGAATGGTGGTTTTAGTCTTGGGTTACCTCTTTTTCCTTCAAGGGATTCAAGCAATGCAGTTTCTTCACCACAGATATATGCTCCACCACCTCTCTGTACATAGATTTCAAGATCGAAACCTGTTCCTAAAATATTTTTACCTAAAAATCCTGCTGCTTTAGCTTCTTCAATTGCTTCTTCCAAAATATCAGGAATCCAGGAATATTCTCCACGGATATAGATATAAGAAACATTTGAACCTAAACAGAAAGATGAAATCAACATTCCTTCAATCAATAGGTGAGGAAGGAACTCCATTAAATATCTGTCCTTGAATGTCCCAGGTTCAGATTCATCAGCATTCACTACAAGGTGTCTTGGAACGCCTTCCGGCTTTGCCAAAAAGCTCCATTTCATCCCTGTTGGAAATCCAGCTCCACCACGTCCTCTTAGTCCTGAAGTCTTTACTTCTTCAAGAATTTCATCAGGAGTCATCTTCAAGGCTTTTTCAGCAGCTGTGTAACCTCCCTGTTTGCGGTACGTTTCAAAGTAGCGAATACCTTCTATATGTGCGTCTTTAAGTAAAAGTTTTTTACTCATTGTTTATTATGCTTTTAGCGTTCAGCTATTGGCTCGTGGCTTTTAGCTTATGGCTATTTTTAATGTGTTAAAATTTATTTAGTCTAAAGCAAGTTGTCCCTGTCTGCAAAGATCAAGGATTTCATCTACTTTTTCTATCGTTAAATTTTCATGAAAGAACTTTCCAAGCTGTAGCATTGGTGCATATCCGCATGCTCCAAGACATTCAGCAGGTTTTAAGGTGAACATACCGTCTTCAGTAGTTTCTCCATCTTTAATGTTCAGTTTCGTTCTGATATGGTCAAGGATTTTTTCGCTTCCACAAACCATACAAGGTCCTGTTCTGCAAACTTCCAAAACATATTTACCTACCGGTTTCATATTGAACATCGTATAGAAAGTTGCTACTTCATATACTTCGATCGGTTTGATACTTAATAGTTCGGCAACATAATCCATCACAGGAACATCTAACCATCCTCCGAATTCTTTCTGTGCCAAGTGAAGTACAGGAAGAAGAGCAGATTTTTGTCTTCCTTCAGGATATCTTGCAATAATTTTGTGTACCTGTGCTAAACTTTCCGGTTTAAAAGCTATTGTTTCGCTCATTTTATTTAATGTATTATTGTACAATGTACAATGTACTAATGACTTATTTATTTTAATCACTGCAAAATCATGAATACATTTTACAATGATACTTTTTACAATTTATGCGTCTAATTCTCCCGCAATAATATTCATACTACACATCGTTACAATAGCATCTGAAATTACAGAACCTGTAATCATTTCAGGATAGGCCTGATAGTAGATGAAGCATGGTCTTCTAAAATGAAGTCTATAAGGGCTTCTTCCTCCATCACTCACAAGATAGAAACCTAATTCTCCGTTTCCACCTTCTACAGCATGGTAAACTTCTCCTTTCGGTACATCTGTTTCTCCCATTACAATTTTGAAATGGTAGATCAGTGCTTCCATTTTCTTATATACATCTGCCTTTTCAGGAAGATAGAAATCAGGTACATCCGCATGGAATGGTCCTTCCGGAAGATTTTCGTATGCTTGTTTGATAATTTTAAGTGATTCCCAGATTTCCTGTTGACGAACCATGAAACGGTCGTAAGTATCTCCTGAAGTTCCTACAGGAATAATGAAGTCGAAATCTTCGTATGATGAATAAGGCTGTGCAACTCTTACGTCGTAATCTACTCCTGCTGCACGTAGGTTTGGACCTGTAAAACCGTAGCTTAATGCTCTTTCGGCAGAGATGGCTCCTGTACCGATGGTTCTGTCCATGAAAATTCTGTTTCTTTCTAATAAAGTACCGAATTCTTTGAATCTTCCAGGGAACGTTTTTAAGAAGTCTTGTAATAATTCATGAAACTTAGGAGTGAAATCTCTTTCGAATCCTCCAATTCTTCCCATATTGGTAGTCATCCTTGCCCCACAGATTTGCTCATACATATCATAAATACGTTCTCTTTCTATGAACATATAAGTAAGACCTGTAATAGCTCCCGAGTCCATCCCGGTTACTCCGTTACAGATCAGGTGGTCACCAATTCTTGCTAGTTCCATTAGGATAACACGCATATAGTCTACACGCTTTGGAACTTTTACGCCAATCAGTTTCTCTACTGTCATGTGCCAACCTAAATTGTTGATCGGTGCAGAACAGTAATTCATACGGTCAGTAAGAGTAGTGATCTGAGAGTAGTTTCTTCTTTCAGAAATTTTCTCAAATGCTCTATGGATATATCCTACCGTTTGCTCAGCATGAAGGATTCTTTCTCCATCCATCGTTAAGATATTCTGGAAAATCCCGTGAGTAGCAGGGTGGGTAGGTCCCAAATTGAGGGTATATAATTGTCCGTCAATCTGTTCCTTACTTTCGTACTGGTTTAGTATATTAGATAATGAGTTATCTTTCATAATGATTGCTTTTAGCTATTTGCTTCTGGCTATTGGCTAGCCGCCATTGGCCATTCGCTTTTTATCTTCCGAACATTTGATCATCCTTGTCTGTTCTTGTACCATCTTCAAGTCGATATTCCTTCAACATTGGGTGGTATCCAAGATCTTCCATATTCAAAATAGGTCTAAGATCTGGGTGTCCTTTAAATTTAATCCCATAAAAGTCATACGTTTCTCTTTCCATCCAGTTAGCACCGGCATATAGTTCAGTAAGAGAATCCACTTCGATATTTTCTCTGGACATAAAGATCTTCAGACGTAATCTGAAGTTGGCCATCATATTATGTAAATGATATACAACACCTATTTCCTTTTCTGGGAATTCAGGGTAATGGATTCCGCAGATATCTGTAAGGAAATTAAATTCCAGTGATGAATCTTTAAGATAGTGAATGATCTTCTTGATATCTTCTTTCTTCACTTCAACGGTCAGCATTCCATAAGGTTCTGAACTTGAAATAACAGATTCCGGAAATTCTCTGGTAATTGCTTCTAATACAAATTCGTTTGTCATTTCCGTTTAGTTGCTTATGTTGTAAGAATCTAATAATTTCTGATATTCAGGCATGTCTCTTCTTCTGATGCTTTCGCTTTCTGCAAGAGCCTGTACCTGCATTACTCCTTCAATGATCTGTTCAGGTCTTGGAGGACATCCAGGAACGTAAACGTCTACCGGAATAATTTTATCAATTCCTTGAAGTACGGAATAGGTATCAAAAATACCACCACTGGAAGCACAAGCTCCAACTGCTACCACCCATTTTGGCTCAGCCATCTGAGTATATACTTCTTTAAGAACTGGTCCTAATTTCTTGGATATAGTTCCACAAACCATTAGCATATCTGCTTGTCTTGGGGAGAAAGAGTTTCTTTCCATTCCAAATCTTGAAGCATCATAAGTAGGGTTCAGGGTAGCCATAAACTCAATACCACAACAAGAGGTTGCAAAAGGTAATGGCCAAAGTGAAAACTTTCTTGCCATCCCGATTACACTGCTCAGTTTTGTTGCGAAAAACCCTTCTCCTTCATAGCCTTCGGGAGCAGGTGCATCTGTTCTTATTACTGGTTTTTTATCTGACATTTTAGTAAATATTTAAAGATTAAAATATTTAAAGATTAAAAAATAAGACCTTCACAATCTTTAAACTACTTAAATAAATTCAATCTTTTAATGTTAAAATTTATTTATCCCAATCTAGTGCTCCACGTTTCCAAACATAGAAAAACGCTACGAAGAAGATCGCAACGAACGTAAGTACAGCCAGGAATCCTTCCATACCGAATTCTCTGAAGTTTACCGCATAAGGATAAAAGAATACGATTTCAATATCGAATAGTACAAACAATACCGCAGTCAAGAAGTACTTGATAGAAAATGGTGTTCTCGCGTTTCCTTCACTAGGAACTCCACATTCCCAGCTTTGGTTTTTTACAGAGTCTCCTTTTTTCTGCTTAGGACCTAAGAAATGTGCTCCAAGTAAAGAAACAGCTACAAATCCTACTGCTACACCAGCCTGGATAAGTATTGGAATATAACTTTCAGGTAAATTCATTTTTGCATTATTATCTCAATTTGCAAATTTAACGAATAAACAAGAAAGCATGAAATTTATCAGCTTAAAAGTAGGATGAAAATAGAGAAAACGTACAATTTAGAATCAATAAAAATAACGGGTTATTTCTTCATTTTCTTAAGAAGAGCGTAAGCCATAAATGCAATATATCCAAAAAGAACACTTGCAAAAACAATATTGATTACCGTATTTGTCCTCCCATCGTGAGACTGAAAAAAGAAATTGTAGGCGATAAATCCAGCGATTAAAACAGCGAAAATGATAAGTTGTGGCTTCATAAGGCGAAAATGTTTGAGAGTGGGGAGTTTTAGAGTGAAGGGGTAAGGTTGTACTTACTCATCATTTATCATTTATCTCAAGTGAGTATGTTCTTCTTCTCTTATGGTTCACCGGGTTGTAGTCTTGCCACAAAAGTTGAACGCTTTTGTTTTCTTCGAGTTCAGGATTGGTTTCGGCAAAATTGATTCCCATACTTGTAAAACGCACAAAAATTTCTTTAAAGATAATAGCTGTTACTCCACGTCTTTGGTATTCAGGATGAATTCCGATCAGGTAAAAATTAGCACGATCATTCTTTTTCCCGGCTTGTAAGAAGTGCCACCATCCGAACGGAAATAATTTTCCTTTAGATTTTTGTAAAGCCTTTGAATAAGAAGGCATCGTGATAGCAAAGGAAACCAGCTGCTGGTTTTCATCTACCACACAGATAACATAGTTTTTGTCAATAAAAGGGAAGTACTTTTCCTTGTATGTTTTGATCTGTTCTTCAGAAATGGGAGTATAAGTGGAAAGGTGTTTATAGGTTTCATCTAGAAGTTTAAACATAGGCTCTACATAAGGGAGAATTTCATCCTTAGATTTAAATTTAAGAACCTTGAGTTTGTATTTTTGCGCAATTAACCCGCTGAATTTCTCTACTTTTTCAGGAAGTACTTTGGGGAAATTCATTTCGTATTCTACCCATTCTTTTTCCTTAGTTAATCCAAGATTTTCAAGATGTTTTGGATAATATGCATGATTGTAAATTCCAATCATGGTTGCCAGTTTATCAAACCCCATTGTAAGCATTCCCGCTTTATCAAGATTGGTAAATCCCATAGGCCCTTCAATCTTATCTATGCCATGCTCTTTCGCATATTCAATGGCAAGCTGAATTAAAGCTTTAGAAACTTCTTGGTCATCAATGAAATCTATCCAGCCAAAACGTACCTTTTTGATGCCTAATTCCTTTTCTTCTTTATGATTAATAATTATAGCAATTCTTCCAACTACCTTATTGTCTTTTATGGCCAGATATTGTTTGGACTCTGAATAATCTAAGGCCGGATTTTCCTTTGCATCCCAGATTTTCATTTCATCTTTAATAAAGGATGGAACGTAGTATGGATTATTTTTGTATAAATCCATTGGAAACCTTACGAATTGCTTTAGCTGAGCAGCTGTTTTTACTTCAATAATAGAAATTGTAGACATGTTTTTTGAGGTAATTTAAGGACAAATATAAATAATAATATCTTATACTTTGGCACAGTTTTTATATCATTATGCTTAAAAATTGAACACAAAATCTAAATAAAAATGACGGGTTATTATATCATTATTGGTATTTCAATGCTGGTGAGCTGGTGGGTTTCGTCCAGGTTGAAATCAAAATTTGAATATTATTCCAATGTACATCTTCGAAATGGTCTTTCGGGGAAAGAAGTAGCGGAAAAAATGTTGAGAGATAACGGGATTAATGATGTTCAAGTAATATCAGTTCCCGGACAGCTAACGGACCACTATAATCCGGCAGATAAAACAGTAAATCTTTCTGAAGGGGTGTACATGCAGAGAAATGCAGCAGCTGCAGCTGTAGCAGCTCATGAATGTGGACATGCCGTACAGCACGCAGTAGGATACTCAATGTTGAACTTACGTTCAAAATTGGTTCCTGTAGTTAATATAAGTTCCAATCTGATGCAGTTTGTTCTTATTGCAGGTATTGCGATAATGGCAGCTACCAGAACAATAGAAAATCCTAATGGAAATACAGCGATTCTGGCTATTGGTGTGGCTATGTTTGCTGTAACCACCTTATTTGCTTTTGTGACATTGCCGGTAGAGTATGACGCTAGTAACAGAGCAATGAAATGGCTTAAAGATACAGGTACTGTAACTGCTGAAGAATTTGTAGGAGTTCAGGATAGTCTAAAGTGGGCTGCAAGAACATATGTTGTGGCAGCTTTGGGATCCTTAGCTCAACTTCTTTACTGGGGATCTTTGCTTCTCGGAGGAAGAAGGGATTAATCATTAAATTGAAATAAAATATATTGCATCTCGGATAACTTTTCTGAGATGCTTTCTTTTTGTGCCAGTTTTAATGAGGCGGTAAGGATGCAGTTCTCATTAGCATCAAAATTGACCACCTTGGCATCAAATTTTGAAAGCAGGGTAAAGATGGTATTCTGCTGATTGAAGTTGAATTGAATCTCAATTTCGGTTTCCAGTTCTTTAGTAATGATATTGGCTTCCTCTAAGGTGATCTTTGCTGATTCTTTATATGCTTTTACTAAACCTGAAACACCCAGTTTTGTTCCCCCGTAATAACGAACTGAAATGACAAGCACATTGGTGATTTCATTAGCTAATAATTGATTATAAATAGGCAGGCCTGCACTTCCTGAAGGTTCACCATCATCATTAGCTCTATAATTTTCCCCATTCAATCCCATTCTGAAAGCATAGCAATGGTGTGTGGCCTTTGGATGCTCTTCTCTGATTTTTTCCAATGCAGCTTTTAATTCTTTTTCATTGGTAATCGGGAATGCAAATCCTATGAATTTACTTCCTTTCTCTTTTAATAAAGTGTTTTCTATGGGTTTTTCTATGGTTTTATATTCAAACGTCATTCTGTATTCCGGCTTTATTTATGCAAAAGTATTAAATGCTTTAGTATTCTGCATCATCATCATAAATTAAGCCGTCAAAATATGACGGCTTATATGTTTTTGAATGTGAAATTCTTTTACATCACATCTCCACAAAGATCCATTGGAATCAGGCACATGTAGCTTGTTGGGCCACAAAAATCCTGAGGGCATTTATCTCTGCATCTTGTAGGTTGTCCGTTAGGTAATGTACATGTTACAAAAACAGCACCTCCTTCAATTGTTCTTAGCCCGGCTCTGGATAATTTTCTTAAATTTTTCATGCTCATATTTTTAGTTTGATTAATTTGTACGATATCATAATATTAGCATGGGAATGATCCGTCTGCCCAAGGTGGTGGACAACTCATACTTGAAGGAGTAGCACAGCAGTGTTGTAATGAAGGTGGGTAAAATGAACAGCATTCAGGGGCAATACCTCCCTTTACTTTTTTTAAGCTCTGTCTTGAAACTTTCTTTAAATTTTTCATAGTAATATTTTTAGGATATTACTAAGGTAAATAAATTATTTCATTTCAATGGGATAAATGGGGTTTATTTTGATTTAAAAAAAGAGATGGTGTTATCTCTGTAGTTTTCTGTTTTGTAAGGAATAAGACTGAATTCTGGCGCTTTTGTACCGTTTTCTAATCTCAGATTTTCATTTTTAATAACAATAGCTTCATCCCAAAGATCTGCATCAATGAACTGCTGTAAAGTAAAACGACCACCTTCAATAATAACAGACTGAATCTGTTCTTTGTATAAAGATTCCATCAAATCAGACAGGAAGTTTTCTTTTTTGATTTTAATGAATTCTATATGATCTTCTGTTCCTTCTTTTACAGCGTTTAAAACAAAAGTTCTGGCTGCGTTGTTGTAAATGTTAAAGTCATTCGGAACTTTCAGATCAAAATCAATTAAAATACGAACAGGATGAGTTCCTTCAACGCTTCTTACAGTCAGACTTGGATTATCGGCTAAAGCTGTTTGTGTTCCTACCAGAATAGCATGTTCATCTGCTCTAAGTTGGTGGACGAATTGGTTGACCAAAGCATTAGAAACAGCAGTGGGCTTATAATTTTTATCTAAGAACCCATCACCAGATTCTGCCCATTTTAAGATGATGTAAGGTCTTTTCTTTTCATGATAGGTAAAAAATCTTTTGTTCAGTTCAATGCATTCCTTTTCAAGAATTCCTGAAACGGCTTCTATGCCAGCATCCTGAATGATCTTTTTGCCTTTTCCGTTAACCTTATCGTGAGAATCCATAGCACCAATAACTACTTTTTTAAAGCCTAGTTCTTTAATTTTTAAAGCGCATGGAGGAGTTTTCCCATAATGAGCACAGGGTTCCAAAGAAACATAAATCGTCGATTCCGGAATCAGGTTTTTATCTTCCACTGAATTGATCGCATTAATTTCTGCATGATTTTCTCCTGCCTTGTGATGGTATCCTTCCCCAATGATTTTGCCGTTATGAACAATCACACTCCCTACAAGTGGGTTAGGATAGGTTTTGCCCAGGGCTTTTTGAGCCAACTCAATACATCTTTTAATATATAGTTCGTCGTTATTCATATTTATAAAAAAGAAAAAGCGAAGACAAATTGCTTTGCTCCGCCCTTATTTATTTTGTTAATATTTATTCTCCGGCAATAATGCTGTGGAGATTTTGTTTTAAAGTTTCCAAATGAGCTTTCTTTTCATCAATAGTGTTATAAGTATCTCTTAACAGAGGGTTTTCTCTTGATGGTTTATTGAAGAATGAAAGGTTATTTTCAAGTTTAACGATTTCAGCTTCAAGATCAGAAATCTGATTTTTGATCTTTCTTGCTTTGTCGGTAAGTTGATTTTCAGATAATCCTTCTTCTTTCAATTCAAGTTCGTTGATCTTATTGATCTTTAATTTCTCTCTTAGTGTTTTATTAAATTCAGAATTGATTGAAATTTTATCTCTTGGAACTTTTCCAATGTTATTCCAAGCTGTTTTGATTGCTTCTATTTTTTCTATACTTCCTTCGTCATTGGAAACCAATTTTAATTCGTCCAGAAGAGCTTTTTTGTTTTTGTAGTTTTCCTTCCAGTTATCGGTAGAAGTATTGCTCTTTTCTCTATAATTGTTAAAGAAGGCATTACAAGCGTCACGGAATTCATCCCAGATTTTATTGGTCATGCTCTTTGGAACATGCCCGATTTTTTTCCAGTCTTCCTGAAGCTTTTTGAATAATGGAACAGCAATATCCCATTCTTCGTTATTCTGATTATCCTGAGCGGTCTGGATCAGTTTTAGCTTTTCTTCCAGATTAGCCTGCTGAGAACCTTTTAAAGATTTGTAATAATTATTTTTTGTTGTATTAAATCCTCTAAGGGTTGTTTTGAAATCATTCCAATTCTGGTTGGATAATTTTCTTGGGACGCTTCCTGTTTTCAGGAAATCGGAACGAAGATCTTCAACTCTTTTAATAGCGTTTTGCCAGTAATTATGATTAGGTGTTTCAGATGGTTCTGAAAGTTTTTTAATTTCAGCGATAATCTGAGTTTTCTTTTCAAGATTGGCAGCCTGTTCTTTTTCAATGGATGCAGAAAGTTCAGATTTTCTTTCGTGAATTTTATTGGAAATTTCTTTGAATTCTTCCCATGTTTTTTCACGGAATTCTTCTGCTACAGGTTCCGCTTCTTCTTTCCATAGTTTATGAAGATACTGAAGTTCATTTAAAGCTTTTTGGATCACAGGTTCATTCTCCAATTCCTGTGCACGGGCAATAATATGCTGTCTTTTTTCAAGGTTATGGCTGTATTCCTGTTCCAAAAATTCCTTATTCAGATCAAGCATTTGATAAAACTGATTCAGATGGTGAAAATAATTATTGTTAAGAATTTTAAACTCAGATTTAGCAACTTGTCCGGCTCTTGACCACTCTTCTTTGATCTCACGAATGGATTTGAAAAGATTGATTCCCGGTTCCGAATTGGTGTATAGGTTTTTTAATCTTTCAATAATGGTTTGACGGTGTTCCAGATTTTTTTTCTGCTCTTCTTCCTGTCCTTTTTGGAATTGGTCATGTTTTTCTCTGAAGATATTAATTAAAGCAGAGAATTTAGCTTGTGAAGGATGCTCATAACTGAACGTTTCAGAAGCATTCCCAGTTTCTGCAAACTCGTGTTTTTTATCTTCCACTTCATCATGGATGTGATGACTTGCTTTTTCTTTTAGTTGATTGAATCTTTTGGAGTTCTCACCGGCATCAGGCGCATTGATGAGTTTTTCCATTTCTTTAAGGGCATCAGCCAGAGAAATCTCGACATCTTCATGTTCTTCCAGGTGTTCAGCATCATCTCCATGAGGATGGGCATCATGAGAAACTGTGTTTTCCGATGTCTCCTGTGATACTTCGTTAGGATTTTTCTTTTCTTCGTTTTCAGAAAGATTGTTTTCTGTAGTCATAGCAAATCTTTTATGTGAGTGGCGTTAATATCCTTCAAATATAGCTGTAAGGCCAATTAAAGTACTAATTTATGTTATTTTTTTTAAAAATTCCAAATTTCCCAAGCTTTTTCTGCTTGCTGTTCAAGCATATAATAACCGTTTACTGTTTTTGCTCCTTTTTCGGAAGCATTGATGATAAATTGAGTATAGTTGGGATTGTAAATTAAATCGATAACTAAATGTTCGGAGGAAAGTGCATCAAAAGGAAAAGCCAGGCAGTCTTCAATATTTGGAAATGTGCCTACCGGTGTACATTGGATAATAATCTTATGTTCTTGTACGGTTTCCTTATCCAGATTTTCAAAATTGATTTCCGCATTTCTTGAAATAGTTTGTGATGGAATATTATGTTTATCCAAAACATACTTTACTGCTTTTGCTGCCCCTCCGTTTCCTAAGATCAATGCTTTGTCCTGCGATGATTTTTTGTGAAGAAGAAGGGTCTTTTCAAAACCGAAAGCATCTGTGTTGTACCCGGTTTTTTTACCGTTTTGAATTAAAACACAGTTTACAGCACCAATTTTTTCGGCTTCATCACTTAATTCATCAAGATAGCTGATGATCTGTTCTTTATAAGGGATGGTTACATTAAAACCTAACAATTCAGGTGAGGAAAAAAGGTTTTCTACTTCATTGATTTCACTCAGGTCAAAAATATCATAGGAAAAACCTTTAAGCATAAGCTTTTGGAACTTATTTTCGAAGAATTTTTTAGAAAAAGAATAGGAAATATTTCGTCCTATCAATCCTAATTTTTTATTGGAATCCATACGATCAAAATTATAAAAAAAGACCGGATAAATCCGGCCTTTAGTTTGAAATATTTTATAATAATTATTCTACAATAAATTTAGTAGAGAAATTATCTGTTTTTAAGATGTAAGTTCCTTTTACTAACCCTTTAAGGTTGATTTTATTTGAGTTTTTAAAAGGGTTTGCAATTGATTCAATTACTTTTCCTGAAAGGTCATAGATTTGAGCTTTTGAAATTTTGCTAAGGTTTTCACCTTTTACAAACAGTTCATTGTTTCTTACCGGGTTAGGGTAGATGGTGAATTCTGCTTTGTCTTTCTTGGTTTCAGAAGTTGCCAAAGATCCGTTGTAGCAAGTCCATTTAAGATCATCTATTGCCACTCTGTTATTATTGCTAGGGTTTACAATTTTAATAACGGCGTTTCCTGTAACATTCACATTGATTGGTGTTGTTGTTGCTGTTACGCTGTAAGGGACTGTTCCTACTAAATTATCATTGACAAAAACATTCAGGTTGCCATCTGATCCACTGAATTTAAGTTGAGTCGTTACTGTTAATGTCTGAACTCCGCCAGGTACGTTGGAGCTCGTTAGATCACCTCCTTGAATTGTTATTGCTTTACCATTAATGGTTTGATCCGTTCTTGCAAAGGTTGCTGTCCAACTTACATTATTGTTTGTCCATGTTCTGGTTTTATAGTCATTTGCATTTGCTGGAATATTACTAAAGTTCTCATCACCACAGTTTCCTACGTTTACGGGTCCGTCAAGAGTAGTTCCTGTTGCAATATTACTTTGTGGGGAGGTATTTCCAAACGCATCTTTTGCAATGACATGGAATGAATATTGGGTAAGAGGTAGTAATCCGGATATTGTAGCTGTTGTAGATGCTCCAGATACATTAGATTTAAATACGTTATCTACATAAATATCATAACCTGTTACTCCAACATTATCTGTTGATGCTGTCCAGCTTAATGAGATAGAATTTGAAGTTGGTGTATTGGTTACTAAATTCGTCGGTGCTGTAGGGGCTTGGTTATCAACAACTGGAGCTCCCCATATTAAATTTGCATAAGCAGAATTATCAATGAATGGGTTTCTATTTCCTTGGAATGTAAAGGCTGCGTTATTTCTATTAATTTCTTCCGGAGATACAGGGTCCATAGCATTCCAAGCTAAAAGCTGTTGAAGCTCCCATGAGTCAAGTCCCGGGAAAGCCGAGCCACCAAGCATATTACCAGTACCAAAGGTAGAAAGTCTATCTTCGTATCTTGTTACAAAATAAAAAATCATTCTGGCAACATCTCCTTTGAAAGCATCAATGGGCTCAAATACAGTTCCTCCATATCCTGGGGAAACTGAATTTCCAAGTTTGGAACCGTTCTTAGAAATAAAAGTAGCAGAGCCTACCTGGCCAAAAGGGTAGTTTGATCTTGCTCCATTTACTTTTCCATCTGTGGCACGAATAAAGTGAATATCTGCAACCATAGGTGAAGAACTATTAAATAAGCTTTGAGGTACAATATGTTCTCTGTTATAGCAATCACCTTCTTTAGAATAGGTTCCACATTGACTGCTACCTACAGTGAAGTTGTAAGGGTCTTGTCCTGTAGGATTTTCAGAATAAATGTCTAGTATTGTACCATCATTTTCAAAATTTGAGTTTATGTCACGATCAGTCGTGTAATAGGCTGTCCATAGACCTCCATAACCCTTATCTTGATGACCAGAAGTAATGATCCCTTTAAGGGCAGTTTTAAGAGGAGCACCTGTTAAACCGTTTGCTGCATTATAATAAGTAGCAGAAGGCTGTGCGAAAGAGCCGATAAATATCAGCGCTAAGAAAAAAGATAAAATTCGTTTCATTTTTTTAAAATTGGGGCGTAAAGGTACAAAAAAATGAAACCGAAAAAGGTTTTTAGTGTTAAATGTATAAACTTAATATATTAATTTTTAGTAATATACTCTTTGCTGATTTTTGAGAAGAACCAAGAGATTGTAATGCCAAATACAGATGCGGTAAGAGCTACGATAAAATAGTTTTTTCCAACAATTTTTACAGGGAATGGTAATACTTCATTGGCTCTGAAAAATTCCGTATAAAGCTGGAAATAACATAAGGCTGTTCCACATATTAAACCGCTAATTACCCCGGAAATTACAATAAGAAGTCCGGTGTAGAAATAGGTCAATCTTAAATGGCTTAAAGGAAAGCCTAATGAAATAAGAGATTTTGCCTGTTCTTTTTTATCAAGTTGTAAGATAATGATAGCTCCGGCAAGATTAAAGGTGGTGATGAAAATAACCAGTGCAAAAATCAGATAGATAAATAGCTTTTCAGTATTAATCATCTTCCAGAAAGCTGCATTTTCCTCCTCCTTAGTTTTGATTTCAATATTTTTGCCCAAAGAAGAGATTAGGCTTTGTTTTACGGTGTCAGCATTTTCAGGATTTCTTAATTTAATAACAATCTGATAAGCTGAATGTTTTGGAAGGCTTAATAATTCCTCTGTAAGTTCAATAGGGGAGATAATATAGCTGTCCAGCTGATCTTTTCCAGGGAAAACTCCGGTTACTGAAATATCTCGTTTATTATAAATATCTTCTTCTTTACTGATGATTCCGGTTCCTGGTTTTGGCATGAAAACCGTTGCGTAATGGTTGGAAGAATCTACCGGAATTGACAATCGGTTATCCAAACTGTTTTCCATTAATACCTCGTTAGAGTATTTGAAACTTGGGTAATTCCCATAAAATACTTCCTTATTAATAGGATTTACTTTTGTATAGGCAGAGTCAACACCTCGTAAATAGGCTATATCCCCCTTTCCGTTAAAGCTGATGTATACCTTTTCTTCAATAACACGGGAGTAGCTGGTAATCTCTTTATTGCTATTTAAAACTTTATTAACCTGATCCAGGTTTTTAATGGTTTTACCTGATATACTTTTTAAGGTCAGGTCAGCATGAAGATTAGAGATTAAATCTTTGTTTAGATTTTCAAGCCCTGAGAAAACTGAAATAATAACGAACATTGCAGCCACAGCAACCGTCATGGCACCTACTGAAAGCCATGTAATAAAGGTAACAGCGGTACTGCCTTTTTTAGCCAAAAGGTATCTGGATGCTATGTAAAATGCAATATTCTTCAAGATCTATAAAACAGGATTGTCGCCTTCGCCTCTTAATTCTCTTTCCAGTTTTTCAACGTCATCAAGAGCTGTATCTAAATAAAAGCTGAGTTGTGGAATGATACGTACCTGTTTTGCCATTTTCTGGCCAATAAAGTTTCTGTATTGAGTTTTGTTTTCCTCAATTTCCTTCATTACCGCAGTACGGTGTTCTTGAGGGAAAATACTTAAATAAATTTTTGCAATACCCAAATCCGCCGTTACTTTTACATCTGAAACGGATACCAATATACTTTGTTTGCTGTCAGCAGCCTGCTTGCGGAAAAGTTCTGCGAAGTCCTCCTGAATAATCTGTGCTACTTTTCTTTGTCTGTTACTTTCCATAATTTATGCAAATTTACTACTTTTGTTTGAATTGATACTTTGAAATTCAGTGATCGTATCAAATTTACGAATTAATTATATTTATTAGTATTTATGAAGCTAGAACATATCGGTATTGCCGTAAAATCTTTAGGTGTTTCTGACGAACTTTTTGCTAAACTATTAGGAAAAGAATCCTACAAACAAGAAACAGTGGAAAGAGAAGGAGTGGTAACTTCTTTCTACGAAACAGGAGAAAGTAAAATAGAGCTTTTGGAAGCCAGTAATCCTGAAAGTCCAATCTCAAAATTTATTGAAAAAAAGGGAGAAGGCATCCATCATCTGGCATTTGGGGTTGAAAATATCCTGGAGGAAGTAAAAAGATTAAAAAAAGAAGGATTTCAATTTATCTCCGAAGAACCGAAAGAAGGTGCTGATAACAAATTAGTTGTATTCCTTCATCCTAAATCAACAAACGGTGTACTGGTAGAACTTTGCCAAGAAAAGCAATAAAAAATTTTGTAGTGAAAGAAATTTTACTATTTTTGCAAACACAAAATTTAACCAAGTTTTGAGGTCCTATAGCTCAGTTGGTTAGAGCACCTGACTCATAATCAGGTTGTCCTTGGTTCGAGCCCAAGTGGGACCACTTTAATTATCAAGCACTTACAGTGATGTAGGTGCTTTTTTTTGGTTTCAAGTATAACAAAAGTATAATGTAGTTGCTGATTCAAAGATAGTTATTGTTTTCATTTAATTGCAAATAATTGTATTTTTGAAAAAAATTATAATGATGGAAAATATATATTTTAACACACTCGATCGATTTTTATCAATCCGTTTTGAAAAACTTAAATTTTATATCGCTTTTTTTTATTTCCCTGTACTCATTGCAATTGCTGTAGTCTGCAATATAATTTCTGAAGCCAACGGTTTTTCATTGCTTACAATTTTGCCTTTGGTTATTGGCGCGCCAATGTTAATGATCCCAGCAATTTATTTTCTACGAGGCGAAAATTATTTCATTCTCAGAGAATTTGTGAAGAGTTTGGACACAAGTCATATTAATTGTGATCTACAATCAATTTTTAAGGTCGAAGCTATACAATTGTTTTATCAGGAAAAATTAAATGACCTTCAATCAGTTTTTAATTTTATTTATCATAAGGACAATAATTCACAGGATTGTTTGAATTACAAACCGAATAAAAAATTATCAAAAAGATCGAGAGAAAAGCTTGAGACTTTTTACAATGCAGAAGCAAATAAGTATTTTGATGTTTGCGAATACGAGCTGGATTTTTTTGTTGAACTCATAGAAGGAAAACGGAGTGCAGAATCAAATACGATCCATTTAAATGAAGATCTCTCAAATAATGATATTATATCTTTAATTGATGCAATCCACCATTATACAGGTATTTATCAGATCCGTATCCAATTACTGTTTAAAAGATTCAAGAAGAAAAATAACAACTATGAAAATCTCAACTGGGGTTCTATGAAGTCCTCTAAAAGCCAATGTGTTAGTATTGGTAAAAGTTAATTTTTTCTACAATTTATCTATTAACTTTACATAGTCAGAAGTTAATTTCTAAGATTTCATCCAAGTTCATTTCTACAATTTTGTGTCATTAATCAAAAACAACTGATATGACACAAGTTCAACTACAGCAAGAATTAAACGAAATAAAGAAGCTCCTGAAGGACAACTTTATCAACAGCAAAGATGTTTTGACCTCAAACGAAGTCCTCAAATATCTTAATATAAGCTACAGTCTACTTTCAAAATTGACATCTGCCGGACTTATTCCCTTTTATAAGCCCACCAATGGATTGCTGTTCTTTTTCAGATCCGAACTGCACGACTGGATAAAAGAAAACAAGATCTACTCCGAAAAAGATGCAGAAAATCTTTTAAAAAATCACCGTACCAATAAAAAAGCATAACCGCTCTGTTATGGCTATAATAATTCTTGTTTCAAACCTAAATATGAGACAGATATAAGTCCGTATTTTATCAATCATCAAACAGTTATGGACAAAAAACCAAACAGGTTGACCAATCTTTCAGATGGTCAGTTCAATAGTGCAGTAAGTAGTTCTAATGAAATTAATATACTGATGGATCATTTAGCGAACGAATGGATAGAGATCGCCAAAAAGCTACCCACTCCCAACCCCCTTTTCGGGAACATATGGCATCAGGGAGAAGTGGCAATTTTATTTAGCAATACAGGAAAAGGAAAATCAATTTTAGCCGTACAATTGGCGGACAGCATAACAAAAGGACATTCAATAATTACTTTGGATGTGTATAAACAAATTGCAATCTATTTTGATTTTGAGCTTTCAACAAAAGCATTTCAAAGAAGATACTCGGATGAAGATGAAAACTCACATCAATTCAGCGATGATTTTATTCGTGTTGAAATTGATAGAAATAAGCATTTAGAATCCGATGAGAGATCATTTGAAGAATTGATCATAGAATCTGTAAAGTTTCAGGTTGAAAAATCAAATGCACAGGTTGTGATCATAGATAACATTACTTTTTTATCGGCAACCAATGAAAAAAGCAAAGAAGCTTTATCCCTAATGAAGCTCATCTTAGACCTATCCCGAAAGAAAAGTCTTGCAATCCTGCTCATTGCCCATACTCCTAAAAGAGATATTTTCAAGCCAATCCAGTTAGAGGATCTGGCTGGAAGCAAGGCTCTAAGCAATTTTTGTGATACCGTTTTCTGCATCGGAGAATCTGTCAAAGGTTCGAACGTAAGATATATAAAACAACTTAAGAACAGGAATTATCCGATTGAATTTCACGAAAATAATGTTATTGAATGTGAAGTAGTGAAAGAAAATTCATTCTTACAGTTCAAGTTTGTTGATCTTAATTCGGAAGATGAACATTTGAAGAAGATCAGTGAAAAATCTAAGGATAGGATCGATGAGATTCTAGAACTAAAAAATCAAAATCTATCGAATGTAGAGATAGCAAAAAGATTGGCTGTGAGTGAATCTGCAATCCGAAGAAGGATTAATAAGCACGATAAAAAAAGCCAATAACACCAACGAAAAACGACGAGATTGTTTTAAGGTTAACATTTTGAAAATGAATTGAATAAACGTTGAGTTTTAAGAAATTCGTCTCGTCGGTAATTTGTACCGCTTATTACATCGTCGCTCAGCAACGAGCTATTTTCAAGATGATTTAACGACGAGACGAAATAATATTATTTTCAATTAAATATTTTACGCAAATAATTGTAATTCAATTAATTGAAAAATTATTTAGTTAAGATTTTACCTCGTTGCTACTCGTCAATTCATCAAAAATTAGTCAAACCAAACCCTTCCGCTTGAACCGTCAGGATACCTAGTATTTATTACCAAAAAACATTAAAAATTACAAAAATGAACTGCAAACAATTTAACAGCATATCGTTGGAAGAAGTCCTCCTTTCTCTCGGACACCTTCCAGCGAAACAAAATGAAAAAGAAGCTTGGTATCTCAACCCTTTTGCCAACGAATCCCAAGCCTCTTTTAAAATCAATAAAAGTCTTAACAAGTGGTACTTATTCTCAGAAGGAATCGGTGGAAACAATACTGACTTTATGAAGAAGTATCTGAATACTTCAGTAAATGGAGTTTTACTTTGGGCAGAAAATCAGAACTTTTCTTCTTTTCTAAATCAAAATATTCCTGATCAGAAGTTCAAAAACCCGAGTAAAAATTATGAGATACTGGACGTTAATGGAATCCAGCATCCTGCACTTTTGGAATATTTAAGAGTAAGAAAAGTTGGAAATCAAACTCAGTTCTTACACGAAATTCATTACCGAATGAATGATAAAAACTATTTCGGAATTGGTTTCAAGAACGATTCTGGCGGTTATGAAATCCGCAATAAATATTCTAAAATTTGTTTGGGCAAAAAAGATATTTCAACCATAAAAAACGGATCAGAATCGCTTCGGATTTTCGAGGGCTTTTTCGATTTTCTTTCCTTTAAAAATGTAGAGAATTTTTTAGAAAAAGAACCTGTCGATTATCTCATTTTGAATTCCGTTTCGATGATTCACAATATTAAAAGTTCACTAGGAAATTATGAAAATATTGAGCTTTATTTTGACAATGACGAAGCTGGAAATCGTGCCGTTGAAATTATTAGAAATGAAAATCAAAGCGCAGAAGATTGTCGGGTTTTATATTCAGATTTTAAAGACTTAAATGACTGGATGATACACAAAAATCCATTACCTGAAAGACAAGTCAAACAAAGGAGAAGGTGAGTAAAATAAACACAGGTAAAATATGGTGGTATATTAGTGCAAAAAGTACCCAAAGTTTACAATAAGCGTGGGCGCTGATTGCAAAATTGGGATTTTTGATTTCTTCCTATCGTCAGAAATATTTTTTAAAAACGCTAAAATAACACAATGGAAAAAGACTTTCTACAAGAATTTATACACCAAGTCGCCAAAGAAAATGAGGTAAAGATTGCTCAGGAAAAGAGAAAAAAATATTTTCAGGAACTAGGTCGGAAAGGTGGTTTGAAAACAAAAGAAAACAAAAAATTGGATAAAGTTATTTCTGTAAGAATGACCAATTCCGAATATGAAATTCTCATTCAAAAACAAGAAAAATATCCTTTAAAATTGTCCACTTATATTCGGAATGTTTTGTTCGAAAAAGAACTTAAAATCAATGAATTTCAAACTGATGAAGTCTTACTTCAGTATGGAAACCATTTCAAAAAAATAACCAATCTTTTGCGAAATCGGGAATGGAATGTTTTTGAAAATAAGAAAGAGATCATAGTAGGAATTGAAAATCTGATCGAATTGATTCATCAATATTTGTATTCAAAAATTCAGAAAAATGAATAATTCAGCAACCACAAGAGCTATCACAAAGATTGCTTTGCAATACAATGGCAATGATAAAGGAACAGCAGAAATGGTGGCTTCGAATTATCTTCTAAGCGATACTGCTGAAGGTCAGTTTAACGAAATGAAAACCGTAGCTGAAAGAAATACCAAAGTGAAGAAATGGGCATTGACTGGTTATATTTCTCAACCAGACGAGATAGGCAGAAAATTAAAGGATGAGGAACTAAAACAAATTGTGATGGAAGCTCTTACCCAAATAGGTGTGACAAATAGAAATCAATATCGATTAGACATTCACAACAGTACAAAACATAAGCATATTCACTTTGTTGTCAACAGAATTGATATTTCGGGAAAGTGCACTGTGAAAGCACACGATATCGGAAAGAGATTTGGTGAAGCTGTTCGAGAAGTCTGCAAAGAGAAAGGATTATTAACCGATGTTGAAATTGGAATTCAGAAAAAAGCTGAGATGCTGAAAAGCTTGAGTGAGGCTATTAGATCAGAAGATAATTTTGATGATCTGATATTAGAAATGAAGGAAAAAGGTTTTGAAATTCAATTGTCTTCAAATGTCAAGGACGGGATTTCGGGAATGCGAATCGTGATGGAAAAGGATAAAAACTTTCAAACAGAAAGGATTTATAAAGCAGGTTACAAATTGTCTGAAATCTCAAATCAACTAAAAATTTCTGAAATAAAATCTCTTTTTAAAATGAAACAAGCGGTCAGGGAAGCACAAAAAAACGCTGACAACTTAGAGGGATTTCGGAAAACTCTACAACAAAAAGGGATTTCTATTAAGATCCAATACAAGGGAGAATTTAAAGCCGGTCAAAAAAATGAAATTCAAGATTTCTGGATAAATAAAAGTGATAATAGTCAAGAGAAAGACGGATTCTTTTTCCGGAAAAATGTCGGGTTCTCTCTTTCGGCAATAGATTCTGATTTTGGCAATGTAGTAAGATCTTTAAGTCACAGTAGTGTAAAAAATGATACAGGTAATCATTTGAAAGCAGACACTAATGAAAGCTTAATAGAAATTGCAGGCGGATTCTTAGGTGATTTTCTTAATCCAACCTATGTTTCTCAGAACGAAGATGAACTCTGGAAAAAGAAGCGAAAATTAAGACGATAATCAAAAATTAAAAAAAATAAATATGGAAAATGAAAATAAAGAATCTAAAAGTAACGGAATGGAGCTTTTAGAAAATGTGATCAAATCAAATATGGAAAATATTGAACAAAATATCAAACTTCAGTCTGCCATTAAAGACCATACTACCCTACTGAACGATATACAGATCACTTTGGAAGATGGACATTCGACCAATAATGAAACTGTAACCTTGATCAAATTAGAGCAAACCAGAAGAACTGAATTCCTTGCCAGCATTCCTACCCAGACAGAAATGGTTCTTTCAAAAGAAACTAAAGATTATTTGGAAAGTTTTGGAAAAGATATACGATGGAAGAAGAAATTTATTTGGAGCGGAATTGCAGTTTTTGTCTTTGCGGTTTTAATAATAGTCGCCTCTATCAATTTCGCAACCGATTGGTACAAAGAAAGCATCAAGGCCAAAAGTGGACTACGTCAAGATATTTTAAATGAAATTGCTGATGAAGGAAAAAAGATTTACGATGCAAATGAGATAAAAATCTTGAGCGAAAACACTCAGGTAATGCAATTGTGGATTAAAAATAATCCTAAAAAAGCGGAAGATTTTCTGCGGTTTAAAGATGGATTTCAGGCTAGTAAAGAAATTAGATAGCAAAATTAATTGTGAATACTTCTGTATCTTTAAGCACAGTCATCATTAGTTATTATTTGCATTCCTAAACATACTCACAGAAGTAATTTTTTAAGAACTTAATGGATTGAGTATTATTATTGACTATTTAAATAGAATTCTAGTCGGTTTTTTAATATATCAATTCATTATAACACTTAGAAAATATGTGACGACATAAACACCGGCAGCTAAAAGGCATTATCAAAGATGGACTGAAGGGCTTCAATTACACATTTCTGCAAGGTTCAATATTTCCTTCTTCGATTGAGCTTTTTGCTATAAATACCGCCCTTCGGCAATACCCTAAATGTTCTGTGACACCCTATGTCAATCGCCAAAAGAACTAAAATAATAATCAAATTTGCATAGTTCAAAATGACAACTTATATTTGACAAATTATGTCAAGTAAAATTTTTCATATGGAAACAGTTGGACAAATAATAAGAGCAAAACGAGAAAATTTAGGCTTGCTAATTCGACAAGTAGCATCATACTTAGATATTGACCAAGCGATTTTGAGCAAAATTGAGCGTAACGAACGTAAACCGACTAAAGATAATATCTTAAAACTTGCGGAAATTCTAAAATTGGACAAAGAATATTTGTTAGTTCAATTTATTAGCGAAAAGATCGCCAATGAAATTGCAGATGAAGATTGTGCAAGCAAAGTTTTACAAGTTGCAGAACAAAAAGTGAAATACCTTAAGTCTAACCTTGTAAAAAATTAACTTATATGCGTGCTGAAACTCTAGAGTCAGAATTAAATGTTGTTCGAGAACCACAATTAGATATTTTATACTATCCAAAATCATCCTTAAAATCGACTAGTGATAATAAAAAAGAAACACTAAATGTGCTTTCACTTTTTTCAGGTTGTGGTGGAATGGACTTGGGTTTTGAAGGTGGTTTTTCGGTTTTACAACAATCAATCAACGAAATTTTAACACCGCATTTCATTGATAAAAAAGAAAAAAATGGTTTTGTTCAACTAAAAAAAACAAAATTCAAAACTGTTTTTGCAAACGATATTTTGACTGATGCAAGAAATGCTTGGGTTAATTATTTTTCAAAAAAAGGACACAATGCTGAAGATTTCTACAAAGAGAGCATCGTAGATTTAGTGAAAATGTATCGCAATGGAGTGAATGTTTTTCCAGAAGAAGTTGACGTAGTAACGGGAGGATTTCCGTGTCAAGATTTTAGTATCGCTGGCAAAAGAAATGGTTTCAATTCTCATAAAAATCATAAAGGACAACTGATTGAAAAAGAAACCGCTTCTGCTGAAACTCGCGGACAACTTTATATGTGGATGAAAGAAGTGATTGAAATTACTCAACCAAAAATTTTCATCGCAGAAAATGTGAAAGGACTTGTAAATCTTGGCGACGTAAAGTCTATTATTCAAAATGATTTTTCATCTGCTAACGGAAACGGCTACATTGTACTTGACCCACAAGTTTTACATTCGGCAAATTTTGGTGTTCCACAATCAAGAGAAAGAGTAATTTTTATTGGCATCAAAAAATCTGCTTTGAAAAAATCTGCTTTGGCGGAATTAGAAAAAGAAGTGATTTCGGAGAAATATAACCCTTATCCAAATTCTACTCATTCGTACACATCTGAAGGTGAAAATTTGAAACATTTTGTTCAACTAAAAGATTTGTTTAAAAATTTAGATGAACCTGAAAATACAGAAGATCTATCGCAGAAATTTTACTCAAAAGCAAAGTTTATGGGTAAACATTGTCAAGGACAGACTGAAATAAAATTGGAAGGAATTGCACCAACAATTCGTTCTGAACATCACGGAAATATTGAATTCAGAAGACTTTCTTCAGTAAATGGTGGAAAAATAGAAAAGGAATTAAATAAAGGATTAACAGAAAGGAGATTAACACCAAGAGAATGCGCATTAATCCAAACTTTTCCTCCCGATTATGATTTTGTAATAGAAAACAAAAACGGTAGAAAAGGTTCCTATTTGGTTAGCCCTTCGCAAGCGTATAAAATAATTGGTAATGCAGTTCCACCACTTTTGGCTTATAATTTAGCCAAGAGAATTGAAGATGTTTGGGACTTATATTTTAACGATTAAAAATGATAGTTTCAGTAAATCCAGACCCAAATAGAAGTGAATTTGATATGTTACTCAGCTCAACTATTACTGAGCTGAATGTTCACGCAAAAAATTCATCAAAGAAAGTTGCAACGCTTTTAGGCAGAAATCTTGAGCCTTATGTCAAAGATGTAATGACGGATTTAGCCATTGGAACTATTTTTGAAAATTCAATTGAATTGATTGGTGGTCAAAAATTTCCAGATATTGTTGCAAAAAAATATTACGGAATTGAAGTAAAAACAACCACACAAAACCATTGGAAAACTACGGGAAATAGTGTTTTGGAGGGAACAAGAGTTGATGATGTCGAACGTATTTTTATGTTGTTTGCAAAATTAGCAAGTCCAATAGAATTCCGTTGTCGTCCTTATGAAGAAGTGCTTTCAGAAGTTGTAGTAACACATTCGCCACGTTATTTGATTGATATGAATTTAGAACAGGGCAAAACCATTTTCGACAAAATAAAAATGCCTTATGACACTTTGCGTAAAAAAGAAAGTCCTATAAAACCAATTGTTGATTACTATAAAAGCAAACTAAAACCAGGCGAAGAACTTTGGTGGATGGATGCAGAAAACAACAGTAAACCAAGCAGCATTATTATCAAAATTTGGAATAACTTATCTGCAAAAGAAAAACAAGAACTGAAAAATAGTTCAATGGTTTATTTTCCTGAACTTTTCGGAAATAGTAATGACAAATTTGGGAGATTAGCCATTTGGTTGGTCACTCGTGAAGCAGTTGTTTGTCCAAACGTTCGGGATTTGTTTACTGCTGGAGGAAAAAGAGATTATGTAATTGGTAAAAATTCGTATCAAAAGGTACCAAGAATATTTCTTAACTTGTTTGATAATATTTCAAGTATCGTTGAAACTATTATGCGAACATCAGCTTTTGAACTATCGGAATATTGGGAAACTAAAACGACAGACAAAACGAAATTGTTTGACTGGATTGATTTGGTCGCTGAACACTCAAAAAAAATTCAAGATGCAAAACATCTGAAAATTAAACAAATCTTGACAGAACTAACACTGAAATAAATTACTAAACTCTAAAAAGGGCGCTAGCGTATCAAGGTTTTTTGTGACAGTGGGTGATATTACAAATTTAACGTTTGTGCTTTAGTTCAACTTTTGTACAAAGTTGAAGATTAAATTATCAATTGTAACACCATCGAAAAGCAGCTAGACGTTAAGCATAATAATTAATATTAATCGCTAGAATGGATTTTAAAAAATTACCAGCTATTGAAGAAATAAGAAATATAATTGAAGAATTAAAATCTTATGACCTTACAAAAATTTCGGATGATGAATTATTTAATAAGCTTAGAGCGTTGTCATTTATACCATTCCCGACTGCAATTTTAAAGAACAATTTTTACGTCGACAGATTAAGAATAAACCAAGAAAATAAATTATTTTATTCTATTGATGATATTAGTTATAGAAAGGACACTGAAAATATACGCTCTTACGGAAGAGCGAATTATCCAAATCAATCTATGTTTTATGGTGCTTTCGAGTCTGAAAATATAAAACTTCCACGTTTTGTGAGTCTTATTGAAACAAGTGAAATTTTTCGTGATATTGAAAAAAACAACGATCTTGATAAAAAATTCTTTGCAACACTTGGAAGATGGAAACTTAAAAAAGAAACAGAAGTTTTAGAGATTATCTTTTCAGAAGATTATTTAAAATCAGGAGAAAACAAAAAAGCATTCAATTATCATTGGAGTAATTTAAAAAATCAACTTCCCGACTATGAAGAAAGGTTTAAATTAATTTTAGAATTTTTCACTTCAGAGTTTGCTAAGAAATTAATTAATGATCACCGATTTTATAAAATTTCATCATCATATTTTAATCTTTCTCTAAGTTCTTCACCAAATATTGGTGGAGTCAAATATCCTAGTGTAAAAAGTGACTATATGGGATATAATTTAGCTTTACTGCCTGAATTTCTTGACGAAAATTTTGAATTGGCAAATGTTTCCTTACTTGAAATAGATAAAAGAGGAAAACATACAACTGTAGAAATTGTTAATAATGTTATTGACTTTGGTGAAAATTTTAGAAATTTCACTTGGGAAAATAAGGAATTTGGCTAACGAGGTTTGTACCGAGCGTGCTGAATTACAATCAGTACCTGTATTTTAGCTTAGGATTCTGCTTCACTAAGCATCTTAGTATATTTCAGAACTTTTCAAAAAATAGATTAAATCTTTAGTTAAAGGGCTCAACTGATAGTTGAGCCCCCTATGAAAAAGTAATTATCCCGCAATTATTTTTATTTTTATTTTTATTTATTGATAAGCTTTTCAAGCCTATCCATCATTTCATCTTTTTCTTCCAGCATTCTTTCATAAAGGGCAATCTTCTCTTCGTGCAACTGCACTAATTTATCTATCGGATGAAAATTGATAGTTCCATAATTGAAAGAATTATTAAAAGCGTGCTCTCCAAAAGTATTAGAAATAATATTAACAGCTTGTTCTTCATCAAAGTTTTGAATAGCTTCTACCGGAATTTTCATTACTTCAGAAATCTTTTTCAGCAAAACATCTTCGATTATTTCTTTTTGTTCAAGCAAAGAAATTTTCTTCTGATTCCAATCATCACCTAAGTCAAGAGCTAAAGCTTCTTGTTTGATACCTAGCATCTCTCTAAATCGTTTTACATTTCTTCCTTGATGTATTTTCTGTTCCATAGCAGTTATCAATTTTTAAAGGCTCAAAGATAAAACCATTTCTGTTAAATCGTCTGAATTGTAAAGTTAAAAAATTATCCTGTAAAATATCCATTTCAGTAGATATAATATCCAACTTCTGTATTGATTATCCACTTTTGAAAGTAGTAATTCGTATCAATAAAAATATAATTATTATGAAAAATAAGAAGATAGATTTTGAAGCTGAGTTCTGGGACAGCCATCAAAAGCATTCTTGTCTGACACTGATAGATGCATTTTTTCAAATGGATTTTCTGTCCGCTGTAAAAGAAAGACTAAATGACGTGATAAACTATTCAACGAAATGCGAAGTATTGATGAAAGAAGACCCGTCTCTAATATTCCACCATTACCTCTGTATGCGCTCATTCATAAGAGCAAGTTATGTACTACAATTCAAAGCAAAAAGATGGAAAGTTAAACGTCCCCCAAAGTTTCCATCCAGATTACTTCAAAGTTCGCTTTCAGATGAAGAATACCGCAATCCGTTTCTTGTCTTTCAAAAGGCATTTAAAGAGTTTACTCTACAAGAATTTGAGTATTTCAATACGCAGATTGTTTATTTCTCATTAGGTGCATATTCTGATGAACCTGAAGCAAATATCGTTACTCTTTTTATCCATCTTAATAAAATGCTTGATTCAGCACAAATCATTCGTGAAAGAGGCTTAAAGAAGATAAAAGATAAAAAAACCGCATCATCAGAATAATTTATCCTTTGAAAGAATTAGATATCTGATCATTACTGACCAACTTTATTTCACTAAAAATTTTAATATGAGAAATAAAGAAAAAATGATCGGAAGAATCATAGACTCGATGGAAAAGGTTGATATAACTTTTAAATTGTTGTCAGACGAGAGGCAGATAGATGAACTTAATAAAGGTATTTATCTACTTATGGATAAATTAGGAAGTGAAGACATAAATTTGCTTTTTGACCGATATCCTAGATTGATACAAAAGTATAGTCTCAAAGAAATGTTTTCAGGAAACATTGAAATTCCAAATATTGATCCCCATAGTTTAAAGATTGCCGGATTACTAACCTGCCTGCAATTTTTGGTCTCAAGCTTTACTGATTTTATAGATGAATTTGACAATCGTCTTCCTTTGAAGGAAACTGAAACTAGTAATTCTTATCAAGCCGAACACTATATCATTAGTTCAATCGCTTTGGATGATTATTTAAAAGAGCTTTTTCTGAGTGTCCTTTCTGTTACTGGCGAAGAATACTACCAAAAATTCCTCAAAAAAATTGGCAATCCAGATTTTACTATTGATGATATTTTGAAACTTGATAAAGATAAAGAATTGCAGGAGCATATTGATTTACTGATGTGGTACTCCTTGATCCGTGTGTTTCTGGAAGCTATTTACTTCTACTTAAATATCGAAAATCATAACTCAAAAATCTAATAAAATGAAAACTTCAAATCAACTTTCATTCTCAAAACTCGAAAACGAATTTTTAGAAGATGCCATCAAACAGCTTAACCAAGATTATATTATCATTCAGATATTTTATAACAAAAGCGTACATTCTCAGGATTCCCATCTAATTATACATTTGGAACACAAGAATGATGTTGATACGATAAAACAAAAACACTGGGTTAAAAAAGCCCACGTTGAGCATAAAGTACACATACATTTGTTTTACAATACTCAACTTCAACACAAGTTTGATTCAGGACATCCCTTTGTCGAATTTTACTGCAAACCATCTGCCTTGATCTATCAAAATGAGCATTGTGGAAATCATCTTTTGATTGACCGAAATTGGAAGAAGTTTAACAAAAAGTTTGAAAATTACAAGGAAAGATTTTACCACGATCACAATCTGCTGCTATCTCAAACCCGTGAATTTATTAATGATGAGTCGTTTGTCAGTGTTTTTCTCAGCTATGAAAAAGTCATCAGGTATGACTTGGAATATCTGGAAAACTTATATACAGGATCTTTCTCCGATTCAAAAAATTTGCACGAGCGTATTTATCATTTAATACCCTATAATCCTGAGATTCAAAAATATTTTGTGAAACAAAATGGAAAAGAGTATTATCTGATCAGTTTATTTGAGAAAGCAAGAATATCAGCTCGTGAGGATGAACTTATGTACGATAACGAATTCTTTGAAGCCATCGTTATTGCAGAAGAAAGTCTTTTCAGTATGATAGAAATACGCTTAGACCAATTAAAAAAACAGATCAAAAAATCAACTAGTAATATTGCAATACATACGGAAATAGCGGATGTTTTGGTACGTCAGAATGATAAAATCCTTGATAAGGCGGTTGAAGTCATTGTAAAATCTGAAAATACAGAAGAGATTTACCTATTTCATAAATCTACATACGGTAATAGTAAGATTTATTATCTGCTCGTAATTGCTCATAATGTGAGTAACGAAAAACTGAAAGAGATACAGTATTATCTCAAAAATAAAGCTGGGAAAAAATATGATTTTGTATTGATCAGTCACGACCGATATTGGATTCAGCAACACCTTTACAAATACCAAAATTTCTTTGCGAACATCATTCAGGGTAAAAACAAGATTTATGCTTCTAATCAATATCATCCTGAGCCACATTGGCAGTTTCCGTATATTCTGGAACAAGACCTGGATTGGTATTACAAATCAGCAAAAGGCAATGGCTTACAGTTTTTAGCTATTGTTGGAAATGAAAGC
Organism: Chryseobacterium nakagawai; assembly: GCF_900637665.1. Classification (NCBI taxonomy): domain Bacteria; kingdom Pseudomonadati; phylum Bacteroidota; class Flavobacteriia; order Flavobacteriales; family Weeksellaceae; genus Chryseobacterium; species Chryseobacterium nakagawai. The sequence continues at coordinate 1,047,741 of NZ_LR134386.1, forward strand.
AGAAACCATCAGGGAATACCTTTTCTTTTTGCTTTATTCTTCCTTTCGTTTTGCAGAACCTATGTTTTTGTAAAACTTTGCTATATGCCCAATTATTTGTCCTTTCAATCATTGTGGCAACTATGTTTATATGCCAATCCGGATATGATACGCTATCAATATTTATATGATGGATATCTGGTTAGACTTATTCCCACTTTGGAATATCATAAGATTCTGCGCCATAAATTTACTTCTCTTGATAAGGAGGTAATAGATCAAATGAAAGTTCTTGTCGAAAAGCTGATGAATGAACTTGACATATTGGTCTTAGAAGGAGGATTAATTGATAATACAGAAAAGGATGGAACAATTGAATGAACCTCTAAGCAAAGCTATCATCCGGTTTATAAAAGACCACCCACCAAAAACTATGAAAAGAAATCTTTTTTCATTATTTGTAGACTACATTTATACTTTAAAAGGAGGAACTCCAAATGATCTGGATAACATTCTATTTGATTTTAAAGAACTCTTTATTCTTCTTGACAAAATAGAAGATGAAATTGGGAAGCAGGATGAAGATGAAGATTAGCCTGTTAAATTAAAAACCCCTATAAACAGAATGTTTTATATCGGTCAATTGAAGAAACAGCCCACTGCTTAAAGCGGTGCGCTGTGTTGTTTTTAGAAGTAACGATAAATATGATTTATTAACTCTGCTGTTTTTCCAGTTAAATATTAAAGTTTTTATTATTTATTTAGGTTAGGAATAAATCGTTTAATTACGTTCCATTCATTTTCATAGTAGCTGTTATGTACTGATTTTCCTTCTGCAGTAAAACTAGTGAATACTAGTCTCTTTATATCTTCAAAAATATTTTTGGGTAAAATTTTGTATTCAATGCTTTCATTATTTTGGTAAACAATCTTATAACCTTGCAAATGTAAAAGTTCTCTATTTGAAATATTTTCAGTTTTATGAGCTTTAAAAACAGTTTCCAAACCTCGTTTTACTTTTAAAGCAATAATTGCATCTTCTTCAATCAATTTGAGATAAAGAAGATTTGCATTTGGATTTTTGCCATTAGAATAATGATAGTTTCTTCTTTTTGCTAATATAGACTTTACATAAACTTTGTTTATATGTCCGTTGTCATAACATTGAAGAAGAAACCCATTTTTAAACCTTTCTTCAATAGGTAATGAAAATATACAATTTTCATCTGAATGCTCTTGTATTTTACATGTGTTGTCACTGAAAAGATTAAAGTAGCAAAGGATATTACTTTCATAAGAAAATAGATTTATTTGATTTGATTCTTCCAAATTCTCCTCAATCATTTCAATGAATGGCTTGTGCCCATGATTTGTAGTCGTACCGTTCAATTGAACTAAAGGATTAGAAGTTTCACTATTTTCCTTTAAAATGTCAATGTATGATTTATTTGTCGGCAAAACATATTCAGGTATCTCTTCCTCATTCTCAAATTCTATTTCATCTTCAAATTCTTCTTTTAAATCAATTGTTTTTTCAAAAATTATTTTATGGTCTTTTTTCGTATTTTTTTCAATAAAAGCTATAATTTTTTGTATTTCTTCTTGTGGACTTCTTTTAAATGCTGAATAAAGTACACGATATACTTTCCAACCAACACGTTCTAAAAATTCCTGCCTTTCAATATCGTAAGCCACATCTTCAGGAAGTGAATGGAAAGGGTCGCCATCACATTCTATAGCAATCATTTTTCCGTTATTGTGAACTACTAAATCTAGTTTAAAGTTGATGTAAACTTGTTTTCCAAGTTTATGATTATAGAAAAGTTCAGATTCTTTTACATTGTATTGTGGTTGAATATAACTATATCCATTTCCAATGAGGGATTTAGCAATATCACATTCAAACCAGCTGTCAAATGGTTCAGGAACATTGTGTCTAAATCTTTCAATATTGTTGTTGTCAATTTGTAATTGAGAAATTGGTTTTGCTTCATCTTTGAAGAAACTTAAGATTTTATTTCTAAAATCAGTTGTTTGTAAATCGTTATGCTCAACCGAATGAAATAAAATCATTTGTTCTTTTGCTCGACTTAATGCTACATTAATTTTTTTAAATTCATCTTGGTCACTAATAATTGCTCGTGGTTTAGCATTTTGATTTTCTTTTAATTTCTGAAAATCTAATGCAACTCCAAGAGAAACAATCATAACATCTCTTTCATCTCCTTGAAATTTTGGAGAATCTTCTATAATAAGTTTATGCTTATCTATTTTTTCCTTACCAAATTCATTAGCTAAATCTTCTTTTATGTCCTTTAGTTTTTCGGTATGCTTTGTTAATCCTAAGCTGACTACACCAATAGATTTATTTGCATATTGCTCATCCTTTAGTATTCTTTGAAGAAATTTTTTAATTTCTTCAATTTCTTTGTAAACAATTTTGTCTTCTGTAAATGCACCGTTTATAAAAACAGTTTCTTTTGGATTTAATCTGTTTGAGTTGATTTGTTTCAAAGGTCGTAACGAATTGTCGTAAAACTCTCTCTTTGAAAATTCAATGATTTCAGGAACACATCTAAAATGTTCTCTAAGTGTTAAATTAGAAGTTCCAGCAACCATTTTTGAAAGCATAAACAAACTGTTATCACTTTTTATATGAAGTGCATTAGCTCCTAAGAATTTGAGATGTTTATTTTTAATTGATTCAAAATCATTTCCGTCAGCTCCCGTAAGACTGCTTGGAGATGTTTGTTTGTCATCTCCAACAATTATCATATTTTCTGCATAATAGCTTAAAATAAGGCTATTAAAATCTAATTGACTTGCTTCATCTACAATAATACAATCAAAAATTTCAGGTTCACTTCCTACTGAATTTAGAACATCATTAAATTTCATTACCCAACAAGACAATCTCTTGCTAATATCAATACTGTTTTTACGTGTAAGAATCTGATATTGAGTTTGGTTTCGAATCTTTCTAACACTTTGAGATAGGTTATATTTGTATTCTTCCAGCAAATTTATAAAAGCATCAATTTCATTATTATCAAACTTGTTTTTAAAGTTTGACTTTGCTAGGTCAAACAAAATATCACATTTAACTTGGAATATTTTTTTGTTGATAAATGATAATTCTTCTTTACATTTTTGTAAATCAATAAATTCGTTTTCTTTAATGAACCTATTGGTAGAAGCGTATTCAAAATTTTCTTTTGAAATATAATGATTAGGAATATTCTCAAGAGAATCAAAAGTATTTGGAAGCAAATCTCTCAAATACTTTTTTAAGTTGAGAAATGTTTGTTCTACCTCAAGCTGTTTTCCGATTTCTAAGAATCTACTCTTTAAAAGTTCAAAATCTTGTACTTCTCCAATTTTTTCAACAGGTAAAAACTTTAAAAAGTCATTTTTTAATGAAGATTGTTCAATTATTGAATCAATGTTTTTTAATACTTCAAGTTTCTCAATTAATTGACCATTTATTCTCCCAAACTTATCAATGTCTTTTTCTAATGTTATTGCCTTTCTAGATAAATTATCTATATCAAATAAATTGATTTGAGCGTATTCTGAAAGATTTATAAAATCTGCATTGAATTGAATTTTAGAAACAACTTCCTTGTTTGTTTCTATCTTTTTCAAAACTTCCTTTAAAACTATGCTTTTTTCATATAGATTGGAGTTGTCATCATAAGAAAATGAAAAACCATTTTGTTTCAACAAAGTGAAATTTTTGTTGATAGTTAAAAGGTTTTCAATTGCCGATTTCAATTGTAATATTTCGGTTTTAGTATTACACTTTTTGCCGTTTATAGTAAATTGCTCTAAATATGAAACTTGCTTAAAATTGGAATTGGTAAGTTTTGTGAAAAATCCTGCTTTACCATTTTCAGCAAACGATAGGTAAGTTTCTATGTCTAAAAGATACTTTGTTCCATTTTCAGTAAGGTTACTAAAGGATTTATTTATCGTAACACTTTCTTGAAAAACCTTATTGTTTAATTGTTTCTGTAGATTCTCTAATTCCTTAATGTTTTTGAGAACGATATCCGAGTTAGAAAATTCATTTGCAACTTTTGCGATATTTTCTAACTGAATGTTTAACACCTTATCTTTGGAATACTCATTTAATCCCAAATAATTTAATTGCTTGATGTACTGCTCTTGAATAGATAGGAAGTTTTTAAAATCAAAACTTTCTAAGTTTTTCAATATTGATGAAATATCAATATTGATAGCATTATTGTATCGGATTTCTATTCCAATTAATTGTTTGTATTTTAAAATCTCATTTTTAATAACTTCAAAATTAGATATGACTTCATTTGATAATTCATCTTGAATCCAATTCCATTCTTCTAATTCTTTCGATTCAAATTTTTCAACAATTTGATAGGCTCTTAAATTTTCAAATGAATCATTAATTCTGATTTGAGTATATTCTTTTTCAAGAGCTCGAATAATTTCGGATTTTAATTTTACATATTCAGCTTTTAAATTGTCTAACTCTTCAATTTTAGTTTCAACATTTATATAAAAGTTGTCCGTAAGAATTTTTGAAATATTGCCAATGCTATTTTCTAGAGAAAATCTTTTTTTTCCATCTTTTCCTAGATTTTCTAATTCAATTTTAGTGAAAATTAAATTATCGAATGTCTCTGGAATTTTATTTAAAAGAGATTCTAAAGCCTTATCTGTTTGAGCGGTAACAAGCACTCGTTTTCCTTGTGCTAACAAAGAACAAAGTATGTTTACAATTGTATGCGACTTTCCTGTTCCAGGTGGTCCAGTTACAACTGTTAATCTGTTTTTAAGATAATTTTCATAAATCTGTTTTTGTTCTTTGTTGAATGGAAGTGGGAAAAAGACAGAAAAGTCATCATCTCCATTTAGATTTTTAGCCTTATCCTTGTAAGTTTCAAAAAGTTCGTCTTTAAAATAGTTAGGTTTTGTGTAAGAATTGTTTCCTGATGATTCAGGATTTCTAACTAACAGGTTAAATAGTTTTGCTTCTATTTCATTTTCATCATTGTATTTAATGATTGAATCCGTTAATTTTTCAAAAAAACGTGGCTTTCGTTGTTTAATATTTACTGCAGGTGAAAACAGCACTTTAAAATAATCCTCTCTGAAATGGTCACTTTCTGGTTTGTAGATTGAATTTTCGAATTCTGAATTGCTCGAAATTTTTTGAATTGATTTTGCAAGTAAATCTTTAAACTCGTTTTCAAAAATATACTCGTAACCAAGTTCAGTAATTCTTTCTTCAAATCTATCAATGATATTTGATAATACTTCTTTCTCGATAGGAGTGTTATTTAGAAAGAAAAAATCTGCATAAGGATTTTCTAAATCTGAAAATGAAATTTTTACAATATTGTTTGAATCAATATCTAACGATAAAGGAAAATGAAATAGATGTTGATTGGTTTTTGATAAATTTCCATTGTTATTTAATTTGGAATATTGTATGAAACCAACACTCAAAACGATTTCTAAGTTTGAATCATTTTTAATATCATTATAAGCTCTGTAAAGCTTTGAATATGTTTCTTTATTTTTTTTAAACTTTTTTAATTTTTCTGTTTCAATTTTTCCTTCTGCCGAATTTTGGAAACTTATAAGTTCATCATCATCTTCATTAACACTTTCAAACTTGTTTTTAGCTTCGTTAAAATCTATGATTTCAATAAATTTATTTGGGATTTGTATGTTTGGTTTATACGGTTTTTGTAAAGAGAAGATTAAAGGATGTTTCTTGAATTTTGCAGAAAAAATATCAATTAAAGTGGATTCACAAATACCCGAATCAATGAAATTTTCAATTTCATCAACCCAAATAAAATTACTGGAAACAGTTGAATTCAGAACGTCTTTTACTCCTCTTTCGAGCAGTTTTTTATATTCTTTCAGAAAGGTTATGTATTGGTTGAGTACGCTCATTTATTTCAATAGTAAAGTTTTCAGGCAAATTTACATTTTTTTCCAAAGTGTTAAGTTAATATTATGTATATCTTACACATTATAAAGTTTTTCTATTTAATCTTTATTCTTTTAGTAACTTTGGTCATAGTCGTTTGAGAAAATTTGGTGAAATTTATTTAAAAAGAATTATAGTTTCATTATATTACTAGATAAATATTAGATTATTAAGTTATCATCATTTTTGTATTTTTTTAGAACATCCCTACAATCACATCATCCACTTCACTTTCCTTAAAATCATCAAGATAATTTTCAGTTGTGCTTAGCCTTTTATGTCCAAGCGATTGTTTAATAATATTGATATTTACATCTTTCCTGAGAGCTGTTGTCGCAAAAGTATGACGAGCTGTATAGAATGTGATATTTTTGTCAATTTCGCAAAGTTTCAAAATCTCTTTTAGTTGTCTATTGTAATATGAGCGCACGCTATCTTTTCTTTTTTTCATTTCTTCAGGACTATATTCTTTGATTTTTTTATTTAATATAGGGAAAATATATGGTGTTTCAGATGGTCTGTATATTTTGTAAAATTGAAGTATTTCATCTATAATAGGTATATGTGGGAGTTTAACTTTAAGCAAAACATCAGTTTTATTTCGATTGTAATTGAATTGATGATTTTCCATATCAGACCATTTCAGTTCTGCTAAATCTGTAAAATTCATACCTCGAGCATAATAACTGAATATGTATAAATATTTTGCATTTTTTGCAGATGGTATATGTTCTATATTGAAATTTAAAAGTATCTCAAATTCTTTTTCTGTTAAAGCTTTCCTTATATTACGTTTTTTATATTTTGAAATTTTAAAATCTCTAAATGGATAATATTGTGGCTGAACAATTTTATAATTAATTGCTTTATTGTAGATCTTACGAATATTGCGCATATAAACGCCAATTCCACCATCATTTGCTCCTCGCTTACGAAGAAAGTTTTCGAAATCAGTTAGAAATTGAAAATCGATATTTTCAAATTTATAGTTAGTTAAATCTTTTTTAAATTTTTGCAGTGCTTTCAATGCTTCATTCATTGAAGTTGAGTAACTAATTTGTCCATTTTCATAAAGGATCTCAATCTCCTTTTGAAATAGTTCACATAATGTTAGTCCTTGCTTATCTTTTTGTGAATAATATTTGTCAAAGAGGATAAGGTTATAACTTTCATAATCTTTCTCCAACAAATTAATAACATCTGATGCCGAATCTTTCATTTTTCTAAGAGTTTTATTAAAAGAAAGATGATTTCGGAATTTTGATGTAAATTCGCCTTGATTCTCATTCCATTCTGAAAGTTTACAGGAGAATGGGGTAGAATAGAATTTTGATTTACGATCAATAGTTACACGTAAATAAATTGGATACAACCCATTTTTTAATACGTTCTTTTTGCTTACAATTTTAATACTTGTGTTCATTAAATTTTGTTTTAAGTTTAATATGAGTACAACATATTATACATTACCGTGATAATTAATGAAACCAAAAGTAGATTTTAAAGATTGTAACTAAAAGATAATCAGCGCTTTTGAATCTTAATGAAAGATAATGCAAAGCATCGGTAGTCTTCTCATAATCAGGTGGTCCCTGGTTCGAGCCCAGGTGGGACCACAATAAAATCAGCCACTTACAATAATGTGAGTGGTTTTTTATATTCTTATAAGAATTGATTCTTTATAATTTGAATAAGAATTAAAGATTTGAGTAAGAATGAAAATGAACAGTATGTTGCTACTATTTTAAAAAACACTATGTTAAACATATGTTTAAAAAAACCATAAAGAATAATTAAAACTCAGTTAACAGCCTTCTTCCTCAGATCCCGTTGCTTTGCAGAAAAAAGTAATGATGGAAAATAATAATCTGCTTAACAGAAGAAGGTTTCTTAAGAATTCACTATTAGCAGCTGGAGGAATCTTTATTGCTCCTCTCATTGAAAGTTGCAGCGATCAAGACTTTACCGAAGGCGGAACGGCTCCTAATGATCTTAAAAATTCAGGTTTTGATACCGGAGTAGCCAGTTTTGACCCTACCGCAACAGGAGTTATTATATGGACAAGATATTCTGTAGGAGTAGATGCTGAAATTACATGGGAAATAAGCAAAAACAGCAATTTTTCTGAAGTTTTAAGAAGTGGAAAAGCAAGTGCTGCAACCATTAATGACTTTACTGTAGCGGTAGATGTACAAAATATTCCATCCAATACGAAATATTACTATAGATTTTATAACCTTAAAACAAAAGAAGTCAGTGTAACAGGGGAAACGATTACCTTACCTTCTAAGGCAGATTCCGTCAGTGAAGTGAAAATGGCGGTGGTATCATGTTCGAATTTTCCTGCGGGACTTTTCAACGTATACGGAGCCGTTGCCAAATCTGAAGCTGATGTAGTAGTACACCTTGGCGATTATATCTACGAATATGCACCGGGAGAATATGGAACGAATCCATATACCAACCCGCTTGGAAGAGCTCATAAGCCTGCGAAAGAAATTCTGAACCTGAACGATTACAGAGAAAGATACAGACAATACAGAAGTGATAAAAACCTTCAGCTGGCCCATCAGAAAAAACCTTTTATTTGTGTATGGGACGACCACGAATTTGCAAACGATACCTATAAAGGCGGAGCAGAGAATCATCAGCCTAACGAAGGTGATTTTCAGGTAAGAAAAATGGCAGCATTTCAGGCTTACAGTGAATATATTCCGCTTAAAACAGGGAAAGATCTGAAAATCTACAGAAGCTTTACCTTCGGAAATATTGTTTCCCTTTATATGATGGATACCAGAGTGATTGCAAGAGATAAGCAACTAGAGTATTCAGATTATCTGGATAATGCCGGAAACTTCGATCAGTTGAAGTTTAAAACAGATTTTTTAAATCCCAACAGAAAACTGATCGGAAGCGAGCAAATGGCATGGTTAGGCTCCCAGATCAATGCTGATTCTGCAAAATGGAAGGTATTGGGACAGCAAATCCTGATGACCAAAATGATGGTTCCTGCAGAATTATTGATGCTATTGAATAAGATTTTAGCAGAAATAAAACAGTACGGAAGTGCACAACCGGCTACGATGCAGGCACTTCAGAATACCATTGCCCAACTGATGGTCATAAAAGGCAGATACAAAGCTCAGGATCCCACGCTTACTCCACAAGAAATAGCAAGGATAACCACCACTTTACCTTATAACCTGGATGCCTGGGACGGATATTTCATGGAAAGAGAACAGTTGTATTCTATGCTTGCGGGTAAAAATGTTGTTGTGTTGGCAGGGGATACGCATAACGCTTGGTTAGGGACATTGACTAATGCACAAGGGAAGATTATCGGAACCGAATTAGCCTGCAGTTCCGTTTCTTCACCAGGCCTTGAAGGCTATCTTGGAATTACATCAGATCCTGGTCAGGCAATCGCATTAGCTCAGGCATTTTCATTACTGATCGACGATCTGGAGTATGCGAATCTTTACAAAAGGGGGTATCTGCATGTTAAGTTTACTTCAGGAAATTCAGTAGCAGAATGGAGGTTTGTAGATAATGTGATTTCCGACCTCTATAATGTTACTACAGAAAAAACACATACAATTTCATAGTTTCAAAGAACATATCTTATTTTCAATTTTGTACAAAGCTATAGGCAATCCTATGGCTTTTTTATTATCATTTTTTTCCGTATCTTGAACAGATGCAAGAGGATTTTAGAAAAGAATTTTTACCATTAGCCTCCAAACCTAGCTGGGTAATCACATGGCTGATGAATATTTTCTTTGGATCAGTGTTGTTGTTTATGTTTATAGTACTTGCTGTGTTTCCTTTTTTGGTTTCGGGGAATATAAAGGTATTTGTTGTAGTAGCTGTATTATATTATCCCGTTTGGGTTTTAGGTATGTATCGGCTTTTTCGGTATGTGAAAAAATCAAAAGGTATATCCGTAACAAAAATTATGGTAGATGATAAAGGCATTCATTTTTATAAAAAAGACGAAAGCATAGATGCTATTCTTTACAATCAGTTAGGACCGTCCCTTCGTTCAGATGATTATGAGATTTACCTGACAATGAAAAGAAAAACATGGATACTCACTGTAGGAATCAATCGTAATGAAACTAAAGTTGTATTTGACGGAACAGACATTGGCAGTACTCATTATATCAAAAATGGAAGAGCTCTGCGGGCCAGGTTCATAGAAGGAATTGTTCGCTTCAGGCCAGATTTGAAAATAGACCCGTTTGTTTTTAAGGAATTCAGTATTCATCCCGAAAAATTCACATTTGACGGAAAAAGATATCTGAAGCATGTAGGCGAAGCTGCGATCATAGCCGGTATTATAGTTTTGCTGAGTTTAGGATTAATGTTCCTAGTTGTAAAAGTATAGAAAGACAAACCGTAAAATATATCCGTTTTTCCTGAATATGTATCATAAGGACACTGTTCAAAATTTCTAATTTTACCAATTATTGAAAGCCTGTACGATGAGCATGAAAATATTAAATATCCCCGAATTCTGCCGTTACCTGAATGTTGGTAATATGAAAAGCGATGATCTTCACGTCGTAGATTTTGAGACGCAGAATGAAATCAGGTTAAAATCTGAGCCGGTAACTATAGATTTTTATCTTTTGGCCATTAAGCCACCGATGGATGTAAAGTTTGCTTCTTATCAACTTCTGGATGATCAGTCAGACTCTTCCTATATGTATGTGGATTGTCCGCAAAATACGCTGGAGTGGGAGATTGCCCCACCATTTTCGGGTTTATGTATTATGATAGGTGCCAAATATCTTGAAAAGTACGCCAAGGATTATAGCTTTGTACATTATAACAATCATGAAGCCCTTTTTCTCACTAAGGAAGAAGAAAACATTTTGTGGGATCTCTTCAGAAAAGCTAACCACGAATTTCAGAAAGAATATTACTCAAGAACCGTTATCATTTCTTATGTCAATTTGATCCTTACTTATGTCAAAGATTTTTATGATCGCCAGTTTGATACCCGAAGTGATATTTACCACAGAGTAATTGATGAATTTTATAAAAATCTGGATCTGTATTTCAGAGAAAATGAAAATCTGGCCGGCCTTCCTTCTGTAGCTTATTTCGCACAGAAAAGTTACCTTTCTCCTAATTATTTCGGAGACCTCATCAAACATTTTACAGGAAAATCACCATTGGATCACATTCATGATTACGTTGTAAAGCTGGCAAAAGATAAACTCAAGAATACAAGCTTTTCCGTAAGTGAAATATCCTACAGCCTCGGGTTTGATTATCCCAACTATTTTGCAAGGTTCTTCCGGAAGAAAACAGGACTTTCCCCAAAAGTTTTCAGGAATCAGTAAATAGTTTCAACAATATAATAAAAGACAGCTCCGCGAGTTGTCTTTTGCTTTTTCAGGAGCTTTTCCGGCTATTCACTCATACTCCTCGCGCCAGCGCATCCCAGACTTACCTCCCCAGCTTTCTAGTTTGGCTGCGGGGTAACCGTTACTATCCTGGCTAATGTATGAGTAATGTGTAATAAATGATGAGTAATATTAAACCTAAACCGATGTTTTGTTTTCAATAATATCCACAAATATCTGTGTAAATCTGAGTAATCTGTGGGAAATAAAATTCTGCAATCTAATAAGGATTGTGCCTAACCACAAAAGTCACAAAAGATTTAAACACTTAAGGGATTTTAAGTTAAAAGCTTTGTGCAGAAGAAGTACACACAAGTTTTTGAAAACCTATGATTTTCATATTCGTAATCATCTGCGAAATATGTGCGATCTGCGGGAGATAAAACTTTAGCAGGTCTGAAAAATACCAAAATATCATCCGGCTCTAGCCAAAATTTACTATAGAAGTACCCAAAAATACAAAAAGGTAAAATGTATCTGTTTTCAGGTAATGTGTCTCCGTCCCAAGAGCCCATCCCTTCCTACCTTTGATTTATCAAAATGAAAAAAGAAGAATAGAGCTGAAAAAAGTAATCAAAAAATAGGATACTCTTTTGTTCTTCCAGCTTTCATCAAAATAAATAATAACAAATAAAATACAAAATCATGTCACAGAAAAAAATCAGTATTAAAAACTCGAACGCTCAAGAAATTATATTATCAGCAATTATTAATTTCCCAGAAGGGTTTGATCAGAACAAAAAATATCCGGCAGTCGTAGTATCTCATCCGGGAGGTGGAGTAAAAGAACAGACCGCCGGTTTATATGCTAAAAGATTGGCTGAGCATGGATTGATAACAATGGCGTATGATGCTTCTTATCAGGGAGAAAGTACAGGAGAACCACGCCAATTGGAAAATCCTTATATCAGAACAGAAGACATAAGTGCAGTAATTGATTACCTTGTTACCTTGCCTTATATAGATACAAACAAGATTGGAGCCATGGGAATCTGTGCAGGAGCAGGATATACAGCCAATGCTGCAATCAATGATCATCGAATTCAAGCGGTGGGAATGGTAAGTGCTGTAAACATTGGATCTATGTTCAGAAACGGATGGGAAAATAATATAAAAGATGCTGATGCATTGCCTTATTTAGTAACAGGTTCCAATGCAAGAACTGTAGATGTGGGTAACACAAATGTTCAAACCATTCCGTTAGCTCCATTGCGAGAAGAAGATGCACCTAATGAAGAGTTAAGAGAAGCCTGGGAATATTATCATACTGATCGATGCCAGTATCCAACAGCTCCCGGGTTTGCTACAACAAGAAGCCTTTCACAAATCATTTCTTATGATGCTTACAATAAATCTGAAGCCTTCTTTACACAACCATTATTAGCCATTGTGGGAAGTGTGGCAGGAAGTGCATGGATGAGTGATGATTTACTTAAACGTGCTGCTACTGTGGACAAAAGGAAATATGTGATAGAAGGTGCCAATCATATGTCCTTATATGACAGAGAAAATTATGTTAATGAAGCGGTACAGCAATTGGTTCCATTCTTTCTGGAAAAATTAGCTTAAAAAATTTGATCTATACAGCCATACAACAATGTATGGCTGTATTTATCTGCAATAAAAACAGGATGATAAAACGAATCCTTAAGCAAAATACTTGAGAATTAGTTTCTGCTGGGATTGAAAACCAGATAAAAAATAAACCATATTTCTCAAAAAATATATAAATTAGATTCACACAATTAATTGAAAAACAAATGGTGGAGAATTTCATTTATTATCTCGGACTGGTTCTGGTCATTATTGGGTCCATTATGCTGGCCAATCGTTTAAGAGTAGCATATCCTATTATATTAGTAATTGCGGGGCTGCTCATCAGCTTTATTCCCGGATTACCACCTATAAAAATTGATCCTGAACTTATATTTATTATTTTTTTACCGCCATTATTATACGAAGCAGCATTTGCTGTTTCATGGAAAGAAATCTGGAAAATGAGGCGGATCATTACCAGTTTTGCTTTTATTGTTGTGTTTCTTACAGCTATATCGGTAGCTTTTGTTGCCAATTCTTATATTCCCGGGTTTTCATTAGCATTAGGTTTTGTACTGGGAGGAATTGTTTCTCCACCGGATGCGGTAAGTGCAGGAGCTATTTTAAAATTTGTAAAAGTTCCTAAAAATCTATCTACTGTTTTAGAAGGTGAAAGCCTGTTCAATGATGCTTCCTCCCTTATCATCTTTAGATTTGCAATGGTAGCCGTAGCAACCGGACAGTTTCTCTGGCAGGATGCAGTGGTAAGCTTTGGATGGATGGTATTCGGTGGATTGGGAATAGGAGTAGTGCTAGCAGTTATTTTTCTCAAAATTGAAAAAATATTTCCCACGGATGTAAACATGGATGCTATTCTTAGCCTTGTAGCTCCCTATGTAATGTATATTGCCGCTGAAGAAGTACACTCATCCGGAGTATTGGCTGTGGTGAGTGGAGGATTGTTTCTTTCCATCAGAAGACATGAAATTTTCCGAACCTCAGAATCAAGGTTAAAAGGATCCAATGTATGGGAAAGTTTTGTATTCCTGATAAACGGGATTGTATTTTTATTAATAGGATTGGATCTTCCGGAAATCATGGTAGGATTGAATAAAGAAGGAATAAGTCTTTCTAATGCGATTGGTTATGGACTGCTAATCACAGGGGTACTGATAATTGTCCGTTTTTTAGCCTCTTTTGGAGCTGTTTTCGTAACATTAATTATGCGAAATTTCATCAATGTAGCAGATAGAGACCCTGGGATGAAATTACCTATATTAATGAGCTGGACCGGAATGCGTGGTGTAGTTTCCTTGGCGGCAGCTCTATCTATCCCAGTGGTGATGGATAACGGACAGCCTTTTCCACATCGGGATCTCATACTCTTTATTACCTTTATTGTAATTTTGGCTACTCTTATTATTCAGGGACTTACATTACCCGTATTGATTAAAAAGCTTAATTTATCCGATACTGAACGCGGATATCTGTCCAAAGAAGAATCTGAACATTATTTAAGAAAAAAAATGCGCAGAGTAGCTTTTAGATATCTTGATGAAAACTATAAAGAACGAAGAAGTGAAAACGAATATTTTAATAAACTGATGGACCGTTGGGAACAGGAAGATAAAGAAGATTCTACCCATAAAATGTCTGATGAAGCCAAAGAAATCTATTTTGAAACTCTGGAACAGCAACGGATTTGGCTTCGGGAAGAAAACAGACGCAATCCGAATATTGACGAAGAATATATAAGAGATTATTTAACAAGGCTGGATCTTGAAGAAGAAAGGCTGAGAATGTAAAAAAATAAGGAATGAATTTAGTAAAACAGCTTGGGCAGTTTCCTGATGAAAAAAGAAAGGAATACTTCAGCACACTTCCCAATTATCTCAATGGAAAATTTCAGAATATACTGATCACTCCAGCTTTATTAGAAGGAGAAAGTATGACAAAAGCCCTCCTTAACAGTTTGTGTAAAGTAGAAAATACTTCTCCAAAATCTGCCCTTCCATTTGTTGTCACAGATTTGAAAAACCTTCCCCCGGAAGAAAACGTTTTGGTATGGTTCGGGCATAGCTCGTATTTTATACAAGTGGATGGAAAAAAAATACTGGTAGACCCTGTTTTCAGCGGAAACGCCTCACCCATGCCCGGATCTATAAAAGCATTTCAAGGAGCAGATTATTATAAACCGGAACATATGCCGGATATAGACTTTTTATTGATTTCCCACGATCATTGGGATCATCTGGATTATAAAACCGTACAGGAATTGAAAGACAGAGTAGGAAAAGTAATCTGTGGATTAGGAACAGGCCAGCATTTTGAATACTGGGGCTGGAAACCGGAAAAGATTATTGAAAAAAATTGGTGGGAAAGTGTAGATCTTGCCAGTGGATTCAAAATTACCCTTACTCCGGCAAGACATTTCTCCGGCAGACTTTTGAATAGAAATATCTCTCTCTGGACTTCATTTGTTTTAAAGACTCCAACCAAGAACCTGTTTTTAGGAGGAGACAGTGGGTATGGAAATCATTTTACTGAAATTGGTGAAAAGTATGGTCCATTTGACCTTGCAGTGATGGAATGCGGACAATACAACGAAAAATGGCCCTATATTCATACATTGCCGGATCAGCTAATCGGAGAAGTTAAAGAATTGAAAGCAAAAAACTTTATGCCGGTCCATCATTCAAAGTTCAAACTGTCTCAGCATGCATGGTTTGAGCCGGTAGAGCTGGCCGCTAAAAATGCAGAAGATAACAATCAGCCAATTACCTTACCTGTTATCGGTGAAAAAGTAGATCTGGATCAGTTGGGCAATGTAACCTGGAAAAAATGGTGGGAAGAATATTGGTAAGAATGAATAGGGTACTGATTTTAAATAAAGATCCTGTCATTCTGAATGAAGCATCTCTTTCCAGTTTCCAGTTATTCTACTCAAAGTAAAAACAAGTAGCGTTGGCCTAATCAATAAAATTGAAACCTGCCCATATGGAGCAGGTTTTTCTTATGATCAAAAAAATAATCACTACTGAGGTTCCTTGTGGGCGGGATCATTAGTATGAATAATGTCGTAAAATACAGTTGGCTGGGCTGCGTCAGGGGTGATTCTATAAGTGAATGTAGTTTCGTTCAGAACCAAAATTTCTACGGTACGGGTAAAAAGTACATTACCGTTAGCATCTAAAGCAACAAGTGTTCTTGTCTTCCCATCAGGAGAAATTGACCATGTTCCCTGAGATCTAAGAACATCATTTAATCCAAAGATTTTAAAAGTTCCGTTGGCTTTGAAGTAAGAATATCCTACATAACCAGCCACCGCGGAATTATCTAAAGCTACATTGGCTCCACTGTTATCTTTAGCACCTGTAGTCTTCCATGGGGTAGAAGCTAATGTAAGTTGTCCGTTTTTAGGTTCAGCATGAGGAGTTCTCGTATGGATGATGTCATAATATACAGATAGATCGGCAGCATTAGGACGAATTCTGTATGTAAATTCATTTCTGTTTAAAACAAGAATTTCAACATCACGTGTGAAAATGGTTGTTGCATCCGGGTTTAACGCTGTAATAGTTCTCGTTTTCCCCTGAGCATCTACAGACCATGTTCCCCTTGATCTCAAAACATCAGTCAAGCTGTAAATAGCAAAGTTTCCGTCCGCTTTAAAGTAAGCAAATCCTACATAACCTGCTACGCTAGAGTCTGTTAATGCTACGTTACTGCCGTTTTTATCCTTAGCTCCTGTCGTTTCCCAGGGAGTAGAAGATAGAACCTGTGAGGGAGTCTGTTGTTCAATAACAATTTCGTTATCATCGCTTGAACATGAAATGAAAGAAGCAGATAAAAGTATCGCTGCAGACAGATAACATAATTTTTTCAGGGTATTCATAAAGGTATTTTTAAGTCTTTGCAAACTTATCCTTATTAAATATTAAAATCTTTGTATGAAATATCTCTTTTGTTGTAAAAAATATAACCGATAAAGTGTTAAGTTGAATGAAATGAAATTACCAGCCTGTTACCAATAGATTTCTCGCTGCTTTGATACTGCATTTTTGATATGTTGAATAGGCTAATGCTGCCCGGCTTCTGACTTGTTCAGCCGATTCATTGTTGATGTATCCTGTTAAAGCATCATGAAGAATATAGGCTTCAGGAGCCATCAGATGACTTGTCCATACCAATGGATTAGCCTTGGTTTCCTGTAATAATGGTGAATCTTTTACTGTAACAGGCTAAAATAATACAGTCTCTTGTCTGTTTATCCATATTTTTAAAAGATTCTGATAACTGAAAATCCATCAATCCATCATGTCCTACATAAGAATATAGCCACTTTAGATTTTATCTCCCACAGATCCCACAGGTTTTACATATGGTTGTAGAAAGATCTGCGTGATCGGTAAAATCTGTGAGAGATTTACCTTTAAAAAATTCTATTTTTGAGTATGAATAATAGAAACCGCGGAAAAAACACAGGTGATGACACTCTGTTCGGTCCAGAAAAGCAGATCAGCAAGCTGAAGCTGGCAGTTCAGGATATGCAGTATCTTTTGACAAGAGGGTATGCGGAAAAAGCAGCATCTGACCTTGTAGGAAACAGATATAGATTAAAAACACGACAGATACAGGTGATTCGTGGAGCCTCAGCATCTGATGGACAAATTCATAACAGAAGACTGAAACAATTGAATCTTTCAGATCTGAAATATAAACCAGTATACCTGGATGGATTCAATGTGCTGATTCTATTGGAAAGTCTGTTGTCGGAAGCCTATATTTTTGAAGGGGTGGACGGTTGTTTTCGGGATCTTTCCGGAGTTCATGGAACATATAAACGGGTAAATCAAACAGAAAGAGCGATAGAACTTGTTGCTGCATTTTTTCAAAAAGCTCAGGTTCAGAAATTAATGTGGATTTTTGATCAGCCGGTTTCCAATAGTGGAAGAATTAAACAGCTTGTACTTGATTTTGCTGGGGAAAATAAGATTAATTGGGAAGTTGAATTACAGTACAGTCCGGATAAATTCCTGGCAGACAGTTCCGGGATTATTATTTCCTCGGATGCCTGGATTCTGGATCACTGTAAAGAATGGTTTAATCTTATCGGCTATCTTATTAAAGAAGAAAGCCAGTTCGTTAATCTTATACAATGTTATGATGAATAATTTTGAACAATATATGGTGTTGATTTCAGAGGGCTGGAAGGAAAAATATCAGGCTATTTTAACAGAAGAACATTTACAAAGTCTGTCACTAAACATTCAACAATATCAGGCTAAAACTTTGGAATGCAATCTCCCTTATTTTAATGAAGAAGTTAAGATTAACAGGGATGAAATCTTTAATCAATTTATCAACATTTTTAATAATAATGATTCTGATGAGGATAAAGCAAAACAGCTGGAAGCAATTCCGTTTGAAGACTGGCTTATTGTCTTAGGTCAAAGGTTAACTTCTGCAAGTATTCGTGACGAAAATGCAATTCCACCACTGGCTTCTGTTTTGATTGAAGCTTGTCAGGAACCTTTTAATGAAGAAATTACTATTGCCCAACGTGCCTGGGAAAAACATACCGGAAGAATGGGCGATGATTTTTGGGGTGAAGTGAAAGGAAATACCTTGCAGAAACAAGAAAAGGTAATGCAGAAAATACATTATATCCTTGAAAATAAAACCTGGTGGAATGTTTTTTTTCATTATAAACATGGATTAGTTTTTGAAATAAGAGAAAAGGATGGTCACGGAATCCGATGGAGCCATGGAAGAGAAAAATTGATTGGTTTTCTAGAAAAATTTATCAATGAATAAAGAGGCTGGAAGTTACTTCTTTTAGCTCATATTTTTCAAGCTGATTAAGTCACTATTTTTTACTACGCAAAAAGATTGCGTTTCTTGTGAATAATTTTGCTTTGTATTCTTCTGGAAAAAAGTAATTCTGGAAGATCAATGAAATAAGAAATAATAACTTAATCAAAAATACCTGAATGATAAATAGTTACAGGTGCATAAATTTAAAAAAAATGAATACATACATTGATATTGGTATTAATTTGACCAATAAACAGTTTTACAATGAACACGAAGAAGTAATTAACCGCGCTATGGATAATGGAGTAGACTATATGATCCTTACCGGAACAAGTGTCCGTGGAAGTAAAGAATCCGCAGCTATTGCGGAAGACTATCCTGATATTTTATTTTCTACAGCGGGAATTCATCCCCATGATGCAAAATCTTTTAATCATGAAAGCACTCATGAGCTTAGAAAGCTGTTGAAGCAGGATCATGTCATTTCAGTAGGCGAATGTGGACTGGATTTTGATCGTGATTTTTCACCAAGACCCGTTCAGGAAAAATGCTATAGAGCTCAGCTGGAATTGGCAATTGAAGTGAATAAGCCTCTTTTTCTTCATGAAAGATCAGCTTTTAAAAGATTTAATGAAATTACGGATGATTATCTTTCTCAATTACCGAAAGCTGTTGTACACTGCTTTACAGGAACACTTGATGAAGCCAAAACTTATCTGGACAAAGGATTTTATCTGGGATTTACCGGAGCCATCAGTGATGAGAAAAGATTTAAACATTTGGAAGAGGTGATTCGTTATGTTCCTCTGGACAGAATGACGATTGAAACCGATGCGCCATTCATGCTTCCGAAGAATATGCCAAGGATGCAGAACAGAAGAAATGAACCCTCCTTTTTGCCCTATGTGGCACAAACTATTGCGCATTTGAAGAAGATCAGCATTGCTGAAGTAGCAGATGAAACTACAGGAACTGCCAGAAAATTTTTCAGACTATAAAAAAGAGCTCTACTGATTCAGTAAAGCTCTTTTTATTATAGTGTTGAAAGGGTGACCAGCAAATTTGCCTTTTATCCTTTTCTTATAAACTCTTGATTGCAGACTCCAGTGCTAATTCCATCATTGGTTTCAAAGCAGTTTCTCTTTCGTCGGCAGAAATTTTCTCATGAGTTGGGATAATATCAGTTACGGTAAGAATAGTAGCTGCATTTTTACCTAAGTGTTGAGCATTAGCAAATAATCCGAAAGCTTCCATTTCTACTGCAGGACAGTTATATCTTGTAGCAATTTCAGGAGTGTTTGGATCTTTTCTGTAGAAAATATCACTACTGTGGATATTGATCGCTTTAGCATCTATAGATAGCTCTTTAGAAGTTTCATTGATTGTATTGAAGATGTTTCCTTGGTGAGGAAGGATGTCTTCTTCAATTCCCCATGCATATTTAGCATAGGTGCTTTCGCTGGCAGCATTTTCAATATTTAAAATATCAAAAAGCTTAAGGTCTGTATTGTAAGCTCCACAAGTTCCGATTCTGATGATCGTGTCTACCTCATATTCTGTAAATAACTCAAAAGAATAGATTCCGATACTTGGGAATCCCATTCCACTAGCTCCTACAGTGATTTCTTTACCTTTGTAAAGACCTGTATAATAAAAGATACCTCTGGTTTTGCTTACCAGTTTTGCATTTTCTAAATAATTTTCAGCAATATACTGTGCACGAAGCGGATCCCCCGGCTGCAATACTACTTTAGCAATTTCTCCTTTTTTTGCACTGATGTGAATACTCATAATTTAATTTTGAATGGCACAAAGATAATAACTTTTATATTGACCTCATCATTATGATAAATGAAATGAGACAGGTGTTTTTATAAGAATATAATGGGTAAATAATTGTATATAAATGTTTTGTTTCTTGCTTTCCAGTCGGAGTTTTAGAATTTTTGTTTTTATCTTTTTCTTTGAAATAAAAAATAAAATAAGCCAATAGAGAACAAGGATAGAGTAACAGGGAGCGGATATACAATAGTTCAGTAGGCTACTTTTGCAATAGTAATCATATTAAAATTTTAAAGAATGAAAATAGAACATATTGCAATTTGGGTGAAAGACCTTGAAAAAGCTAGAACATTTTATCAAAAATATTTTGGAGCTGTTTCCAATGAAAAATATAATAATCCTATTAAAAATTTTGAATCTTATTTTCTCAGTTTCGAGAATGGCAGCCGACTTGAAATTATGACCAGGCCGGATCTTATAGAAAATGAAAACTCTTACGAATCCCAACACTTTGGAGTCATACATTTTGCATTCTCTGTAGGAAGCAAAGAAAAAGTAAACGAGCTTACAGAGACTTTAAGAAAAGAAGGATATACAGTTGCAGGAGAACCTAGAACAACAGGTGACGGATACTATGAAAGTGTTATCCTTGATCCGGAAAACAACATCATTGAAATAGTAGCCTAAACTTTCAATGCGAGGAGCGCTAGCGACCAAGCAATTCTCTCTTAGAAATCAGTATTATTGGATAGTACAAAGGCTCATTTAAATAATATATTGCTTTTAAGACGCTTGAAAATCAAAAATTTTCAGCAAGGATATCATATGCCACGAATTCACGAATTATTTTATTCGTGAATTCGTGGCAATTTATAAATTTTATCTACGATAAGATCCCGGTGCTTTAAAAGCATGTTGAAAGGAAAAAAATACCTCTTTGCGTTTTCCAATAGTACTCTTTTTCATCATTATTCATAAAGAAATACAATTTAATATCAATCCTCTATTTAAAAATTTTATTCTCAACGAAATAATTCTATTTTTGTTAGATGTTGGAAACCAAATCACCATTTTTAGATACCATATTTTTGCTGAGGAAGAATGAATGCATCACTCTTTTTTCCAGTATACAGACCATTTCCCAAAAAGAGGAAGCGGAAGCAGAAGTGTATTTTGAAACAGAATTTGAAAAAGAAAGACTGGAGTTTCTGTATGATCGGATAATCTGTAATAAAATAACGGCAGTTTGGGCGGCAAAAATACTGTATCATAGTGCCCAATTGTATCTAATAAGAGAAAATACGGCCAGCAATCTTGAGAATCTTATTCCAGCATATAAAGGGCCAAGAGATGTGTCTTCTATTTTGTCTGCCGATTTATCATTGAGATTTCTACCCGAGGTGATCGTGGCTCTGAATTCAGTAGATCCCGAAGATCCACTCATTAAAATGCTTGAAGATATTCTGACAGAATTTCATTATTCAGCAATAGGGTATGATCTTGATCTGGAGGTGGTAAACTGGCAAGAAGAGCTGAAAGATAGAACATACCGGAAATTATATCTGGAAAGAATTGTAGACAAGAAAGATTATAAACTGGCGGAAATTCCGTTCATCAATACATTGCTTATTGCAGAGTTTGGGATGCATAAAGAAGCATTCTGGAGAGAATTAAAAATAATAACTGAAGAAAATCAATGACGCAGAATATCAATAAACTCAATACGGTTCTGAACTACGTAAAAAATACCTTTGTCGGTAAAGATGATGTGGTAGATTTACTGGGAATCTGTCTCTTGGCAAGAGAGAATGTCTTTTTGTATGGTCCTCCGGGAACTGCAAAATCAGCTATAGTAAGAACATTGGCAAAAACGGTAACAGACGGAAAGAACTTTGAATATCTATTAACCCGTTTCACAGAACCGAATGAAATATTCGGTCCTTTTGATATCAGAAAATTAAAAGAAGGAGAACTGCTTACCAATACGGAAGGAATGATGCCTGAAGCCTCGATGGTGTTCCTGGATGAGATCTTCAACGCCAATTCTGCTATTTTGAATTCACTTTTGATGGCCCTTAACGAAAAGATCTTCAAGAGAGGAAAAGAAACAAAGCATTTACCCGCTTTAATGTTTGTAGGAGCAAGTAATATTCTTCCGGAAGATGAAGCTTTGAATGCATTATTCGATCGCTTCCTGATTAGAATCAATGTTGATTATGTTCATCCGGAGCTTTTGCAACAAGTGCTTTTAGCAGGAAGAAAGCTGGAAAACGAAGAAGAAACAGAAGTCCCGGAAATTCATGCTAATGAGATCAGAGAACTTCAGAATCTGTGTAGAGCGATCGATTTAAAACCAATCTACGAAGTATATCTGAATACCATCATGAGCTTACGAAACACAGGAATTGCCATTTCAGACCGTAGAGCCGTTAAACTTCAGAACCTCATTGCTGCAAGTGCTCTGATTTGTGGAAGAAATGAAGCCGTTCTTTCAGATCTTTGGGTTTTAAAACATATATGGGATACAGAAGAGCAGATAGAAATTCTGGAAGGGATCATTAACAGAACCATTGAGAAAGACGATCATCCGCATTCTCATCCTCAAGCTATGCAGAATAAAACTCCTAACCCGGAAGAAGTAATGAAGGATGTAAAAATATTGGTTGATAAATGGAATCAGGGATCGCTAAGTTTTGAAGAGCAAAACGTAATCAAAGATAAACTGAGATACCTTCAGACACGCTGTGACTGGATCAGAAACCCTGAACAAAAGCAATACATTCAGCAAGAAATTGAAAGCTTATGGCAGAAAATTCTTCAGACGATATAAAAGAATTCTGGGCAGAACTATCCCGTACCGATGATGATTATCTAGGCTCTATACGAGACTGGAAGAACGTTCATGTTGCAACAGATGATGAAATTATATGGCTCAAAGGTTTCACTGAGGAACAGACATTGTCATCAGAAATTCATCAGCTGCCTAACTTTTTACTCTACGAGCTTCGGGATGGGCTTTTATTTAAAAAAGAAGCATTGGTTCCCAGTAAAAAGATGAGAACAGGATTGCTTTGGACACCCATTGATAAAGCATTACGCCTTACTTTTCCAGCTTCTAACCAAAACTATTTTGGGATTCGTGAAAAGATTCAGATCAGATTAAAAGAAAGTAAGGAAGAACATTCGGTTATTGCTTTGATAAGCGTAATTACAGAGGTCAAACAGAGTATTGTGACACTGCCAAAATTCAGATTGGATAAAATAGAATGGACTGTAATAGAAGAGAAAGTTCTTTTTTTAGGAACCCCACTATTAAGCCTGCCAGGAAAAACATATTGGACAAAAGACGGACACCTTTTGCCTTCCGGTTTTGATTTTGAATTTAAAAATCTGAGCAAGCTCTTACAACAGAAATATAATAAAATGTCAGATGGATGGCTTTTATGGGATGAGGAAGGGAATTATCTTGAAATAAAGAAAACAGATTTCCGACCATTATCTGTAAGTTCATTCCGTCTTACTGAAAAATCAAGAGAATGGAATTAAAGGCCTATTTCCAATCCTATGAAAACTACTTTTGGGAATGGAAAACTGATGAAGATGTTCCCGGAGACTCCGGATATAATGACAATAACCTCCTCTCCATCCCAGGAGTAGGAGCAATTGCTTATAGACCTTATATCATAGAAATTCTGAAAGACCTTCAGGATCAGGGATGGCCTCCGTTCGGTGCTTTGCTGATGGTTTTATATGCCATGCAAGATGGCTATACAGACTTTGCTGGTCCTTTAAGATATACTACAGATTTTTATAGCATGGGGAATTTTGAATTCAATGCTGAAAAAGAGATTGAATTTCTTGAAAAAATAAAGGCACTTCCTAAGGTTTACAAACAGAAGCAGAACAAAATCGTATTATTGCGGACTTTATTTAAAGATTGTCATAACAGAATATCTTCTGCAAATGCTGAAGCTCATTTAAGAATTTATTCCAAAAGACCTCAGGAATTAGCTGTAAGTGCAGAGAAACAAGATGCAGGACCATCCGTTTTGAATAAAGATCTCACGGCAATGGATCTCAATAAAAAATTTCCAACCGTACAATCCATCATTGAGGCCATGAAAGGGCTAATCGAAGAGCCAGAATTGATTGATGAGGTTGTAGAAGAGCAAGCTACTACAGATACAGACTTTATCAGAGAGCTGATAGAAGAACCCAAAACATTCCAGGTAGGAAGCTTAATCAAAAGAATCTGGAGCGGACTTAAAATTCCAATGCGCCACCTTTCTCCGGGAGAACAGCCTGTTGGAGGTATCTCAGATATGACCAATAAAGGAGACTTTCATAGAATGCTTTTGTCTGAGTTTGCGAATGAAGACGATTTATTTATGAGCCGCGTAGCCAATAATGAAGCATTATACATCCAAAGAGAGATACCGCCCGAAGAAAATATTTTTGAAAGAATTATTCTGATTGATACTTCCTTGAGAAACTGGGGAACTCCAAAAGTATTGGCATTTGCTTCAGCGATTGCGATAATTAAACATCCAAAAGCTCATTCAGAATGTAAAGTAATAGCATTGGGACAGACAGGTGTTGCTATTTCTCTGAATAAAGTGGAAGAGGTAGTTGAAAACCTTAATCAGGTCAGTCCGGTTTTGGAGGTTTCAGAAGCTTTAGATAATTTTTTTAACGAAGATTATCCTCAGAAAGATATTGAAGTATTTTTCATTACCCATCAGGAGAACTTTGAAGATGAAAAAATCCAGAAAGTAGTTCATCAAAATAGAGACAGGCTGAAGTTTTTGGTGGCTACTTCTTCAGAGGGAGAAATTAACTTTTATAAGCATCATAAAGGAGCACGGAAACACATCCAGAAAATAAAACTTCCCCTTCATGAGTTGTGGGCTAACCCACCACAGCAAAAAAGAAAAGAAAACAATTCTAATGGAAAGAAAACTGATCTTCCATTGAATTATCCGATCCTGTTCCCAACACCGGTTAATAAGATTGCCCAGTTTTTATACGAAGGAGAGTTTTTTATTCTGAGTTCAAAAAAACAATTGTTGAAAACTTATCTTTCTGATAATTATTACGACAGGCACACCTATGATTATTATAAAACATATCATGGTTGTGAAGTGATGATTGAAGATATTTCTGTAAAGCGAACAGGACAATTTGCCCTGGCAAAAAATAAACAGCAGCATTTTATCCTCTGCCAATATCAACCCTCCAGAAAATTAGTATCTAAACTTAATGTAAATACAAGAGAATATTCTGAGATCAATGTTACCGGATTGAATATTCCTGATGACTATGAACTGATTTATTTTGGGAAAAGCTTCTATCTTCACGAGTTTAACAATCCTTTACTTTATAAAATAAATATTGAAGGAAATACCTCTGTTGAGCCTTTGGATAATAAATACGATGATATAGATAAAAACACCACAAAAGTAAATACTGAAGTAGCCAAGTTAAACCGGAGTGGATTAAAAATTATCGGTAATTTTAATAAAATCGGTATTAATGCCCATGATAATCTGGTTTTTTCAGGATTTGAAATAAATAGTGTATATGAAAATACCCTGAATCTTTATAAAAACAGATATGATATTAAGATTTTTGCGGAACAGAATAAAAATAAATATACTTTCCCTGACGGAAGCGAGGTCATTGCAGATTCCCGAGGAATATTGACATTCAGAAGCAGTAACAAAGGAATTGAAGAGTTTTATATGCCTACTACAACATATGGCTTCTTAGCCATAGCTACCTATACAGAGTTTGGCGGATCAGAATATTATCTTCCGGAACATACGCTATTGAAGGTGAGAACAATGGACGAAATGTATAATCACTATGTAAAGCCGTTTATAGAGCAGATTTTGGATTATGGAGCTTAGAATAAAACCTTTCCCGAAAAATAAATACCCTAAAAAAGGACTTTTGATAAAAGGCTCTTCACCTTTGGTATGGCTTCAGGAAATGGAAACGTTAGGAATAGCACTTAATGGCGTGAAATCTTATGCTGTTCCAGCCAATAGTCCCAATGTATTGTATGGATGCTTTCTTGTATTTGATGATTATGCTCCGCAGGAAATTGGAAGAAATGCTTATTTCCAATGCGTAGATAATAAACTTTTTATTCCCGAAAACACAACATTGTATCCTAAGATCAATCCTGAAGACTGGGATACAGTAGAGGCAGGCTTTCTCATAATGCATCCTGAATTTGGATTGGTAAAACTGCTAGAAGAGATCAATTGGATTGAATTGATTCAGGATCCGGAGATCATAAAAGAAACCATCAAAAAACCTTTGAATGGAGTCAAAATTCCACAAATCATACAAAGCTATACGGTGGAAATCGATGAGGAAAAAATGCTTGAAGCATTACAGAATCCCCCAACCAAAGAAGAATGGATGAATAACCTGCCGTTTGATCTGAAGAAAGTAATGGCTGGAAACAAAAAAGAAATTGAAAAATATTTAAAATACATAGAAAAATACCCTGAAAGAGCTATAGAATTAGGAGTTCCTTTAGATATCATGGGTACTTCCAGGGGAGATGGATTTGGTAAATTTACCTGGTTGGAGGGGCTATTTGGAGGAGGAACGGATAGTAAACAGGAAAGTACCAATACCAGGAATTTCCGCAGAATATTCTGGGCCGTTATTGTCATTGCAATTGTTTTAAAAATAGCTTTACCATCCAATGAAAATAAGCCCCAGCAGGAAGAAAATAAGGTGTCCTCAGGAACTATTGTAACAGATGCTGTAAAAGCCCCTGCAGATATGATTGCTTTTCATTCAGGAGTCTCTGAAATAGATATGAAGATAGATTCTCTGTACTACAGTAAAAGGAAAAGCTTGTCCAATGAACTCCTGAACGCAGGAATGCAGGAAAGTAAGACAAAAAAAGAAAAAGAAGAATATAAAAGGGCAGGGGGAAGAGAAGTAAATGAAATAGGACACGATATTCAAAAGCTAAGTAATAAAGAGCAACAAAGCCGAGACTCTCTTAAAACCATTTATACAAGAGTTATAACCAAACATATTAAGGAAAGAAGTGAGGCGCTGAAACGGAAAATTTCAGATTCTTTAAAACAATACACCAAAGGAAAACCGGTAAATGGAGAGGTGGTGAAATATCTTTTAAAGAAAAAGCAGGTTCTGATGCAAGACTCTTTAGGAAAATTATACGGAACCATTGATATGACTGATAGGTCACCTCCATCTACCATTAAAGATTCTAAAGTAAAGGGAGTAGAATCAAGTAGTAACTCGATGAAGAAAGACACTCCTGTTTTCGATATATTATATATGGTGATTCTGATGATTGCAGCGGTTGGTTTGTATTCTTTCATGTTTAAAAATAAATCATTAAATCTTGGAGGAGATAATGTTCCGGGATGGGTGAAATTCTTTTTGATTGTGATTCTCGTAGCTATGTTGGTGTATCTGTTTTATCCTTTGGTTAAAATGTTTGGCTACAACTGGTTTGTATGGATACTTGCTATTGGGGTGATGCTACTGCTTTACCGTTTGTTCAGAGATGATAAAAGCATTTTAAAATCCGATGATGATGAATAAACAGAAATTTATAGACAAGTTCATGGCTGCTTTTGTCCTGCTGGCTATGTTTAAGATTATCGGAATCGTAGCCCAGCTGTTCCATGAAAGTTTTTGGAGCGTAGTCGGAAATTTAGTCATTTTTTTAATTGTGGCATTTATTCTGTTAATGGTCATTACTTCTTTAAAGGATAAAGAACAAAACAAACAGAATTCAGGAAGGGGAGGAGCTGGAGGAGGAAACTTCTATTTGGAAAATTCACTATTTGACAGGATTAGAAGTAAATATGAAGACCTTGCCCAAAAGTACCTTGCAGAAAAAGATTATAAAAAAGCGGCAAAAGTGTATATGAATTTACTTCAAGATTATTACAGAGGGGCAAAAGCATTGGAAGACGGTGGATTTTATAATGAGGCAGCAGCAGTATATCTTAAAAAACTTAAAAGTAAATCTGATGCAGCGAATTGTTATGAAAAGGCAAAGCAATATAAAAAAGCCATTGACCTGTACAAAGAAATGGAACAGAAAGAAAAAGTAGGTGATCTTTACAAAGAGATTAATGAGCTGAAAAATGCCCATATCTATTACCAGATGGTAGCGGATGATTATATAACCAATAATCAGATGGTGAAAGCTTCATTGGTATACCGTAAAAAAATGGAAAAGCCGGGAGATGCTCAAAAAGTATTATTAAAAGGCTGGGAAGAAGATAAAGATGCCTTCAATTGTCTCAATAATTACTTTGCGAATATCTCTGATACTAAAAAACTGGAAGCCGAAATCCAGGTTATGTATGAAAAAACTCCGGCCTATAAAAAACTCATCTATCTGGAAGCAATGAAGTATGAGTTTAAAAAAGACCTCAAAGTACAGTCTGTTACAAGAAGAATAGCTTATGAGATCGTTGCTGAAAAAGTAGAAAGCCGTTCAGAAATTGTTAACGAGTTGAAACATTTCAACCCTAAAGATGAAGTGATCCTTAAAGATATCTCAAGATTCAAGACCGGAAGAAATAAAATGTTTAGAAATTAAAGGATAAAAATAAAATGATAATACATTTAAATATATCCAATATAAATATGCAAGGTGAGCTATTCATGCAACTTGAAAAACTTGATGAAGAAATAGAGTAAAACTCTGTGTTTCAAAAACACATAATTCAGCCGTTAAAAGCAATCATAGAATCCTTTTTTTATTACTCTTCCATGTGAGAATTATAAAAAATAACAAAAAAGATTTATCTTTGCACCAGAAAATTATGACAATACAAAGAGCACATATCAATGCAGAACTATTCGAAAGTCCTTCTAATAAAGGATTATTAGGATATGATGAAGGGGTATGGAATGAGGCGAAATGTGCTGACTTTGGAAATTATTTACTATAAACTTGTAAAAAATTAATCAAAATACAGCAAAAACGCCTCGATTTTTCGAGGCGTTTTTTGTTTTTTAGGTCAGAAATTATTTAGAATGAAAAAAAATAACCATAAACATGAAAATTTTTTAATTAACAATGCAACTTTAATACAATAAAATAGAGTGATAAGTAACCCGATGAGAGACAGTCATTTAGGTAATTAAGATATCTGCAAAAGATTGCGGACAGAAATCGCTTATTCTTAATTTTGCATGTAATTAACTGATTATCAATAATTTAATTTTAAAATTTATTTGCAGATTCCAAAAAATCATATTTACTTTGCAACCGAAAATTGAAAGCAACAGGTTTTCAGGATTCAACAAAAAATAATTTAGAAACAAACAAAAATAAAATGAAACAATTTCATAACATACTCAATCAATATTCAAGACTATTCGGACAGGAGCCGACAGGGACAGTGTGTGCTTATGATTGTGAATTTGTGGATAAAAGGTGCTTATATACGTGGGTCAGCTAATGATCTTTCACGTTAAAAAATATGAAGCGCCTCCCGAAAAGAGGCGCTTTTTTTTATGGTTTCTTTAGCTTATTTGGTAAAGCGCCGGTCTGTGGAACCGGAGAACAGGGTTCGATCCCCGAAGATACCCAAAATATAAAATCTCATAGCTCAAATGGTTAGAGCACCGGTCTTTTAAACCGGGGGTTGAAAGTTCAAATCTTTCTGGGATTACCAAACGGTTCCGTAGCTCAACCGGATAGAGCATGGGTTTTCTAAACCCAGGGTTAGAGGTTCGAATCCTTTCGGAATCACAAAATGGTCTATTGAGGTAATGGTAACCTGCCCGACTGTCTCTTGGGCACTGCGAGTTCGATTCTCGCATAGACCGCAAAGATTCGTAGAAAGTTTTGCTCCGGCTGTCTCCCGGAAAAGAATTGAAGTGAATCTGTAAAACTGGAAAGATAACGGTGGTTGTTTACCCGTCTTGGACGCGGGAGGTCGCAAGTTCGAATCTTGCTTTCCAGACGAAATGATAAGTAATAAATAATGAGTAATAAGCAATAATGCATAGAAAGGAGTTTTCAATATTACTCATCACCAATTACTCATTACTCATAAAACCGCTGCGGGAATGGTGGAACGGTAGACACACTTGATTTAGGATCAAGGCGCTGAGGGTTCGAATCCCTCTTCCCGTACAAAAGATTTTGTAGCTCAATGGTAGAGCGCTGGTCTGTTAAACCAGAAGTTGGAAGTTCGAATCTTCCCGGAATCGCAGTAACTAAATGTTAATTGTTTCAGGAGAAAAATAAAGTTTGTCAAGAGCAGAAGATCTTTACATCAAAAAAACACAAGAAAATACAGACAAACTTTTTTCTTTCTCAATAATACAGTTACAAGTGAAAGAAAAATATGATTAATACAATTTTAGGTAAAAATAAAGTCTGTCAAGCGCAGAAGTTCTTATATCAAGCAAAAATATAGACAGACTTTGTTTTTTTGAATAATAAACATCAAAAATTATTCATTACCTGTTGCTTATTCCTCATGTTAAAATCTGATGGTTCGCCGAAGTGGAAGAGTCGGGGCGGTCTGCAAAACCGTTGCGTAAGCTGAGTGGGTTTGAATCCCATAACCATCTCAATGTAAAGCTGGAAATTGTAATGTTAGAAGATGATCCATCAACTATCATTCATTAATTATAGCTAAAAATATCCTTTATTAAGAAAAGAAAATGTCTGTCAAGCGCAGAAGATCTTTAAGCCAAAACACAAAATACAGACAGGCTTTTTCTTTTTATAAGTAATGGGCAATAAGCAATGAATGATAAATTAGCCATCATCAATTACTCATTACTCATAAAGAAATCCGGAAGTACGCCGAAGTTGGAGAGTCGGGGCAGACTGTAAATCTGTTGCTTCATTGCTGAGTAGGTTCGAATCCTACTACTTCCACCCAACCGCTGATAATGTAATGGCAGCATGCAGGAAATGTACTCTTGTTGTTTAGGTTCGATTCCTAGTCAGTAGGTCAAAAAGAAGAAAATATTAAATGCTCAATATAATTTTCGAAAGAAAGGCTTGTCAAGCGTAGAAGATCTTTTTGTTAAGCAAATTTAAAGACAAGCTTATTCTTTTTATAATGGATGATGGGCAATAAGTAATTAATAATATAAAATAGTATCACTTACCCATTGCTTATAAAAACGCTCTATTCGTCTAACGGTAAGGACGCCTGCCTTTCGAGCAGAAAACAAGGGTTCGATTCCCTTATAGAGTACTGAATGTGAATGACTGGTCAATACATAATTGATATAATACCATGAAAGTTCAGATTTAAAAAAATATTGGCCAGTTGCCATTCACACAAAATGAAGAAAAGAGAAAAGGTTTGTCAAGCGTAGAAGATCTTTAGTCAATAAAAACAGACAACCTTTTACTTTTTATAATGAACAATAAGTAATGAACAATAAGTAATGAATGATAGAAAAGTAGTTTTCATCATTACTCATCACTAATTACTTATTACTCATAAAATAGGGAAGAGTGGTGTACTTGGTGTGCACGTTAGTCTGAAAAACTAAAGGTACAGGTTCAATTCCTGTCTGTTCCGCAAGAACATGAACGATAAGTAATATAATGAGTGATCTTTGATACTTGATTGTTTTTAAACATTCCTCATTATCCATTACTTATTGCTCATGAATTAATCTGATTCATAGTGTAATTGGTCAGCACACAAGATTTTGATTCTTGGAGTTTAGGTTCGAGTCCTAATGAATTAACAACATTTACTCTGATATTGTAATGGTAGCATCTCAGTCTCCAAAACTGATGGTATTGGTTCGAGTCCAGTTCGGAGTGCAACAAGTAAACAGTGAACTTTGCCAGGCAAGTGAATTTTTAAAATTAGCTGCAAAGTGGATTAACTGTTTACAAATTAATTATCAACAATCATTTATCAATTATAAATTAAAGTATGTAAAAAAATGGAAACGCAACAACAAACATGGCAGAATATGAAAGGAAAATTTTTCCAACATTCTATCACACAGCTGGTAGAAGAAGCCATTATTCGCGAACAGGCAAACGGACATCGTCTGAAAGTATGTGTGGGATCAGACTCTCACGTATATGGAGAAGCTATTAATTATGCTACGGCAGTAGTATTTATTCGTGAAGGAAAAGGAGCGTTTACCTTTATCAGAAAAGAAAGAGAAATACAGACCATCAGTATTAAAGAGCGAATGCTGAATGAAGTCAACAAATCTGTTGAAATTGCTTACGCAATTTGTTCTGTATTGGATACTTATGGAGTAGAAATGGAGGTACACGCAGACATCAATACCGATCCTGATTTTAAATCCAATGCAGCATTAAAAGATGCAATGGGATACATTCTGGGAATGGGATATGTGTTTAAAGCAAAACCTTTTGCCTTCGCAAGTTCCAACTGTGCTGATATGATGGTATAATATGAGGCTGGAAGCAGGAGTTTTAACATTATACTATTAACTTCCTGATCTATCTTCCATCCTAAATAATAAAGATTAAAACTATTACCCATGTATTTCTTAATTCAGTCGAATATATATTCAGATCCGGACCATTATAAAATTTTTGATGCGCTGGAAGAATTAAATATTGAATATAAGGCCATTAATATTCAGCCAACGGCTGATAAGGTAGATTTTGAGACAGATCGAAAAGATATTTTTGTGTATGGTTCTGTGACCATTGCAAGGCTGGCCAAAAAGAAATCAGATTGGTATCCAGGTTCTTTTTACGGAGGTAGTCATTTATATGAGATCTATTCTCAATATTATGGTGAAAACCTTTTGAATGATAAGATTTCTGTTCATACAATTTCAGAAGAATTGTTATGGGAAAAAGATGAAGAAAAATTTATCAAACCTTATCATGAAGCGAAAATTTTTACAGGAAAGGTTTTTACTGAATCAGAATGGAAGGATTTCGTTTTTGAAAGATTAGAAAATCAAAGTAATAGGATTACAGCAGATTCTTTAATCCAGGTTTCTAAAGCAAAGCAAACCCTAAAAGAAGCAAGACTTTGGATCGTTGGTGGGCAAATTGTTGATAGTGGTTATTATAAACTTAATGATAATGTTCCTTTCGAAGAAAATGTTTCAAGGGACGGATTAGGTTTTGCTAAAGAAATGATTCAGTTGTTTAACCTTGCAGAAGCTTTTGTAATGGATATTTGTTTAACGGATGAAGGTTGGAAAATTGTTGAAATAAATTGCATCAACAGTTCCGGATTTTATCCCAATACTAACGTGAAAAGTGTAATCAAAGCATTGAATATCTACTTTTCCAATTAAAAAATAAACCATAGAAATGACCAAAAGACTATTATTTCTGGATGATATACGATATCCGATTGAGGCATATCGTTATACCAAACAGGATATTTTTCTCAGAAGAGATTGGCATATCGTTCGAAATTACGATCAGTTTGTCAACAGAATCCTGGAAAAGGGACTTCCGGAAATGATTTCTTTTGACCATGACCTTGCAGATGAACATTATCTGAAAACAGATACCGGTGAATTTGTGGAAAAAACAGGCTACGATTGTGCAAAATGGCTGATAGAATATTGTATGGATCATTATTTAGACCTACCCAAATTCTACTGTCATTCCATGAATACTGTAGGAAAGGAGAATATTGAACGACTTTTAAAAAACTTTAAAAAATTGTAATGGACATTTTCAGATATATCCAGAAGATTAGAAATCATCTCAGCCTCAGTTTTAATGAGGTTGACGGATGGTTTGATAAAGATGGTACAACCCTGAACTATCAGCCATCAAATGGAGGCTGGTCAGTTCAACAGATTTTAGAGCATATCTATCTTACGAATTTTTATTTGCTGATCCTTATTGAAAAAGGCTCAAAAAAGGCAATGCGAAATTCTTTAGAACTCGACCTGGAATCTGAAATTAAAAACTACAGTTTCAACAAAGAAAATTTTGAAAAAGTAGGGGAATATGGTGCTTTTGAATGGATCAGACCTGAACACATGGAGCCTAAAGGAGAACGAAGTTTAAGAGAGATCAGAAACCTGATTACTCAACAGTATTATCAATGTCAGAATTACCTGGATTTGATGAAAAATGGCGAAGGAGTTCTCTATAAAACGACCATGAGCGTGAATAATCTGGGCAAGATCAATGTCGATGAGTACATTTATTTTCTCTCACTCCATGCACAAAGACATATTACCCAAATGGGAAATAACCAATCAGAAATGATTAAAAACTAAAAAAATGATTTTCAAAACATATAACTCTATAGAAAATGCTTACCAAACCCGCATGATCGATCAGATCAGGTTGCAGGGCTTTGGGGATGAGGTTTTCATCGTGCAGGAAAAAGTTCACGGTGCTAATTTCTCTTTCTTTACCGACGGAAAGGAAATTAAGATCGCAAAAAGAACAGCTTTCATTGAAAAAGAAGAAAAATTTTACAATGCACATCAGATTTTGGAACAATACAGAAAAAATGTAATTAATTTATTTCAAAAAGTGAAAACAATATACCCGAATGTTGAGACAGTAGTCATCTACGGTGAATTATTCGGTGGAAGTTACAATCATAAAGAAGTAGAACCAGTAGAAAATGCGATAAAAGTGCAAAAAGGAATTGAATATGCACCTTACAACGATTTTTATGCATTTGACATTAAGTTGAATGGAGTCACTTATTTGGATACAGATATCATCAACTCAATTTTTGAGAAGACCGGATTTTTCTATGCTAAAACTTTGTTTGAAGGAACTTTAGAAGAAGCTTTAAGATTCCCGAATGTTTTCAATTCTAAAATCCCAACCTGGTTAGGATTACCGGAAATGAACAACATGTGTGAAGGAACCATTATTAAGACCCTAAAAACTAAATATTTCGGAAACGGAGCCAGAGTCATTCTAAAAAATAAGAATGAAAAATGGATTGAAAAATCTAAAATGGTAAAAAAAGAGAGAAAAGCTACTCAAAAACAGGTTGATTTTAGTGAAACGGCTCAAAATATCTGGGGGGAGATTCAACAATATGTAACAGCAAACAGATTGAATAATGTCGTGAGCAAAATTGGTGAATTTGAACCCAAAATGATAGGGAAAGTAATAGACCTTTTTGCACAGGATATTTTAGAAGATTTTGAAAAAGATTTTCCAGCTGTTTTCACAACCATAGAAAAAGATGAGCATAAAAGGATCAACAAAAAGTTGAACTCTTTAGTCATTGATTGTATAAAAGAAGAGTTAATGACTCTTAAAGTCTAATTTCGGTGATGTATTACCGAAACTTTTTTATGTATAATATAACCACAAGCCCAGAGGAATACTTGGAATTTTCAATTTTTACAAAAATTTAAATTGAAGACATGAAAAATAAAGGCGACGAAAACTCAAAGAATTTTTGACGGGCTGGTTTTAAAAAAAGAAAAGAAATGTTACAAGCAGAAATAAAAAGTCTTTTAAAAGAAGACATCAGTATATTAATAAAAATTCCTAATTCAGGAAAGCATTATGTATGTGATTGTGGAGAAGCAAGTTTACTCACAGTAAAGGAAGCGCAGGCAATATCAGCAATATTCATCAGTCATACTCATATCGATCATTTTTCCAACTTTGATGGTATTTTCAGACATCAGATTGGCAGTGGTGAAAAAGTTGTGATCTGTGGACCGAAAAATATCCATCAGCAAATTGAGGCAAGATTAAAATCCTACACCTGGAACTTAATAGATGAAAATGCCATTGAATACGAAATTCATGAAATTATTTCCAAAGAAGAAATCAACATCTATACGCTTCATCCTCCTTACTGGAATGCTGAATATGTAAAGACACAGAATTTTCTATTTGAAGATGAATATGTAAATGTGGATTTTGCTATTCTGGATCATAAGACAGACTCTATTGCCTATTTGTTTAAAGAAAAAGATTCAGTGACTTTTCATGACAATGCCTCTGATTTTAGGAAAGGAAAATGGATCAGTGAATTGAAAACCGCTTTTGAAAATAATGATCTTGAAAAAGAAATTGAAATAGAAGAAACCTTGTATAAAGCATCAGATCTGTTCTATATGCTAACCCGAAATGAAGGCTACAAATTAGGCGTTATCATGGATCATGCTGTAGATGAAGATAATTATAAAAAGATAAAAGCCGTTTTCAATAATGCAGATAAAGTCTATATTGAAACCTTTTACAAGGATACGGATCAGGAGTTCGCCAAGATCAATTATCACAGTTTTGCCTCTGCATCTGGAAAAATCATGAATGAATGTAAGGTGAAAGAAGCCATTCCGATCCACTTTTCAAGAAGATATACAGAAAGCGATCAGGAAGAAATTGAGACTGCTTTTTATAAAGCATTTCAAAATTAAAAATCATAGTATCCCCTTCACAAAACCTCTGTTGAAGACGTAATATTCCCATCTTACGGAGGAATGTCAAATCGTAGATTTGACGGGGTGGTTCTAGGAACAACTAATAACAAAAAATTAAAAAAATGAAACCCAATATATTTTTTACAGCTGACCATCACTTTGGTCATGAAAATATTATACGATTCTCTGAAAGACCATTTGAATCCTTGGAGCAGATGAATTTAGAATTAATTAAAAGATGGAATGAGAGAATCAATCCCGGAGATACCGTCTATCATTTAGGAGATCTCAGTCTTGGAAAACCGGATTTTACAAAGGAAATCTTAGATCAACTGAACGGAAACATCCATTTAATCAAAGGTAATCATGAAGGTGCAGCTTTAACGTATCCTAAAAGATTTTCCTCCATCAGGGATTATCACGAACTGAGAATTGATGAACCGGATAATCAAAACGGGAAACAGAAAATTATTCTCTTCCATTATGCCATGCGTACCTGGAATGG
The DNA here is from genome assembly GCF_900637665.1 of Chryseobacterium nakagawai. Lineage (NCBI taxonomy): Bacteria > Pseudomonadati > Bacteroidota > Flavobacteriia > Flavobacteriales > Weeksellaceae > Chryseobacterium > Chryseobacterium nakagawai. The sequence continues at coordinate 1,085,134 of NZ_LR134386.1, forward strand.
ATCACACCGTGGAGTCTGGCAATTATACGGGCACTCACACGGAACATTGCCGGATGATGAGATGGCATTGAGTTTCGATGTAGGTGTAGATTGCCACGATTTTTACCCGATTTCCTACGAAGAAGTTAAGGAAGTCATGAAAAATAAAAAATGGACACCGCCGTTTGGGCCTCGAGAGTAAATGAGCAAGAGGGTTTTGGGATAAAAAGAAAATTTCTGGAACCTCCTTGCCCTCATTAATACATTTTACACAACCATGAAAACAACTCATGAAATAATAATTGTCGATTTGGAAGCAACCTGTTGGGAAAACGACAGGATTCCAATCGGACAGAAAGTAGATATTATCGAAATGGGAATTTGTAAGTTGGATCTGATATCCAATACTATTTCTCAAAAACAAAGCATTTATGTCATTCCCGAAAGATCAGCAATCAATAGATTTTGTACAAAACTAACGGGGATTACACCACAATTGATAGAAGAAAAAGGAATCTATTTCGAAGAAGCCTGTGCGAAGATCAGAGATGAATATGATACTGAATCGCTCACCTGGGCCGGATATGGAAACTTCGATAGAGAACAGATCATTGAACAATGTGATTGGCTTGGAATCGAAAATCCTTTTTCAGGGCAATACCTGAATGTAATGTACGAATTCAAAAGACATTTCAGACTGCAAAAATCTCTAGGACTGAAAAGAGCCCTGGATTACCTGAACATGAATTTCGATGGCAATCATCATAGTGGAGCAGACGATGCTTACAATACAGCCAAAATACTGAATAAGATTTTGGAATAATAATTTGGATGGAAGAAGAAAACTCAAAGCCAGACATTACTTCTATCTTTTAATCTTAAATAAAAAACAATGAAAACAACAGAAAATATACTTATTATAGACCTTGAGGCCACGTGTTGGGACAACCGACCGCCAAGAGGTCAGGAAAGCGAGATCATCGAAATTGGCATTTGTATTATGAATGCAAAAACCGGAAAGATCTCCCAGAATGAGGGGATTTTAATAAAACCTCAATACTCAAAAGTGAGCCCGTTCTGTACGGAACTTACCACCCTTACCCAAAATATGTTGGATAATGAGGGAATTATGCTGGATGATGCATTTGATATTCTGAGAGCAGAATACGATTCAGAAGAATTAACCTGGGCAAGCTATGGAAACTATGATCTGAATATGCTTCAGGATCAGGCCAGAAGATTTTATGTGGATTATCCGTTAAGTGATGACCATATCAATGTCAAAACATTATTTGGAGAAATTCATCCTACGGTAAGAAAGAGCGTAGGAATGCAAAGAGCATTGAATGAACTTGGATTTAAATTAGATGGCACCCACCACAGAGGAGTAGATGATGCCAGAAATATCGCCAAGATCTTACATTGGTGTTTGCAGAATAATTAAAATGCAATACAGATCACATCATTGATAGTAAGAGACTGTTCCAGAGCGTTCAGTCTCTTTTTTTATATGTTACTTTATTTTTATAATTTACCTTTGATAAAAATTGTATCCCTTGGAGGAACTCGTCAAATTACTGGAACATACCAACAGAAGTGTATTCTTGACAGGAAAAGCAGGAACAGGAAAAACAACCTTCCTGAATAATTTTGTAAAGACAACCCGTAAAAAACATGTTATTGTTGCTCCTACAGGAATTGCAGCAATCAATGTCGGTGGGGTAACCATACATTCGCTGTTTGGTATTCCGTCTCGAACATTTGTTCCTACTACTGAGCCTGTTGATCCTAATCTTGCAATGAATATTAATGAGCTGTTTCCTCACTTTAAGTATAGAAAAGAAAAGCTGGATCTTTTTCGGGAAATTGAACTGATTATCATGGATGAAGTATCTATGCTGAGAGCTGATTTATTAGATATGATGGATCATTCATTAAGAAGAGTAAGACGAAATCAGTTACCATTCGGGGGAGTACAGTTGTTGTTAGTGGGGGATTTATATCAATTACCACCTGTGGTAAGAGATGATTCTGAACGGATTTTATCAAAATTCTATGAAACTCCATTTTTCTTTTCAGCCAAAGCGTTGCAGAATGTACGGTTAATCACAGTAGAACTCACCACAGTTTATCGCCAGCAGGATGAGGAATTTCTGGAAATACTGGATGCTGTCCGGCATGCAGACTTCCACGAATTAGATTTTGAAAAACTGAATTCCAGATACAATCCCAACTTTGAGCCTGAAAATGAAACCTATATTCATTTATGCTCTCATAATCGGATTGCAGATCATATTAATCAGAAAAAACTCGCAGCATTAGAAGAAGAATCTTTGTTTTATACAGCTTCAGTAATTGGTGAATTTAAAGAAACCCAATATCCTATGGAGGAAACATTGAAGCTAAAAGTAGGGGCGCAGATTATGTTTATCAGAAATGACTCATCACCTGAAAAGAACTTTTATAATGGGAAATTAGCTGAAATTTCCTATCTCGATGAAGATACCATAAAGGTGATATTGGCTGAAAGTAAAAAAGAGATTATCGTGACCACCGAAGTCTGGGAGCAGAAAAGATATACGCTGGATACTGACAAAAATATTAAAACAGATGTATTGGGAAGTTTTGAACAATATCCTATACGTTTAGCATGGGCAGTTACCATTCATAAAAGCCAGGGTCTGACGTTTGATCGTGTCATTATTGATGCCGGAAGATCCTTTGCCAGTGGGCAGGTATATGTGGCATTAAGCCGCTGCCGTACCCTAAGCGGAATCGTTCTGAAATCTGAAATTTCTCAGAATGTCATATTCAAAGACCAAAGAATTGAAGACTTTCAAAACGCTACCCATGTTAATGATCATTTACCTCAGATCATTGAGCATGAAAAATATGATTACACATTATATAAAGTTCAGATGACGGTAGATACAGGTTGGTTAAAAGAAGCGGTCATGAGCTGGAAAGAGATAACCTTTACTGCAGGAATCCCGGATTCAGAAAAGGTCAATACACTGTCTGATGAGTTTGAAAGAGAAAGTGAATATCTTTTTAAAGTAGCTGAAAAGTTTAAAAAAGTGATCCGTTTGAAATTAGCAGATTTTATTGGAAGAGAAATTCAGTGGATGGAGGTTGAAGTAAAATGCCAGGGTGCTATCAACTTTTTCTATAAAAATGTCGCTGAGAAGTTCTTTTTGCCTCTGAAAAATCTTTATTCAGATACTATAGGGATCAAAGGCTTAAAAACCTTCAACGAAGAAACGAAAATATTTCTACACGATCTCGAAGAATACCTTGAAAAGCTCAAGTCTTGTTATTTGTTCGATCATCTTTTATTCGATCAGGAAATTGAAATAGATACTTCCGTAAAAGTTGTTAAAAGACCGACTCATATAATCACCTTTGAGCTATTTGATGAGGGAATACTTCCCTTTGAAATTGCAGAAAAGAGAAATCTTACCCTTGCAACAGTATATAGGCACCTTGTCAAAATGGGATTAACAGAAGTAGAGCATACTTTTAAACAGTAACGCAGCCAAAAGCTATGCACTTATTTTTGAGATCAATATAGTAATTTGGTTACAGATAAGTTGATACAATTCTTTTGGAACAGAATGTCCCATTCCTTCCATCAACAAAAATTTTGCATTGGGAATAGCATCTGCAATATCTTTTCCACAATCAAAGTGGAAAATAAGATCCTGAGTTCCATGGATAACCAAAGTTGGGGCTTCAATTTTCTTCAGAACTTCCCGGTCATACTGATAGGTAGCCATAGCCAACAGTTGTCTTATAATTCCATATTTTGTTTTTGAACGGTTGAGTTCTTCTTCAATCATTTTGATTTCTAAGCTTTCATCCCATTCATATAAATTTCCTGAAATTCTCTTAGCAAAAAGTAATTTTTCCTCAATATAATCCTCTTTATTCAAGGTTGGATCGGAAGAAGGTTTCATCATCATAGCCATCACTTCCGGATCAGAAGGAGGTAATGCGGGATTTAGAGATGTTGACATGATAATTGTTAATGATAAAACTCTTTCAGGAAAGTAAGAACCTAATAATTGTGCAATGATTCCTCCCATGGATCTTCCGGTAAAATGAGCCTTGTCAATTTGTAAATAATCAAGTAAACCAATCACATCTTTTGCCATATCCATCAAAGAATAAGGGATATTTTCCGCTTTGATATTAGAAAAAAATTCCTGATGATTTCCGTTAAAATTTAGTTCCTTTTCAGTTGGAAAAATTGACATCCCGGAATCTCTGTTGTCCAATCGAATGACTCGGAAGTTTTGTTTTACCAATAATTGGCAAAAAGAGTCGTCCCAGCGAATCATCTGACTTCCTAATCCGGCAATCAGTACAATAGTCTGTTGATGCTCTGCTCCTAAAATTTCATAGCATATATCAACGCCGTTTATTCTGACACTATGATTCATGATGTATAAATTTCACCATTAATTTCTGATATTGCAGTTTGCTCAGCCTTTAAGATTTCCTGACGATAGTTGATATATTTATTTTCCTGATAGGGAATAGTGACAATAAATTCAAAACTGAAATTGTCACTTCCATATTCATTCCAATCCTTTTGGAGTTGGGTATTAGCGAATAATCCACTATTTAATACAAACTTCATTTTATTCACCAGTGCTTCAAGATTTAAAGCTCCCTTAAGGTATTGCTTTCCGGTCCTATTATTTTTTACAGAAAGTACACCCATTGTAATAATTTGGTTTTTGGCTTTTTCACGAAGCTGTTGCTTTATAGCATTTTTCATATAACTTATTATGTATAGAGTTAATAGGGTAGAAGTTGAAAGGATGACGTGATTATGATATAACAAATACCTTCTAACTTATTTAATATTTCCGCCTAGTTCAGATAAAAGCCCGGAAGCGGTTTGTAAAGATTTATTCTTTTTGGAAAGAAGAATATCGTTTGTAGCAAGTTCTGCAGTTATTTTAGCTTCTTCAAATATCTTTTTACCATTAAGAGTAATCAAAACATAGCTTACTCTGGCGTCTCTTTCATTTGTTTCTCTGGTTACCAATCCTACTTTTTCCAGAGGATTCAGTAAGCGAGTGATACCGGAAGCTGTAACTCCTATTTTTTCAGCCAGATCAATCCTACGCATTTTACTTTCAGGTGATTGACTGAGGATATAAAGAATTACAAAATCATTGAATCCCAATCCATGAGCACTCAAAGAATCAAACTTTCTGGCTATAACTGATTGAACTTTGTTAATGTTCATTAAAAATAATAATTCAGGACTTATCATTGAAAAGTATTTGAGTTGTCAATTAATTATATTTTGCAAATATATAAATATTAATGAATTAATAATGTTTTTTAATGAAGTAAATAATAAATAGAGTAGAAACGGGGTAAGAAGTTCATAAAGTATAAATATTTCATAGTGTTAGTTTTTAGTAATCTATGGTCTACTGTAGTTTACTATAATCTGATTGCTCATCTAGCTTTCGTCTTTCCTTTTCTAACTTTTAACTTGTACTTAAATTCAAAGTAAAAAAATAATTACTGATGAATTTAGAGAGTTTCAATATATAAATCTTTAAATAGGGAAATGATTGTATATCATAAAAGTGTTTAATATAATAGCTTTATTAACTTAAAGTTTTGTTAAAAAATTCACTTTTCAGGGATAATTTACTGCCTGTCAGTCAATTTTTTTTATTTTAGCCGCCAAGAATGAATTTATGCTTATTGACCAGGAGTTTAGGGCAATATATTTGAACTATAAAATCAAGGAAATCATTCCTTTTCTAAAGAAGCTTACACCCAAAGATAAAAAAGAAGTTGCTGCCCTTTTAAAGAAGCACATCAATAAAGAATGGGGGCATAATACAATATCTGTGTTGGCTGCTTTGGCATGCAGTAAAACGAAGGATGAATACGAAAAGATGAGACCAGGATTTTATTCCATTCCGGTAGAACTTGTTGATGAACTTTTTGAAACCTATATTCCTGACTGGATTGGAGAAAGTCATTTATTTCTCGATGGATTTGATTACCTGAAAATATTGGAATGGGATCAGAAAAGGGAGGTTCATATCCAGGATGAAATTTTGGCATCTTTGCTTTCTTCATCATCAAGAACTGAAGAAATATTGTTTGCATATCCGGTAACACTGGACTCCCATATCTGGCTTTTGTTTGAATATGAATGCAGTATTACCTCCGTTTATCTTGACAGAAGCTGGAAAGATGTATTGAAAAGTCTTATTCAGGAAAAAAAAATAGACCGTTTCAGAGTACTTAGAGCAAGTCTTTCCGCTATCAATTTCAATTTTTCAAAAGAACATAATGCTTGGTTCCTTGAGCTTTTTGCGCATCTGGAACCTACTCACAAAGAAATTCTGGAATTACAGGAGGAGCTGTTTATGATCTTCCATTCCACACAACATTCTCTGTTTCCGGGAGTCTTAAAAATTATCAATCCGGTAATTGCAGAAAAAGATTTTAAAACAGAATACTTTTTACAGGCTACAGCATCTTTAATGACCCTTCCAACCAAGAATATTGTCAATGCACTGCTTCAGGTTCTGGAAAAAATAGCGAAAGAGAATAATAAATACCATGAAGCAGTAGGTCTGTTACTCATGCCTGTCTTTCTGAATAAAGACAAAACACTTCAAACTAAAGGGGCGAAGATCATTGCCAAATATGGAGATCTGCAATCAGAAAAGATTAGAGGAGAACTGGCATTTTATACTGGATCTCTTCTATCTGATGCTCAAATTTTACTGCAGAAATTTCTTGTAGAAAATAAAGTCATTGAAATTAAAGAAGAACAAAATTACGAAGCTGCTTCATGGCATGTATCACAGCCTATTTCTCCTATAGGGTCCATAGACGATTTTATTTTTCTGGCTTCTCAGATTTTCAATAATAATGAAACGTATCATTTTGATCTGTTTCTAGATGCGTTGATAAGGTTTAATGATGATTTTGAAGATGAACATTTTAATCAACTTGAGCCTGCTTTTAACACAGCATTCAAAAGGAAAGATACGATAGAGTTTCAACATCTGCTGGCTACCTTTCTTATTAATTATGGCCTGTTGAAGCAAAAAAATAAATCAAAAATATTATCAGATGCTTATTTAGGGTTTCCAATACTGGAAAACTGGAATGAAAAAAGAACTCCTTTTATTTTTAAAGCCTATCACCAGCTTTTATTAGGTATTTTTGAATTTTTAAAAGAAAATAAACAACTTCCGTTACTTTCAGTGCCGGAACTTACTCCTTGCTGGGTTACTGTTAACACTCTTGTGGATAAATTAAAAATCTATCAGTTGCAAGGTGAAAAGCCTATTCCTTTTGATCTGGAAATTGCCCTACTCAGAGTAGAAAAGCAGAATCTGAAAAAAGGAGAACATTATGCCAAAGAACAGCTTAATGAAGAATATTTTGATCTTCTTAAGCCGATTTTTGAGAAAAACTATTTTTCAGAACGTTATAAAAAAGAATTTCTTGATGGAAGTTTCGACTGGAAGCTGGGCTATAAAAAAATTTACAAATGGAATAATACAGAAGAAGTTCCAGAATCATTAATCGCTATTGACAGCAACAAAGAATTGCCTGAAAATGCTTCATTTCTTGATCATCTTTTCAATTCTTATCATGCCCTCTATCAGGATGATTTGATTCGAATTTTATATACAGTTCCTCATTTTTCAGGGTCTTTAGCTGCGAGAAAATACAATGGTGATTTATCCTGTTCTACCTATCAGTACGATATAAAAGGAAATATAGAATTTCTGGATTCCTGGATGAAACTGAATCTTCCGTTTCAGTCTGTACATTATTTAATCCTGTCTGCAGGGTTATTTCATAAAGATAAAACATTCTCTGGTATAGCTTTTGAAGTGCTTATTAACAGGGCTGTTTCAGAAGATTTTAATATTGTGGAGCTGGGCATTATAATGGGGAAAAAGATCAATTTTGAATGGGCTCCCGTAAAAAGATTTACAGATGGATTGTCCGGATTTATTAATCTGAGTACCAGTCATAATCAATCCTTTGAAAAACTGCTGATATCCATTCTTTCAGCAGTTGAAAAACCGGTTTTTAATCTTAAAAAGCTGTTAGAGCTTTATTATGAATTACTGAATCAAAACAGAACCAAAGTAGACGAAACAGTTGCTGAAGTTCTTAAAGAATGGGAAAACGAGAATAACCTGAAAAAAATTATACATCAAATTAAAACACATGAAAGAAAGACTTTATGAGATCCTTAATGAGGAAAAAATACATGAGATTGTCCCTTTTTTGAAACAGCTTACTGTAGAAGAAAAGCAGACATTAGTACCTACGATTAAAAAAATGGATCGTGAGATCAATAAGATCGTCATGACCAAAAATTCTTACCATACAGCAGGTTCTGTGAATCAGCATTCTATTATTGATATTGCATCATTTGTATGTATGGATCAAAAGAGTTTTGGTAAAAATTACTGGAGTCTTTTCCGTAATATAGAACAGACGGAGCAGATACTGGAATGGGGATGTCCCGACTGGTTTTCTGACTTTATCAACGATTCTATTGATGCGGAGTTTACTGCCTTTAATTATCAGCATCTTTTAGGATGGACAGAAAAAGGCTATATCCATCCAAAACCGGAATTATTGGGACATCATCTGAGTAATTATCCTGCTGATCTGGATCAACATCCTGAAACGCTGAGTACCCATTTCTGGTATCTGTGCGAATATCCATCCAAATCATTACCCTTCCAGAAAGAATGGTTTCCATTAGTACAAAAGCTTGTCACAGAGCAAAAAATTGAAAGAAAAAGATTTTTAAGAGAATGCCTTCTAGCTTCTAACAGAAATTTTAATAAGAATGTGACAGGTTGGTTTATGGATGCTTTTACAGCTTTAAAACCAACAGAAGATGAGCTGATAGAACTTCAGGATGAATTAATGGCTGGGTTAGCATCTGCACAGTCAAAAGCAGTGAATACCATTCTTATCCATCTGAAGAAAATGGTAGGAAGCCCTGCCTTTAAGAATGAAGAATTTGCCCATTACCTTCCTAATTTACTGAGCTTAGAAGTTAAAACCGTAGTGATAGGCAGTCTTGCTTTAACAGAAAAGATCTTTCAACATAAGAAAATTGATCCGGAAATATTAGGACTTGCTTTAACTTCTGCATTTGTAAGCAAAGATGATGGAATACAGTCAAAAGCAGCCAAAATTATCCTGAAATATATTCCGCCATCCAAAATGATAAAGGAATCTCTTTCCCATTATTCAGATAATATACTGACGAATGTACGATCTCTTTTAGAAACTTATATAGAAGAGAAACCGCAGGAATTGGAAGCTATCGTTTCGGAAAAAATATACCTGACTACCGAAGAAAATAAAGTGAAGGTACTTGAAAGCTTTGAAGACCTTATGTTCTTCCTGCCTTTGGCTATTGAAGATCCGTACAGTCATCACTGTGATACTGCTTTGTCAGGATTTGCATGTTTTGCCAATGATGTAAATGAAGAATCTGTGAAACTGATAGAACCTGTATTTCTGAAAGCCTGTAAAACCATTGCAAAATGGGAAGTTCCATATCTGAACGTTCTGCTGTGTAATCTTATTATCAATTACGGATTAAATTTATTGGAAAAGTATCCGGTACAGCTTAAAAACCTGAACAAAATATATGAAAAAACCAATAATGAGGAAACTGCAAGGGAAACCTATTCAAACTATCAAAAAAAATTAGGTCCCATAACGAAAGTGGGAGCAGGAAGCCCTGTGATGAAAGCTTTTAAAGAGCTTGCAATATATACTTATGAAAAAATAAAAGCAGGAGATAGTGTTCCTTTACTTTTTGCCATTACCCATGCTCCTTGCTGGATCTCTCCTGTCACTTTAGTGGAAAGACTGGAAATATATCAGAATAAAAATATTGAGCCTCATCATCTTGATATGCAGTTAGCGCTACAGAGATGTGCTTTGGATAATACGGCAGAAGCTTTGCAGTTGGCTGAAAAAAGATTAAAAGGAGAGTACAAAGATTTATTACTTTTCTTTTTTGGTAAAAATACCGAACCGAAAGGACAATTTGAACATTCTGCATGGTGGATGACAGCAGGAATTACACGCTCTCCGGAAGCTGTTTTCAAAGAATTCAGTGGCTTTGGATATGATACGATTCCAAAGGAATTCTTTACAGGAGTTTATCAATGGAAAACTATTGACAGTAAGAAAAATTCATATTATCCGGCCGAGCTGAATATCGTGATTCCAAAATATCACTTTGAAAAAAGAAAAGATCCATTGCTCCTGGAATATTTTATTGCTGAACCAAGAGAACTTTCAGAAACCATTGGTATGATGTGGTGTTTTCCGAATACTTTGAGTAATGCTTTGGCAAAAGTAATTAAAAGTTGTCTTTTTTATTCTGGTATTGCTGAAGTTTATGAAAGAAGCATGGTCTTGAATACAGCACAGGCTCTTTATCAGATTAAAAAGCCTTTGGATGAGATGGGATATCTGTTTTTGGGAACTATTTTCCTGGATGGGGATAAAACGATCCGTGGAACAGCTGCTGAAATCTGGCTGGAACAGGTCTCCCATAAGATGATAGATAATGCCCGATTAGGAAAAGTGATCGGTACCCATGAGAAACTTGAGTGGGCTCCTATAAAAAGATTTACAGATCTTATCCAACATCAGATGGTGAATGTGAGTAAAAATCATAATATTGCACTGGAAGAATTAATTTCCAGCATCCTGCTTCAGATGGATAAGCCTGTGACCAATCTGAAGAAATTGTTGGAGGTGTATCATGAAGTATTGGCTTTAAATCAGTCGGAAGCCGATAAAAAAGTAATTGAAAAACTTAGCGACTGGAAAGAAAACTCGAGCCTGAAGAAAATCTGCAATCATCTTCTAAAAAAATAAATTTATGGAAGATATGCTTACTTATAACTATTCAAGGTCATCCTCCTTCGTAAAGAAAGATGCTCTTGAAGAACTGTTTCTTGCCCAATATAGCGAGATCCAGAAAAAGACCGATGTTCCTTGTTTTTTCTGGGGAAATGTAGGTCAGCCTTTTATATTAGCCCGTTGTCTGATTACACTTTCCAATATTGTGAAATCAAGTTTCAGTTTGTCACCATTTCAGATGGCACTTTTGAAAGACCCTATTGTGACTGCCGGAAATGAAAGGCTGCGTTTCGAGGGCTTTTCCCACTGTGCCGGAGTGTATGCCCGTGTAGATGTTCTCCCCGATGGTTTAGATGGAGAGTTTCTGGAAAACGGAACAACCAACGTAGACTTTAATCAACCTATGATAACTGCTTTGGGAAGTATTCGTCCCAACGAAAAAGTGATGCTTTCCGTAGGAGAAAAGGAAGTAGGGCTTTACAAGGAAGAAAAAAAGATCGTAGAAAGAAAGGTTCCTTTACCGGTAAAATGGATCAAAGGTCTCGGAACTGTTCAGATTTATCTTTCTGAATCAGAAAAACAGCATACTTTTAATAAGATTCAGACCCAGCAATTGTTTAGGGGAATGCCAAAAGGTGTGGTGAAATCAGATTATTATCTTATTGTAAGAGGAAATAAACCTATGTTTTCTCCTGTAAAATCTACTGATACTGTTTGTATTGGAGGACTTCACAGGCTTCGTTTATTAGAACCTTTGTTACCCTATATTGATTGTATGAAGGTCTTCTCACATCCCAATATGCAATCTACAACCTGGCAGCTTTATATGGGAAATATAAGATTTAGTTTTTCCTTATCAAGAGAAAGCTGGCGTGGGTTTTCCGGGGAAGGAGCGGTATTGAACAGTTTGGCTGCTGAGGTTTCTGATGAATGGATTGATGCATTAGATAAATATGCCTATGCCAATCAATCGTTCAGTGCAACAATTTTGGCGTTGGAAGAAAATCTTGGCTTGAGTAAAACAGAAAATCTCACAGGAAGATTGGCAGCCATGGGATTGTTAGGATATGACTTGGATGAAAATGAATTTTTTTATCGCAGATTACCTTTTAAACTGAATCGTATTCTAGGACTGAATCCCCGCATGAAAAATGCTGAAAAGTTGATTGAAGATGGAAAAGTGGAGATTTTAAACAACACTAAAGAAAGAACAGAAGCCAGGGTAGAAGGTACAGGAGTACATCATACCGTAATTCTTGAAGAAGATAAAGAACGTTGTACCTGTGAATGGTTTAGCAAATACCAGGGCGAAAGGGGGCCTTGTAAACATGTTCTGGCAGTAAAGAAGCTTGTGAATAACTAACAGCAGATATATTTGAGTAGTCACAAAATATTTTTTGTATGATGGTTAGGCATAAAAGCCAAAACATACTACAACCCTAATATTTTGCCCCGAATTCATGACTTTTTTACATTCGTGAATTCGGGGCTATATAAAGAATCAACTTTGCATATGTTCTATCCATTCTTCATAAGAAAGAACTCCCAATTCAGGCTTCCCATCACCTTCAAGAATTGAAATAAATTCCAGTTGATTACCGTCCGGATCATTAAAATAGATGGCCAGGGCAGGCATCCATGCAAATACCATAGGCTCTTTACTTCCATTTTTCAGGAAATTATAAGGTTTTAACTGTTTGTTTTCTAAGAACTTTACAGAATAATTCAAGATATCTTCTTTTGTACTTGTAAATGCGAAATGTCTTGTCTGAAGATTTTCTTTCTGCTCCCACAATCCAAGCATAAATTCCTTCTCTTCCCCGATCCATAAAAAGGCGATAGGTCTTGTTTCATCTCTGTGAGCTAATCTCAAACCTAATACTTCGGTATAAAACTGAATGGCACTTTCCAAATCACTTACCTGAACATGGGTTTCATATAATCCTTTAATCATAGCTTTAATTTTAATACGGACAAAGCTAGGAAACACATGCTGAAAAGCCTGATAATAACGATTTCTTTCATGAAAACGAATGATAGAAGGAAGTTATTGATGAGTAAGTAAAAAGTATTGCCATTAAACATCTATTATCTATAAGGATATCAACATCAATAGAGGCGAGCTATAGCCCGGTCAATTAAAAAATCTAAATTTCATAGGCTTTAGCCAAAACCTAAGCATCAACACAAACCTAAAAGATTGGCGTCATCCGCAAAAGCTGTGAGAGCTTTAAGGATTTTCTTACCCATCGATTTGAAAAAAACAAAAAATTTTGAAAGAAATAATCTACGCAAAAAGATTGCGCAATACTGTTTTTACTTTGCATCAGAAATCAGAGAGGAAGCAATAGTCTTTCCAATGTTTACCAATAAAAACAGTAACTCATGAAATTTAACTTTCTAAAAAAAGAAAAAATAGTGGTAACCAACCACGAAGGTGCAAAAGCTTATGTGATGACGCCTGCAGAAGAATTGTATAGTGCTGTGGTTACAACAGGACTGTCAGATATTACCTATGAAAAAGGAAATGACAGACTAGAGAGAATACAATCTCTGATTCAGAAAAACGATCCTGAATTTGTAGCGAAACTGGCTGTTTATGCAAGAAAAGATATGCATTTGCGTTCCATTCCTTTGGTTTTGGCTACAGAATTGGCGAAGGAGGCTACCGGTACCGGTCTGGTGAGCAGAACCGTAGAGGGTGTTGTTCAGAGAGCTGATGAGATCACGGAAATGTTAGCGTATTATCAGCTTGCTAATGAAAGAACGGAAACCAAGAAATTGAACAGGTTATCCAAACAGGTTCAGAAAGGTCTGGCGAAATCCTTCAATAAATTTGATGAATATCAATTCGCCAAATACAATAGAAAAGGAGCCGTAACCTTGAAAGATGCCCTCTTTCTGGTTCACCCAAAAGCAAAAGATGAGAACCAGCAGACCATTTTCAACAAGATTGTATATGACATTCTGGATACTCCTTATACGTGGGAAGTTGAACTTTCAGTATTGGGACAGAGAAAATTTACAGATGAGGAAGAAAGAAAACAGGCTTTCAAAAATAAATGGGAAGAACTGATCTTCAGTAATAAACTGGGATATATGGCCACCTTACGAAACCTGAGAAATATCCTTGAAGCCGGAGTATCTCCTGAAGCCATGAGTAAAGTGTGTAGTTATCTGTCAGATGAAAGAGCAGTGGGCAACTCAAAACAATTGCCTTTCCGTTTCCTGGCAGCATACAGAGAATTGAAAAAGGTAGATTCTCCTTATCTGTCTTCTGTTTGGAGTGCACTGGAAGAAGCTTTAGTGGCAAGTGCCCAAAATATCAAAGGTTTCGGTTTCAATACCTCGGTAGTGATTGCAGCGGATGTTTCTGGTTCTATGCAGAAATCAGTTTCTCCTAAGAGTAAAATTTTACTGTATGATATCGGTTTATTGATGTCTATGATTTTGCAGTCGAAGTGTCAAAATGTGACTACAGGAATCTTCGGTGATCGATGGCTGCGCGTTGCGATGCCAAAACAAGGTATTCTTAACAATGTAGATGCCTTCTACAAACGAGAAGGTGAAGTAGGATATTCAACGAATGGTTATCTGGTTATCGAAGATCTGATCAAAAGAAAAGAAATCGTGGATAAAGTAATGCTGTTCACTGATACTCAAATGTGGGATAGCAGTGGAAGAGGAGACTCTTTTGAAGATACATGGAACAAGTATAAGACGATAGCTCCTGAGGCTAAACTTTATATGTTTGATTTGGCAGGATATGGAAGACCACCCATTGATGTCAAAAGAAATGATGTATATCTTATTGCAGGCTGGTCAGACAAGATTTTCGATGTATTGAACGCCTTGGAAGATCAAAAATCTGCTATTGAAATGATTGAAAAAGTAGTGTTGTAAAAGGCACTGCTTTTCGTTGAAATGTAAGAATGGAATACACTTTTGAAAAAATGAGTAATGATAAGTTTATTATTAACGGGAGGATGTTATAAATCATTAGTATATTTAGGAGCTTATTCCCGCTTTCCGCTATATCTTTTTCGCCTTTCTTAGGTCAATTCAGAAAAAGGATGCCGCTGCAATCGGGGCTAGTAAATGAAGAGATAGATTATGATAGAGCTTATTAACACCATAGAAATTAATCCGTTAAAATATTCCAAAGAAGATTTTGAATTACTCCAAATTGCTGATTATCCTGACTCAGAAGAATTGTTTTTGAAATGGAAAGAAACAGCTTCCCGGCTTACCTTCAATTTTAATGAAATTCAAAAAGGTTCCAACCTGGTAGATATTAAAACTATTGATGATGAAAGTTTACACATCATTGTAGCTGCAAAACTGAGTGAAGTAGAATTTGATGACCCTGATGAAAACGGGTTTGTCTTATCTTTTGATGGCGGAATCGTATTAAAAAAAGAAGATGAAGTTCTTATTCAGCCAAGTTGTTGCGGAGATATTGAAAATGTAGAAAATTGGCAGAAAGTTGCAGATCATCAATCTGCCGGATGGGCAGAAATGTGGATCGGGTATCCCTGGGTTTTATATAAAAGAGAAAACGGAATTATTAGTTTTTCAGACTATACAGAAACCAATTTCACTACTATAGAAAATGTAAGAATAAGATTTGAAGTTGAAGAATCCGAATTTACAAATGAATTGGAAAAAGTTATACAGCATCAAATCCGTTTTAAAAATAGAATTTTAGATATTTTGAAAAAGATGAACATTAATAATGCGGAAAAAATTTCAAAGCACATGTCGGGTATTGAATAAAAAAATATACTGTGCAAAAAGAATGTATACGTAAAGAATACCTGTGCCGTGTTCATAATACCGGTGTCGTAAGAAAGACTTACTTCAATTCCAAACTGACCGTGTCTTTTGTCAAATTACCCGGTAAAAACAAACCAATGCCGTTAGTAAGAGTTTCATCGTCAACTCCCAATTGAAACATTAATTACTCTTATGATTTGTTGCTTGGTTTTCATAAAAAAATGGGCTGCGTAAAAAGAATGCGCAGTAACCCTATAAATTTGTAACATAAACTAATAACCATGAATTGATAACTACCAGCAAGTGCCGTAAAACAGAATTACTTCGTGGGGTAACAGAGGTACAGGTGCAAGTCCTGTTCTGCGGAAGCAGATAGTGTAAAGAGAGTACGCTGTTAATATGAGTCTGTTTAGCTGATTGCCTTGCTATTTATCACTAAAAGAGTGCCGTAGAAAAGACTTACTTCGGTTTAATTTGGTTCGATTCCAGAACAGATTGTGAAAATGATCTGGAAGTCTTTTTATCTTTTTGCCTCTTTTTTCAAAAGAAAACAAGTGTCGTAGAATAGTGCTACTTCATTCATCACGACGGTGTCACGGGTTCGAATCCCGTCTCTTCTACTCCAAAACATAGGAAGAGTAGCTCAGCTGGTAGAGCACGACATCACTATTTGCCTGTTGCCTTGTTTTATGATAAAAAAGAGAAGCCGATAAGTTATTTATTGGCTTTTTTCATGGCATGATCCACCTCTTCTTCAAACATCAGTTTCCATTTTGAAAGAGTTGTTCTGCTGATCTTATATTTTTTAGACATATAACTGGTAGAATGCCCGTGCTTCTTTTGATATTCAAGAAGTTTAAGCATTGTTTTTTTGTCATAAGTCTTAAGCTTCTGATTGTTTTTCTGACTTTCCCTGGAAGGTTTGAAAAGCCTGTCATTGAACTTCAATACATCTTCACTCGTATCCAGTTTTCCGAGAAGCTCTTTTATTTTGGGATCCTTTAGCTTTTCAGGATATTCCATCTTAAGCATGTCCTGGTATATCTTTTTATAATTGGGACGCATCTATTATCAGTTTATCCATTAATATCACTTTTCTGAAGCCATCTGTGAAGTGTACTTTTTGGAATAGAATACTCCTTAATCACCTCGCTCTGGGTCATATCTCCTGAAAGAATTCTTTTCATAATGAATTCCTTAATTTCCTGAGTATAAATATTTTTTCTGAAATAAGGAATCTTGTCAGATTTTTGTTGATTTTTATTGGCAGCTGCCGGAGGAGCATATAAAATTAAGTGCGAACTGTAAAGTCTGAAAAAATCATATTCCAATAATTTACTCCATCTCAGAAGAAGATCCGTGTCTATTGATTTGTTGTTGTACATTCGTTCTATGGCATCTTCATCTCTGTCCAGGAATTTACATATCCTCTCCATTGTTATTTCATTTTCATCAACCCTCTCCTTAATAAACTTTCCAATATGGATCTCTTTATATAACATTTTTATTTAATATTATCTATTTATTAAACTTATGCATAAGAAAATATAAAATAGGTTATATATATTATAATACATTACAGAATGTAATTCACTTAATATTGAAATCAGAGTATAGCGGATATCATTCAAAAAAACTTTGAATACCTTATAAAGTCTTTTGGAAATAGATCAGGACAGCTTAATCTTAAAAAGTATTTTACTTTTAGGTATATGCATTATTTCCAATGGGTAACCGCTCTTCTTCTTTTTTCAAACTTCTTTTTTCTACCATTTGCGTAAATAATATATGACCTACTAAAGTTCTTTCATGCAATTTTATTTACGTTAAGCTTGTGTGTTGAATGGTTGTATGTGTTGACAACCAATTTTTTATGTTTAGAATATCTTGTTTAGTACCAAATAATCTGCTTAATTGCTTTCAAATTTAAACAAAAATTAAAAGCGAAGACAGGTAGAAGTATAAAAAAGTATGTTTATGAAGAAATTTTAATTAAAATTAACATATTATTTGAACATATGTGTGAATTATTTAAAGAATAAAAAAAATGAATAAAAGTTGGAAAGAAAAATTGTATACCCTTAAGCAAGTATATACCTTTGTACTTCAATGAAAAATACTATCAGTTTATTCGATTTTTCGAAAAAAATAAATTATAAAAATGAGTTACTGGCAGGCTTTACCGTAGCCATGACCATGATTCCCGAATCGCTTTCATTTGCTATTCTCGCGGGGCTTTCACCACTTACAGGATTGTATGCAGCATGCCTTATGGGAATTGTAACAGCTGTTTTAGGTGGCCGTCCAGGAATGGTTTCAGGAGGAGCAGGAGCTACGATTGTTGTTCTGATTGCACTTATAAAATCTCACGGAATAGAATATCTTTTCGCTACAGTAGCTCTTGCCGGAATTCTTCAGATGCTTGTTGGAGTATTTAAACTGGGGAAATTTGTCAGGCTTATTCCACAACCCGTTATGTATGGATTTCTGAACGGGCTGGCCATTATTATTTTTATGGCCCAGATTGAACAGTTTAAAATTACAGATACCAATGGAGTGGTAAACTGGCTTCAGGGAACACCTTTATACATCATGGGAGGTTTAACGGCACTCACCATCGCCGTTGTCTATTTCTTTCCTAAGATTACAAAAGCTGTTCCTGCATCGTTGGTAGGCATTATTGTTGTATTTGCTATAGTTCTTGGATTCAATATCCCAACGAAAACAGTAGCAGATATTGCCCATATCAGCGGAAGCCTTCCAAGTTTCCATATTCCACAAATTCCATTTTCTCTGGAAACGTTACAGATTATTTTTCCTTATGCATTAATTATGGCTGGGGTTGGTCTTATTGAATCATTGCTGACTTTATCTATGGTGGATGAGATTACCAATTCCAAAGGAAATGCCAATAAAGAATCGGTAGCGCAGGGATTAGCTAATATTACCAACGGATTTTTCGGTGGAATGGGTGGCTGTGCTATGGTTGCCCAGACATTAGTGAATCTTAACGCAGGATCCAGAGCACGACTGTCAGGAATTATTGCTTCCATCATGATCTTATTGATTATTCTATTTGGAGCGCCTATCATTGAAAAAATTCCAATGGCAGCATTAGTAGGTGTAATGATGATGGTGGCGATCAGTACTTTTCAATGGGTTTCTATACGGATTGTCAATAAAATGCCGAAGTCAGATATATTGGTAGGAATTACAGTGGCTTTAATTACTGTACTACTGCATAATCTTGCATTGGCAGTTTTAGTAGGAGTGATTATTTCTGCCCTGGTTTTTGCCTGGGACAATGCCAAAAGAATCCGTGCCAGAAAATATACGGATGAAAATGGCGTCAGGCATTATGAAATATTTGGACCGTTGTTTTTTGGTTCAGCGACTGCATTTGCAGACAAGTTCGATCCAATCAATGATCCCAATGAAGTAGTAGTAGACTTTAAAGAAAGCCGTATTGTAGATATGAGTGCAATAGATGCTGTAGATAAATTATCAAAACGATACAAGCAACAAGGGAAAACAGTATTCCTTCGTCACCTTAGTGAAGACTGTCGCAAAATGCTGAAAAATGCTGAAGCTGTAGTAGAAGTTAATATTCAGGAAGATCCTACATATAAGGTAATGCCGGAAAAGTAAGAAGGAAACCAATTGTGAATATTGAAATGTTTGTGAAAAATTGATAGGTCATTACTATCAATAAAAAATAATTAGTGTTTATAACCAGACAAGGACTGTAAGAAAAATCTACAGTCCTTGCTTGTTTAGGTCATTAATATATTTGCAATGAAATCAGGCACTAAAGCATAGTGAGATAATTTCATGCTGATGGAAGCTCTTCCGCTGGCCAGTGTTCTGAGATCGGAAATATATCCGAAAGTAGAAGCTAATGGAACCTCGGCTGCAAAAATCTTCCTTCCTGATTTTTCATCAATGGAAGTAATCATTCCTCTTCTTCTGTTGAGATCTGCAGTGATCGCTCCGGTATATTCTTCAATACTCTGAATTTCAACCTGCATAATCGGTTCCAGAAGCCTAGGTCTACATTTTCCTGCAGCAGCCTTGAAGCCGTCCCTTGCTGCAATTTCAAAATCCATTGCTGCAGAATCCTGAGCATGGAAAGATCCGTCTAGCAGGTTGATTTTCATACTTTCCAGAGGATACCCTTTTAGAGGTCCCTGCTCCATAGCATCTCTAAACCCTTTTTCAACAGAAGGAATAAATTCTCCCGGAATAACGCCTCCTTTAATCATATTAACGAATTCCAATCCATGTTCATTATCATTTCTCGGTCCGATTTCAAAACTGATGTCTGCGAATTGTCCGCTTCCGCCATTTTGTTTTGAAAGCTTTTCCCTGTGGATCTTTGTTTCAGTTAAGATCTCTCTGTAGGAAACTTTAGGCTGTCCCTGGTTGATTTCTATACCATGGTTCAGACGGATCTTTTCCAAAGTAACTTCAAGATGAAGCTCACCAAGCCCACTCAATAAAGTCTCACCGGTTTGTTTATCTCTTTCAATCACCAAAGAAGGATCTTCTTCCTGAATTTTCGCCAGTACCAATCCGAAGTTTTTCTCATCACCGTTGGTTTTAGGTTCAATCGAAACTCTGATGACAGGAGCAGGAATGGTAATCGCTTCCAATAATACAGGTTTTTCCACAGAAGATAAAGAATCTCCGGTTTTAGCATCCTTTATTCCAGTTAAAGCAACAATATCACCCGCTCTACCTTCTTCAACGGATAATGTTTTATCCGACTGCATCTTTAGAATTCTGGAAATCCTGAAACTTTCACCGGTTCTTACATTCAGTACCGTATCTCCGGATTTAATCTTGCCTGAATAAATACGAAGCATGGCAAGTCTTCCGATATGCTTATCTATAATCACTTTGAAGACTAGCCCGGAGAAAGATTCTTCTTCATTTCTTCCAAGTTCGATACCTCCTTCCGTTTGTGGATCTTTTCCTTGAATATGGGCAAGCTGGTCAGGAGCAGGAAGGTAAGTTACCACAGCGTCCAGAAGCGGCTGAATCCCTTTATTCTTAAATGCAGAGCCACATAGAACTGGTACAGCAGCTCCAGACCGGCATACTTCCTGTATCGCTTTAATCATCATCTCAGAATCTATTTCAGATTGATTATTCATAAAAACGTCAAAGAAACCCTCATGATATTCGGCAAGTGTTTCCTGTAGCTTCATTCTGTATTCATCAGCTTCATTCTGATAGTCTGCCGGAATTTCTTTCTCGATAATGGTTTCTCCATTTTCATCCATCCAGTATAAAGCTTTCTGCTGAATCAGATCAATCACCCCTTCAAAACTGTCTTCAGCTCCGATGGGGATCTGAAGAGCAAGTGGAACGGCGTTCAGCTTGGTTCTGATCTCATCAAGAACAGCAAAGAAATTAGCACCGATTCTGTCCATTTTATTGATGAAACAGATCTTTGAAGTCCCGTGTTTTTCTGCCTGAAACCATACATTTTCAGTTTGTGGCTGTACCCCTGATGAAGCACAGAAAACAGCAACTACACTGTCCAAAACCCTTAATGAACGTTCTACTTCTACGGCAAAGTCAATGTGTCCGGGTGTATCAATAATGTTGATGATATACACTTTATTATCCTTTTTCCACTGCGTTGAAACTGCAGCAGATGAAATAGTTATTCCTCTGTTTTTTTCCTGAATATCTTTATCCATGGTGGTGTTTCCATCATCCACATTTCCAATTTTATGAATAAGCCCTGTATAATAAAGAAGCCTTTCTGATAAAGTTGTTTTTCCTGCATCAACGTGCGCTATAATCCCTATATTTCTTGTGTTATTTTTCATTTTGTTTGATTTAAATTGTTGATTTTTAATTCTCTGTTGAAAAAGAGAGCCGGAAACATGAGCACAACGAAGACTCCGGATTGATGAATGGATCAAACCCGTATAATTGAAATGAATCTTACGTAGAGTATTATTTTCGAGGCTCACTTTAACAGACAGCAGAATTTTCTGAATGGTTAAAGGCTGAAAATAGGGGCAGCAAAAAAGACCTATCCGAATAGACAGGTCTTTTATATTTTTAGTAATAAAGATCTATAGAACTATTCAGATAAATATTCAGTGCTGCCAAAGAACACAGCTCTGACAGGGTTACTTAAAGTTATAATATTTATCATTTTTGTTGACATTGTTGATTTTTAATCGATTGCGAAATTATAATTTTTTTTTCATATCCAAAGAATTTTTATAAATATTTTTTAAAACTAAAGATTAAACAGCTCTTCATTCAGTTCATATTGAGCTTTATGAATTTCTTCAAATCATAAAATATCTTAAAACAGAGACGTAAAGTAATGCATTTATGATAAAAATTTTATCTTTGGGAAGAATAGAAAATTAAACACTTTCGATGATTAATAAATTTTAAATCTTTTTCAAGTAGCTAAATAAAACTTTTAACTTAAAACATATTGAAAACAGATATCGACATTCATAACCACTGTCATTTTTCATTTGACCTGTGGCTTACCTTAATCAAATCTCATCCTGAATTTAAAACAAAAAGAGTTGAGCTGTTCTCCTCGTTTTTTAATATAGATAAACCGATTGACGAAGTTGCCAAAACTGTAAAATATTACGATGATCTTTGCAATACAATTAATGAAATTACAGGAGGAAATATAGATACTTTTGAGATATATCTGATGATTTTAGGAGCTTTGAATGTAGATGTAAAGCTTTTAAATAAAGAAAAACTAAATAAGTTTTATGTAGAAAGTGAAAATCTGTTCCTGGAATATAAACCTGTTATCATTTTTGAAAATATTCATGATTTTTTTGATGATATTAAAAATCAAGGGAAAACTATCAATATTCTGAGCAATACGGGATTTATCAAAGGAAAAACGATGAGAAAGTTCCTGATTCATGAAAATCTGGATCAGTATATTGATTTTCATATTTATTCTGATGAAATCAACTGTTCTAAACCGAACCCGCTTATTTTTCAGGAAGTAAAGAATAACATTAAAAATCAAGATCTTCCATTAAACCAGATTCTGCATATCGGAGACAACCCTGTTGCCGATTATAAAGGAGCAACTGACTTCGGGTTCAGCGCACATTTACTAAAACACTAACCATAAACATGAACACAAGATACAGCTTACACCACATTCATTCAGCGGATGAGTTCACTTTCTCACCCGCAGAATACAGTTATTTCAAGTATGGCGATAAGTCGTATGCTGAAAAATTTGCAAAAGAATTATTCGACGGATTTATTTCCGAAAATAAACACCTTTTAAATACAGATAAAGAAATTGTAGTGCTTCCAAGTCCTTATATGGCCATTCCTACAGCTTCCAATTTTTTATGCTTTTACTTTAAAAAACATTTGGACTATTATCTGTTTCAAAAGGAAAAAAAATCAAGTATTTTATCTAAAATCAACAGAAATCATACGTATATCACAGATTATGGGAACCTTAATTTTGAGGATCGTAAAAATCTGATAGCCAATGATACTTATTACATTGATAAAGATTTTTTAAGAGGAAAACTTTGTATTTTTATAGACGATATAAAAATTACAGGGAGTCACGAATATACTGTGAACAGAATCCTGAATGAATATGAGGTGGAGGCAGATTTCATGTTCCTGTATTATGCTGAGCTGATGAACTTTGATCTCGATCCTCAAATTGAGAATTTTTTCAATTATTACGCAGTGAAAAACGTAAAACATATTGCGGAAGTAATGAATAAGTCCAGCTTTCAGTTTAATACCAGGATTGTGAAATATATTTTAGGCTTAGATTCAAGTAATTTTGATTATCTTACGTCTAAAGTAAAAAAGGAGCAAATGGATCTCTTGGTGGAACTTGCCATCAGTAACAATTATCATTTAATAAAAGAATATAAAAATAACATCAATACTTTAACACAAACGGAATTATATTATGGCTATTAACTTACAAAAAGGACAAAGAGAAAATATTAACGCCCCTAAATTCACTGTAGGTTTAGGATGGGATCTCAATAATACTTCTACAGGAACAGCATTTGACCTTGACGCTTCTTTATTTTTGCTGGGAGATGATAAAAAACTAGTTTCAGATAATCACTTTATTTTCTATAACAACCTGGAATCTCCGGATAAAGCTGTAGTCCACACTGGAGATAACCTTACAGGAGAAGGTGCTGGTGATGATGAACAGATCAAGATTGATCTTACGAAAATTGATAATGCAGTAAAGGAAATTACGGTTGTAGTAACCATCCACGATGCAGATTCAAGAAGACAAAACTTTGGGCAGGTAAGAAATTCTTTCATCAGAATTTTCAATACAGATACGAATGAAGAAATCTTAAAATATGAATTGGACGAAGATTTCTCAATCGAAACAGCAGTAGAGTTCGGAAGAATCTATAACAGAAACGGAGAATGGAAATTTGAGGCAGTAGGAGCAGGACAGAGAGACGGCCTTGAAAAATTTGTATCAATTTATCAGAAGTAATTATGGACAATCAAGAAAATCAACCGATAGATCCACTAGGATCAATTGAACCTCTTAGAACATTTGAACCTACTCCAATGGTTCCTCCAACACCGGCTCAGCCTGTTCAAAATGCAGCGCCAGCAGTATTGGTAGACAGAGAAGGAAATGTAAATTTGACTCAGTTACAGTCAGAAGAACGCCAGAAATATGAAGTTTTAGCGAACTCTATTGATGAAGCTAATCCGGGATCTATTGTAAATTTCGGAGCTGAACTTCAGAAAACATTAACCAATCAGAGTGATAGTTTCTTAGGGAATGTAAGAAGATCTAACTCAGGAGAAGTTGGTGGATTGATCAATGACCTTTTGGTAGAGCTGAACTATGTAGATGTAGAGGAACTGAACGGAAATAAAGTAAAAAGTTTCCTGAGCAAATTGCCATTCATGAAGAAGGTAATCACTCAGGTAGAAAATTTGTTTACAAAATATGACAAGATCATCAATAATATTGAGCAGATCTCTTATAAAGTAAATGCAGGAATCATCACTTCTACAAAGGATAATGCAGTGCTTCAGACTATTTTTGAAAGCAATGTAAACTCTATCAAGCAAATTGAGGACCTTGTGATTGCAGGAAATATCAGAATGGAAAGAGCTGCTGTAGAATTAGCTCAGATGGAGGCAAGCCCTGAGAGTTTCCAGGATTATCAGATTGCCGATAAGAGAGACTTTATTGCAAGATTAGACCGCAGAATGGCTGATCTTAAGGTGGTACGTGTAATTATGATGCAGTCACTTCCACAGATCAGACTGGTTCAGAATAACAACGTTTCTATTGCAGAAAAAGCGCAGACTATTCTTACCACTACACTTCCTGTATGGAAAAACCAGCTTTCACTTGCCGTTGCGATGTACAGACAGCAGCAGAATATTGAAATCCAGCAGAAAGTATCTTCTACTACAGAAGAGATTTTAAGAAAGAATGCAGAGCGTCTTGGTCAGAACTCAATTAACGTGGCAAGAGCCAATGAACAAACTATTGTCTCTGTAGAAACATTGAAAGAAACAACTTCAATGCTGATCAACACATTAAATGAAGTGAAACAGATTCAGAAACAGGGAGCTGATAACAGAAGAAAGCTGGATCAGGATCTTCAGACATTAGAGCACGAATTAAAAGCGAATGTCAGAGGTTAATTTATAGGGTACTACGGTGGGGGAAGATGCAGCAACCATATTGTCACAGAGCAAAAGAAGGTTAACAAGACTTAAACTTCTGGCTAATTTTTTTGAACATATTGATATAATATCCATTTACATCAAAACCGATATTATCCACAATCTGTTCCAGGAAAATACGGCCCTTGATTACAATAAACTTGAGCTTTTCCACTTACAGTATACCGACAGTCTCATTGAGCTTTTGACCAAAATAAAAAGACAGAAGGAAAATGATATGCTGGCGGTCCTTAATGAAATTGACATCAACAAAAAATATATTTCAGGTTTTGAAGAAAGACAGGCAGATAGTTTTCAGACCGATAGGAAAATGTACAGTGGTATATTTTCACAACATATGAAAGCTCTGTATAAAGACCTTACGGAAGATATCTTTACAGCCAATTGGGAAAATGTTCTCTACTTTCATAAAAAATATGCAAAGGAATTTTACAGGTTAGAGGCAGATGAATCTCTGCTGAAAGCCGAATCTTTTCCCGCCTATCAGTATAAAGATTATTCTATTGAAAGAAAACTGTTGGGAAGGTTGAACATACAAGGATTTAAAGTCCGTTTTGTCTGTGGCTATGTGATCGGAACTCATGAATATGAACTTTTCAAGATCTTTCAGTCTGATGATTATTTTATTTTCAGTGTAGATGATAAAAAGCTTTATCTTTTCGATAAGGATTTGGATAAGCTTGACACTTCTGAAAACCAGTCTAATCAGAGTACCATTATAGATCAGCTTAAGAATAAAAACGAACAGCTGGAAAATACAATGAATGAAAGAAAACGCAATTTACCTCCAGAGGTAGAAGGAGTCTTGAAAGATTATATCAAAAATTTAGAAAATATAGACATTATGAGCAAGATATTTGATTTCGATGAAGAAACAAATATTCTGCGGGCGATGCTTAATCTAAACCTGAATAATCAATAATACGAAATTTGAAACAAGCGGTTAAGCGTATTGGCTTTTCGCAAAAAATGTAAATAACAACTAAACATAAAAAGATGGCTATCAACTTACAAAAAGGTCAGAGAATCAACCTTAAAAAAGAAAACGGAGCTGAACTTTCCCAGGCTTGTGTAGGAATCAACTGGGGAGCAATTGAAAAAAAAGGATTTTTCGGAACTAAAAAAGAGGCAGTAGACTTAGACGGAAGCTGTATTTTATATGATTCCAATAAAAATGTAACGGAAGTGATCTATTTCGGAAACCTGAAATCTAAAAATGGATCTGTAAGACACAGTGGAGACGACCTTACTGGTGACGTAGATGGAGACGATGGTTTAGATAACGAAGTAATTACTGTTGATTTCAGTAACCTTGATTCTAATGTAGATCACGTAGCAATGGTATTAAACAGCTACAGAGGCCAGGATTTTGGAACTATTCCTTTTGCTTCTATCCGTATTTATGAAGGAACTCCAACGAACGTAAAGGAGGTTTTTGCTAAATATGATATTGCGAATGATGCTTCTTTCAAAGGACATGTTGCTATGGTAATGGGTGTTTTCTACAGAAGAAATGGAGAGTGGAAATTCAATGCGATTGGAGATCCTACAGCAGATAGAAAACTGGAGCAGACGATCCAAACCGTACAGATGAATTATTTATAATCGTTTATACATAAAAGTGAAATAAAATAGCAATATTTGTACTCTGTACATCTATTGCTTTTATCATATAATAACATAACTCAAGTGGAACATCAAAGTATTTTAGATCTGCACCCTGGCTTGGTGTGGGGATTTGCGGTAACAGTCGTTATCATGTTACTCCTGGATTTAGGAGTTTTCAACAAAAAAAGCCATGAAGTTTCTTCCAAAGAAGCTACCATCTGGTCTATTGTATGGATCTCACTGTCTATGATATTCTCGGGCGTTGTGTATTGGGTTTTCAATACAGACGGTACCCCTGAAAGTCATGCCCTGGCAGTAGAAAAGTTTACCCAGTATCAGGCGGCTTATTGGATTGAAAAAGCCCTTTCTGTAGATAACTTATTCGTATTTATCCTTGTTTTCGGATTCTTTAAAGTTCCGAAATTCCTTCACCATAAAGTGCTTTTCTGGGGAATTATCGGAGCATTGATCTTCAGAGCGATATTTATCTTTGCGGGAGTTGGCCTGATTAACCTTACATATCTTCCTGAAATGAACATTTTCGGAGAAGCAGTAAAAATTAATGTTGTAATGACCTTATTCGGTTTATTCCTTGTATATGCGGGAATCAAATCATGGGGTGACGGAGGAGATGATGATGATGAAGACTATAGTAATACAGCAGGAGCAAGACTAATCAAAAGCTTTTGGAAAGTTTCTGATAATTATGATGGGGATAAGTTCTTCACGATTCAGAATGGGATTAAAATGGCTACACCACTATTAGTGGTTGTAGGTGTAATTGAATTTACGGACGTTCTTTTCGCAGTAGATTCCATTCCGGCGATCTTTGCCATTTCAAATGACCCGTTTATCCTGTACACATCAAATATCTTTGCTATTTTAGGTCTTAGATCATTATATTTCCTATTGGCCAACTTTATCCACATGTTCAGCAAGCTTCCGTACGGATTGGCAATTATCCTTTCATTCATCGGAGTTAAGATGCTTATTGCACCATGGATTCATATCCCTTCCCCAATTTCATTAGGAATTGTAGGTGGAGTATTGGTGATTTCTGTTCTTCTATCTGTTATCTTCCCTGAAAAAGAGGAGGATAAAAAAGAAGAATTAGAAAAAAAATAACATACAAAAAAATATAAAAAAAACCTCTGGAATTAAATTCCAGAGGTTTTTTTTATTGGAAAATACAAGATGTAAAGAAATTCTTGCGCCTTAAAGCATAATGTAAGCAGATAACTTTGTGTCTTTCGTGTTTCAACATTCTTTCTTTTTTTTAAAAATAAAATAGACAGATCTGTCTGTCTGTTGTTTTTTTTCATACATTTGTTCTATAAAAGAAAGCAATATGAAATCTCCAAGGGAAAGAATTATCGCAACCACTTTCAATTTGTTTGCAAAGCAAGGATATAATTCAACAGGAATCAATCAGATTATTTCAGAATCTGAGGTGGCTAAAGCAAGCTTTTACCTTCATTTTAAATCAAAGGAAGACTTATGTGTAGAATTCCTCAATGTAAGACACGAATATTGGTTCCATGAGCTTCATACTTTTTCTGCCCAGTCAGAAGATCTTTATTCAAAGATTATGAATGCTTTTGATTTTCTGATCTATATGAACAAAAAAGAAAATTTCAGAGGTTGCAGCTTTCTGAACATTTTATCAGAAATCCCCACAGATAATATTAAAATTCTAAACGTGATCCAGTCCCATAAAGCTGATCTTAGAAATTACTTTCTGGAATTATTGAAAGACGATGATCTTTCTGATCATATTTATATGCTTTTTGAAAGCAGCATTATAGAAAGCCAGCTTTATAAATCGAATGAGCTGATAGAGAAATCAAAAAAAATAGTCACCCAATTAATCCCTTAAACAATGGAACAAAAACATCCGCTTCCGCCTTTCACTCTTGAAACGGCAAAGCAAAAAATTCAAATGGCAGAAGATGCCTGGAACAGTCAGGATCCTGAAAAAGTTTCCAAAGCTTATACAATAGACAGCGAATGGAGAAACAGAGATACATTTGTCAATGGAAGAGAAGAGATTATTGTATTTCTTCAGAAGAAATGGGAAAAAGAACTCAATTATAAACTTAAGAAAGAATATTGGGCACACACTGAAAACCGTATTGCGGTTCGTTTTGAATATGAATATCAGACTAAGGAAGGAAATTGGTTTAGAGCTTATGGAAATGAGAACTGGGAGTTTGATGAGAATGGCTTGATGGCTAAAAGATATGCCAGCATCAATGATCTTGCTATAAAAGAAGAGGAACGTAAATTTAGATAAAGGAATAAAACCGAGAGTAGAGATTCAAAGGTTTTCCTTGCCACGAATGCACAAATTATAAGTGTATCCGTGGCATTTTTAATTTAATAGGAGTAATACAACTATAAATAATAGCCGTAGAATTACTACACTTTTAGATATTTATGAAAAAAAACATCTTCTAATAAAATAATATTTCTAAATTTAGAGAGTTATTGATTTAAAAAACACACTTTATGAAAAAACACATCTTAAATTCAGAGCCGTTCAGGCTCCTCATTGCTTATGATACTATAGAAAGAAACAATAACCTCTAATTTCTATACCATGAGCAGAACGAGAATTGTAAAAGGGAGCTATACCAAGATTTCTCAGGAAGGACACAGCATGTATTCCAATGAAAACATTATCACTACTGCAGGGAATTCAATTACAGAAATAGGAGTAAAAGGAGGGGTTAGTTACGGAATACCCAAATATGCACCAGCTATAGATTTAACTGCAAAATGTTTTGTACAGTTCAGGCCAAAAAACAATTGGAAAGGTGAGGATTACGGATTTGATTGGATGAGGCTTGGGGAAACTACTAATTTTGGGGATAAACATTATAAAGACTTGGCAGCCGACCAGTATAAGAAAAAGAAGAATAAAAAAGAAAAAGCTTTGACAATATTGGAAACTGATATTAATGAATATGAGGGGGATTTTAAAGTATCTTCCTCTATGTTTGCCAGGCTCAGGAATGAATATGGGGTATACAGCATCCCTTGGAGGAAAAAAGCAGATGGCAATGCTGAGGATTATTTCTGCTCATGGCTTTCATTGTATCCCACCCGTATCAAGGATGAATCTGGGAATCTTAAAGCTTCTGGTTTTAACAATACGAAAGCTTTGTTAAGTCTTATTGTGGAAGTGGACCAAGAGCCACAGACCTTAAGATTTAAGGAGAATCCCCATTTTAAAATATATCCAATGGAAATCGCTACAAAATCTATAGGAAAGCATGATCTGAAGGACTATGTAAACATAGAATGTCTGAAGGAATTCAACACTGACCAGAGTATAGAAGTGTATGCTGTATCTAAGAATGAAGAAGGAAAAGAAGTAAAACAGCTGGCTGGAAAATTAAAAGTCTGGGCAAATGATGCTTCGAAGAGGAAGAAAGCTAAAGTTTTATTAGTTGATGTTGATACTAATATTAATGGAAAACTGTCTGGAAGTTCTTCAGGTCAAAAACAATTATTTGAAAAATATCTTCGACATGCATTAATTGAAACGGAAGTACAAACTTATTCGTTAGATTTATCCTCTGATTCAAATTTGCAACACGGAGGAAAATATGTAGATAAAAACAGAATATTGGCCTATTATGATGATGAAAATCAGATTCCTCTCATTCATGCTGATGGATATTTAAATCTGGTTCTCTATCTTAACGGAAAGTTAAAAGAAGATCTTAAAAGCAAAAAAGAAAATGAGTATAAATACAGTAAGTATTTTGTGGCTTTCTATCTGGGAGAAAGTGGTGGTTGTAAAGATAAGTCAAACATATATAAAGGTCTGAATGGGTATGCCCATGATGATTTTGTCATTCTTTTTCCAAGAAAAAGCGATGAAACTGCAGCCCATGAATTTTTGCATACTAAAGGCGTCCCGCACAGTTTTACCAATAATGTAGCAGATCCCAATGCAGAATATACCTATATATACGGTGAAACAGAAAATATCATGGATTATTCTCATATCAACAGCAATCCTAGATACAGCCTATGGAAATGGCAGTGGGAAAAAACAAATTCTAAAATAAATAATTTATGAAAAAGTATATTTTTTTATTGATTTTAATGATGACTTCCTGTAAAGCACAAAATAACGCACTTATGATTCCAGAAATAGACAATAAATTTGAAAGATTTGATACCATTAAATACAATAGCTTAAAAAAAAATATATCAAATACTGTTTTTATAACTTTAAAAAATGGCACATATATAGAAATGGTCAAGGTGAAAGCAGGTGCAGCATACTATGAGACTCCATATGACTCATACTTTAAAATATTTAAGGATTATTACCCATCCGGTAATATAAAATATAAAGGAATAGCTTTAAACGTTTGGGGTAATTTTAAAAAAGGTATCTGGTACGAGTTTGATGAAAATGGAAATTTGATTAAAGAAATAGATCATGATAAACCATATAAATTTACATTTGAAAATATTCTGAAATTTTGTGAAACACATGGAATAAAAATAGATAAGGGCCCCATATTACAAAGTACAGGCTGGCACAATGAGATTTCAAGAAAAATAGAGAATGATAAGCCGGTATGGGAAATTGAGCATTTAAAAAAATCAAATCTTGTCGAAATCATCAAATTAGATGGTGTTACTGGAAAGGTTTTGGGAACGAGCACTTATAAGTATATCAACAATTAAAAATAGCTATTAGAATATTTTGTATGTTTTATATGAATGAAGTTTTTCATCTTTAT
Organism: Chryseobacterium nakagawai; assembly: GCF_900637665.1. Taxonomy (NCBI): domain Bacteria; kingdom Pseudomonadati; phylum Bacteroidota; class Flavobacteriia; order Flavobacteriales; family Weeksellaceae; genus Chryseobacterium; species Chryseobacterium nakagawai. The sequence goes on from NZ_LR134386.1 coordinate 1,116,924, forward strand.
TGAAATTTATAGTTTATCTCAAAAAGGATGGATCATCAATTGAGAGTAGCAAAGCCCGAAAAGTAAAATGAAAGCATCTAGATTTTAAAGCATCTAAGTAATAGAAATAATAAAAAAAGACTGTAATAATAGTCTTTTTTTGTTGATGAACATGTTGATAGTTTAAATAGTGGTGCTAAAGAAAATACTTATATACATTTCTGAATAATTACAACTCACTTTTCTTCCCATGCAAAAGGGTATTGATCTTTCTTCTGGTCTGAACAGATACTTTATAAGCACTATCCCTTAATTTTTGAATTTTTCCTACGGGTTGAAAGATCATCTTACTTTCAAACGGATTAAATGAAAGAAGTTCATTACTACAATCTCGGGGATCCAGTAAAGAATTCTTTTCTATTTTAACTTCACCAATCTTGATGTAGGGCGAATTTTTCCATTCTACATTCAATTTGTTGATGGGTTGGTCTTTCAGATCACAGCACAGCTGAATCAAAACATCGGCGGTAAAATCATTCCTCTGAAAATAATTCTTTAAAGCCTTTTTCATGTTTTGTTTCTTGTCCATATTTTTATTAACAGACTTAGGACTGAGCTTTATTTTCATCATATAATCTCCCAGGCGGTAAGCCCCTACAGAATGATAATCAAAAGAGAGAATAAAATCATTTCTCTTACTGAATAGCTTTAATGTATTTCTGATAAATGAACCTGTAAAAACAGATGGAATAACTTTAATGGCTTGTGTTATAATTGAAAATAAACTGCTCCACTTTTTGATATAAGAAAGATTGACGGCAGTAAATAGTTTTAGAAATGTTGAAACTGAATTAACTGGGAACAATGGAAAGTTTACCAATGGATAATTGGAAAGCAGATTATTATTCTCATCCCTGATTTGCACTGCAAAGCCATAAGCTGGAATATCCCTTTTAGAATTTGTAATTTTCAATTGTGCATTGGAAAGCCTTACAAACAAATTAAATTTCTCTTTATCAAAAAAAGGTTTGAGAAATTCCGGAATATTGGGATCCACCCAAAAAATTCCCTTAGCAACAGCATATGTTTTCGCATGGGCATTTCTGGTAGCATAATTGACGTCACTTATAGAAGAGGACTGCTCAACAAAATCAGCAATCGATTTTTTATTGATTTCCAGAAGTTTTTTTTCCTCTTCATTAAGCTCATCAAACTTCTTATTATATAATATCGGATTTGGCATTTAGTTTTTAAATCCAATTATAACGCCAAGTTTCGGAATTTGTGTTAAGGAATTATTACAATTATTTGAATTTTATGAATGAGAAAGGGCGAATGCTGGAAGAGGGCGGTAGCGAAACTATATAATTTTTATAGATATACTTTTAAATAATTGAATATCAATGATTAAAGTATTTTTATGAACGCCTGTTTAATAAAGTTGATAATACGAATTGATGCCGGCTCACATACTTAAAGTTTGAACTTCCACCTCTCAGCTTCCATCTTTCAACTCCAAAAAGCCTTATCTTTGTAAAAAATTATAATATGGGAGTAGCAGATTTGTTATTTAAGCGTAAAAAAGAATTAGCCGAAAAGAATCTTAATGACGGGAAAGAATATATGGAAGAGTATGGTAAGAGAGAGAGCGTTGTTCAATTACCAAGCGGCTTACAATATGAAATTATTACAGAAGGAGATGGGGCAAAGCCAGGACCAAAATCTACTGTAAAATGCCACTATCATGGAACTACCATTTCCGGTAAAGTTTTCGATAGTTCTGTAAAAAGAGGAACTCCAGCATCTTTTCCTTTGAATAGAGTGATTTCCGGATGGACAGAAGCGCTTCAGCTAATGCCAGTAGGAAGTAAGTGGAGGCTGATTATTCCACCGCATTTAGCGTACGGAGATCAGGAGATCAGCAAAGAAATCGGACCAAACAGTACCCTTGTTTTCGAAGTGGAATTATTGGGGATTAAATAATCCGGCTTAAAAATAAATTAAAAGATTACCTGATTTCAGGTAATTTTTTTTATTTGTACTATATTCGTATTGATGATTTCTCACAATGATTCAGCTATTGCACAAAAATTGGTTTGAATGAAAAAGCTGTTTTCCCTCTTTATCGTTTTCGGTCTGCTGACTTCTTGTGTTTCCAGGAAGAATCAGACTATTCAACAGAATATACTTACTCTGAAGGATAGTTATTGTAAAGCTCCTTTTAAATATAACTATAGTAATAAAGTCCCTTCCCACAATTCGGATTCTATTTTAGAAGCCAATAAAGAGCTGAAAGAAATGTTTTCTGACCAGAGTATTTTAATTTTAAATGCTTTGGATAATCTGGATGAAGTTCATCAGATTATGGACCTTAAAAAAGATTCATCCTTGGCTTCTCAGGTTAAAGTTTTACAGTTAAAGACAAAAATCAATAGTAAAATCACCATTGCCCTTACTGAATTGGATGCGGTAGCTGCAGAATTCGATTGCGAAGGCGAAAGAGTAGCGCAGATAGGCAATTATGTGGATAATCTTAATTCTTCCAGAAATAATAAATTGATTCTATATTCTATCATTACAGGTGCAGCTGCCTCTATTGCCGGAGGAATTGTTGGAGATCAAGGCTGGAGCAATGCTATTGATATTGGAGGTGGGGTGCTGGGAGCAGGTTTTGGTTTAGCAACGCTTAATCCGAAAGGGAAAAAGGTAGAATTTATTCATCAGAGAAACCTTTTGAGAGATATTTGGAAAGGTAAATTGGAATCGCCAAACTTTCCACCATTTATCTGGTATATGTATACCGAAAAGAAATTTTCCAATAGAGAAGAACGTTCCATTATCGGAAACATGAAAGAAAGATGGCTTCATTATCAGTTCGATGATAATAAAGCGGCCGCAGATCAATCCGTTATTTTCAGTGATGGTGGATATTATAGAGCAGATGACCTTCATAACCGGGCTGCGATGCTCAATCAGATGCAATCGGCTACCCGAACAATCAATCAAAACATTAATTATTTACTGCTGGATCTGGATAAATTAATCCTTTAAGAAAAATTTAACTGTAATATATTTTGTTACAATTAAAATTTGTCTATCTTTGCAATGTAATTACAATGAACAATACAAGATTTGCTACGGCAATACATATCATGACCTTATTGGCGAAAAGTCCTCAGGAGTGGCTCACTTCTGATTGGATTGCGGGTAGTATCAATGTAAACCCGGTTATTGTACGTAAAGAAATCAGCGTCTTGAGAGAAGCAGGTTTAATTATCAGCAGACAAGGGAAAGAAGGAGGAAGCCATTTGGCTAAAGATGCTGAAAATATTACGATTTCTGAGATTTACAGATCAGTAAAGAATACAGAAGTATTAGGAAAGAAAAATCAGAACCCTAATCCTGCCTGTAGTGTTGGAAAAGAAATTAACAATCATTTAAATACACTGTTTGAAGAAACAGATCAGTTGGTAAGTCAATTTTTAGGAGATAAATCTTTGCAGGAATTCGCAGAACAGTTCGAATAAAAATTTTTTATCTATAAATGTAACAAAATTCATTACAATTTAATTAAACATAAAACATTATGAAAAAAGTAGCAGTAATTGGTGCAACCGGATTTGTAGGAGCACACATCGTAACAGAATTATCAGACAGAGGATATGCAGTAGAAGCTTTAGTAAGAGATGCGTCTAAAGTAAAAACACAGGAAAATGTAACGGCAAAAAGTGTTGATGTAAACAATGTATCAGAATTGGCAGAAGCTTTAAAAGGAAGCGATGCTGTAATCAGTGCTTTTAATGCAGGGTGGACCAACCCAAATCTTTACAATGACTTTTTGAATGGTTCTGAAAATATTGAAAAAGCAGTAGAAGAATCAGGAGTAAAAAGACTGATTGTAGTAGGTGGAGCAGGAAGCCTTTACACACCGGATAATGTTCAGATCGTAGATACACCGGATTTTCCGGATGCTTACAAACCGGGAGCAACTGCTGCAAGAGATTATTTAAACAAAATCAAGGGAAATAATACCTTAGATTGGACATTCTTCAGTCCTGCAGTGGAAATGAATCAGGCTAATGTAGGATCAAGAACGGGCCAATACAGAACATCTTTAGAAACACCTGTTTTTGATGCAGAAGGAAGAAGCCGTCTTTCAGTAGAAGATGTAGCCGTAGCTTTAGTGGATGAACTGGAACAGAATAACCATATCCGTGAACGCTTCACAGCAGCCTATTAATCTAAAAAGAACAAAATGTTAAAAAGAAAGCTATTATCATTAGTGACTATTTTAGGTTTCATCAGCATATTTGCAGGGAATCTGAAAGTTAAAGTCTATAATCCCGGAACCAAGGCAATATTTCCAATTACTTCTACCATTATTTACGGTGATAAAGATGCTATGCTTATTGACGCTCAGTTTCAAAAGCAATACGCAGAACAGTTAGTAAAAGAAATAAAAGCAACGGGAAAAAACCTGAAAACCGTTTTTATTTCTCATAGTGACCCGGATTTTTATTTTGGATTAGATGTCATTAAAAAAGCTTTTCCCAACGTAAAAGTTATTTCTACAGCACAGACGGCTTATCTTATTTCCGCTTCAAAGGATGATAAACTGGCAGTTTGGAAACCGCAATTAAAAGCAGATGCTCCTTCAGAAATTATTGTTCCGGAAGCAGTGACTTCCATTCCAGATCTTGAAGGAAATACAATTGAAATCAGACAGAATCCTGAAGATCCTGCTCACAGCTTTCTTTGGATTCCATCTATTAAAACTGTTGCAGGAGGAATTTCGGTTTCTGTAGATTCTCATCTTTGGATGGCAGATACTCAGAATGTAAAAGCTATTGACCAGTGGATTGAGCAGATTGATGCTATGAAATCTTTGAAACCTGAACAGGTAATTCCGTCACATTTTGCCAAACAGTCTGTATCTCCTGCATCTTTGGATTTCGTTAAAACTTACCTTGAAAATTATAAGAAAGCGGTTACAGAAAATAAAACTACAGCGGCTATTGTAGATTTTATGGTAAAGAAATATCCAAATCTTCCAGGAAAAGATGAATTGGAAATGGGGGTGAAAGTTTTCTTAGGTGAAATGGATTGGGATTTAAAATCACCATATCCAGCTATCGGTAAGAAAGTAGAAGTTGATTTTGGAGCTGTAAAATTCCTTCTGGATTTTAAAGACAACAAAACAATGACATTCACCGGAACTGCCGGAAGCTCAAAAAACAGTACAGATACTGTAGAGTATACAGCAGTAGAAGTAGCAAAGAATATTTTTATGGTGTACTGGCATGAGCCTCATTTGGGATTCAATGTAACCCATATTCAGGATTACAATAAAAATATAGTGTATTCCAATATTGCAGGACCAGATGGTACCTTTACTCATCCAAAAGGAACGCTTAAGATTCTAAAATAATTTCTCGCTGATTTCACAGATTTATAAGGGAAAAACTAATGTAATCCTTGAAAAACCTGTGAAGCCTGCAAGATCAGCAATACTACTACACATTATTTATCTTTTAGAGCCAAAAAAAGCTGCCTCATTAGAGACAGCTTTCTTTTATAGATTCATAAACAACTTCGGATTTACCGGAGTATTGTTTTTATGTACTTCATAATGAAGATGAGGTCCTGTAGAACGTCCGGAGTTCCCTGATTTAGCAATCACCTGACCTACTTTTACTTTATCATTCACTTTAGAAACAAGCTGTGATAAATGTCCATAAAGAGTAGCCAGTCCGTTTCCATGAGAAACAATGACACAATTCCCATAACCACCTTTCTGCCCGGAGAAAATAACGGTTCCCGCGGCGGCGGCTCTTACATCAGAACCGAATGCAACGGCAATATCCAGTCCTTTATGGAATTGCATCTGGTCCGCTTCAGCTGGAGGATTATTTCTTTCCATAGGAGCTGCTTTAGAAGTAGTTGTTCCTGCAACAGCTTTTGTAGCAGGAGTTGAAGCAGCCGGTGCAGAAGCTACAGGAGCTGCTTTTGGAGTCACCATCACTTTAACTTCTCTTTTATTTCCATAACTGTCTGTTAATTCAACGATTTTTTCTACAGGTTCGGCTTTAGCTTCCGGCTTTGGTGCCGCCGCAACAGGTTTAGCTTCTGTAGGAGCACTCGATTTTACCGAAGCAAAAACAGTTCTAAATGGAATAGGATTTTTTCTGATCCCGAAATTAGATGAAATATATCCATCTGTAGGCATTCCTAATGGAACCTCCATCAGTTTTTTCTGTAGGTTCATCAGGTATTGGCTGTATCGGTTAGCCTGTTTGGAAAGATAAATAGAATTGGCAATACTGTCCTGATTAAGCATCATTAGCTTTTCATTTGAAATGTCTTTAGACTTCAGGAAAGAATTCAGTTGGGCAACGGTCTGATCTACCAGCGTAAGATCAGTTTTCATTTTCAGATAATCTACACTGTCTTTTTCAGTGTTTATTTTTACAAGGTTTACTGCGTAGGTCTTGTCATCCTTCTCTGAGAAAAGTTTGGCAATGAAGATACCTTGTGCAAAAACTACTAGTAAAAGTCCTCCCAGGAGAATGTTTACGTTCTTCTTGCTGTTTAGAAATTTTTTCATATTTCTTCTCTTAGAATATTTAAAACGGTTTTCAGCTGCAAATTTAATTAAAAATAAGTTTTGTTGGTTATTTTTAGTTAAAATTCAGTTTTTTCTGTATCTAACGCTTAATTGTATATTTAATTGTGTTGAAGCATTATTTTTTTCAGAAAATGGTTTTTATCATGCCTTAAAGTATTCTGTTAAATCTTTGTTTAATATATTTGCAGTTCACATTCCAATTATGGCTAAAAAGAAAATTATTTCAGAATCTTCGAATCCAAAAAAGACTAAAAAGGATGTTTCTGTAGGAGTAGTAGGAAGCGGAAGTTTTGCAACTGCTATCGTAAAAATGCTTGTTGAAAATTGCAAAGTGGTGCATTGGTGTGTAAGGAGTGAGTTTGTAAAAGGAGCTATTGAGCTTCGAGGACATAACCCGACTTATCTTACTGCTGCTCATTTTAATCTGAAGAGTTTAAAACTGACCACAGATATTAATGAACTGGTTTCTGCGTGTGATGTCATTGTTTTGGCAACACCTTCCATTTACCTGTCAGATACTTTGGATAAGATGACTTGTGATTATTCAGATAAAATCTTTGTTTCTGCAATCAAGGGGATTATTCCTAAAGTAAATGATGTGGTAGCCCATTACCTGCGTGATGAATTTAAGATCGGTTTCAGAAACCAGGCGGTCATTGCAGGACCTTGTCATGCAGAAGAGGTTGCGATGGAAAGGCTTTCTTACCTTACCATTGCTACCGTAGAAGATGAAACAGCAGAAAAGCTGGAAGGAATTTTCAGTTCAGATTTTATTAAGGTACAAACCAGTAAAGATATTCTTGGAAATGAGTACAGTGCCATTCTTAAAAACATTTTTGCTATCGGAGCAGGAATTGCAAGCGGATTAGGATATGGAGATAACTTCACTGCCGTTTTTGTATCTAATGCGATCCGTGAAATGGAAATCTTCTTAGAAGCAATCTATGAAGCACCTAGAGATGTAAACGAAAGTGCTTACCTGGGAGATCTTCTGGTAACCGCTTACTCATTGTTCTCAAGAAACAGAAACCTTGGAAACCTTATCGGAAAAGGATATACTGTGAAATCAGCAATCCAGTCTATGAACATGGTCGCGGAAGGATATTATGCCGCACAATCCATTTACAAGACTTCAAAACAGAAAAATCTGAAATTGCCGATTATTGATACGGTATATGCCATTCTTTATGAAGGTAAAAATGCCGAAAAACAGTTTAAAAAACTGACAGCAAAACTAAATTAAAAAACAAGGTTCTATAATTGGAACCTTGTTTTAACACTTATATTGAAGACTTAAGTAGTCGTTTACTTAAGTCTTTTTTATTGGCTCATTTTAGTAATAACAAGAGCCAATGATGAACGTACATTCAGATTGCTGGCTGTAAATCCGTTGCCTGTATCAAATTCAAATTTTTGACGAATAGTGGTTGGTGCCGCCAACGTTAAAAAATAACTTCCCTGGAAAAAAGTAAAAGAGCTTGATAATTGACACATTCTGTTGGTTTCCGTAATATTGGTACCTGTTACTGCATTGATCATATATGATCGTGTGCATGTGAAGTTTTGAGACAGGTATTGTGTATTGGTTGTTCCATTATTGTTATTGGCATTACTAGAGTCTACAGAATATCGAAGGATATAAGTTCCAGCTGGTAACGTAATGGTAGAAGTATCAGATCCTAGTGAAGCACCCGTAATTTTATTTGCAGCTACGGTGAAGTTGGTAAGTGTATTATTTGTACTTCCGGTAGGAACTAAAATGCCTGAATTGATGATTAATGACATAGATTGAGGCTCTGTTCCGGCAAGTATAAAACGTTGCCATTGATCTCTGATCCATACATAATATCCTTTAGGAAAAGTAGAGGCTCCTCCTTTATTATAAATCATCAGACCATCCGCTGGATTAGCAATAGGTGTTGATGTACTATTGAGTACCGTAAGATCATATTGAGGGAAGAGTACTCCTTTGGTGGATGAATTAATGTCTAGGACACTGCTTGCGCTGGGATTGGTTGTATTAATACCAACTTGCGCTTTCACGCTCGTACTAAACAGTATTATAGCTATACAAGCAAGATAAATATAGTTTTTCATTGTAATAGTAGTTATTGATTAAGGGCTGATCTTTGAATGTCAAATTTAGCGTTGGTGATAATAATTTCTCCGTTATTGGGAGTTGTTCCTCCTGCTCCCTGCTGATAAGTCCCTCCTGCATCATGGGCAATAGAAGGAACTAATGTAATGGGGGTTGCTGAGGTAGATACAAAAGAAAAGCTCATATTTAACGTATGTGTTTTATTACTCGCAATTGATTGTGCATTGATGCTTATTGTTTTTCCATATTGAGTTCCCGAAACGGGATCTACAAGCTTTACAAGATATTGGTGTAAATGTACAGGGGTACCTCCGATTCCGGCAGTACTGCTTTCCAATGCTGTTCTTATATTAAGGCATACGTTGACCAGATAGCCACTATTTCCAGGAAGTGTAATGACTCCTGACGTTGTGTTGTAAGATGCTCCAATATCATTTGAAACAACTGTAAAAGCAGCATCGGTGAAGTTTTTAAAAGTACCGTTAGCCAAGTTTCCCAATATTGCATAATCTGTAGTACGTTGAAGCATCATATAACTTACCAGATTGTAAGTGTCAGCGATCTGAGTCCATCGGTTGTTTTTCCATATATAAAGCCCAGGGCTGATAGAATTCCCTTTATTATATACAACAAGACCTTCTGTAGGATTTGGAACAGGAGTAATATTGTTCAATATGTCTATGATGTCAACTCTGGGAAGAAGAACTCCTTTATTGGTAGATTCAGATACTTCCAATACAGCTGAACTATTAATAGTAGATTTCCCAATTCCTACTTGCGCATATATTATTTGTGTTAAAATAAATAATAGGAGAATATAACCTTTTTTCATGTGTTTTGTTTTTAAAGTTGTGATATTTTAATGTAAGATCCGGTTGGAATCACGTTGACAAGATCATAAAACGTACTGTTCTGCATTCTTCCCAATCGTAACCTTAACCCTCCAATGAGATTAGCATTGGCATTCACGGGAACACTGTAATAATAGGACCATGTTGCTAAATGATTGGTATTTACTTTAGAAACAATGGGAACTTCCTTTCTTGTATTAGCTCCTGATACGAACGTATTACTTGTATTATTATACAGATCGTTGGTGAAATCTATAAAATACCCCATCAGATAATAACTACTTCCTGAAAGAGGAGCTGTACCTCCTTGGCCGGAAGGGCTTTCCTGGGGCGAATTTAGATTAAGATTCACTTCTACCAGATAGTTTCCTTGAGGGAGAACCAGAGAATATCCTCCTGAACTAGGATTTTGAACTACTTTGAAACCATTGATGTTAGATACACCAGATACCGCCGGAGGATTAACTAATAATTGAGTGTTAGCGCCGGCAACAGCATTATCCAATGCAGAGAGGTTTCCTGTGAAATCCAGATAAGCAACCTTAGGGGTGTTTTCAGCATCAATAGTACTTTGCCATTGGTTGATAGTTCCGTTAAAGATATGTAATGCTTTATTATTAGCATTACTTCCTCCATTAAAACCAATAAGGGCATTAGCGGGAGATGCTACAGGAGAAGTTGTGCTGTTGAGATTAGTAATATTGAGGTTAGGAAATAGCAATCCTTTACTTCCTCCTGAGATAACTAATGTGGGAGCACTAGTATAACCGCTTCCTCCATTATTAATGGTGATACTGGTTATGGCTCCATTAGAGATATTAGCCGTAGCCCGTGCTTTAGTACCCCCGTTTACAATGGGGCCGCCACCATAAAAGTTAATGGTAGGGGCTGTAATGTACCCACTTCCACCGTTGGTTATGGTAATTCCGTTTACAGCTCCACCTGATACTGTTGCAGTGGCTGTTGCAGAAACTCCATTGAAATTTTCGATATGCAGAATTGCACTAGGGTCCGGTTTGGACGTGTTGATTCCTACACTTCCGCTTTGGGCAAAGGCCAATGTAGCGAAAAATGTACTTACGAAGTTAACAATTTTCATCTTTTATATGTTTACGAAATAATTTTAATTAAATACTCATGGAATATGTATTAAATCAATTGAAAGATACGTATAAAAAATGATTAATTTATGATTTTATTATATGTTTAAAGTGTTTAAATTGTTGTTTTATCAATCAAAAGTGATTTTTATTTGATTGTTTTCAATTTATATTCACTTATTTTTGAAAAATTATATGTACATAAACTATTATGATTAAAGTATTTTGTATTGCAAACTTTAATGAACTTAAATTAATATAAAATAGATGAGGGAAGGAAATGTGATAATTACTTACTTTTTGGTGAATTATATGAGTCAAAATTTAATGTTAATTTAATAAAAAACATGATTTATAATTCATCATTTCAATGTTACTTTATTGATACTTTCCATCATATCGCCTTGCATAATTCAGAAGTGCTCTCAGAACAAAAAATAACGTGTTAAAATCGTTAAACGCGTTTCTCTTTTTAAAAGTTTTCCCGAAATTTGAACTAAAATTTAAAATTATGTCACAATCGCTTACAAGCAGAACACCGAAACCTAAATACGACGTTGTACTGATAGGGGGCGGAATCATGAGCGCTACCTTAGCAACGCTGCTTCATGAATTTGATCCAACACTTGAAATTGCCATCTTCGAAAGATTAGGAAGGTTTGCCAAAGAAAGTACAGCAGCTTGGAACAACGCCGGAACAGGGCACTCCGCATTTTGTGAGCTAAATTATACGCCGGAAAATCCGGATGGTAGTATTGAAATCAAGAAAGCTGAAAGTATCGCAGAGCAATTTGAAATTTCAAAACAGTTCTGGTCTTATTTATTAGCGAAAGGATATATTCAAGATCCAAAAGATTTCATCAATTCATGTCCACACATGAGTCTGGTATTTGGAGAAAAAGATGCTGAATATCTTAAAAAGCGTCATGATAAAATGTCAGAATCAGTTCTTTTCTCAGGAATGGAGTTTTCTACAGATCATGATAAGTTGAGAGAATGGATCCCATTGGTCATGAGTAAGAGAAACAAATCTGAAATAATGGCTGCAACCAAAATGGATATGGGTACAGATGTCAACTTCGGGACATTAACTAGAAAAATGGGCAGGCACCTGTTGGAAGATTCCAATGTGGAAGTATTCTTATACCATGAAGTGAAGGATATTGATCCAAGAGAAGACGGGAAGTGGGGAATGAAGGTGAAGGACAGAATCCATAATCACAAACAAGAAGTAAATGCTGATTTTGTATTCATTGGTGCCGGAGGATATGCCCTTCCATTATTGGATAGTTCAGATATTAAAGAAAGTGAAGGATATGGAGGTTTCCCGGTTTCAGGGCAATGGCTGGTAACCCATAACCAGGAATTGGTAGAGAAGCACCAGGCTAAAGTTTATACTCAGGCAACCGTAGATGCTCCCCCTATGTCTGTTCCACACCTTGATCTTAGAATTATTGATGGAGAAAAAGCTCTTCTTTTCGGACCTTTCGCAGGGTTTTCAACAAAATTCCTGAAAGAAGGAAGCTATCTTGATTTACCGGAAAGTGTTAATACTAAAAACTTAAGATCTCTGTTTGGTGCGTGGTGGCATAATCTTCCTTTAACGAAATACCTTATTCAGCAGGTTGCGATGACCAAGTCTCAAAGAATGCAGCATTTAAGAGAATTTATCAAAGATGCTAAAGAAGAGGATTGGGAATTGAAAGTAGCCGGTCAAAGAGTTCAAATCATTAAGAAAGATGATAAGTTAGGTGGTAAACTGGAGTTCGGAACTGAAGTGGTAGTAAATAAAAGTGGAACCATTGCTTCTTTACTGGGTGCTTCACCGGGCGCATCTACAGCAGTACAGGCAATGCTTAATGTTCTTGAGAAATGCTTCCCTGAGAAACTTCACGGAGAGTGGAAAGATAAGTTGCTTGAAATGGTTCCATCATACGGACAAAAGCTGGCTGAACACCCTGAACTTACTGAAAAAGTAAGGGAGTATACCAAAGAAAAGCTTGAATTAGAATACTAAAAATTAATAATGAGCAATGAATAATAAGCATTACCAACAGCATTATTCATTGCTCATCACTTATTACTCATAAAAAGGTGGAAGAAATCGTTATAAAGCCGGTTATTGCAAAAGAACTCCTGGAATCTCTCCAGACAAAAATAGAAGAAGAGAAACAGGTGATTGTACACTGTTGCTTTCCTGCATCCCCATTTTTAGGGAATTTAATCAGGATCTGGCATTCCACCTACCTTTTTGATAACCAGTCTGAGCATAGAAGTAAAATGATTCATGCGGAGAATATTTCAATTTCTCCTTATTGGACACCTGTTCCCTTTATGCAGGATTTTTGGTTTACTTTAATCTTTTCAGGTTTACCAAAAGATTGTAAAAGTTTTGATCTTAAGGAAGTTATTCCTGAAGAAGGTGGCTTCTTTGTAGAATCTATTAAAAGGAATTCTTCCGATGTCTATCGGGTAAAAATATCAGAATCTTATTAGCATGAAGATAAGGGAAAAAAAGCTGGAGCAAATTATTCACTGGGCAGAAAATAATCTTGATATCCGTGCTGTTCTGTTAACCAGTTCATTGGTCAATCCCTATGCTCCGGTAGATGATTTTAGTGATCTTGATGTAGAGTTGATTTTTCAAAGCAGAAAAGCTTACGAAGACAATAATGAATGGATCAGTCTTTTCGGAGAGCCAATTTCCATGATTGAAGAAGATGATACAGTCTTTGATGGAAAACATGCTATGAAGATGGTTTTGTATAAAGACCATGTAAAAGTAGATTTTAAACTTTACCAGGTATCAGAATTTTCCGAAGAGGTGAAAGAAGAAAAACTTCCTGATGATTGGGATGTAGGGTATAAGGTTTTGATTGATAAAGATGGTCTTACAAAGGATCTGAAGGCTCCAACCCATCAATCCATTATGATTCATCAACCCACGGAAAAGAAATTTAAGCAGCTACTGAATGATTTCTGGTGGGATACTACTTATGTGGCGAAATGCCTTAAGCGGGGTGATATTTTTTATGCTAAATTCATGTCTGAAGATATATTGAGAACAGATTATCTGGTACCTTTAACCGAATGGTATATTGCAAGTTTTCATGACTGGAATAATATAACCACCAATAAACACGGAAGGCTTTTTAAAAAATATCTTTCTGCAGAACAGTGGAATAGAGTAGAAGCTACTTTTTCAGGAAGCGATATTGAGGAAAACTGGATCGCTCTGTTTGCCTTTGCTGATGTTGTTCACGAACTGGGAACTGCTTTAGCAGAAGAACTGAATTTTGAATATCCTTTTGAGCATGAAACAGATATCCGTAAATATCTTACAGAAGTAAAAACGCTGCCTTAAGCAAATTCATTCTGACGGATCAGATTTTCAATACAATATTCAGCAATAGCTGTAATCGTTACAAACGGATTAACTCCAATAGTACCGGGAATCAAAGATCCATCAAGCACATACAGGTTTTCATGATTCTTTAGCTTTCCAAATTCATTGGTAGCTTCTCCTAATACACATCCACCAAGGGGATGATAACAAATATCTGCTCCAAAACCATTATTGAACAGGAAATGACTTCTGGTTCCTCCATTCGCTTTATTCATTTTCCGGATAAAATATTTGGCGTTTTCCCTCATTTTGGCTGTATGACTTTCATTCCAGTTCAAACTAATTTTCTGAGTGATTTTATCATAACCAACTTCTCCTTTTTTATCGACTCTGTTGATGAGCAGATATAATGCTGTAGCCACATCCATTCCCATAGGTAAAGGAGCAATTTCTGTGAAAAAAGGATGTTCTTTATCGTCCCAGTTATCAATTCCACCCACCGGAATTGTTGACTGCTTAGCGCCTGTTCCTCCTGACAATGGTTTTACCCAGTTTCTTCCGGTCATAAAATTACCGTTGTTTCCCCAGTTCTTCCCGATTTGTTCATGAGCAGGAAAATTATTAACCGCATTAGAATGCAACAGTAGTTGTAAGGTTCCCATAGTTCCTGCCGAAAGGATCAGCTTTTTACAATTAAAAAGCTTGTCTGCAACAATACTTCCGGAGGTATCAATTTGCTGTACATTGAGTGTATAACTTTTATCATCATTAAGTTTAATGTGATTCACACAATGAAGGTCCAATATTTCCAGATTTCCAGTTTCTAAGGCCTTTTTTAGATAGGTTTTATCTAAACTGTTTTTACCATGGTTATTTCCATAGATTACTTCTGTATTGAGAGCAGAACGGGGAACTTCATTCCGGAATTCTTTTTCCATATATTTAAAATCATAAACATTAGGTACCCGCATTGTTTTGAACCCAGCTTTGTGGGCTTCTTCTTCACCTACTCTTGTGAATTTATAATAGGGACACTCTTTTAGAAACTGTTCATTAATAACATTTACTTTAAGTTCTTGCTGTACCAACGGAAAATAATGAGTGTAAAATCTTTCGGCATCAAGATTAGGAAAAACCTCTCTGAAATAGCTTTCTTTAGGAGTTACGGCCATTCCTCCATTAACAAGTGACCCTCCGCCTACTCCTCTTCCTACCCAAATATTTAGATGTTCAAAATCCAGTCGGTCCAGAGTTCCTGTAAAAGGAGTCAGAGAGAATAGATTCATGAAAGGAGCAATACTTTTCTTTTTCAACCATGCCGCACTTTTCCCTGGTTTCAAAAGATTAGAGAATGGAATTCCTGATTTTTCCCAGTTAAGGCCCATTTCCAACAGAACAACTTTTTTTCCGGCTTCACACAGACGTAAAGCAGAAACAGCACCTCCATATCCACTTCCAATGATAATAATAGGAGCATCTACAGTTTCTTTTGTCCTATTGGCTCTTCGTTCTGCTGCCTGAAAAAGATCTGATTGTAGAAAATAAAAACCTGAAATCGCCAGTACGCTCACTTTGATGAATTTCTTTCTGTCCATGGGCATTTAAGGTCAAAAAGTATGCTAAAACAAGAATGGCTTATTCTATTTAAAACAGATTATATTTTTTTAGCATAGTTTTAACTTTTCATACGCTGAAAAATTCATAGTTTTACTTATAATTTAAAATTCATGAGAAGATATATACTCATCTTTTTGCTTTTACCTTTGGTAGTCTTTTCTCAAAAAAAAGTTTCAAAAGAGATAATAGAGATTAAAAAATTTCAACAAGATCTTAATAAAGAATATCTTGATCCAAAGGAGACGCCTCTACGTGGGGATAATTTTAAGAATTTTAAAGGACATCCATTTTTCCCTTTTGACCTGAAATATCGCGTAACAGCAAAGTTTATCAGAACTAAAGATGCACAACCTTTTGAACTGCCAACATCTTCAGGCAAAACAAAGTCTTATAAAGAATATGGAAAAGCAACGTTTGAACTGGACGGAAAACCCTATACATTAACGCTATACCAGAGTCTGGATCTTATTAAACAAGATAAGTACAAAGATTATCTTTTCCTGCCGTTTCGTGATGCTACCAATGAGAAAGAAACGTATGGCGGTGGAAAATATATGGATCTGAAAATCCCACAGGGAAATACTATTGTTCTGGATTTTAACCAGTCTTATCATCCTTTTTGCGCTTATAATGCCTACGATTATAACTGTCCTATTGTTCCTGAAGAAAATAAACTTCCAGTGGAAATACGGGCAGGAGTAATGTATGAAGATATTTATCATCACTAAATTATGATAAAACTAGAATTTTTTAGACCAGAAGAACATCTTTCCGGGGTTAGCTATGGGTTAGATGAAAATCAGTTGCGTTTCACGGCTTCTGCCAGCCAGGCTTTACAAAGAATTAGAGAAAGGGATGATAATAAAGCATTTCCTATTACGATCCTGGAACAAAATGTTCCGGCAGGATTTTTTGTCCTTGATTTTGGAATAGATAAATTAGAACTTACAGATAATGAAAATTCTGTGTTAATAAGATCCTTATCTGTAAACCCTGAAATGCAGGGTAGGGGAATCGGAAAAATTGCCATGATGCAGGTAGACGATTTTGTAAAGAAAAACTTTAAGCAATGTGATGAAATTGTTTTGGCTGTTAACCAGCAAAATGATTCTGCATATCATATTTATCTTAAAGCTGGATATATTGATGATGGTAAAACCAGAATCGGAAGAAGTGGGCCTCAATATCTCATGCATAAAAAACTTTAATAAAATTTTAAAATTATAATCTTCTTACTGCTGATTTGTTTCCATAACTTTGAGTAACATCAATATACAAATATGGAAATATCACTTCATAATCAGGTAGCAATAGTTACAGGAGCTTCCAGTGGGATAGGTTCTGGCATTGCAAAATCATTGGCTTCAGCAGGCGCCATTGTTATTGTTAATCATTCTTCGCCAAGGTCTCAGGGCGAGGCAAAATCAATATTAAAAGAAATAACAGATGCAGGAGGAAAGGGAATTACCTATCAATGCGATGTTTCACAGGAAGAACAGGTAATCAGAATGTTTCAGGATGTAGTTTCAGAATTTGGAACTGTAGATATTTTGATAAACAATGCCGGAATCCAGAGGGATGCTAAGTTTACTGAAATGACTTTAGAACAATGGAACGCTGTAATAGGCGTTAACCTTACAGGTCAGTTTCTTTGTGCAAGGGAAGCCATTAAAGAATTTCTTCGCCGTGGAATAGATTTGTCCCGTTCTATAGCCTGTGGAAAGATCATCCATATCAGTTCTGTACATGAAATTATTCCTTGGGCAGGGCATGCCAACTATGCATCCAGTAAAGGGGCTATCAGAATGCTGATGCAAACTTTGGCACAAGAATATGGTGCGGATAAAATCCGTGTTAATTCCATCTGTCCCGGCGCCATACAAACCCCTATTAATCAAAATGCATGGAGTACACCGGAAGCACTTAATTCACTGCTCACACTTATTCCATACAATAGAATCGGACAACCACAGGATATAGGAAATCTGGCGGCATTCCTAGTCAGTGATCTTGCTGATTACATTACCGGAACCAGTATTTTCGTTGATGGTGGAATGACTACGTTTGAGAGTTTCTCTACAGGCGGGTAGAGTTTCTCATTCAAGATTTAAAGTTAGGGAATTGTTATCATGAGTACGTGATAGTTTACCATTATATTATTTATTACTCTTAATTAACGCTTATGTCAGAAAAACAGAGAGTTTCAGATATCTCATGGAAAAAATGGGGACCCTACGTAAGTAACCGTGAATGGGGACTTGTTCGTGAGGATTACAGTGAAAATGGAGATGCCTGGAATTATACTAATCATGACACGGCAGAGGCCAAGACCTACCGATGGGGTGAGGAAGGCATCTGTGGAATATGTGATGATCTTCAGAAGCTTGTATTTTCCGTTGGGTTCTGGAATAAAAAGGATAGAATGGTAAAGGAACGTTTTTTTGGTCTTACTAATGGGCAGGGAAATCATGGGGAAGACGTAAAGGAATATTTTTATTATCTGGATTCCACACCTACCCATTCTTATATGAAGATGTTGTATAAATATCCTCAAAATCCTTTTCCTTATGATGACTTGATTAAAACGAATGCCGAAAGAAGTAAAGAGGAGCCCGAATACGAATTAATCGATACCGGAATTCTTGAACATAATGAATACTTTGATATTTTTATTGAGTACGCTAAAGAAAGCCAGAGTGATATTCTTATTAGGGTAACGATTATTAATAAAGCTGAGAAAGATGCAGACCTTATCATTTTGCCTACAATCTGGTTCAGAAACACTTGGAACTGGGGATACAATGATTATAAACCTGAATTGTCTGCTGAAGAAGCGAATCACATCAAAATAAATCATGAGGATCTTGAAGTAAAGAATTTATACGCAAGACAATCTTTAAAAGTATTGTTTTGTAATAATGAAACCAATAATAAAAGGCTTTATCAATCTTCCAATGAATCAAGATATTGTAAGGATGGAATTAATGATTTTGTTCTAACCGGAAACTCCCAAGCGGTTAATCCTAAAAATACAGGCACAAAAGCTTCATTTTTTCTTGATGAATGTATTAAAGCTAAAGAATCCAGAGTATATGAATTCCGGCTTTCGGATAAGGAATTAAAAGATCCGTTCAGTGATTTTGAATCTATTTTTGAAGCAAGGCACAAAGAGTCAGATGAATTTTATGCTGAAGTTCAGAAAGGAATTCAATCAGAGGATGAGAAATTGGTACAAAGGCAGGCTTTTGCCGGTATGCTTTGGAACAAAATGTTTTACCACTACAATGTTGAAAAATGGCTGAAGGGTGATCCTGCAGAGATGCCCCCACCCAAATCCCGTGAAAGAATAAGGAATTATGACTGGAAGCATCTTAATAATGAACATATTATTTCCATGCCGGATAAATGGGAATATCCTTGGTATGCTACCTGGGATCTGGCATTTCATACCATCAGTTTTTCATTGATTGATCCGGATTTCGCTAAGCATCAGCTGAAACTTTTTTTATTTGAATGGTATATGCACCCTAACGGACAGCTTCCGGCTTATGAATGGAACTTTAGTGATGTAAATCCTCCGGTACATGCATGGGCTGTTTTCAGGGTATTTAAGATCGATGAATATATAAGAGATAAGCCTGATCTTGAATTTTTAGAAAGTGCTTTCCAAAAATTATTGATGAACTTTACTTGGTGGGTAAATAAAAAAGACATCAATGGCAATAATATTTTTGAAGGTGGATTTTTAGGACTTGATAATATTGGTGTTTTTGATAGAAATACTACTTTACCCAATGGAGAACAGTTGGAACAATCAGATGGAACAAGCTGGATGGCCATGTTCGCTTTAAATATGATGCGGATTGCGTTGGAATTAGCTCAATACAATAATGTATATGAAGAAATGGCAATGAAGTTTTTTGAACACTTCCTAGCCATTGCCAATTCACTGGACAATATGGGAGATGAGAACTTTAGCCTTTGGGATGAAGAAGATGAGTTTTTCTATGATGCTATTGCATCCAGTGACGGAACTCATATGTATTTACGGTTAAGAACCATTGTAGGATTAATTCCCATGTTTGCCGTTGAGGTAATAGATGATGAGATGATTGAAAACCTTCCCAATTTCAAGAAAAGAATGAAATGGGTATTAGATAATAAACCAGAGCTGGCTGCATTGGTTTCAAGATGGGAAGTGAAAGGTCAGGACTCCAAACACCTTTTATCTTTGTTGCGAGGACATCGGTTAAAAAGATTGCTTGCGAGAATGTTGAACCCTGACGAATTTCTAAGCGAATATGGGGTAAGAGCTCTTTCAAAAGAATATGAGAAAAACCCTTACACGCTGAATCTCAATGAAACTGATTATAGTGTAAAATATACTCCTGCAGAAAGCGACAGCGGATTGTTTGGAGGGAACAGCAACTGGCGAGGACCAATTTGGTTTCCAATCAATTTTTTGATTATTGATAGTCTACAGCGGTTTTTCTTCTATTACAGCCCTGATTTCTTAGTTGAATATCCTACTGGAAGTGGAAATTATTCGAGTTTGGATCAGATAGCAGATTCATTAAATAAACGGTTAGCAAAGATTTTTTTAAAAGATAATGATGGAAAACGTCCCGTAAATGGTCAGTATGAAAGATTTCAAACCGATCCTGATTTTAAAGATTACATTTTATTTTACGAATATTTTCATGGTGATAACGGACGTGGAGTAGGAGCCTCTCATCAAACAGGCTGGACAGGTCTTATTGCAAAAATACTACAGCCAAGGTTTACTAAGAAAGAGATTGCTGAATCTGAAACGGAAATGCCGGAGGATATTGAAGAAAAAAATAAATTAGGTTGAGGAAGTTGAAATAGTGAAGAATATTCATATGGATGAGACTGTGAAAAGGAAAAATATGTAAATAGGTATACTGAATTTGCTTTTTACACTTTGCCAATCAACTTTCTTTGCCTTTTAAAAACTATTCAAATATCTGCTGTATCACTTCCAATGATGCTGGGGTTTTAAAATCTGTGATATGATAATGGTAATATACCAAAAGGCTGTCCAGAAAATCTTTTCTTTGAGAAGAATGTATTTTTACACTATAAAGATTTTCAGCACAGAGAACGTTTTTCCAAATCATGGAAATTTCTTCATTGAATAACTGATGGGCCGAAAGTGTAGAAAAAGTTCCTGTTTCCGGATCTAAAAAGTTTCCTTCTCCCATTAAGGGAGCAACTCCCTGTACTTTTAGGATAACAAGCAGAAATAACAAATGACACTGATAGTTTTGTTGTTCCAGTTCAGTAATAAACCTTTCAATACTGAAGAAAATATTAAGGTTTTTATTTTCAAGTTTTAGAACCTGATTCAGGAAGTCTGAAATAAAGAATATGACAGTGCCTGCCTTGATATCAGCATAAGTATCATTAGCTTTTACCAGTTCAAATTTTGAGATGGTGGGTATTCCATTTCCTCTTACCGGGCTAATGGAGAAGTTTAGTTTATTCAAGGGTTGCAGGAAGGCTTTCTTTTTATTTTTTCTGGAATAAATTCCCTTCAGAAAATAAGACTGAAAACCATCCTCTTCTGTAAAACAATGCAATACAGCATCATTTTCCCCGTATTTGATGAATGAAAGTAAAAAACCGTTTTGTGTATTCATTAATTGACTACGCCTATTTTGGCTGTCGCTTTATCAGAACCATCTTCATTGGTCATGAGTACAAAATAAATTCCTGATGCCACTCTGGCTCCACGCTGGTTATTAAGATCCCATTCATAATAACCTCCTCTTGCTACCGCAGAATGCACAACATTTCCTGCAGCATCAACGATTCTTATGTTGGTTTTCTCTGCTAATCCTTTAATTGTAACTTTTCCTTTGAAATTAGAATATACAACAGGGTTAGGATAAACAACTACATCTCCAAAATTGGAAGTTACATCAGAGATATCCCCTTGATAGGTTACAATACCATTATAAGTCACGAAATAAACTTTCCCTGTTTTTTTATCTACTTTTATATCAGTAACGCTATTGGTAGGAAGAGGTGAATTTTCCATGGTAAAGCGTTTTATGATCTTTTGACCATCTGCAGAAAGGTAATATACCCCGCCTCCATCTACAGAAACCCACTTGTAATTTCCACCATCTACTTCTATCTGAAGAATACTGGAATCTCTGAAAAGTTCTTCCCCAAGACCATTTTGTTCTATGATGATAGGATTAACCTTAGGCTCAGGAGTTTTTATTTCAGTAGCCGCATTAGATAAAACTCTCACTCCTTTATCTGTACTAATCCATACGTCACCGGATTTGTCGGCAGCTACAGATAATGTTCCTGAAGCAGTGGATGGAAATCCGTTTTTTTCAACCAATATATAATCAGTATCATCAGAAAAATTGAGGGCATCTTTGTAATCATATACCCAAAAAGCATTTGATCTGGATAAAGGAACCCATAACATATTTTGATAAACGATAGGCTTTTGTACGGATGCACTTTTAAAATTAGATATTTTTAGATTGAAATCATCTTTAGACTTATCGTATACAGCTACAGCAGGACCTCCATCATTAAATGAAAATACAGCGAAGATATTGTTTTGGGTATCAGTTGTAAGCCCTACCGCACGTCTTTGTGCAGGAGTGGCTTGTACTGCATAGCGTTTTACAAAATCAAAATCTTTATTTGAGGCATTATATTTCATTTTATAAATTCCCTGAACATCTAGTGCATAGTTGGCAAAAAGGACTTCATTATTATCAAGAGGACTAAGGATCGCATCCAATATATTGAGCGTTCCTGTAAAAGTTTTAAAGTAAGAAGGATAGATCCATTCTGTACCATTAAAATAGTAAAATCCAGGTTTTTTAGGGTTGTATACTGGTGTATTATATCTTTCTGCTCTTGCTCCGGTGGAAACCAATACCTGATTATTATCGTATAGATTTATTTTATAGGCAAAATTAAATTCTGGTCCGGATGGTTTATAAGTATGATTACTTTCATCCTTTATTCCTGATAATACTGTTCCGCCAAATAATTTTCCTCCAGCCATGATAGCGGTATTACATTGCTCTCCAAAATCTGTAGCATTAGAGTTGGTTCCATTAAGTCCAAACGTATATACTCTACTGTCTGTGACTACAATATTATTTTCTGTTACCACAACATCCTGAATATTTCCAAGATTGATAGGTAACTGAATAGGAGCTCCATTATTATAGATGAATGCAGCGGTAGCAGAAGAAAATGCTAGCTCCGATTCTGAATCAATATGTTTGAAGGTACCGGGAACCTCTGTAACCCATGTAGAATATGCCGGAAAAGTATTATTTATTTCATGACTCTTCAAACCTGTATTGGTTACAGAGTATACCTTATTTCCAAATATAGTAGCTTCATTACTTGCTTCAAACGATCCTCCGCTTAGAAAAAATACAGTATCCGCAAATTCTTTCTTTTTTAGGTTAAATATCGAAACTCCATACCCTACGGAAATGGTAGCTCTATCTCCTGTAATAGAGATGTGATTGATTTTTTTATTTCCGTTATAACCTGTAGCGATAGGAATATCAACAATATATTTAACCTCATTAGGCGTTACTACATCTATTGCACCATTTTCATAACCAATAACTGCTGTTTTGCTTTTAGGATCATAATCGAAGGCTGTTATCCCTATATTATGGAGACCATTTGCTTTAGACAATTTCGTAATTTCTCCTGTTGATATTGTATAATAGAATATCCCATTTTCCGTGGCAGCTACTATTTTCCCATTGTCTTCCTTCATGGCTAAGACATTATTATAGGAGAAGAGATCTGCCCATTTTTTAGATGAAATGACCTGAGCTTTTGTAAACTGCAGGGAGGCTAAAATACCAAGAGAAATTAGAGAGAGTTTTTTCATATTATGCTATTATGCTGCTATCTATTGCCTGGTTGTTCCAGGAAATATGCTGTATGTTTTTGTTTGAATCAAAATAAAAATCTATTCTACCTAAAAGAAGTCCTGCCCATCCTACCTGATTAACAAGTACGTTTTTGCCTTGTCTGTTGGTGAATGTTTGAGGTTCCGGTAAGAATGTATGAGTATGACCGCCTAGGATGATGTCAATATTTTCCGTATTGGCAGCTAAAATTTTATCACTTACTTTAGTTGGTTCATCCCTATAATCATATCCTATGTGTGAAAGGCAAATGACAAGATCACATTTTTGGTCTTTTTTCAAAAAGTCTGAATAATGTTGAGCTACATCAATAGGGTTAGAATATACGGTTTCTGCATATTGCTTTTTACCAACAAGACCATCTAACTGAATTCCGACTCCAAAGATTCCGACTTTAATTCCATTTTTGTTGAAAATCTTATAAGGAGTTGTCTTTCCGTCCAGAATCGTATTCTTAAAATCATAATTTGAACAGATAAAAGGGAACTTTGCGTTCGGAAGAACCTTTAAAAATCCTTCAAGCCCGTTATCAAAATCATGATTTCCCATGGTAGAAGCATCATATTTCATCATGGACATTAGTTTGAATTCCAGTTCACCACCAAAAAAGTTAAAATAAGGGGTTCCCTGAAAAATATCTCCGGAATCAAGAAGAAGTACATTACTTTCCTGATTTCTGATTTGCTGAATTAAGCTGGCTCTTCTTGCAAAACCTCCCTGATTGGGATTCTTTGTGTAGCTTGCATCAAAAGGCTCTATTCTGCTATGCTGATCGTTAGTATGAAGAATGGTTAGTTTATTAGCGGGTTTTAAGTCAAGAATTTTTAATTCCTCCGCCATCATCATATTGGGAGCTAAAGCCATTGCCAAAGATCCACCACCTATTGCTTTTAAAAAACTTTTTCTATCCATTACTTTTTACCGATAAAATTTAAACGAACATCTGTAGGAGAAACAATTTCAGGATTTCTCTTGAAATAATCTATGTATAAATCCCTAAGCTTAACTCCTGTAGGGATAGACTCACCTTTTGAAAAGAATTTCATATTATCACCACCCAAAGCTAAATAGTCTGAAGTAGCAATAAAGTAGTCTTTGTTCGGATCTATTTCTTTTCCATTAACTAATGATTTTATTAACTGTCCGTTTTTTGTTTCAATATATAAATGTGAGACCGGATTATTGACCTGTGTTTTTGCATAGTATTCAAATAGTCCAGGTAAATCTGCACCTTTCATTTTTACAATAATCAGTTCGTTTTCAAAAGGCATTACCTCAAAAAGATTTTTCAGCATAATGTCACCTTTTCCAATTGTAGTACGAATTCCTCCAATATTGATTAATGCGGCATCTACATTTTGTTTAAGATGCGTCTTCGTCCATTCATCGCCTCCCTCAAGGGTATAATCTGCTAAAAGATTTCCCAGATTGCTGTTATCTCCCTGCTTTGTAAGATCTGTATTGGTGTGTGAGATTTTTTGGTTCATCTCTTTATCCAATTTCTGCTTATAAGGTTCAATAAATTTTACAAACTCCTCATCATTCTTTAGCTCATTATTAATAGAAATATTCTTCTGGGTCTTTACATTCACTAGCTGCGGCGTAGAAACCGTTTTGCAAGCAGTAAGAGATGCCAGAGCAATTCCTAGTAACAAGAATTTATTTTTCATATGCTGTAAATTATTTTTTATAAAGGTCATATGCAATCGCTGGTTATTTCGGTGTTTTTGTAAACAGTTTAAGATATAGCGATTTCATATTATCTTTTAGTATATGCAAATATAACTATATGTATAATAAAACATTATTATTTATTATAAATTCTTATTGTAAATGATTAAATTTGGCAAAAATAATTCGAACAGATGAGCATTTTAAAAGGAGTAGGTGTTGCGTTGGTAACACCCTTTAATGAAGATTTATCCGTTGACTTCGACAGTTTAACAAAACTTGTTGAATATAACATTGAGAACGGAACCAATTATTTGGTAGTATTGGGAACTACGGCTGAGGCTGCAACGCTTTCTGATGAAGAGAAGAAACAGGTAATTGAGCATATCATTAAGGTGAATAATAAACGTCTTCCTTTGGTCTTAGGTATAGGCGGTAACAATACTCTTGAGGTCAAGAAACAGATTGAAGAAGCAGATCTTTCTGCATTTGAAGCCGTACTTTCTGTATCTCCATATTATAATAAACCTAACCAGGAAGGTCTTTACCAACATTATAAAGCTTTAGCTGCTACCGGAAAGAATATTATTATTTATAATGTTCCTTCCAGAACTGGACAAAATGTTGATGCTGATACTACGATTCGTCTTGCAAAAGAGTTTTCGAATCTATTCATGATTAAAGAAGCAGCACCCAATATTTTACAGTATTTTGATATTCTTAGAAAGAAACCTGAAGGGTTCTCTTTGGTTTCAGGAGATGATGAGTTCACGCTTCCTGTAACATTGGCAGGTGGAAATGGAGTAATTTCTGTTATCGGGCAGGGGTATCCAAAAGAATTCTCTACTATGGTGCAATTAGCCTTTGAAGGAAAGGTAAAAGAGGCTTATGAAATCCACAACAAGCTGGTTGACATTACCCGTCTTATCTTTGCAGAAGGTAACCCTTGCGGTATTAAGGTCGTATTAGCGGAAAAAGGAATTATCAAGAATTATCTTAGACTTCCTTTGGTTCAGGCATCTGAAGGACTTTATGCTAAAATTAAAGCTGAAATGGCCAATATTTAAGAGATGGAAATAGGAAGTGTTGAGATTTTATGAATTTCAATTGCTTAATAAAAATAACCATAAATACAAAAAAGTGAAAAGTTCAGTCTTTTCACTTTTTTTAATCATAATCCATAACGTATGAAATTAATAAAAGCAACAGGAAAGGATATTCCTCTCATTCAGGATCTGGCAAGAAGATCATGGAAGAATGCCTATGCGGAGATCCTTTCAGAAGAACAAATGGAATATATGCTTTCTGAGATGTACTCGGAACAGGAAATTGAAAGTCAGCTGCAGAATTCCAATTATCATTATTACCTGATTGAAGATGAAACTAATGATTCTTACGAAGGGTTTATAGGATATGAACACAATTATGAAAATAAAACTACAAAACTTCACCGCATTTATTTGGTTCCGGAAAGCAAAGGAAAAGGGTTTGGAAAATGCGCCCTTCAGTTTCTAAATGAGAAAGTTTCTGAGAACGGAAATAACAGGATTATCCTTAATGTCAATAAAAATAATGCAGCCAAAAATTTCTACGAATCCCAAGGCTACAAGGTTTATGGTGAAGGAATCTTTGATATTGGTAATGGATTTGTAATGGATGACTACCTGATGGAGTACATAGTCTAATTTATTAAGCTAATATAAGTACACAAGGCTGGTTCAGACAAATCAGCCTTGTGTTTTAAAGGTTTATTAATTAATAAGTCCATGAGGGTCTATTACAAATTTTTTGGCAGCACCATTGTCAAATTCAGTATAACCTTTCGGAGCATCTGCCAGACTAATGATCTGTACATTAACAGCTTTTGCTATTTTTACTTTATCATATAAAATAGCATTCATCAGCTGTCTATGATACTTCATTACAGGACATTGTCCTGTGTGGAATGAATGCGATTTTGCCCAGCCTAAACCTATTCTGATTTTAAGACTTCCCTGTTTTGCTGCCTCTTCCTTTGCTCCCGGATCTTCAGTCACATAGAGTCCCGGTATTCCAATGGAACCTCCGGCTCTGGTTATGGCCATAGCTTGATTAAGCACTATCGCAGGTTGTTCATCTTTTCCATCATGACCTCTTGCCTCAAATCCTACACAATCTACAAAGGAATCTACTTCCGGAACCCCAAGTATTGATGCAATTTGTTCTTCAAGAGGAATTGGATCTTTAAGGTTGATGGTTTCACAACCAAAACTCCTGGCCTGATTTAAACGTTCTTCAATCATATCTCCTACAATTACAACTGCCGCACCCAGCAGGTGACAACTTGCCGCACAAGCTAGTCCAACTGGACCTGCTCCTGCAATATATACTGTGGAGCCTGGTCCAACGCCTGCTGTTACAGCGCCATGAAAACCTGTAGGGAATATATCAGAAAGCATGGTAAGGTCTCTAATATAAGCCATAGCCTGTTCATTATCAGGGAATTTTAAAAGATTAAAATCAGCATAAGGAACCATTACATAATCTGCCTGGCCGCCTATCCAGCCCCCCATATCTACATATCCATACGCCGCACCTGGACGTGCAGGATTCACATTAAGGCAAATTCCGGTTTTTCCTTCTTTACAGTTTCTGCACCTTCCGCAAGCAATATTAAAAGGAACTGAAACCAAATCTCCAATATTAATAAATTCTACGTCTCTTCCTTTTTCAATTACTAATCCTGTAATTTCGTGACCGAGTACAAGTCCTGAAGGAGCTGTAGTTCTTCCACGAACCATATGCTGGTCGGAACCACAAATATTAGTGGAAACGACCTTCAGAATTACACCGTGTTCCATCTTTCTGTTTCCAAGGGCAAGTTTAGGATATTCAATTTCTCTGACTTCTACTTTCCCTGGTTCTACGTAAGTTACTCCATGATTTTGACACATAACTTTATTTTTTTTAGTTAATAATTCATTGATTCACTTTCAACTATCTAATATACAGTAAATTAATTATAGGGTGTTCTAATGAAATTCTCTGATTTATATTTTTCGATTTATCTCATAAATAAGGTTTTACTATTCATAATCTTTTTTTTTGCGCTTAAATTCGTATACTTTATAATTTACTTATTAAGAGTTTTTAATTCACCCTATTTAGACTTAAAATTTTGTAACTTTATCCTGTAATTCTATAACGGGTGATTTCATTTTTTGAATCATCTTTGTTTCAGAACCAAATCACTTATATAATAATACATTCATATGCTTGGTTTTGAGCTGACATAGCTTTTTATCAGTATATTTTTTTCATCCTTAGTGTTTAAATTCCTGTATTTTCGGATACAGGAGTTTTTGCGTATTTATATTATGTTAAAAAAATGTTTTCTATTTCACATTTAATTGAAATAAATTATTATATTTACTAAAAAAATAGGCTTACATATACCAGGATGAAAATGTACGTTAAATTTGATTTCAATGCCCTTTGTAAAAAGGTATTGGACGAAAAGCTGAAGGAGCACGGACTGAAATACCGGTTGCTGAACTTCGGTGAGGTGGAGTTCTATGAACCTTTTACACAGGAACAGCACAATCTTTTCAAGAAAAATCTTGGGGATTATGGTATTGAAATCATAGAAAGCCAGAAAACAGCTTTAGTGCAGAAAATAAAAGATGCTATTGTAGAACTTGTCTTTTCTGAAGAGATTATTCCCGTAAAAGCATCCATTTATATTTCTGAAAAACTGAATCACAGCTATGGATATCTTTCCAACCTGTTTTCAGAGGTTGCTTATACTTCCATAGAGAATTTTATTATTCTCCAGAAAATAGAGCATGCAAAAGCTCTGATTATAAGAAATAAGCAAAGTCTTACCGAAATTGCCCATAAGCTGAATTATTCCAGTGTGGCACATTTAAGTACTCAGTTTAAAAATACGACAGGAATTACACCCTCACAGTTTCAAAAGATCATAGGAAAAAGAAGAAGAGCCCAAAGCATGGTAATAAACCCTAAAATGCAGTATGAATAAAGAATTTCTGAACGTAATTGTAACAGATAACGATGAAAACACCTTAATTTTTTTTAAAAATATATTTAAAGAGCTGAAGATCTCTATAAAAGTTCAATGTTTTAACAATGGAAAAGATTTGATGAAGTATCTCAATAATGATGATGCTGTAATTCCCGAGATTGTTTTTATTAAATATAGTATTCCTGGAAAGGGCAGTATGGAATGCATTGATGAGATAAGAACCAATCCAAAATTCAGTAATATGGTGACGGCCATTTATGGAGAAGAAATCTCTGAAAGTGAAATTGAAGAAACCTTTGTAAAAGGAAACAATATTTGTATCAGAAAGCCTTCCGATTTCGGAACTTTAAAAAAGGTACTTACTGAGGTTATTACAATAAACTGGCAGTATTATACCTCAGGGCTAAATAAAGATAATTTTATTCTAAAAGTATGATAAACAGTAGATTTTAGTTTTCTATTTTATGAGAATGGAATGTTATTTATTGTATAATATTCACATTAAGGTGAAAATTTTATAACTAATAACTGAAATAATATAAAAAAGAAGACGGTTAATATTCAGACATTTGTAAATGTAAACTTAGTGACACAAATTTAATTATATACATGAAGATATAAATGAATGAGAAGTAATTGTTTCTACAGTAAAATATATAAATCACGATGTAAACAAAATGAGTTATATTCATTTCCAATTTTAAAGCATAGAAGATCTTTAAACAAAACGGTACAATCATGAAAACTTGAAATAGTTGGAGATATTTTTATTCGTTTCATTCCCTCATCTCCACCTAGACACAGTTAGTTTTTATAATAAGCAAGTTGGAAAAATAATTCATTTTGTTTTTTTAAATTTATTTTAATAGTGATGACTTATCTTCAAATAGTATATAGATATTTTCACACCACATCACAAAATATTAAGTATAAGCTATTAAAATAAATTTTTAAGCAGACCAAAAGTAATTTCTTCTAAATAACAGTTTTATAAGGGGCCGCAGGAAAATCTTTTTCTGCGGTTTTTTTATGAAATTTTACTCCATTTATTTTTTCCTTTGTAGTATTTTATGTAGTAATTTTTAATAATCAGATTGTCTTGTCTTGTGAGCAGGGGATCAGCTTCAAGTATTTTGTCAACAGTATTTTTAGTGGTCTTAATGATAGCAGAATCATTAACCAGATCCAGTCTTTTAAAATCAACTACACCGCTTTGCTGGGTTCCTAAAATATCACCAGGGCCGCGAAGTTGCATATCAACCTCAGAAATTTTAAAACCGTCATTAGTTTCGGTCATCGTTTTGATACGAGTTCTGCTTTCTTTGGATAACTTATCGGATGTCATCAGAATACAATAGCTCTGTTCAGCCCCTCTTCCTACACGTCCTCTCAGCTGATGCAGCTGTGAAAGACCGAATCTTTCAGAACTTTCAATAACCATTACAGAAGCATTTGGAACATTTACCCCTACTTCAATAACCGTAGTGGCTACCATAATTTCTGCTTTTCCTGAGGCGAAATAAGCCATAGCTGCATCTTTTTCATCCGGTTTCATTTTCCCGTGCAGCATGGTAACATTATAGTCAGAGAAGAAATCCATGACATGCTCCAAACCTTCCATCAGATTTTTGTAATCCAGGGTTTCAGACTCTTCAATCAATGGGTAAACAAAATAAATTTGTCTTCCTTTTTTGATCTCATCTTTACAGAAATTATAAACGTACAATCTATCTTTTTCCCTTCTGTGGGCTGTAATGATTGGCTTTCTTCCAACAGGCATTTCATCAATGACAGAAACATCCAGATCAGAATAAAAACTCATAGCCAAAGTTCTTGGAATAGGTGTTGCCGTCATTACCAGAATATGAGGCGGAATTTTATTTTTAGCCCAAAGCTTTGCCCGTTGTGCCACTCCAAATCGATGTTGCTCATCGATAATAGACAACCCAAGATTTTTGAATTTAACCTTGTCTTCCAAAACGGCGTGAGTTCCTACAAGAATAGAAAGTGTACCATTTTCCAATTCTTCATGAATAATTCTTCTTTCCTTTATTTTGGTAGAACCGGTCAACAACCGGATGTTGATTCCTGTTTTTTCCAGCAAATCCTTTATTCCATTATAATGCTGTTGGGCAAGAATCTCAGTAGGTGCCATCAGACAGCTTTGAAAGCCATTATCCATGGCAATAAGCATGGTTAATAAAGCAACCATTGTTTTTCCGGAACCTACATCACCCTGTAAAAGCCTGTTCATCTGAATCGGTCTTTTCATATCCATTCTGATCTCCTTTAATACCCTTTTTTGAGCACCAGTAAGTTCAAACGGAAGGTGATTTTCATAAAAATCATTGAAATGATCGCCTATAATAGGAAACGGATTACCATAAGACTGTGTTTTGTGATGAAGCTTTTTTAAGCCATATCCCAATTGAAAAAAGAAAGATTCTTCAAATTTCAATCTGAAATCTGCTTTATCAAAATGTTCCTGATCTTTTGGAAAATGAACATTCAGAAAAGCATGTTGTCTTGACATAAACTTAAAGGTTTTCATCATGTATTCCGGGAAATTTTCCTCGATAAGATTCGGGATCTCCTTACAGATATTTCTTAAAGCGTTTTGAAAGAATCTCTGATTGAGCCCTCTTTTTGTAAGTTTTTCAGAGCTTGGATAAATAGGCTTTAACCGGGTTTCACCTTCTTTCTTTTCCTCTGCCTCAATCTCAGGATGTGGCATGGAAAACTGGCGATTGAAAACATTGATTTTCCCGAAAATATAAACCTCCCGGTTAATGGGAAGCTGTTCTTTCAGCCACTTTGAATACTGAAACCATACAAGATCCATACTGCCTGTTTCATCATTAAATTTGGCTGTTAATCTTTTGGTTTTCCCGGTCTGGATTTCCTGAACTTGGGTAATCCTTCCTTTAAACTGTATCTCCTGACTGGATTCTTCATGAAGCTGAGAAATTTTATAGAGTTTACTTTTATCCAGATAGCGTATAGGGTAGAAGTTAAGCATGTCTTCTACAGTGGATAAACCTAACACACTTTTGATGAGTTTGGCTCTTTCCGGACCTATTCCTTTTACATATTCTATGGAAGTTTCTAAAGTCATTTCTTATCTGAGATTCGGGAATCGAATATGGTATGAAAAATAAAGGTTCGAATTTCGGGAAAATAAAAAAGACTTCCAAACAAAATTGAAAGTCTTAGTTTATATAGCTTATTAAAGTTTAAAACTTAATGGCTGATTACTCTTTGATTTTAGATTTGAACTTTTTCTGATAATCTTCCCATTGTTCTCTGGTACGGATCTTTTTAAAGAGATCCTTTGAAATAAGTTCCAGATAAGGTTCCAGTTCTTTAGCAGATAATTCTCCCTGAAGAATAGTGATGGGGTCACCATGTTCATCTAAAAATACAGTACTTGGGACAGCACCTACATTCATATATTGAGTAAATTCATGTAAAGAATTTCGTCCTTTTTTCTGTTCTGTATTAGGATTGGAAAATTTTCTTCCAAAAATTTCAATAGTCTTTTTTTCTTCTGCATTAAACTTTACAGGATAGAAGTTCTCATTTAAAATCTGGGAAAGTATAGGATGTCCGTATGTTTTCTTATCCATAATTTTACATGGCCCACACCAGTCTGCATAAAAATCAATAAGAATTTTTTTTGGATTTTCTTTTTGAGCTTTTAAGGCTTCTTCAATGGTCATCCATTTAGTTTGTGCAAAACTAAAATTTAATAATAATAAGAGAACTATGCTTAAAATTTTCTTCATAATTTGATATTTAAGTAAAAATAAGCATAACTACTTATTTTTTATTTTACATCCTGCATCAATTTTTTCACGAGTGAAGATAGCAATATTAATACCACTCCTGCAACTAATGCATAAATACCCAGTGTTTTATATCCATCTGTGTAAGCCAGTAGTTTACTCATATTGGTATTCCCAGTGTTGGATTCAGATAGGCTGGCTCCAATTTTTCCTGCAGCAAACTGTCCGAATGCACTTGCTAAGAACCATAATCCCATCATCATTCCAAACATTTTTTTAGGAGATAATTTGGTAATGATAGACATACCGATTGGGCCTAAACATAATTCTCCGAAAGTAATTACAAGCCATGTAAATGTAAATAAGTTAAGTGAAGACTTTCCATCTGCACCTGCAAAATATCTTAGACTATAAAATAAGAAGAACCCTGCAGCCAGGAATAAAAATCCAATTCCAAATTTATTAATAGTGTTTGGTTCAAGTTTCTTTTTGTTTAAGCCAACCCAAGCTAGACCAATAAGTGGACTGAAAATAATGATAAAGAAAGAATTAGCACTGTTGTTAATTACGTTAGGATCCATACCAAACCCTAGTAAACTATGTACAAGATTATCTTTTGCAAATAAAGATAGAGATCCACCACTTTGTTCATAAATAGAATTGAAAACAAAATACATGAATATAAATACGAATGCAGCAATCAGTTTCTTTTGGTAAGCCGAAGTCTGTTTTAAAGTTTCCATGATAAAATAACCTACCGCTGCAATACCAATAAGATACATGAAATAATCTGTAAAACTTGTATTTTTAACCATGATGAAGATCAGTGGCATGCTTAATAATGCTCCAATATATACCAATACCTCACGTAATGTTCTCTTAGATTTAGGAATGAATTGTAATGGAGAATCACCAATAGGCCCTAATGTTTTTCTGGTAGCAAAAAAAGTGATCAGACCTAAAACCATGACAATAGCAGCTGCAAGGAAGCACCAAGACCAAGAGTGATATTTTCCAAGATAAACACAGAGTGCTCCACCTAAAAGACCTCCAATGTTGATTCCGGCATAGAAAAGTCCATATCCGGCATCTCTTCTCGGATCATCTTCTTTATAAAGTTCCCCAACCATAGAAGATATATTAGGTTTGAAAAATCCGGTACCTATAATAGAACAGGTGATTCCAAAATAAAAGAAGTCGTGTGGAGAAAGAGCAATAATAAGATTTCCAACTGCCATGATAAGACCTCCAAAAACAAGAGACTTTTTGAAACCTAATATTTTATCCGCAAAAATACCTCCGATGAATGTAAATGCGTAGATAAAAGCCTGTATAGCTCCATATTGTAAATTAGCTTTGTCTTCCAATAGTCCCAATTGATCTACCATGAAAATGGTAAGGACTCCTCGCATTCCATAAAAACAGAAACGTTCCCACATTTCTACTGTGAATAAGGTCCAAAGCTGTTTTGGATACTTTCCTTTAAAATTTTGTATTTCTTCAAGAGTTAAGCTCATAACGATATATGATTGTTTTAATTAAGGGTTTTTATTTTCCTGATCCAGTTCAAAACGGATTCTGTCCTGGTCAATGATTTGTTTTAATTCTTCTTCTTTTGGGAGGTACAGCAGGTATTTGCTGGCAAATAAATTATTTTTATCATTAAGTACGGAATATTTTACAATGGTTTCGTCCTTTTCAGAACATAGTAAAATTCCAATAGTAGGATTATCTCCTTCTCCGCGTTTCATATCATCATACATTCTTACATACATATCTATCTGCCCGATATCCTGATGAGAAAGTTCTCCAGTTTTCAGATCAATAATGACAAAACACTTTAAAATATAATTGTAAAAAACCAGGTCAATATAGAAATCAGAGGTATCTGTAGAGATATGTTGCTGTCTTGCTACAAAAGCGAATCCTTTTCCAAATTCCAGTAAGAATTTTTGAATATGATCTATGATAGCCGTTTCAATTTCTTTTTCTGAAAACTGTTCATCAGTTTTTAACCCCAAAAATTCAAAAATATAAGGATCCTTTAAAACACTATGAATACTCTCAGTAGAAAATTTTTTGTGTTCTAAAACTCTTTCGTAAGCCAGGGAATTGATTTGTCTTTTTAAATCTCTTGAGCTCCAGTTATTTTGAATGGCTTCATCTATATAATAATTGATTTTCTTAGTATTATCTATTTTGAATAATAGTCTGTAATGGGTCCAGCTCAATTCGTGACGCAGCGCGTCACATATTGGAAAAGTTTGATAAAAAGAACGCATATTTCTCAAATTACTTTCATCAAATCCTTTTCCAAACTCTAAAGTCAGTTTCTGAGAAAGATTTTTTAGGGTGTATTTTCCATATTCAGCACGTTCTTTTCCTTGTTGTTCATCTTCAACAATAAGTTTTCCAATCTGCCAATAGCTAAGCAGTAGTGTAGAATTCGCTATTCGAAAAATCTTTTCGCGCGACTGTCTAATGATTTCCTTTACGGATTGGAATAAAGAATCTTCGGAAATTTCCATCATACGAAAATAAAAAAAACCTCTGACTTAGCAGAGGTTTTATTCATATTTTGTTAATGCAATTAGTTTACACCATGCATCATTTTCTTTAAGACAGGTGAAAGTAAACCTAGGATTACAGAAGCAATACCACAAAGTATAACGAACACCATGAAGAATTCAAATAAGTTATGGATTTCAAATCCTGCAAATTTGTTGTACTCCACTTTGATTATATTGTCTGATTTTAACTTTGCTAATTCCGTATCTGATGGATAAGAAAGCTGTTCAGGCTTTATTTCTGCATTTTTATCTGCTTTCTTGATATCATTGATTGTTTTGTTGTTTGCTTCAATAACTTTATCAAGTTTAATCCCTGCATTATCTAAAGCTTCTTTGTCTACTTTAGCAAGATTATATTGTGCCAAAACAAATAATTCCTTAGGAGAAGCATCATGTTTTTTATCTAAGACAGCCTGTAAATCAATACCTTGTTTTTTAGCAGTCATAAATTTATCACCAGTTGCAGGTAGGATAGAACCTAATGTCCCTGCTAATGCATATCCTGCAGCATTAGAAATAAAGAAAACACCATATAGTAATGAGGCAAATCTTTTTGGAGCCAGCTTACCAACCAATGATAATCCGATTGGAGATAAACAAAGCTCTCCACAAGTCTGGATGAAGTATAAAAGCATTAACCATTTAATAGCCAATAAACCTGAACTTCCCAAATCTTTTACGTTGTGGGCGATGATGAAATAACTTAAAGCAATTAAAGCAAGACCTATAGCTTGTTTTAAAGGAGACACAGGCTCTTTTCCTTTTGCTCTTAGCTTATCCCAACACAAACTGAAAGGAACGGCTAATATAACAACGAAGATTCCATTAAAGATTTGGACCATTGAAGGAGGCATATTCCATCCGAAAATATTTCTGTCAGTCTGGTTATCTGCAATGAATGTTAATGAAGATCCTGCCTGTTCAAAAGCTGCCCAGAAAAAGATAATGAAGAAAGAAACGATATAGATTACCCAGATTCTTTGTTTCTCAATCTTGTTTTCAGCAGAGGACATGATCAGGAATGCTAAGGAAATACCAGCTGCATAGATGAATGGATAAATAATTCCTTTAATCATTTGTCCCATTTCCACCGAGTTAAACCCAAATTCACCTACCAATAAATATCTAAATACGAAGAATAAAGCAACAAATAAAACTCCGGTAATTCCTAAAGACTGACCTGAGAATTTTGCTGTTTGAGATTCTCCTTCTTCAAAATCAGCTGTTGTACTGTTTTTAGGCAACCCTCCAATAGGGCGACCTTCAGGAGTTACTACATATTTATTTTTAAGGATAAAGAATGTTACAGTTCCAATTACCATGGCAATTGAAGCGGCTAAGAACCCCCATTTGAAAGCAAAGATATCTCTTACTCCAGTAGTAGCATCTTTTACGTCTCCTACGTATGGACAAATGAATTGTCCTAAGAATGCTCCGATGTTGATCCCCATATAGAAAATGGTAAATGCAGAATCCAGTTTGGATTTTTCCTGTTTTGGATAGAGGCTTCCCACCATTGAGGAAATGTTCGGTTTGAAAAATCCATTACCAAAAATGATAACAAATAAAGCCAGCCACATAATAAGCTTAGCGCTCCCAATATCCGCAGAGAAAGTTGAGGCACTGATGAATAATAAAAACTGACCAATTGCCATAAGGGATCCCCCCACGATAATTGCAAATCTGTTTCCGATATATTTATCAGCAATAAATCCTCCCAAAAGTGGGGTTAAATAACATAAAGCTAAAAATCCACCATAGATAATTGCTGCATCAGCTTCTTTTATCAATAAGGAATTTACCATGAAGAGCGTTAAAAGCGCTCTCATTCCGTAAAAGTTGAAACGCTCCCACATTTCCGTTCCGAAAAGAACCCATAACCCTTTTGGATGTCTGGAATTCTTATTCTCTACAAATTCATCCAGTTTCGGACTTATTGCTTCAATATTATCCATTCTATTGTTAATTTTTGTTAAGACTGACAAATATAGTTTATTTTAGGTTTTTGGCAAGGTTTTAATTTTATTTTTAAATAAAAAAGCTGCGGACCACTCCGCAGCTTTCTATTCTTTATAATATCAAGGGTTAATGCCCTTTTTCCTTCATAATTTTATTTAATCTTTTTAACATTGAAAGGCCTAAAAGTGTAGCAAATATTAACAAAGCGAAATTCACAAGGAAATAATTCGTCTTATTTTCATAGCTATACCACGTACTTGCCAGAATTCCTGAAAGTTTGTTTCCTACAGAGTTGGCAAGGAAGAAACCTCCCATCATTAAAGCTGTAATCCTTGCAGGAGAAAGCTTGGAAACGAAAGAAAGCCCCATTGGAGAAAGACATAATTCCCCAATAGTAATTACGCCGTAACTTGCTACCAACCATAATGGAGAAACTTTTGCAGATCCATTATCTCCAGCCATTACCGCTAAAACCATTACCAGACATGATAATCCTGAAATAAACAGTCCTAAAACGATTTTGGTTGGTGTTAAAGGTTCTTTCCCTTTTCTTCTTAACAAAGCCCAGAATCCTACCACAACAGGAGTCAGTGCAATTACCCAGAATGGATTAATGGATTGGAATAGTTCAGTATTGTATAAGTAAACTTTACTTTCAGGGTTTTTCTCAAGAGCAGCACGTTGTTCCGGGGTAATGTTTTTAAAGTAAACATCTTTTCCGATTTCTTTTTTCGTATCTCCGTTGTCGTCTTTCTGAGAGCGGAATTGGTTATCATACACAGGAACTTCTTTGTCTTCGTAGCTCTTTCCTTCAACCATATAAATTCCTTCCAATGGTTTTTCCAGAGAGGCAGGAACGCTTCTGTCTGTATAATAGTTAGCCCATCTTGTTAAAGCAGTACCATTCTGCTTGAAAACAGCCCAAAAGAACATACTGATCAGGAATACAGAAAGTAATGCTCCGATTGATGCTTTTTCATCAGGTTTAGCCTTAAAATAAAGAGAAGCATAGAAATAAATAACAGGAACACACGCAAAAATAAAAGCATCTGTACTGTCACTTCCAAAAATATTGTTTGGAATAAACCATCCGATAGCTCCGAAAGCAATTGCAGGAACAAATACCTTAAGCATGATCTCAGAAAGTTTCGTATCACCTTCCTGTACAGGTTTCATCTGTGCTGCATGGATGTAGTGTTTTCTTCCGATTGTGAAAATCACCATACCAATAAGCATTCCAACTCCTGCGGTAATGAAGGCCTCACCCCAACCGAACTTATTACGCATAAATGCAGCAATAATGTTACAGATAAATGCCCCGATATTGATTCCCATGTAGAAAATATTGTATCCGGAATCTTTGTTCGCTTTATAAGGCTCTTCAGAATAAAGATTTCCTAAAAGGGTAGAGATGGTAGGTTTAAAGAAACCATTACCAATAATAATTAATGCCAAAGAAGCATAAAATAAAGGTAAATCCTTGAAAATCCCCATTCCTATGTACCCTGCAGCCATTAAAAAGCCTCCAAGGTAAATAGATTTGATATATCCCAGGACTCTATCAGCTAGGAATCCTCCAATAAATGGAGTAAGATAAGTTAACGCAATATAAGTTCCGAAAATGTCATCAGCAGTTTTGTCCGGAAGTCCCAGACCTCCTTTCATACCCGTAGGTTCAATAACATACAGAACAAAGATTCCAAGAATCAGGTAGTACCCGAAACGCTCCCACATTTCTGTAAAGAAAAGATAAGGCAGCCCTTTAGGATGTTTAGTCTTCATATATTCAAATTTCAATTCCTGCCAAAAATAAGTTTTTAATTCCAATTGATAAAATAAATAATACAAGCCTAAATGATTAATGAAATAAATATAAAAATCCCTTTCAAAAATTTTGAAAGGGATCTATTTTAGTTTTGAATTCTTGGTGGCGATGGAACCGGAGCTTGAATATTGACTTGTTCAACATATTTCTCTGTTTTCACTTTTATCAGACCATTGAGAAAATCCTGCAGATCCTTTTCACTAGATGCAAACTTTTTTTCCGGAGAGCCAGCACTTATTTGTGCACATGCTTTATCATCGGTAATCACATAATAATGGATAATGTCATAGTCCAGATCAATGTCATGATATTTTATATAAAACATTTCAGTTCCGTTCACAGTCCTGAATTCTGTTCTTTTGATTTTATAGTGACCGGGATTCATTAGAAAACTTGTAAGGACAATGTCCTTTACATTTTTTAATGTGGCATTATTTTCTAAAGAAAAACTCCCAAAACTAGCAAACAGATCTTTATTCAATACTCCCTGAAGCGCAAATTCTTCACGGGAGTATTCATGCTGCTCTTGAAGAATAGTCCATTTTTTAGGATTATAATAAAATCCGGCATCCGCTCTTTTGCTTTGAGCCAATGATAAAGCAGTTTTGGGATTTGTGTAAGATGTACTGTTGACTACAGTGTTTTCATACAGGCCTTCCGTTGCTTTGTTTATGAACTTCCATGTGTTGTCTGGGAAAATAATCACTTTCTGATCACCTGCTGTAAAGGCTTCCATAGTGGAAAAGTTTCCAAGGTCGCCTCTGCTGGATTTCCATGTTTTATCTTCAAAAAGCATAACTTCCTTACCATCATTAGTAATTGCTCTCTGTGAAAAGAACACAGACCAACACAATAAAAATAATAAGCACAGAGCAGGCTTCATTAATTTTTTCTATAAATTACTCAAAATAAAATCTGTCATTTTCTGATACAGTTGCGGTCTTGTCTGGCCACCATAAATCCCATGGTTTTTATCTGGATACGCCATAAAATCAAACTGCTTTTTATTTTGAATCAAAGCTTCGGACAATTCCATAGAGTTTTGGAAATGAACGTTGTCATCAGCTGTTCCGTGGATTAAAAGAAATTTACCTTTCAACAGTTTTGCATATTCAGTAGGAGAGTTCTTATCATATCCATCAGGGTTTTCCTGTGGTGTTCTCATAAATCTTTCTGTGTATACAGAATCATAATATCTCCAGTTGGTTACGGGTGCCACTGCAATACCCATTTTGAAAACATCTGCTCCTTTTGTCATGGCTAAGCTGGTCATATAACCTCCGAAGCTCCATCCGAACATACCGATTCTGCCCTTATCAATATAAGATTGGTTTCCGAACCATTTTGCAGCTGTAATCTGGTCTTCGATCTCGTATTTACCAAGATTCATATAGGTAACTTTCTTGTATTTTGCTCCTTTGTAACCTGTTCCACGTCCATCAACACAAGCAACAATGTATCCTTTTTGTACAAGATGGTTAAACCACATTGTGTTACCGTTATCCCATGAGTTGGCAACCTGTTGAGAACCTGGACCTGAATATTGGAACATGAATAATGGATACTTTTTATTAGGATCGAAATTTTTGGGTTTCATTATCCATGCATTCATTTGATCGCCTACAGCATTTGGGATAGTGATAAATTCCTTTTCAACAAAATTATCTGCTTTCAATTTCTGAAGCTGATCGTTGTTATTTTGAAGCTCTTTCACTGTTTTCCCATTTCCATCTTTTAATACATAAGTATGAGGTTTTGCAGCCGTAGAAGACGTTTCAATAAAATAGTTATAACTTTTACTGAAATTAGCAGAGTTATTTCCTTCTGCATTGGAGATCAGCTGAGATTTTCCGTTTTCTATATTTACCTTAGAGACCACTTTATTGATGCTCCCTTTTTCAGTAGTTTGGATGTAGATTTCTTTAGATTTTGGATTGAAACCATAATAATCTGTTACCTCCCAATTTCCTTTTGTAATCTGCTTCTTCAGTTTTCCATCTTTATCATACCAATATAAATGTCGGTTCCCATCTCTTTCAGAAGCCCAAAGGAAAGAATCATCATCAAGGAATTCAATCGTTGGACTGTCTGTGTCAATCCACTTATCATCAGTTTCTGTGAATAATTTCTGTACAGTTCCTGTTTTAGTATTTACTTTTAAAACATCTGAGGCATTTTGAATTCTCTCCGAAGTAATCAAAACCAATTCATCCGCTTTTGCAGTCTGAAAAACATTCTGGATATAATAATTTTTGAAAGAACCTAAGTTCAGTGGCATTACTTTCTCTGTATCAAGACGATAGAGCTGTGCAGAAACTACAGAGTTTTTTTCTCCTGCCTTAGGATATTTATAACGCATTTCTATAGGATAAAGGTTTTTTCCATAGATCGGAATATAAATTTCCGGAACCTGGCTCTCGTCCGATTTTATAAATACAATAGCATCAGAGTTTTTCGTCCATTCATATTGTTTTGCATGTCCGAATTCTTCTTCATATACCCAGTCTGCCAGACCGTTAAGAATAGCATTTTTCTTACCATCAGTAGTAATCTGAGTGATTTTGCCTGATGTTAGATCCTGATAAAACAAATTGTTATCAGAAATGAATGCTACTTTTGTGGCATCCGGTGAAAAAGCAGGCTCCTGAACAGACTTTCCTCCATTTAAGCTGATTACTTTCCCTGATTTTAAATCTTTTACTTCAAACTTTCCAAGGAAAGAGTGTCTGTAGATAGGCTGACTTTCTTTCTGCAAAAGAATTTTAGACTCATCATCCGAAAATACATAGCTTTCAAAGCTTCCCTCTACAATGTTTCCTTCTTTCTGAGAAGTTTTATATGAATATTTTGCAATTCCTGAAGGTTCAATAACAAGATAATTTTCTCCGTTTTTCATAGAAGTAATCCCGGCAATACCTTTACCACGGTAATATCCTGAATATATTTTATCTAAAGTGATTTCCTGTGCAGACACTTGATGGAATGCGGCGGCTATAGTTAAAGTTAAGAGTAGTTTTTTCATTTCTAATTTTAATGCTTCCAAATTTAATAAATCTTACCTATATAACCATATAAAACAAAAATCAGGACGCTATGCCCTGATCTTTTTATTCTAATTTGCAACATGAATAGTACCTGGATCTCCATGATCCGGTGGGTAATAGCCTTTGGGAGCGCAGGTTGGATATGGAGAATTACAGGGTTACCTCTTCTAATCCTCCGATCCACCAGATTCTGAGCTTACACGTTTGTCCGTCTACACATCTTTCATTCCTGGTAAAACACCACCTTGTACTTCTTTTAACTGTCGTCTTGAAACTTTTTTTAAATTTTTCATGGTAAATATTTTTGATTGAAGATCCAAGGTAATTAAAAAAATATCTGATGGTGAAATTTTTTAAAAAATAGAATTTGGCAGAAAAATTGAATATATATAATCACCAATCAATCAAAAAAGAGTAATTATGGAAACGAATGCATACAACCAGAAACTTAACCGATATGTATTGAACGACCGAATTGTTTATACAGGTTTTTCTAGTTTTAGTGATGCACAGGAATGTGCTGATAAAAAAGGCGGAATATTAGTGGAAGTAGGTTTTAAAGATGGAAATGATAATCCCGAAATTACAGATGAAGCTGGGTTGATAGAAAAAAAACTTCATTACTATGTGTATGCAGGCGATGAGTATAAATTCATCCATTCATCTGATCCCGGATTTAGGAAATATGCGGAAGAATTACAAAAAATTAAGGCTAGAAATGATAAAACAAGCCCGGATGAAAGGTACTTTGCCAATTTTGAAATAGAAAATATAGAAGACCCTATCATTGTAATCAAAAATGATCAGTTTCAGTCGGTAACATCAAGAGAACGTTCAAAGTATTTGAAACACGCCAGAGTTTATGAACTAGGGGTATCCCTGCCAAAATCTTAAAAAAAGTATTATGAGCAAAACCAAATATTCAGATAAAGCTCAGGACAAA
This sequence comes from Chryseobacterium nakagawai, assembly GCF_900637665.1. NCBI lineage: Bacteria > Pseudomonadati > Bacteroidota > Flavobacteriia > Flavobacteriales > Weeksellaceae > Chryseobacterium > Chryseobacterium nakagawai. Next base: position 1,160,319 of record NZ_LR134386.1, read on the forward strand.
GTAGGAGAAGTAATGCATGAATTCAAAGAAGGCAAGCTGAAATCTTCTTCCGGAAAGAAAGTGACAAACAGAAAACAAGCTATAGCTATTGGTATTTCTGAAGCGAGAGAAAAAGATCTGAAAGTGCCACCCAAAAAGAAAAGTAAGTAATTTTAAATACAGATGCCCGGGAAAATTCCGGGCATCTTTTTATATTTTATAGCAAGGTAAAGGCTATTTATTCTTGATGATAAAGAACTCTATAATATTCATCTGCCATTCTATCACTATTGAACTGATCTTTTACATCGTTCATTGCATTGTGCTGGATTTTTCTCCATTGTTCCGGACGATCGTAATACATAGGAAGAATTTCGTTTTCAAGGATCTCATATAATTTGTTTAAATCATAATTATCCTGTTCATAGATACTCATATTCAGATAATCTGCTTTAGGGACTACGAAAGAGTTTTCTCCGTGTTGAGCAAATTCCGGGATCCAGCCATCGTCTGTGGATAAATTGACAGATCCGTTCATCGCAGCGGTCATTCCTGAAGTACCGGATGCTTCTCTTGGAACTCTTGGGTTATTGAGCCAAAGATCAGAACCTTGTTTTAATGATTTACTTAAAGAGAGTTCATATCCTGTAAGAACGGCCATGTTTCTGTGATTCTTACTTTCTTCAACCAAAGTATTGAAGGTTGAAATTGCTGAATAATCCATAGGGTAGGGTTTTCCTGCCCAGATAATCTGGACCGGATATTTCGGATTGTTCAGAAGTCTGTAAAATCTTTCTTTATCATGTAAAAGCAGTTCTGCACGTTTGTAACCTGCAAATCTTCTTGCCCATACAATGGTAAAAACATTTGGGTTGAATAGGTTTCCGGTTTGGTCTGCCACTATGCTGAACAGTTTCTTTTTTAAATGCTTTTTACGGTAATCGAAAACGGTATCATCATTTTCATCTTTCGCATTATAAAGAGACTTATCTGCCCAATATTTGAATTCCTGTGCGTTGGTAATAGACGTAATTTCACAGATTCCGGGATATTTATTCCACATGGCACGGGAAACGACTCCGTGAAGCTGAGAAACCCCATTAGCCATTCTTGCCATTTTCAGAGCACAAAGCGAATGGTTGAAACGGTCATCATCTGTACCTGAAATTGTTTTTATTTCTTCCATGCTATAGCCGGAAAAATAAGTCATATCATAACATAATTTGAAATTATGCTTTTCATTTCCTGCTTCTTCCGGAGTATGAGTAGTGAAAACCAGTTTTTCTTTAACTTTATTCAGATCGCCATTATATTTTCTTAGTAAATAAAATGCGGCCGGAAGTCCGTGGGCTTCATTTAAATGGTAAACATCTCGTTCGATGTTCATCTCATCCAGTAATTTAGCACCTCCTTTTCCAAGTAAAATATATTGAGCCAGTTTGGTTGATTCGTTAGCATCATAGAGTTTATGACAGATCGTTTTCGAAACATGATCGTTTTCAGGAACATCCGTAGACAGGAAAAACATGGGTGCCGTGTTGAAAACCTCAGGATCAAGATACCATACCTTCACCCAAACCGGAGCCCCATGAATCTCGATTTGGAATTTTATTTCCGTGTCCTCAAGAAAGCTGTACATTTTTCTGGTCCATACGGGCTGAAGAGTCTGATCATGGTTTCTGGCCTGATCATAATATCCAAATTTCCAGAGAATACCAATTCCGATAAGATCCTGCTTCAGGTTATAAGCACTTCTCATATGAGATCCTGCTAAGAAACCAAGTCCACCGGAGTATATTTTCAATACTTGCTCAAGGGCAAATTCCATTGAGAAATAGGCGGCTTTTTTTGAATATTTGGGATTGATGCTGTAAGGTATTTTAAAATTCCTAAAATCCATAGAATGTTGGTTTGTGTTTGAAAAGACAAAGGTATTAATAATGAAAATAAACTCTATATTAATTAATGGATAAATTAATTTTAAAAGTAAGCGTTGAATAGTTTTTTTACTTATCTTTAATAGTGTAAAATTTTGATTATCAAAAACTTTTAATGATGAAGGCCAATGGCAACATGTGTTTAATTAAATAAAAAAATCACACATGAAAAAGACGTTTTCTGATGAAGATCTGATTAAGAATCTGAGTTTATATTACCTGAATCGGCATTTGAAAAAAAAGCCCATAGAAAAGTATCACCGTACAATAGATGAATCTCCACTTCATGACCGTGAAAAATACCGAAAAAAATCAGAGATTCTTCTACTCAATTCTTTTATGCATCATTTTCCTGATGTGAAATTTGAAAATCTTACCTGCGAGAGCCCGGACTTTATCGCAAAGCTGAACGACAAAAAAATCGGAATAGAACTGACTGAAGTCATTAATCATCTGGAAATGAAAAAAGTGGAGAGCACTTTGAATAAAATGTTCCGTCAGGCAGAAATATTATTAGAACAGGAAGACACTACGAAATATCGTGGTGTTTATTTTTTAGAATTTCATCCTAATATAAAGTTTGATAATCTTGAAGAACAAGAGGAGAATATTATTAATATCTACAAAAGTATAAAAAAGCATAAAGGAATTGGATGTGTGAAAAGCGTAAGGAAATCTTTTCATCGAAGAAATGTCTTTATCACCCACGAGTATAGTATGAATCTTTTTGATGAACTCTGCTCGGATAAAATTCTGGAGCTCATTGAAAAAAAGAATGAAAAATTTCCATATTATGATACTTCAGTGGATGAATGCTGGTTGGTTATTGTTTCTGATATGAATTCAATTGCTTCAAGATATACATTTATTCAGGATAAAGATCATCTGAAAGAAGTAAAAAGTCCTTTCCATAAAATTTTTCATCTGGAAAATCTCTGCGGAAATATTACGAGTATAAAATAAGAAGTATGAGTATTGAATTTATAATTAATTAATGTGTTTGTTTTAAATGTCATAAAAAATATCACCTTTTGTTATTTGTAATTAAATTATAGGTATATTTGGTATAGGTTGGATATTGATCTGACTCAAAATGACTTAACCATAAAGACAAATATATCTATGAGAAAAATTTTACTATTTACTTTCTTATATATTTCCCATTTTTTATACTCACAGGCAGATTGTGCCACGGCACTGGCTGTTTGTGGAAATTCGAATATTACTTATAGTCCTACAGGATATGGTAGTATCAAAGAAATGGTAAATTCCGGGACCTGTATAGATGCCTCGGGTGAGCATAATTCAATCTGGTATAAAATTACCATTGCTACAGGAGGTACTCTTACCTTTAATCTGGTTCCCAATAATCAGGATGCTGATTATGACTGGGCTATTTTCGGACCCAATGTGAATTGCGGAAGTCTGGGATCTGCCATACGTTGTAATGCTGCAACAGTTATTGGAGTAGGAGCCGCTACCGGATTAAATATGACCAGTACGATTACAAATGCGATAGGAGGGTCAACAACTCCATATTGTAGATACTTGGATGTGTTACCTGGTGAATCTTATTACTTGTTTATTGATAACTGGGTAAGCAGTACGAGCAGTACAACCGCTCCTTTCTCTTTAACATGGGGTGGAACAGCTACATTAGCTTCTCCGTTTACTGATCCTGTTCTTCAACCTAATCCTTTTATTCCACCAGGAATTCCGGCTGCTAATCCGGCTAATCCAAGAGAAGTTATTATCTGTGGAAATCCTGTTGTATTTGATTTTACAACTTTATCAGCAGGAATCGTTAATGGTAATCCTGGTTTTAGTGTAAGTTATCATACTAGTGCTAACGATGCATTAACGGTAAATAATCCCATTACAGCTCCTCTAACAGTAAATACTACAACGGTTTATTATTACAGTATCAGTTACACAGATCCAACCAACCCAAGCAGCCCCCTCAATAAATGTAAACAGACGGGAACCTTTAAATTTAAGGATGGATCTATTGTTGTAAAAAATGCCACGTTAATAGAATGTAATAACAATAATGCAGGAACGGCTCTTTTTGATCTCACGACCGCCGATGTGACAGCAGCTCCTAATGTTTTTAAGAAATACTATACCAGTATGTTTGATCTTAATGCTGGAACTAATGAGATCATTAATCCGAATGCATTTATCTCTGCTGAAGGAACTGTTTATGTAAAAGTGACTTCTGAGTATGGGTGCAGTGGAATTGCAGAGATTACATTAAAATTTCATCCTGTAGTTGTTGTAAACGAAGCGACTCTTACCACTTGTTTTATAGAGTCTAATCCGAGTACAGGATCTTTTAATCTTGCGGACGCTTTTGTAACGAATCCGAGTAATACAGATAAAAAATATTATCCATCCGAAGCCGATGCCATCCATCAGACCAATGAAATTTTAACCCCGCTGAACTATATTGCACCCAATGGAGTGGTGTATGTAAGAGTTGCCAATAACAGAGGATGTTACGCCGTTGTTAAAGTGACTTTAGTAGTGACTCCTCCGAAATATTCTGATGTACTTAAAGATAAAACTATATGTATAGAAAGTAAAACAACTTTGGATGCAGGACCGGGATTTAAAAGCTATCAGTGGGGCACAGGAGCCACCACTCGCACTGTTAATGTAGGAGTTGGAGTATATTGGGTTAAACTTAAAACCGGAGATTGTTTTACTACCCAAACTGTAAAGGTAATACCTTCTGAACAGCCTGTTATTTCTAATATTGAGGTAGGCAGTAATACCATAACAGTATCTGTACTAGGAGGCACACCGCCTTATCAATACTCGTTGGATAATATTATTTGGCAGGATTCTAATATTTTTACCAATCTTCCAAGAGGAGAGTATAAGATTTTTGTGAAAGATGACTATAATTGTGATCCTATAAAGGTTGATATTGTTGTTCCAAACCTGGTGAATGTTATTACTCCAAATGCTGACGGTGTGAATGATGTGATTGATTATTCTGCATTATCCGGTAAACAAAATCTGGTGATTAATATTTTTGACAGATATGGAACTAAGATTCATCAGGCTGATAAGCTTAACGGCTATAGATGGGATGGAACGGTAAATGGAAGAAGAGTTCCTACTGGTACCTATTGGTATTCCGTATTGTGGAATGAAAATAACAACAAGAATACTCCTGTTAAATTTACTGGCTGGGTATTAGTTAAAAACCGCGAATAATAATATACTATAAATAAAATACATAGATAAAACCACTTCTAGAGAGGTGGTTTTTCTATTTGAATTTTTTAGATTAGTTATCAAAATAAAAAGCATGAAAGACCTGTTTATAAAACGCTTTGAATATTATAAATCCCTTGGTGATCAGTCATTTGAACAGATAATGGATGAACAGATTTTTTGGCAGTATAATGAAGAAAGCAATTCCATTGCAGTCATTGTACATCATATTGCAGGAAATATGCTTTCAAGATGGACTAATTTCCTTACTGAAGATGGTGAAAAACCCTGGCGCCATCGTGACGAAGAGTTTGTGAATACTTTTAAAACTAAAGACGAGGTACTTGAGTTTTGGGAAAAAGGCTGGCGTTGTCTTTTTGAAGCTTTAGGTCAGATTGATGAAGAAAATCTTTATTCTACAATCTATATAAGAGGAGAAGGGCATTCTGTTATTGATGCCGTTTTTAGGCAACTCGCTCATTATCCATATCATATCGGACAGATTGTTTATATCGCTAAAATGATTAAAAATGAAGACTGGAAATCGCTTTCTATTGCCAGAAACAAATCGCAGGAGTTCAATGTTGACATGAAAAATAAATTATTTGCAGAAGAATCGGCTGCCAATTCATCACCCGTTTGTTTTCAAAACAGCCCGGAGGTAAGAGACGAATATAAACAATAGATTGAATCAATCTTGGATTATTATTAAAATTACTATCTTTGCACCCATAAAATTCAGAAGTAACACATGTCTGCTTTTCAAAGAACTGCCGCGTATCACACACTTGGCTGCAAATTAAATTTTGCAGAAACATCTACTATTGCCCGTCAATTAACAGATGCAGGTTATGATAAGGTAAGCTTTGATGAGAAAGCAAATATTTATGTAATCAACACATGCTCAGTTACTGAAAATGCAGACCGTGAATGTAAGCTTCATGTAAAAAGAGCAATGAAAGCCAATCCAGATGGACTGGTGGTTATTGTTGGGTGCTATGCACAGCTGAAACCTGAAGAAATTTCACAAATTGAAGGAGTAGACCTTGTTTTAGGGGCTAAAGAAAAATTTAATATTCTAAGCTACCTTGATGATTTAGAGAAATCAGATAATGAGGGAATCGTTCATTCATGCGAGATTGAAGAAACCGATTTCTTTATCGGAAGTTATTCTATTGGAGACAGAACAAGAGCATTCCTGAAAGTTCAGGACGGATGTGATTACAAATGTACTTACTGTACCATTCCATTAGCAAGAGGGATTTCTCGTTCAGATACCATCGAAAATGTTCTTAAGAATGCGACAGAAATTGCAGGAAGAGACATCAAAGAAATCGTTCTTACCGGAGTCAATATTGGTGATTATGGGAAAGGTGAGTTTGGAAACAAACGACACGAACATACTTTCTTGGATCTTATTTCAGAATTAGATAAAGTAGCAGGGATCGAAAGAATCCGTATTTCTTCCATTGAACCTAATCTTTTAAAAGATGAAAGTATCGAACTGGTTTCTAAAAGCAGAAGCTTTGTTCCGCATTTTCATATTCCGTTACAATCAGGATGCGATGATTTATTGAAAAAAATGAAACGTCGTTATCTAACAAAACTGTACAATAACAGGGTAAACAAAATCCGTGAGGTAATGCCTGACGCTGCTATTGGTGTGGATGTTATTGTTGGATTCCCTGGAGAAACAGAAGAAAAGTTTATGGAAACCTATAATTTTCTTAACGAACTTCCTATTACCTACCTTCATGTATTTACTTATTCTGAAAGAGAAAATACAGAGGCCGCTGCAATGGAAGGCGTAATTCCGGTAGCTGAAAGAAAAAAACGTAATAAAATGCTGAGAATTCTTTCTGAAAAGAAAAAAATGGCATTTTATCAGACCCAACTTGGAAAAACACTTCCTGTACTTTGGGAGCACGAAAATAAAGACGGGAAAATGTTTGGCTTCACAGAAAACTATGTGAGAGTCCAGAAAGACTTTGATCCTGCATTCGTCAATCAAATCGAATTTCTAAATTTAGAAAAAATCCTGTCAGATGGCACAGTTTCTGTGCAATCTTCCTACCAAAATTTTTTAGCAAAAGCATAGGCTCTTTGCAAAATTTCCACTAAATTTATTTTTAAACTTTAAATACTACATTCATGAGAGATAAGTTTTTATCTTGGGGAATTGTATTAGTAGTTGCTACCTGGATTGTAGCGCTGCTGATAAAAGCACATTACTGGATACCGACACTGTTATCCGCTATTTATGCATTGGGAGTTTACAACGCTTACCAATCGAAACATGCTATTTTGAGGAACTTTCCGGTACTGGGATACTTGAGGTACTTTTTCGAAAGTATTTCACCCGAAATGCAGCAGTATTTCATTGAAAGGGAGACAGACGGGAAACCATTCCCAAGAAACCAGCGTTCTGCTGTATACAGACGTGCAAAAAATCTTAGTGATACTGTAGCTTTCGGAACGCAGTTAGAAGTAAATCATAGAAAATATGAAGGAATTAAGCATTCTATTTATGCAAAATCTCCATCAGAAGAGCTTCCTAGAGTTTGGGTAGGCGGAGAGCAGTGTACACAGCCTTATCATGCTTCTTTATTTAATATCTCAGCAATGAGTTTTGGGGCATTAAGTGACAGAGCACAGATCTCATTGAACAGAGGAGCTAAAAAAGGAAATTTCTTTCATAATACAGGAGAAGGAGGGGTTTCTCCTCACCATCTGGAAGGAGGAGATTTATGCTGGCAGATCGGTACAGGATATTTTGGATGTCGGGATGAAGAAGGAAAATTTAATCCGGAATTATTTAAAAAATATGCAACGCTTCCTAATGTGAAAATGATTGAGATCAAATTATCACAAGGAGCAAAACCAGGACACGGAGGAGTACTTCCAGGGGTAAAAAATACTCCGGAAATTGCAGCTATTCGTCACGTAAAACCAGGAATGACTATTATTTCTCCACCATCACATACTGCATTTTCAAATGCTGCCGGATTGTTGAATTTTGTAAAGGAATTAAGAGAACTTTCTGGTGGGAAGCCAGTTGGGTTTAAACTTTGTATTGGAGATACTAAAGAATTTGAAGATATCTGTGTACAAATGAATGTCCTGAAGATTTATCCTGATTTTATAACGATTGATGGGGCAGAAGGAGGAACCGGTGCAGCACCGCCTGAATTCTCAGACGGAGTGGGAATGCCTTTGGAGCCGGCTTTGATCTTTGTGAATAGAACTCTTAATAATTATAATCTGAGAAATAAGCTGAGAGTAATTGCCAGTGGTAAAGTACTTACAAGTTTAGATATCTTAAGAGCAGTAGCGATGGGAGCTGATATGTGTAATAATGCAAGAGGATTTATGTTCTCGCTGGGATGTATCCAAGCCTTAAGGTGTAATTCCAACAACTGTCCGACAGGAGTGGCTACACAAGATAAAATGCTTATTAAAGGGCTTGATGTTACAGATAAGGCAGAAAGAGTATATCATTTCCATAAAAATACCCTTCATACTTGCAATGAGCTAATTGCAGCAGCAGGAAGAAGTTCTTATGAAGAAGTAGACGCTACGATGTTTATGAGAGGAGATGAATTTGACCACCTTGCAGACCTTTATTTCCCTGATATTTTAGGAAATGTAAAGCAAAAGGCCAGATCTTAATTTAATAAATTGGCTGTATAGACAGCTTTAATAAATTAAAAAAGACAGATTAGCAATAGTTATAATCTGTCTTTTTTATATCTGATCAATTTGGCTAATGGTATGCCTTATTCTAGAAAAAGCATAATGCTTTTAGTTGTACAATGATGAATTGTATAAGTAATAAAAAACCGTCTATTTATAGACGGCTTATTTTTATTTATCATCGGTAGGCCTTGTCTCAGTTCCGTAGATCTGGAAATTGAAAACAAATGATTTGTTTCTATAATTGTACCCACCATAAGGATAGTAAGCATTTCTAGCAAAAGCAGCTCTTGAAGGAACAATAATTACCCCTTGAAGGTTGTAAGGTGTTTCATTTGGTAAATCTTTAAAAGCGGTAAACTTCTGTAATGCCTCTCTGAAACCAGGTATTTCAAAATAATCTCTTTCTCTACCATTGTTTACTCTTACACTTTTCTTTGCGTAATAGTAAGCTGGGTCAACCAATGGAATTGTGCTATCATCTATGGTATTTAAAAATGGACTCTTAGCAGAAAATACAGAAGTTCCATTGTTATCAATAGCCAGGTAAGAATCAGCCCTACCCATTATTTTAATGATATCATCAGTTCCAATTACTTTACCATTGTCTGGGGCAGGTTGTGCTCCGTTTCTCATGATATACATTGTTCCTGAAGGAAGCTTTTCAACTCCCAATTGTGATAATTTCTTCTCATTATCATCAGAAGTATCAGTGGCGCTGAAAGCTTTTATATTCCCTTGTGCATCCAAATAATTTTCATCCAGAAATTTTGCAATAGCTTGATCGTCATATGTGTTCTGTACATTAATATCTGCGGGTTCCTGGTAAGTATTTACATCATCATCTTTTTTACAGGCAGAAAAACACAGAGATCCGGCAAGGATATATAAAAATATTTTTTTCATTTCAAAAAACTTTAATTACTTTACAAATAATATAACGGCAAAAGTATAAAAAAATATGAGAATAGATAAATTTTTGTGGAGCATTCGTTTTTATAAGACGAGAAGTATTGCAGCTGAGGAGATTAAAAAGAATAGAGTTTCTATGGGAACATCTGCCGTAAAGTCATCTAAGGAGGTAAAAGAAGGAGATGTCATCAAGATTCGTAAGAACCAGATTGACTATAAAATAAAAGTACTTCAGATTCCTAAAAGCAGAATCGGAGCTAAATTAGTTCCTTTACATATACAGGATGTTACTGATAAAGAACAATACGAATTGCTGAAACTGCGTAAAATGTCCCAGGATTATTACAGAAACAAGGGAGAGGGGAGGCCTACGAAAAAGGACAGAAGGGAGATGGATGATTATGTAGGAAATGATATTGATACAGATTTTACCGATTGGGATGATTTCTTTGGGGAAACAGATAATGAAACCAGAGAAGAAGATTAAAATAGAAAGCTCTAGTGATAGAGCTTTTCTATTATTTCGTTGACAATATCTTCAGGTTCCCTACCATCAGTGCCTATCGTAAACTGAGCTTTACTGTAAAATTGATTCCTTTCAAATAAATGCTTGGCAATAAATTCGGGAAGGTCTTCATCAACAATATTGGCAATTAGGGGCCTTTTTTCTTTTTGTTTAGAAAGTCTCTCAACCAATGTTCCTACAGAGGTTCTTAAAAATACACTTCTGGAATTATGATTAATGATTTCCATATTATTATAGTAAACAGGAGTGCCACCCCCAAGGCTTAATACAACATTCTCTTCCGAAGCTAATATTTCTTCAAGGGCCTCTCTTTCCAGTTTTCTAAAGTAAATTTCTCCCTTTTTCTCAAAAATCTCAGGAATGGTTAATTTATTTCTCCTGGAGATCTCTTTGTCAAGATCAATGAGTTTAAAATCTATTTTATCGCTTAATATTTTGGAAATGTGGGATTTGCCACTTCCCATGTATCCAATTAGTGAAATTATCATGAATTTTTTTTAAACAAATTTGCGAAAAAGTTTTGAGATAAAGAAAAAAGTCATATCTTTGCACCACTTAAAACAAGGGACATTACTTAAATGAAAACTTGTTTATGAAGTGGCCGACTCGGTAGCTCAGCTGGTAGAGCAATACACTTTTAATGTATGGGTCCTGGGTTCGAATCCCAGCCGGGTCACTAGCAATAAATATTACAAATTTTGTAATTTTATTGCCTGCGTGGTGAAATTGGTAGACACGCCATCTTGAGGGGGTGGTTTCCTAAGGATGTGCTGGTTCGAGTCCAGTCGCAGGCACTGCAAAGAAAATTTTATAATTAAGAATAATTATTTTATATTTATTCCTAATTGTGGCCGACTCGGTAGCTCAGCTGGTAGAGCAATACACTTTTAATGTATGGGTCCTGGGTTCGAATCCCAGCCGGGTCACAAGTTTACTGAAAAGTAAATTTTTTTCATATTAATATTTTGTGATTTGGTGTTTCAAAGGCTTCCTTCCGGAGGCCTTTGATTTTTATTTAAACTAAAATCTGAAATATAATAAAGATATTCTGTTTTAAACTTCAATGATATCCTTACTTGTGATATAGCTGCAAAAATAATGAGCTTGAAAATCTTAGATAATAAACGTAATCTCGATTGATAGAGTTTATATTTCTTTACTTTATAGGTCAATGATATTTTTGTGTATATGAAATTCGAAAGAGAAAGTATGTTGGGAGGGTAACTCAAATAAAAAACTCTGACCAGGGTATGATCAGAGCTATGTTTTATTTATTAGGAAAGCCATTTGGGAGTAAATATTAATCCAAATGCATATTGTCAATTAATCTCACTCCATCTACAACGACCACAATAAAGGCTCTGAATTTTCTGTCTTTATAGAAGAAATCAGTTTCCTGTAAAGTGTTTTCATCTGCAATAAGGAAGTATTCTAATTGCATTCCTTTTTGATTGTCAAAAATATCTGTTACTCTTTCTTTGATTTCAGGAATACTAACCGTTCTGAACCAGTCATTTACTTTTTTTAAAGTTTCATAAATGATTTTTGAAGCTTCTTTTCGATCTTCTTGAAGTCTTTGGTTTCTTGAGCTTAACGCCAGTCCGTTATCTGCTCTGTAAATAGAAACTCCTTGTATTTTAACGGGTAAGTGCTTTTTATCTACCATTTTCCTAATGATGGCTAACTGCTGGAAATCTTTTTCTCCAAAATAAGCATTATCAGGCTGTACCTGTCTGAATAATTTCTCTACAACGGTCCCTACACCGTCAAAATGTCCAGGTCTGGATTTTCCTTCCATTTCATTTTCCAATCCATCAAAATCATAGTGTTGACTTTCTGCTTTTTCAGGATAAATATCTGTAACTTCAGGAATGTAAACAGCATCTACAAGCCCGGATTTTTCTAAAATCAGGAGGTCTCTATTAATATCTCTTGGATATTTTTCAAGATCCTCGGGGTTATTAAATTGAGTCGGATTTACAAAAATTGAAGAAATAACAAGGTCATTCTCCTTTTTTGCTTCTTCATACAGGGAAAGATGTCCCTTGTGCAGAGCTCCCATTGTAGGGGCAAAGCCAATTCTTTTTCCCATTTCCTTCTGTCTTTCAATGAAATCCTGAAGGGTTTTCCTGTTTTTTATAACTTCCATAGTTTATTTTAATACTTATTCAAAAATACTAAAAATATCACATAATAAAATGTGTTTTTACCAATTTGCCAAAGGGAATTTTCGTAAAAAAATGTTAATTAAAATAATGTTGGATGTTTTTTTGTAATTTTGCACATTAAAGCATTTTTACAAAAATTAGATAGAAAGTTTATGCCGAATCAAAAAATACTGTATATTACTACAGAGATGTATCCATACCAAGAAGATACAAATATGGCCGCTGTGGTAAACAAAATGGCGCTTAAGATGCACAATGAAGTTAATGATGTAAGAGTTTTTATGCCAAGATTTGGACAAATAAGTGAAAGGAAATTCCAACTTCATGAGGTGATTCGTCTTTCAGGGATGAATATTATTATCAATGACCTGGATCAGCCACTTATCATTAAAGTAGCGTCTCTTCCGGGGGAAAGACTTCAGGTTTACTTTATAGACAATGAAGAATATTTCAAAAGAAAACAGTATTATTTCGATGACGAAGGGACCCCTTTCGATGATAATGACGAAAGAGCTATTTTCTTTGCCAGAGGAGTAATTGAAACCATCAAAAAACTCAATTGGGTACCGGATGTTATTCATTTGAATGGATGGATGTCTTCATTTGTTCCAATTTATCTTAAAACTTACTACGAATCAGATACTTATTTCAAGGATGCAAAGATTGTTCTTTCCTTATACAATGAGAAAGAAGCTGAACTTGATAAAAAGATCGATGAAAAGCTGAAGTTTGATAATATTTCAGGATTAAAAGCGTTAGATAATCCAACGATCAAAAGTTTCGTTATCGAAAGTATGAACTATGTAGATACTGTTGTAAAAGGAGATGAATTCCTGGATGAAGACCTTGATAAGGCTTTCAATGAAACAGCGACTCAAAAGTCGGAGTATCTTGATGTAGATTCTATAAATCAACTTTATTAAAAAAACACATTTTTAATGACTCATACTCTTAAAAGGACTTTCGCCATGCTTCTATTGGCGGTTTTCGGAAGTGCAATTCTTTATAACTGCGAACCGGATCCGGATTCGCTTGGTCAACAACTCTTTGATAAAGATGCTGCAAAAGGTACTGAACTTTCATTGCCTATTATAGCCTATAATATTAATAATAATGACTCTATCAGGAGTGATGCGACCGGACTGCTCGCTACTGGAGGATCTAATGTAGCCGTTCTTGGAGCTTTTAAAGAAGGTCAATTTGGAATGCAGAAGGCTTCTTATATTACTCAATTGAGATTACCTGCTACCTTTGATTTCGGAGATAAACCAGAAGTAGATTCCGTTGTGCTGGTGGTAAGAACACCTGCAAATACAGCAGATGATACTTATTATATTGCAGATAAAGTGATTGCACCTGCTGCATATGAAAAAAAGGATTTCCCTGTTGGAAATGAGAAAGTAACTGTTTCTGTAGAAAAGAAAACATATCCAATTTTTAAGTACGGTAAAGATGATACTGCTTTTAAGTCTATGAAGATTAACGTGCATGAAGTTACTTCATTCTTAGATGCGAGTAAAACAGAGTTTACCCGTTCTACTGCTACTGGCGTTACTACAGATAAATTGCTTGGATCAGGTGTTTTTGATGGAAATGTAAGCAGTGTTGTTATTACCAATAAAACGGATAATACTATACCATTTGAAGCTAAGTTAGGTTTCAGAATAAATCTGGATAAAACATTTTTCCAGCAGAAAATTCTTGATCAAAAAGGAAAACCCGTGCTTCAGGATGCTGCTAACTTTACAAGATACTTCAATGGAATCAAACTTTCAGTGGAAGAAAATGACGGTTATCTTTTCCAGTTTTCTCCTAATGATATGCAGATTATTATGTATTATAAATCTGATATAACGGCGAATGGTACTACAACCAGATCACAATCGAAACTTGAGTTTGATCTTGGAAACAAAAATGTTCATCTCGGACAATATGCATATGATAGAAGCAATTCTGCTCTTGGAAAAGTAATACCTACATTTACAAAAAATGGTGATTCTAGAATTTTCCTTCAGGGAATGGGAGGACCTTCTATGGGGGTGAAAATTCCGGATGATGTTATTAATGGCTTGAAAGATAAGTTTAAAAATGATAAAGCTGGTATTATAGGGGCTAAAGTCAGAGTGTATGTAGATATGGATAATACATTTGTTAATGCTCAATCTGTAGCAGCAAACCGTAAATTTACACTTGTTCCGCTTCCATATAAACAAGATGGTACAATTGATTATGCAAACCTTGTATTTACAGCAGATATGACTGCAGGGTTCCCAATGTATTATTATAATGCGAAGAATGGAGACACTCCTGAATATTATGAATTTGTGGTAACAAAAACGATTAAAAATATTGTTGAAGGTAAAGATGGTACTACTACTTTGGCAGCCAATGATCCTTTATTGATTAACCTAGGAGCATTTGTGAAAAACCCATCTAACAGTGGAATACCATATGGAGCAAGATATACTACCAGAGCTACTGATATGAACAGAGTAGTACTGATAGGAAGTGATCCTAGTAATGATAAAAATAGAGTTAAGCTGGTAGTTACTTATTCAACAGCTAATAAATAAAACACAATAAACACAAGACAAAATAAATATGTGCGGAATAGTAGGATATACAGGTTTTCAGGATGCTTATGAGATCGTAATTAATGGTCTTAGAAGACTTGAATACAGAGGGTATGATAGTGCTGGAATAGTTTTGGAAGGTTCAAACAATAAGTTTGAAGTAGAAAAAACAAAAGGTAAGGTGGAAGATTTGGTGAATATTTCGAAGCAATTAAAAGGAACTGCCAATATTGGTATGGGGCATACCCGCTGGGCTACCCATGGAGTTCCAAGCGACAGAAATTCTCACCCGCATTTGTCAAATAATGGAAAAATAGCTCTAGTACACAATGGTATTATTGAAAACTATGATACCATTAAAACAATGCTTAGTGAAAAAGGATTTACGTTCAAATCAGAAACAGATACTGAAGTATTGGTGAATCTTGTTCAATATTTTATGGACCTTAACCCGGAAATTGATTTTCCGGCAGCTGTGAGATATGCTTTAAATGAAGTATATGGAGCATATGCTATAACAGTACTTCATGAAGATTATCCTGGAGTATTAGTTGTAGGAAGATTAGGATCTCCTTTAGCGATCGGACTTGGTGAAAAAGAATATTTCATTGCTTCTGATGCTTCTCCTTTTGTGGAATTTACTAAAGAAGCTATTTACCTTGAAGAAGGTCACATGGCTACTATTTCATTAGAAAATGGAGTAGATATCAGAACAATTAATGACAACTCTAAGATTGAACCTGAAATTCAAGAGCTTAAATTAAGCTTAGAACAGATTGAAAAAGGTGGCTATGAGCATTTCATGCTGAAAGAAATCTTTGAACAGCCTAAGTCTATTCATGATACTATGAGAGGAAGACTTCTTGTAGATGAAGGAGTGATTAAAATGGCAGGAATCTGGGATCATGTAGAAAAGTTCAAAAATGCTAATAGAATAATTATCATTGCTTGTGGAACTTCATGGCATGCAGGTCTTATCGGAGAATACCTTATTGAAGAATATGCAAGAATTCCGGTAGAGGTAGAATATGCTTCAGAATTCAGATACAGAAACCCTATCATTACTGATAAAGATGTTGTTATTGCAATTTCTCAATCTGGAGAAACAGCAGACACAATGGCTGCTTTAAAATTAGCAAAAGAAAAAGGGGCATTTATATATGGTATTTGTAATGTAGTAGATTCATCTATTGCGAGAATTACAGATGCAGGTTCATACACCCATGCAGGGCCTGAAATTGGGGTAGCGTCTACAAAAGCGTTTACTGCACAGCTTACTATTCTTACTTTAATTGCATTTAAATTAGGTAAGCATAATGGAAATTTAGGAAATGCTGAGTTTATGAGCTTAATTGCTGAGCTTGATGCTATTCCTAAAAAGATTGAAGAAGTATTAAGTACTACTCATGAGCTGACTCAAAATATTGCAAAAGATTTTGTGAAGGCTACAAACTTCCTTTATTTAGGAAGAGGATACAATTATCCAGCTGCCCTGGAAGGAGCTTTGAAATTAAAAGAAATTTCTTATATCCATGCAGAAGGGTATCCAGCTGCAGAAATGAAGCACGGACCAATCGCTCTGATTGATGAAAATATGCCAATTGTTATTATAGCTCCTAAAAAAGGACACTATGATAAAATTGTAAGTAATGTTCAGGAAATCAAAGCAAGAAAAGGAAAAGTTATAGCTGTTGTCAATAAAGGTGATCGTCAGGTTAGCGAAATGGCAGATTACGTTATTGAAATTCCTGAAACCTCAGAATGTTTCTCTCCAATTGTAGCGTCAGTACCGTTACAACTGCTTGCTTATTATATTGCAGTATATAGAGGAGCGAACGTAGATCAGCCGAGAAATTTGGCAAAATCTGTAACTGTGGAATAAAAATTAGTTGTAAATAAAATAAATTTAGATTTCTTCCGTTATTTCAAAAAAAATCTTAAAAGTTTCTTAAAAAAATTATATATTTACGGCTTAATTATAAAAATTAACATGAAAAGGATATTTCTTTTATTATTGTCTGCGTCGGTAGCATCGGTATCTTGTTCAGGTGGTGGCAGCTCTTCTGTAGGGAAGCCAGGAACAAAAGGAGAATTGATACCAAGAGAAAAAACGAAATCATTTGTTGCGGAACGACCATACGGAATGGTTGCTATTCCTGCAGGTTCATTTGTTGCTGGTTTAGCAGACCAGGATCCAACAAATACACCTGAAAAAGCATCATTGAAGACAGTTACTGTTTCTTCTTTCTTCATGGATGAAGCAGAAACTACCAATGCAGAATACAGGGTATTTATCAACTATGTAAGAGATTCTATTGCAAGAACTCTACTCGCTGAAGCTGCCGGAGAAGGTGGTGACGAAGGTGGTCGTAGAGGAGCAAGCATAGGAGATTATGCATACCTTGCTAAAAAAGAAGAAAATTTAACACCTTATCAAGAATATATGGAAGGTCAAGGGGGCCGTGAAGACGGAACCTATGATGCTAGCAAAAGATTAGACTGGAAAATTCCTTTACACTGGAGTACTTCAAAATACCCGGATGTAGAGTACGCAGAAGTTCTGGAATCTATGTATTTGCCTGCTTCTTCAAGAATTGGAAACGAAAGAATTTTAGATGTAAGTAAGTTGAAGTATACGTACCGTTGGGGAGATATGGATGCGGCCCTTGCAGATAACGAAAGAGGAGCCAATTACCTGAAAAGCCAAAGTATCGCGATTTATCCCGATACTACGGTTTGGGTAAAAGATTTCCACTTTGCTTACAATGAGCCATTATTTGAACAATATTTCTGGCACAAGGCTTACAAAAACTATCCTGTAGTTGGTGTTACCTGGGATCAGGCAAGAGCTTATTGTAACTTCAGATCTAAATTGAAAACTGATTACAACGAAAGTTTAAAAAGAAAAAAACAAAGACCATTGCAGTTCCGTCTTCCAACAGAAATCGAATGGGAATATGCTGCAAGAGGTGGTATGCAAAATGCCACTTACCCTTGGGGAGGTCCATACTTAATGGATGATAGAGGTTGTTACTTAGCCAACTTCAAACCTAAGAGAGGTAACTATATGGAAGACGAGAAAAAAGGTACTTATACATATACAGCTCCAGTTAAGAAATTTAAGAAAAATGGATTTGGGTTATTTGATATGGCTGGAAATGTTTCTGAATGGACAGAATCTGCATATAACAACTCTTCTTATGGATTCTCTTCTACACTAAATCCTTCTACTAAAGATAAAAAGGATACTAAAAAATCTGTAAGAGGTGGATCTTGGAAAGATATAGGATATGCACTAATGACGGGTGCAAGAGACTGGGAGAGAAAAGATTCAGCAAGAAGCTATATCGGATTTAGAACTGTACAGGACATTCCTGAAGCAGCTGTTAAGCCAAGAAGAGTTAACAGATAATAAACCAAAACAATTATTTTTCAATACAATTTTATTTAACATTAAAAAAACTAACTCAATATGTTTAAGACGAAAGATGCTTGGATGAATTTCTTCTATTCATTCGGTGCTGCAATTGTAATTCTTGGAGCTTGGCTTAAAATTACTCACATAACCCTGGGACCAATTAACGGTAATATAGCGCTTACTGTAGGGCTTATTACAGAAGCGATTATCTTTATTATCTTCGCTTTCGACCCTCCAAAAACTGAAGAGTCTTATGCTTGGGAAAATGTTTACCCTGAATTATTAGATAAACATGCTAACCCAAACCCATTACACTCAAATGTAACAACTAGAAATACAGGTAACCAATTTGCAGAGTTAGAAAACTCTCTTTCTAACAAATTGGATAAAATGCTTGAAGATGCAAGATTAGACGTTCAATTATTTGAAAGATTAAGAACTGGAATTGACAAGTTTTCAAGTTCTGTAGATCAAATCAATCAAACTGTTGACGTTTCTGCTTCTACTCATAAATATAATGATCAGTTAAACAAGGCTGCTCAACATATGGAAAGTATGAATGCATTATATGCTATGCAGTTGGAAAGCGGTAAGAAACAAGCAGAATTTGCTACTAAATATGTTTCTGACATGCAGAAATCTGTTGAACATTCTGAAAAATTCAACCAAGAGCTACAAGGTTTAACTTCTAATCTTAATAACTTAAATAGAGTTTATGGTGGTATGCTAACTGCTATGAAGTCTTAATTCCTAACCATTTCTGAACTTAAACTATTTAATCAAAAAACAAAGAAAAGAGAATGGCACAAGGAAAACAGACCCCTCGTCAGAAGATGATCAACCTGATGTATCTGGTGTTCATCGCGATGATGGCCCTAAACATTGATGCAGAAATCATCAGATCATATTATGACTCTACAAGAGCATTAAATGAAACCAGAACTTTAACAGAAAGAAAGAACGAAAAGATTTTTGAAAAAACGCTGGAAGCTAAGGCTCAGCAGGTTCCTGATACTTACTCAAAACCTTGGGAAGATTATAAATTATTAAAAACCAAGATTGATGCGTTAGTAAAACATGCTCAGGATATCAAGGATTTACTGAAAAAGCAATCAGATTTTCATGATAAAGATCCTAAAACCGGAAAAGAGATTGACGTAAGTGAAAACTTTGCTGCATTAAATAATAATGAAGCTACTACGGAATATTTCTTTAAAGAAGGAGATGAAAATTCACCATCAAAAAATGCATTAGACCTGAAAGCAAAAATTGATGATGTAAGAGATTACATCAATAAAACTTTTGGTAATAATGACCAGCTTAAAGACTTAGTAGATAGAGCCAACAAATCTCTTATTGCAGAGTATCCTAAAGGAAAATCTCCAAATGAGAAAACTTGGTTCCAAAATAAATTTTATCATCAACCACTAATTGCTGCGATATCTAATTTGGAAATTATCCAAAATGATGCCAGAAACGTACAATCTGATGCATTAGCATTAATGCTTCAGGAAAAAGTAGATGCGAGTATCAAATTTACAAGCTATGAACCTATTGTTTCAGGTCCTACAGATATTCAGACTGGAAAACAGGCTGAAGTAAAAGTAATGCTGGGTACTTATTCTAACAGTAATAAGATTAGCATTTCCGGAGTGAGCAAGCAGGAAAATGGTAAAGGTATCATCCCTATTTCAGGAGCTGGTATTGGTGAGCATAAATTAGCTGGAACGATTACATTAACAGATGCTTCAGGGAAGCCACAATCTTTCCCTTGGACGCATACTTATAATGTGATTGCTGGTCCTAGAGAAGTAAAACTTGAAAAAGGATTATTACTTTCTGCTGATAAAATGAATGTAATGTATAGAGGATTGGAGAACCCTGTATCAGGATCTATCTTAGGGGCAGATAACTCTAAACTTTCACTATCAGCTCCAGGAGCTACTGTGAGAAATACAGCACCTGGTAAGTGGATTGTAAAACCTTCAACAGGTACTACAGTGAAATTGACATTATCTGGAGTAGACCCTTATGGTAAATCAGTATCTCAGGTATTTGAATATAGAATCAAGAATGTTCCGCCACCGCAAGGGCAGATGAGAGGTCAGAATGTATTGTCGATGCCGGCAACTTCTATTCCTAACCAATCTGTACAGGCTGCTATTCCTGACTTCGATTTCCCTGTTTCGTTCAATGTAACACAGTTCATGGTAAGAGTACCTGGTAGAGCAGCACTATTGATCCACGGAAATACATTAAGTGAGGCAGCAGGACTAATAAAGAATCTGAGAACAGGAGATGTTGTATCTATCTTCGATATCAAAGCAACAGCTCAAGGATTGGAAGGCCAGCAGATTAAAAACATTACTCCTATTATTATTAATGTTCAATAGGACTAAAATTGTAATTTATTATGAAAAAATATATTAGCACCCTTTTAGTATTAGTTTCGGGATTTGCATTTTCCCAGACTATTCTGAACGCTTCTTCTCCAGAAGAGTTTAGACAGATGAGAGCGGAGAACAAACAAAAAGTTGGTGATACTATTATTGATAAAACAGTAAAGCCTCTTGAATATGGATTTGTGGAAGACAAAGACATTCTTAAGAGTATGTTTGTTTGGGAAATCATCGATATGAATGATAAGATCAATCAGCCATTTTACTATGATAACCCGGACGGTCTTCTTTCTACCCCTACAAGATCTCTATACCAGTTACTGTTAGATGCAGCTTTAAGTGGTAAAATTGAGCAAGTGTATGATGACGAAAACTTTACAGTAAAGCTTTCTCCTGAAGGAATTCAGAAAAGATTAGAAAAAGTTACTATTAATGACGCTGCGATTGACATTCTAAACTCAGGACGACAATTAACTGAACAGGAGAAAAAAGAATATACTGATGTATTTAAGACCACTACTGAGAAGGTAAAAGTTCTTAAAATCATGGGTATGTGGTTCGTAGATAAAAGAGACGGACAGATGAAATACAGACCTCTAGGTATTGCAGCAATGGGACCAGACCCTGCAGTACAAGGAGTTATAGGACCAGATGGTAAGCCCATTGCTAGCAATGATGATCTTATCGACCTATTCTGGATTTTCTATCCGAATGCAAGAGATGTTTTAGCAAACAATTATGTTTACAATAGAAAAAACTCTTCTGCAGACCTGTCTTTTGATGATATTATCAATGCAAGAAGATTCTCTTCTATAATTTATAAATCTTCAAGCGGTTTAGGAGATGGTACTATTAAAGATTATATTCCTAAAGATGCTGATGATCAGCTAGAAGAAAGCAACAGAATCAAGTCGCAAATTCTAGAAATGGAAAATGATATGTGGAATTACTAAATTTCACTTGATATTTATATAAAACCTGAGTATTTTTACTCAGGTTTTTTTTATTATGAAATCGCCCTTTGTTTATTGCTAATCAATAATCAATGATATAGGCGATTGTATGACCTTTAAATAAATGAAATTGCTCATATGAAAAATGTAGATTATATTATTGTAGGAGATGGATATGCCGGGCTTTTTTTAGCTCATCAACTGATTAAGAACAATAAATCCTTTGTGATCTTTTCTGAAGGAAGAAAAAGCGCTTCGCAGGTTTCTGCGGGGATCATTAATCCTGTTGTACTTAAAAAGTTTACCACATTCTGGAAAGCTCAGGAGCAAATTGATTTTCTAAAGAGCAGTCTTAAAGAAATTGAATCGTATACCGGAGAGAATTATTTAATCAATGCATCTATTCACAGAATTTTTCATGATGAAAATGAACAGGTGCTTTGGCTCAAAAAATCCAAGAACGAAGAATTATGTAAATTTTTGAATGAAAATTTTGAGTCTTTAAATGTGGTAAAAAACGATTTTCTCGCTGGAAAGGTAAACCAGTCAGCCAGACTAAATGTTAATGGTTTTTTCATGGGTTTATTCAGTTATTTTGAAAAAAATGATTTTCTTATCAGTGAAAAGTTTGAATATGCTAAGTTAAATCCATCAGACTCAACTTATAAAGATTTTAATTTTAAAAATATTATTTTCTGTGAAGGAATGGGAGTGAAGGACAATCCTTATTTTTCAGAAATTGCAGTGACCCCCAATAAGGGACATCATATAAAAGTTGAACTTTCTCAACCTATTCCTGAAAATATTACGATTAAAAAGAAACATTTCCTTTTTCCTACCGGAAATGGACTTTATTTCTATGGTGGAACTTATGACCGGGAGCAGCTTCACCATCATATTGACGATTCGGCGGTTAATCAATTAGTCAACGGATTGTCTGAATTCTATCCTTATGATTTTGAAGTAAAAGAAGTTAATTTTGGTTTCAGACCTACTGTAAAAGACAGAAGGCCCATTATTGGAAGACATGAAAGCTACAATAACTTGTATGTCTTCAATGGACTGGGAGCAAGAGGAATTCTGAACGGATGTTATTTCTCAAGGGATCTTTTCCGTTTTATTGAAGAAGATATTCCATTGCATGAAGAAGTCTCATTAAATAGATTTAATAAGTAATTTTTATCAAATGTAATCTTAAAGGCCATACTATATGAATGAAAATCTATTAGGGATTATTGCAGGAGTTCTTACCTCCATATCCATGATTCCACAGCTTGTAAAAGTAATTCGGGAGAAAAATGTTGAAGATATTTCCCTGCTTATGCTTTTGGTTCTTATTTCCGGATTATCTTTATGGGTGTGGTATGGCTTTATAAAAGACGAACTTCCCATTATTTTATCAAATTCATTTGCTGTTTTGGTAAATATTTGCCTTTTAGTTTCCTATATGATATATCATAAAAAGTAAAAAAGACGTCCCCATACAAGGACGTCTTTTTATATTAAATCTAATTATTTTTTTTTATTCAAGAACGAATTTGGCTAGAGGTGCCATTCTCGCTTTGTTTAAAGTTAATGTATTTCCATTAACAGAGTAGTTATCAGCGTCAAGGATTGCTTTTGTAAACTGATTTTCTATATCAAGATCTTCACAAGCCATCATTGTAGACATTCCCTGATTGAATTTGATTCTCATCACATCCTGCTTGATCTCAAAAGTACCACCTAATCCGTTGCAACCTGCATGACCTTCATATTTCATTCCATTCATATCAAGCTTGAAATAGGGATTGTTTTTTGGGTTCTTTAGTGCAATCGGCTGACCATTAAGCTCAGTTAATTTCCATTTTTTTCCCGTAATATCTGTGGTTGCTTTCTGTGCAGTTTGTGTCTGGCAGGAAACAAGGAATACAGTTAGGAAAAGAGCGGATAAATAGTAATACAAGCTTTTCATAAATTTTAATTTTAAATTTTCTGTTTGTACATAAGCTAATACGATGCCATTTTTGCAGGACCTGATTCTTTTTTTGCCTGTTTAAGATGGAAAAGCACCATATCTACATTCTTCTTCAAGAAACTGATATTACCTTTAATTTCAGAGTATTGGTACTCCTCATTAGAGGCTGTGTAGTCTGGTAAAGCTTCACTTTTTTTGAGGTCATAAGTTTTACCGTTTAAATGTACCGTTGCTGTATTTTTAGTTCGGTTTATAGTTACTTCTATTTTTTCTCCATAGCTGTCAACATATACATTTTTTGAAATGTCATCAGTATTTTCAGGAGCAGCAGTGGTAACGGTTTCAGCATCTTTTCCGGGATGTTTACACGCTGTTGAGGAAAGAATAGCCAATCCCAAAAGGACTGTTTTGAATAATTTTTTCATAGTGATAAGTGATTTTAAAGTGTTTCATGAAATATGATATTAATACTATATAAAAATACGAATATTTTTGACAAATATGTGTTAATTTTTCATAAACTAACATGATGTTTTAACCAAAAGGGTTTTGCCCATCTTTTATAAAACATTCTTTCACGAAACAGAAGCTGATTATTTATAGTAGGGAATTTATGATTGAAGAGTCAAATACCGATTTTTTAATCGTTTTATTTTCAATAGGATAGTGGATTTTTTTTTCATTGTTCATTTGTTGTGTAAATTTTTTGCAAAAATAATTCAAAAATCAGAGAATAACAATATGGTTATATTAATAATTTGAAATTATGATAAAGTTTAGTTTTTCAGGTTGATATTTTCCCTGAATCATAAGTTTGTTCGAAATAAAATGTCGAAAAACAAGACATGGTCAATTGAAAAAGAAAGAATCGAGAAATATTATTCCATAGATAGCGTGTATTGATGATTTATAAGAGTCTGTTTTCTATTGTATTGTATGATTGGCAGAGTTGCAAATTCAGGTTATTTAAAGAAGCGTTAAATTTTGTTAATCTATTATGATGGTATAATAATCTAGATGTACATTTGCGACTTCAAAATGAGAAACTTTATAGTATATTTTTTAACAGGTCTTTTTCTACTCTTTGTAGTAGAAAGCAGGCTTAACGTTAAAACGCTACGAAATGACTATTCTGGTCATGTTTCTCATCATTTGCCTAAAAGAGCGAACAAGCTGAATCAGACCTATGAAAAGCTTTCTATTCAGCAGATGGCAGATACCATAGACAATGCCACTTTAGAACTTGCGGAAAATGACTTTCAGTTGTCTGATGTATTTCAGGCCATTGTTGTTTTTGCCGGAATTTTTAGTCTGGTCTATATTTTTGGATTAAAAAGTAATAAACAGTTTAGACCGGATATTCACGGTTTTATCTGGGGACTTACGGCCAAAAAGTTTATTCTGATCCGCTCTATAAGAATCTAAAATTTCATTTTTCTTAGTGAGTTTCTGCCTGTTTTCAGGTAGGAATGCTTTGCGTTGTGTATGTGGGTAATCATCACACCGTGCTATTCTCTATTGCCATTTTATTTCTATTCAAAACATTAACGATTTATAAACTCTAGAATTATGATAAAAAGAGTTACCTCAAGTATTGCACTTAGTGTCCTTTTACTGGCCGTAAGCTGCAATAAGAAAAAAGAGGAAAAAGAAGAAGTAGCCACTTACCCGGTAACATCTCCGGTAGTGATGGACACTGTAATTAATAAGGAATATGTAGCTCAGATTCAGTCTGTAAAGAACATTGAAGTCCGGGCGCAGGAAAAAGGATTCCTTGAGAAAATTTTTGTCGATGAAGGTCAGTATGTACAGGCAGGACAGACCCTGTTCCGTATTATGCCTAAACTGTATCAGGCAGAATTATTAAAAGCAAAAGCTGAAGTTGAACAGGCTTCTATCGAACTGAAAAATGCAAGCACATTAGCCGGAAACAATATTGTATCCAAAAATGAAAAGGCAATGGCTAAAGCTAAACTGGATGCTGCCAATGCAGAAATGAAGCTGGCTCAGATCCATTTGTCTTTTACCGATATTAAAGCTCCGTTTTCAGGAATTATCAATAGAATTCCTTTAAAACTGGGGAGTTTGGTAGACGAAGGCGATCTGTTAACTTCATTATCAGATAATACAAGTATCTACACCTATTTCAACGTTTCTGAACCGGAGTATCTGAGCTATCAGACTCATGCAGCTGACAGAGGAAGTAATCAAGTATCTCTGATTACTGCAAATGGAGAAACATATACGCAAAAAGGAGAGATTCAGACTATTGAAGGTGAATTTGACAATGAAACAGGAAATATTGCCTTTCGGGCCAAGTTTCCTAACCCAGATAAACTTCTGAGAAACGGAGAAACAGGTAAAGTACAGATGACGATGCCGGTTCATAATGCTCTTATTATTCCTCAGAAAGCGACGTATGAAATTCAGGATCAGAAATATGTATTTGTTATTGATAAAAATGGTACAGCCAGATCCAAAAATATTAAAGTAGCCTATGAACTACCGGATCTTTATGTGGTAAGCTCAGGAATTTCAAAAGGAGATCAGATTCTTTTGGAGGGAGTTCAGAAGGTGAAGGATGACCAGAAAATAAAAACAAAATTCCAGGATCCTAAAAAAGTTCTTCAATCATTGAAATTAAAAGCAGAGTAATGGTCTCTAAAATGAAGTAGTATGTTTAAGAAATTCATCCGCAGACCTGTTCTGTCTATTGTAATCTCATTGATTATTGTATTTTTAGGGATATTGTCATTGGTAAAACTTCCGGTGACCCAGTTTCCCTCAATTTCTCCACCTAAAGTAAATATTACCGCAGAATATCCTGGTGCCAACAACGAATTATTGATTAAATCTGTTGTCATCCCATTGGAAAGAGGATTAAACGGAGTTCCGGGTATGAAATATATGACCTCGGATGCCGGAAATGACGGAGAAGCTTCCATTCAGGTGGTATTTGATCTGGGAACAGATCCCAACGTTGCAGCAGTAAACGTTCAAAATCGTGTATCTTCAGTGGTTAACAAATTGCCTCCTCTGGTCGTTCGTGAAGGGGTGAAAATTACCCGTGAAGAACCGAATATGCTGATGTACATTAACCTGTACAGTGATGATCCAAAAGCTGATCAGAAATTCCTGTTCAACTATGCTGACATCAACGTGATGTCTGAATTGAGAAGGGTAAGCGGAGTCGGTTTCGCTGATATTTTGGGAACCCGTGAATACGCCATGCGTATCTGGCTTAAACCGGACAGGTTAACTGCATATAATATTTCAGCTGATGAAGTAATGGAATCTTTGAACGAGCAGAGTTTGGAAGCATCTCCGGGGAAAACCGGAGAAAGCTCAGGAAAACGCTCTCAGTCATTTGAATATGTATTGAAATATCCGGGACGTTATAATAATGAAAAAGACTATGGTAATATCATTCTAAAAGCTAAGCCTAATGGTGAATCTATAAGATTGAAAGATGTTGCTGATATTGAATTCGGAAGTTCGATGTATGATATTTATTCTACACTGAACGGAAAACCTTCTGCCGCAATTACCGTAAAACAATCTTATGGATCTAATGCAAGTGATGTTATCAAGAATGTAAAAACATTAATGGCAGACCTTGAGAAAAATAATTTCCCTAAAGGGATGCATTATGAGATCAGTTATGACGTTTCCAGATTCCTGGATGCTTCTATGGAAAAAGTAATCCATACTTTGTTTGAAGCTTTTGTACTGGTAGCTATTGTGGTATTTCTTTTCCTTGGGGACTGGCGTTCCACATTGATTCCTGCACTAGCTGTTCCTGTTTCGTTGGTAGGAACTTTTGCGGTGATGTCAGCATTTGGGATTACTTTGAATATGATCTCACTTTTTGCTTTGGTAATGGCCATTGGGGTCGTCGTTGATGATGCCATTGTGGTGATTGAAGCGGTGCATGCCAAGATGGAAGAGAAGAATCTTTCTCCATTAAAAGCTACGGAGGAAGCAATGCATGAGATTAGTGGAGCAATTATCGCTATTACTCTGGTAATGGCATCGGTATTTATTCCGATTGCATTTATGTCTGGACCGGTTGGGGTATTTTACCGTCAGTTTTCGATTACCATGGCGTCTTCTATTATTTTATCGGGAGTCGTGGCTTTGACTTTGACACCGGCATTGTGTGCTTTAATTCTTAAAAATAACCACGGAAAAGCTAAGAAGAAAACTCCAATTACGATTTTCCTTGATAAATTTAATAATCTGTTCACGAAAGGTGCTGGAAGATATGAGAAAATGCTGAATAAGACGGTAACTAAGAAAATGTTCACATTACCTCTTTTATTAGCTTTCTGTGCAGGAACTTATTTTCTGAGTAATTCAATTCCATCCGGATTTATTCCTGCTGAAGATCAGGGGATGATCTATGCGATTATCCAAACACCGCCAGGATCTACATTGGAAAGAACCAATCAGATTGCAAGAGAACTTTTAAAAGAATCAGAAGATATTGATGGGGTACAGTCTGTTTCATCACTGGCAGGATATGAGATCTTAACAGAAGGTACCGGATCAAACTCCGGAACCTGTCTTATTAATCTTAAAAGCTGGGATGAACGTAAGGAATCAGCCGCTGAAATTATTGAAAAGCTGGAAGAAAAAGCCAAAAATATACCAGGGGCCAATATTGAGTTTTTCCAACCACCTTCCGTTCCGGGATATGGTGCAGCAGGAGGTTTTGAACTCCGATTGCTTGATAAGGCAGGAAGCGGGGATTACCATAAAATGGAACAGGTAAGTAACGATTTTGTAAAGGAGTTAAAGAAACGTCCGGAGCTGGGATCTGCATTTACCTTCTATTCTGCGAGTTTCCCTCAATATATGCTTAGGATAGATAATGACCTTGCGGAACAAAAAGGAGTGACAATTGAAAAAGCGATGGATAACTTATCTACCTTGATTGGATCCAACTATGAGACTAGTTTTATTCGTTTTGACAGGCCTTATAAAGTTATTGTTCAGGCAGGACCTCAATATCGTGCTTTACCAACAGATTTATTAAAGTTATATGTTAAAAATGACAAAGATCAGATGGTACCTTATTCAGACTTTATGAGGTTGGAGAAAGTATATGGTTTATCTGAAATGACAAGACATAATATGTATAACTCTGCTCAGGTGAGTGGTACTCCGGCACCGGGATACAGTAGTGGACAGGCTATTCAGGCTATTCAGGAAGTGGCAGATAAAACACTTCCGAGAGGTTTTTGGTATCGACTGGGCAGGGATTTCGAAAGATGAAGTAAGCCGTGGAAACGAAGCTGTGTTTGTATTCCTGGTGTGTTTAGGATTCGTTTATTTGATTCTTTCTGCTCAGTATGAAAGTTTTATTCTTCCGTTACCTGTAATTTTATCATTACCAGTGGGGATTTTTGGAGCGTTTCTCTGTCTAAAATTGTTAGGACTGGAAAACAATATCTATGCTCAGGTGGCTATGGTAATGCTTATCGGGCTCTTAGGTAAAAATGCCGTGTTAATTGTAGAATTTGCTGTACAGAAAAAGGCTGAAGAAGGAATTCCTGTGATGCAGGCTGCTATTGAAGGAGCTGCCATTCGTTTCCGTCCTATTTTGATGACCTCATTTGCCTTTATTGCCGGATTGATTCCGTTGGTGATTGCAACAGGACCTGGTGCAGTTGGTAACCGTACCATTGGAACGGCAGCAGCGGGAGGGATGCTGATAGGAACTATTTTCGGATTGATGATTATCCCAGGATTGTATTACATCTTTGGAACGATAGCTGAAAAATCGAGACTGGCTAAATATGAAGAGGAGAATCCTTTAACAGAACAAACTGAACCTTATGAACACGATGGAAAATTCGAAGATTAAAAATATAATAACGGCCATTGCTTTATCTCTTGTGTTAGCAAGTTGTAAGGCGCCAATGGCGACCGTCATAAAAGACGAGGTAAAAACAAATATTCCTCAAAATTTCAATCAGGAAGAGCAACAGGATGCGAATAACAACAGTGGAACGACTCCCTGGAGACAATTTTTTACTGATCCGAACCTGGTAAGCCTTATTGAAATAGCTTTAAAGAACAATCAAGAGCTGATGATTACTCTTCAGGAAATTGAAATTGCTAAGAGTGGGGTGTTAGCTAAAAAAGGAAGATTAACTCCTACAGTTTCTGCGGGAATAGGAGCCGGGCTGAAAAAAGCTGGCCGTTATACGAGTGAAGGAGCTGGAGATGCCAGTACAGAAATGGAACCGGGTAAAGCAATACCAGATCCGTTAGGAAATTTTGAGGCAGGGCTCAATGCAAGTTGGGAAATTGATATCTGGAAAAAGCTGAGAACAGAAAAAGAGTCTGCAGTGGCTCATTATCTTTCTACAGTGGAAGGGAAAAACTTTGTTCTGTCTAATCTTATTGAGGAAGTGGCTGATCATTACTATGAATTATTGGCTCTTGATAATCAATTAGATATTATTCAGCAGTATATCAAGCTTCAGCAGAGAGCATTGGAAATTTCTAAAATTCAGAAAGAAGCTGCTGCTGCTACAGAATTGGCAGTGAAAAAATTTGAAGCAGAATTAGCAAAATCCAAGGCTTCAGAATATACTATCCGTCAGCAGATTACAGAAAAAGAGAATGAGATCAATGCGTTGTTGGGAAGATATCCACAACCAATTGTGAGAACAAAGGAAAACTTCATGTCAACGATTCCGCCAACGGTGTATACTGGTATTCCTTCACAATTGCTGGCTAACCGTCCTGATATCAAGCAGGCTGAATTGGAATTAAAGGCTTCAAAGCTAGATGTAGAAGCAGCTAGAAAAGAGTTTTATCCATCATTGGAAATTTCTGCAACGTTGGGACTGGAAGCATTTAAGCCATCTTATCTGGTGAAAATGCCGGAATCTATTGCTTACAACCTTGTAGGTGAACTGGCGGGACCATTGATTAATAAAAGTGCTATCAAAGCTAACTTTCAGACTGCGGATGCTAAACAGATTCAGGCATTATATGAATATGATAAAACCATTTTAGATGCTTATCTGGATGTCGCTAATCTGATGTCAAAAGTTAAAAATATAGATCAGTATTATCAATTGAAATCTCAGGAAACAAAAGCGTTGGATCAATCTATTGATATTGCGAACCAGTTGTTCAGAAATTCCAGAGCAGACTATCTTGAGGTTTTATTGAATCAGAGAGATGCCTTAGATGCTAAAATGGAATTGATAGAAGCGAAGCAAAAACAGCTAAGTACAGTCGTAGACATCTATAAAGGTCTTGGTGGTGGCTGGAAATAAAGAAACATCATAATTCAATCAATAAACAGTTAATGTTTTGAGGGTTGGCTCTTCGGGGCTGGCCCTTTTTGTTTTTATTACGACATGTTCTGTCGTTGTGATGTGATAGTTTTGGATAAGATCATGAAAGTGTAATGAAATTCGGTAATTCATTACAAATATTTCGTGTTAACTCACATGGATATGATTTGTATTAACAAAAAAAAGTTAAATTTGTTCGAATTTAAAAAACCTAATCATTAAACTCAAAAACAACACGGGAATGAAAAAAATTTATCTCGGTGCATGTACTGTATGCACGGTTCTGGGTATGTCTGCTCAGGAAGTACTTTGGCAGAGAGACATTCAATCCACTACCCAGGATTTCCTAAGTCAGGTGACTACGACCATTGATCAGCAGTATCTTATTACAGGAAGCTCTATACAGAGCGACAAATTCCAACAAGGCAATAAACAGAACAACGGCTATGATTTCCATCTGGTGAAGCTGAACCAACAGGGAGAGCAGGCCTGGGAAAAGTATTTTTCAGGGCAAAATCACGACTATTTATCTGCAACAGTAAGCACTCAGGATGGCGGATTTCTCTTAGCCGGAACTTCGTATTCAGGAAAAGGACTCGATAAGAAAGATGATTCCAAAGGTGGTTCCGATATATGGCTCATCCGAATCAATGAATTCGGGGATGAATTATGGCAGAAAACATTGGGCACTGCTTCTGATGAGGAAGCTAAATCTGTTATTCAAACGACAGACTTAGGCTTTTTTGTCGCCGGAAATGTCCAGAACTCTTCCAAAGGCTATGGTTCCAAAGATGTCTGGATAACCAGACTCGACAAAGAGGGAAAAGAACTTTCTCAATTGATATTAGGCGGAAAAGGCTTAGACGAAGTCGAAAAAATGATTCCAACGAAAGACGGTGGAGTATTATTGGGTATTTATTCAAGAAGTTCCGAGGTTAAGGATTCTGGGATAAGAAATACTGAAGTAAAATCTTCCGATGAAAGATTAGTGAGTTCAACAGCCATAAGCCAGATGCCAAAAGCCAGCAGCAACTTCGGTGAAGGGGATTACTGGATTGTCAAACTGGATAAAAATGGAAAAGTAGAATGGGAAAAGAACTTTGGAGGTAAGGGAGATGACCATATCAGAACCCTGGCTTTAACTGCAAACGGATTTATCATCGGTGGAGAATCCCGATCAGAACGATCAGGAAACAAAACAGTAGGCACCCAAGAAGGAACAGACCTGTGGCTGATTGCCCTTAATGAAAGAGGCGAGGAGCAGTGGCAAAAGTCCTACAATTTCAAAAACCGTGATATTTTGATGGGAATGAGTGTGATCCAGAGTCAAGAGACGAGAGCCAAGAATCAAGACATCACTAAAGGAATCTTATTAGGGGGCTATACCCAGGCCGAGGGAAGAATAGAAAAAGATGATGAGACCTTCTGGATGCTGTACCTGGATGGCAACGGAAATGAACAGTGGAGAAAACATATAACAGGAGAATCCCGACAAAAAGAGGAAAGACTTTCAGATTTAAAGCTGAATAGAGATGGTTCTATTGTGTTAGCCGGAACCAGTGCTAAAGAATTGGGGAAAGAAAACTGGAAAATCGTGAAGCTTGGCGACAAGCAGGTAAGTGATCTGATTGCCAAATATGAAATGAAGATCTACCCGAACCCTGTATCCGATTATACCTATATAGAAATCGGCTTTGATTTTAAAGAAGCAGATATTATGCTGTATGATATGAGCGGAAGACAGCTTCAGAATTTCAAAACCAAGAACAGAGTGACTAAGATGAATACTCAGGCTTTGATACAAGGCGCTTATTTGGTAACTATAAAAACTGATAATAATAAAACAGCGAATGCAAAGCTGATTAAAAAGTAAAAAAACATTAATCATGAAAAAAATAATATTTCTGGCATCCGCATTGTCAGCTGTAATGGGTTGGGGTCAAACTTCTATAGGAGGAGAGGTTAATCTTCAAAAGATTATTCCTACTACTCCTGAGACCTATAGCATGTTCAAAGCGGGAGATTTCCCGGTAGATTACAGAACAGGAAAACTCAATGTTTCTGTGCCTTTGCACACTATCTCCACAAAATCTGGTATTTCTATTCCTATCAGCCTTACTTATAATACAGGAGGAATAAAAGTGGATGAAACATCAAGTACTGTTGGTTTGGGATGGACCTTGTCTATACCCAATAGTATTTCTGTTGAAATTCACGGGAAAGAGGATTTAAATAGCTCCTCCCGATGGTTCCCAAGCAATATTTATGATTATCAATATACTAGCGCTGTCAATTTTGAAACTTTCCCTACAGAAATTCTTGTTAAATTGCAAGCCATCAGAGATGATGCAGTAGATACAGAACCCGATATCTATCATTACAGTCTTCCTACTATATCAGGTTCTTTCACAAGAGATACCAATGGAAACTTTCATACTATTCCTTATGACAATATCAAAATTTCTTATTCTGATATGAATAATGAATTTACCATTATTGATCCCCAAGGTATTATTTATACTTTGAAAGTAGGAAATTCTCTGTCTTTACTGAACACATCTCCTTTTGCGTATAGAGCATCATTCTTATTAGACAAAATTACGTTTCCCAATAAGGAGGAAATTATATTTAAATATGACAAGTATATGTCATATAAAAGTATTACTCATGGCTATACCGATCTGTATTATCCGATCCCTATAGCATTTGATCCATGTGTAGCGGGGCAAAAAAATATCCATACTGCCACAACCAACCGTTATATTGATAAATTGCCTACAGAGATTATTTATAACAACGAAATCCTAAAATTTAATTATACCAATACCATTAATGGGGCAACTGGCAGAAAAGATATCTTTACAGATACTCCTGAAAATA
The DNA here is from genome assembly GCF_900637665.1 of Chryseobacterium nakagawai. Classification (NCBI taxonomy): domain Bacteria; kingdom Pseudomonadati; phylum Bacteroidota; class Flavobacteriia; order Flavobacteriales; family Weeksellaceae; genus Chryseobacterium; species Chryseobacterium nakagawai. The sequence continues at coordinate 1,194,258 of NZ_LR134386.1, forward strand.
CCTATGCATTAGATGAAATAACAGTAGTTGATAATCAAAATAATAAAATAATAAAAAATCTCAGATTGGTTCACGATTATTTTACATCTTCAGATATTATCACTTCAGCATATAGGAATTACAGATTAAAACTTCTAAGAGTCGAAAACTTGTTGGAAAACAGTAAATATTCTTTTGATTACAATGAAAAAAGTAAGCCATCTATTGGTAGCTATTCACAGGATATCTGGGGGTATTATAATGGAAAAGGTGGAGTAGGCCTGATTCCTAATATGCACTATTTTAATAGAGACTATACTGAAGGGGCAGACAGAAGTGTAGATCCAGTATATACCCAAGCATACATTTTAAAGAAAATTACTTATCCTACAGGTGGATCATCTGCATTTTCTTATGAAAACAATACAGTATGGGCAAAATTGATTATTCCTAAAAAAGAGGAAACGATTTATAATTACATTAATAATTCGTATACCAATGATCAGAACGAGTATGACAATATTCTAATGACTACACCTTCCAATGAATACTTTTATATTGATGTAAATCCTGTGGATTCTGATGAGCAGTTATGGGTTGAGTTTCTTAATTCATGTTCCAACCAAATACCTAATGAAATCCCTGAAAATGGAAGCAGCATGGGAATGGCTTATATTGATGAATTTGTCAATAATCAATGGAAAAATCTATCAACATTTAGTGGAACTGATGTTATTGGACCATTAAAAGATGGTAATGGAGCACCAGCAAATAATAAATTTTTTTTAAATCCTCAGGCACCTAAAAGGATAAGAGTAAGAAGGATGGGAAATTGCTCTACGAGTTTGAAAATTTCTAAAATAAAATATGTTAACGAAATAATCAATCAAAATAATATTGTTGGCGGATTGAGGATAAAAAGCATAGAAGATTTTGATGGTACAGCAAACTATACAAAGAGACAGTTCCAATATCATAACCCTACTCTTGCTGGAGAGCAGTCTTCAGGATCTTTTGCTTCACCTTTGAAATTTTTAAGTATTATACCCAGAGAAGTCGAATTTGAAGGAAAATCATTGCTTTGCAATATGTATGGTTTAAGCGCAGATCAGGCTATAAACTCCAGCCTCCTGGGTAAAGATGTAGTTAATTACAAATATGTAACAGAACATACTTTAGGGAAAGGAAAAAAGGATTATCAATTCATAGCAGAAGAAAATGAGCTTAACCTATCCAATATCGGTAATGGGTTTAATCCATTCCGTTTCATTAATAAAAATCTGATTAATGAAAAGTTTTATACTGATAATGGAACAAACCCAATAAAAGAAATTATTTATAATTATTCTCTAACATATTCTAAAAATGCATTGTCATCAAACTCTTATGGAAATCCATTAATGATAGCTCCTTATGGAAAAATTATCATGATTGATAGAAATGTAAGCATGGCATCGGGAGGTCTATATTCTACACAAGTATTAGAATCTTATCCTATAGAATCAGGGAAATTTTTATTAGATGAAACTGTAACGAAAGATTATATTAATGGCAGCGAAATAATTACAAAAGTTAATAACAATTATTCTATTGACAATATCCAAAACCCCATTAACCTTCTGAAGCAAAGTGTGACTTATGGTAATAGTAATAATGCTAATAGTACAGAAACCTCTTACCAATATGCTCATGAGAAGAACAATCAAAAATTAATTAACGCCAATATGGTTGGGATTCCTTTAGAAACCTCTGTATTACAAAAGAAAAATGTAAATGATCCGGGGAATATAACTTCTAAAACTGAAACCAAGTATGACGATCCTACTACATTATTTCCAACCTCAGTATTGTCTTACAATCTTCAAAATCCTTCTTTAGGATCAACAGAATTGAGTTATGATAAGTATGATTCTAAAGGGAATATTGTGCAGTATACTAACAGAGCGGGAGTATCAACAGTCATTATCTGGGGGTACAACCAAACTCAGCCTATTGCCAAGATTGAAAATGCAAAACTGGAAGGAATTGGGCAACCTTTTATAGATAGTATAGTGAATGCTTCTAATCTGGATGCCGCTGCTGAAAGAAATAATGATGAAACCAATCTGCACAATGCCTTTAAGGACTTTAGGAATAATTTATCCGGTTACCAGATCACAACCTACAGTTATGATCCATTAATTGGAGTAAGAAGTATTACCCCTCCCTCCGGAATCCGTGAAGTTTACCTTTATGATGCTGCCGGCAGGCTTAAAGAAGTCAGAGAGCACAACAATACTGGAAAGCTATTAAAAGAATTCAATTACCATTACAAAAACTAAGACGATGAAAAAACTTATAATTCCCATAGGCATGCTGCTGATAAGCCATTCAGTCCATGCGCAGCTTACCCCGGGAGAAAACTATATCCAATCCAGGACCTATCTTGATTATAATGGAACGACCCCTTCAAAAACCTCAGAAACCGTCCAGTATTTTGATGGTTTGGGAAGACCTAAACAGGTAGTGAATGTAAAAGCCTCTCCCTTGGGAAAGGACGTGGTTACTCACATTGAATATGACCAGTTCGGAAGACAGGTGAAAGACTATCTTCCTGTACCTCAATCAGGAACTTTGAATGGAGGAATTATTCCCAATCCTTTAGCCAATGCCAGCAATTCTCCTTATGGCTCAGAAAAGATCTATTCTGAAAAAATATTGGAAAACTCTCCACTCAACAGGCTTCAGCAACAGATCCAGGTGGGGAATGACTGGAGCGCCAAGCCTGTGAAGTTTGGGTATGAAACCAATATAGGCAATGAAGTGTACCAGCATATTACCACCACCACCTGGGAAAACGGGGCCACTAAAAGTGGGATAAGTTTATCTCCGGCAGTTTTATATGCACCTGGTACCTTGTATAAAAATACGGTGACAGATGAAGATGGAAACCCAACGGTGGAGTTCAAAAATGGGAAAGGGCAAACCTTGCTGGTAAGAAAGCTGATGGGCTCCACCGAGCAGGCAGATACTTACTATGTGTATAACGAATACGATCAGCTGGCCTTTGTGATTCCTCCCAATGCTGTTCAAAAACCTATTAGCGAAGCTCTGCTCAATGATCTCTGTTACCAGTACCGTTATGACGGAAGAGGAAGACTGGTAGAAAAAAAACTTCCTGGTAAAGGCTGGGAATATATGGTATATGATAAACAGGATAGGCTAGTTCTTACTCAGGATGCCAATTTAAGGTCTCAAGATAAATGGCTGTTTACAAAATATGACCAGTTTTCAAGACCAATTTATACGGGAATATTAGACAGCCAGCCAGGCAGAATTCAACAGGTGGCTGCAATAGAAGGACATGGTTCCAATAACGAAGTCAGATCTGTTAACAGTTGGAGTAATAGTGGAATGGATGTCTTTTATACAAGTAATCAAGCTTATCCTGCAACTAACTTTAAGCTTTTAAGTGTCAATTATTATGATTTTTATCCTGCTTATGGTTTTAATCCAACTTTCCCCATTACCATTCAGGGAGAACCTACTTTAAAAGAAACAGTCTCCTCCGAAGGAAAAAGCACCAAGGGACTTCCTGTGATGAGTTTTGTTAAGAATGTTGAAGATGACAACTGGACCAAGAATTATACGTATTATGACACCAAAGGAAGAGTGCTAGGCACCCATTCCATTAATCATTTGGGAGGCTATACTAAAACAGAATCCAAGCTGGATTTTGCAGGAGTAGCTCAAACGGTGATCACCAAACATAAGAGACTGGAAACAGACCCAGAAAGAGTAATCACCGAAACCTTTGATTATGACCACCAGAACAGACTTTTGGTACATAAGCATCAGGTAGATGCTAATCCTGTGGAAATCCTTACCCAGAATACGTATAATGAACTTTCGCAGCTGGAATCTAAAAAAGTGGGGGGAATTGCTGCAGGATCTGCTCTTCAGCAGATGGATTATAAGTACAATATCCGTGGCTGGATGACTAAGATCAATGATCCTTTGAATCTAAATGGAAGATTGTTTGGCTATGAAATAAAATATCATAATCCTGTATCTTCAGTAAAATCACCCGGGAAGTTTAACGGAAATATTGCAGAGATCGACTGGAAGAATTCTTCAGAAGACATTCTGAAAAGATACAACTATGAATATGATCCTCTGAACCGTTTAAAAAATGGATTCTACTCAGAACCTAATGCCACTAATCCTGGCAATGGTAATTTTGATGAATATCTTACCTATGACCTGAATGGAAACATTAATACCCTGCAACGAAAAGCCACCCCAATATCAGGTCAAACTCCTGCATTGGTAGATAACCTTGAATATAAATATACCGGAAACCGCCTGAATCAGGTGATAGAATCTGCAATGAACGATACCGGGTATGAAGGCGGAAATAATATAATAGATTATGATGTGAATGGAAATATGATTAATATGAAAGATAAGGGAATCAACACTATTGGTTATAATCATCTCAGCCTTCCCAATACATTTGCAATGAGCCATCCGGATCCTATTATTGTTGGTCAGCAAACAAGTGCTAATCTTGGATATTTATACCGTGCAGATGGAACCAAACTAAGAAAGACGTATTCAACGCGGCCTCCGAGAGGATCGGTTAGTACCAGTATGACCGATTATCTGGATGGCTTCCAATACTCATACCGGGAAGGTGGGGGACTCTGTCTAACCTGTCGTACCGAGTCTGCTTTTGAAGAACAGGCTTACGGAAATCTCGGAAAAACCTTTCCTAATATAGGAGATCCCCCAGCATGGAAACTGGATTTTGTGCCCACTTCAGAAGGCTTTTACAGTTTCACAGAAAACCGTTATATTTACCAGTATAAAGATCACTTAGGCAACACCCGAGTAAGTTTTGCCAAAGACAGCGCAGGTGTTCTGGAAATTACCGATACGAATAGCTATTATCCTTTTGGTCTCAACCATATCTCAGGAATGTTTGGAACTTCTAATTTTGGAGGATTATATAGTTATAAGTATCAAGGACAAGAGTTACAAGAGACAGGTTTTTACTCATTTAAGTGGAGAAATTATATGCCAGACTTGGGAAGGTTTTTTAATATAGATCCTTTGAGTGAAAAATATGCTTATCAATCTCATTATAATTTTTCTGAAAATCGTGTTGTTGATGCAAGAGAGCTGGAGGGATTAGAAGCTGTAGATTTTAGGAAGAATGATGGCTATAAAAATTTAGTTGTTGTTGTACAGGGATGGTCGGGAGATACGAAGAAAGGATATACCCAATCTCAGAATGTAGGAGGTAGCAATAATCCTGATTTTAAAGGAAAAGGAAACCTTGATCTTATTGGTATTGGAGGATTAGTTGGTTTAGCTAATTCTAATACTCGAGTTGTTGTTTTTGATTCATCACAGAATGAAAATACAAAAAATGACCTCAAATCAACTATCTCAAATTTTAATAATGTGCATTCAGACGGTGTGGTTGCTGCTGTTGGGCATAGTTTAGGAGGTGATAATCTGGTAGAATCAGTAAATGAAAATAAAAATTTAAAAGTAGATTTAATGGTGACTTTAGATATAATGGATAGTTATTCTGATACAAAGATACCGTCTAACGTATCGAAAGCGGTTAATTACTACCAGACAAAAAATATATACGGAGGAGAGAAAATAGAACCTACAAGCGATAATAAGACTACTAAAATAGTAAATGTTCTTGCCCCTACATCAGATCATAAAAGCATAGATAATGATTTAAGCACAAAAGTTAGAGATGTTGTAAAGAGAGAATTAATACCTAATCAATAATGAAAACAGTTACAAAAACAATTTTAATTATTTCAATAATTTATACCGTACTTTTATTATATTTTCAATATGATTATTTTTTAGAATTTACCCCTTTGGTGATAGTTCTATTGGCAATTAACTTTTACATGATTTATAAATACAATAATAAGTTGCTAAACTTTATTTTAAATGGTTTATTGTTTGTCTTTCTAATATTTTGCTTCTCCTTTGGGGTAGTATTAAGGCAGGACTGGTAGATATAAGCTTTATAAAACAACAAAGCCACTCAAACGAGTGGCTTTGTTGTTTTATAAAATGCTTTGCAGTTTAGTTTGTTTAAGGAACGCATCAAGGAGAGCGAAGACGTGTTGTCTATCATTTTCTTTTAGTTTTTGTATATCTAAAATTTTAACGACAATATTTTTATCCAGTAAAATATCCGTAGACCCTACGAGATAATCCAGAGATACTTCCAGGGCTTCTGCCAGTTGTGTAGCCATCTCAATAGATGGTTTTACTTCCTCACGCTCATATCTTCCGATGATCGCCCCACCGCTCGCGCAAGCATCATGGCTCATATCCTCAATAACAAAAAAGCCATTGCTAGATCAGCAATGGCGTTTTTACATGGCTTAGATAATCTTTATATTATTAAAAATATCTCCGCTGGCGCAAACATTTTGCTTATACCAACATAAAAAGAAAACCAATATATTCATTAAGAACTCATTACACCCTGTTTTTTTTAATAAAAGAAATTTATATTCTTTAACTTTGTATTTTTCAATAGCTAACACTTCTTAGTATTGAAATTCAAATCCAACCCAAAAATAAAATCATGTCAATTACCAACGACGATCAGTTAATCGGAATGCAGAAAGTGAGTGAAGCGGTTGCTTATACCTTGAAAGAGATGAAGCAATACGCTCAGCCAGGGATGACCACAAAGGAGCTTGATGAATACGGTGCTAAAATACTTGCTGATTTCGGAGCTAAGTCTGCACCTTATCTTACCTACGGATTTCCCGGATGGACTTGCATCAGTGTAGATAACGAATTTTGCCACGGGATTCCCACAGATCAAAGAGTTTTGAAGGAAGGTGACCTCATTAACATAGATGTTTCTGCAGAGCTCAACGGATATTGGGCTGATAATGGAGGATCCTTTGTGATTGGGGAAGACATTCATCAGCATCAGACATTGGTAAATGCTTCTAAAGATATTCTTCAAAAAGCAATTGATAATATAAAAGGGGGTGTGAAAATAGCAGATATCGGATTTTTAATGGAGACCGAAGCAAAGAAGAGAGGTTTTAAAGTCATTAAAAATCTTGGCGGACATGGTGTAGGAAGAAGTTTACATGAACAGCCCGATGAATTACTGAATTATAAAAACCGTTTCGATACCAGACGTTTTAAGAAAAATTCTGTAGTGGCAATTGAAACATTTATCTCTACTTCCTCAAATCTTGCTGTAGAATTAAAAGATGGCTGGACGATGGTAGGGAACAAAGGCGGCTATATGGCACAACATGAACATACCATTTTGATCACCGATGGAAAGCCTGTCATTTTAACTGAAATGAATGGAATCTTGAATTAATATTTCATCCCAACTTCTGAACATATTTTAATGATTAATTCTGTTTATCCAATAAATAGAAAGGTAGACATTTTGTCTTTAACGTTGAAATTTCTCAATTAAAACCGTATAAAAATGATCAGTGAAAAGAACTTGAAGGTTATCGAAAATTTCATTCAGATATTTGATAGCAATATCTATCGTAAAAAAGAAATATTGATGGATATCGATCAGGTGCACCGTGACTTATTTTACATTAAAAAAGGAGTGGCCAGGATCTTTTACTATGACGATAAAGCACAGGATCATACCCATTGGATCAGTTCAGATCATAGTTTTATAGCTCTTTTTTCAAGCGTATTGTCCGGAAAGGCGGCTCAACATTTTGAAATGGAAAGTATCGGACCAAAGATTACCCAGGACTTTTTACTCCTAGGTTCCAATGAAGATCACTTTATCCCCGTTGAATTATGCAAAAGAGTGATTGATGCTTTACCTAATGTAAAGTCACTTACCTATAAAATGTACACCAAGTACGATCACGCTGAAAACCATTGTAATTTTGGAAACACAGAACTTGTTTTGAGTGATATAGTTCATTGGATGTTACACGCTAGAAATAAGTAAAAAAATGCTCCTGTTAAAAATAAGGTTGTTTCTTAGGAAGCTGCCTTTTTTGTAGATCAATAATTGAAACCCTTGATTGTAAAATTGTTAATCAGCAAATACTTTCCTATATTTAGAGAACAAAATCATTCAGAAACTATTCACTATGAAAAAAGTTCTTTTAGCTATTCTGGGAATTCTCATTATTCTTGCTGCTGTCGTATTAATTAAAACTTACACCTATCCTTTTAAGAAAAATCCGTCAGGAGCAGGGGAAGGATGGAAACCTGTAAAAAATGACTCCGCAGTATCACGATTTTCCGGAGGGATAAAAATTCCTACCGTTTCTACCGGAAGTTTAGGCGAATTTAATTATGAACCTTTTGACCGGTTTAAGGAATATTTAAAAGCTACTTATCCATTAGTCTATCAAAATACTGAAAACGTAGAGATTAATAAATACGGATTGGTTTTCAGGCTTAAAGGAAGTAATCCAACATTAGAACCTATATTGTTTCTATCTCATATGGATGTAGTGCCTCCGGGGGATGCTGATATTAAAAATACCGCTGAAAATATCTTCAGACCGGATGATAAACCATCAGAACCTGTGGCCAAAGTTGCGGAAGACTGGGATTTTTCCCCTTTTTCCGGAGCTGTTGCTAACGGGAGAATTTATGGAAGAGGAGCAATAGATATGAAAGGAATGCTTTTCTCTTTAATGGAGTCTATGAATAACCTTATTAAAAGCAAACAAATTCCTCAGAGAGATATTTATTTAGCCTTTGGTTTTGATGAAGAAGTGGGAGGAAAGAACGGAGCTATGCAGATTGCAGATTACTTTAAGAAAAAAGGGTTGAAGTTCGATGCAGTATATGATGAAGGCGGACTGATTATGCGAAAAGGAAATGTAGCAGGGGTAGAGGCTGATGTTGCTGTAGTAGGTTGTGCTGAAAAAGGATTCCTTTCTGCCAAAATAAAAGTAAAAGGATTGGGTGGGCATTCCTCAATGCCTCCTATGGAAAGTGCTATCGGAAAAGCTGCAGTCATTATGCAAAAGCTGGAAGACGATCAGATGAAACCAGAGATAACCCCATTAATTAAAGAATTTTTTGATAATATTGGCGGTGCTATGCCTTTTACGACAAGAATGGCACTGGCTAACCAATGGCTTTTAAGACCGGTACTGATCTCGCAGCTTACCAAAAGTAATACCACCAATGCATTGGTACGAACCACAACAGCTTTAACAATGATGAAAGGAAGTGACGGAACCAATGTACTTTCTCCCGAAGTTGAATTTGTGGTTAATTTCAGGCTTCTTCCCGGAAATACTGTAAAAGATGTTAGGGATCATATTGCAAAAGCAACCAAAGGTTTTGATGTTGAAGTAGAGGAAATTGATAATACAAGAGAAGCATCAGCACTATCTTCATCGAATACCAAAGCATTCAAACTGATCGAAGCAGGAGTAAAAGAAATTTATCCTGAAGCCATTGTTTCCCCTTATCTCACCATGGCCGGAACAGACGCCGGGAAATATGAAATTGTAAGCAAAAACGTCTACAGATTCATGCCGATCAGAATCAACAGTGCGGAACAGCAAAGCATCCACAGTACCAATGAATATCTAAGTATAGAAAACTATCTGAAGATGATCCATTATTTTGAATTTATGATGAAAAATTATGATAAGTAATGCAGAGTTCGTGGAGAATAGAAAAGTAATCGTAAACTCTGTTACTAACAAAATATTGACAAGCCGAAGCGACTTGAGCACGCAGTATTAACATTTATGCTGATTGTTGATTACAATCTTTTAGCCTGTCTCTATTTTCTTCTTTTTCAAAAAAAATATTATGCGTCAAGTTTTGTCGCATTACGGTAATAGCTTTGTCATATCAAAATTATAGAGCTATGGAATTGCCACTTTACTTAAACTTTAACGACTTTGAAAACCATTATTATGATCATCTTGAAAAATGGTTTGAAGAATATTATAATGCTAGTGAAGCAGATTACCTGAAAACGTTGGCAAGTATGTATAGTCCTTATGTATACTACAATTTTGCTGATGAGAGCCTGCAGGCAGATGCTACCATTGAAATCAAAGACTGTTTCTTCCCTTATCATGAGAAAATCGGGATTTCTTTCTGTACAGGTTGTGAAAATGGTACCTCACCCAAAAAAGGAATGAATCACGTTTTTGAATGGAAAAACATTTCCATGATGGAATACGCTCAGCATATTTTGGACAAGATCAATCGCCATTGCTCAAAAAATAAAGATGCCCTGAGTGGCAGTAAAAATATCCTGGATTACATCAATGATTATGATATTGTGACTTCCCGCGAAGGTGCAGGATATTGTATCAGCTACAACAGCCATCAGATGACCATTCCTTTTCTTAAGGCTTATCTTCCTTATTATGGGCAGACGGTAGACATGGCACTATATAGGGATTTTATATTTTCCATTGTACAAATTGCAGAGTTTATTGATCAGAAATTAAAAACAATTCAGGCTTTTGAACATACCATTTATGCCCAGTCAAGAGCCGAAGCCAAATTCAAGGTACAGATGAGCCGCCAGTTTCTGACCCTATGCAATTAAAATTTTACACCAACATTCATACTTAATTATATTGCGGAGAATCTATATTTTCCAACGAAAATCCTAGCCATTACTGACTAGGATTTTTTATAGATAAACTTAATCAAGGTGATCCTGATCCGTTGTCTCTTTCTTTTTATAAGGAATGTTCCAGACGAGGTCTGCCGCAATATAATGAACTCCTCCGTGCTGAATACTTTTGCTGCCCCTGATCAGATCATCCATATAACCGATATCCACTGTGAAAGGAGAATTGGGAATATTGAACATATAGTAAGCAGCCAGCCGCAATTCACGGTATCCAAAAGAGTTCCAGTGTTGGTCATGCTCATTGAGATGACTAATGGAAAACAACGCTTCAGCACTTAATGCCAGCTTTTGATTATTCTTAGGAGATAGATTATAGGTTAACTGGCTTTTGATCCGGGTTCTCAATTGAAAATCTTCATCCACTTTATGAAAATCAGCATCAAAGAACTTTCTGAATTCCTGTCGAACCGTATTTTTAAGCTTTAGATTTTTCCCAAGATCAAAAGTATAGGCATAGCGCCCATAAATTCTGAATTCCTGTTCTATACCTTCTTTTTCATAAGGAGCTTCTTTATCATATTCAGGCTGTCGGCGGTAGCTTAAAGCATAACTGTATTGCTGATGAGGTGCAAAAGAGTGATAAAACTCGTGGTTTAATACAAAAATAGCCTGTTTTGCAAACAAATTATTGTTATCCAGAGTACTTTTACGTCCTATCGCAACATAGCTCATCGTTTGTTTCTTTCCCAAAGAATCCAGATTACGTTTCACCCCAAAAGCTGACCAAAAGGCGGTCTTGGCATCCCCTAATCCAGGCGGACTGATCTGTGCTTTTACAAGGCTTCCTAAACAACCTGTTATACCTAAAATAATAAAAAATTTTCTTATACCGAACATCATGATAACTGCTTTACGATTATTAATGGCTGCGAAATCATAAGGTTAGATAAAAATATCAGCGATACGCAGAGAAAATATGTGGTCAAAACAAATTTATGAGACTTTATGAATAGAATGTTTATTCAAACATCTTAAATACTGTTTAAAAACATGACAAAATAACTGCCTCATTTAGGAAAGATTTAGGAACAATAAGTATACTTGATAAATATTTGCAGGATTAAAATTTTATTCAATTCCGAGTTTTTCTTTTGAACAATCAATATAAATTTTATGGTTTAAAAAGATCTTATTACCCAACATTCCTGACATTCCTGAAAACTTCATCAACATATATTGACTTTGAGAAAATCCCTCCACGTAGGTTACTTCACTCAATGGAAGATCTTTATTACTAAACCGGATAGTGTTATGTGTTTTTGTAGTATATGTTGTTAAAATATTTGGCCTTGATTGGGCTTTTTCTATTATAACTTTTGATTGTGGTAGTCTTAAACTTTTCCAGTTTTCTTTATTCGTCAGCAATTCATAAGCACTGGTTCCGGAGTCATACAGAAACTTTTCATCTTTTCCTTTTAAATTTCCGTGAATAACAATTTTCCTCTTTGTAAATTTAAAATCAATAAGAGTATTTTGAAACTCATCTGGTTCCTTAGAGAGATTGAAAACAACATTATTATCCTTGAAATTAATCAAAGTTTTTCGATCTTCAAGAATATCAGCGCCAAGAGTTCCAATGATTTTTACAGGATTATTTTTTTCCAAATTTTTTCCTGCATTGGATATTTTGATTTTGCGTGACGTAATTTTTGTTTTGCCAATATAAAATGAGGTGATAGCCTGCTCATCTTTGGTGGTAATCCCTTTCAGTAATGGTATCGCTTTATTATAAAATTCTGTATAAACAGCTCCTGTATCGAATTGGAGATAATAAGTAATAGTGTCTTTTGGGAAATGTATGGGAATAAGCAATGCGTTTTTATCTTCTCCAATCCATTTGATAGGGATTGGTCCACTTTCGTTGTCTACTCTTAAGTAATTCTTTTCCGGAGTAAATTTTTGGTTAAAATAGAGGTATCCGCCTATTCCTGTAATGGCAATGATAATTAAAACATATAGCGCAATTCCCTTTAGTATTTTCATGCTGATTTTTTATGCAAGATTCGGAAATCCCTTATTATTTTTACATGAAAACAATGCGACAATTTTACGACATTTCTATGTCTTTATTTATAAGAAATTGGTTTTCAATTTTATACTTAACTCCTGGATTTTGTTCAGACTGATTCCATTCATAATGATAATAAATAATTTCAGCCCTAAAAATAGGATTAAAGGAATGATAAACAGTGGAAATGTAAACGGAAATAACTTTTGAATAAACGGACTGATAATCATTAAAACCGAAAAAATTACCGATATAATAATCTGGATACAAAGAATGCTTTTTCCAAGCTCTCTATTTTTTAAATCCCTCGTCTGATAGGTTAAAACAGCTGGAATAATAATACCTCCATATGGTATAATAAGACCAGCCAAAGCAGAAAAATTGATCTTTTTAGCTCTTTGAACATCAATTACTTCTTTTGCTGTTGTAATAAGATCTTCCGGTTGAACATTTAAAGCCTGGGCAAGTGCTTTTAAGGTAAATCCTTTTAGAATATTTCCGGCTTCAATTCTCTGAACTGTTCGAAGGGAAAGTCCCGAACTCTCAGCAAGTTCATTTTGTGTCATATTCATGCGCTCTCGCAAAACTTTAACCTGGTTTTCCATGATCTGTCAACTATAACTGTCCTGCTAATTTAAAAAAAGGACAAAAATTTTAATACAATAAACTTCTAAATTTAAAATCTTCAATTGTGGATAACTTGTTAATAAAATATTGATAAAATGTGAATAAGTCCATTTTTTATTTTAAAACATATCGTAAACCTCCTTTTAGAAAGGGATAGTGAAATTTATAAACAGAAATGAGATATTCATAAATATCTATTTTATTAAGATATTTTTAAAAGGTGAATGATGATTTTTATCTTTTATTTAGAATAATTCAAATTAATATTGCGAGAAAAATTGTTTATCCTTTATTTTGCATTTTTATTTATAATTATTTTAAATAAGGCTGAAAAATGATACGATCAAGTGAATGTGAGCTTCTGATGAAGTCGATAACCCATGCCCATGAAGCAGAACAGGATGATGTTTTAACAAATAATATAGTACAATGGTCTAAACCATTTCTGATTTTCTTCTTTTCCCTAATAAGTTTAACTCAACTCTATGCGCAGGATCTGCAAGGCGGAATAACCGGTAAGATCAATATGGTGGACGGACAGCCTTTAAGAGCAATCTCCGTCTCATTATTGGAAGCAGATCGCCAGACACTGACAGACGATGAGGGATACTATCGTTTTACCAATATAAACGCAGGCTCCTATACCTTAAAACTACAAATCTTAGGATCTAAAGAAATACGTATTCCTGTTGACGTAAAAGCAGGAGAAAGTACCATACTGGATTATCAACTTACGAAAGAAAATATTCAGGCCATACAGGAAGTGGTTATCATGAAAAATGTCAACAGATTTTCTAAGAAAGAAAGTGGATTTGTGGCAAGACTGCCTTTAAAGAACCTGGAAAATCCTCAGGTTTATAATACGGTCACTAAGGAACTTTTTCAGGAACAGGTTGCTGTAGACCTGGGAAGTATTTCTAAAAATGTACCGGGAGCCGGAGTTCCCATGATTGCGAATCAGGGAAGAGTGACATTCCGTTCAAGAGGATTTGAAACAGAGCCTAATGCAAGAAATGGAGTAGCCGGAGCTGCTTTTTCAGTAATAGATCCTGTCAACTTAGAGCGTATTGAAGCGATAAAAGGACCTTCTGCTACTTTATTTGGAAAGAGTGTGGCTAGCAGCTATGGTGGTGTGTATAACCGTGTAACAAAAAAGCCTTACAATAAGTTTGGAGGTGAAGTGGGATATGTTGGCGGAAGCTGGGATTATAATCGATTGACAGTAGATGTAAATACTCCTGTGAATAAAGACAGAACAGCACTTTTCCGTCTTAATGCTGCCGGAACATTTGAAAAAAGCTTTCAAGACTTAGGGTTTACGAACTCGCTGGCAATTGCCCCAAGTTTTTCTTATCAGATCAACGATCGTATGTCGCTTCTTTTGGATGTAGAGTTTAATCAGGCAAAAGGAACCTCAGTAGTGCGCTTTAATCCTTATACAGGAAGCAACAAAACTCAGTCTATTGCAGATATGAAGTTCCCTTACTATAAAAATTTCCTGGGTGATGATCTTGCTTATGAAACGCAAATGATGAATATCTTTGCTCAACTTAATTATAAAGTATCAGAAAATTGGACCTCCCAGACGATTATATCCCGTGCAAGGTCCACAATCAATGGATATATTTCTGCCATTAACGGGAAGACAGATTCTACCGCAAGTGCTCAGGTAATGGTAGGAACAACTTCATTTATTGCAACGAATATTCAGCAGAACTTTATCGGAGATTTCCATATTGGACGTTTCAGAAACAGAATGGTTGTAGGATTGGATTACTATAATAATTCTAATCATTTTGACCGTTATCATACCAATACAAAGGTGTTTAACTTTGTTCATCCATCGGCAGATTTTAGAGTCAACCGTAATACAATCGATGCCCTTACTGCAACTTCTGTTGTTAGAAAAGAAAATAACAGTGACAATACCTATGCGGCCTACGTATCAAATGTCTTCAATGTAACAGATCAGTTAATGGTAATGACCAGTTTGAGGGTAGACAGATTCCAGTTTAAGGGAGTTTACGACATTACTACAGGTCAGATAAAAGGAGGCTTAAGTAACAGTGGAACCCAAGCAGGGCCTTATGCGCAGACAGCACTTTCTCCTAAGCTGGGACTTGTATATGAAATACTGAAAAATAAAGTTTCCCTGTTTGGAAACTATATGAACGGTTTCAATAATGTAAGTGGAGTAGATATTAATGGAAATTCATTTAAGCCTGAATATGCCAACCAATTGGAATTTGGGGTAAAAGGAGATCTTTTCAATCATAGACTTGTGGGAACGTTGAGTTATTACAATATCCGTGTTGATAATATTTTGAGAACCAATCCGGATGACATCAACTATTCTATACAGGATGGAACTCAATTGAGTAAAGGATTTGAAGCAGAATTAACAGCCAATCCTTTTGATGGACTAAATATCGTAGCAGGATATGCTTATAATGATAGTAAATTTACAAATGCCAATCCTTCTGTTGACGGATTAAGACCAGCATTGTCAGGTCCGGCAAACATGTTCAATTTCTGGATAAGCTACAGAATTCCACAAGGTAAATTAAAAGGCCTTGGAATAGGAGGAGGAGGAAATATGGGATCATCTTCCTATCAAACCAATACACAAACAGCTAAAGTCATTATTCCTTCTTATACAATGCTAGATCTAGGGATTTTCTATGACCAGCCGAAATATAGAGTAGGATTGAAATTTGATAATATCACTAATGAAAAAGCTTGGTCGGTGCGTTTAACGCCGCAGGCACCAGCTCGTTTCTTAGGAAGCGTTTCCTTGAAATTCTAAAATAAGGTTTTAATAATTGATAATAAAAAGTCCCGGATTCATAGATTCGGGACTTTTATTTGTATTGATTCTCAACTTTTTATATTGATTCTATTCATTAATACATTTTGTACCTGATATAACTTCCATCTTCTTAATTAATCCAAAGACAATAATTATTACGGTATCTTATCTTCGCATAAGAAATTCCCAGAAATATTCCTGGAGTATTATCCTGCCAATCCTGTCTGATGACATAAAGTCCCGGCATCGTTGGTTTAAAAATGGCTTTATGCTCCTTGTCTACCGGAATATTCTTTTCCCAGTTTTCAGGATTAAAAATCCGGAGCATTGTCCCTTTTTCAGAAGGTTTCATATTGCGGTAAGGGAAAATAGTATAAACACCATTTTTTTCCTGAAGATTAATGTCCATAAATTGGAGAGGTAATGTATTTTCAGATGAAACACCTACATGATAAGCCCCACACATAAAGTCAATAGGCCGTACATTTTCTTTCGGATCCTGAGAACGTTCCAAAACAGGTTGTTGATCATTCATTCCAAAGATCCTGTAGGTTCCTTTCTGATCCGGGATGAACGTTCCTTCCCAATGATCTTCTTTTGGATGCAGTCTAATGTTTAATTTTTCTCCTTTAGCATTCAAAAGAAAGAAATTAAAATCTTTGATCCTTTGAAATTCAGTGCCGGTAGTACGGTGCCGTTCACTGAGATCATCAATAAAACCATAGCATACCTGTATTTTAACCTCTTCTTTTAATTTTCCTGATCCATGAATTTCCATCCAATAGGCACTGGCTTTTGTAAGTTGTGGGAATAGAAAAGCAGTAAGAAATAACAGCAATGAAAGTACTGTCCTTATTGTAAACATTTTATTTGAATTATATTAAAGCTGCTAATTTAGGAAAAAGCTTAAAAATGAAAACTGCGATATTAAAAAATACCGCAGTAGACTTGATTATGATGATTGATTTTGAAATCTTGTTTTATATTATACACCTGTTCTGCACATCGCATCCCAGGTAGTCCAGAAGTGGGCATTAATAGCACCGATAGGAGGATTGATACTGTCTGCAACAATTCCTACCATAGAAGCACAGTTGGAATTACAGCCTATTTCATTGTGGCTTCCTGCCTGAGGAGGAATTTGTCTCCATGTCCCGGTTGAACCGTTTAATAATTCCACTTTAATTTCGAAAATTCCTGAAAGATTAGATGTTTGGATTTGCTTTGTCGGATTGTCACTTGAAATAGAATCACTCCAAGTTCCCTGTGAAAATGTTACTCTCCACTTGCTAATCATTTTAGCAGTATCGTGTTGAGGTGAAAGATACACCCAGAACTGTGCTCCGCCTCCCAGTTGTAGCTGGCCGGAGGAATTGGCATTTACACTTGTTGATGTCATATTAAATTGGTTTTTGTGGTTACTTTTGTATTCCAAAGTAACGAAGAACAAAACAGATACTGTAGAGTAGAAATAACCAATTGTATATTCAGGTATAAATACGTAAAAGTATCGGAAGAAGTAATAATCAAAAAAAATAAAACCCTTATTATATGAAATGAAACAGCGCTGTAGATTAGCGCTGTTTCTTGCAAAAAGGGGTCAAAAAACTAATATGATTTTTACTGTTATCCTGATGTTTCAGCAAATACTTAATGAATAAGAATATAGATTATAAATATTTATTTCTATTTCTTTTCCAGTAAGTGACTGTATTCCTGCTGATATTGAATTCTGATGCCAAAGCTTTATTAGATAACTCATTTACAGTTTGGTAATTAAGTATTGTCATTATTGTTGCAATATCGTAAGACCTGTGTCTTCTATCATCGATCTTAGAATTAAAAACCATTTGATTCAATTGAATAATGTCAATAGAATTAAGTGTTTTTTTGTTTAAGATCAAAGCGGTTTGAGAATCGATATTTATTTTATAATAATCTATTATATCATTATATATTTTCTTATAATTTATTTTTCTTGTGTTCATTTAAAAGGGTAAAATTAAATTGTGATTTGTGAAACTTTTATGAGTGGGCTAATGGCTTATTCTATATATTTTTTCATCCATTTGTAAAGTGTTGTTTTGGGAATATTATACTTTTCTATTATTTCAATGGATGAAAGTTCTTTTTTCTGTAATCTTTCAATAATATATTGTATGAGCTCAGGGGTATAAATGTTTTTTCTGTAAACCGGAAGCACTGTTTTCTGATTATCTTTATTAATGTATTTTTTACTTGGAGGAGCATAAAGGGTAAGATGCTGACTGTAAATTCTAAAAAAATCATATTCTAATAATTTACTCCACTTTAATAATAACAAAGTATCTAGACTTTCAGAATGGTACATTTCTTCAACCTCTGCTTCGGTACATCCCATAAAATTACAGATACGGGATATTTCTATCCCGCTTTCTGAAACTAACTGTTGAACTAATCTTCCGACATTAATATTTTTATATAATGACATTGTGTTAAAATTAATTAGGTGCTGTAATTTGTTCTATTCTCAGATATGCCTTTGTATTTTTACAAACTCCATTAGGGCAAGTAGTATCATTAGCTGCAACATCAGGGCTGGGAGCCCCGAGCATAAAAGTGAAATTATAAAGGGTTTTATCTCCGGCGCTATCTGTGGAAGTCCATGTATAGCGTCTATATTCTGGAGAGCCGTAGTATACGTCCGGGTCTCCCCATGCCATGCCGTTTGTATTCCCACTAAAAGTGGTACCATTACCACCTCCATTACCGTACCACACGCCTTGTGCAGGAAATGGCGTTGCATTGTTTCCATAGACTATAAGACCACTTGTTACATAGTCTGTGCTAAAATTCCACATAATACTTGGAGTTCCTGTATTACTGCGGATATTAATATCAGCGAGAGCAAATGCATAGCCCTTTTCAATTTTTACACGGACTGAATATTTTCCATCCGGTGAAGTAACATAACGGTGATAGACATCGTATCCTCCTAATTTTTCTCCTGGATTTAGAAATAAAGGGCCAATGGTTGCACTTTGTGTGATAACGGCGGTGTCAACATCCCCCACAACAACCGAACAGTTCATACTGCTGTTTAGAAAAGGAATTAATGTATTGTTTATAGGAATTGTTGTTGTGCTTGGTGATGAAGCAGTGGGGGTTCCGCTTACTGAAAAGACTAATTCTCCATTACCATGCTCTAATTTATTTGCGAGTAATTTAAAGGTCAGACCGTTCACCGTAACAGAATTTCCAGGTTGGTATGCTGCTCCGTTTCCATTCGTGTAATTAATTTTAAGATTTCCGGAATAAGGTGTACCTTGAATATAATTGCCAGGAACTAGAATAGCAGAGGCACATTGCAAGCTACCTATTGAAGGTGTAGCGGCTGTAGTATTGTCTATTGTTCTCCATTCGCTGCCATTCCAAAAATAATATCCCTCTACCAATGCATTGGTTCCACCTGTATTATAAACTAACAAGCCTCTGGCATTCGTAGCGCTATTCAATTGTTGCGTGCTAGTTGATAAAACGAGACGAGGGGTCAGAATTCCTCTATTAGTCGATACAATATCTAATGCAGATGAAGGATCTGGTGTGGTTGTACCTATCCCTACTTGACCATAAGAAAAAATTCCAATAAATAAGGATGATAAAAGTAAAAAATTGTTTTTCATAATTAATATTGTTTAATGTTTATATAAAAATTCCATATTTAAATGATATTATATATTTTTATAAAACCAAAAGTAGCCCAAAAAATAAAGTGATTTTTTGGAGAATAAATGAAAAATAGAAAATCATTTGCTTTTATGTAAATTATTGTTTTACAACTATTTATATAAGTTGTTTTCTGAAAATAAATTAATATAGAATATGGATGTTGAGATAGATTCAAGAGTTGATTCTCTTAAAAGAGAGTTAATTAAAAAATACGTTTATTTTATGTTTGTTTTTCAAATTGTATTTTTTTTACTTTTTTATGCATTTGATCAAAATAGAAATTCAATGCTTATGTTTCTGCCAATTATTGAATTTGCATTTATTTTTTATACTCACCTATTAATTCGAAAGGATTATAATATTAACCAAGTCGTTACTATTTATCTCGCTATAGCCCCTATTTTGTTAATGTATTCTATTATTAATTTCTGGGCTTATGGTTTGATACTTATTATTTGGTTGACTCCAATACCTTTTGGGGCTAGCATTTTTTTTACAAGAAAGAAAACAATACTTTTTACCTGTTATACCATCTTTCTTATTGTATGTACGTTTATAATCTCTTATACTACACAGTATAAAACCGTGATCTATAATAAAAATGTTATTAGAGTATCAGATTTGTTAAATATTTTATTTAATGGAATTATATTCTACTTGCTTTTCTATTATCAGAATAGGATAAAACAAGTAACAGCTGCAGAAAATAAGGAGATCTTAAATGAAGGATTTAGTGAAAAGAATGCAGCACTTACTTTTGAGTTAAGTGACACTAAACTGAAAGATATTTTCAGCCAAATCGAAAATCTTATTACAACAAAAGAACCGTACAAAGACAGTGATTTTACTATTGCCCAATTAAGTACTGAATTAAAAATAAATTCTAAATATTTAGCCGGTTCATTAAAGGCAGCGGGATATACAAATTTTAATCATTATCTTAATTTTTATAGAATAGAGTATGCCAAAAAAATGATTGTTGATAGTGATTTGAGCAAATTAACCCTTTTGTATATCTATACTGAGGCAGGCTTTTCAAATCAATCAACTTTTAATAGGGTTTTTAAAGGGTTTGAAGGAATTACTCCCACAGAGTATATTAAAAATTTATCCTGAATGCTCTTTAAGAGTAACATAAATAAATGTTTTAAAGAAAAAAGGTTTATAAATCAATGATTTATAAACCTTTTTATTTTGCAGAAAGGAAGGGATTCGAACCCTCGATACAGTTACCCGTATACTACCTTTCCAGGGTAGCTCCTTCAACCACTCGGACACCTTTCTTTTTGAGATTGCAAAAATAGGATATTTTCTTTAATTACCAAATTTTTAATGTGTTTTTTCATCAGTAATTTCTCCGCAAAGGCTTTGGGTAAAGTTGTCTGCGAAACTCCCGGAGTAATTAGGATTGTCGATCAGGTGCATTGCTTTCGTAATGGCAGTCTCTGCAGTCATATCTCTTCCGCTAATGGCTCCGATTCTTGAGAAAATATTACTGTTCTCATATTTACCGAACGAAATACCTCCGGAAATACACTGGCTCACCACTACGATCTCTGTACCGTTATTTCTGATCTCCTGCAGTGTTTCTTGAGTCTTTTCACTACTGAAAATAGTTCCGGAACCAAAAACCTGAAGAATTAGTACCTTCATTTTAGGAATTTCCTTAAAGTGGCTCAAATGCATTCCTGGGAAAATTCTCCAGAACAGAACATCTTCAGAGATATGCTCGTCAACATGAAACTCAACTTCCGGATTGCAACGAAAAAGATTGTCTTTGATGATATTTAAATGAACCCCGGACTGCCCAAGAATAGGATAGTTCGGACTTGCATACGCATCAAAATATTCCGCAGAATACTTTAATGTTCTGTTTCCTCTTAAGAGCTTATATTCAAAATAGATGGCAACTTCCTGAATGACGGCTTCATCATTCTCATACAGACTTGCATAATAAAGACTCGTGAGAAGATTTTCTTTCGCATCAGTTCTCAGGTCACCAATAGGCAGCTGTGAACCGGTCATAATAACCGGCTTTCTTAATCCTTTTAACATGAAACTTAATGCTGAAGCAGTATAAGACATCGTATCTGTCCCATGAAGAATCAGGAATCCGTCATAATCATTGTAGTTTTCATGAATATAGTTGGCAATTACCTTCCATTCTTCAGGTCCCATGTCCGAAGAGTCCAGTGGTTTGGCAAAAGGATGTACAAAAACTTCACATTCCATAAGCTTCATTTCAGGCATCTTTTCGAAGATATTACCAAAATCAAAGGCACGTAGACTTCCGGTTTCATAATCTTTTTCCATACCGATGGTTCCTCCGGTATAGATGAGCAGGACTTTTCGTTTCATGTATTATTTTTAATTAAGAATTTAATCCCGGTTAAGGATCATAGCCCAAAATTACGTTAATTTGCAAAGATTTGAAAATGAATGAAACGCTTATCATCAAATTTTATCAGAATAAGATGAATTCCGTGCGTTACATAAGGCTATTGAAAAAAATAACTAAATGCAGATGAAAGATTTAGCGCAAACTTATGAATATTTAAAACAGTTTTTAACAGAAGAAAGATTCGAGAAAATTGAACACTTCTCCCAGGAAAGCTCAGACTTTGTGCTTCCGGTGGTCGAAGATATCTATCAGTTTCGGAATGCAGCAGCTATTGTACGTTCTGTAGAAGCCTGCGGTTTTCATAAAGTAGTGGCTTTGCAGGAGGAATACAGTTTTGAACCCAATCTTAGGGTAACCAAAGGAGCAGATACCTGGGTTGAGGTTGAAAAACTTCCCCGAAATAGGCAATCCTTTCAGGAAATTAAAGACAGAGGATACAAAATTGTGGTAGTTTCCCTGGAAAATAACGCTAAAATGCTTCCTGAATATGAAATTACAGAGCCTATAGCTTTGGTATTCGGTACCGAGATGGAAGGCGTTTCGCAAGAGATTCTGGATTTCGCAGATGAAACACTGGCGATACCAATGTATGGTTTTACAAGGAGTTTTAATGTTTCCGTAGCAGCTTCCATTTGTATGTATGAACTGAAGCAAAAACTGATAAAATCTGGTATTGATTATAAATTAGATGAAGAAAAGCTGCTAAGAATGAAAATCCTTTGGACGGTAAACTCTATAAGAAGTGGTCAGCAGATTTTTGAGAAATACCTGAAAGAAAATAATATTGATTGGAAATAATCAATTCGGAATATAAAAAAGGAGGCGTTTAAAACCTCCTTTTTTATAGATATAGATTAGGAATCTATTATTTATATTCTAAATGATATCTAGGTTAAAATCAAACTTATTGTGTCATTCTGAATGTAACGAAGTGGAATGAAGAATCAAAGTTTTTAATGAGATTCTTCCTTCGTCAGAATGACAGTGAGCATAAAATTATATAACTGCCATGGCACTGTAAACCTATATCATATTGTAATAATTCCACGCAGCTACAAATACGCCTGCAGTTTCAGTTCTCAACCTTTGACTTCCTAATGAAACCGCTTTGATCTTATGTTCAGCCAAAAATTCAATTTCCTTTTCAGAAAAATCCCCTTCAGGACCAATTAGAAAAGTAATCTTTTCCATTTTTGGAATACTTTTAAGTTCCATTCGTTCCAGATTTTCATGACAGTGCGCCACAAAAGTGTTTTCAGGATGAATGTCTTTTAAAAAATCACTCAGCTTTACAGTATCATTAATAATGGGAAAATAAAATCTCAAACTTTGTTTTGACGCAGCAATAGCTTGTTTTCTAATCTTATCGATATTAATGTTTTTCCGTTCCGTTTTTTCTGTCGCAATAATGCTGATTTCCGAGATTCCCATTTCAACAGCTTTCTCCACGAAAAATTCTATACGGTCAATATTTTTTGTGGGGGCAATAGCAATATGAAGTTTAGGAGTAAAGTCCAAAAGATCATTTTGGATTTCTGAAACCTCGATACCCGCTTTTTTCCCTTCTATAACCAGTTTTCCTGAAGCCAGTGCTCCTTTTCCATTTGTTACATGGATATCTTCACCTTCTTTCATTCGAAGAACTTTCACAATATGCTGTTGCTCTTCATCATTGATGATCACTTTATCCCCTGTTATTTCTCCGTAGAATAATTTCATATATCCTGAGTTAAGAATGCAACTCCTGTTTTTATAGTTGTGTAAATATCTGTATCACATTCACGGTAACTGCACATGTATATTTCTTCAATCCACTTATTGTTAATGAAAATCAGGTTTAAATATTCCTGCTTTCTTAAGTTATTTTTTATGGATAAATAATCTCCTTCTTTGGGAGTATAAGGGAAACTAAAAACGTTTTCCGAATTGATTTTCTCAAGAACTTCCTCTTTTACATCCTGGATGTATCCTGTTTCAGAACTTGATGGGAAATAATCATCAGCATCTTCTGAACTTTCATTTTTTCCTGTAACGGTTTCTAATACCCAATAATATTTTGAGTTCTTTTTAGAATGTGTTCCCAGTACTTTTTCTTCTAAGAGTATTTTCATAAGTCGTATTTTGCTGTAGCAGAAGTTCTCAGGTCAGTAAATTCACCTCTTTCAAATTTCAGTTGTGCTACCATGGCAATCATCGCTGCATTATCGGTAGTATATTCAAACTTTGGAATGTAGATATTCCAGCCTAATCTTTCTTTGTTGTCTTCCATAGCCTTTCTTAATGCAGAATTGGCAGAAACCCCACCTGCAATGGCCACATCTTTTACATCAAGATCTTTAGCTGCTTTTTCAAGCTTATTCATTAGGATCTCAATAATACATTTCTGTACAGAAGCACAAAGGTCGTTGAGGTTTTCCTTAATGAAATCCGGATTTTTTCTAACTTCCTTCTGAATGAAGTATAAAACGGATGTTTTAATTCCACTGAAAGAGTAGTCGTAGTTCTCCAACTTTGGTTTATTGAACTTAAAAGCATCAGGATTTCCTTCTTTGGCAAGCCTGTCGATAATTGGTCCCGCTGGATAGTCCAGATCGAAGATTTTTCCAATTTTATCAAAAGCCTCTCCGGCAGCATCATCCGTTGTTTTCCCGATAATTTCCATATCAAAATAGTCCTTTACCAAAACAATCATGGTATGGCCACCACTTACGGTAAGGCATAGAAAAGGAAAAGTAGGCGGCACAGGATTTGCATCCTCGATGAAATGGGCCAGAATGTGAGCTTGAAGGTGATTAACTTCAATTAACGGAACATTAAGACTCATAGCCAGAGATTTAGCAAATGATGTTCCTACAAGAAGTGATCCCAAAAGTCCGGGGCCGCGTGTAAATCCTATAGCAGAGATTGCATTTTGTTGTATATTTGCTTTGGTAAAAGATTTTTCAACAACGGGGATTATATTTTGTTGATGGGCTCGCGAAGCCAATTCAGGAACCACGCCTCCATATTCTTTATGGATAGCCTGGTTCGCAGCAATATTTGAAAGAATAGAATTCCCCTTGATGATAGCTGCTGAGGTGTCGTCGCAAGACGATTCAATACCTAAAATTATAGAGTCGCTCATAATAATGGCAAAGTTAGAGAATAATAACGAGAATGAGAATAAAAAATCAGTAGCTGAAAACCTAGGGGATCAGGTACAGAAGACTGTTGAAAATGTAGAGGGAAAGGTACGGGAAACTGTAAAAGAGGCATCTGAACTAGCTTCAGACGCAATCAATCACCCTGTAGAAACCGCTGAAGAGTTTGGTAAACAGGCTATAAAGGATGTCACCAGCTATACCTGGTGGGCAAAGCTTCTCCTTATTCTTTTTTGGTTGGGCATTTTTCTTGTTGGAGGAATACTGATTACCATCAACCTTCCGGTTACCAAGCAATGGGCAGCAGATCAGGCTTTGAAGCTTGTAAACAATGATTTTAAATCCGGATTTTCTACCGAAAGTGTAGATGTCAACTATTTTGGAGATGTTACCATAAAAGGATTAAAAGTAAAAGATTATAAAGGGTTAGATTTTATTCAGGCTCGTGAATTTCGTGCAGATTCAGATTGGATATCTCTTGCAGCGAATGCCATTTCCGGAAAAAGCAATTCTTTAAGCTTTAATTCCCTTACCCTTGTAAATGCAGAGATAAAGGTCATTACCTATAAAGGGGACAGTATCTCCAACTTTGTCCGATTCACAGAATTATTTGATGACGGGAAGAAAAGAGATCCTAAAAAACCTCCTTTCCAGCTGAATTCAAGAGTACAGATCATAGATTCTAAAGTATCTATTGTTAATGAAAACTCTGAGGGAGATCATGGAAAATGGCTTACCGCCACAAAATTTAATTTAAAAGCTCCCAATGTTAAGGTCGTTGGTCCCAATATTACAGCACTTATTAATAATATGTCTTTTGTAACCTCCAGATGGGGAAAATCTCATATTGTAGATACCTTTTCAACAGAATTGTCTTTAACCAAACAGTTTTTATCATTAAAAGATCTTACTTTAAATACAGATCATACTTTGCTTCAGGGAGATATAAAATTCAATCTTCATGATGGTTCATGGGCAGATTTTGCAGATAAGGTTCGATGGGATATGAATATTAATCAAGGGAGCCAGGTGAGCGGATATGATATCCGTTATTTTGTAACCAACTGGGATAATATTAAGCCGTTCAACCTTTCAGGAAAAATGACAGGTCCTTTAAATAAATTCCATTTAGAGAACTTCCTGATCAGAAATCCTGATGTGAATATTGCCACCAAAACCATGAAGGTTGATAATTTGCTAAACGGTCACTTTTCTATTGAAACAAAAGATCTTTCTACCGATTTTACCTATAAAGATCTGAAGGCAATGATGCCTACATTCATCTCCAGCAAGATGAAAAATTTTGCAGATGATTTTGGAAAACTGAAGTATAATGGAACTGCTAAAGTAAATCCAGACCAAATCTATGTAGATAATGGAAATTTAATGACGGGAATAGGACAGGCAAAAATTTCTAAGCTTTCTTTAACAGGATACAGTACAGCAATGCCTAAATATTCAGGCCGCCTTGAGGTAAAAGACCTTAATACTTCTGTGATTACTAAGAATAAATCAGTTGGACTGATTTCCGGTAATTTTGATCTCAATGGGCAGAGTTTTGATGTAAATACAATGCGTCTTACCACCAAATCTCAGATTACCAGCATTGAAATTATGGATAAGGTCATCAATAATCTCTATTTGGACGGACTGTTAGATCACAAGAAGTACAATGGACTGATTACGGTTAACGATGAGCAAGCAAAAGCGACGATTAAAGGTTTAATAGATTTCAGTACCTCCAAAATTGCAATGGATGTTAATGCAGATGTTACTCTGCTAAACATGAATTATTTCACTAATAAACCTGGCAGCCAGATAGTAAGTGGACAGGTTGAAGGTAAAATGTCTATGTCATCCATTAATGATCTTACATTGGACGTTAATGCCAATAACCTTCATTTTGCAACGGCTACACAGAAATATGATATCCCTACAGCAAAATTAAAAACTTTCATTGAAGCCGGAGGACGTGTTATTGATGTGGATGCACCGGGAGCAGCTAACGGAAAGATTTCGGGTAAATATAATCTGGCGGATCTTGTAGGAATGGTAGAAAATGGAGTAGGAAGAATTCTTGTAGGGCCACCCCCAAGAAAATTATACAGAGGTCAGAATTTTGCTATGAAATTTGATGTTCAGCAAGGATTGGTTAATTATTTCTTACCAGATCTGAAATTGCCTAACGGAGCTATGGTTGAAGGTGAATATGATGGAGATTCAAATAATCTGATCCTAAATCTTGATGCAACTGCTCTGAAATATATTATGACCAAAGAAGAGGATATTACCGAGGCTGATAAAGCGTTAGCTTCTTCTAATCCTGACTATCAGGTCAACAACAGAAAGAACCTCAGCAGAGACAGTGCTATGGTAGACAGTGTTAAAGTGAGGATCAATACTGCGAACCTTGCTCAACAGGTGTATGCAAGAATCAATAGATTAGAATACAATAAAAATATCATTAAGGATTTTGAGCTTAAAGGGAACAACGAAAACGGAAATACCCTTCATCTTGCGACGGTGTTCAAGCATGGAAGCCCAGATGATGAAATTAATGAAAAGCTTAAGGAATATGCTATTAATGTAGATCAATCTACAGATGCAGCAGGTGATTATGTCTTTAGATTCGAACCTACGGAAGTTAAATTTAATGAAGTATCGTGGGCTATTGATACCAGTCCTGAGCTGAATCATTCCATTACTTACAGAAAGAATACCGGAGATTTTGATATCAGGAACCTTAGGGTTTATTCCGATAAAAGCGCATTGTTTATCAAAGAAGCCCAATTTAAATCTATTAAAGATTTCTATGTAGATGCTGATATCACTGATTTCTCAATAGAAAAACTGCTGGAAATGCAGTCCGGAGGTAATAGCATGGATATAAAAGGTCTGGCGAACGGAAGTGTAAAGATCAAGATGGATAAAAACACTTTACAGCCTTTGGTAGATCTTACTGTAGATGATATTAAAATGAACGGGAATGATATGGGAGATATTTCCATTTCAGCTACTAATGGATTCTCTCTGAATGTTTATGATATTGATGTAAAGGTTCATTCTGCAGGAGTATTAGGAAATAACAGTTTAAATCTTACAGGTACTGTTAATAACAATACAGCTTCTCCGGATATTGATCTTACGGCAGAAATGCGTGATTTTGATCTTTCATTTACTCAGCAATTCGTTCAGACTATTTTTGGAAATCTAAGAGGAAAAGCAACAGGTGATCTTAAGATTAACGGAAAGCTTAATAATCTTGATTATAGTGGTGATATTGCTTTAAAAGACTTCGGGTTGAAACTTCTGTTTACAGGGGTAGACTATTCATTTGATGATAATGTGATTCAATTAAGTAAAGGGCTTGCCATTCTCAACAATATTGAAGTGCATGACGGAAGATCCAATTCCAAAGGAAATATTTCCGGGGCGATTCGATTTGAAACACTTTCTTCAATGGGGATTGACCTGATCATGAGGGCAGATAACCTTTTGGTACTAAACTCTACCCAGAAAGATTCTGACCTGTTTTGGGGAAGAGTTTACGGACAGGGTGATTTGTACGTATCTGGTCCTGTATCTGGTTTAAGCATAAATACCCCAAATATGAAAGCGCTTAACGGAAGTACTTTCACTTTTAATTCAGCTTCCACTTCAAATGTTGAAGAGTTCAAGATGCTGAGATTCCTGAAAGAAGGAAAAGACGGATTGGTAACACTGGAAGATAAGAAAAAGACCGGTGCCAATATGAATATTGATTTCAATTTGGCGGTAGATAAAGGAACAACAGTAAATGTACTCATTGGAGATGATGTAGGAAACATTACTGTAAAAGGAGCAGCAGATCCGCTGAGATTCCACATGAACAGACAGGGGAATATTGCGATGAGTGGTACTTATAAGGTAGATAATGGAACATTTGTTTCTAAAGCAATTCTTAACAAAACCTTCCAGATTCAAAAAAACAGCAGCATCAGATGGGATGGTGATGCAATGAAACCGGCATTGGATATTACAGCCAATTATGTAAGAATGGTCTCCAATGCAGGAGAATATCTGAGTATGGGGAAACTACAGCCTATAAGTATCTTATTACAGGCTAATATTACTGAATCTCTTATAGATCCTAAAGTAGAATTGAATGTGACAGCGATGGATGTATCCAGCCAGGTGAGAGAAACTTTAGCCGCCAAAATGAGCCAGGAAGGAGAAAAAGTACTCCAGTTTGGTTCAGTTCTTCTATTAAGTACCTTCAATGTATCAAATACCGGTGGAGTAGATGTTAATGTAGGAAATGTAGCTGAATCTTCAGGATATAACATGCTTCTGAAACAGCTTGGTTCAGTTCTTAATACAATGAGTAATGAATTCCAAATTGACCTGAATTATGTAAAAGGTGATCAGAATTCCAATATTGGAGACCGAGCAAATGCAGGGGTCAGTGTTGCTCTTTCACCTAGGGTGAATATTAAGACCGGATTGGGAATTCCATTATCCAAAACCGAAGCAAGTACTACCGGCGGACAGAACAATTATCTTTCAGGAGAAGGTTCTATAGAGTATGATTTATCTAAAAAAAATGACGGTACTTTAGTGGTAAGAGGGTATTCTAAGCCTACTAATATTGGTATGATTAGTACAAACGGAACTGCTAATCAAGCCTATGGAGTAGGGGTGATGTGGAGTAAAAGCTTCAATTCTTTGTTTAAAAAGAAGAAAAAAGATAAAAAAGCACCCGCCGAGAAAACGGAAATAAAAACAGATTCTACAAAATCAAATGCTAAATAATCGGAATATTTTAATGATTTTTATCATCCGTGTTAATTATTGTTAATGTTTGATATATTTTTTTTAGTTAAATTATTTTTCGTAAATTTGCAAAAAATACATAGATTTTTTAAAGAAATTGTAATTTAACTAATATGAACTATCAACTGGACGAAATAGACAAGAAGATTCTTGATTTCTTAGTAGAAAACACAAGAATGCCTTTTACAGAGATTGCTAAGCAGATGGACGTTTCTGCTGGAACAATTCACGTAAGAGTGAAAAAGATGGAAGATGCAGGTATTATTTTGGGATCATCTCTAAACATCGATTATGGTAAGCTGGACTATCATTTTACAGCTTTCATCGGAATCCTTTTGACAAAATCAAACCGTACTCAGGAAGTATTGAAAGAGTTGTCAACTATTCCTAACGTAATCGAGGCTAGCGTTATTTCTGGAAAATATAATATTTTCTGTAAAGTAAGAGCTAAGAATACGGATGATGCTAAGAGAATTATCTATCAGATTGACGACATTCAGGACGTAATGAGAACTGAAAGTATGATTTCTATGGAAGAATTCCTAAGTGATAAAAATAGACTGATCAACGCGATCTCTATTTAATTCAAATTTTAAGCGAATAACTATAAAAGAACTTATGAAATCTCTCATAAGTTCTTTATTTTTGTACCTATGGAAGAATACAGCTATTTTGACGAAGATCCGAAGAAAGGATGGGGATTTGTATTGGCATTTGCTGCCTTAATGTTGTTTACCGTAATGGGATTGGGAATAGATGTTGATGAATATCTTCAGCATGAATATCTAGATATTCCCAGATGGTATTTTTATGTTATCTTTTCAATTGATGCACTCATGATGATTGGCTTGGTGCTGATGTTCTTTTACAAAAAAGTAGGAATTATTATGTTCCCTACCTTATTAGTACTGCATTTCTTTATGCATAATTATTATTTGTCAACCTTCCTGTATACGGATGTTACCAATCTTTTCCTTTTTACAGGTTTTGGAATGTTGGCCATTATTCCAAAGTGGAAATTTTTTAAATAAGGATTTTATAAATTTCTTATTTCTATATAAAAAATGGCTTTTAAACATTGTTTAAAAGCTATTTTACTTTCTGGAGTTCATAATAGGAGATAGCCTTCTGCTTCAGTGGGTTTTTACTCCATTCTTTCCATTCATTAGTATAAGGATTATAGCCGCATTTTAAAGGTTTTGATATATCTGTGTTTTCTGAAGTATAATGTGATCGTTCAGTATAAGCCCTACAATCTGTACAGATGTACCTGAATTCGCAGTCTTTACAGCCTTCTATGCTGTCTTTAGTAATATTCCAGTATTTCCTGAATCCTGGTTGAGCTAAAGCTTCCTCAAGACTGGTGTTTTTAATCTTTCCAAAGCTTTCCGGCATTAAAGGGCAGTTCTTAATGTTGCCTTCAATATCTATGCTGATCTTTTTATGCAGACAAGAGTTGTGATTAATGGCTTCCAGAACTTTAGTAAGATTGGTATTGAAATATTTCATATCTACCTTTCCACAAGAGGATATTTTTAGGTATTCTTTAGTGAAATGCACGGTAAATTTAAACTCGTCTTTTACTCTGAAGGGGGAGTGAGGACAATGGTAAAAAACAATATTGTAGATTCTTTTAACTCTTTGACTGATATATTGAATGTAGTCTTTATCAATATTGTTATGATACAGAGCGTATATTTCAATTCCAACCAAAGAAGAATTATCAAATATACTTTCAATTTTCAGAAAATCATTAATAGAAATTTTTTCTCTGTAAAAGATCGTAATATATTTCACATCTAAATTTTCTACAGAAGATTTTATTTTGCTAAGAACGGAAATGTTTTTGAGTTCGATAAAAATGTTGGAGAGGGTATTACAGTCATTGTAATCATGCGAAAGTGCTGGAAAGTTCTTATCCCAACCATTTAGAGTAATAAAGCCATATTCTTTTTCCAGTAGAATGTCTAGGTATTGATGGATAATTATCTTAGAGCTTTTCTCATATTTTGAAAGTATTTTTTCTATGGAAAATGTGCTCAATTCTTGTATGAGATCATAAAATTCCAGAGGGTATAATTCTGAAGAATTTCTCTGGAGGTCTGAGATCAGTATTCTATTGGCTCCTTTTGTAATCAGGATATTACTAAATAAGTTGAAATATTTCATAGCAGTCTGGAGAATGGTTTACAAGGTTTTTCTTTGATATAAAAATCTGTTTGGTATTTTTTACATATCGAATAATAAACTGAATTGCTGTCAAGCTTAGCAGAATTCTTGGTTTTGAAGATCTCAATATATTTGAAGGTGAGCGGCAGTTTATTTTTTTCTTTGTATAAATTTTTCATAAGTATTCAGCTATTTTTCTTTCTAATTGGTAGTTACAAGTATTTGATAATCCTAAAAATTGCCCTATGGGATTTATTTCCAGAAAATAAAATTTGTTTTCTTTTTTGATAAA
Source organism: Chryseobacterium nakagawai (assembly GCF_900637665.1). Lineage (NCBI taxonomy): Bacteria > Pseudomonadati > Bacteroidota > Flavobacteriia > Flavobacteriales > Weeksellaceae > Chryseobacterium > Chryseobacterium nakagawai. The sequence continues at coordinate 1,226,869 of NZ_LR134386.1, forward strand.
GTCTATTGAACCGCAGTTGAGATCTAAGAATTGCATCAACAGGTGGATTTTTTCTTCAATGGATTTGGGAAGCTGATATGGAACATTTCTATTAGGCTTTTTATTATTATACTTTCGAAAATCTATTTCTGTTTGTTTGTCATTTTGTGAGAAGATAGCCATGGACCAACATTTTCCATCCAGATAAAAAGTTCTGATTTCAAAATCTTTTTCAATTTTTTCCTGAAAAAAAGTAATAAAAAAATCATTTTTTTCATGTTTTTCTACAATTGAGGTATACATAAAACCGCCGGAATCTTTTTTTATTTCATCCAAGATTACATTACCACCTATAGTTTTTACTATCATTTGATTAATCTCTACTTCATCGGTATTTTCAGCGAGAAAATATTCAGGAACCTCAAAACCTAACTCCTTGGCTTTTTCAAGCACAATAAGTTTGTTAATGTGGCATGTACTTTCTTTGTTTATATGTTTTTTTGATTCAAGAGTCATTCTAACATAATCTTCGAGCCAGTGCTGTGTTTCGTTCATATCAAGGTTTATTGAAACATTAGTATACTTTAAGCGTTTAAAATTTAATCTACCTCTTCTATACCATACGCTGTTAATTTCGTCGAGAAAAAAATGATTGTTGAGACTTTGTAAGAATATCCTTTTTTTTTGTGTTCTGATTTCAAATATCTCATCTTCATTAATACGAATAAATTTTTTCTTCATAATAACCAGATACCGGATAACTTCAGTTGTGGTAATTTCATTATTCTGGGAAATGATCAATATCATATGTGATTTTTATTATAATAGATTTTATTTTGAGGGCTGCTGGTTATTGTGTTTTTTGAAAATCTTTTGTAATGTTAGCAGATTGTTTAAGACTTGGAAAACCTATTGTTTTGCGGTTACGATTTATCCTTGCAGAATCAGATGCGTTAAAATCTGGTGTAGAGTAGTGTAAGAATATGCCATATTGAGTTTCTAGGTTATTAATATACTGATGTTTGTCAATCATTTCTATGTAATCTCTGGGAGTGCATTCACCGGACTGTACATATTCTAATAGTTTTGTCTTAAAGTATTCATAATGTTCATAACCTGCCATATGGTTGAGAAGTACGCCCATGGGCATAAAGGTTTCGTTATTGCCATAAAGACCAATTTTCTGAATTGACGGAAAACCATATATTTTTAAAGTCCATAATAATAGATTTGCATTTTTCACGTCGTTTACACTAATGATTGCACCAATACGATCATTATATTGATCTCTTTTAAATGCAGTACTGAAAGAATCTACTAATCCTTTATTAAGGCTTTTTTTCCACAGTACAATTTCCTGTTCTACCCGAGTGCTATCAATTCCATACTTTTTATACAGTTTGAAAAAATCTGAATCTACTCTTTTATATTTCCAATAAGGAGCAACTTGTACTATAAGCCTATAAAGACTTCTTTTTCCGCCAAAGCTTTTATTGAATTTATCAGAAAGTTTAATATAAGTTTCATATTCCTTAAGCCTGTCATTTTGTTGGGCCGAAGGATATTTTCTAAATAATTTTTTATACTGTTTAATGGTTGATAGGGTATCTTTATTTACTCTAAAACTGCTATCAATTGCATATACTTTATGGTAATAATTGATATAATTCACTTTTCTACTCCGGCAAGAAAAGAATAATAAGACACCAAGTAGTATAAAAGTATTTCTTATATAATTCATACTCCTATGTATTTTGACCGAATTTTTTATGTTTATTGCCTGTTAATCTGTCGAAACAATGGAGGGAGGTTCTCCCTCCATATATTAATTAATCTATTTCTAATGTTGCAACGTGCTGCCCGTCATTATACATTTTCGTATCACCAGTATTACCAGGATTTCCATTTGGTCCAGTTTCTGAAGTGGTTCTCACATTTGTTCCTCCTCCAAAAATAATTTTTGAATTACTCAACTTTTTGTTTTCCAAAGAAGAGAAATTTCTCTTCATTCCAATTAATTTTTTCATTTTTGATTGTTTTTTTTGGTTGTTAAATAAAATGTTTGTCATACAACCCCTGACATTGGGTGGTTTATTCTACTATTCAATTTGTACTGTACACATACAACTTAAATACAGAATATGTATCAACGTCGATATTTCAAAACTATAAATAATTAGATCACTTTAAGGTGATAATATTTGTAATTTACTTGTAGATTTTAAGATGGATTTCCGTAATGTGTACAGTAATTAAAGCCTTTGTACATATTTATACCATTAAATTTGAGAATGATTTAATGGTATTGTGGAAAATCAAAAAATAGTATAAAGTATTGTTTGATAAGGAAAAAAAGAAACCCAAAAAAGGAGAGTTAAAAAAAGTATTATTTTTTATTGTACATACATCGTATCCTCATACAATATGTATCGAATTTACATAAAGCTGTCCAAATAGGATATGGAAACTCGAAAAATGAGAGTAAAACTTTCATGGAATGGAACCGATAATGAGATGCCTCCTTTTTGTATCAATTCAATAGATGAAAAAAGCAAGGAAATGAAGCAAGGATACTGATGATCTTGAAATGAAGACAAGGGTTGTTGCCGGACCCTTACAACAGTTTCTAGACTGATAAGCTAATAGCTCCAGATCTGTTATGATGAACATTATTAATTTCTATCCGAGATTGTTATGTAAAAAGACTAGCCATAATCATGAAACTGGCTAGACCTTTTATAAATATAATACCTTGATTTAACAAGATAAAGGTAATTTTACCGCCCATTAAAAAAAGGAAATGAAGTAAAATAAATAATTGTCTCAGGCAGATCTTATTATAATAATAAGCTGATGATCTATTCTTATTTCTATTCATAATACTTCAATATTCTAAAAAAACTGTAGAACACTATTAATCCTAATCAGATTAATCTCAATAACAACTAAACCAAATATATATAAATAACTTATTATGAATTCGTATAAATTTTACAAACAGGAAGGGAACCAATATATTTTTAAAAATCAACCGGTTTTCGTATCTGTTTTATGTCTTTTCTTTTTAATAATAGCAGGATTGATCTTTAAAGATGTAAGAACCCTCAGCCTTATTCTTATTGCATTGGTGATACTTATCGCTATCAACTTTTTTACCAAAAAGTTTGTTATTGATATGGACCGAAAGACCATTACTGGTAAGCATACTATTTTTGTTCCGGCGCGGACTTATGATATAAAAGATTTTACCAATTTCCATGTTTTGGCCACAAAATATATGGGTTTTATTACCACCAATGTAGTGTTGTCTATTTACTTTGAAGTTGACGGAAAAGAGAAACATTTGACCATCGGACAAGCTTTAACACAAAAAGGAATACAAAAGATGGTAAATGAAACAGAAGACATTATGAAAATTAATGAGCAAAACCATGCAGGTAACAGATCGCTATAGATTTGAAGAGAATGGAAGTGAAATAAGCATTATGCCCAATTACAGCTTCCTTCGTACTTTAATTTGTTGGCTGACATTGGGAATTATTGCTCTTTTCGTAATGATTTATTACTTTATGGATAACATGTCTGCCGATCAATTTAAAATTGCCCTGGTGATATGGAGTATTTATATGATCTATTTTCTTTTTGATCTGTTTTTCAGAGTTCCTGTAAAATATATTTTTGATAAATCTGAGAAGTGTATTTATAGAAAATTGATTTTCTCCAAAAAGATCATGACTTTTGATGAAATGACCTATTTTATCAATGATGAAACAGGAGGATATTACTATTCCATCGGAAAGAAACGCAATCAGTTTGTGAAAAACTACAGAATCAGCAATTACTTTTCAGGCTCAAAAGCTTCTGACAGAAGACAAGAGGAGTATATCACAGAAATATTATGCCCAATCCTTATAGCGGCGGGAATTCCTTTGAATCAGACGGAATCATAAAAACAAAAAACAAGTAGGGTAAAAGCTACAACCATGACAACTATAAGTATAATCATTCTCCTTCAGTGGAGGGGTGGAGAAAATTCAAAGAATTTTTGACGGGGTGGCTAAAACATTGTACAAAACTCCAACATTGAATCGTGATTCAATAAAAGACTGCGGGCTGTTTCAAAGAAACAGCCTGCAGTTATTATAGTAAATGCTAATCATTAGTTAGCCAAAATTCTCTTTACAGCTTCTTTTACAGCTTCAGCATCAATCTTATACTTCTTCATCAATTCAGCAGGTGTTGCAGACTCTCCGAAAGTATCGTTTACCGCAACAAATTCCTGTCTTGTAGGTCTTTTTCTTGCAAGCATTCCCGCAACAGATTCACCTAAACCACCAAGATAGTTATGTTCTTCAGCAGTTACAATCTTACCTGTTTTTTCAACAGATTTTAAGATGATTTCTTCGTCAAGAGGCTTAATGGTGTGGATATTGATTACCTCACAAGAAATACCTTCTTTTTCAAGTTCGTCAGCAGCTACAAGAGATTCCCATACAAGGTGACCTGTTGCAACAATCGTTACATCGGTACCTTCCTGAAGCATAATTCCTTTTCCGATTTCGAAAGGCATATCTTCAGGGATGAATACAGGAACAGTAGGTCTACCAAATCTTAAATATACAGGACCTTCAAAATCAGCAATAGCAAGAGTAGCTGCTTTTGTCTGGTTGTAGTCACATGGGTTGATTACAGTCATTCCCGGAAGCATTTTCATCATCCCGATATCTTCCAATACCTGGTGAGTAGCTCCATCTTCTCCTAGCGTAAGACCTGCGTGAGATGCACAGATTTTTACATTTTTCCCGGAGTAAGCAATAGATTGACGAATTTGGTCATATACTCTTGAAGTAGAGAAGTTTGCGAAAGTTCCTGTGAAAGGAATTTTCCCTGTGATACTAAGACCTGCAGCAATACCCATCATGTTAGCTTCTGCAATACCTACCTGAATAAATCTTTCAGGAGCCTTCTCAATGAACTTCTCCATTTTCAAAGATCCGATAAGGTCTGCACAAAGTGCTACTACATTAGGGTTTTTGTCAGCAAGCTCAGCTAATCCGGCTCCGAATCCTGAACGTGTGTCCTTTTTTTCTGTATATGTATATTTCATTTTTATTTTTATTAATCGAGAGTTTAACTGATGGTTAGATGTTAGTAGTCAGCAGGAGCTTCTAAATACAATTGTTTGAATGCCGTTTCCAATTGCTCATCATTAGGAGCTTTACCATGCCAAGCGTGAGATCCCATCATGTAATCTACTCCAGAACCCATTTCTGTATGAAGCATGATCGCTACAGGTTTTCCTTTTCCAGTTTCAGCTTTTGCTCTTTCAAGAATACCGATGACAGCTTCAAGATCATTACCGTTCTTTTCTTCTAAAACGATCCAACCGAAAGCTTCAAGTTTAGCATGAAGATTTCCAAGGCTTAATACATCATCTGTATCACCGTCAATCTGACGTCCGTTGTAGTCGATAGTAGAAATAATGTTATCTACTTTTTTAGCAGCAGCAAACATCAGTGCTTCCCAGATCTGACCTTCCTGAAGTTCACCATCCCCGTGAAGAGTGTAAACAAGAGACTGATCTCCGTCCATTTTTTTACCTAGAGCAGCTCCTAACGCTACAGAAAGACCTTGTCCTAAAGAACCTGAAGCAATTCTGATTCCTGGAAGACCTTCGTGAGTAGTTGGGTGCCCCTGTAATCTTGAATCCAGTTTTCTGAAAGTCTTTAATTCTTCTACCGGGAAGAAATTGAATCTTGCCAAAGTAGAGTAGAAGACAGGAGAAATGTGTCCGTTAGATAAATAAAAATGATCTTCATTTTTGCCTTCCATCGTAAAAGGAAGATGATAGTTCATTACCTTTCCGTAAAGTGCTGTAAAGTACTCTGTACAGCCCAAGCTCCCTCCCGGGTGTCCTGAATTTACAGCGTGAACCATTCTTAAAATGTCTCTTCTGATCTGTGTAGTAAGAGATTTCAACTCTTCGATACTTTTACTCATTATATCTGATTTATTTGCACGCAAATTTACAATTTTTTACCGGCTTACGGAAATGCAAAAATCCGGATATGAAAACCCGGATTTTGATTGATTTGAATATCTTCAAGCTTTTAACAGCCTTCGTTGATATAAACTGTAATTTCTGTAACAATATTATTAACAAATTTAAATGTTAACTGGGTTCCGGCATCATAGTCCTCAATATTAAAGTATCCTGCATCTTTAATACGTTTGCCATTATCATCTACCTCCGGTCTAACACTGAATATTGGATAGTTCTTGTAAGCATTGATAAGTTCATCTCTGGTACTTCCAACACCCATCCCGCTTTTGGTTTTAAACTTCTTACTGGTGGTTGTCATTCCGGCAATGATAACAGCATTAGGTTTTGTTTCACCACCATAACCCTGGAAGACTTCAATATTAATAGTCTCTCCATTGTATTTTACAGTATTCTTTTGTTGTCCATCAGAAATTTTGATTATAGTCCCTGCTATTTTTTCTGCTTCACTTTTTTCCATGAAAATCTTGTAAGGCCCTATTCTTAAAGTAGACACTTCAAAATTCTCCTGAGCTGCTAGAGAACCGAATGTTAATACAAAGATGAAAAGTGAAATAATTTTTCTCATAGTTAATAGAATATATTTTTTGAATTTTTATTTTTTTCCTAATGTTTTATGGATTGCATTTTTAATCATGGGTTCCATGATGGCGTATCCTGCAGGAACCGGATGGATACCATCCTTTGAGAGTCCTTCACGCATCCCACCCTGTGCATCTCGCATCGCAGAATTATAATCTACAAACATGAGCTTGTTGTTACTTGCATATTGTTTTAATCTCTCATTCAAGGCGTCTACTTTTTGGGGAACATCCGTTATTTCTTTACGCCATGGAAATGCTGCTGCAGGCAATATGGAGGCAATGATTACTTTAATTCCGTTATTTTGAGCAATATCAGCCATGGCTTTGATATTATTAAAAGTGAAATTGGGATCATAAATGCCTGTATTCTGTGCAATATCATTGGTTCCTGCATTGATGATCACCAGCTTTGGTTTTAAAGCGACAACATCATTCTGAAAACGCAGCAGCATCTGTGAAGTAGTTTGCCCACTGATTCCTCTGCCTGTATAATTATTTTCAGAGAAAAATTCAGGATGACTTTTTACCCAACCTTCTGTAATAGAATTGCCCATAAAGACAACGTCCACTTTTTTCTTTGAACTTAAAATGCTTGTATTCTCATCTTTGTATTTTGTGAGATTGGCAAAATCAACAGCACTCTGAGCATTTATAAATGTACCTGCAAACAGGCTAAAAGTCAGAAAAATAAATAATTTCATTACTGATATTTTTGTGGTTACTTTCGATTAAACAACTCTCAAATGTTGCTTGTTTTTTACCATCCATAAGCCGATAAACGTAAGCAGCCCATTAAGGACGATAAGTTCCACTCCAATTCTGTAATCTGTATAAGTGGTTACTGCAAAATTGATTAAGTAAGTGATAATAGGTGCTAAAATGGTTACTGTAAGAATCGAATATTTTTTAGAAATCTGAAACTTCGTGAAAATTCCAAAAGCAAAAAGTCCTAGTAACGGCCCATAGGTATATCCGGCAATTTCCATAATCAGATAGACAATAGATTTGTCGTTCAATGCTTTAAATACCATAATTAATATGAAGAACATGACAGTGAATGTTAAATGCACTTTCATACGAAGTCTTTTCTTCTCTTTTTCAGTTTTTGTTTTATCCTCGTTAAGGTTTAATAAATCTACACAATACGAACTTGTTACCGCTGTTAATGCTCCATCCGCAGAAGGGAATAAAGCTGAAATTAGTCCGATAATGAAAATAACAGAAATAGCCATTGGGAAATATCCGTTGAGAGATAACGCTGGGAACAGGTCATCTCCCATAATATTTTTGATGTTTCCAGCAGCATCTTTGAAACCGAAAATGTTGCTCACAGGATCTGTTCCTGTAGTTCCATATTCTGCTCCATGTTGTAACGCAAAAAGGTAGAGAAGACCACCCAAAAATAAAAATGCAAGATTAACAAACAGAAGAGTTCCTGCGAAAGTTAACATGTTCTTCTTTGAGTTTTTAAGATTGTCTACAGAGATATTTTTCTGCATCATCTCCTGATCCAAACCGGTCATCGCAATGGTGATGAAAATTCCACCCAGGATGGTTTTAAGGAAAAACGTTTTGGAATTAGGATCAAAATTGATAAAGTGAGTGTAATTTTTCTGTTCTAAAATTGTATAGGCTTCACCAAAAGACAGGTTCAGGTTAGATAAAATATAAACAATACAAGCTACCAAACTGATAATCATGAAAGAGGTCTGTAAAGTATCTGTAATGACAATGGTTTTTACACCACCTTCAAAAGTATAGAGTAGAACCATCAGTAAAAGAACCATGGAAGTAACCCAAAACGGAACTCCTAATCCTTCTAGTAGGAAAAGTTGCAATACATTGACTACCAGGTACAATCTTGCAGTAGCTCCAATGGCTCTTGATATAATAAAGAATATCGATCCGATCTTATGGGCTTCCACATTGAATCTTTTCCCCAAATAGGTGTAAATGGAAGTAAGGTTCATCTTATAATACAGGGGCAGGAGGATGGCTGCAACAATAAAATACCCGATGAAGAATCCGATTACCATCATATAATATTCAAAACCTCCATAAATATATTCGGAACCGGTCATTTTCCCAACGGTTCCCGGAACTGAGATAAAAGTAACCCCACTTAAGCTGGTCCCTATCATTCCAAATGCAACGAGCCACCATTTACTTTTTTTATTACCGATAAAGAAAGACTGGTTGTCAGAATTTCGGCTGGTGAAATAAGAGATCACCAAAAGGCCGATAAAGTAGATAAAGACAAACAGCAAAAGGACAGTTCCTGGATTCATGCTTAGATTTTAAATTTTAGCAAATATATAAAAAAGAAGTATCGTGAACCGTGAATTTAGTTTAGAGACAATTTTTATATAATTACTCCGGGAAGCAACTTAAGATGGAGATGAAATATATGTTTTTCAAAAAGGCTAGTAGTTGGGAGCTGGAAGCAGGAAGTTATGACGCTTATAAAAGCAATTGTTTCTATGTTTTCATCATTTTTTTAGTGATAAAATACTTTTATCACTATACGTAACTTTAAGTTTTTGTTTTAAAATCCGATACTGTTTTCTAAACTCATGATAACAAGTTTGCTTTATCAAATTGATTTTGTGTTTAATATAATCCGAAATAAACTTTGCGCTCAATAACAACCTGATGTAGAAAATAAAAAAGTATTCATGAAAAAACCTTTCAGATCAGCTCTGAAAGGTTTGTATTGTAAGGGTAGAAACTGTGACTAATTCACCAAAACATCCTGTAATTCTTCGCTCTTTTGGAAACTGGCTTTAGCAAAAGGGCATAGCGGAATAATTTTTTTTCCGTTTTTTCTTGCAAAATCTACAGCAGCCAAAAGCATTTCCTTACCTACCCCTTTTCCGTTGTAGGCTTCTTCCACCTCGGTGTGGTCAATAATAAATCTTTCTTCTCCTGCCCAGGTGTACGTCATCATTCCTGCGCGTCTTCCATCTATGAAAGCTTCAAAACTTCCGTGTTTTTCGTCGTTGTTTTGTTTTACTTCGATCATGTTTTATGAGAATTTAGTTAATATTTCTATATCGTTGGTTAATATTTTGTGTACAGGACATGCATCAGCAATCGTGTGAAGTCTTTTCATTTGTTCAGGATCCAAAACCCCTTCAAAAGTAATATCTCTTTTGAAGATCGCTCTTTTGGTCAATGGATAATTTTCAAGTTCCACTTCTACATTGATGTTTTCTACATCCCATTCTTTTCTTTCAATATACATTCTTAAAGTAGCTGCCGTACAGCTTGCTAAAGAAGTAGCCAGAATTTCCATCGGATTGAACCCTTTATTTTGTCCACCTTTATCTAAAGGTTCGTCAGTAATGATTGTATTTTCACCGGCTGTTACCTCCGTATAATATTTTGTTTTTCCTAAACTTGCTTTTACCGTTACTGCCATTATTTTTCAGTATTGAATTTATAACTTAATGCTCCTGATGGGCATTGATCTATCTGTCTTTTCAGTTCTTCAGGGGTTGCATTGGTTGCTTTTATCCAAGGTCTTTCTTTCGGATTGTATACCTGAGGAAGCAGTTTTACACATACAGCCGAGTGGATACACTTCTGAGGCTGCCAGATGACAGTAATGTCGCCGTTGGGATATTCGTGTGTTTCCATATTAATTGTCTTTTAATGATTTTTCGATTCTTCTGTCCGGAATCAGCCATATAAGAGCCACAATGTAATAAAAACCTATGGCAATATAAGGATAAAAAAATGAAGTAGCGATTCCCAGAATATAAAATATAATGGATATATTCTCTTTATACTTTGAATGTATGGCCTCTTTCAATGGTGAATTTTCACCTTCACATCGGATAATAACATTTTCCAGAATGCTATAGGCTATGGCACATAAAACAAGTATGATACCATAGGTTGCTACAGGGTTTTCTGCAAAACCGGTAGTTCCGATCCATTCTGTAGCAATAGGCATCATGGAAAGCCAGAATAACAAATGAAGATTGGCCCAAAGAATACCTCCGTTTACTTTTTTTACCGTCTGAAATAAGTGATGATGATTATTCCAGTAAATTCCAACATAGATAAAACTGAAAATATATGCCAAAAATTTAGGGAGAAGGGGTTTGAGACTTGCCCAGCTACTTCCTTCCGGTACTTTCAGCTCAAGAACCATGATGGTAATGATGATGGCTAAAACACCATCACTGAATGCTTCTAGTCTTCCCTTAGTCATTGGTCTTAACACTATTTTTAAAGTTCTCAATTTTTGCCTTTAGCTCGCTCAGCATATCAGGATTGATAACTCCACTTTCAAGATCAAAATTCTCATAGAACTTAGGCAGTGAAAAAGTATCTTTGATATCTGCAGCGAACTGTGGAAAGAATGTTTTTGCCGTATTCATCACATTTCCACCACCATAACCACCTGGAGAAGTGCTCATCAGTAACATTGGCTTATTTTGAAATACCTTTACATTAATCCTTGAAGCCCAATCGAAAACATTTTTGAAAGCAGCACTGTACGATCTGTTATGCTCTGCCAGGGAACAAATAATGACATCACATTCCCCGATATTCTTTAAAAATTGGTGCGCTTCATCTGGAAAACCTTTCTTTTCGAGGTCTACGGAAAAAACAGGCATAGTGAAATCATTGAGGTCAATAAGGTTGATCTCTTCCTCCTGGAAATCTTTTAAAACAAACTTTACCAGCTCTCTGTTGATGGAAGTAGATGAGGTACTCCCTGCAAATGCGAATATTTTCATGGCTTTTCTATGAAATGGAATTACTTTCTGTTTAAAATTGACTTGGGTAGTGGAACATATTCCTGCTCATCACCTGGAACCAAAGGAAATGCATCATGATTCTGATCATTCCAGTTTACTTTAGCCTGGTCAATTATTTCTTTATCAGAGTTCACAAAATTCCAGAAGATAAAACGTTCCTCATCGAAAGGTTCGCCTCCGAAAAGGTATACCGTGCCATTTTCACTCATATCAAACTCACAAAGTTTAGTATCCTTTGCAATCATCAGCTGTTTTGAACCATAAGTATTCCCTTCAGTAGTGACCGTTCCGTCCAAAACATACATCGCCGCTTCCCCATAAAGATCTTTACCTATACTTATTTTCTTAGGCTCTTTGGTTTTTATTTCGATGAAAAATAATTTACTATGTACCGGAACAGGAGATGTTTTTCCAAATGCTTCACCCGCAATTAATTTATATTGAATTCCATCCTCTTCCCAAACCGGAATTTCATCTGCTTCAATATGATGGAAAGTAGGTTCAGACTGTTCAAGGTGTTTGGGTAAACCTACCCAGATCTGGAAACCGTGAAGTCTTTTATCGCTGTGTCTTAAATATTCCGGAGTTCTTTCAGAATGTACTACTCCTTTACCGGCAGTCATCCAGTTAACAGCTCCAGGTTTGATTTCAAAGGCGCTTCCAATACTGTCTCTGTGGAAAATAGAGCCTTCAAGCAAGTAAGTTAATGTAGATAGTCCGATATGTGGATGGGGAGGGACATCAAGGTTTTGATAATCTTTTAATTCAGAAGGTCCCATATGGTCAATAAAAACAAATGGTCCTACAGCTCTTTTTTCACGAAATGGGAGAAGTCTTCCTACCAGAAAGTTTCCGATGTCGGCGGCTTTTTCTTCAATAATAAGTCCAATATTTGACATAATGATGTAATGCTTTTAATGTTTGTTTAAATAAATGTTGATGAAGATCTAAAGTTTATCGTATCCGTTAAATTTTTCATCTACGATACGTTTCCATTCAGGATGTTTTTTGATAAAGGCAAAAACATACGGACAGAACGGAAGGAGCTTTTTACCGCTTTCTTCAATATAGTTCAGGGTCTTTTCCACTACAGCAGCAGCTGCACCTGTGCCTGCCAGTTCAGGTTCTGCCTCAGTGTGTATTAATGAAATTTGGTGAGACGTTTCACGATAATCAATAAAAGCATAGTGTCCGTTAAGTTCTATTTCAAATCTTTTATCGGTTTTTACAAGGGGTATGTTTTCAAATTCTGGTTTCATAATTTTTGTATTAAGGTTGATGAATGGGCTTCGTGTTTAAAGCGATCAATATCTTTTGTTTTTATATATGAGAAATCTTGCTGAGAAAACAAACCTTATAAGTTTCTAAAACCTATAAGGTTCATCTCTCTGCATACCATTAATCTTTAATTTTCACCTGATATAATGATATATAAAGTTAGTAAAAAAGAACTTATTTAAGATTAAGGAAAATTTAATTCTATCCTTTTACTCTTCAAGGTAACCGAATTTTCCGGTATTGAAATCCTCAAAAGCCTGCATAATTTCCTCTCTCGTGTTCATAACAAAAGGTCCGTGAGGAAAGATGGGTTCATTAATAGGCTCTCCACTGATAATTAAAACAATAGAATCTTCCTGTGCCTCTATCGTAAAGTTTTCTCCCTCATTTTTAAACAGTGCAAAATGATCTGCTTTAACCTGTTCTTCTCCATTGATGGTTATACTTCCTTCAATCACCAAAGCTGCTGTATTAAAGTGGGCAGGAAAATTAAATTCTGCTTTACCACCAGCCTTAAGCTTTGCATTCATCATGTGAATAGGAGTGAAGGTGAAGGCTGGACCTTTATTTCCGTTATATTCTCCTGCAATCACTTCTATAAAACCATTTTCGGCAAGGTCAACTCTTTCCATCTTAGAGTTTTCAATCGCTTGGTATTTTGGGGTACTCATCTTATCTTTTGCCGGAAGGTTTACCCAAAGCTGAACCATTTGAAAAATTCCACCTTCTTTTGCCCATTCTGTTTCGTGATATTCTTTATGAAGAACTCCTTTGGCAGCTGTCATCCATTGTACATCACCTTCTCCGATAATACCACCGCCTCCAGCACTGTCATGATGTTCTACTTTGCCGCTATAAGCTATGGTTACGGTTTCAAAACCTCTGTGTGGATGAACTCCTACACCTCTTGGTCTTTCAGAACCATTGAAATGAAATTTTGAATTATAATCAAGCATAATGAACGGGTCCATTCTTTTCATATCTAATCCTTGTACACCAGGAATAAAATTATGAACTCTAAAACCGTCACCTACAAAGTGTGCAGGTCTTGGAGATACTACTATTTCTACTTTTTTAGTTGTCATAATATTGTTGATTTTATGTAAACAAAAATACCATACTTATAAAGCAAATGCATTGACCTGTGATAAGTTCGTATAGTAGGAAAAAGGGAGATTGTAAAAAGGTTGATAAAGCTAATAAACCTTAATTAGTCTTCCTTAGATTTCATATTCTTTCCATCCGAAATGTGTAACCTTCTAAACACGAAACCTGATAGAATTGTTAATATTCCTACAGTAAGAAAAGTATACCGGAAAGCATTATGCGTTTCCCCTTTGATGAGGTCAGAGTTTTCAAATATTTTTAAAACAATCAATCCAAAGGCAATTCCGAAACCGATGGCGAGCTGCTGATTAACAGATATTAAAGAGTTGCCACTACTGGTCTGAAAATTCCGGAGATCAGCAATGGAAATTGTATTCATAGAAGTAAACTGAATAGAGTTGAAAAATCCCAGAACAGCAATAATAGGAACGAACCAATATAATGAAGTATTGATATCTGGAATAGCCAGCATACAGATCAGGGTTCCAATGATAAATGTATTAACCATTAATGTTTGCCGGTAACCATATTTATCCAGAATTTTAATGACAGATGACTTTCCGAATATAGCCGTCAGCGCCATCGGAGCAATGATCCATCCTGAAGTTACAGCAGATTGTTTATAAGCAATCTGAATCATAAGCGGAAGCAATAATGGAACTGAACTGATTCCTAGTCTTGTAGCCAGATTCCCTACAATTCCCACCCTGAAAGTTCTGACCTGAAACAGGTTGAGAGGAAAAATAGGGTGCCCTTCTTTTTTTGCATGTTTATAGTAATAATAAAGAAACAGGAATCCAAGGATAAATACAATGAGGACCGGAGTAATATTCTGCATATTCCCAAAAAGTTCTAATGAAATGGAAAGCAGGAGAGAGGCTGCTGCAAAGATTAAGAATCCCTTAAAGTCAAAGTCAACATCATCAGATTTATAATCAGGCATAAATTTTAATCCTAAAATAATTCCTAAAAAACCAATCGGAATATTGATGAGGAATATCCAGTGCCAGGACAGGTAATCAACCATGTAACCTCCTACTAATGGTCCAAGAACAGGTCCGATAAGTGCAGGAATAATAGCAAAGTTCATCGCCTTAAGCAATTCACTCTTATCAAAGGTTTTAATGAGCGCTAGCTTTCCAACCGGAGTCATCAAACTTCCTCCGACTCCCTGAATAACCCTTGAAATAACAAGATGAGTGAGATTTTGGGATAAAGAACAAAACAAAGAACCCAAACTGAATAATACCAACGAGAAAATGAATACTTTTTTAGTTCCGAAGCGGTCTGCCAAAAATCCACTTGCAGGCATGAAAACCGCTAAGGTCAATACATAACTGATGATGGCATTTTGCATGTTCAGCGGAGATTCGTGAAGATCTTTTGCAATGGAGGGTAAAGAAGTATTCAGGATGGTAGAATCCAGCATTTGCATGAAAATAGCAGTAGCCAGAATCAATGGGAGAATTTTCTTTATGGATACCTGTTGAGGGCTTGTTTCTGTCATTTCGTATAGGCTGGAATATTCAATAAAGTTCCAGGCTTATTTTATTTGAAGAAAGTGCTTGCTTTAAGCAGTTTGATTCTTAGATCAAGAAATCCATATAAAATTAAAAAAGTCCTGCGAAATATCACAGGACTTTTTGATTTATTTTTTAGGCTTTTCTACTCCTTTCCATTCATCACCGGCTTTTCTATACTGGCTCAAAGTGAAATTTTTGAAATCCTTGGTTTTGTATTCAATATTATCGGTATTCTGCTCAAAAGGCATGATATAATAATATTCTATATCTGTTTTATCGGTCTTGTTTCCTTTTTTTACAGTCGGAACATATTTTGAAAACTTATAGCTTGGAAGATATTGTCTTAATCTGGTGTAGAATGATTTGTCATCTTTTTCACTAGGAATAATATCTACAATATTCAAATCATCTTTTTTCTTATCTACCCAAAGATAATAAGTCTTTTCTTCTCCTAAATTTCTGTTGAAAGAATTGAAGGCAAACAATTCTTTTGGAACCAATTCTTTGATTTTTTCAGGATCAACCTTTGTATAGAATTGTCCTTTTGAAGGGTCAACATACGTTTCAAGGTTGTACATTAATACAGAATTGTTCTCAAAATTCTTGTTCTTGAAGTATTGATTTAAAGATAATTCTGCAGTAGCTCTAAGCTCTTTATCTCTTTTATCCAGTTTTTTTGTTGGATTCTGAGGATTTACTTTTTTTACGAATTCATATAATACTACAGGCTTTATATCCTTAAGGTGAGGATAGGTTTTAAGCTGCTCAGCTTTTACCAGCCAGTAAAACTGTTGATAATAATCATCCTTATCAGCATCTTTCACGCTTTTATATGCTAAAGCAAGCTTTTTTGAGTTCAGATATTTGCCATATTTTCCCTGTCCAAAAGCAAAACTGATAGATAATAAGGCAAACAAAACAGTAAGGTTTCTTCTCATTTTTTTATAATTGATATTTTCGTTTTCCAAATATAATTATTTATTAGATATTATTTTTGATTGTCAGTTAAATTGTGCCATATTGTTATTGTTAATTCAAAAAATAATCCTGTATTGCTACAGGATTAATAAATTATTGTGGTAGTAGTTACAAAGAAGAGGTATAAGTATATGATTTAAATATTAAATTTTAATCGTGAATTGCTGCTGACTATAAAAATTAACAAGCGCAGAGAATTGACTATTCATCATGCACAAATTGACCTCCAGCTTTTCACCTCGCATCTCCATTATCTCGAACCCCAACCTCTAATAGGAAGTTTCGTGCACTTTCACTGCTCTTCCGCTTGGATCATTCATCTTTTTGAAAGCTTCGTCCCATTCCAGGGCAATAGGAGTAGAGCAGGCTACTGAAGGAACAGATGGAACAGTGGCTGCTGCGGTCTCACTAGGGAAATGCTCTTCAAAAATAGTTCTGTATCGGTATTCCTCCTTATTTTGTGGAGTGTTTAACGGGAATCTGAACCTTGCGTTAACCATCATCTCATCGGTAACCTCTTTTTCAGCAACTTCTTTTAGAGTATCAATCCATGAATATCCTACACCATCTGAAAACTGCTCTTTTTGTCTCCATGCAATAGAGGCGGGAAGAATATCTTCAAAAGCTTTTCTTAGTACCCATTTTTCAATTTTCCCTTCAGCCACCTGTATCATTTTATCTTGTGGGTTAAGGGTCATGGCAATATCCATAAATTCTTTGTCAAGGAAAGGGACCCTTCCTTCTATTCCCCAGCTCATTAAAGCTTTATTAGCTCTCAGACAGTCATACAAGTGAAGTTTCCCAAGTTTTCTTACTGTTTCATCATGAAATTCTTTAGCATTAGGAGCTTTATGGAAGTACAGATATCCCCCAAATAGTTCATCTGAACCTTCTCCGGATAATACCATTTTAATTCCCATTGATTTGATGACCCTTGCTAAAAGATACATCGGGGTAGATGCTCTGATGGTGGTTACATCATAAGTTTCCAGATGATAAATTACATCACGTATCGCATCCAATCCCTCCTGGACTGTAAAGTTGACTTCATGGTGAACAGATCCGATATGTTCCGCTGCTTTTTGTGCTGCAGCTAAATCAGGAGACCCTACAAGTCCTACTGCAAAACTGTGAAGTCTTGGATACCATGCTTCCTGAGTGTCTCCGCTTTCAATTCTTTGTCTTGCAAACTTGGCTGTGATAGCAGAAATAACAGAAGAGTCTAGTCCTCCTGAAAGCAATACACCATAAGGAACGTCACTCATCAGTTGTCTGTGAACAGCGTCTTCAAGTCCCTTTCTTAGTTTGTCAATATCAGTTTCGTTCTCTTTCACATGGTCAAAACTTTCCCATTCTCTGGTGTACCATTGCTGAAGTTCAGCCCCGTCTTTGCTGTATACCAAATGTCCTGGTAAGAAGGTTTCAATCTTTTTGCATATGCCTTCCAATGCTTTTAGTTCAGAAGCTACATAATAGTTTCCGTTCTTATCCCACCCCTGATAAAGAGGGCAGATTCCCATATGATCGCGGGCAATCAGGTAAACATCATTTTCAGTATCATACAATGCAAATGCGAAAATACCGTTCAGTTTTTCCACAAAGTCTTTTCCGTATTTTCTGTATAGCGCCAGAATAACCTCACAATCAGATTGAGTCTGAAATTCATAATCAGGAAATTCTTCTTTTAATTCTCTATGGTTGTAGATTTCACCGTTTACAGCTAATACTACTTTCCCGTCTTTAGTAAATAAAGGTTGCTTTCCGGATGTTGGATCTACAATGGCTAATCTTTCGTGAGAGAAGACTACTTTCTCATCCTGAAAGACCCCACTCCAATCTGGTCCTCTGTGACGGATCTTTTTTGACATTTCCAAAACCTGAGGCCTTAATATCTCAGTTTTTTGCTTGGCATCGAATAAACATACAATTCCACACATATTTTTATTATTTATGAGACAAAAGTAAAAGGGATGTTTATAAATAACAATGAAAAATATGTATAAGTTTATATTTTTAATTAAATAATTTATTTTAAATAATAAAATTAACTATTATCGAAAATTTATATGTTTTTGATTGATTTTTTTCGTTGGGCTAAAGTTAATCTAATCTCTATACGAAATAAAAATGACATATTTCTTAATATATGATAATTTATTATGCAAACTTTAGCCCTTACTTTGTGGCTCGAAATAATTTTTTTTCATCATTTGTGTTTTTACCTTCTTGCAATTCTCATGCAAGAAGGTTTTGTTTTTATAGGCTTTTAATACGCTATTGCCAGTAAGAAAATAAAATTTTCTTACTAACTATACTATTCAGACTTTAAAATGATTTTTCCTGCTTTAAAAATAAGAGGAACTAACATTATCAGCCGGTTATTTAATTGAATAATCGTTTTGTGAATGGTTTTCGATGATAAGAACTGATATGCTGGCTTCCATTAACCTATATAGAAAACAGGCAAAGTAAAAAGGCAGTCAAAAAAGGTAAGTTCAGTTCTTGTATTTATACTATAATCTACTGTAGGTCATTTATGTTGACAAATATCCCTACAGCATCAAAACGGTTAATCTATTCTATAGGGTTAGTAGAGAACAGAATAGGAATGTTACATATTGGTCTAAAAAAACAAAAAAACTACCCCTCGGAGTAGTTTTTAATTTGTAATTGTATTGTAAAATCAATTAAGAAATTCTTTCAATCAATGCCATATAAAATCCATCGTATCCTTCGCTAGGCATTACCTTTTCATCCTTAATCATTTTGAATCCAGGGTTATTTTTAAGAAATTCTTCTACCTGCAGGTTATTTTCAGAAGGTAGAATAGAACATGTTGCATACACCATCTTTCCTCCTTTTTTAAGAATTTTAGAATAATCCTGAAGAATCTGCTGTTGTTCTTTTTTGATTCTATCAATAAAGTCCTGATCAATTTTCCATTTACTGTCCGGATTTCTTTTCAATACTCCAAGACCTGAACATGGGGCGTCAATTAATAATCTGTCTGCTTTATCGTGAAGACGCTTAATCACTTTGTTGTCAGAAATCATACGGGTTTCAATATTGTGGGCTCCGGCTCTTTTAGCACGACGCTTTAATTCAGCTAATTTCCATTCGAAAATATCTAAAGCTATAATCTGACCCTTATTTCCCATTAGTGCTGCCAGGTGAAGTGTTTTTCCTCCGGCACCTGCACAGGCATCCACCACTCTTTGCCCCTCTTTTACATCAAGGAAATATCCGATCTTCTGAGAAGAAGCATCCTGAACTTCAAACAATCCTTCTTTAAAGGCTGTGGTAAGAAAAACGTTCTTTTTCTCCTCCAGCTGTACTGCATCAGGATAGTTTTTAATAGGAAAAGAAACTACTCCTTCATCTGAAAGGTCAGAAATAAGCTCCTTTGTTGTTGTCTTTAATGAATTTGTTCTTAAAACAGTATGAGCCTGTTCATTTAACGCAATCATTTCTCTTTCCCAGTGAGCACCTAATTCTTTTTCCATAGTTTCCGCTAACCAGTCTGGGATAGAATGTTCAATTGCTTTTGTAGGAACTGTATTCTTTTTAAGCTTGGTAAGAATGTCCGCAATCTTAATTCCGTCAAACTCCTCAAACTTTTTATAATTGGTCTTGCTCCAAAGAAGGTAAGCAATGATAAGTTTATAAATATTGTTAGGTTTTACCCCTTCGCCCATGTAGTATTCAAGGCGTTTTTTCCAACGGATAATATTGTAGAAAATCTCAGAAACAACGGCTCTGTCCTGGCTTCCCCATTTTTTGTTTGCCTTTAAAAGTCTTTCAATAACTTTATCGGCATACTTGTTTTTTTCAAAAAATGTTTCTTGTAAGGCATCGTGAATCCCGATAGCCAAGTTTCTGTGAATAAGTTCCATAAATTTGCTTCGCTGTTTGAATCTGCAAAAATACGAATTAAAGTTGAGAGTTGAGGTTTGAGTTGGAGAGTTTGAGATTTACAGGGTTGAGATGAAATGATAGAAATAAATCTTAATGTTGAATTTGTAAATGTTTTTCTGAAAATTTATATTTTTTTATTCAGTTACAACAATTTTTCATTCAGAGATTTTTGAACTCATATATTTGCTTACATGAAATGTCTTTACGAACAAAATGTATGTGGTTCATCAATATACTTTATTTTCTTTACAGTTACCTTATCTAAGACGTAGTAATTCACTTGTTGGTGTAAAGTAGATGAGTGTTTATTGTCTACTATACTGGCCTTTATCTCTTGACTTTAACCTTGAAAAAGCCCTACCTTTGCAAAAAATTAAAATATGAGTGATACAATACTTTGTCCGAAATGTAGCTCCGAGTTTACTTATCCGAGCGACAACATGATGGTTTGTTCTCAGTGTTTCTACGAATGGAATCCTGAAGAAGCAGCTTCTGAAGCAGCAAACGAGGGAAAAATATTAGACTCTAACGGAAATGAGCTTCAGGATGGGGATTCTGTAGTGGTGGTAAAAGATCTTCCTGTAAAAGGAGCACCAAAACCGGTAAAAGCTGGAACTAAAGTGAAAAATATCCGCTTAAGACCAGGAAGCGATCATAATATCGACTGCAAAATTGATGGGTTCGGAGCAATGGCTTTAAAATCGGAATTTGTAAAGAAAGCATAATTACAATGACCTTTTACTATGGGCTAAAGGTCATAAAAAAAGGAAAAAATTGGACAGAGTAATCTTTCAATAGACTTAATTGCAAGATTGCTAATGTCCGTCTAAAAGGCAGAAAGAGAAATAACCAATAATTTCCTTATGCTGTGGAAATACAAATGTAAGAAAAAGTTTAATAACAGATTCTTATGTTTGTATTTTTTTTGTTGATAAATGTAAGGGAATGTATGAGTTATGTACTTTTTTAGAAGGTGGGAAGGCTGGTGGAGCTGAGGCTGCTGAGGCTTAAATATTACCCATTGGCGATCTCAATTCTCTTCGATTAAGTAAATGAAATATTCACAAAATCATGTAGTTTTTCATCAGTGTACATTACCAATTCCTTATTCTTTGCTTTGATTTTATTCCAATGGTAATTTCCTGCAAATCTGCTTTCCAAAACCTCGGCTTCAAGACCGTTTTTAGAAACCTTTATTCCTTTTGGATAATAGAAAAATTTTGAAAGCTGGAAATCTGCTGCTTCAGATTCACTGAAGATATTCACTTCTCCAAATAATTTGGCAACATAAGAATTGTATGGGTTTTTGTAGGTTTCTTCCGGACTGTTATTTTGAATGAGCCTTCCATTCTGAAGGATAACAATCTGATCCAGCCATGGCATAATGTCCTGGAGTTCGTGGGTAGAAATAATCAGAGAGATCTGATGTTCCTTTACATATCGGAAAAGTCTTTCTCTAAGCTCAATCTTTCTTGGAAAATCAAGATTACTGAAAGGCTCATCAAGGATAAGTAGTTTAGGTAAAACGGACAGTGCTCTAGCAATAGCAACCCTTTGTTGCTGCCCGCCACTTAAATATTTAGGAAGTACGTCAGCAAACTCCTGAAGTCCTACTACTTCCAGAAGTTCCATAACGGTTTCTCTTTTCTTGGTTAAATTGATATTCGAAATAAATTTACCCACATTTTCAGCAACAGTAGCATAAGGCATAAGGTCAAAATTCTGTGCTACAAACTTCATTTCAGCTTCTCCGGGAACAAGGTTTCCCTTGGGACCCAATAGTTTGGCTCCATTAAAAAAAATATCTCCGCTTTCCCAATCAAGCAGGCCATATATCAGGTTTAAAAGGGTAGATTTTCCACATCCACTTTCTCCTGCCAGGGCAATGATTTTATTAGCCTCAAATCTTAAATTAAGGTTTTGAAACAACGGTTTTTCTTTGGTGTGGGAGAAGAATAAATTATTTATTTCTAAAAGCATATTACAAATGTAAGGTTTTTATGAAAACATAATTTTTTTTATTATATTAGCGGGAGTAATAAAAATAAATCAAAAATGAGAAAAAAACTGTTTTCGTTAGCTATTCCTGCTTTATTCGTTGCTGCTGTAATGGTTTCTTGTAAAAAAGACAAACCGCTTACCAGTGAAGGTAATGAGGTGACTACAACCAAGGATGGTAACCAGTACACTTTGGATACGCTAAACAGTAAGGTTGAATGGAAAGGATACAAAGTATTTAAATCTGAGAATACGAGTCATTTCGGAACCATTAGGTTTGAAAGCGGAGATGTAACAGTGAAGGATGGAAAACTGGAAAGCGGTAAATTTGTTGCTGATATGAATTCCCTGACCTCTGTAGACTTGAAAGACAGTCCTGATGATATGGGTAAATTAAACGGTCATCTTAAGAGTGGTGATTTCTTTGAAGTAGAAAAATTCCCAACAGCTTCTTATGAAATTACAAAAGTTACTCCTGTTACAGAAGGTGATTATAATACTCTTTTGGATGGTAATTTAACCATTAAAGGAATTACTAAGCCGGTTCAGTTTAAAGCTAATGTTTCCGTGAAAAACGGAGAAGTAAGTGTAGCTACTGAGCCTAAGGATATCAAAAGAGAAGAGTTTGGCGTGAAGTTCCAGGCTCCTGCTGAAAACGGAGTGATTAAAGATGAGGTAACTCTTCAGATCAACGTTAAAGCCTTAGAAAAGAAATAATTTTTTTATTTAAGTGAAATAAGTGATTGAAGTCTGCCTCCCGAAAAAGAGGCAGATTTTTTTATGACGGACCTATTATTCAACTTAAAAGTCGTATTTTTGCAAAACATTTTGAAAGGGTAAAATAATGATAGAAAAGATAGAAGAACTACTGATCGAAGTAAACGGCTTCAATGCTACCTCTAAGGAAGAGATCGAAAACTTCCGTATCAAGTACAACGGTAAAAAAGGAGTTCTGAATGATTTTTTTGAAAAATTTAAAGAAGTTCCTAACGACCAGAAGAAAGAATTCGGACAGAAGATCAATACTTTGAAGCAGGCTGTTGCTGTGAAACTGGAAGACTTGAAAAGTACTTCTGCATCTTCTGTTGTAGTAGAAAAAGAAGATCTTACAAGACCTGCATTTCCATTAGATCTGGGATCAAGACACCCGATCAACCTGGTTAAAAACAGAATTATTGACATCTTTAAATCCATTGGATTTGCTGTTGCTGATGGTCCTGAGATTGAAGATGACTGGCATAACTTCACCGCATTGAACCTTCCGGAATATCATCCAGCAAGAGATATGCAGGATACGTTCTTTATTGAGCAAAATCCGGATATTCTTTTAAGAACGCATACTTCTTCTGTACAGACTCGTTTTATGGAAGAAAATCAGCCGCCTATCAGAATTTTATCCCCTGGAAGAGTATTCAGAAATGAAGCCATTTCTTCACGTTCTCACTGTATCTTCCACCAGATTGAAGGATTATATATTGATGAGAATGTGAGCTTTGCAGACTTAAAGCAAACGATTCAGTTCTTTACCACTGAACTTTTCGGAAAGTCTAAAATCAGAATGAGACCTTCTTACTTCCCGTTCACTGAGCCAAGTGCTGAGATTGATGTGTATTGGGGATTAAACTCTGAAACTGACTATAGAATCACAAAAGGAACAGGTTGGTTAGAAATCATGGGTTGTGGTATGGTAGATCCTGCGGTATTGAAGAATGTAAATATTGATTCTGAGAAATATTCAGGATATGCATTCGGAATGGGTATTGAAAGAATTACCATGCTTCTTTACCAAATGAGCGACATCAGAATGTTCTTTGAAAATGATATAAGAACCTTGGAACAATTTAAGACATTATAAAAATAAACCTCCGGAGCTCCGGAGGTTTTTGTTTTTAATTACTGACCTAAGAAACAAAACGTAATTAAAAACTGATCTTATTGAAAAATTTACACGTGTCTGTTTCTTATATCCATACTTCGGGTACGCTAGGGATCCAAACGAAGTATTGACATGGCAGCCTCATTGCTGCTTCTATTAGTAAGACAATCTGTATTTGGAATCTATTACATTCAAAATAAAAAATGTCTGTAAAAATTACAGACATTGATTCTTTAAAAAATTGGTATACGTTTACTTAGTAAATTTTAAAGGATATTTTACGTTTTTGTAATCATCAATACTTGCTTTAAGAGACCCTACGGCTAATTCAGCTTTCAAAAGCATTGGCAGGTGGTTGGCATCATTGGAAACCCACATGGTTACCCCTTCTTTTTCTTTGAAAACCCTTCCGCTTTTTACAGACGGAATAATTTTTAAACAATTGATCGTACCGAATTTTGTCTTTAAATTCTCAGTTCCTGTCACTTTAAGCTGAAAAGGGAACATTTCATCATCAATCCATACATTCATATTGATTACTGTTCCTACTTTTAATTCATCCGGGCTTTTGCTTCGCAGATAATAGAAACAGGAAAGCATATCCTGAACACCTTTCACAGATTTGATAACCTTTGAGCCATTGGCCGGCGTTTTCTTATCCGTTAAAATTAAAGTATTGTTGTCGTGATTAAAAGCGGTTTCAAAATGCTGACGGTAGCTTCCTTCACGTACATTTCGAACATAGTAGCTAGGTAATCCGCTTGCGCTATCAATAAAACTTTCATAGAGATCTTCTACTTTGAAGAAAGCCTTTACTGCACCTGTAGTTTGCCCGGTACCTTTTACATAAAGATGAGGAGCGCCTTTATAAGTAGTCTTTTTAGTAGTAAGATTGGCGGTTCCGGCATTTAAGAAGCCATAGTGGATTCTAAGGGTGATGGATTCGCCGTCTGCGATGTTATCAATCTGGGCAGAGCCTAAAAAGAATATAAATACTGCAAAAAGGTTTAAAATTTTCTTCATGATAAGACATTTACAAAAACATTGCCAAATTTAATATCTTAAATAATAGATATTTGACAAATCTCAGGTTTTTATTTAGAATCAATTAAATATGCTTCGCATTAAAATTAGTAAATTTGCAGTTACATGTATAATTAAATTATCTTAAATTATGATAACCACTGATATATTGATCATAGGTGCAGGGCCTACAGGGCTTTTTGCCGTTTTTGAAGCAGGTCTTTTAAAAATGAAGTGCCACATTATTGACGCACTTCCACAACCGGGAGGGCAATTGGCTGAACTTTATCCGAAGAAACCTATTTTTGATATTCCGGGGTATCCTTCAGTAAACGCTGGAGAATTAGTGGATAATTTGATGGAGCAGATCAAGCAGTTTCAACCTGGATTTACATTGGGAGAAACAGCCGTTTCTTACACAAAAGTAGATGATGAGTGGTTTGAAGTGGTTACTAACAAAGGAACTGTTCACAGATGTAAGGCGATTGCTATTGCAGGTGGATTGGGAACTTTTGAGCCTAGAAAACCTACGTTCGAAAATGTAGCTGATTATGAAGAGAAAGGGCTGGAGTATTTCGTGAAAGAACCTGAGCACTTCAGAAATAAAAAAGTAGTGATTGCCGGAGGCGGAGATTCTGCCCTTGACTGGAGTATTTTCCTTTCTAATGTAGCCAGCGAAGTTACTTTGATCCACAGAAGAAATGAGTTCAGAGGAGCTTTGGATTCTGTAGAAAAAGTTCAGGATCTGAAAAACCAGGGAAAAATCAAGTTGATTACTCCTGCTGAAGTAACTGGTATCAGAGGAGATGGAAAAGTAGAAGCAATTACTGTACAAAAAGATGGTGAGGATGCTTTTGAAATTGAAACAGATTACTTTATTCCATTATTCGGATTAACTCCAAAATTGGGTGAGATCGGAAATTGGGGACTGAATATCGAGAAGAATGCCATTGTTGTAAACAATGCTCTGGATTATCAGACTAACATTGATGGTATCTATGCAATCGGAGATATCAACACATATCCTGGAAAGCTGAAGTTGATTCTTTGTGGTTTCCACGAAGCAACTTTAATGTGTCAAAGTGTTTACAACAGATTGAATCCTGGTAAGAAATTCGTACTAAAATATACTACTGTAAGTGGAGTAGACGGGTTTGACGGAAGCCGTAAAGAAGCAGAGAAGGCTGTTGTGAAAAAAATTGACTAATTTTGCAGAATTATGTCAGATATTAATATTAAAATCACCGACAGAGAAGGTGTAACCCACGATGTTATTGCTCCAACGGATATGTCCATGAACTTAATGGAGATTATCCGTTCCTATGAATTGGCTGAAGAAGGTACTATTGGTGTATGCGGCGGAATGGCGATGTGTGCTTCATGCCAGGTTTATGTAATCAATGATCCTGGTCTGGAACCAATGGGAGATGAAGAAGATGCTATGCTTGCTGAAGCTTTCCATGTGAAAGATAATAGCCGATTAGGCTGCCAGCTGCATATTGCAGATGCCATGGAAGGGCTTGAAGTGGAAATTGCTCCTTATCCTTAGAAAATATTTTTTAATCTTAATAAGAAACCCGTTCGAATTTTTCGAACGGGTTTTTGTTTTTATTTTATCAAGAGGTTATATTTCCTCCTTAGAAATCCACTTTCCAACGGTGGGAGCCTGGTAATTTTTCATTTTTTCAAGCAATTCATCTATATGATCACTGATCAAGAGCATATCTCTGTTCACCTGTTTTAAAAATCCTTTATGCACCATATTTTGAATCAGATTGATTAGATCATCATAAAATCCATCAATATTCAGAACTGCGATAGGTTTTTGATGAAGACCAAGCTGTGCCCAGGTAATCATTTCGAAGAACTCTTCCAACGTTCCGTAGCCGCCGGGAAGAACGATTACACCATCACAAAGCTCACTCATTTTGGTTTTTCTTTCGTGCATGGTTTCTACGAGAACCAGCTCAGTAAGGCTTTTATGGGCAATTTCCTTAGCCTGTAAAAAATGAGGAAGAACACCGGTTACCTTTCCGTTTTCGCTTAATGCTCCATTGGCTATTGTTCCCATCAAACCTGTTTCCGAGCCGCCGTAAATGAGTTGGATATTTTGTTTTGCCAATGTTTGACCAAGCAAGAATGCCTGTTCTTCATAGATTGTATCTGTGCCGAAACTTGAACCACAGAATACTGTAATACTTTTCATATTTTAAATGTCTTAATGGTTTAAATTAAAATATCCAAAATCATAAGACTTTGGATATTCAATATAGTTATTTTATTATTCTATTTCTGAGGAATATTCGCTAAAATATCTTTCAGGAAGCTCCAGAATTTCTGAGCTGATGGAATATTTGCTTTCTCATCAGGAGAGTGTGCTCCTCTGATGGTAGGACCAAAACTTACCATTTCCATTTCAGGATAGTTAGCTCCAATGATACCACATTCTAAACCTGCATGGCAAGCTACTACATGAGGTTTCTCATTGAACTTCTCTGTATAGATCTTTTCCATGATCTGTACGATTTCAGACCCTGGTCTAGGTTTCCATCCTGGGTATGAACCGCTGAATACTACATTCATTCCAGCTAATTCTGCTACAGATTTCAATTGTTCTGCAGTAGAATACTTAGAAGAGTCTACTGAAGATCTTGTAAGGTTAAGAATCTTCAATTCCCCACCTTTCAATTCAACTCTAGCTACGTTGTTGGATGCTTCTACAAGATCTGCTACATCCGGGCTCATTCTGTATACTCCGTTATGAAGAGCTTTTAAAGTAAGGATTACTTTTTTAGAATCACCTTCGGAAATCGCTTTATCAGAAGACGTAGAGTTTTCAATATTGATTTGAAGACCTGCTTCTACAGTTGCAAATTCTTCTAAAATTTCTTTTTTAAGAGCAGTGGCATCTTCAATGAATTCCTGTGCATTTCTTACAGAGATGACAGCAACCCCTTCTCTTGGAATAGCGTTTCTTAATCCACCACCATCAATAGATATGAGTTCTATATTTTGTTTTTCTATTCCTTTGTAAAGAAGTCTTCCTAAGATGATGTTTGCATTTCCGAAACCTTTATGGATATCCATTCCTGAGTGGCCTCCCTGTAACCCTTTCACTTCAATTCTTACCACTTGCCCTTTCGCAGCTTCTGTTGCATAGTTTTGAGTGATGGTCACATCAACACCTCCTGCGCAACCGATGTCAATTTCATCATCTTCTTCTGTATCAAGGTTTAATAGGATTTCTCCTGTAAGCTGTCCTGGCTTTAAACCGATAGCCCCAGTCATTCCTGTCTCTTCATCAATAGTGAATAAAGCTTCTAGTGCAGGGTGAGGAATATCAGAACTTTCAAGGATAGACATAATGGTAGCTACTCCTAAACCGTTATCAGCTCCTAGAGTGGTTCCTTTTGCTTTTACCCAATCTCCATCAATTTCCATTTTGATTCCTTCTGTTTCGAAATCAAAATTAACGTCATTGTTTTTCTGGCAAACCATATCCAAATGTGACTGAAGTACAATAGATTTACGGTTTTCCATTCCTGCAGTGGCAGGTTTTTTAATAATTACGTTTCCTACTTCGTCTACAGTAGTTTCTAACCCTAAATTTTCACCAAATCCTTTGATGAAAGCAATTACTTTTTCCTCTTTTTTAGATGGTCTGGGAACTGCATTTAATTTGGAAAAGTTTTTCCAGATTATTTGCGGTTCTATAGTAGATAATTCCATTGAAATTTATTTTTCTCAAATTTACAAAATAAAAAATGCTTCCGTGGGATACAGAAGCATTTTTATGAATTATAAAAGAACGAATAAGCAAATTGTTGGATGCGCTTATTCGTTTTTTATTGTTAACATCCACATTCTCCGTAGATAGGTGTTGTAATAACGCTGCCATCCGGTTTTTCAATCGTAAGCGTGCCTTCAAAGAGTAAGGCTTCTTCACCTTTTATCTTCTTACCTTTTACGGAGATTTTGTAATCATTATTTTCTATTTCTTTAGTCAGCTCTTCATCCACTTCCATATCACTTGAAGAGATAAGGTTCATAGAAAGTCTTTTGCCATCCAGTTTCATGTAAGCTGTTTTTCCGGCATCGTCTGCATAGATGTATTTTTCAGCTTCAAAATCAGACTTATTTCTTGCAAAATAGCATGAACATTCTTTAATTTCTTCAGGAAATGAAATGGTTTCAATCTGGATTTTTCCAGAAGGAATACTTGCTGTAGCAGAATCCTTAGCAATATTTGAAGAATCGGCTGCAGCGTTTGCAGAAACTGTTTCTTTGTCCTTTTTACAGGCTACTAAAAGAAATGCAGAAAATAAAATGATTAGATATTTCATGTGTTTATGGTTTTGAAATGTTAGCCTCTTGCTCTTTCAAGAAGGGTCATCATTAATAAGGAAAGGATTACTAAACTTTCTTCCTCATCATCAATGTCAATCAATCTGTCTAGTTGAAATCTTCTTCCAAAGAATGAAGGCATTTTTTTAAGTTTGAAGTATGCTTTTCCATCAATGCCGG
Organism: Chryseobacterium nakagawai; assembly: GCF_900637665.1. NCBI lineage: Bacteria > Pseudomonadati > Bacteroidota > Flavobacteriia > Flavobacteriales > Weeksellaceae > Chryseobacterium > Chryseobacterium nakagawai. Next base: position 1,256,487 of record NZ_LR134386.1, read on the forward strand.
TAACTGTATAAGATGGATTTAGGAAATATCCTGTAAACATTCCGATGATAGGAAGTTCGCCTACAAAACTATCCCAGAATCTTACCCATGCACTGTCTTCCTGTACTTTGAACTTAGGCTGATCTTTAGCATCAAGAATATCATAGCTTGCTTTCCAGATAGAACGCATTCCTTTTCTTGCCAGTCTACCGTAGCTTTTGTTGTCTACGATATCATTTAAAGAATAAGAAGCATTGAAATCAATCCATTGATTGGCCCTGATTCTGAAAAGTTCTTTTGATTTGCTTTCGTCATTGAAAACGATAACGTCTTCTTTTAGTTTGAACATTTTTTGACGTACGTAAGCTACATAATTCCCATTTTTGTCAGTAATGTTGAAGTCACTGGCTAGTGTCGAAATTTTAAACTTGAAATCCAGTGGATAATTTAGGTTGTTAAGTACCATGTGTTAGTTTATTTTTTTCATATTTAATTTAAGCCGCAAATATAACTGTTTTTTTTAGAGTTACGGGGAATAAGGTTATGGGGAGGTGTTTAAAATATCAGAGTGGGACATTGGATGATTAAAGTTGGAGAGAAAGAGGAATGATGGATAATAGGTGATAAGCGTATAGATAATAGCTAAGGAGCTGTAAAAAGAGTAATCTTGAATTGGATAGATTAATAATTAATTTTACTTTGCAAATATTAGGGTTGGATTTTACAATTAACTATTCCCTTTAATGCTTCAAAAACTCCCCTACAGGATAGATCATTTTCCTCAAATAATCCTTATTTTTGTATCTATGGATTACCCAAGTAAAGTGTTGGCAAAAGCAGTTGATGAAATTTCAGGATTGCCCGGAATCGGAAGAAAAACGGCTTTGAGGTTAGCATTACATTTATTAAAGCAGCCTAGTTCCAGAGCGGTAAGCCTTGGGAATTCCCTGATTAATCTTGTCAACGAGATAAAATACTGTAAAGAATGTCATAATTTTTCTGATTTTGACATCTGTGAGATTTGCAGCAATGAGAAAAGAAGTGGTGAGTTGATTTGTATTGTTGAAGATGTACGGGATGTGATTGCCATTGAAAATACAGGGAAATACGGCGGAAAATATTTGATTTTAGGTGGGAAAATCTCTCCGATGGAAGGAGTAGGCCCAAGCCAGCTGAATATTCCGAGTATTGAAAGAAAACTGAATGAAGGCAAGGTAAAGGAGTTTATCTTTGCGCTGAGTGCGACGATGGAAGGAGATACCACAGCCTATTATATTTATAAAAAGTTTAAAAACTTTAATGTGAATTTTTCAAGCATTGCAAGGGGAATTTCAGTAGGAGATGAACTGGAATATGCTGATGAAATTTCACTCGGAAGATCTATTATTAACAGATTACCATACAACGAAAAGGATTAATATGAAGCTGTCTATCATTATTGTTAATTACAATGTTACCCAATTACTCAGAAATTGCCTTTGGTCTATTCAGAAATATGTAAAAGAGGTGGAATATGAAGTAATTGTAATCGATAATGCTTCTACAGACAGTTCATGGCGGGATCTCATCTCAGAATTTCCCGAAGTACAGTTTATTGCTTCGGAAATGAATGGTGGTTTTTCAAAAGCTAATAATCAGGCTATACATTATGCAAAAGGAGAATATATACTGCTTTTAAATCCCGATACGGAATTCGAAGGTTTTTATATGAAGAATCTTTTAGACTTTTCGGATAGCCAACCGAATTTCGGATGCCTGGGAATACGGATGCATGATGCGGAAGGAGTTTTCCTGCCGGAAAGCAAACGTTCGGTTCCGGATATGTTTAATTCCTTTGAAAAGTTATTTACCAATTTTAAGAAAAATAATTCTAAATCTTATTACAGAAATGATGTAGAAGAAGATGCTGTGGCTGAAATAGAAGTGATGACAGGCGCATTTTTATTGGTGAAAAAAGAGGTGTATGAAAAGATAGGAGGATTGGATGAAGCCTATTTTATGTATGGGGAAGATATTGATCTGTGCTATACTTTAATAAGAAACGGATATAAAAATTATTATTATGGTCAGGCTTCTCTCCTTCATCACAAAGGAGAAAGTACGGTAAAGAATGATGTTTATTTGCAACGCTTCTATGGTGCTATGCAAATCTTCATTGACAAGTATTATAAGGAATCGAAACCAATGCAGTATTCTTTCTTAAAAGCAGGTCTAAAGCTTCGTTACCAGATTGAGAAGATTAAGCTGAAGTAATTTTAGGTTGGAAGCTGTAGGCTGGAGGTAAGTGTGACAATCACCTAAAACTAAATTTTGAAAATACAAGACAATAAAAAAGCAACTCAATCTGAGTTGCTTTTGTTATATGTAGAAAAATAAATCTTCTTATTTAGCCGGTGCAACTGGTGCTGATACCGGAGCGGTTGTTGTTGAAGAAGCAGGAGCAGATTGTTTTGCCGGAGCTTCTTTTTTAACAGGTTGTTGAGCTGGAGCCACTTGTGACGGTTTACCAGTAACGACAACGCTTATAAGGATAAGAACGATGATAGTTCCGCCTAGAGTCCATGTTGCTTTTTCCATGAAATCATTGGTTCTCTGTACTCCAAACTGAGCAGAAGATGCCCCTCCGAACGTACTGGAAAGACCTCCACCTTTTGGGTTTTGAGCCATAACAACGATCACTAATAAAATACTAGCAATCATAATAAGAACCATCAATAGTGTAAATATAGTATCCATTAATTCTGATATCTTTTTGAATGGGCAAATTTAATCTTTTTTTACTGAATGACAAAAAAAGATATCGGTAAATATGGCACAACAACAAAAAAATTAGAAATCAAACAATGATTGCATGCTTAGAATAGAGGGAAACGAATGTGGAGATAAGAATAACTGCATTCAAATATATAAGTTGTTGTCAATTTTATCACAGGTTGAATGTCCAGTAAAGTCAACAATAAAAAAAGGTTATCCCAACATTGAGATAACCTTTTCTATGATTATTTGTTTATTATTTAAAATCAGATTCCTTGGCCTGATTAAGCTGATAAGACTGTACAGCCAGGTTGATTTCCATTCCACCCATATTCTGAATAATAGTGAATGGAAGTTTCACTCCTGATACTTCTTTATAATCAGCAAAGTTTGTAGGCATAGAACCTCCTTCTCCAACTTTTATCTCACCCGTTTTTAAACCGGTTTTTACACTGTAATAATAGGTTTGCTTCGGTCCTTTTACCACATAAGAATCTTCATTATTATACTTTTCGATTCCTGCCAATTTCAATTCTGTTGATTTAGCGAAAGTAAGCTCCGGGAAAAGTTCCGGTTCTGTCATAGAAGCTTTTTGTTTATCATTCAAAGGCATTTTTTGTCCCTGTGCTTCAGCATATCCATCTTTACCATCAAAAACGATTTTCTGAAGGGTATTGCCCATCATTTTCATTTCCATCATCATTTTTCCACCTTTCCCTTGGATCAGCTTCATGTTCATATCCATTCCCTGAACTTTAGTTGTTGCATCGGCAGTAATGGAAGTTACTTTTTGAACAGCTGCTAAGCCTCCAATTGCATTGATGTATTTATCGGCTACAGAACCAATGGTTACACTAGCATCAACTTTCTGTGTTGTTGGTTTTGATACCGGATTGGCTTCTTTATCAAAATATTTTACCGGATAGCCTAATTTTTCAAGTCCTTCAGAAATATCAGATGCTTTTCCAGCAACGAAAATTCTGCTCTGATTTGGAAGTATTGTTGCTTTTACAGCATTAGATACATCTGTAGCGGTTACTTTGTCAATAGATTTTAAATAGTTGGTATAAAAATCTGCCGGAAGATCCTGAACCTTTTGATCCAATGCAAACTTGGCAATGATTCCCGGTTTTTCGAGAGACATAATGAAAGCACCTTTTAGTCTTGCTTTAGCGTTTTCAAGTTCTTCAGGTTTTACAGTAGAAATAGCATTAAGTTCATACATTAATTCCTTAATAGCTTTATCCGTAACCTCATTTCTTACACTCGTTTCAGCAGAAAAATTAGGAGAATATTTACTAGGCTGCATACTGGAATAAGCACCATAAGTAAATCCATTTTTCTCTCTAAGGTTCATAAAAAGCCTGGCTTCACCACCACCACCTAAAATATAGTTGGCGATAGTAGCGGGGAAGTAGTTTGAATCTTTCATTTTAAGAGTATTCAGATTACCTACTTGTAATACAGATTGTACTGCAGAAGGCACATCTACCACATTGATCTCTGTTTTGGAAACATTGGAAGCCGGCTCTAATGCTGCAAATTTCGTATTTGACTTTTTCCAGTTTCCAAAGGCTTTTTCAATCAAAGGTTTGATCTGATCGAATTTTACATCTCCAACTACCACTAAATAAGCATTTTCCGGAGCATAGTATTTATTATAAATATTCTGAATATCTGCCAGCTGAATTTTATTGATAGATTCAATAGTTTCAAATTCTCCTCTTGACGTATTTTTTCCATACATCAAAGCATTGGAGACTCTTTCAGCAATAGAGGACGCATTTTTCTCATCAGCTTTTAAGCCTTCAATGGTTCTTTCTTTTGCATTTTGAAGCTCTTCGGCTGAGAATTTTGGATTCACGATGGCATCGGCCATTAATCCCAATACTTCAGGGAAATATTTTGAAAGTGAGTTGGAAGATGCTCCATTAGAGGAAAAGCTTAAGCTAGCTCCTAAAAAGTCAACTTTCTTATTAAACTCATCCTTGCTTAGATTCGTGGTTCCATTATCAAGCTGGTCTGCCATAATTTGGCTTACTCCAGTTATATTTCCTTCATAATAAGGAGGTCTGTCCATGGTAAGAGTCGTATTTACCCTTGGTAGTTTGTTGTTTTCAACCACCATTATAGTAAGTCCGTTGCTTAGCTGAAAAGTTTTTGGTTTAGCAATGTTTACAACAGGTGTAGGTCCTGGTTTTGGCATTGCATTAAGGTCAATTTTTTGGGCAGAGAGCATTCCTGCAAATAAAAATGCCGCTGCTATATAAGTGAATTGCTTTTTCATGGGTAAATTATTTTTTCTCAGGAACGTAATTGATGATGATTCTTTGGTTGGCATTCAGATACTTTTTAGCTGCATTTTGGATATCCTGTTTAGTGATTGATCTGTAGATATCGATTTCCTTATTGATAAGGTTTGTGTTTCCCATTAATACATGGTTTGTAGCTAAAGATGCAGCAATTCCCTGAATGCTTGAATTCTGATTCACAAACTGATTTTCAAACTGATTCTGAATTTTCTGATAATCTTCATCAGAAATTAAAGTAGTCTGAAGTTTTTTAATCTCAGCATCAATATCAGTCTGTAAAGTCTGCTTAGACGTTTGCCCCATTGGAATAGCAAAGAATGCAAAAATACTGTAATCTTCAAGCCCTTGATTAAACGCTGCTACCTGAAGTGCTTTTTTCTCCTGGTCAACTAATTTCTTGTATAAAACAGAAGATTTTCCATTGCTTAAATAAGAAGAAAGCATATCTAAAACATAGGCATCTTTTTCTTTATTGGCTGGCGTTCTGTAAGCGAAAACATAAGCCGGAAGCTGAATGTTAGGGTCGGTAGCAGTAACTTCTTTCTCCTGAGTGATAGGAGCATCTTTAGGAAAGTCTTTAGAGGAAAGGGTTCCCTTTGGAATACCTCCGTAATACTCTTCAATCCATTTCTTGGTTTGCTCAGGTTTTATGTCTCCTGCTACCACAAGAGTTGCATTGTTTGGAATATAGAATTTTTTATAGAAGGCCTGGAATTCTTCAAGTTTAGCCGCATTTAAGTCTTCCATGGAACCAATAGTTGGCCAGTTATAAGGGTGGTTCGTAAATAGATTTTTTTGGATTGTTGAAAAGAGATTTCCATATGGCTGGTTATCCATTCTTAATCTTTTCTCCTCTTTTACCACTTCTCTTTGGGTATCTACTCCCACTTGGTTGATAACGGCATGGCGCATTCTTTCAGCTTCCATCCAAAGTCCAAGTTGTTCATTGTTGGATGGGAAGGTTTCATAATAATAGGTTCTGTCGTTGGTTGTATTGGCATTGTTGTCTCCTCCGTTTGAAGAAACGATCTTAAACCAATCTCCTCTTTTAATGTTTGGAGTTCCTTCGAATAAAAGGTGTTCAAAGAAGTGGGCAAAGCCGGTTCTTCCTTTTACTTCATCTTTTGCTCCTACATGATACATCACACCTGTAGTGACTACCGGAGCTGAATTATCCTGATGAAGAATTACATGAAGACCATTGGGAAGGTCATACTCTTCGAATTTGATTTGCTGTGCATTCAGCATGAGCCCGAAGAAAGCTACGGCAGCAGCCGAAAGAAGTCGCTTTTTCATAAAGTTAGAAATTGTTTATCAATGAGTAGGAAAAGTGAATTAAATGTTACACAAATTTTGAAAGCTGATAAATCAATAGTGAATAGTCAATTCGCTGCGCTTGTCAATTTTTTGAGACTGCAATCATTCACGATTCACATTTAAGAATATCGGCAAAGCCCAAGATTAAGCCAATTCATGATGCTTGTCAACTTTTGCCCCTACAATCATTCATGATTCACTTGTGAAGCAAAATCGACTATTGACATTTCATAATTTGAATTCTCCTCTGAATATCTTAATTTTGTCATTCCAAAAATTTTTTTGCTGTATGGATTATCTGAAAGGACTCAATGAATCACAATATGAAGCCGTTACCTCTTTACAAGGACCTTTGATGGTGCTTGCAGGGGCTGGTTCTGGTAAAACACGTGTGCTTACGATGCGTATTGCTCACCTTATCTATAATGGAATAGATCCTTTCAACATCCTTGCCCTTACCTTTACGAATAAAGCGGCCCGTGAAATGAAAGACCGTATCGCAAAGGTAGTAGGAGACAGCAATGCAAGAAGCCTTTGGATGGGAACTTTTCACTCCGTTTTTGCCAGAATTTTAAGGATTGAAGGGCATAATCTTGGGTATCCTTCCAACTTTACCATTTACGATCAGCAGGATGCGCTGAATGTGATTAAAAAAGTATTGAAGGATATGAATATCGATGCAGATCTTTATAAACCCAAAAAAGTTCAGGCAAGAATTTCTACTTATAAAAACAACCTGATTACAGTAAAAGCTTATTTCAACAATCCGGAACTGATGGAAGCTGATGAAAAAGCAAATATGAAATTTATCGGGCAGATTTATCAAAAATATGTTGAAGCCTGTTTCAGAAATGGGTCAATGGATTTTGATGACCTGTTATTAAAGACCAATGAGTTATTGACCCGTTTTCCGGAAGTTTTAGCCAAATATCAGGATAGATTCAGATATATCATGGTAGATGAGTACCAGGATACTAACCACTCCCAGTATCTTATTGTGAAAGCACTGGCTTCTAAATTTGAAAATATCTGTGTGGTAGGGGATGATGCCCAGTCTATTTACTCTTTCCGTGGAGCCAATATTTATAATATCCTGAATTTTAAAAAGGATTACCCGGATGCCATCACGGTATCTTTGGAACAAAACTACCGTTCCACACAAAACATTGTAAATGCAGCGAATGTTGTTATTGCTAAAAACTTACAGCAGTTTAAGAAAAATGTTTTCAGTGATAACGAGGAAGGAGATAAAATTAAAATATACCGTTCCCTTTCTGATGCTGATGAAGCGAACTTTGTAGCTGGAAATATCTGGGAGCTTCGTAACCGTGATCAGAGAAAGTATAGCGATTTTGCTATTTTATACAGAACCAATTCTCAGACCAGAGCATTTGAAGATGCACTGAGACGTAAAAATATCCCATACAAGGTGTATGGAGGACTTTCATTTTACCAAAGAAAGGAGGTTAAAGATTTAATAGGGTATCTACGTCTTTTAATCAATGAAAATGATTCAGAGGCATTGATGAGAATTATTAACTATCCGGCTAGAGGAATTGGAGAAACTACGCAGAACAAATTGATCGTTTTTGCAGACGCTCAAAACCTTTCTGTTTCAAAAGTGCTGGATAGTCTGCCTATGTATGCTCCTCAATTAGGACTTAATAATGGAGTTTTAAATAAGCTGAATGATTTCTGGTCAATGATTAAAGCATTCCAGGTATTATTAAAGACAGAAACGGCTTACAGCGTGGCTATGGAAGTAGCTAAACGAAGTGGATTAATTAAGTTTTTAAAAGATGACCAAACTCCTGAAGGGATATCAAGAGTAGAAAACGTTCAGGAATTGATGAACTCAATGCAAGGGTTTATCGAAGAACAAATACAGCTGGAAGACGGAGACCCGAGCCTTTCTAATTTCCTTGAGAATATTGCACTTTCTGCAGATACTCAGGATAAGGAATCAGAAGATGATATGGTTTCTTTAATGACCATTCACCTTTCCAAAGGTTTAGAGTTCCCTGTTGTACACTTGGTAGGGCTTGAAGAAAATCTTTTCCCAAGTTTCATGAGCTCGGCAACCAGAGAAGATCTTGAAGAAGAAAGAAGATTGTTTTATGTAGCATTAACCAGAGCTGAAAAACAAGTATTCTTCTCTTATGCAGTTTCCCGTTTCCAGTGGGGAAAAATAACAGATGCAGAACCCTCAAGATTCTTAAGTGAAATTGATGATGAGTATATAGAATTCCTTAATCCGGCTATGGAAAAAAGATTTATCAATAATTCTGGAGTAAAATCCAATATTTTTGATGAACATCCATCTGAATTAAAATCTTTCAAAAAGGTAGAGAAAAAGACACTTAATAGAAGTGAAGATAATTCAAAACCTGCTCAGGAAGTAAGAAAATTGAAACCGGTAAGCACTGCCAAAATCATCAATCCAAGTGGAGCTTCCTCTCAGGATATTGAAGTGGGAGATAAAGTGAGACACGATCGTTTCGGCGTTGGGGAAGTTACTTTCCTGGATGGGACAGATCCTCAGAATATCAAAGCAAAAGTTGTATTCATGCATGAAGGAGAGAAGAACCTGATTCTGAAATATGCTAAACTTATTAAGATTTAATGCTTTAAAATAGCCTTTAAAAATACGATAAACGGATTCATTTTTGAGTCCGTTTTTTTTTATTAAATACCTTTATCTTATTGGAAAAAGTAGTAATTTTAAATGAGGGATAGAAAGAAATGATAATCATTTTTTACAAAAACAAAGTCTATTGATTTTGTAGACTAATAAATATACTTTACATTTGCACCTGCAAAAAACATAAATGTTTAATCAAATTGATGAATGATATGAGAAATAAAAAAACTATTCTTTCCGCTTCTGTTCTATTCTTTCTAGGAGTTTTCACCTATGGGCAAGAGAAAGACAATATTACAACAAAAAAAGACACTGCCTCAACCAATAAAGTAGAAGAAGTTGTTATCCTTGGATCCAGAGCAGGAGCAAGATCAAAAGCAGACAGTCCGGTACCAGTAGATGTATTCAACCTGAAGGAAGCTTCAGTTGTACTTCCCCAGTCAAGTATCGGGCAAATTCTAAATGCCATTGCACCCTCTTTTACCTCTACTGTTCAAACCAATTCGGATGGAACAGATCATTTGGATCCTGCCCAGTTGAGAGGATTGGGACCGGATCAGGTATTGGTATTGGTCAACGGAAAAAGAAGACACACTTCTGCACTGGTCAATGTAAACGGAACACCGGGAAGAGGAACTGTAGGAACCGACCTAAATGCTATTCCTTCTTTTGCTTTAAATAGAATAGAAGTTTTAAGAGATGGAGCGGCCGCACAATATGGTTCTGATGCGATTGCCGGAGTGATGAACCTTGAATTAAAAAGAGATACAGGAAAATTAGCAGGTCAGATTAGCTATGGCGGAAACTTAACGCCTGCAGCGAACGATCATACCGGAAATTTTGACGGACAGAATATTCAGCTTGACCTGAACTATGGAAATAAAATAGGAACCAAAGGTGGTTTTTTCAATATTACCTGGTCTTCACAGTTTAGAAACCCTACGTACAGGGCAGGAACAGAAAATGCACCTATTTATAATGCTTATAATGCTATTGAACAGCGTGCTCTGAAAAATGGAGTCAATCTTTCTTCTCTTTTTACTGATATTGGAAATACTCCAAATTCTCAGCAAATTGTAAACTATATTCACCAATATGCACCAGAAGTAAGTTATTTTTCTCAGGATTTACAAACTGCTATACAGGGAGCTAATTCTATTTCCGCTTTACAGAAAGTTTTGTCGGATCCTAACAGGTTTACGACCAATTATTTGAATTATATCACCGATCAGGAACTTGCTTACAGAGGGCAGACGAGAAAAGATTTCAACATGCAGGTAGGGCAGTCTAAACTTAATAATCACCAGCTTTTTATCAATGCTGAGGTACCTGTAAGTGATAACTGGAAGGTGTATACTTTTGGAGGATACAGTTTAAGGCATGGAGTTTCCGGAGGATTTTACAGAAGACCGAGGGAAAGCAGAACTTTTACAGGCTTATATCCAAGCGGTTACCTGCCACAGATAGGAACCGATATTCAGGATATTTCATTAGCAGCAGGAATTAAAGGAAAATGGGAAGGATGGAATATTGATTTCAGCAATACCTTTGGACAAAACTCCTTTACCTACAATATCAGAAATACCGGAAACACTTCTTTAAGATTTGCTTCTCCTAATGAGTTTGATGCAGGAGGATTAAGGTTTACCCAAAATACCATCAATTTAGATTTCTCTAAAAAATATGATGTTCTGGAGGGATTGAATGTAGCATTTGGAGGGGAGCACCGTTTTGAGAATTTTAAAATGACTGCTGGTGAAGAAGCATCATATACTACCTATGATGTTTTAGGAAATCCATGGAATAATACTACATCAAGGCCTACAGACTTTTTTGGAGCTTCTTTGCCAGGAGGTTCACAAGTATTCAGTGGTTTCAAACCTGAAAATGCGGTGAATAAGAATAGACAGTCGTTGGCAGCGTATGCAGATGTAGAGTTAAACTTTACCAACTGGCTTTTAGTGGATGCAGCAGCGAGATATGAGAATTATTCGGATTTTGGATCTACTTTTAATTATAAATTAGCTTCAAGAATCAAAGTAGCTCCTAATTTTAATGTGAGATTTGCAGGGTCTACAGGATTTAGGGCTCCGTCTATACACCAGATTTACTATAATGTAACTTCTACCTTATTTACAGGAGGACAGCTTCTGGAAGTAGGAACATACAGCAATGATTCCCGATTAGCAGGACAATTGAATATCCCAAAACTTAAACAGGAAACCTCAAAGTCAGCAAGTGTAGGATTTACGTATAAAATTCCATCAGTGAATTTGACATTCACAGCGGACGGATATTTTACTAAAATTGATAACAGAATCATTCTTACCGATCAGTTTTTAAGAAAAGATGTGCCTACCGATGCTCAAATAGAATTTGATAAATTAAATGTAAATGCAGCTCAGTTTTTCACCAATGCAATCGATACGGAAACAAAAGGGTTGGATATTGTTATTTCCCATAACGCAAGATTTTCAGGCATAAAACTGGACAATAATTTTGCGATCAACTTGAACCAGACCAAGCAGGTAGGTGAAATTCATTCAGCAGGGCTGTTGAAATCTCCGGCTCTTGAAAAGGTCTATTTCTCTGAAAAATCTAGAATCTATCTGGAAGAAGCAGTCCCAAGAGTAAAAGCCAGCCTTTCTCACACATTAACATGGAAAGGAGCAAGTTTCTATCTTAGAAATACTTATTTCGGAAAAGTAACAGGTGCCGATGTTCTTGATGCTAACGGAGATGGAATTATAGGATTTAATGAGCATCAAACAATAGGAGATAAGATTATCACCGATATGTCAGCAGCGTATCAGTTTACCAAAAATATCGGGTTAACGGTAGGTGTCAATAACCTGTTTGATATTTATCCTACTAAAAATTTACCGGCTTCAAGTAATAACGATCAGTTTATTTACTCGCGCTCAACTTCACAGTTTGGGCAGAATGGACGATATGTTTTCACAAGACTTAATTTCAATTTTTAATCAAATTTTATATCTATAAAAAAACGGAATCAAAAGTTGGTTCCGTTTTTTTGTTGTAGTGGTTGATAAACATAATGGATGATTGAGGTATTCTGTCTCTTCTTTACTTCCATCTTTTCAATTCGTAAGCAGCTTCCCAGAAGTGGAATTCCATTCTGGATGCCATAATAAAAGCTTCAGTCATTTTTTTTCTGGTTTCTTCAGTACTATTTTCTGCTATTTTATCACCTATAGCAATAGCCTGATCCACTGCCGCTGAAAACTCTTCTCCAGCATAGGTGGCGATCCATTTTTCATAGGGATTGTTAACCGTGTTTTGAATCTCGTAAATATAATTTCCAACCTCACGATAAATCCAGAAGCAGGGGAGAACTGCGGCAACTGCAATTTCCACAGATTCCAGAGCTGCCGTACTTCTCAGAAAGTGAATATAATGATGGCAAGCAGGTTCTAAAACCCCCTTATCACTCAAACCAAAATCTTTGAAGTAAGATTCATGCAGGGCATTTTCTACTACAATGGCATTTTCAGCGAAACGCATAAAAGTGAGTACATCCTGAAGATCAGTAATCTTTGCAGCAATGATTGAGAGTGTTCTTCCAAAGTGCTCCAGATATAAAGAGTCCTGAGCCATATAAAAACGGAATTTTTTCTGTGGTAGGGTACCATCAGAAAGCTCTTTGATAAAAGGCATATCAAGGATGGATTGATAATGTTTTTCTATAGCATTCCAGGTTTGTTCAGACCATTTCATTTTTTGATAAGTTTTTGTGGATTAAAAAAGTGATTAAGAGGACCATTTCCTAGCCCTGTTTGCACATCTATGCCGTTTTTTATGGCTTGATAAATATATTCTTGTCCCAGTGAAACAGCATTATATAAGGATTTTCCCTGAGCAATATAGGCTGCTATTGCTGAAGAAAGTGTACAACCGGAACCATGAGTATTGTTCGTGTCAAATTTTATTGTTTCGAAAGAATGAAAATTCTCATGTTCATCATAAAACAGTGACGTAATCGTTGAGGTTTCCTGATGACCACCTTTAAGAAGAATTGTTTTACACCCCAGTTTTTTAATTTTCTTTCCGGCGGTGTATAAATGTTCTAAAGTTTCTACTTTCATATCTGCTAGAATTGCAGCCTCATCCATATTGGGAGTGATAACATCAGCAATGGGGAAAAGCATTTCAGTGAGTGCTGTGATGGTTTCTTCTTCAATTAAACGATGTCCGCTGGTGGCAACCATTACAGGGTCAAAGACAATAGGTATTTTAGGATATTCTGCTAATGTGGAAACAATGGTTTCTACCAGTTGAGGCGTATGAACCATTCCAATTTTTATTGCATCGGGAACAATGTCATCCAAAATGGCTTTGATCTGGTCAGCAACTGCCTCTACGGGAATAGGATATATTTTTCTTACTCCCTGCGTATTTTGTACAGGCAAGGCTGTTAATACAGATGTGGAAAAGCAACCTAGAGCAGAAGTTGTTTTAATATCAGCCTGAATACCAGCACCGCCGCTTCCGTCGAAACCTGCAATAGTTAATACGGAAGGATATTTGTATTTTTTCATTTTACAATTTCATTTTTTAATTCATACGCTGCTTTTTGAGGATCAGCAGCACTGCATATTGCGGAAACTACTGCAAGACAATCTGCTCCGGCATTAATTACTGCTCTTGCATTTTTCAGATGAATATTGCCTATTGCGACCAAAGGTTTTTCTGTAAGTTGCCTGATTTGAGTAATTCCTTCCAATCCCCATTCTATAATAGTATCTGTTTTGGTTTTTGTTTTAAAAACAGGGCTTATTCCCAGATAGTCGGCTACTGCAGTTTGTTCGTTGCCAAGCTGAGTCAGGTGTTCTATAGAATAACCAATCATTTTATTCCCGATCAAAGGCCGCTGCCTTAGATCCCGAGGAGTTGCATCACTGTTGCCAACGTGTATTCCTGCCGAATTTACTTTTTCAGTAACAGTAATATTATCGTTGATGATAAGAGGAATACCATATTTATCTGTAATTTCAATAAGCTGTCTGGCTTTTTGAAGGAATATTTCATTGTTGTCATTTTTTTCACGAAGCTGTATAATATCCACACCTCCTAATATGGACTGTTGAGCAACTTCCAGGAAGTTTTTTCCCATACAATCTGCTTCAGAAATTACCAGGTATAATGAGTAAGGGAAAGTATTTATACTCATGATCTTTCAATTTTTAAATGACCGTTAAATTCTTCTTCTGTAATGTTGTAGAGTTTATCAATCAAGTTGACTTGAAGACTGCCTGGGCCTTTACTTTCACGAACAGCCATTTCGCCTGCTATTCCCAATAATGACATTGCAGCGGTAGTTCCAGATATTGTATCTTCCGTAACACCTATAAATGCTCCGATTAATGCTGTTGCAGAACATCCCAGACCCGTTACTTTGGTCATGAGAGCATGTCCGTTTTTGATTTGTATAGATTGATTTTGGTTCAGGATAATATCCGTTTCACCCGAAATACATACAATAGCGTTGTATTGGTTAACCAGAATGTGTGCTGCTTCAACAGCGTCATTACTTTCTGCTGTACTGTCTACTCCTTTAGTAGCTGTTTTATTGATTTGGGCAAGAGCAATAATCTCAGAAGCATTACCTCTGATCACTGTTGGATGAAACTGTAACAGCTGATGCAATGTCTGATCACGAAAAGAGGTGGCTCCTGCCCCTACCGGATCCAGTACCCATGGTTTATGATGTGTATTTGCCACTTCAGCAGCTATAAGCATAGATTCTGCCCAGTATTCATCAAGGGTACCAATATTAATAACCACCGAATGGGCTATATTGATCATTTCTTTGATTTCAGAGTGGGCGTGTGCCATAATCGGAGAAGCTCCTGCAGCCAAAAGAGCATTGGCTGTATTGTTCATTACTACATAATTGGTAATATTATGAACAAGAGGAGACTTTTGTCTTACAAGCTGAACTTGTTGCCAAAGATTTTTTTCCATTGTTATCATTAAAAATAAAAATAGCTTTAGGAAAAAATCCGAAACAAAAGACATAAAGTATCATGTCATTTTGCTTTTCCCTACGTCGGTGTAAGCCGTATCAGGTTCAAAGGGACTCTCTCAATTCTTTTCAGAATACCCCTAAAGCAAAACAAATGTATAAAAATTATCAGAGGAAGCAAAAACCTTTAACAGATTTTGGAGAAAGCATATTATCTCTCTACCAGCTCTTTCACCGGTTCACCGTAATAATCAATCTCGGTTGTATTGATCTGAAGAAGCTGGTACCATTTTCGGAAAGCTCCTATGAAAACAATCAGCATCAGTATCATTGCCGTTACAGCTAAAGCAGCCAATAGATACTGCTTTTTAGGAATATAAATGCTAGCTACCTGAATATATCCAGCCCAGAAAGTTATGATTGCCATAAAAACACCGGGAATCGCTGAACAGAGTGCATATTTACCTCTATTCATTCTAATGAGCATTGTGGTACATACAATAAGTCCACAGGCGGCCAGTAGCTGGTTGCTGATACCAAACAACGGCCAGATACTACTTACATTTCCGGTATACACCAGATATCCCCAAGCGAAAGTAAATAGTAAGCTGCTGATTATAATTCCGGGACCCCAGTTTTTATCATTAAATTTCGGAATAACAGATCCCAACATCTCCTGTAAGAAAAAGCGTCCCACTCTGGTCCCTGCATCAATGGCGGTAAGAATAAATACAGCTTCAAACATAATGGCAAAATTATACCAGTAGGCGGTCAGTTGATCCATATAAGGAATTTTGTTAAAAATATGAGCCATTCCTACTGCCAGAGATACGGCACCGCCTGTTCTCCCATAAAGGTCAATACCTATTTTTTGAGAATAATAATCGATGTCTACTCCATGTAATGAAGGATGCGTTGCCAGGAATGAATCATAGGCCTCTTTTGGGGTATTGATGGCGAAATAGTCGCCAGGCATCAGGGTGCAGGCAGCAATCAAAGCCATGAGTGCAACAAAACCTTCTACCAGCATGGCACCATATCCCACGAAAAGAATTTCTCTTTCTTTGTTGAGCATTTTAGGAGTTGTTCCGGTAGCGATCACTGCATGAAATCCTGAAATTGCTCCACAGGCAATCACAATAAAAATAAAGGGAAGTACAGGACCTCCAATGACAGGGCCACCACCATTTACAAATGCTGTAATAGCTGGCATCTGTACAGTAGGATGGATGACAATAACGCCAATGGCTAGCATAATGATCGTCCCGATTTTAAGATAAGTTGAAAGATAATCTCTCGGAACTAAAAGCAGCCAGACCGGCAATACTGATGCCAGGAAACCATAAAGAGGTATAGCAATAGAAATGGTTTTAATATCCCATGAAAATAAATTATTCAGGGTAGGATTCTGCATAAGACTATGCCCACCGATAATTCCGGCAATTAATAGGATTCCTCCCAGAATACTGGCAAAAAGAACACTATTTTTTTTATAACGCATAATCAGCCCCATGATGATGGCAATAGGCATTGTAATGATTACGGTAAATAATGACCATGAGGCTTCGTGCATCGCATTAATACAGGCAAGTGACAATCCTGCCAATGTGAGAATTAATATGAATAAAATGGCAAAACCGGCTACTGTTCCGGTTGTTTTACCAATTTCTTTCGAAGCAATGGTAGCAAGGCTTTGTCCCTTATGCCGAACTGAAGCAAATAAAACAACCATGTCATGCACTCCTCCGCCCAATACACACCCAATTAAAATCCAAAGAGCGCCGGGCAAATACCCGAATTGAGCAGCCAAAACAGGTCCCACAAGAGGTCCAGCGGCAGCAATAGCAGCAAAATGGTGTCCGAAAAGTACATTTTTATTCGTTGCTACATAATCTTTTCCATCTGCAAATTCTACTGCGGGAGTGGTGTGATGATCATTAAGTTTAAGTACTTTGTTGGCAATGAAAATACCATAAAACCTATAGGCTATAGCAAAAATAAGTACCGATGTAAAAATAAGAGTAAGCGCATTGATATTGTTCAGGAAATCCATGTCCTTTAGTTTTTTTAAGTGAATAATTTAAAGTATTGGCTTTTTTATTGAAAATGAATCAAATATTAGCCAAGGTAATTATTTTTTTAATAAAAACAGATGATATGTATATCAATCTAGCAGATTTGTCCTTTTATTTTTGATCGTATTTGTAATAGCGGGGGTTCTGGTTATTTTGGTAAATCTAATGTATAGTTTTATTTTTTTGAGAAACGATAAAGTCTACCGTTTGATCTGTCATTGTATCAAGAGCTGCTTTATCTGTTGTAGAAAAACTATGAACTCCATTATCAATGATAATTAAAGAAGTTTCTACTTTTGCGCGTTTAAGTCTTCTGTGTAATTTTTTAGATTGACTTAGAGGAACTATTTTATCTTTATTCCCCTGAACAATTAAAGTCGGAACTCCCGTTTCTGTATAGGTTGCAGGAGATATAGTTTTTAGATAATCGATGGCTCTATCCTGATCTTTTGTTAAATCATATCCTGAGATTCCTTTTACCAAGCCTTGCTGTAAATTAACAATCTTTTTTGAAACCATTCCAATCATGGCTACCGGAATTATTCCCAGTTTGGTATGAAAAAGTTTGTTCAGATCAACAGGTCCGTAATGGTCAACTACATAATTTACTCTTGCTGAATAAGGTGAAAGGTCAGGACTTCCTTTGAACATGTCATCTGGAGTATAAGCAGCTACGAGAGAAAGGTGTGCTCCAGCTGAGGCTCCGAATAGACCAATATTATTGGTGTCGAAGTTATATTTTTCAGCATTCTTTCTTACCCATCGTACCGCATCCTTGGTATCTTCCAAAGGAAGAGGAAAGTGGGTGCTATCATTCAGAAGGGTATAATTGATACTGATCACGGCATATTGCTTTTCCATCAGTTTGGCAATCGTTGTTTCAAGATAATTGTCAGCATAAACGGCTTTACTGCCTTCTATCCATCCACCTCCGTGAACATAGATGAGTACCGGAAGTTTACCGGGAATATTCTTTGGAGTGTATAAATCCAGAGCTAAAGAATCTCCTTTTTTACCAGTTTTATAAACAATATTCTCAGAAATTGTTGCTATTTCTGGGAGAAGTGTACTTTTTGCCCGTTTAACTTTTTCAGGGGACTGAGAAAATGTCTGGGAGAAGACGATTTGGGTAGAGCTTAAGAACACAATAAAAAACAGGCTTATAAAAAACCTGTTTATTGATATGGAGTTAAATGATTTCATATTATTTTTTTTGAGGGAATCTTACTTTACTAACTCCTCAAAAAGTTTACCAAAAGTGGTATTTAGATCCTTAGATTTTCCAGGATGAGGTCTTGAAGTTTGTACAACAGCGCTTCTTACAGCAGTAAGCCAACGGAATCGTTCAGGAATATCAAACTGAGCAATAGGTCCGCCATCCTTATCTCCATTGGCAATTTTCTGAAAGCTCTCCAGGTTTTGGGTGATATCATCATAGTCCAGTTTGCTGTGCATCAGCTTGAATTTATCAGGACATAAATAGAATTCCACGCGGATGAACTTTTCCCTTTTAGAAAACATGACCAATCCGATATTGAAAAATTCTTCTCTCTCAACTTTTGGTACCAAGCGTATTACCGCATATTCGTATATTTTATCCTCTTGCATTTTTGGCTTCGTTTACAAAGATTTGAGAATTTTCTAATCGGGTTGTCAGAAACTGAAAATAAATTTCACGAATCTCTTCGGGAGTTTCATCCGCATCGTTCCAGTGCAGCCAATCTTCAGGAATAGCATTCACAATATCCCTGAAAAGAGTTTCGTTCAGTACTTCATGCGCAAACTTATCTGCTTCATCCAGCATTTTAGCCTTTGGAAGAAGAACATGATCTTTCACATATTTGAACGGAGTTTTAGCCGCTGCATCAAAATTCTGCCATGAATGATGGAAATAAAATGAAGCACCGTTATCAATGATCCAAAGCTCTTTATTCCACATCAGCATATTGGCATTCTTAAATGTACGGTCAATATTGGTAATAAAGGCATCTAACCATACTATTTTTGAGGCCAGAAGCGGATCTACACTCACTCCCGGATCATAGGTGATGGAACCGGAAAGGTAATGCAACCCGAGATTTAAACCCTCTGAGAATTTTAGCAGATCCTGTATTTCCTCATCGGCTTCTGTTCTTCCGAAATCTGCATCAAGATTAACAAAAACCAATTCAGGAATCTTTAGACCCAACGCTTCTGTAATCTTTCCGCCTATAAATTCTGAGATCAGCATTTTAACTCCATGGCCCGCGCCACGGAACTTTAAGACATACTTAAAGTCATCATCAGCTTCTGCCAAAGCGGGAAGGGAGCCTCCCTCTCTCAATGGCAGAATGTAACGCATTACCGTTACTGTTCTTAAATTCTGCATGTAGCAAAAATAAGGTTATTTTTTAATAATTTTTTTCATAAATTTCAAATTAAATTAGAGTTTTAAATATTGAGAATATTGAATTAAAACCTGTTGTTTTATGAATCTGATTAGGGAAAAGAATATTTATTTAGAAAATAAAGAAACAAAAGGGTTTCTTGCTGATGCTTTTTATAGTGATACTCAAGAAAAACAGCCTTTGGTCATTTTTGTTCATGGGTATAAAGGCTATAAAGATTGGGGAGCATGGGATTTAATGGGAGAGAAACTTGCAGGAGAAGGTTTTTTCTTTGTAAAGTTTAATTTTTCTCACAATGGAACCACTGTAGATGACCCTCATCATTTTGGCGATCTTGAAGCCTTTGGAAATAATAATTATACCAAAGAATTGTCTGATTTAGGGGTTGTTATTGACCATTTTATCCTGGATCCGCATGTAAATCCTGAAAAGATTATCCTGGTGGGGCACAGCAGAGGAGGAGGGATTTCCATTATTAAGACTTTTGAGGATGAAAGAATCAACGGATTGATTACTCTGGCCAGCGTAGATACCTTGGATCGTTTTCCCACAGGTGATTTTTTTGAAAAATGGAAGAAAGAAGGTGTTTATTATGCTTTGAATGGACGTACTCAACAAGAAATGCCTCATTACTATCAGTTTTATGAAGATTATGAGCAGAATATACACCGTTTTGATGTAGAACGGGCTGCAGAAATGGCTAAAGCTTATATGCTGATTATCCATGGGACGCAGGATGAAGCCGTAGACGTAAAGCACGCGGAGCATCTTCATATTCTTAACCCGAATTCAGAACTTTTTCTTATTGAGAATGGAAATCATACCTTTGGAGCTAAAGAACCCTGGACAGACTCTACGTTGCCGGAAGATCTGAACATTGTAACAGAAAAGTGTATTGATTTTTTAGTTAAAAATCTAAAATAAGAAGTCTTCAGAAACAGTGCTCAAAATGTAAGTGATTTAAAATAAATCTATTAGAATCACGTTGTAATAAATTACCACTATACTAAATTTTATTATGAAAAAAACGATTACGAGCGCATTAGCGCTGTTGTTATTAGGAACTGTTATTTCCTGTAAAAAAGAAACCAACACTCAATCTTCTGTAAGTACAGATACGCTGGCTACCGTAATGCCAAAAGATTCTACTGTTAGTGCAAAGATGGATTCAGTAACGGCTACTGCTTCTTCAGCAGCAGTTCCAGTTGAAATTATTACCAAAAATGATGGAAAGTATCCTCATGATGTCAAATTATTTGAAGACAAAGGCCTGACTGAAAGATTGAAAAAATTGGTAGGAAAAGATTATGATGAAATGATAAAAAATTTCGACGTAGAAAGTCCTATTGTATCTGAAGGTGGAATCTATAAACTTCATGGATGTAAACAGCATGATTGCCCTGGATATGCTACTTCCGTTTACTATGATTCCAAAAATGATAACCTAAATGTTTCCATTGATAAAAACGGTAAAATAACTGAGTTTGCAGAAAAGGGAAAAATTACCGTTTCAAAAACATTGAATACTAAATAATTATTTGGTATTCGTTGCAGGAATCATATAATATTAAAATAAATATTGCTTTTCAATAAAAAAGGAGTGAAATTTTCACTCCTTTTTTATTGAATTATTGTTCGGTTTTTACCGCATTCTTTTTTATTGACTTTAAAAGGCTTCTGAAGTTTTTCATCGTCATCATTTCACTTGTCGGAGTAAAAATGGTTGCCTTTTCACCTTTTTCCAGTGAAACTTCGGAAGACGCTTTCAATGAATATATTTTTTTCATGGTTTTAATATCATAAACATCCATCATCGCAAAGGTTTCATTTTTCTTATAGTCATCCAGTTCACCAATGGAACGGTCTAGAGAGCTACGAAGCTTCATGGTATAAATGTTAACCAGAAAATTAAAATCAGAACTGTTTTTCAAGGTCTCAAGATCTTCCACTTCAGGCTCAAACGGAATACTGTTTTGAATTATATGTTCAGCTTTGGCCATTTTTAAATCAAAAGCATTCCCATTACTTAAATCTTGAAATAGCTGCATTGCTTCTTTACTCATCATTTCTCTGTGGTGCGAGTCTACACCCGTTTTGATGTTGTTAATCAACCATTTTTTGTCTTTTGAAAACACCAATGATTTACTGTAAATCCCGTAATCTTTTTTAATAGGGCAATAAACACATGATTGTAAAGCGATTGATAAAAAAAAGAAGAAAGCATATTTTTTCATGATTTGTATTCAGATTATTTAATTAAAATCTTCCAGGCTTCTTCAATGTTGCTTTCCAACAATAGCTTTTGGGCATCTTCATGAATATTTTCATCAGAATAATATTCTCCGGAAGGTAAAACTTCAACGTTCGCCAGCATTCCCAAATCATTTCCTGTAAATACTTTACTGTATTTGATAGCATCCGGCAAAAGATCAAAGCCAATTCCTTTTGTTACCAAAGGTTTAGGAACTTCAAAAAGGCTGTTTTCATTACTTCTGGAATACCAGTTGCTCCCTAAACGGGCGACCATATCCAGTTTTTGCTGATCTAAATTTCCTGCTTCATTCAGGTATTCTTCCCTGATATGAATCTTCTGAACCTCACAGATTACAAGATTTCCTGATCCTCCTTGGTTTCCTAAATGTTTTATTTCTAAGACTTTACATTCAAAGTTCACAGGGCATTCTTCAATCAGTTTGGGTTGTATCAGGTCAGCGTCTTTCATCGTAAGACCAGACTTTACAAATTCATTGACTCCTGTTTCATACTCCGTAGAGGCCAAAGAAATCTGCTGTACGATTGGAAAGTTTACTGTTCCAATAACAACTTCCGGTACTTCTAATACATTTTCAAGCGTATGTTTTGTAGTATTGTCACGTACTCTCCTCGATGGTGAAAAGATCAGAATTGGAGGAACCGTACTGAACATATTGAAAAAACTGAATGGAGATAAGTTATGATTGCCGTCTCCATCCACCGTAGAAGCCAATGCAATAGGACGAGGTGAAACGGCGGTTTGCATGATGGTCTGAAGCTGTACGGCAGTTATCTCAGAGGGGGTTACTGTTTTCATATTTTTAGTTAACTATAAAAATGATAAAACCACAAAAGTTACAAAAGTTTTTAAGTAAATAGCTTTGATCTTTAAAGATCAAAAAAGCATGTCGTAGTATTTATTTACAAAGGTTTCCTGTCCGTCATGATAAAGATTTTTTACATTAAAATCAACTAAGATGCCTTTAGGTTTCTTCATTAAGTTGATGTAATTTAAAAGCTGAGCCCTATGAATATCATTTAATTGAACAACTGATTTGAGCTCAATAACAATTAAATCTTCAACTAAAAAATCGCAAAAGAAATCACAATCTATTTCTTTTCCTTTATAATTTACAGGAACCTTCAGTTCAGATTTAAAACTAATATTTCTTAATCTTAATTCTTCTTCCAGGCATTTATGATACACACTTTCTAACAAACCAGCGCCTAGAATTTTGTGAACTCTATGAAGGCGCCGTTTATTTTATAGGTCAAATCAGTTAAATATGACTCTGTAATCATAAATCCTTTTGTGACTTTTGTGGTTAAATTAATTAATGTGTTGGGATAATTTTACCGGAAACTTCACCGAAACCTACTCTCACACCATCTTTCTCAGCCCATGCCTTCATGGTAACGGTATCACGATCTTCAATGAATTTTCTTTCTTCACCATTGCTTAATGATAAAGGATTTTGACCTCTCCACGTTAATTCAAGCATAGAACCGAAAGATTTTGGATCACTTCCTGAAATTGTTCCACTTGCATACATATCGCCAACTTCTACATTACATCCATTTACGGTATGGTGAGCCAATTGTTGGGTCATGTTCCAGTACATATGCTTGTAGTTACTTTCGCAGATCAGATTTTGTTCCCCATTTTCAGGCTGGATATAAACTTCAAGGTTGATATCGTAGTTTTTGTCTCCTTCAAATTTTAAATAATCTAAAACTTCAGGATCCTGTGTAGGAGAGGCGGTTCTGAATGGTTCCAAAGCTTCAAGGGTAACTACCCATGGAGAAATAGATGAACCAAAGTTTTTCGCAAGGAATGGCCCTAGTGGAACATATTCCCATGCTTGGATGTCTCTCGCAGACCAGTCGTTAAATACCACCATTCCGAAGATCGCATCTTCAGCATCTTTAGTAGAAATACTTTCTCCCATCTCCGTATTTTTGTTGATGATGAAAGCCATTTCCAATTCAAAATCCAATTGTTTGCAAGGCCCAAAAACAGGTTTATCTGCATCAGCTGGTTTTGTCTGACCTTTAGGACGGTTAATTTCTGTTCCGGAAACAACAATAGAAGAAGCTCTTCCGTGGTAACCTACCGGTAAATGTTTCCAGTTAGGGAGTAAGGCATTGGCAGGGTCACGGAACATTTTTCCTACGTTGGTAGCATGTTCAATGCTGCTGTAGAAGTCTGTATAGTTTGGAATATGAACCGGCATCATCATTTTTACTTTATCAAGATCATAGAATGCCTCTTCAATTGTTTTCTGATCTTTTGACAATGCCGAACCTTCCTGTAATAATGCCTGAATCTTTGTACGAACAGCATTGGTAACAGGTTTACCCAATTCGATAAATTCGTTGATGGTGTAGGCTTCAAAAACATTGTCGTCCAATCCTTCAATGTCTTCAAAATAGCCAAGATCATAAAGGGTAGCAAGATCAATAACCTGATCTCCGATTCTTGTACAGCATCCGATATATTCTTTATTGAATACTGCTACTCCAAAAGGAATATTATATATAGAAAAATCCGAATTTGAGGAATAGTCTACAAATGATTTCATAAGTTTAGATTTTAGTTAGATTAAAATATCATCCCGAGAAACTTTCCCCAAGATGTTTATTTTGCCTTTTTTGAGTAAGAGGCTTCATCAATCCATCGGTCTCTGGTATTGATATCAATAAGATAGAGAATATTGTCCTGTTGGGTAAGCAAAAGTGTTTTTGTGACAGGCATCGGGACCTTTTTGCCCTCAAGCATATCCGCTCGTAAAGAAACGATGTTCTTTTTTCGGATAATATCACCGGTAAAGACATTAGAACTGCTTTCTCCCGTAGATTTATCATCAAAAACCTCTACATAGGTTGCATTACTTCCTTTAATAACAATAAAATCTCTTTCTGTGTGGTCTGCCTCATCTTTAATGAAAACAAACTTTTTGTTGTTGATATCTACCTTTTCAAGATTTTGATTGATACCTCTTCTTGCTTCAAGTCTGTCCAGAATTGCATTCAGTGATCCATATTGTGCTTTTACACCTAAGGTTCCAAAGAATAAAATTCCAATTAAAAGTTTTCTCATTATGCTGTGTTTTATAAAAAAGTTTTGTCAGAACTTTGCATCCTGACAAAACTTACTATTTCTGGTTGTAAAATTAAAGATTTCCTCTTCTCTCCTGTTCTCTTTCTAATGCTTCGAACAATGCTTTGAAATTTCCGGCACCAAAACTCTGTGCACCATGTCTTTCAATGATTTCGAAGAATAGAGTAGGACGGTCTTCTACAGGCTTAGTAAAAATCTGTAACAGATATCCTTCTTCATCATGATCAATAAGTATACCTAAGTCTTGAAGTTTCTTAAGATCTTCATCAATATGACCTACTCTTTGAGGAACCATATCATAATAGGCCTCTGGTGGAGCAGAAAGAAACTCTACACCACGTTTTTTAAGTTCAGTTACCGTATGAATAATGTCTTTGGTAGCAACAGCAATGTGTTGTACTCCTTCTCCCTCGTAGAAATCAAGATATTCTTCTACCTGAGATTTCTTTTTACCTTCTGCAGGTTCGTTGATCGGGAATTTTGCAAATCCATTTCCATTTGACATTACTTTAGACATCAATGCAGAATATTCTGTGTTGATCTGTTTGTCATCAAAAGAAAGGATATTCACAAATCCCATTACTTTTTCATACCATTCCACAGTAGGGATCATTCTGTTCCAGTCTACGTTTCCTACACAGTGGTCTACGTACAATAAGCCAGCTTCTTCAGGTTGGTAGTTACTTTCCCATTTTTCATACCCAGGCATGAAAGCTCCATTGTAATTTTTTCTTTCCACAAACATGTGAACAGTTTCTCCGTACGTATAGATACCGGACATTCTTACTTCACCATGCTCATCAGTTAAAGTTACAGGCTCTAAATAAGGTTTTCCTCCTCTTTTAGTTGTTTCTTCGAAAGCTGCATATGCATCATCTACCCAAAGTGCCAAAATTTTTACTCCGTCACCATGTTTTTTTACGTGTTCGCTGATAGGAGATTCAGAGGTAAGCCCTGTAGTAAGTACTAATCTGATTTTTCCCTGTTGAAGCACATAAGATGCGCGGTCTCTTACTCCTGTTTCAGGACCCGCATATGCTACAGACTGAAAACCGAAAGCGGTTTTGTAATAATGGGCAGCCTGTTTTGCATTTCCTACATAAAACTCAATATAATCTGTACCGTTAATCGGTAAGAAATTCTCTGCTTGAGCAATCTTCTCGGCAAATGTAAGTGTTGACATATTTTCTCTTTTACTTTTATTTTATTGGTATGCAAATTACAAAATTCTTGGATATAGCGAAAATATTACGGCTGATTCATTGAATATATTTAACATAAAGTATAAGAAGTGTTCACTTAAGTATATTTAAGTTTCTTAAGTTCGAAATAAGCTAAGTACATTTGTAGAACAAAAAACAAGTGAGAAAAAAATATTTCGAACATGAAAGCCGCAGATTATCTCTGCGGCTTTCTTATTTGATATCGTTTATATCTTTCTGTTAAGCATTCCGGCATCCGGATTATAATTGTCCCAGATCTTCCAGGTATTATCTATTTTCTTGAAAAAATAAATTTGTGTACTGAGTTGGTTTACAAAATGTTCTTCTCCGGTTTCGCCAACTTTAAACAGCAGATTCCAGAATTCCTGGGATTCCAGGATTTTTTTATCCGGTTCATCTGTAACCATATGAATATCAAAAACTTCATAGTTGGAACGGTTGTTTTTTGTTACCAACTGAAAGTCTTTGTCGCAAAGCTCTTTACTGAATTGTGAAACTCTTTCCAGAAATGGAGAATCATCAAATACCAAATCTTTAAAAAGTTCAATATTATGATCGGGAAATTGTTTACAGAATTCAAAAGCTTGAGCACAATAATCATATATAAACCTGGTCATGAAGGATAGGTCATCAGTTTCGTTCTCATCCTTTTTCTTATGCCTGATGAAAAGGATATAATCATTAAGGTCTTTATAGCCCAGAAAAATACATATTTTATCCAGTGTTTTTAAGAATCTTAAATCACTGTGGGTTTTGTCCTGGTAATCATTTTCAAAAAAACGCTGCAGCGTAACGTGTGAGATCGTGCTCCCGATTTCGAATTTTTTACCTCCTTTAAGTTCTTCAGCTTCAGATAGCTCATCTTTAATGATTTCGGAAAGAATAATATAATGGCTTCTCTTCCATTCATTCACATTCCCCAAAACAGAATTCCTTACCTTCGAATGCTTTACCACTTCTTCTCGTATCGAATTATATATAGTCTTCAATTTCCTTGTTTTAAAAAGATTTTTATCAAAAACATTGCCAAAATATTAAGGCTTTTTTATGTTTTATTGGTATAAGTTAAAGATATTTTTTAAAACTCTAAATAAAAATTGAAGTTAAAATATATTATTAATTGATTATCAGTGTTTAAACCTTTCAAAAGCAGCTCTTTCAAGCATTTCTCTATCATCAGGATGGGCAATGCTAATCAGCTCCTGCGCTCTCTGGCGAAGGTTTTTCCCATACAGATAAGCGGTGCCATATTCTGTAACAACGTAATGGATGTGACCTCTTGTGGTGACTACACCTGCCCCTTGTTTCAGAAAAGGAACAATCCTTGAAATTCCTTTTTTTGTTCTTGCAGTGATGGCAATGATAGGTTTTCCATCTTCGCTTAAGGCAGCACCACGCATAAAGTCCATTTGACCACCAATACCACTATATTGCAATGTTCCGATAGAGTCTGCGCATACCTGTCCGGTAAGGTCAATTTCAATGGCAGAGTTGATGGCTACCAGTTTTTTATTCTTCATGATATTGATCGGGAAGTTGACCTCACTCACATCTCTGAAAGCAAAAACAGTGTTGTCATCCACATAATCATACAATTTTCTGGTTCCAAAACAGAAGCTGGTAATGGTTTTATTGTCGTTGTAGCCTTTATATTTATTATTGATTACATCGTTCTGAATAAGGTCTATCACACCATCACTTAACATTTCGGTATGAATACCAAGATCCTTATGGCTATGCAAACATTGTAAAACAGCATCAGGAATAGTTCCTATACCCATTTGTAGGGTGGAACGGTCTTCAATAAGTTCCGCTACATTTTTCCCTACCAGCATTTCTTCAGGACCAACTTTTGAACTATAATCCACGGTGTGAAGTTCTTCTTCATGCCAAACGAGTTTATGGATTCTGCTGATGTGAATCATTCCGTCTCCATGAGTTCTGGGCATTCTTGGATTAACCAATGCAACAATAATTTTCGCAGTATCTACAGCAGCTCTTGCAATGTCTACAGATGTTCCCAATGTACAGAAACCATGCCTGTCTGGTGGCGAAACGGTTACCAAAGCCACATCCAGCGGGAGTATATTCTTTCTGAATAAAATGGGAATTTCACTTAAAAATACAGGAACAAAGTCTCCTCTGTCTGAATTTACAGCATCACGAACCGGCGTAGATACGAATAAGGAATTGACAAAGAATTTGTCTTTATACTCAGGTTTTGCAATTTCTATATTTCCTTGTTGGGTAATAGAAACCATTTCTACCTTGTCTAACCTGTGAGCTTGTCTTGCCAGTTCATCAATCAGATAATTGGGAGTACATGCGCTGCCGTGGAAAAATACACGGTTACCGCTTTTTATCGTATATATCGCTTCTTCTGCGCTGATGTAATTATTCATATTTTATCTTTTTTATTATAAAATTCCTGACTAATTTCTATTTCATAAATGCCTAACCTCTCTCAAAGATAATCTTTATATCCCTATTTATTTCAAATCTTGTAAAGGAGATTAAAAGACTTTTATCATATTAATGAATCTTATAAATTTAATAAAAAATAAAGGACCAAATGAATAACATCTGGTCCTTTTATAAGGTTCAATTGAAATATAAAATTCTTAATTGGAAACTTCGGCTGCTATAGTCTGCTTCATACTTCCGGTTTCTGAGAAACGTAAATGCCAGCTGAAGGCTTCTTCCAGAAGATGAGGCGTGTGTCCTCCACGTTCACAAGCTCTGTCAAAATAAGATTGAAGTTCTTCTCTGTAATCAGGATGAACACAGTTGTCAATAATTTTCTGAGCTCTTTCTCTTGGGGCTAATCCTCTTAAATCAGCCAGTCCTACATCAGTAACCAGAATGTCAACATCATGTTCTGTATGGTCTGTGTGAGAAACCATTGGAAGCACGTGGGAAATATTGTTGCCTTTGGATGCTGCCTGAGTTACAAAAATACTTAAGTAAGCATTTCTTGCAAAGTCTCCGGAACCTCCGATTCCATTCATGATTTTTGTGCCGCCAATATGGGTAGAGTTTACATTTCCGTAGATGTCAAACTCAATAGCAGTGTTGATGGCAATTACTCCTAATCTTCTGATCAATCCCGGAGTATTGGAAATATTTTGAGGTCTTAAAACAAACTTATCTTTATATTTTGAAAGGTTTCCTAAAACTCTTTCATAACATTCTTTAGAAACCGTAATAGATGATGCAGAGGCAAAACTTAATTTACCAGAATCTATCAGGTCAAAGGTGCTGTCCTGAAGCACTTCGGAAAACATGGTTAAGTCATAAAAATTACTATCCTTAAATCCTGTAAGTACAGCATTAGCTACTTTTCCGATGCCTGCCTGAAGTGGAAGCAATCTGTCTGTAAGACGTCCTAACTGTACTTCATTTTCAAAGAATCCAAGAAGGTGCTTGGCAATGGCTGTTGTTTTCTCATCCGGTTCTGCAATATCTGCAGGACTGTCTTTAAGATTGGTAAAAACAATGGCTTCAATTTTATTAGGATCTACAGGAATGCTTTTTCTTCCGATTTTATTCCATGGAGCTACGATAGGAATTACATTTCTGTAAGGATAATCTTCAGCCTGGTAAATATCGTGGATTCCATATACTTCTTCCGGAACTTCCGTATTGATTTCAATAATCACTTTTTTCGCTAAAGCAGCAAAGGTCACTGAATTTCCTACTGAAGTGGTAGGGACAATACTTCCGTCTCTTTCGATATAAGCTGCTTCTATAACAGCTACATCAATGCTTTGAAGATTTTTGGTGTGTAGAAGTTCGGCACTCTCACTTAAATGCTGATCGATGAAAAGAATTTCACCTTTATTGATTTTATTTCTTAAAGTAGGGTCTACCTGGAAGGGCATTCTTTTTTTTAAGACATTGGCTTCTGCCAGTTTTCCGTCTGTGCCGTGTCCCAATGAAGCTCCGGTCATTAAAGTGACTTTAAGATCTTCTGTTTTTCCTCTTTCCGCCAGTGCTGGCAAAATGGCTTTGCTGTCACCTGCTTTTGTAAAGCCGCTGGACCCTATGGTCATACCGTCTTTAATCATTTTTACAGCATTTTCAGCCGTAGTTACCTTTTCGTGTAGACTTTCTAATCTGATTCTTTCTAACATGTAATATTGATTTTTATTAAACCACCATTACTTAGGATGCGATATGAAAAATAATGATGGTCATATGTGAACCATACCTTACAAATTTACGAAAAAAGCTGCTTTAAATAAAGGATTTAAAGCAGCTTTTATATGTATTCAGTAATAGTTTTTCTTAATATGAGAAAAGAGCTTCTACTGTTTTATTCCAACCATGAAGTTTTGTAAGACGGATCTTCCACTTTTAAAGCTTCTTCCGTAATTTTTAATGGGCGGAAAGGGTCTACCATTACCGCGTATTCCTCCGTAAATTTTTTCCCGATACTTCTTTCCATAGCTCCCGGGTGAGGACCATGAACGATTCCTCCCGGATGAAGGGTGAAGTCCATTAAATCAATATGATTACGGCTCATAAAATCACCTTCCGTATAGAATAATACCTCATCGGAATCAATATTGGAGTGGTTATAAGGTGCAGGAATAGCCATTGGATGGTAATCATACATTCTTGCACAGAAAGAGCATACTACAAAATTATGCGCTTCAAAATTCTGATGAACCGGTGGGGGTTGATGAATTCTTCCTGTAATAGGTTCAAAATTTTTGATATTAAACTTATAAGGATAGAAATATCCGTCCCAGCCTACCACATCAAATGGATGAGTAGCATAAATAAAGTCTGTGATCTGGTTTTCCTTTTTTACTTTAATTAAAAATTCTCCTTTTTCATCTTTAGGTTCATTAAAAGAAGGAGCAATAATGTCTCTTTCACAAAACGGAGAATGTTCTAAAAGCTGCCCGAATTCATTTCTGTATCTTTTGGGAGTGTAAATAGGAGAGTGGCTTTCCAGTACGAAGAATACGGTATTTTCAGACTGTAATTCTACCTGATAAATGGTTCCTCTTGGAATAATAAGATAGTCACCAACACCAAATTCAAGATCTCCCACAAATGTTTTCAAAATTCCGGTTCCTTCATGGACGAATAAAAGCTCGTCGCATTCTGCATTTTTGTAGAAATAATCCATCGATTTTCTTGGCTTTGCCAATCCCATTTTCAGATCGTTATTCATCAAAAGGATCTTACGGCTGTCCATGAAATCGTCTTCAGGAGTGACATTCATTCCTTTGAACATTCTTGGTGTAATGTTTTTCTCCACCGCAATTTTTGGAGTTACATCTTTCGGTTCCCCGATTGATTTGATCTGTGTAGGGCGGTGAATATGGTACAATAGAGAAGAGATCCCATGAAAACCTTCGGTTCCGAAAAGCTGTTCATAGTAAAATTTATCTTCCGGAGATTTAAAGACGGTATGTCTTTTTTGTGGGATGTTTCCCGATAGATGATATCTCATTTTACTTTCATATGTAGTTTCTCAAATTTAATCATTTTTCATGAATTGGCTCAATCAAATATTTATTGACAAGTTTTGTAATTCAAAAATAATTGTTAGATTTGTCTAACAATTTTAATTTCATGAAGCGAATATTATTTTCTATTACTTTTTTATCCTCTTATTGTTTTGCCCAGGAGACAGACAGTTTAAATTTAAATCAATATAAAAACACAGATTCTGCAAGGGTTTTCAAAAAAGAGATCAAAACAAGTACTATTGAGGATGTAGTGGTAACCGGAACTATAAAACCAATGAGCAGATCCAAAAGCCCGGTGGCAGTTGAGATCTACAGCCAGAAATTTTTTCAGAAAAATCCTACTCCAAGTATTTTTGAAGCCATCAGTATGGTAAATGGAGTAAAACCACAGTTGAACTGTTCTGTATGTAATACCGGAGATATTCATATCAATGGGTTGGAAGGACCTTATACCATGATCCTGATTGATGGAATGCCCATCGTAAGTTCACTTTCTACGGTATATGGATTGAGTGGAATTCCCAACAGTTTGGTAGACAGAATAGAAGTGGTAAAAGGCCCGGCATCTTCTATTTATGGCTCTGAAGCAATGGGGGGAGTGATTAATATTATTACTAAAAATGCTTTAACGGCTCCAAAGCTAAGTGTAGATATGATGACCAGTACATGGGCTGAAAATAACCTTGACCTTTCTACGAAGTTTAATCTTGGAAAGAATGTAGCTTCATTATTAAGTTTAAATTATTTCAGTTTCAAGGAAAGGATAGATCAGAATAAAGACAATTTTACAGATTCTACTTTACAGGACAGAATTTCTATTTTTAACAAATGGAATTTTAAAAGAAAAGATAACCGACAGGCGAGTTTTGCGATGAGATACCTCTATGAAGATCGTTTTGGAGGTGAAATGCAGTGGAATAAATCTTTCCGTGGTAGTGATGAAGTGTATGGAGAAAGTATTTATACCAACAGAGCGGAAATTTTCGGGTTGTATGAATGGCCGATGAAGGAGCATATCGTGACTCAGTTTTCCTATAATTATCATGACCAGAATTCTTTTTACGGATCCAATCCGTTCAATGCTCTTCAGAAAGTAGCTTTTGTACAAACGTATTGGGATAGAAGTTTCGGAAAACATGATATTACAGCCGGGGTAACTTTTAAAAGAACTTTTTATGATGATAATACTCCGGGAACTCTGGCATCAGATGGCATAACCAATGCTCCGATGAAGTCCCCGATCTGGGGGGCATTTGTGCAGGACCAATGGGAGATTAATGATAAAAATACTTTGTTATTAGGATACCGCTATGATTATGATAAGGTGCATCACTCCATACATTCTCCAAGGTTCGCATGGAAATTCTCACCGAATCCGTATCATACATTGAGATTCAACTTCGGAACAGGGTTCAGAGTTGTGAATCTTTTTACAGAGGATCATGCTGCGCTGACCGGTTCCAGAGAAGTGGTAGTGAAATCAGATCTGCAGCCTGAAAGATCTGTGAACGGAAATTTGAACTATATCTGGAAAATTCCTGTGGGAACCCGAATGGTGAATCTTGATGCTTCGGCTTTCTACACCTATTTCAGTAATAAAATTGTTGGTGATTTCGACTCTGATCCGAATAAGATTATTTATGATAATCTTCATGGATATGGAATTTCCAGAGGAGCTTCATTGAATGTGGATTTCAGTTTTTCATTTCCTTTAAGTGTTAATGTAGGAGTAACCTATCTTGATGTCTATCAGAAATATGATGATGAAAATCAAAAAACACAGCAACTGCATGCTCCAAAATGGAGTGGAACCTATAACCTGACCTATAAATTTCCTAGTAATCTGACAGTAGATTTCACAGGACAGTTTTATGGGCCTATGAGACTTCCGGTTTTGCCTAATGACTTCCGTCCTGAATATTCACCATTTTATTCGTTGGCTAACATTCAGGTTTCAAAGAGCTTTAAATCCGGATTTGAAGTTTATTGTGGAATTAAAAACTTATTCAACTTTACTCCTAAAGACCCTCTGATGAGGCCTTTTGACCCGTTTGATAAATATGTTGATGATCCGGTCAGCAATCCTAATCATTATACTTTCGATACCGCTTATGGATATGCTCCAATGCAACGTATCAGAGGGTTCCTGGGAGTGAAATATACCCTAAAATGAGACCTTTTATTTTATTTTTAATGTTTGTGCCCTGTCTTTATTTGTCTCAGATGAAGACAGGGACTTTTTCTGAACTTGAACGTTTACAAAAAGATTCTCCAAAGCCTGTTATAATTCATCTATATACGGATTGGTGTTCAGTCTGTAAAATCGAATATTTTCGTTTCAATAAGGATAAAGAGTTAGTTGAAATGATGAATGATAATTTTTATCTGATTCATTTTGAGGCTGAAAAAACAAAAGAAAAGATCAATTTTCAAGGACAGGAATTTGAATATTTATCCAATGGTAATTCCGGAATTCATGAACTGGCGTTGGCATTGTCAAAAAACAAGGAACAGCCAGTTTATCCGCTGTGGATTTTCCTGGATAAGAATCAGAATTTGGTGTATTATCAGGAAGGATTATTGACTCCTGAAAAAATGAAACAGAAATTGAAGGAGATTTCGGCTTTGTAGTATGTTGAAAATTGTTAAGATATAAATTTCTGAAGCGTTGTACTTAAGGCGCCAGGGTTTTATCTGCAATAAAATTTGCATGCTGCTTATTTAAATGCCACGAATGCACGAATAAAATGACACTTGCACACCTTCATGAATAAGATCCATGTGTCTATGTGGTTAATAATTTTTACCCCATAGGCACATAGTTTTTTGAAATATATTAGAATTATTTATTCGTGCATTCGTGGCAAAATATATTGCCTGAAATCTTAGATTTTCTTTCACTTTTGCGATTTCCAACAAGAATTACAGCTCTCACAGATTAGGCAAATCTTTTTCATCTGTGAAAGTCTGTGTGATCCGTGGGAAAAATAATCTTTAATCAATATTTTCACTCGCATCTATCAGAACAGCCAGTTGTATACAAGGTTCATCAGAACGGTTACTCCATGCATGGTTTGTTCCTCTTTGTATGACAATATCTCCTGGTTTGATTAGGGTTTCTCCTTCTTCCATCATTAAATAAAGTTCACCGGAAAGGATGATAATATAATCTAATGTTGGTGTCTGGTGCATCATAGGATGAGGTTCTCCTTTTTTGAATTCGACGCCGAGATCTTTATCAGGAGGGATTACTACATATCGGAAATAGGTTCCGTTTTTGGGTGTTTGTGGAAATCCGGTATTGGGAATTCTTGTTTCATGATCCAGGTTTGCAGGAGTTGTTTGAGTATTCCAGATATCTGAAATAATGAGTCCAGGGAAATGTTCTATGGCATTTTCTACCTGTTGATCTTCTGTAATGATGGATTTTCCGTCTTTACTTCCTGTTACGATGCGTCTTGGTATTTTGTTCATCGGTTACGAGTTTTTCATGATAAGTTTATGACCTTGAGTCTGGTTATTTTTAAGAATGGAGTGTGCCTTTAGAACAGTTTCCAAAGAAAGGGTACCTATTATTTTATATTGTGATGGAATGATGGAACCATTTTCAATAAGTTTTGTAATTTCCTCTAAGCTGCTTTTATAATAATCATACTGTTTAACCATGCCGTACGTATAGTTAGAGATATTCATAATCAAAGTTCCTTTGTTGAAAAGAAGTTCATGAGCTTCCTTGGTGACAAGAGCAGTGACATCTACATAAGTACCGTTGATTTTTAATACTTCAGCTGTGACTTCAGCCATATAATTTCCTACCAGATCAATTCCGATATCAAAAGGTTGATGGTGATTAGCCTTTAAAATGTTGTCTATGAGATTTTCTTCTTTATAATTAACGATTTGATGGCCTTTTACACCCAGGTTCAAAAGCATTTGTCTATTTTCTTCGCTCCCAACCGTTGCAATAAAGTTCTCAATATGATGAGCTAATAAAATCTTGAGTAAAAAAGAACCTACTCCTCCGGCAGCACCTGTGATAAGAATCGTTTGTTGCGGCTGTAATTTCAGTCTTTTAAAAATTTGGAAGGAAGTCAATCCTGCTGATGGAATAGAAGCTGCCTGTTCGAAGGAAATATTTTTAGGTTTGAGCGAAACAATGGCCTCCGGAACAGAAATGTATTCTGCATAAGTCCCATTGCTTCCCATAGAGCCACTGCCACAGAATACTTCATCTCCAATGTTGAATTGAGTAACATCAGCTCCTTTTTCTACAATAATTCCAGATAATTCCCTTCCTAATATAGGTGAACTGATTAACTTTCTTTCCAATTCATTTTCCAGCATCTGATAATCGATAGGATTGAAGCCACTTGCCTTGATCTGAATTAATACTTCATTGTTTTGGGGTTGAGGTTTTTCTGTAAAGCCCTCTTCAAGTTTAAAATCTTTATTTAAAATAACTGCTTTCATATTGTTAATTTGATCTACAAATGTAAAACGGGAATAGTTTATATTTGCTACTAGTTAACAAATGGTTACTAGTTACCTTGATGAAACTATTATGGCAAAAATTATTGAAAACGGAAACGAGAGAGAAGCAACTTGTACGGAGGAATTATTCGCTATGCGTGATAGTCTGGATGTTCTGGGTGGAAAATGGAAATTGATGATCCTTCGTTATCTGACTAACAGAACGGATCAACAGATTCATTTTAAAAAGCTGGAACGTGGTATTGATGGAATTTCTGCTAAAATGTTGAGTAAAGAACTGAAAGAACTGGAAACAAATCTTCTGATTACAAGAACAATTCAGGATACAAAACCGATTACAGTGGTGTATGCAGTTACGGAATATGGGAAATCAGTATTTCCGGTAACGGAGACACTGGTAAACTGGGGAATACTTCATAGAGAGAAGATTAAGGAGTCCATGACTACTTCAGGATCTTAAAAGAGCAATAAAAAAATCCTCAGACTCAGTAGAGTTGAGGATTTTTAGTTATACATGATTTTCTAAATTACTTTTTATCTAACCATGTATTGACCAGTTCAGAATGTTCTTCCACCCATTTTTGTGCAGTGGCTTCTTTATTTTTACTCTGTTCCATTTGGATTAAAAGATCAGACATCGTTTCATCATCAAAATGGAGGTTAGAAAAGAATGCTGCCAGTTCAGGATGATCTGTACTAAAGCTTTTTCTTGCATAGGTTTTAATTTGTTCTGCTTCACCATATATCTTTTTAGGATCGTCAAGAAACTTAAGTTTCATTTTACCAAACATCCAGTGAGGCTGCCATCCTGTTACCACAATCCATTGTTTACGTTGTATGGCGTTCTGTAATTCAGTGATCATGGCAATGGTAGAGGAGTTGATCTGTTGATAATCCAGTTTATAATCAACAATAGCTTTATCTGTTCCTGTTGTCAATCCTGCGCCCTTTTCAATCCCAATGATTCTGTGATTGAACTGTTCCTGATGCTGGTTAAGTTCTTCAATAGACTGAATGGAAACATATTCGGGAACTACCAGTCCTATACGACCATTGTTATAATTGGTTCCCAGATGTGTTAATCCCGGAAATTTAGCCAGTTTTTTAGCATGGGTGTAAGGAAGCCAAACTCCCATAAAAAGGTCTGTATCTTCATTGTTCATGGAAGCCAGAATCATATCTGTAGAGGCTTTCTGAATAATGACATGATAGCCTTGTTGATCCAAAATTGCTTTAGCTATATGCGTCATCGCCACATCTTCTGCCCAGCCATCTACCATTCCTATGGTAATATATTTGGAGTTTTTTATATTTCCACATGAATTTAATGAACCAAATAGGATCATTAAAATGGGAAAAAATAGATATTTTAATTGTTTCATCTTATTAATTCCTTCCAGTACTTTCTCACCCAGACCACCTGCGGCAATCATTCCGGCAATCACAACCATAGATAGGGATAACAGGATGGTTTGATTAATCCCTGTTAAAATAGTTTTCATGGCCAGAGGAAGTTCCACCTTAAATAGGATCTGACGGTTGGTTGCTCCAAAAGCACGTGCTGCTTCTACAATATCTTTCGGTACAGATTCTATTCCCAATGTTGTTAAACGTACCGCTGGAGGCATTGCAAAAATGATTGTTGCAAAAGCGCCGGGCACTTTTCCGATGCTGAAAAACAGTACCGCAGGAATCAGGTAAACGAATGCAGGCATGGTTTGCATTAAATCCAATAAAGGACGAATAATTTTTGCTGCAATCTTGTTTTTGGCAGCTAAAATTCCCAGAGGGATAGAAAGGATAAGGGCGGTAATGGTTGCTACAAAGATAAGTGCCAGCGTTTCCATGGTTTCTTTCCATAATCCCATCAAAAATATCAGGCTTAATCCTGCTGCCGTAACAATGGCGATACCTTTCCCGGCTTTCCACAATGCTAAAAGTGTAATGAAGAGGATAATTACATAAAAAGGAGTATTTATAAGTACCCATTCAATCCCCATGATAGAGGCGTTTCCTACATGTTTTATGACATCAAATACAGGTTTTCCATTTTCTGTGAGCCAATTGATTGCAGTTTCTACATATTGACCTATATCTATAATTTTATTCATCTTATTGATTGTTTGCGATTTCTTTTAATTCAATGATTTCTTCTTCGTTAAATTTGGTAGCTTCTATGACAAGAGAAAGTTGGGTAACAAGGCCTAAAAATTTATTGTTTTCATCTACAACAGCAATGGCCGATTTACTACCTGAAATTAGCGGTAACATCTCTTCTACTGTCACTTCGGGATAAACTGAAGGGACATTATTGTTGATAATAGATTCTACTGTAGGTTCTTTCTTTTTGGCAATTCTGACCACATCATTAAGCGTTACAAAACCAAGAAATTTATTTTGAAAATCTACAACGGGAAGGTTTTCTAATCCTGTTGCTCTCATTTTTCGTAAGGCTCCTTCGGGACCATCTTTTCTAAAACGCACCACTGTAGCTTTATCAAACATCAAAGATCTGGCGGTAATAATTGTTTTACGATCTACCTTCTCTACAAATGCTTTTACATAATCGCTTGCAGGGTTGGTTAAAATATCTTCAGCAGTTCCTATTTGTTCTATGACACCATCTTTCATAATGACGATACGGTCTCCAATTTTAATGGCTTCGTCGAGATCATGGGTAATAAATACAATGGTCTTTTGTAAAGTGTTTTGCAGTTCCAGCATTTGGTCCTGCATTTCAGATTTTATCAAAGGATCCAGCGCAGAGAAAGCTTCATCCATAAGCAATACTTCCGGATCGTTGGCCAAAGCTCTTGCTAATCCTACTCTCTGTTGCATTCCTCCTGAAAGTTGGGAAGGATATTGATTTTCGAAACCGTTTAATCCAACAATATCCAGAGCTTTCTGTGCCTTTTCATCGCGGGAAGCTTTACTTTCTCCTCTGATCTCAAGTCCAAAACCGGCATTATCTAAGATATTGTGATGAGGTAGTAATCCAAATTTTTGAAATACCATGCTCATCTCTGTTCTTCTTACTTCCAGAAGTTCTTTATTGTTTTTACCGGTAATATTATCGTCATTGATATATACTTTACCTGAAGTAGGTTCATTCAGTCTGTTAAGACAACGCAGTAGGGTTGATTTTCCGCTTCCGGACAGCCCCATGATGACAAAGAATTCACCTTCATAGATCTCAAAACTCGCTTTGTTGATTCCTACCGTGCAACCTGTTTTTTCTAGAATTTCCTTTTTGGAAAAACCTTTGTCTAAAAGTTCCTGTGCTTTTTCTTTGTTCTTACCAAAAATAATCGTCAGATCTTCAACTTTAAGTTTTATTTTTCTACCGTTTTCATTTTTTTCCATATTCAGAATTTTTTAATTGATAATTGATACACAATATTGTATATAATTACATGATTAAACATTTAACTTTGATGTTGTTCTTTTGTTGACGGGTGTACAAAATAATCTGCCGAGCTTATAATGATAAAAGCTTATAACAAAAAAATAATGGCATAAAGCCCCGTGGCCTTATGTTTATTTTAAATATTTCAATAGATTTTACTCTAGAAAAAGAGTGTCATGTGTAAAAAGAAGTTAATCTTTTACATGGATTCTACAATTAAATTACTGATGAGGTAATAAAAGATATGTGTACAGAACAACTTGAATTCCTACATTTCATCAAAATGTGGATCATTATAAAAAACCTGTGTATCAGTTTTTTACGACGTTGCAAATTTACGAATTTTATTTTAAATGGATTTTTTTAGGTATAAGAAGCTGGTTTTAAGTTAGGTTATGGAGTGAGATACTCATCGTACATTTCCCTTTACCATTAACGATAAAGGTGTTTTGATCATGCATATGTTTTTTAGAAAAATCTGTACAATATGACGAGTGAAATTACTTCAGTAAAACTGCAATAATTGCCAATATTGCCGGGAGTGCCTGGACAAAAAATATCTTTTTGGTGGCAGAAACTGCTCCATAAATACCAGCTATGGCTACACACCCCAAAAAGAATAGAGCAATATTATCCTGCCATTGCGGATCTTTAATCAGAAAAGACCAGATCAGCCCGGCAGCCAGAAAACCATTATACAATCCCTGATTGGCTGCCAATCCTTTTGTGGGCTTAAACATTTCCGGAGGAAGAGCAGCCTTGAAAACTTCTTTTCCTTTGGTTTCCCATGCAAACATTTCCATCCAAAGAATATAGAGATGTTCCAGTGCAACGACTGCGATAAGGATTTTAGCAACGAGTTCCATGATTTCATATTTTGTCATTGTAAAACTAAAAAAATAAAGTTAAGTTTGAGTATTCAATTCTAAAGATGGATAATTTCAAGGCACATTTAAATAAATTCATTACGGTAACAGACGAAGAGTATCTTTCAATTTTCTCATTCTTCGAAGTATTGAAGGTGAAAAAGAAACAAGGTCTGATGCTGGAAGGTGAGGTTTGCAGAAACATGTATTTTGTAGTGGAAGGTTGCCTGAGAAAGTATTTTATTAATGAAAAAGGAGTGGAACATACCACTCAGTTTGCTATTGAAAACTGGTGGATTACTGATACGTTTGCCTATGAGAGACAGTTGCAGACAGATTTTAATATTCAGTCTGTGGAAAAGTCTACCATTCTTGTCATTGATTTTAAAAGTCAGGAATTGTTACTTGAAAAACATCCTGTGATGGAAAAATATTTCCGAATTATCTATCAAAGAGCGTATGCCGCTTCAGAAAGGAAGCTTCGTTACCTTGCTGAATATTCACGGGAAGAGTTGTACGTACATTTCAGTACGCTCTATCCTTGGTTTATACAAAGAATTCCTCAATATCTTATCGCTTCATTTCTTGGTTTTACTCCAGAATATTTAAGTGAAATTAAAGCAAAATTACGTTCTTAAACCAGTTTAAGTTTTTTACGGATCAGATATCGGAAATTTGCCATGTGATTAAAAGCTAACGCAATGACAAATACACAAAATCAATTTCCGCAGCTATTTTTAAGACTTGCTCTTTCTGTAACCATGCTTTCTGCAGTAGCTGACCGTTTCGGGTTATGGAGTGCAGAAAACTCATCATGGGGAAACATGAAAAGCTTTGAAGAGTATACAAGATCGCTGACCTTTTTTCTTCCGGAAGCATTGAGTACCTTTTCAGCTTATGCAGCCACATGTTTAGAAATTTTATTGCCATTGATGCTGATTGTAGGTTTTAAAACTAAGATTGCAGCTTATGGAAGCAGTATCTTATTATTGATTTTTGCAGTATCAATGGCTATAGCACTAGGTCCTAAGGCTCCTTTCGATTATTCAGTTTGGGTGGGAAGTGCAGCAGCTCTTTTATTGGCTGTTCAGCAACAATATTCTTTTAGTATAGATCAATTAACCAAAAAATAAATATAATGAGCGCAAGATTAAATATTGCAACAGTAGATTCAGCAGCGTATAAAGCGATGATGGGATTAGAAGGGTATTTACAGACAACTTCTTTAACCCATATTCAAAAGGAATTAATTAAAATCAGAGCTTCCCAGATCAATAAATGTGCTTTCTGCCTTGATATGCATACAAAAGATGCCATCAAATATGGTGAAACGCCTCAAAGAATTTTTATTCTGAACGGATGGACAGAAGCAAAAGAGTTTTTTACAGAAGAAGAGCAGGTGCTTTTGGCCATGACAGAGGAAATCACCCTGATCAGCCATAAAGGATTAACTGAGGAGACCTACCAAAAAGCTAAGACATTCTTTGATGAAGCTCAGATTGCACAGATTATTATGGCAATTGTGACCATCAATGCATGGAATAGGATTGCAGTGAGTACCCACATGCCGATAGCAAAGTAATAAAGTAAGGAAGCTGGAAGTTAATGAAGTCTATATGATTTACTAAAGCTCAATTTAATTATTAATTTAAATTAAATTAAGCTACTAGTAGTAATATCTAATAGACAATAGTACTTCCAGCTTCCTTTTACTAAAGCTCTTTCAAAGCAGAATTGATGAAGTTCAATTCTTCCTGAGAAAGAGTGATATCTATCGCTTTAGCATTTTCAACAGCCTGCTGAGCATTTCTTGCTCCTGCCAATACAACTGTAATTGCCGGTTGTAGGGTAGTCCATTTTAATACCAATTGTGAAAGGCTTGCTCCTTTTTCCTGAGCAATAGGTTCAATTTTTTCTAAGAAAGTTTTTACTTTATTTAAATCAAACTGAGAAAAATAACCGTTTCTGTGGTCGTTGTCTTTTAATGTATTATCCTTAAAATATTTACCTGTTAAAAGACCTCTTTCCATTGGACTATATACGATAATTCCTGAATTTTGCTGTAAAGAATAAGGAACCAGATCGTTTTCAATGGCATGGTTCAGCATACTGTAAGAAACCTGGTTGCTCGCTAATTTCAATGTTTTGTTAGCTTCTTCCATTTGGGCGACACTATAATTACTTACTCCAGCAGCACGAATTTTTCCTTGCTGAATTAATAGTTCCATAGCTTCCATCGTTTCACTGATGGTTGTGGTACTATCTGGCCAGTGAAGTTGTAAAAGGTCTATATAATCTGTACCCAGTCTTTTTAAACTTTCTTCAACTTCTTTGATAATGTTTTCTTTGGAAGCGAATTTATAAACAGGGATTACTTTACCTTCATCTTCTGCATCAAAGAAAAATTCTCCCTTTCCGTTGTTGCTTCCGTCCCATACCAAACCGAATTTAGTTAACAACTGAATTTTTGAACGGTCTTTTCCTTTAATAGCTTCACCAATCATTTCTTCACTTAATCCAAAACCGTAAAAAGGAGCCGTATCAATAGAGGTGACTCCATGATCCAATGATGCATGAATAGAGTTAATAGAATCCTGTTTTTCATTACCGCCCCACATATTTCCACCGATGGCAAAAGCTCCATGCGTAATTACAGATAGCTCGAGATCAGTGTTTCCTAATTTTCTGTATTCCATTTTTTATTTTTTATTTAATTCTTTTAAAATTGCTTCTCCAACACTCTTGGCAGATTGTGGATTCTGTCCCGTAATCACTCTTTGATCCGTTACCACATGGTTTTGCCAAAGTCCTGATTTTTCAAATTTTGCTCCTCTTTCTTTTAATTTATTCTCCAGTAAAAAAGGAACAACATCCGTTAATTGTACAGCAGATTCTTCTTCATTGGTAAAAGCATTGATCTTTTTTCCATCTACCAGATATTTTCCATTATTCAGTTTGATATTAACCAAACCTGCCGGGCCGTGGCAAACGCCTGCTACAATGCCTCCGTTTTCATAAATTGTTGAAGCTATGTCTGCCAGTTCTGTATTGTCTGCAAAATCCCACATGGCTCCATGACCTCCTGCATAAAAAATAGTTGAATACTCTTTGGGATTCACCTGTGATGGTGTTAAAGAATGATCGACTTTGTTTTTATAGTCTGTGTTTTCCCAGAACTCTTTGTTTACAGGATCTTTTAAATCAAATCCGTCTACTGGTGGCGTTCCTCCTTTCGGGCTTACAAAATCAATTTCATAGCCTGCCTTGTGAAGAACTTCCCATGGATGGGAAACTTCTCCCAGGTAATATCCTGTATCCTTACCAGTGCTGCCTTTTTTATCATGGCTGGTTACGACGAATAATATTTTGTTTTTCATATTTTTTGATTTCTTGGTCTGTGCCTGTATAAATCCTATCGTGAAAATGGCCAGTATTAAAAACGTTATTTTTTTCATATTTAAATGATATGAGTTAAATATATTTGTGGTTTTTCCTGAAGCTTTTCATCCACTAAGGCTCCGAAAGCCTGGATGTAAGGCTGTTGATTGTGTTGATCCAATCCTTCTTTGCTTTTCCAGATTTCATAGAAGACAAATTCGTTTTTGTTTTCAATTCCCTGATGTAGGTTATAAAGCTCACAAGCTTCTTCTTTCCTTGTTTTTTTTACCATTTTCTGAAGAACTGCCAATACTTCTGCCTGATGGTCTTCTTTGGTTTTTATAATAGCTGTAAGATGAATTTTCATAATTAAATATAATTTTCAATGGAGGTATAGATGGGTTTCCATCCCAGTTCTGTTCTTGCTTTGTCTGCGCTGCATATACTATTGGAGGCAAAACCGAAATAGCCGCCTGCCGGACCAAAATTGTCAACGGCTTCCTGTACGCTTAAAGATCTGGCGGGCTCCAGATTATATTTTTTGCTGATAATTTCAGCAATGTTT
This sequence comes from Chryseobacterium nakagawai, assembly GCF_900637665.1. Classification (NCBI taxonomy): domain Bacteria; kingdom Pseudomonadati; phylum Bacteroidota; class Flavobacteriia; order Flavobacteriales; family Weeksellaceae; genus Chryseobacterium; species Chryseobacterium nakagawai. The sequence goes on from NZ_LR134386.1 coordinate 1,300,727, forward strand.
CTTAAAGATGAGGAACCGTTTTCTGCATAATAGATGGAACCGCTTTTTGCTTTTTCCAGTGCCAGGACATAAAGGTCTGCCAAATCTTCAATATGTAAATTTGACCATATATTTTCACCCTCTCCAAAATAAACACCGTGTCCTTTTTTCTCAGAAAAATGAATCAGGGCAGGGATTTGGATGCTGTCTTTTTTTAAGCCAAGACCTTGTCCATACACCATTGTGGGAACAATCACAATACTTCTTATTTCCTTTTGAGCTGACTGCAGAACATAATTATTGATAAGGACCCTTGATGCCATTTCCAGTCTTGGAATCAAAGGATAATCTTCTCTGAAAACAAAATCACTTTTTTTACCATTTTCTTTGCCGCCGAAAATAGCAGATCCAGAAGTGAATATGAATGTTTTATGGCTTCCTTCCAATGCCTTGATAAAGCTATCTGCAGCATAGGCATCATCTGCTGAATCAGCATTATGGATGACAGCATCAACACTGGTAACGACTTCTTTTATAAGATCTTCATGATGGATATTCCCAATAATGGTCTTGATTCCCATCGATTCCAGTTCCTGCACGTGGGCTTCATTACGAACCAGTCCGATCACCTCATAATTCCTGTCAAGCAGTTTTTTGGCGATACTCCCGCCTATATAGCCGGTAATACCTGTGATCAATATTTTTTTCATGATACTAATTCTGGTCTTAATTCTTTTTCAAAGACGTTTTTCAAATGTTCTCTGTAGAGTTTCATATCTCGCTCTATGTTGGCATTTTTTTCTACATCATGGAAGTGAAAGCTTTCCATTTTTTCTAATGAGACGAAAGCATTCATTCTATGGAATCCAAATAATGGCCCTTCGTCTACACTTTTCTCATTAAAGAATTCTCCGGGAAGAGTAAAAGCTGTTTTAGGAGCATTCCAACTAGTTGTTAACATGTATTTTCTTCCACCAAGCATTCCGCCAGTACCATAGTTGATCTCTGGATTAGCTGCATTTCTACCATCACTCATATAAATACCTTTGGCGTGACCTGCTGTGAAAACTTCATCAATATATTTCTTAAACCCGTTTGGAAGCTGGAACCACCAGATAGGAGTGTGGTAAATGATATAATCTGCCCAAACGAATTTTTCTACCTCTTCATGTTTGTCATAACCTTCGCTTACGTTAGTGATTTTTACCTCTATATTATCAAATTCTTTAAGAACAGCTGTTGTATTTTCTGCGATTGTTTGATTATATTTTCCTCCGGAATGTCCGAAATTTTGTCCTCCGTTAATGATGAGTACTTTTTTCATTTTTTTATGATTGTTTAAATTTTACTCTGCAAAGTTAGAATGAGATTACGTATAATAAAAATAATATAAATTATAGCAAAGTATCAGAATATTTATACATTGAAATGAATACTTAGTATTAATAAAATAGAAGAGTTCAAAATTTGAGTTTTTTTTCAGCCACTCCCAAAAATGTACTTACTAGGCAAAAATTCATCCTTATTAATTCTTTTTCATGGTAAAAAGTCATGTCATATCTGAACAGGATTTGCTTTTCGTCTTGTAAATTTGATTAACAAATTAGCAAAGAATGATACAGATAGCAGTTTTCAGTGATGTACACGGGAATCTTCCGGCATTGGAAGTCGTGTTGAAGGATATTGAAGATCGGGGAATTCATCAGAAATTCTGTTTAGGAGATTTAGTTGATTTTGCACCTTGGGGAAATGAAGTAATAGAAAGAATTAAGAGTCTAAATATTCCCTGTCTGCTTGGAAATCATGATGAAAGAATTGCTTTTAATCTACCTGTTTTTCCTTTGTCTAAGCATTCTCAACAAGAAACGGAGGCCAGATTTATTGCGATAGATCATTCTAAAAAACATATTATAGAAGAGAATAAACAATTTCTTTCTGAGCTTCCTTTTCATTTGAAAGTAAATTATAAAATAGGGAACAAACATTGGAATATTCAGTTGGTACATTCTAGTCTTACGAGCAACGATACTTATCTATATGATTCTGAGAAAGATGATGTTTTTTCTGATATGCTGAAAGAGTCTCAATCTGATGTTATTGTTATGGGACATACTCATTTATCATTTACTAAACAGTTTGAAAATAAGAAATGGGCGATCAATTGTGGTTCTGTAGGGCGATCCAAAGAAGAAAACAGATTGGCTTCTTATCTCATACTTACTTTAGATGAAGAAAAAATTATTCCTGAAATTGTACAGCTGAGTTATCCGCTTGAACAAACTTTACAGGCGATTGAGAAAAGCGAGATTCCTGATTATTATGCAGATTTTTTAAGCAATAAAGAGATATTTATAAAATAATAAATGAATTTTTGTGTCCTTTTTAGGGTAGTGTCTTTTCGCTTGTTGATTTTTGTTTCTATAGAAAGCGAATTTTTAATTCGAAATTGTCTATTCATATTGCATTGAAAATAGACCAGTTAAATGTTTTTTTTTTGTTTTAAATAATTGAATTTTAATATTTTGTAATTATTCATACTTTTATATGTAGATACTCGAACTCATTTTTTCATTACAATCAGTTCGAGTATTTTTATTGAGACTTTTTTCATGATTCTCTGAAGGATATTTGCAATAGATTATTCGAATCAAAGTCAATTAAAATTTAGAAATCATGAAAAAAACAATTCTTTTTATTTTTTTACTATGCTCCGTACTTGGTTTAGCCCAATTACAGAAAGTAAAAATTGATACGCTCTTAACCCCTGAAATTGGTGGAATAAAACAGGCCATAGATATTAAAACAAATGACTCGGGTAAACCTGTGCTTTTATTTTTATCAGGCGGGCCGGGAAGTTCAATGCGGAAAAATGCGGAGGCTTTTACAACACTTTTAAAAGATAGATTTACTATTGTTCAATGGGATCAGAGAGATGCCGGAAAAACCCTTGAGCTAAATCCTTCTCCCGTTCAGCCTTCAGTTGATCTCATGGGAAAAGATACCTATCAGGTTATCAATTTTTTGAGAAAAGAATTAAAACAGGAGAAGATATATCTATTAGGGAGCTCTTGGGGAAACGCTTTAGGTTTTTATATTGTTAGGAATCATCCTGAGCTTTTACATGCCTATTTTGCGGTGAATCCAGTTGTTAGTCAATTGGAGAGTGAGAAAGAACTGTTAAGTATTTTAAAAGATCGCTTTAAAGAAGATCCTGTTGCCAGTAAAGAATTGGCAAGTGTACAGATTCCTTTCAAAGTTGATGAAGATTTATTTTATTTAAGAAAATGGCTTTTTTATAAAGATGGTAAACAGTATGTAACAGGTGATGATTTCAAGAAAGGTTTTCTACAGTGGTCAAAAACATGGTCACCTGCATGGAATGAAGTGATGAATATCGATCTTCCAAAAACCTTAAAAAAAGTGGAATGTCCTATTTATTTCTTTGTTGGTAAAAATGATATTCAAACTTCTACCAGAATTACAACTGAATATTTTCAAAAGGTAAAAGCACCTAAGAAAGGCTTATTCTTATTTGAAAAATCTGGGCATCAGATTCATAAGGATGAACCAGAAAAATTTCAGGATACCATCCTTCAAGTATTAAAATAATCTGAATTCAGGTAAAGAGACTGGTAAGATAAGAAGGATGCAAAGGCGTGCTTCTCTCTTATAATATTCGGATCTTGTCAAAACAAAGATATATAAACCTGGATTTTTATTAGCATGAAAATGATATTAGTATTATAATTATTTTGTAATTTTATATCAGAATATTAATAATTAAGGCATGGTCAATTTAGAATGGTATCGTACTTTTAAGGCGATCTATAAAACCGGGACGTTGACAGGTGCAGCGGATGCTCTATTCATTTCACAGCCCGGGGTAAGCTTGCATTTAGGCTCACTGGAAGCCTATGTTGGATATAAATTATTTGACAGAACGGGTAGAAAAATGATTCCTACAGAAAGAGGGAAAGTATTATTCAATGCTGTAGCAGAACCGCTTACCAAACTGGAGGATGTAGAAAAAAACTTTCAAAAATCTATCGAAAAGCATACCCCAACCATCAGTGTGGGAATGTGTTTTGAAACTTTTCAGACCACCTTGGAGCAATATGTTTCTTCATTACCTTTCAATTTGATTATCAGCTTTGGAGAATATCCTGAAATGCTGGATCAGCTGGATAAAGGAATCCTTGATCTCATCATCACTCCGAAAAAAGGATCTTCACCTAATATACAGCATGAAGCATTTTCTTCGGAACAGATTATATTGGTGGGAGGAAAAGAGATAGATACAGAGGCTTTTAAAAAAGTTTTAAAAACAAAAGATGCAGAACAGATCGAAGCATGGCTGAAGAATGAGAAATGGTACGGAACCACCGGAGATATGGAACATCTTTTCCAGTTCTGGACTCTAAATTTTGGTCACAAACCGAATTTCCGCCCCAATTATATCGTTCCTAATCTCAATTCTATTATTCGTTGCCTGAAAGGAGGCACAGGATTAGCCGTTGTTCCGGATTTCTTATGCAAGAACGCAATTGACAGTGGAGAAGTAAAGCTGATCTGGGAGGGAAAGAAGAAGCTGGAAAATACCTTGTATTTCGGATGTAGAAAAAAGACCAATTATCAAACGGAAATAGAGCATATTAAAGGGTTATTCCGTAAAGTAATGGGCAAAGATTAGATCAGGATGATGAAGAAAGTATTAGAAACTGACCGGCTATTGCTAAGAGAGTTAACCATTGAGGATGCTTATCATTTTTATGAACTTAATGCGAACCCCAATGTAATACAATATACAGGTGATTCACCTTTTGAGAATGAGGAGGAAGCGCTGATTTTTCTGCAAAACTATGAAGATTATAGTGAGAATGGATATGGAAGATGGGCTGTTATTGATAAATCAACCACTGAGTTTCTGGGATGGTGTGGATTAAAATATGATATATTTAAAGATGAAACAGATATTGGGTTCAGGTTTTTTGAAAGAAATTGGAGCAAAGGATTGGCAACAGAAAGTGCTGCTGCCTGTTTAAAATACGGATTTGATCAGCTGCATCTTGAAAAGATCGTTGGAAGAGCAATGGCTGAGAATATAGCTTCCATAAAAGTATTACAAAAGCTTGGCCTTACTTTCGATAAAGAATTTGATTTTGAAGGACACAAAGGAGTAATTTATAGTATTGAAAAATCAAAAAAAAGTATATTCTAAAATAATCATATCCCGCATCTGCAACCCGTTTTCATAAATCGGTAATGAGTAATTTTCGATAAAGAAATCTTTACGTATCCCTTTTTTTACGAAACCGTTTCTCTCATAAAACCGAATCTGCTCAAATCCTGTATCTGAAGTTCCTACACTCAGAATTTCATAACGGCTTTCACGGGCAATTTCTTTGGCTTTGTTAATTAAAATACTGCCAATTCCTTTGCTTCTATAGCTTTCGATCACTGCAATATTTTTAATCTCCAGTTCAGTATCACTGTTTTTATATAAAGCCATCACAGCAATATTTTCTGTTCCGTCATGTAACAGATAGATATCACATTTGAAGATGTATTGATTAATAGCTTCAACGGTTTCGTCAGCTAACAATAGTAATTCATAAGGGATCTTCGAATCTTTGGCAATTTTATTAAAAGTATACTGTTCCATTTACAGGCTTATATGAAGGATTTAAGAATCATCACTTCCACAAAAATAAGGAAAATAGAGATTTGAACCAGTCATAGATAGAGTGACAAATATTTGGAGGTTGGAAATAGCAAAGGCGCAAGAAAATCGAAGATTTTCGGGAGTGTGATATTGATGATATTTCGCCACCAATGCACGAATAATTTTATTTGCATTTATCATCTATGTTGTTATGTGGTTCAAAAAAAATAAACCACATAGCAACATAGATTTTATAGATAAAACGGTTCATATACAATTTTATTCGTGCATCCGTGGCTATTAAATATGCAGAATTCATTTTATCGCAGATAAAATCTTTGTACCTCAGCATTTTTCAACCTATCTCAAACACTCATCAAATAACATTTTTTAACAATAAACAGTAAAATTGGTAAGCCAGAATTCCGTTTTTTTATTGCAAATTTGTTTCATCACTTTATATTAATGATAAAAATAAAGATTTATGCAAAAGAAAACTTACACAGGACAACCTGTAGTAACCTTAAATAACGGAGTGGATATTCCTGCTTTAGGCTTTGGAGTATGGCAGATGGAGAACCTGAAAGAATGCGAAAATGCTGTCATTAAAGCTATTCAGACAGGGTATAGAATGATTGACACTGCTGCTATTTATCAAAATGAAACGGCTGTAGGAGATGCCGTAAAAAACAGTGGGATTGATCGAAATGAATTATTTATAACCTCTAAAGTCTGGGTTCAGGATCATGGGTATGAAAAAGCAAAGCGTGCATTTCAGAGAACGTTAGACAGACTACAGATGGATTATCTGGATATGTATCTTATTCACTGGCCTTATGGTGATTTTCTGGGAACATGGAAGGCTTTGGAGGAGCTGTATCAGGAAGGAAAGATTAAAGCAATTGGAGTTTGTAATTTTACCGTTGAAAAGCTTGAAGAGCTAAAATCGAACTCAACGATTCTTCCGGTCATCAACCAAATTGAACTGCACCCGGTTTTCCAACAAAAAGAATTACAGGTGTATGATAGGGAAAATAATATTATAACACAGCCTTGGAGCCCGCTTGGTAATGGAAATGCTAGCCTTTTAAGTAATTCTGATCTGAAGGCGATTGCTGAGAAATATGGAAAAACAGTGGCACAGGTAATCCTGAGATGGCATTTACAGGAAGGTTTTGTAGTCATTCCGAAATCTGTGACCCCATCAAGAATTGAAGAGAATTTTAATGTATTTGATTTTGAACTGACGGCAGATGAAATGAATGTTGTCCGTTCTTTAGATACAGGGAAAAGATTATTCTTTGATCCAAAAGACCCGGAATGGGAGCAAAAGATGCTGAATTCTGTAGCGGATATTTAATTACAATAACATATCTCCCGCGGATTTCACAGATAACGCAGATTTTGATCTGTGAAGTTGGTGAAATCTGCGGGATTTTTATTTTCTGCTCAGCGTGAGGAATGTCATATCCTGTTGAAAATGAGGTATTCTTATTTTTTGTACCTTTTTATTTAAAATAATTTCTATGTTTTGGCCGGAAACAATCAGTAAAAAATTAGGAGTAAAATATCCTGTTATTCAGGCTCCGATGTTTGGAGTGAGTACTGTACCAATGGTTGCTGCCGCAACTAGTGCAGGGTGTCTGGGATCGCTGGCATTAGCTGATCTTTCAGCAGATGAATCTATTGAATTGATCAGGGAGACAAAAAAGTTAACAGATCAACCTTTTGCAGCTAATATTTTTGTACATCATATTCCCGAAATAACAGAGGTTTTAAAAGATCAATTTGTTAAAACCAGAACGTTTTTAGAGCAACTTGCAAAAGACAATAATATTGAAGTCAGTCTGCCTGATCTGGAAGATCTTAAAGTGAGATCTTATCATGAACTGGTGGATGTGGTAATTGAAGAAAATTGTAAAATTTTAAGTTTTACTTTCGGAAATCTGGATGATCAAAGTATTCAGAAGCTTAAAGAAAATGGAATCACACTTATTGGTACCTGTACTTCTGTAAGTGAGGCTTTAATTTTAGAAAAATCAGGGATTGATATCATCTGTGTACAGGGAACAGAAGCTGGTGGCCATAGAGGAACTTTTGATCCGGAGCATGTTCCACAGATCGGAGGTTTGTCTTTATTATCACAGGTATACGATCACATAAAGGTTCCGCTGGTCTATGCAGGTGGAATTTACAACGGGAAAACTTTACGGGCAGTAAAAGATTTGGGAGCACAAGGATTTCAGGTAGGCAATCTTTTATTGGCTTCCCAGGAAAGCGCTTTGCAGCCTTTTGAAAAAGAAAGGCTTAAAAAAGTAAGAGAAGATGAGATCATGTTAACAAAAAGCTTTTCAGGCAGATATGCCAGAGGAGTTAAAAATAAATTTATTGATACGGTTGAAAACTCTGAATATATTCTGCCTTATCCTTATCAAAATAAACTAACAAACGCATTACGGAAAGCTGCTAAAGCTAAACAGAATGCAGACTTTGTAGGTATTTGGACAGGACAGTCTATTCATGATTACAGTGAGCTCTCTACTGAAGATATTCTGAGAAATCTCATACTTCAAATTGATGCAGAGCAGGCAAAATTAAAGTAATTTCGAAGTTTTAAATCTAATTTAAACTATAAGAATGAAAAAATTATTTCTACCATTTGCTTTACTTTCAATTGTAGCATGCAGCAGCAGTAATGATGATGAACCACAAACGAATAATGTTTCTATTGTTGGAAAATGGTATATGGAAAGTGCTGAGAAGTATACGTCCAAAGACAAAAAAACGACGTTTTACACTCCGGAGGGATGTGACAAAAAGGATACTCATGAGTTTAAAGAGAAGGATATGACGTCAATAACGTTTGCTTCTCATAATAATACCTGCATACAGACAGATGTAGTGACCAGAAACTATACCTATGATCCAGTTTCTAAAAAATTCTGGTATGAAGGGGAAGAAGATTATCCTTATACCATTTCTCAATTAACCCAAACAAACATGGTAATAGAAGATCGTATAGATGACCTTGATGGGGACGGAATCAATGATGTGATCAAAAGATATTTTAAAAGAATACAGTAAATAAAATTCCTTTCATAAGATGAAAGGAATTTTTATTTTATATGGAAATTTGAGGTATTGTTATTTTCAAATTCTCAAATTAACTCATTCTCAAATTGAATTTATTTCGTAAGATCCAGCCCGCCAAAGTTTCCTGAACTCATCATCAGATAAACTCCGTTGGCTTTATCCAATGTATTCCAGTAAGCGTGAAGATCTTCAGCATTTGTGAAAACCTTTAGATTCTCATTCTTGAACTTTTCTTTAATAAATTCCGGAGAAATAGGCTCCATTCTTTTAATTTTTAAAGCATCTTCAGAATAGAAAACGACCGCTTCTTCTAATCCGTCCATAGCGTGGTCATACTGCTCTAAAAAGGCAGGATTTAAGCTAGAGTAGGTATGAAGTTCAAGGAAGCCGTATTTCTTTTCATTCTTAAACTGCTCTTTGAATGCTTTTACAGCAGCCTTTACCTTACTGGGAGCATGGGCAAAGTCTTTATACAATGTTCCTTTATCTGCTCTTTCTACCTTTTCAAGACGTTTGGAAGCACCTTTGAAGCTCATAATTGCTTCATAGAAATCTTCGTCCATAATACCCAGCTGTTGGCAAATATGCCTTGCCCCTTCCATATTCAACAGGTTGTGTGCACCAAAAACAGAAAGAGGAACATCTCCCATTTCCGTTTTTAGATATACTTTTCCGTTGCTGATCTCATATTCAGGAGTTTTGTAAGGGATCTTTCTGAAATAATTTTCAGCATTTTCCACTACTTTCACCACTTCCGGATCTTCTTCATTGTACACTAAAACACCACCTGGAGTAATGCTTGCTACAAATTTTCGGAACTGTTCAATATAATCATCAAATGTTTTGAAAACATTGATGTGGTCCCATGCAATACCACTCATCAGAGCGATATTCGGTTGGTACAATAAAAATTTTGAACGCAGGTCAATAGGAGAGGAAAGGTATTCATCACCTTCCAATACCATGAAATCATTATCCTGAGTTAGTTTTACCATACAGTCGAAGCCTTCCAGCTGAGCACCCACCATAAAATCTACCTCTTTCTGATGAAAATTCAGCACATGAAGGATCATGGATGTAATGGTTGTTTTTCCGTGTGATCCGGCAATAACCACTCTGGTTTTATTCTTAGATTGTTCGTATAGAAATTCCGGGTAAGAATATATTTTTAACCCTAATTCTTTTGCCTTCGCCAGTTCAGGATTATCCTGATGAGCATGCATTCCAAGGATGACAGCATCAATGTCCGGAGTGATTTTTTCCGGGAACCAGCCCATTTCCTGAGGTAATATTCCCTTTTTCTCCAATCTGGATTTTGACGGTTCAAAAATAGCATCATCTGAACCGGTAACCTGATATCCTTTATCTTTTAATGCAATGGCAAGATTGTGCATAGCGCTTCCGCCAATAGCAATGAAGTGGGTTTTCAATTGTATTTACTGTTTTTTAACATTAGTATTAATGATCTGCTGGAAAGCTTCAAGAATATTATTCCAGTTAGTCTGATAATTGGGAATAATCATACTGGCATCCGACTTACTGCCTTCATTAGGACCTCTTTTAACATTGATCGAAGTAGCAATATTGTCGTATAATTTTTTACGATCTTCCTGTATTCTTCTGAAATTATTCTGTGAAAGAACCTGATCTAGCTTTTTTAGATCTTCGTTTGAAATTTTAAAATCCTGTTTGTATTTTTTTCCCTGACCTTCAAAAGAATAATGTACATTATTCCCTTTGATAAGCAGATTTTCATAGACGGGAGCATAGCCACCACTTTTCGAATAGCTGATGTCGAAATCCGAATATACTTTTTGGCTGTTGCATGAAACAAATACTATGATGGCGAATAAAATTCCGATTATTCTGTTCATAATTTTTAATTTACTTTAATTATTTGAGTCCTTTTGTTCTAATTTTTTAGCTTTAAGTTCTTCATCATAATTGTGTAATACATTGAAGTCTTCGGTCTGCTCAATGGCAGTCATGATCTTCAATAAGATTTCCGGTGCTTTTTCATTATCATAATCGATATCCAAAGGAGCCTTGAATTCCATGGTAGGTTTTACACCGGTAACCTTTACACGAAGTCCTTTTTTATCGAATGCTCTTCTGAATCCGTTGATTTTGATTGGGATAACAATAGGACGCTGATTCTTAACCAATTTGGCAGTCCCTCTTCGTCCCTGGGCAAAAGCAGATGTTGTTCCTTGAGGGAAGGTTGCTACCCAGCCGTTGTCCAGTGCTTTCATAATATTGTCTACCTCGCTCATGTCTACCATTCTGTTGACATTTTTTCCTTCCGCTCTCCAGGTTCTTTTTACTGTTACAGCTCCTGCAATCTTAAATATTTTAGGAAGAATACCCTTATTCATGGTTTCTTCTGCTGCTACATAGTAGAAATCGATTTTTGGATTTAACAGATAGATCGGATTCTTAATCGTATTTAAATATCCATTATTTACGGCACAGAAAGCGTGATACATTGCAGCTACATCAGCAAAATAAGTCTGGTGGTTAGATACAAATAATACATTGGAATCCGGAAGATCCACAAGGTGCTCTGTTCCGGTTATTTTTAACTTATTAAAGCCGTTGAACCTTCTGTAGGATACCACTCCTAAAATAAAAATAATAAACCTTTTTAAAAAATAAGGTGTTCCGAATGCATCGGTGAAAATATTTTTCTTCGCCATTTTTTAATTAAACACGGTAGTGCAAAGTTACATTTTTTTCAGCAACTGGCTGAATTCACTTAATATCATTGCCGTAGCACCCCAGATAATATATCCATTGAAATTAATGACAGGAACTTCACTTCCACCTGCACTCGGAAGTGCCATGATTTCTGGAGTATCCGACAGATTTAAAAAAGAAGTGATCGGAAACTCAATGGTCTCTACAGCTTCACTCTGCTGAAGAACGAAGAGCGGATTCTTTTTAGTATATGAAATATAAGGATATACATAAAAATTACTCGGAGGAATATAGATGGGAGACATTTCTCTGATGATTCTTACATAATGTTTATCTATCCCTATTTCTTCGGAGGTTTCTCGAACTGCAGTTTCTGCAAAATCCTGATCCATTTCTTCACGCTTTCCGCCAGGTAATGAGATTTGTCCACTGTGTCTGTCATGTTCATTGATGGTTCTTTGGATCAAAGGAAAATACCACTCATTATCTTTCAGATACAACACAATATTCACTGCTGCAAACTTAGGATTTTTTGCAAGTACCTCATCGTATGTAAAAACGGGACGATAGGGAGGAGAGAATACCCCATGGGCGGGTTCGCCAGGTAGCTCTACACTTTTTATTTTCCTTAATAAATCTTTTCCAAAATTTTCCATAGCTCAAATTTAACAATATATTCCTGAAGAAATAAAGGCCTTAACATTAATTAACCAATAGAATAGGAAGGTTAATCGTGAATTTTGCTTTGCAAATGAATGATGAACTGTTGATGACTATTCTATATACCGTATTTCTACGTAACTGAAATCCGTGATACCGTAAATACCAGAAATAGTGAGCTTAGAAACCATAAATGGTGACTTTTATAATTTACACTTTGATGGTGGTTTCTCATTAACATGGAGCATATACCTTTGTCATACTATTAACTGTATGTCTTCAAAAGAAAGTGTACTTTTTCTTAGAGAGTGTTTTCTGTTTCAAATATAGAATTTAAAGTTTAGTTTTTTGCTTTTAAAAAGAAAAAAAATTAGGTTTCGATTAATTTTCTTTTGTAATATTCCTTTTTTCTTCTTTTTAGAGTTTCAGATTTTATCTGCTGTCTTATTTTCAACACTTCATCGGCTCTTCCAAAGTACACATCCGCTGGAGTTAGATTCTTCAAAGATTCGTGATAACGCTCATTGTTATAGCGGTTTACAAATACTTCCAAAGCCGCTTCCAATTCCTCTGGACTGTAATAATGATGCAGTTTCACCACATTTTTCATCGTCCTGTGGTAGCGTTCAATCTTGCCTTGCGTCTGTGGATGAGCGGGCTTTCCATGGATTTGCTTCATGCCGTGATTATCGTGTAAATACTCCTTTAATTCCTCGGTAATATAGCAAGAACCGTTGTCCGACAGAAGTTTCGGAACTTGTCCTTTTCTTAAACCTGCTTTCTTCACAGCTCGGTCAATGGTTCTTTGAACATCATTCACCTTCATATTTCGGCACAATTCCCAATGAACGATATAGCGGCTAAAATCGTCAATCACCGTGCTTAGATAGTACCAGCCCCAACCCAGAATTTTAAAGTAAGTAAAATCTGTCTGCCACATTTCGTGAACAAAATTGGTTTTATCCTTAAATTCATTCGAGGCAGAAATCAGGATGTGCGATGGAGCCGTTATCAGTCCTCTTTTCTTTAAAATACGGTAAACACTGGATTCTGAGATAAATACACCCTTCTCATCGGTGATTTTATGAGCCAGTTCTCTGCTGGAGAGTTCAGGATAATTCAAAGCGATTTCTACCACCAGATTTTTCTCTTCTTCAGGAATGTTGTTCCACTGCCTTCTGCCAGAAGAAGGGGAAGAATGAAATCCCGCTTCACCTTTCTCAAGGTACAGATTATACCACTTGTAGAAGGTGCTTTTGTGAATGCCAAGTTCCCTGAGTGTCCTGTTCACGCCGATTTCACTACGGGTAACCATTTGGATGATTTCCAGTTTTTCTTCAGGTAACAACCTCATATACTTTCTGTATTTTTCGGTTATTCCAGAATTTCCAAACTTTTTTTTACAATGTCGTAGCGGATAACGAGGTCGGCGACCGTCTCCTTGAGTTTTCGGTTCTCTTCCCGAAGCTGAGAGACTTCTTCGGAGGTTGCCTGGCGAAGAGTATCTCCTGAGAGTTGCTTTTTACCGGCTTCAATGAACTCCTTATTCCATTTGTAGAAGGTAGATTCCTGAATAGCGTGCTTGCGACAGAGTTCGGCTATGGAGGTTTCAGCCCGAAGGGCTTCCATCACAATTAGGATCTTTTGTTCCGCGGTGAAAATCCTTCTGGTTTTTCTGCGGATGTCTTTTAAATAATTTTCAGGATTACTGATTGGTTTTTTGGCTGTCATAATAAATCAAATTTAATGGTTTTTTTTGTTCTGTTTATTATGAAAACACTATCTTAGTTCTGAACTAAATCGGTACACTTTTTGCTGACGATTTACACTATTAACCAATTAATTTTTACTAAGATGAAAAATTTACTTTCAGGTGTGTTAACACTAATCGCCATGAGTTTCAGTTTCGCTCAATCTAATATTGATGTGACTACCCAAACAGGAAACTTGAACGTAGCTACTGTAGACCAGACAGGTCTTTTGAACATGAATTCTTTAACACAGAATGGAAACCGTAATACTGCAGATATTGACCAGGTAGGTATCTTAAATATGAATACTGCAGTAAGTAATGGAAATAGAAATTCAATAGACGTAGATCAAATAGGTATCGGAAACTCAAATACTGTAAGCCAGACAGGAAATAGAAACGATGCATCAACCTGGCAGATTGGTTTATTGAATTCTACTCAACAAACTCAGATTGGAAGAAGAAATGATGCTTCATCCGTACAAGTTGGTATTGGTAACTCTGTATATCAATATCAGGATGGACGAAGAAACGACGCTTCAGCGATTCAGTTAGGAAGTGGTAATATGGCTTATCAGGTTCAGTTAGGAAGACGAAATGAAGCTGATGGACTTCAGATAGGAGCTAATAACCTGCTTGTTCAGTATCAGGATGGTAATGATAACACTGCGAATCATACACAGCTAGGTAGTAATAATATTGCTGCTTCTGCTCAGGTGGGTAATGATAACACTGCTGTAGGAATACAAGTGGGTAATGGAAACCAATTATATCAAGCACAATTAGGAGATTCCAATATGGCCATTGACCTTCAAGCTGGTAACGGTAACTTTACTTGGGTAACTCAAACTGGTGATGCTCACCTTCATATTGGAACTCAGGTAGGTAATGGAAACTCTATGGTTGTAAATCAATCGAACTAAGCCCTTTTTAATACTGTAATCTTTAACATTGAAAGGAGAAACTACAGGTGTGGGTTCTCCTTTTTTGCTTAAAGCTTAAAATTGCCAGGAAATTATGATTGTATATCAATATTTACTGGGTGGGTTTTCTTCCATTCTCTATGAATGTATGTTTAATTTAAATATCAATGCCATGTTTAATTTGAGATGGAGTGTTTTAGCTCTTTATATGGTGTTGCCATTGCAGGCTCAGGAAATCGACTGGGATAAGATCAACAGCAATACAATCTTAAATCTTATCACCAAACAGAATATTGAAATGAATGCCGGTTACTCTAATATCATTCAGATGGGTGACTATAATAATGCAGAACTTTCTCTTAATAACAAAACCATTATTACTGTAAAGCAGCTTGGAGACTATAACGCTCTTTATTTTATCAATTCATTCACAGATAAGGAAACCAAGGCTGCCATAATTACGCAAGGAAGTAATAATATCGTTGACGTTACGGGAAGCAATAGCATTTCAGACGGAATTCAGATCAATGTAAAAGGAGATAACAGAACCGTCTTCATGAGAAATTATTAAATCACAAATGATGAAACCTTTATCCATCCTGAGTTTGAATACTTTTTTTGTCTTCCTGTTTATATTGGGTTATGGGCAGGAGGATAAAAAAGTAACCGCAAGAATTGAAAGCAGCACGTTGGAAAACCAAATCAAAATAAAAGCTATAGTTGTTAATAATACGGCGGTGTACAAAGAACTGAATTATCTTTTAATATCTATAAAAAAAGGAAACGGAGGAAACCTTTCCAATAATCAGCAAAGTGGTAAGTTTTCTGTGAATCCTAACGAAGTAAAGGTATTATCTGAGATGAGTGTCAATCTTGAATCAAAAGACGCGTTGAAAGCTTTCCTTTATATCAGAGACGAAGAATCTAAAACGTTGGTTGCAAAAGACAGTCTTGAACTCAATAGTGATTTTTTTAAAAAAAAGATAGCCAAGGTGGAAGATGATGCGGTTTATGAACTTAAGGGACTTACTATTGATGAAACCAAAACCAAGGTTGGAAAAGACTTTTACGATATGTTTTATATTCAGTATAGTCAGCTTCCGGACAAAAGCAGCAGCGCTATCACTATTTCTGAACTTCCTCTTCGGGGAACAAGTGGTCAGATCAATATTCAGATGGAAGATAAAATAATCTACAGCTTTATGACCAATCCGGGAGAAGATTATTTAAAAGAGCAATTATCTTTCAGCTTAAAATATATCAAGGAATTTACAGCAAAGAAAAACCTTATAAAAAATGAATTTATCTATTAAAAACGTCCGCTATGAAAACTTTTGTTATTCTTTTACTTTTTGTTGCGGGTATTTTCCAAGGAAAATCTCAGCAACTTGTTTATAAGCCGATTAATCCTGCATTTGGAGGAGATACTTTTAATTATCAGTGGCTTTTAAGCTCAGCCAATGCGCAGAATCAGTTTGACCAAAAAAACGATTACAGCAATCTGCTTGATAAAGTGAATTCCCTTGATAGCTTTACTCAGAGTTTAAACAGACAAATACTCAGTGAACTTTCAAGAAAACTCTTTGATGAGCAGTTTGGTGATGGAAATATAAAACCGGGTAATTATCTTTTTGGGTCACTTTACCTACAGATTACCAATACTAATCAGGGACTTTTGATCAATATTTTGGATACCAGTACAGGCGATCAGTCCGAGATCGTAATTCCAAAATAAAATAGAAACTTAAAACCAAACTTATCATGAGAACTTACACTTACACCAGAATTTTTTTCTGTAGTTTTCTGCTATGTGTTTTACAGGCCTGTAGCTCAATCTTTGGCTTACCTTCAGATCCTGAAAAGCCAACAATGGGAGAGGTAACCTCTTCCACAGAAGAACTTAAGAAACTCCCTCTGCCTAAAGAAAAAATAGTGATAGGAGTTTATAAATTCAGAGACCAGACTGGTCAGTATAAACCTTCTGAAAATGGTAACAATTGGAGCACTGCTGTGCCACAAGGTACCACTACCATTCTTATTAAAGCACTCGAAGACAGCCGTTGGTTTATTCCTATTGAAAGGGAAAATATTGCCAATCTGCTCAATGAAAGGCAAATTATCAGATCCACACGTCAGGAATATATTAAAGATGCAGATAAAAATACTCAGTCACTTCCTCCACTTCTATATGCCGGAATTCTTCTGGAAGGAGGAGTCATTTCCTATGACAGCAATATCCTGACAGGAGGTCTTGGTGCCCGTTATTTTGGTATTGGAGCTTCCACACAATACCGTCAGGATAGAATTACCATTTATCTGCGTGCTGTTTCTACCCTTAATGGAGAAATTCTTAAAACAGTTTACACTTCTAAAACCATTCTTTCAACCAGTATCAATGGAAGCTTTTTCAGATATATAGATACTGAAAGACTTCTGGAAGCTGAGGTAGGATTAACTCAAAATGAGCCCGTTCAATTAGCCGTAACCGAAGCTATTGAAAAAGCAGTTAAATCGCTTATCGTAGAAGGAATTCAGGATAAAATATGGGGAAAAGCAATTGATAACACTACAAGTTATCAGGCATTAATCAATGAATACAATAAAGAGCAGGAACATAATAATGGGAGAGCTGTAGGAAACCGATATCCAGAGAATTATAGACAAAAAGTTTCCGTATTTGCTAATGTAGAAGCTCAGAAAGTTAAAGATGATTATGTAAATCCTAAAATGAATATTGGTGGGAAAGTGGGAATGAAATATTTTCTCACTCCTAACTTTAATGTTGAGGTAAACGGCAACTATTTTACCCTTGAAAATGAAAATATTGTCAAAAGAAACTACTTCGGCCCTGAAGTGAATCTGGAATACCTTCTTTTTCCAAAATACAGATTCAGCCCCTATATTTATGGAGGGGCAGGAGCACTGTACTCTAAATATAAACCTCAATACAAAGGACAGGTTGGTGGTGGCCTTGAATACATGATCGATCACAACTTTTCGCTAAGAGCCTCTGCTCAATATGATCTTGGATTTAAAGATGATTGGGAAGGGCTTGTCAACGGAAAAAGAAAAGATCAGGCCTTACGCTTTGCATTGGGAATCAACTTTTACCTTGGAAACAAATAAAAAACACAAATTATGAAAACTTTAATCAAAATACTAAGCATATTCATCCTGATTTTTTGTCTGTTTTCGTGCAATGAAGACCTTGTAGAACAGGCTCAAACAGGAATTCTAAGAGGAAAAGTAGTGAAAAGAGGCAGCAATGTGCCCCTTGCGAATGTGAAGATCTTTACCAATCCTACCACACAAACCGTTTTCAGTGGTACAGATGGTTCTTTTGAAATTGCGGCAATGCCGATAGGTAATTATTCATTGAAAGCAGAGCTTTCAGGATATATTACAAGCTTTCAGTCTGTCAATATGCAGAATCAAAATCAGGTGGTAACAGTGGTATTTGAAATGGATGATGATACTTCACTGAATTCTCCACCTACCACACCGCAGCTTCTAAGTCCGATAGATAATGCGGTCAATCAGCCATTGAGTGTTGAGCTGACCTGGAGTGCAACCGATCCAGATACAGCAGACGTTTTAAAATATAGTTTAACAATTAAAAATAATCTTGACACTAATGTGATACAGGTTAATGATTTGAAAGTGAATCATTATACACTTTCAAGTCTGAAGTTTGGTGTAAGTTACTTCTGGCAGGTGTCTGTTTCGGACGGCATTCACCAGCCAGTTTTAAGTCAGACCGGTAAATTTACAACCAATACAGTTCCAGCTAACCGATACCATTATGTGAGAAAGATGAATGGTAACTTTGTCATCATGTCAAGTGACGAACAGGGAAATAGCTTCCAGTTTACAGATTCATCTTATAACAGCTGGCGGCCACGGAAAAATAATAATGCAGGTCTCGTTGCTTTTCTCCGAACTGAAGGAGGCAGTACGCATATTTATACTGCAAATCCGGATGGTTCCAATCCGTTTAAAGTAACTACTGTTCCAGTAGCAGGTTTTAATACTTACGAAGTGGATTTTGCCTGGAGTACCAATGGTAAAGAGATCATTTATTCAAACTTCAATAAATTATACCGGATCAATAAAGATGGAAGTGGATTGACCCAAGTATACACTACTCCAGACGGAAGCATGATTTCAGAATGTGACTGGAGCTATGACGGAAGTAAAATTGCCATAAAAACAAACGATTATAGCGGCTATAATGCAAATATTTATGTTATAGATATGATGGGAAATGTTCTTAAAACAGTATTATCCGGATCTGCTGGAGCCGCTGGAGGACTTAACTTTTCTGTAGATGGCCAGCTTCTTCTTTTTACCCGTGACTTATCAGGCTATCAGGATGGAAGTGGAAATTATCGCCAATTGGATTCTCATATCTTTATTTATAATTTAACGAATAATGCGGTAAATGATATTTCTTCAGAAAGCGAAAAAGCCTTAGGAACTAATGATCTGGACCCAAGATTTTCACCCAATAATGCCCAGGTGATTTTTATGAATACTTCCAATGATAATATTTCACAAAGAAATGTAATGGTTATAGATCTTAACAGCAGTATGACAGATCTTTCACGAGCCACACTTTTCAGTAATGGTGAAATGCCGGACTATGAATAGGAGAGGTGTAAAGGTAACGTTGATATCAATGTCAATAGTGAATGGTGTTTCGCAAGTAAATAATGAACTTTTGCCCGGATAAAAAATTGAAACACAAAGCGAATTGGCCATTCATCATTGACTTTTTTCTAAAATATTAATTAATAATTTTTGGTTTGCAAGTTCTTTATTAGCGGAAATTTGGAACGAAGCAAAAAAAATTCCAGGCCGGAAGGTTTGGAATTTTTTAGGTTATTGATCTGGAGGTGTCAATCAGTCGACAATATGATTTTCAATAGCATATTTTACGACTCCCGCAGTGTTTTTTACATTGAGTTTCAAAAGAATTTTTTTTCGATGTGTTTCTACCGTATTGATGCTTATAAAGAGTTTTTCACAGATGTCTTTGCTGCTGAAGCCATCGCAAATCAGTTTTAGAATTTCCATTTCACGACGGGTAAGGGGATCTCTGATGTGGAAATTACGCTTCTCCTGTTCATTACTGATGAAACTCAGCATCCTTTCCTTAGCATGGTCACAAATATAAATTTCGTTCAGTAACAAAGCATTAATAGCTTTTAGAAATTCATCATATTTGCAGTTTTTATCCAAATAGCTTTTAATGCCTTTATTGAATAGCTTTCTGATATCTATTACATCATAACAGCTTCCAATGATAATAATTTTAATATGATTATGTTTTGATACGATACTTTCTACAGATTTGCATATCTCAGTAAGCATAAGAATATTGGAACTCATAACAAGCATTTCAGGCGGCTCGTCTTTTAGTTGTTCGGAGAGAGTTTCTAATGAATTACAGATGTCTATTGTATTGAAAATTTTGCTCTGCATTAGTAATTTTGATAAACCCTCTGTATACAACATGGGTTCATCAAAAATAGTTAATCTTGGTTTCATCATGGTTGGTTTTGTTTATGTAAAAATATAAAAAAAACTTAACATAATGAATGATATCGATAAATAATTTTAATTTTCTATGATTATTATTGTAATAAAATGTTATTTTTATTGATTATTTGCTAAATAAATCTCTTTTTGTTGAGTTTTGAGTATTAAATTTAGAGTTATTATAGCTTAATGTTTAATATTGCTGGTGTTTCCTGAAGTTTTGTTAGGAAATATTTTTTTATTTAACTAACAGAGTAGGGATATGTTTTACAGGAAAATTAACTGAGTTGGCAATAAAGCAAAATTCACTGGCTTTATGATGAAGTTCTTTTGCTTTTTCCATCATAGACTCCTCCGAAACAGTAATGGTAGGGTGGAGTGTTACTTCTGTGAAATGCCCACTGCCATTAGTGGTTTCTTCCATAATTCCAATAGCTTCATCTTTATAATCAATGACGATAACTCCTGCCTCAGAGCAAAAGTGAAGATACCAAAGCATATGACATGAAGACAGGGAGGAAAGAAACATTTCTTCAGGATTGTATTTTGTTTTATCTCCACGGAATGCCGGATCAGACGATCCTTCAATGTTTATCTTATTTTCTACTGAAATGATGTGGCTTCTTTCGTAGTCTCTGTAACCGCTGGTTCCGGTTCCCTTGTTTCCTGTCCATTGAATCGTGGTCTTGTAATGGTGATTTTTCATAAATTGTAGAGTAAAGATTGTATATCAATAGACGTAGGTTTTAGTTTGTTTTAGAATATAAAAAAGCCCCCTATGTTTTATTCTAAATAATCCTGACCTACCAACGTTGAATGCGTATTTTTAATGTCAGTACTAAGGTAACAAAAAACTCCGGTAAAAACCGGAGTTCAAGCTTTAATTCTTAATAAGTTTTTTGATGGTAATGCTTCCATTTTCAAAAGTAACTTTAGCAATATAAAGACCTTTAGGTAAGTCTGAAAGTAGGCTCCCGGAATCTTTTATAGTTTTTACAAGCTTTCCATCAGCAGCAGATATTTCTATTTTGAGTACTCTTTCTTTTGATTGATAAATCAGGTTTTGCTTAACAGGATTTTCAAAAGAAATAGCGGGGTTCACTTTAGGAATTTCTGTGGTTGATAAAAGCCCATTATTAGCAATATACTTTACAATATGTCCACTTCCTTTTACAATGATGTTATTAGGATTAACCACCATTTCTTTAATTGAAAGTAAATTAGAACTTTCTGAATAGTAACCAAAAGTAGAATTTACTGAGCCATTTTGATTTAGCTTTGAAATAAAATAAGTAGAAGCAAAATCCCCTTCTCCATTTCCTCCAATATAATAATTCCCATTTTTTTCAACAATACTTTGAATCCAGGCTCCTCCATTAAGACCAGAGTAAGTAGATAAATCATAATTAAATGTATTATCAGGGGTTCCATCTGAATTGAGTCTGAAAATTTCAAGATGCTCATTGGAATAAACAATTTTATTATTGCTGTCTATTATAGCATCACCAACATGCCATAAGTTATAAGGTAATTCTAAGATGCCATTGTTTCCAAAGCTGGTAATGGGTTGTCCGTTAGAATTGTATTTTTCAATAATACCATTGTAAATACCGCCAGTGCTGCCGGTTCCTGTGAGGCAGGTAATATTGTTCTGCTGATCGAGAAGTACAAATGTTCCCAATGGAAATGCTCCCCTTGTGATAAGAGATCCGTAGTTACCAAAAGTCATGTCAATACTTCCATCAGCGTTGAATCTGCATATTCTGTGCTGGGTATATGAACTTATTCCATGAACAATAATTTTTTCATTCTGTAAAATAAGCCCAAAAGAACGGGTATCTGTATCACTGTTGTTGATACTTGGAACCATAGAGCTGCCATTTGTGCCAAATGAGGTGTCTAGCTGGCCATTAGAGAGTAATCTGGTTACTCGGGCAGTACCGGAATGACCTAATATTACCACCTTTCCATCTTGCTGTATTTTTAATTGGTTTTGAAGAGTATAATAAGGGAGTTGAGCAATTCCATTGTTTCCAAAAGTTGAATCTAAGTTTCCCTGGGTTGTAAGCCTGAATACAAAAGATTCATTAGTATTGGGTAAGGAATAAGAAGAATATATTCTGCCAGAAGTATCCTGAGCCATTGACCAAGCATAATTGTTCACATTGTATACTCCGTTTGAAGCAAATCCGGGATCTTTATAAATGTTTTGTGAAAAAGCATTTTGTACTACCAAAAGTAGTACGAAAAATATTGTTTTTGTCATGGTTATATTTTAGTTTTAAATTCAGTAACAAAAAAGGGTATTTATTTATAATACATTGAGTCTTTTTGGTTGATTGGTTGTAATTTTTATGGATTTACTTTGTTTTTATGCAAATGTATAAAAAAACCTTCAGTAGAAACTGAAGGTTTTAAATTTTGTCTTAATTAGAGAATTCTATCAATTCTTCTTTTTTGGAATTGTAAATTCTGTATTCTAAATATTTAAAAGAATCCCTTGGAACAATGGTTACCCATTTTTTGTATTTGATAAACCATTTCATTTGGATGCTTTTGATGCCTTTGGTTAAATAGGCTTCTACAAATGGATGTACATGCAGGTAGATTTTTCCTTTTTCTTTCTGCAGGATGTTTCTTAGTGTTTCACCCATTCTTTCCACGATAACAATTGGAGCTACAATCTCTCCATCTTTGTTCGGGTTTTCTTCTTTGGTTTCGATCTGTTTTTCCGGACGGTTTCTTTGTCTGGTAATCTGGATCAGTCCAAATTTACTTGGAGGAAGAATTTTGTGCCGCGCTTTGTCGCGCTTCATTTCCTCTTTAAGGTGTTCATAGAGCTCTCTTCTGTGCTCTGAGTTTGGCATGTCGATAAAGTCGATCACAATGATACCTCCCATATCGCGGAGGCGAAGCTGTCTGGCAATCTCAGTGGCTGCCATTTTGTTTACTTTAAGAGCATGTTCTTTATTAACAGCAGTTCCGGTAGTAATATTGTTTCCGGAGTTAACGTCTACGACGTGAAGTGCTTCTGTGTGTTCAATAACAAGATAAGCACCTTTGGAGCTTGGTATGTTTACATGTTTTCCGAAGCTCTGTTTTAGCTGTTTTTCAACATTATAATATTCCAGAAGTGGAATATGAGAATCATAAAACTGGACAATGTTTTTCTTTTCAGGAGCAATTACTTCAACATAATTGGTCATTTCGTTTACCATTTGCTCATCGTCGCAGATGATATTCACAAAATCCTGATTAAAATTGTCTCTTAAAATAGCTGAAGCTTTGTCTTCTTCGCTTAAAACTTTAGACGGAACTTTATTTCTTTGGATATTTTTAAAGGTGCTTTCCCATTTCTGAATCAGTTGATTCATGTCATTATGGAGGTCGGCTACCTTTTTTCCTTCGGCTACAGTTCTGATAATTACTCCAAAACCTTCAGGCTTAATGCTGTCTATCAGAGTTCTTAATCTTTCCTTTTCCTCAAAACTCTTGATCTTTTTGGAAATGGAAACTTTATTATCGAATGGAATTAGAACCAAAAAACGTCCTGTCAGTGAAACTTGGGTAGAAATTCTGGGGCCTTTTGTGGAAATAGGCTCCTTGGTAATTTGTAAAAGAACCAGGTCATCTTTTGCAATGACTTTGTCTACCGTTCCGTTTTTATCTATTTCGGGCTGTATCTCGAAATTTTTTAAGCTTGAAGTGTTTTGTTTTTTAGAGATTGTATCTTTCAAAAACTTTCTGTATGTAAGATATTGTGGTCCCAGATCCTGATAATGCAGGAATGCATCCTTGTCATATCCTATATTTACGAATGCTGCATTAAGGTTAGGGGCCAGTTTTTTTACTCTTCCTATAAACAGATCTCCAACTATAAAATCGCTTTTGTCCTCTTGCTCATGAAGTTCACATAGTCTTCCGTCTTCCAGCAGTGCAATCTTTGTAAGATCATCTTCATGCGAAACTATTAGTTCTTTCTTCATTTTGTTATAAGATAAAATTGTTAAGATTTTAGGAAATTGGTATTGTTCTAGATTAATTCATCTATTAAATATAAGGATTTAGAATGAAAACCATTATATTTTTGTTAAAATAATATTTGAAGCCATCCGTTTTCCGCGGAATCTTATAGTTGCAAACAAAAATATAGTCGGTGAACTTTAAAAATTTAAAACCACCAACTATATCATTATATTGTAAATCTCGAGAAAAAGAGATTATTTTTTCTTATGTCTGTTTGCTCTTCTTCTTTTCTTTCTTTTGTGAGTCGCAACCTTGTGTCTTTTTCTTTTCTTTCCGCTTGGCATAATTTTAATTTTTTAGTAACTAGTTAATATTCAGTTAATGTTCTTATTTTACTGCAACTTTCGTTTTTACTTTCTCAACAAAAGATTTTGAAGGTTTGAAAGCAGGAATGTTATGAGCAGGAATCTCAATCGCAGTGTTTTTAGAAATATTTCTTCCTGTTTTAGCAGCTCTTGTTTTAATGATAAAAGATCCAAAACCTCTCAGATAAACGTTATCCCCATTATACATAGAAGTTCTGATCTCCTGCATAAAAGCTTCTACAACTTTCTGTGTTTCATTCTTTTCTGTTCCCAACTTATTTGAGATGGTGTTTACCAATTCTGCCTTTGTCATTTCCTTATTTTAATTTTAAATTTTAGGTGTGCAAATTTAGTTAAAAAAATTGAATACTAGCAAATTAGTGGCAAAATATTTTTGTTCAAATAGTTGAGCTATTAATGTATATGCTATATTAACGCAGGTTCGAGATAATTTAACAATAAAATAATATTGTAGTATAATGATGAAAAATCATCAATAATAATAAGAAATGGAACGTATAGCAATGAACTTATAAGAGCTTTCTGCTACACACTCTATATCCCATAATCACTACATGCTGGAATTGTAGTATCCATTTTCCACACAGAAACGGATAAGATGAAGTTTAGTCTTTAATCCCAGTTTCTCCGTAAGACGGTTGATGTAAGTATCAATCGTTCTTGTACTCAGATTCAGTTTTTCTGCAATTTCTTTATTACTGAAACCTTCATAACAAAATCTCATAAGCTGTATCTCAGCCGGAGAAAGCTCTTCCTGTCCTTTCTTTTGCCGGTCCATATATTCCTGTACGGCAAGCGGCTGCTGCTCCCACTTCTTCGAATAGGCCTGGTAATCAAACTCATCAGAAGCAATACTTCCTTTAATGATATCTTTAATAATGGTACT
This sequence comes from Chryseobacterium nakagawai, assembly GCF_900637665.1. Classification (NCBI taxonomy): domain Bacteria; kingdom Pseudomonadati; phylum Bacteroidota; class Flavobacteriia; order Flavobacteriales; family Weeksellaceae; genus Chryseobacterium; species Chryseobacterium nakagawai. The sequence continues at coordinate 1,326,270 of NZ_LR134386.1, forward strand.
GTTCTTCTGGCAGTAGTATATATTGGGTATTCTCGACAGAATCTCAGCCATATCCTCCTGATAAGTACCAGAATAAGTGATAATGGGCGTTTCTGCGTTGTTTTTCCTTATATATTTAATGGCTTCAATTCCGCTTAATACCGGCATAAACAGTTCTATGATGAATACATCTTCTTGTCTTCTGTAAATTCTGTTCACAAGCTCGTGGCCATTGTTACAGTCGTTCAATAGCATATAGAAAGGGTTTTCCATCAAAGTTTTGATCATTATTTTTTTAAAATAAAAATCACTGTCTGCAATAGAAAAGCGCACGGTATTAGATAATATTTTACTCATTCTTAATATCGATTTGGCAAATGATATTCAAAATTCAGAGGCCTAATTTATGAAAAACTTATTAAAGAGAAAATTAATATTAATTTAAACCGGGATTTCACGAATGCGTGACAGGGAAAATACGTATTGTGCATAAAATTTTTTTTTTATATTTTCACAGGCCAAACAAATCGCAAATATATGTCTTCGAACAGGGAAAAAAAATTGAACAAATCTGACGTCAGAACGGGCATTTGGAAGTTTATCCTTTCATTTGTTGTTTTGTCCGTAGTATCCTTTAGTTGTTTGTACCTCTTCTTTAAGAGCTATGATATACAACGTGAGGGGATAAGTCGTGAAGCTGAAGCTTACAAAGAATTAATGCGCAGAAGTGATATGCTGAAAGATAATGTGGATGAAATTTACGAAAAGATGACCCAGCTTGATATGAACAAGGTGGAAAATGAAGTTTTTCTCAGAACCAATATTATGGATAACGTTGAAAATGTTAAAAGTATTATGGGGAAAGACAGTACAAAAAGCTTTAAGCACTATGCTACATTAATGAAGCAGATTGGTCCTATGCTTACCCTAAAGACTAAGATTAGTGGGGTAGAATACAAAAAGAAAACAGTTATCAGAGATCTGGATGAATGCATGGGAAAAGTAAGCAGAGCCAATAATGAGCTTAGAAAAGATCCTACAAGAAATTTCACAGGAGGCAGAAGAAGATAATAAATAAAAGATAAAGATATGCAAGGACAAATTACACTATCTAAGAAGGAAAGGCATTATCAGTTTTTTTATTTAATACTGATGCTTGTAACTGCCATGATATTTTTGGGAGTTCTCTTTTTAAAAGGATTTGAATCTCCATTTTCTGATGAAGACGTAAGAGGAATTCAGAATCTTGAACAGAAGGCTGAATTTGAACAACACCAAAAGATCATTATTCCTATCATGGACAGTACATATACCATGATAAGCAAACTTACTGATGAGGCTCCACAGCCTTTTGTGGAAAATAATATCTTTATAGGCATAAATGATCTGAATGACTATTTTAAACGTCATGATATGGTGGATACCCGAAAAGATGCTTATCCACAAATTGCTAAATTCTATAAGATGTATTACGAAGATAAAAAGGTGATTTCTACCACTTCGGAAGATATCAAAAGATTTGAAAAGCAGGTAGAGGAGTGCAGAATAGGATTTAAGGATAAGCAGGACAAGATTTATCAGCGTAAGAGTGATTTGAAAGCTCGTACTCAGTAAACTAATAATGAATTTAGGAACTTTAAATAAAACACATCACAATTATTAACTATGAATTATTTTCAAAAGAACAAAAAGAACATTATTATCGGTGTTATTGCAACATTGCTCATCGCAGCACTTGTTGCACTTTGGCTGCAGAAAAAAGTGATCCATTCTGCTGATGATATTGTTGCAGTAGTTTATCCCTCTACATTGTCGGTAGGAGATACCCTTTTATTTGAAGATAAAACTCAGTTTGCCAAAACCAAAAGATGGAATTTTGCAGACGGAACAACTTCTGATAAAAACAGTGGGATTCACTTCTATAATAAACCTGGATATTACCAGGTAAGTTTGATTGTTGACAACAAATACACAAAATCATTCCCGGTAATGGTAACTGCAAGAAGCGTCAAACAATCTAAAGACACTACAAAGTCTAAAACAATTATAGAAGCTCAGACACAGGCAATGCAGAATGAGAATGTACAGTTCCGTGCTGTTTCCAACGCAGCCCAATTTGCATGGAAGTTTGGAGAAACAGGAAATACGGATTCTAAAGATAAGCTGGCTATCTATGCTTATAAAAAACCTGGAGATTATGTGGTAACCCTGTATACAGAAGAAAGTCAGGAGCCTATCTACCACCGTATCAAAATTCTTCCAGCTTATAACTCTTTGGAACAGGAAGAAGTATCTATAGAAGATTCTTATGCAAAAGTTGATAACGATTTCAAATATCATTTACAGCAGATTGCTAATGGCAACAGTTTTAATATGCATTATAATTACTTGTTGAAAACTTATCTGTGTAACAATGAAAACACAGTGGTAAAAGTAAATGACAGTAAAGTAAATAACTTCTATATGTACTGTGCGGGTCTTCAGTTTGATAAAAATACTGTGATACAGACCGTGAAGGTTAACTTAGATGATACACAGAACTGTGTAACGAAAGTAGATATAAACCAAAGCAAATAATACCATTCGGATTTCCGGATGTACCAATCATAAAAAGATAAAATAGGATGAAAAATAAATTTCCTCTAGCAGCATATTACATAGGATTATCTGTATTATTAACGAGTTGCCAGGTTAAGCTTCCTTCAAAAAAGACGCCTGAGCCCTCTCAATATGGAAAGGTAGATAATTCAACAGTTGTCAACGGCTATCCTAAAAAATCCGTTCCATGGATTGTTATTTCAGACAGGTCAAGAAATACGGCTTACTTGGATAAAGATGATGAAAAATCATATAAAGAAGTAAAATTTTTGGAGCCTTTAATGGTGTTGAAGCATAGAGACGGAATGGTAAAGGTCGCGGAATATGTTCCAGATGCTTTAATGAAAAAAGTCTCTTCAAAGTCTATTAAAACCTACGGCTGGATCCATGAGTCTGACCTCCTTTTATGGAATAACTCATTGAAAAGCGAAAGAACAGGATATCCTGTAAGAGTAGCGGTAGTGCCTAATAACAGTGAGGTCATTAAAAGCGCTGAGAGATACTATAAGAATGACTCTATCATGGTGTTTAACTCACCAAGTCTTATTGAAGCAGCCAATGTTAAGATCCCTAATGGGCAGATGGTATATGTTTACAAACAGGCTGAAAATAACAAAAGGTTTCTGGTAGGTAAAAAACCGTCAATTGATATTGATAGTATAGGGAAAGGTCTTTACGGATGGGTGAGTTCCAATGTCATCTCTACATGGGGTGAGCGTTCAGCTATCAAACTTAAAAATACAACAGGAATTAATGATACCGAATTGGGAGTACGTGAAGGATATCCAGGTGCTTCAGGTTCAGATGCAGAAAACAGAACTGCTATTCTTCTTACAGATGTCAATAAGAGAAAACCTTTAGAAAACATTTTCCCGGTAACCCTGGCTTTAAATGAGGCTCCAACTCCGGATTCCAAAACCAAGTATTTTACCAATATTCTCGATTATAGTAAAAACTATGTCTTTAATGTTTTGGGAGAACCTATCTATTTCGACCGATATAGAGAAATTACAGACCGAGATAAAAACATCAACATCGTTTTTGCTTTGGATATAAGTGCGGGGAATGCACCTTATGCACCTATTGTAAAATCATTGTTACAGGATCTTCAGCTAAGATTTGAGAAACCTTCGTATTTCAATAATGTAAAATATGGAGTGGTTTTATATAAAAATAATCCTTGTGGTAACAATACCGCAGTTTCCAACCTAAGCACAGATTACAGTAAAATCACAACATTTATCGATCAGAAAACGAACGAAATGAACTGTAGCAGCAATAATGGCTACCAGCCGGTAGGAGAAGCTCTTACGGCAGCTGGAAACCTTCTTTCGAATGTTCCTGATGAAACCAATATTGTCGTAACTGTGGGTACCTCTGCTAACCAAAGTGGAAATATGTACAGTGTAATAGGTTCCCTTACCCAGGCTCAGGCAAGATTGATTATGTTCCAGACCAGTGCAAGGTCTTCAGATACGTATAATGACTTTGTTTTAATGGCTGAAAATGTGGTAACCAATACCGCTAAAAATATTGCAGAACTTAAAAAGCAAAAAATTATTAACCAATCTGATGTTCTTACCAAAAATAACTTCAGCCTGGTAGAAGGCGATGAAGGATTTTTCTCTTTAGCTTATCCTAAGCAGAGCATGTCTCAGGGATTTGTGATCTTTCCTAAAAAAGGAGATATAGCTACTCCGGGATTCCTGAAAAAATCAGTAGACAGTCTTATTGCGCAGGTTACTTTAGATAATCAGAATGTTGATAAGTCACTTAATGAATATTTCCACTCCTCTGTAGGGGCTGGGAAAACAGATGTGGATTTAAAATATAAGTACTTGTATCCGGGACTTACTAACCCTGTTTCTGCAGGAATTGCAGCACAGCTGATTAACTACGGAAATCCATTCCTTGTAAAAGGATATTTGCCTAAAGAACTTAAAGAAATTACACCGAGTATAGAAAAAGGAATTCTTATTTCTGAATCGGAATATGATAACCTTAAAGCTTTCTATTCTGAAGTATATAGAAATACTGAGCCTGATAAACCTGGCTTCAGCCAGTCAAAAGCGATCAAGGAATATGTAAAACTGTTAAAGAAATACAATCCAACGATCAAGTTTTTAGATAAAGGTGACCTTTATGAATTGCCAATGTCTTATGCCATTGGAATGAGTACCGGATTTGATCTTTCTGAAGAAGAAATATTGGCTAAGTTCAAGCTTAAAGGCTGGAGAAAATCAAAAATAGTTCGTAATGAAACGGTAAGAACCTATTTCCATAACTATAAGGAATTGGCAGAAAGAATGCTGAATCACAGAAATAATCCTGCAGTAAAAATCCAGCAAAACGGACAAACCTTCTATTGGCTTAGTGAGTTCTTTACTCCGACTATGACCCAAACAGAAGCCCCGGAATATACTAAACATTAATGATTCGTTTTATCATAATAAAAAGCAGAAGTAATAGTACTTCTGCTTTTTGTTTGTCGTATATGAAATGAAAGATTTTTAAATGAATTTAAACAATAACTTTTTCTTCTGATTTTTGATATGAAATTTTGAAGGAAAATCTTGAATTTTCGAAGAGATGAAGCCATTTATTTCTCATTTGAGTGTAAAAGTATGTTTTCTCCTTAATTGGGGATAAAATTTAAAATGCTTTATTGGTGGTTGTTATGGATTGATTTATAAATCCAGTATCGTAGAATTACTACAAAAAGTCGTAGAACTACTACAATTTTTCAAATTTATAGTGAAAAGTTTTTTTTAGCGAAAAAGACCTTTTATATTTGCTAAACAATCACTGAATCACAAAATATTACTAACGATTAAAATTTACAAATCATGGCAGAAAGAAATTCGAGAGGAATCTTAAAATTTAACAACGGAGAAGGTCAGAAATTATTAAAAATGAACTACAGCGTATCAAGATCAACTGATGTATCAGGACGTGTAGCATCAGACCCTTCTAACGCACTTATCAAAGTTACAGTAGAAGCTACTGAAAAATCAGATATCTTAGAAAGTTTATTGAACGGGAAATATAAGCCGACAGTAGGAGAAATTACTTTCAACAAATCTCACGAAGAAGGAACATTAATCACTTTGAACTGGCAAAATGGGTATGTAATCCAACACCAGGTAGAATTTGATGCTGTAGACAGCAACAGCATGTATATTAGCTTCATCGTGAGTGCTGAAACTATCAGCTATGGTAATTCTGAGTATGCTGGACTTTGGCCAACAAGCTAACATTGTTACACATTATCAACATTCATATAAAAAAAGACTGTCTCTTTTAAAGACGGTCTTTTTTTGACTGACATCAAATTTTAGATTGATTAATTATTTCATATCTTATTGATATGATGACTATTTCGTAAAATATTGCTATCTTTAATACTAAACTAAACACAAAGCATATGAAAACCGAAACAAAGACAAAGGGTTCTTCTTTCCGTCCTTCACAGAATGCTGATGGGATATCAGAAAACCATCATGCAGGGATCAACCGGTTGGTAAAACTTTCACTGGTTGTGGAGGGGAAAATTATTAAGTATTACAAACACTTCACGCTTAAGCAAAAAGCGAGTCACCATCACGAATTCAGCCTTACCCTTGCCCATGATGCATTGGGAGACAGGCAAAGCCATACCCTTGAGGAGGCAAATAAGTTTTTGGGAAAACGTCTTACTGCTATTATTTCCTATAAAGATATTGATAATAGTCCTGAAAGAAATTTCGTAGGATTAATTACCAAAGTAGGATTCAGTCAGGAAAAGATGAGTCTTGGAAATATTGTACTTTCAGGATACAGCCCAACGATCCTATTGGATGGTGCTCCCCATATTCAAAGTTTTGGAGGCGGACAGCCTGTTAATATGGGAATCATTGCTGAAGAAGTAATTAAACAAGGAATTGATAAAGGACGTTTTGATATCAGAGTAGATACCAATGACTATTCTCAGATTATTTACAGCAGCCAATACAACGAGACTCATTATAACTACCTTGCAAGAATGGCAGAAGCCTATGGTGAACAATTTTACTATGACGGAGAAGTTCTTCACTTTGGAAAACTTCCACCACAGAATAAGCCTATAAAACTCACTTACGGCAGCAATGCTGACGACATAAGGGTAGAATTAAAGGCTGTTCATACAAAACCACAATACTACGGCTATAACAGCAGTAAAAATGAGAAATTAACATCGGGTGACACTCCTGTTAATCATTTGGGAGATCTTGCAAAAACAGCATATAGTCATAACGATAAAATCTATAAAACACCGGCACTTCAAGTGGCCCCAATTAAAGCATCCACTCACTTAGATGTAGAAAATTCTCAGAGGAGTACTGCAGGAAGTGAAGCGGTGAGTGTATTTTCAGTTTCCGGCTCTACTACAGTACCATTCCTTCATCCGGGATGTGTGGCAGATATTCACATGAGAAAGCCGGATAGTAACGAGACTTCTTATTTTACCAAAGTTATGGTTACAGAAGTTGTTCATGAAATTGATACTATTGGACATTATAAAGGGTCCTTTGAATCAATTGCAGCAGATACAGGATTTTTACCAAAACCTGAATTTAATGTTCCTATTGCACAACCTCAGATCGCAACGGTAATTGCTAATGCAGATCCGGAAGGACAAGGAAGAGTACAGGTAAGATTCGACTGGCAGATGAATGATACCACTCATTTTGTGAGAGTAATGACCCCTGATGCAGGAGGAACTGATAAGATTACTCAAAACCGCGGGTATGTCGCGATTCCTGAAGTAGGAGACCAGGTAATGGTCAACTTTGTACATAGCCATCCGGACCGTCCATTTGTAATGGGAGGAATGTTCCATGGAGGAATTGGTCTTGGAGGAGGTGCAGACAACCGTGTCAAATCTATCCAGACAAGAAGTGGGCACAGAATTGTTTTTACTGAAGATGAAAGCATCATTATCACAGATAAAAGTGGCAACGAAATCCACCTGGATACTACAGGAAGCAATATCAATATCACTGCACCGGAGACCATGACCCTGAACTGTAAGAATATGAACATCAATGTAGGTGAAAATATGACGACAACGGTGGGAATGAATAAATCTAACAGTATTGGATTGAACCATACTGAAAACGTAGGAGCCATGAAGCTTACTTCCGTCGTTGGTGATGCAAGTATGTTTATTACCGGAAAATTAACTGAAATGATCGATGGAGATGTGCTGAGCGAAACCAAAAAAGAGCGACATGAAGTGAGTGAAAAAGATATGAATATCCAATCCGGAAAATTTGTTAATAAACACGCTCAGGCAGAAGTACAGAACAATAGCGGAGAGAAATCAAAAGCACATTAAGCCATGAGCAGAACGAGAATCGTTAAAGGTATTTATACCAAGATTTCTCAGGAAGGCCATAGTATGTATTCCAATGCCAATATTATAACAAATGCCGGAGCAGCAATAACAGAAACAGGGGTATAGAACGGAGTAAGCTATGGTGACCCGAAGAGCCCCCCTTTTATTGAATTTGAAACAGGTGTTGAATTATATATTGAATTTGAGCCTTTACCTGCTTACAATGGCGAGTTTGGCTTTGACTGGCTTAATACAGATAGTTCTGATAACATATTGAAAATACAGACCGATGATATAGCGAATTTGGAATTTATCTTCGATGGGTCCAAACAAGAATATGTTTCTATAAGCTCTAGTCCTGATTTAAAAAATGGGATTAAGAAAGATTATAATAAATTCCCTCTAAAAGTACCTTACTATATTCCTTGGCTGAGCTTAATGAAGCTTAATCAAGAAATAAAGCTTAACATGGTATGTAAGCCAATAAAAGCAGGTGATGATATAAGTAAAGCTGAAATTTCCTTTGGGAAAAATGAGTATTATGAAGTGGATATTGATGGTAAAAAGAACGAAAATATAAAATACATACCAGACGGAAAACCAAAGGAAATTATCATAAAATGTATAAAAGCTTCTAAAGAAATGGGGATTGTTGCAGTAGACAAGGATAAAAAAGAAATTGGTAAAATTACAGCAATCGACAATACAATAATTTATGATTTACCAGTTAGATTAGTTTGTGTAGTAAAAGATTCTCCAAATAAGGAAGCTGAGATTTCCCAATTGATTTCAGATTTTAAAACGGATAAAATAGAAGAGTATTTAAATCAAAATTCTCTTAATCAGGCATTGATAAAGACAACGGTAGAAATAGATAGTAAATATCGTATTGCTTTTGATGAAACAACCTGGAATGGCACATTTTATAATAAAACAGGAAATTATTTTACTAACAGGAAAGATACTGCCGGAGGGAAAGTATCTTATATTGATGATGATGGAGAGGAACAAAAAGATGCAGAATATGAACATATTTTGGATAAATTCTTAAGAGAGTATAAAACAAATTTTGAGGCAGATGGGAAAAAATTTAAAGGTATTTTACTTTTTATTACAAATATCGATAAAGACCCAATTGATAACGAAGGTGGTGTGAGCAGAACTCAACCAGTAAATTTTCGGGAAGCAATCGTTTTTGGTTCCAATTTAAAGAATAAATCTACATATGCTCACGAAATTGCTCATGCGCTAGGATTGGAACATTATTTTTGGAGAGATTTAGAATATAAGCAAGAACTAGAAAAGCTGAAATCGAGATTGTTTAAAAATAAACAAACCACAGCTAGAAATAAAGAAATTACAAAAGGGAATGAAGCTGCTTTGAAGAAAAACAAGGAAAATATCAGAATTAGGCAACAAGAAATTGACAAATGGACCAACGAAAAAAAGAAACCTGATTATCCATATAAAAAAGAAGCTCAAGATAGGATAGATAAATTAGAAAAGGAAAACTCTGAAACTCGAAAAATTAATAAGGATATTCAGGAGAAAATTGATGAAGGGAAAGTTAATATTGAAAAGGGTGAAAAGCAAATAAAACAAGATGAGGATAATCTAAAGGTCTATAAGGAGAACAAATATAAATTTAAAGAAAAATTGACTCTAAATGTTATGGACTATTCTAGTACTAGAAACATATTTATAAGATGGCAGTGGCAGGTCATGCAGAATGATGTGAAAAGTTATTATGGCTCTATAATTGAAAATAAATAATATTATGAAACTATATATTTGCTTTTGTTTTATATTTTCTTTTTTTTTAAATTCTTGTGCACAACAAAAATTTGAAAAACCACCAAAACATGATAAAAATAAATTAATTGATAAACTACCCCAAAAATTATCTTATTATTTTAATTCTTCAGAATTGAAAAAAAATGTTGATAGTTTGTTCTGTTTGAATGCCAATGATAAATGCAACATAATTGATGGAAAAACAACCCTTTATTCATATTATCAAACCTCAGGAAATGACAATCCTAAACTTGTTCCATATAATTTTGCAGAAGGAGAATTCTTAGAGGGAAGATATCAAGGAATCTGGAAGTATTATGATAAAAACGGAAAAGTCATCAAAAAAGAAAAATGGGATAATGGAAAGTTAATGTATAGGAAAGAATATAAATAATATTATGAAGAGTTTATTTTCCTTATTTTTTTGTTCAATAATTTTTTTAAACTCTTGTGCACAGCAAAAAGTAGAAAGACCACCAAAATTTCCTCCAAAAAAATATACGGAAATTAAAAAAGGGAAAAAAATAGAATCTGTTCCAAAACCTACCTATGTTTTAACTTTAGGAAAGTTAAAACAAAATAAGGATAGTTTATATTGTGGGAAAAATGATGATGAATGTAATATAATTGATGGTAAAATTACATTGTTTAGCCCCAGTATAGCAAGGGGTGACAATGCAAGTGTAACTGAACGACTTTATGCAGAAGGAGAATTTATGAAAGGAAAATATCAGGGAATCTGGAAATACTATGACAAAAATAAAAAAGTCATCAAAAAAGAAAAATGGGATAATGGAAAGTTAGTGTATAGGAAAGAGTATAAATAATATATAAAGAAGAATCTACTCAATAAATATTATGTTAGGAGTATCTTTTTATAAAGGGATGTAAAAATAAAAACAGGGATTACGAAAAATCAAATATCATACATTATGAGTAGGACGAGAATCGTAAAAGGCACTTATACTAAAATATCTCAGGAAGGACACAGCATGTATTCTAACGAGAATATTATTACCACCGCCGGATCTGCAATAACCGAAACCGGGGCTACTGGTGGTGTAAGCTATGGAAACCCCTCAAAACCATCCGCTGGAAAAGTGATGGCTAAATGTTTAGTGAAATTCAGGCCTCATGATAAGTACAAAGATAATCCAGATTTTGGTTTTGACTGGTTAAGAGAAGGAGATTCCGGACAACCGGGAGATAATTGGTTCGGAGCTGTCATGGGAAAGTATTATGAAGCTGATAATGTCACCGTGTTTAAAAATGGGAACAGTTGGAATACCAATTTCCACAAAGATCTCAATATGTATGACAAAAAGCTGAAAAGCTACAAAAGCCTTTCCATTTCCTGGAAGAAAGTCAATAAAACACCTTATCTGTATCCAATACCGGTGCTTACATTACTGAAAGGAAAATCAGCATTGTTAACCCTTAAAATTGAAATTAAAGAGAAACCTCAAAAGCTGACTTTTGAGTTCAAAGATAAAGAAGCCGAAAAATACCTGTCCCTCAACCTTAAAGAGATTGGAGTGATTAAAGTAGGGAAATATGATAAGTCCAATTACCTGAAAATAACCTGTAAGGAACAGTTTAGCAAAGAACAAATGTTATATGTAAAAGCAGATGGAGAAGTCTGTGGTGCCTTAATCATTCATCCCAATTCTGCAGCGCATATCAAAAAGATTTCTGCCCTTTTTATTTCCGTAAAAACCGATATTAATGACGTTATTAAAGTAGGAAAGCCCAAACCGGGCAGTCAGCAGTATTTTACAGAATGCCTGAATCAGGCGTTGGTATCCCCAACCATTCAGAATTCTTTTTCTATTGATTGTACAGGGAATCTTCTGTATAATGCCTTCAGATTCAAGTTCTGTAAAAAGATTAACGGAAAGTATTATATAAATGATTCCTCTGGCTTAAGGGACTATCTGGAAGGGAAATTTAAGGATAAATACGGCAGCCAGTATGATTCGCATTTCAAAGTCTTTTTTATAGAAGATGTCTATCCGGGGTGGAAGAATGGGGCAATTGCTTCATATACCAATGGCTTTTCATTTTTTAATACCACTTTTACCGTTCAGTTTTATACCCATTCAAAAGAAACGGTTGCCCATGAATTAATGCATGCGCTGGGGCTTCCGCATACTTTTGATGGGAATGCTCCGGCAAAGTATACTTACGAAGCTTATAAAACAAACAATCTTATGGACTATTGCCACCATATACAAATCCCCAGAATAAGTGTTTTTAAGTGGCAATGGAAAGTGTTGAACTCTAAAATTATGCTGTAATGAAAAAATTATTAATTTACCTTTCCATATTATGTTTTGTAATATGCACCTGCCAGTCTAAAAAAGAAGAAACTCAAAAGAATCACAAAACGAGTACTATGGTTGAAAAATTTGATTTTGATTTATTTAAAAAATACCAGGAAAGTAACGGAATACTGGAACTGAAAAGCGGATACACCATTTTATCAATGTCTGCTCCGGAAAAAGATGAAGCAGGAACTTTGGAAGAATTACTTCCTAAACCATCATTCTTGTATGCTTATAAAGAATTTTATCCTAACGGAAACTTGAAGAAAAAAGAAACCAGAGTAAGTGAAACGGTGAAAGTAGAAAAATCCGAATACTATGACAAAAGCGGAAAGCTTGAGAAAACGGTAGATGAAAATCAAAATTACGGTAAGATAAAGTATCAGGATGTATTGAATTTTCTGGATAAAAAAGGGTATATTAACCTTAAAACAGGAGCTGGAAGATTAAATGATGACGGAACCCATAAATATGATATTGTATATGATCAGGATATTCCTGTCTGGAATATTATGATCATGCAGGGAAAAAAACTTTCAGAAAAAGAACTCATGGAAATCATGAAAACATCTCCCGGTGAACCTGCTGCCTGGAAGCCTGTGGTCTATCAGATGGATGCCAATACCGGTAAAATCATCAGTGAAAAATAATAGTTGACATTACGGAAATTTTAATACCAGTAAGCTATGAGTAGGACGAGAATTGTAAAAGGAACTTATACCAAAATATCTCAGGAGGGACACAGTATGTATTCCAAAGGAAATATTATTACCTCTGCTGGAGAATCTGTAACAGAAACTGGTGTAGAACAAGGGGTAAAATATGGAGACCCCGAAGATTCTCCTAAAAGAAAAGGGAGAATTATTGATATTCTTATGTTTGTCGCTGGAACTACAGATCCTGGAAATACTGAAGGAACGAAACATAAGGCCAATACAAGCTATTGGAAATATATTGATGAAAAGACCAAAGAAGAAACAAAGGAAAGTTTAAATAATTTATGGAATAAAATCAAGGAACTTAGACCTCAGTTTACTGATTTGCATATTGAAGGGGATTTTTTTAGTTGGTCTGGTGACAATGATACTAAGGAAAGAATCAAAGCTTCCGAAAGATTATTTGATCTGCTGTTAAGGGTATATCCCGGCTGGAAAAATCAGGAGGTACATTTGCATCTCATTGGTCATTCACATGGTGGTAACGTTATTAATCAGTTTACAGAGCTTATCTCCAGTAAGGATATGATTGCAAAATCCAGTATTTTGAAGCCTCGTAAGATTACAGAATTTCCTAAAGAATGGAAAGTTAAAAGTATAACGTATTTATCAACTCCTTTTTTCCAGAAGAAACATCAGTTGAATCATGGAAAATTACATAAAGACTGTAAGATCATTAACGTTCATAATGAGTATGATCTGACCCAACAATTGATTGCAGACTTCAGTTTGACCAATTTAGAAGGCTTATTGAAGTCTTTTCAGGTAGAGAAATTTAAAACGGGTATAGAGACATTGAAAAGTGTAAATAACGATACTATTTTAACTTATCTTAAGGGGATAGGTCTTCCCAATAGCCATAAGAAAAGAGCAATTCCGGCATGGAAAGAAATGGCAAAAGCTTTTTTAGGAATAAATATGATGACGAAAGAGTTTATCCAATATATTGATTCTCTAAAAATTGAAAATTCTAACCTGCAAAAAGAAAAAGATTCGTTTATTAGCCTTTTAAATAATCTCTTACGATGGACCTATGATGTTTATAATAATTATAATGCCGGCATAACAAAAGGGTATGATAAGGTGACATGGGCACAAAATTTAAATCTGACACAGGGGCTGAGGGTTTTAAATATTTTGTTTGACATTAAAAGCAGTCCAAAGGATAGCTATCTCTTAAGTTTATTAGCGGGTGTATTTGGAGAAAATAAAGGAATCACTGATAGTATTGACGAAACATCCTGGACTCCCAAAAAGCAAACCAAAGGACTTTCCATTATAGATGTGCCTATTTTTGAAAATGATCCTTATAATTCCAGAAATAAGAGAAAAGAATTTAATGCTTTTTTAAAAGGAGCACAAGGTGCAGTACATGCCCGGGAGCTGGAAGATTTGTTGATGAGGTTATTTAGTCAGTTTATTAAACCCCTTGAATTGAAAAAGATTATTGGCTATATCGATGATGCTGAATATATCGTAACAGGAAATTTAGACGCACAACTTAAAATTTTAAGAGGAAACCTTAGACGATATGATACCTTTGTCACAAGATATTATGCGGGGTTAGTTACAGAGCAAGATGAAGAAATATTTAAGGATGATATGAAAAAACGACCGGGTTCACTGGCATATTTAGCTATGGCATCTCATAGCTTAAGCCATACCCAATTGTGGGGGAAAGTTGAGGAAGGTTTAAAAGGTGCATTCAGTTCTGAAAAAAAAGCAAAATATAACAAGAAATAAATATATGGGAAATAGTAAGAAAAATATTATTATAAGTTTATTGATATTTATTTTATGTACAATTATTTTGTCTGGCTGGTATATTTTATTACATAGATATGAAGAATTAGTAAATGCAAAAAGTATTGGCAAAGTCGTTATAAATGTTGGTCTCATTGGAGCAATTATTCCAGCAATAATATTTTCTCTAATATATTATCTATCTAAAATCATATTAAATAGGTTATTACTCACTTTTCTGATCTTTATATTGTTTATTTTTTTACTATTTTCAGTCTACTGGCTTACCGTAAATATGGTATTCTATCATATAGATGATTCTAAATCTTTTTTACAATCATTATTAGAAGCATTTTAACTGCCATGTTTTATTAATCTGTTAAAAATAATTATGAAAAAAATATCATCATCCATTGTTATATTTCTTCTCTTGGCCAATGTTAATTTATATTCACAGAAAGCTGCTAATAAAAACAATTATACATCTCTGATACAAGAAGAAATAGGCGATTTAAATAATGATAAACGCAATGACAGGATTATGGTAGAAATGGATGTGATAGATGATACCAGGCCGGTAAGAGTACAGATATTTCTCTCCCAGCCTGATAAGAAACTTAAACTGGTCGTTTCTTCTACAAAAATTATTGAAGATGAATATCCGGCTGATAAAAACGGAAAACATAATGGTAATGTAATTCCGGATTTTTTTATTGAGGATGGTATATTAAAAATGCTTACTGATATTAATAACCGGAAAAGCAGCTATGAATTTAGACTGAATAAAAATAATTTTGAATTGGTAAAAATATCACGGGTAATATGGGATGGAAAAGATACCACTTTTGAAACGAGAATTGACTTAATAGCCAAAACGAAAATTGAGTATGAACAGGTAACAGGTTCTGAGAAACTCTTCAACAAAAGGAAAAAAGAACTAAAAATCAATGCTTTGCCGAAAATACAGGATTTAAGTTTTTCTGATTTGGAAAAGTTTTAAAACTTCTGGTCTAATCTGTGTTTTGTATTTATTTTGGTAAGCGACTGGAGTGCCTTACCTTTCAATAATTCATATTTTATGAAGCCGGCTCAAAAAATATTTTTTTTCCTGTTATTATGGATATCAGTTTTTAACAGTAAAGCTCAGATTTCAGTATACAAAAATGATTCAATTATTGGAAGACTGCATGAAGAAACAGAAAGAACAGCATGTGAATACTGTTATTATCAGGAAGATATTGTTAGGATAAATAAAAAGATAAAAATTAAGATTCCTGTGACTATTGAAAATGGGACATTTCAGGCAGGAAGAATATTGGAAATAACAAACAAAGGGAATATTACAATTTTAAAGTTCAATTCAATTTCGGATGGAAGCAGCAGTTGGATCTATCTGGCTTACAAAAGAAATAAGACTCTTATTATCCGCAAACTAAGTTATAACAATACTGTTTATAAAAAAGAAATAAAGAAAAACGATTTTGATTATTTACCGGCAACAGAAGTTTGTGTTCAAAATACATCAGAAATAATCAACGAAGAAATTTCTTTTAGTAGTTCATTTAAATTTATTCCAGGGGATTGTTACAAATGTCCCATAAAAACAGAGGTAGATAATTGTATAAAGAATGGAAAAATTAAATATAGCTGGTAGTACCATTCCTATTGTCTTTTCAAAATCATAATAAAATTCTAAAAGAATATAGCTATTGAAGAGGATGAACCATTAAAAATATGGGATTATTACGGATTCCTTTGCAATAGAAATATTGATTATATTGTACCGCTCATAAGTGAAAGCATTCTTCATCAACAAAACCATGTTATTAAATTAAACACTAATGAACAAAATCACAGATCACCTTAAATACTTTTCAAAACTATCTGCTGTATTTATCTTCAGTCTATTTAAAATTTATGCCATTGGAATCCTGTCCACAGTCATTACTTTCTGTTTGGGAATCTATATCATGGCGGAAAGTTTAGGATCATCATTAGGACATAGTGGAGCTGTTGCATTTCTGACTGTGACTGTGATGGCAAAACCTTTGTCTGCAGGGCTTTTTTACCTTCTAATGATTGCAGCACCTTTTTGTATAGGCATTTTCTCTACAAAATATGGAATGTCAAGAATTATCAGCAGACTTGTTCAGGATCATTCCAAAACGATTTTGGTTCCTTTTATTGATAAAGTAGTTAATAAAATTAAAAATAACCAACCGGTTTTAGTTCGAAACAGTACAGATTATGCCTTGGCGAAAGTAAGATTGGTAAATGAATTCAAAAATAGCTCAGAAAATAAAATCCTTAAACGGGTCTTAGGTTATGCCCTGAATAAAGTGAAATTTGATGAATTGAATTTAGGCGATGAAAACGTAGACTTTTATGATATCATAAAAACCACACTAATTGAAAAATTACATGAACTGGCAGAGCCTTCAGCCATGATTTTCTATATCTATATCGGACTTCAGTGGTTAAGCCTGATTCTGTTATATTTTCTGAATATATAAGAAAAACGGCACTTCGGTAATAGAAATGTGGTATTTTATTTCCTGTCTGAAAACGGCGAAAGGATAAAAAAAGATGGTTGTTACTTCTCTAATTGAAGAATTAACTATCTTTATCATATTTAGAATAAAATATTTAATTTTAGCAAAATAAAAGAACCACTTTTGATTTTTGAGTCATCAGTAATAAAAAGTACAGGTTCAGAAAACATCAAATCATCTGGAAACAATAGTAAAACAGAACGCAAATATTAATATAAGAAAAATTATAAATGGGAGTACTAGTAACCAACGAAACAGTAAAGCAGCTATTTCATATTGCTCAGTCTATAGCGAGGGAAAATTATAATGGCACTTATGGAGGGCCACATATTTTGCAGGCTCTAATGCATAAAGATATTGGTCTTAATGAATTTTTAAAAAGCATAGATAAAGATCCTGGCTATTTTTATGAATGGGCAGATGTACGTATTGAAGAATACCCTAAAACCAGTCATCTTCCCGATGAAGTAGGACAAGATGAAGCGGTAGACACTCTTATAGAAGAAGCTGATGATATCCGTTTAAAATTGGGACTGGATGAGATTACTCCAATCTGTATCCTTACTGCCATTGTAAAACCTCAGATAGTGTTTTCACTTCAGCAACTGAAGTCATTGCCTCTGAGAGAACATGAAATTTTCAACCTATATAGAAAAGATACTCCTTTTACAGTTTCTGAAAACGGTGATTTTGCTTCATTATTTTCCAACGGATCAGACTTTACAGACTCATCTTTTCCATCTATCAAAAGCTATTGTGTAGACAGAACCGCACAAGCCAGAAATGGGGACCTTGAAAACATCATTGGAAGAGACAAAGAACTGAGAATGTTAGTAGAAATTCTTTGCCGAAGAAGTAAACCGAATGTAATCATCATCGGAGAACCTGGAGTAGGTAAGACTGCTTTAGTAGAGGGATTTGCTATAGAAATTACAAAAGGAAACGTTCCGGAAATGCTTAAAAATGGGACTCTTTTAGAGTTAGACACTGGAGCATTATTAGCAGGAACGTCTTATAAAGGTGAGATAGAAGACCGACTAAAAAAAGTAATCAATGAATGTAAGAAAATAGAAAAAGCTATTCTTTTTATTGATGAGATTCATACCCTTTTAGATTCAAAAGGAAGCATCGGAAACGTTGCTAATCTTCTGAAGCCGGAATTGGCAAGAGGAGAAATTACAGTTATCGGGGCTACTACTCAGGAAGAATACAGAAAAATTATTGAACCGGAACAGGCTTTCAACCGTCGTTTTGAGGTATTAACAGTGAATGAACCGGATGAGCAGACTTGTGTAAAAATGATTGATGTTCTTCTTGAAGGTTATAAGAAGCACCACGGTATTGAAGTGGAAAAAACAGCCCTTCCGGAATGTGTACGTCTGGCAAAAAGATATGCAAAAGGGAAAAAATTACCGGATGCAGCCATTGATTTATTAGACAGAACTATGGCAGCCATCAAAATGCTCGATGAACTTTCTGAAAAAGAGCTGAGCAGCTGGAAAGAAAGCTATGATGCTATTTTAAAAGAAGAATATCTTGACAATAAAGATAAGGCAGACGAATTGATCTGGACTTATAATTTATTAAGAGACAAAATAAGTCCTATTTTATGGGGATCATTGAATGAGCAGCCTGCTTTAGACAACTCAATGCCGGTAGATCAGATCCAAAAGATCATTGAAGATACCTATGCAGAACTTCTACAGCATGCTGCCAAGAAAAGAGAAAAGGTAGACCGTTTGGAACTTGCTGCTGTAATGGCTGCCAAAACCAATATTCCAATCGGGAAGATTCAGGCTCAGGAAAAAGAAAAACTCCTGAATATGGAATCCCTTCTATTGAACAGGGTAGTAGGTCAGGATCATGCATTAAAAATCCTTTCCGATGCTATTGTCGAAAACCGAAGCGGATTAAACAAACCAGGGCAGCCTATTGGGTCTTTTTTCCTTTTAGGACCTACCGGGACTGGGAAAACAGAACTAGCCAAATCAATGGCAGAACTATTGTTCAACGATGAGAAGGCTATGGTTCGTTTTGATATGTCGGAATTTAAAGAAGAGCATTCCGCAGCGTTACTATATGGAGCGCCTCCGGGATATGTAGGATATGAAGAAGGAGGGATGCTAGTCAACAAAATCAGACAACAGCCTTATACGGTAGTTTTATTTGATGAAATTGAGAAAGCTCACCATTCTGTATTCGATGTGTTCCTTCAAATCATGGACGAAGGAAAAGTACATGATAAACTTGGAAAAGAAGGAGATTTCAGTAATGCTTTGATCTTATTCACTTCTAATATTGGAAGTGAAGAAATCGTAAAACAGTTTGAAGAAGGAAAGGTTCCTGAATCATCTTCACTGATGCAGATTATGTCGAATTCAGGAAGATTCAGACCGGAATTCTTAGCCAGAATTACAGAAATTATTCCTTTTGCACCAATCACGGAATCTATTGCTGAAAGAATATTTAATATTCAGTTAAAATCACTTCATACCTCATTAACAAGACTGGGAATTACCTTAAAGATTACTGATGAGGCTGTGAAAAACCTTGCTCTTGGTGGATTCAGCAGTAAATATGGAGCCAGACAGATTTCCGGAGTGATCCGTGCACAACTGGCGAGACCTATTTCTAAAATGATTGTAAGAGAAGAAGTGAAATCCGGACAAACGATTCATGTAGACTGGAATAAGGAAGAAGAAAAAACAAGCTGGAAAGTAGATTAATTAAGAAAGTAAATAGCAAAAAGGCAATTGATAGAATTCGCCTTTTTGCTTTATAAATAACATTAAGATGAAAACCATTGTCAGAAATATCTTTACAGGAGTAATGCTTTTGGGAACAGTCGTTTTGGTAAACGGCCAGTTTCTGGCGGCATCAGATACCTCAGAAAGCAGCGTAAGAAAATATCAGGGAATCATTAATTCAAACAAAGACCTTGTTGAATTTATTGAACAGTTACTTCTGCAGAAGGGACTTCCAAAGCATTTAAGAAACCTAGCCCTTATTGAATCTCATTTTGACAAAAATATTACCTCCGGAGCGGGAGCCGTAGGAGTATGGCAGCTGATGACAGCACATGCCAACCAGTATGGTCTTGCAGAACATCAACGAACAGATGTGTATAAAAGCACAAAGACAGCGGTTATTTCCCTGGCTAATTTATATAAGAAATACAATAACTGGGTAACAGTGGTCGCTGCTTACAACTGTGGTGAAGGAAATGTTGCCAAGGCAATGCAGGCTGCAGGCTCCAGCCAATATCACGAATTCTATCGATATCTTCCAGCAGAAACTATCAATCACGTGAAAAAATATCTGAATGCCTGCTATGCAACAGGAGAGCTTCAGAGTGTGTTAAGCAATTATAATTCTGCAAGGATCAATAAGGTGTTTTTTGAAGATGGAAATAGAAAAGTAACAGATGCAGCCCTTTCCGAAACAGAGATCAATGCCGGATTTAATCTGAGTGTAATCGCTGATGAGCTGGATGTGGAAGTAGATAAAATTCTTGCGTGGAATCCTGGGATCACAGAAGAGCTACAGAAAAAAGGGGAAAGCTCTTTTTATCTTCCCACTGATCTGATGCCGGATTTTCTTCTCAGAAAAAATAAAATACTAACCAGATCAATAAAAGAAAGTGCAGGTGCAGGGGTACAACCTTAAAACCACCAATAATATAATAATAACCAAACCGTAATAGGTTTGGTTATTTTTTTTGATGCATTTCATCCTTTTTTATTTTGAGAAAAATAATGTGAAAATC
Organism: Chryseobacterium nakagawai; assembly: GCF_900637665.1. NCBI lineage: Bacteria > Pseudomonadati > Bacteroidota > Flavobacteriia > Flavobacteriales > Weeksellaceae > Chryseobacterium > Chryseobacterium nakagawai. The sequence continues at coordinate 1,347,098 of NZ_LR134386.1, forward strand.
AACATATGCATTGAAGAGAATGAATTACTTTATAAAAAAAGCTGGGTTTTTAAATTTTTCAGTCAAAAATTGGAGCATTTGATCTTTTCATATTACAATTTTAAGCATAAGTTAATATGTGTTAATTTTATCTTAAATAGTATTAATATCTCTCTTTGATGTGGGAAATGATCCTTTTTATCAGTGTTTTATAAGTTTTTAAAATCCTTTGTTTACAATGGTTAAAGTAGAGTTATTAAATCTAATATCGTAGAATTACTACAAAAAGTCGTAGAACTACTACAATTTTTCAGATTTATAGTTAAAAGTTTTTTTTCCGAAAAAAGAGCCTCTATATTTGCTATACAATCACCGAATCACAAAATATTATTAACGATTAAAATTTACAAATCATGGCAGAAAGAAATTCGAGAGGAATCTTAAAATTCAACAACGGAGAAGGTCAGAAATTATTAAAGATGAACTACAGCGTAGCAAGATCTACGGACGTTTCAGGACGTGTAGCATCAGACCCTTCTAACGCACTTATCAAAGTTACAGTAGAAGCTACTGAAAAATCAGACATCCTTGAAAGCTTATTAAACGGAAAATATAAGCCAACTGTGGGAGAGATCGTTTTCAACAAGTCTCACGAAGAAGGAACTCTAATTACTTTAAAATGGGAGAACGGATACGTTATCCAGCACGAAGTAGATTTTGATGCTATCGACAGCAACAGTATGTTGATTAGCTTCGTAATCAGTGCTGAAACTATCGACTACGGTACTTCTCAATACGCTGGACTGTGGCCTTCGGCAGGTAAATAAGCCTATTCATCATCTTAGTAAAAATAAAATTGGTACAGGACAGTGCGCTCGGAAGAGTATGCTGTCCTGTTTTTTCATAAGGACTCACGGATTTCAGAAATCAGTTTTTTAAAAAAAACAAATGATGTAGATCTAACCTTATATTTTTTGATTCTGTTGCTGTATAATCAGCAGTTTATTTAATTTTAACTTAAACACAAAACACTATGTTTCAGGATGACAAGACAATTAAAGTAGATAGCCCAAAGAATGATACCAAAGGCAGTAAAGAGCAGCTGAAAAATGTAAAGGAAAATGTTGCCCAAAAAGCAGAAGAAAAGATGAATAAAACGGGCAGTAAAGTGAAGAAAGCTGTGAAAGCAGGACAGCAGAGTGTAAGCGCTGTACAAGGGGCAAATATGTTCATGAACCAAACCTTTGTCCCGAACAATCCTTCCATTGTTGAAAATAAAGTGTGGGCGAAACAGCCTACCTCAAAGATACATAATGCTGAAGCTATTCCTCAAAGTATTATCGCCGGAATTAACCGCGTGGTGAAGCTAGATGTTGTTATCGAAGGGCAGATTATTAAGCATTTTAAACATTTTAAATTGGTGCAGAGTGCTGCCAAGCATCATGAATTTAGCCTGACGCTGGCCCATGATACATTGGGGAGTGCAGAAAATCATAACCTTCAAGAAGCACAAAATTTCCTGGGAAAAAGGATAACAGTGGTTTTCAAATATAAAGATATTATACAAGGAGCGGAACGTAATTTCGTGGGTGTAGTTACAGAAGTTGGGTTCAGTCAGGAGAAAGGAAGCCTTGGGAATATTGTCCTTAAAGGATACAGTCCTACTGTACTTTTGGATGCGGCGCCTCATATTCAGAGTTTTGGAGGAAGCCAGCCCATTAGTTTGAATAGCATAGCCTATCATGTAATCAGTGAAGGACTGGGACAGAATAAATTCGATTTCAGAGTTGATGCTCAACATGGAAACGTTTCTTACAGTTCACAATACGAAGAGACCCATTATAATTATCTGGCAAGAATGGCTGAAGCTTATGGTGAACAGTTTTATTATGATGGAGAAGTATTACATTTTGGTAAGCTTCCGCCTCAGGAAAAGCCGGTCAAACTTACCTATGGAAGTAGCGTAAGTGATATTGCAATCAAAATGAAAGCCCAGCATGTGAGCCCTTCTTTCTATGGTTACAACAGTAGTAAAAATGAAAAGATGACAGGAGGAAGTGCAAAAATCAATCATACATCAGATATTGCAAGACGTGCTTACGAAATTTCGGAAAGAACCTTTACAACACCATCTTTGAGAGTTGCACCTATAAAAGCTTCCTCTTTTATGGATATTGATGCTTCCCAAAAAGGGACTGCCGGCAGTAAGGCTTCTGAGGTATTTATCACCTCGGGTACTACTACTGTACCTTTCTTATATCCGGGATGTACTGCCGATATTGAAATGCGCAAAGCAGAAAGCAACGAAACCTCATATTTCACCAAGTTGATGATTATCGAAGTTACTCATGAAGTAGATGCCAGAGGATATTATGATGGTAAATTTGAGGCTATTGCTGCAGATACAGGCTATATTCCACGTCCGGAATTTGAAACACCGAGAGCGGAAGCTCAGTTTGCCAAAGTAGTTTCCAATACAGATCCTCAAAACCAGGGAAGAGTTCAGGTACAGTTTGACTGGCAGAACGGACCGGACATTACAGAATTTATCCGTGTGATGTCTCCGGATGCAGGAAGCAGTGATAAAGTAAATAAAAACCGAGGATTTATGTCTATTCCTGAAGTTGGAGACCAGGTGATTATCAATTTTGTTCACCAGCACCCGGACCGCCCTTTTGTAATGGGAGGAATGTTCCATGGTGGTATTGGTGCCGGAGGTGGTGCAGGGAATAATGTGATGAGCTTTAGTGGAAGAAGTGGGGCTGAATTGAAGTATGACAACGGGGCTGGATCTATGAATCTTAAAGATCAGGGAGGAGCTAATATGTTCTTTGACGGGGCAGGAAATGTAGTACATAATGCCAATAATGACAGCACTAAAACTGTTGGAAATGATAAAACGGATAAAATTGGTAATAATAAGAAATTAGAAGTTGGGTGTGATCATATTGCAGATGTTGGAAATACCCATAAAGTGGCTGTAGGAGGTAAGAATAGTGTATTTACAATGGACAGTAAGGGGACTATTGATTTGACAGGTATTAAACAATTAAAACTTAAAGTAGGAAATAGTGAGATTGTTATTACTCCAGATAAAATTTCAATTACAAGTGCTGAAGTGGATATCATAGGAGGAGGTGCAACAGCTAATTTTAAAGGAAAAACTACAATTACCGGAAAACCTGTGGATATAAACTAATGAAGAATGGAATTGATAAAATATAAAATTCAAAGAGGAGACACATTAGAATCAATAGCAGCAAAGAATGGATTATCTATTAAAGAGCTGATAACTTTTCACAATCAAAATTGTGGTGTAACGGAAACTATTTTAAGTGACTATTTACCATTGCATTTAGAATATATATATCTGGAAATAAAAACAGAAGAAGAACAGCGAGAATCAAATAATATTGCTGCGGGTGATAAAGCTAGATATAGAGCAGAGCAAACGGTAATAACAAAGATCAATGGTATTATTCAAAATCATGCAGATACCAAAAGAGAGTTTTTCGTTATCAAAGAAAATAATAATAACAGGTTACTGATAAAAACAGCTTTAGTTGAAAATACCATAAAAGTAAACCCTGCTGCTCTACAGGATGTAATGAATATCATCTGTGAAATTGATTTATTAAAATGTGATGCAATTTTGGAACCTGACCCAAAGACTGGAAAAATTAAGAAAGTTCAGAATCATGAGGAGATTATTAAAAGATGGAAAAATTATAGAAGTAGTTTAGAAGCCAAATTTGGTTTTATCCGGTCCGATACTACTAAAAATGACTTTAAACATTTTATTGATGCTTCGGAAAATGTTATTATTAATGAAGACAATTTAAAAAGAGATTTTAATGCAAAACTTTTTTTTGATTTATTTTTTGATAAATATTTAGTTTCTAAAGATAATTTATTTGCTCCCTTTAACAGGAAATTAAATTCTCAGTTACTAGAAAACATACCCGTAGAATTAAAATTCAGACAAGATATTTTGTCTGAAACAGAAAATACGGTCAATGTAAGAAAAGTGGGAGAACTTAATAAGAGCAGTTTGAATATTGACGGGCTAAAAAAATCATATGATGAACGATACCTGCCTATGGTAGGCTATAAATTTTCAGAGTATAATTTTAGTATACGGGAACATTCTACTATAGACTTAAACAACCAGTGGATTGAGAATTCTGAAGTCACAATTATCGAAGAAGTTAAAAATAATGTACAGATATTGATAAGCTATAAACTTAAAAAAATAGAAACATAATGGCAGAGTCTTTTGTACCACAGGAAACTACAGTAGTATGTACTAATATGACCAATGGGGCTCCTCAAAAGCTAGGTATGTATGAACGTACATCAATTACAATATATAGATCCAAAGAACAACCTTTACTCAATAAACTGGATAGAAAACTTTCCGGTTCATTCCAATGTAAAACTTCAATGAAATTTTGGGGAGGCCTCCAGATTTTATGTGCTGTTTTGGCAGTAGGAGCTTTGGTAATCGCTACCGTTGCTACCGGAGGGCTTGCCTTAGTGGCCGCTGGAGTTATGTTTGCCGCTGCTGCGGTAAGTGTGGGTTCAGGAATAACAGCAATCTATAAAGCAGCCCATGATTGTGATGCAACATTAACATCCAATTGGGAAGAATACCATAAAATAGTAAATATTGAAAAATCAAATGCATTACTGAACAAATCTTTCATGAGCTGTAGCAAAGGAGGAATTGTAACTATTATTATGGATCCTGTTCTAGCTCAGGAGGCTGCTAGTCAGATTAGCAGTAGTAATAATAAAGAAATTGCAGCTCATTTTACGGCACAAGCTGTAATGGGAGTAATAACCGTAGCGACTACCTTTTCACCTATCGGAATCTTAGTAGGAGCTCCGCTTGCAGTTTATAATTATTGGAATGGTGAGAGTGATAAGCAAAAAGTAAGGGATGCTAATACAAAATTGAGGTTTACAGATAAGGAACAAAAAAACAAATCTTTTTTAGACCAGTCTGGAGATGCTGCAAAACAGGAAGGTATAAATGGAGCAATTGGATCGCCTGGAGCGTTGATTGAAGAGGGAATGACTGTTACGGCTAGAAATCAGGCTTTATTGAGACAGGCTCAGCAGTATGGAATGGAGGCTATAGAAAGGCAGGCAGCAGGTCGAGTGGCCTCAGCTGAATCAGCCAGATTAGCGCAGGATATTTTAATGAGATCACAATCTACAGCATTTAATTGGAAAGGACTAGGTGGCGGATTGCTAAAAGGTTTTCTTGGCGGAATGATTAACTTTGGAATAGATTATTCTGTAGATCAATATGAAGAAAGTAAAAATAATGAAAGTATAGATGTAGCATTATCAGCGGATGATGTGAATGCAGCTGGAGAAAAAAATGATAAAGGTGGAATTAGTATAGTGGCACAAGAAGGGTAATAATATGAAAAACCAGTTTTTACAAGCAATAGGATATGCAATAGGAGTATTAATTTTAGTTCCTGTTGCTATTTATTTAATCAATATTTTCTTTTTTAAATCTCCTGTAGTTACAGATCAGGAAATTAACCGTTTCATGGAAAATTCTAATAATACGGAAATAGTTGTTTGGTTTGATAGACCTCTTACCATAAGTGAAAAATACTTAGGAAGACACTCCAAAACAGTTTCATCATTTTTAAGTAGAAATGGATCAGGAAATTATAATTATACTTCTTATACTTTTTATAATAAATCTAATAAAAAATATTTTTCGCTCTTGCAATTAGCAGAAAGTGGATATATATTTAGGAACATTAAACAGGGAGATACTTTAAATGTAAAAATAAATAAGTATTTTCTAACTAATGAAAACTATGGAACTTTAGAAAATCCAATTCCCGTTTTGTATTATGCAGGAATAAAAGAGGCCATAAGAACACCTAAAGTACAGACACAGTTTAAAGAAAGTGAACTTTCTACAGAGGAACAATTCGGCATAGATAAAAATAATGATTTTGATCCTGTATATATGGATAGGGTTTATAAAGCGTCTGTTTTTAAATATCTTACATTTATAATTCCTAAAAAAGATTATAAAAAGATGTTTCCAAAATGAAAATAGATGAAAAATCAATTTTTACAAGCAATAGGATATGCAATAGGAGTATTGGTTTTAGTTCCTGTTGTTATTTATTTAATCAATATTTTCTTTTTTAAACCTCCTGCAGTTACGGAGAAGGAAATTAACCGTTTTATGGATAACTCTGTTACTACTGAAGTAACGGTTTGGTTTAATAGACCACTAAAATTAGGTGAAAAATACTTAGGATATCACACTAAAACAGTTTCTTCATTTTTAAGCAGAGATGGCTCTGGTAATTATACCTATTACACTTTTACTTTCTATGATAAATCTCAAAAAAAATATTATTCCCTTTTACAATTGGCAGAAAGTGGGTGGCTTTCTAATAATATTGGAAAAGGTAAAGTTTTAAATATAAAAGTAAATAAATATTTTCTGAATAATGAAGATTATGGAACATTAGAAAATCCAATTCCCATTTTGTATTATGCAGGAGTAAAAGAAGCCATAAGGACACCTGAAGTACAATCGCAAATTAAAGAAGGTGAACTCTCCACAGAGAAGCGATTCAGTATAGATAAGAATAATGATTTTGATCCTGTATATATGGAAAGGGTTTATAAAGAGTCTGTTTTTGACTATCTTACATTTATAATTCCTCGAAAGGATTATAAAAAAATGTTTCCTGATTCATGAAGGGAGTAGGGTATTAATTATTAAAAAGATGCTCTATTAGCGAAACGGATAATATGATTTCTATTATTGTTGATTTTGACCATAAAAAGAATAATAAGTTTTAGAATGTATATTAGTATTCTATCCTTTAAAAATGATGAGGTTTGAATGGTTTCTTAGCTGTCATAAAGTATGTTTTGTAACATAGTATTTCTCTTTGTGGTGTAATAATTAATATATTTATGTTTTTTTGTGATTATAGTTAAAATATTTATTATTAATAGTTTGTGTGGTATTTTAACTCCATTGTCGTAGAATTACGACATAAAATCGTAAAACTACTACAATTTTTCAGATTTCCTTCCAAAAGCTTTTTTTTCAATTTTGAGGACTCTATCTTTGTCATACAATTATCGAATAACATAAATATTACTAACGATTAAAATTTACAATCATGGCAGAAAGAAATTCAAGAGGAATCTTAAAATTCAACAACGGAGAAGGTCAGAAATTATTAAAAATGAACTACAGCGTATCAAGATCAACTGACGTATCAGGACGTGTAGCATCAGATCCTTCTAACGCACTTATCAAAGTTACAGTAGAAGCTACTGAAAAATCAGACATCCTTGAAAGCTTATTGAACGGAAAATATAAGCCAACTGTAGGAGAGATTATCTTTAATAAATCTCACGAAGAAGGAACATTAATTAACCTGAAGTGGGAAAACGGATATGTTATCCAACACGAAGTAGACTTTGATGCTATTGACAGCAACAGTATGCTAATCAGCTTCGTAATCAGTGCTGAAACTATTGACTACGGTACTTCTCAGTACGCTGGGCTTTGGCCATCTGCTGGTAAATAAGCCAGAACAACAAAACTTAAAAAAACTAATGGAACAGTATGCTTATAGAGTATACTGTTCTGTTTTTTACTCTACACGACTAAAATTATATAAAAATGTTCAGACAAATTCTGTTAACTCTCACTTTTACAATTTCATTCATTACTTTACAGGCACAAAATACTTCCTCTCTATACAAAGGTACAGTGAACGGAAAAATGCCGGTAACCTTATTTTTACAATCTGTAGAAAACGGCTGTGGCGGAGATCCTTACTATAATGGTATGTACCGTTACGAAAAAGTAAGCAATTGGCTGCAACTTAATGTTACAGAAGGAATCAATCAACAGTTTGCGATGGTAGAAGAAGGCTTCACAGGACTGATGATTCTAAAGAAAGAAGGCGAAACCATGAATGGAACCTGGATAAGCCCGGACGGTAAAAAACAAATTCCGGTACAGTTGAAAAAAGTAAGCATAGGCAAAAAAGATATGGAAAGCTATGAGAAGAGAATGGAACAGTTGAACTACGAAAACCACGATTGCTAATTAGAGATTAGAAGCTCACCCAACATTTTATACCATTCAGTCTTCTATCTCAAATCACGAACCACGCATCCCGAATCCATTCCAAAACTAGCAACTTATCTTCCTATTTTCTTATATTTGTTCATTATAGATAATATGGACGCAACACAAGATAAAAGGCTGTTTCTCATCGATGCTTATGCGATGATTTTCAGAGGATATTACGCATTGATCAGGAATCCGAGATTAACAAGCACCGGTTTGGATACTTCTGCCATCTTTGGCTTTACCAACTCCTTGATCGAATTGATCAGAAGAGAAAAACCTACTCATTTAGCAGTTGTTTTTGATGTAGGAAGAGCAAGCGTAAGAACTGATGATTTCGCTGACTATAAAGCGAACAGAAGTGAAACTCCTGAAGCCATCAAAATTGCCGTTCCATATATTCACAGGATTCTGGAAGGAATGCACATTCCAATTCTTGGAGTAGAAGGGTATGAAGCAGATGATGTGATAGGTACCATTGCATGCAAAGCCGAAAAAGAAGGGTATACCACTTTCATGGTAACTCCTGATAAAGACTTTGCTCAGTTGGTTACAGATAAAATCAAAATTTATAAGCCGGGATTAAAAGGAGGGGATATCGAAATTCTTGGCGTAGAAGAAGTGAAAGCCAAATATGAGATTGAAGACCCAAAACAGGTCATCGATTATCTGGCCATGATGGGAGATGCAGTGGATAACATCCCTGGATTGGAAGGCGTAGGAGAGAAGACTGCGATGAAATTCCTTAAAGAATTTGGAAGCATTGAAAACCTATTGGCAAATACAGATAAGCTGAAAGGAAAGCTGAAAGAAAAAGTAGAAGCCTCTGCAGAACGTGGCATTTTGTCTAAAAAACTGGCAACTATTATATGTGATGCCCCGATAGAATTCCATCAGGAACAATACGATCTGGAAACTCCTGATTTTGAAAAAGTAAAGGAAGTTTTCGAAGAAATAGAATTCCGAAGACTGTATGAAAATCTTTACAGAGCCTTTGCTCCGGCAGTAACAGAAACCGTTGTCGTAAGTGAAGTGGAAGTGAAACAGACTCCCACGGGAACAGAAATAAAAGGACAGGCAATGCAGCTTGATCTTTTTGCCAATTTCGAAGAATTGGATCAGGCAACTTCTACAAAATCTTCTATTGAACATAACGATCACCTTTATCAGTTTGTTGATAATCCAAAAGCTCAGAAAAAACTGGTAGACAATCTTTTGAAACAAAGAGCGGTATGTTTTGACACAGAAACCACTTCATTGAATGAGCTGGAAGCAGAACTGGTAGGAATGAGTTTTTCTTATAAAAAAGGGTTAGCATATTATATTCCTTTATCTGAAAGTAGAGAAGAAGTATTACAAACCCTTGAAATCTTCAGACCGTTTTTTGAGAAAGAAGATTTACTGAAAATCGCTCACAATTTAAAATTCGATTATAAAATATTAAAACAGTACGACATCACTGTTAAAGGAGCGATGTTTGATACCATGATTGCCCATTACCTGTTGAATCCTGATGGAAGACATGGCATGGACTATCTTTCTGAAGTATTTCTGAATTATAAACCTGTTTCCATTGAAACAATCATTGGAAAAAAAGGAAAAAAACAAGGAACCTTCAGAGATGCAGACCTTAGAACACAAACAGATTATGCTGCGGAAGATGCAGATGTAACCTTCCAATTGTATGAGTTGTTTGCTCCACAACTAAAAAAAGAAAACCTGGAAGATCTTTTCTTCAATATTGAAATGCCTTTGATGGAAGTTCTGGCAAAAATGGAACTTACCGGAATTTCCTTAGATGAAAAGTGGCTGGCACAGGAAAGTATTGATCTTGAAAATGACCTGAGAGAGCTGGAAAAAACGATTTTCGAGCTTTCAGAAGAAGAATTCAATATGAATTCTCCAAAGCAGCTAGGAGAAATTTTGTTTGAAAAAATGCAGCTTGATCCAAAAGCCAAAAAAACGAAAACAGGACAATATGCTACTTCGGAAGATGTACTTCAGAAACTGGCTTCAAAGCATGAAATCATCAAGCATATTCTGGAATACAGAACCTATCAGAAATTAAAATCAACCTATGTAGACGCATTGCCGTCGCAGATTGATAAATTAGATAATAGAGTGCATACCAATTTCTCTCAGACTACAGCTGCAACAGGTCGTTTGGCAAGTGTGAATCCGAACCTGCAGAATATTCCGATCAGAACATTGAGAGGACAGCAGATCCGTGGAGCCTTTGTTTCTGGAGAAGGAAAGAAGATTATTTCTGCCGATTACTCACAGATCGAACTTCGTCTTATTGCTGAAATTTCAGGAGAAGACAATATGATTAAAGCATTCCAGGATGGAGAAGATATTCACGCGTCTACTGCTGCAAAACTCTTTAAAATTCCTTTGGAAGAAGTTTCAAAAACGCAAAGAAGCCAGGCCAAGACAGTAAACTTTGGAATTATTTACGGCCAGGGAGCTTTTGCATTAGCAGAACAAACCGGATTATCCCGTACGGAAGCCAAACAGATGATCGAAGCCTATTTCGAAACCTATCCAAAACTGAAGGAATACATGGCAGAGCAGGTAAACAAGGCCCGTCAGATGGGATATGTTGAAACTATTCTGGGAAGAAAGCGCCACTTAAAAGATATTAATTCCAACAATTTCGTAGTAAGAGGGCATGCAGAAAGAAATGCTGTGAACGCTCCGGTACAAGGAAGTGCAGCCGATGTTGTAAAGTTGGCAATGATTAAAATAGATAGAGAATTGGAAGAACAACAAATGAAGACTAAAATGCTGCTTCAGGTACATGACGAATTGGTATTCGAAGCTCCGGCAGACGAAATTGAAGCCGCTTCAAAACTAATTAAAATTGAAATGGAAAATGCTTTGAAAACACAGGTTCCGTTATTAGTAGAAATTGGAGTTGGGAATAACTGGCTGGAAGCACATTAATTTTTATATCAATCATAAATAAATTAAGAACAAAGGTGAGTATAATAACTCACCTTTGTTTATTTAGTTATATGAAGTGATAATTTGACTTTCATCAAAATAAAAACAGGACGCATCATAATCATGCCAACATGCTTGATAATGAGGACCATTTCCATAATTTGAAGTATTTACATTATTAGGTTTCCCTCTCATATATACAAGCATTTCATAACGCATTCCAATCCAAATTTTATTTTCAGAAATACTAATGCAGTCTTCTTTTGACCATTCCGGATGCTTTTTATAAATTTTCCCAGCCTTTGTTTTTAAGAATTTTTCTTCTTCAATTTTTTCTAGCTGATTTATGCTATCAATTCTAGCTTGATTTTTAATACTGTCTTCTTTGGAAATTTTATGTACGCTATTAGTCGTTATAGCAGAATTATCTTTTGTTCCGGAGCATTTACTGACTAGAAATATTATAAATGCAATACCCATAAATAATAATGCGACTGCACATCCATTATTTTGCTTTTTAGGGGGATTGGAAGCGGGTGAAGATGATGTTTTTTTTGAATGATCTTTGATGGAATAACCACATTGAGGACAAAAAAATGCAGTATCGTTAATTTGGTTTTGACACTGAGGACATTTATTTAATGACATATTTATAATCTTTTGATGTACAAAAATATTTTGAACAGTTGAAAATTATTTACGGGTTAACGTATTTTAGTCATTTTTTATAGAAATAATTCTTTTTCATTCACTCTCCGTGGGGTTGCTTAAGCTGGTCAATTTCCTTCTGCATATTATCCTGCCAGTTTTTGCCATTCCTTTTTTCAAGATAAAGAGTAACTATTTCAGCGTATTTATTTTGGGCTTTATTGTCAATGGGATCAATTATACAACCCGTATTCCTATAAGTTATCCCATACTTTTTTCGAATACTATCTATGTGATGAATCGTTTGGGAGTCTTGCGTCAGTACAGACAGACCGCCAGCATATTCCAGGATTACTTTGTCATTTTTAATACCCTTTTCAGCCTGTTGGAGATATTCATATTCTCTTTGAGAGATTACTTTTTGTATTTTCAAAAAATCACTTGCTGAGAGATAGGCGAAAAATAATAAAACAAGACCATTGGTTACAGGAAATACCCGAAGAAATTTAGCCTTGAAATTTAATTTTTTAAAATTGAGACTGCTTATCAGATAAGAAAACAAGGCTGCAAAAGCAAATATTACAGCCAGGTATTCTAATCTTGATTCTTTAATGATATAAGGCAGATCAAACATCATTGGATCGTTGATGATATAAGAATTAAAGATATATGCCACAACAAGGAGCAGGGCTATTATCAGATTAATCCATATTAATTTCTTATTCATAACCGGAATGATATTAAAATCTTAATCATATTTAAACGTCAAATTCAATCTCTCCGATGTAATATAATTTGTTTTCCTCTCCATCCACTGAAACAGGATTAGGGATCACGAATCTGCTGGCAAAAACGATTGCATTGACAGGCGTATCCAGACTTAGATCATTAAGCTTTTGCTCTAGAATCGGAAGCCACTGGTCTGCATATGAATATTCTGAAAACTTTTCAACCAGCCCCAATCTTTCATCTTCAAAACCGTATTCTATAAAGTCATCATCAAACCATTTGATGTTCTGAGACTCTGCAAATTTTGAAACATACTGATCATCATTTTCCTCTTCCAGATAATAATTTTCATCCTCTTCTACAAAAGCATAAAATTCTTCTTCATTTTTAAAATACCCCAGCCAGAAGTGAGAAATTTCTTTGTCCATAATGTATTGTTTGTTGTATTATTTAATATAATCATTTAGAATGAGCTTTCCATGGTATTGATTTGTATAACATGTAAAACTCATTTTTTAGGTTGAAAAATTAAGAGCAAGACTTATTTTTCCAATTCGAAGTGTAATATTACAAAAGTTTTCTGTTACATTCCGTTTTTTACGTAGTATTCCATAAAGTCTGGGTATCAAAAATAGTTCCGTAAAACTTTTTTATTGTACATTTATTCTATCATTAAATCTTGAAAATGGAATTTTTACAGGACCATTATGTGGTTAAAAATGAATTGCTGCTGATCTTTATTTCCGTAGTCCTCGGATTGCTAATTGGTGCGGAGCGGGAGTATCGTAATAAGTCAGCTGGCTTGCGTACTTTTATTCTCGTTTGTTTTGGCGCCTGCTTATTTACCATCCTTTCCATTAAAATAGGCGTTGCCAATCCGGATCGTCTGGCAGCTAATATCATTACAGGAATTGGTTTTTTGGGAGCTGGAGTGATCTTTAAAGGTGAAAATAAGATCGAAGGAATTACAACAGCAACTACCATTTGGGCAACAGCTTCCATAGGAATGGCGGTAGGATCAGGATATGTTTATTTTTCCCTTCTGGGAACAGCTTTAGTGCTTATTATTCTGAGCGCATTAACCTATCTGCAAAATTTTATAGATAATTACAACAAGATCAGGGAATATAGAATAGGTGTAACAAATTCAGCTGACTTAAAACATTGTGAAGAACTTTTTAGAAAACACCATTTAAAGTATTTATTAATCAAACAACAATATACACAAGGTAATATCACTGCAACCTGGAGACTGACAGGTAAGAGTACCCATCATGAGGGATTGATAATAGACTTGGTTGTTGATTCAAAGATCATAGCCTATCAGTTTTAGAATAAAGCAAAAAAATAAAGGCCGAAGCCTTTATTTTTATTTTTTCTTGAATACATACAGATCCTTGTTAGGCCCATCAATTTCTTTTCCATCCATATCAAGCTGGAAAAGCATATTTTCACCAACTTTATATTTATAGTTTGCTGTTTTACCTTTTAAGGTAATAATGCTTCCTGCAGCATCCCATGTGAAAGAACCTTTGTCTTCATTCTTTGATTTTCTTTCCAGATATTCTTCTGTAATACTGAAAGTATTATTATTGTTAAGGGTTAATGAAGTCTTGATTCCCGGACAGTCAGCACATGGAACCACGGCTTCGTAAGTACCACTCCAATCCAAAGAATTCTCTGAAGTATCTCCCAGTGCACTTGTTACAGGGTGAACTGTACTGTCTGTAGCTGTTGCTTGAGCAGAATCTGTAGCTGATGTTTTAGCATCTACCGTTTCTTTTTTAGAGCATGAAGCAAGGAATAAGGCCGCTCCAATTCCAAAGATAAGTGTTTTGTTTTTCATCATAATAATTAATTTAAGTATGTTTTTTAAACTGACAAACTTGAAACAAAAATTGAGCCAAGAGAATGAGCCAGAGAGAATGATAAAGAAGGAGAGATGTCAATAGTCAATTCACTTGTCCATTCTTTATATTCAACAAGAATTCCCTCTTCACTTGCGAAGCAAAATTGACAGTTGATATTTTACCCGTGTTTTATGGGTCCTATTCTTATTTTTCTTCGTAAATTCGGGCAAAATTTTGATTATGACAAAAAAGATACTTTTATCCGTATTTCTTTTGCCGGCTGCAATGGCATTTGCACAACAATATGGTGGAATGTGGATTCCTACAGAACTGAATGAAAAGGAAATGAAGGATTTAGGAATGAAAATCTCTGCAAAAGATATTTTCAATCCTCAGAAACCTAGCATAAAGGATGCTGTAGTACAGTTTAACGGCGGATGTACCGCGGAGATTATTTCTCCTAAGGGATTGTTACTGACTAACCACCACTGTGGGTTTGGTCAGATTCAGGCACATTCTACGGTTCAGAATGACCTTCTTTCAAATGGTTTCTGGGCTAAAAATATGAATGGCGAGCTTCCTAACCCGGGAGTAAAAGTAGATTTTATTGTAGATATAAAAGATGTGAGCTTCCAGATTTTGGAAGGAACAGATCATCTTACAGAACCTGAGCTTACCAAAAAGATCAATAACAATATTGAAGTTTATAAAAACTCTCAGAAAATTGAATCGTACCAATCGATTATGATAAAGCCAATGTACTATGGAAACAAGTACTATGCTTATACAATCGAAACCTATAAAGATATCCGTCTTGTTGGGGCACCACCTCAAAGCATCGGGAAATTCGGAAGTGATACAGACAACTGGGTTTGGCCTAGACATACCGGAGATTTCTCAATGTTCAGAATCTATGCAGACAAAGACAACAAGCCTGCAGAGTATTCAAAAGATAACGTACCTTACGTTCCGAAACATTATTTACCGGTTTCCATCAAGGATAAGAATGAAAATGATTTCACATTTGTTTTCGGATTCCCAGGGAGAACTACAGAATATCTTCCGGCAGTAGCAGTAGAAAAAATCATGAATGAAATTGATCCTGCAAGAATTGCTGTACGTGATGTAGCTCTAAAAACATTGGACGAAAAAATGCGTGCAGATAACGAAACACGTATTAAATATGCTTCCAAATATGCATCTGTAGCCAATTACTGGAAAAAATGGATCGGTGAAGTAGAAGGATTGAAAAAATCCAATGCAGTTGAGAAAAAAGTAATGTATGAGGGTGCTTTAGTCTCTAAAAACCCTGAAGTTAAGACAACGTTAGATCAACTGAACAAACTTTACAATGAACAGGCTCCTTATGCGTTAAACAATGCTTATTACACAGAAGTGGTAAGAAATGCTGAGACTTTGAAGCTGGCAGGAGATTATTATGACTTTGTAGGTACTGTAGAAGCTGGCAGAATGGATGAGAAGGAGCTTACGAAGCTAAAAACAAAATTAACTTCTTTCTATAAAGACTATAGCGCAGAGCTTGATGCTAAAGTAACAGCAAAACTATTGGCTTTATATACCAATAAAACAGCTCCACAATTTTTACCGGCAGGATTCAACAAGTATAAGGATGAAAATGCAAACATTCCTCTGGTTGAAGATATGTCAAAAAACTCTATCATTACAGGGAGAACAGCTGTAAATGGAGCAACGCTCACTACAGACATCGATAAGGCATTCTCTAATCAGGATAAACTAATTAAAACACTGAAGAAAGATCCTATCTATCAGCTTTATGTTTCTATGAAAGAGACCTATATGAAAGCAGCAGATCCACAATATTCTTCAATTCAGACCAAAATTGATGCTTTACAGAAGAAGTTTATGGCTCAGCAAATGGAAACGGATAAAGATAGAAAATTCTTCCCGGATGCTAACTCTACCCTTCGTGTAACTTATGGTAAGGTTAAAGGTTCCGCTCCAAGAGATGCAGTTTCTTACGGGTACCAGACTCATCTTGCCGGAGTAATGGAGAAATATATTCCTGGAGATTATGAATTTGACGTTCCTAAGAAATTGATTGAGCTCTACAACAAGAAAGACTTCGGAATCTATAAAGATAAAACTGGTGATGTTCCTGTAGGATTTACAGCAACCAACCATACAACAGGGGGGAATTCAGGAAGTCCAACTCTTGATGCCAATGGAAATCTGATAGGTCTTAACTTCGACAGACAGTGGGAGGGAACTATGAGTGATATTAACTTCGACCCACGTTTCAGCAGAAACATCATGGTAGATACAAAATATATTCTTTTCATCGTTGATAAATTCGCAGATGCTAAATGGCTTGTTGATGAAATGAAAGTAATAAAATAATTTTAAAAAGTTATACCTTTAAAGAATCTATTTGAATTTATTTCGAATAGATTCTTTTTATTTTTAGGATGAAAGATCAGATCATTAATCTATTTACTGCTTTTGAAACAGATCATTTCGGAAAGTCTTTTCCGTTGAATTACTGTTTACCTGTTTATCATTGTGTTTCCGATGAAAAGATTCCCCATATCAGACATGTGATCCAATACAAGAATACTAGACAGTTTGAAGCAGATATTGACTGCCTTTCAAAACATTTTCAATGGGTAAACTGGCAAGAATTCAAAGATTTCACTTCAGGAAATTTCAAACCTCAAAAAAAGTTCGCTTTACTTACCTTTGATGATGGTCTCAGAGAATTTTATGACATAGTTGCTCCTATATTAGAGCGTAAAGGAATTTACGCCTGCAATTTTATAAACCCGGCTTTCATTGACAATAGAGAAATCATGTTCAGGTGTAAAGCTAGTCTGTTGATAGAAGCTTTAGAAAAAAAGAAGACTATACATTCTGAGATAAGCAACATTCTTTCTCTCGGTAGCAAAGCTGAAAAAGAAACATTGAAAAACGAGATTCTAAAAATTACTTATCAGGAAAAAGCCATTCTGGATTCGCTTGCTGAAAAGTTAGAAGTTGATTTTAAGTCCTATTTAAAAGAACACAAGCCTTACCTGAACACGGAAGAATTAAAAAATCTTACTAATAGAGGCTTTGGAATATCATCTCATAGCTGGGATCATCCGAAATTCGGAAATTTATCTCTGGAGCAACAGATAGAATCAATAGATAAAACCTTTGTGTATTTAAAACAAAATGATTTCCTGTATGAGAGTTTTGCCTTTCCTTTTACTGATTTCGGAGTGAAAAATGATTTCTTTGAGGCGCTTTTTAAAAACAAAGAAATGTATTGTAGTTTTGGGGCAGCAGGAATTAAACTAGACAGTGTAAAAAGGAATTACCAGAGAATTCCAATGGAAACAGGTGAAAGTGCAGAAAGAATCCTGAAAAAAGAAATCGCTTATTTTAAGTTGAAAAAGCTGATGAATAAAAATACTATTGTGAGAAGATGATACAGCTGAAGACATTCAATAAAAAAGAACTTGAAGATTTTGTATCATCCGGTGAATTCAGGCAGTATGATTTTCTTCCCATTACGGAACATCGTGCGATGTCACATATCCATAATCCAAAAGCAACTAAAGAGCAGACACTCCTTATTCTTGCCTTTTATGAAGGAAGATTAGCTGGATATATGGGGTGTCTCCCGGATTTTTTTGAAATTGAAAGAAAAGCCATCAGGTTTGCCTGGTTAAGTACATTGTATGTAAGCAATGAGTTCAGAGGGAAGAAAGTAGCAAAAGCACTTCTGCAAAAAGCTTTGGATGAGTATAATAATCATGTTATCATGGCAGAATTTACAAAAGAAGCAGAGGTTTTCTTTCATCATATAGGAAGCATTGAGAGTTTTTTTCCTAAAAACGGGAAGCGATATTATTTCAGACTAGATTCAGCAACGGTTCTCTCAGAAAAAAAAATATGGGTAAAGAATTTCAGGCCTCTTTTGCATCTTTCAGATACTATAGCAAATACTCTGATTGGAATAAAAAATATAGGAACAGGGAAGCCAAAGTTCAGATTTGAAGTATTGAATCAGATGGATACAGAAATCAAAAACTTTGCCTCCTCATATCATGGTCAGCGAACGGTAGATGAAATAAACTATTTTACGAAAAATCCATGGATTTTGGAAGGCAGAAAAAGAGATGATAACTATTTCTTTTCCAGCTATGCTGAGGTTTTTAAATATGTTTGGGTTAAGGTATATGACAAACAAGGTAATCTGGAAACCGTATCATTATTGCTTTTACGGGATGGTCATCTTAGAATTCCTTATATTTTTTCAAACGGAAATTCAAGTATCCATAAGTTTATTCAGTTTTTAAACATTTTTATCATTCAAAATAAGATAAAAATGATGACCGTTTACAATGAAACACTTAATGAGAAAATAAAGGAGTCTAAATCATTATCCAGAATCTATGAAAAGGATTTCAAACGAGATTACCTTTTCCGTAAAGAATTACTAAAGAGCCTTCCAGAGAATTTTAATCCCCACTTACAGGATGGAGATGGAGATTGTATGATGACATAGGTGATGATGAGCTAATAACATAAAAAAGCCGCTCAATAAAGATATTGAGCGGTTCTTTTATTTTTAATGTCCGAAAATGTCTTTCAGACTTACTTCTGTAAAGGTTCCCATTTTACTTACAGCTTCCATATTTAGGTTTTCCTTTTTACCGATAATCGCTGTATTAAAATCTACGGATTGAATTTCCGATTGATAAAACTCTCTGATATCCTCAAATTTCAATACCTGAATCTGATTAAAGATATCTTTTCTGAAATCATGATCAATCCCCAGCTTCTTCAATCTTAAAGTGTTGAAGAAGATATTGCCTCTGGTAACTCTGGTAGAAGCGATCTGTTTTAAAGCCGCATTTTTGGCATTTTCAAACTGGATGGTAACCTCAGGAAGTTCATTCATCAGCTCATCCATTGTATCAACAGCAATCATCAATTTATCCGGTTGTGTCCCGATATAAGTGGTAACATAATCCGGATGATTTAATTCTGCATTGGCTGAATAAGAAACATAGGCGGAATAGGCTAAACTTTTACTCTCACGAATCTCCTGGAAAACAATGGAAGATAATCCCCGACCAAAATATTCATTGAAAACATTCATCTTTCCAAAATAAGCAGGATTAACCATATTTCCCTTACCCACTTTACTCATTTCCATCTGAACCATATCATAGTCGATAAAGTATACATTTCCTCCGGTAGCAGGTTCAGGATATTGTCTGGGTTCAGGAATCTGAAGGCTTTCAGTTTCTGTATATTCACCAATATATCCTTTGAATGCTTCAAAGTCTTTTCCATAAAAGAAAATCTGGTAAGGATATTTGAACAATTGCTTCATTCGGTCAGTAAATACTTCAGCCTTAGTGCTTTCAAGCTCCTCCTTAGAAATGATGTCTGTAAAACGAGAAGTACTTCCTAATTTGGTATAAGTAGTAAGCGCTGTCATGATACGGTTTTTATCTTTCTTTACAGCCTGACGGTTTTCCAGCACGGTTCCTACAAATTGATTGTAGATCTCTTGATCCGGCTGTACACGATACATCCATTGCTGAAGAAGTGAAATTCCTTTTTCAATATTTTCCTCCAATCCGCTCAGAGAGATTAATAATTGATTATTGCTTGTTTTAAAATCATTGCTGATTCCAATTTTGAAAAACTCCTTTTTCAAATCCTCAGGAGAAAACTCATCTGTCCCTAAATACTGAAGAAGTTGAGTGGAAATTCCAAGTTCACGATCATGATCACTTCCAAAAGGAAAAATAAAATGAACCTGGGCAATATCGTTGTACTTATTCTTTACAAAACTTAATTTCTTCCCTTTGATTTCGTCAGTTGCGATTTCCTTTTGATAATCAACGAATTCAGGTTTAATATCTTCTGTTTTATCAGCTAAGATCTCCTTTAAAAACTCAGATTGTGCATCACGATTAATCTTAACAGGGGTAATCCCTGGGTTGTCCACTCTAAGTAACTTATCATTAACTCCTTTTTCCTTATTAATAACAACATAATTGTTTTTAAAGAAATCATTGGCAAAACTGATAATGTCTTCCTTAGTGAAGCTTTCATACTCATCCATTTCATTCAACTCCTGCTCCCAGCTTATCCCCTTTATATAAATATCATATAGAGTAGTAGCTAAGCCTTCTGCCGTTTCAAGTCCTTTCATTCTCTGAAGCTTGAAATCATTGATGATCGCAGGAAGCATCCAGTCCGGAAAATCTCCCTTCTTGATAAGTTCAATTTCCTCCAGAACCATATTCGTTGCTTCTTGCAACGTTTGGGTTTCTTTCGGAACAGCAACAATAGAAAAATAACCGTATTGTTTTAATCCCACGGAAAATGCCTGTGCCCAAAGCATTTTCTGAGTCTGATTGATATGAAGATCCAATAAGCCGGCTTCCCCTCTGTTACTCAGAATATTCACAACAATATCAGCAAGCATCGCATTTCTGGTTCCATAACTATCCGTTCTCCAGGCCAGCTGAACCCTTGGAGTAGTAGGACTTTTCACCGTTCTTTCAACAACTTCTGTAATGGGTTGTTCAATAATCGGGGTCTTTTTCGGAAGCTCTCTATAAGGAATAGTCCCAAAATATTGGTCTACCAACTGAATCGTCTCTTCGAAATCAAAATCCCCAACCAATACCATAGCATAATTATTAGGAACATAGTATTCATCAAAATACTTATGAATAGCCTTCATAGAAGGATTTTTCAAATGTTCAGGTTTGCCCAGTGTAGTTTGCTGTCCGTTAGGGTGGGTCGGAAATAGAGCCGACATCAGTTCATAGTTAACCAATCTCGTATCATTATCCTGAGCCCTGTTGAATTCCTCATAAACAGATTCCAGTTCTGTATGGAAGAGGCGGAGAACAATCTCAGAAAATCTTTCCTTTTCTATTTTTAACCATTTTTCCAGTTCATTATTCGGAATATTGTTTTTATAGACCGTTTCATCAAACCAGGTATGAGCATTCGTTCCCGTAGCTCCTAACGAAGAAATAGCCTTGTCATATTCATTGGCAATAGCATACTGGCTTGCTTCCTGAGAAACTTCGTCTATCTTTTTGTAAATATCTTTTTTCTTTTCAGGATCCTGCTCAGTTTTGTGTTCCTCATAAAGTTCCGAAATTTGATCTATAAGTTCCTTTTCTTTTCCCCAGTTTTGAGTTCCTATCTTAGATGTTCCTTTAAACATCATGTGCTCAAGATAATGAGCCAGTCCGGTGTTATCTGCCGGATCATTATTACTGCCTGTTCGTACCGGAATAAAAGTTTGTATCCTTGGTGCATCAAAGTTTTGGGCAAGGAAAACCTTCAGCCCGTTCTTCAAGGTATAGATTCTTACTTTATTTTTATCGTGGGTTACTGTAGTATATTCGTAGTGGTTTGTATCTGTATGAACCGTTTCTTTATATCTTCTGTCTGTCATATATGAATTCATTTCATCCTTAATATAGTAAGAATGTAGTACAAATGTAAGCAATCAGAAAAAAATAGATTCCGCTTTTATGACTATTGCATCTATTATTATAGTTGAGCAGATGAATCAGACAAAAAAGATCTATATAATTATATAATATAGTATAAGCTCTTTTCATTTCCTTAAACCTTTTCAGGAGCTATTTCCCGCTATCCACTCTTACTCCTCACGCCTTTACCCACCAACGCTCAAACCCTCGACCTCTCCAAACCCTGTTGCGGGGTAACCGTTACTATCGGGGCTAGGGTAGTAGACATACATTATAAATAACGAGTAATAAGTAATAGATGATAGGTTTTATTGCATAGGTAAGTTTTCACATGATTAATAACTAGAATGTGTTTTTATAAAAACCTGTCTTCTTATATATAAGTATACATCCATATCTCCTGAAGTCTTTGTCATTGGTGACGTGTAATCTTCTATTCCGGTAAGAGTTCCCACAAAAGCTCCCCATTGCTTTAAGAAGATCGAATGATTATTTCAATTAGATATACAAGAAACCTACTCATAATACAACCAGCACTATCATCTGTGAAAATCCGTGTCATCTGTGGGAAATAAAAAAACACTGCGTTTTTTCATAAAACAATCTTAGAGAATAATCATCATATCCTTCAGTCTCTTTATTTCTCTATTTGCCTCCGCACCATTTTTGTCATCCTTAAGGATCTCAACATCGCATTATTAAAATAAACCTCTATCTATAATTTCCAACGTACAAAAGCCCATCAATAGGAGTGGGCTTTAGCCCACTCAAATAAAATAAACGCCCAGCCATTGGCTTTAGCCCAAACCTATTTCAAAATAATTCTGAAAACTTCCCCCATGTGTTATATATAATGTATACCTTCCATTACTCATTACTCATTACTCATTACTCATTACTCATTACTCATTACTCATCATTATATAGATGATATATCATATAGAAACACCCCCATTTTTCCCCAACTCTCATACCCTCGAACTCTTTCCCTCCAATCCCCAAACAAATGTTTAAAATTTTTCTCTCATAGTACCAGTGCTTTAAGAGAAAAATATTACCCGAATATGAATTTTATGTTAAATAAACTTGCGGGTAATGGATGAAGTTTCTATCTTTGCCCCACTGAAAAACGAAAGGGATTCGGTAAGCGCAGAGGAGCTTTTAGATAAGCATAAACATTATATTCTACGAGAGACAGGCGAAAAAAAAACTTTTAATTTTTAGGATTTAAAAGTTGCGAGTTAAAATAAAGTTTGTATCTTTGCAGTCCCAATTAAGGGAGCGCAGGAGTAGAGAGATTGAGGGTTAGGAAAGAGATTAAGGTTACTTAAAAAACTTTAAAATTTTCTTTCGAAACATTTGGTCAGATGAAAATAAAGTTTTACTTTTGCACTCGCAAATACGGAGCGACACTGACAGAGAGATTGCTTCGTTAAAAAGCGAAAGATATAAAGATCATTGACATACAATATAACAACCAAGTAAGGAAAAACTAAAGCGTTAAAAAACTTTGAGTGAGTCAGACAAACATACAATGGAGAGTTTGATCCTGGCTCAGGATGAACGCTAGCGGGAGGCCTAACACATGCAAGCCGAGCGGTAGAGATCTTTCGGGATCTTGAGAGCGGCGTACGGGTGCGGAACACGTGTGCAACCTGCCTTTATCTGGGGGATAGCCTTTCGAAAGGAAGATTAATACCCCATAATATGTTGAATGGCATCATTCGATATTGAAAACTCCGGTGGATAGAGATGGGCACGCGCAAGATTAGATAGTTGGTGAGGTAACGGCTCACCAAGTCTGCGATCTTTAGGGGGCCTGAGAGGGTGATCCCCCACACTGGTACTGAGACACGGACCAGACTCCTACGGGAGGCAGCAGTGAGGAATATTGGACAATGGGTGAGAGCCTGATCCAGCCATCCCGCGTGAAGGACGACGGCCCTATGGGTTGTAAACTTCTTTTGTATAGGGATAAACCTAGATACGTGTATCTAGCTGAAGGTACTATACGAATAAGCACCGGCTAACTCCGTGCCAGCAGCCGCGGTAATACGGAGGGTGCAAGCGTTATCCGGATTTATTGGGTTTAAAGGGTCCGTAGGCGGATGTGTAAGTCAGTGGTGAAATCTCACAGCTTAACTGTGAAACTGCCATTGATACTGCATGTCTTGAGTGTTGTTGAAGTAGCTGGAATAAGTAGTGTAGCGGTGAAATGCATAGATATTACTTAGAACACCAATTGCGAAGGCAGGTTACTAAGCAACAACTGACGCTGATGGACGAAAGCGTGGGGAGCGAACAGGATTAGATACCCTGGTAGTCCACGCCGTAAACGATGCTAACTCGTTTTTGGGTTTTCGGATTCAGAGACTAAGCGAAAGTGATAAGTTAGCCACCTGGGGAGTACGTTCGCAAGAATGAAACTCAAAGGAATTGACGGGGGCCCGCACAAGCGGTGGATTATGTGGTTTAATTCGATGATACGCGAGGAACCTTACCAAGGCTTAAATGGGAAATGACAGGTTTAGAAATAGACTTTTCTTCGGACATTTTTCAAGGTGCTGCATGGTTGTCGTCAGCTCGTGCCGTGAGGTGTTAGGTTAAGTCCTGCAACGAGCGCAACCCCTGTCACTAGTTGCCATCATTAAGTTGGGGACTCTAGTGAGACTGCCTACGCAAGTAGAGAGGAAGGTGGGGATGACGTCAAATCATCACGGCCCTTACGCCTTGGGCCACACACGTAATACAATGGCCAGTACAGAGGGCAGCTACACAGCGATGTGATGCAAATCTCGAAAGCTGGTCTCAGTTCGGATTGGAGTCTGCAACTCGACTCTATGAAGCTGGAATCGCTAGTAATCGCGCATCAGCCATGGCGCGGTGAATACGTTCCCGGGCCTTGTACACACCGCCCGTCAAGCCATGGAAGTCTGGGGTACCTGAAGTCGGTGACCGTAACAGGAGCTGCCTAGGGTAAAACAGGTAACTAGGGCTAAGTCGTAACAAGGTAGCCGTACCGGAAGGTGCGGCTGGAACATCTCATTTTAGAGCGTCTTTTAGACGATAAACAAAATTAGTATCTTCGGATACAAGTACTTATTCAAAGTAAAGCTTTAGTTTTTTGTTTGGTTGATTATATTAAAAAATACAAAACCCACTAGAAATTAGTAAAGGGATTGAGAGAGACAAGGATGAAGATAGGATGGTCAGTTAAATCTGATATCTGTTATCTGAAATCTGTTAGTCTAACAGACAGTCTCGTAGCTCAGCTGGTTAGAGCGCTACACTGATAATGTAGAGGTCGGCAGTTCGAGCCTGCCCGAGACTACTAATTATAAGACGGGAAGATATAAGACATCAGATCTCAGACAATAAAGTCTGTAATCTGAGATCTAAAATCTGAAGTCTACTAGAGGGGGAATTAGCTCAGCTGGCTAGAGCGCCTGCCTTGCACGCAGGAGGTCAAGGGTTCGACTCCCTTATTCTCCACAGTTTTGGAAGACTGATTTAAAAGTTACGGATAGAGCCAAAAACAATATTCGTTCATCAGTTGGACAAGAAGAATTTAAGATCATTGACATTAACGGTAAAGACATCACAAAGAGATAACCGAGCACTTTCGAGTGCCGAGTTTATAAAAATATCGATAAATTTAATTTATCAAAAAATACTGAACTAATTTAATATTAGGAAAGAAATCGTTAAGGGCGTATGGCGGATGCCTAGGCTTTCAGAGGCGAAGAAGGACGTGGTAAGCTGCGAAAAGCTGCGGGGATTGGCACACACGAATTGATCCGCAGATGTCCGAATGGGGCAACCCGTCTGGTTGAAGACCAGTCACTCTAAATTTATTTAGAGAGCAAACCCGGAGAACTGAAACATCTAAGTACCCGGAGGAAAAGAAATCGAAGAGATTCCGTAAGTAGTGGCGAGCGAAAGCGGATTAGCCCAAAAGCTAATTTATGTTTAATAGAATGTTCTGGAAAGAACGGCCGTAGAGGGTGATAGCCCCGTATATGAAAGGCATATTTAAGTGATAAATGAGTAGGGCGGGACACGTGAAATCCTGTCTGAATATGGGGGGACCATCCTCCAAGGCTAAATACTCCTGAAAGACCGATAGT
Source organism: Chryseobacterium nakagawai (assembly GCF_900637665.1). Lineage (NCBI taxonomy): Bacteria > Pseudomonadati > Bacteroidota > Flavobacteriia > Flavobacteriales > Weeksellaceae > Chryseobacterium > Chryseobacterium nakagawai. The sequence goes on from NZ_LR134386.1 coordinate 1,373,028, forward strand.
GAACAAGTACTGTGAAGGAAAGGTGAAAAGCACTTCGAATAGAAGGGTGAAATAGAACCTGAAACCGTACGCCTACAAGCGGTCGGAGCAGCATTAAGCTGTGACGGCGTGCCTTTTGCATAATGAGCCTACGAGTTAATTTTACTAGCGAGGTTAAGGACTTCAGGTCCGGAGCCGGAGCGAAAGCGAGTCTGAATAGGGCGGATAGTTAGTAGGATTAGACGCGAAACCTTGTGATCTACCCATGGGCAGGTTGAAGCTCTGGTAACACAGAGTGGAGGACCGAACCGGTTGACGTTGAAAAGTCTTCGGATGACCTGTGGGTAGGGGTGAAAGGCCAATCAAACTGGGAGATAGCTCGTACTCTCCGAAATGCATTTAGGTGCAGCGTCGTATATAAGTTTATTAGAGGTAGAGCTACTGATTGGATGCGGGGGTTTCATCGCCTACCAATTCCTGACAAACTCCGAATGCTAATAAATGTTCTACGGCAGTGAGGGCATGGGTGCTAAGGTCCATGTCCGAGAGGGAAAGAACCCAGACCAACAGCTAAGGTCCCAAAATATATGTTAAGTTGAAGCAACGCGGTTGGACTGCATTGACAGCTAGGATGTTGGCTTGGAAGCAGCCATTCATTTAAAGAGTGCGTAACAGCTCACTAGTCGAGCGGTCCGGCATGGATAATAATCGGGCATAAACATATTACCGAAGCTATGGATTTGTATTTTAGATACATCTGGTAGGAGAGCATTCTATTTGCGCCGAAGCAGTACTGTGAGGTATTGTGGAGCGGATAGAAAAGAAAATGTAGGCATAAGTAACGATAAAGCGGGCGAGAAACCCGCTCACCGAAAGACTAAGGTTTCCTCAGCCATGCTAATCAGCTGAGGGTTAGTCGGGACCTAACGCGAACCCGAACGGGGAAGTGGATGGACAATGGGTTAATATTCCCATACTTGCTCACACTAAAAAGGGGACGGAGTGCCGTACTTACTGGAGACTGACGGAATAGTCAAGGCCTAGCCTTCGGGCGAAGCTGCTGTAGGGAAAGTGCTTCCAAGAAAAGCCGAAGTGAAGCAACCCGTACCAAAACCGACACAGGTAGTCGAGGAGAGAATCCTAAGGTGCTAGAGTGAATCATGGTTAAGGAACTAGGCAAAATAGTCTCGTAACTTCGGGAGAAGAGACGCCATCAGCAATGGTGGCCGCAGTAAAGAGGCCCAGGCGACTGTTTATCAAAAACACAGGACTCTGCAAAATCGAAAGATGCAGTATAGGGTCTGACACCTGCCCGGTGCTGGAAGGTTAAGGAAGGTGCTTAGGGTTAAACCGAAGGCATTGACTGAAGCCCCAGTAAACGGCGGCCGTAACTATAACGGTCCTAAGGTAGCGAAATTCCTTGTCGGGTAAGTTCCGACCTGCACGAATGGTGTAACGATCTGGGCACTGTCTCAACCATGAGCTCTGTGAAATTGTAGTATCGGTGAAGATGCCGATTACCCGCAATGGGACGAAAAGACCCTGTGAACCTTTACTATAACTTCGTATTGACTTTGAGTAAGTAATGTGTAGGATAGGTGGGAGGCTATGAAGTGGGCACGCTAGTGTCTGTGGAGCCGACGTTGAAATACCACCCTTTACTTACTTGGAGCCTAACTTCTTTTAGAAGGACATTGCGTGGTGGGTAGTTTGACTGGGGTGGTCGCCTCCAAAAGAGTAACGGAGGCTTTCAAAGGTACCCTCAGCACGCTTGGTAACCGTGCGTAGAGTGTAATGGCATAAGGGTGCTTGACTGTGAGACCAACAAGTCGATCAGGTGCGAAAGCAGGACATAGTGATCCGGTGGTTCCGTATGGAAGGGCCATCGCTCATAGGATAAAAGGTACTCCGGGGATAACAGGCTAGTCTCCCCCAAGAGCTCACATCGACGGGGAGGTTCGGCACCTCGATGTCGGCTCGTCACATCCTGGGGCTGGAGAAGGTCCCAAGGGTTGGGCTGTTCGCCCATTAAAGTGGCACGCGAGCTGGGTTCAGAACGTCGTGAGACAGTTCGGTCTCTATCTATTGCGGGCGTTAGATGTTTGAGAGGGCTTGATTCTAGTACGAGAGGACCGAATTGAACAAACCTCTGGTGTATCAGTTGTACCGCCAGGTGCACTGCTGAGTAGCTACGTTTGGAAGAGATAAGCACTGAAAGCATATAAGTGCGAAACTCGCCTCAAGATGAGACATCTTTTAAGGGTCGTGGGAGATGACCACGTTGATAGGCTATAGGTGTAAAGACAGTAATGTCATAGCCGAGTAGTACTAATTACCCGTAGATTTATAGCCTGATATGGCGCACGAAAGTGCAGCAAGGTTAGCTCTTTGTGAAAGTTTTTATCGATTAAAACAGATGTCAGATATAAGACATCAGATAACAGACTTTAAGTCTGAGATCTGAAATCTATCCTCTGATATCTTATATAAAGCCTTTAGGGTGGTTTTAGCGGTGGGGCTCACCTGTTCCCATTCCGAACACAGAAGTTAAGCCCACCAGCGCCGATGGTACTGCTAACGCGGGAGAGTAGGCCGCCGCCAGTTTTTATTTTATTTTTAAAAGTCTCATACAGTAATGTATGAGACTTTTTTTTGTTATATACTCAAATCCCACAACACAAAACAAATCCAAAACACACCACACCACACTAAGAACAATACAACCACAATACAATCACTAATCAGTAATAGGTAATAAGTAAGATCTAATCTCTAAGTTTTGGCTAAAGCCACTGGAATTCTTATTTACTATTAAGCGGACTAAAGCCCACTTCTATTGAATATTGGCTGTATCAAATATAAATAGCACTTAGAGTTAGATTGTACTCAACTATTGGATATCATTATAATTCTTTTTTTCATCGTCTATTGTCATCCTGTAAGGATCTAAATGGTTGAAAGGAAAAAAGAACTTCTTATTTTCAATGGTAGCTTGAGTAGGTATAATTGTGAATAACGCTGGCTAGATGCCTACGGGATGACAAATAGCGAAGAATATAGACAAGATAAAGAATCATACAAGTACACTCGTCTTCATTATAGATTACTTATTGCTCATTACCCATTACCCATTACTGATTATTCATACCTTTTTCCTAGCCCTGATAGGAACGGTTACCCCCGCAGCTTGGGTTGGCCCTTCGGCGAGGTTCAGGATAAGGGAAAGACATTGGCGCGAGGAGTATGAGTGGATAACAGGATAAAGCTCCTGAAAATAAAGAATTGGATGAAATTAATTTCCGCAATAAAAGGACTTTACTCGAATAATTTCAATAAGTTTGTATTAGTTTTCCAAAAAGAATTATAATGTCAGGAAACATTCTGATCATCGATGATGAGATCAAGCTCCTTAAATTATTAGGAATGATCCTTTCCCAAGAGAATTTTAACGTAAAAGAAGCTTCAACAGCCCGCTCGGCTATGACAATGTTGGAACAGTATGATTTTGATGTTGTGCTAAGCGATGTCCGGTTGCCTGATGCGTTTGGAGTAGACCTTATAAAGTCTATTAAAACAAAATATCCGCACCTGGAAATTATTCTGATGACTGCATTCGGAAATATTACTGATGCTGTACAGGCTATGAAAAATGGTGCTTATGATTACCTGGTAAAAGGGGATGATAATGAGAAAATTATTCCTTTGGTATATAAAGCATTGGAAAAGGTAAAAGATAATAAAACCAGAATGGTTCAGCCATCCTCATTATTAAAAGGCTTTGGGCAAATTATTGGTAATTCTCCATTGATTCTGTATGCTAAGAAGCTAGCCGAAAAAGTAGCATTAACGGATGCCGCAGTACTTTTAACTGGTGAAACAGGAACCGGAAAAGAAGTTTTCGCCAATGCCATTCATGAAGGAAGTGAAAGAAAGAAAAATAGCTTTGTAGCAATTAATTGTTCAGCCTTCAGTAAAGAAATTCTTGAAAGTGAGCTTTTTGGGCACAAACAAGGAGCTTTTACCGGGGCAATAAGAGATAAGAAAGGATTAATTGAGGAAGCCAATGGCGGAACATTATTTTTGGATGAAATTGGAGAGATGCCCATAGAGCTTCAGGCAAAATTGCTTAGGGTTTTGGAAACCGGAGAGTTTATCAAAATGGGGGAAACTAAGGTTTCCAAATCTGATTTCAGACTCATTGCGGCTACCAATAGAAACCTGGAAAATGAAATAATACAGGGAAATTTCAGGGAAGATCTCTATTTCAGACTGAATGTTTTTGAAATTACACTCCCAGCTTTAAGAGAAAGAAAAGAGGATCTGAAAATACTGACTAAGAATTTTATTGATTTATTTTCAAATAAACTACATCTGCCATCCATTCAGGTTTTGCCGGATTATTATAAAGCTCTTGAGAAAAATGATTGGAAAGGGAATATCAGAGAATTAAGAAATGCTGTAGAACGTAGTCTAATCCTGATGAATGATAATATTCTGGATGCGGAAAGTCTTCCCCATTACTCTGAAAAGACTGTTCCTGAAAGTGATTCTTTAAGTATGAGATCATTGGAAAAAATCCATATCCAAAAAGTATTACAATATACGAAAGGGAATAAGGCAGAAGCGGCCAGGCTCCTTGAAATAGGAATTGCTACACTATATCGCAAACTCGACGAATACGGACTAAAATAAGTTATTTATCATTTTAATAAAGAGCCTATCATTTTGATAGGCTTTTTTGTTTTTATATAGGTTTTTATTTTGATTTAATGATCTGTTTATCAATTGTTTGAGCTCTTTTTTAAAGAATTGGACTTTCTTTTGGCATATAGTCATTGAATAAAATATTTAAAAATGACAATTTCAAAAAAAACGTTTAAAAAACGGGAGCATTCCACTTTTAGTCTGCTGATTGTATCGTACGTATTGTTTACTCTTTTAACCTTAATAATAAAGATATGATGCTGATAAGTTTAATTCTGCTCTTTGCAGTATTGTTTTGGCTTTTATATAAATCAGTTGAATTTTTTGATAGAATATAAATTATGTGGAGTTTATTTTTCCTTTCAGTACTTGCCTTTGTGTATATCTGTTATGTTTTAATGAAACCTGAAAAATTTTAGAGATCATGAATACAGAAATTTTAGGCATCATAGCCATGTTTGCTATCACATTAGTTATCGGAATATTTTTAGGTAAATATATAGCTAATGTCTATGGATACAAAAAAACTTTTCTTGATCCGGTTTTTCAGCCGATTGAAAAGTTAATTTATAAAATATCAGGGATCAATGCCAATCGCCAGATGAACTGGAAGCAGAATATGTATGCGATGCTGGCGATTAACCTGGTTTGGTTTGTAATAGGCTTTATTCTCCTGATGACTCAGGCCTGGTTACCTTTGAATCCAGATGGGAACCCGAATATGTCACCTGATCTGGCTTTTAATACAACCATTTCATTTTTAGTGAACTGTAATTTACAGCATTATTCGGGAGAAACGGGAGTAAGCTATCTGAGCCAGCTTTACCTGATGTTTTTACAGTTTGTAACGGCTGCAACAGGAATGGCTGCTATGGCTGTTCTTTTTAAAGCCTTCAAAGAAAAAACAGCCACAGAACTTGGTAATTTCTATGATTATTTTACTAAGTCAATGATTCGGATTTTAATTCCGATCAGCGTAGTGGTCGCTTTAATTCTTTCTATCAACGGAAGTCCAATGACTTTCGAAGGAAAAGATCATATTACAACATTGGAAGGACAAAAAATAGAGGTCTCCAGAGGTCCTGTGGCTGCTTTTGTTGCCATTAAACATTTGGGAACCAATGGTGGGGGATTCTTCGGAGCCAATTCTGCGCACCCTCTTGAAAACCCTAACTATATAACAAATATGACGGAAATGATCACTCAGATGATTATTCCTTTTGCATTGGTCTTTGCGTTAGGTTTTTATTTAAAGAAAAGAAAGCTATCATGGGTAATTTTTACCGTAATGACCGTTGGTTTTCTTGCACTTGCTGTTCCGAATATCGTTAATGAAACTGGTGGTAATCCTTTGATTACAAAAATGGGAGCAGAGAGTAGCCTTGGAGCGATGGAAGGAAAGGAAATCCGTTTCGGAAGTGCGGCATCAGGATATTGGAGTATTGCCACAACAGTGATTTCTACCGGCTCTGTAAACTCTATGCACGACAGTACGATGCCTCTTTCAGGGATGAATGAACTTCTTGCCATGATGATTAACTGCTTTTACGGTGGTTGTGGTGTAGGGATTCTAAACTACTTTATCTTCATTATTCTCGCAGTATTTATCAGTGGTTTGATGGTAGGAAGAACTCCTGAGTTTATGGGGAAAAAGATTGAGGCCAAGGAAATGAAGATTGCGATGATTGTTGCTTTGTTCCATCCATTTTTAATTTTGGTGGGGACAGCTTTAACAGCTTACTTACCGGAATTTGGAGCCAAAACATTAAATAATCCGGGATTCCATGGATTCAGTGAAATGCTGTATGAATTTACTTCTTCTTCGGCCAACAACGGATCTGGATTTGAAGGGTTGGGGGATAATACTCCATGGTGGAATATTTCAACCGGAATTGTATTGCTGTTATCAAGATTTATCCCAATCATAGGACCGGTAGCCATTGCAGGTTTACTGGCTCAGAAAAAATTCATTCCGGAAAGTTCAGGAACATTGAAGACAGATACAGCAACATTTGGTTTTATGACCCTGGCGGTTATCTTACTTATTGCTGCTTTGTCATTCTTCCCTGCATTAACTCTGGGACCTATTGCAGAACAGATACAGTATTTCTCTAAATAAATTGTGAACATTAAAAATTAAAATCAATAGTCAACCATTAAGGAAGCCGAATAGTTTAGAGAACTAGTCTAAAACTTACCGAAACGTTCACTCATAATATTATCCATTTCTACTCTCTATAATTGGGTTTACCTTGATGGTTATTATTGATTTATAATGATATAAACTCTTTCAAAAAAATGAAAAATCAATCACAAACATTGTTTCAAAAAGATTTGGTAAACGAAGCGATTAAACAGTCTTTCGTGAAACTGAATCCGAAAATTATGTTTAAAAATCCAGTTATGTTCCTGGTGGAGATCGGAACAGTGGTCATGTTTATAGTAAGCATGTTCAGCCTGACTGGTGATAAAACCCAGGGAAGTTTTTCTTATAATTTCCTGGTCTTCATCATCCTGTTTTTTACGGTATTATTTGCCAATTTTGCTGAAGCGATTGCTGAAGCCAGAGGAAAAGCACAGGCTGATACCCTGAGAAAAACCCGTGAAGAAACTCCTGCTAAGCTGGTTCTTGAAAATAAGCCAGGCTTTCAGGTGGAAACAGCCTTAAAAATGTCGGCTGAAATGAAGCTAGGCGATATTTTTCTTTGTGAAGCTGGAGATCAGATCCCGATGGATGGAGAAATCATTGAAGGTCTCGCTACCATTGATGAGTCTGCCATCACCGGAGAAAGTGCCCCGGTTATTCGAGAGGCAGGTGGAGATAAGAGTTCGGTGACTGGAGGTACAAAAGTACTTTCAGACAGAATTAAAGTAAAAGTAACTACCAAACCGGGAGAATCCTTTTTGGATAAAATGATTGCTCTTGTAGAAGGAGCTTCAAGACAGAAAACACCAAACGAAATCGCATTAACCATATTGTTAGCAGGATTTACTCTTACTTTTATTATTGTTACCCTGACTTTAAAGCCTTTTGCAGACTATGCGCAGACTCCGATTACCATTGCAGCATTTATTTCACTTTTCGTATGCCTTATTCCGACAACTATTGGAGGCCTTCTTTCTGCCATCGGAATTGCAGGAATGGATAGAGCTTTAAGAGCGAATGTTATTACAAAAAGTGGGAAAGCAGTAGAAACAGCGGGTGATATTGATGTTTTACTACTTGATAAAACAGGTACCATTACTATTGGAAACCGTAAAGCGACTCAATTTCATCCGGCCAACGGAATTAAGATTGAAGATTTTATTAAAGCCTCTGCTCTGAGTTCGGTCGCAGATGAAACACCTGAGGGTAAATCGATTATAGAACTTAGCCAGCTGAAATCAGAAGACCTGCTGGTTCCTAATCCAACATACATTGATTTTACTGCTGAAACGAGAACTTCAGGGATTGATTTTGAGGAAACAAGAATCAGAAAAGGAGCTTATGACACAATTAAAAAACTGACTGAAAAAGCCGGGAATCTTTTCCCACAGGAAACCCAGGATGCGGTAACCAAAATCTCTGAAAATGGAGGAACTCCTTTGGTAGTGGCTGTCAATGAAAAAGTATGGGGAGTGATTGAACTGCAGGATATTATTAAAACTGGCATCCAGGAACGTTTCCAGAGATTGAGAAAAATGGGGGTAAAAACGGTAATGGTCACCGGAGACAACCCTTTAACCGCAAAATTTATCGCAGAAAAAGCAGGAGTAGATGATTTTATTGCCGAAGCCAAACCGGAAGATAAGATGAACTATATTAAAAAGGAACAGCAGGAAGGAAAACTGGTTGCGATGATGGGAGATGGAACGAATGATGCTCCGGCTTTGGCCCAGGCTGATGTGGGCGTAGCGATGAACAGTGGAACCCAGGCCGCGAAGGAAGCGGGAAACATGGTAGATCTTGATAATGACCCTACCAAACTGATCGAAATCGTTGAGATTGGAAAACAGTTACTGATGACCCGTGGAACCTTAACCACTTTCAGCATTGCGAATGATGTTGCTAAGTATTTTGCTATTATTCCAGCACTGTTTATCACGTTTATCCCATCGCTTCAGAAGCTTAATATTATGAATCTTCACAGTCCGGAAACAGCCATTTTATCAGCGGTTATTTTCAATGCAGTGATTATTCCTTTCCTGATTCCATTAGCATTGAAAGGAGTGGCGTATAAGCCAATTGGAGCCAGTGCATTATTGAGAAGAAATCTTTTGATCTATGGGTTAGGCGGTGTTATCGTTCCTTTCATTGGAATCAAAATTATTGATGTACTGATTAGTTTATTCTATTAAAATTTAAAAAATGAAAAATCATATCGTTTCAGCATTCAGACTCACTTTGGTAATGCTGGCAGTTGTAGGAATTTATCTGATCATTGTATATGGAGGATCAAAAGTATTGCCTACTCAGGGAAATGCAGAGATTATTAATTATAAAGGACAGAAATTCTATGCCAATATCGGGCAGGAATTTAAATCTGAAAAATATTTCCATGGCCGTCCGTCCTCAGTAAACTATAATGCTGCAGGAAGTGGAGGAAGCAATAAAGGTCCCAGTAATGAAGATTATCTGGAAACTGTACAGAAAAGAATAGATACCCTGAAATTGCAAAACCCGGAAATGGGAAGTACTCATGTTCCTGTTGAGCTTGTTACAGCAAGTGGAAGTGGGTTAGATCCTGATATTTCAGAAGAAGGAGCATTGTATCAGGCTAAAAGGATTGCCCACATGAGAAGTCTTTCCGTTGAGCAGATCAACAATTTAATTAAAAATCAAACTGAAAAGCCCTTTTTAGGACTTTTCGGACCCTCAAAAGTGAATGTCTTAAAGCTTAATATTGCTTTGGACCAGTTAAAATAACTAACCATTAACCATGTCAGGGTTTTAATCTTGATGTGGTTAACATCCCCTAAAGTTAACGTGAAAAAATATCTATTTATAGGTGCAGTATTGGGAACATTTTTTTCCAAAGCACAATCATCAGATTCATTAAAAACAGGAAATAAAGTGACATTTTCTGCATATGCAGAACTCTTCTATACTTACGATTTTAATGAACCGGGAGATCATCTCCGTCAGAATTTTTTATATTCATACAACAGGCATAATGAGCTAAACCTTAATCTGGGATTGATAAAAGCTAATTATCAGAGCGAAAATGTTCGAGCCAATCTGGCATTAATGGGCGGAACTTACGCACAAGACAATATGGCTGCTGAACAGAATGCTTTACGATATATTAATGAAGCGAATGTAGGAATCAAAATATCCAAAAATAAAGACCTATGGATTGATGCGGGAATTATGCCCTCTCATATTGGTTGGGAAAGTGCGATAGGAAGAGATAATATTAATCTGACCAGAAGTTTTGCCGCTGAGAATTCACCTTATTTTGAAACTGGAGCTAAAATTTCATATACTTCAGATAATGGAAAATGGTTTTTAAGTGGATTGGTCCTGAATGGCTGGCAGCGTATTGCAAAAGTGAAAGGAAATCAGAATATTTCTTTTGGGCATCAGGTGACCTACAAACCAAATGATAAAGTAACTTTGAATAGCAGTTCATTTATTGGAAATGATAAAGCTAAAGATGAGAAAAGAATGCGTTATTTCCATGATTTGTATGGAAGTGTCCAATTGACGGATCAGTTTTCAGCTTTGCTAGGATTTGATATCGGAGCAGAGCAAAAGACCAAAGGAAGTGAGCAGTATAATATATGGTACAGCCCGAATGTACAAATGAAATATCAGGTTGATAGTAAATGGGCACTGGCCGGAAGACTGGAATATTATAATGATAAAAATGGAGTCATTATCAGCACAGGAACTCCTAATGGTTTTCAAACTTTCGGGTATTCGCTGAATGTGGATTATGCTGTGTTTAAAAATGTTGTTTTTCGTACTGAAGCAAGAGGATTTACTGCCAAGGATGCTATTTTTGCGAAAAATGATGATTTCAGAAAAGGAAATTTCTTTGTTACAACAAGTTTAGCGGTATGGTTTTAACCAAAGGAAATAGTGTTTAAAATAAAACTAAAAAGAATCAAATCAATGTCATCAGCAAAACATTTTTTAGAACTGATCCAGAAATCCCGGAAAGGAAAATTCAAGATCTATATTGGGATGAGCGCAGGTGTTGGGAAAACTTTCCGGATGCTGCAGGAGGCTCATGCTCTTTTACGGAATGGCATTGATGTAAAGATTGGTTATATAGAAACCCATGACCGGGAAGAAACGGTAGCTTTGGTGGAAGGAATTCCGGAAATTGAAAGAAAATCAGTCTTTTATAAAGGTAAAAACCTGGAGGAAATGGACCTCCAGGCTATTATTAATGAACATCCGGAGGTAGTTCTTGTAGATGAGCTGGCCCATACCAATGTGGAAGGCTCTAAAAATAAAAAGAGATGGCAGGATGTACTGGAAATTCTGGATAACGGAATCAATGTCATCAGTGCCATGAATATCCAGCATATTGAAAGTCTTAATGAAGAAGTTAAAAAAATTACAGGGGTTGAAGTTGCTGAAAGAGTTCCGGATAAAATTTTAGCGCTGGCCGATGAAGTGGTCAATATCGATCTTACTGCCGATGAGCTGCTCACGCGATTGAAGGAAGGAAAAATCTATAAGAAAGAGAAAATTCAGACCGCTCTAAGTAATTTCTTTCAAAGCGGACACATTCTCCAGCTTCGTGAGCTTTCGTTAAAAGAAGTGGCAACGCATGTAGAAAGAAAGGTGGAAGCTGAAATTAAGACAGAGAATTTTAAACCTATAAAATTCCTTGCTTGTATTAGCAGCAATGAGAAAATTGCCAAAACGATCATTAGGAAAACAGCCAGATTGGCGAGTTATTATAACAGTCCATGGACGGTTCTCTATATCCAGAAACCCTCTGAGAATCCTGAAAAAATAGCTCTGGACAAGCAACGGTATTTGATTAATAATTTTAATTTAGCACAGGAATTAGGAGCCAAGGTTGTCCGAATTAAGGAAAGCAGCGTTCATAACGGAATTCTGGAATATGTAATTGCCCATAACATTACCACAGTTTGTATTGGAAAACCTCATGCAAAACTCTGGCAGCGTTTGTTCGGTTACAGCTGGATCTATACTTTGATGAACAGGCTGAATGAAAGACAGGTAGACATTATTATTTTATCTTAAAAGTAATGAAATCGCAATGATTTGGAAACACAAACACCGAAAAGATGACGCGATTGCATATGTCTTTTAAAAAACAATAAGTATTCTCATATGAAACTTAAAACAAAACTCACCTTAGGCGTTGGCCTTTTATTTTTACTGATCGTCCTGCTTTCAGTGATAGGTTCTGTATATATTAATAAGCTGAAATCGGATACTGAAAAAATTCTTACAGCCAATTACAACAGTCTCGAGTTCTCTAAAAATATGCTTCTTGCCCTGGATCATATTGATACAGACAGTGCTGTTGCAGTGGCTGATTTTCAGAAAAATAACAGGCTCCAGGAAAAAAACCTTACCGAATTTGGAGAAAAAGAGGCTACCCAGAATTTGAATCTGCACTTCAGCAGCTATCTAAAAGAACCGACTTTCAATAAAGAAAAGCTGATCCGGGAAGATCTCGCAAAGATCATGTCTTTGAATATGAAAGGGATTGAGCGTAAAAGTGATATTGCGATTATCACAGCCGGAAATGCCACTTTTTGGATTGTCAGCCTCGGAACAGTCTGCTTCCTGATTGCTTTTATTTTACTTTTCAATCTGCCTCAGACCATTGCTGAACCTATCAACCAGTTAACCTTCAGTATCAGACAGATTGCAGATAAAAATTATAATGAAAGGGTACATTTTAAAGGGAGTGAAGAATTCAGCAGTCTTGCAGATTCTTTTAATGTGATGGCAGAAAAACTTCAGGAATATGAAAGCAGCAGTCTTTCTAAACAACTGATGGAGAAAAAAAGGATCGAAACTTTGGTCAATAATATGCATGATGCCGTGATTGGGCTGGATGAAAATCATTTTATCTATATGATTAATGATGAAGCTTTAAAGATTACCAATCTCCACAAAGAAGATATCATTGGAAAAACAGCCCATGAAGTTGCCGTTAATAATGATTTGATGCGTGAATTATTGAAGAATATCGATCATCCGGTGAAAGAACCTATCAAAATTGTCCGGGAAAACAAAGAAAACTACTTTGAACAGGATATTGTTCCCATCAATATTGTAAAAACAGGAGAGAAGGAGAAGAAATATATTGGAAAAGTGATTTTGCTGCGAAATATTACACCTTTCAAAGAACTGGATTTTGCTAAGACTAATTTTATTGCAACCATTTCTCATGAGTTAAAAACTCCGATTTCTGCTATTAAAATGGGAGTACAGCTGTTGGGAAATCAGAAATTCGGAGAGTTGAATGAGCAGCAACAGGAATTATTGAAAAGCATTAATGAAGATGGGCAGCGGTTGTTGGATATTACAGGTGAACTCCTTAATCTTTCGCAGGTGGAATCCGGAAACATCAGGTTAACGGTTGAAAAATGTTCCCCTAAAGAGATTGTACTGGCAGCTGTGAAAAATGTTGAAAAACTGGCAGAGCAAAAAAATATCTCAATACATACAGCATATCAGCTGGAAGATACTGATTTTGTAACTGCTGATTTTGACAAAACGGTTTGGGTAATGAATAATTTTCTTACCAATGCAGTCAAACATTCTTTTCAGGATGAAGAAATCCGGATTGTAGTGGAAAAAATAGATGCTTTTATCCAGTTTAATATCATAGATACAGGAAGTGGTATTGATGAAAAGTATCACAGACAGATCTTTGACCGCTATTTCCAGGTTCCGGGAGAACATCAGAACGGAACAGGTCTTGGGCTGGCGATCTCCAAAAATTTCATTGAAAAACAGAATGGGGAAATTGGAGTCAGTAGTGCTTTGAATAATGGAAGTACTTTTTATTTCAGACTTCCCATTGCTTAAAGTTTTATATATTTGAATCCTATCAAATAGAGACTATGAAAGAGCATCACTTTTATTCCAGTAAAATTAAAAGCCTGGTACTGCTTATCATTTCATGTGTTTTTACTTTTGGTCTTTCCTACACGGATTTCAAGGATGAGAATATTTTTATAATAGGAATTCTTTCTCTTGGAATTACGCTTTTTTCATTTGGAATACTATACTCAATACTGCTGTTAGTACGAACAGAGCCTTTACTGACTGTAACAAATCAGCAGATTATTGTTTATAATGTATTGAGAAAGCCCACATTCATCAAGTTTGACGAAGTCACTTTATTTTTTATAGTAGATATGCGGCATTATGGGATTAAGACTTCATCCTATATCTGTGTTATCACGAAGAAGCCAAAAGAGAATCCTAATGTCATAGACAAGGTATCTACAACAATATTACCTCATTTAAAAGGAATCCGTTACAGTATTCAGACCGATATATTAAATGTAAAGGCAAAGGTTTTGCTGGAGCTTTTGAATAGCAGGATCAGACCTTATAGCTTGCTGGGTAAAGAAGACAAATGGTAGGCAAAAATTATTATTATTCTATATTTGCCACAATTAACGAAATGAAGAAAGATATAAACTTATTAGCCATATCATTCTGTATGATTCTGAGTGTGAGTTTTTCTGCTCAAACTTTTACCTTAGAACAATTTACCACGCTCAACAAATTGGGAATGGCTGATTTTAAAAATGAAATGAAAAGTCTTAATTACAGGTTTTATGATAAAACAGAAGGTTTAGGCTTTGTCTTGAATGAATATGAATCAGCTGATTACCAATCTAAAATCGGTAAGTTTGAATACAAAGATCAATCAGATGACCGAATTGAATATGAATTCCAAAGTAAAAAAGAGTACGACCAATACGTTAAGGTCATTCTCAAATCCGGATATAAAGAGACTGAGAAAGGGAAGACAATCACCAAAGATTCTTATGTAGATTATTTTAAAAATAAAGAACACATCAGATTGGTTACTCCTAAAGATGTGAAGAATAATCGATATGCGATTCTTGTTTTTAAATAACGTGATTGGCATTATGATTTATCAAAATTAAATAATGAAATTTCTTTACATTTACACATCTAAAAACTATCATGAAAAGGACTTTCAGTCTTATAGCATTGCTAATCGTTTTTTTGGTCTGTGCACAGGTTTCAGATCAAACTGCTTCTCTTATTAATCCCCTTAAAAAATTAAAATCTTTTTCCATACTTGATGAAGAAAAGATAAGAGATATTGAAAAACAACTCTATAAAGAAGCTGATACCAAGGAACTTTGTTTTTTAGCTGAAAAGGGATCTAATGTCTATATAAAAGCTACAGCAATCAATGTTCTTTCTGAAAAAGATAACAGTAAGCTTTTAGATATTTTTAATAAACATATATTTTCGAAAGAAAAGATTGTTCGAACGACATCTTGTCTTTCCAGCGATTATCTTTTAAGTACTCATATTTTTGAAGCTATATTAAACAGAAGTAAGCTTTCCGAAGATGACAAAGAAACCCTTAAGCAAAGAATGCTTTTTGAGGTTCTGGATCATAAGCCTGTAAATAGAGAATTACTGGAAGTTATAAGTTTAGAAGCTCCAAAAAGCGAAGAAATGTATTCTAGGCTTAGAAAACTTGTTGTTGAGATGAGATCAGATGTACTGCTGGCTATTATTGCAGAATATAAAAAACCACAGGATATTGAACTTATAAAAAGCTTTGGAAAAGATGCTTATTTCGCTATAGAAGCTTTTCCAGATCCACAATTTCTGCCATTTATGAAAGAAAATGTAAAAGACTCTAAGGATTTTCCTTTTATGTTTGCTTTATCTAACTTCTGTAGTGAGGAGGCAAAGGAAATTGTTATAAAAGCTATTGAACATAATAAAAAAGAGAATTTGAAAAACGATTGTGGAAATGCATGCCTTTCTACTATATATCAACAGGTATATAAGGAGAAATGTACATTGTATTATCCATTGCTGGCAAACCTATGGCTTACAGACAAGATAATCTCTTTTGATATCCTTGAATATTATGAAATGACGCATACAAAAAAGGAAGTTGAAAAATTTCTGTCAGAAGGATTTCTAAAACCTGGTGAAGCAGAAATTATGGCTTTTAATGAATATAACCTGGATGATAATCTGGATAATCTAACCGGTGAACTTACGTTTGATCCCACTTTGAGATTAATTAAACTCCTTGAGAAAACAAAAAAAATTTCGGATACTCTATATGATAAAGCCGTTAGAAATTCACTTGAGAATATTGATGGTCTGTATCTGGATTCTTTTATTTCGGAATTAAAAGATAATTCAGTTATACTCAATAATAAGGATATTTTGATTGAAAGTGTGAAAGTCAATAAAAAAATAAATGATTTACGCTTTATGATAAAAGGGATTGAAACACTTAATGATAATGATCTTTATAATAACTGTATAACTATAATTTCCCAAAGAAAAATTGATTTTTTAGGTAAAGAGGCAAAAGAGTATGAAGAATTTTTGGAAGACCACAAATTTAAATAAAAATATAATCTGGCATTTTTTCAGCTATTTCTCTGGTAAGTGAATACTTTATAATAATTTGTTTTAAAATACAAAAGGCTGCGAATAGTTTTTCGCAGCCTTTATTATAGAGTTGTTTTATAAGTTTATTCTTTAATGAATTTCTCTGCAGAAACTTTATCTTGTAAGAATAGTTTAATCAGATAATTTCCTTTCGGAAGATCTGAAACTGGAACAGAATTTCCTTTTGTACCCATAGAAGTAATGACTCTTCCGGTTGCATCATAAATTACAGCCTTACTTACTTCATTTGCAGATTGAATATACAGGATGTCTTTTACAGGATTAGGATAAATGCTTATTGTATTCTTATCGTTTTTGATCTCTGAAGTAGTCAATGTACCCATCACCGATGTTGTATAAGTATTGGTAACAATAGGAAAATTGTAATCAAAGTAGATCTTGGCCGTATTGCTGAAACTATTACCTACCGCTAAAGTAGATTTTGTTTTAATCTTAAATGATATATATCCGTCATTGTTAGCATCATCAAAAGGCAGCTGAATATTTTCGAAAATAAATTCTATCACATTAGGATCAGTTATTCTTGTTACGTAGCTGTGGCTTCCATTCAAAGGAACTAAAGAAGAAATATCAAATTTTGAGATATCAATCTCATCTTTTACCACAATGTTTCTGGCATTGGCTGTTCCTGTATTTTCAAATCGGATTAAGTAATGGACGTAGTCTCCAACCTGGGTTTTTGAGATAGCAGCTCCTTCAAGACAGGTTTTATCATTAGGATCAAAAGAGTTCACAACTGTTTGGTTCAGTACAAAATTATTATCTGCAGGAGTGTCATCAGTAGCTCCGTTAATCTGTGCAGTGTAATGTAGAATATCACCCCCATTTAAAGCTGGAGTTTGTGTGGGAGTATTTAGCTTAACTGTAAAGATAATTTCCTTGGTTTCAAAGGGTTGAAGATTTGTGAAATTCCAGTTCAATGTTCCGGAAGATTGAGAAGAAGGAGACAATGTCGCACTCATATAATCCATTAAATTATCATTGTAAGTAAATATCAGATTGCCTGATTGTGTGGTAGTCCCTTTGTTTTTATAAATGATTTTATAGGTTGATTCGAAGCCCGGAGAAGCGTCTGTTACCGGTATAATTACTGTTTCCAAGTCATTATGAACACCATTAGGAGTGATGCAGAAATTTTGAGTAAATGGACTTGCTTGTTGAGGGAAACTAACTGTAAAGTTTGTAGGTGAAATATTGAAATATGTTGGGTTTTCAAGAACCGGAGTCACTGTATGGGTGCCTGCCTGTACCGGAATAGAAAAATTTCCGGTAGTATTTGCAATTGCAGTTCCTGTATTGCTGCCTCCTGTTATGATGAACTTTTGCAAAGCCTTGTTGGCATCATTGGTATCACAGCCATTGTTATTGCCATCTACTTTTACATTTCCCTGAATGGTATAAAATGTACCTCCAGGGTTAAATGAACAGTATGAATTGATTTCTGTCTTACCATTATTGACAGAAACATTATTAGCATTAAAATAATTAATTTCGTTTTCATCACAACAAATATAAGCAAGGCTTGGATTAGGAAATAAATGAGTAAGAATAAAAGCCTGAGAGGTTCCGTTCTTTAAAAAAATTTTTTGTAAATTATGATTATAACTACAAGCTACATATTGCATTGCTTTATTTTTGGAAAAATCAAGTTCTGTAAATAGATTCTCAGTACATTGTAGGGAAGTAAGATTGGTCAGCATGCTGACATCCAGACTTAGCAGATTATTAGAACTGCACCATAAAGTTTCGATATTGGTAGCTGTAGACAAATTAAGAGCAGTAAGCTTATTGTTGCTGGCATACAGAGTTATAAGATTAGGTGCGTTATTGATGGTAAGATTGGTCAGTTGGTTACTATAACATTCAAAATGCTGCAGACCATAAAGGTTGTTTAAAACTACAGAAGTAAGTTTATTATTCGAAAGATACATCATGCTGAGCAAAGGAAGATTATTAATACTCATGCTTGTAAGAAAGCAGTTTTCCAATCTTACCAAAGAAAGAGCAGTGCAGCCGTCAAGAATTGCCGTCTGAAATTTATTATTGTTACCTTCTAGTGTTTTAAGGCCTGTAAGATTGGTCAGGTCAAGATTAATTAAACCCGTGTATTGCATTGCTAAACTCTTAAGTTGTAAGGAACCGCTCAAATTGAGTTGTGATAGCTTAGATGCATTACTTATTTCCAATTCCTCCAAAAAAGGCATATTTGCTGCATTAATTGTTTCAAGATTAGAATAGCTTATCAATACTTTTTTTACTGCTGGAATTCCTTGTAGATTTAAATGTTGCAGTTGATGACCTCCGGTATATAAATTGACTAAAGAGTTATTGGTAAGGGCCTGCGTTGAAAGATTGTTGCTTGTGATGTCAATTGATTGGAGAAGCGGGCAATTAGTAATATTTATAGAAGTCAGATAGTTAGAAGAGATATTCAGAGATTTAAGTTCAGGAAAACTGAGAGATGCTGAGATTAGATTATTACTCATTAAATTTAATTCTTTCACATTTGAAAATGCTTCAAGACCACTTATATTAACGATTGCAGAACTCTCAACGTTAAGTTTCTCAACGGCGAGAGCTTCAGACAGCTGAATTTCACCATCATTATTGGCATCTATCTTAATACTGCTTCCTGTGGAATTCATTGCAATATTATTTGTAGCCGTTGAAGATAAAAGTTTGTTTTTTAATTTAACATCAGGAATCGTAACGATTTGTGCCTGTAGGGCAGAGAACATAGTCATCAGAAGGACTAAGTAAATTTTTTTCATGGTTTAGTTTAATTTTTAACAAAAGTAAACTTTTAATGAATTGATTTAATTTTTTTTAAATTTTATTATGGATTGATTGCTAATCGATTGTGTTTTTTGTGAAAATAAATAAGCCACGAAATCTTTCGTGGCTTATTTTCAATCAAAATATAGATTGCTTATTGTTTATCAATTAAATCCAAAAACTGTTGCTCATCCAGAATTTCAATCGTTCCGATATCCTGAGCTTTTTTCAGTTTACTTCCAGCTTTTTCCCCAACAACAAGATAGTTGAGGTTTTTTGAAACTGCAGAAATATTCTTTCCTCCATGTTTTTCTACCATTTCCTCAGCAGCTTCTCTGGTGAATAGAGATAATTTCCCAGTGAAAAGAAATGCTTTTCCTTCCAGAACGTTGGATAAAACTTCATTCGTACTTTCTCCTTTTTCAAGCTGTACCCCGTAAGATTTTAAACGCTCAATCATCAGTATGTTTTCAGAATTCTGGAAGAAATCTACAATACTTACCGCGATCTTAGCACCAATATCTTCTACCTGACAAAGCTCTTCGACAGTAGCAGCTTTTAATTCTTCTATAGTAGGGAAGTTTTTAACCAGTTTTTTAGCAACCGTTTCACCTACATGCTTGATCCCGATTCCATACAATACTTTTTCAAATGAAATCTCTTTTGATTTTTCAATCCCTGAGATGATATTCTGAGCAGATTTCTCCGCCATTCTTTCCAGTGGAAGAAGCTGTTCTTTGGTTAACACATAAAAATCAGCAGGATTTTCAATCAATTTTTCCCTGTAAAGCTGTTCGATCGTTTCACTTCCAAGATTATCAATGTTCAAAGCTTTTCTTGAAACATAATGAATCATTCTTCCTACTACCTGTGGTGGGCAGTGAAGTTCATTCGGACAGAAATGGATCGCCTGGTCTTCAATTTTTACCAGCTCAGTTCCACATTCCGGACAATGTTTGATATATTCTATTTCTCTGCTCTCTTCAGTTCTTTTGTCTGTATTTACTCCAACAATCTTTGGAATAATTTCACCTCCTTTTTCTACATAGACAAAATCATTCTCATGAAGATCAAGCTTTTTGATGATGTCTTCATTATGCAGAGATGCTCTTTTTACAATCGTTCCAGCCAACAAAACAGGCTTTAAGTTGGCAACAGGAGTAATCGCTCCGGTTCTTCCTACCTGGTAAGAAACACTTTGAAGCTCAGTTTCTACCTTTTCGGCTTTAAACTTATAAGCCATAGCCCAACGTGGAGATTTAGCCGTGTATCCAAGCTGTCTTTGCTGCTGTAAAGAATTTACTTTTAGTACAATTCCATCAATTTCGAATGGCAGGTTGTGACGTTCCGTATCCCAGAATGTGATAAACTCTTTTACCTCATCCAATGTTTTACAAAGCTTTGCCTGTTGAGAGGTCTTGAATCCCCAGCCTTGTGCCTTTTGTAGCAATTCCCAGTGTGTTTCAGCAGGAATATCTTCAGAAATGAATTGGTATAATACGGAAGAAAGTGAACGTTTTCTTACCTCTGCACTGTCTTGCATTTTCAAACTTCCACTTGCCGTATTTCTAGGGTTCATGAATGGATCCAGTCCCTCTTCTTCGCGAAGTTTATTAAGTTTGTCAAAGTTCTTTCTCGTTAAATAAATTTCACCACGCATAAAGAATTGCGAAGGGAAATCACCTTTTAACGTTAAGGGAATATCAGAAATGGTACGGACATTCGGCGTAATTTCGTCTCCCTGAAAACCATCACCACGGGTTACCGCCTGAGTAAGTTTTCCGTTTTCATAAAGAATAGAGATCGAGGCTCCGTCATACTTCAATTCAGCCACAAATTCTACAGGTCCATCTATAGTTTTGATAATTCTTTTCTCCCAGTCTTCAAGATCATCAAAGTCATAAGAATTATCCAAAGAATACATTCTGAATTTATGCTGAATCGTTGGGAATACCTTTGTAATACCACCACCTACACGCATGGTAGGAGAGTTTTCATCATAAAACTCAGGGTGCTTGGCTTCCAGATCCTGAAGTTCCTCCAATAACATATCAAATTCGTAATCTGTAACGGTAGGAGTATCCAGAAGGTAGTAGCTTTCGTTATGCTGGTGCAGCTCTTTGCGGAGCTGTTCTATTTTTTGTTGAATGTTTTCAGACATCGGGTTTATATCTTTTGAGCAAAAATAACTAAAGTAATCTCATTTAAAAAATAAGAGAATTAAATATTACAGGAAAATTAATAATCTGTAACATGCTTTAACCAACTGGCTCTGTAGAAAATAAAACAGATGTTTAAAGTAATTTAACATATCGTTTTAATTTAATTAAAAAAATGTTAAAACTCCCTTAAACAGATGCCTCTCAAAGTAAAAATACCTTTGCACATCTAATTTGAAGACATGAGAAAAGTAAAGATTGTACTGGGGTTATTGTTTTTAGGACTTGGAACTATAGCGTATGCACAGACTACGCAGGCATCCATCGTAGGAAAAGTGACCGGGCCGGGAAGTGCGGCTCAGGAAAAAGTGAAAGTAACCATCGTTAATGAATCCACAGGGTTCAGGACGGAAACGGAAACGAACTCAAAAGGAGAGTATATCTTTAAAGAAATTCCTTTGGGAGGGCCTTATACGGTGATCGTAAATGATGATAAAAGAGAAGGTTACAATGTCAACTTCGGAGATCAGGTAACGGTGAACATGGATTTGGGTAATGAAAAACATATTGAAGAAGTAAAGATTACCGGAAACCTGAAAAACAAAATCGGAAACCTGGGAGCTGCTACAGCTATTTCTGCGAAGAACATCGGTATCTTGCCAGTAAACGGACGAAACTTTACCAATCTTACAGAGTTATCTCCTTTAAGTGGAAAAGGAGGGAACCTTTCCGGCCAGTTGGGATCTTCTACCAACTTTACCATTGATGGAATGACGGCTAAAAACCCAACTTCTGCAGGATCTACTACCAGCCGAAGTGGTGCCCCTTTCTCTATCTCCATTGAAGCTGTACGTGAATTTAAAATTACCACCAACCAATATGATGTGACCTTGGGGAGAAGTGGTGGTGGAACGGTAAGTGCCGTTACCAAATCCGGTACGAATAAATTTTCCGGAAGTGCCTGGGAATACCTAAGAACTAACTGGCTTTCTAGTCCCTATGACATCAGAGGAAATAAAAGACAGAATGATTTTTCTACTTCTCAGTTCGGATTCTCTTTAGGGGGACCGATTATCAAAAATAAACTTCACTTCTTTGCAGCATGGGATCACCAGCTGGATTCAAGACCTTTGATTATTGCAGATATCAGGTCTAAAGATGATGAAAAGAGATTCAATACCACAACAGAAACGCTTAATAAATTTTTAGACATTGCAAGGGCTAAATATGGAGTGGGAAATACTCCACAGTTCGGAAGCTTTGACAAAGTAAGAAACTCTGATGCTGCGTTTCTACGTTTAGACTGGCAGATTAATGAGAAGCATTTGTTGACTTTAAGAAACAATTTTACTTACGATCTGAATAAAAATGGACTTGGTGATAATACCAGTATCAACTTCTTTGAATCTTATGGGAATGATAAAAACCTTGACAACAGTTTATTATTGACTTTAAGATCAAATTTAAAGCCTAATTTAACTAATGAATTAAAGGCTCAGTATTTATATACTTTCCAGGATAGTTATCAGAATGATGAATTAGGAAGACCTGTACCAAGAGCGATTGTTGAAGGAGTAGCATCAAGTGCAGGATCTACGAATATCCAGATCGGTGGACATCGTTTTGCCCAGGAAAGCTTCAGAAATAATGTGTTTCAGATTGTAGATAACTTATACTACAATACAGATAAAGTAAAATATACTTTCGGTGCTGATTTAATGTATACCACTTCAAAATCTGTTTACGGAAGTGAGGTCAACGGAAGATTCCATTTTAAGGATGATCCGGATAAAAAAATAAGCAGTCTTGATAATTTTGATAATCTTAAACCTTACAGATTTTATAGGGAAGTCCCTTTAATGGATGATCCGTCAGTAAGGTCTAATATCTGGAATATCGGTGTTTACGGACAATTCCAGACTAAAATTGCAAAAGGTTTAGATTTGATGGCTGGTTTGAGATTGGATTATGGAGGGTATCCAAAAGCAGAACTCAATCAAAAATTGCTTGATGAAATGGGAATCAGAACGGATAATAAGATCAAATCTTTCGTCATTCAGCCAAGATTTCAGTTTGAATGGAATATCAACGAGCAGAATAAAGACTTCTTAAAATTCGGAGCAGGGGTATTCTCTTCAGATATCAACAATTATATGATTATCAATAATCTGGTATTTGACGGAAAACATCTGGCTACAGTAGATATAGATCCTGCAACGGCTGGACTGACACCGGATTTTAACAGTTATAGAAATAATTACGCCTCTGTTCCTACGCTTGCTAAGGATCAGGTTCCAACCATCAACTATACCGGGAAAGATGCTAAAATCCCAATTGTTTACAAAGCGAACATCTCTTATACCCACTTCTTTAATGATAGATTCAGAGCAGGATTGGCAGCCTATATGGCTTTGGGTAGAAATAACTACTATTACTACGACAGAAACATGGTAGCTAATCCATTCTTTACATTGGATAATGAAGGAGGAAGAGGAGTGTATGTTCCTACCTCTGCAATAGACGGCGCAAAAATTGACTGGAAAAAAGGAAGAATCAACAATAATTTCGGTAGAGTATTGGAGCTGGTGAGTGATGGTAAAGTCAATCAGTTTTCATTTGTAGTAGATACCAGTTACCGTTATTGGAAAGATGGGGAAATTACAGCAAGTTATACCTGGTCTGATATTAAAGACAATACATCATACAACGGAAACGTAGCGAATTCTGCAACACTATCTACAATGGTTCAGGGAGATCCTAGAGATTTGAGAATGACATATTCAGATAACCAGTTCCGTAATAAAGTGGTTATTTATGGTAACTCACCTACTGTTGCAGGATTTACACTAGGAATCAGGTATTCAGGAATTGGAGGAACACGTTTCTCCATGACAGCAGGAGGAAATATTAATGGAGATTTTGTAGATAGCAATGATCTTGCTTATATCTTCCCCAATATTGCCCAATCTATTATTGATGATCCTAATGTAGGAAAAGCATTGAAAGATTATGTGAGTGAATACAATGGTAAAATTGCAGAACGTAACGGCGGTAAGAACGGATTCTATGGAGTTTGGGATCTGCGTATAGCCAAGAAAATAAAATTTGATAAAATTGGTGCATTTGAACTTTCTGTAGACATTTTCAATGTTGCCAACCTGCTTAATAAAGAATGGGGTGTCAATGAATCCTATGGAAATACCTCTATGTACAAAATTAAAAGCTTTGATCCGGTTACCAAAAGATTTGAATATACAAAAAATGTGAGTGGTAACGGATTAGCACCTTTGTCAGGAAATCCATATCAGATTCAGATTGGAGCGAAGTATAGTTTTTAAGAAATTATAAAATAATAGTTGGTTGCCACAAAAGACAGGATTTTTAAGAAAGGTATTCTAAAAATACAAGATTAAGACCTTTCTTTTGTGGTTTTATATTTCTTAATAAGTCCTATAATAATTACCTTTATCAAAAGTTTCAGGACTTTGTTTTAATTATCTAAATTATATTATGAAAAATTTTATCTTAGGGTTAGCAGTTTTAAGTACAGTTTTAATGAAAGCACAAACCCAGATCATTGCCCATAGAGGATATTTCCAGGCTCAGCCTCCTACAACGGAAAATTCTATTCAATCCTTAGAGAATGCTCAGAAATTAAAAGTTTACGGTTCCGAATTTGACGTGAGAATGACAAAAGACGGAGTATTGGTCATCAATCATGATGAGCATCACGGTAAAATGGAAATCTCTGAAACATCATTCAAAGAATTAGAAGCTTTAAAATTATCAAACGGGGAGAAGTTTCCAACTTTAAAGGATTATTTAAAGCAAGGGAAAAAAGATACTTCCGTAAAACTGATTGTAGAGATCAAACCGGCTAAAACGCCTGAGATTGAAAATGAGATCACACAAAAGACAATCAAGATGATTAGGGATATGAAGCTGGAATCTCAAAGTGAATTTATTTCTTTCAGCCTGAATATCTGTAAAGAGATCAAAAAACTGGCACCATCATTTAAAGTTCAGTATCTGAATGGAGAATTGTCACCGGAGCAGATCAAAAAAGAAGGTCTTGACGGGATGGATTATCACTACAGTGTTTTCCAGAAAAATCCAACATGGATTGCTGAAGCAAAAACGTTAGGATTGATTACCAATTCATGGACAGTAAACGATATTGCTGTATATGATGAATTGAAAAAGCAGGGAATCGGTTTTGTAACAACAAACATTCCTGAGCAGCTGAAAAATAAATAACAGTAAGCAAAATAACAACCCATAATTTTCTAAAGTCTGTCCTTTCAAGGGCAGGCTTTTGTTGTATAAAAGTTCCTATTTGTAAGGATCATAAAATCAATGTATTCAATTGTTTGATCTTATATTATCTCAGAGCAAGACAATAAAGATACACAAATAAGCGGAAGTTGAAAATAGTGTTAAAAATTCTTAATTTATTAAGTGGTTGCTAATTAGGGTTTTGCCTAATGTTGTTAAGGAATACTTAATATATTATTCAATGAACATTTAATAAACGTTAAAATGTTGTTAAAATCATACTCATAATGTCGTTTTAATTTTGCGCAAACAAAAAGGAAATGCGTAAAGAGACACAAAAGTTGTTGGTTTTGTCGCTGTTAGGATTATTCAGCGCCAATCTGACCGCTCAGCAAAAAGCTAAAAAAGACACTATTAAAGGACTTGACGAAGTAGTGGTGACCGCTTTGGGAATTAAAAGGCATGATAAGTCTTTAGGATATTCTACCCAGACAGTTACCTCAGAAGAAATTCTAAGAACCCAAAATAATAACTGGGCACAGGCCTTAGAAGGGAAAGTAGCAGGATTAAAAATTCAGACTGCCGGAGCAGGACCTTTGGGTACAAGTCGTATCACCCTTCGTGGAGATATTTCTATGAGTATGGGGAATAATGATGCTTTAATTGTGGTGGACGGCGTTCCTTTGAGTGGAAAAAAAACAGGAACCGGTACAGCTGCTTATGGAGCGGGTTCAGGAGGAGATCTACCTATTGATTACGGAGACAGTTTTAATAGCATTAATCCTGATGATATTGAATCTATCTCTATCCTTAAAGGACCTACAGCATCAGCTTTATATGGTTCAAGAGGTTCAAGAGGAGCTATTATGATTACTACCAAATCCGGAAAAAGTAAAAAAGGAAAAGTTCAGGTGGCCTTTAATTCTTATTCAAGCTATGATTCTGTGCTGAAATGGCCGGATTATCAATATGAATATGGACAAGGAACCCAACAGAAAGATAAAAACGGAAATTATTATTACTCATATGGAGCTTCAGCAGATGGAGTAAATACAGGCTCAACAAGTAGTGCCTTCGGACCGAAGTTTGCCGGTCAGTACTACTTTCAGTATGATCCAACTGTAGAAGGACAAAGTCTGGAAAGACAGCTTTGGAGACCTTATAAAAATAACATTAAGGACTTCTGGCAGGTAGGGTCTAATTATTCAAACAGTTTATCCGTAGAACATTCCAATGAAACTACGGCATTCAGAACATCACTTAGCTATCTGAAAAATGAATGGATGATGCCTAATACAGGCCTGGACAGATTCAACGCGGCTTTATCCTTAGATCATAAACTAAGCAGCAGATTAAAAATAGGAACTAAAGTGAACTTTAGTCAGACGAAAAGTGATAATCTTCCTGCAACGGGATATAACAACCAGTCGATCTCTTATTTCATGATTTTCCAGAATCCAAACGTAGATCTTGCCTGGTACAGACCTATCTGGAAGAAAGGACAGGATCAGGTAGATCAGATTCACCCTTTCAGTTCTTATATTGATAATCCTTACCTGATTGCTTATGAAAATCTAAATGGAACCAATAAAAAAACAATTACCGGAAATATTAATATCAGTTACCAGCTGGCAAAAAACCTTGATGTAGCCTATAAAACAGGTTTGGAGTGGAATAATGAAATTCGTACCCAAAGAAGACCATGGAGTTCTGCTAATTATGCGAAAGGATATTATAGAGAACAGTACATCCGATACATGGATCTGAATAATGATGTTTTATTCACCTATAAAAATAAATTCGGAAATATTGGGGTAACAGCTTCAGCCGGAGGAAATATCAGGTATCACGAATATACCATGAATGATTACCGGGGAAATGGACTTAATAAAGCCGGGCTTTATCAGCTTTCTAATGCCACCCAAGTAGAATATAAGCTTCCAAAACCTAATGATAATCAGGTAAACAGTGTATATGCATTGGCGAACTTCAGTTATAAAGACATGATCTTCCTTGATGTGACTGCGAGAAATGATTGGAGTAGCACCCTTCCGGCCCATAACAGGTCTTATTTTTATCCGTCTGTATCATCTTCCTTCATATTGTCAGATATCTTTAAATTAAAATCAGACAATTTGAATTTCTGGAAGTTAAGATTATCATGGTCTAAAGTAGGGAATGATACGTATACCTACATGCTTGATAAATATTATGAAAATAGTGGATTTGTAGGGTCTGTAGAATCTCCGTTACTGTATCCAAACCCGAATCTTAAGCCGGAAATGATTACCAATATTGAAGGAGGTATGGATTTTACTCTTTTGAAAAACAGGTTAACGTTCAACTTTACGGCCTATCAGAATAACTCCAAAGATCAGTCGATTATTATTCCGATGTTGTTTGAAACAGGATACAACAAGAGAATTATCAACGCCGGTGAACTTAGAAACAGAGGGATTGAAATGACCTTGAATGCTTATCCTATTAAGAATAAAAACTTCTCATGGAATGTAAGTGCCAACTGGTCTATGAACAGAAACAAAATTCTTTCTCTTCCTGAAGAGTATCAGGGAAAGCCTTATACGATGGGAAGTATAGGTGGAGTAGTGTTCTATGATGCGGTAGTAGGTGGTTCGCTGGGAGACATGTATGGTGCAGGATTGTTGTATTCTCCGGATGGACAGGTAATTTATGATGCGAAAGATGGCTTAACAGCGAAGTCTACAGAAATGAAAAAAATAGGAAATGCTTATCCGAAATGGAGAGCAGGTCTTCAGAATGAATTCAGATACAAAAATATTACGGTAAGTTTCTCATTTGACGGTCAGTACAAAGGGATTGCTTATTCTCACTCCCATCACAAGATGTCTGAACAAGGGAAACTTACTCATACCCTTGTGGGAAGAGATAATCCCGGAGGTTTAATGGTTGGACAGGGAGTTGTTCAGAATCCTGACGGAAGTTTTTCTCCTAATACGAAAGGAGTTCCTGTTGCTACCTATTATGGAGATTACTACAGAAGAGCAAACGTGGAAACCAATTCATTTGATACTTCATTCCTTAAGTTGAGAGATGCAAGAATCTCTTACTCTTTCCCGAAATCAATTGTTGAACCTTTAAAGCTTACAGATATTACCCTTGCTGTATTCGGAAGAAACCTTTGGATGTGGACCAAGTTCCCATTATTTGATCCGGAAGCAGCTACGTTGGATGATTCTACAATTACCCCGGGAGTTGAGATGGGGCAGTTACCTCAGGCAAGAACTATTGGTTTCCAGTTAAATGTTAAATTTTAAAATCAAAAAAAATGAAAAAATTAATCTATATATGTTCATTTCTTGCTCTTGTGGGCAGTACTGTTTCATGTGACAGAAGTCTTGATGAGATCAATAAAGATACCAGTAGAATCAATGTGCCTGTTGCCAGTGCTTTGCTGGTTCCTATCCAATATAATATGGCTACGGTAGGGTACAACAGAGCTAACGATTTTACCTTTGATCTTATGCAGGTTTCTCTGGATTTTCCAAACGAAGGGAATTCATTAAGCCGCTATTATTTGACAGAAAGAACCGGAAATGGCTTCTGGGACAATTCTTACAGATGGCTGAAACAGGTGGACGATCTTAAAAAAGCAGCAATTTCTGAAGGCGATAAAAATTATCAGGCTATTTCAATGGTATTGAATGCATGGATTTACTCCAATCTTACCGATACTTATGGAGATGTTCCATTTTCTGAAGCCTCCCAACTGGATGACAAGATTATGTATCCGAAATTTGACAGGCAAAAAGATATTTATATCAAATTATTAGATGATTTGAAAGCTGCCAACTCTCTTTTTATCAATAATAAAACATTGACCGGAGGAGACTTGTTCTTTAAAGCAGATTCAGATGTTAATGGAATTATCAACTGGAAAAAATTCTGTAATTCTCTTTCTTTGAGATTACTGACCAGAATATTAAGTAAAGATGGAGAAGTAAATGTTAGAGAAAGAATTCAGGAGATTATCAACAATCCTACAACATATCCTATTTTTCAGAATAATGCAGATGGGGTAAAAGTAGATATAACGGGAGTTTTCCCATTGATGCCTCCTATTGCAAGACCTCAGGACTTTACAACGGGTAGAGCCGCTTCAGAATTCTTTGTAGAAACATTGAAAGCAAATAATGATCCGCGTTTAGCCCTATTTTTCTCTCAGGCAAAAGACCCGAAAACGAATGCCAATTTAGGGTATTTGGGAGCCCCTTCAGGATATGCATTTGGAACCGTATTTAGTTACCAGCCATCCAATCTTAACCAAAACCTAGCGAAAGCGCCCTTGAAACTCTTAGTTTATCCGTATGCAGAGCTTCAGTTTACCTTAGCAGAATTAGCATTCAAAGGAGTGATCCAAGGGAATGCAAAAACCTATTATGAAAACGGAGTAAAAGCTGCTATTGAACAATGGGGAGCTGTAGTTCCGGCCAATTACTTTGATAATCCGGTGGTAGCATTTGGAACCGGAGATATGAAGAAAATTATGCTTCAGAAATATGTCGCTTTATTCTTTGTAGATCAGCAGCAATGGTTTGAAAAAAGGAGAACAGGTTTCCCAGAGCTTCCTAATAACGGAGGTCTTTTAAATGGTGGAAATCTTCCTCAGCGATTAATGTATCCTACGAATACAAGAGTCTTGAACAAAGATAACTACCAGGCTGCAGTTCAGCAGATGGGAGGCGATGATATCAATGTAAAAGTTTGGTGGAGTAAATAAGTATAACCAATAAAAAAATAAAAAATGAGTATCAATATAAAACTTTTAATGCCATGCATGCTGGTATCAGCAATGGCTTTTTCCCAGTCTTCTGTTTCAGGATATGTATATGAAGACAGTAACAAGAACCAAAAGAAAGAAAACCGCGAAAAAGGAATTGAAGGGGTAGCAGTTTCCAATGGTATTCAGGTGGTATTAACCGATAGAAATGGACGTTACAGTCTGCCAGTTCAGGAAGATCAGACAATTTTTGTTATCAAACCATCAGGATATCAAACTGCTTTAAACAGCAATAATCTGCCACAGTTCTATTACCATCACAAACCCAAAGGTTCTCCGGCAGATTTTAAATATAAAGGTGTTGCTCCAACAGGTGAACTTCCTAAAGAATTGAATTTCCCACTTTACAAACAGAATGAAAACAAAAACTTTGATATTCTGGTTTTTGGAGATCCACAGCCTTATACAGAAAAAGAATTGGATTATTTTAAAAGAGGAATCGTAAACGAGGTGAAAAATACCAAAAAGAATGCGGTATTGGGAATCAGTTTAGGAGATTTGGTAGGAGATAATCTAAGCCTGCAGAAACCTTATGCTGATGTAATGAAGGAAGTAGGATTGCCTTGGTATAATGTAATGGGAAATCATGACATGAACTATGATGCTAAAGAAGATCAATTTTCAGATGAAACTTTTGAATCCAATTTTGGCCCTGCCAATTACTCATTCAACTACGGAAATGTACACTTCATTATTTTAGATGATATTCTGTATCCTGATCCAAGAGACGGAAAAGGATATTGGGGTGGCTTCCGTGAAGATCAGCTTCAGTTCATCGAAAACGATTTAAAATTGGTTGATAAAAATAAATTGATCGTAGTGTCTTTCCATATTCCGCTGGAGCATAATAACGAAGATAGTTTCAGAAATGCAGACCGCCAGAAATTATTTGATTTCCTGAATCCTTTCCAGAATGTATTGCTTTTGTCAGCTCATACTCATATTCAGCAACAAATTTTCTACGGAAAAAAAGCAGGTTGGACCGGGATCAAAGAACTGCATGAGTATAACGTAGGAACCACTTGCGGAGACTGGTATTCCGGAACGGCTGATGAAGCTGGGCTTCCTACTTCAACCATGAGAGACGGAACAGCAAAAGGCTATTCATTTATCAGTTTCACTGATAATCAATACAAAGTAAAATATAAGACCGCCGGAAAACCGGATGATTATCAGATCAAATTGTATGTTCCGAAAGTAATTCCGTTCCCATCAAAAACTTCTGCAAAAGTGTTGGCTAACTTTTTCATGGGAAGCAAAAAAGACAAAGTGGAATACAGAATAGACAATGGCAAATGGGAAGAAATGGAATATGATGAAACTATAGATCCAAATTTTGCTCTTTCCGTTTTTAAATGGGATACTACAGAGAAAATTCTACAGGGAAGAAGACCTTCCAATCCTGAAATGTCAAAACATATCTGGGAAGCAGATTTTCCTAAAAAACTAGCCTTAGGAAAACATAAAGTTGAGGTTAGAGCCGTAGACATGTATGGAAATCAATTCTCAGCTTCAGAAGAATTTGAAGTACAGAATGCCATCCAGATTCCTTAAGCTTTTCATTTTTTACTATACTTTTTTTAGATTTATAAACCGGTTCTCTATGAACCGGTTTTGTTTTTGGTTCAGATTGAAGAGTTTAAACCACAAAAGTTCCAAAAGATTATCTTACTGTTTTAGAAGAGTAAAGATTTGTGCAATTTTGGATAAAAGTTCACATAAGATAAAATCTATGATTTTATAAAACTTAAGTGTTCTTATCAGCAGTATGCATAATAACTTCTATTTTGCTTAAGTGTTTTAAACTTTTGGGCCTTTTGTGATTTTAATAAATCTAAGTTTTCAATATTCCTGCAAACCATTAAAAAACTATTAAATCTCTTTTCTTTCCATTCCATAAAAATGTTCTTTCGTAACTTTGTCTTACGAAAAGTATTACACTATGAATATAAATGGAAAAAATGCCATCGTAACAGGTGGTGGAAGAGGATTAGGAAAAGCTGTAGCACTGGCTTTGGCGAATGAAGGAGTGAACGTTGCCATTACAGGAAGAAATGAAGAAAATCTTAAAAATACAGTTGACGAAATCCAAAAACTAGGAGTAAATTCTGCATATGCAATATTCTCTATTGATGATGAAGCAGCGGTAAAAGCGGGAATTGAAACTTTAGCTGAAAAATTAGGCGGAGTAGATATCCTTGTGAACAACGCGGGAATCGGAGATTTCGGAACTATTGAAGAGATGCCGTCTGAAACTTGGGAGCAGGTGATTAAAACTAATTTATTTGGAGTGTATTATGCTGCTAAAGCAGTTCATCCATTTATGAAAGCTAAAGGAGAAGGAGATATCGTAAATGTTGCTTCTACTGCAGGATTAAAAGGAGGACCAAATATGTCTGCCTATGCCGCTTCAAAAGCAGCTGTCGTTTCTTTATCTCAATCAATGATGGCAGAATGGAGAAAACAAAACATCCGTGTAATCACATTGACGCCAAGTACGATTGCTTCTGACATGAGTATCCAAGGCGGACTTACAGACGGAAATCCTGACAAAGTATTACAGCCTGAAGATTTCGCAGAATGGGTAAGAGATATCCTGAAAATGAACAGAAGAGCGTTAATTGCTAATGGTTCTATTTTCTCTACCAATCCATAAGAAGTAAAGTTTAAAATTCAGGAGGTTAAAGTTGTCATAAAACAATTCTATCCAATTTTAAATTATACACAATGAAATTCAATAGAAGCGGACTTTAGTCCGCTTTCTTTATAATGTCAAAATCCAATGGCTTTAGCCAAAACCTAAATAAAAATATACACCTTTTTATCAGCATCATCAGTACAATCTGCAAGAGATAAAAAATCAAGAGAAGAAAGCCTTATTCCAATAAACGGAACCCAAAATCTTTCAGCTTTATCCAAAACTTACCCTTTCCATTTTTTTAACCGTAATAACATTAGTATTTTTGCAGCAAATTATTCACATGCAAAATTATTTAGAATTCAATTTCAAGATTTCTCCATTGCAACCTTGGAACGAGATATTAATGGCAGAGCTTATTGAAATAGGTTTTGACAGCTTTACAGAAGAAATTCACGGAATTTTAGGATATATCCAGACCGATTTATTTAATGAAGATCAGCTTAAAGCACTTCCGATCTTTGAAAATGAAAATGTAAAAATCGAGTACTCTTTTGAAGAAATGCCGAACATCAACTGGAATGAGGAGTGGGAAAAGAATTTTTCACCCATCAATATTGATGATAAAGTATTAATCAGAGCAGAATTCCATGAGTCTGTACCGGGAATGCACGAGATCATTATTCAGCCTAAAATGTCATTCGGAACAGGGCATCATCCTACTACCCACCTGATGATCCAGCAAATGATGGATATTGATTTCAATGGAAAGAAAGTGTTGGATATGGGATGTGGAACTTCTGTATTGGCTATTTACGCTAAACAACAAGGAGCCGGAGATACAAAAGCCATCGATATTGATGAATGGTCTGTAGAAAATTCAAAAGAAAATGCAACAAGAAATAACGTTGAATTGGAAATTGAGCAGGGAACAGCAGATAATCTAGGAAACCAAAATTTCGACATCATTTTAGCCAACATCAACAGAAATATTTTGATTTCAGATATTCCAACGTATGTGTCTGTATTGAATGAAGGTGGAAAATTATTGCTTTCAGGACTTTGTTTCTTTGATGTAGATGATATTCTTGAAGTGTGCAAAGAAAGTGGTCTTACCTTGAAAAAACAGCTACAGAGAGAAGAATGGGTAAGCTTATTGCTTGAAAAATAAAAAAACGAAATAACAAATATGAAAACTTTATGGACCGCTTTATTTTTACTGATGATACAGCTTTTTGTAGCTCAGGAAAATGAAGTATATGCAGATGGTGTTTTTAATTTTACTGAAAACAAGAATCAGAAGATCTTTACAGATTGGACAAGAGTCAGAAAAGAACCAGGCGTTAATGCTCAGATGCTGGATTCATTGCAGAGCAATCAGCAGGTTATGATCCTTAAAAAAGAAGAAGGGGTACCGGTTTTACAACTCGGAGAAAGAAGAGCTAATTGGTATAAGATTTCTTACCAAAAAGGAGATGTTACTTCTGAAGGGTATGTTTGGGGAGGTAATTTATGTGTAGGGTACCGTAATAAAAACGGCTATGACTTCCTTTTTGGTCTTTCCAAGACTGTAGATAGGAAAATCAAAGACTTGAATGAGCCCAATAAGCAGAATATTGCAGGAATAAAAGTAATGGAAGGCAATACGCTGATTGATGAGGTATATTTTGATACGGGAAAAGGGGAAGAGTTGAGTACAGCTTCTTTTAGTATTGAAAGCAATCATAAGTTGCAGGAGGTAGAATTTACATTAAAGGCAATGGTGTCAGGAGAAGCATGTGGCATTGGAACTTATGACCAATACGTTCTTTATAGAGATAAGAAACTTATTGCCCTTCCACAGTTGATGAATGTAGGAGATGCCGGAGCTTACTACCATAGTGAAGAATATCTCTTTCCTAATGATAAAGGAGGAATTTCTAATGCATTTATCCTGAAAGTAGAAGATATGGAAACCGATGATAAAGACCGGGAGAAGAAAACACGTTCTTCTAAAACTTATCTTTGGAACGGAAGTTCTTATAAGCTTAAATAGATGCTTTTATTTAAAATAAATGAAACCGTTGTCGTTGTACAACGGTTTTTTTGTTCAGAATATTCCTTTTCCAATTGAAAAAAATAAAATACATTTAATGATAAAAAACTGAACAATGAATATACTGGATGATATACTTCCCATTCTTTTCTCTGTAATTGTAGGAGGTATTATCGGGATTGAAAGAGAATATCAATTGAAGTCGGCAGGGCTTCGTACCATGATATTGGTAACTTTGGGAGCCTGTATCTTTACAATGCTTTCTATGAATCTTGGAGAGACCGGGAGTCCGGATCGTATTGCTGCCAATATTATCACCGGAATAGGTTTTGTGGGGGCAGGAGTGATTTTTAAGGAAGATAATAGAGTTTCGGGTCTTACAACAGCCGTTACTATATGGATATGTGCGGCTCTGGGAATGACAATAGGAGCAGGATATTATCAGGAAGCTACAATAGGTTCTTTGGTCGTTTTTTTATTGCTTATCATGTTCAAGTATATCCAGAATGTTATTGACAGGATCAGCACCCGATATATTTATCAGATCACACTTTCTTATGAAGATGGAGTAATGGAGAAGTATGAAAATCTCTTTAAAGAATACGGTTTAAAATCAATCAGAGGAAAGCAGGTGAGGAGTGGAGAAAAATATACAGCCATCTGGCGGGTGCAGGGAGCTTTAAAAAACCATGACGTTTGCACAAAAATGCTACTGAATGACCCAACGATAGA
This sequence comes from Chryseobacterium nakagawai, assembly GCF_900637665.1. NCBI lineage: Bacteria > Pseudomonadati > Bacteroidota > Flavobacteriia > Flavobacteriales > Weeksellaceae > Chryseobacterium > Chryseobacterium nakagawai. The sequence continues at coordinate 1,408,785 of NZ_LR134386.1, forward strand.
TGAATTTAAATTTTAAAAATAATTGTGCTTTTACCTAATGTAAGGGCTTTTTTACTGTAGATTTTACAAACAAAATAGGGCTGGAATAACCAACCCTACCCAAACATGATTAAGTGTATAGTTTAGCCATAAATGGCTATAAGGAATATTTGCACAAAAAGATTTTTATTGATGCTTAATCAATGTTTCTTTAAATAATAATTAAAACTAACTTTTATACCAGCTTCCCGGTAAAAGCTTATACTGTAAAAATACTACGAATTGAAGTTCTTTAGTGGAAAAGTTAATTTGATCCGGTGAAATCAGCCAGTGAAACGGAATTTTCATGGTGTGAGCCGTTGGGAGTTTTATTTTTTGAAACTGCTAGTCTGGAAGGGTAAGACAATAAAAAAGCAGGGTAAAGGCAATGGATATAACTACGTTCATAAAAAGAATAATCCACCAAAGAGGATTACGTTTTTGGAGAATAATGGCTATTATAGACGAAAGATAGGATGTGAATAAACAAAGCACTCCAATCATAAAATCAATACTTTTAAAGATTCCCAAATAGGCAATAATGACCATCATTTGACAGAGGATAGATAGAATACCCAAAACATAAGCAGACTTATTTTTATTTAGTTGATTCATTTCAATAAAATGAGGTTTTTCTTAAATTACAAAAGTTGCTGAGTGAAAAAAGAGTAACGATTTTCTTGTATTGATATTCATTATTATTGTAAATATAGATTTATTTAAATTAAACTCAATTGATTAGTTCACTTAAATAATTATATTTACGAAATAGTGAATGGATAAAATAAATCTATTAAATATTGTAAGAATAATTTCTTTGTTGATTTCACTTTTTCTTACATTTTTCCTGCTTACAGTTAAGAAAGAATACAAAAGAAGTAGCATACTTTCTGCTGCATTTCTTAACATTATTGCAAGCAATAGATATTAGTGAGCTTTTAATCATTTCAATTTATGAGAATAATCCTTCTAATTTTGGAATGTTGAGCCGTTATATTTGTATTTTAAAGAAACTCCTGTTTTTTTATCTTGGTTTTAATTCAAAATCCTTCTTAATATTACTTAAAAAAAAGACATGGAATATTTTAGTGAGGTGTTGTAAAACATTGTTTTATAGATTGTTGTGATTATTCGTACTTTTTCATGAAACTATTTGTACCTATTTTTTTAAACAAAAAAGGTCAAGTACGTTTATTCGGTCGCATAAGATTTTTCTATTTTTCAAATTTGTATCGAAATAAATATTAACCTTTAAAAAAACGATACAATGAAAACTACATTCACATTTCTCGCAGTACTATTATTCATCAGCAGTTTTTCTTTTGCACAAGATTTCACCAAAAAAATTGATTCCATCGTAAAAGACAATTATCAAAAAAATCCGGAGGTAGGAATCAGTGTTGGCTTTATCAATAATAATAAAGAATATTATACAGCTTATGGAAAACTGAGTAAAGAAAGTAATGTTGATATTAACAAAAATTCACTATTTGAAATTGCTTCTATTACTAAAATTCTGACTTCAAATTTAATTGCACAAGCTGTTCTGGATCATAAACTGAAATTGGATGATTATATGGACAATTATCTTCCAAAAGGATATGCGTTAAATCAAAATATCAAGAATAAGATCAAAATTTCAGACTTAGCTTCTCATCAGTCCGGACTACCTGATATAGATTTTGCCAAATTAATAGAGCAAAATCCGCAGCAGCCTGTAAGTAACGTTACCAAACAGTCATTAACCTCTATGATTAACAGCTGTACTGAGCTTATTGACTACGGAAAATACCGTTATTCCACCATCGGGTATACTTTATTGGGGCAAATATTAGAAAAAGTATATGGAAAGACCTACGATGAGATCATTCATGAGAAAATAATTAACCCTTTAAAACTGACCCGTACATTCACAAAAGAATTTAATGTAAAAAACAAAACAACAGGTTATAATCCTAGTGGAGGTGCTCAGGAGTTTTTTAATTGGAATGTTACAGCATCAGCGGGATTGATAAAATCAGATGCTTCTGATATGGTAACCTACTTAAAAGCAATTCTGACTAAAGGAAATCCAATATCTGAAGCGGCCTTAATAACAGAAAAAATCTACTATAAAGATGAAAAGAGAGAAATGGGACTAGGACTTAACATGAGTACGGATGAACTGAATACAATCTATCTGAAGTCTGGAGATTCGATGGGGCAATCATCTATCATTTGTTACAACAGAGCAAAAAAATGGGGAATTATCATTCTCTTAACCCAAAGAAATTCAAAAATGAGACAGAATCTGCTGAACGAAATCTATGAAAAAGTTCTAAAATAAATTGAATTAGAAAATGAAAATTATAAAAAATAAAACCCCTCACAGTTTTTCTTGTGAGGGGTTTAAAATTCTGATCCTATACATATTTAGTAAGAGTATGATACCCATAGGATATATTATGGAGTTGCCTTTACAGCGTTATACATCATTGAATCTTTTTGCTGAGGAGCATAATCATACTTGTATTGATAAAAAGAAGATTCCCAATCTCCATATCCAACATTAGGAATAATAATGAATTTTTTGCCAAACTCATTTGCTGAATTTTTCACCGCAGCTGAGCGTTCCGTTTCTGATTTTTTATCAAATAGATTAGAGAAATCGGCAAGATTATCACCTAGCAGAAGGACAATATTGTAATTTTTAGCAATATCCAAACGTCTGGCTTCCTTACTGCTTTCTTTAGATCGAAGAATAAGATGAGCTTCACTTTGAATAGGGTAATTGTATTTTTTCAGGTTTTTCAAAGTTCCTGCACGTTCCTGTTCCACGCGATTGGTAACATAGAATACCTGTACTCCTTTACTGGCAGCATACTGATAAAACTCCTGGGAACCGGTAAGGGGTGTTGCGATGCCTTTGGCGGTCCATTCCTCCCATGTTTTTTGATCGTAATCTTTTCCCATTTTTGAACGCTCAACAGCATAGTAGGAATTATCTAAAAAGGTCTCATCAATATCTGAAACAATAGCTAATGGCTTATCCGGTTTTTGTGCTAAGGCTTCATCCAGACGAAGTTTTGCGATATTGTAGGCTTGAAGACATAGTGCTTCATATTCTGCAGCCCTTTGCTGATAAAAAGCAGCATATATTTTACCGTCACGTCCAAGATTCTGATAAGGTACATTCTGCACAGAAGTCTGTGAAACTGGAGATGCTGTTTTACACGACAAAGTCAAAGCAAAGAAACAGCTTGCGATAATGAACTTGAAATTTTTCATTGAGTTAAAATAGAGAGCACAAAATTATAACAATTTGAATTTTATGACAACTATTTTTGAGGTTTATAGTTTATTAAAATCCATGAAATGTCTAAACATATTCTGAATGTTTTCAGACATTTTTCAGATTATTGTAGAAGTATCAGAATAGCAATCTAAAATAGACCATCAGAAAACAAAAAAAAGTCTCTGAAACAGAGACTTTTATAAAGTGAGCGCGAAAGGATTCGAACCTTTGACCGTCTGCTTAGAAGGCAGATGCTCTATCCAGCTGAGCTACGCACCCTTTGAAAAAAAGTCGGGGCGGCAGGATTCGAACCTGCGACCTCCTGGTCCCAAACCAGGCGCGATGACCGGACTACGCTACGCCCCGATAAGGTCATCTTTAATGAATTTTACTTCATTATTTTAATTTTAAAAAAACAAGATGCTTTCAAAAATTAAAATAAATAAACTTACATCAATCAGTAAGTCTTTTTGTGAGCGCGAAAGGATTCGAACCTTTGACCGTCTGCTTAGAAGGCAGATGCTCTATCCAGCTGAGCTACGCACCCTTAGAAAAAAGTCGGGGCGGCAGGATTCGAACCTGCGACCTCCTGGTCCCAAACCAGGCGCGATGACCGGACTACGCTACGCCCCGATTAAAGGTCATCATTAACGAATTTTACTTCGTTTTTGCGGTTGCAAAGGTACAATACTTTTTGAAATAAAAAAATAAATTAAAGGATAATTTTTAATTAAATTTTGGAGAAACTTTTTTGTTAACTTTACTTGATTAATAACCATGGATTTAGGTTATCAGAGAAATTTTGAGTTTTTTGTGGTTCTAGGATCTACTGATAAGTTTTGTCATTTTAAATTTAAAAATTTAGAAGATGAAATCCTTCAAGAAAAATAGATAATAGGAACTATTTTTTTATATGCAATGAAGCATATCTACAACAAATGAAATTCATTCGTTTCTTCAGTAAAAATTCAATCCCTCATTAATAATTAGAGGGGCTAATTCCTTGTCTCGTCCTGAAAAAGTTGACTTTATTATTTCAATCTTCCTTTCTTCATTTGGTTTAATCCTTATATTTGCCCCATGAAACGATTAATGTTGATGAGCTTACTTTTCCCGGCTATTCTGTTTTCACAAACAAGCGGAAAAGTAATCAAAATCTCAGATGGAGATACAATTACAGTACTTTTAAAAGGCAATACCCAAAAGAAACTTAGATTGGCGGAAGTAGATTGTCCGGAAAATGGACAGGCTTTCGGAAAAAATGCCAAACAATTCACCTCTGCTCAGGTGTTTGGAAAAACAGTTACGTTTAAAGAGACTAGTACGGACCGTTACGGACGTTCCATTGCCAAAATTTATTACGATAATGATAAATACCTTTCCAAAGAGGTAATAAAGGCTGGAATGGGATGGTGGTACTTTTCCTATTCTAAAGATGATTCTCTAGGAAAGCTACAGGAAAAGGCTCAACAGAAGAAAATTGGTCTTTGGCAGGATGTTCATGCTGTTGCTCCCTGGGAATACAGAAAAATGAGACGGGAACAATCGAAAAATAAGAAAATGGAAGCCTCTAAAATTCAATTGAAAACGAAAAAAGATGTCTGGAAATAAGGAAGAGCCTTAGATTATTTCTAAGGCTTTTTTTGTTCTTAAAATTGTCAGAATAAAATAAGAGGTGTAATTTATTATATTTGTGATACAGACACTTACAATAAACGCAATAAATAGTCTGTGTAATTAAAGAACTTAACTATGAAGCAGACTACTACTTTTATACTATTATTCTCCCTGTTCGGACAATATCTAACGGGACAAAAAAGTGATAGTATTTCCATTTTTTATAATGAGTTTAAAATCGAATCTAAAAGAAATATTGAACTTTGGAATAAAGATCTCTATGGTCCTATCCTTTTAATTGATCCAAAGACAAGAGAAATTTTTGCCAATGAAGCTGATGAAAATGGTATTTTAAAGGCTAATAGCAGTATTTATACCGGAGTTTTGTCTGATAAAATTAATATTGCCAATACGGCTGTGAACTGGAATGGAAAAAGATGGGCAATGATGATGCTTCCACTTCCTAAAAATAAATACAATAGAATGGGGTTGCTGGCTCATGAGTCATTTCATCGCATACAACCCTCATTAGGTTTTGAACTAAACAATATTGAAAATAACCACCTGGATCAGAAGGAAGGTAGGATTTATCTTCGTTTAGAACTGGAAGCTTTGAAAAAAGCTTTGAAATCTGCTTCAAAAAAAGAATTACAAGAACATCTTACGAATGCACTTACTTTCAGGAAATACAGACATAGTCTTTACAAAGGTTCTGATTCAAATGAAAATCTTCTGGAACTCAATGAAGGAATTGCGGAGTTTACAGGAGTAATAGTAAGTGGTAGAAATAAGACGCAGACAGCTGATTTTTTAGTTGATGGAATTAATGATTTTTTTAAGAATGCAACGTTTGTACGATCATTTGCTTATCATACAGTACCTGTTTATGGGTATTTACTCTATAATAAAGATAAAGAATGGAATAAAAAAATCACAGCAAAAACAGATCTGACCAACTATTTTATCAAAGCATTCAATAGTAAAATTGCTGGTGATTTATTTGAGGTTGTTAAAAGATCAGCTGAAGATTACAATGGCTCAGCAATAACTGAGGAAGAAACAAAAAGAGAAGAGAAAACAAAAAAACTCATTGCTGAATATAAAACCAAATTTATAGAGAATCCCCATTTTGAAATAAAATTTGAAAAGATGAATGTCTCTTTCGATCCAAGAAATATAATACCAATTGAAGATAAAGGAACAGTATATCCCAATATCAGGATTACTGATAAATGGGGAATCCTGACTGTTGAAAATGGAGCATTAATGAGCCCAAACTGGGATAAAATTTCGATATCTAATCCTATTCAAACGGGAGATAAAAAGATATCAGGTGATGGCTGGGTTCTTGAACTGGCTGAAGGGTATGTAATAAAAAAGGATAATGCGAACGGAAATTTTTTGTTGGTTAAGAAATAGATAGAAGATTATTCAAAAAAAGCCTCAAGATGTGAATCTTGAAGCTTTTTTATTTAGCTGTGTTAAGATTAAATTTTAGTCGTTATTGATTAATTGTAAAAGGTCCACATGAGCATAGTCCGGTAGAGTCACAAACACCGCGTTCAAAACCTATGGCAATACATGAATCCATACAGTTTGCTGGATCACATTTGGGAGGTTTTATTCCACCTAAAATAGTTTTCATTTCATTTCTCTTTAGAGCGCTGTGTTGTTTTTTGAATGTTTTCATGTTAGTTTATTTTTATATTAGTAATTCAAATATAAAAAATCTTTTGAATTGTAACTCAGCTTTTTTTATTTTCCTCACATTGAAGAGAATTAAATAAGTCTCATTCAATCTATTTCTTTCTTTTCCGCTTATATGTATAGAAAAACAGGACTCTATCCAAAGAAATTTCGGGCAACAGGGAGATGATTCTTTTTTGATTAGAGAGGATATTATTATATCTGATTGTTATAAAATAGTAAAACAATTGGATAATATCTGTTATTTAAAGGGTTTTGTAATGTTTATTTTTGATAAAGCACTGTGCCTTGTCATAAATAAATCTCGGATTGTATGAACTTTAAAGAAATCCATATCGGAAAATTAATCAGAATAAAGATAGAAGAACTGAAAATAAATGAAGATCGGATAGCTAATTTTTTTAAGTTACCCCTGGAAGAAATCATGCTGATGTGTGATCATAGCAATATTTCAACCGAACACTTACTCAGATGGTGTAAACTTCTGGAATACGATTTTTTCAGACTCTATTCTCATCATCTTATTCTTTATGCCCCGATATCTAAAAATACAAGCACTAAAGAAAGTCAATCTTCCCTTCCTGTTTTTAGGAAAAATATTTATAGTAAAGAACTGATCAGTTTTGTTCTGGAACAGATTGAAAGCGGAGAGATGACTAAATCTCAAGTGATTACAGAGTATAGGATTCCGAAATCTACTTTGAATAAATGGAGTTTGAAATATTCAGAAAATAACTCCTCATCAGAATTGTAAAACTTTGCTCAAGATCATTTTGTTATGAAAATTTTAAAAGAACCCGATTATAAGAGAATTTATAAAGATCTCATTGAAAAGAAACTACCTCACAGGGAAAAGTATTGTCGTAATATTTTAGCTAAAAATAAACTGGAAATTCTTGATGTGATTGCGTTAAACTCAATACTATTTGGGAATAATCCGGAAAATCAGAAATACAAGGCCTATAATAAAAAAGCAATAAAAAAGATTCTTATCTATCAGAGAAAACATAATCTTAATAACCTGGAACTTGCAGCGGTTTTTTCCCTTAGCCGGAATACCATTACCAAATGGAAAAAAATAATGTTGAAATAAGAAGATTACAAAATTAAACTTCATTTCAAACAAAAAGCCTCACCATAAAAATGATGAGGCTTTTGTGAGCGCGAAAGGATTCGAACCTTTGACCGTCTGCTTAGAAGGCAGATGCTCTATCCAGCTGAGCTACGCACCCTTAGAAGTTGATTCTCGCTTATAAATAAGCACATTAAAAAAGTCGGGGCGGCAGGATTCGAACCTGCGACCTCCTGGTCCCAAACCAGGCGCGATGACCGGACTACGCTACGCCCCGAGATATATAGAGTGCGGAGGGTAAGGGATTCGAACCCTTGCGACACTTTCGCGTCGACAGTTTAGCAAACTGCTCCATTAACCACTCTGGCAACCCTCCTTTTTGTTTATTTTTTAATGATCGTTGTTCCGTTATTGCGAGTGCAAATATAGAATAGATTTCTTTATTTACCAAATAAATTTCAAGAATTTTTTGTGTATTTTTGAGGTAATAAATTGATAAAAAACCAAACTGATGCGTAAAACATTATATATCATCGGATTAAGCACTTTAGTTTTTTCATGTACTTCTCAGAAAAATGTGAAAAAAAATACCTACCAACCGAAAACCCCCGTGGCACAGCCAAAAACAGCGGTGAAGACCCCAACTCCGGACGCTCCAAAACCAAAAGTTGTAAGCGATCATGGAGTAGACTTTTTTACTACTAATATAGCAGACGCTACAAAAAATGATAATACGGCAAGTTATGGTTCTATTGTATCCGCAAAACCCGCAGGATATAAAGTTGTAAAAACTTATTTCCCTGCCATGGCACAGAACTTCAGACAACGTTATCTGATCATGCATTATACAGTACTTCCAGATGATAAGTCTATCACAGTTCTTACCCAGCCGGGAGTAAGTGCTCATTACTTGGTAAACAATACAGGAGATAATGAAATCTACCAACTGGTAGATGAGAATAAGCGTGCCTATCATGCAGGAGTAAGTTCATGGAGAGCAGATAAGAATCTTAACGATACTTCCATAGGAATAGAAATTGTGAATCCTGGCTTTACTACGGATGCTACAGGTAAAAGGATTTTTGTTCCTTTCAGTGATGCACAGGTAAGAAAAGTGGCAGCATTGGCAAAAGATATTGTAACAAGATATCAGATTCCGGCAACCAATGTTATTGGCCATGCAGATATTGCTCCTACAAGAAAACAGGATCCGGGGCCAATGTTCCCATGGAAAAAATTATATGACGAATACCAGATAGGAATGTGGTATGATGAAGCGCTAAAACAGAATTACTTCGAGCTTGCGCAAGCAGAGCTTCCGGTAAAGTATAATGACACAGTCTTTATTTTCACTATACAGACTGCATTACAAAAATTGGGGTATGGAATAGAGCTTAGCGGAAAATGGGATGATGCCACCAAGAAAACAATTGAAGCCTTCCAGTATCATTTCCGTCCACAAAATTATGACGGAATTATGGATGCCGAATCATGGGCAATATTGCAAGCTTTAAATGTAAAATATTCAGTAAAATAATTCTAATTAAAGCGCATCGGATCGATGCGTTTTTGCTATCTTTAAACGATCAAAAACAGTAAAATATCTGTAATGGAAAATTTCAGAAAAGAAAGTGATCTATTAGGCGAATTGAACGTGCCTTTAGATGCTTATTATGGAGTGCAGACGCAAAGAGCCATAGACAATTTCAAAATTTCGGGACAGCTTTTGTCTTCGTATCCGGATTTTATTAAAGGACTGGCTTTCGTAAAAAAAGCTGCCGCAAAAACCAATTATGAATTAGGACTTCTTGATGAAAGCCTATATTTCAAGATAGCAGAAGCATGTGATGAGATTGTAGCAGGGAAATATCATGAACAATTTCCTGTAGATATGATCCAGGGAGGAGCAGGAACTTCAATCAACATGAATGCGAATGAAGTGATTGCCAATGTGGTATTGGAAAAATTAGGAAAAAATAAAGGAGAATACGAATTCTGTTCACCTAACGACCATATCAACCTTTCACAATCAACAAACGATGCTTATCCTACAGCTATCAAAATGGGACTGTTGCAGATGAATATCGGTTTGGTGGAAAGATTAGAGAAAATTATAACTGCTTTCCGTGCAAAAGGGCAGGAGTTCCAAGATGTTATCAAAATGGGACGTACTCAGCTTCAGGATGCTGTTCCTATGACATTAGGTCAGGAATTCGAAGCATATGCTGCTACCTTGGAAGAAGATATCTCTAAACTGAATAATAATGCAGATCTTTTTGTAGAAGTAAATATGGGAGCTACAGCTATCGGAACAGGATTAAATGCTCCGGTTGGGTATGCTACGCTTTGTGCTAAAAATTTAGCTCAGATCACAGGATTTCCAATTATTTCTGCACCTAACCTGGTAGAAGCTACACCGGATACAGGATCTTATGTGATTTATTCTTCAGCTATGAAGCGTTTGGCGGTAAAATTATCAAAAATCTGTAATGATTTAAGATTACTTTCATCAGGACCAAGAGCGGGACTTTTTGAAATCAATCTTCCGCCAATGCAACCAGGATCATCTATTATGCCAGGTAAAGTAAACCCAGTGATTCCGGAAGTGGTCAATCAGGTTTGCTTTAAAGTAATCGGAAATGATTTAACGGTAACGTTTGCAGCAGAAGCAGGACAGTTACAGCTTAACGTAATGGAGCCGGTACTTTCTCATGCAATCATGGAAAATATCAATTTCCTTTGCAATGCATTGGATACCCTTCGTGATAAGTGTGTCGTAGGAATTACAGCCAACAAAGAAGTATGTCTGAATATGGTAAAACACAGCATCGGAATTGTAACGGCACTGAATCCTTATATCGGTTATAAACAGTCTACACAGATTGCAAAAGAAGCATTGGAGACCGGAAAAAGTGTATACAACCTGGTTTTAGAGAAAGGAATTCTTTCTCAGGAAAAGCTGGATGAAATCCTTGATCCGAAAAACATGCTGATGCCACACAACAAATAATACAAAACAATCAATAAGTGATAAATGGTGTTTGTCATCATTTATCACTTATTATTCATCACTTATAAATTACTCCGTGAGGTTTTTAATTATTATTCCTGCCCATAACGAAGAGCAGAACCTCTCCTTCACTCTGGATTCCTTACAGCAGCAAAGTAATAGGGATTTTAAAGTGGTAGTCGTTAATGATGGTTCCACAGACAGTACTCCTGACGTTATCAGAAAATATACTGCAGTTGATTCCCGTTTTGAAACCATTAATCTTCAAAAGTCAGAGCATCAACCCGGCTCAAAGGTTGTTCATGCCTTTAAAAATGGTTTGCAGACCCAATCTGTAGAAGAATTTGATATTATTTGTAAATTTGATGCCGATATCATTCTTCCAGAAAACTATCTGAAAACCGTAGAAAAAGCTTTTATCAATCATCCCGAATATGGACTGGTAGGTGGTTTACTTTATGTAGAAAAAGAAGGAAGTTGGATATATGAAGGAAATTCCAACAAACATCATGTAAGAGGACCTATGAAAGCCTATCGGAAAGAATGTTTTCTTCAGATGGGAGGCATAAGAGAGACATTAGGCTGGGATAATATAGACTCTATTTTGTTGGAACATCTAGGCTGGAAAGAAGTAGTCTTACCAGAGCTGCAGGTAAAACTTATTAAAGTAAAAGGTGCGGACTATACCATAAGACCAGCGGATTATTATGGACGCTATTTTTACTTTTTAGGATTAAACAGATTTCTGGCTTATATTGCCTCATCAAAAGAAGCCATGAAAATCAAATCTCCATCATTTTTCTTTGATATCGTAAAATCCTATGAAGGTTGTAAGGCTAAAAAACTGGAACTTAAAATTTCAAAAGAAGAACAAAAAGCCGTTAACGATCAACGTTGGAGAATGTTGAAGAAAAAATGGCTGAAAATCTGAGGAGGTAGACCAATATAAACATGAATAGAAACGAACTTTAGTCCGTTTGATACAAAATAAAAAATCAACCGCTTTAGCCAAAACTTAAGAATAATTCCAATCGGTCAGTGAAAAAAATAGCCTACATAGAAATAGATACCCACGCAGAAATAGCACAGGCTTTCATGAATGTCATGGAGGGATCTCAGAATTTCAGTGTAGATTATTATTTTTCCAAAAGGATCAAGGATCAGATCCGTGAGACCGGATCAAAAGTTTTTCTGTCGGATAGTTCTATGATTTTAGATCAGCTGAAGACCAGAGAATATGATTTGGTTATTATCGGAACTGTCCATCGTTTTTTCAATACGTTTTTGGCGATAACAAAAAAATACAATACAGCTGTTGTTACTCATAATCTCAATTTTACCAGAGCTTCAAAACTTGATTTAATAGCAAGTGTATTCAAAGGTGATGTCATCTACAGACTAAAACTATGGTGGAAAGAAGGATTATTATATACTGGTAAGGTGTATCAGCAATCAAAATCCCTGATAGTACTGGATGAAGCGCTGATTTCTGACAGACATCGGTTTCTGCCTCTTTTTTATACCAGAGACTATGTGTCATCTAAGAATGAAAGTCTCATGATTGTTATTCCGGGTGGTGTTTCTCAGAAGAGGAGAGATTATGCTCATATTTTTGCAGCCATTCAGAAGATAAGATCGGACCAAAAATGTGAATTTATTTTTCTTGGAAAAGCCCAAGCTTATGAATTAAAACACCTTGAACGCTTGTCTTCATACTTGCCGGAGAATATCTCTGTAACCTATTTTTCAGAAAGAGTCTCATCGGAAGACTTTGAGACATGGATGCAAAAGGCGGATATGCTTTGGTGCCCGATTCAGCAGGAAACTGAATTTTTCAGCATAAAAGAAACATACGGAAAAACCAAGATGACAGGAAACCTGGGTGATGCAATTGCCTATGGGAAACTGGCTGTCTTTCCAAAGAATTATCCGTCAAAACTGAATTTTATTTTCCCCGAAAAAGAAAATATCCTCGAACAGCTGAACGAGCTTATAACTACCCATTTTGATTTTCAAAAAAATTACGGTAAATCAGAAGTTCAAAAAAGATTAGAACAGGTATTAAACAGCCTTATAGCTGGTTAAAGATTAGTATTGTTCTGTCGGTTTTATTTTCTAAGTCTTATTTAAACTTAAAAATACTCTTAATAAATTTCATATTTAGATAATCCTCTATTGGAAAAATCTTTGTGAAATAATTTCCAATATAGATCAACAAGAGTACTACAGCAGGTTTATAGATAAGATTGATGAAGTTGCTGTTAAAATTGGGCAAAACAATGGCTACAGTAATCGCTAAAGTACAAATAATTGATATGAAGATCATCTCAATGGTCAATGGTGAAACTTTGAAAAGAATATAGTTGAATAAGATTTTAACAACATTATAAATCGTAAGGGAAATGGCAGTGGATAAAGCAATTCCGATAAGTTTCAAGTCTGTATTTTTGATGAAGTAATAGTTCAGTCCAATTGTTAATCCGGCCAATAAAAGCATTACCAGAATGTTGAATCGGTAATATTTTGAAAGAGAGATGATGTTTCCGTTAAATCCTGTTGCAAGGTCAATTAAAACTGCAGATCCCCAGATCCATACAACCGGTTCATACTCTCGGAGCATCACCCCATTTTTAGGCATAAACTGAGTCAGGTAAGGAAATCCAACCATAATGCAGGAAAACAATACTGCACCCAAAAAATATAGCGTTAATGAAGTCTTTTTATGAAACCTATCCAGGCCTTCCATGTCACCATCAGCAAGATGTTTACTGATAATGGGTGCTGAAATATTAAATAAACCTAACTGTGGAATAGAGATCAATGAAATAAGAGCATATAATACAGAATAAATACCATTTTCCTCCATTCCCATAAACTCTCCAATCATAAAGCTGTTAATCGCCAGGTAATTTCCAAATGTTCCTAGAAAGCCAAAGAAACTGTAGTTTAGAAATTCTTTCCAGAAATCATCTTTCTTAAAATAATCTGTACTGATGTCAAAATGGATTTTCTCAAGTTTATTAGTGTAATAAATATACCCGAAAAGCATTAAGGTAAACATTCCGAAGAAGAAAGCCAATGCGATATTCTGAGACAGAGAAAAATAAAAGAACAGACAGAATGCACCCAAATTGGCTATTTTAGGAAATAAATTGTCAAAGATATTAGAAACAACAATCCTTTTATAATTAGAAGTGTATTTATTAAAAATAGCACAAAGAGATAAAACTAAAATAAGAGGTAAGATAATTTTCTTAATTTTCCAGGCTTCCGAATGGATGAACTTAGGGTAAAAATAAGGAAGAACAAAAAATATAATAGAAAATATAAGGAAGTTAATCAAAACAGTAACAAGCGATAAGGAAAGCATGTTTTGATTTTTACCATCTTTCTGTAAAGAATGGAAAAATTTTACGTTCGCATAGGAAATTCCGAAAACAACAAAAGGGACAAGCATTTCTGCAGTTTGCATACTGTAGCGAAGTTTTCCATAAAATTCGAAGTCATTGGGAAAGATGAATATTGCAGAAACTGTACCCAGCAAAAAACCAATATAACCGATAATGGAATATTTGAATCCTTGTCTCGCTACTACGCTCATAAAGTTGTTTTAAGGGTTTTTAGGTATAAAAATAATATTGTTGATGTACTGAGTTTTATTTTTTTCGTCGTTTGTATTTTGTAGTAGAATATTTTCTGTAAGGGTTTCAAGGGTAAAGGTGCTCCTGTTAAGGTACTTCACTTCATATCCCCAGCTTTCCACTTCAGAAATTTCATTCCATATAGGTGTTTGGTGATGCCTTTGTTCCATCTCAACCATTAAAGTGGGCATAAACTGTTTAATGGTTTCTTTAGCTCCTGAAAGAGTCTTTATTTCATTGCCTTCAACATCGATCTTGATAAAATCCAGTCGGTTGAAGTGTTCCAGAGCAGCCCATTCATCCAGTTTGATAACCTTCACTTTCTCAGTATAGCTTTTCTCTTCGCCTTTTTCTTTGTACTCTGTGTTTAAGGTTCCACGGGAGGCAATCGTTTTTCCGTTGATAATGGGAACTTTAAATTCAGCAATTGTATTTTCGTCAGAAAGAGCTAAAGGAAGCACCCTCATCGTAGGGAATAATCTTTTCAGCCTGGTATAAAGCTTTTTATTAGGTTCGAAAGCATAAATGTGCTCATGATCTAATTTATTTTCCAATTGATACAGGAAAGTTCCTACATTGGCACCAATGTCCAGTATTACAGCCTTTTTTGGAAGGTATTCTTTGATCCATACCAGTTCCGGTTCTACATTGCGTTCCGAAAAATTATCTTTATTAAGATTGTTTAAGGTCTTAAAATATCTTTTCTTATAAAAATCCGGACTTATATATTGTAGTTTTTCTGCAATTTTTTGGTATAAAGACATCCTTAGCTTTTTGACGAACAGCAAAGATAAGCAAAAATGTAAAACTTTTCTTAAAAAATGTTAAATATAATAATTTGATTTTCAGTCTGAAATCTTAGAGTGTTGTTTCTAATAGACTGAAAATTACTCTATTCTCAATTTGTCATGGAGACGCTTGACGGATGAATCATTTTTTGTTTTAGAACGTATTAAAGCGCGTCATAAAACTACTCTTAGGAATCTTTTTAGATATATATGAGAAGGGCTTGCAGGATCTTCTGTGAAAATCTGCACTGTCTGTGTGGCGTAATACTAATGCAATTCAGTAATTTTTAATCTGAAAGAGGAGTATTCAGGAAATCATTAAAAGGCTTCATCAGCTTGAAGATTTTACTAAGATTCTTTACCGCATTTTTATCTAAAGCCTCTTCATCTTTGAGTGTGTACACCACAATGAAGTTTTTAAGTTTTAAATATTCAGCCATAGGGTCTTCTTTTTCAAACCCTTGAGGTACCTTTTTTAGCTTGTCATCCTGGTCAAGTTCAGGGAAATGTTTTTTGAAATCTTTATTATTTAAAATAGTAAGAAAATCATCACCATATAGAGAAACCTCCTTTCGTACTTCTTTTAAAACAGAAGATTCAGGCATGTAGATTCCACCAGCCAGAAAAGATTTACCAGGCTCCAGATGAAGATAATATCCGCCTTTCTGATTTCCTTTTCCCATTCCCAGCGAAGCTCCGAAATTAGTTTTGTATGGGGATTTATCTTTCGAAAAACGGGTGTCACGGTAAATTCTGAAAAGTGATTTTTTACTGTCAATTTTAGCAAGTTCTTCGTCAAATTCCGACATTTCTTTAATTAAGCTATCTAAAAATTCAATAACATTTGATTGGGATTCAGTATACAAATCTTTATTTTCATTAAACCATTCACGGTTGTTATTTTTGTTTAACTTCTTTAGAAAATCAAAGGTTTTAGAAGAAATGCTTGCTGACATATTTTTGTTTGATGTTTGTTAATTTTTCCAATTGCTGATCTCGTTTCTCATGATCCCGAACCTCGTATTTATCAGCGTTACTCAAATTTACACAAAACTATTCATATCTCAATGCTTCAATAGGATCAAGTTTTGAGGCTTTCAAAGCGGGGTAATACCCGAAGAATACTCCGGTTACAGCACAAACAATAAAAGAAATAATAATGGATGACTCGGTAATGAAGGTAGGCCATGAAAGAAAAAATGTAACCAGCTCTGAGGAAAGAACTCCAAGGATAACTCCCAATATTCCTCCGGTAATGCTGATGAGCACAGCTTCGATCAAAAATTGATACAAAATGTCTTTTCCTCTGGCTCCAATGGACATCCTTAGACCAATTTCTTTGGTTCTCTCAGTGACGGAAACATACATGATGTTCATAATCCCGATTCCGCCTACAATAAGAGAAATTCCGGCAATAGCGGAAAGCAGGACGGTTAGAAGTTGGCTGGTAGAGCTCATCGTAGAAATCAGTTCCGCCTGGGTTCTTACACTGAAGTCATCGTTACTTCCATCACTGGGTAGCTTATGTTGTTTCCTTAAAATTTCTGAGGCCTGATCCGTAGCCTGTTGTGACGTGTTTGCATTCGTAGAGGCAGCGTAAATGGTCTGTACATAAGTAATTCCCAAAAATCTTCTCTGCACCGTATTAAAAGGAGCCAGAATAACATCATCCTGATCCTGACCGAATGCATTGGATCCTTTAGGGGAAAGAATACCAATGATCTTCATAGGAACTTTATTAAATCTGATTATGCTTCCTATTGGGTCCTCTCCGTTGGGAAACAGATTCGTATAAACTGTTTGGCCAAGCAGGCAGACTTTATTGGAGGAGGAGACATCTTTCTTGGTGAAAAAATTACCACTTGCAACACTCCAATCCCTGATCTGAGAATACTGTTCATTAACACCCTGCAATTGGGTAGGCCAGTTGTTAGGTCCGTTGATCGACTGTCCATTGGTTTGTACGGCTGGTGACACATAAGAGACATCAGGTGCGCCCTTGGAAATGGCTTCAGCATCCTGAGGCTTCAATGTTTGTAATCCGGAAGCTCCTATTCTTGCCCCTCCTGAAACATTCACATTACTTGAAGGCCGAATCGTGATCATATTAGAACCCATTGAAGAAAGCTGGTCGCTTATGCTTTTTTTAGACCCTTCACCAATGGCGGTCATAGCAATTACTGAAGCAACACCAATAATGATCCCAAGCATCGTTAAAAATGCTCGAAGCTTATTTCTTAAAAGGGCCTTCCAGGCAATTCTGAAGAGGTTTGAGAGTTTCATTGCAATGAAGTTTTAGTTTGTTATTGATAATCATCATTGGTGGGAAGGATGTCCAGCGCTTCTCTGGCAGATTTTATATTGTCATTTTTAACATCCTTAATTACTTTTCCGTCCCGTAGTGTGACTGTTCTGCTGCTAAAAGTTGCTATATCGGGCTCGTGCGTTACAAAAACGATAGTACGTCCCTGTTTATGTAACTCCTGCATGAGTGCCATGATTTCGTATGAAGTTCTTGTGTCAAGATTTCCAGTGGCTTCATCAGCAAGAATCATAACAGGCTCATTTACTAAAGCTCTGGCAATAGCGACTCTCTGTTGCTGCCCTCCTGACATCTGATTGGGAAGGTGGTCTATTCTGCTTTCCAGTTTTACAGCAGTGAGTGCGTCTAATGACCTTTTATGTCGTTCATCCGTTGATACTTTAGCATTGTAAAGAAGAGGAAGCTCCACATTTTCTCTTGCAGTAGTTCTGGGAAGAAGGTTGTATGACTGGAATACAAAACCTATTTTTTGATTCCTAAGCACAGCCAGCTCATCACGGTCAAGATTTTTAACATTCACTCCATCAAGAATGTAATCGCCATTGGAAGGTTTATCCAAGCAGCCCAAAATATTGAGTAAGGTAGACTTTCCCGAACCACTGCTTCCCATGATTGTCACGAATTCTCCTCTTTCTACAGAAAAGGTAACTCCTTTCAGCGCATGAACAATCTCTTCACCCATCCTGAATTCTCTTTTCAGATCCATGATATCAAGAATTTTTTCTGCCATGACTTTTTATTTTTGTAAGTTGCTAAATGCTAGATTAGATAGTGGACTTTGATTTCTTATTGTCTTGGTCCGCCGCCACCACCGCTTTTATTGTTTCCACCACTTCTTCTTTGAGGCATAAATGGACTTTTGGCCTGTCCGCTGGAAGATTTTTTGGATAATAGCTTGTAGCCTGTGATGATATTATCATTTTTATCCAAACCAGAAATAACTTGTATTTCAGTATCACTGTCCATCCCTGTTTTAATCCTTTTGTGAGATATGGTGCTGTCTTTAGCAATAACCCATACACCGGCCTCATTTTTCTTGTCCGCTTCTTTCTTCATACCTTGTTTCTTCCACTGTCCTTTTTCATGGGTTTTGCCATTGGAAAATGGAGAATTGATTTTGTACTTTTGAATAACCAGACTATCTGGTCTGAAGCTGATTGCAGCTGCAGGGATTTTCATCACATTTTCTAAAATCTGCGTGTAAATTGTAATGTTTGCCGTCATTCCTGGCTTTAGTTTCAAGCCAGAGTTGTCAGCGTTAATGATGGTAGTGTAATTTACAACATTCGATGAAACGGTAGGATGAAGCCGGACTTCTGCAACCTCTCCATTAAATGTTTCATCAGGAAAAGCATCTACAGTAAAAGTTGCTTTCTGTCCAACTTTCACATTTCCAATATCAGCTTCATCTACAGAAGCTCGAACCCTCATTTTGGTCAAGTCCTTAGCAATACTAAATAGAGTAGGGGTACTGAAGCTGGATGCAACGGTCTGTCCTTCGCTTACATTCCTATTGAGAACGGTTCCGTCTATTGGAGAATATATATAGGTAAGTGAGAGATTTTTATTAGCAGTGGAAAGCTGAGCGGTTACAGTACCTACCTGTGCTTTTGCCATATTATATTGATTGGTGGCAATATCATAGTCTGCTTTGCTGATGGCTCCTACTTTATAAAGCTGTGACTGCCGGTTGATGTTGATTTCATTGTAAGCAAGATTACTTTTTGCATTCTGCAGATTGGCTTTATATTGCTCAGACTGAAATTGAAGAAGGTCCGGATCCAGAGTGGCTAAAAGCTGTCCCTTTTTCACGGTAGAATTAAAATCTACATAAATATTCTTGATGATTCCTGATACCTGAGTACCTACCGCAACAGTATCCACTGGTTGAATAGTTCCTGTAGCAGTAATAGAGTTGGAAATTTCTCCCATTTCGGGCTTTATCGTTTCCAACTGGATTTTTATTTCTTTTTCTCTGATGAAGAAAAACCAGACTGCACCTACAGCAATGATGCCACCCACCACCCAGTATAACCATTTTTTATTCTTTGTTTTCATATGCTAGCTATTTATTGTTTTTAAAGGTCATATGCAATCGCGCTATCCTCATCGGTATTTTGTTTGTAAATCATAGCGATTTCATAGTTTACTTTAGATTTATAGGGTTACCTGCATAAAATTCATAAATCTGTTTATTGAGAACTGCAGTGTATTTGGCCTGCAGATAATTTTGAATAGATTGAATGTAAAGCAATCGTTGCTGCTGAAGCTGTACATAATCAATACTACCAATTTTCATTTGAGCGTTCATGATATCATAGCTCTGTTGGCTGAGGTCCATTTGTTTAGAGGCTGAGTCATATTGTGATACTGCATTTTGAAGATTGATATAGGATTGCTCAATTTGTTGATTGAGAATTGTCTTGGTGTTTTGAAGATCAAGATTAGCTTGTTCTATGGCGATTTTTGATTTTTCAACCTGGGTTTTATATATTCTGTTATTGTAAATTGGAATTCCAAGACTTAATCCAATAGGCATATAGAAATTGTTACCCAGTTGACTAAAATAGTTTCCATTCCCGTTGGAATAATTGGTTGAAATATTTCCTACCACACTTAAGGTAGGCTGAATAGATGCCTGTGCCATTTTAAGATTGGTATTTGAGTTTTCGACATTCAATTCCCCATATTTTACTTCAGGACGCTGGTTTTGGGCAAGAACCTGAACGTCCTGTAGTGGTTTTAGCTGGTCATCTACCATGAGACTGTCCGGTTTTACTATCTGGAAGTCATAATGGGTAGGCAATTGCAGAATTTGCTTTAAATTAACAATATTGGTTCGTAAATTATTCTGAGCAGAAATTAAATTGTATTGATCCTGAGCAACCTGTGACTGAATCTGAAGATAATTGAGTTTAGAAAGGCTCCCAGCTTTATAAAGTTGATCTCCTTGTTTTAATTGGGTTTGAGTTGTTTTTAAAACATTTTCAAGTGAAACGATATTTTCTTGATTCATTAAGATATTCAAATATGCCTGTGTTATGCTTATGGTAATATTGTTTTCTGATTCCTGTACGGATAGATCAGCCATCTGAACCAGCATGTTTTTTGAGGCTTCATTGTTTTTAATGTAATTGGCATGGTAAAGAGTCATTGAAGAATTAGCTCCAATACTTTGAGTTTGTGCTCCGGTTACATGAAGCCCATCATTCCCATTAAGAGAAAAAAGACCTTGTGAAACTGTTCCGTTGAGGTTGGGATATTTTGCTTCTTTAGCCTGAAGCAGATCCTGTTGAGCTGAATTTTTTGAAAGCCTTAATGAATTGATAGAAATATTGTTCTCCTTTGCATATTCAATACAATTATCCAGAGTCCACCGGGTGGGATAATTGGGGCCTTGAGCAAATATTTCAAGCGTTATCAATGAGAATATCAAAAAGAAAAATCTGCGTTTCATGGTTTTGTTTTTGAAAATTCATAAATAATCCAGAAAAAATCAATCCAATTTAATAAAAAAAACTAATGTTTAACAAATTTTTAACCCAAAGCTTGTTTTTTTGGATTTAATTTTTCAAATATTAAAAAAGTATTAAAAGATTCTGAATTTAAGTTTGCATATTTAAAACTTTATTCAAAAACAAGTCAAATATTTGTTGTATCTTTGCAAAAATTTTAAAATAGTTAATGAATTTATTTACGGAAACCAATTTAAGTCCTGATATCCTTAAGGCAATTGGCGAACTGGGTTACGAAAGCCCAACAGAAATCCAAAAACAGACTATCCCTTTTATTCTTTCAGATATTCGCGACTTGATCGCACTTGCGCAGACAGGGACAGGCAAAACAGCAGCGTTTTCGCTTCCGATTTTGGATATGATTGACGATACGAGTCGCAAAATCCAATTATTGGTGCTTTGTCCGACACGGGAATTATGTCTTCAGATTTCTAAAGACATAAAGAATTACTCTAAATACATGAACATCAAAACTACTGCGGTTTATGGTGGAAGTAGTATTGTAGACCAGATGAGATCTTTAAAGGACAAACCACAAATTATTGTGGGAACTCCAGGTAGGGTAATTGACCTTATCAACAGAAAAGCATTAGATTTTTCTGCCATTCATTGGTTAGTATTAGACGAAGCTGATGAAATGCTTTCAATGGGATTCAAGGATGAATTGGAAACCATTCTAAGCGAAACTCCGGAAACTAAACAAACTTTCTTATTCTCGGCTACGATGAATAAAGAAGTGGAAAGAATTTCCAAAAATTATCTTACAAAGCCACACCGTATTTCAGTAGGTTCTATCAACGAAGTGAAGAAGAACATTAAACATGAATATTATGTGGTAGGATACCGTCAGAAAAAAGAAGCATTAAAAAGATTAATTGATGCAAACCCGAACCAGTATTCCATTATTTTCTGTAGAACAAGAATGGAAACTCAGGAGGTTGCAGATTTCTTAATGCAGAACGGGTACGCAGCTGATGCCCTTCACGGTGACCTTTCTCAGGCACAGAGAGATACAGTAATGAAGAAATTCAGATTGAAAAACATCGATATTCTTGTCGCTACAGACGTTGCAGCAAGAGGATTGGATGTTAACTCTCTGACTCACGTTATTCACTTCTCTTTACCTGATGATCCTGAAGTATTTGTTCACAGAAGTGGAAGAACAGGTAGAGCAGGTAAAGACGGTATTTCTATGGCTTTAACCAAGCCAGAAGAAAGCAGAAAACTGAAGCAAATCAAATCTGCTACTAAAATTGAAATTAACGAAAAATTTATTCCTACAGGAGAAGATATTATCAAAGCTCAGGTAGGAGGTGTTTTCGAAAAATTATTAACGGAACACGAAGATATTTTCGAATTTGATGATAGCTTAATTCCAGATCTAAGTAACTTTACAAAAGAAGAATTGGTGCACCAGTTGCTACAATTCCAATTGAAAGATCTTGCTTTATACTACAAGGATAAACATGATCTTGCTGAACAGAAATTGAGCAGCAGAGATGATGATTACTCAAGAAGAGACCGTGGACGTGATAGAGACAGAGATAGAGGAAGAGACAGAGATGGAAGAGACAGAGACCGCGGTAGAGATAGAGATCGTGGTGGAAAGCCAAGAAGAAAAGATGAAAACATGGTAAGATTCTTCTTCAACCTTGGTAAAAAAGACCATTTGAAGAAACTTGATGTTTTAGATATTATCAACAAGGCTACTGCTGACGGAAAAAGTAAGAAAAGAGCTGAAATTGGAGATATCGAGATTCTTGAAAAATTCTCTTTCTTCGAAGTTGAAAAATCATTCAAAGACAATGTTTTAAGTAACATTCAATCAATGAAATTTAAAGGTAAAGATATGAGAGCTGAAGTAGCTAACTAATCACTTTTTATAACATATAAAACCGGCAGTAATGTCGGTTTTTTTATTTGGTAATCAGCAGGTAAGCGAATGTTAACAAAACTTAATGTTATATAGTTTCACGTACAATCCTTTTTTAAGAAATTTGCACTCGAATTATAAATACTAAAAAATGGGAATTGGTAATATTTTCCACGCTTTTCAACCAAAAGATAAAATCTTTTTTGTACTTTTTGAAAAGGTAACTGAAAACCTAGTTGCAATGTCTGAGGAATTCAACGCTGGAATCAAGGATTTCGATCTTAATGACGATTCAATGTTGAAAAAAATGAGTGATTTCGAACATAAGAATGACGAGCTTACTCACGAAATTTTCGTAGAACTAGGGAAAAACTTCATTACTCCTTTTGATCGTGAAGATATTCACACATTGGCAACAGGATTAGATGATATTGCTGATTATATCTACGCTTCTACAAAATATATCTTCTTATACAAATCTCCTGAGATGAAAGCTTATTCAGATTTCTCTCTATTGATTCACAAGGCATGTCTTGAAATTCAGAATGCAATGAAAAACCTTAAAGGGTTTAAGAACATGGAGCAGGTGAAAGAAGCTTGTATTAAAGTCAACTCTATTGAGAATATTGCAGATGATTTGCTTTCCAACTCAATGGTAGATTTATTCGAAACTAATGATGCGATCAACATTATTAAAGTTTCATCTGTATTGAACTATCTTGAAATCGTAACGGATAAAGCAGAAGATGTTGCCAATACAATTGAGAACATCATGATTAAATACGCCTAAAAGATAACAATACATAGCAAAAAATGGAATTTCCTATTTTACTTGTAGTTATTATTGCGTTGGCGTTGATCTTTGATTATATCAATGGTTTTCATGATGCTGCCAACTCAATTGCAACTATAGTTTCTACAAAAGTTTTAACTCCATTCCAGGCTGTACTTTGGGCGGCACTTTGGAATTTTGCGGCTTTCTTTATTGCTGCATATATTATTGGAGAATTTAAAATTGGTAATACAATTGCCAAAACAGTTAACGAAAATTTTATCACGCTTGAAGTTATATTTTCCGGTTTGGTGGCAGCTATTGCCTGGAACCTTCTGACATGGTGGTTTGGGATTCCTTCCTCATCATCGCATACATTGATCGGAGGATTTCTGGGAGCAGCTTTAACGCACGCTTTTATGATGGATTACCATGATGTGGCAGCAGCACAGCCAGGACTTGGGATGTGGGAGACCATTAAAGAGGCTTTCATCCAGGTAACTCATCAGGGTGTGGTAAAGTTTGATAAAGTTATTCCTATCTTCTTGTTCATTTTCATGGCACCAATCATAGGGATGATTATTTCAATCATTATTACATTAATTATTGTTCACCTTTATAAAAGATCAAACCCACACAAAGCAGACAAATCTTTCAAAAGATTGCAGCTGGTTTCTTCTGCCTTGTTCAGTTTAGGACACGGTCTGAATGATGCTCAGAAAGTAATGGGAATCATTGGAGCTGCGGTAATTTATTATCACGTTAATATGCTTCAGGATACACAGTATTTGGATATTCCTTCTGCAGGACGTTTTGATTACTTTGCACAACATTATATCTGGGTTCCTTTAGTTTCATTTATTGCTATTGCTCTAGGAACTATGAGTGGAGGTTGGAAGATCATTAAAACAATGGGAACAAAGATTACTAAAGTAACTTCATTAGAAGGGGTGAGTGCAGAAACTGCAGGTGCAATTACTTTATTTATCACAGATCATTTTGGTATTCCTGTATCTACAACACACACCATTACAGGGTCTATCATTGGGGTGGGATTAACAAAAAGAATTTCAGCAGTAAGATGGGGAATTACGGTAAGTTTACTTTGGGCTTGGGTATTAACCATTCCAATTTCAGCAATAGTAGCTGGTATCACTTATCTTCTTGTAACTTTCTTATTTTAAGATAAAAATCACAATTATCATACAAACTTTGTCCATTTGGGCAAAGTTTTTTGTTTTATAAAGCCTTGAAAAATCGTATTTTTGTTCAAATTATAAGATTTTATGGAATTTTTAGACAGATACCAGCAGATTGTTGGGGATGCCATCAATAAGTATACTTTTAAAGATAAGCCTACGGAGTTATATGATCCGATGAATTATATTATTTCCCATGGTGGAAAACGTCTTCGTCCCATTATGGTGCTGATGGCTTGTGATCTGTTTGGCGGTGACCTGAAGCAGGCTATTAAACCAGCTTTAGCGATCGAGTTTTTCCATAACTTCACTTTGATTCATGATGATATTATGGATGAAGCTCCTTTAAGAAGAAATAAGCCTACAATCCATACGTTACACGGGATCAATGTAGGGATTCTTTCTGGAGACGGATTAATGCTTAAAGCGTATAAATTCTTTGAAGATCTTGAACCTGAAATTTTCAAAGCTTGTATCCGAATCTTTACCCATACGGGGCTTCTTTTATGTGAAGGCCAACAGTATGATATCAATTTCGAAACCCAGGAAAATGTAACTTTTGATGATTATATCAGAATGATTACCTATAAAACAGGTGTATTGAGTGCTTCTTCTTTTGAGATCGGAGCTTTGATCGCTAAAGCTGATTTCAAAGATGCAAAAGCTATCTTTAATTTCGGAAAACATATCGGAATTGCATTCCAGATCATGGATGATTACCTTGATGTATTCGGAGATCAGGCGCAGTTTGGTAAAAAGCATGCTGGAGATATTTACGAGAATAAAAAAACAGTTCTTTACCTATTAGCAAGAGAACATGCTACAGAAGAAGAAAGAAAAGAACTAGATTACTGGTATTCTAAAAAGACAGACAATATCGATAAGATCTACGGTGTTGAAAAGATTTTCAGAAGAACAAAAGTGGATGAAAAAGCCCTTCGTTTGATCGAAAAACATAATGAAATCGGTCAAAGCTATCTTCAGAAAATTGATATTCCTGAAGAGAAGAAAAAACCGTTTATTGAGCTGGCAAACTATTTATTGAGAAGAGAAAGCTAAATAAGGTTCCAGATAATAGGGAGTAGGTCGCAGAATGACATGCTACCTATTACCTGTTACCTAAAATCTATACAATGAAATTCAGAACAGAAGTTGATATTCCGAAATCAGAGAAGAAGATAGAGATTGAAGATAGGATATTCTCAATCGGTTCCTGTTTTGCCTCTGAAATGACTGAATTACTAAAAGATGGCCAGCTTCAAACGCTAAATAATCCTTTTGGGACGATTTTTAATCCCTTTTCCATCAATAATGCGGTAAAAAGGCTTCATGATTCAGAATTTTATATAGAAGATGAGCTGATTATCTATAATGAAGAATATATATCTTTAGATCACCATACAAGTTTTGATACAAGGTATATTCATCAGACTTTGGACAAGATCAATGGTGCCATTGAAGTGGGAAATGCCTTTCTTCAGCAAGCAGACTGGATTATTATTACTTACGGATCTTCTTTCATTTATGAATTTCTTCCGAAGCAAAAACTGGTCGCTAACTGCCATAAAATTCCACAGAAGTTCTTTGAGAAAAGGTTGCTAACCCATCAGGAGCTTACAGGTTCCATTTACAATACCATTCTGGAGCTTAAGGATATCTGTAAAGAAGGAGTTCAGATTTTATTTTCCGTTTCTCCGGTAAGGCATACCAAAGATGGAATGGTGGAGAATCAGTTAAGTAAATCCAAGTTAATTACAGCCATTCATGAATCTATTTCCTTGTTTGAAGATTGTCATTATCTTCCGGTTTACGAAATTTTGATGGACGACCTGAGAGATTATCGGTTTTATAAAGAAGATATGATTCATCCAAGTACTCAGGCTGTTAATTATATTTTTGATAAGTTTGGGGATTCTTATTTTTCAGAGGAGACAAAAGATTTTATTAAGGAAAATTTTAAGATCATGAGAGCGTTAGAGCATAGAACTAATGATGTGAAAGATCCTAAGTTTATAGAATTTAGAGAAAAACTAGATCAGAGAATCGAAAATCAACGAAAAAAAGTAAAACATACCATATTCAAATGATTGATTTCACAAAGATTGACTATTTGAAGGCAGGAAACGAAAGACAAAGAAGAGCTTATGAAGTTCTCACAAAGCATCGTATTTTTGAAAAGCTAAAAGATTATTCTCCAATTTTAGCAGGAACTGTTCCTATTGAAATTGATATAGAAGGAAGTGATCTTGATCTCATTTTTGAGGTGGATTTAAAATTTGAAGAAGATTTTCTGGATGATTTGATGTTTAGCCGATTCATTCCTTATGATGTAGAGGTAGAATATCCCATTGTAAACGGCGAGAGATGTATTACATTAAATTTTATGCTAGAAGGGCTTCCCATTGAAATTTTTGGACAGAATAAGCCTACAACTCAGCAAAACGCTTATCTCCATATGATTGCTGAATACAAAATATTACAGGAAAAAGGAGAAGAATTTAAACAAAAAATAATAGAACTTAAACAACAGGGAATAAAGACGGAACCTGCTTTCGGAATGTTACTGGGCCTTGAAAATCCTTATGAAGATCTATTGAAATTTTAAATAAAATGATTGATACACATACCCATTTATATGCAGAAGAGTTTGATGAAGACAGAAAAGAAACCATTCAAAGAGCTTTAGATAAAGGAATCATAGAGTTTTATCTTCCTGCTATTGATTCAGAATCCCACGAAAAAATGCTACAGCTGGAAGCTGAATATCCAGATCAAATTTTTTCAATGATGGGGCTTCACCCGTGCTATGTAAAGCCTGAATCCTGGGAAAAAGAGCTGGAAATCGTTAAGAATTATCTTGACCAAAGACATTTCCCTGCAATAGGAGAGATTGGAATTGATTTGTATTGGGATAAAACAACTCTGGATATTCAGATAAAAGCTTTTGAACAGCAGATTGATTGGGCCATAGAAAAAGATCTTCCTATTGTAATTCATACGAGAGAAAGCTTTGATGAAACATTTGAAGTGTTGGAAAGAAAAAAACATCCCAAATTAAGAGGAATCTTTCATTGCTTTTCTGGAAATCTTGAGCAGGCTAAACAGGCCATCGACCTGAATTTCATTTTAGGAATTGGTGGAGTAGTGACTTTTAAAAATGGGAAAATTGATCAGTTTTTGAGCGAAGTTCCTTTAGATAAAATTGTATTGGAAACAGACTCTCCTTATTTGGCTCCGGTTCCACACAGAGGAAAAAGAAATGAGAGTTCCTATCTTGACCTTGTAGCTGGGAAACTGGTGAATATCTATGGTATAGGCTTTACCGAAATAGACAAAATTACGACGGAAAACGCGAAGAAGATTTTTGTTTACAGTCGAGGAATATAGTACAAAAAAGTCCCTTTCATTTTTGAAAGGGACTTTTTTTATTTTTTTCTTGTAAAGTTCTTATTCTTAGGCTTTTTAAATCCTGTAGAAGGAGTTTCTGAAGGCTTCGGCTTCTTTTTATTTCTA
Organism: Chryseobacterium nakagawai; assembly: GCF_900637665.1. NCBI lineage: Bacteria > Pseudomonadati > Bacteroidota > Flavobacteriia > Flavobacteriales > Weeksellaceae > Chryseobacterium > Chryseobacterium nakagawai. The sequence continues at coordinate 1,437,107 of NZ_LR134386.1, forward strand.
TTATTATTGGGCCTGGAATTATTATTAGGCCTTTGGGATCTCTCACCCCCTGCAGCAGCAGGTTTGTTATTAGAATCTCTTTTCTGTGCTACAAGATCATCTGTATGGAACGGATGGTCTTTAATAATAGGAATTTTCTTTCCAATTAGTTTCTCCGTATTTTTCAGATTAAGAAGGTCTAATCCGTCTACAAAAGAAATTGAAGTTCCTTCTGCTCCGGCTCTTCCTGTTCTTCCGATTCTGTGTACATAGGTTTCAGAAACGTCAGACAGTTCAAAATTGATAACGAATTTTAATTCATCAATATCAATTCCTCTTGCAGCAATATCAGTCGCTACCAGAACTCTTGTTTTCCCTGATTTGAAGTTATTAAGGGCATTCTGTCTAGCATTTTGAGATTTGTTCCCATGGATAGCCTCTGCAGAAATATTGTCTTTCTGAAGTTTCCTTGCAATTTTATCAGCACCGTGTTTTGTTCTTGAAAATACCAAGACAGAATCTGAAATATCATTTTGAAGAACATGAGATAAAAGATTCAGCTTGTTCTCCTTGTCTACAAAATATACAGATTGCTTAATGGTGTCAGCCGTAGAAGAAACAGGTGTAACTTCTACCTTTACAGGATTATTCAGGATAGAATTAGCAAGCTTCTGGATTTCTCCGGGCATCGTTGCAGAGAAGAATAAGGTTTGTCTTTTTTGTGGTAAAAGTTTGATGATTCTTTTTACATCATGTACAAATCCCATGTCCAGCATTCTATCCGCTTCATCAAGAACAAATATTTCAAGATTTCTTAAGCTGATAATACCCTGAGCGATGAAGTCAAGAAGTCTTCCCGGTGTAGCCACCAAAATGTCAACCCCTCTTTTTAGAGCAGCTTCCTGATTTCCCTGCTTTACTCCTCCGAAAATAACAAGTTCCTTTAGCGGAAGATATTTACCGTAAGCATTAATGTTCTCTTCAATCTGGATCGCCAATTCTCTGGTAGGCGTAAGGATTAAAGCTTTAATATTTTTGTTTGGTATTTTATTTTTAGATAGATTCTGTAAAATAGGAATAGCAAATGCTGCTGTTTTTCCTGTTCCTGTCTGTGCACAGCCTAAAAAGTCTCTGCCTTGTAAAATCTCAGGAATAGATCTTTCCTGAATGGGTGTTGGAGTCGTATATCCCTGTTCCTGGATTGCCTTAGCAATAGGTTCTATTAAGTTTAAGTCTGTAAAATTCAAATGAATTATTTTAAAATTTAAATAAAAATTCCCTCTGTCTGAAAGAATTACATTTTGCAAAGGTAGGTTAAAAAATTAAGAACTTAATAACCTCTGTTTGATTGGTAGATCGTTGTAAGTCAGAAAGGGGAGAGATAAACATGTTTTTAATTTGAAATTGTCAAGATTATATCAAAAGTAGAGAAATCGGAAGGCTTAAAAAAAATAATTCCTCTTTAAAAAGGAATTATTTTTTCAGAATATAATTTAGATATTTACTTTACCTTAGTCCAGTTCTGGTTCTTTCTAAGATCCTCAAAAAAATGATACACTTCTGAAAGCTTCTCACTTCCCCGTTTACCATAATCTTCCACATTTTTTGAAGTACCATCAGCAAATTTAATTTTTAAATAAGAGGTAGGTAAATCTGTAATATTTTTTTTGCCATATTTATCATTTAAACTTTTTACCTCTAAACCATCTAGTAAACTGATGAGTTTATTGTAATCTTCCTGTTTAATAGTTCCTTTAAAAGTTCCTTCGCGGGGTTTGGAAAATTCGTCTTTTGAAGGCTTATCATTAAAATTAAAATGCTCTGCTTCAAAAACAGCTGTTCTATCGGGATTGATAGTCATTGTGAATACAGGACAGAATCCAAAGCAGGGAGTTGCCTGATATTCTATTTTAGAATATTTCGAGTTTATTCTCTGGGAAGTACAGGAAAATAAAAATACAAATGTACAAAGACCTAGTAAATATTTCATAGTTTAAAATTTCAGATGATCTTTCAATAATTATTCCAATCTAAAAAAGAGAAATATACATTAAAAGGCTACGGGAGAAAAAATAAAGAGAAGCAATTTTGCTTCTCTTTATTTATTTTTTAGAATCCAAAGTTTTCTCCGGATTTTTTATCTCAGTTCTATCCGTGCAGTTGTTTCCAGATGGCATCTTTCAGCTCCATAAGGCCTTCTCCGGTAACTCCCGAAAAGAATAAAGGCTTTTTGTTCTCTGGGAATTCAGCGGCGATCTCTTTTTTCAGTTCATCATCCAAAAGGTCAGATTTTGAAACGGAAACAATGAAGTCTTTATCTAAAAGCTCAGGATTGTATTCTTTTAGCTCATTTTCCAGAATTTTAAACTCCTGGAAGTGATCTTCAGAATCTGAAGGAATTAAAAATAACAGGATAGAGTTTCTTTCAATATGTCTCAGGAATCGGTGTCCTAATCCTTTTCCTTCGGCAGCACCTTCAATGATTCCCGGAATATCAGCCATTACAAATGATTTGTAATTTCTGTAATCCACGATTCCAAGGTTAGGAGTCAATGTGGTAAAGGCATAGTTAGCAATCTTAGGTTTTGCTGCAGAAACAGAAGCAAGAAGTGTAGATTTTCCGGCATTCGGAAACCCAACCAATCCTACATCGGCCAAAATTTTAAGCTCAAAGACCACATAGCCTTCCTGGCTATCCATTCCAGGTTGAGCATATCTTGGAGTTTGATTGGTAGAAGATTTGAAAAATTCGTTTCCTCTTCCTCCTTTTCCTCCTTCCATCAAAATGATTTCCTGCTTGTCTTCAAGAATCTCACCGATAATTTCTCCTTCTTCATTTTTAGCGATTGTTCCGATGGGAACATCAATGTAAATATCGGCACCGTCAGCACCGGTAAGTTGGTTTTTGGCTCCGTTTTCACCACGCTCTGCTTTTATGTGGCGGGTATATCGAAGCGGAAGTAAAGTCCATTCCTGAGCATTTCCTCTCATAATGACGTGTCCACCACGACCTCCGTCGCCACCATCGGGGCCACCTTTAGGAATATACTTTTCACGGCGAAGGTGGGCAGAACCTGCACCTCCGTGTCCGCTTTTACAATGGATTTTTACGTAATCTACAAAGTTAGACATATAGTATTTGTTACGAGTTGCGAGCTACGGGACGAAAAATACGAATCCCGTATCCCGAATCTCGATTATTTAATTTTCTCTACCTCAGCGAAAAGTTTCTGCGAAATTTCATTAATTTCACCTACACCGTTTACTTCAACATATTTTCCTTGTTGCTTGTAAAGTTCGGCTACTTCTGCTGTTTTGGTATAATATTCTTTAATTCTGTTTTCGATGATCTCTACATTGCTGTCGTCTGATCTACCGCTGGTTTCTCCTCTTTTCAGAAGTCTTTCTACCAAAATTTTATCTTCTACGATCAATGAAAGACAGATGTCGATCTCGTCATTCAGCTCTTCTTTAACGATCTTTTCCAAAGCTTCTGTTTGAGCAGTAGTTCTTGGATATCCATCAAAGATAAAACCATTAGTGTCGGTAGGCTTTCTGATCTCGTCAATCAGCATATCTGTTGTTACCTGATCTGGAACCAATTCTCCCTTATCGATATAAGATTTAGCCAATTTTCCAAGTTCAGTATCATTTTTCATGTTGTATCTGAAAAGATCACCTGTTGAAACCTGCTTTAGATTAAATTTCTCGATTAGATTCTGAGCCTGTGTTCCTTTTCCACTTCCTGGAGGGCCGAACAGAACGATGTTTATCATAATGTTGTTTCGCTTCCGGCAATGAGCTGTTTGCTTCTTGCTTTTAGCTTTATTTAGTTAATATTTTACTTTATTTCGATTTAATATTTAAAGCTAAAAGCCAGTAGCTGATAGCTATAGGCATTTAATGATTAATTTGTCCGTCTTCTAATTGGTACAAATTAGGTAGGTTTCTTCCTAATTCATCATAATCCAATCCATAACCAAGAACAAATTTATTTGGAATTTCTCTTCCAATATAATCCAGTTTGAAATCCTTCTTGTAAATCTCAGGCTTCAGTAAGAAACTTGCCAGTTTTACAGATTTAGGACGTTGTGTCTCCTGGAAATATTTGAAAAGACTTTCAACCGTATTTCCTGTATCAACAATATCTTCTACAAGAATGATGTGACGGTCTTTTACATCTTTTGTCAATTCCATTTTTTGGTAAACAATCCCTGTAGATTCAGTTCCTACGTAAGAACTCATTTGTAGGAAAGCGATCTCGCATTCCCCAGGATAATATTTTAAAAGATCTGAGAAGAACATGATAACTCCATTCAAAACACCAATGAAAACAGGAACTTCGTCTTTGTAATCTTCATAAATTCTTAATGCAGTCTCTTTTACAATTTCCTGAATTTCGGCATCCTCTAAATAAGGAACGAAAGTTTTGTCGTGAACTTTAATACTTTCCATAAAAATTTTTAGTAGTTGGCAAAGTTACGGATTTTAGATTTTTCATTAAAATCTTTTTGTGTTTAATCATGTATTTATACTATATTTGTTCTTTCAAAACCCATAAATACAGACATGTAGGATATAATTTCTTTCAGATTCAATGAAGCGGTAACCCATGAGTTACCGGTGTTTAACCTTTATTAAGAAAGAAATTATGATTTTATTGCAAAATATATCCTTTGGGTTTCCGGGAGGAGACCTCCTTTTTAATCATATCAATTTAACAATACCATCTCAGACCAAATCAGCTTTGGTAGGAAGTAATGGCATGGGGAAATCTACCCTGCTGAAGATTATCGCGAATGAAATACAGCCATTAGATGGAAATATAAACATCCAAGGCAAAGTTTTCTATGTTCCCCAAATGTTCGGGAATTTTAATCATTTAACCATCGCAGAGTGCTTAGATATAGATCAGAAACTTTTAGCCCTTGAAAAAATTACAAGTGGAGAAGTAGATGAACACTATTTTGAAGTTCTGAATGACGATTGGGATATTGAAGAACGTTGTCAAAACGTATTACAATACTGGAATCTTCAGGATTTTGATTTAAACCAAAAATTAGAAGGACTAAGCGGCGGCCAGAAGACTAAAGTTTTTCTTGCGGGAATTCAGATCAACCAGCCTGATGTTATTATTTTGGACGAACCTACGAATCATCTGGATTTGGAAGGAAGAAAACTGTTGTATGACCTTATTGAAAAAGTGAGTGCTACTGTTGTCATTGTAAGCCATGACCGTACATTACTGAACCTTGTAGACACAATTTTTGAGCTAAGTAATCAGGGAATTACAACCTACGGCGGAAATTATGACTTCTACGCAGAACAGAAAGAAGTGGAAGACGAAGCTTTACAAAATGATATTCATGCGAAAGAACGGGCTTTGAAAAAAGCAAAAGAAAAAGAACGTGAAACCATCGAACGGAAACAAAAGCTTGACGCCAGAGGAAAACAGAAACAGGAGAAATCCGGGGTGGCAAGAATCATGATGAATACCCTTCGGAACAATGCGGAGAAAAATACTTCAAAACTGAAAAGTGTACATACAGAAAAGATCAGTTGCATTTCAGGAGATTTGAGAGAATTGCATTCTTCTGTAAGAAATTCTGATCAGATGAAGGTCAATTTCAATGATTCCGGTTTACATTCAGGAAAGATTTTAATTACAGCGGAGGATGTTAACTTTAGCTATGGTGAAGAAAAGCTCTGGAAAGAAAATCTTGATTTTGAAGTGCGAAGTGGTGACCGAATTTCAATTAAGGGTTCCAATGGCTCAGGAAAAACTACTTTGATAAAACTTCTGCTGGGAAATATTTCGCCTTCAACGGGAAACATCAGCAGAGCTGAATTCAACAGCATTTATATCGATCAGGAATATTCATTGATTGATAATGATCTGACGTTGTATGATTTTGTACAAAAATTCAACGATAGTGCTTTACAGGAGTCAGAAGTGAAGACATTGTTGTCCCGTTTTTTATTCAGTAAAGAAACCTGGGATAAAAAATGTGGGATGTTAAGTGGTGGAGAGCACCTGAGGTTACTGCTGTGCGGACTTTCCATCAGCAATAAAGCTCCAGATATGATGATCCTCGATGAACCTACCAATAATCTGGATTTGCAGAATGTAGAAATTCTGACCAATTCTATTAAGGATTATCATGGAACGCTGATGGTGATCTCACATGATGAAGTTTTTCTGGAAGAGATAGGAGTTGGTAAGGAAGTAATGCTGAAATAATTTATTTCCCGCAGATTACACAGATTTTACAGATATTTATATATGATTTTTTTATCTGCTTGATCTGAGAAATCTGCGAGAGATAATATGATATTAATATTTTAGAAATTCAATAGCAGGGGACTTTAGTCCGCTTTAAAATAAAATGTCAAATTTCAATGGGCTTTAGCCCAAACCTAAAAAATAAAATCCTGGATATAAATTCCAGGATTTTTATGTTTTTCAATTTTAAATATTATTTCTTCGTTTTTTTTATGGCATCCAGATAAATTTTCTTGATGCTGTTCTTTTCCTCTTTCTCACTCATATTCTCAAGGGCCGGAAGAAGAGTCTTGTTGTAAGGTGTTTTCAGCTTCAGAATTTCTCCTAATGCAAATGCGGCACTCCAACGGACAACAGTTCCTTCATGTTCTGTGTTTGCGATCAAATTACTGATAGCCAGCTCCAGATTATCAGGAAATCGTTGAGCTGTATTGCCAATTACTTTGGCGCTTTCCCATTTTATTTTGGGGGCTTTCTCAGTAAGGGTATTGGTAACAAATGCAAATACGGTTTCATCTGCCAGGTCAGGATTTTGCTTGGTGGCATATTCCATGGCTTCTATACAGGTTCCCTTTATCGGATCTTTTGATTTCTCGGCAAAAGCGATGAGTTCATCTGTAGGTAATGAAGTATCAATGATCCATTGGCTGATGATTTCTGTTTTTTCCTTGGTTTTGGTAGCTTTGTCTTTAAAAAGTTCTTCTATCGTCATGGTGTTTGATTTTAGTTTTTCCAGCGTTCTAATTTAGGAATTCCTTTTGAAAACAAGCCGGCTAGAATGTTAGCAATAAAAAACTCTCACAGATTTTGCAGAAGAGGCAGGTAAAAGAATACTTAGGCACCTGTGTAACCTGTGAGAATCTCATTAGAATTAAAAACTAATAAAAAATAAACTTATTGATTCATCCTGTTTCTTTCCTCTTCATTTCCAAAATTTCTATCCTTAGATTTAAGATCATTATTCCCGAATCTATAGCTCAATGAAAGCCGGAATCCTCTTGTATAATTATTGTTTCTGAAATTGGTTTCAATGCCATTAGACTGATAGGAGATCAAAGGTCTTTGGCTGTTCAGAAGATCAGTTCCGGTAAGAGATATGGAGAACTTTTTGTCAAGACATAGTACTTTTACAGTCACATCCAAAATATTCATCGTGGAAATATGAAAGATCTGATATCTGCCCGGAAGCTGTAATCCATAATTAACACTTACTAAAATTGTTTTTTTCTTGTTAAGAATAAAGTCATTATTGCTGTATAGATAAGCATTATAGCCGTCAATAGAAGCTGTGTAAGGAACTTTGGATTTTACGTTCTGATAATTAACATTAAATCCTGAAAAGCTGTTCCACCATTTTATAGCGCTGAAATTATAAAAGGTTGAAAAGCCAATCTGATAAGTATCTGCATAATTTATAGGAGTATTTCTGGTAACATTGGTTTCAGGATTCAATATAGATAATGCCTGTCCGAAATCTGAAACTTTGGAAAAATACAATGAAGAAGTCCATTTTTGTCCTTTGATATAGGAGAGCTCAAGGTTATCAATAATTGAAGGTTTCAGATAAGGGTTGCCTTCAGAGTAATAAAACGGGCTGGTTCTCACAACAAACGGATTCAGGTAATCAAAATCCGGACGTCTGATCCTTCTGTTGTAATTCAGCGAAAAAGAATGATTATTGTTCGCAGTATAAGTAAGATAGGCCGTTGGAAACAATTTGATATAATCATTTTTATCGGTCTGGTTGCGGTTTTCAGAAAACCCAATTGTTTGAGTAGCTTCTGCTCGTAATCCCAGTTTAGCTTCCCACTGACTGTTGAATTTTCGGCTCAATGAAAAATATAAAGCTTCATTATATTCCTTGTAAATAAATGTATTGGATTGATCTGTATTCAGTAGAGCCGGACCGGTTTCTTTATCGTATGCTAAAAAATTATTATCAGTGCGGGTGAAAGAGAAACGACCACCGAAATTAAGATCTGCCCAGAGAAGTTTGGTCTCCAGATCAGCTTTTCCTGAATAGTTACGAATTTTATTCACATTTGAATTCAATGCTGAAAAATAGGAGCCGGGAAGCATCTGCATTTTGGCATTAAGTTCGCTGCCGTAGAAATCTCTTGCATCATCTTTTTTATATTCAAAAAAATCAAAATCTGTGGTAAGTACAGTTGCTGCACTGTCCATTTTTATGGTGTTAAACCAATTCAAACTATTAATATTCGGTTTGTTGGAAGATTGAGTGTCAGAAGAAATAAATGAGGCAGGCTGCGAAGTCTGATAACTTATTCTTGAAGTAAGCGGTGAACTTGAGCCAGTTTCCGAAGTGAAACTACCCAGGTATTTTAATCCGGTTGTCCATCGGTCTGTGATTTGGTAATCTACGCCTAAACTGATCCCCAGATTTTTATTTTTACTGATCCCCTGTGTATCCATAGACCATAATTCATTTTGGTAATACGTGTTGGTTTGAGAACTGGAGCGGAATTTTTGCTGTTCCATATATACGGAAGACTGTAGTGAAAGTTTCCCATGATTATAATTAAACATTCCCTGCACGCTGTTTCCTGCATAAAACCTTTGGGTATAATTAGTTCCTAAACTGGCATTCCATGAATTGCTTTTGGCTGTTTTAAGTTTGATATTGATGATACCATTGTTTCCTTCCGCTTCATATTTTGCCGGTGGAGAAGTAATCACCTCAATACTTTTAATATTATCTGAAGGAATTGTTTTCAGAAAAGTAGCAACCTCACTTGCCGGAATTTTTTGAAGACGGTCATCAAGCATAATCAACACTTCACCTTTACCCACAATAGAAATTGTTTCATTTTGTACCCTTACCATCGGAGCAGATTTCAAGGCGTCCAATGCGTTGCCTCCTGTTGAAGCGGTAGAATTTTCAACATTGTAGATCAGGCGGTCCACCTTTCTTTCAATGATTTTTTTCTGCTTTTTTATCACAACAGTTTCTAAAGAGGTTTCATTGGTGGTTTCTTTTTCCTGAGCATGTATTGTGTTCAGGAATAAAAGAAGGATCGCAGGAAGAAGTAAAGTTTTCATAGTCTTTGTCTTTATTTTTCAGCAAAACTGCAGCTTTGAGTCAGCTGAAACCAATTTTATCGACGTTCCCCCGTATTTTGTCGACAAACCCGGTGTGAGGCTTTTCCATAAAAACCTATTTTTACAAAAAAATAATAACCCATATGGGAAAACTATATCTGAATAAAAAGACAGAAATTGGGCTCCACATCTTATTTTGGTTGCTGATCCTGTACTTTATGCTGATTGGTAAACCGCTTTCTTTCGAAATGCCGGAGCTGGATTTATTCCTTAAAACTTATGCTGTAGTCTTTGTACTCACCTTCTATTTTAATTATGTTGTGGTAATGCCAAGAATCTTCACAGATTTTAAATGGATAAAACTATTGTCAGGAATTATCACTACTTTTCTGTTTTTTGCATTAGTACGTTTTGTAGTAGAACAGATTATAACAGACTGGTGGCTGGGACAGGTGAATTATATAAATCCTGTGTTAGGAAGCTATCTTCTGGACAATCTTGCTTACAGCAGCAAACCGATTATTTTTAGCTCATTTTTATGGCTGATCATCCATGTGATAAGACTTTTAGAATATAATAAAGTAATTTTGGAAGAACAGAAAAATACAGAAATCAAATTTCTTAAAGCACAGATCAATCCGCATTTTATTTTTAATACCCTCAATAATATTTATTCAATGGTTCATTTTCAATCTCCGGAATCTCTTTCGGCTATTGAAAAACTCAGCAATATCATGCGTTTTACTACCTATGAAGCCCAGAAAGAACATATTGCCCTATCTGAAGAACTGGATTATATAAAAGCCTATATAGAATTGGAAGAGTTAAGGCATTATGAAAATAATATCGTAAAATGGCATTCAGGAATTAAAGATGAAAAACGAAGAATAGCTCCCTACATTCTATCCCCATTGGTAGAAAATGCGTTGAAACATGGAACCTATTCTGAGCAAAACCCAATTGAAATCAGTATCATTACCGATGAAAAGAGTCTGAATTTTGAAGTCATCAATTCTATAGGAAATAAAAAAACAGATAAACTGGGGGGCATTGGACTTGATAATCTTAAAAACAGATTAGATATGCTGTATCACGGTAGATATACATTGGAAACCATCCGAATTGAAAATACATTTAAAGCATCCATACAAATTCAACTTTCATGAAACAAAAGATCAATTGTATTATCCTTGATGATGAACCCTTTGCAGTAAGGCTTTTGAATGATTATGCCTTAAAAACTGATCTGTTGAATATCATATATGCCGGAAGCGATGTGTATGAAGTGATGAAATTACTAGGTTCAGAAAGTATAGATCTTATCTTTATTGATATTCAGATGCCTGAGCTGACGGGTATTGAAATGATGAAGATGTTCAATAAAAACCATAATTTCATTGTAACCACTGCGTATGCTGAATATGCTTTGGAGGCTTTTGATTTTCATGTAGTCGATTTTTTGCTGAAACCTATTACTTTTAACCGCTTTTATCAAGGGGTACAGAAATTTATACAATGGCAGCAGGCTTTTATTCCTGAACCACAAACAGAACACCTTTTTGTACGGGCAGACCGGAAGTATTACAAAATTGCTTTTGATGAGGTCATTTATATTGAAGGGTTAAAAGATTATATCAGAATTCACACGATCAATGATAAAGTGATGGTATTGGAAAATATGAAAGATATTCTAGAGAAACTCCCGGAAAACAGATTTATGCGAATTCACAGGTCTTACATTATTGCTACCGATAAAATCAAAGTTGTCGATGGAAACCGGATTCAAATGAGAAACCAGGACTTTGTGACAGTAGGAGAAACCTACCGAAAACCTTTCTCAGAATGGATTGAAAGTAGTGGAAGGTAAGAAGATTGAATACTTGTTCACTACTTTGGTAAGTAGGTTGTATTTCTTAATCGACCTAGGAATTAGGAGCGTTAAGAAAATTTCAATATAATCCGCTAAAAAATTTCCACTGTCTGAGCATGGCTGGTCCATTGAATCGAATATGTATTAAATGATCCATGCGAGTTTGGGAATTTTAGGAGTATATTTAAATTTTTAGCGGATGATTCCAGTCTTGAACTTTTGTATACTTTTGTTTCAAGACAAAAGTATAACAAGAAAAAATAGTAAGAACCTTATTTACAATGTTTCAAGATCCAATCATAAATTTCACTCAGCACCTGTTCCCGTATTTCCTCATTTAAAATCTCATGGCGCATCTCCGGATAGATCTTTGTCTCCACATCCTGAAACCCATCACTTTTTAAATTATTGATGGTAAGTGTAACTCCTTTACCAAAATCACCAATCGGATCATTCTGGCCGCTTACAAACAGAAAAGGAAATGATGATGAAATAGAAGCCGCCCAATTTCTTGCTGTTGCTCTTTTATAAACTGTAAATAAAGTATAAAAAGCATTGTGAGTGAAAGGAATTCCGCACAATTCATCCTGTTCAAAAGCCGTTCTGTTTTTAGGATTAATGCTGAGCCAGCTTGTATCGCCAAAGTCTTTATCTTTCTTAAAATGTTTATTGTTAACTTTCGTGAAAACAGAATTTAAAAAAGTACGATGCTTTGGAGCTATAGCATTGGCTAAGAATAAATATCCTCTTAATAGATCAATTCCTGGCAATGGTCCACCGGTTCCGGTAATAATAGCTCCTGCAAATTTATGACCAGCCTTTTGAAGCAGACAGCGGGTAATAAAAGATCCCATGGAATGCCCCAAAATAAAGTGCGGAACATCCGGATATTGTGCTGCAAGATGATCTGCCATCATTTCTGCATCAGCAATTAATCTTTCATCCGGTTTATTAAGCTGGAAGAAACCAATCTCGTTTTTATCTTTTGCAGATTTTCCGTGGCCAAGATGGTCATAAGTAAGGACAGCAATGCCATGATTGGCAAAATACTCTGCTATTTCCGAATATCTTCCGCTGTGTTCCTGCATGCCATGAACGATGAGGAGGGTGGCTTTTGCTGTTTGTGGAGTGAACAGGGTGTGGAACAACCTTGAGTCTTTGTTGAAATTGGAGGGAAGGTATGAAGATTTCTGAGACACAGTCATAGGAGTGTTTAAATGTTATGCTATTTTATCTTGATGTCAGGAAGTTTATAGTTTCCTACAGCTTCAATCAATTGAGTGGGATTAGCTTTCAGGTTTTTAAAAAAATGATCCATATTTTCTTTATATCCTCTTTGACTCATTGCAAAAAGCAGAAGCCCATTATTTGTACTATTAGTAATGAGTTTATAGCGATAGATATTCCTTTCTGCAATTAAGATTTCCTTTCCATCTTTCGAATTTTCACTAATCAGAAAGTCTAAAATATATTCTCCATTATTTTCAAGGACTTGATAATTAACAATCGGGTTGATTTTTTTCATCTCATCAAGTTCAGTTATTTTGTGGTCAATAACTTCCTTAAGATTGAAGTTTCCTTTTATAAAATCAATCAAGATCATGCTGTTATACTTATTGATGTTTTCCTTTGATTCTATATATTCTTGTTTGAAGTAAACATCATTAGGGTGTGAGCTCCAAACCAGATTATAAGCCTTTTTTTCTATATTGATAGGACCAGGTATCCCTAAGTATTCCTCTGCTTTATTCTTATTTTGGGCTTTTAAATAAAACATAGGGGTAAGCAGAAATAAGAATAGGATTTTAAATTTCATGTATATAATTTATGATATAGTAAATATAAGCCATTTGCAATAAACATAAAAATGGGATTTATTTTCCGAATTGAGCATCTTATTATTTCTCTTTAATAACCTCTGTTAATTAAGAAGTACTTATACTTATGTAAGGTTTTCAACCTCATAATTTTCACCCCACCTAAAAATAAATATCCCCTATAATTTGGCAGTCATTTTTTTTAAAAGTAATTTTGCACGAATCTTAAAACAAAAGTAAAATATGTCAACTTATGTAGTTGTAGGTCTTCAGTATGGAGATGAAGGTAAAGGTAAAATCACGGATGTTTTATCAGCAAAATCGGACTATGTAGTACGTTTCCAAGGAGGAGATAACGCTGGTCACACGGTATATGTTGGTGAAGAAAAATTCGTTCTGCACCTTCTTCCTTCAGGAGTTCTTCAATGCAAAGGGAAATGTATCATTGCAAACGGAGTAGTGGTAAACCCTAAGTCTTTTATTAGAGAAGTTGGTCAGATCGAGAGCAAAAACTTGAGAACAGATCACATTTTTATCAGCAGAAGAGCGCATGTCATCATGCCTTACCACATCCTTTTGGATACTTACCGTGAAGAGGAACACGGCGGAACTCAGATCGGAACAACCAAAAAAGGAATCGGGCCTTGTTATGAAGATAAAATCGCAAGAGTCGGAATCAGAATGGTTGACCTATTAAACCCAGAAATTTTAAGAGATAAGATTGAGAAAAACTTAAAAGTAAAGAATTCTCTTTTTGAAAAATATTACGGAAAACCAACTTTAGATGTTGAAGAAATCTATAACGAATATTTAGAAATCGGAAAACAACTTCAGGATAGAATCGTTGATACTGAATTAGAGCTAAACGAAGCGATCAGAGACGGTAAAAACGTTTTATTTGAAGGAGCACAAGCATTAATGCTTGATATCGACTTCGGTACTTATCCATACGTAACTTCATCTTCACCATCTACAGGAGGAGTTTGTTCAGGAGCTGGAGTGCCACCAACATCACTTCAAAACCTGATCGGGGTAGCAAAAGCATACTGTACAAGAGTAGGTAACGGACCTTTCCCATCTGAATTGGATAACGAATTAGGTGAAAAGATCAGACAGATCGGTGGTGAATTCGGAGCAACTACAGGGAGACCAAGAAGAACAGGTTGGTTAGATCTTGTTTCTTTAAAGCACGCTTGTATGATTAACGGAATCAATAACCTTGTCATTACTAAACTAGACGTCCTTACAGGAATTGAAAACCTTAAAATCGTTACGCATTACAAAACTGAAGACGGAAAAATTATCGATTACTTTACTTCGTCAACAGAGAAATTATACAACTATGAGCCAATCTACCAGGATTTACCAGGTTGGGAGGAAGATATCACAAAAGCAAGAAGCTATGATGAACTTCCTGATAACGCTCAGAAATACATCGAGTTTATCGAAAAATATTTAGGAATTAACGTGTATTTAGTTTCTGTAGGTCCTGAAAGAAGTCAGAACATCATCAGAAAAGAACTATTCTAATTTTCTTAGAACATACATAACAAGAGACTGTCAGATTTGATGGTCTCTTTTTTTGTTTCATGTCAGGGGTTTAAACCTTGGCATGGATAATCATATATTCTCAAAATGTTGATGTTATTGAAAACCCTTATATTTAATCTTATATATAATCAGATGGAAAACAATAAATTACCTCAATCTACCATGAACAATATTGTAATTAGCGTATACTTTACCATTGCATATGCTGTTTTACTAAGTGTTTATTTAGGATTTCCAATAAATATCCGCAGTAATTTTCTTCTGATGTTATTTGTTGTTTGTAGCTTACTGTTTAGTGTTGCCGCTATATATTTTGCTGCCAAAAGTTATAAAAAAGCAAAGATCAGTTCAGTGATTCTCATTATTATTAATGCTGTGGCGTTGTTAATACCATTAATAATGTTACTGATGATTTTTACATAATTCAATACTTCGATGGATTTTAGGGATATATTTTCAATATTTGAAATGTTAAATTTTAAACATTTTCATAAAATTTTATAATATTATGTTGTTTTGGTAAAATTCTGGCAGATCTTTTGATATTGAAACATTGCTTATCGATAAGAACTAATAAAACTAATAATCACATTTTTTAACAGTTTAAATAATAATAGTGATGAAACGCCAGAATCAAAACGAGGAATTTCGCTTCAACGAAGTTCTTTTTGAGCACCGAAACAAAGAATACGGTGCCTATGTATTAAGAAACGAATCAGATAGAATATTAACCAAAGCACTTTTTATAGGAGTAAGCCTAATGGCTGCAGTTTCCATTACACCAGCTGTAATTTCTGCTTTAAAAGGGCCAAGTATTACAGAGAAAATTATTGCTTGTGATTTTGGTCCAATAGATATTAAAAATGTGGATACACCAGAAGTAATCCCACCAATTGAAACCATAAAACCAGCCACTGCTCCGGATACAAAAACATTTGACAGTACAGTTCCTACACCCTCAAGAAATGCTCCGGATAATGTGAAAAAGGACCCTATTCCTGATGATGCTGTAGCGGGCTTTAAGGATAATTTTAAAGGCGATGTGGTAGCTCCGAATACACATGTGCCAACAACGGCGCCTGTGGGACCGGTAATCAATACGCCACCGCCTGTAATTCAGGAAGTTGTGGATAAAAGTAAAATTGTAGAGTCAGGAGAACTTGGCGTAGAAGCCAGTTTTAAAGGCGGAATAGATTCTTTCAGAAATAAAGTCATGAAAAATTTCGATGGTTCAGGAGTTGAATCAGAAGATATAGTAAAAACTACGGTTACATTCATTGTAGAGATGGATGGAACAATTTCAGGGGTAAAAGCTAACGGAACCAATGCCGATTTTAATAATGAGGCAATCAGAACAGTGAAGTCAATTTCAAACAAAGGAACCTGGATTCCTGCCAAAAACAAAAAGGGCGAATTTGTGAGAAGCTACTTCAAATTTCCAATCTCCATGAAGTTTGATAATTAATATCAAAAATCAATTTTTAATAGTTATCCACAAAGATTTTTTTTTGTGGATAATTTTTTTTATACTTAAATTGCTTATTAACAATATTTTAACTCTATTTTGATTTTCTCTATCTATCGGGAGCAAAGAAAAAAGTGTATTTTTGAAACTTAAAGTTCTAATAATGGCAAAAATCATAGGTATAGCTAATCAAAAAGGTGGGGTAGGAAAAACGACCACTGCCGTAAACTTAGCCGCAGCATTAGGAGTATTGGAAAAGAAAATATTGATTATTGACGCTGACCCTCAGGCCAATGCTACATCTGGTTTGGGAGTAGAAGATGTTCAGTATTCTACCTATAATCTACTGGAGCATAGTGCAGATACAAGAACCTGTATCAAAAGAACGGCAACGCCGAATCTGGATATTATTCCATCACATATTGACCTGGTAGCGGCAGAGATTGAATTGGTAGACAAGGAAGATCGTGAATATATGCTGAAAAAAGCCTTGGCCAGTGTAAGAGATGATTATGATTATATCATCATCGATTGTGCACCGAGTTTAGGTTTGATTACAGTAAACGCACTTACCGCAGCAGATTCTGTGATTATCCCTATCCAATGTGAATATTTTGCATTAGAAGGACTTGGAAAACTTTTGAACACCGTTAAAAACGTTCAGAAAATCCATAACAAAGATCTTGGAATAGAAGGTCTTCTTCTTACCATGTACGATAGCAGATTAAGACTGTCTAACCAGGTAGTGGAAGAAGTCAATCTTCACTTCCCGGAAATGGTTTTTGAAACCATTATCAGCAGAAATGTAAGATTGAGTGAAGCTCCAAGCTTCGGAGAAAGTATCCTGAACTATGATGCCGAAAGTAAAGGGGCAGTTCAGTATATTCAGTTAGCTGAAGAAGTTCTTTTAAAGAACGAAAACTTAATAAAGAATTAAATTAATAATAAATGGCCAATGAGTGAATGGTAAGGTAACCATCACTTAGCAAACATCATTTATCAATTATATCTATGAAGGACAAAAAAAGAGCTATGGGACGCGGCTTGGGCGCCATTTTAAGTGCAGAATCCAAAGCAACTGTAAATTCTGCTACCGATGAGGGGGCAGATAAGTTTGTGGGAAATATTGTAGAAGTTGCGCTTGAAGATATATATCCGAACCCAACGCAGCCGAGAACTTATTTTGATGAAAAAGCACTAGAAGAATTAGCACAGTCTATTAAAAATTTGGGGATAATTCAGCCGATTACCCTAAGAAAAGACGGCGAGAAATTCGAGATCATATCCGGGGAAAGACGTTACAGAGCAAGTAAAATTGCAGGTTTAACAACAGTTCCGGCTTATATTCGTTTGGTAAATGATCAGGAGCTTCTTGAGATGGCTCTTGTTGAAAACATCCAGAGAGAAGATCTTGACGCAATTGAAATTGCCCTTACTTATCACAGGCTTTTGGAAGAAATTGGTCTTACTCAGGAAAATCTAAGCCAGAGGATTGGGAAAGATAGAAGTACCATTACCAATTCAATCAGGCTTTTAAGATTGAATCCCGATATTCAGAATGCGATCAGAAGCGGGGAAATTTCTGCAGGACATGGTAGAGCAATCATCAGTGTTGAAAGTGAAGAAGATCAGCAGGTTTTATTTGATCTTATCATTAAAGAAAAATTAAATGTTCGTCAGGCTGAACAGGCTGCGGCAGCATTAAAAAATCCAAAGTCTCCGGCGGCTAAGAAAGTAAACGCCGAACTTTCCAATAACTATAAAAGAGCCCAGAAGACCATCGCTGACATCCTGGATGTAAAAGTAGAGATCAAGGCTTCTGGAAATGGTAAAAAAGGTAAAATTGTTCTGGACTTCAAAAATGAAGAAGAGTTGGAATATATTTTATCCCATATTAAATAAATGAAGAAAATATTTTTCACATTTTTCTTGTGTATTACTGCATTGGCATATTCACAAGTTGCACCTATTGATACCGTTCGGGTAATAACGCCTACGAAAGAAGAACTTCGTTTGGTAAAACCAACCAAAACAGAAGCTAAGATCATTGAAGATCTTGAAAAGGCGAATGGTCCTACCAGAACAACCATAAAGCTTAACCCAACCAGAGCTGGTCTGTATTCTGCGGTATTTCCTGGTTTAGGACAGTTCTATAATAAAAAATATTGGAAAATTCCAATCGTTTGGGGAGCTGTAGGAGCGGGAGTAGGTATTGCAATATGGAATGATAATCAATACAAGAAATACAGGGAATACTATATTGCTAAGCTAAATGGTACACCCAATGAGTTTGTGGACGCCCGTCCTTGGTTAGATAAGAGGGCATTAGGAAATGCTCAGGATAGAGCAAAAAGGCAAAGAGATTATGCCATTGCCATTACAGGATTAATCTATATATTGAATATCGTAGATGCTGTTGTGGATGCCCATCTTTATGAAAGCCGTCATGATCCTGATTTAACTTTTAAGCCATCATTAATCCAAGATCAGTATGGATTTGATGCCCCAAAAACAGGATTTGCTTTAAGTTATAGATTTTAATAGACAATACATACAGGATACTGAAAGGTAGAATGTAACAATCAAAATAAAAAAGATTACATGAAAATAGCATTAGTTGGTTACGGTAAAATGGGTAAGATCATTGATGAGATCGCACAGAAAAGAGGTCACGAAGTGGTGGCTCGCCTTAAGGAAACCCCAACTGCTGAAAATCTTAACAATCCAGATGTTGTTATTGAGTTTTCCTTACCGGAAGTTGCCTATGACAATATCAAAGCCTGCCTTGAGAATAAAATTCCGGTAATCTGCGGAACAACAGGATGGCTGGAGAAAAAAGCTGAAATAGAAAAACTTGCTGTAGATAATGATACAGCGTTTTTATATGGTTCAAACTTTAGTTTAGGTGTTAACTTATTTTTTGCTTTAAACGAAAAACTGGCTGATCTCATGAAGAATGTAAATGAATATTCTTGTCAGTTGGAAGAAATTCACCATATCCATAAAAAAGATGCCCCAAGCGGAACAGCAATTTCTATAGCAGAAGGGATCATTAATAACAATCCGAAATTTGACGCCTGGAAACTGGAAGAAACAGAAGGTAAGCAACTGGGGATTTTCGCTGTTCGTGAAGATGAAGTTCCGGGAACTCACAGTGTTTTCTACAGAAGTGAAGTGGATGAAATTGAGATCAAACATACCGCATTCAACCGAAATGGCTTTGCATTAGGAGCAGTAGTCGCTGCCGAATGGATCAAAGATAAAAAAGGAAACTTCGGAATGAAGGATGTTTTAGGGCTTTAATTGTAACAAATTCTGTAAATTGCAGACCAATATGAAAATGATGAATAGTGAATTGTCAATAGCGGAAAAGCTGTTATCATTTATTACTCATCATTTATCATTTATATCATAAGAACAGGCACAAAAAAATTATGAATTATTTTTTAACGTATACAGTGTATGTCCTCATTTTATCAGTATTAATGGGGATTTCAACATGGAAGTTGTTTAAGAAAATGGGGTATAGTCCTTTATTTGCATTTATACCTTTCTATAACTATTTTATCATCTTAAAAGAAACAAAACATCCGAAATGGTGGGCAATCCTTTCGTATCTACCGATTGTAGGGCCAATCATGATGTCTGTTTTCCATCTTTATTTAGTAAAGAAGTTTGGAAAAACGCTTTTCAAGGATCAGATCCTTACAGTGATTCTTCCGTTCATCTACATGGCAACCATCAACTATTCTAAAGATGTGGAATTGGAAGATGAAAATGCAAATGACCTGTTTCTTACTGATGAAGAAAAAGAAGCGAAAAAGAAAGATACATTTCTTGGATCTATTACTTTTGCCGTTGTATTTGCAACGATTATTCACGTTTTTGTAACGCAGCCATTTGGAATTCCTACAGGTTCCATGGAGAGAACCTTATTAGTAGGAGACTTTCTTTTCGTAAACAAATGGAGCTATGGATACAGACTTCCAATGCGTCCTTTAGCGATACCTTTCCTTCAGGGAACGATTATGGATACAGGGCAGAAAGGAAATCCAAAAGATGATCCTAAATCTTATGTAGACGGAGTAAAATTACCTTATACAAGAATTTTACAATTCAATAAGCCGCAGAGAAATGATGTTGTAGTATTCAACTATCCTCAGGATTCAGTTCATACGGCAATCGATAGAAAAGATCCTTATGTAAAAAGATGTGTGGCAACAGCAGGGGATACTTTCGAAATGAGAGCCGGAAGACTTTTCGTCAACGGAAAACCGGAAACAGTTTTAGGAGATCAGGAAGTACAGCATAGATATATTGTAACTACTGATAGCCAGTTAGATATTCCTACATTATACAAAGCTTACGGATTTTTGCCGGTACAAGAAATACAGCAGAATAACGGAGGATTTATTTATGGTTTCCAAGGGCTTACAGATAAGATTGCTAAAGATATTAAAGAGCTTCCTCATGTAGTAGACATGAAAGAAGATGTTTCGGTGAAAGGTGAAGCTGCCATAGCGTATAGAGATGAAGCCAGAACAAAAATTGATACAACACAGTCTATTTTCCCTGTTAATAAACCTTGGAACCAGGATTGGTATGGTCCGGTAAGAATTCCTAAGAAAGGAGATGTGGTAGCTATTAATAACGAAACCCTTCCAATGTTCCAGTGGATTATTTCCGAATATGAGCACAACAGCTTAGAAAAGAAAAACGGGAAAATTTTTATTAACGGAAAAGAAGCCAACCAATATACTATTCAACAGGATTATTATATGATGGTAGGAGACAATAGAGACGCTTCATTAGATGCAAGATTCTTTGGTTTCGTTCCAGAAGAAAATATCGTTGGAAAACCAATGTTTACATGGATGAGTCTTCAAGGAGCTTTTGCAGACAGCAGCTCTACATATCAGGCACCGTTCAAAATCCGTTGGGACAGAATGTTTAAAGCAACCAATACAGGAGAAGCTAATAAAACTTCATACTGGTGGATTGCAGCCATGATTTTAATATTATTCTTCGGTTGGGAGTATTTCGTGAAATTATTCAGAAAGAATAAGACAGAAGACGAACTATAAATAAAATTAAACTTAAAATAGAATGAAGTATTTGAAAAAATACTTCATTTTTGCATTATGAATATGAAGAATGTTTTATTGCCGGTATTTTATATGCCACCGGTTTCATGGTTTTCAGTGTTTTTAGATGCTGAAAATGAAGTTGTATTGGAACAGTTTGAAAATTTCCCGAAACAAACCTATAGAAACAGATCTAATATCTATGGGGCTAATGGGAAATTATCTCTCATTATTCCAATCAACCATAACGGAAAAAGAGAATTTAAAGATATTGAGATTTCTTATAGGGAAGATTGGAGAACTCTTCACTGGAAATCAATTCAGACAGCTTATCAAAGCTCCCCTTACTTTGAGTACTATGAAGATAAGTTCAGAAAGATCTTTGATCTTAAGGAAAAGTTTCTTTTAGATTTTAACCTTAAAGGGTTAGAAGTCATTCAACAGATACTCAAAACAGAAAAGGCACACTCTTTGAATGAAGAATATATCAAAAATCCGGAAGGGATTAGTTTCAGAGAAAAATTTTCTGCAAAACATCCTTCAGAATTTGAGATGGAAAGCTATTATCAGACCTTCTCAGACAAATTAGGATTTTTAAAAGATTTATCGGTTTTGGATCTTATCTGTAACAAAGGTCCTGAATCGCTTGTTTACATAAAAAATATAAAACATTAATATAGGATTGTCACTATCAGTATAGATTACAAAAACAGATGACGGTTGTATATGACTTTAAAACAAATATCAATATATGAAAAAGGTATTATTAGCTGCAGTTTTTTTAACGGGTTTTGGATTCTCCTTTGCACAGGAGTCGAAAGCTAAAAGTGTTGACCCCAATGAAGATAAAAATCTGATGATGTGGTATCACAAAGATTTTGCGACTTCAAAAGTATATGGTGTTAATACTGAAAATGCATATAAATATCTGGAATCAAAAGGATTAAAGCCTAAGACAGTAATCGTTGGAGTTTTGGATAGTGGCGTTCAGGTAGATCATCCGGGATTGGTGAAAAATATGTGGACTAACCCTAATGAAATACCTGGAAACGGTAAAGATGATGATGGAAACGGATATATCGATGATATTCACGGATGGAACTTTATTGGAGGGAAAAATGGTGATATTGACATCGATAATATGGAAGTAACAAGAGTTGTTGCTAAATATAAACCTCTTTTTGAAGGAGATGACTCTGCGAAGAACAAGGCAAATCAGGCTAAAATGCCAGAAGACTTTGCCATGTATATGAAAGCTAAAGATCTTTTCACAAAGAAAAGTGTCGAGTCTCAGCAGAATTTCAGAACATACTCTATGATCAATGAGCTGATCCCTAATATGGTGAAACTACTGGCAGGGAAACCGGTAACTGCTGAAACTATTGCAGCCATTAAAAAGCCTACAGATCAAAAGGATGCCATTGCTTTAGAGATTTTAGGCCAGGTTTCTCAAAATCCTGATTTTAAAGGAAAATCTTCTGCTGAATTTGAAGAGAGGATGAAAAAGGATATGAAAGAGGCCATCGATCATTTTGCACCGGCAGCAAAACAATATGACCTTTCATATGATCCTAGAAAAGAAATAGTAGGAGATAATTATGATGATTATTCTGAAAAGAATTACGGGAACAATCATTATGAAGGACCTGATGCAGAACATGGAACACACGTAGCCGGAATTATTGCAGGACTTCCACAAGGAAAAGAAATCCAACATGGTATTGCTTCAAGAGTGGCTAAAATTATGACTGTAAGAGCCGTTCCTGATGGTGATGAAAGGGATAAAGACGTTGCCAATGCGATCAGATACGCTGTAGATAACGGTGCTAAAATCCTGAACATGAGTTTTGGTAAACCGGTTTCTCCAGGTAAAAATGTAGTTTGGGATGCCTTTAAATATGCCGAAGATAAAGGAGTTCTTTTAGTGAAAGCAGCAGGTAATGAGAATGAAGATGTAGCCGAACATTTAGCATATCCTACCAACTATAAAAATGTTAATGATGACAAACCATTTGTCAATAACGTGATCGTGGTAGGAGCAAGTACAAATAATAACAATGCACTAAGAGCAAGCTTCTCCAACTTCAATAAGAAAATGGTAGATGTTTTTGCTCCGGGAGAAAGAATATATTCAACCGTTAAAGGAAGTAAGTATGAGTATTTGGATGGAACATCTATGGCTTCTCCGGTAGTATCCGGAGCAGCAGCAGTTCTGTTGGCTTATATGCCGAACCTTAAACCTGACCAGATTATTGAAGCATTGAAAAAATCAAGCAATCTGAGTTCAGCTAATGGTTTTACTGATTTTTCTGCTGCAGGAGGAGTTATAGATGTGAAAAAGGCAGCTGAATACGCTTATAATAACTTCTATAGCGGAAGCAAAGTGCCTGTTGTTAAAAAAGCAGCTAAAGCTGTTAAAAAATAATTATTCGTAAATGATTATAATATCCATTTTATGAATGGAATGCTTGGAGACAACTGAGATAAACCGCAATACGACGCTGTTTTGTTTTCTTCAATAAAAATGTTAAAATATTCATTTTTAAATAGCTAATAAAAAAGTCCGAAATTTTTCGGACTTTTTTATTTTTTAAATACAATTTTGGCACGGTTTTTTGTAACTTTAATGTAACAAAATAATAAACAACAAAATGAAAAAGTTACTACTTGCAGGGATGTTAGGAACATCACTTTTTGCAGTGTCTTGTTCCTCTGTGAATAACGCAGCTACATCTCAGAATCAGAGAGCCGACTTTCTTAAATTAAAAGGAGACTGGCAGATTGTGAGCATAGACTACGACAAAGGTTATAAAATTAAGCCTTTTGACGAAGGGGCAGATGCGCAGTGTTTCGTAGGAAGCCACTGGAGATTAATTCCGAACAACTGGACAGGTGCTTATACCCTGAACGGAGGAGGAAGTTGTCCGGCAATTACACAGCCCATCAAGTTTGAAATCAAGAATGGTGATACATTTATGTTTAAAAAAGTTCTTGCAGGTACAAAAGCAAAACAGAATATTGCAGGATATACTTTATCAGTAATTAACCAAAGCACAGATCAGTTTTCTCTTCAGCAAGACGTTCCATTTGAAGGCGGAAATGTAAAAGTAGTTTACAATTTCGAAAGAACTGGAATGAAATAATTTAAATAACATAAAAGATTAAAAAAATGAAATTTACTAAAACATACGTAGGAGCTCTTTTCTTGTCATCAGCATTATTGTTGACAAGTTGTGAAGCGGTTCAGAATTCAAATCACCAACAAAGAGGTACTGCTGTAGGTGTCGCTTCAGGTGCTGTACTGGGAGGTATCCTTGGAAATAATGTAGGAAGAGGAGGTAACGGTGCTATTGGTGCTGTATTAGGTGGTATTATCGGTGGTGTTGCAGGTAACGTTATCGGTAACAAAATGGATAAGCAGGCAAAAGATATTAAAGAAACTTTACCAGGTGCTCAGGTAGAAAGAGTAGGAGATGGTATTAAAGTTACGATGAATGAAAGTATCGTAAACTTCGCTTTCGACTCTTCAAATCTTACTTCTGTAGCGCAAAGTAACTTAGATAAATTAGCTAAAGTATTGGCTGATAATCCTGATACTAACATCAATATCTACGGACACACAGACAGTGTAGGTAAGGATGCTTACAACATGGCTCTTTCTCAAAGAAGAGCAGATGCTGTAAAAGCTTACTTAGTAGGAAAAGGATTGGCAGGAAGCAGAATGTTCACAAAAGGTGAAGGTAAAAATATGCCGGTTGCAAGCAACGATACAGATGAAGGAAGAGCTAAAAACAGAAGAGTTGAATTTGCTATTACTGCAAACGAGAAAATGATTAATGATGCCAAGCAAGGGCAGTAATTAATTTAATATATAAATATTTTCGTAAAAGACCGCCCCGGCGGTTTTTTTTGTATTTTTATACCTGTCAATTTTGAATTTATTATTTTTGTAATTGAAATAACATAAATGAAAAAATATTTAAAGCTGCTCCGGGTGGAGCAATGGGTGAAAAACCTTTTTGTATTTGTCCCTCTATTTTTCTCTGGTAATATTACCAATTTTGATTTACTTACCAAAAGTATCTTTGCTTTTATCATCTTCTCATTTGCAGCAAGTGTTGTTTATATTCTGAATGATTATAATGATATTGAGGCAGATAGGAAACATCCCGAAAAAAGAAGACGCCCGCTGGCGAGTGGTGCCATTTCAAAATCTACAGCAATAGGAATTCTCATTGGACTTCTGATTGCGGATATAGCTTTTGTTGGTTTTGCTCAGCTTTATTTCCATCAGCCGTTATGGAAATTTGCAACGATTATCGCTTTTTATGTAGTGATGAATCTTGCCTATACATTCAGATTAAAACATGTTCCGATCATCGATATTTTTATTATTGCCATAGGATTTGTACTGCGTGTTCTGGCAGGCGGTTACATTACAGGGATCAGTATCTCCCAATGGGCAATTTTATTAACTTTTGTGCTGGCTTTGGTATTAGCCATCGGGAAGAGGAGAGGAGAACTTATTAATGCTCAGGTTTCAGGAAAAACTAGAAAGGCCCTGGATGGTTATAATGTACAGTTTGCTGACATTGCATTATCTATATCCATCACCCTGGCAATTGTTTGTTATCTGATGTTTACCCTTTCACCGGAAGTACAGGCAAGATTCCATGAAAGAGTTTTTTATACAGTAGTTTTTGTTGTATTTGCTCTTTTAAGATATCTGCAGCAGACCCTGGTGTACAACAGAACAGAATCTCCCACAAAAATTGTGTACAGAGACCGTTATATACAGGTTACTTTATTACTTTGGGTGGCCACATTTTTAATTCAAATTTACTTTAAGAAATGAAGCCAAATTTCACACAGAAAGTTACAAACTGGGGCAATTTCCCGGTAGTGGAAAAAGAAATGAGATCTGAGGATAGCTTCAAAAATATAAAAGAGTTCGTACTCAACCACAATGAAGTTATTGCAAGAGGAAACGGAAGATGTTATGGAGATGCCTCATTGGGGGAAAGTATATTTTCCACCAAAAAATTAAATAAATTTATCAGTTTTGATCGTTTGAACGGGATCATAGAATGTGAATCTGGAGTATTGCTTTCGGATGTACTCGAAATATCAGTTCCACAAGGGTATTTCCTCTATGTAACTCCAGGGACAAAATTTGTTTCTGTGGGAGGAGCTATTGCTTCTGATGTACACGGAAAGAATCACCACGCAGAAGGCTGTTTTTCAGAATATGTGATCGAATTTAAACTGATGATTGAGAACGGGGAAATTATTACCTGTTCAAGAGAAGAAAATTCAGAAAAGTTCTGGGCTACGATTGGCGGAATGGGACTTACAGGAATCATTCTGACCGCAAAATTTAAGCTTAAAAATATAGAATCTGCTTATATTCGCCAGGAGAGTATTAAAGCAGACAATCTTGATGAGATTTTTAAGCTGTTTGACGAAAGTGAAAGCTGGACGTATACCGTAGCGTGGATTGATTGCCTTCAGAAAGGAAAAAATATCGGAAGGAGTATTCTGATGAGGGGAGAACATGCTTTCCAGCATGAATTGCCTCAGAGTATGGGAAAAACTCCCTTAAGATTAAAGAAAAAGTTACAGCCTACTGTTCCTTTTTATTTTCCGGGATTTGTATTGAATGCCCTGACGGTAAAGATTTTTAACTGGCTGTATTATAAAAAACAATCCAAAAAAGAAGTTAAGAACTTTATTGATTACGAAACGTTTTTCTATCCTTTGGATGCCATCAATGAATGGAATAAGATCTATGGTAAATCAGGTTTCATACAATATCAGATGGTAATTCCGAAAGAAGCAGGAAAAGAAGGAATGAAGAGAATTCTTGAAACGATTGCTAACAGTGGGAACGGTTCATTCTTAGCCGTATTGAAACTTTTCGGAAAGAATAATCCGGAGGCTTACAATTCTTTCCCTGTGGAAGGGTATACATTGGCACTGGATTTTAAAGTCAATTCAAAACTGAAAAAGCTGGTAGATCAGTTAGATAGTATTGTTCAGGAGTTCGGAGGAAGAATTTATCTTACCAAAGACAGCATGAGCAGATCCTCATTAACTAATTACCTGAAAAATATTCGAAGTCCTAAATTTGTGTCTTTACAGCACAAGAGAATCTTAAACAACAATTCATAATGATAGTTCTGGGAAGTACATCTGAAGTGGCACAGGCTTTTGTGGAAAAAGCACTTCAGGAAGGAGAAAAGTTTGAAAAAATCTATCTTTTTACCTCAAATAGAGAAACTACAGAAAGGTTTGCAAGACATATTGATGTAAAATTTCTGCAGCAGTCCGAAGTAATAGAACTGGATCTGATGAAAGAAATAGATTATAACAGATTTGATTATATCAATTCAAATGTATTATTTTGTGCCGTAGGATATTTAGGCGAAGGAACAGAGGAAGGATTGTATGATAATAAGAATACAGAGCGTATCATTAATATCAATTACTCTAAGCTGATTCCGGTAATGAATTATTTTGCCCATAAATTTGAAAGCAGAAGATCAGGAACAATCATCGGGCTTTCATCAGTGGCAGGAGATCGTGGAAGACAGAGTAATTTTATTTACGGAAGTGCAAAGGCTGCTTTTACAGCATATCTGAGTGGACTCAGAAATTATCTTTTTAGTAAAAAAGTGCATGTACTGACCATAAAACCTGGGTTTATGGCGACTAAAATGACAGAAGGTCTGCCCTTAAATCCTAAATTAACGGCAACGCCCAAGCAGGCAGCAGCTTGTATTTATAAAGCGTTCAAAAAACAGAAGAATGTGGCATATGTTTTGCCGATTTGGAGTATTATCATGATGATTATCAGGAATATCCCTGAGTTTATATTTAAAAAATTAAAGCTTTAAAAAAATGAAAAAGTTGTATTGTTTTGATTTTGACGGAACCCTTACGTATAAGGATACTATGTTTATGTATCTTAAATTTTACGATTCTACAAAATATAGAATACAATTTTTAAAGCATGTACCGCTTTTTATCCTATTGAAGCTTAAATTGGCAGAAACGGAGAAAGTGAAGAAAAGCTTTATCGGATCTATTTTAAAGGGACAGAGTCAGGAAAAAATAGAATTAAAATCCAAACAATTCTTTGAATTGCATTACCCCAAAATTGTAAGGGAAAATGCACTGGATTTTATTCAAAATATCGATAGGGATCATACACAAAGTTTATTGGTAACGGCTTCTTTGGATATTTGGGTAAAACCTTTCGCCGAAGTGTTGAAAATGCAGCTTATTTCTACGCGGGCGGAGTTTAAGAACGGTGTCTTCACAGGAAACTTCATTGGAAAAAATTGCAATGGTAAAGAAAAACTGGTACGAATAAAAGAACAAATTCACGATTCCAGATATGATAAAATTATTGCATTCGGGGATACTTCTGGGGATAAGCCAATGTTGAAGTGGGCAAATGAGGGACATTACCAATTTTTTCACTAATTTTGGGTGATAAAAGTGAAAAAAATGAAAAGTCTGTTAATTGCATGTACAGCCATTCTGATGAGCTGCGCAAGTACAACAACATCTCAACAAAAATTGTCTGATATGCAGCAGAAAGCAGAACTTCTGGTAACCAACTCTCAAGGGGGTGCCGAGCAGCCAGGTTTCAGGATCATTAGAGACGAAAAAGAATACCTTGCTTTGGGAAAAGTAGGTTTTCAAGTTATAGAAGAAGGAAAGGATACTGTATCCAATTATCCGAAATTCCCTAAAGACAAGAAAGTTATTGTATACAATCTTGGGAGTTTCAGATCAGGTAGCCATAGTATCAATGAAATTAAAGGGGTATCTGTAAAGAATAATGTCCTGTATGTAGAAGTACCAGCTGGAGAGCCTTCCGGTGGAATGGAAATTCAGGTGCTTTCCAATCCTTGGTTCGTTTTTGCCGTTCCTGCAAATTACCAGTTTACCTCCGTAGAATTAAAATATTCAAAATAATAATGGATAAAATATATTTAGATAATGCAGCAACCACTCCGCTTGCAGAAGAAGTGATCGATGCAATGGTTGGTACGATGAAGATGAACTTCGGAAATCCGTCTTCAACTCATAGCTTTGGACAGGAAGCCAAAATCCTTATTGAAAATGTAAGAAGACAGGTTGCAGACTATCTTCATGTAACTCCTGCTGAAATCATTTTCACTTCCTGTGGAACAGAATCCAATAATATGATTATCAAATCCTCGGTAGAGCATCTTGGAGTAGAAAGAATCATCAGCTCGCCTTTGGAACATAAATGTGTTTCTGAAAGTATTCTGGATATGAAAGCGAGAAAAGGAGTAGAAGTAAATTATATCCGCCCTAATGAAAAAGGAGATATTGATCTTAATAAATTAGAAGAATTATTAAAAGCTTCAGATAAAAAGACTTTGGTAAGTTTAATGCATGCCAATAATGAGATTGGTAACCTTATGGATCTTAAAAAAGTAGCTGAGCTTTGTAAAGAGCACAAAGCCCTTTTCCATTCGGATACGGTACAGACGATGGCTCACATGAATCTTGATTTCTCAGATATTCCTGTAGATTTCGCTTCATGTAGTGCGCACAAGTTTCATGGACCAAAAGGTTCAGGCTTTGCTTACATCAGAAAATCAACAGGTTTAAAAGGAATTATTACCGGAGGACCTCAGGAAAGAAGTCTGAGAGCAGGAACTGAAAATGTTTGTGGTATTGTAGGATTGGGTAAAGCTTTAGAGCTTTCTCTGGATCATATGAACGAATATACCCAGCATATGCAGGAAATCAAGGATTACACTATTGAAAGATTATCTGCTGAAGTTAGAGGGATAAAATTCAATGGAAGGAGTGCTGAAAAAGAAAACAGTCTTTATACGGTTTTAAGTGCATTATTACCTTATAAAAACCCATTAATTGGTCTTCAACTGGATATGAAAGGAATTGCTATTTCTCAGGGAAGTGCATGTTCTTCCGGAGCTTCCAAGCCTTCAATGGTGATGATGATGGTCCTTTCTGAGGACGAAATGGATCATTGTACACCGTTACGTATTTCTTTTAGTCATATGACTACAAAGGCTGATATAGACGCATTAGTAGATGCTTTAAAAGAGATTTCAAAAGACTATGCTATAGAAAAAACTAATGTTGAGCATAGATAGGCTTATGATGTAAAAGTCGTAATTTTGAACACTCAATAGAATTGAAAAGAAAATAATATTAATTAAAATAAAAGAAACAAAATGGCTTTAGAAATTACAGACAGCTCATTCCAGGATACGGTTTTAAAATCAGATAAACCAGTTTTAGTAGACTTCTGGGCAGTATGGTGTGGACCTTGCAGAACGTTAGGACCAATCATCGAGGAAGTAGCATCAGATTTTGAAGGGAAAGCAATAGTAGGGAAAGTGGATGTAGACAACAACCAGGAGATTTCAATGCAGTATGGTATTAGAAATATCCCTACCGTTCTTATTTTTAAGAACGGAGAAGTAGTAGATAAATTAGTAGGTGTGGCTCCAAAAGAGGTAATCGCTGAAAAACTAAGCGCTCACTTATAAAAAAATAAGTTTGATAATGAATGCCTTCCACGATTGGGAGGCATTTTTTTTGAAAATAATTTGCAGGTAATAAAAAAAGGTGTAATTTTGCAACCACGAAAAAGAAACGACGTTCTTTCACAAAAAAAACATGATCCGGTAGTTCAGCTGGTTAGAATGCCGCCCTGTCACGGCGGAGGTCGCGGGTTCGAGTCCCGTCCGGATCGCATAAAGTTTTTTCATTACTTTTAAAAAAATGATCCGGTAGTTCAGCTGGTTAGAATGCCGCCCTGTCACGGCGGAGGTCGCGGGTTCGAGTCCCGTCCGGATCGCAGAAGTTTTCTCAATTTCTTTTAAAAAAATTGATCCGGTAGTTCAGCTGGTTAGAATGCCGCCCTGTCACGGCGGAGGTCGCGGGTTCGAGTCCCGTCCGGATCGCAGAAGTTTTCTCAATTTCTTTTAAAAAAATTGATCCGGTAGTTCAGCTGGTTAGAATGCCGCCCTGTCACGGCGGAGGTCGCGGGTTCGAGTCCCGTCCGGATCGCAGAAGTTTTCTCAATTTCTTTTAAAAAAATTGATCCGGTAGTTCAGCTGGTTAGAATGCCGCCCTGTCACGGCGGAGGTCGCGGGTTCGAGTCCCGTCCGGATCGCAAAAAGTCTTCTAGAAATAGAAGACTTTTTTTGTTTTATACCCTCATAGTTTTGGTTACCTGGAGTTTTGATATATTCTTTAAAGACTTTTGTCTTACAGGAAATCCAAGCAATTAAAATGATAAGAATTGGGGAGGGGAAACTTATTATAACTTTGCATACAAATGCTTCAAACGATTAAAGAAGGTCAGATTATCTCCGATAACAATAAAATATAAAAAATTCCAGCAATAAATTAAAACCGGTTCTGGAACAGAACCGGTTTTAATTTACTTACATGAAGTATTGACAGGATTATTAAAATAGTCTTTTCCCTGAGGAGGCTGTACAAAATAAGGAGTACCGTAAGTATTTCCCGGATGAAAAAAATCGGTAGAAATAATCTGTGCACCGCTGCTAAAGGCTGCTTTGGACCGGGTAAAATCATTGACCTTGGCTTCATAGGTCTCAATATCTGACCTTGTTCTTACGATGTACCCCTGCTTTACCAGTTCCTGAATTTCTTTTTGCCTAACAATGGCATTATCCCGTAATATGAAACCAGCGAAAGAATCATCGGGTTCACTGTTCAGAAACATGACTCTTTCTTTTAATGAGTCATTGATGAGATAAGGATTGTTTTTAGAGGATAAGGTTCCTGCACTTCCGGGTAGCAGCATAAAGATGAATTTCCCTTTGCTGTCATTCAGTTTTGGCCAGTTATTATGGGTAACTGCTTCTTTTAATGTGCTGTATTTTCCCTGGACTTCTTTTGGGGTAATGATTTTATCCTTTCCCAAATATTTTACAATTTCAGCATCCAGATCATCGTAAGCCTTTTTATCAAATGGTAAAACCTTCGTGCTGTTTTCAAGAATAGGAAATCCTGAATCTTTTGCTTCAATCATCATAAAAACCGGAGTATGCCCTAGATGTTGATCAGACCATATTTTAAGAGTAGTAAGTGCGTCTTTTAAAGTGGGATAATGAGTTCTGAAATCAATATCAGCCATGTGCAATACTTTAAACCCAGGCTGATCCAGTCCTTGGGTATTGAAAGGAGCTAAATCTGTTATTCCTTTTGCTTTTAAAGCTTCATATGAGGCAGGATGACTGAATCTGTTACCTTCCGGATCATAATAAACGTCTATCTCCAAGCCGCGAAGATTAGCGTTGAGTTGTTCTGTGAAATCCGGATGGTTGTAGTTCAATCCTTCTTTTATATCCATTCCGTTAGGGTGATATTCTTTGAACTTTGCTTTTTGCTCTTCAGACATCATGCTATCATATTTTTGCATCATTCCTTTAATGATTGGATTCACCATATCCAATACTTTGGGATCTGCCGGTTGAGCATATGAATTGTGAGTTCCCACAATCTGCAATTGGTTGATCGCTGGATTTTTACATTGATTCTGTGCCTGTAATAATGCTGTCATACAAAATGCAGCACCAAATATATACTTTTTCATTGATGAATAAATTTTAATTAGAAGTTGTAAGTGAATCCTATTTGTCCACGCATTCCTGAGTAGGAAATATTCTCTACACGGTCTTTGGTACCCATATAATAGCGGTTGGGTTCATTGAAAATATTGTTAAGCTCCAAAAATAACCGGACTTTCTTTGAAATACTATATGAGGTAGAAAGATCTATTGTAAAGTTTTTATCGAAGTATTGGTAGTGATCTGCGCCTGCTGCAGCCCTGATTTCACTTACATAGTTCCCTTTATAGTTCCCTGCAATCCGAAGCATCAGTTTACTGGTTTCGTAAAACAAGATGGTATTGAAAATATGTTTAGCCTGGTTGGGGATTGTAGTGGACATGGTACCTGTCTGCTGACCGTTTTCATAGATTGGCATATTCATCCTGGAAGAGATGTAGGTATAGTTCCCTTCAAAACCTAAATTTTTCAAAAATCCAGGCAGGTTTTCAAAACGTTTGGAAATTCCAAACTCAAAACCAAATAATGTAGCTCCTTCCAGGTTTTTAGGAGCAGTAAAAGTGTAAGTTCTGCCTCCAATATCTGTTACTGACTGATCTTTATAAATGAGATTGGTGATGTCTTTGTAGAACACTCCTGCGGTAATCAGATCCAGTTTTCCAAAATAATTCTCGAACATAAGATCAAAGTTGTTGGAAAATGTAGGATCAAGTTTAGTATTTCCCTGAGTGATGGTGTTGGTGATATCATTAACGATGGTTCCGGGATTCAGGTCATTGAAATCAGGTCTTGCAAAAGAACGGGTGTAAGCTAGTCTTAGAATCCGATCATTGCTGATATTCCATTTCAAATTAACCATAGGAAGCACTACATTGTAGGTTTTACTGTCTTTAATATCTTCCGTTTTATTATCCTTGTCTGAAACTACTTTTTTACCCCAGAATGTAATGTCATTATATTCATTTCTGAAACCTCCCAATACCTGAAGCTGATTGGTCACTTTCCAGGTTCCCATCATATAAGCTGCCCATACATTTTCAGTTCCTCGGTAAGAACTCGTGATATTGGAACTACTGTCTTTGCTACTTACTTGCATCAGTCCTAAACTATTCTGTGTCGCGGGATTGTACATCTGATCGATCTGTCCGTTGGTAATCTGATTAATAATAGCTGAGTTATAAGGACTTCCAAGAGGATTCATGAAACCACCTCTGTAAGGAAAAGCTTCACGTTCAAGTTGATTGATATAAGTTACAGGAGTTCCGGGAATTCCAAGAGAGGATTTAGGCATCCATACCAGTAAAGAACTGTCTACATTTTTGTTCTTATTGTTGTATTTTGTTCCAAATTTAAGCTCAAAATTATCGGATACTTTATACTTTAAATCTACCTGTCCTCTAAGATCTGTTTCGCTGTTGTGGTTCTTACTGAGGATGATTTGGTTTAATCTTAATTGATCTGCTGCTATAGTCTGTTGGTTATAAGGTAAAGTGAAGCTTCCGGTATCTCCAACACCTTCTGGAGCATCCATTGCCAGATATTTTCTTCCATCTGCAGAAAGGTTTCCGTAGGTCATAGGTTGTATAAAATTGACCATAGGATAACCTCTTTCATTTTTGTCCAGATTTTCCGGAGAATTGAATCTGAACTCTGAACGTGCTTTGGATAAGGACCAGTTTACTTCCAGACGCTGTCCTACCTGATGATTTCCACCCAGTTGCATAGAATACAGATCGGTAAGGTAATCCGCATGGCGTGCTTGAAGCGTTACATTTTTATTGTCAAAATTAAAATAGGTTTCCCTTACAGATTGACCATCTTTATATTGGCTGTATAAGCCTTTAAAATAGAGTTTATTCCTGCTGTTTATTTCATAATCCAATCCCATATTAAATCCGAGTGTTCTCCGGTTGGCTAAATAATCGCGAACCTGCAGCTGATTGATAGAGTAGGAGGCTGTTTTATCTTTCAGTCCGTAGTTAAAAATATTTCTCATTTGATCTATAGCGGTAGAGCGCTCCCAGATCACAGCAGAAGAGATAAATTTCAGTTTATTGGTAATCTTGTTTCCGTAGACAATAGAGGAATTATACGTTGGCGATTTTGACATATTAACATACCCGGAAGACATACTGATCGCTAGAATTTCCTTATTGGGAGAGGTTTTGGTAATGAAATCTACATTTCCGCCAATAGCATCTCCATCCAAATCCGGAGTTAAAGCTTTAGATAAGCGAACATTCTGAATAAGTTCTGATGGGAAAATATCCATTTGCACCCCGCGATTGGCATTATCTCCGCTCGCACTAGGCATTCTGTTGCCATTTAAAGTAGAAGCTGTCCATTGTATAGGTGTTCCCCTTACAGCCACAAAGCGTCCTTCCCCCATATCACGCTCAATGGATACTCCCTGCATCCTTTGTACGGCATCTGCTGCATTACGATCCGGAAGTTTTCCAATGGCATCAGCAGAAAGAACTTCCGTGATGGTATTAGAATTTTTCTTCATCGTGATGGCTCTGGCTTGCGAGGCTTTGTAAACACTGGTAACCACTACTTCCTGAATACTGTTTTCCTTAAGTCTGGCTCCGAATTTAACCAATCCAAGATCAACTTCCTTTTTGTCTGCTACGTTAAAAGGAATGTAAACGGTATCATATCCTTTGTATTCTACAACAAGGTTGTAGTTGCCATCATGAATATTATTCAGAACAAAAGATCCATCAGTATTGGAGGTAACCTTTTGACTGCTATTCTCAATATATACCAAGGCATTGGGTAGGTTTCCCTGGCTGTCTACTACAGTTCCGTGAACTGAGGTTTGTGCAAAGGCGAAAGGGCCCAAAAGAAAAAATGCTGCTTTTGTTAGAAAAAGACTTTCTCGTGACATCTTAGTGAAATTTTATGCAAAGATGCCCGCTCGCCAAACAGTTTTAGTTCATTTAAATTTCAGACTACTATTTCTGTTGAGTTCGAGGTGAACTGTTTTGTAAATCAATAGGTTACTAATATTAAATAATTGTAACTTAATGGATGAGCTGAGAAGGCAGACAATCAAATTCTTTCTTAAAATATTTATAAAAAGTTGATTTGGACTTAAAGCCACATTGAAATGCAAGATCAATGACACTTGCAGAAGGATCTTCCGATAAAATCTGTTTAAAATGTTGGATACGGTTTCTGTTGGTATATTCGTGGAAGTTGGTATTGAGGTGTTTATTAAAGGTAATACTTAAATCGGATTTGCTTATTTTTAAATGGCTGGAAAGCTGATCGAGAGTAAACTCTTCATCAAGATACTCGTTACTTTCCTTATAAAAGGTAACAACGGCATTTTGTACTGTCTCAAAATCTATTTTTGAAAGGTCCTTATACAGATAGGTTTCTTTAGGAGCAGAAAAATGAGATCTATTCTGTTGTTCCAAAATTCTGTGCTGGTACGTTAAAATATAAACATACAAAATCCATCCAAATTGGAAAAGGAATAGTAAACTGTATATCTTCTGATAGATCAGTGTATCCCAGCCCAGTTGATAAACCGTCCAAAAAATTAATACTCCCATTAATACATAATAAACCAGATAACGAAAATTACTGGCTACTGGATGAGTAATGTTTTTACGGTATTTGGTCAGGAAATAAATACAGGTAGCAAGACATGCCAACCAATAATAGCTATAGTATGCAAAATAAACCTGGTAGGATTTTATGGCCATATCCGCCCAGGATAAATCAAAGATTTTTGCTGTCAAAGCAATGGCATGATGAACAACCACTAATGTGAGTGGAGCGATGAGGTATTTAAGTCGGTCTCTCCATTTTGCATGAATTAAGTAGGTGGTAATATATAGAAAAATGAGTCCTTTAAACACGCGTAGACTTCCAGGAATTTCATACAGAACAGATTCATAGCCGAATCTTTGAATAATGAAATATTCATAGCCCATATCCAATGCTACCACGCCGATATACAATAACAACATATTCAGAACAGATTCCCTGTTTTTAATGAGATAGAGTAATAGAGTGAGGGTGATAAGTGCCTGTAGTACAACTACCATAATGATGTATAACATGATAACTGATATTTTGTCAAAATTATAGATAATATGAGCATGGTATCTTTAACAAATTATTAAATATCAATCAGAAAACGAATGGAATAGGATTTTTGTAAATCGAATAGTTATTATTACTTTAGTATTTAAAGCAAAATTTAATGTCAAAAAATAAATATATTCTATTATCAATAGTGAAAACCTGGTTGATCTCAACGGTCATTTCAATGATTCTTCTCATTGTATTTATGACATTAACCAGAGAACATGTGAGAGAGCATCCAAGAAATTGCGATATGAGTGGGCTGGTGTACGGAATTACTATATTTTGGATATTGTTCATGAGTATAATATCATTCAGCAGCTTATTATCCCTTTTGCAACCATTTCAGTCTAAGGTAAAATCAGGTTTATGCTGGTTTTTCTTTCCGATACTTTCTCTTGGATATTATTTCTTTCAGATAGGAGAGCCAAAAATTAATGGGGAGATGATTTTGCTTTTTTTAATAATGAATTTGCCCTGGTTTACACTTTGGATATTTTATTATTCTAAATTCAGAACTCTTTACTTTAATCAGAAAAGTCACTAATAAGATAATAGGGTGCTTACTTCTCATTTGTATCATTGAGAGATAAGACGAGATAAAAAAAATTACTGTCTGATAGGACAGTAATAGTAAAAATCAGTGATAGGGTGGTTTGATCAGTTTGTAATTTAAAGCAGAGATTTATGCTGTTTAAAAGGCTGATCGTTGATGTTGCTTTTGATTCGGTCAATTATTTAATATTTAGTCTGAATTAGGTGTCATTGTCTGAGTTATTTTACGATAAAAACTTGACGAATCAACTTTGTTTGGACCGAATTTTTGGCAACTTCTATATCATGGTTATTGATGACATGTTGGATTGCTTTTTCTGATTGCTTGTATACTGTATTTCAGAATCCATCCTAATGATGGTATTTCTGAAAAAGGTACAACCATGCAAATCGTTTGCAAATCTATATCACAGCATTTTGAGAATTGCTACACTTTTGTGTAGATTTGTAGTATAAAAGCTAAAAACTATCCTTTAGTGTAGTAGTGAGAAAAGCTTTTAAAAAATATGGAACAGATTAAAAGATTTTTTAACGAAAAAAATGAGGTCAGTAAAGATGCTGACATTGATTTCAGTCAGGACGCGGATTATCTTGAGGCTGTAAAAGCACTTGCCAGAACCACCTATCAAAGTCTGTATGTTATCAATTATCAAACCAGAGGATTTGAATATGTTTCGGAAAATCCTCTTTTTTTGTGTGGTAAAACCTCAGAAGAAGTAAAGAATCTTGGCTATGCATTCTATTTTCAGAATGTGAAACCGGAGGACGTAGAAATGCTGATTAAAATCAATGAAGCAGGATTTAAATTTTATGATAAGATTCCGATAGAGGATAGGAAGCTATATTCTATTTCCTATGACTTCAATCTTATCAATAGTAAAAAGAATATGATTCTGGTTAATCATAAGCTTGCCCCTATGTTTCTTACTGAAGATGGGCAGGTTTGGAAAGCTTTATGCGCTGTTTCCCTTTCTAATAATACTTCTTCCGGGAATGTAGTCCTTAGTAAGGAAGGCTCTGATGAAATTTGGAAATACGATCTTACAGCAGATAAATGGGAGAAAAGTGAAAAGATAAAATTATCTTCGAGAGAATATGAAATCTTAAGCTTGTATACCAGTGGCCATACAATCAGTGAAATTGCAGATAAACTTTTTATTACGGCAGATACTGTGAAATTTCATCGCAAAAAACTTTTTGAAAAAATTGGAGTAAGCAATATTGCAGAGGCTTTATCCTATGCTAAAACCAATAAGCTGCTTTAAAAAAATCTTGAATCACCGTTTTTTTACGGTATTTTTCATAATGTCTTTTAGGATTCAATTTTAGGTCTGATATTTGTACTGGGTAGCCAAACTAAATGACCTATTTTATTTATGAAGAACATATCTGTGAAAAAATCATTTCTATACGCCTGTTTATGCGCGCTATTCCTTGTTTCCTGTAAAAAAGAAATAGAAAAGATCAGCGATACTTTTAAAGATACTGTTTCTGCTTCCGAAACTCCGGAAACAGAAAAAGACTCTATAAAGAAAGATTCGGTGCCTGTGGTTAAAAAAGAATCAGCTCCTCCCATGATGCAGGAGAACGGTTTTTATAATGCCTTCGTCCTTCCAAAAGATAAAAAAATGCGGGATTCTGTATATGCAGCATTCAGTAAAAAGTATAACGAGAAGGAACGTACCGCAATTTTAGCATTAAACAGACTAGACTCTAAAAGCAAATGGAATGCTGATACCTTAGTTGTTCCAGCTAAAATAGATACCACTTTGATGGCGTATTCTCCGTTTCCTATGCAGCTTGATGTGTTAAGTGGTGTGAAAAAATTCGTAATATTTTCTTATCCAATTCAAGCTTATGCAGTATATTCTAACGGAGGCCTTGTGAAATGGGGACCAACCAGTATGGGTAAAAAGGCTGCGCAAACAACCAGAGGACTTACTTTTGCCAACTGGAAAAAGAAACTGTCTATTTCTACAGTAAGCAGTGAATGGAAACTTCCTTACAATTTTAATATCCATAACATAGGGGGAATCGGATGGCACGAATATACACTTCCTGGATATCCTGCATCACACTCGTGTTTAAGACTATTAAGAAAAGATGCACAATGGCTGTATTCTTATGCTGATACATGGATACTGAATCCAGGGGGTGCTACTACAAAGGCGAGAGGCACAGCAGTAATGGTATTTGGTGATTATAATTGGGGCGGAAGAAGACCATGGAAAAAGCTTCTAAATGATCCCAATGCCAACAATATATCTGTTGAGGAGCTTACTAAATTATTGGAACCGGATGTTCCTAAAATGCTAAAGGAACAGGCTAACAGAGAAAAAGTATCCGATTCCATTAAAACAGCAAAAGCAATGGCTACTCCTATTCAGAATGAAAGAGCTACAGATACTCTGTCTAAATAATCTTCTTCTCAAACTGTAAAGTAGATTCTTCAGCAAACTGTCTTAACTTCAGC
This sequence comes from Chryseobacterium nakagawai, assembly GCF_900637665.1. Classification (NCBI taxonomy): domain Bacteria; kingdom Pseudomonadati; phylum Bacteroidota; class Flavobacteriia; order Flavobacteriales; family Weeksellaceae; genus Chryseobacterium; species Chryseobacterium nakagawai. The sequence continues at coordinate 1,476,963 of NZ_LR134386.1, forward strand.
ATTTCATCTTTTCCTTTATGCTGTCCGAATCTTGCGGCAATATAAGTAAGAAAAATAAAAAATAACATGATAAAAGAAGCGCTCAGTGCCCAAGGGTATTCGGCGCTTTTTATTTGTTTTTCCACATAATACATAGTAAAGAAGGTCATCCAAAGAATGGAAAAGGAAAAATAAAGAAACATGAAGAATGTCCACACAGCGGAACTAGGGCCAAAAACACCTCGTATCACTGCTTCATCATCTTCTATTTCGATGCGTAAAGCAAGACGTGGTTTCCAGTAATTGTCATATTTTGTTTCCACCCAGATGGTCGCAACTTCTTTATTGATGTTGCCGGAAAATTCATTTTTATGTTCAGCGAGATATTTTTTCAGATTTTCAGCATACTCTTCCTTGGTAAGATGAGTAAACATCTTAAATCTTGGTCGCGTTCTTATTCTGTCTAAGGTAGTTTCTTCAGTTGTCATATTGTTTATTCTTGATAAGGGATCGGATCTTCCAAATTAAAACGGAAAGTCAGTTTTTCTTCTTGCCTCTGAATCACCATGGTGATCGTTCTTCCTTCTGAGGACTTCATGATTTCAAGGATTTTCTCAAGCTTCATGTCTGCTGTTTTATCTCCGTTGATACTGATCACTTTGTCGTCTTTTTTTAAGCCTGCTACATAAGCCGGTGAATCTTTTCTCACTCCAGCAATAGAAAATATGGGTTTGAGAATAAAATTATATTGAAAAGATTCTCTATACACTTCATTCTTATTACCTACTGTACCGTTTACTGTACCGCCCATGGCTTGAGTCTCAATTTTCACTCTATCTTCCTGCCATTCCAGTCCGTCCTGTTTAAAATCCAGTCCACTCATATTAAAATGGAAAGGGTCGTCAAAATTTCTGTTCTTCTTCAAATATAGTTTATTGTTGGCATAATCAAAAATAATAGAAAACCGTCTCATGATTTCACCACCTACAGATCCTTTCCGGTCTTTTACCAGGCTCACATGCTGAATGGAGTATTCATCAGGCATTGCGGTAAGTGGCTTTTCAAACTTAAAATCTCCAAGATAAAAGTTATGGATTCTGCTTCTTTTACCATAAATATCTCCATTGAATCCACGGCCCAGAAAATCATCAATATTAGGACGGTTATAAACAAAATCTTTAATAAGAGTAGGGAAGAGCCAGATTGCATCACTGTTTCCAAGATCAATAAGAAGTTTTGATTCTTTCTTTTCACGGGTCATTTCTACGTCCGCGTTTAGATAAGGCTTATCTTTTTCAATACTGATGGGCATTTCATCAAATTTTCTAATCTTCCTTTTTAAAGCATCCATATTCTCATAGATCGTTATTTTTTTAGAAATATAATCAATAGCGATCGGGTGATCCTTAAAAAAGTGGTAACCGACAACTCCGTTTACAGGAATCCCTACGTGAGAAGAAATATTGAATTCCTCATCAAGAATCACATAAAGAGACATAGAGGTATTGATGATCTCATCTCCAATTCTACCGATATTACGTTCTGATTTTAATCCATCTATACTTAGGCTTCCCCCAAGCCCGGAAAACTTTATTTTCTCAACATTACTTAGTTTAACTTCTTTATTGTCCAGGCTGAAAAGAATAGTTTCTGCTACTCCTGTATCCACCATAAAGGTCAGGTTAGCTCCATTTATATTGATGGGGATAAAAATAAGATTGTTGATAAGCTGAAAAGGGATAACTGTTTTCTGAGTATTGAGTAGTCGGAAAGAGTTTTGTGCATGGATAAAAGTACCCAATAATAAACCCAGTAAAAGTAGCTTTAGTTTCATATACTGAATTTACTGAATTTATCTTTATGGTAATAAAAAAACATTCCAAATGCTGGAATGTTTATATGAACGACAATAGATTTGTTGTTTTTATTGAATTTGTTTTAAAATTGGAATCTGCTTATTTTGAGAAGAAATCCATTAAATCCATATAATTTTTCTGATTGACCCCATGCCCACTCATATATTCTCTGAATGTAAAATAGCAATTAAGGTCATAAAGCAATTCAGCAGCCTTTCTTCCCCAATCAATAGGAATTACGGCATCATCTGTACCGTGGGATACAAAGAATCTTAGCTTTTCCAGTTTCTTTTTGTCTTTTACAATTCCGTCCAGAATCTTTTCTTCTGCGTAAGCACTCAAACAGGCAACATTTGTAAATAACTCAGGATATTTTAATGCTAAAGCATAGCATAATATTCCTCCCTGGCTGAAACCGCATAAATGAACTTTGCTTTCAGTGAGACCATAATTATTTATGATTTTTAATATACTTTCCAGTACAGCATTTAAAGATTCCTTAGCCTGGGGAACATCAATGAAATTTTCAGGGTCGTTAAAATTAATATCATACCATGAATATCCCTCAAATTGAGTATCTCTAGGAGCTCTGAAACTAATGATGATCCAATCTTTTGGAAGGGTTTCTCTAAAGCTGAAAAGGTCCTGCTCATTGCTGCCGTAGCCATGAAGCATAAAAAGTATAGGAGTAGCAGAGGTAATATTTTCCGGCTCTCTTACCAAGTAATCTAAATTCATACAGCAAATATAATTAATAAATTACATTGTAAATCTTAACTTTTATGATTCCTATAAAGGAGCTTAGGAAATCATTTTTAGAGAATAAAAAGTAAAGAACCATCTTTGAATGAAAACATGATAATTCTATTTTGTAATGTTACTTTTTATGAGTATTAAAATAATTCTAAATAGAATGATTTTTATGTTTAATAATTAGAGTATTACGTTGTGTTATTGAGTTTTTTACTGTGAATTCTATTTTTGTTGATTTGATATTTTTTGTAAAAAAATGTTGTAAAATTTTCACTAAAGATATTTTTATATTAATAAAAAACTTATATTTGGAACATTAAAAAATCTATTTGGAGAAATGAAGCAATTTTACAATTTAAAAAGTTCACTTAGACTTTCTTCTTTATTCGTTTTGTTATTTTCAGTGATTACTGTTGTAAATTCGTGTAAAAAAGATGACGATGATGAATTTCAGGATCACGTAATTCAATTTATGGCAAAAGGTACTACAGGATCAGAGCTCATCTCTGTAGTCACTCAGGTAGGAACTGCACAGAATACTACATATAGTACTCCAACTGCACCCTTAAAAGAAAGTTGGACAAGTGGTGAAATGTGGGTTAATTCTAGTCAGGCACAGATCAATTTTGCTGCTAATGCTGTATTACCACAAGCAAATTCGGAACTTACCATTACTCTTTTGATAGATGGAGAGGTTGCCAGAACTGCTAAAGTTACAGGAAAAGGTGATAATCAGGTTGTAAAAGTTGCTTACAGCTTCCTTGAACCATAATAAACTTTACTATATAAGATAAAGAAACCGCTCTAAGAGCGGTTTTTTATTTTTAAATCAGATTATATTCTATAGCCTGGTTCACGAGTTCTGTAGAATTTTTAGCCTGAAATTTCTGTAGAAGATTTTTACGATGGGTATCTACAGTAAGTGGACTTAGAAAAAGTTCTTCAGCAATCCTATTGCTTGTTTTACCCTGTGCTACAAGATGCAGGATTTGTTTCTCTCTTTTAGTTAGCCTGGGAATTGGCTGGTCATTTTGTGAAGGTTTGCTGATAATCTGTTTGGTTTCATTACAAAAAACAATGTCTCCGGATAATGCTCCTTGGATGCAGATTACCAATTCTTCAATAGATGTATTTTTGAGAAGGTAGCCGCTGGCTCCGTTTTGTATAGACTGCATGATGATACTCCTTTCAGAACGATTACTGAACATAATTACTGCAGTTTCAGGAGATTTTTTTTTGATTTCCCTACATAGTTCCGTACCATTGGTATCTGGTAGTGTGATATCTAAAAGAATAATATCAACCTTATTGGCATCCATAAAACGAATGATCTCCGAACCGGAGGTAAAGGTTTCCGGAATATTGAATGAAGGCTGGCTTTTCAGCATCATTTTTAATCCTTCAATGACGATAGGATGATCGTCTACGATGACAATATTTATTTTTTCATTCTCCATCTATATTGAGTTCTATATTAATGGTTGTACCTTGACTGTCTGAGTTGATCTCCATGTTTCCTTTCAGGTAATCCACCCTGTTCTTTAAATTAAGGAGACCCATGCTTTTGGTTTTTTGTTCTTTGTTGCTTTCAAAACCTTTTCCATTGTCTTCAATTGTGATGAAAAAATCTTTTTCAGATTGGGAGCATTGTAATAAAATACTGGTGGCTTCAGAATGCTTGATAGCATTAGCTAATAATTCCTGTGCAATCCTGTAAATGTTAAGCTGAATGTTTAATGGGAGATTCTTTTCAATATTGATCGCTTGGAAATCTATCTCAATATCTTTTCTGTTGTAAAATTCACAAAGGTCATTGAGGGCGGTTTCCAACCCGAAATTAAGCAATGATTCAGGCATCAGGTTTCTTGCCACATGCCGAAGTTCCCCTACAGAATTATCCAGTTGTCCCAGGATCTTATAAAACTCCTGGTCTTTTTTAGGATCTAAATGACTGGCAGACCATGTTGAAAAATTGATTTTTACTCCAGCCAGCATTCCCCCTAATCCATCATGAAGATCTCTTGCTATACGTTCCCGTTCTCTTTCTTCCCCCTCAAGAATAGCTTTTGTTAAGGAGAGTTCTTCCTTTTGCTTGATTTCATTGATTTTCTGTTTAGAAATCTTTTTATTTTTTCTAAAGATGATATAGAGGAAGATCAAAAGACTTATAACTAATAATAAAATAAGGCTTAATCCCCATAAATAGAAATTTTTCTTGTTGACTTCCAGTTCTTTTTGGTTCTTCTCAGCATTTAAGGTGGCTATTTTTCTTTCCTTTTCTGCTGTATTGAACTTGGCCTCAATTTTATTGATCTCAAGCTTTACATTTTCAGTATTCAGACTATCATTAAGTTTTGAATATTTCTGTTCCCAACCTAAAGCTTCTTTTGTATTCCCCATCTCTTCATGTAAAGAAGAAAGCTGCTTATAAATGGTCTTTCTGTTATTGAGATCAAGAGCAAGCGATTTTTCTGTTAAAATATCTTCTAAAGCACCTTTAGCCTCATTATACCTTTTTAATTTTCTTAAAATGTCATATTTGTTGAAATAAAACATCTGCGCCAATAGATTCTGATTAAACGTTTTAGCATAATAAAGACCTTTTTCAATAACGGGTAATGCTTCCGGGTTCTTTTGTCGGGTAATAAAATAAAGTGTTTTACCATAATAATAAAAAGCATTCACGGAGGAATCCGGATGAGGACCAATGAGTGCTTCGGCTTTATCCAAAAACTTTTTAGCTTCATCCCCTTTGGCCTGATAACAGAAATTATTGGCTAAATTTAAGTAGGTGAAGAATAGTTCAGGAGAATTGGGATAGTTTTTTTCAAGAATTTTTAAAGCTTTAGTATTATACTCCTCAGATTTTTTAAACTCTGCATTGTAAGTAAGGATAACGGCAAGCTGGGTGTATAAAAGTCCAAGATTCATGCTATTTTCATATTTTTTAGCCAATGGAATACTTTTTTCAAGAATCGTTTTCACTAAAAAAGGATAACCTTCCTTGTCTTTCTGTGTGACCCCATAGCTATACCACGCTGCTGCCTGAAGAAGATCAGATTCTTCATTTTTGAATTTTGATAATGCTTTAATCGCTTTTTGGTAAGAAACGGTGGCTTTCTCTTTATTTCGATCAAGATTATATTGCGCTTCGTAAAAATTGTATTTGGCTGAAAGAAAAGCATCACTTTTGATAAGAATTTTTGCACTTTCCAGATACTTTTTACTTAAAAGAGAATCAATATTTCTATAATAATTTGACAAAAGAAAAGTAGTATTTGCTTTTACAGTTGTAGTGCCGCTGCTTTTTAGAACGTTTTGTAAACTGTCCAGGTAGGGCTTTTCATTAAGGGGAATCAATTGTTGTGATTGTAGACCAAAGGACAGTAGTATGCTTAACAGGATCAGTAATCTCTTCATCAGGTATCAGTTCTGTAGAATATATTTTTTATAAACGGTCAATTTACTTAAAAATTTTAGCATAAAAAATACCAGAATTTAGGTAGAAAAAATTACACAATTTTCAGGATTGATAAAGTTCGATGACTCCAATAGCTTTGCAGGTACAGAATCACTAATCATAGAATATCAAATAAAGTAACTAAAATTTAAACAAAAAGATTATGAAAAAAACAGGAATAAACCAACTGTTGAAAGGTACATTTGTAGTGCTTCTTGCAACATTATTATTAGGGTTTGTAGCGTCTTGTAGTAAAGATGACGATGATAATGTAAATGGAGCAAAAAAGAGCCATAAAGTAGTTTTTAAGGCTATTGCCTCTGCGGGAACTAATATTGATGCAGCTGTGTACGGAATTGACGGGAATGCTACAACGGCTTCAAGCCTTAGTGGAACAACATGGTCAAGTCCTGAAGTGACATCAGAAGCAGGTGCTTACAATGCTAATGTTGTGGTAAACGCAATTGGTGTCGATGCATCTTCTACTTTAAAGGTTCAAATTTGGGTAGATGGTGAATTGAAAAAAGAAGGAACTTCCAGTGGTCAGTATTTATCGGCTTCTGCAAGTTATGTATTTTAAAAACTAATAATACTTTCAAAATAAAAGCAGGCGCTGAGATTTATCTCAGCGCCCGTTTTTTATTAATAGTTGATGTTTATAGGGTAAGAGATTGTATAAATTGTTATTTTTAATAATAAAATCACATATACGTGAAGCATCAAGAGAAATCCAGACAGATTAGGAGAGAGATTAATCAATCCTATCATGAACTTAAAGAAGAATATCCTCTATTGAAGAAGCAGGACAGTATTGGGTTTTCAATATTTTTATTTTCAATTATTGTTATCCTTGCTGTTTCCTTTGGTTGGTATAAGGATATTGTTCCAACTTGGTTAATGATTGTAATGAATGCTTTTTTTATGGGAATTCTCCACGAGATTGAGCATGATCTTATTCATTGGCTTTATTTTAAAAAACAAAAGACAATACATCATTTTATGCTTTTGAGTGTCTGGGTGCTACGTCCGTTGACAATCAATCCCTGGATCAGACGCACATTGCATTATCATCATCATAAGTTTTCAGGAACATTACACGATGTGGAGGAGCGTGGGGTAACAAATGGTGAGCGGTGGTCAATCAAACGCTTATTCACAACTGCTGATCTTGTTTTAGGAGGGCTTTTTCGTGTTCACCGAATGTTTCATGATATGGATAAGGAAGTGAAGAACGGAAATCTTAAAGAAGAAACTTCTACAGCTTTAAAACGGACTGCATTTTTAAGTTTGCTTCCTCTGACAATTTTCGCTCATCTGATATTGTATTTCTTTTTTGCAGATTTACTACTGAGCTGGGGTAATGCAAGATTTATGACCGATTTCAGTTTTCCACCTTATATAGTAAACGTGTTGAAGAGTTTGAATGTGATGATTTATACAATTCTTATTCCCAATCTTTTACGTCAATTCTGCTTACATTTTATAACATCCAATATGCATTATTTTGGAGATGTGGAAGAAGGGAATGTTATTGAGCAGACACAGGTACTAAACATCTGGTGGACTTTTCCCATGCAGGTATTCTGTTTCTTTTTTGGTTGGACACACAGTATTCATCATTTTGTAGTCAATGAGACCTTCTATGTACGTCATATTGGAAGAAAGCAAGCGCAGGGGATATTGAAGAAATACGGCGTCCGTTTTAATGATCTGGGAACCTTCAGAAGAGCTAACCGTTTCCGGGAATTCTCAAATAAGATCAATTAATTATTTATAATAAAAATATTGTTTGATGTGAAATAAAACGGGCGCCAAGATTTACCTCAGCGCCCGTTTTTTATAGGGTATTAAAAGTTAAATAACTTTTACAATGAAATAACTTTTCTTTCCTTTTTGAAGCAATAAAAATTTGCCATCAATAAGATCGGTTTCATTAGCGGTAAAAGTATCATTTACTTTTTGCTTATTAACAGAGATTGAATTTCCTTTGATTTCTCTTTGTGCCTCACTCTTAGATTTTAAGAATCCTGATTTTTCAGAAAGAAGATCAACAATGCTTATTCCTAATACATCAGCTTTTGCTACCTCCTTTTGTGGAACTCCGTCAAATACTTCAAGGAATGTTGCTTCATCAAGGCTTACCAAATCTTCAGCAGTAGAGCGTCCGAAAAGAATTTCAGAAGCTTTAAGTGCTTTTTCGTATTCTTCTCTTCCGTGTACCCAAACGGTAACTTCTTCCGCTAATTTTTTCTGAAGTTTTCTTTCGTGAGCTGCTGTTTTATGTTCTTCAATTAATGCGTCAATTTCTTCTTTTCCAAGGAATGTATAGAATTTAATGAATCTTTCAGCATCTTCATCCGTAGCATTTAGCCAAAACTGGTAGAATTTATATGGAGAAGTCTTTTTTCTATCCAACCAATAGTTTTCTCCGCTTTCAGATTTTCCGAATTTAGAACCATCCGCTTTTGTGATCAAAGGAACTGTTAGTGCGAATGCTTCGCCCTGAGCTTTTCTACGGATTAATTCTGTTCCGGTAGTGATATTTCCCCACTGGTCAGAACCTCCCATCTGAAGCTTTACATTGTTGTTTTGGTATAAGTGAAGAAAATCATAGCCCTGGATCAGCTGATAGGTAAATTCTGTAAAACTCATTCCATCTGCACCTGATTCTCCCGAAAATCTTTTCTTTACAGAATCCTTAGCCATCATGTAGTTAACTGTGATGTTTTTTCCAACATTTTTGGCAAAATCCAGGAAAGAAATGTTTTTCATCCAGTCATAGTTGTTTACCAACTCTGCTTTATTAGGCCCATTTCCTGCAAAATCAAGGAATCTTGAAAGCTGGTTTTTCAAACAATCTACATAATGCAAAAGCGTTTCCTCGTCCAAAAGGTTTCTCTCTGCCGATTTTCCTGATGGATCACCGATCATTCCTGTAGCTCCACCTACCAAAGCAATCGGCTTGTGACCATGCTGCTGGAAGTGTGCTAAAATTTTTATCTGAATAAGACTTCCGATATGTAAAGAATCGGCCGTTGGATCAAAACCAATATATGCAGTAGTTACCTCTTTATTCAGTTGTTCATCGGTTCCAGGCATCATATCAGCAAACAGACCACGCCATTTCAGTTCTTCTATAAAGGAATTCATTGATTTTTTCTTTAAAATTTTAAGTTGCAAAGATAATAAATTCAAAAGTATAAAGGTGAAAGCTCGGTAAGGTAAAATGGCAAAAGGACTGAAATAGTAGATAAATTAATACATTTCCTGAGTGACGATTCACTTGTGAAGCAAAATTCACTATTGACAGTCATGTACGCTTTGCATTTTCAGCCCAAATAATCTATATTTGTTATTAATGAACGACGAACAGCTATTTCTGCTCATTCAAAAGGCCAAAGATAAAGACCAGAAGGCCCAGACTAAACTCATCAATGTTTTTTGGGTGGATGTTTTCTCTTTTGTGATGAAAAAAGTAAAAGATGAAAACGATGCCGATGAGATTACCGTGAATGTCTTTTCCAAAGTCCTATCGAAATTGGATATGTTCGATCCGCATTTTCAGTTTAAAACCTGGATTCTCACCATTGCTCAGAATACAGTTATTGATTTTTGGAGAAAAAAGAACCGTGAAAACGAGGACGCTGTTGAAAACCTTGATGAGGTAAAAAATCAATATGCAAAATCCCCCGAAGAACTTCTCATTTCTGAAGAAGAACAAAAGAAAATCATTAAAACCATTGAATCTCTGGATGCCAATTACCAGGATATTATTAAGCTGAGGTTTTTTGAAGAAAAAAGTATCAAGGAAATAGCTGAAGAACTGGGGATTTCTGTTGCCAATACAAAAGTTCGGGTGATGCGAGCTAAAAAAGTTCTTGCTGAGCTATTGAAAAACAATGAATTTGAAGACAATTAACAGTTTCGGAAAACTCTAAGACATTGTTTTGCCACTAAAGATTTATGTTTGAACTTTAAAGCTTTGGGCCTATATGTTTCCATATTTTAAACCACATAGATCCATAGGAAATAGTAAAATATTTTATTAGAGACCTTTTATGGGAGATGTATAGAATTATTCGGGCATTAATGGTAATTAATATGTATTCATAATTTTATCGCAGATCAATCCCTTACACCTTATCAATAACCTGAAAAAGAAAACTCGCCCCTTTAGGTTTCCTAACATTCATGTAAGAATTTTTGGCAAGCTATATAAAAATTTCTTCCTTGGTCTTGGGAAGTATAATTTTTACACTCTTATCATTTCTGTTCTGAAGATTAATCTTGATTCCCTTTTTAATATAAGTTTCCTTTTGCGAAGGGCCATATTCTTTAGTGTTATCAACGTCATTTCTAAAATTAATTTGCCCTGTAGAAAGATTAAAATCTACTTCTTTGATATAATCTCCCGGCCTTCCCGAACTTGAAGTATGTCCTATCAACTCAAAATGACCATTCTGATACCTGTATTTATCCGTATAGGCCCATTTCCAGCTGCTGCCACCGAAATGATTGATAATCAAAATCCCTTTCTCTATACTGGTCCCGGAATAAGGATCACCCATGATGCCTCCGGATTCGCTATCAAGAATTGCATTTGTTGATTTTTCAAGGATGGTCCATTGGTTATTTATTTTTTTCAGGATTTGAATTTCGCGAACTTCACCAAGTTCACCGGTGTCCTTGGTATTATAGATGATTACTTTTTCAGGAATTTTATCTCCATCCAGATCTCCATCCACCGTTTGAAGAATAGTAGAACCTTTCGGTTGGAACTTTTGTTGAGCAAAACAATAGGTGCTGGTAACAATTGATAAAAGGAAAAAGCATCTTTTCATGGAATGGATTTTGAGCTTAAATGTACAATGATATTTTGAATTATAAGTTTCATCAATGTCTTCGGTTGATGGTTTCCATTAAAAAATCCTTAACTTTGAACTTCAATTTTAGAAATGGAAAATTCAGTTCAAGACACTACCGTTCAAAAACCAAAGTGGATTCGTGTAAAACTTCCTACGGGAAAGAACTACAGGGAATTGAGAACCTTGGTTGATAAATATAAATTAAACACCATTTGCCAAAGCGGAAGCTGCCCGAATATGGGGGAGTGCTGGGGAGAAGGTACGGCAACGTTCATGATTTTAGGAAATATCTGTACAAGAAGCTGTGGATTCTGTGGAGTAAAAACAGGAAAACCGCTTGATGTAAACTGGGATGAACCTGAAAAAGTGGCCCGTTCAATCAAATTAATGAAGATTAAACACGCTGTTCTTACTTCTGTAGATCGTGATGATATTAAAGATATGGGATCTATTCTTTGGGCAGAAACAGTGAATGCTGTAAGAAGAATCTCTCCGGGAACTACAATGGAAACATTGATTCCGGATTTCCAGGGAATCACCAAGCATATTGACCGATTGGTTGATGTTGCTCCTGAAGTGATCTCTCACAACATGGAAACGGTAAAACGTTTGACCCGAGAAGTGAGAATCCAGGCAAAATATGAAAGAAGCCTTGAGGTATTAAGATATTTAAAAGAAGCAGGACAAAGAAGAACTAAAACCGGGGTTATGCTTGGTTTAGGTGAAACTAAAGATGAGGTTTTCCAAACAATTGAAGACATCAGAAATGCGAATGTAGATGTTATCACTCTTGGACAATATTTACAGCCCACTAAAAAACATCTTCCTGTAAAGAGATTTATTACTCCGGAAGAGTTTGATGAGTTGGGTGACTTTGCAAGAAGCTTAGGTTTCAGACATGTGGAAAGTTCTCCTCTTGTTAGAAGCTCTTATCACGCAGAAAAACATATTCACTAGAATAAAAAGACCGCTCAGCAATGGGCGGTTATTTTTTTGTAATAATAAGTAATAGGATGAAAGATGCAAACTTCTTTAACCAAAGAATAAGGAACGGCCTCTATCATACCCATCCTCTGGATGGGTGGAGAAAATTCAAAGAATTTTCGCCGGGCCTGATATCAAAACTATTCCCATTCATCTGTGAAAATCTGTGCCATCTGTGGTAGAAATCAATAACTGAAGATAATATCAAAACGATTTATTACAAGAAGATTCCCGGTTAATCACTCCGATCCGGCCATTAATTTCAATAGGTTTAAAATGTTTTTTCTTAAATTCTGAAGGTGTTTCACCCGTATGCTGCTTAAACAGTTTATTAAAATAGGAAAGGCTTTCAAATCCTACCTGAAAACAAACTTCAGTGACAGAAGAATCTTTTAACAGATAAATTTTAGCCTGATTGATTCTGTAATTATTGACAAAATCTGTGAAAGTCATATTGGTTTGCTTTTTAAAATACCGACAGAAAGCAGGCGTGCTTAAACTGACAATCTGGGCAATCTCGTTTACATTAGGCTTTTTATCATGATTTTCATGAATATAATCGTAGATGGTTCCCATTCTGATCTTATCGTTCAGGAACCATTTGATTCTTGTATCTTCTTTATTGAGCTCATTTACCTCAGTGGAATTGGCCAGAATCTGTAATATTTCAAGGAGTCCTATTAATGATTCAAATGAGTTTTTACTCTTAAGGATCTGAAGTTTTTCAACAACGATGCTTTTGGTTTCTCCGGAGAATGATAATCCAAGGTAGGAACGTTCTAAAAGATTTTTAATATTCTCAAACTCAGGAACAGGAAGAATGATATCCTGGAGAAAATTTTCGCGTATTTGCAATACTAATTGTTTACATTCTGTCTGTATCCCGTAATCAAAATTGAGATGAGGAACATTCGCACCTATCAACAGAAGTTCATTGTCTGTAAACCCTGAAATATTTTTTCCAACATGCCGGATTCCGTTTGAAGCTTCTACATACACCAACTCTATTTCAGGATGGTAATGCCAGAAAAAACAATTCTTTAAGGAAGGGGCAAATAGTTTAAATGATTTCCCTTTTTCAAACGTTATGATTTCTTTCTGGATCTTCATTTTGTTCTGCTTTGATTGTTTATAGAGTTAAAATTAAATAAAAAGGTTAATATGGAGCAAATTTTTATCATTCAAAGACGTGTGAAATTCAATCTTTCTTTCGAATTTTGCACTTTCAAAATTAAAGATGGATTACCATTATTAATTTCAATACATTAATTCAGAAAAGAAAGTACAATGAAGATTGATAAAAGAATAATACCGCTGGCGATTGGCGGGTTGGGAATAGGAACCACGGAATTTACCGTTATGGGGCTATTGCCAGATATTGCAAAAACACTGGAAATCACTATTCCGCAAGCGGGGCATCTGATTTCTGCCTATGCAATGGGAGTGGTAATCGGAGCACCGCTTCTGATTGGATATTCGGTGAAATTTCCTCCCAAAAAAGTTTTGATTGCATTTATGATCCTGTTTACTTTATTTAATGGTCTTTCTGCTATTGCTCCCAATTACGGAACAATGCTGATTATAAGATTCATGTCCGGACTTCCTCATGGAGCTTTCTTCGGGGTAGGAACTGTAGTAGCTGCTAAAATGGCAGGAAAAGGGAAGGAAGCATTCTATATATCCATGATGTTTACAGGACTCACCGTGGCCAATCTGGTGATGGTTCCTTTGGTAACCTATATTGGACATACTTTCCATTGGCGACTGTATTTTGCTATCGTAGCTTTAATTGGTGTTTTTGCGCTGTTATTTTTAAAATTATGGATGCCTGCAATGGAAGCCAATCAAAATACCCACTTTCTGGATGAACTGAAATTCCTTAAAAAGAAGCAGTCGTGGCTGGTATTGGCAATTACAGCCATTGGGTTTGGTGGTCTTTTCACATGGTTGAGTTACATTACTCCATTAATGACCGGGATTTCCGGAGTGGAAAGCAGTCAAATGGCCTATGTAATGGTTCTTGCCGGAGCAGGAATGGTCGTAGGTAACCTTGCTGGAGGTATTATTTCAGATAAATTAGGTCCGGAAAAAACTTGTGCAGTCTTGATATTCTTAATGATGATTTCCCTGGTAGGAGTATTTTTACTTTCCGAGCATCAGAATATTGCTTTCATATTGACATTTATGTGTGGGGCATTATCAATGTCTATTGCAGCACCCATTAACATTATGATGATGAAAGCGGCACCGAAAAGTGAAATGATGGCTGCAGCTTTTATGCAGGCCGGTTTTAATATAGCCAATGCAATGGGAGCCTTCTTTGGCGGAATTCCTTTAGAATATGGATTGCCATTCAATTATCCGTCATTGGTAGGAGTGGGGATGACCTTTATCGGATTTGCGATCAGCGTAAGGTATATGTACTTGTATGGTTCACAAAAAGCTAACGAAGAAGAAGTGATGGCAGAGCGTGTTTCTTGTGACAAATAGGATAAATGATTTCTTACATCTGTGAGGATATAAAACAGTAAAACATAAAAAAGGCTGTCTCAAAGTTAAAAAATAGACTTATGAGACAGCTTTTTAAATTAATACATTATTCTTTTTATACTAGAATTTAAATACACAGCTGCAAACGCTCATTTTGCCTTCTACAACCGTTGTCCATTGTCCGTTCCATGTACCGCCATACGATGCACAGATAGCAGGACAAATTGCCTTAGCATCTTCGTCGCTCCAAATAGGACCGGCTAATACATTTAAAGTATATTCTGTACTGCCTGTTGGTTCCGTATTTAGTTCAACTTCTATGACGCTCATTTGCCCTTCTACAATGGTAGTCCATTGTCCGGTAAACTTTCCTAGGTGTGCCGCAGCAATACGTGGTCCTAATTTTTGTGCTTCGTCATTGCTCCAAAGCGGCCCTGCGATAATGTTGGTTTTGAATGTTGACATGGTATAATTTTTTGTGATTAGTACAACAAATGTAATCACTATTTAGGGATATAATTACAGTATAATGTACTAAATTTGGGATTAGGTATTTTTACGTATCTATTTGATATTAATTGATATATAATAAAAAAGACTGCCTTTTGAGACAGTCTTTTAGTATTGCGTAAGATTGATTAAACTTCAACCTCATTTCCATTTTTGCACCAGTAAAGTGCATTGTATAAATTTTCTTTTGGGAAAGATTTAAACTCTCCCGGCATCAGAACGCTGAAAATTTCAGTAAAGTCCTGTACGCCTTCTTTGTCTGTAACAATGGCTGCCCGATTCCATTTTGCAAGGTTTTTTAATCCCAGCAATAGATCCTCAAGCCATGCTCCCATGGTAAATTTATCCAGATCGGTATCCAAATACAGTAAGTAATTCAGCTCACCAAATTCGTCTACTTTCTCTTTCACACGCGGAATTACCAGTTTTTCAAAATCTTCTTTCGTCACTTCTCCGGTTGCATTGAATGCTGCAACATTATCAGGAGCTTCTGGAATAATTGTTATCATAGTAAATATTTTATGGTGGTTGGAATTTAATAAAGCAAACAATAATTGAACCATAAATTCCTCTAAAATTGTTAAAATAGGTATAAATATTGTTATTTTTAATGTAAAATATCAATATGGATCTCAAATCAAATGAACCTTTTTGGCTATTAAAGAATGGTCTGGTTGCTACTTATCCTTCTTTAAAATCGGATGAAAACTGTGATGTTTTAATTATAGGAGGTGGAATTACAGGAAGCCTTATTGCCCATCAAATGATAAAGGATGGGTATGAAACTATTCTCATAGATAAGCGTGAGTTGTGTAATGGGAGCACTTCTGCCACCACTTCAATGCTGCAATATGAAATAGATGTTCCTCTTTATGAATTAATAGAAAAAATAGGAGAAAAAGGGGCTGTTGCAAGCTATAAAGCATGTTCAGATGCTATTGATAGTATTGAAGCACTTACCGGAAAAATACGGTCTGGTGCTGGGTTTAAACGTAAAAAATCACTATACTTTGCTTCCAAAAAGAAAGATGTCGAATGGTTAAAGAAAGAATATGAAGCCAGAGAAAAAGCAGGATTTGAAGTGAAATGGCTACAAGCAGATGAGGTGCTGGAGAAATTTGGATTTGAAAATACTTATGGAGGTATCCTGTCAAAGCAGGGAGCCAGCATTGATGCCTTTCTGTTTGCCCATGAATTATTTCAATATAATGTAAGGAAAGGATTGAAAATCTTTGACAAAACTGAAATGATAAAAGTAGAATATCACAAAGGTTTTAATCTTGCTAAAACAAACAGTGGTTTTCAGATAAAAGCGAAAAAAATAATCTACTGTATCGGGTATGAAAGCAAAACTTTATTGAAAGAGAATTTCGTTAATTTGAAAAGTACGTATGCAGTGGTGTCCGAAGTGGATAAAGACAAATTTAAAAATATTACGAGTACATTGGTTTGGAATACCGATGAACCTTATCTCTATATGCGGACTACTGATGATGGAAGGCTCTTGATAGGCGGTGGAGATGAAGATTTTTATGATGCCGAAAAACGGGATGCCATTCTCAATAAAAAAGAAAAGGAAATTTTAAAAAGTTTAAAGAAAATAAAATCGGATTATCACTTCTATCCTGATTTTGTATGGGCCGGGACTTTTGGGGAAACAAAAGATGGGCTTCCCTATATTGGAGAGCACCAAAAGTTCAGAAACTCTTATTTTGTGTTGGGTTTTGGAGGAAACGGAATTACTTTTTCAGCAGCAGGCATGGAAATGGCTTCTTTATTTATGAAAAATAAAAAGCATCCGTTATCCGAATATTTTAGATTTGGAAGATAGAACATCTTTAATCATCAGCAAAAAGGTTTTATTTTGAACACTTTAGTCCGCTAAATTATATTGAAATAAGCAGATACAAATAAGAACACTTAAGTAGAAAATCAAAAGATTCAAAACTTAAGTGTTCTTGATTTTAAAAGGATTTGTTACTTAAAGAGATTTAAGATTAATCCTCCTACAAGGTATATCCATTCTTTTTGGCCAGCTCCTGTATAGAACTTTCAATGGCTTTTCCAAGATCATCAGAATCATCAGTGCCTCTTTTTTTCATTTCATCATCAATATAGGTCTGACGTTTTTTAGAAAGATCGTCAATTTCTCTTTGAATCTTTTCACGCTCTGCCGATTTTATGACCACTGCTTTTTTTATTTCGTCTTTGCTTTTTCCCTTTAGTTCCTCCGGCACTTCACTTGCTTTCATATTGGCAATAAAGTTGTCATCTTTTTCAGCTTTATCTACCAAGTCCCAATGTTCATTTTTGTAAGCGTTCTTTTTAGACTTGGAAACGGTTCTTTCTACCAGATTGGAAACGGATTGTACTTCTGCATTTTTATCCTGTGTAATTTGTTTTTGTTTATATTCAGAACCGCGGTTTCCATAATACATATAGGTGTCATTCAATTTGGTATTGCATTCGGAAATTCTGATGTCATAAGGCGTTTTAATATAAATAACCTTTTTATCACTGTCGATATTAAAATATTTTCCACCTCCCGTTGTTGCTCCGTTTTGCCAGTAGTCTCGAATTCCTTCTTCCCGGCTTCCACAGAAAATGGTATTGGTATAGATGTTTTTACTTTTTGCTTTTGAGATCACTTCTTTATAATCAATCCTTCCCTGATTGAACGGCTCGTTCCCTGCAATATAAATCAGTTTCATACTTTTCTCGTTGCCATCCCAGTTCAGATTGGCTGCGGCATCCCGAATTACAGCACCACAATATTCACTTCCGCCATTGGTTCTTAAAGCAAATAATTTTTCGGAAACCAGATCAAGGTCCTGGGTAAGAGGAGTTACCTGACGGATATAGTTTTCATCACGAATGCCATCATTCCCATATTCATAAAGAGCAATTTCAACTTGTAGAGCCTGTCCGTTGTATTTTAGAGTGGTTAACGTATTAACGATGTTCCAGAGCCTGGATTTTGCCTGGTCAATCAACCCATCCATACTGTTGGAAGTATCAAGTAAAAGGGCTACCTGGATTTTATTGTCCTTTGATATCGTATTTACCGTGGGTACAGAAGCATTTTGTACAATTAAGCTTCTGTTTTCCGGATCACTTTTCGAGCAGCTAAGGGGTGCTGTTGCCCCGGAGTTTAAAAAAGCTGCTGCAATGGCTAAGATTTTTAAAGTTGTCATATTATTATTTTTTATAGGTTATCTACTGTAATATTGGATGTGCATATCTTTCGGATACTTAACTTCATAAGAGAAATTGATCTTATCAGAACCTCCGGAACTTATATTTTTGTTCCAAAGAATGCTTCCTGTTTTTTCATCAAGGCTTCCGCCTCCAGTTTCTATAGCTTTCACTGATATTTTAGAATTTTCACTGATAGGAAGCTGATCCAGTACTTCCAGTTCAATACTTTCTTTGGTATTATTTCTGATGCTGATCTGGTAGGTTTCAGTTTCCCATTTGTTCGAGTTCATGGGCTTTTGAGAAGCTTTATCTTTCAGTTTGATTCTTTTTACCGTGATTCTTTCATCTACTCCAAGAGAAATCGGGAACTCATCTTTTACATAATGGCTGGTAATATTGGTTTTTCCGATATAATTGTCCTCAAAATAGATATTAGCTTCGCCATTAATAAGGTTGAGGTTTTGCCAGTTTTTTACGAAAGCCATCAGGAAGACCTGATTGTTAAGTTTTGGAACTGTATGGTACTTGTAAGTAGCATCAATTTGTTTTTTATCCAGAATCACATACTGTTCTTTTTCCTGACTTAAAATGGTTTGATTATAATTCAGTTCATAGATCACATTCATTTGATTATCGGAAACAGAAGCAATTGGAATCTGACTTGGTTTTGCAGCGATTTCCTGTCTCATTTGATAAACATTCATCAGTGTAGACTCTTTTTTAGATTTGTAATCGGCAACTTCAAGTATTGGATTAGGAATTGTATATTCCGCAACATACAATGGAGAAAGGATAGGACGGTTCTGATTGTATGACGGTCTGTAAGTAGAGACAAACAATTTTATGTTGTTCCAATCCTGCCCGGTTTTTTGATAGATCTTTCCTTTGTAAACCATTTCAAGAGGTTTCTTTACAGACTGAGCGCGCAGATCGTAAGACGGAATCCAGCCTGCATCAGAAACAATATAGCTGAGCCCCAGATTCAGGTTGGTATCATTATCAGCAAGAATTTCAAGCAGGAGCTCTTTTCGGTTGGTATTTTTATGGGTTTGTTCCTCATCCGATTGTTTATTAAGCTTTGCAATACTTTCGTCTAGTATACTTTTCTGCTCATT
Organism: Chryseobacterium nakagawai; assembly: GCF_900637665.1. Taxonomy (NCBI): domain Bacteria; kingdom Pseudomonadati; phylum Bacteroidota; class Flavobacteriia; order Flavobacteriales; family Weeksellaceae; genus Chryseobacterium; species Chryseobacterium nakagawai. The sequence goes on from NZ_LR134386.1 coordinate 1,496,173, forward strand.
CAGTAAAAAGACCTGATTATCAATTTCCAGCATCCTTTTTCTATAAAACTCAGTAAGCTTAATAAGCTGCTCCTGAGGAGTGGATTTATCATTGGCTGATACTTTTAAATTATCATTGATAATATTCTGTTCTCCCGTAAGATTTTTAACCTGGATAGTGAGCAGACTTGCCTGTCTTTGAAGTTTTTTTCTTTCATCATTCAGTTTTTTCTCACCATCAGAAAGCTGATCTTCTTTCAAAAAATTACTTTGTGGAGTGATGGATAGGAGAGTCGTATTTTTTTCCAGATTGATTTTATAGGTGTTTTCATCCAAATTATTGGGAAGATTGATAATTCTTACCTTATTATGTCCTTTCTGAAGATTAATATTGGTACTTCCGAAGACTTTTGCTCCCTGAAGGAATACGGTAGCCTGCTTTACTTCAATTTCCTTTTTAATTTCCTGGGCCTTAAAGAGAACCACTGAAAATAGTGTGATTAAAAGATAGCGTTTCATCGTTTATTATTTTAAATTATAAAGTAAAATTACCCGTATCTAAGCCTATATTTTTGGATACTTGGTGAAGAGAGCTTTTCACTTGGTGAGTAGACAACCTTATGTTTTTTTTGCCACTAATGCACGAATGGCTTTATAAATAAGCTTTAAAAAAACTATGTGAAATCTATGTGGTTTATTTTTTTAAACCACATAGATTTCACATAGACTTGCAAACTTTCGGAAATTATTTTATTCCTGCATTCGTGGCAAATCAAAAAAGGCTGCCAAAAGTATGACAGCCTCTTTTAAATCTGTTATTTAAAGGATTTCGTATCTTGTTTTGATACTGTATTTCAGTTTGATGTTTTCAATATTGTCAAAAGAAAGGTCTAAAGAAGCATCTGCCATTTCCATCTGTACATTACTCATTCTGCTTTTGTAAGCAACAGGCATTACAGTGTCGCTGGTATAGTCCTCTATTTCTGTAATTTCAAGAACATTCCCCACCTTTTTACCCATACTTTCTAATAGATAATCTGCCTTTTCTTTCGCTGCTTTTAAAGCATTGATCTTTACTGTCTTTCTGAAATCTGCAATTTTGGTATTCTTTACTTCTGAAATGTTCAGGCTGCTTACCCATTTTTGATTCAGGTCTTCAAATACTTTACTAAGGTTTGCTTTTGCATTCGCTTTAAACTCATAGTTCTTAGTAAATTTTCCGTTTTTTGCGTAAATGTTCTGATACGTTGACTTAAATTTGATATCCTCGTTTCTTATTCCTGCATTCTTTAAGATGTCAAACATCTTCTTTTCATTGTCTGCCAGATCGTTTTTGGTATCTCCTTTTATTCCAAGGCTAAAGAATACTTCATCCGGTTCTACTTCCATTTCTGCAACACCAGTTACTTCAATTGCGTTTTTCTTTACTTCCTGAGCGTTTACAAAACTTCCCAGCGTTAAAATCCCGATTAATAAAAAATGTTTTAATTTCATAATTTCTTGTTTTTACTTTTAAATTCTGATGTAAAATTAGTTCGATCTGAAGCTGAAAACCGGGAGACTTGGTGAAATGGAACTTTCACTTGGTGAGTCGTATAAATGGTATTTTGATTGTATGCTTTCTGAATGAGAAGAATAAAAAGAAAGTACAAATACACTATATAGTTTCAAGTGCAAGATTTATTCTGATAACATTGATTTCTAATTATATTTTCTCGCAGATTTGTCAGATCTCGCAGATACTTTCGGATATGAACATCTTTGATTTTCAAAACTTATGTGGATTTCTTATGGATTGTAACTTGGTGAAATCATGTTTTGGCTTGGTAAAGAATAGAAGCTGATCGATAAAGTTTTACTTACTTTGCAATAAAGATTTGAAATCCGTGAAATTAGTTTTTAACATACTCTTTATTTCAATGTTTGCTGTGGGAAATGTTCTCATGGCACAGGATTCTACAAAAGTTTCCCAAGTCCTGAAATCTGCTGCAAAGTTGAAGAAAGCCGTAGACAAGAATGATGATAAAGGGGCCGCAGATGTATATGTAAACATGGGTTCTGATTATTATAATCAGGGAAACTACGCCAAGAGCGAGGAATATTTTACCAAAGCTAAAGCGCTTTACCAGAAACTTAATGACAAAAAAAACCTGGAATCTGTTACCCGGAAATTAGCACAATCACAGGAAAAACAGAATAAGATAACCCCAGCGCTCAGCAATTACAGTATGGCAGCGCAGATGAGCTATAGTGAAAAAAGTAAGGCTGTCAATGCTAATGATGTTGCAAGGCTTTCTTCTCCTACCCCTGAGCTTAGAGCAGAAGCCATTCAGAGTAATATTAATATAAGCAAAAAAGAAAATGAACAAGCCAATGTAGCGGAAGGATATAGCCAGTTGGCAGATGTAAATATACAACAGAAAGATCTGTATAAAGCGGAAGAAAACCTTAATAATGCATATAAAATTTCAAAGCGGGAAGCTCCACAACAGGCATTGGCTATTAACCAGAAATTAGCTGATCTGTATGTAGAAAATAAGAATTTTGATAAGGCGATTGAAGCTAAAAAGAAAGTTCTTAAGGAGGATTTTGTAAAGGATAATTCTCAGGAAAAAGTGAATCAGATTCAGGAACTGGCTGATATTTATATCAAGAAAAATGATCCTAAAGAGGCGGTTGATCTTTTGAAGAATGCGTATGGAATCGCTTTGGATAAAGGACATACGCTGGAAGCGCAGAAAAGTGTGAAGAAACTGGACAGTTTGTATGCCATCTCAGGAAATGTGGATGCTTCAGTTCAATTGTACAGAGACTTTTTGGGAAAACTCCCCAATCTGGTTTCCAAGGACAGAAGCCTGGTAGATAATAAGATTCTGGAAGATACAGAGCAGAGAATTTCTCAGCTGGAAAAGGAAAAGGAATTGAAAGATGAACTTATCCGTAAGAAAAATATTTTCAATTATGGACTGATAGGAGCTTTAATCGTGCTGACCGGTCTTATTATTTTTATTTTCAGAACCTTGAAGAAAGTTCAGGTCAAAAACAAAAAAATAGCACTTCAGTCGCTTCGGCGGGAAATGAATCCCCACTTTATTTTCAACAGTCTGAATAGTGTCAACCACTTTATTGCCACCAATAACGAACTGGAAGCCAATCAATATCTGACTAAGTTCTCAAAGTTGATGCGTGGAGTGATGGAAAATTCTACCGATGATTTTATTCCTTTACAACAAGAGCTTGATCTTTTGCAGAACTATCTGGCATTGGAAAAAACACGTTTTGCAGATAAATTTGATTATGAAATTGAGATAGATGAAAATCTGAATATCCAAAGCCTGCAGGTTCCCGGAATGCTGGTACAACCGTTCCTTGAAAACGCTATCTGGCACGGACTGCGTTATAGAGCAGAAAAAGGCTTTTTAAAATTAAGCTTTGAGAAAAATGAACGCTACTTAAAGGTCATTGTTGAAGACAACGGAATAGGAATTGAAGAAAGTAAAAAACAGAAAACCCAGCATCAGAAAACCCGCGAAGGAAGAGGTATGAAAAATACTTTAGAGCGAATTCAGCTGCTGAATGATCTGTACAAAAAAGATATAACCTGTTCTGTAAAGGATAAGGAAAATCACAATGGAGTTTTAGTCATTATTCAAATTAATCTGGCATAAAAACTTTACAATGAAAAAAAATATATTTCTAATTATACTGATGATGAGCCAGTTTTCCGGAACTATAGCGGCTCAGGATATTGACAGTATCAGACTGAATCATATTCTTAACAGCCTGAAACTTGACAAAACCAAGATAAAGGAAGAATTCTGTATTGAAAAGAAAATGCCCAATGTTGAAGACTCTTATATTGTGGTTATTCCTGTGGTTGTGAATCAGGACAAAGAAGATTATGTTTTTACAGTTCAGAACTATATTTTAATTACAGACCGTAACGGAACCATAAAGAACAAATATTTCGATCCAACAGAACTGAATTCTGATGCTATAAGCCTAAGAAGTTTTGCTATTGATACTGGTTTATATAATATCAGTACGAACATCCGGGCATTTGGAGTAAAGGCAGATTTTGTAGGAAGTAGCAGGCCCAATCCTTATGCTTCAGGCACGCTTTCAATGTATTATCCGGAAGGGAAGACTCTTAAAAAGGTTCTTGATCAGTTTGAAATGGATTCTACAACAGGAGAATGGGATACCCGATGCAACGGCGAGTTTAAGGATGACCATTCCTATATCATTATGAATACATCCAAAACGAACCATTTTACAGATCTTAAAATTAAGACCATTTCTGTAACCACTATAAACAAAGAAGTGAAAGGAGAATGCGCGGGAAAAGAAACTTCCAAAACAACTTATAGCACACTGAAATTCAAAAACGGAAAATATCAGTAGTTTTCCAAAATTATATTCTAAAGAAACTTTTATTATTTTTTTTTCATATAGTTACTTTTTATTGTAACAAAAATTAAATAGATATTGTCTTATTAGTTTAAAACTAATCAGATGAATATCAATAATAAAACAGCCCGATTAGCAGGATTTATTTATCTTGTTGTCATCATAACCGGTTTTTACAGCTTAATGTATGTGCCATCACAATTGATTGTGTGGGAAGATCCGGAACTTACTTTTCATCATATTTCTTCGTCATCCTTATTCAGGTTGGGTATTGCAAGCAGTATGCTTTGCTATATTGCTTTTGGGTTTCTTCCTTTAGTTTTGTATCAGCTGTTGAAAGAAACAGACAAAAATGCAGCAAGGCTGATGGTTATTTTTGCACTTATCAGTGTACCTATTTCTTTTATTAATCTTCAAAGTAAGTTTTCTGTACTTACTCTTGTTGAGGGAGCTGATTATTTAAAAATATTTGATACCCAACAGCTACAGGCTCAGATGATGCTTTTACTGAATAATTATAATAAAGGAATTTTAATTGTTCAGATTTTCTGGGGACTTTGGCTGTTTCCATTAGGATATCTGGTTTATAGGTCCGGATTTTTACCCAAAATTTTAGGAGTTTTTTTAATGTTGGGCTGTTTAGGATATGTTCTCAATGTTTTTGGAAGAACTACGATTCCTCATTTTCCGGATTATGCAATATCAGGGTATATAACATTACCCGCTTCAATAGGGGAAATAGGGATGTGCCTGTGGCTATTGATTGTAGGTGTGAAGAGTAAAACCATTAATAATAATCAAAACTAATATACCATGAACAATTCTACCCAACTTGAAGACATCCAGGTAAACGTCAAAATTATACTTGCCGGCCTTTGGACCTCTGTTACATTGTGTTATTTATACGGTGATTACTTTGAACTGTATACTCCGGGAAAAACAGAAGGGCTTATAGATGGCCATAATCTATTGAATGCTCCACTGAATTTGTTATTGGCGGCAGTTGTTTTGGCAATACCTGCGGTTATGGTATTTCTTTCCCTTATTCTGAAACCGGTGATCAACAGAATCCTTAATATTGTTTTCGGAATCTTTTTTACTTTGGTGATGCTCCTTATTGGTATTTCATCCTTTTCAGAATGGTATCTGTTTTATATTTTCCTTGCAGTAGTGGAATGCATTATAACAATTTTGATTGTAATGTATGCCTGGAAATGGAAAAGAGTATGACTTGATTGGGAAGATTGCATGGTTAGCCAAATATCCCTAATTTGCATCTGTAATCTATTACCTGCCATTTAATATTTAAATCCAATGAAGATCAAAGCTGTAATTGTAGATGATGAACTGATCGCAAGAGAAGTATTGAGAAGCTATCTCACCAAATATTGCCCACAGGTAGAAATTCTTGGTGAAGCGGAAAATATTAAAGAAGCCGTTCCTTTAATTGCAGAGAAACAGCCTCAATTGGTTTTTTTAGATGTAGAAATGCCTTTCGGAAATGCCTTTGACGTATTGGAAGCTACCAAGGAGTTTGCCTATGAAACCATTTTCATTACAGCATTTTCGCAATATTCTTTACAGGCTTTAAATAAATCAGCAAGCTATTATATTTTAAAACCGATTGACATCCAGGAACTTATTTTAGCAGTTAATAAAGTTCTAGAAAGCATAGAGAAAAAAGAAGAGCTCAACCGGAATAAAATTTTGTTGGAGAATTTAAAATTAAAACCTGAAAAACAGCAGCTTATTCTTCCTACTTTACAAGGATTTGATGTAGTAAAAACAGAAGATATTGTAAGGCTTCAGGCAGATGGAAACTTTACTCAGGTGTATCTTACCGATGGTTCAAAGAAAATGGTCTGCCGGTTTTTGAAACATTTTGATGATTTGTTGGAAAACCCTTTTGTAAGAGTTCACCGTTCTCATATTATCAATGCAACATTTGTGAAGTCTTATCATAAAAGTGGAACCGTAATGCTTGCTGATGATACTGAAATTGAGGTTTCAGGAAGTTTTAAAGATAACTTTCTAAAGGTGTTTTCTTAGAATTTATCGTTCTTTAACAGGCCAAAGGCATTATTTTTGACGTTTTCATTACAACCACACAAAATATTTCTATCATGAAAACCCTTCATAAAATAATACTACCCGTTTCGTTAGGAGCTTTGGCGTATATGGCTTTTCATTCTTATTCCGTAGGCATTCCGAGAGGAACTCGGGCAGTCAAGAATTTTGATGTTAAAAAATACCTCGGAAGATGGTATGAAATAGCCCGTTTTGATTACAGATTCGAGAAAAATATGGATAACGTTACTGCAGAATATTCAGAGAATCCCAATGGCAGTATTCAGGTGAGAAATAAAGGGTACGATTATCTCAAAAAAGTATGGAATGAGTCTATTGGGGAAGCTAAATTCGTTAAAGATCCCACCGAAGCAAGGCTTAAAGTATCCTTTTTCAAGCCCATTTGGGCAGGTTATAATGTCATTGATATTGATGAAGACTATCAATATGCTCTGGTAGCAGGAAGCAGCTTAAAATACCTCTGGATTCTCTCCCGAACGACAACTATTCCGGAAAGTATCAGGCAACGTTTTATTGAAAAAGCCAGAAAAATTGGTTATAATACTGATGAGCTCATCTGGGTGAAACATAATCAATAATAAAGCAGAAAGGCAAATCATAGCATCACGATTTGCCTTTTACTTTTTTATATTTTATTCTTTAATATATTCCTTCCACTCTTCAAAACGATAATCAATGACTTGTTTCATCAGATCATAGTTTTCGTAGGTATCTTCAATGTGGTAGAAGGTTTCATATTCATAATCGTTTTCCTCTGCTTTAGTATCAAAAAGATTGACGTAGTCATCTGCAAAAGAACTGTATCGGTTTCCAAAATCGGTTTCATCTGCATAATAGTCCTTTGCAAAACTGTTTCCAAGATCACTCAGGTCATATTCAGAGAATTTTCCATCACAAGAATCCATAATGAATTCTGCACCTGTAATCTCTCTTCGTTTTAATTTTTCAATTTCCTCTTCATGATCTTCCTTCAGTTCATCGGAGATCAGATCATTCTGAATACACCAGTTCAGGAACATACCAGTATGCGTTGCTCCGTTTTTCTGAGGAAGCCCTTCAGGAAAATCACCACCATAATGCCATGAAGCATCATCATATTTAGACATAACTTTAACTAATTTCTGTCAAAAATAGAAAAAATCAATTTATATTGCCACAGCCGCATATTTTTCCGTCATTTGCAGCAGAATTTTTTTCAAGAATCTCATATATGGAAAAAGCAGTCCTAATCACTATTGGTGACGAAATCCTTTCCGGAAATACGGTAGATACCAATTCCAATTTTATTGCCTCTGAACTTAAAAATATCGGAATAAAGGTTGTACAGATCTTTACTATTTCAGACGAAATAGATACCATTAAGAATACATTAAGTGCTGCCTTTCAATTAGGTGATCTCATCATTACAACCGGAGGATTGGGTCCTACAAGGGATGATAAGACCAAAAAGGCACTTGCAGAATTTTTCAATGACGAAATTGCTCTGGATGAGGTAACTTTTAACCACCTTAAAGGATACATGGAAAGACGTGGAAGGGCGGATATTCTGGAAAGAAATAAAGAACAGGCTTTTGTACCTACAAAATCTATTGTTTTTCAAAACCATTTTGGAACTGCACCTTGTATGATGATGGAACTGGATGGAAAACTGAGCTACAGTTTGCCTGGTGTTCCTTATGAAGTAAAACCATTGATAAAAGATCAGATTATTCCTTATTTACAGGAAAAATTTAATCTTAACTATATTCATTCAAGAATTGTTTCTGTAGTGGGGATTCCGGAGAGTATTCTCGCAGATACCATTGAAGACTGGGAACTTGCCCTTCCTGAAAACATCTCATTGTCTTACCTTCCGGTAGGAACCAGGGTAAAGTTGAGAATAACAGCATTAGGAAACAATGAAGAAGCTTTAAAACAACAGACAGAAAATGAAATCCAGAAACTGCTTCCTCTTATCAAGGATCATGTGATTGCGATGTCTGAAGATAAAATAGAGAAGATTCTGGCAGAAATTCTTACAGAAAGAAAACTCACTATTTCAACTGCAGAAAGCTGTACCGGAGGAGAATTGGCAAAAATGATTACTTCAGTTTCCGGAAGCTCAAAATATTTTCTTGGGGGGATGGTCGCTTATGCTACAGAAAAAAAAATCAAAATTTTAAATGTTTCCAGAGAAACGGTAGATCAGTTTACTGTAGTCAGTGAACAGGTCGCCCAGGAAATGGCAAAAGGATGTCAGGAATTATTTGATACCCATATTTCCCTTTCTACTACCGGTGTGGCTGGCCCTGGAAAAGGGGAGGATGGTAAAGATGTAGGAACCGTTTTTTATACAATACGAATTAATAATCAGGAAGTAACTTCAAAATTATACATGCCTCATCTGGAAAGAGTAGACTTTATGGATTTCGTTTCCCAGAAGGTGATTCAGGATCTTGTAGGGCTTTTGGTAAGTCACTAAGTAAATGGTTATATTTTTAATTTTTTTTTAATTAATTTTAATGTGCTTTTTCACACTTTTTGAAAATCATTCATTAAAATTTTAAAATCGTGGAAAATTCCAAACAGATTTTTCAGACCAACAGCAAGAAACGTTGGAAAAGTGTACAATGGGGAAGCCGTATCTTTATTTTTGTTGCGGCGCTCCTTCTTTTAGCGTTAGGTTTGATGATGACCCTGGACAGAAGTCCAAAAATTCCTTTTAAAGAAGATTATAAAGCAGTAATTACAGCGAATAAACCTTATCTTCAGGAAAATAAAATTTCTAAAGAGTATAAAGGCTTCAGAAACTTCATCTCTGAAAAAAATATTCATACCAGTTTTGCCAAGATTCAAAAGGCAAGAGCAGAACGATATAAAAATCAAAATAGAAACTGGGCGCAGTTTCCCGGCGGAATTCGTTCTGCCTTCTATGTAGCATGGGATCCACAGTCTCTGATGTCTTTAAAAAGAAACATCAGACACGTCAATCTGGTATTTCCTGAATGGTTTTTCCTTGATCCTAAAACAGGAGACCTGAAAACCAACGTTGACCCGGAAGGATATAAAATAATCAAAAGAACAGGAGTGGCAGCCATGCCTATTCTGAGCAATAACTCTAATCAGGAATTCCGTGCTGAAGGGCTGGGGAAGGTATTGAATGATCCAAAGAAAAGAACGGATCTTATTCAAAAGCTTACCCAACAGTGCCTGAAATATCATTTCAAAGGTATCAATATCGACTTTGAAGATATGAATCTTGATTCTGATGAGAACCTGATTGCTTTTATGAAAGAACTTTCAGGAACTTTTAAACAGAATCAACTGTTGGTAACCATGGATATTATGACGGACAATGATGATTATAACATTCCGAGATTAGATCCTTATGTAGATTACTTTGTATTGATGGCTTATGATGAATATTCTGCAAGTAGTGATGCAGGCCCTGTTTCTTCACAGAAATGGATCGAAGCCCAGACGGGTAAAATCGTTAAGCAAACCTCTCCTCATAAAATTATTCTTGGGTTGGGAGCGTATGGTTATGACTGGAGCTCCAACAAGGATGACAATACTTCAGTAACGTATATGCAGGCGATCACTAAAGCAAGTGCCAGTAAAGCGGTGATTGATTTTAATGACAATACCTTCAATTTAAACTATTCTTATACAGATTCAAAAAATAATAGCCATACTGTATTTTTTAATGATGCAGCGTCCATTTTTAACACCATGCGTTTCTCTTCTGAATACCCATTGGCAGGAACAGCCCTTTGGAGACTGGGAAGTGAAGACAGCAGAATCTGGAACTTCTATGATAAGGACCTTACATTTGCCGGGCTTTCTAAGTTAAATTTAAAAACACTGGAAAATGTAAAAGGACAGACCATGGTGGATTATATCGGGGAGGGGGAAGTACTGGATGTTCTGAATACGCCCCATGATGGTAAAATTGCATTGGAAATAGATCCGAAAGAGAAAATCATCACAGATGAAAACTATATTACGTATCCAAGTTCTTATGAAGTAAAAAAGTATGGAAGTGCTCCGCAGAAAGAACTGGTACTGACATTTGATGATGGGCCCGATGAAACTTACACGCCTCAGGTATTAGATATATTGTCCAAATACCATGTTCCGGCAGCCTTCTTTTTAGTAGGTTTAAATGCAGAAAAAAATCTTCCGCTGGTTAGAAGAATCTATCGGGAAGGTCATGAAATAGGAAACCACACTTTTACGCATGAAAATGTAGCAAAAGTAAGCCCGGAAAGAGCTTTACTTGAACTGAAACTTACAAGACTTCTCATAGAATGTGTAACAGGACACAGTACGATCCTTTTCCGTGCCCCTTATAACGCAGACTCTGAGCCTACCACTTCAGAAGAGATTATTCCGGTGGCATTGGCAAGACAGCAAAACTATCTGGATATAGGAGAAAATATTGATCCGGAAGATTGGCAGCCCGGAATAAAAGCAGATGAAATTGTGAAACGCGTAATGGCGGGAATCAAGCAGGAGAGAGGGAATATCATTTTGCTTCATGATGCGGGAGGTGACACAAGAGAAGAAACGGTAAAAGCTTTGAAGATTTTGATTCCTACTCTTCAGAAACAAGGCTATCATTTTACTAATCTTACCAGTATTCTACATAAGAGCAAAAGCGAACTGATGCCTGAAGTTCCTAAAACCAGATCTTATTATATCATGCAGCTTAATTTAGTACTGGCAACCGTGATCTATGGAGTGAGTCACTTTTTGGTGGCACTGTTTACTATTTTCATTGTGTTGGGATTAATAAGATTATTGTTAATGGCGTATTGGGCTTTTAAAGAAAGAAAAAAAGAGAAAAAACTGGGCGAATTTCCAACGCTTGAATTGTATCCAAAGGTTTCCATTATTGTGCCTGCTTATAATGAAGAAGTAAATATAGTATCTTCCCTACATAATCTGTTGAAACAAACCTATCCGAATTTTAATATCATTATGGTAGATGATGGAAGCAAAGATTCAACGTTTGAAAAGGCGAAAGAAGCTTTTCCCAATCATCCGAAGTTGGAAATATTTACAAAAGAAAACGGTGGAAAAGCAACTGCTCTAAACTTTGGGATTTCACAAACTGATGCAGAATACGTAGTGTGTATAGACGCAGATACTAAACTGCAACAGGATGCTGTGAAATATTTGATCGCGAGATTCCTGAATGCAGGTCCTGAAGAAAAAATAGCAGCTGTAGCGGGAAATGTAAAAGTAGGAAACACTGTCAACTGGCTTACCAAATGGCAGGCGATAGAATACACAACAAGTCAGAATTTTGACAGATTAGCCTATGCTCATATCAATGCAATTACTGTGATTCCTGGTGCGATTGGAGCCTTTAAAAGATCAGTAATTCTTGAAGCAGGAGGGTATTCTTCCGATACTCTGGCTGAAGATTGTGATATTACAGTAAAAATCTTAAGAGCCGGTTATACCGTTGCTAATGAAAACCAGGCTATTGCAGTAACGGAAGCTCCGGAAAGCGTAGCACAATTTCTTAAACAACGTTTCCGCTGGACTTACGGAATCATGCAGATGTTTTGGAAACAGAGACAGACGTTCCTTAACCCTAAATATAAAGGATTGGGACTTTGGGCGATGCCGAATATTTTATTGTTCCAGTATATCATTCCGTTTTTCTCACCATTGGCAGATCTTATTATGTTCTTTGGAATTCTATCAGGAAACGGAAGTAAAATATTCGGTTATTACCTGATCTTCCTTTTAGTGGATGCATCCCTGGCATTAATAGCATTTATTATGCAACGGGAAAAACTGGTGAATCTGCTCTATATCATTCCGCAAAGATTTGGATATAGATGGCTGATGTATATTGTATTATTTAAAAGTTTAAGAAAAGCATTGAAAGGCGAAATGCAGTCCTGGGGCTTCCTGAAACGTACAGGAAATGTAAAAGAGATAGCAACTTCTTAATATTTGTTTAAATTTGTTTTACGAAAAAGTAACAAATAAGAAATAAATCATACATATTATATAAATTGTTATCATAATGAAAAAACTAACGCTTTCTTTGTTTCTAATAGCAGGGATCTGCTCTCAAAATACGATGAGTGCACAAGCTAAAACTGCTAAAGTAGCAGTGAACAATACCGATAAAGGTTTAGACCTTAGCTTAATGGATACTTCAGTACGTCCACAGGATGATTTTTATAATTATGTGAGCGGAACATGGATGAAAACAGCTAAAATTCCAGCTGATAAGCCAACTTGGGGAAGCTTCAATAAATTAGGAGAGGATACGGATAACAATTCCATGACTATCCTGAATTCTCTTTTGAAAGATAAATTTACTGACGGAAGTGAAGGGAAGAAGATCCAGGATCTGTATGCTTCTTACATGAATATGCAGAAGAGAAATGCTGACGGAATTAAGCCTATTCAGGAACACCTGAATAAAATTGATGCGATCAAAAATATGACTGACCTTCAGAATTATCTGGCTTCAGTAACGAAGGAAGGTGAAAATATTTTCTACGGGTGGGGAGTATATGCTGACTTGAAGAATTCTAATATGAATGCTGTTTACTTAGGTGATGCTTCTCTTGGTTTAGGGAGAGATTATTATCAGAAAGTAAATGAAAAAAATACAGAAGCTATTGCTGAATATCAGAAATATGTAGCTTCTATGCTGAAAGAATTAGGGTATAAAAATGCTGACGAAGCGGCAAAAAATATCGTTAATTATGAAAAAAGTATTGCAAAGACGCTCTTAACAAACGAGCAAAGTCGTGATAATACCCTTCAATATAATCCTAAAACGATGGCTGAGCTTTCAGCGTTGGTAAAAGGGGTAGATCTTCCGGCTTACCTTAAAAAAGTAGGAGTAAATACAGATAAGGTAATTATTGGAGAACTGGAATATTATAAGAACTTTGATAAATTGGTGAATGCTGAGAACCTTCCGATCATTAAAGATTATCTGAAATTCCACATGATTAATGGAAGTGCCTCTTACCTGAGTGAAAAACTTGGAGATATGAAGTTTGCTTTCTTTGGTAAATATTTAAGAGGTCAGCAGGAGCAGAGAGCACTAAACAAAAGAGGTTTCGAATTAATCAATAGAAACTTAGGAGAAGCTTTCGGCAAACTCTATGTTGAAAAATACTTCCCGGCTGAAGCTAAAGCTCAGATGGTGGAATTGATCGATTACTTAAAGAAGAGCTTTACACTCCACATCAATAACCTGACTTGGATGTCTTCTACTACTAAGGAGAAAGCAATGCAGAAATTGAATAAATTCACTGTAAAAGTTGCTTATCCGGACAAATGGAAAGATTATTCAAAACTGGAGATCACTCCTGAGTCGAAAGGAGGTACATTATACAAAAACCTTCAGAATATCGGGGAGTGGCAATACAATAAAGATTTAGCAAAAATCGGAAAACCGGTGGATAAAACAGAATGGGGAATGACGCCACAGACTGTAAATGCTTATTACAACCCGGTATATAACGAAATCGTATTCCCTGCAGCGATTCTTCAGCCGCCATTCTTCAATCCTAAGGCTGATGCAGCAGTAAACTTTGGAGGAATTGGAGCTGTTATCGGTCACGAAATAAGCCACGGATTCGATGATTCAGGTGCTCAGTTTGATGCAGATGGTAATCTTGTAGACTGGTGGACTCCGGAAGATAAGGCGAACTTTGAAAAAGCAACTAAAGCTCTTGCAGCTCAATATGACAAATATGAACCTGTAAAAGGAACATTCGTAAACGGGACCTTCACAAACGGTGAAAACATCGCTGACTTAGGTGGAGTAAACATCGCTTACGATGCTCTTCAAATGTATTTAAAAGATAAAGGAAATCCAGGAAAAATCAGTGGATTTACTCAGGATCAGAGATTCTTCCTAAGCTGGGCAACCGTTTGGAGAACTTTATCAAGTGAAAAATATATGGTTAACCAGGTGAAGACAGATCCGCACTCTCCGGGTTACTTCAGAAGTTTCGGTCCGCTAATCAACGTTGATGCATTCTACAAAGCATTTGATGTGAAAAAAGGAGACAAATTATACAAAGCTCCAGAAGAGAGAATCAAAATCTGGTAAAATATACAAACCGCTCAGCAATGAGCGGTTTTTTTATAGGATTTGAAAGGTGGATTGAAAAAAAATAAATATTTTTTGTCATAATTTTTTTGAAAAAGATTGAAAATAGCAGTATTTATTTGGAAATTATGTAACGAATTGTAAATCAATACATACATATAGTATTATAAAAGGTAATACTATGAAAAAACTGATACTTTCCCTATCCTTAATCACAGGGATTTGCACTCAGAATTTGGTGAATGCACAGGCTAAAACTACTAAAAGAGCAGTAAACACTATAGACAAAGGTTTAGATCTTGCTGCAATGAACACTTCAATACGGCCACAGGATGATTTTTATAATTATGTGAATGGAGCATGGATGAAAACGGTTCAAATCCCTTCAGATAAGCCAGCTTGGGGAAGCTTTGATAAACTTGCAGAAGACACAGATAACAATTCTATGATGATTCTTAACTCCCTTTTGACGGATAAGTTTGCCGTAGGAAGTGAAGGAAAAAAAATCCAGGATCTTTATGCTTCTTATATGAATATGCAGAAGCGAAATACAGATGGTATCAAGCCTATTCAGGAAAAACTCAATACAATTGATGCTATCAAAAACCTTACTGATCTTCAGAATTATCTGATTGCTGCAACAAAGGACGGAGAAAACATTTTCTATGGATGGTCTGTGAGTGCCGATCGCAAAAATTCAAAGATGAATGCTGTTTATTTGGGGATTCCAACGTTAGGACTTTGGGGAAGAGAGTATTATCAGAAAGTCAATGAGAAAAATACTGAAACTCTTGCTGAATACCAGAAATATGTAGCTTCTATGTTGAAAGAACTGGGATATACAAATGCTGATGATGTTTCAAAAGGAATTGTTGAGTATGAGAAAAGCATTGCAAAAACCTATCTGACCAATGAACAGAGTCGTGACAATACCCTTCAGTACAACCCTCAGACCATAGCAGAACTATCAGCTTTGGTAAAAGAAATAGATCTTCCTGGATATCTTAAAAAAGTAGGGGTAAACACAGATAAAGTCATTATCGGAGAAATTAATTATTATAAAAATCTGGATAAGTTAATCAATGCGAAAAATCTGCCGGTGATTAAAGATTATATGAAATTTCATCTGATTAACGGAAATGCAACTTATTTAAGCGAAAAGCTAGACAATATTAATTTTAACTTCTTTGGAAAATACTTATTCGGGCAGCAGGAACAAAGGACTTTGGATAAAAGAGGCCTCGAGTTGATTAATAGGAATATAGGAGAAGCCTTTGGAAAACTATATGTTGAAAAATACTTTCCTGCAGAATCTAAAGCTCAAATGATAGAACTGATTGGTTATTTAAAGAAAAGCTTTGCAGTTCACATCAAAAATTTAACATGGATGTCACCGGTCACTAAAGAAAGAGCCATGGATAAACTTAATAAATTTAGTGTAAAAGTGGGGTGTCCTGATCAATGGAAAGACTATTCAGCTTTAGAAATTATTCCGGAAAGTTCTTTATATAACAACCTTCAGGATATTGCTGCATGGAATTATAATAAGAAACTTGAAAAAATAAGAAAACCGGTTGATAAATCAGAATGGGGGATGACTCCGCAAACTGTAAATGCTTATTACCGAGCGGTAAACAATGAGATCGTATTTCCGGCAGCTATTCTTCAGCCACCCTTCTTTAATCCTAAAGCAGATGCAGCCGTAAATTTTGGCGGAATAGGAGGAGTTATTGGTCATGAAATAAGCCATGGGTTTGATGATTCAGGAGCTCAGTTTGATGGTGAAGGAAATTTGGTAGACTGGTGGCTGCCTGAAGATAAAGCCAATTTTGAGAAAGCAACCAAAGCTCTTGCTACGCAATACTCCCAATATGAACCAGTAAAAGGATCTTTCATCAATGGGATCCATACAAACGGAGAAAATATTGCAGACCTGGGAGGGGTAAATATTGCTTATGATGCCCTTCAAATGTATTTGAAAGACAAAGGAAATCCAGGAAAAATAAGTGGATTCACCCCAAACCAAAGGTTTTTTATGAGCTGGGCAAGTGTATGGAAAACAAAAGCGACAGATAAATATCTGCTTCTTCAGATTAAAATTGATAAACATTCACCGGGATATCTTAGAAGTTTTGCTCCATTAATTAATATTGATTCATTTTATAATACTTTCGATGTGAAAAAAGGGGACAAATTATACAAAGCTCCGGAAGACAGAATTAAAATATGGTAAGATTTTTTTTAAGGATAGATATCGATTAAGAGATAATTGACTAGAAGATGATACATGATAGGTTGGGCTGTGAACTATCTTAAACAAAATTCATAAGGAACGGCTTCCATCATTCCCATCCTCGATAGGATTGGCAAAAGTTTGAAGAATTTCTAACGGGATGGTTTAAACCTTAAACCTGCTTCACTTACTCTGAAAACACTATTGAAGAATTATATCCATTACATATCATTAAAGTTCGTATATTTGATAAGTTTGTGTAAAATCAAAAATTATCTTCAATGAAAAAGCTAAATATTGGTATACTTGCCTTTTCGGGTATAGTATTGCTAAATTCGTGTGGTGCTGCAAAAACTGCAGGGACAGATACAAAAACAGAGGCTACAGCAACCGTTGCAACGCCGGCAAAAGAAGAAGTAAAGGAGGAGGGGATCAATTTATCTTATATGGATACAGGTGTGCGTCCGCAGGATGACTTTTTTAGCTATGTGAACGGAAATTGGGTGAAAACTACTCAAATTCCTTCAGATAAAGCCAATTGGGGGTCTTTCAATGCATTGAGAGAAAATGTAGATGATGCTTCATTGGATATTTTAAATAAGATCCTTACCGAAACCTATCCTGCCGGTTCTGAAGGACAGAAAATCCAAAGTCTTTATGCTTCCTTTATGGATACTGCGAAAAGAAATGCTGATGGACTAAGTCCTATCAAGGGAGACCTTGCAAAAATTGATGCGATTAAAAATCTAAATGATCTTCAAAAGTATCTTTTAGAAGCTACCAAACTAGGAGATAATTCTTTCTATGGATGGAGAGCAGGAGCAGATATGAAAAACTCTAAGATGAATGCAGTATATCTTGGAGGTCCGGATCTTGGTTTAGGAAGAGATTATTATCAGAAAGTAAATGATGCCAATACTAAAACTTTAGGCCAATATCAGGCGTATGTTGGAAAGTTATTCGGGGTTTTAGGCTATAAAAATTCTACTCAGGCTGCACAGAATGTAGTGGATTTTGAAAAGCAGCTGGCGAACTACTTGTTGACATTAGAGCAGAACAGAGATGCTAATTTAAGATACAACCCTAAAAACGTTTCTGAGTTAGCAGGAGTAGTGAAAAATGTTGATCTTGCAAAATACCTTAAAGATGCAGGAGTAAATACTGACAGGGTAATCATCGGAGAACTGAAATACTACCAGAACATGGATCAGTTCATTACGCAGAAAAACCTTCCTTTATTAAAAGACTATCTGAAATATCATCTGATTAACGGTAATGCCAGTAACCTTGATGAAAATCTTGAGCAGATCAGATTTGATTTCTATGCAAAAGATTTACAGGGACAAAAAGAACAACGACCTATGAACAAAAGAGGGCTAACCCTTGTAAATGGTGTTCTGGGTGAAGCATTCGGTAAATTATATGTAGAAAAATATTTTACTCCGGAAGCCAAACAGCAGATGGAAACTTATATTGATTACCTTTTAAAATCATTTAAAACCCATATTGCAAATATCGATTGGATGTCTCCTGAAACAAAAGTAAAGGCTCAGGAAAAACTATCCAAGTTCACCGTAAAGATTGCTTATCCGGATAAATGGAAAGATTATAGTCAGTTAAAGGTGGAGTCTCCAAAACAAGGCGGGTCATTATATGCTAACTTACAAAATGTATCTGCTTGGCAGTACCAGAGAAACCTTGATAAAGTAGGAAAACCGGTTGATAAAGCAGAATGGGGAATGTCTCCGCAAACGGTAAATGCTTACTATAGCGGATCAAACAACGAAATCGTATTCCCTGCAGCAATTCTTCAACCTCCTTTCTACAACCCTAAAGCAGACGCTGCTGTAAACTTCGGTGGAATTGGAGCGGTAATCGGTCATGAGATCTCTCACGGTTTTGATGACAGTGGTTCCCGTTTCGATGGGGATGGAAACCTTAACAATTGGTGGACAGATGCTGACCGTAAGAACTTTGATGCAAAAGTAGCTCAGTTAGCAGCTCAATATAGTTCTTATGAGCCTGTAAAAGGAAGTTTTGTGAATGGTAAATTTACAAGTGGAGAAAATATTGGTGACTTAGGTGGAGTAGCAGTAGCTTACGATGCTCTTCAGATGTACCTTAAAGATAAAGGAAACCCAGGAAAGATCAGCGGATTCACTCAGGATCAGAGATTCTTTATGAGCTGGGCAACTGTTTGGAGAACAAAAGCAACCAATGAGTATATGATTAACCAGGTGAAAACAGATCCGCATTCTCCGGGAATGTACAGAGCTTTCGGTCCATTGGTGAACCAGGACTCATTTATTAAAGCATTTGATATCAAATCGGGAGATAAAATGTATAAAGCTCCTGAAGACAGAATAAAAATTTGGTAAGAGTACCAAAAAATTGTTAGAAAAGAAAGAATCCATCTCATGCAATGTGAGATGGATTCTCTTTTTAATAGGCTTTTTTATAATTTCGGATGACAAACTTTATTCCGGTTTCTATAATATCTCCCATGGTTTTACAATACTTGAAATTGACATCGTAGGTAAGCTTTCGCAAAGCCGTTTTAAGTTCTGTAACATTGGCTTCCGGTGCAATATTTTCTTTTTTCATAATAGAAATGAGTTCATCGAATCTGCTTTTGCTGCTGGTCACTCTTTTTACAATTTGTGAACGTACTTCTTTACGATATTGTTCTATAGAATTAGGCTTTAGCTTTTCCATTACCATAGTAACCATCGGGTTGTTTTCTTTGAAGTATTGGGGAAGATACACTTTCAGATTTCCTTCATAACTTTGCTGGTCAAAATCAATGGGGCGAATTCTGTAAATAACCTGATCAAAATCGTGGATAGGAATAATAACATAATTATAAGAGCGCATGTCGCCAAGGAGCCCAATGAGACAGCGTTCATTAAACTTTACAAACTCTTTGGAAATTTGTGCCTTTTCTTGTTCTGTGCAGTTGGACATGTGTTTTTGAATAAATACATCTCCTGGAATTCCTAGAATATGTTCTTCTATCAGGGTGTTTTTGTAAATCAGAAAATTAATTCGGTTGGGAGAAAGAAGATCTTCAAGTTCCAGCCCGTATATCCGTGATGCATCGGCCTGCTTAATATAAAAATTAGTATAATTGTCGTTCAGAATATTTCTCACCCGAATTCGAAAAGGTTTAGAATTTCCAAACGTACAAAAATCAATGGTATCTACTGTAAGATAAGGCAAAGTAGCTTCATCTCCGTCAGAATGAAGAAGAGTATAAATTTTATTCAAATTAGCCTCTATTTCTTTAAACTCATATTCAGGATACATTACTCCGAGCCATAAAGTATCTTTGCCTTCTTTATCCAGAATATTCACACTGTCTGTGAATCTTAGCAGGTCTTCATACAGAAACTTAATTTTGGTGGTTCTGTTATGTTTTTCCAGATACTGTTCTAATGCTTCTGAAACAGGATATATGGGTTTCCTAAACGCGATCTTTACATCTTTCATATTCTGTTTTCTTTATTTAAATATAAAGAATATTTTTTCTTCAGAGAGTAGGAATACTTATTTTAACACAGTTTGATGCTTTTATAAATAGAAAACGAACCGGTATTTTATTTTATCTCCTCATGGTTAATTTTTATTTATTTTTTCATAGCTTAGTGACATCGTAAGATCATGATTTTATGCTAAATAAACATAGAAAAATTTAAATAATTTAAGAAAAATCTTGACAAAATTTTGTATGTTACAGTTTTTTTTTAAATTTAAACTTTGGATTAGTAATTTATTTGATTAGTTTGTAAACGACTCAAAAACAGATCCAAACCCAAATAGTAAATCTCAAAATAATAATAATATGGCAATGTTTAATTATGGTGTTGGCGGAAACGAGGTAAAAGTAGACGCTAATGAAGCTATTCAGGAAATACAGGAAAATAAATCACTGATAGTAAGCCAGCTTACAACAGACGAATCTTATACCCCTGAAATTGTAACAGGATTAAAAACTGTGGAAGATGTCTTCAAACATTTTCAGCCTTCTGTGGCAGTACAACACGAAACAGAAGATGGAGGAGTGGTTGATGAAGAATTCCGTTTTCAGAATCTTGGAGACTTTACTCCTAAAAGCCTTACTCAGAAATCTGACTATCTTCAGCAGCTGAGCATGGAGCAGGAGCAGTACAATAAAATTGTACGTCAGTTAAAAACCAATAAAATTCTTCGTAATATGTTAGAGAACGACCAAACTAGAGCGGCGTTCATCGAAGTATTGAAGGATGTAGCACAAGAACTTGAAAAATAATTAAAGACTTACATTAAATCATGGATAGCAAATTACAGGCGCAAGAAAGCCAGCAGCAAGGGCAGCAGCAGCAACACTCAGGGCAGCCGAAAGGTAACCCGCTTGCGGAACTCAATAAAATGGGAGGTTTTGGCTTTGTTGAATCCGTTGTAGACGGTATCGCCAATATGAACCCAACAAGAAAAGCAAGGAAAGAAATCTTTCTTAACGATGGCAATAAAGCAGAAGAAAGAAAAGAGCTTCTTCAGAAGATCAATCTTTGGGTAAGCCTTTTAGAAGGTAGCGAATCGGCAGATAAAATGGCAGATACGTGCAAAACCAAAGCACAGCAAGCTGATCAGAACTTAAAGAAAAACTTAAAAAGTACATTGGATGCCGTTCGTTTGTTAGAAACTAACTATAGAACTGTAGCTCAATTCTACAAAAATACAGAATTGGATAAAGTGGATAACGTAAGTATTGTTAATGCAAGCCTGGATCAGGTTTCAGACTTAGACAATCCTTTATTCATTGATGCCATTTCTGAGGAATTTAAAAATTACTATGACCGTTTAGACCTTAGAGATAACTATTCAATCCTTGCAATCCCTGGATATTTAGGATCCAATAAAGTTATTGAAAAGTGGGCTAAAATCTGTAACGAAAACAAGGTAATGATGGTTACAGATTTTGCTAACCTTGACAAACCGGATGATGTAGTAGACTTATTCCACTCTGCAAATCTTACAGGGGGCGAACTTCACAGAAGTAATGTTATTATGACGTGTAACTGGCTGGTAGGACGTGGAAAAGCTGAAGAGGTAGGAGAAGAAGAAAACGTAGAACTTCCACCTTCCACTTCATTAGCAGGAAAAATTCATAAAACATTGATGTCTCAGGTAGCAGCAGGTAAAAAGCATGGTAATATCAACGAAGTAGATGCTGTAAAATTCGAATTGAAGAAAAGTGAAATTTCTCAGTTAGAAAAAATGGGTCTTGTACCAATGGTTAACGAATATGGTAAAATTATGGCTTTCTCTGCTAAGACATTATTTACAGGAGACAACATCGGTCTTCAAACCTATTCAGTAGTTCGTGTATTTGACTATGTCACTAAA
The DNA here is from genome assembly GCF_900637665.1 of Chryseobacterium nakagawai. Taxonomy (NCBI): domain Bacteria; kingdom Pseudomonadati; phylum Bacteroidota; class Flavobacteriia; order Flavobacteriales; family Weeksellaceae; genus Chryseobacterium; species Chryseobacterium nakagawai. The sequence goes on from NZ_LR134386.1 coordinate 1,518,351, forward strand.
GTATTACTAGACTTCCTGAACAGAAGAGCTTTCGAAAACTGGAATGCTAAAAATGAAGACGATTTGAGAAGACAAATTGTAACGTTCTTAGATAATATCAAAGGGCCAGACAAATTGATAGAGAAATTTAAAATCGTTCGTTTCGAACAGGATAGAGTAAACAAAGACAGAGTATGGCTTGATATCCGTATGACCCCTTATTTCCCTACAAAAAGTTTCGTTATTAAACTTGACGGACACAAGGGAGATGATGGTAACGAATGGGATGCAGAATACGCTCAAGAATAATAACCCCTTATTTTTAATATAAAAACCGATGCATTTTTTACATCGGTTTTTTTCTACCAATACCTATGAATATTAAAACGAATATCAAACTTGCCATCGGTATGCCTATACTATTAATGGCTGTATTAGCAAGTTGTGAAAAAAAATATCAGAGTCCCGGTCAATATGAAGACGATCTTTTTGCAGACGAACGTCAGGAAGGGAAGGCATATATTATGGATGAGGAAGAATGTTTCGATGGCAGTGAACTGGTTTTAGCAAGTTCGGAAGTTAAGCTTGCAGATAGCTCAAAAGGTCGTGGAAAAACATTTTTCCTTTATAAAGTTAGATCCGGAAAAGTTTTAAAAACAATAAGAGATTCCACTTTGGAAATGCCGATGATGTTTTTATCGCCTCATAAGCTAAAGCTGAAAGAAGATTCCATGTACTTATACCTGAAAAAATTGGATGGCTATCGTTTTATTGCTAAAGATAGAAACCTTAAATATCAGTGGTTAAGAGGAGCTTCTGTATATTCTGTGAAGAAAAAATAGCTGAATTAATCTATTTATATTATTATGAACCTCCTTTCATTTACGGTAAACTTAAGCAGATTCATTGTTACGATACAACTTAACAAATAAAGTAAGGAAATAAAAAAATAGATAGAATTTGAAAAAATAAAATAAACCTATCTTTGCGTTCCTGAAATGATGCAGGGGAAGAGACAAAACCTCTTCAGCGACTTAAATTGATTGGTTTTTGGAAAAGAATATTGCAGCCTCAGAATTCCTTCATGTAGGAAACAGGCTTTTGGAATGGTATCGGAATAATGCGAGAGATCTGCCTTTCAGACAGACAAAAGATCCGTATAAAATTTGGATCTGCGAAATTGTATTTCAGCAGACAAGAATTAATCAGGGGCTTAATCATTATAATAATTTCATTAAAAGGTTCCCGGATGTAAAAACCTTAGCTGAAGCCCATGAAAATGAAGTCTTGCTTTACTGGAAAGGACTAGGCTATTATTCCAGAGCTATCAATATTCATAAAGCTGCCCAGCAGATCATGAATGATTACAATGGTATATTTCCCAATCAGTACGAAGAAATTTTAAAACTGAAAGGAATTGGAAAGTATACAGCAGCAGCGGTTTCAAGTATCTGCTTTGGAGGAAAAATGCCGGCAGTAGATGGAAACTTTTACCGTGTGCTGAGCCGTTTCTTTGCTGATGATTTTGATATTTCAAACTCAAGGGCGTTTGCTTATTTTTCAGAATTGGCGACTTTGGTAATGCCGGATAATGTGGGAGATTTCAACCAGGCGATGATGGATATTGGTTCAGAAATCTGTAAACCCAAAAATCCATTATGTGGAGAATGTCCGATAAATGAAGACTGTCTTGCTTTTTCCTTACAAAAAACAGCAGATTATCCTGTCAAAACAAAAAAAGTAAAGGCTGAAGATCTGGCTTTAACTTATTATTTTGTTCATAGAAACGGGGAGTTTCTGATCCGTCAGCGAAAAGATGATTTTATCTGGAAGAAATTATTTGAGTTTCCGTCTTCTATTTCTCCTGAAATGAAACCCTTTATTACCGGTTCTAAAACGGTTACCCACAAACTGACACACAAGAATTTAACTATTGAAATATTCAAGGTTGAGGTGTCTTCAAAAGAGATCTGGAATCGTTTTATTACTGAAAATCAATACCAGATTACCGATGTTCAGGGTTCTCACGATAAATCTTTTCCGAAGCCTCTGGAAAATTACATTCAAAACTCATTGAAAGACTGAAATTTGTCTTCCGAAATCTGAAATCTAATTTGTACTTTTGCAAAATGATTAAAAAAGTCATTTTTATTTTTGTATCACTGCTTTTAATTTCATGTGGAAAAGACCCGGTTCCAAAACCGTATGGAGAGCTGCGTCTGGAATACCCGACACCGAAATACCAGAAGTTTGAAAACAACTGTGCATATACCTTCGAGTATTCGGATTTTGCCAATATTACCGCAGCGAAAAAACCTTGCTGGTATTATCTAAACTATCCAAAGATGAAAGCAAAGGTTTTCGTAACCTATTACCCGATACAGAATGACTTTGCGGAACATATCAAGGAAGCTGAAAAAATGGTATACGAACATACTATTAAAGCCAGTTCTATAGACACAAAATCATTTGAATACCCTGAAAAGAAAGTATATGGGAATTTCTATGAGCTGAAAGGGCAGAGCGCTTCCAATCTTCAATTTTACATTACAGACAGTACGAAAAATTTCGTGACTGGTTACTTATACTTTAATACGAGACCGAAACCGGACTCTCTGGCTCCTGCTGTAAACTATATCAAGAATGATATGAAACATATGCTGGACTCTTTTGAATGGAAAAAATAATTACTTTTAATATACATTGAAAAATATATGAAACTTTTAGTTGTAGGAAGTGTTGCATTTGATGCAATTGAAACACCATTTGGTAAAACGGACAAAATTTTAGGCGGAGCTGCTACTTATATTGGGATCACTTCATCTATTTTAGGCGTTAAATCTGGTATCGTTTCTGTAGTAGGGGGAGACTTTCCACAGGAACATCTTGATATGTTCACGAACAGAGAAGTAAATATCGAGGGAATTGAAATCGTAAAAGATGGAAAAACATTTTTCTGGTCAGGAAAATATCATAATGATCTGAATACTAGAGATACGTTGGCTACAGAAGTAAACGTATTGGAGAACTTTGATCCGAAAATCCCAGATTCTATGCAGGATGCCGAAATTTTATTACTTGGTAACCTACACCCTGGAGTTCAGTTATCCGTATTAGAAAAAATGAACAACCGTCCTAAACTTGTGATCCTTGATACCATGAACTTCTGGATGGATTGTGCTTGGGATATTTTGATGGATATGATTGCTAAAACTGACGTAATTACCATCAATGATGAAGAAGCGAGACAACTTTCAGGAGAATATTCTCTGGTAAAAGCTGCTAAGAAGATCCATGCAATGGGACCTGAATATGTTATCATCAAAAAAGGAGAGCACGGAGCTTTACTTTTCCATGACGGTAAAGTATTTGCGATCCCGGCGCTTCCGTTAGAAGATGTTTTTGATCCAACCGGTGCAGGTGATACTTTCGCAGGAGGTTTTGCAGCTTATTTGGCTAAAAAAGGTAAAATTGATTTTGATACTATGAAGTCTGCATTGATCGTAGGATCTGCAATGGCTTCTTTCACAGTAGAAAAATTCGGAACTCAAAGAATTGAAGAAGTAAACGAATCAGATATGTTCAGCAGATTGAGACAATTCAAAGAATTGACGACATTTGATGTTGAACTGCAGTAAATAAGTCTTTTTAAGAAATATTTATAATAAAAAATTGAGTGAAATTCGTTAAGAATTCTAAATTTGCAACTTGTTAAAATAGTAAAATGACAAATAAACTAAAAATCACTTATCTTCTTGGGATTTTCATCATGATATTTTCTTCTAATATGATGAACGCCCAGCTAAAACCGGGAGATTTAGTGGATGGTATTGCTGCTGTAATCGGAAATGAAATTGTTTTGGAATCAGATGTTACAGAGCAGATGAATTATGGGAAACAGCAGGGAGCTAGCAACACAGATAAATGTGAGTTTCTTGAAAGCCTTATCAACAACAAACTTCTTGTATACGAAGCAAAAAAAGATACGTTAATTGAAAACCGTTCTGCTGCCATCAAAGAGCAGGCGAATCAAAAATACCGTCAGTTGCTTTCTCAATTTCCGGATGAAAAAGCTTTATTAACTGCTTATAAATTCAGAAATTCTTACGAAATGAAAAACGCTATCGAGAAAATCGATACGGATCAATATTACGGACAGGCAAAATACCAGAGAGTTACTGATAAAGCAGACGTTACACCTAATGAGGTAACTGATTTTTATAACATGTATAAAATGCAGCTGCCACAGGTAAAGGATGAAGTTACTTTAGCTCAAATCATGATGTATCCTACCTTAACGGAAGCTCATAAGCAGGATTTGATCAACAGGTTGAAAAAAATCAAACAGGATATTCTTGGTGGAGAAACTTTCGAAAGCCAGGCAAGAATTTATTCTGAAGATGAAGGTTCTGCTACGAACGGGGGATTATATAAAAATATCAACAAAGGACAGATGGTGAAGCCGTTTGAAGCAGCAGCTTTAAACCTTCAGGAAAATGAAATCTCAGATCCTATTGAATCTGAATTCGGATACCATATCATTCAGTTGTTGAAGAGATCAGGAAAAGTATATGACGCAAGACATATTCTTTTGAAAGCAACTCCTACAGATGAAGAACTTAAGACAGCAAAAGCGAAATTAGACAGTATCAGAGGTTTAATCATGGACGGAAAGATGACGTTTAAAGATGCAGCGTTCAAGTTCTCAGATGATAAAAGAACCAAGTTCAATGCCGGTATAATTCCTGGAGGTGACGGTTCAGACAAAATCGAAAGAGAAAGTATCCCTGGAACAATCAGTTATGAATTGGCAGGTTTAAATAAAGGAGATATTACTACAGCTTTTGAAGATGAGGATAACAGAAGAAAAGCGGTAAAAATCATTAAACTTGAAGATGTTATTCCTGCGCACCAGATCACTTTGGAAACAGACTTTAGCCGCATCAAACAAATGGCGCTCAATAAAAAGAAAAACGAAATGGTTGAGAAATTTGTTAACTCCAAGTTACCAACCACTTTTATTTCCATAGATGGACGTTACGATAACTGTAATTTCAAATCCAACTGGAAGAAAGGCTCAATCAAAAAATAAAATCAAAACCTTCAGAATTTCTGAAGGTTTTTTTTATACATCTGAACTATAGTATTTAATATCTTTATTAAAAAAATAGGAGATGGATTATACCTTTTATACAAAACAATTTCATTCAGTAATCACGGAGATTTCTAAAGAAAAATTTGAAGGGCTTGGTTTGAAAGTATCAATAGAGGTTGTTTTAGAATCTGTTGCATTAAAAGTTTATAAACCGGAATGGGCAGCAGATCAAAAGTCTCCATTAGATTCTGCCGGGAGAATTTTCTTTTCAGTCTGGGTTAATGATAAGGCTTTGCAAGAAGAAAAATTATACTACAATATTCATGCTTTAAAACTTAGGGAATTTAAAAACTACAAAATAGCCAACAGAGATTTTGCTCAGGATTTTAGACATGAATTTTCAAAATATCAAAAAGGCTGGCCCAATATAAGTCTAAAATATGGTCCGCTTACTCTGATGCAGGGTTGGGTTAGCTTTAAGCCGGATAATATGCAGGAAAATATTCATGAGCTGGTTCAGCACTTTCTGAATATAAGCTTTATCATTGATGAGGTTTTAGAGCGGTATAAAAAATAATAATATTTAGCCTTTTAAATATATTTTTAATCGATGGAAGGATCTGATAATGGTTGTTTTTAGTATTTTTACAGCATGGGCAATTTTATAGATTTCAACGCGGCAAAAAAGCTACATGATATGCAGGCCAGTCAAAATAGAATTTCAGAACTTTTTAATATCAAATATCCGATTATACAGGCAGGAATGATCTGGCATTCCGGATGGAAGCTGGCATCAGCAGTTTCCAACTGTGGAGGATTAGGATTAATTGGAGCAGGAAGTATGTATCCTGATATCCTCAGAGAAAATATCCAGAAATGTAAACAGGCTACCAATAAACCTTTTGGAGTAAATGTTCCAATGCTGTATCCCAATATCGAAGAAATTATTCAAATTATTCTTGAAGAAGGAGTGAAGATTGTTTTTACGTCAGCAGGAAATCCCAAAACTTATACAGAAACTTTACAAAAAGAAGGCATCAAAGTCGCTCACGTAGTATCTTCTACCAAATTTGCAGTAAAATGTGAAGATGCCGGAGTAGATGCAATAGTTGCTGAAGGTTTTGAAGCCGGAGGACACAACGGAAGAGATGAAACTACCACATTCTGCCTTATTCCTAACGTAAAAAAACATATCTCAAAGCCATTAATTGCAGCTGGAGGAATTGCTTTAGGCTCCCAAATGAAAGCAGCAATGATTCTCGGGGCAGACGGAGTACAGATTGGTTCCCGTTTCGCTGCTACTACAGAGGCAAGTGCTCATGAGAATTGGAAAAAAAAAATTACAGAACTTCAGGAAGGAGATACCCATCTTACGCTGAAAGAATTAGCTCCGGTAAGAATGGTTAAAAATAAATTCTTCAATGAACTGGAAGATATTTACCAGGCGGGAAGAAATAAAGAGGCATTAGTTGCTTCATTAGGAAGAGCAAGAGCAAAAAGAGGAATGTTTGAAGGTGACATGGAAGACGGTGAACTTGAAATAGGGCAGGTTTCCGCTTTGATTGATGATATTCTTCCGGTGGAAACGGTTTTCAATCATCTGTTAAAAGAATTTGATGAGATTAAAATGCCAACACTATAATATAAAAGAATCCTTACAAGGATTCTTTTTTTATTAGAAATGAAGTTCAGTGGATTGCTTGATATTGCTCATCACAAATGAGCTTTTTATTTTACTAATATGGGGAATAACAGATAATTTCGTAGCAATAAAATCACTGAAAGCTTCAGGACTTTGTACAATGACTTTTAATATGTAGTCAAAGATACCTCCTGTCACATATGCTTCTACCACTTCATCAAGAGTTGCTATTTTCTTTGAAAATTCTTCCACATATTCTATTTGCTGGCTGTTAAGAGATACCGTTATGATTACTGTAAAATTTAATCCTACTTTCTTAGGATCAATTAATGCAACATAATTAGTGATATATCCTTCGTTTTCCAGCTTTTTTATTTTGTCATATATGGATGTCCGGGACATATTAAGTTTCTCTGTAAGATCTGTAATGTCGAATCTTGAACTTTTCTGAAGAACTCTTAATAGTTCCAATTCCTGTTTCCCTAATTTTTCCATGTGGACTTTTTCCTATAAAAATATAAAAATAAATTCATTTTTGAATATTGTCTGGTTTTATGTTTTTATAATGGGATTTTTTACATATTTACTTTTTAAATTTCGTATTTATTTTAGTATTTGGTATTTTTGTTCGGATTTAAATCGTTGTTGTTTTTGGAGTTTCAATTTTTAAAGCCTTAAAGAAAATGGTTGAGAATAAAATAGTAAATATTGGAGATAAAGCCCTTTACATAGAATATAATAATTCATTTGAAAATAAACCCACTCTTGTTTTTTTACATGACTCGTTGGGATCTGTACAACTTTGGAGGGATTTACCCGCCAGGCTTTCAGAAGAAACCCATTGTAATGTTCTTGTCTATGACCGTCTAGGATATGGGAAATCTTATCCAATGCCTACTCATATAAGACCAGTAAATTATATGGAATTGGAAGCTGATCTATTAAACGACCTTTTAGTAGAGCTTAATATCAACAATTCAATTTTATTCGGACACAGCGATGGAGGAACAATTGCTTTAATTACTGCAGCAAAATATCCGGAAAGGGTAGGAGCTGTAATTTGTGAAGCCGGACATATCTTTGTAGAAGAAGTAACCTTAAAAGGCGTTTATGATGCCTGGGAAGCTTATAAGACCACAAATTTACCTGAACGTCTGCAGAAATACCATGGTGATAAAGTAGACATGTTATTCAAAGCCTGGACAGAAACATGGACCCGTGCTGATTACAGATCCTGGAATATCGAATATCTTTTGAAAGATATCACCTGCCCGCTTCTGTTCATTCAGGGAGAAAATGATGAATATGGAACTTTGGATCAGGTTGATAAGACCGTTACCCAGGTAAGTGGGAGTGCTGAGGAATACATTATTCCGGGTATTGGACATACGCCACACAAAGAAGCTCCGGAGCTGGTATTGGAAAAAGCTATAGAATTTATCAGGAATAACTCTTAGCCCTAAATAAATTTAGTAAAATAAATACATTAAGCTATCTCAATTTGAGATAGCTTTTCTTTTTATAAACTAAAGGGAAATAGATTTTATGTATTACAAATCTGCATATCGGCTTTGATTTGTACAATATGTATGCATGTTTTTCGTAAAGATCCTCCTTATTGTAAAATTTAATTTGAGACGAATTAAATTATTTCTTTATTTCTAAAACAAGCTTAAATAATTTTTTAATATTCAATTCAAAGAATGAATGACATTAACTAATATCTCAGTACCTCTCCAGCCTGAAAATTACAACAAATACGCAATAAATATCTCTTCTAAGGGATATAATATTTTCTATTTTTGAAAATAAGATTTAGTGGTTGAGAAAATTAATGATGCAAATCATTAAATATTTTGTTTGATCTGAATGTGTGAAGAGATGCAAATTTGCATCTCTTTTTGTTTCTAAAAACTATAATAATTGGATTTCAGCAGCAATATTTGATCTTGCCTGTATCTCATACTTTTCCTTAAAATAATCTGTCTTAAAAATACTATCGAGTTCCAGAAAATGGGTAAGCACTTTTTTTCTCCCTGGTTTATAAAGAAGATCAGGATAAATAGAATACTCTTTTCGTATTTTACGGGTATACTCCATATAGACTTCAAAATCTTTCCCAAGGATGGAAAGGTCAGCATCTAAAAGATAATTGGTGTCTTTATTTTCTGATTTCTCATGAAATTGGGTAGCCAGGATCTGGTCAGAAATAATTTCTATATTATTTTGATGTAAACCAAGTTCGGAAAGTCTTTCCGTGGCTTTCAGAGCACTTTTTTCCTCATTAGATTTAGAGGTAGCATTATAGATAATATCATGATAGAAGAGAGAAAAAGAAACTCCATTGAAATCAGAAAGATCACTTTTTACACTGCCAAGTTCCCTGAACATATTTTCAAGATGAACAAGATTGTGATAATGCCTGTTTTTTTCAGCGTATTGAGTTTCAATCTCTTTCCATAAGTTGCTGATTAAGTCTGGGTCTTCAGTGAAAAGTAAACAAAGCTGTTCAAATTGATCTTTTAGATTCATGGTGAATAGGTATAAAAAAAGGAACTTTTAAAAAGTTCCTCTGTTTGCTTCAAGAACAGCTTTCAGCTCAGCCCAGCCTCCGCCGTTATAACCGTCCTTTAATCCTTGAGCGCTTAGGTATTCCAATGCTTTTCCGCTTCTGTTTCCACTTCTGCAGAATAAAATTACCGGCTTTTCAATAGAAAGGATCTCGTCCTGTCTGTCTTCTACTTCGCCCAGTGGAATATTTTTGGCACCATCTATATTTCCGTCCATTTCAAGCTCCATAGGCTCACGAACGTCGATCAATTCATAGTTTCCAGATTGTATTACTTCTATTAAAGACATAGTTGTTTGTTTTAAACATTAAATTATAGACGAAATTACGTATTTTTTTTTTGAAAAAAATCTTAATGAAACTATAAATTTAAGAAAGGACGTTGTATTCAGAAGAAAGTGATGAAGACGGACAAAACTAAAGATTGATAAAATAATCTTAATTTTGCAGTGTGAAATTAATGAACGCTGGTGCTGAAAAATATTCCGAGCTGATAAAAACCAAGGCTAAACGTTTTGGCTTTCAGGGTTGTGGCATATCTAAAGCAGATTTTCTTGAAGAAGACGCCGGACACCTTGAAAAATGGTTGAAAAACAACTGTAATGGGGAAATGAAATATATGGAAAATCATTTCGATAAAAGGCTCGATCCACGATTGCTGGTAGAAGGTTCTAAATCCGTTATTTCACTTTCTTATAATTATTTTCCTGAAGAAAAAATCTCCATGCTGGAGAACTTTAAAATATCAAAATACGCCTACGCTGAAGATTATCATGAAGTTATTAAAGAGATTCTTCGTGAAATGGTGGCTGAACTGCAAGAAGAAATCGGAGAATTCGGATTCAGAGTCTTTGTAGATTCGGCACCGGTATTGGAGAGAAGCTGGGCCAGAAAATCAGGAATTGGCTGGGTAGGGAAAAATGCGAATCTGATTACCAAACAAAACGGATCTTTCTATTTCCTGGCTGAGATCATTTGTGATCTGGAACTTATAGCAGATCATGAAACCACAGATCATTGCGGAACTTGCAGAAAATGTATTGATGCTTGTCCTACAGATGCCATTGTTTCTGAAAAAATTATTGATGGAAGCAAATGCATTTCCTATGCTACTATAGAATTGAAAAATGACATTCCGGATCATTTCAAAAATAAAATGGAAGACTGGATGTTTGGTTGTGATATCTGTCAGGATGTTTGTCCCTGGAATCGTTTTGCAGCTCCTCATCAGCAGAGCAGATTCAAACCCAATGAAGCCCTGAAGAACTTCAAAAAAGGAGAATGGAAAGAAATTACTCAGGAAATTTTCTCCGAGATCTTTAAAAAATCACCCGTGAAAAGAACCAAATTCGCAGGTTTGAAGAGAAATATTGAATTTTTAGAGCGGTCTTCAGATTAAATTTTGTTTACCAATTTGGTGACGATTCCTGTGTTGGAAATTGTTAAAGTTCCAAATAAAAGCTGACAACCGACCATCCCTTAGATTTTAAAAGCTAAAGAGGTTTAGATTTAACTGAATAAACGGGCTAAAAAGTCTTTCCTAAAAAGAAAAATTGACCTTCAGGAGATTAGATCTCACCGAAAATCAACGTTTTTTTTGTATTCTTTTTGGAGCCGTTTTTACTCTTACTTTAAATCTTTTTTGTGATTTGCTATTTTTACGCATATTTGTGAATATTTCGTAATTAAATATAGCCATTTTTTCGATTAAAACAAATACTTTTACTAAAAATTACATATTAAATTTTATTCAAAAACATGACTTTGAAAACCATATTAATATACACTTTGAAAATCGTAGGGATCATTTTGGGAATTGTAATTGTTTATGTTCTTCTAGGATTACTGATTCCATTCATTCCGGTTTCAGCTAAAGATGATGGAGAAAAAAAGGATATTCCGATTTATATCTATACCAACGGTGTTCATACCGATATTGTAATGCCTGTAAAAAACGACCTGAAAGATTGGAGTCTGATGATTCCTTTTGCAGATACAAAATCTAAAAAAACAGATTATCAATATATTGGAATAGGATGGGGAGATAAAGGCTTTTATCTGGATACTCCAACCTGGGCTGACCTGAAGCTGTCAACAGCGGTAAAAGCAGCTTTTTGGTTAAGCGATTCAGCTATGCATTGCACTTATTATTATGCAATGAAAGAAGGTGAAGATTGTAAAATGATCATGATAAGCAGAAGTCAGTATCAAAATTTAATCAAATTTGTAGAAGATAAATTCGATAGAGATCAGAATGGAAAATTTATGTTGGTCCCTACCGATGCCGTGTATGGTGATAATGATGCATTTTATGATGCGAAAGGAACCTATAGTTTCCTCTATACCTGTAATACCTGGAGCAATAATGCATTGAAGGCTGCAGGGCAGAAAGCGGCTCTTTGGACACCATCAGATTTTGGGATCTTCCAGCATTATAAATAAGAATGAAACCTTTGTTCTTGTTTCGTACTATTGCAATGATGTAGATATATAATTAAGACGAAGTAAAATGAAACATAAGCTTTTCCGTGAACAACAATTAAACTGTGATATAGAAACTGCTTGGAAATTTTTTTCCTCAGCCAATAACCTTTCAGAAATTACTCCGAAGGATATGGGATTTACAGTATTGACAGAAATGAAAGATGATGAAATATATGCAGGAATGCTCATTGATTACTATGTTTCCCCATTATTTGGGATTAAGATGAAATGGCAGACCGAAATTACCCATGTGGATTTTCAGAAAAGTTTCATAGACTTCCAAAGAAAGGGACCCTACAAATTATGGAATCATCACCATGAGTTTATCCCCAATGATGAAGGAGTAATGATGAGAGACTCTATAGATTATGAACTTCCTATGGGATTCTTAGGCGAAATTGCCCATTCCTTATTTGTGAAAAAGAAACTGGAATATATCTTTGATTATCGGTTCAGAGTTTTAAGCAGACTGTTTTAAAGAGTTCAGTTATTGTATATAGTTTGTAATTCTGACGCAGGAAGAATCACAATATGATTTCTCGCAGATCCCAGAGGTCCCGCATTTTCATAGATTCATTACTTGCCATATCAGCTCAATCTGCGAGATTAAGAAAATCAATGACGTCTTTGTTATTGTAATGAAAGAAGAATCTTTTTTACGACTTTACGGTTTGCTACCTTCCCCAGAAAACTTCACCCATCATCAAAAAAAATGTGGTTTTATCAGCATTGTTTAAGTTTTTTTAACAGTTAAAAGACAGTAACTCCACCAAAATTTCTTATTTTTGCAGCACTATTGTTTTTACTAAAAAACTAAGTATTCTGATTGACATGGCAGGTCTGAGGTCACTTTTCTATTTTTATATCATATTGGTTTTTACCCTTTTCAATTCGAATTGGGCAGAAAAATCATTACAGAATATTCCTCACCTTCCACATGTAAGCAATATCCATTTGCTGGATGTTTACGAAGAAGCAGATATGAATACGCATGCATTACCTGCAGCGTCTAAAATTGTAAAGCATTCCCTACGTAAAGATGATCCTGCAATTGGAGATTTTTCAGCAGCTTTAAAAGTTGCCCCGAAAATCAGACTTCCTGATATTGCAGTTTCTACTATCTGTGGAGTGAAGTCTTTTCTCCATCTCCTCCAGTTATACTAGTTTAAGTTATTGAATTTCAAATTATTTTAACGAAAATTTTATAACCTAAACATTCAGAAATGTATTTTAAAAATGTAATAATTTGCAGCTTTGCAATATTATTCGCAGTGTCATGCAATAAAGACAAGAAAAAAAATAACCAAAAAGAAAAAGAAGTTCCTATACTGGAAATCAAGGAAAAAGATACCTTGGTAAGCAATCAGTTTGTAACGGATATTCAGGCTAAAAAAAATGTGGAGATGCGTTCCAGAATTGGTGGAATTATTCAGCATATTTATGTTAATGAAGGACAATTTGTTCATCAGGGACAGCCTTTATTCAAAATCAATGATGCTGAATTACAGATGGAACTTTTAAAAGCTAATGCTGCTTTGAAACAAACTCAGGCAGATGTCCGTATTGCGGAAGTGGAGCTGAAACAGATTCAGAGTCTTCATGCTAAAAAGTTTGTGGCTAATAATGAACTCGAGCTGGTAAAGGCTAAGCTTTCATCTGCACAGGCTAAGCATGCTTTTGCTGATGCAGAAAAAAGAACGGTACTTCAGAAGATCAGTTTCACTAGGATTACGGCACCTTTTGATGGAGTAATAGATGTGATTCCTCATAAAGATGGAAGTTTGGTGGAAAATGGAACTTTACTGACAACATTATCCCAGCTTAATGAGGTCTACGCTTACTTTTCAATCCCGGAAAATCTTTATTTTGAGCTTTTGGCCAATGACAAGATTGGAAACCATCAAAAGATTGAATTAACCCTGCCAAACGGTGTAAATTATCAGTTTAACGGAGCCTTAAAGACAGCGGAAGGAGAAATCGACAGAACTACAGGATCTATTCGTTATAAAGTCCTTTTCCCAAACCCTGACCGCTTGATTAAGCACGGTACTTCAGGAAAATTGATTATTTCCGAAAATCAGGATAATGCCATTTTGATTCCGCAGAAATCTACATTCTCCATTCAGGATAAAACCTATGTTTTTGTAGTGGATAAACAGAATAAGGTGAAAATGACAAACATTAAGATCGGAAGCACACTGAGGGATTCTTATATGGTGGAAAGTGGTCTTAAAAAAGGAGATTTAATCATTTATGAAGGTACTCAGTCCTTAAAGGATGGTGATATTATTAAAATCAAAAAGAAGTATTAACCTTTCATAATCTTTAAATCAACTTATTATGGTAGAGATGTTTATAAGACGAAAGGTTCTTTCGTTGGTTATTTCCATATTATTTGTATTGCTGGGAATTATGGCTTTATTAAAGATGCCGATTACCCAGTTTCCGGATATTGTACCACCTTCAGTAACGGTAACAGCAAAATATACAGGGGCTAATGCTGAAGTTTCCGCTAATGCGGTTGCTCTTCCAATGGAACGTGCCATCAACGGAGTTCCGGGGATGACGTATATGTCAACAGTAACGTCCAATGATGGGCTTACCCTGATCCAGGTGTTCTTTGAAGTAGGAACAGATCCTGATGTGGCGGCAGTAAACGTTCAGAACAGGGTAACAACCATCCTTGATGAGCTTCCTGAAGAGGTAATTCGTGCCGGGGTAACTACTGAAAAAGAAGTAAACAGTATGCTGATGTACCTCAACATTACGAGTACAGATCCTAGTCAGGATGAGCAATTCATTTACAACTTTACAGATATTAATGTTCTTCAGGAACTGAAACGTATTGACGGAGTAGGACGTGCAGAGATCATGGGACAGAAAGAATATTCCATGAGGGTATGGCTTGATCCGCAGAAGATGGCAGCCTATAATATTTCTGCTGATGAAGTGATTACTTCATTGCAAAAACAGAATATTTCAGCAGCACCCGGAAAAGTAGGAGAAACTTCAGGAAAAACTTCCAGTCAGCTTCAGTATGTAATCAAATATAAAGGGAAATTCTTTGAGCCTAAGCAATACGAAGAAGTTCCGATCAGATCCGATGTAGACGGAACAATTTTAAAGCTTAAGGATATTGCTAAGGTAGAATTCGGGGCAATGAACTACGGAATGGTTTCCAAAACAGACGGAAGACCTTCTGCATCCATTATGATGAAGCAGCGCCCAGGGTCC
Organism: Chryseobacterium nakagawai; assembly: GCF_900637665.1. Taxonomy (NCBI): domain Bacteria; kingdom Pseudomonadati; phylum Bacteroidota; class Flavobacteriia; order Flavobacteriales; family Weeksellaceae; genus Chryseobacterium; species Chryseobacterium nakagawai. The sequence continues at coordinate 1,533,354 of NZ_LR134386.1, forward strand.
AATGCATCAGAAGTAATTGAAAGCGTAAAAGCTAAAATGGAAGAATTAAAAGGCACTTCATTTCCTCCCGGAATGGAATTTAATATGGCCTACGATGTTTCCAGATTCCTTGATGCTTCTATCAGTGCAGTATTAACAACCCTTATCGAAGCCTTTATTCTGGTAGGAATTGTAGTATTTATTTTCCTTCAGGACTGGCGTTCTACATTAATTCCTGTATTGGCGGTTCCGGTAGCATTGATTGGAACCTTTGCCTTTATGAATATGATGGATTTCTCAGTAAACCTGTTGACATTATTCGCTTTGGTATTGGCCATTGGAATTGTGGTGGATAATGCCATTGTCGTCGTGGAAGCCGTCCATGTAAAAATGGAAGAAGGGATGAACGCCATGGATGCTACCATCAGTGCTACCAAGGAAATTGCAGGAGCAGTAGTGGCGATCACCATTGTAATGTCTGCCGTATTTATTCCGGTGGCGTTTCTGGATGGTCCGGTAGGAGTATTTTACCGTCAGTTTTCATTAACACTGGCGATCAGTATTGTTATTTCAGGGGTGAATGCGTTAACGCTTACTCCGGCATTGTGTGCGATTATTTTGAAACCTCACGATCACAATAAAAAGAAAACAATTATTGATAGGGCTTTTCAAAGTTTCAACATAGGCTTTGAAAGATTGACTAATGGCTACGTAGGGATTTTATCAAAATTTGCGACAAGAACTACCGTTACTTTTGGGTTGTTATTCCTGTTTATAGGGTTAACTTTTGTAACGAGTAAATTCCTTCCAACCGGATTTATTCCTATGGAAGACCAGGGAATGGTATATGTAAGTGTAACGACTCCACAGGGAGCCACCGTAGAAAGAACAGAAAAGGTATTGGATGAAGTAACGGTTATTGCCAAGAAAATAAAAGGGGTAGAAAACGTAACAACTTTGGCAGGATATAGCATTGTAACAGAAATTGCCGGTTCATCTTACGGAATGGCAATGATTAACCTTAAAGATTGGAAAGAAAGATCTATTTCAGTCAATGATCTGATTGCTGAACTTTCAGAAAAGACCAAAGGAATTGCTGATGCCCAGATTGAGATCTTTGCTCCACCTACTGTTCCTGGATTTGGAAATACCAGTGGTTTTGAATTGCGTTTGTTGGATAGAACAGGTGGAACCATTGAAAATACTGATAAAATCACCAAAGATTTTGTCAAAAAATTGAATGAAGCTCCTGAGCTGAAAAACAATTTCACCAGTTTTGATGCCACTTTCCCGCAATACATGATCAATGTGGATTATGATATGGCCGCGAAAAAGGGTGTATCTGTAGACAATGCAATGTCAACCTTACAAACCATGTTGGGATCCTACTATGCTACCAATTTTATCCGTTTCAGTCAGATGTATAAAGTGATGGTTCAGGCAAGTCCGGAACACAGAGATACTCCTGAAAGTATCCTGAATTTATATCTGAAGAATGATAAAGGAGAAATGGTTCCCTTTTCAACATTTATCACGATTGAAAAAGTATATGGTCCTGAAGTACTGACAAGGTATAATATGTATATGTCCGCTATGATTAATGGAGAACCTAAAGACGGTTACAGTTCCGGTGACGCTATTGCAGCAGTAGAACGTGTAGCTAAAGAAGTACTTCCAAGAGGTTTCGATATTGAATGGTCGGGGATGACGAGAGAAGAGATCTTATCAGGGAATCAAACTGTATATATATTCCTCATCTGTCTGTTGTTCGTCTATCTTTTGTTAGCAGCCCAATATGAGAGTTTCCTTCTTCCGTTACCTGTATTATTAAGTCTTCCGACAGGAATCTTCGGATCCTATATTGCATTGGTGCTGGCTGGCTTGGATAATAATATTTATGCACAGGTTGCGCTGGTCATGCTGATCGGACTTTTGGCTAAAAATGCCATTCTGATTGTAGAATTTGCGGTAGCCAGAAATAAGCAGGGATATGATATTGTTCCAGCTGCAATTGAAGGAGCAAGACAACGTCTGAGACCTATCCTGATGACTTCCTTTGCCTTTGTGGCTGGGCTTATTCCGTTGTGTATCGCATCTGGAGCTGGAGCAATCGGTAACCGTTCCATTGGTACTGCTGCGGCAGGAGGAATGCTTATCGGAACTATTTTCGGATTGGTTGTGATTCCGGGACTATATATATTCTTTGCGAAACTTGAAAATAAGAAGAAAGATGAAAAGATTAAATCATAGACATATATTGTGCGGAATAGTTGCATTAAGTTTAGTTTCATGTGCTGTTCCAAAGGTTGCTGATATCAAAAAGGCCCAGACACTGCCGGAAATACCTGCTAAAACTATCAATTCGGGTGAGTTTCAGCAGCTTGATCTGAAAGCTTATTTCACGGATGCTCATTTATTAGAGCTTTTTAATAAAGTGGTGCAGGCCAATCCTGATTTTCAGATTGCACAGCAAAGAGTGGAAATCGCCAACAGTTTCCTGCAAAGATCAAAAATGGATCTTTTGCCATCTCTTGAAGTAGGAGCGGAAGCTAGCGGAAACCGCTATGGAAAATATACCATGGAAGGCGTGGGGAATTATGATACCAATCTTTCCCCCAATATTACAGAAGAGCAGAAAATCAACCGTGATTTTACGCCTAATTATTGGTTGGGAGCAAGGAGCAGCTGGGAAATTGATGCCTGGGGTAAACTGAAAAATAAAAAAATTGCTGCTCAGAAGAAATATCTGGCTTCTACGGAAGGATTGCGATTACTTCAGGTAGAGCTTTTTACAGATATTGCGAACCTGTATTATCAGTTGGTAACTTTAGATAACCGTTTGGCCATTTATCAGAAGAATTATAACCTTCAGCAGAGAGCTTTTGAAATTGTCCTGGCACAGCGTGAAGTGGGAAAAGCTACCGAGCTTGCCGTACAACAGTTCAAAGCACAGAATAACAACTGGCTGGCAGAAATCGAACATATCAAAGTGGAGATCGTTACTGTTGAACAGGCAATTACCACTTTGACGGGAAGTTATGGAGGAGAGGTAAAGCGAGGTAAAATGCTTATGCCAACCAATATGGATGTTTTAAACAAAACCATTAATGTAGAAGCGGTCATCCATTCGAGACCGGATGTGGCTGCTAATTATTATGTACTGGAGGCTTCCCAGGCAGATGCAAAGGCGGCAAGAGCTGCATTCTATCCGAAAATTGACCTTGGAGCCGGAATCGGGATGAATTCTTTTTCTGTGGAAACGCTTTTCAAACCAAGCTCATTGGCAGGTCAGCTGTTGGGTGGATTAATGGTTCCTGTTTTTAATAAAGGCCAATTGAAATATGAATTTAAAGTAGCCAGCAAGGAGCAGGAGATTGCCTTTTTAAATTATCAGAAAAGTATTACCACCGCATTTAATGAACTTCAGTCTATTTTGAAACAAACCAGGATTTATGAGAAGGTTTTAAAATTAAAATCTGAAGAGGTTGGTTTTCTTGACAGGGGTGTTGAGGTTTCAAATGATCTGTATCTCACAGGATATGCCAATTATTTTGAACTGATTAATTCTCAGAAAAGTAAATTGACCGCAGAACTGGACCTTTTACAGTTTCAGCATCAGAATACCAGAAATAATGTTCTGCTGTTTAAAGCTTTAGGAGGAAAACTGAATTAGGAATCCTATAGTTTAAAACCATAACTTTTTCGGTTTTGTAAACCGACCATTTTTATTTTACGATGAAGAAAGAGGCTGTCTCCGTGCGAGGCAGCTTCTTTTGATTTTGATAAATAATTCTCTGTTATTGGAATATTATTATATTTATAACTTAATTAAAACTATTTAACTATGAAAAATTTGAAAAAAGTATCAAGAGAGCAACTAAAAGCAGTACAAGGGGGTGGAATTATGGATTATCCGAAATGTGGACCTAAAACACAATTAAGATGTTACAGCATAGAATACTGTGATCCTGAATTTTCAGATGGTTGTCAATGTGTTTGTGTTAGAATCTAATTCCTGCAAAACATTAAAGCAGGCTCAATTTTAATAAAAAAAGAGACGGTCTGTAAGACGGTCTCTTTTTTGTATGGTTTAAAAACATATCTGCAATATAATGCAGTATGTATTGATCTTATTTGACAATCTGGATTTCAACTGCAGAAAATCCTTTTGGAGATTTCTCCTTTTCAAAAGAAACTTTGTTTCCTTTCTTTACCGGTTCTACACAGTTATTATTGTGGAAGAAGATATTTTCTTTAGAATTATCTTCAGTAATGAAACCATATCCTTTTTCACTAAGGAAGGTAACGATCCCTGTTTTTCTTGGATCTTCCTCAATAATAGGAGCAGCCCCTAATTGAATATCATCAAGGTTTACTTCCTGTCTTTGTTCTGGTGGAGTAGAAGTTAATCTTCCGAATTCATCTACATACATGAATACGTCCTCCGCTCCTTTGTTGTTGTTCGTTTTACGTTCTTCGCGTCTTAGCGCCTTTTCTTTTTGCTTTTGAATTTTTTTCTTGAAATTTTCCTTTTTAGAAAAAGAATCTGCCATAAATTATTTTTAGTATTTAGTTTCTATAAATTGTATTGTTCACTCTGGTCTGCCTTAGACCTTAAAGCCCGTCGATGTTTCCTGTTCTAGGGTTTCCCTAATCATACAGAGCTTTAAAATTCCGACAAGTATTGTTCTGGGTAGAAGAATAAAAGTTAAAAATATGGCTGCTCAAAAAGCAAAGACTGAATATATATATTCTAAGTCGTTACAGAAAACAAAGTAGTGACTTTGGTTAATAATATGCAAATATACAACAATAAAATGAATAAAACTGTTTTTAAATGATTGATTATCAGAAATGGATTTTATAGAAACCAGCCCGGATCTCCTTATTTACAGAGGAATAAAGAAGTATTGAGTGATTTTCACAAAAAAATCCTCAGTAAGCTGAGGATTTAAAAAAATATATTAAAAATGAAATGGTGTGTGTTAATACGGGTGGGAAGGTATCAAATGCTGTGCCTAAAACTCACTTTATCAGGAAAAGTTAAGCGTTTGTTTAATGTCTAAAACAGGATGCAAACTCTATCTGTCTGGCAGATAATAGGATATTGAGAAAAAATATGTTTATATAAATTTTAAATATTTTACAGGATTTTTAAGCTCTCAATTGAATCAATCTGAAATTTTGATGAATTCCCGAAAATTTCACCATGTTGAGACCGATGATATTGTCCAACTTTGTTTCATCAACCATTAAAAATTAAAAATAATGTCAACACAAGATGTCAACGGAAAAGTTGTTTTAATAGCCGGAGGAGGTAAAAACCTGGGCGGGTTATTGAGTAGAGATTTTGCAGCAAAAGGAGCGAAACTGGCAATCCATTATAACAGTGAGAGTTCAAGAGCTGAAAGTGAAAAAACACTGGCTGAAGTTCAGGCATTGGGTGCTGAAGCATTTCTGTTTCAGGGGGACCTTACTAAAGTAGATAATATTGCAAAGTTTTTTGACGAAACCATTTCCCGTTTTGGCGGAGTGGATATTGCGATTAACACGGTAGGAATGGTATTGAAAAAACCGTTTTCAGAAACTACGGAAGCAGAGTATGATACTATGTTCAATGTGAATTCAAAATCAGCCTATTTCTTTTTACAGGAAGCTGGTAAAAAAATAAATGACCACGGTAAGATTTGTACCATTGTGACTTCATTACTGGCTGCATATACCGGGCTTTATTCCACATATGCAGGCGCAAAAGCGCCGGTAGAGCATTTTACAAGGGCTGCTTCTAAAGAATTTGGAGCCAGAGGAATTTCTGTAACGGCTGTAGCACCTGGTCCAATGGATACTCCTTTCTTCTATGGTCAGGAAACAGATGATGCCGTAGCTTACCACAAATCAGCATCAGCACTGGGAGGTCTTACCAATATTAAGGACATTGCTCCATTAGTAGAATTTCTGGTCACTGACGGATGGTGGATTACAGGGCAGACAATCTTTGCCAATGGTGGCTACACAACAAGATAAACTGGAACTTATTAAAAAAAGAAACTCACTGAAAGTTGTTTTCAGTGAGTTTTTATGATTTAAGAGAGAAAGACTATAAAGTTTTCATCTTCCCTTTTTCCAGTACACTTTTGATAATAAAGAAAAGTCCCAGAAGCACAAAAGGAATACTTAAAAGCTGCCCCATATTTAAGCTCATTCCATGTTCAAATTCTACCTGGTCTACTTTTATAAACTCAATCAGGATTCTCATAATAAAGATTAAAAGAATACTGATCCCGAAATAAAAACCTTTTCCGATTTTAAAGATATCTTTCTTATAAATAAGATAAACAATAAGAAAAATAATAAGATATGAAATCGCCTCATACAACTGAGCAGGATGTCTGGGAATGTTATCTACCTGATGGAATATAAAAGCCCATGGAACATTGGTAGGAGTCCCGATGATTTCAGAGTTCATAAGATTGGCAAGCCTGATAAAAACACCTGCCAGCGGAAGAACAATAGCGATGGCGTCCAAAACAGTCATTAATGGGATTTTAAACTTTCTGGCATAGATCAGCAGCATAATCATCAACCCAATTCCACCACCGTGACTTGCAAGCCCTGCATAACCGGTAAAGTGGTAAGCTCCATCCGGACCTCTCTGGATTGGTAAGAAGATTTCTAGCGGATGCTGGGAATAATAATCAAAATCATAAAAGAGACAGTGTCCCAATCTGGCACCCACTAATATTCCGATAAGTGCATATGAAAATAAGGCATCGTGTGCCTGTGCGCTTAGATTTTCTTTTTTATAAATGCTTTTTACAATATTAAAGCATAAAACAAGTCCTGAAAGAAACAACAGGCCATAGTATTTAATAGAAACACCTAAAATATTGACGATCTCAGGATTGACATCCCAGTTGATATATAATAAACTCATTGATATTGTTATCGGATTTTACGTTTGCAAAGATAAGAAAATAGGATTTTTCGATAAATAGATGGGTTTTTGGAATCTTTATGTTTGATTTATAGGTTTTTAATGGTAATTTATGTTGCCCGGCGGGAAGATGTAATGCATACAAAATCTATGGTTTTTATTCCATGATCCTTATTATATTTGTAATAAACTGATTTGTATGAATAAACTAGTTGTTTTCCTTGCTGGTTCACTTTTATTATTGAGTAATACTTTACATTCCCAAAAAACGGTACCTCAGTCACTCAATAAATGCTATATCTACCTAACATTCGATGATGGCCCACTGAACGGAAGTGAAAATATCAATGATATTATTCTAAAGGAAAAAATTAAGATCAGTGTTTTTATGGTGGGAGAACATGTGATTAAAGATAAACAGATGGATACTTATGCCAAATATTACGATCAGAATCCCTACATTGATGAATATAATCACAGTTTTACTCATGCCAACGATCATTATGAAGCGTTTTATAATAATGTAGACAAATCAGTACAGGACATCGTGTATAATCAGAATTTATTGAAGCTGCCTTATAAGATTGTCCGTCTTCCCGGAAGAAATATCTGGAGATTAGGCGGAAAGTCAAAAAATGATATCACCAATGGAATACAGACTGCAGATCAACTGGCTGCAATGGGGTATAAAGTAGTAGGCTGGGATGTTGAATGGCAACATCGCCCTGCTGACGGAACACCCATTCAAACTGTCAACGATATGTATACTTCTGTTCAGAAACTCTGTAGTTCTGATAAAACATTTACTAAGAATAATGTGGTGATGCTGATTCATGATGAAATGTTTCAAAAAAGCTGGGAAGAATCAGAATTAAAAGAATTGATTGATCTTCTAAGGGCAAATCCCAATTATAGCTTTGAACAGATGAGGTTTTATCCCCAATAAAAGTCATGTAATTTAAAATCATTCTTGAATAAACATTTTATAACTTTAAACTGAGTTTGGAAAGAAGACGATTTTAAAGTTATATATCTTTCGATTCCAGACTTATATTTAAAATAACACCAACACACAGATTATTGTATGCATCATCAACTGGAAAAGCACTATGTAAATAGAGTGGGCTGGCTTCGGGCAGCTGTTTTAGGAGCTAATGACGGACTGCTATCTACTACAAGTATTGTCATTGGTGTGGCAGCAGCAGAACCTGAGCGGCATATCATTATCTTGGCTGCTTTGGCAGGAATGATTGCAGGAGCAATGTCTATGGCTGCTGGAGAATACGTTTCTGTAAGTTCACAGGAAGATACTGAAAAGGCAGATCTGATCCGGGAGCAAAGGGAACTTGAAGAAATGCCGGAAGTAGAACTACGGGAATTGGCTAAGGTCTATGAAAGAAGGGGGTGTACGAAAGAAACAGCAATGCAGGTTGCTATTGAACTTACAGAGCATAATGCATTGGAAGCGCATGCCCGTGATGAACTTGGAATCAATGAAATTACTCAGGCAAAACCTTTACAGGCAGCAATCGCTTCATTCGGATCTTTTGCAGTAGGAGCATTATTACCATTTACCGTTTCTCTTTTAGCTCCTATCAAGCAGATGGTATATTTTCAATATGGTTTTTCTATTATATTTCTGATGCTTTTAGGAGCAATCTCAGCCAGAGCAGGAGGTTCCAGTATTAAAATAGCAGTGTTGAGAATCTGCTTCTGGGGTACGGTAGCTATGGGAATTACTGCTTTGGTGGGGCATCTTTTCGGGGTGAATATATCCTGATCAATAATGAACTTTTAGATACGTGTTAAAGAAAAATGCCAAGAGTAAGTGTATGATTTTCAGACTATATTTATCCTAACAAGTGTTAGTCGTAGTATTACTACACTTTTTTAAATTTCTTATCAATTTGTATTTTGCTATTGCAATTAGATCTATATTTGGTGATATAAAACAACAAATCACACAATATTAACGATTAAAATTTACAATCATGGCAGAAAGAAATTCAAGAGGAATTTTAAAATTCAACAACGGAGAAGGACAAAAATTATTAAAGCTTAACTACAGCGTATCAAGATCTACAGACGTTTCAGGACGTGTAGCATCAGATCCTTCTAACGCTCTTATCAAAATTACAGTGGAAGCAACAGAAAAATCAGACATTCTTGAAAGCTTGCTGAACGGAAAGTACAAGCCAACTGTAGGAGAAATTACCTTCAATAAATCTCACGAAGAAGGAACATTAACAACATTAAAGTGGCAGAATGGATACGTGATTCAGCACGAAGTAGACTTCGATGCAGTAGACGAAAACAGTATGTATATTACTTTTGTGGTAAGTGCAGAACAGATTGATCTGGGGAACTCTGCTTATCACGGAGCTTGGCCTAGCGCGTAAGAACCTGGTCACTTAAAAAAATCAAGTACATATAAAACAGAATGGTACAATAGATACTGTTCTGTTTTTTTGGCTCTTATGAATAAGTCAGAATCCAGAAAAATACTCTTATCAATTTTCTGTAATTGTTAAAATAAATCGGGTAAAAGTGGATTTTATATTGTAAAAAATTTATAATTTTATAGAAAGGATATTATTTTTTAGATTTTTTTTCTGAAAATAAAAGCCTGTCAAACACCTTGCATTAATATGAATAAAAATACCTCGAATTCCGAAAAGATTTCGGAGAATCATATTCCTGGAATCAACCGTGTGGTGAAGCTGGATATCGTGATTGAAGGCAAAATACTCAAACATTTCAAACACTTCCGCTTACAGCAGAGTGTAAAGAAACACCATAATTTTGAATTGACATTGGCACATGATACCTTAGATGGGGTACAAAACCATGATCTGGAAGAAGCTCAGCAGTTTTTAGGAAAACGTTTGACTGTAGTTTTTAAATATAAAGATGTAGAAGGAAGCCCTGAAAGAACTTTTGTAGGGGTTATTACAAAAGTAGGATTCAGTCAGGAAAATCACAGTCTTGGAAATATTGTCCTGAAAGGATACAGCCCCACCATTCTTTTGGATGCTGCTCCTCATACCCAAAGTTTTGGGGGTGACCAGCCTGTCAATATGGGAATTATTGCTACCGACGTTATAAAACAAGGGATCGAAAACAGTAAATTTGATGTAAAAGTGAATGCTAAAGCATCTGCTCAGATTCTTTACAGTTCCCAATACAACGAGACCCACTACAATTATCTTTGCAGAATGGCAGAAGCTTATGGTGAGCAATTCTTTTATGACGGTGAAATCCTTCATTTCGGAAATATGCCGCCTCAAAATAAAGCTGTAGAACTCATCTATGGAAGCAATGTTTCTGATATTAATGTAGAAATGAAAGCTGTTCATATCAAACCTCGATTTTATGGATATAACAGCAGTTCCAATACGAAACTTATTTCAGGAGAAACTCCCATTAAACATGTAGGAAATCTGGCAAAAACAGCCTATCAGAATAACGATAAAATCTTTAAGACTCCATCATTGCAGGTTGCTCCTATAAAGGCAGCCACCGATATGGACGTGGTGATTTCTCAAACCAGTACTGCCGGAAGCAGGGCGGTTGATGTTTTTACCGTTTCAGGAGGGACTACCATCCCGTTTTTACATCCGGGATGTGTTGCGGACATCAAAATGCGGAAAACCGACAGTAATCAAACCTCTTATTTTACCAAACTGATGGTCACAGAAGTGACTCATGAAGTAGATACACTGGGGCGTTATAAAGGAAGGTTTGAGGCGATCGCTTCAGATACAGGGTATATTCCGACTCCGGATTTTACACTGCCCATTGCAGAACCTCAGATCGCAACAGTTATATCCAATACAGATCCGCTGGGGCAGGGAAGAGTTACCGTAAGATTCGATTGGCAGCTGAATGATACTACCAATTTTATACGAATGATGGCTCCCGATGCCGGAGGAACAGATCAGATCACTCAAAACAGAGGATATGTAGCCATCCCTGAAGTAGGAGATCAGGTAATGGTAGGTTTTGTACACAATCACCCGGACCGTCCTTTTGTCATGGGCGGAATGTTTCATGGTGGTACAGCTATGGGAGGTGGTGTGGATAATCACTTAAAATCCATACAGACAAGAAGTGGAATCCGGGTTTTGATGAATGATGCTGAAGGAAGTGTTACCATCATTGATCCTAGTGGAAATAATTATTTCATGGATGGAAAAGGAAATATCATCGTGACAGCTCCAAAGAATATGACATTCAATGCAGGGGAAAATCTTACCATAAATGTTGGACAGGATATGAAGACCACGGTAGGAAATGATAACGCCATTAATATTACCAATAACCATAAGTTTACTTCAAGGAATTATAAACAGACCATTAATGAAAATAAAACCATTAATGTAACGGGTGATTTGAAAGAAACTACTTCCACAACCACTCATAAAGCAAAGAATGGCGACATTTTGTTACAAAGCTCGGGAGTGGCTAAAATGCTAGGGAAGATAGATGCCAAAGTGAATAAAGGATAAATATATGTTGAAAAAAGGACTTATTGCTCTGTTCTTATCTGTAGTTTTTGTCATCCTCACTGGTATCATTACATTAAGTGTTATGGATCTTACCGGGTATAGTGACGGTGATTGCGGCTGGTTGGCTGTATGGCTTTGCGGTGCTTTTCTACCCGTATTGTTTTTTCTGCCATTTATAATAGCAGCTCAGAAGAAGAAAAAAGGGATAGGTGATTTTACATTATTCGGTATCTATTCAGGGGGTATAGGTTTTATCATCATATCCGTGATCCTGTTAATTATAGTTCCCCGACTATGCTCTTGAAAACAGAAATTGTTGTGTAAAAATTAATTATGTATGGTAGTGGAGTACATAATTACTTTATAAGATTGTAAGAATGAATAAAATATTAAAATATCTCTTAAGCTTTTTATTTTTTACCCAGATGTCGTGTCAGGAAAAAAAAGCTCCTAAAAAAACTGAAACTATGACAAAATATGAATGGACTGAAGGAACTTCTGCTCCTCTGGGATATCCGATGGAAGTATATAAAGGAGGGATAGAATGTGAAGGTGGAGAATGGGTAAGTTTAGGCTTTGGGATGATACCTGGAAATGGTGCCTGGGGCTCCATCAATCATGGGATGGGAAATGGTTTTAAAAGTCTTCCTTCCCGACTGGATTTTGTATGGATATCTTATATGGAAAACCAGTTTTACATGATCGATACTACCATTGATATTGCTAAAATTAAAGAATACTTCAGTAAAGGGTATGAAACAAAAGTGACGAATGGAAGTGGTGAGACTGAACATTTAAATTATGATGAAATTGGCGTTGGAATGGCTCCCGGAGGTGTAGTAGTAGTTTGGATAGCCGGCGTCGGAATTCAGAAGGAAGTAGGACGGTATCAGGCTAAAAAAGTAACAATTCCGGAATCAGAAATTGCCCAGTTGGATAGCCATCAGAACCGTTTCTGGAGGAAAGATTACCTTGATGATGTGTTTAATAATGGTAAGGTTATCCCTGCAGAGGTAAAAGAAAAAAATAAAGGAAAAGCTATTCCATTTGGTTTATGGGATACCTATAGAATCCGATACAGCTGGAAACCTGTTTTCGAGCTGCCGGAAAATGCCAAGCTCAATTCATTAGTTAATGTTAAGGTATCTACAATTAATGGAGAAAAAGAACAATTTGACACGGCAAAAAACATATTGGCAGTAAATGAACAAAGAGCCATCCCGGTAAGGATTATGTTTGACTATATAGGAGCGGATCATAAAATGTATGGTGCTCACTGTGACCTGAATGAAAACTCAGGTTTGGAAGCTTTTAAAGCAGTGTTTGGTGATGATCCTGATTCAACTAAAGCGGACATTATCGTTAAGGTTAATGAGGCTAACAGCTATTTCACAATAAAGCTAAGAGGTGAAAATGGTAAAGAAGCCTTTATAAAGACTGATAAAGTAGAGGTTTTCTAAAAACAAAACTATGGGAAAAACTTTTGTATACAACACAGGCAATCCTAAAACTCCTCTAGATGAGCTGTATCTGGAATTCGGAGTATTCTTTGATGGTACTCTGAATAATTTGAAAAACAGCGAATTAAGGATGGATTACAGGGATGGAAAGAATAAAATGAGCAGTACTGATACAGATGATCAGATCAAGGAAAAAGAAAAGGCAATTAAAGAGACAAGAATCTTACAGGAAGAAGAATATGAAAGACTGAAAAAGAAAAAGATGCTGGATGATAATTCTGAATATCATCAGTATCTTAAATCTAGCCATCAGGGATGGTTGGATAAAAAGGGGGTTGATAATAGTTTTAGTAACGATTATACCAATGTCGCCAGAATGTATAAATGTTGCCAACAGACTACCTATGGAGTGTATGTAGAAGGAATCGGAACACTGGATAATAACAGAGATGTAGATGATGGATTTCAATATGGGTCCGGTAAAACCGGAGTGCGGGGGAAAGTAAGGAAAGGATGTGAAATGACCGCTGACCGCATTAAAAAACTTATTGCTGAGACAAATGGTAAAGTAAAATTAATGAAAATTACCATTGATACTTTTGGGTTTAGTCGTGGAGCTGCTGCTGCAAGAAATTTTGCTTACGAAATCAATGGAAATAAAAGACCCAAAGATGTTGAGATCAAAAAATCGAGAAAGATCATAGGATATACTCAGGTTAATTCTCCTTATGGTCCGGCAGCGATTCCTGAATATGGAGATATCTGGATAGATAAAGATGATATTGAAATAGATCCGAAATATATCAAAGATGGTAAACTTCCAAAATTTGGTTTTCTGGGATATTATCTTTTAAGTAAAAAAGTTTTATCTGAGCAACAACTTGAAGACTTAGATCTTGATGTTCGTTTTATCGGGGTATATGATACGGTATCTTCTTATGAAGAATTTGGTGATATGGGAGGGCTCAGACGTGTAGGATGGGAAGGGATGAAGCATTCTGCTTTAGGACCTAAATACAATTTCGGAGATGATGTAGAGCAGTTACAGCTCAAAAATCCGGGGCCTTACTTTAAGGCTGTTCATTTTACAGCAGCCAATGAGCACCGGGAAAATTTTTCATTAACGAAGTTTCCGGGAAGTATTGAAAAAGAATTTCCCGGAGTACACTGCGATATTGGTGGTGCTTATGAAAACGGAACAGAGAAAGTGGATGAAATAGAAACTTCCAATCACAAACCCGTATGGTTTCTCAATAAACGCAGACAACAACTGATTGATGAATATTGGTTTGATGGTAATCAGATCGAAATCAATAATAGCTTCCTGAATGTCCTTACCTTAGGAGGGGTGTACCGTAAAATAACCGGAACCCGATTTCTAAGGAAAGAATACAGCTATATCCCTTTGCATTTTATGGAAGAACATGGTGAAAATCTGTACGATCACCAGTTAATGACGAAAACAGAGACCACTTTTTCCATAGAAAATGATAAATATTTGCCTCATGCAAAAGATCTTTTACATGGCTATGTATTTGAGAATGATGGTAAATGGGATTTCAAATCTGATGAACAGGTTGAAAAAGAAAAACAAGAGAAAGCATTACAAAGACTGTTACATCCTGAGCCAGTACAGGAACCTGATCCGCAAGAACCTCCTGAAGAAAAGTTGGATGAAAACGGGAATAAAATGAAAACGACAACATTGGAAGAAGTGACGGTTACCGCTTATCATCCGCAAACATTATTACGGATTATACGTAAGCAATACCTTCACTGGTCGGCCAACAGAGACTGGATGGGAATGGATCCCAATAATGATTATCAAAGAATAATATATTAAATATGATACCCAATATATTGCAGAACTTCCATCAGAAAACGTACAGACTGGAAAACATTGTAACCGAACAGAAAAATCCTGCTTACAAAATCACCAAAAGCTATGCCAGGCAGGTTGAGGTCTACTACCTTGGAAAAGTAAAGGAAGAATATCGGTTTCAGCTTTTGGTGGTAGAATTTGATTTTTCTGATGATGAAGATGCAATGGGAAAATTTATTAAAAAAATAAGCTATCTGTTTGATGAAATAGAATGCAGGGTAGATGATGAAGGGAATATTACCGCAATAGATAATTTACTTTTCTTACGGTTAAGATGGGCAAAAATTCAGGCACATTTGTCTGAGACGCATAAAGGCGATGCTGTAGACCGCTATTTCAGCCAGATCAGTGATTTGTTGGAGGATGAGACAAAGCTGATCGTCTTTTTAGGAAGTTATAAAATGTTTGGATTGCTTTTTAATGGCTTATTGAATTCATTTGATACTAAAATGAAAAGAGAATCTTCCGAAGGCTTTACAGAAATCATAAATCCTGTAAAAGACGGGAATATATTGGCTTTGAAAATATCTGCCGAAAACCTGGAAGAATCAAACATTGAACAATTCAGAGGGTTGTTTGTCTGGAAGGAAGATCGATATGAAGAAGGTTTCATAGAAATTAAAAAACAAAATTCTCATTTAAAACATTCATTATTATGGATAGGGTAAAGAATGAAGGAGAGGGAAATACTCCTGAAACTCAGAATCAGGCTCCTGCTCAGGATAATGAGCAACAGAAGGCAGAGAACAGTAAAAAACTGGACGATCAACGTGCAAAAAATGAAGAGAAGGATAAAACTGAAGAAGGTCTATTGTTGGCTATAGATGGAGCAAAAATTAAATTCAATGCGCATTTGGGAACATTCAAAGTGTTGAATAATGTACCGACCACGCAAGACAAACTTACCGGGACTGTAGTAGAAAAACAGATCCCCAATTTTATCTTTGATGATGGCTTTCAGATGATTTCTCTTACAGAGTGGCAGGATTTTGGAACTGCAAAAGTTCAGGAAAACTATGTGCTGTTAAAAAAATCCACTTTACCGGGAACAGGCAAAATGCCAGGTAACATACCGCCTGAGACAGGAAAAATAGAATTTGTAACCTCCGGACAGGTCAATGCTCCGGAAAGTATTGATGGAAAAGGGGCACCTGTACCGGATCCGGAGGAAGATAAAAAATGTTATTGCGAGAAAGAATTTACAGAAGAAGATATTAAAGGGTTTTATAACTCAAAGAAATTATTTACAGCTAAAAACTGTCCATTGCCAGAGGATAAGAAAAGCTATACAGAATTCACAAAGGCACTGAATAAAGCCATGAAAGATAATGATATAAACAGTTGTCTTCGTAAGGCTCATTTTCTGGCACAGGTGGAAGCGGAAACAGGACTGGATACCACCTTAGAATATGCTGATGGCTGGGATTACGACCCTACCACGCATCTTGAAAATTATAATAAATACCTCTTATTCAAAAAAGATAAGATAAAATATAAAGAAAATGGTACGGCCCGAATATTGAGAGGTCATAACAGGTATCTTGAATGCTTAAGCCGTGAGAACGATACAAAAGGAGACGGTCCGAAATATAAGGGAAGAGGATTAATTCAGCTAACATGGAAAGATACTTATAAAGCATATTTTGCAAAGATCAAGAAACCGGACACTCAGGACCCGGATATTGTAGCCAATGATTTGGAACATGTGTGTAATTCGGCTGCATGGTACTGGAGAGAACGCTCATCATGGGGTGATTTGAATAAATTTGCTGATACCGATGATTTTATCTCAGCAGCAGTTGGGGTAAATGGAGGATTGACAGGATTTACACATAGAAAGGAAAACCTAAAAAGGATTTTGAAGAATATGAAAGTAAAGGATAACTGTAAAAATCAGAAAATAGAAAATCTGGGAGTTTATACTTACGATACAAGTGCCATAAAAGACACCAAGTGGGGGAAAAGAGAAAAAAACAAAAAAGAAATACAGGAATATGATGATAAAGAAAATTAATATATTAAGTATAGTATTTTTATCTACCTTTTTCTCAGCTCAGGAGGTTGTAGGGGATTTTAATAATGATAAAATTGATGACACTCTTATGTATAAATGTTATAAGGTTGGAGAAATTAAGGAGATTAACGAGCCGACCTGTAAAGCGACTTTGGTACTGGGTAAATCAAAAAAGAATTATAATTTTAATTTAAATTATGTCTCTTCTCCTGTTATCAGTAATTGTGGCCCCGGATGTATTATATTGTATGATGCCTCTGCTGATACAGAATATACACAAGAATACACCTATTTCCCTAAATATAACAATTGGATATTAACCAAAGATGAGACGCTCTATAAAGATGAAAACGGGAAAATAGAAAATAATCTTCCGAAAAATTTTTTGTTGTCTATTGACAATAAAAAATATCCAATAAAAAAAAATACTAAGGTTTCAAAAAGAAAGGTATCCAAATAATATAAATAGCTTGATGAAAGAACAGTATTATAAATCCTAAATGTTGCATTCCATGTATCATTATGAATTTTAAAATAAAAATAATACAGTTTTTTATTCTGAGTAGCATTAGTATTCATGCTCAGGAAATAAAGATTTTAAATAAGACGTTGAAGAATTATATTATTATTCATCAGAAATAACTGACGATAGTACCTTTGTCTCCAAAGACAGAACAGAAAATATGTGGCTGGGCAAAAATGTAAGCATAAAAACGGTTAATTACTGGAGTAATGTTCCAATAGAGATTACTGCATATTGTTGCAAAAAAAATACGTTGATACTCAAACGAACCTTCCTTGGAAATAATATTGTTGGTGATAAAATTTATTTTAGGAAAAATAAGGAGAAATATTACTTTAATGCTCTGAATGAGTTTGAACAAAAAGGAGAGCAATGGTAATATACAGAAGTAAGAATACAGTTTAGAAAAAAATATTCACTGGGTTAAAAAACAGAGTCAATAAAGCATATAAAAACAAAATTCCTGAGACATCCTCAGGAATTTTTATATTTAAATATAATCATTATCTCAGAAACGATGAGGTTGTGTTGATTGCTTTACTTTTTTCCAACGCAGCTTAATGAAAAGAAGATCTATGTGTTCATATAATTTTATAAGCCCAGGGGTACCATGATTATCATGATCATATACTTTTTTAGGTTTTCTTTTAGAAAAATAAATTTCAAGATCGGTAGAAGGAAAGTCGACATACCCAATGTTTCCATAAGACTTCTTTAGCGTAGTAAAATCCATGTGGGTAATTACTTCCCAGTCTAGATAGCCCAACGTTGAGGTGTAATCACCATTCATGTTCTTGGGTATATTTCTTCGGGCATTCAGTTCAACTTTACCATTTTTATGAATAATGATCGTATAAGTAGGGCAATCCCCAGTCATACAATCATTCTTTTTAATGATGATCTTTTCTACGGAATTATTGGAATTTGTTTTTTTCTGACTGTTGCAGACAGTAGCGAGTAAAAGAAAAATAAATGAAACGAAATATTTCATATGGTAATCTGTGTTGGTGTTGAAAATGAGGTTAAAGATACAATAATATGGGGAAGATAAAAGAGATGAAAGAATGGGAAAAGATTATTTGAGTGGCCACGAATATCTTTGTATGATAATGGACGAATATTTAAATTAAAGTTTATCTCTAAGCTTAATTTTAATTTATATATTGCGCTCCGATTTATATAATATGGAAAATACTTAACGAAAATTTAAAGAAAAAAGAAATCGGAGGAGATATAAGCTCCCAAATGCTAATTTTTGTGTCCGAAATACAATTCTTTCTTTTATTTTATGTCTAAAACTAAACTAATAACGGTAACCACATTTCTATTTTTAATTTTTTCAAGCTCTTATGGTCAGGATAGAACTATTGATTCTTTGAAGAAGGTTTTGCAGAATTCGAGAATTCATGATACAACCAAGCTGATGGGGATTGCTACTATCATGGACCAAATACCGGCTAATGATAAAAGAGTACAGATCTTGAATGAGATGATGGGAAAATTGGCTTCGAAAAATTTAAAAAGTACAAACTCGCAGGATTTACATGTAAAATACACCAAATATCAGGCTGCTTATTATTCCAATCTAGCAGGACAATGTACCTTAAAAAGAGATGTAGTAGGAGCTGTGTCTAATATGGATAAAAGTATGTCATTGTTTAAATCCGTAGGAGCCTATGACGAAATGAATTATCTGATGGTGAATAAAGGGATCTTTTATTCTCATATTAATGATAAGGAAAGAGCTGTACAGTGTTTGTTTACCGCACTAAGGTATTTTGAGAAAAATCCGGAGGAAAATTCGGATGGAATTTCCTATGTAAATAATACATTGGCAACCCTGTATGGAGACCAGAAAATGTATGATAAAGCCATTGCTTACTCGAAAAAAACCATTGATTATTTTAATTCCAAGAAAAAGCTGGCTGGAGAAGATGAATACCGGTTGAGTGAAGCATTGGTCAACTGCGGGACCTTCTACCTATCTTCAAAGAGATATGAAGAAGCTCTCAGTTATTTTAATAAAGCACTTTCTTATTTCAGGAAGGTGAAAAATGAGGCTTTTACCGGGATATGTCTGGGCAAAATTGCACAGGTAAAAATGGCGGAAGGAAAATACGAGGAAGCCGAATTCTTTCTGAAAGAAGCTCTTAAAAATAATGATGACGAACTATCAAAAGCCAATACTTATATCAATTTAGGAGATTTATATTACCGGAAAAAAGAACTGAATAAATCAGAATCCTTTTTGTCAGAAGGCTTTCATATAAGTAAGAAAATCAAGAATTTACAGCTTCAGGAGAACGCTTCAGATTTGCTGCTGAAAGTACTCAAAGAAAATAATAACTTCAAGAAAGCGCTGGAAATATATGAATTTCAGGCTAAGTTAAATGATTCCAGTAATATGGAAGCTTCAAAAAATGCATTAGCACAACAACAACTCAAATATAATTTTGAAAAAAAACAATTAAATGCCGAAAAGAAAGCGGCAGTTAAAAACAACTGGCTGATTGCGCTTTCAGGAGTCTTACTATTAGTAGTATTGGGCGGATATTTTTACTACCGAAATAACAAACAGAAGCAAAAAATTACGGTTCTTGAAAAAGACAGAATAAAACAAAAACTTTTGCTATCTCAAATGAATCCACATTTTATTTTCAATTCGATAGATAACATTCAGAGCCTTATTATGAACGGGAAAGAAACTGTTGCGATATCCTATTTGAATAGTTTTTCAAAATTAACAAGGCAAATTCTGGAAAATTCTAATGAGAATTATATCTCGCTGAAAGAATAAATTGATATGGTTGAAAATTACTTATCCATACAGCAGCTTCTTTATAATAATAGGTTTAATTATAGCATCAATATGGTAAATATATCCGATACAGAATCCTATTTTATACCTCCAATGCTCACACAGCCGTTTATAGAAAATGCCATTAAACATGGAATTAGAAATAAAGATGAGAAGGGAGTAATTGAAATTGTTTTTTCTTTCGATCAGGAGAAATTAATTTTTAAAATAGCTGATAATGGGTTAGGGTTTAATGATGAGAAAAAACAGTCTGGGCATAAATCAATGGCTATGAAAATAACCAAAGAAAGATTACTGAACTATACCCAGAATAAAGATTTTGAAGTCATCTCAGAAAATAAAGTTGATGCAGAAGGAAACATAAAAGGAGCCAAGATTATATTTGAAATACCCTACATTCACGAAAACTAATACACCATGTTAAGAGCCATTGTCATTGATGATAATCAGGAAATCAGAAAGAAAAACTGTACTTTAATTAAAGCCAATTGTCCTAATATTACAATAATCGGACAGGCAGATTCTGTAGAATCCGGAATTGAAATAATCAGACAGCTATCACCTGATATTGTTTTCCTGGATATTGAAATGCCAGACGGTACCGGTTTCGACTTGCTTCAAAAGCTAAGTCCCATTACCTTTAAAACAATCTTCATTACAGGGTATGAAGACTTTGCCATAAAAGCCTTCCGCTTTTCCGCTATTGACTATTTATTAAAGCCATTAAATGCCGGTGAATTGGTGGAAGCCGTAAAAAAAGCTGAAGAGCTATTGAGTAAAGAAATTTTTGATATAAAACTCAATAATTTATTTGCCAATCTTGAACGTCCGAAGAATCTTCAGAATTTAATTCTGAAAACTTCAGATAAGATCTATTCCGTTAATATCCAGGATATTGTCAACTGTGAGTCGGATAAAAACTATACTACTTTTTACTTTATTAATGCACCTAAACTGGTGGTTTCTACCAATTTAAAAGAATATGAAAGCCTATTGACACCCTTTAATTTCTTTAGAACGCACCAATCGCATTTAATCAATATGGCCTATTTTGATCACTATATAAAAACAGATGGCGGGAATACCGTTGTGATGAAAAACAAGGTGGCCATTCCGCTTTCGGTACGAAAAAAAGAAGACTTTCTTCTTTTGCTGCAAAACCTTCAGGTTTAATTATTTTGAACAGATTTATTTAAAAAACCAACGAATTTCCTCTCAATTCCGGCAAATGTTCATTTGTCGGAATTATCATGATGTTTTATCCTATTATTGCATTGTAAAGATGGAAAAATAACAAGTATAGGATCATAGATCTTTAATTGTAAAGTTCCTAAGAAAAATACAAAAACTAATAACCTTATCCCAGGCTCTGATTTTACGGAGTTTGGGATTTTTCTTTATAAATAATTTCAGAAGCCGAACGAATTTCCTCCAAATCCCTACGAATATTCATTCATTAAAATTATGATTTTCTTTTGATTTATCATTGCATTGTAATTCTATTAAAGGATAGTTTATCAGTATAATAAAAAACAATATCATATGAAAAAACAAACTTTACTGTTTGGGTTGTTGCTATTATCGTTTAGTAATACCAATGCTCAGCTACTCAACAAAATTATGAATGCAAAAACTCAGGTGTCTCAAGCATCGAAGGTAGTAGAAAAAGGAGCCGAAATTGTCAAAAGAGACAAAAACAAAAAGGGAAGCAGTTCAGCGGGGTTAAAATTAGATTGGAGTACTTTCAAGCAGACTCCGGCTGTTACTTTCAACTCCCTTCTTTATGGAACTACTGCAGGAACAATTGATAGCTATACAGCCACTTTTATCCCTAATAAAACAGTAGACGGAAGAACGGTAAGTCCAATCACTGATCAGGCAGAATATTTAAAAATTAAGGTATATAAAAATAATCAATACATGAATTATTTTGAATATTCCGGGGATCAGGTTTTTGATGATGGTAAGAAAACGAAATTCAATGCACCGAGCAGCCGCTACAAACGTGATGATGAATTTGTGGGAAGATCTGAATCGTTTATAACACAATGGGGACCAGGAAATTACAGGTTAGATTTTTATGCCGGTGATAAAATGTTTTATTCATTTGATTTTGAATTGGTTAAGTTAACGAATAACGACCCTTATGCAGCTATCAATGAAATGTATGTGACGCGTGGTCCATGGAATAATTTTGCCTACATAAATTATGCTGATACAGGAAATCTGGTGTTTGGATATTATATCACTCACGAAGAGTTTCAGCCCAATCCTGCGAACAATAGAAAAACCAACAAAAGCGTAAAATGGTCTGTAAAAATGTTTAAAGACAATAAATTGTATGCGCAGAATTATGGGAATGGTCCAAGTACGGCTCAGGTAGAGCAGGGGAAATGGAACGATGTCTCTTGTGCCTTCAAACTCATTGATAAACCTGGTGAAGTTAAATTTTCGAGCCTTACGGACGGTGCTTACAAAATTGAACTTTCAGTAGAAGGAGAAAATAAGCCTAGAGTATACAATTTTACTGTTAAAGATAAAAGAATCGTTCAGATTCCGGAGCAGGATAGAAGCAAAAATACTGATCCAACCAGATTAATTGAAGGATGGAATGACTTCTTTTGGTTAAAATTGGAAAAATAATCACTTTTTCCATTAGTATCTTATGGAGTAAAAGTAACATCAGATAATAAACTCAGAGAATGAGTGCTGACTGCATTTATATGAGTTATAAAAAATTACATTTGAAAAAGTTCATACAGAATTAAATTAAAAAATGGATACATTATCAATAATAGATATGATATTAATGTTTTTAGTATTTGCAAATACAGCTTGGATTGGGATACTTTATGTGTTATCACAAAGCATAGTTGGAGAAACTAAAATTTCAAAGAAGGTAGGAACAACAAATGATAAAACAAATGAACGCCTTGAAAAAAGAAAATTAATTTCGAATAAATTATTAAAGAACTGATCTGAGATGAGGAGAATAGGCTGCGTAGGATGACTAATATTTTACACAGTAATAAGACATTTTTTAATAAGGTAAAGTCCTTCTGAAAATTTTCAGAAGGATTTTTTATGGATATGGAGTCTTTGGTTTTTATGTGGTTAAACCAGCCATTAATATTTTACTATATTTGTGTCCGTGGAAAGATGGATTATAGGGAAACAAACTGATTTATTGCATTATATAAAAATAGCGGGTCTGTTTTTAATGCTATCCCTTTTGTTTATTCATAAAGCAGATTATAGTAGATTCTCCACCACGGTTTTAAATATTTTTCAAACCAACTCCAATCAGAAATGTAACAAGATTTATCTTGAAGAAAATAATAAAACTCCAATAAAATGCAATAGCAATTATTGTTCAAATTTCTCACCCTTTTTTACAGCTTCTTTTCCTTCTTTTGGATTTGAAAAATTTATAGGTAAAGGAATTGGTGACCGATTCTTTTTGTATGATGATCCGCCCTATTGTTTGTTTTTTAACTCTATCTGGATTCCCCCTAAAATTTAACTTAATCGTAAGGTGCAATTAATAAGGATCTTACATTGTAAAATTTTTCCGGACAATACAACAATTATATCATTCAGGATTACATGATTCACTAAGATTCATGGGGTAAACCTTTGACTATGAATAGGTAATCAAAAAAAGAATTTAAAAAATGAAAAAAATAATATCAAGCTTCGAAAAAAAAAGCAACAACATTTACATTATATGCAGGATTTTAATAGGCCTGTTCTTCTTTATTGCAGGATTTAATAAATTGTTTCACCCTATATTTCAGGGGTATATGTTCAATACTATCAGCAGTATAGGATTTCCTTTCCCTCAGTTTACTGCCCATTTTACGGCTTTTTGTGAATGTATATTCGGTTTATTCTTAATGCTGGGTTTTTGGACACGAATAAGTTCTGTGTTTTTAATCATTATCATCCTGGTTGCTTTGTTTACCCACGATCTGAATTCAATTCCTAGGGATCTGAATCCTATTAAACCAGAAACAGGAATGTATGAAATGGACCCCTTTACATGGCTGAGTTACTTCCTTTATCTACCTCAGACATTATACCTGATGTTTTTGACTCTATTTCTGTTTCAAGGGTGTACAGGATTGGGGATTGACACTTTGAGGAAGAAAATTCATAACAAGTAAGTAAATATTCATTGAAAAGAGGCTGTCTCAAAAGGGCAGTCTTTTTTATACCTGTAGTGAATGCAGCGGCAAAGATTGTTGATAATAGTAAGAAAGGGTTGATTTTATGTTTGAAATTTTGAGACTAAATAAACATAAAGAATTGCAATGCTAGGGCTTAATTTGTTTTTACAATTATGCATTGCTTAAAAATAATGAAAAAGTTATTCTGAAAAAATAAACCATTAAAGTTCAGAATAACTTTTTAAACTCGCACAATTGCGGAGGTTCTGTTCTTTTCATAGCTTTATTTTTCATCTCTATTCATTCCAAACATGGAATCAATCATTTTATTAGCTACTTCCCAAGCGTCTTTAAAGCTGTCTATTATTTCATTCCAACCTCCCACAAGGTCGTCTTTGATTAATAGTTCAAACCATCCTTGCTGAGTCGCATCTTCATTGTTTTGTTTTTGCGTCTCAATGTAACTTTTGGCATGTTCTACCAAATTACTTTGGTTCAGCTCTTCTTGATTGGTGTTTTCTGAATTCATGAGAGTATTATTTTAAAAGTTTATATCAAAGTTAGGGATATTTTGAAATATTTTTAAAATTATTATGATTAAATAACTAAATCCTACATTGGAAACCGATCCTGAATTTTTGTAAAAACAACTTTAAAAATTAGACATAAAGTTTGTCGTATAAAGATTGGTTATGTCTTTTTAAGAAATGAATGAAATAAATTATGGTATTTGTAAATAATTTTATTATTGTTGATTTAATTTATTAATTTGGGGGTGAAATTAAAGCGGAATCCGAAAAGCTTAGCCAAGAGTAGGAATTAAAACAAAAACTAATTATTATGAAAAATCTAAAAAGAGTTTCAAGAGAAAACTTAAAAATTGTACAGGGAGGATATACACCAGAATGTGTAGCCAGTATGGAGTCTTTTGGATGTCAGTTAAATCCAGGGCCTGGTTTAACATATATGTCTGTTCCGGGCTGCCCCAGCTCCGTTAAAAGATATTGTATATTATTTTAAATTTCTGTTATAAAAAAATACAGCTTCTATCGGGACTAGCAATAATATTATCTGGACAACCTCTGACTTAAGAACTTACAGTAGCGAAGGGAAATTAATTAAGACTTCCGAAGGGAAAGGCAGTTTGGTATTTATAAAGAATTTGTCAAATGGAAGCTATTTTGTCAAAAACAGGGTTATTTATAGGGATACTACAGGATTATCAGTGGTTTAATCAAGCAAACAGAAACATAATCTCAAAAAACGATGCGAATACAATTAATATTTATGCTGATTTTTTTGCTTTCATGTGCAAAACAACCTGAAAAGAAAATAGAGAATGACAATTGGGAAAAATTAGAGGTTATCACTCTTTTTCAGAAAATTACAATTGAAAATCATTCTGATAGTTCGGAAGTTGAAAATATTATCTGGAATAAACAGATTTATAATATTCCTCCAAAATATATTATTGAAGACACTGTAAAAACAAAAATTTATCTTAGCAAAAATGAAAAAGACAGCTTAAAAAGTTGGATTAAATCTTCAATTCTTAAACCCAAATTTACTGCTTTAAATGCTTCTGATTATGTGGGAAATGTAGAATTAAAATACATTGACAGAAACACCACATTGAGTTGTAAATATTATTCTGTTGGAGAATGGGATAAAGTATCAGAAAATACAAAAAAAATTTATGACTTATTGAGCAGTAAAACAGAGTTATCCAAACAGTAAAAACCCTTTCAATTCAGAAGAGGAGAGTTTATACTGTACTACGAGATAATAAAAAGAGAAACTTTGTTTGCTAAGGAGATAGAAAACAAAAGAGTAGGTGACATAGTGGAATATAAAAAATCAGCTACCCATTTAACCACCCATAAAATCAAAAACCTCTGAAATCTAAGATTTCAGAGGTTTTTTGTACCCATAAACGAAGAGATATCGAAACATTTAGTGGAAGATTTGGAAAGAATCGTAGAATTAAATAATCCTTTAATGTGACCAAGACTAGCGTATCTTCAAACACTTTTATCAATGATTTGCTACGTTTGAGGCAAATTAAACAAGAATTATATTGCAATAGTAAGTCTTTATTTGGCTGTGCTTTTCTCTATATTAATTGAAAATAAAATAGAGGTATTTGGTATGAGAGTTAGAAAATTTTTGACTTCCAAATAAAAAGTAAATAATTATTGTGATAACAGATTTAATTCAAACTTCTATATTCATTAGGAGTGACACCCGTTCTCTGCTTGAAAAGTCTGATAAAATGCTGTGGATATTTGAATCCTAATTCATAAGCAATCTGAGCAATAGATTTATCAATGTTGAAAACTCTTTCCTTGGCAACATCAATAATTTTATTCTGAATATATTCCTGCGCAGTTTTTCCTGTTTCTTTCTTAATCAGATCTCCAAAATAGTTGGGTGAAAAATGTAATTCATCTGCACAATAAGCCACAGATGGAAGCCCTACGGTATTAGGTTTCTCAGATGAAAAGTAGTTGTTTAGTAATTCTTCAAATTTTTCTAAAGTACCCTTATTTATATTTTCCCGCGTAATAAACTGCCTGTCATAAAAGCGGTCACAATGATTAAGAAAAAGCTCAATATTTGATGTGATGACTTTTTTACTGTGTTTATCTACTGGTCGGCTCAATTCAGATTGAATATCAGCGAACATTTCCAAAACCATTTGCTGCTCTTTTTTAGAGAGGTGTAATGCTTCATTGGTTTGATATCCGAAGAAACCGTATTCAGAAATACTTTTAGCTAAAGAAGTTCCCTTGATTAAATCCGGATGAAAAACTAATCCGTGTCCCAAAGGCTGATAGATGTCAATTTTATTTTCTACATCAACAATTTGTCCCGGAGAAACAAAAACCAACGTTCCTTCCTGGTAATCATAAGTTGCCCGACCGTACTTGAGGTCACCGCATTTCACATCTTTTAAAAAAATACAGTACAGATTAAAGTACATTTTAGACCCTGTCCTTTTATGCGCTTTTGAAAAATCTATCACACTTACCAAAGGATGAAGTGTCTCGTGTTGATTAAATTGATTATAATCATCGACTGTTTCAAAATTGATTGAATTGCTCATTACTGTATCATTTTCTAATGCAAATCTAAAGATAAAAATAACCTCTTTTTTACAATCAGACTCAGAACAGTAATATTGGTTATAAATTCCGTAATCTGTCTACCAATATGCTTATTAATAGGTTGGAAATTTGCAATAACAAGTTGATAAACAATATTAACTTCTTTATGAAGCAATAATTTAAATTAAAATCAAAAAATGAAAAAAGTAATATTAAACAACGGCGTAGAAATGCCGGTTTTAGGATTTGGAGTATTTCAGGTACCGGATCCTGCAGAATGTGAAAAAGCTGTTATTGGTGCTATTGCCACTGGATATAGATTAATCGATACTGCCGCATCTTACGGAAATGAACAAGCTGTTGGTAATGCGATTAAAAACAGCGGCGTAGCAAGAGAAAATTTATTTATAACAACAAAGCTTTGGGTGCAGGATGCTGGATATGAAAATACATTAAAAGCTTTTGAAACATCATTGAACAAACTTCAGTTGGATTACCTGGATTTATACCTTATTCATCAGCCTTATGGAGATGTTTTCGGTTCTTGGAAAGCAATGCAGGAATTATATGAGCAAGGAAAAGTAAGAGCGATTGGAGTTTCCAATTTCCATCCGGACAGGATTGCAGATTTGATTGCTAATAGTGGATTTACACCAGCAATTAATCAGATTGAAACTCATCCTTTCCATCAACAAACAGAAACTCAAAAATTCTTAATTGAAAATAATGTACAGATAGAATCCTGGGGACCTTTTGCAGAAGGAAAGAATGATATTTTTAATAATGAGGTTTTAAAAAAAATCGCTGCAAAATATAACAAATCTGTAGCGCAAGTTATTTTGAACTGGTTGACCACAAGAAATGTTATCGTTATTCCGAAATCTGTAAGAAAAGAAAGAATGGCTGAAAATTTTGACATTTTCGATTTTGAATTGTCATCTGAAGATATGGATGCTATCGCAACATTAGATACCGCTTCAAGCTTATTTTTTGACCACAGAGACCCGAATATGGTCAAATGGCTGAGTGAAAGAAAATTGGATTTGTAAGTTAAAATTTAAGCAGTAAAAACATTCTAAAATGAATAGAAGAAATATTTTGAAAACAGCAGGACTTGCGGCAGTTGGAAGTGCATTATTACCATTTGATTCATTATTGAAAGCAGCATCACTTGATAATAAATTGGTTGAGAATAATAAAGAATCAGGTCTTTTATCGGGTCGCAGAAAATTAGGAAAGTCATTGGAAGTTTCTGCCATTGGTTTGGGCGTTCAGAATATGAGCAGAACATATCAAACGACGATTCCTAATCGTAAGCAAATGCACAATATCATTCAAAAAGCTTTTGATAATGGCGTGACTTTGTTTGATACAGCAGAGGCATATGGCCCATTTAAATGCGAAAAAATTTTAGGAGAAGCCACTTCTTCATTCCGAAATAAAATTGTGATTGAAACTAAATTTGGGTGGAATATCGACCAACAAACCGGAGCACGTTTACCGGGATTAAACAGCAAACCTGAACATATCAAAATCGTTGTTGAAGGAATGCTGAAACGACTTCGCACAGACCGAATTGATTTATTATATCAACACAGAGTTGACCCGGAAGTTCCAATCGAAGATGTTGTAGGAACGATACAGGATTTAATAAAGCAAGGAAAAGTTCTGCATTACGGATTGTCCGAACCCGGAGTTGAAACAGTAAGACGAGCTCATAAAATTCATCCTGTAACAGCCATTCAAAATGAATATTCCTTGTTATGGAGAGGTCCGGAGCAGAAAATTCTGCCACTTTGCGAAGAATTGGGTATCGGTTTTGTGGCTTGGAGTCCACTCGGGGTAGGTTTTACAACTGGAGCAATCGATGCTAATACAAAATTTGCTCAAGGCGATATCCGTGGCGGAGAAACCCGTTTTTCTCCTGAAAATATTAGCCAAAATTTAGCAATGGTAGAGGTTCTGAAAAAATGGGCTGAAAAGAAAAATGTAACACTGGGGCAGATTTCGTTAGCTTGGCTATTACATCAAAAACCCTGGATTGTTCCCATTCCGGGAACTACACAAATGGCACATATGGTAGAAAACAGTTTTGCTGATAACATAAAATTCACAACAAATGAATTTAAGGAATTAAGCAATGAGTTAAATGCTATTAAAATTATCGGAGATAGATTGCCTCCTTTTGTACAGCAATTTTCCGATGTGGAAGCGCCTTTAAAAACAAAATAAAATTTAGTAAAAATGGAAAAAAGAATATTAGGAAATAACAAATTAGAAGTTTCCGCATTAGGATTAGGATGTATGGGATTAAGTTTTGGTTATGGAAAAGTAACCGAAAAACAGGAAGCCATTCAGTTAATAAGAAGCGCTTTTGAAAATGGCGTAACTTTTTTTGATACAGCTGAATGTTATGGCCCATTCACTAACGAAGCATTAGTTGGAGAAGCATTGAAACCTTTTAGAAAAGATGTTGTCATTGCTACCAAATTCGGATTTGAAAATGGAGATTCTACAAAGGGCTTAGACAGCAGCCCTGCAAGAATCAGAAAAGTGGTAGAAGATTCTTTGAAAAGATTGCAGACAGATTATATTGATTTGTTTTATCAGCATAGAGTTGACCCCAATGTTCCGATTGAAGACGTTGCGGGAACTGTTAAGGATTTAATTAATGAAGGTAAGGTTAAGCATTTTGGTCTTTCTGAAGCTGGCGTGGAAACGATTCGCAGAGCACACGCAGTACAGTCGGTAACTGCTTTGCAAAGTGAATATTCTTTGTTTTACCGTGAACCTGAAAAAGAAATCATTCCTACATTGGAAGAATTAGGAATTGGATTTGTACCGTTCAGTCCGTTAGGTAAAGGTTTTTTAACGGGAGCGATTAACGAAGAAACAAAATTTGAAGATTCTGATTTTAGAAATATTGTGCCTAGATTCTCTGAAGAAAACAGAAAGGCAAACCAGGCTTTAGTAGATTTATTAAAATCAATTGCAACGGAGAAAGAAGCTACTCCTGCTGAGGTTGCATTGGCTTGGCTTCTTGCTCAAAAGAGTTTTATTGCTCCAATTCCCGGCACTACCAAATTACATCGTTTAAAAGAAAATATTGGCGGCGCAGATTTAAAACTGACTTCTCAGGATTTATCTGAAATCGAAGATGCTCTTTCTGTAATTAAAGTTGTTGGAGAAAGATATCCCAAGCATTTAAAAGAAAGAGTTGGAAAATAAGGATACTAAAATCAATCAAGTGTAATATTTTATTCTTAAAAAGAAAACTGTATTCATTTTCTTTTCTAAATTATTGATAATTAACTTTAAAAGAACGAGCAATGACAGATAAAACAATAAAATATTTAAGCCTAATCATCTTAATTTTAGTCTCCAATTTTTTTGTTAAGGCACAAAATAAGGTGGCACAAAAACCAATTACTATTGCATCACAAGGCAATTTTTCAGCCGGTGGATCGGTTATCAAAAGTGAAGGCGTTTTCGATCCTTTAAAACCTTGGAATGTTTCCCAAGGTGGACAAACAAGACACGGAGACCACGCTGATGTTTTTTATCAAATTTCTGTAAAACCTAAAAAACTTTCGATGGTTTTCCTGCACGGTTACGGGCAGTCCAGACGAAGCTGGCAGACCACTGCGGATGGAAGAGAAGGATTTGCCAATCTATTTTTAAGAAACGGTTATAGTGTTTACCTTGTCGATCAGCAAGGTCGTGGAGAAGCTGGGCAGACTACAAAACCAGGACAAATTAGCGGGACGCCGGATGATCAGACTTGGTTTACTCAATTTCGAATTGGTTTGTATCCCAAATTCAATGATGGCGTTCAGTTTCCAAAAGACAGCATTTCTATGGACCAATTTTTCCGGATGATGACGCCAAATACAGGAAATGTAGATGAAGCAACGATTGTTAATGCAATGTCTTCAGTTATGGATAAATCAGGAAACGGGATTCTTTTTACCCATTCGGCAGGAGGTTCACCTGGATGGAAAACAGCCATTAAGAATGAAAAAATTAAAGCTGTTGTTGCCTATGAACCCGGAGGATTTACTTTTCCGGAAGGAGAAGAGCCTGAAGGAAATCGAGGAGGAAAAGGTGTTCCGATGCAAGATTTTATGAAACTGACAAAAATCCCAATCGTAGTTTATTATGGAGATTATATTCCAACTGAAGAAACTAATGCATCATCTCTAAATTTTTGGAGAAATGTTTTAGCAACAGCAAGACAATGGGCAAAAGTTGTCAATAGTCACGGTGGTGATGTTACTATTGTCCATCTTCCGGAATTGGGAATCAAAGGAAATACTCATTTTATAATGTCAGATCTGAATAATGTAGAAGTCGCAGAATTATTATCAAAATGGTTGAAAGAGAAAGGTTTGGATAAGTAACATTGGTTATGATATCCGTAATCTGTCTACTGATTTTAAACTGCTCTTTTCTGAACTTTGTTAAACAATAATTGATATATGAAAAAGTTGAAAAATTATAGTGTATGGTTTTGTGCAGTACTTCTGTTATTATCATCTTGCTCAAAAGCTCAGAAATCAATGTCTGAAAAAAAAGAAATGCCGAAAGACAAAAATGTGTTGATTGTCTATTTATCAAGAACAAAAAATACAAAAACAATTGCAGACATCATTCATCAAAATGTCGGTGGAACCTTAGTTGAGCTGGAATTACAGAATCCTTATCCCGAAGATTACAAAGAAATTGTAGATCAGGTCGCCAATGAAAACGAAACGGATTTTCTGCCTCCGCTTAAAACCAAAATTGAAGATATTGAAAAATATGAAGTGATCTTCTTGGGATTTCCAACCTGGGGAATGCAGTTGCCACCTCCTATGAAAAGTTTTTTGAGCCAGAACAATTTTAAAGGGAAAACAATTATCCCATTCAATACCAATGCAGGTTACGGAATCGGAAGCAGTTTTGAAACCGTGAAAAAATTAGCTCCAGATAGTAAAATATTAGAAGGATTTACCATAAAAGGAGGAATTGAACGTGATGGAATTTTATTCGTAATGGAAGGAAAGAAGAAAGTTGAAGCGGAAAAGAAAGTGAAAGAATGGCTGACTAAAATCGGAATGACTAAATAGAGTCCTTGAATTAATCTTTAAAAAGTAAAATAATGAAGCAATTGAAATATTTCATTCTAATCATTCAAATAATAAGTGTATCACTTTTTCCAACTGATATGAAAGCACAACAATTGACAACACAAAGCAATAATCTAAGTGGAAAAGATAAAAGTACCATTGCCATTTCTTCATTTACGGCACAAGGTAAATTAGAGGAATTAAGAGCAAGTTTAAATAATGGTCTGGATGCAGGATTAACAATCAATGAAATAAAAGAAATTTTGGTACATACTTATGCTTATTGTGGTTTTCCGAGAAGCATAAGAGGTTTACAGACTTTTATGGAAGTTCTTGATGAAAGAAAATCCAAAGGAATAAACGATACTATAGGAAAAGAAGCGTCAACTATAGAAAATGATAAAAGTAAATATGAGCGGGGAAAAGAAATTTTGGGGCAACTAACACAAACACCGCAATCCGACAAACTTTCGGGTTATTCAGCCTTTGCACCGATAATGGATACATTTCTAAAGGAACATCTGTTTGCTGATATTTTTGAAAGAGATGTCTTGACCTATGCTCAAAGAGAATTGGTGACGATTTCCGTAATCAGTGCAATTGGTGATGCCGAGCCAATGCTGCAATCTCATTTAGGTATTTCGTTAAACGTTGGATGGACACCACAGCAGTTGAATGAATTTGTTACTGTTGTCAGTTCTACTATTAATAAAGAAAAATCAAATGCAGCAAAAATGATTTTGAATCAGGTTTTAAAAAACAGATCTAAATAATCTGCCAAATATTGAAATATGAAAAAGATAATAATGTCAATGACTGCATTAATTGTTTTAGCAACAAGCTTTAATATGAATGCACAAACCCAAAAAACAAAAATGGAAAAAATTGAGGTAATCAAACGTAATAATCCTTTCGGACTGGTTTATGATGATGCAATCACAGAAAATGTAAAAGGAAAGGTAAATATCCATCCGGTAAAATATAAATTGAATGGAATTGATATTGCAGCCAATGTCTACACTCCGGCAAATTATGATCCTTCAAAAAAATATGCAGCAATCACTGTCGCACATCCAAATGGAGGGGTTAAGGAACAGACAGCGGGACTATATGCACAACGCTTAGCAGAAGCGGGTTATATCACCATTGCGGCAGATGCATCTTATCAGGGAGCAAGTGGAGGAGAACCCCGTCACACCGATAAACCCGTTTACAGAACAGAAGACATTCACGGAATGGCAGACTTTATTTCTCAATATCCCGGAGTTGATATTAATCGAATCGGAGCATTCGGTACCTGCGGCGGCGGTGGTTACACATTGAAAGCTACTCAATCGGACAAAAGATTTAAGGCTGTCGCTACTTTAAGTATGTTCAATTCTGGAGAAGTAAGACGTAATGGATTTATGAATTCTGGTTTGAATACTATTCAGGAGCGTTTGAAACAAGCTTCCGACGCAAGGGCACAGGAAGTAGCGGGTGGTAAAATAATATATTCAGGTGTGGCAAGTATTACCGATGAAGAAATTCAGAAAACAAATACGGATCTCTATCGGGAAGGTTATATTTATTATTATCGCACCAATGCTCATCCCAACTCTACTTTTTTATATCCCACCAGCAATTTACTGGATTTAATGACCTGGGATGCTGCGGACAATATGGATTTGATTAATCAGCCTTTATTGATGATAGCTGGAGGTAAAGCTGACACCAAATATATGACCGATGAAGCTTTTCAGAAAGCAGTAAATGCAAAAGGGAAAGAACTATTCATCATTGATGGTGCCACGCATATCCAAACGTATTGGAGACCTGAATATGTAGAAAAAGCAGTGAGAAAACTGACTGAATTTTTTGGAAAAAATCTATAAAAACATGAAAGTTCTACCATTCGTTACGGTAGAATAAATTATAACAAGCCATGTATTTATTAAAGAATTAAGATTAAATATATAAATATGAAACAAATAGTTACATTACTTTTATCAATATTAATTGTATCAAGCTGTTGTAGTAAATCCACATTGGAAAGAGCAAGGACTAATATTTTTCCTAAAGGGGGAAAAGTAACCAATAACAATTTTACAGGCAACGTTTGGCTGCAAATGCTGGGACAGGACGAACAGACACTTAATACGGGTGTAGGCAATGTAACTTTTGAACCTGGAGCGAGAACTAAATGGCATCTTCATCCCGGTGGACAAATTATCCTTGTAACTGATGGGATAGGATATTATCAGGAAAAAGGGCAGCCGAAAAAGATTTTACATAAAGGAGATGTTATCAAATGTCCTGCAAATGTTGAGCATTGGCACGGTGCTAGTGAAAATTCATATTTCGTTCAGATTGCAGTCACTGATAATAAGAAGGGTTCGGTCGAATGGTTACAACCTGTGACAGAAGAAGAGTATCATAAGTAATGGAAATGGGGAAGATTCTTAATAGATAATTATTAACCAATCAAAAATAAATTTTATGAAAAGCAAACCTAAATTATTTTCTGTAGCCATTATAATATTCAATTTGGAAGTTTTTAGTCAAGTAAAAAGATATATTATTAATAAAATATTTTGCGATTGATAACCAGGAGTATTCCTAGATTTTGCAGTTTTTTAATTGTTCTTATAAAAGTTTCCACTCGTAATCCTGTTAGCGATGCAATTTGCTGTCTGGTGAGAAATACTTGATAAGAATCAGTCGGAGGTTTTGATTTTTTTAAGTAGTTGAATAGATTCGTTATTTTTTCTGACGGGCTTTCTGATGCAAATCCTTTCATCAGGTAGGTATAATGCATATTTTCTGCGGTATATTTGTATAAATCTAACAGTATTTTGGGATTATCTTTTAGCATTAAATCAAAGCCCAATCTTTCCAATTTGATTATCCTAGAGTTCTCCATTGCAATGGCACTTACAGAATATGGATGTTTTAAGAACAGGAAAAGTGCTCCTAGACAATCACCTTGAATAGAAATGTTGTGAATAAATTCACGACCCGCTTTTTTCTCACTGACAATCTTCACAGTTCCTGTTGAAATTTGAAAATAAGAGACTACGTCATCATTTTCTTTAAATACATATTTTCCCTTTGTAAAATTTACAATTTTAGCTCCATAGTTCATCAAAAGCTCCTCTTTTATCAGCATCAATTTTTATTTTAATTATTCATATGAAACTATCTTGTGTGCAGTTCCTAATTTATTTACAAGCGTACAAAGCTTTCTTATGACCATTTGTCATCGTGATCATTTCTCTTAAGTTCTCTTTCAACTTCATTAATTTCAGGTAAAGGAAGAAGATAAGTGTCATTAATATATTTTAGAATATTTTTATTTGTTTTATCATCTATTTTTCTGATGAAAAGGTCATTGGAGGATTTTAGAGTTTCTATGAAGTTGTCAGCATATTGGTCTTTACTAAAAAAAGTTTTTTCAATGACTGCTCTTTTATCATCATTCACAATAATATCACTAAAGGCTGTGTTGAGGAGTACTGTCTGGAAAAATGATTCAGCTGGTAAAAGAGTGTGAAGGTAATAATCTTCAAAATCCATTACCCTTTTATTATTGGTTAAAAATACACAGGTTTCTCTTGTAAGGATAAGCCATTTCCCACCAATATAAGGGATAACTTCCTTCATAAATTCTCTTTTATAAATAAATGAAGATATTTTATGGGTTAGCTCTGTAAAATGATTTTGTATCCTTTGCAGTGTATCAGGCCTGTAAAATTTCTGGTCATAATAAAAAAGATAATTTCTTCCGTTATTAACGGTAAGGAATTGACGTATAATATTTTGTGACTTGAGTGGGGAGTCTTCACCACTCAGGTTGATAAAATAATCCCAGTCATGACTTACATTCAAAAGATATTCCATCGCATTAAGTTCAGCCCGGATCATACTAAATCCTCCGGACACAATATTCATGCTTTCCAAAATATACACATTGGGGAAGTGTATTAAATATAATTGTATTTCTTCTGTAAATTCTGCTTTTGCTTTCCGGTCGATATGAATAAGGTAAAACTGATCCCTTGTATAAATTTTTTGAAACATTTCTTTAAATGTATCAGGTTTATGATGGATCATAATAAAATAAGCAATCCTCACCTGCAGAGCTGAATGCAGGTCTGTAGTTTGGGAATGGGGACGAGTTATGTACAATGACTTTTGCATGGGGCTGAAATTTAAAATCATCCGCACAGGCAAACAATTCAGTTTATGTGCGTAAGCTACGAATATATTTTTGATAATCAGTTAATTAAATTTACTGTTGCCTAATTGTTTTGTTGTATATTTGCAATACATTTATAAAACAGGTTTCTGCCTTTGCCATTCTGTAATAGTTTAAACTCACCATTTTTTCTTTCAGTTTTTGCTTTTTCAGCCACCCAATTATCAATCGGGTTTCGAATGTGAAAACACTCCATAAGTCTTTTCATCCTAGAATGATACGTTATTGCAGGCTCATGAATACTACACAGGTAATTTATCGGAAGTTAAGCAAGTAAAATGATGAAGAAAAAAGATTTTTTATTCATCATTATGATACACCAATTCAAATTCTGAAAAGGGAATTTGCTTACAAAATATCGGGAAGACCGAACATTATGATGAGTTTCAAAAATTTAAATTTAATCAATCCCATTATCCGTGCTGTAACAGAAGCAGGGTATTCTAAGCCAACTGAAATACAGTATACAGTAATACCCCATATTCTTGCAGGAAAAGATATTATAGGATGTGCCCAGACAGGTACAGGAAAAACGGCAGCATTTGCAATGCCTATTCTTCAGTTGTTAAAAAAATATACCCCTGATCATAAAGAGATCAGAACATTAATACTTACACCGACCCGGGAATTAGCAATACAGATTGAAGAGAATTTTGCTGTGTACAGCAAATATTTACCTTTATCACAACTCTCTGTTTATGGAGGAGTCCCAGCGGGCGGACAGCTTGCGGCTCTTAGGAAAAGAGTAGATATTCTGGTGGCTACACCTGGCAGATTGCTGGATTTGGTTAATCAAAGACATATTGATCTTTCTAAAATAGAAATATTTGTTTTGGATGAAGCAGACAGAATGCTTGACATGGGGTTTATCAATGATGTCAAAAAAGTTTTAAAGCTGATTCCCCAGAAAAGGCAGACCTTATTTTTTTCGGCCACAATGCCTTCAGGTATAAGAAAATTTGCGGAAACAATTCTGAATAATCCTGTAGAGGTTACTGTAACTCCGGTATCTTCAACCGCACAAACGGTGAAACAATCCGTTTATTTTGTGGAAAAAAGAGATAAGACGGGTTTGTTGATTGATTTATTGCAAAATGAAAATATGAGGCGTTCACTGGTTTTTACCCGTACTAAGCATATTGCCAATAAGCTGGTACAGCAATTGGAAGGAGTAGGGATTTTTGCTGCAGCGATTCATGGGAACAAATCTCAGACCGCAAGACAGAATGCACTTGATGATTTTAAAAGCAGTAACATTAAAGTATTGGTAGCTACAGATATTGCAGCCAGAGGTATTGATATTGATGATCTTCCACATGTAGTAAACTATGAGCTTCCCAATATTCCTGAAACGTATGTTCACAGGATCGGAAGAACCGGAAGGGCAGGAACGGAAGGTACCGCTATTTCATTTTGCGATACCGATGAGCGCTTAGATCTTAAAAATATTCAAAAACTGATAGGATTCACAATGCCGGTCAGATCATTTTATAAATAAAATCTGTAGAGTTTACAGAAAACAATAAATAATTTTTTAATAATAATTACAATGCAACAAGGCACAGTAAAATTTTTCAATGAAGCAAAAGGCTTCGGATTTATTTCTCCTACAGACGGGAGTAAAGATATATTTGTACATTCTTCAGGATTAGACACAAGATCAATCCGTGAAAATGATAAAGTCGTTTTCGATGTACAAAAGAGTGATAAAGGTTTAAATGCGGTTAATGTAAAACTGGCATAATTAAACTTTAATATCATCTGTTTGAAATAAATATTATTTTCAATTTCAGTATTATATTTTTATATTTTTTTACAATTCAAAGTCCAGTAACCTTTGAAATATTGTTTGAAAGAACATTGATGTAAATCACTTTTTATTTTCCATTATGTTCATTTGCCTCTCACATTTTGTGAGAGGTTTTTCAAGAAAGAATTCCAATCAGTTTAAATAAAAAGACAGACAAATATGATTATCATTAACAATTTTATTGAGTATAAGGCTTTCGAAGGACAAATGGTTGGGTTTTCTGACTGGCACACCATAGATCAGAATCAAATCAACAGGTTTGCAGAGGCAACCTTAGATGACCAGTGGATCCATATTAATAAAGAAAGAGCTGAAAAAGAAGGCCCGTTCAAATCTACTATTGCTCATGGCTATTTGCTTTTATCGCTGATCCCTTATCTCTGGAAACAAATTGCTGAGGTGAGAAACGTAAAAATGGAAATCAATTATGGAATTGAGAATCTTAAATTTGGTCAAGCTGTAACTGTAGGTAGTGATGTAAAACTTCAGGCAACTGTAAAATCTGTCACCGACCTCAGGAGAACCATAAAAGTAGTGGTAGAAGCAAAACTTTTGATAAGAAATCAATCTAAGCCCGCTTATACAGGAGACGTTATTTTTCTATATCATTTTTTAGAAGAAAATAATAGGTAAACCGTTCGTATTAAATATATACTTACTTATCTGCAAGGAATCTGATTTGTTAAATAACATCCTAATCATTCCAATCTTACGACAAAGTAATGTTCTATCGTTTTTTGGGCTTTTTTACACATTGATAAAAGATCAGTATTGGATGTGTTCTCAAAAGTAAAACTATCATGGGCTTTAACAATATACTCGGTTACTATTTCAATATTCATTATATCGAGTTCTATTACATCACTTTTCATCCTATCGTCTTCTTTGAAGAAAGGGATTTTACGGAAAATTGAGTTTTTAAAATGAAAAAGGTGTATTATTTTCATGACATCAAATAGTATTTAATTTTGGTGATCTTTATTTGTAAAAGAAATAATAATGGGATTTTCAGCTTAGATGGTTCAGAGAATTATTTTTGAATTTCAATTTTTTAAAATATCTTTTCTGTTAAAATAGATAAGGTATTTAGATTATTAATTATCGCTTCTTATTATTGTTACGATCATCTTAAAGCGTTTATTTCCTTTTATAGAATGAGATTTATGGGCAGGAATAATAATACACTCACCTTCTTCCATAAAATAAGTGGCTCCGTCTATAATAATTTCTGCCTTACCTTCAATAATTTGTGCAAATGCGTCAAAAGGAGAAGTTTTTTCAGATAATCCTTCTTTTTCATCAAATGCTAAAGCGCTGATATTGCAAGGTAATTTTTCTAATATGGTCTTACTGACTACAGAATTCGATATGTATTCCACAATCTGACTGATAAGATATACTTTTGATTTTTCAACTTCTTGATGTTTCATCACTGCTTTTTTAAGTATGGAAGATTAGAATCTGTTGTAAATAAAAGGGATAGAACTGTCTGATATTCCATCCCTTTTTACAATTAAGTCTTTGATAAATATATTTTTATCAATAGGTTTTAACTGTTCTTGAAAACAATTTATGAAAGATTGATTTCTTTGATAATATTGAGAACTTCTTCACGGTTTTTTCTTAATCTATTTCCGATTCTTTCCAGCATCTCCCTTTCTTTCCCTTCTTCAAGCTTCAGGTCGTAGTCCGTTAATGTTGAAAATTTTTCTTTTAGTTGTTTTGACTGCTCAATCCAGTCTCCAGGAGTTTTGAAAAATTTGTCGTCTTTGTTTTTGTCCATATGGTGGATTTTATTGTAACTTTATTGCTACAGTACAAAGATGGGTGTTTAATAATCTATTGTATTACAGATTGTTTCTTTTATGTTGCACATATCACACTTTCGCAAAATTCCAGTTTTAATTTTTGAGCATCTGTAAGACGGTTGATCCTAAAAACAATGGTTTTGATGACTATTTATAAAGTAATAGAGATTATTGAGCCTTAGGACATGCTTGTAAACCTAAAATACTGCTATATAATTCCTAATAAGTTATTAATTAATTGTATCTTGCTGATTAACTACATTGAACTGATGATCCGGACTCTAAGTTCCGACATATTCACTTTTTTCATTATTTGATATTTCCAGTATATCCTCTCTAGTCTGCTTCAAATCATTTAGAAATTGTTTTTGAAAAAGGGAATATAAACCTTGTGATTTTCTCCAAAGGACAATTCAATTGTAAAAAATATTATTGTTTTTATGAATATAAAAAAATATTTATGGATGTGGACTTTTTTAGTTCCTATTCTGGCGTGGCTTTCTTATATTGGAAATACTGTTTTTTCTTCAGGGTATTACTCTGTGATTCTTGCTTTATTTTTGATGGGAAGTGTTTTGGCAGCGGTGTATCATTCCGAAGTTATTGCCCATCGCTTGGGAGAGCCATTTGGAACCTTGCTTCTGGCATTTGCCATTACGGTCATAGAAGTAGGACTTATTATTTCTATTATGATGGGAGCAAAAGGCTTAGAAACCATTACCCTTGCCAGAGATACGGTTTTTGCTGCCGTAATGATAATCCTTACCGGAATCATTGGGAGTTGTATTGTGATAGGTTCCTTAAGATACAGAGAACAGAGCTTTACATTACAGGGAGTAAGTACGGCACTCATTACGCTTACGTCAGTTATTATTTTTGTGCTTATTCTCCCCAATTATACGGTGAGTCATCTCGGAGGCGAATATACATCCTTTCAATTGCTTTTTATCGCCTTGATTTCTTTAGGACTTTATCTTGGATTTACTATGATTCAAACGTTTAGACATCGAAGCTTTTTCATTTCTCCAGAGAACAAACTGTCCAAAAATCAGCCTGTACAAGATAATCATGAACTGATTTCCCGAAAACAATTGTATATCAGTTGTATATTGTTACTATTATCCCTGGGAATAGTTGTTTTACTGGCAAAGCTTCTTTCAAAGGATGTTGAGCATATAGTGGTTTCCGCAGGTGCCCCAAAATCTCTTGTAGGGATCATTATTGCAGGTATTGTTCTTCTTCCTGAAGGGTTGGCTGCGTTCAGGGCTGCGAAAAGTGATGAGATCCAAACCTCATTAAATCTGGCTTTTGGTTCTGCTTTGGCTAGTATTGGGCTGAGTATTCCTGCCATCGCTATCATATCTGTAATAACCGGTATAAGAATGACATTAGGAATAGATATTAAATCAACAATACTTTTGGGGCTGTCTCTTTTTATTATTACCGTCTCACTGGCAACAGGCAGAACCAATATCATGCAGGGAATTGTACTGATCGCTATTTTTTTAATTTACCTTTTTATTACAATAGTTCCATAAGCTATTGTGTATTAATATTTAATATGGCGATAATTAAGGGTTGTTATTTAGGAAAACATAGCCTTGCCATGAGATAGCTGACTGTTGATTTCGCTTCCAGATTGAGATTAACATTTTCCCTTCAAGTCTAGCATAATATCCGTTTGTTGCAGGGTTATAAATAATCTGATGTAAATGATTCTTCCTAAAAACCAAGTAAAAGCATTCCTCTCTTCATTAAGTATTTTTCATTGGAGTTGCTACCTTTATTATGACAGGATTCTTACAATCTTTAACTTTAATGTTATAAAAAAGTTAGAAAAATATAGTTTAGATCTT
This sequence comes from Chryseobacterium nakagawai, assembly GCF_900637665.1. Classification (NCBI taxonomy): domain Bacteria; kingdom Pseudomonadati; phylum Bacteroidota; class Flavobacteriia; order Flavobacteriales; family Weeksellaceae; genus Chryseobacterium; species Chryseobacterium nakagawai. The sequence goes on from NZ_LR134386.1 coordinate 1,575,567, forward strand.
AAGATTGTGGCATTTCCTTAGGTGAGCAAAGAAGTAAGATTTCTTCAGGAGCCGAGGAGCTTGGAATCTGCAAATAGAACTTGATCATTTGGAGAAAGCTTCACAGAGAATTTAAACTTACTAAAGGAAAGCAAATTTCGTCTGACTCGATAAGGAAAGAGTTATTGAATTTGTAAGGAATTGGAAGAAACAAAGCTAGGACCTGATATTTTAAAAGAAGGTGTAGCAATTTTCGACTGATTGACGGGTAAGATATAAATTTATAAAGGATCACGCTAATGTGCTTCCTATAGGGGAAGGTGTTCAAGATATTAAAGGTAAGCAGGAGTAAGTAATTTCTATCATTGTAAGAAAAGGAAACCTCCTAAACGATTAGAAATAAAAGCCATTTATCTGTTGAGATATTAAGTTTTTATCATTGGAGTCATGTCAGATATGGAATTTTGCGAATAGCCAGAGAATTAGAAACAATGGGTATGAGAACCTCACTTCTTTTTGCTACCAAATTGATGTTAGAAAATGACTTGAGAACTATTGTAAAGAAAAAATTTAATTGGCTATGCCGAACCCCCTGGCTATATCTTAGAACAGCCATTGATTTGTTTGACAAAAGAATTACAGGATAGTCATTGATTGAGGCGATGAAGGCTAAGGACACCGTTATTGATATTACTAGAAGTATAAATTGAAAATGGGATTGCTATGGCAATTCTGTAATAAAGAGTTTTGAAAAACTCTTAAAACCAAGCTGGTCTATCAAAATAAATCATAGCAAAAACTCTATGTTTAAATATATAGAAACATTTTGCAATACCCATATAAGGTATTCAGCTTTAGAAAGTTTAACCATAGAATAGTATTGGAATTTTATCTCAAAAACCGTTGCAAGCTCATTTTATTGTGTATTTCATAAGTGGTTTTCTTGATTCATCTTTGTTTAAGTTGAATAAAATAAAAAAAAATAGTTTATTAATATTCATTATTTGTTTTATTTGGTATATTTGTATACTAAATATTTTTGAAATGCACTATTCTATAATAAAAGATATCTTCGGCTTACTTGAAAAATTTGAGTTGGAAAATAAAGATAATATTTATTCTTCTGATATTGAGGGTTTTAAAAAGTGGTTGTGTGTAAAGGAATCTCCCCAATTAAAAGAGTTGGATGAACCTTATTGGGATGGGAAAGAAAATGGTAGGAGCCCTGAAAGTGTAATTAGTACTTCCTTAGTTCATCTTAACAGGTATGCAAAATCATATTCCAAATCGGCAATCAGTGATTCGGGATTTGCGACACAAGAAGACTTTATTTATTTAATAACGCTGAAGACATTTGGTGAAATGACCAAAATGGAACTGATCAAAAAAAATATTCATGAAAAACCTGCGGGTATATTGATCATTAACCGACTTATCAAGCTCAGGTGGGTAGAACAAAAAGAGTCAGAGACGGATAAAAGAAAAAAAGTGATTAACATTACCGATGCCGGCTTAACTTCTCTGGAAAATCAAATGGATAAAATAAGAATGGCTACGAATATTGTAGCAGGAGATCTTAAGCATTCAGAAAAAATGGAACTGATACGGATTTTAGATAAACTTGAAAAATTCCATTATCCGATATTTCACCGAAATATAGATTCTAAAAAACTGATCGATATTATCAGTACAGAATATTCATTTCTAAAAAACTAATCATGAACAAAAAAATAGCCATTATCGGTTCCGGATTTTCCGGATTATCTGCGGCTTCCTATTTGGCAAAAGATGGAAATGAAGTACATGTGTTTGAGAAAAATAGTGGAGTGGGCGGGAGAGCAAGAAAGTTTAAAACTGAAGAAGGCTATGTTTTTGATATGGGACCAAGCTGGTATTGGATGCCTGATATTATAGAATCTTTTTTTGAGGATTTCGGGAAAAAGACATCCGATTTTTATAACCTGGTACGGTTGGATCCTCAATTTGAAATGGTGTTTTCGGATGGCGTTATGAAGATTCCGGATAGCTATCAGGAAATGATGAGTTTATTTGAAAGTATTGAACAGGGGGCTGGGAAAAAGCTTCAGGATTTTATGAAGGATGCTCAGGTTAAGTATGAAGTGGGAATGAAGGGCTTTGTCAATAAACCCTGTCATTCATGGTTCGAGTTTATTTCACCGAAAATAGCCCAAAGTGCATTAAAACTTGATTTACTGACTAGTTTTAGCAGGTTTGTACGAAAGTATTTTAATCATCCTAAGCTTATTGCATTAATGGAATTTCCTGTTATTTTTCTGGGAGCTGCTCCTTCAAAAATTCCTGCTTTGTACAGCCTGATGAACTATGGTGGCTATAAATTAGGAACATGGTACCCGATGGGTGGTTTTTCAAAAGTAACGGAAGCTATGATGCAGATTGCTATAGAAGAGGGAGTGTATTTCCATTTTAATTCAAATGTTGAAAAAATAAACGTGGAAAAAAATAAGGCTCATGCGATACAAGTTAATGGTGAAGAGCGGTTTTTTGATATGATCATTGCTTCTTCCGATTATCATCACACTGAAAATAAACTTCTTTCAGAATCTTATAGAAATTACAAACCATCCTATTGGGAAAGAAAAATATTTGCTCCTTCTTGTTTGATTTTTTATGTGGGAATCAAAGGGAAGGTTTCCAACCTAAAACATCATACGCTTTTCTTTGAGAATGAGCTGGAGCTTCATACTCATGAAATCTATGAAGATAAAAAATGGCCGACAAAACCCTTGTTTTATGTATGTTGTCCATCCCAAACAGATAAAAGTGTTGCTCCGGAAAATGGTGAAAACCTATTTTTTTTAATGCCCGTAGCGCCCGGAATAGAAGATTCTGAAGAAATACGGGAAAAATATTTTCGGGAGATGTTAGAAAGATTGGAAAAACATACCACATGTTCAGATTTATTTTCAAGGATAGAATATAAAAGGAGTTATTGTATCAATGACTTTGTGGAAGATTATAACGCTTATAAAGGCAATGCTTACGGTCTTGCCAATACACTGTCACAAACGGCTGTACTAAAACCTTCCATACGAAATAAAAAGATTAAAAATCTACTGTATACGGGGCAGCTTACTGTTCCCGGGCCTGGAGTTCCTCCATCGATTATATCTGGTAAAATTGTAGCTAACGAAGCCCGTAAAATGAATGAATTATGAAAAAATTATTTGATGACCTTTCTTATAAAGTGAGCCGTGAGACGACAAAACTTTACAGTACAAGCTTTTCTTTAGGGATTCTAGCATTATCACCGAAACTGAGAAATCCTATCTATGCAATTTATGGCTATGTACGTCTGGCTGACGAGATTGTAGATAGTTTTCATTCCTATGATAAACAGAAGCTGTTGTTACGATATAAAGAAGAAACTTTTCAGGCTCTTGAAGACGGAATTTCATTAAATCCAATCCTACAGTCTTTTCAGGAAACTGTACATACTTATAAGATCAACTACGATCTTATTCATCAGTTCCTGAAAAGTATGGAAATGGATCTTCATACCATAGATTATAATTCTGAGTTGTATAAAGAATATATTGTCGGATCCGCAGAGGTCGTAGGGCTTATGTGTCTTCACGTTTTTACAGACGGAGACCGTGAAGAATTCAATCGACTGAAACCTTATGCAATGATCCTGGGTTCTGCATTTCAGAAAGTTAACTTTCTTCGGGATATGAAAGATGATTATCAGATATTAGGACGTTGTTACTTTCCGAATGTAGATATCTCTTATTTTGATAATACCGTAAAATCCCATATTGAAAAGGAAATTGAAGAAGAGTTTCAGATAGCTCTGCAGGGAATTAAGAAATTACCCAGATCTTCACGGTTCGGTGTTTATTTGGCTTTTCGATATTATATGTCACTTTTTAGGAAAATTAAAAGAACCTCTGCCAGTGAAATAATTAATCAAAGAATAAGGATATCTAACGGGATGAAGCTTTCATTAATGATGAGCAGTTACCTTCAGTATAAAACCTCTCTTTTATAAATTCATCTAAATAGCGTATTATGATCTATACGATTTACAGAAAACAGCAGCTGAATTGTGGAATAGAAGAAGCGTGGAAGTTTTTTTCCAGTGCTAATAATCTTTCTATTATTACACCGCCTGATATGAACTTTACAGTACTTACCAAAATGGAAAATGATGAAATTTTTGAAGGGATGATCATTGACTATTATGTCTCACCGATACTGGGAATCAAAATGAAATGGAAAACAGAGATTACACAGGTAAAATTTGGAAATAGTTTTACTGATTTTCAAAAGGAAGGTCCTTATAAACTATGGAATCATCGCCATGAATTTATAGCCAATGACAAGGGAGTGTTTATGAAAGATCTGGTAAAGTATGAACTTCCGTTTGGTTTTTTAGGAGATCTCGCCCATAAGTTATTCGTTAGGAAAAAAATTGAACATATTTTCAACTATAGGTATAATATTCTAGAAGAGCTATTCAATAAAAATACAAAATCATGAATTTTTTAATCGTAGCAGGCACATTTTTTATCATGGAAGGAATGACCTGGCTCATTCATAAATATATTATGCATGGTTTTTTGTGGGGATTACATAAGGATCATCATGATCATAGTGTCTCTGGACCGATGGAGAAAAATGATTATTTTTTTGTAATTTTTGCTCTCCCTACTATCGGTTTGATGTATTATGGAACTCTGCATAACTTTAACGTATGGTTCTATATTGCGATCGGTATCGCATTATACGGAATGGCTTATTTTTTTGTTCACGACCTATTTATTCATCAGAGACTGAAAATTCTTCGAAACACAAAAAATCCTTATCTGCTTGCCATAAGAAGAGCCCATAAACAGCATCATAAACATACCGGAAAAGAAAAAGGAGAGTGCTTCGGTTTTCTTTGGGTTCCTCTTCAGTACTTTAAAATGTATTTTAATAAAAATAAAGCCTGAAAATGCAGCAGTACACATATCTTTTGATTAATTTTTTTACGGTAATCATCTGTTTTATTTTTTCATTTCATCCTAAAATAAAGTTTAACAGACACTTTACCACCTTTTTTAAAGCTTCGTTCATTGTAGCTTTAGTATTTATAGCTTGGGATATTTGGTTTACCAATAGAGGAGTCTGGTGGTTCAATGATGATTATCTTTTAGGTCTTCGGATATATAATCTGCCGCTTGAGGAGATCTTGTTTTTTTTATGCATTCCTTTCTCCTGCATTTTCACCTATTTCTGTATAGATAAATTTTTTACGTTAGATTGGAATCCTTTGTTAGAAAAAACTTTTGTTTGCATATCAATCCTTTATGCACTTGTACTATCCGTCTATTTTTATGATAAGATATATACGGTAATAACTTTTGCTTCCACTGCAGTCAGTATGTTTATTCTGTATTTCATTTTACAATCAAAATGGCTGGGAAAGGCTTCACTTATTTATCTTTTACTGATGCCTGGCTTTTTTCTCGTAAACGGGATACTAACCGGAACAGGTCTGGACTCTCCGGTGGTTAATTATAATCCGAAGGACTTTATAGGGATTAGAGTCCTTACCATTCCCGTTGAAGATTTTGTGTACGGGTATGAAATGATTCTGTGGAATATCTATTTATTTCAGAAATTTAAAAAAAATGAAGACAATTAATATTTTCTGGTTCCGAAGGGATCTCAGGCTTGAAGATAATGCAGGACTGCATCACGCTTTAAAAGCAGGGCAGTCAGTAATGCCGATTTTTATATTTGATACAGAAATTTTAAATCAGCTTCAGGATAAATCTGATAAGAGAGTAGATTATATTCAGCAGGCGCTCAATGATCTCGATAAGGAACTTAAAGCCTATAAAAGCGGTCTTAAGACTTATTATGGAAAACCACTTGACGTTTTTAAAAAACTGATCACTGAGTTTGAGATTGATACTATATTTTGCAATAAAGACTATGAACCGTCGGCTATAAAAAGAGATCAACAGGTTGCTGAGCTTCTTCATACAGAAGGAATCGCATTTTCTGACTTTAAAGATCAGGTGATTTTTGAAAAAAATGAGATTCTGAAAAGTGACGGATCTCCTTACACCGTGTTTACTCCCTATTCAAAAAAATGGAAAGAAAATCTAAAATCCATTGTGGAGTATACAATAGACTTCAATAGTTTTGCAAAGCTTAAAGATTCTGTAGATATTCTCAGTCTACAGGATATTGGATTTAAAAAAACAGATTTACACTTCATAAAACCCTCACTGGATAAGAAAGTCATTGATTCTTATCAAAAATACAGAGATTTTCCTGGGTTGGATCATACCACACACCTCGGCGTTGCTCTTCGGTTTGGAACGATTTCCATAAGAAAATGTGTGAAGTTTGCCCTTGAGCACAGTGAAACATGGCTTAATGAACTGATATGGCGGGAGTTTTTTATGCAGATCCTGTTTCATTTTCCTTATGTTGTCACTCATTGTTTTAAGAAGAAATACGAGAATATCCGCTGGAGAAATAATGAAGAAGAATTTAAAGCGTGGTGTGAAGGTAAAACAGGCTATCCTATTGTAGATGCAGGTATGCGTGAACTTAACACAACGGGATTCATGCACAACCGAGTGAGAATGATTGTAGCTAGTTTTCTTACCAAACACTTGTTGATTGACTGGCGATGGGGGGAAGCGTATTTTGGACAAAAACTCTTAGATTACGACCTTTCTGCCAATAACGGAAACTGGCAATGGGCTGCAGGATCTGGCTGTGATGCAGCTCCTTATTTCAGAATCTTTAACCCCGAAGAACAAACCAAAAAATTTGATAAAGATCTTACCTATATAAAAAAATGGCTTGTGGATTATGATTATCCAAAACCTTTAGTAGAACACAGATTGGCAAGAGAACGTGCATTGGATACCTATAAGAAAGCCCTGATGTAATTAAATACTGTGATAACAAAATTGGTAATTAAAATATAATAAATTGAGTAAAAAAGGTATTTTATTGGTGAATCTCGGTTCTCCAAGATCAACTTCAGTACCGGATGTCAGGGAGTATCTTGACGAATTTCTGATGGATGAAAGAGTAATTGACTATCGTTGGATCTTTCGCGCTCTCCTGGTCCGCGGAATCATATTAAATACGCGGCCTGCCAAATCGGCTGAAGCCTATAAAACGGTATGGACAGATGAGGGATCTCCATTGATTCTTATCACTGAAAAAGTTCAGAAAAAACTTCAGAAATTAATGGAAGTGCCTGTTGAAATAGGCATGCGGTACGCCCAGCCAAGTATTGAAACAGGTATTCAGAAGTTAGTTGATCTTGGGGTTTCTGAAATTGTCTTATTTCCTCTGTATCCACAATACGCTATGAGTACAACAGAATCTGTCATTGAAAAAGCAGAAGAGGTAAGAAAAAAGGAATATCCCAACATCAAAATTAATTATGTGCAGCCTTTTTATAACAGGGATATGTATATTGAGTGTCTGGCGGAAAAAATAAAAGAAAAACTTCCGGAAAATTTTGATGCTTTACAGTTTTCCTACCATGGGATACCTGAAAGACATATTTATAAAACAGACCCTACCAAAACATGTAATCTCAACGACTGTTGCTCTAGGGAAACAAATCCCAGCCATCAATTCTGCTATCGTCATCAATGCTTTGAGACGACCAGAAAAGTTATTGAATATTTGAATCTGCCACGAGAAAAGACCATTATCTCTTTTCAGTCAAGATTAGGAAAAGACAAATGGATCGAACCTTATACTGATCAAACCTTAGAGATAATTCCGTCAAAAGGCGTTGAAAATCTTGCTGTGGTCTGTCCTGCATTTGTGTCCGACTGTCTCGAAACACTTGAAGAAATTTCGGTGGAAGGAAAAGAACAGTTTTTGCATGCGGGAGGAAAAAACTTCCATTATATTCCATGTCTTAATGATGATGATGGATGGATAGAGGTGATAAAAACACTTTGTGAAGAAAAACTTAATCAGTTTTATCTCGTTTGATTATCGGGTGATTATATTTTACTATCCTCATTGAATCCATATTTTCAATTTAAAAATTAGCAATACGAACCAATTGTTCAATGTTGATTAATTGTATTTTGCGTCCTTCAATTTTAATAAAATTATCTTGTTTAAAATCATTGAGAATACGGGCTAAGGTTTCTCTTGCTGTCCCCACCATATTGGCCAGATCAATTCGGGATAGCGTGATAAAAACATTTTCTTTGGACTCGTTAGATGCATATTTATCATGAAGGATCAATAAGCTGAGAGCAGCCCGTTCTCTAACGGTTCTGTGTGATAAGACTGCCATGAGATTAGCCATGACACTAAACTCGTGACTAAGGGATTTTAATAAGAGTCTTGAAAAAACTGGTGACTGATTAAGGATATTTAAGAAATCATCTTTTGAAATAAATGAGATGACAGAATTTTCAAGGGTTAATGTGGTATCTCCATAAGTCTCATTACTTAAAATAGCAGAATATCCGAAAAATTCACCCGAACTGTAAATGTAAATGATTTGCTCTCTTCCATCATTGTCTACTTTGTACTTCTTTATTTTACCTTCATTTAAATAGTAAATACCGGTGGGCTTTGTGCCGTCTGTAAATATAGCTTCATGATTGCGGTAGTTTTTACTTTTCATGGCAGTAATGAGTAGGTTTTTATCATACTCAGGAAGCTCGTTAAAAAGATATTGATTATTAAAAATAAATTTTGAAACCATAATTTTTACTTCTTAAATATTGAAAAAGAACTCAAAATTTAACTTAAATCACATTTTAAGCCTACATAAATCACCAAGTTATCTTTCTAAACGGATTATTTTTGCAAAAGTAAGAAAATTGCTCTTGAAATGGGAAAGAAAGTCTTTTTAAGAGATGAACTGAATGTAATGAAGAGAAGTTAGAGATAAATTATTATATAACGAATTTTTAAGTATACTGGATAAATAAAAACATGTACTCTTCATATACATATTGATATAGCCAAATTTTTTACCTTTTATTTATCCAGTTATTTTTTATTGAAAAAGATTAATATAGTCCAAAGTGACTAATAAAGAAGAGTTTACAAGAACCGGAAGTGCTATCGGTAACGATTTAGTAATGGTGCTTACTGCACTCGCTTTCATTTGATTACCTTGTAAATCATTACTGCAAATCTAATAAAAAAAGGGTAAAGTAACAGCATACTTTACCCCTTTTTCGTTTTTTACCCTCCCTCAAAAAAAGGTATTTAAAATAAATCTTTCCCAATATGGGGACACTATGTGATAATGCTTTACATATTATTTCCAAGTTTTGGCAAATCAACGAAGATGTAGTTCCGAAACAAATAGTCCCAATATCTAAACGTCTAAGCTATGGAAATCGTATTGAACAAAGTATTATCGGAAATTCAGCATCAGGAAGATAAGCTATCTTCTCAAATGATGCAAACTGCGGATGAGGCTTATCAAATGACCTTATTCTTAAAGGAGATGCTGTTTTCTATAAAGATGAAAGTCTTACAGACCGGATTTAAGAACGAACAGCAGGAAATCAATTTTTTTAAGAACATCAAACCGCAGATTTTAGGAAAACTTATTTATTACAATAAAGTATTCCGCATTGAAACTACCTGCCCAGTGAGTACCGGGAGAATACATCAAAGCTATTTTGAAAACCAACTTAAAATCCTCAAATCCGAATATAAGGAAAGCATATCCAATGAGGATTTTTACAGGTACTATCGTGCAGGCAGAACTGACCGTGACCACAGTTATTTCAGGCTCGGAAAAATCAATTACCACGATGGTCTGAAAAGTAATGTATTTGAAATTGACCTTAGCTTTTCTACTTATTACGATAACAAAGTTGCCCATATTATAGCCAATGAATTACTTTATACTTTTTTACTTACCAAAATAAACCCTGAAAAAAATCCCGATGCCATTTCAATAAATGGTGATGGAAACAAAGACATTTCGTGGACGAACTCGCAAAATGCACTGATAGAATTAATTTACGCCTTGTATGCTTCCAAATCTATTGCATACGGTAAAATAGGCATCAGGAAGTTAGCATTGATTTTCCAAATCCTCTTCCGAACGCCCCTGAACGATATACATCATTCTTTCCACAGAATGAAAACAAGGGCAGGCTCCCGAACGGTATTTTTAGACCAACTCAAAATTTCCCTCGAAGAATATATGGATAAAGACCTTTAGCAATATCAGCACAAGGGTTTGGAAGCAGTACACAAAATGTACTGCTTTTTCTTTGCCCATATATGCCAATTGGCAAATGTTGGCAAAAGGCTACTACAAAATAACCGAAATACCCTAAAACCCTTATTAAACAAGGGTTTTTCTCACTGCAAAAAATTTGAAAAAAAGTGCCAAACCAATGGGTACGTATTGGCAGACAAACACTGCAACACTTCTGAATTTTGCTATGTGAACATTAAACAACAGTGCTATGAACATTATAACAGTTGACGAAGAAGTGTGGAAGCACCTCAACGAACGGTTGAAAGCCATTAGCGAATATATCCTCAAACTGGAAGATACAAGCTACGATAGCTTATGGCTCAACAACCACGAAGTCTGCCAGTATCTCCACATCAGCGAAAAAACGTTGTGGCGTATGCGCACCAACGGGCAGATAGCTTTTTCAAAAATGTACGGGCAGTATTACTATACGATTGGTGCTATCAAGGAAATGCTCAACGCTAACGCCGTGCAGACGACCGATGAATATGTGGAGCAGCTTATGGCGAAAGGCAAAAGCTATATCGAGAAAGGCAGAAAGCTGAAATCAGGTAATCATTAAAAGCGTACCCGTATGAATATCGACAAAATGGAATTTGTGGCGTGGATGGAACGCATAATGGACAGGCTGGACATTCTTGGCAACCACATAGACGATTTACAAAAGAAGCGCAACAGCATAGACGGCGAAGAGTTACTGGATAATCAGGATTTATTGCAAATGCTGAAAATCAGTAACCGTTCCCTGCAACGGTATCGCTCCATAGGTAAGCTCCCTTATTATACCATTAGCGGAAAACTGTATTACAAGCTATCCGATGTGCATCAGTTCATCAGGGAAAGTTTTAACCCTCCGTTACCTAAACTGGATGCCAATAAGTGACAAACGCTGCCTTTGAGTGCCACATAAAGCAAATCAGTGAAGGCTTCCTTTACATTCGACCGTGAAATTTTAAAATTTTCAGACTATGGGCGAAGAAACAACAACTAAACAGGAAATGCCCGAACAGCTTTCGGACATATTACTCGTACTGGATAAAGAGAAAATGAAAATCCAGGCAGTAAAAAGTATCGACGAAAACGGGAAAATGGAAACCGTTGAACCCACCAAGAAAAACCAAAACCAGTTTATGCGTGTGGACAAAAGCGGCGATTTCTTTTCCAACTTCTTTTCCAATTTTTTCAGCCAGTTAAAGAACCCTACAAACTTTACTTTCTTCAAAGTGCCTGCTCCGGTTGCTGCTGAAAAAGCAGAGGAGCTGCAAAAGCACATAGATAAGCCCACTCCACAGGGCGAAAAAGTGCTGAAAGAACACGAAGTAAAAGCAGAAACCCAACCCGATAAAAAACAAGAAAATCAAAATAATATGGCAACAGCACAAACAACAACGGAAGCAAGCGAATACCGCTACAAGCCGGAGCAGATTGATTGGGACACGATGAAGAACCTCGGATTAAGCAAAGAGTATCTTGAAAAAAGAAACCTGCTCGACCCTTTGCTAAGAGGTTACAAAACCAATGAGCTTTTACCGATAGGTATTAACCTCGGTGGTTCTATCCTCCGCACGGATGCCCGCCTGTCTTTACAACAAGGGGAAGACGGCAATGTTATCGTGGCAATACACGGTATTAAAAGAGAACCTAACCTACACTTTGAGTTTTTCGGTCATAAGTTTACGGACGAAGACAAGAAAAACCTGCTCGAAACGGGCAATATGGGGCGTGTGGTTAATTTGGTAAATTCCAAAACAGGCGAACTGATGCCCTCCATTATCAGCATTGACAGGCTAACCAATGATGTGATTGCACTGCGCACGGAGTTTATCAAAATTCCCGATGAAATTAAGGGCGTAAAGCTGAATGACGAACAGAAACAAACTTTAATGGAGGGCAAACCACTCTATTTAGAGGGTATGATTTCCACTAAGGGAACAGAGTTTTCGGCAACGGTACAATTCAATGCGGACAAACGATATGTTGAGTTCCTGTTTGACAGAAGCAACAACAATCAGCAAGCGCAAACGAACCAACAGAACGCCCAACAAAACAATCAGCAAAGCCAATCGCAGGAAGCTCCAAGAACTTTCAGGGGCAAAGAACTGGATGATGAGCAGTACAACAAGTTCAAAGCCGGACAAACCATATACGTTGAACTGAAAGACAAAAAAGACCAACCGTATAAGGGTTATATCACGTTCGACAAAGATACCGGAAAGACCAATTTTGAGTTTCCCGGTCAGTACAAAGCACGGGTAGAACCTGCCGAAACTCATAAAACACAAACTGCCGTCAATTCGGAGGGTAAAACCAACGAAGCGACCAAGAACGCCCAAGAGCCTTTGAAGTCCGGGCAGCAAAGACCGAAAAACGAGAAGCAGCAGGAGCAACAGGATAACAAGCCTGAAAAATCCAAAGGCAGAAAAATGTAATACAGTATGAAAACAATCATTGCAGAAAAACCAAGCGTAGCAAGGGAAATAGCCGGACTTGTGGGAGCATCCGATAAAAAGGATGGCTACCTGACAGGTAACGGCTATTTTGTTACGTGGGCATTCGGTCATTTAATAGGACTGGGAATGCCCGAAGATTACGGCATTTCGGGATTTGATAAAGCATCCCTGCCGATATTGCCCAACCCGTTTTTATTGACCGTCCGCAAGGTCAAAAAAGACAAAGGGTACACCGCCGATACTGGCGCATTAAAGCAACTGAAAGTCATTGAGCAGCTTTTTAAGCAAAGCAACAGCATCATCGTTGCTACCGATGCAGGTCGTGAGGGCGAACTCATTTTCAGGTACATTTATGAATACCTGAAATGCAACAAACCTTTTGAACGCCTTTGGATAAGTTCGCTTACCGAAAAGGCAATAAAGCAAGGCTTCAACAACCTAAAAGACGGGGCAGCATTTGACGGACTGTATCAGGCAGCGCAAGGCAGAAGCCGTGCCGACTGGCTTGTAGGCATCAATGCTACACAGGCATTGAGCATTGCCGCAGGCAATGGTATCTATTCCCTTGGAAGAGTGCAAACGCCCACACTGGCTTTGATATGCAAACGTTACCTCGACAATAAGAATTTCACGGTAAAGAAATACTGGCAGATACAATTAACGCACAACAAAGCCCAGGTTGATTTCAAAAGTATTTCCGCAACCAAATGGGACGAAAAGCAACTTGCCGATGATACCCTTAAAGCTATTCAGCGTTGCGCAACGGCAACCGTTACCTCGGTAGAAACCAAAAGCGTTACAGAACAGCCGCCATTGCTTTTTGACCTAACTGGCTTACAAAAGGAAGCCAACAAAAGGCTGAAATTATCTGCTGAAGCAACGCTCAATATTGCACAAAGCCTGTACGAAAAGAAGTTTATCACGTACCCACGTACCGGAAGCAAATATATCCCTGAAGATATGTGGGCTGAAATTCCAAACCTTGTGCGGGCTTTGCAAAACCGTGAGGATTGCAAACAAGCCCTTACCAAAATCAAATGGGGACGGTTCAACAAACGTATCTTGAATGACCTCCGTGTAACGGACCATCACGGTTTGTTGATTACGGATAAAGTACCGTCTGTACTCAATGCAGACGAAAACAAGATTTACAATATGATTGCGCTTCGGTTGCTCGAAGCCATATCACAAGCCTGTGTAAAGGAAATAACCAATGTTTCATTACAGGTATTGCATTACGATTTTGCGGCAAAAGGCTGTAAAATTCAGGAAGCGGGTTGGCGTTCCATAAAAGGAAGTTTTACCGATGACGGCGAAGAGCCAGTGCAGGAACTACCCGAACTGCACAAAGGCGACGAACTTGCCATAAAGGAAGCCGCCGTTTTGGAAAAACAGATCAAGCCGCCAGTGCTTTATACCGAAGCCGGGCTTTTGTCGGCTATGGAAACCGCAGGGAAAGAAATCGAAAACGAGGAAGAGCGCAAAGCCCTCAAAAATATAGGTATCGGAACTCCAGCAACAAGAGCCGCCATTATTGAAACCCTGTTTACCCGTAATTATATCCAAAGGGATAAACGTTCCTTAGTTCCTACCGAAAAAGGATTGCAAGTGTACGAGTTGGTCAAAGACCGGAAAATTGCGGATGTGGCAATGACCGCCGAATGGGAATTGGCATTGCAGAAAATCGAAAATAACGAAGCGAATGCCGGAACATTCCAAAAGGAAATGGAAACCTATGCCAAATCCATTACAGATGAATTACTGCAAACTTCCATCGCAAGCACCAATCAGCCAAAACTGACCTGCCCGAAATGCAAAAGTAAGCAGCTTATTATCCGTGATAAGATTGTAAAATGCCCTGATGAGGCGTGTAACTGGGTGCAGTTCCGCACGGTCTGCGGTGTACAAATCAGTATTGAAAATGTAACAAGCCTTGTCAATAAAGGCAAAACCTCTCTTATCAAAGGAATGGAAAGCAAAGCCGGAAAGAAATTCGATGCTTATATCGTGCTGAACGATAAAGCCGAAAGTTCCTTTGAGTTTGAGAAAAACAAAAGCAGTAAACGAAATGGAAAATAAACCGTCAATCGTACCTAAAGAAATCAGGAGCCTGATTTATACCATCCGGGGCAAACAGGTAATGTTGGATAGCGACCTCGCTGCTTTATATCAGGTAGAAACAAAGAACCTGAACAAAGCCGTTAAAAGAAATATTGAGCGATTTCCCGTATCATTCTGCTTTCAACTGACCGAAGAGGAAGTTGAAAACTTGAGGTTCCAATTTGGAACCTCAAGTTTAAGCTACGGCGGCAGACGTTATTTGCCTTATGTTTTTACCGAACAAGGGGTTGCAATGGCATCTGCCATACTCCGTTCAGATATAGCTGTTAAAATGAGTGTTGAAATAATGGAAGCCTTTGTCGAAATGCGGCGTATGCTCATTAGCAATGCTTCTTTGTTTCATCGTTTGGATAACATCGAATTAAAGCAACTGGAAGCCGACCAAAAATTTGAAGAAATTTTTAAGGCTTTGGAAAGCGATAAGCTGCACAGCGAAAAAGGTATTTTCTACAACGGGCAGGTATTTGATGCCTATGCCTTTGTTTCCGATATTATCCGAAGTGCCAAAAGTTCTATTATCCTGCTTGATAATTATGTGGATGATACGGTGCTTACCTTACTGGGTAAGCGTAAGACTAATGTAACCGCTACAATCCTTACCAAAGGCATCAGCAATCAGCTACGGTTAGATTTACAACGCTACAATAGCCAATATCCTCCGGTAGCTATTGAGGTTTTCGCAGATGCCCACGACCGTTTTTTGATAATTGACCATACGGAACTCTACCATATAGGGGCATCACTCAAAGACATGGGCAAAAAATGGTTTGCTTTTTCAAGAATGGATATTGAAGTCGGCAGGATGCTTCAGTGCCTTACTTCATACCAAAACCTCTGAATTTTTCCAGTGGTTTTGACATTTTAAAATTGAAATAATAAGAAACCTAATAATGCACCTCCTAAAACAATGAATGCGCTATTGATTTTTTTGAATTTGAAAACGATAATGCCACTAACCAGTGCTATGGTAATTGTTTGCCAATCGGTAATGGTATCTTTGCCCATTATAAAACATACTGCTGCTATAATAGAAACCGATGCGACATTTACTGCATCTAAAAAAGTGGATAGCCCTTTAGAATTTCGTAATTTCCTGATTAATGGGTTAAGAAGTGCTACAAAAACAAATGAGGGAAGGAAAATGGCAATGGTTGAGATAATTGCTCCTGAAAGCCCATTTATCTGAAATCCAATAAATGTTACCGATGAAAAAACAGGGCCTGGTGTGAACTGACCTACCGCAATAGCATCCATTAGCTGCTGCCTTGTGAGTAAACCTGTCGTTACCAGTTCCGTATCTAAAAAGGCAAATAAAACATATCCGCTGCCATAAAGTATGGAACCAATTTTAAGGAAAGTCCAAAATAATTTGGCATTGGTAACAGACAAAAATGTAAACGCTGTGATTTGAAGAATGCCAATCGGCATAACGCTTGGTAAAGTATCAGCTTTTTTGCGCTGAACAGCGTACTGTACAAGAGCGAGCAACCCTGCTCCGAACATTAAATAAATCTCATTGATACCCATCAAAGAAGCTATCAATACAGTAACACCAATGAAACTCAAAAACAATGACTTCACAGACTTTTTTGCCAAAGGGTAAACAGCTCCAATGATAACAGCAATGATGGCAGGTTTGATGCCGTAGATAAATGGTTGTATTTCGGGTAATTGTCCATACTTGTGATATAGCAAAGCAAATACTCCTGTAACTAAAACAGCGGGTAAAATAAAACATAAACCTGCCGTTAGTAATCCTTTCCAGCCACCTTTGTCATAACCGATATGAATAGCCATTTCTGTACTGTTAGGACCCGGAATAAGATTAGTTGCTCCAAGTAAGTCCAAAAAATGCTGTTCCTTCATCCATTTTCGTTTTATTACCACTTCAACCCGCATCATGGCAATATGGGCTGCCGGACCTCCAAAACCTATAAAGCCCAATTTGAGAAACAGTTTAGCAATTTCCTTCTGGCTAACTTCATTTTTCATTATTCTTCATCTTATTATCAATAGACCAAAAGCCGCCACCTTTTATAAGCAAGAAAATATTACCTAACAACATAGCCCAGTCCGTCCGGCTTCCGTGCATCATTTCCCAGAAACCCTGATTGGCTAATATATCTGCTTTGGTAGCAGCAATGGCAACAAGCATAATGATGATAAGCGGAATACTGGCCAGCCTTGTAAAAAGCCCGATAAGGATAAGTATTCCACAAAGGATTTCGCAAGTACCTACAAAACTTCCCAAAAAGTCAGGTGAGGGCAACCCGATTTTTTCAAAACGACCTGCTCCTAAAGTATCTGGAAATAAAAATTTCTGAATGCCTTCAGAAAGAAATACAGCACCGACCATTAACCGAATGATAAGGGTGGTTTTGGAATGGTCTGAATGAATGATTTTTTGAAACATGATTATGGTGAGAGTTTGAATTCCTGATTGCTGAACATATTTTTGTTCGGAATTTTTATTTGTATGAATTCGTGCTTTGTTGCACTGTGGCAGTTTGTGCAGGTATTTGTAAGAACCATATAGCTATGCTCAAACTGTGGTAAATCCCTATGTTGGATAGCACTTGAAACACTGTCAATAGCCGGAGTAATCATAGATATGGATTGACTTTCCGGTCTTGCCGATTGATATTTTTCAATATCCTGCAAAATTTCCCTGATTTCGTTGATTTCAAAATCAGCCAATTCCCAGTTTTCGCTCTTTCCTGCAAACCAGAGCTTGTTATGATGAACCTGCACACTACTCATAAATTCCCCAAATCCCGGTTTGTAACTATCATCCAATTTGGATTGCAGGTTATCAATCTGATTTTGCAAAGCCTTCCGATTGCTATCTTCCTGATTACAGGCAAACAAGATGATGATTGTGAGGAAGACAAATAAGTATTTCATGACACATGATTTTCGATGAATATTACGCATCAAAATTAATACAATGCTTTGTCAATTTTATGGTATATTTGAAAATATCACGGTAGCTTTTAAGTATTACGGAATAAAAACGGGGTAACGCCTGTGTGACGTTTGAAATATTTCACAAAATGGGAAGTGTCGTTAAAATTCAAACTATAAGCGATTTCAGAAACACTGTTGTCTGTATAAATCAGTTGTCTTTTTGCTTCGCTAATGATGTGCTCGGCAATCACTTCTGCTGCCGACTGATTAAGTGTTTTACGACAAATGGCATTTAGGTTTTGTGGTGTTGTATGGAGCTTTTCTGCGTAATGGGCAACACTGTTATGTAAGTCGCTTGTCTGGTTTAGTAATTCCCTGAATGATACTATTGTATCATCCGTTTTGTTGGTCTGAACAGGCAAGGGTTTTGCAGCATCCAATGTTTTCGCAAACAATGCTTTCAATAATCCTTCTAATACAATAAAATTCTTTTCCGTGATAAGCAGTTTGAATAATGTATCAATACCCTGGATTTCTTTCAAATGAATACAATTAAATCCGCTTAACTTGGATAGAAGATTTTTCAGCCCGCCATCCAACGATTTTTCAACAAAGCCTTTCTTTAAAATCAGAACATATCCCTCAGGGACATCAGCAATATCCCAGTGATGAACTTGTTCTTTGCGAACAAAAAATAGTGTTGGTGGTTTTATTGAAAATGAAGTATGGTCGATGGTATGAAAACCTTTTCCTTTCTGTAGATAAATGATTTCAAAATAACTGCTGTGCTTGTGTGGCTCGGTCTTGCGAATTTCTTTTCTGAACGGTGCAATTTTTAATAATGCTGCCGCTTCAATTTTGTTTTTTATGGATATGTTTTTTTTCAATCCGTTGTAAGTATAAAATTGATGGTTATAAAATTAGTTATAATATTTTTTGTTCAACCATAAACTTGCCATGACCAAAAGTATCAATATGGGTACTTCTACCAATGGACCAATAACGCCTACAAATGCCTGTGGGGAATGAATGCCAAATACTCCTATTGCTACCGCTATTGCCAATTCAAAATTGTTTCCTGTGGCTGTAAAGGCTATTGAGGCATTTTTGTCGTAAGGAACGTTTAGGGATTTGTTGATAAAGAAGCTGACGAAAAACATCAGTACAAAATAGATGATTAACGGTATGGCAACTTTTACCACATCCATTGGCAACTCTACTATTTTATCGCCTTTCAGACTAAACATTAATACGATTGTAAAAAGTAAAGCATATAATGTAATGGGCGATATTAGGGGTACAAATTTCCTGTTATACCATTCTATGCCTTTTGATTTTACCAATGCGTAACGGCTAATAAAACCTGCTAAGAAAGGAATACCTAAGTATATCAATACGCTTTCTGTAACATCTTTCATTGATACACTTACGTTAAAGTTCGCTAAGCCTAATTTGTTGGGTAATATGTTGATGAACAGCCAAACTAAGAAACTGTAACTTATTATCTGAAAAACACTATTTAATGCGACTAACATCGCTGTATATTCTCTGTTTGCTTTAGCTAAATCACTCCATACGATTACCATTGCGATACATCTTGCCAAACCTATCAGTATCAAGCCTGTCATATAATCGGGTTCGTTCCGTAAAAACAAAATTGCTAAGCCGAACATCAAAACTGTACCGATAACCCAATTGAGCAATAAGGATATGCCAATTACTTTTTTATCTTTAAATGCTTGGGGCAATAATGTATAATCCACTTTTGCCAATGGCGGGTACATCATCAGTATCAGACCTATTGCCAAAGGAATGTTTGTCGTGCCTACGGATAGGCTGTCCGTAATTTTTGAGATACCCGGAAAGAAATGTCCCAATCCTATACCTATCGCCATTGCAAGGAATATCCATAAGGTTAGGTATCTGTCTAAGAATTTTAGTTTTGGTTGCATTGCTTGGCTAATTTGTAAGTTCTTTATATTGGTTTGATGTCAATAATTTTTCTAATTCGGTAATGTCTTTGATTTCAATTTTAATCAACCAACCATTTCCAAAAGGTTCTGAATTGATTAGTGTTGGTTCTTTTAATAGTTGCTTATTGGTTTCAATTATTTTACCCGATACAGGCATAAATAAATCGCTGACTGTTTTAACCGCTTCAACAGAGCCGAATACTTCATCCTGCTGAAAACTATATCCAACGTTTGGTAAGTCTGCATATACGATTTCGCCCAATTCACTTTGTGCAAATGCTGTGATGCCTATTGTACCTGTGTTGTCCTGTACGCTTATCCACGTATGTTCTTTTGAATATTTTAAATCGTTTGGAAATTCCATTTTTCTGATGTTTTAGATTAATAACCTCTCCTTAAATTTTCTGCATATTCGTTTGGCAATGGGCTTTCTTCAACTGCTTTTGCTGCTTTTTCAATATCATAATCAAAGCGTATAAATTCTACACTGATACTGTCTTTATCCAATACAGAACTATCTTCATTGATTGTAAGCATTATATAACCACCTCTTACATCACTGTCTTTGGGCTTTCCTACCGAACCTATATTTATGGCGTGTCTAAAATGGTTTTGTCCGTCAATACCGGAATTTAAAATACGGTGGTATGGCTTGTGTGTATGCCCAAAACACATAATGTCTGCATCAGCTTGTTCCATTATCCTAAGCATACTTTTTTCTTCCCTATCCTCAAATAAGTATTCGTTTATTTTTCTTGGACTTCCGTGTACTAATAATAAATTGAGCTTATCCTCATTCAATTGAAATTCTACCTTGATATGTGCTGGAAGTGTACGCAAATAGGCTCTTTCTTCATCTTTCATAATAGAGTTGGTAAATGAAATAGAGATTTTCCCATTGTCTTTTTCTCCGTCTGTTTTGTACGCACATCCGCAATCGTTGCTCATACGTCCAATGCCAAAATCATAATTCCCTGCAATCGTTGGTATTTTCCTTTTACGGATTTCGTTTACTACTTCATTTGCCCAAATGTTATAGCCTACCAAATCGCCTAAGCAATAAATACTATCGGGGTTTCTTTTTTCTACATCTTCAAAGAATGCTTCTAATGCAGGTAGGTTGGCGTGAATGTCGCTGAATAATGCAATTTTCATTTTTATTGATTTTTTATATGATAGTTTAATTTAACAACATCCCGAATTAGGCGTACAGCAAGCATCTTTTAATTCTACTAAGTTCACTTTTTGTTTTTCCGCAGGAATGCCGCAGGCATCACTTGCCAGGCAAGTGGTTTGTTTGTTCTTTAATACAAAATGGTTCCCGTTAAAATCCAAATCATATTTACCAATCGTTTCGCTTTGGTATTCTACCTCTATCTCGGCATCTTCGATACCCAGTTTTTCTTCAGATAGTTTAATGATGTTTAATAGTTTGGTTGGCTTTAATCGGTGTTCAAAATCGTTAGCGTTCCATAATTGGAAATTGACAACTTTTTCATTTCTTATAGTTCCGCCACAATCAATGAAGTGTTTTGTAATAATGCCTACTTCTGTAACGTGGAAATGCTCCGGTACAAATGCTCCGTTCGCTAATTGAAATTCAACATTATCTAATGCTGGTAAGATTTCTTTGATTTTTGATAGTTTCATTGTTTTTTATTTAATTGTTATATTGCTTTATTACGATTGATACATTAAAAAAAATGCTTAACAGCATTTATCAACCCCTACATTATCTACAAAGAACATATTGAGTTCATTTTTTAGCTTGTGCCAAACATTTTCATCAATGCAGTAACATACACTGGTTCCCTCGATACTTCCTTTGATGATGCCAATGCTTTTCAGTTCTTTCAAATGTTGTGAAATGGTAGCCTGTGCCAATCCTAATTCTTCCACTAAGTCATTACAAATGCAAGCTTTCTGCTTGATGATGTATTGCAGGATAGCTATACGGGCAGGATGAGCCAGTGCCTTTAAAGTGGTTGCCAAGCTGTTTTGCTGTTCTGTAAATATTTCTGTTTTTGTTACGCCCATCTTATTTGTAATAATATATCGCAATATTACGATAAATATTTAAACCACAAAAGTAGTTTGTGAAAAAACATATAGCCAAGCACCAATTCTGTATAAATAATTAGTTCAATCTTCTATTGTAAATAGCCAAATCCTGCCTTTCAAAGCCAAACCCTACAACATTATCAGAGGCATTTGCTCCTGCTTATAATTTTAGGATTTAAGTAAAATTCTAAATAAAATAAGTATGGATGTACAGCAAAAAGACCTGTCGTATTTCAGATTACGACTACAAGAATTATTAAACAGCAGCTTTCCCGAAAAGGCACACGACCAAAAATTTATTGACCAACGGTCTTCGTGGGCTGCCAATGCTTATGAGGGTGCTTTCCGTTCGGGAAACGCCGTTGAGCAATGCGACGAAATAGCCAACTACATACTTTTTGAGGGCTTGCACTTCTCCAAGTTCGACACGGTTTTCAAAGTGGTATGCAATGAATTTGATACCATAATGGCAGACGAGGAACTGCGACCGTTCGCCCTGAAAATGTTCCCCGTTTGTGAGCCTGTTTTCGCAGGATATGAATTAACCGATGATTTCGCCAACGGAAATGAGTTTGATGTACTCTACACCGAACTGACCGGAACCATCTCAATATGGATTGAGGAAAATGGGCTTCAGTAAAAAGCAACATCTCCAACTGAATATTGATGCCCTGCGAATTGCTTTTAAACTGGAAAAGGAGAAACGCCAAGCCACCGTAGGCGAAAGACTGCTAATGATGCGATACAGCGGATTTGGCGGTCTTAAATTCGTTCTGAACCCCGTAGAAAACGAAATAGACATCAATCATTGGAGAAAAACAGAACACGACCTTTTTCCATTAACGCAGGAACTCCACCAATTACTCAAAGAAAATTCCGAAGACGATAAGCAGTACCGCAGGTATGTGGACAGTATGAAAAGTTCCGTACTGACGGCTTTTTATACCCCGCCAAAGGTTATAGATGCCATTTCATCCGCCTTGCGGGATAAGGGTCTGCATATTGATAAATTCCTCGAACCCTCCGCAGGTATCGGCTCATTCATCCAATCCTTTTCGGAAAATCAGAAAGCCAGTGTTACCGCCTATGAAAAAGACTTGCTCACAGGTAAGATTTTAAAGCAGCTTTATCCTGAAAGCAATATCCGTATCAACGGTTTTGAGGAAATTCCCGAAAGGGAACAAAACAACTATGATATAATCGCCAGTAATATACCGTTCGGCGATACTTCTGTATTTGACCTTTCTTATTCACGCAGCAGAAACAGCGCAAAGGAACAGGCTGCCCGAAGCATACACAATTACTTTTTTCTGAAAGGTGCTGATATGCTCCGTGAGGGTGGTTTGTTGGCTTACATCACTTCGCAGGGCATTCTGAATAGCCCTAAGAACGAACCCATACGCAGGGCGTTGATGCAGGATAATAATTTGGTTTCGGTTGTAAGACTGCCCAACAATCTGTTTACCGAATATGCAGGTACGGAAGTGGGCAGCGACCTGATTATCCTGCAAAAAAATACGGCAAAACAAAATCTGACCGACAGGGAAGATCTGTTTTGCCAAAGCAAGCCAACCGAATACAATACGCCGGGCAATGCGCTCTTTCAGGACGGTACAAGAATTATCCATACCGACCAAAAATTAGATACCGACCCATACGGTCAACCTGCCTTAATCTATACGCATAAAGACGGTGTTGAGGGTATTGCCAAAGATTTAAAACAAATGCTTTCCGAAGATTTTGGGAACCATCTGAATTTGAATTTATACAAAGGCGAACGCAATGATGAGCCTATGATACAAATTCCGATTGAACCAAAGGTTACACCTCCGGTCATAGACCCTGCAATCGTTCAGCAAAAACCGCAGCTTATAACCACTCCGGTAGTCCATCAGGAAAGCCCACAGGAACTAAAACAACTAAGCATTTTTGACCTGTTTGAAAGTGCGGGTGAGCCTGTAATGGTGCTTGCTCCACCTAAAAGAACTACCCAAAACAAAAGGCAAAGTAGTAATAAAAGAAGAGGCACAATAGGTCGTCAACCCGACCTGTTCAGCAGTGCCAGGCAGCAACCTTATACACCGCTAAAATCCAATGGTGCTACCAATGGAAAAAGCCAAGTAAACAGCAAAAAACAGGAAGCCATCGGCGACCTGTTTTCACAAATAAACGGCAATGGCCAGTCTGATAAGACTGCCATTCCCGTTACCGATATTAACACCGTTCCTGAACCTGCTCCGTATAGCGGCGAACTGCAATTATTCCACCGGAATGATTGCCTTGTGGTGGATAACGGTTGGGTCGGCTATTTGCAAGAGGTGGATAAGGAAGACAAAAAAGCTATCTTTCATCCATTGCAATTGCCGTCGGCACAGAAAGCAAGAGCCGAAGCCTACATAGCCGTAAGGGACAGTTATATCAACCTGTACCAAAAAGAAGCTGAAAAACAGACCGAACACAGGGAAGAACGGGAAACCCTGAACCTGCTGTACGATGCCTTTACCAAAAAATACGGCAATCTCAATACTGCCGACAATGCCAAGCTGATAAAAACAGACAGTGCAGGTAAAGAAATCCCCTATCTGGAGCGTGTCATTGGCGGCATAATCCATAAAGCGGATATTTTCAGCCGTCCGGTCAGTTTCTCTACTACCACGTTAGCAACCGACAATCCCGAAGAGGCTTTAGCTGCCTCCCTGAACAAATACGGAAATGTGGATTTGGACTTTATGTCCGAAATCAGCAGCCTGCCTGCCGATACCCTGAAAGAAGCCCTGCACGGGCGGTTGTTCTACAATCCGCTACAACAGGAATATGAAATAGCCGAACGTTGGATTGCAGGCAACGTGGTGGAGAAAGCAGATGAAGTAAGAGCCTATCTCGAAAACTATCCCGATGATACCGAAGCCAAAGAAAGCCTTACCGCTTTAGAGGAAGCCCGACCAAAACGTATCGAATTTGAGGAACTGGATTTTAACCTCGGCGAACGGTGGATACCTACCGGAATTTATGCCCGTTTCGCTTCGCATTTGTTCGATGCGGATGTACTGGTTCATTACTCCGAAAGCTCCGACGACTTTTCCGTAAAGTGTCATCAGGGCAATATGCACATTTGGGAAAAATATGCGGTCAAAGCGGAAAGCCGCACGTTTGACGGTATTGCCCTGCTTAAACACGCTCTTGTCAATACCACGCCTGATATTACCAAAAAAGTAATGGTTGGCGACCAAGAGGTTAAAGTACGGGATATGGAAGCCATACAAATGGCGAACACCAAGATTGACGAAATCCGTACCGCCTTTACCGACTGGCTACACGCACAGAACGATGAGTTTAAAAACAGGCTGACCGACCAGTACAACGATACCTTTAATTGTTTCGTTCGCCCAAACTATGACGGAAGCCATCAGGAATTTCCGGGATTAGACCGCAAGGGAGCAGGCATTGAAGACCTGTATTCAAGTCAAAAGGACACCGTTTGGATGATAAAGCTGAACAACGGTGCTATCTGCGACCACGAAGTAGGCGCAGGAAAAACGCTGATAATGTGTACCGCAGCGCAGGAAATGAAGCGTTTGGGATTAGCCCATAAGCCGATGATTATCGGGCTGAAAGCAAATATACCTGCCATTGCCGAAGACTACCGTAAAGCCTATCCACACGCCAAAATCCTTTATCCGGGTATTGATGATTTTACGCCGAAAAAACGCCTGCGGATTTTCGGGGATATTAAAAATAATGATTGGGATTGCGTGATACTTACGCACGACCAGTTCGGAATGATACCGCAATCGCCCGAAATACAAAAGGAAATCCTCGAAATAGAACTGGACAGCGTAGAGCGCAATCTCGATGCCCTGAAATCGCAGGGCAAGGAAGTGACAAGGGGAATGCTCGCCGGGGTAATCAAGCGGAAAGAAAATCTTGAAGTAAAGCTGAAAACGCTGCAACACGATATTGAAAACCGTAAGGATGATATTGTGGACTTTAAGATGATGGGCATAGACCATTTGTTTGTGGACGAAAGCCACCAGTTCAAAAACCTGATGTTCAACACCCGTCATACACGGGTTGCCGGACTGGGGAACGTGGACGGCAGCCAAAAGGCACTGAACCTGCTGTTTGCAATCCGCACCATTCAGGAGCGTACCAATGCGGATATGGGTGCAACCTTTCTTTCGGGTACAACCATCAGCAATTCATTAACGGAATTGTACCTGCTGTTTAAATACCTGCGCCCCCGTGCATTGGAAAAACAGGGTATTCATTCCTTTGATGCGTGGGCAGCTATCTATGCACGGAAAACGACCGATTATGAATTTTCGGTAGCTAACAATATTGTAGCAAAAGAGCGTTTCCGCTACTTTATCAAAGTGCCGGAACTGGCACAGTTCTATTCTGAAATCACGGATTACAGAACGGCTAAGGATATTGGTATTGACCGCCCCACTAAGAACGAGGTATTGTACAACATACCGCCAACGCCCGACCAAGAAGCCTTTATCCAAAGCCTGATGCAGTTTGCCAAAACGGGCGATGCTACTTTACTCGGTAGAGAACCATTATCGCAAAGGGAAGAAAAAGCAAAGATGCTCATTGCGACGGACTATGCCCGTAAGATGTCGCTCGATATGCGTATGGTAAGTGGTATATACGACGACCATCCTGACAACAAGGCTTCGCATTGTGCGGTAAATATCGCCAAGTATTACAACCAGTTCAACGCACAGAAAGGAACGCAGTTCGTTTTCTCCGATTTGGGAACCTACAAGCCCGGCGAATGGAACGTGTACTCCGAAATAAAACGCAAACTCGTGGAGGACCACGGCATACCTGCGCACGAAGTAAGGTTTATTCAGGAAGCGAAAAATGATAAGCAACGTAAGGAACTTATCAACGGAATGAACGAGGGCAAAATCCGTGTACTGTTCGGTTCTACAAGTATGCTCGGAACTGGCGTAAACGCACAGAAAAGAGCTGTTGCCGTTCATCATTTAGATACACCGTGGCGACCGTCTGACCTTGCCCAAAGGGACGGGCGGGCAATCAGAAAAGGCAATGAGATTGCCAAATTCTTTGCCGATAATAAAGTTGCTGTGATTATCTATGCAGTTGAAAAATCGTTGGACAGTTACAAATTCAACCTGCTGTATAATAAGCAGCTTTTCATCGACCAGTTAAAGACTAACAACCTGACCAAAAGAACGATTGACGAGGGAAGTATGGACGAAAAATCGGGAATGAACTTTTCGGAATATGTGGCAATCCTGTCAGGAAATACAGACCTGTTGGATAAAGCCAAACTGGAAAAACAGATTGCCGGACTGGAAAGCGAAAAGCAGGCGTTCAACCGCTCTAAATCCAGTGCCAAATTTAAGGTACAGGATTATATGGAAATGTTGCAAAGCACTCAATCCCGTTTGAGCCGGATGAGTACCGACTGGGAAAACTTACAGCAACGCCTGCAAAAGCGTTCGGACGGTACAATCGAAAACCCTGTGCTGTTAGATGGCTTGCCGCCCAATGCAAATCCGAAACAAATAGGCGCAAAACTGAACGAGATTGCGAACAAAGCCCCCACGGCAGGCGACTATCGTGAAATAGGCAACCTCTACGGGTTTCAATTATTGGTTAAAACAGAACTTCCAAAGGATAATTCAACACTCGAAAGGGTCAATAGATTTTTTATAACTGGCGAGGGCAATATCAAGTACACCTACAATAACGGTCTGATGGCAAAAGACCCCGAAACCGCCGCAATGAATTTTTTAAGGGCTTTGGAAAAACTTCCGGGCTTTGTGAAGCAGGAGCAGGAGAAAATCGCTGAAATACAAAAAGACCTGCCGATACTTCAGGAAGTGGTTAACGGTACTTGGGCTAAGGAAAGTCGATTGAGTGAGCTTAAAACGGAACTGGCTGCCGTAGAAAGAAAGATACAGCTATCTATTACGCCGGAAACCAAACAAGATGCTTCGGAGCAGGCAGAAAAGCAGAATGAAGCCCCAAAGGTGCAGGAAAGCATTATACGGACAAAAGGCGTTCATTCACCTCGTGGCGTATTATAATAGTCGTTACTTTTCGTCCTTTTCGTCCATTTTTTTTATTAGGGCTTCACAGAGGCTGTCAAGGAATTTGGTTCGGTTTATCTTACGGGCTTTCAGTTCCATAAACGTGTGGTAAAAATCGCCTAACTCAATATTAAAGGCTTCTTCAAAAGTTTTAGCTATCAATTTTATGTCTGTATTCCCATTGTTAAATACACCGTGGGAGTACAGTGCATATATGAGTTCCGTCAGTGCCGTTTTACTTGCCGTCCATTTCAATGAATTGTCCGAACCCCTTTTCACATTGATGTTATTGAGCCTGTCTTCCAAATAAACTTGTATCAGGTCATTGGCAATAATCTTGGCAACCTTATAATCGTGTGAAGTAGAAAAACGATGGTCTGCTTCAAAATAAAATGTGTCTAACCACAGCCTTATATCGTGCTTGCCACGCACAAAGAATTTTTCGTCAACGAAAGAATTATTGCTGCGGTAATACTTGTAAAAATCAAGGTTGTTTTCAAAGAACCTTTTTAGCTTTTTCAGTTCTTTGGTAAAATATTTCTTGGTACGCTTGTTCCCGTAGGGTCTTCTTGTTTCGATTTTATAGATGGCATTGTAGTAGATGAGCTTTGAAACAATAACAGGTTTCTGATACTTGAAAAAATGGATTTCTTCTTCCATATTCTTAAAGTCATTTTTCAGTACAAAGTCCTTTAAGTCGGCAAGGCTTTGTATGATATGGTGTATAACGGCTTCAATTCTTTTTATGGGGCAGTCGGTTTCAATCTCCAGTTCCTGGATTGCAGTTTCCAATTTAAGATATGTTTCATTGTAAAATTTATCCATTCGCTTCATTTTGATGTAATATATTATTGGTTAATACAGAAAAGCTAACACTGTTCGTATTAGCTTATGATGCAATTACTGCTTAAAAAAATTCAACCTCTACCGTATTGATGATGGAACGATAGATAGATTTTTGTTGCATACTTTAAAGGGTTGTAGTATGATGCAGGTTAGTCTTTGCGAATTACACCTGCATCACCTCCTTTTTTTTACCGATATTTTTTTACGGTTATGCAGTTTACAACCCTTAGTTATTTAATTTTAATAAGTCAATGCCAGCCCCACACCAAAGCCCATATCGCTATCATAGTGGGTACGTATACCTATATTCTTATTAATGATATATCTAAGTTCTGCCATATACTCAAAATCTGTGTTGACCATAAAGCCGCCTCTTAATCTTTTCGAGATAGGAATATCCTCACGCATCAACGATAGCCTTACAATACCATCGTGATATACCTCTGCCTGAAAATTAACAAGCATTGGCAAAGTGTACATAACACCTAAGCTAACAGCCCTGCGTGTATCTTTTTCATTCTTTTGCCCGAACAGATTTGTTTCGTGTTCGTCTATCCCCATTTTACGATAACGCCAGTCAAAGCCAATAAATGGCATGAGCCATTGCATTTTACCGATATATCGCCCCAAGTGGGTTTCAACTTCATAACCGTGCATATCATTGTAACCTAAACGCCATTCTGTACCCAAGCTCCATCTTGCGTTTTGGAGCATTGCCTCTCCGTCATTACCATTGGTGGCAAAATCATTCTGCGCCATGAAATGGGGCATATTGCTTTCCCTCTGTAATGCTTTATAGGCTTTAGCCTTATCGGGTAAGTATGGGTTTTGGTAGTCGCCTACGGCAAACACCCTGTTCATTCCCGACATCATGTGATATAAGATATGGCAATGGAAGAACCAGTCGCCGTCCACGTTTGCTGCAAATTCAAGGGTGTCTGTTTCCATCGGCATAATATCAATGATATTTTTAAGCGGTGCATTTTCACCTTTGCCGTTCAATACCCTAAAATCAAATCCGTGGAGGTGCATCGGGTGGCGCATCATAGAGTTGTTATGAATAGTAATACGCAGTATTTCTCCTTTCTTAACGGGTATTTTATCCGTTTCGGAAAGCACCTTATTGTCCATGCTCCAAACGTAGCGGTTCATATTTCCGGTAAGGGTAAATTTTACATCTTTTACAGGCGCATCTTTGGGAAGTGTTGTATTGTAGGGAGATTTGAGCATGGCATAGTTTAAGGTAACAATATCTCCCAACGCATTTGCATTATAACGGTTGGGGTCATTATCCATGTTCATACCATCGTGCTTGCTGTGGTCTGCTTTCTTGCCTGCTTCGCCTGTAATTTCCGGGTACATCACTACGTTCATATCCATTTGGTTCAGGCTCATATTCATACCCATATCGTCCAGGTCGCCATTCATCTTCATCATATCGTTCATCATCTTCATCCCCTCAAAATATTTCAATCGTGGAAGTGGAGAAATAAGCTGCTTGATGCCGTTACCTATAAAGTAGCTTGCCGATTGTGTCCTGTCCTCGGTTGTAGCTAAAAACTCATACGACAAACCATCGTCAGGAATGGTAACTACTATATCGTATGTTTCGGAAACCGCAATGATTAACCTGTCCACCTCAACGGGTTCCACATCGTTACCGTCATTTGCCACCACGGTAATCTTACCCCCGGCATAACGCAGCCAGAAATAGGAAGATGCACCACCATTGGATATACGGAGCCGCACCTTATCCCCCGCCTTTAAGGTTTTACCATCAACCGTTTTTAGCTCCGGCGCATTGCTGCCATTAATAAGGATTTTATCATAATACACATCGCTTACGTCCATTGCCAGCATCCGTTTCCATTCATTCTTTACTTTTATGCCAAATTTCCCCTCTCTAATAGCTTCAACGTATGATTGCGTAGCCCCTTTTTTGATGGCAGCCCAATCATTGGCATTGTGCAACATCCGGTTAATGTTGTTGGGATTATAATTTGTCCATTCGCTTAGGATGATGGGCACAGTGGGCAAATCGTCAATCCCTTTCCTAAAGGTCTTATCATCCTCACGTTTTTTCATTACAAAATTGCCGTACATTCCTATCTGCTCCTGCAATCCTGAATGGGAATGATACCAGTGCGTACCGTGCTGAATAATAGGGAAACGATAGGTATAGGTAGTACCGGGCTTAATCGGCTGTTGTGTAAGATGGGGTACACCGTCCTCTTTATTGGGCAGGAATACGCCGTGCCAGTGCAATGATGTACTTTCCTTTAACTGATTGTGTACTACAATTTCGGCAGTATCACCCTCGGTGAAAGTGAGCGTAGGCATCGGGATTTGCCCGTTTACGGCAATCGCTCTTTTTTGCTTGCCTGCATAGTTGACAAGCGTATCTTTTACATACAAATCGTAATGCACTACTTTCTGTGCAAACAGGGTCTGCGTGCAAAGCAGTATCAGTACCGTTTGCAGTATTCTTATCGGTATTTTTTTATGTCTGTTCATTATTCTTTAAATTTTGTTTAATACAATCTTTCATTGTTCCAAGCCACTTCATCAAAACCTGCTTATATTATTTGCAGCAATCTTTCCTATGGATGAAAATTGCTTTGAGTATTTTGATTGCTCCTTTAAGCACGCTATTTGCTAACTGTTTTAAATTTTCCATTTGCATCAGTTCTTAAATGAAATACTATCTTCCATTGCCTCGAACCATTTCATCAAAACCTGCTTATCCTCTTGCGACAATATAGCATTTCGATGAATGAGTGTGTATGACGCTAAGGGCATTTCTCCGTCCTTAACCTGCCCCGCCATAGCCCTGAACTTATTTCGCTGCCTGCGGGCAGAATAGGCTCCAAAGTCGCTAAAGTTGAGTTCTTCCTTACCTTTTTTGATATGCTGTGCCATATACCACGCTCCGGGTTGGATACGGCTATACCACGGGTAACTGGTATTGTTGCTATGGCAGTCATAACAGGACTGGATAAGGATAGCCTTTACATTTTGCGGTACGGCATATACCTTTTCAATATGGGAGGCTGTTACTTCATCCGACTGGTTCCGTAACGGCTGAAAAAACTGTAAGCCGATTAAGATAACAGCCAACCCCAATATGATTTTCTTCGTTAAAGACATAAATATTTCATTGTTACTTAATTTAAAATTTGGCTACTGTTTTTTTAAATAGTTAGTGTAATTGTCCTTGCTTTCAAAGTAGGACACTTCACCGCTGTTTCCCGTAACGGCAATTACCGCAAGGGCTTTATCCACCTGTTTATGGGAATAGGGGTCTGTTGCTACCCGCACGGTGGCATCCTTTGGAATACGCTCCTTGCACATTTCGCAGCAGCCGTAGTACGTTTTATCTTCAAATTTTACGTCAAACTGCTTTTTGCCCATATAGGCATCGTTAACCATACAGACTTCATCCGATGAAACCAATTCGCCTATTTGGGCATGATGTTCGTGGCTTTCCGGAGTTGCCTGCGAATGGTGCTGTGCCGCTTCATCCTTATTTGACCCTGCCTGCCCGCAAGCGGTGAATAGCAGGGTTAATAGGGAAATAAAGCCAATTATTATTTTGCTCATGTTGAAACTATTTTTTGAAATTTTATTATTTACTTTCTTCAAACTCTTTCAGTTTTCGCTTCATCAATGCAATTTCTTCCGCTTGGGTTTCAAGTATGTTTTTTTGCAACTGTATCAGTTCCGGGTCGGTCAGCTTTGCCTTTTCGGACATTAATATTGCTGCTGCGTGATGGGGTATCATACCTTTTGCAAATTGTTTATCCCCCACATTGATTTGCTCCCTGATGCCAAACCACGAAAAGATGCCAACGGCGACTGAAACTATGGCTATCAACCAATTCATTTTCCTGTTGACGTACATCGCTTTCATTATCACTAATTCGATAAGCAACATTGCCGAGGTCATCAGCAGGGTCATGTACAAATTGTTGATATTGAGTATAAGGTTCTGCCATCCGTCTATCATAGCATACATCAGAAAGTACATTGCGCCGAACATT
This sequence comes from Chryseobacterium nakagawai, assembly GCF_900637665.1. Classification (NCBI taxonomy): domain Bacteria; kingdom Pseudomonadati; phylum Bacteroidota; class Flavobacteriia; order Flavobacteriales; family Weeksellaceae; genus Chryseobacterium; species Chryseobacterium nakagawai. Next base: position 1,608,279 of record NZ_LR134386.1, read on the forward strand.
ACGACAGCCATAACCACAAAGCGTTTGTACATGGCTAAAGCGTGTTTTGAATTGTGCGCACCATGCCCTGAAGCATGACCTGTATGGTGGTTGTTCTGCATATTTTCCATAACCCTGAATTTATTTACGGTTAATTGTTTGCTGCACCTTACCGCAGCTAATCATTTTTGAGCCGTAGTAAGGATTTTTGATTTCTTTGCTTTCGCTGAACCAAACAGCACCCTTGCCGTCATTGAACATCGGGCAATGGTCTTGATACAATGTTTGTGGTGTACCGAACAAACTAACCAGGTCTTTCAAATCTTCGCTAAGCGAGGCTAAATGTTCCCGTTGGTGGTCTATATTGCCTGCATTCTCCCCGATATGTTCCGCATTTTCCTTAGCATCATCGGCAATGTCCATGTATTTACTGTGCTTATCGGCAGGAATGGAGTTCATATCCACCTTGTTTAAAGTAGCAAACAGCTTTTTACCTGCGCTGGCAGCAGCTTTGTCATTGTTTGAAGCAAGGGCGTTCTTCAATGACAGATAATCGGTAATTATGGGTGCAATAGAAAAGGTTGTGGTTGCTGTTTTCACCGTTTCACCTTTTGATGTATCGGTAACGGCAGTAGTTGTTACCGTATCATTCTCTTTTGGTTGGGCAGAAGACTGTTCTTCTGATACCACAGCACTGTCATTTGAAGACTTCTCACTTTTATTGGAAGTCTGATTGCATGACACTGTTACAAATGCCATGATAACTGCAACGATTGATAATGTTATATTTTTCATTTTTATTTATTTTTTGATTTTTAAAAAACTTGCATTAATAGCCACTACAATGGTGCTTACGCTCATCAGCACAGCACCCATAGCGGGGCTTAAAATAAATTTGGGATAAAGTACGCCTGCGGCAAGAGGGATTGCTACCACGTTGTAGCCAACCGCCCATATCAGGTTTTGTACCATCTTTTTATAAGTAAGTTTGCCGAAGTCAATCAGTTTGACCACATCCCTCGGGTCACTGTCCACCAATATAATATCCGCAGTTTCGGCTGCCACATCTGTACCGGAACCCACAGCAATACCTACGTCTGCCTGCGCCAATGCAGGTGCATCATTTACACCATCACCAGTCATTGCTACGATTTCGCCTTTTGCCTGAAATTCCTTTACTTTCTCCTGCTTGTTATGCGGAAGTACATTAGCCAAATACCCGTCCATTCCTAATTTTTCAGCTACCGCAGCAGCAATCTTGTCATTGTCCCCGGTAAGCAGAAAAGATTTGATGTTCATATTTTTGAGTTCATCAACCGCCTGCCCGGAACCCTCACGGATGCTGTCTGCTAAGGTGATGATGCCAATTACCCGGTCTTCAATGAGAACGAAATTTACCGTTTCGGCTTCCTGATTGATTTCTGTTGGGATTTTGGGTAGTGAAAGGTGGTTTTCGGTGAAATAATTCGGTCCCGCTGCTACGACATTTTTCCCGTTTACAACACCTTTTACACCTATTCCCTGCATATAGCTAAAGTTTTCAGACTTCCATAAGGTGAGGCTCCTTTGTTTCAATGCAGCCATGATACCTTTTGCAATATGGTGTTCTGAATTTTGCTGTACTGCGGCAGCATACTGTATAACCTCATCGGCATTGTATTCATCCGTTAAGGGTAAAACCTTTTCTACTGCGTGGGAACCTTTGGTGAGCGTTCCGGTCTTATCAAAAATGATGGTAGATAGCTTGCGGGTCGTTTCAAATGCCGTGCGGTTGCGGATAAGCAGCCCATTGGTCGCAGATAGCGTTGTGGAAATGGCGACCACCAACGGGATAGCCACGCCCAATGCGTGGGGGCAAGCTGTTACCATTACCGTAACCATCCGTTCTAATGCGAAAGCAATATCTCCGGTGCTGCTAAACCAATAAATGAATGTAGCTACACCAACAGCAATTGCAATAAAAGTGAGCCATTTTGCTACTTTGTCCGCAAGGTTTTGTGTATTGGACTTGGTAGCCTGTGCCTCTTGTACAAGATTGATAACCCTGTTCAGGTAGCTGTCTTTTCCAACCGCTGTTACCTTAACTTTCACAGCACCATCACCATTGATAGAGCCTGCAATAACCTTGCTGTTGGCTTCTTTTTTTACCGGAACACTTTCCCCGGTAAGCATACTTTCATTGATGTACGAAAGCCCCTCCAGTACCAATCCGTCGGCGGGAATTTTTTCTCCCGGTTTTATGATAACTGTTTCACCGCTTTGCAGTTCTTCGAGCTTTATCTTTACGGCTTCTCCGTTCCGCTCCACCGTAACATCATTGGGCAACAAAGCCACCAATGATTGCAATGCCCGTGAAGCAGCCATTTGGGAACGCATTTCCAACCAATGCCCTAAAAGCATAATGTCAATAAGGGTTGCCAGTTCCCAAAAGAAATCCATCCCCTGCAAACCAAATACTACGGCTACCGAATAGATGTAGGCTACCGATATGGCGATGGCAACAAGGGTCATCATGCCTATGGCTTTGGCTTTTATCTCGCCAATCATTCCTTTTAGGAATGGCAAGCCCCCATAGATATAAATCACCGTACCTAACGCAAGCAGCACATATTTATCGCCACTAAAAGTAAAGCTAAAGCCTAACCACTGCTGTATCATGTGCGACAGCAGCAGGATAGGAATTGTAATGACGAGGCTTACCCAAAAACGTGCAAGGAAATCGCCTGTATGATGCCCCTCATGTTTATCAAAACTTTCTTTAGCATGGTCATGGTGAGAATGCCCTGAATGCCCATGTTCTGATGTGTGTTCATGAGAAGCTGACGCACCGCCAACGGGAACCAATGCCATGCCACAGAGCGGGCATTTTCCCGGTTCGTCTTTTAGCACCTGTGGGTGCATAGGACACGTGTATTTATTCATAATCGCATAAAATATTATAGATTGTTAAGAATGAACTGAACCCTTTCTTCCGGTGGCAGCACAGGCACGTGTACAATCGGAAAAGACAGGGATTTATAAACTTCGATTATAAGAGAATGTATATGGCGTTGTTCACTTTCATTTTCGGTTCTCGCATAATCCTTTACAAGCGGGAGCCTGTCAAGTATAAATACTTTCTTATAATCAACATGCGCTAAAGCAGCATTCAGCAGGGCATCCGGTTCAAGCCCTAAAAAACGATAGTAGGCAAGGGCATCGGGTATAGCCCTATCCAAAAATACCGCTTCCTCCGGGTCGAGCTTTGCTTCCTGTTCAATCTGCATTTTCAGTACGCCTTGTTGAAATTCCAGCTTATTTTCCCTGATTTCCGCTACGGTCTTTCCGCCGATGCTCATCGTTTCTATGTAATGCCGGGCATGTTCTATGGCTGTATTATATCCTTTTTCAGCCAAGAGGTTCACAACCGTAGTTTTACCTGTTGATGGGCCTCCCGTAATGACATACCAATTTGTCCTGTTCTTCATAACAAGGGGTTTTAAAAGTTATGTTGCACTTAATTTTTTTGCCATCTCATGGGTCATTTCTTCGGCATAAGCACCATAGGCATCAACAAGTACGCCTTTATTCTTACCATCATTGGACGATATGGCATAAATCACGGCATTGTTATCAGGACTGCTGTCGAGGCTTTCAAACCTATGGGTTTCCGTAACCGTAAAATCCTCCGGTTTTAGTTTCAGGCTCCTTGACGCACAGAACAGGCAGTCCGGCAACAGACTAAAGTCCATACTGTATCCACGCTGTCTTAGGTCTTTAAGCGCCTGCACCATGTCATTGTACTGTACCATAGCTTTCAGACCTGTTATTTAATGGTTTCGACCGTACTGCCGCAGGTAAGCATCTGTGAGCCGTAATATGGGTTTTTAACAGCATTCTCTTTACTTAGCCAATTGGCTCCCTTACCTCCGTTGTACATAGGGCAGTGCTGGTAATAAACGGGAGTATCCTGTTTAGACACTTTGGCCAGTGTGTAGATGCTTCCCGAAAGTGCCGCAAAAGCACTTCTTTGTTTTGCAACATCTTTTGATTTTGAAATGCTTTCCGCATTGGCCGTCAAGTCCTGCATCACTTTCATCCAAGCCGTATGTTCCTCTGCCGATAGCTTATTCATATCGACTGCTTTAAGGGATGCAGCCAATTCAGCGGCTTTGGCAGATGCGGTCGCCGCATCGGTTTTTATCAAAGCATCTTTCACTGAAAAGTAGTTGTCAAATACAGCCTTTAGCTGTGATTGGTTTTGGGCTGCATCTTTGTTAGCTGCCATTTGGCTATGGTCGTGATTGCCATGTCCGGCATTCATGTCCATTCCCGCCTCCTTGTTTTTGGCAACCGTCTTCACTGGTCTATCATACTGGCAGCAACCAGCCAGTTTAGCATATACGTCATCCGGCGCACGGAACTTCTCACTGTCATAACCAGCCAAAGCGATACGTTTCAGGATTTCATCCTGATTTGTTTTGTCGCCGTCATAGGTGAGCGTAGCCATCTTGGTATCTTTGTTCCAGTCAACACTGGCTACCTTTTTTACGTTACCTGCTTTTTCGATGGTGGTTTTGCATATACCACAATTGCCGTAAATCTTTACGGTTTCTGTTTTCGCATTCTTGATTTGTGCGAAGCCGTTTATTGATGATAGTAATACGGCGATTACCATCACTATTTTTGATAATGATTTCATAATAATTACATTTTGAGAAACGGGGGATTGATAAACCCATTTCTGTTTTAAATTTTGAATAAATGATACAAATAGGGGATTTGCAAAAGCCGGAACAGCTTCTGACAGGACACACCTATGGCTATCAGGCCATAGTTTTAGCTTATTTTAGGCGGTAGCCAAATGGAGAAAAAGCCCGAAGAATAGTAGGCTTCTTTAAAACCGAATTTGTGCTTTTTAGCCGCTGCTAAGTGATTTTTTGCCTTTAATTCGATTATGGTTGGGACATTTAGGGAAGTGGTTGAAGCACCGCACCTGCAAGAGCTGTGTGAACAACCGCCCCCGCATTTGTCACTTTTGCATTTTTTACAGGATTTGCTCTTGCAACCTTTTTTATGTTCTGATTTTTTGGATTTCTCCTTTGAGCAGGAAGACTGCTCGGTCTTTGTTGAATTTTTGGAACAGGCATAGCTCTGACTTGGCATCATAAAGAAAACCAAACAGAACAATGTCAAAATGCCTATATGTATTCTATAATTTTTCAACGCAACAAAGTTACAAATTAGATTGGTTTTTTATATAGTTTTACGTTTTTTTTGCTATATGGAAAAATAATGCCATATACGCAATAACCTATCGCCTTTTTTCAGAATTGATAAAATGCCCTTTTTCATCAACCCAACCTCATGGAAATTCGGTCGGAAAAAGGGCATTTCAAAAAGTTGCTGGCTTAGGCATCCAAAGGTTCTATTTTGAAGCCTGCCTTTTGCACGGTCGATATTACTTCCTGCTCGGTAATGCCCTCGGACTTCACGGTAAGTACCTTGTCCTTGTTGGCCGTGTCCACTTCCCAATGGCAGATGCCCTCTGCCTTGTCCAAGTGCGGCTTTACAGATGCGATACAACCGCCGCAATTGATGTTCGTCTTGAATTGAAATTGTTTATTTTCCATTGTTTACAAATTTTAGAGTTATCTGATAATGCAAATTTCCGTACTATTCAGTTAGTTATTGTTGTGTAATTTCTTGTTTGATTTGTGAGATTTACTGTTTTATTTCTTCCACTTCAACCGCAGGCTGTTACTGACCACGCTCACGCTGCTCAATGCCATTGCCGCACCCGCAATCATCGGGTTGAGCAGGAAGCCGTTAACAGGGTAAAGGATGCCTGCCGCTACCGGAATGCCGATTACGTTGTAGATAAACGCCCAGAACAGGTTTTGCTTGATGGTGGCTACGGTCTGTTTGGACAAGCGTATTGCCTGCGGTATCTTGGTCAGGTCGGACGAAATGATGGTCATCTTGGCTACGTCCATTGCGATGTCGCTGCCTTTGCCCATTGCGATACTTACATCGGCTGTTGCCAATGCGGTGCTGTCGTTGATACCATCGCCCACCATTGCCACTACCTTTCCTTTACTTTGCAGTTCTTTCACAAAGTCGGCTTTGTGCTGTGGCAAAACTTCGGCTTTGTAATGCTTGATGCCTGTCTGCTCCGCAATGGCTTTAGCGGTAGCTTCATTATCTCCGGTCAGCATATACAGGTCAATGCCCATTTCCTGCATTTCCCGGATAGCCTGCACCGATGTTTCCTTAATCTTATCGGCGATAGCGATTACAGCAAGAGCCTTTTTGCTGTTTGCAAACCAGATAACGGTTTTAGACTGTTTGCCCCATTCTTCGGCCTGGTCTTGTAATTCTCCGGCAATGGCAATGTTGTTTTCTGCCAATAGCTTTTTGTTGCCTACATAATAGGTTTCGTTGTCATGGTCTGCTTTTGCGCCTTTGCCCGTAATGCTGTCGAACATGGATAAAGAGGTGGTCGCTACATCGCCAAGATGCTTCACTACGGCTTCTGCCAATGGATGCTCGGATTGCTTTTCGATGCTCAAAAGGATTTCTTTTGCAGTGTCCTCATTGTTCAGCCATTTAATGCCCGTTACCTGTGGTCTTCCCTCGGTGATGGTTCCGGTTTTGTCCAAAACGATGGCATTTACTTTTTTGGCCAGTTCCAAACTTTCGGCATCCTTTATCAAAATGCCATTTTCAGCACCTTTACCAACGCCTACCATAATAGCGGTGGGTGTCGCTAAGCCTAAAGCACAGGGGCAGGCAATGACCAATACCGTAACGGCTGCCAACAGACCTTGAACAACCCCGTTTTCGCCTCCCAAAATCAACCATAGCGTAAATGTCAGGATGGCAATACCTATCACTGTGGGAACAAAGATGCCCGCAATCCTATCGACCAGTTTCTGTACGGGTGCTTTGCTTCCCTGTGCATCCTGCACCCTTTTGATGATGTGGGCAAGCATGGTTTCTTTGCCCACTTTTACCGCCCTGAACCGGAAGCTGCCTTTTTGGTTAATCGTTCCTGCAAATACTTTTTCTTTTTCTTTTTTCAATACAGGTACAGGCTCACCGCTTAACATGCTTTCGTCCACATACGAATTGCCCGATATGACCATGCCGTCTACCGCAATCTTTTCACCGGGCTTTACGAGTATCACATCGCCTGCGCTTACGTCTTCGATAGCGGTCTGCTTTTCCGTTCCGTCCGCCTGTACCACGATGACCGTTTTTGGCTGCAAGCCCATCAGCTTCTTAATGGCTGAAGAGGTGTTGCCTTTGGCTCTTTCTTCCAGCAGTTTTCCCAAGAGGATGAATGCGATAATAACGGCAGCCGCTTCAAAATATACGTGAGCATGCAGTCCCCGTTGATGCCAAAAGTCGGCAAACAGCATATTGAAAACACTGAACAGGTACGCAATACCTGTACTCAATGCCACCAGCGTATCCATATTGGCGGAACGGTGCTTTGCCTGCTTCCAAGCGTTTACAAAAAAATCCCTGCCCAACCATATTACAACGGGCGTGGAAAAGAGCCACATTATCGGGTCTGCATAGGGCATATCCATAAAGAACATTCCTATGATTACCACGGGCAGGGAAAGGATAATTGCCCAAATGGTCTTGTTTTTCAAGGTTCGGAATTTCTTTTCGTGGATGGCTTCGAGCGTTTCCTGCTGCTTGGTTTCGTCTTCAATCAATAGGTCGTAACCTACTCCCTGAACCGCTTTTTGCAGGGTGGAGGCATCGGTCATATTGGGCAGATATTCCACGGTAAGATTGCCCGTTGCAAAGTTCACGGAAGCATTAACTACTCCCGGTTGGTATTTCACAATGCTTTCGGCACTGCCCGCACAGGATGCACAGGTCATGCCCAATACCGGAAAAGCACTTTTAACCGTAGGAACTCCGTAACCTAAATCTTTAATTGCCTTAACAGCCTCGCCTACGGTTTCATTGCTAACTACAGTAATCGCTGCCCTTCGGTTGTTCAGCTCTACTTTATGGGTTTCTACGCCTTTTACCTGTGCCAATCCCTTTTCAACGATTAATGCACAGTGTTCGCTTTCTACATCCTCCAATGGAATGTATATATTTTCTCTGTTTGTCGCCATATTTGCCTGCTTTAATTTACAATACAAAATTGGCTATTATATTTATGGGTACTGTTGTGAAATTTTGGATTTGATTTGTAAGATTTACTTACACTTTATCCAACGGTTTTCTTTTATCCTCTTTAATCTGTTTGAAATGGCTTGGTGTTAGCCCGGTAACTTTTTTAAACTGGTTACTCAAATATGCCACGCTCGAATAATTTAGGCGGTTCGCAATCTCACTTAATGACAACTCATCATACACCAACAATTCTTTGACTTTCTCCACCTTTTGGGCGATAAAGTATTTTTCAATGGTTGTACCCTCTACCTCTGAAAACAGATTGGACAGGTAATTGTAATCGTGATGCAATTTGTCACTCAATACATCGGAAAGGTTGGTTTTTACATCACTATCCTGATGGTGTACCAGGTCAATGATAATGTTCTTTATCTTTTCTATTATCCTGCCTTTTTTATCGTCAATTACTTCAAATCCTAATGGCTCTAAAGTTTTGGACAAATTCTCTTTTTCCAGAGATGTTATTTCTTTGGAAAGAATAACTTCGCCCAGTTTTATATTTTTAGCATCTAATCCCAGTTTTTCCAATTCGTTTTGTACCACCATAATGCAACGGTCGCAAACCATATTTTTAATAAAGATTGTATTCATATTTATTTACTGACTACGTTTAGTATTTAATACATAAGCAATAAACAAATTTACAATTTAAGTTTAATTACTCTGACTTCTTGCCAAGAGGAATAAAGCCTGTGTACATATATACTTACTGTTTTTCATCCTGTTCGTCCATTTTCTTAATCAGTGCTTCACACAGGCTATCAAGGAATTTTGTTCGGTTTATCTTACGGGCTTTGAGTTCCATAAACGTGTGGTAAAAATCGCCTAACTCAATATTAAAGGCATCTTCAAAAGTTTTAGCTATCAATTTTATGTCTGTATTCCCATTGTTAAACACTCCGTGGGAATACAGTGCATATATGAGTTCCGTCAGTGCTGTTTTGCTTGCCGTCCATTTCAGCGAATTTTCTGAAACTTTTTTCATATTGACGTTGTGCAGTCTGTCTTCAAGATAAACTTGTATCAGGTCATTGGCAATTATCTTTGCTACTTTATAATCATGCGAAGTAGAAAAGCGATGGTCTGCCTCGAAATAAAAAGTGTCTAACCAAAGTCTTATATCGTGCTTCCCCCTTACAAAAAACTTCTCGTCAACGAAAGAATTATTGCTGCGGTAATACTTGTAAAAATCAAGGTTGTTCTCAAAGAACCTTTTTAGCTTTTTCAGTTCTTTGGTAAAATATTTCTTGGTACGTTTATTTCCGTAGGGTCTTCTCGTTTCGATTTTATAGATGGCATTATAGTAAATGAGCTTTGAAACAATAACAGGTTTCTGATATTTGAAAAAATGGATTTCTTCATTGACATCCTTAAATCCTCTTTTTAAGACATATTTTTTTACGTCGGATAAACATTTGATGATAAGTTGTATAACTGCTTCAATGCGTACTATCGAACAGTCAGCCTCAATCTCCAATTCTTTGATTTCGTTTTCCAGTTTAATCAGTATTTCGTTATAAAATTTATCCATCCGTTATCTTAATTCTATTTTTTAAACAATAATAGAGAAGCCCAAATACTGTCATATTTGAAAGAAATTTGCATTTTCGGGCTTCTTTTTTGGAACTTTGGTTTTTGCTCGATACAGAACTAATAAGTCCACTTTTAGTGATAGTGATAGATATAATAGTGTCTAATTTTTATGTATATCAAAGCAATAAGACACAGAGCTAAAAATATCCCAAAAAGTATCATAAAGAGCGAAGGTCTTTTCTTCTTCTTCGACAAATTGACATTTGAGGGTTTAGAAGCTCCGTATCTTTTGTACGGAGGTACTTTTTGATAACTTTTGCCTTTCTTACGCATTGTCTGTTTTATTCATCATTAGGATGACGTAATCTTAAAATTTCATCCTCTGTATCCTTACTGCATTTAGTATTGCCAATAATGCCACACCAACATCAGCAAAAACCGCTTCCCACATTGTAGCCAAACCGCCTGCTCCAAGCACTAATACAATTCCTTTTACCACAAATGCCAACGTGATGTTTTGCCAAACGATTTTCTTTGTTTGCTTGCCTATATTGATTGCCATAGGTATTTTACTCGGTTTGTCGTCTTGTATTACCACATCTGCCGTTTCAATGGTCGCATCGCTTCCCAAACCGCCCATTGCAATACCCGCATCGCTCAAAGCCACAACAGGTGCATCGTTTACACCGTCGCCTACAAAAGCAACGCTTCCGCCGTTGGCTTTAATTTCTTTAACTCTGTTTACTTTATCTTCAGGCAATAAATCTCCAAAAGCATTATCTATACCCAACTGTTCCGCTACATACTTTACAACTGTACTTTTATCTCCACTAAGCATAGTAGTTTTAACATTGAGCTTATGCAATAGATTTATGGTTTCCTGTGCGTCTTCTTTTACGTTGTCCGCAATGGTAATGTAACCAACAAATTTTCTATCATAAGCCACTGCAATTATCGTGTAAACAATGCTGTTCGGGTCTATGTCATAAGTAATAGAAAATTTATCCATCAGCTTAAAATTCCCTACTAATAATTCTTTCCCATTTACATTAGCCTTTAGTCCGTGTCCTGCAATTTCTTCTACGTTATCTAATTTGATATTGTGGTTTACATCGCCTGCATATTCCTGAATAGCAGTTGCTATGGGGTGGCTACTGTGGCTTTCCAAAACATTGACCATTTCTAAAATCTCTTTCTCATTAAATGTTTTGTCAAATACAACTTCCTGAACTTTAAATACGCCCTCCGTCATTGTACCTGTCTTATCCATTACTACATTTTGTATGCTGGCAAGAACATCCAAAAAGTTGCTTCCCTTAACCAATATTCCATTTTTACTCGCAGCCCCAATTCCGCCAAAGTAGCCTAAAGGAATACTTATTACCAATGCACAAGGGCAAGAGATAACAAGGAATACCAAAGCACGGTACAACCATTGGCTGAACACATAATTTTCTACAAAGAAGTAGGGCAATGCTGTAATTAGAATAGCTAACAGTACAACTATCGGTGTGTATATTTTTGCAAACTTTCTAATGAATAATTCTGTCGGTGCTTTTTGAGCAGTAGCATTTTGCACCAATTCTAAAATTTTACTCAGCTTGCTATCAGTATATGCAGTTGTTACTTTTACTTGTGCAACGGTATTTAGGTTTATCATTCCTGCTAATACCGTATCATCTTTTGCTTTGGTGTCGGGCTTGCTTTCGCCTGTTAAAGCTGCTGTGTTGAATGATGCAGTTTCGGATAATAATGTTCCATCTAATCCTAATTTTTCGCCGGGCTTTAATTGTATGATGTCACCAATGGTTACTGTTTCCGCCTTTACTGTTTTCGGTTGATTTTCTTTTAGAATAGTTACTTCATCGGGGCGTTGGTCAAGCAAGCTCTTGATATTTGCTTTCGCTCTTTTAACTGCTAATGACTGAAAGACTTCGCCGACAGCATAAAACAGCATTACAGCGACACCCTCTGGGTATTCACCAATGGCAAAGGCTCCAATAGTGGCAATACTCATTAGCAAAAATTCTGAAAAAACATCGCCTTTGCCAATACTTTCAAAAGCTTCTTTAATTACAGGAAATCCGACTGGTGCATACGCTATTATATACCAAACAGTTCTTATCCAACCTTGAAACCATTCAGGTTTCAAGGCATTGTCTAAGTAAATAGCAATTAGCAATAGTACCAAAGAAATAATTCCTGGTAAAAACATTTTTATAACACTATTTTTATCAACAGCTTCACTTCGTTCATTACTCTTTTGATTGACTTTTTCATCCGTTGAGCAACAAACATTATCAGTACTCTGCCCTGTATTTGTTTGGGCATCGTTTTTGCTTTCCTCCGTGCAGCAGAGTTGCTTGCCGTGTGCATCATAAATATGGTTGTGATTTTTATCTGTATTTATCATTGCTTAGTTATTATTGGTTAATCTTCGTCTTCTCCAGCATTAGATAATTTTGCGTTTACAAAAAATGCTCCTTTTACAACGATTTTGGCATTGACAGGAATTTGCTTGACAAAAGTTATTGCGGTATACCCCATATCAGATACCCCTTTCAATACTTCTACTTTTTCAAAATTTATATTGCTTGTATCTTCCTTATGTTCAGTTTCCTCACCTTCTTTATGGCTTCCTTCTTCTTTTTCTTCTTCGTGATGTTCTTCTGCTTTTTTGTCGGTTTGTACGAAAATAAAATATTTACCATCAGTATTTACGATGGCATCATTGGGAACAGCAGGTGTGGTCACATTGCTTAAGCTTACAATTCCTGTTATATTCATTCCATCAATTAACCCATTTTTATTACCTTTTATGCGGCAACGTACAGCAATAGTTTTACTCTCATTTTGAAAAGATGAACCGATATTGAAAACCGTAGCCTCATATTCAGTGGCTGGATTATTTGTCAATCGAAAATGAATAGTTTGCCCGATTTTTATTTGTGGTAAATCTTTTTCAAAAACTTGTAAATCCAAATGCAATGAGCTGTTATCTACAACTTCAATTACTGGAGAAGAAACATCTACATAACTTCCAATTTTAGCGAAAACATTACTCACTGTACCATTTAAAGGACTATTTACCGTTAGCGCAGATTTCAAATTACTGTTTGATAGGGTACTGGGATTGATGCCCATTAATTGTAATTGTTGATGTAAAGACGCTTTTCGAGTACGAAGGCTGTTCAATTCGGCTGTTGCACTTTGTAAATTTTTCTTTGCGCCAGCATTTCCCTCGTATAACTCTTTTTGTCTTGATAGCTCTTGCTCTGCAAAAGTTATTCTACTTACTATACTCAAATATTCTTCCTGTAATTGTATAAACTGCGGATTGGCAATCGTTGCTATTATTTCACCCTTTCTTACGTAATCCCCAATTTGAACTTTCAACGTTCTTATCACACCACCATATAAAGAGGTGGCATTGGCTTTGTTGTTATTGGGAACATTCAGATTTCCATTTGCTTTTATGGTTGCAGATAGCTCCCTGTGTTCTATTGTGCCTATTTTTATTCCAACTATCTTTAACTGTTCCTCTGAAAGTGTAGCAATGGTTGGTACTTCTTCGTGGGCTTCTTCTTTTTGAATTTCTTTTGCCTCCTGGTTTTGCCCATCCCCATCTTTATGATTATTGCAAGCGGAAAAAGCAAGTATTACAACAGTTATCACTGTTACAAACGTGATTTTATTTATATTGAATTTCATTTTTTACTTATTGATTAATGAGAGAATAAATACTGATTACGGACTGGTTTACCTGCTGAATACTTTTCAGATAATTTAATTGAATATCGGTTGCGGTTTGCAATGCAAAAAGATATTCCACATAGCTGATTTCTCCAGTCTTATAACCTAATTGTGCTGCTGATACTATTTCTTTGGCATTAGGCAATGCTTCTTGCTGAAAATAATTAAACTGTTGCATATCTTGTTGGTATTGTTGCAAAGCATTTTGTAATTGTGTTGTTAATGCTCTTTGCTGCTGCTGAGCATTGGCTTCGGAAGCCTGTTTTCTGAAGTCCAAAGATTTTATCCTTGCTTTGGTAGCACCATAAGTGATAGGAATTGCAATGCCAATATTTACAGAATTGAAACGTTTACCAGAATTAAAATATTTTTCTGCGCCATTTACAGTATGAAAACCTATTAAAGATTGATTTGTAAAACCAATTGTAAAATCAGGTAAACCTTGCGAACGTTCTACCTTTTTGGTCTGTTCTGCAATAACAGCATCCTGATATAAGGATTGAATGGCGGGATGACTTGCAACTACATCATTATCCAATAAATTGCTGATTTGTAATGGTTGAAAAATTCCATTTTCTACAATGAGAAAATCCTCTCTTGTATTCATCAAAGTTTTCAGACTGGCAACAGCATTATTTAAAAACACTTTATTCTGTTTTAACAATAAATTAATTTCCCCTTTCTTAGCTTCTGCCGTACTAATGTCCACTTTTTTTGTATCACCAGTTTTATAACGAAGCTGTGCTATTTTTATAAAATCGCTGTACAGACTATCTAACTGTTGTAATTGTTTTTGGTTATGTTGCAAATACAGGATTTGATAATAATTAGTTCTGACTTGCGTTTTTAGCTCTATTACGGTAAGATTTTTCTGTAATTCTTTCGCTTTTATTTCTGCATTAATCAATTGCTTTTTTGCTCCGAATAAAGTAGGAAAAGGAATAGTTTGCGCCACTTCAAATGACTGGTCGAATTTTGTACTGTTGTACTGCCCCAATTGTGCATTAAAACCTAATTTTGGTAATTCTCCGGCAGTTTTTTTCAAGGCTTTACTTGCATCAATTTCTAAATCTGAAGCCTTTATGGTTTGATTATTTTTCAACGCAATGTTTATTGCTTCATCAACACTGGATAAATCTTTCGTTTGTGCGTTTGCTGTAAAACCTACCAATGATAGCAGTAACACAACGATAGTCGCAATGGGTTTCACTTTAAGTTTTCTTTTTAAATTAATTTTTGAATTGAAGATGATATACAATAAAGGCAGTACGAATAGGGTAAGGAATGTGGCAGTTACCAAACCACCGATAACAACTGTAGCCAATGGTTTTTGTACCTCTGCACCTGCGCTACTGCTCAAAGCCATTGGCAGAAATCCTAAACTGGCTACTGTTGCAGTCATCAAAACTGGTCGCAAACGGATTTTAGTTCCTTCGATTACCCGTTTCAATACATCTTTTTCCCCTTCTTTTTCTAATTGATTGAAAATACCTATCAGTACAATTCCGTTGAGAACTGCAACACCAAACAAAGCAATAAATCCAATACCTGCGCTGATGCTAAATGGCATTCCCCTAAGTAGTAGAGCTAAGATACCCCCAATTGCACTCATTGGGATAGCGGTAAAAATTAGTCCTGCTTGTTTAAAGGAGCTAAAAGTAAAATAAAGCAGTACAAATATCAATAGTAAGGAAATAGGAACAGCTATCAATAATCTATTACTGGCTTCCTGTAAGTTTTCAAACTGTCCACCATAAGTGAAATAGTATCCCGATGGTAGTTTTACTTGATTGTTCAATTTTTTTTGAATTTCTTCTACTACACTTTGTACATCTCTGTCTGCTACATTAAAACCAATTACAATTCTTCGTTTTCCCGCTTCACGGCTTATCTGCGCCGGTCCTAATTTATAGTCAATTGTAGCCACTTGTGATAGAGGAATTTGACTACCCGTACTGGTTGGTATCATCATATTGTTTACATCTTCAATACTACCTCTATAGGTACTATCTAAACGCACAACTAAATCAAATCTCCTTTCATTCTCAAAAACTACACCAGCACTTTTTCCTGCAAAAGCAGTACTTACAACGTTATTTACATCTTCTACATTTACTCCATAATTGGCTAAACGAGTACGGTCATATTCAATATTGATTTGCGGTAATCCGCTTACCAGCTCTACTTGAGGGACTGTAACCCCTTTCACTGTTTGTATAACTTTGCTAACCTTATCTGCATTCAGAGCAAGCGTATCTAAATTTTCTCCGAAAATCTTAATTGCAACATCTTGTTTTATCCCTGTCATCAGTTCATTAAAACGCATTTGAATGGGTTGGCTTTTTTCGACAATTACGCCAGGTATTACAGCTATTTTTTCTTCTATTGCATCTCCTAATTCATCGTATGTCCTTCCGGATTTCCATTCACTTTCTGGCTTAAGAATAATTATTAAATCTGTTGCACTTGGAGGCATTGGGTCAGTAGGTACTTCCCCAGCTCCAGTTCTACCAACCACCATTTTTACTTCATCAAATTGTTTGGCAATTCTCGAAGCAAGCATCGAAGTTTCTATACTTTGTGATAATGAGGTTTCAATAGGCATTTTAAATTCAAACGCATATTCTCCTTCTTGTAGCTGGGGTATAAATTCTCCTCCCATTCGGCTAAACAAGAAAATACTAACCGCAAATATGGCAATGGCGATACCCACGAACCAATACTTTATGCTAATCGCTTTTTCAAGCAAAGGCTGATATTTTTTTTGTACCCAATTCATCATTCTATCAGAAAAGCTTTCTTTGTGCGAAGTTTTTTTCGATAAAAACAAAGCACACATCATAGGTATATATGTTAAGGATAAAATCAAAGCTCCAAAAATGGCAAAACCTACAGTCTGTGCCATCGGACGGAACATTTTGCCTTCAACACCCACTAACGTAAGAATAGGAATGTAAACAATTAGTATAATGATTTCGCCAAATGCTGCACTGCTACGAATTTTGGAAGCAGACAGAAAAACTTCCTCATCCATTTCGGTTTGTGTAAGCCTTTGTTTAGATTTTCGTAAGCCTAAATGATGTAATGTGGCTTCCACAACAATTACTGCCCCATCTACAATCAACCCAAAATCTATGGCTCCCAAACTCATTAAGTTGGCGCTTACACCAAACACATTCATCATTGCCAAGGCAAACAGCATTGCTAAGGGAATAGCAGAAGCTACTATTAATCCGGCTCTAAAATTTCCTAAAAAAAGTACCAATACAAAGATTACAATCAACGCACCTTCTATCAGGTTTTTTTCTACGGTACTCATTGCCTTGTCAACTAAAACTGAACGGTCTATATAAGGCTCAATAATAATATCATCAGGTAATGACTTTTGTATAGTAGGAAGTTTTTCTTTTATTTTTTCAATTACATTATTGGCATTTTCGCCTTTTAACATCATTACCACACCGCCTACTGCATCAACTTCTCCATTGTATGTCATAGCTCCATATCTTACAGCATTACCAAATCGTACATCTGCCACGTCTTTTATAAAAATTGGAACAGTACCTGGGCTATTTTTTACACTAATGTTTTTTATATCATCTAATGATGTAACCAAACCAATTCCTCTAACAAAATAAGCATTTGGCTTTTTGTCAATATATGCTCCTCCAGTATTTTGGTTATTTCTTTCAAGAGCATTGAAAATATCGGTAATACTTACATCCATAGCTTTTAAGCGATTTGGATTAACAGCTACTTCATATTGCTTTAGCTCACCGCCAAAACTATTTACTTCTGCAATTCCGGGAGTACCATACAGTTGCCTTGCAACAATCCAGTCCTGCATTGTACGAAGGTCTTTGGCATTGTATTTATTTTCACTTCCCTTTTTGGGGTGTATTATATATTCGTATATCTGACCAAGCCCTGTACTGACCGGAGCCAATTCAGGTGTTCCTATTCCATCCGGAATTTTTTCTTCTGCTTCTTTTAGTTTTTCATTAATAAGCTGTCTGGCAAAATAAATGTCTACTTTTTCCTTAAATACAACTGTAATTACGGACAAACCAAACCTCGAAATACTTCTGGTTTCTTCTAAATCAGGAATATTAGCAATGCTTTGCTCTATCGGAAAAGTTACTAATTGTTCTACTTCCTGAGCCGCCAATGTTGGGCAAACCGTAATTATTTGCACCTGATTATTTGTAATATCGGGTACGGCATCAATGGGTAATTTTGTGGCACTCCACACTCCCCAAATAATGAGGAACAATGTCATTATTCCAATGACGAGCTTGTTCTTAATGCTAAATTTTATGATACTGTCTAACACAATTCATTTGATTAATAATTAATAATAATGGATATAAATACTTTCTGTCAGTTACAGAAAGGACAGCTAAATGTGCAATTTAGATAATACACCTATCTAATAGTAAATGAATATATCATCCATTACCAATAAATACATTTGCTGAAAATATTAAGTATTAATCTTTGGCGGCTGCCAAATGTTTCTGTGATAATTGGAAATGAAATTGAAATTTTGAAGTGGGAATTTTTGTATCTTGCTAAGACTTGGCTTTGCCTCGTTTATTTTGAACGTTTGAAACGTAAAATTTACAACGGTATGACAAGTAGTACAAGAACAAAAAGGACTGCATAAATCGTCGTTTTTCGTTTGACCATTGCTTGCATTAGAAAGCTCTGATTTTGAAGTATTACTGGTATCTATACCACACGCATCAGTACACGGCATTACGGATAATGCCAAAAAATATATACTGAATATGAATATAAATAGTTTCATCAGCTACAAATATAAATAAATAGATTGTGCAATAGAATTGCAAAGTTGAAAAAGTCTATTTGTTACATTTGTCGCATTTCCCCTTAAGAACTAAATTAGCTCCATCTAATTTAAAGTTTTGAGGAACTTCGATGTTCGGAATTTCTGTTTCAGTAAGGCAAAAAGTATGTTTGCAGTCGGTACAATAAAAATGTGTGTGCAGTTCTGATAAATTGCAATTGCATCCTGATTGGCAAAGTGCGTATTTAAACACTCCGCTTCCATCATCAATGGTATGGACAAGTTTGTGTTCCAGGAATACTTTAAGTGTTCTGAAGAGAGTAATATTATCTGCTTTTTCAAACTGTTCTGCCAGCTCTTTATGACTTACTGCATATTGTTGTTTCAATAACTTTTCAACCACCAACAAACGCATAGCGGTGGGTTTTATAGCTTTTTGCTGTAAAATTTTTTCTAATTCAGTCATTGTGATTTAATTTTCTATCGTCCAATCATCATTATCGTCTTCGTCAACTGATATTTGCTCAATGATGCTGTTTGCTGCACTGTCAGAGTATGTACCATAACCATTTACGAAAACACCTTTTGCTCCATCTTTTTGGTTTCTCATCGCATATAAGATAGCCTCATCTTCCAAGTCATTAAGCCCAGTAAAACGATAAATTTTATCAATAACAATGTCCCTTAAATTAACTTTCTCGCCGTCTATTTTGTACGAAATGTTTTCTTCCAATAGATTAAAGTCTTCCGTATAACCTCTTTGTCTTAGTATTTCAATTACTTCTGATACTGTTTTTTCTGTTGATAGCATAAGTATTCTTCTTAAATTTTTGAAAATATTTTTTGAAAAAACTGAACATTTTTTTCTCTTAATTGGTTTCTAATAGCAACATTTTTTATCCTGTTGTATTGGTGGACAGGGAATACTTCCATAACTACAATACACACAACAATCGCCTTTTAATGGTTTTAAGCGTGTCTTACAGTTTTCACATTCATAGAAATATTGACAAGCATCTGTTGGCATTGTTTCCTCTTTTTTGTATCCACAGTTTGGGCAAGTTAATACTGATTGTAATTTAATTTCCATTATGATATAATTTTACTTTTTAGTGATTTGTATCCTGTCGAATTGATACCTTTTTCTATTTCTGTGATACTTGTTTGTTTACTATCAAACTTGACAATAGCATTACCTTTCTCATAAGAAACCACAATTTCCACAATTCCATTTAGTTTGCTAACTTCTGTTTTAATGTGATGTTCACAACCTGAACAAGTCATTCCTTTAATTGTAAACTCAACTTTCTGAATTTTGGAAGTTTGTGTAATAATTGTTTTACTTTCGGTCTTTGGAAAAAAGATTTGAGCATAAAGCGGAAATGATAAAAGTAAAGCCGCCATAGCGGTAAAAATCCCTAAAAATGATTTCGTTTTCATAAAATTTGTTTTTTCAGTTATTTCACAGTTGCAGTCAATTTTCTTTTGTGGTTTCAACTTTTGATACCAAGCAAAACCAAGCACTAAAATTGTTAAACCGATAAAATATGGTCGGAAAGGTTCGAGCCAAGAAAAAGTTGAAGCAAGTCCGCTTGTTCCTGCTATTAGAGCCAACACAGGTGTAATGCAACACAATGAAGCTGCAATTGCTGTCAAAAGTCCAGTCCCGATTAGTTTGTTGTCCGTTTTCATATTGTTTCTAAAATTTTGTTATCATCAAGTATTTTAAAAAATGGTTTCAGCATTTTTTCATACTCTTTGGTCAATGAATAAAAAATGGTTTGTGCCTCTCTTTCGGTTTCAATAAGCTTTCGGTCTTTGAGTTTTCGCAAATGCTGAGAAATTGCTGAAATTGTCATACCAAGAATATCGCTTAAATCACAAACACAAAGTCGTTTTTCTTCATAAAAAAGAAACAGAATTTTCAACCTTACATTGTTTCCTGCCAATTCAAGTCCGTTAGACAAACAGTCAAACGAGCCGTGTAGTTCTAAAACTCGTTCTTTACAGCGATTAATTTGTTTAATGTCTGCCTTTTGTCTTATGCACGAAGTATTATCCATAGTGCAAATATAGTAAATTTCATTATTTAAGCAATTGCTAAAATAAAAATTAAAGACAACTCCAATTATGCAATAAAAAATTGAAACAAATTACGCTTGCTGTATCAAATGCTGTAAGTTCGGGTCATTTTTGATGCGCTCCATTTCACTTACAACAATATTAAGGATGTCTGATTTTATCTGTTTGTAATTGCTTTCGATTTCCTGCTTCATTTTATCCTCGCCCTGCTCATTTACAAAAGAAAGGATTTGCGGTATTTGCTGATAGGCTTTGGTTTCGGCAGCTACCTTTTCATTATCCACCACAATTTCGGCGTGAAATATTTTTTGCTCAATGCGTTCATCGAAGTTATCCGATACAGAACCGACAAACATACCCTGTGTAAGCGTTGAAATTTTTGATGCAGGAATAAGGCTGTCTAACTGTGTGGAGATAGAGGTTGATTTATCGTTGCGGTTAATGGTCATACTCTGGCGTTTCTGCAATACTTTTCCGAAGCGTTCCGAAAGACTTTTTGCCGTTTCTCCAACCACCTGACCACTGAATATATTACCGACGGTGTTCTGTATTACCTTGCTTTCTTTGTCGCCGTAATCCCTCGTTAATTGCGAGAAATCCTGAAAGCCCAAACATACCGCTACCTTGTTACTTCTCGCCGTTGCAATGAGGTTATCCAGTCCCCTGAAATAAATTGTGGGCAACTCATCTATGATAACGGAACTCTTTAATTGTCCTTTTTTATTAATCAGTTTTACAATCCTCGAATTGTATAAACCCAAAGCTGCGGAATAAATATTTTGACGGTCGGGATTATTACCCACGCACAAAATTTTCGGCTCTTTCGGATTATTGATGTCAAGCGTAAAATCATCGCCTGTCATTACCCAGTATAGTTGCGGGCTAATCATTCTTGACAATGGAATTTTTGCTGATGCTATCTGACCTTGTAACTGGTCTTGTGCGCCACCTTGCCACGCATCCATAAAAGGTGATAGGTAGTTTTCCAAATCAGGATATGAGGTTAAAATTGTGAACACGTCTGAATACTTTTTATTCAGCAATTCAATAGCGTGAGGGAACGTACAATACTTGCCATCCTCATAGATTTTCAGATACCAAATAATGGCAGCCAAAAGAATAATTGGGCTTTCCACGAAAAAATCCCCTTGCTTCTGTATCCACGACCTGTTGAGGTTTAGCATTATGGTATAAGCTGCTTCGTAAGCATCTGAAATGTCCGTCATAAAGTCAGGATTGAGTGGATTGCAACGGTGGCTCTTGCGTGGGTCGTCGAAATTTATCACGTAAAATTTAGGCTGAACTTTGTACTTATCCCTGTGCTTCAGTAAATGATTGTAGGCAATGGTGGAAAGGTCGTCAAACTTGAAATCGTAGATGTACATACTAAAGCCTTTCTCTATCTGCTGCTTGATGTAGTTATTTACGATGGCATAAGATTTACCGGAACCCGGAGTACCCAACACGATTGATGCCCTGAAAGGATTGACAATGTTTATCCAACCGTTGTTCCATTTGCCTTTGTAGTAAAATTTGGTGGGCAGATTGACGGAATACTCATTTTCCATCAGTTTGGTTTCCTGCTGAAAGCTCTCGTTCTCGTTATTGAAAACATCATCCATCAGGTTAGTACGGAGCAAACGGCTCATCCATACACCTGCCATCAGCAAGGCGATATAACCTAATGAGATAGTAAGCATATACAGGAATGTGCCTGTTGCCGGAGATAGCTTTAGCAATGGAGTGTTCAGAAAGAACAGCACAAAACCCACGCCCAAAGCCACGTAAATTTTAGACCAGGTTATCTTCTCATTTTTTACGCCCTTTGTTCCTAAACAGCTTAAAGCCAGTAAGACCAAAGCAAATGCTTTGGTATAAAGGGTATGTGAAAACAAGCCCGCCGTCCGGTCGAAATTGCCTAATATCTTGTTGATTACTTCCAACGTCCAACCACGTTCTAAAAAGAAACCGTAGCAGAACCAATAAAGGTGCATCAGCACCAAAAGAATACTGACTGCCCGCATAAAAGCCATTATCTTGGCAAGCCCTCTTAAATCGTCTTCTCCCTGCATTATTTTAAGTTTTAATGTTCGGGCGTGAATTTAAAGGCTCTATGCAGTGGCGATAAGAATGTGGCAGCCAGCGGCGTTCTGTGGCAGTGTTTGGCTAAATATTACTTCTGACCTCTTTGGCGTTTGCGCTTCTTCTTCATCTTATTGGCAAAGTCCTGTTCTTCGTAATCGTCGCCCTGGACTTCAGGCAATAAGCCGCCCAGTGCTTCAATCAAACCGTCTTCGCGTTTGTCCGTAGTTAAGAAGTCGAACAAATGGTGTGGTTCTTCCGCAGGAAGATCCGCATCATTTGATGTGGATAGTTTAGGTTGTAAAACGGCAGGTTCCTTAATATCCGGTTTGATGTTATTGTTCCAATAATCATTAAAGGTATTGGCAGAAAGTTCCGTTGCTAAACGTGAACCGTTCCAAACTGCTTTGGAATTGTGGTCAATAAATGAGATACCATAAATACGCCCTGTATCGTTCCGGCGCACCACAACGTTAATACCCTGTTCCGCTAACTGCTTTTTAAATGCCTGTTCATCACTCGTGGTTTTCAGGGCAATGGTAACGGCAGATTTTAGGGTCTGTTTGGTCGGGCTGTCTTTCAAAGCCGTTTTGCATTTCGCAAAATGCAATTCCAAAGCCGGAAGCCCTGCGCTCTTTCCGAACAGCGAAGCCTTGAACGGATGCCCGGCTCTTTCGCCTTTTTCATTTAGCGGAATATATAGTAAGCCCTGCTTCATCTTTCCCTGCAATTCGCCCTCGATTTTCTCGGCGGTAATATTGAACAGGGAAAGCAGGGCATTGTATTCGCCCAAAGTTTGGTACTGGTAATAATTCGGCAGATGGCGAACGACCGAAGCGATTTGGCTCTTAACATCGCCTGCCCAATAATCTACCGGACGGAAAACCTTATCAGTTTGGTTGCGCTCCTTGTCTGTTGCGGGTATCAATCCGTGTTGTCTTTCCAGTTCACGGCATACATTCATAGACCGCATTTTCTCGAATTTATCCGAAATCTTTTTGCCCTGCTCGTCCACGCAAACCGATACAATGTGTATATGGCTACGGTCTATATCCGTGTGTTTGAAAACTACAAAAGGCTGTTCGCCGTAACCCATTTCACGCATATATTGTTCTGCCATTTCCCTAAATTTGTCATCGCTTACCTTGTCGTTCGGGTCAGGATTGAGTGAAATATGCAACGTATGTTTCTCGGTATTGCGGTTGGCTATCAGGTAAGGCGCTAAAGACTGGGCTAATTGTGCCACGGAATAATGACCGCTTGCGGTTTCAATCATCTTATTGGCAAACAAAATCTGCCCGTTTTCATTCTCTACTTTAAGCTGATTGTATGCCAATGCCCCGTATAAATTTGCACTTCTTCCAATTTTTGCTATCACTTCTATATTATTTTTTTAGGTATTCTTCCTCAAATTTTTCGGTAATCTGAATGATTTTTTGACACAGCATTGCCATTTCAGCCGTCTGTTTTTCCAGTTTATACAGGAACGCTGCGGCTTTTTTCTCGGAAAAATTCTTGTACAGCAGCTTTACAATTTGGTTATAGTTTACACCGATAGAACGGAACTGGCTGTGAAATGAGGTCAACCTCATATAAAAATCAACCGTTCCTTTGTCAATCTGAATGGTCTTTATTGTCTTGTCAAAGATGCAGGACGTTATAAAGTGCGCCTTTACCTGCATACCTGATTTATCAAAAAGGGCAAGAAAGCGGGCGTGTTCCTGTTCGTTAAAGGAAATCGTATAGCGGATTGTCGCCGGGTCTTCTTTTGGGCGACGTCCGGTCTTTTTCAATTGCTTTTTGTTGTTATCGTTCATCACTAATCCATTTTAAAATCCATACAAAACCCTGACTTCGGAAGGTGTTTTCTGCCCCCTGCAAAGGGCAAGTTGTTTTGAGCATCGGAAATCATTCCGAGATGCTCAAAACACAACTTGCCGTGTTCCGGTGAACACAAAAATCCGCCCTGCGGGACGGATTGAATGTAACAGGGAAAAACGGCTCGATGCCGTTGCTGTTACCTCTTGATTTGTCAGGTGATGTTTGCATAAATCCATTAATAAAAATCATTTTACAAAGTAAGCCCCTCTTTACGAAAGCATTGTACAGTGTGGCAGTGCCAAACACTGCCTCTGAACGCCAAACACTGCCACCGCTATACAACCGAATGATTTTGATGAGTTCTTTGCCCCTGAATGTTGGCAGGCAGACAGCCCGTACTTCAGGACGAGCTGACGGCACACATTCAAGATGGCAGGTTATCCTGCCTGCAAGATTGCAAGAAAGCAAGAGCGCAGGAATGACGGAAAGCGTGACAGCCTGCTATCAGACAATCACGCCTGCGT
Source organism: Chryseobacterium nakagawai (assembly GCF_900637665.1). Classification (NCBI taxonomy): domain Bacteria; kingdom Pseudomonadati; phylum Bacteroidota; class Flavobacteriia; order Flavobacteriales; family Weeksellaceae; genus Chryseobacterium; species Chryseobacterium nakagawai. Next base: position 1,633,047 of record NZ_LR134386.1, read on the forward strand.
GACGGATGGAATGATAGACGGAACGATTGCAAGAATGCAATCCCGCCTGATAAGATGCCTGAATGAAAGCATTGCTGCTGTATTGCAAGAAAGCAGGCAATCAGCAATTCCCGCAGGCAAGCCTGATAGCTATCCTGCAAGAAAGACAGCACGAAATCTGGACTGCACGGGTGCAAGCCTGCAAGACTGAAAACAGGAAGATGTAAACTTTAAATTTTAAAAATATGGACACAAAAAAGAAACCTCTGTTCGTTGCCTTTTCTTCTCAAAAAGGCGGTGTTGGCAAAAGCACGTTCACCACGCTTGTTGCAAGTACGATGCACTATCGGTTGGGCTACAACGTAGCCGTATTTGATGCGGATTTTCCGCAGCACAGCCTGATGAAAATGAAAACCCGTGATTTGGCAATGGTAATGGAAAATGAGGCGTTGAAAAAACTGGCATATAAGCAGTTTACCACCATCAACAAAAAAGCCTATCCAATTATGCAGCACAAAGCGGATAGCGTACTCGATGCGGCGCACGAATTTGTAAACACTTCTCCCGTTCCGCTTGATGTGCTGTTCTTCGACCTGCCCGGAACCGTGAACACGCCCGGTATCCTGAAAGCACTGGCAGGTATGCACCACATTTTCACACCCATTACGGCAGACCGTGTGGTAATGGAAAGTACGCTCATCTTCACGCAGCTTTTACAGGACGTGATTATGAAAAAAGGCGAAACTTCCATACAAAGCATTAACCTATTTTGGAACCAGGTGGACGGCAGGGAAAGCACACCCTTATATGACGTGTACAATCAGCTTATCGGGCAACTGGGATTAAGCCTGATGCAAAGCCAAATCAAGAACAGCACCCGTTTTCGCAAGGAAAGCGAAGCAAACAGCAAAACGGTTTTCCGTTCTACGGTAATGCCTCCCGACGAGCGTTTGATGAAAGCCTGCCAGTTAGACCTGTTCATTAGCGAATTTTTAAACATCATTCAATTGTAGTGCTATGGAAAAAGACAATAAAAGAAAAGTCACGCCGGACATTAACGAGGAAATGATGATGAACCTGATGGTGGACGGAGTTAAAAAGGACGGTTTGCAGCTACCGCCTGAACCTGCCGAAGAGCAGGTAAAAGAAGCGGTAAAAGACGAGGTGCAGCAGGAAGAATTATCACAAAGCAAACCCGCACAACGGGAAAGAAGCCGTACAAAGAAAAACCTTGACGGAAGCTACGGCGAACACTTTTTGAAAACCCACTCGATGACAAAGCGGGGCGATAAAAGCATTTATATCCGGCAGGAATACCACGAACGGCTATCTCGTATTGTACAGGTAATCGGTAAAGATGCTATACCCCTGTATGCCTATCTCGATAACATACTTGAACATCATTTTGAAATGTTTGAAAAAGCCATTACCGATGATTTCAACGAAAAGTTTAAACCCATTTTTTAAAGTACCTGATTATGGAAATAGTAATTGTGATATGCCTGCTAATCGTCATTGTCCTGCTTTTGCAGGATAAGATTGTTATTCATAAAAGGTCGGAGCAAAAGCCCACACAGAAAAAAGTTAACCCGAACCTGCCCGATATTATGGGGCAGCCCAAGCCAGTAAGAAGCCTTTCAGTGCCAAACACTGCCAATGAAAGCCAAATAGCGGAACCGGAGATAAACCCTGATAATTTAGACATTGAATATGACGAAAACGAAAACGTCAGCATTCAAATTCCGCAGGAAGAACTGGACGAAGTTTTCAGCAATATGCCTGATTTGGAGGAAGAGGAAGAAGAATGGAACAGGTACGGAATATCCGGTGGCGATAACGGTTTTGCCCAAGGGGTTACCTACGACGAACTAAGCTCCGTAGGGGCATTGCTCCAAAAAGAGAATTTGGAACAGGCTCAAAAGGAAGCAGCGGTAGCCATAGTTCAGAAATTACAGGGAACCGAATTATTCAGCCTACTGGAAAATTCCATTGAGGGTGCTTCCCGAAAGATTGTCGAGCTTTTGGATAGCACACTTTCATCTGAAAGCGACGACGGTTCTTCCACCTTGCGGAAAAGTGATTTGGGTGATTTTGACATTGGGGAGTTTGTATAGACTTCCCTTTGTCTTTTTAAACTTCGTTTTCCGAGAACTCTTCAAAGACAGAATAATTTTTTATTCCTTTAGATTTATTCACTTTTCCCATAATTGTCCCATCAATCCGGCTTTTTAGATATGATGCTAAATCTTCAAAATGTCGAACATCAATATAATTCATCCCTGATGCTTTATATCTTTTAGACAATGAAATAGTAAAAGCAGCCCAATTGAATTTTTCTCCCTTTTTGCTTAATTCAATTTGTTTCCAATCGCCATATCGCTTTTTTAAATAATCAATGTAGTTCTTCTTGGAAAGCTCTTTACCCAACGCTCCGTCCGGTAGTTCAATTTTTGTCTTTCCAGGCTTGGCTTTCTTTACAAACTTTGGAAAATACTTATGCAGTAACGCCTCTGATTGCTCAATATGCTTTGTTATGGTATCCCATCCCCAGTAATATAAATGAAAGGGTATTTTCTGTTCTCTTTTTATTTGATTTAGGTATTCCTGTATTTGAGCATCGTCACGAAACGTAGAAGCAAAAACAAATTTGTCAAAATCAATCGCTAAATCCCTTGCTTTTTCTAAATCGGTATTTATATCCTGAATTAGAATTTTCCTTATAGTTTCATCTTTTCTTCCAATACTTTTCAATTTGCACTGTATAACCGTTTTTGTTTTGGAAGAAAAGACATCAATACCTTTCTGATTTTGTCCTTTCACACCAAACGTCTGAAAATCTGTATTCTCATATGATGAGGTATTCTCTACAAAATTGAATAAATCACAAGTGAGTTCCTCAAATAACCTTTCATCTTTTAAAGGAGGTAATTGATAGTTCGCCATTTAAAAAAATCGTTTAAAAATTGTTTCCTGCTCGGTATCTGAATATTCAGCAATTACTTGTTTAGACCAATCAAAATCAAACTTTCCAAACTTACTCTCATCCCCAGTCAAATCAATTTCATCTTCATTGAAAGTAACGATATATTGAAAATTATGTAGTTCGTTTGATTTGTGGTACATATAGTTCAGAACATTGGATATTGTTTTGTATGATATGGCGTGAAATACACCATCGTGTACAAGAAAATCCGGGATACTCCGTTTGTCAATCCTGCTTTTTAAGAATACCATTAAATCATATGCTACAATTTTCAAACGCTCTTGCCCTAAAGCATCCGCTTTAGGAATTTCCAAGCTTATTTTAAAAGGCAATTGGTTTCTTGGCGAAGTAGAGTTTAATGTGATATTAAAATAAGAATTATCAAATTCTTCATCCAAATAGATAGCATTTTCAAGAATTTGTTGAAATAACAATCGCAACTCATCAAGATAGGTTTGTTGCTTGTTTAGTTCGCTGACAATATCCCTCTTTAATTCAGCTATTACAATATTTGAGTTCCCTAATATTTCTTCGATTTCGTCAATTTCTCGTACAATTGAGGTATTCCGTTCTAAAAGTGTTTTTTCATTGACTAATCTTTCGTAGGTACTCTCAATCCTGTCCAATGCACCTCTCTCTTTTAGCATTGAAAATAATTGGCTCCTGTTCTTTTCTAATTTTTCAAGCTGTGTTAAACTTTGGTCTATTGATGATTGTAATTTCTTTTCTTCCTCCAACAAATATTTATTCCTGTTCGCCAAAAGTTGCTTTTTAAAGTCTATAACTTCGTCTAAACTTCTTTTTACAAAGTTGCCAAATGTTGCTACCGTTTCATTGTAGAGCTTACGAATTTTGTCCAGGTCAATAGATGACACTTCGTTATAAGAGGATTTTAGTTTGTCTAATTTCCGGTTTGTATTATGATAGATGACAGATTGCTCATTAATTTCAGAAATAACCTGATTTAATTTTTGCTCTATCTCTTTATGATTGGCAAGAAAGTTATATTCCTTCAGACTGCTTTCGAGTGCAGCAATGTCTTTTTCAATCTTTAACCGCTCTGTTCTAAATTCCTGAATATCTTTACCTGTATCTGCTTTAACCTTTTCTGAAAGGGATTTTACCGTATTATTATACCTTTCGTATTCAGAAGATACTTCGTTATATTTTAAAAGTGTTTTTGTCGGGAGATTTAGCAAATAAAAATTATACAATGCCTTTTCTCTTGCATTGGCATTGTAAGAAACAAAATTTAAAGGGTCAACTCTTTGCTGACTTTGCAAGTCGTCCTTAACAAAAAATTCCATCAACGTTCCATATCTTTTTCCTTCAAAGAATACTTCGTTGTTCTCTGTCGGAAAAAATATCCCTTCCAGCAATTTCGGCATTTCAGATTTTTCATATTCATCAAGAGCATCCGGTCGCTTCCCGAAAAATATTTTTTTTGTATCGGCAAAGCCCCTCTTGATAAAATATTTTTGTTCCTGTACTTCAATTTCTAAAGTAATCGTGTGTTCATCATCACGTAAAAAGTCATACTTTTTTTGAGCAAATCTTTTTTCTGCTTTACCGCTTAATAAGGTAAAATCAACAAGCCTGACCAACGTAGATTTGCCAATACCATTAATCCCTCGTGCTTCTTTATCCCCAGAGTATTTGCCCAATATGATGTTTATTCCATTGTGAAATGGAACAGCATCTATAAGGTTGGTTTCTGAATATATTCTAATTAACATTGTTGAATAAACTTGTTTGATTTTCTTCTTGGCTTTCTTTCTTTACCAATTTGATTTTATATCCTTTTTTCTCAATGCTGCCAATCGTATGCAAGAAGGTCAAGGCATACAGAAAAAGGTCGGGTGTCCTATCTTTATCCCTGTTTAAAAACTTATTCATTATATCATCCACGATAACGTATTTGTTTTTAAAAGGGGAATTACCCATAATACTTATAATATCTGCTCCTAATACCATAAGGTTGGTTTTAAGATTGCTTTCGGGCTGCGGTAATATCATAGTTAATTTTCTGTTTTTCTGCCTATTAAGCACTGTTCAAACATATACAGCAATATAGATTTTACGCATTTTACATATTCATCATCTTTAATGTTTCCATATGTCGTTGTATATTGGTCGGTCAGATTATATAATCTCTCCTTGAAATTTCCTGAAAGTTTATTGTAATCATTTATAACCCTTCTTTTCAGGGTATTAATCTCATCATCATTATATCCCGAAAGTATATTGGTAATCGTATTAAACTCCGTCATCACCAATACCATTTCCGAGTTCATCCCGTCCCAATCTTCCTGTTCAAAGTTGAGTTCGATTTTCTTTTGGGGAGGGACTAATGTTTTCCTGTCGAAATGCAGAGCTTTATCTTCTTCGTTTGATGCATTCAGTAGGTCATTAATGATTTCCTGAATATAGTCCTGTATAAAAAAGCTTTCAATGCCTAAGTAGGCTGCAAGTTTCCTTTTTTTACTTGATAAAAGTTCATCAACAATAGAAAGAATTTGGTCTATCCCCTTAATCGAAGTAACGCCATCTAAACCCTGAATTAGTGTAAATTGTTCCGGTGACACTTCGTGGTTAACATACATTTCCCAATTTGGAAATTTGTCTTTCCAGTTTTTCTGGTATTTTTCAAAATCTCCTTCTTTGTTTGCTGCACCTAAAACTTTTGTTTCAAAATCAGTTTTGCTATATTTTCTTGGCGCATAACAAGCCAATATCTTTTGTTCGGGCAAAATAGTACCGTCATTGCCTTTATCCTTATTCCTCCTGATGGGCGTATAGTTATTAACGCCATATTTCAAAAGAAACAGTTCATCAATAAATTCTTCGAACTCAAATCCTTCTTTGGATTGAATTTGCATTTTAAAAGCGTTCTTCAATAATTTATCCATATACAAATCAGAGTTCCAAATTAATTTTAACCGTACCGTCAAATCCCTTTTCTACTATCTCTTTAAGGGTTTGAAGTTTGATATTATTGCCATAATCAGTTTCGACCTTAGAAATGTAACTCCTTTTCTTACCCACTTTTTGGGCTAATTGTTCTTGAGTTAGCTGTCTTTGTTCTCTGGCTTCCTTCAGCATTTCTCCAATATGTCTGCCTGATATTTTCATCTCAAAAAGGATTAAAAGTGACTTTATTATGAATGTACAAATGTAATTTAAAAGTTGCATTGAACCAACTGTAAATTGCAATAAAAGCCTCCCATCATTTGTACTTCCGCTCTGGAAGTCCCCACCAATAAAGCCACTCACAGCCAAACACTTCCTCTGACTGCCACTTTCTTATAATGCCTCTTTTTCCACAAGACATTTGTCCCGAAAGCTCGCAAGGTGCGGGATAAACAGTAACAAATTAATGTGTTTCAATTATGGAAAAACAAAGAAAAAAAGTTTTGCTGGCAGCAGTGGCAATGCTGTCAGGAATTGGTGCATTCGCACAGGGAAACGGCTCGGCAGGTATCAACGAAGCTACCCAGATGGTAACAAGTTATTTCGACCCCGCAACCCAGTTAATCTACGCCATCGGTGCTGTCGTCGGTTTGATAGGGGGCGTTAAGGTGTACAACAAATTCAGTTCCGGCGACCCCGATACATCGAAAACTGCGGCTTCGTGGTTCGGTGCGTGTATCTTCTTGATTGTGGCGGCAACTATCCTGCGTTCATTCTTCCTTTAAACCCTTGCCTTATGAATTACAATATCAACAAAGGCATCGGAAGAACGGTGGAGTTTAAAGGTCTGAAAGCACAATACCTGTTCATTTTTGCAGGTGGCTTGCTCGGTACGCTCATTTTCGTGATGATACTGTATATGGCAGGCGTAAACTCTTACATCTGCCTTTTCCTCGGAGCAGGCGGTGCTTCGCTCATTGTATGGCAGACCTTTTCCCTTAACAGGAAGTACGGCGAACACGGGCTGATGAAAATCGCAGCCAATAAACGGCATCCACGCTACATCATCTGCCGCAAGCCTGTACACCGCTATTTAAAATTCACTTCTAAACCAAATGCCCTATGAGAAATGTTGCAAAGACCACCACACTGGAAAACAAGTTTCCTTTGTTGGCAGTAGAGAACAACTGCATCCTTTCCAAAGATGCGGACATTACCGCCTGTTTTGAAGTGCGTTTGCCGGAACTGTTCACGGTAGCTTCTGTAGAGTATGAAGCCATACACTCCGCTTGGCATAAGGCTATCAAAACCCTACCTGATTTTACAGTCATTCACAAACAGGACTGGTACATCAAAGAGAACTATGCGCCCGATTTGGCAATAGAAGACCAGAGCTTTTTATCGAAGTCTTACCAACGCCATTTTAACGAGCGACCGTTCCTGAACCATTATTGCTACCTGTTTCTAACAAAGACAACAAAGGAAAGAATGCGGATGCAAAGCAACTTCAGTTCGCTTTGCAAAGGTTCGCTGATACCAAAGGAAATCAGGAACAAGGAGACAATACAACGCTTTATGGAAGCGGTGGCACAGTTTGAGCGTATCGTGAACGATAGCGGGTTTGTAAGCCTGCGGCGTTTGACCGAAGAGGACATTATCGGAACGGAGAATACACAGGGATTACTGGAACAGTACCTCACGTTATCGAGGCAAGCCGCAACACCAATGCAGGACATCGCACTCGGAACTGAAGAGGTGCGCATCGGAAACAAAAGGTTAAGCCTGCACGCTCTTTCCGATACGGACGACCTGCCTGGAACAGTATCAGCAGATACCCGTTTTGAAAAGCTATCAACCGACCGTAGCGACTGCCGCCTGTCATTCGCAGCACCTGTGGGTTTGCTGTTAAGCTGCAACCACATCTACAATCAATACTTGTTTTTGGATAACAGCGAAGACAACCTGCAAAAGTTTGAGAAGTCTGCCCGTAATATGCACTCACTGGCAAGGTACAGCCGTGCCAACCAAATCAACAAAGAGTGGATAGAAAAGTACCTGAACGAAGCCCACAGCTTCGGGTTGTCTTCTGTTCGTGCTCACTTCAACATTATGGCGTGGTCGGATGACCCTGCGGAACTGAAACAGTTAAAGAACGATTGCGGTAGTGCGTTGGCACTGATGGAATGTAAGCCTCGCCACAACACAACGGACGTAGCCACATTGTACTGGGCGGGAATGCCAGGCAATGCAGGCGACTTTCCGAGTGAGGAAAGTTTTTACACGTTCATTGAACCTGCATTGTGCTTCTTTACCGAAGAAACCAACTACCACAATTCGCCCTCGCCGTTCGGTATCAAGATGGCTGACAGGCTTACCGGAAAACCTATCCATTTGGATATTTCCGACCTGCCAATGAAGCGGGGCATCATCACGAACCGGAACAAGTTTATACTTGGTCCGTCGGGTTCGGGTAAATCGTTCTTCACAAACCATATGGTTCGACAGTACTACGAACAGGGCGTACACGTCCTGCTCGTGGATACAGGTAATTCCTATCAGGGTTTATGCGAACTCATTAAAGGAAAAAGTAAAGGCGAAGACGGTGTTTACTTCACTTATACCGAAGATAACCCCATTGCCTTTAATCCTTTCTATACCGATGATGGCGTGTTCGACATTGAGAAAAGGGAAAGTATCAAGACTTTGATACTGACCTTGTGGAAACGTGATGACGAACCGCCAACCCGTTCTGAAGAAGTTGCCCTTTCCAATGCGGTAAGCGGTTATATTGAATGTATCAAAACGCAAGATGTGTACCCGTCATTCAACTGTTTCTATGAGTATGTAAAAGGCGATTACCGCAAGGTACTGGAGGAAAAGCAGGTCAGGGAAAAAGACTTTGACATTGCCAATTTCCTGAACGTTCTCGAACCCTATTACAAGGGTGGAGAATACGATTACCTGCTGAACTCAGACAAGCAATTAGACCTGCTTTCCAAACGCTTTATTGTGTTTGAAATTGATGCGATTAAAGACCACAAAATCCTCTTTCCGATAGTCACGATTATCATTATGGAAGTGTTCATCAACAAGATGCGCCGACTGAAAGGTATTCGCAAACTCATCCTGATTGAAGAAGCGTGGAAAGCCATTGCCAAAGAGGGAATGGCGGAATACATCAAGTATTTGTTTAAGACCGTCCGCAAATTTTTCGGCGAAGCGATTGTCGTAACGCAGGAGGTTGACGACATTATCCAGTCGCCCATTGTGAAAGAAAGTATCATCAACAACTCCGACTGTAAAATCCTGCTTGACCAACGCAAGTATATGAACAAGTTTGATGATATACAGGCAATGTTGGGGCTTACCGACAAAGAAAAAGGGCAGGTACTTTCCATCAATATGAACAACGATGCAAGCCGACTTTACAAAGAGGTTTGGATTGGCTTAGGAGGTACACACTCGGCAGTCTATGCCACCGAAGTTAGTTTGGAGGAATACCTCGCCTACACCACAGAGGAAACCGAAAAAATGGAAGTGATGCAGCTTGCTGCGGAACTCGACGGTAACGTAGAACTCGCCATTAAGCATATCGCAATGCAAAGGCGGGACAAAGTAAATCAATAGTCATTAACAATTTAAAAATTCAGAAACAATGAAAAAAGTATTGTATCTGGTGTGTACGGCACTGATGCTCGCCGTAGCACCGTCAGCAAAAGCCCAGTGGGTTGTAACCGACCCCGCAAATTTGGCTTCAGGTATTATCAACTCTGCGAACGAAATCATACAGACTTCTTCGACCGTGAGCAATGTGATAAAGAACTTCAACGAAGTGAAGAAAGTGTACGACCAGGGCAAGGAATATTATGACAAGCTGAAGGCTATCAACAACCTTGTAAAAGATGCCCGTAAAGTACAGCAAACGGTTTTATTGGTAGGCGATGTATCCGAAATGTACGTGCAGAATTTTGGTAAGATGATGAACGACCCAAATTTTACCCCACAGGAATTGGTCGCTATCGGCAACGGTTATTCGGCACTGCTCAATGAAAGTACCGAACTGCTGAAAGAATTGAAGCAGATTGTAACCTCTACAAGCCTTTCGTTGAACGACAAAGAGCGTATGGACATTATTGACCGTGTGTACAAAGAGGTAAAGGAGTACCACAGCCTGGTGCGCTACTATACTAACAAAAACATTTCTGTAAGCTACCTAAGAGCGAAAAAGAAAAACGATGCCCAAAGAGTGCTTGAACTCTACGGAACTGCTAACCAAAAATACTGGTAAACTATGGAATGGAATAATCTTCACGAACTCCTGCGGTCGCTTTATGATGATATGATGCCACTTGCAGGCGATATGGCTGCAGTAGCTAAAGGATTGGCGGGATTGGGAGCGTTGTTCTATGTGGCATTAAAGGTTTGGCAGGCTTTAAGCCGTGCCGAACCTATTGATGTGTTCCCTTTGCTGCGTCCGTTCGCTTTAGGCCTTTGCATAATGTTCTTTCCAACCATCGTATTGGGAACCATCAATGCAGTATTGAGCCCGGTAGTTACGGGAACCCACCAAATACTCGAAGACCAGGTGCTTGATCTTAACCAGCTCCAACAACAGAAAGACCAATTGGAATATGAAGCAATGGTCAGAAATCCCGAAACAGCCTATATGGTATCAGACGAAGAGTTTGATAAAAAACTGGACGAACTGGGATGGTCGCCATCAGACGTAGGCACAATGGCGGGTATGTATATGGACAGGCAGGCTTACAAGATAGAGAAAGCCATAAAGGATTGGTTTCGCAATCTATTGGAAATACTCTTTCAGGCGGCAGCATTGGTCATTGATACCATACGGACGTTTTTCCTAATAGTCCTTTCCATACTAGGACCAATAGCCTTTGCCATTTCCGTATGGGACGGATTTCAGTCCACGCTTACGCAATGGATTACTAGGTATGTCAGTGTTTACCTGTGGCTTCCTGTTTCAGATCTGTTCAGCTCAATGTTGGCAAGAATACAATCCCTCATACTCGAAAGGGATATAGCGATGCTTGCCGACCCTACCTACATACCTGATACGAGCAATACCGTGTACATCATTTTTATGATTATCGGCATCATCGGGTACTTCACTATACCGACAGTAACAGGTTGGGTAATCCAAGCCGGAGGCGCAGGAAACTTTACCCGCAATGTGAACCAAACTGCAATGAAAGCCGGAAACATCGCCGGAGCAGGTGCAGGCTCAACAGTGGGAAACATCGGCGGTAAACTGATGAATAAATAAACAATTAATCATTCTAAAAAATGGAATTTAAAACGCTAAGAAATATCGAAAACAGCTTTAGGCAGATACGTTTGTATGCCATTGTGTTTGCGGTTCTCTGCATTGGCGTGGTAGGTTACGCCGTATGGCGTTCCTACCGCTTTGCAGAAGAACAACGCCAAAAAATCTATGTACTGGATAATGGCAAATCACTGATGCTTGCCTTATCGCAGGATGCAAGCATTAACCGTCCCGTAGAAGCAAGGGAACACGTCAGACGTTTTCACGAGCTTTTCTTCACGCTTGCGCCCGATAAGAACGCTATTGAAAGCAATATGAGCAGGGCATTTAACCTTGCCGATAAAAGTGCTTTTGATTACTACAAAGACTTATCAGAAAAGGGCTATTACAGCAGGATTATTTCGGGTAACGTGCAACAACGCATAGAGGTGGATAGTGTAGTATGCAATTTTGACAATTACCCTTATGCAGTGCGTACCTACGCCAAACAGTTCATTATCCGGTCAAGCAATGTAACCAGACGTAACCTGATTACCTCCTGCTATCTCGTCAACTCCGTTCGTTCCGACAATAACCCGCAGGGCTTCAATATTGAAAAATTTGCAGTCGTGGAAAATAAGGATATAGAGGTCATCGAACGCTAAAAAAACAATCTTATGGAAGCATTATCAGATTTAAGCACGTTCGCAAAAATCCTTACCGACAAAGGATATAACGGGTATTTCCATACGCAGGGGGTGTATGCCGGAAAGCTGAAAGACAGCATCAGCGAATACCTTGAAAGCTGCCAAAAAGGTACAGACAGTTTGCCTAAGCAGGACTTACTGTTGACAGGCTACCTGCAATGGTCGGGCGATGACAAGCCGCGTGTAGAATGCAGTATGTGGGTAAAGTACCTGAATGGCAAATTCTCATTGAGCCGTATGGAAGTAGCCAAGAAAGACGGCTTTGGGCAACTGCTCAAAAAATCGGAACTGGCAAACCTGTCCGTAATGTCCGCACCCAAATTAACGGAAGCGGTCGCACTGGTCAACGATGCACCGAAGCAACAGGCGGGTAAAAGTCCTAAGCGTTTCAAGCTATAACACAGAAATAGTAAGGCTATGAAAAAATTAAGAGCAAATATGGACAGGTACTTTGACAAGTTGGACGACCGTTGGCGGGCGTTGCCCTTGCTCAAACAGCACCAATATACGCTGTACTTCTTTGTGGGTTATCTGCTGCTTACCGTAGCGGTCATTGGCAAAGTGATGTACGATACCTCAAAGTCCGGTAACGGTATGGTCATAGAGCATATCGAAAACCCTGTCCTTAAAAGTAAAAATCCAGCAAGGTTGCAGGATAGTGTATCAACAATTTTAAAAAATCAGATTTATGAAAGAAAATGAAAAAAGGGTCAGCTTTCTTGTTGAGGGAGAAGACCAAAACGGAACATCAAATCTGCCGGATAATAAAAAGAGCAATAAGGATAAGCTCAAAAAGCCAATCATATTCCTTTTGATGGGCGTAGTATTTCTCGGCTGTATGTACCTCATATTTAAACCGTCGAAAGATAAAAAGGCGGTTGAAAATATCGGGCTGAACGATGCCGTGCCGCAGGCTACGGGAGCAGGAATGCCCGATGATAAAAGCAAGGCGTATGAGCAGGAAATGCTCGAACGCAAAGAGCAGGAAAAGCGCAATGCACTGACCACGCTTTCTGATTATTGGAATACTGAAGACACTACATCTGCCGACGATGAAGGAAGTTTACCTGAAGAAGACGAAAGCAACGGCTTTGGTGGTGGTGGCAGAAATTCGGGAAGAAACGGAAACACTGCACTAAACAGCTACCGTAATGCACAAAGCACACTGGGTTCATTTTATAATAATGACAATGCCGAAACAATGGAACTCCGTAAGCAAGTGGACGAACTGAAAGAAAAGTTGTCGGAAAAAGATGTGCCACCTGTGGCCACCGTTGACGACCAACTCAAATTAATGGAGAAATCCTATGAAATGGCTGCAAAGTATTTGCCGCAAAATGCTAATACCGGAAATGCTGCTCCTGCCAACGGTGCAACTCCTGGGGCTGCGGGTGCTAACCAAAAAGAGCAATTTGTATCGTTCACACCAACAAGAAAGAACATTGTATCAGCCTTGTACCGTGAACCGTCGGACAGTGCCTTTGCAGCCGATTGGAGCCAAACAAAAAACCGTGGGTTCTATACCGCAGGTTCTACTGAAGAGGTAGTACAGCCTAAAAACAGTATCAAAGCCTGTGTACACGAAGCCCAAACGGTGGTTGGCGAAACGGGTGTGCGTTTACGCCTGTTAGAGCCTGCTAAAACCCCGCAACGTACCATTCCAAAAGGAACGATTATAACGGCTAATGCAAAATTTCAGAATGGCAGGCTGCAATTAAAAGTTACCTCCGTAGAACTGGAGGGCAATATCATCCCGGTAGATATTACCATTTACGATTTGGACGGACAACAAGGCTTGTACGTTCCGTATTCGCCGGAAATGAACGCCCTTACCGAAATGGCGGGCAATATGAGCCAGACCGGAGGAACAAGTGTAATGCTCACGCAGAATGCCGGACAACAGGTAGCGGCTGATTTAAGCCGTGGCGTGGTACAGGGGATTTCGGGCTATTTCGCCAAGAAAGTAAGAACACCAAAGGTTACGCTGAAAGCGGGCTATCAGGTCTTCCTTGTATCTAAAAAATAATGTTGAACTCAAATAAATAAAACAATGAAAAATCATTTAAAAACCTTTTGGGCTATTGCCCTGATACTCGGCTTTGCCGTAACAACTTATGCACAGGACAGTGCAACTGCAAAAACACCGCTTGCATTGGGCAAGATAGAACCGTACCGTATGGAAGTGACCTACGATAAAACTTCGCACCTGATTTTCCCGACCGCTATCCGTTACGTGGATTTGGGCAGCGAATACCTGATTGCAGGTAAGGCTGAAGATGCCGAAAACGTATTGCGTGTAAAAGCATCGGTAAGGGACTTTGAGCCGGAAACGAATTTTTCCGTTATCACGAATGACGGGCGTTTTTACAGCTTCAACGTGTATTACAGTTTCTACCCGGAGGCTTTGAGCTACGACCTGCTCACAATGCAAAAAGCGGTGGATAAAGCCAAAGGTAACGATGTGCTTTTTGAGGAACTGGGCAACAATTCTCCCTCACTGGCAGGCTTGCTTTTGGAAACCATTTACAAGAAAGATAAGCGCATTGTAAAGCATATCGGGGCTAAGAGTTTCGGCATTCAGTTTATCCTGAAAGGGATTTACATACACAACGGCAAATACTATTTCCATACGGAATTGAGAAACCGTACCAATGTGCCTTTCGAGATTGATTTTATCAATTTCAAAGTCGTGGATAAAAAGGTAGCCAAACGCACCGTAGTCCAGGAACGCCCTTTAACTCCTTTGAGAACTTACAAGCCATTGGACGGTATTGCCGGAAAATCGACCGAACAAAATGTTTTCCTGTTAGACCAGTTTACCATTGCCGATGATAAGGTGTTGCTGATTGAGATTTTCGAGAAAAACGGCGGCAGGCATCAAACATTGCAGGTCGAAAATTCCGACCTAATCAAAGCCCGTTTGATTGACGATATGCACCTAAAATTTTAATAACCCTTTAAAGCAAGAATATGAAAAAGTGTATCTATACCGTGCTGTTTGTCCTGATAGGCATCACGGCTGCACAGGCACAAAGGATGCTGCCGAAGCAGAAGGGATTGGAAATAAGTGCAGGTGTATTTTCCAATGATAAGATTGGCAATGATTACTACATCAGCGCAGCAATGACCATAAACGGTAAGAATGGTAACTATCAGCTTTGGGCGTTGGAATATACCCACCAGTACCACGATTACAAAGACCTGCGCATACCGCAGGAAACCTATTCCACAGAGGGCGGTTACAGCTTCTTTTTGTTGGGAGATGCCCGTAAGAACATTACGCTGAATTTCGCCGTAACGGGCGTGGTCGGTTACGAAACCATCAACCGGGGCGAAACAATGTTGTACGACGGTGCGAAGATATTGAACGAAGATAATTTTATCTACGGAGCAGGCGGTCGCCTCACTTTTGAAACGTACCTGTCCGACCGTTTTGTATTAGTCCTGCAAGGGCGTACAAAAGTGCTTTGGGGTACTGACTTACAACAGTTCCGACCATCGGCAGGTGTGGGATTAAGGTTTAACTTTTAAAACGTAAAAACGATGATTACATTATTCAATAAATTCAGAACAGGGCTACTGCCATTGTATGTATTCCTGACAATCCTCACAGCTTCGGTTACGTTGGTATCTTGCAGCAAAGATGATGACCTCGAAATACAGAACAATTTTCCTTTCGAGGTCAATGTAATGCCAGTGCCTAAAGATGTAGCCAACGAGCAGACCGTAGAAATACGCATTACCATACAGCGTACAGGCAATTACAGCAATACGCAGTATTTTCTCCGCTATTTCCAGTTTGACGGGCAGGGAACTTTGCAATACTACAACGAACCGCCATATCTGCCCAATGACCTGTACCAATTACCAACGGAACAGTTCAGATTGTATTACACTTCGACATCTGCCGTATCACAGTCCTTTGATGTTTGGATTTCGGACAGCTTCGGGAATGAAAAGCAGATAAGTTTTCAGTTTAACAGCAGCGATTAAAAGGAATATTTCAGTTTGTAAAAAACGGCTTGTCTTTTTGATAAGCCGTTTTCTATTTACAGGGTGTTTGCTTAGGTGCGTTTTAACGGTTCATCAATATTTCTTAAATTTATACTTGTGAAATTAAAAAATGTGAGGATATGGTTTCATCATTAGTTATTGGGATAATATTTTTGGTTGCGGGCTTAGCACTTCGTTACTGGATTAACAGAAGAAAGTTTTACAGGCGCAGCCCTATGGCAGCAGAGGGCTTTTCTTCTTATGAAAGCTCGGTCTTCATTAAATTTATTGAAAGGGTTGGTAAATGGGTAGCGTATGCGCTGATTATATTCGGGCTGTTATCGCTATGGGTTTACTCCCGTGAAAAAAAAGATAAGGCAGCGGTAAATACCGAACAACCTGCCCAACGTTGATTTTATACTTTTCACAACTTATAGCAAAGTGCAGATAATCAAAATTACGCTAATGACTATCAGCCCCCAATAAACATATTTGAAAAATTCCCCGTCTTTTAATTGATGATTTAAGTATCTGCCTAAAAATATAGCAGGAATAGTTGTAACCAGTGAAATCAAAAAATATGTATTCACTTGCGGGGTAACAAGTCCTTTAGCATAATATCCTACCACACTTATAAGGCTAACGGGCAGGAAATAAGCCTGCAATGTAGCCCTGAAATATTTTGGGTTCCATTGCCTTAAATTCCCATATACAACCAATGGCGGACCATTCAGACCGTATGCTCCGCCAAATATTCCCGATAAAAAGCCACAGACAAAAAGCCAAAACTTATTGTCCTCCTTTAATACTTTATTGCTATTGAAATAAAGCGAATACAGGGAATACAATATTATCAATATCCCAAGCCCTGTTTTTAACAAAATTTCATTTCCATACAGCAGAATGATGATACCAATAGGTACACCAAGTGCGGCATATAAAATCAGCCATTTGGCACTGTAAAAATGGATTTTTTTATGGTCTTGCACCACAATTACCAGTGCGATAGCTACGGACAGCATAACAGATAAGGGAACGGCTATATCCGCTGGTAGGAAAAAAAGAAAAAGCGGAACGGCAACTAACGCTTCGCCAAACCCTAATGTGGAGCGTACTAAAGATGCTATGAAACTAATGATAAGGATAATAAAATTGTCAATACGGAATATGTTTTGATTATTTTTTGAAAATCCAAATTTACAAAAATTGCTGACGGTATAGTAATTCACTACGCCAAACAGTGCCTTTCAACGCCACTGACTGCAACCTATCCCAATCCTGAAATAAGCCTTTATAAATTCGACTTCCACAGCAAAATTGAGCAAACAATGGAAGTTATCGCAATACAAAAATCCGCACTGGACGGAATGAAAAATGAGCTAAAAGCACTTTTGGAACTGACCGAAAATGCCACGAAAAAATACACGCCAATTTTCGCAGAAGAGCAATGGCTCGATAACCAGGAAGTGTGTCTGATGATGAACATTACCAAAAGGACTTTACAGACCTATAAGGACAAAGGCTTGCTGCCTTATTCCAAACTGAACCGCAAGAACTATTATAAACGCTCGGATGTGCAGGCTTTACTCGAAGCCGGACAGCCGTACAATACTGCCGAAAATGGATTTATTCACGAATGACAATGAGGAAATCATCGCCCACAGGGAAATGATTACACAGCTACGCAGCCGTATTGAAAGCATATTGAAAAACTATCGTCCTGTAATGAACGGAGAAATATACCTTTCGGGCGAAGATGTGTGCAAGCTGCTCCATATCAGCAAGCGGACTTTGCAGCAATACAGGGATGATAATATCCTGCCGTATATACAAATAGGCGGTAAGATTATTTACAAGGAAAGCGATATTATGACCATACTGGAGCAAAATTATATTACACAAAAAACAGTTTGGCTGTAATCTTTTTTGTACTATATGCGGGCAAAAAGATACGAGTTTAGTATCTTTGCTATTGAAAATATAGAAAATACTTAAAGTGTTTTTGCTTTAAGTCCCACATTGAAAACTGGTAATTTTTAGACAACGGGACATAATAAGTAAGAACGCTCACGTCAAAGGCGTGGGCGCTCGCTTATTCGTTGTCGGGCATACCAGTGCCTCAATGTGCGGTAAGTGTAGTTAGCCTACGCTCTTTTTTTTGCGCAGGCTTCCACAACCTAAAACATTAAGGCTATGGACAGCAAAGATATATTTTACCCCGAATTTGAACATCCTGCATCGCAATTATCGGCATTCTCTCTCTGTATTGATGTTTTTATTATATCCCTTAAAAATGGGGAAATTGTAAGTTTTAAACCTAACGAGATAGCACCTTTCAAAGAATGGCTTGACCGTTTTAAAGTTAGGAATATTGCGGTCAATGATGGCATACCTCACGCTAATCGAACGGCAAATTTATCTAAAGCTCCCAATGGATTTTTTAACCTTATCAAAAGAAGCAAAAGAAAATGAGCAAAGAAACAATTAAAGTGGCGATGATAGACGACCACGATATGCTAAGAAAGGGTATCTGCGACTTTCTAATGGGTTTTGGTTTTGAAATATTATTTGAAGCAGAGAACGGCAAAGCTGCGATGGAAAAAATGGAACAAAGCGAAGTTATTCCCGATGTGATGGTCGTTGATATAAATATGCCTGTGATGAATGGATTTGAAACCGCAAAAGCATTATCTGAAAATTATCCGCAAGCCAAAATACTGGCATTTAGCATAAACGATGATGTGCAGGATGTGGTAAAGATGCTTCAACGTGGAGCAAAAGGCTATATACTCAAAGGCGCAGACCCCGAAGAACTTAAAAAAGCCATAACCGTTATAAACGACGGAGGGCGATATTTCAGTGCAGGTGTTGCTGAAGTAGCCAAAGAATATTATAAGCAGTTTCCGCAATAGCAGGTTTCTTTGTTACTTTCTTTTCCGCCGAACTCACGAAAGAAAGTAATCCCACAATTATAAATAGAGGCTGTCTCAAAACTGAGAATAGCCTCTTTTTTATTTATTTCCAAATCTGTACTATGTTTCCACTGTATTGGCTTCAATTATTTTTTTGAAGATTATTCTCCCTTATTTGTGATGAGATTAGATAAAAAACAGTTTTTTTAAGCTGCCTTTTTCCTCAGGTTTTGTGCAATTGCCAATAATCCCCATTCTATGGCCACTTTTTCGTTTCCGCGGAGCATAAAGCGGCGGAACCCGTGGTTCTGCTTAATGTTCCCGAAGACTGGCTCAACATCATAACATCGCTGCTTTCGTTTTTCAATACCCTTTTCGCTGTTTAGAAGTTGGTAGGCCAGTTCTTTATGTCGTTTTAAGTTCTCGTTTATTTCTATAATCCTGTTTGCCTGTGATTTATGACAGGCGCCATTTAATGGGCAGTTAGCACAATTCTTTGCCTGATACCTTTTACTTGTCTGCTCAAAACCTGTACTGGTTTTTCGCCTGGCATCCCCAATATATTCCATTCTTTGCCCCATCGGACAGATATAGCAATCTTCCTTGTGGTAGTAGAACAGTTTATTACTGCTGAATGGTTGTTTGCCATTGTACTTCTGGTTCTGCTGCTTATCGAACATATTATATTTAACATAGGCTTCTATTTTATTTTCTTCCAGCAGCTGGTAGTTTTCTTCGCTCCCATATCCGGCATCAGCGGTAATGCTTTTCGGTGCTTTGCCAAAACTAGCCTGGTGCTGTTCCAAATGTGCTTTTAATGTGGTGGTATCGGTAGGGTTGGGATGTATGGTATAGTTAACGATGAACTGCCCTGAGGTGGATATCTGCACATTGTAGCCTGGTTTGAGCTGTCCATTTTTCATGTGGTCTTCCTTCATGCGCATAAAGGTAGCATCGGGGTCGGTTTTGCTGAAGCTGTTGCGCTTGCCCAAAATAGCTTCCTTAGCTTCATATTCAGCCATCTTTTTTGGATACCTTTCGCTCGCATATTTCAGCTTGTTTTTTACCTTTTTATCAATCTGCGCCTTGTCGGCAAGCACGGCATTTAGCGTATCTACCGTGTCCTGAACCTTTTGGGTATCTATATCTGTAAAGTCTGGTGGCTCGGGCAGGCCATCTTCCGTTTTAGCTACGCTTTGGGCATATTGCCAGATTTCACTCAAAGCCTTTTTCATCTTTTCTTTGTTGGTTTGGATGGCTTTTTTCCATACAAAAGTATATTTATTGGCATTAGCTTCTATCTTGGTGCCATCGGTGTAAACCTCTTCAATACTTAACAGACCCTCTGCGGCCAATAGTTTTACCACTTCCTCAAATACGCTGCGCAAAGCTTCTTTTAACCGAACACCCCGAAAACGGTTGATGGTATTGTGGTCGGGATAGCTCATTCCGCTAAGCCACATAAAGTTGATGTTCTCTCGGCAGGCCGTTTCCAATTTTCGGCTACTGTAAACATTGCTCACATAACCGTATACCAAAACTTTTAACAGCATTTGCGGATGATAGCTGGAGGTACCCTTTATTTTGTAGGCATCCAGGAGAGATTGGATGTTGATGCGGTTGATCACATCGTTAACGATACGTACCGGATGGCCTTTGGCTACCAGTTCGTCTAAAGTTGGCGGAATGGCCATTATTTGATCTTGGTAATAGGCCTTAAAAACTGGTTTGCTAACAGCCATAAATCTCAATTATTTATTATTAAATATATGATATTCAGATATTTAAAACAAATCTTAATGAAGATTATTTGAGGTTTTTATCCATAAAAAGAGGCTGTCTTTTTGAGACAACCTCCACAATAAGGTCGCAACCTGTTTGGTAAAATGTAAAAGAAAGGATTTGTGTAAGGGTGCATTTTGCTAAAGGGGATTGCACCAATTTAAAGCAAAAAGGCTGCCCGACCATCGGGAGGATCTGTCTTTTTGCCGCCCGACTTTTCTGGTCAGGCGGTGTTTTAAACTTTACTACTATTAAAATGATTTTCTATTTTACGCTCTAATAAGGTGTCGAGTATTTCCCATTCGCTATCGTACTCATTGCCCTCAAAATGGTAGGTGTCGGTTTCCTCGTCTAATTCGTAGCTGTCAAAGTCCTGGCTATCTAAGCAGATGTCCTTTAGTATGCCATCTTCAAATATTGCCTTGCCGTACACTAAGCAGCCCAATTCTTCATACTCGTGTGTAAAGTCCACTTTGAAATGTTCGGCTATCTGCTTAACGGCTTCCGTGTTTGGCGACCATTTTGTTTCATACTGGAACACGCCCGCACTTTCATTATCCTGACTGATATTGTAGAAATAATCTCCGTGCGTGTCCTGTACGAAATCGGGCAGTTGTCCGCAGTTGTCTTTCTGCTCCTTTTCAGCCATTGATTTGAATAGCTGTGTTATCTGTTCTATTGCTTCGGCTGTTCCCTCAAAAACAACCCAGTTGTTGCACCAATTAGCCATAATTATTTATCGTTTAAGGTTATCTGTAAAAATTTGTCGCTCCCAAAAAGTAGGTGTATCGCCTGTTTTAATTGCGGGTCGCATTGTGCATCCTCTGTATATTCAATTAGGCAATGGACAGCGAAAATTGAATGGTGTCCGTCAAAAAAATGGTCGGTAAACCAGTGCGGGCGTTTCCAAAGCGGTTCATTTTTCGTTATCCCTTTTTGTGCATTCTGCACAAGCCTGTACCAAAATTCAGCGGTGAAAAATCCCTTTTGATACCAACCCTCACGAAAGGCGGTTTCATTTTGCAGGAAGTAGTCACATTGTGTTTTTATAGCGTTTTGCAGGTTCTCCAGTTCTGCGGGAAACAGTTTGCATAACAAGCCCGCTTTATCGAGATTGTCCATTTTATCTAATGCTTTCATATCTTTTGTTTTTAGTAGGCGACCACCTTTGCAGGCAGTCGCCATTGTTGATTAATTGAATTTGAAAATCTCTGCTCCTGAATAGGCAAAGTCTGTACACAGTTCAAAGGCTTTTTGGGTCTTTAGCTGTGCTGTACCACCCATTACAATAGATTGTAGTTTGGCTTCGCCATCCCTGTAATTGCGTACATTCTGAAAGTAGCCTGTAACAGCATTGTAAGCCCCGAATAATGTGCCTTTGGTAGTTGCCATTTGTTGGGTGTCGCTTATCATAGCGTATTCAAAGGCATCATCTACGGTGTTTTTGAACACGGTGGAAACTTCATCCTCCGCACCTTTTTTAAGCAGGGTAAGCGTTTCCTTGTTCGGGCAAAGTGCCAATTGGATTAGCTTTCTTACTTCTTGGTCTGTTACCCTTACTTTAGCCCAGTCGTTAAAAATGTTCTCTAACTGTGTGCTTAGGGTATTGGCAAGCCCCATAACCTTGTGAGCGTTTTCAAGGCGTTGTTTTGCTCCTGACGTGTGTTTGATACGCACTACGTTGGTCATACTCCGTAATGATGCGTTTAAGGTGTTTTGGCATACGATACGGATAGGGGTAAACGCTGCGGTAATACTTCCGCTACCGTCGTGGCTTGTGGTTAAGAAAATGTACTTTTCTGTAACATCGTCGCCGTTACCTACTCGGATATAGTCAGGCAGCTTGGCAGTAATAAAAATGCGTTCTCCGTTGCCCAATGCTCCTGCGGTTTCGTACAATATTCCATCGCCTCCGCCTACAATAGCATCAAAGAAATTGAACGCCTCACGGTTTTGTACGATATGGTAGTCTTTGCCTACCACGCCCAACGGTGTATTGGTATCGGTGCGGAGTGTGGCGAAACTGTTAGATACTAAAATGTCGTTAGCTTCAATCAGTTCTCCGCTGTCGCCTATGCTCATTGTTCTGCCCTGTGTAAACAGTGGGGATTTGATAACCTCGTAATCTAAACCTGCGTGTACTATTGCTTCCTCGCTTGTTGGGTACTGCTCTACGATTTGCCCCAAACCGTGCCACGCCTTTTGTTGAACGCTGAAAAATGAATGACGTCCTGTTTGCTCGTTGAAATTGATGTTGTGTGCCATAATGCTAAAATTTTGATGTTTGAAAAAATGTTATTTACTCACTCGCTTTTCTCGTTTCCCGCTTCCCGTTGTGGTTTGCTCCGCTTCGCTTCGCATAAATTTTTCCAAAAGAAAAACCGGAAAAAAGAAAGCAGATAATCCAAGCGGGCAACAGCGTAAAACCGAAAGGAAACGGAATAAGTCCCGGAGGGTGGCAAGGCAACACACAGCAACTCGGCGAAGCCAACATTTTGCCTTGCCATTATGCCGTAGTCTTTTGGTTGGGCGTGTGGGGTGGCTGCCCGCTATAACTTAGCTGCCTTTTTACCGGTTGATTGTGGAAATTTTCTATTCTAAATTTTATGGCATTATTGACCAGGCTTTGATAGCCTGTGATAGAGATTTGAAAAACGGAATGGCAGGGGGAGTTAGATAAGGATTTCGTTTTTCAATTTTCTATTTTGGAAATAGGTAAAAGCTCTTTTACAGCGTTGGACTGGGTTGGGGAAAGGAAATGTGCTTTTGCCTAAAAAGTAGAGGCATAAAAAAAGCAGAACCGTTAAGTTCTGCTCATTGTGATTAGATAAATGCTAATTAGATTGCCATCATAAACGCTTCTTCCATAGCCTTAAATTTCGGCGTAACCAAATCCATATCCTTACTGATTTTTTGGCTTGTAATTTTAGCATAAATCTGTGTGGTGGAAATGTTTTTATGCCCCATCATTTTGCTAAGGCTTTCAAGCGGTACGCCCTCGGTCAAAAACATTGTTCCGAAAGTATGCCTTGCCGTGTGAAAGGTCACTTTTTGCTCTGTAACAATCTCTGCCTTTTCAACCAATTTACCTATGTGAGTATTGCAGGTTGCATTGGTCGGAACAGGAAATATAAATTCATTCCTCGTAGTACCCTGATATTTCTCGATGATACGCTTAGGGATTTCCATTAACCGAACATTGGAAGCAATATCTGATTTCTTTCTCCTGCTGATAATCCATTGATGACCGTCAAAGAATGATTGAATATTGTTCCTTGTCAGTTTCTTAATATCAGCGTAAGCAAGTCCGGTAAAGCAACTGAAAATAAACAGGTCTTTTACCAATTCATACCGTGGGTGCGGTGGTACGCACATCATCAGCTTTTCTACATCTTCTTTAAGGATATAACCACGGTCGGTTTCTTCCATATTGATTTCATAATCCTGAAACGGATTATCACGTATCAAGCCCTTTTTAATAGCCAGTTCCACCAAACTTAATACAGGCATTGTGTAAACCCAAACCGTATTATGTGAAGACTGCAAATCGTACCGGAGGTAAAAATCAAACTCCCGGATAAAATCGGCAGTCAATTCCCGAAAAGCCATATCATCACGATGATAGCGTTCTTTGATAAACGTGGTAAGATGGTTGTAAACCGTGATATACTTATTGTAGGTACTTTGGGAACGTTCTTCCTTTTCAACCAGTTTTTTAAAGTCCTCATTTTGGTCGTTGAAAACTTTAAGGATAGCGTCGTCCATTACGCCAACACCCAAAAATGATAGCTTTACTTTTTGGGCAGTGGCAAAGCCCTCGTGCTTCAGCATATCTTCATAAATCTTGTCGATACGCCCACGTATGTTATCCAGTTTTTTATTGATGCTTAATGCCTGCGCACTTTTTCCCTGAACTCTTCCGTGTTTTAAATCCCAATTATTGGGGTCAATTTCTAACTTTGTTCCGAAAGTTTTAGGGGTTCCGTCAATGGTAATACGTGCCATAATCGGGGCATTACCGTTCTTTTTCAGTTCGTTCTTTTTCAAATAGAAAAGCAGTTTGAACGTCGATTTTTTTGTCTGCTCCATAACTCAAATGTTTAACGTTTAAAATTAAATTACATTGAGTTACAAGGGAATGTAGAAAAGGGTGCAAAAGACTGAAATATAATCAGTTAAACCACATAGTTACCTTTGTCAATCGGTAACGAATTAGTAACCTAACCTTGTCAATTTAAGCCCCAAACCTATCAGACACCGACTTCCGAACTAAGACTACTCTTTTTATAAAGCCTTGTATAGCAAAGGTTTTAACCGTTTTGCTTATTTTTGCTTTTTACTAATCTTTTTTTTCAAAAATAACAAATAATGAGTAATGTTTACGATAATATCCTTGGCCTAATAGGAAACACTCCTATGGTGAAGCTAAATACTGTTACAAAAGATATTCCTGCAACCGTTTATGCCAAGTTAGAATCATATAATCCTGGACATTCCACTAAAGATAGAATTGCACTTCATATTATAGAAAACGCTGAGAAAAAAGGCTTATTAAAAGAAGATTCTGTAGTTGTAGAAACTACTTCCGGAAATACCGGTTTTTCTATTGCAATGTTTTGCATCATTAAAGGATATAAATGTATACTTGCTGTAAGTGACAAGACGAAGTCAGAAAAAATAGCTTATCTGAAAGCACTTGGAGCTACGGTTTATATATGCCCGGCCAATGTACCTGCAGATGACCCAAGATCGTATTATGAAGTTGCTAAAAGAATTGCTTCAGAAACACCAAATTCAGTTTACATCAATCAGTATTTTAATGAACTAAATATTGATGCCCACTACCAGACAACCGGACCTGAGATTTGGGAACAGACAGAAGGTAAAATTACTCACCTTTTTGCCTGTACTGGAACAGGTGGAACTTTATCGGGATCAGCAAAATTTTTGAAAGAAAAAAATCCAAACATCAAGGTGATTGGTGTAGATGCTGATGGATCTATTCTTAAAAGCTATCACGAAACAGGAGAAATTCATAAAGAAGATGTTCATCCTTATCAGATTGAGGGAATGGGAAAAAATTTAATTCCTTCTGCCCTGCTTTTTGATAAAATTGATGAGTTTGTGAGAGTAAATGATGAGATGTCTGCTTACAGAATCCGCGAGATTGCTTTGAAAGAAGCGATTATGGGAGGTTATACAACCGGAGCGGTTACTCAGGCATTGATGCAATATGCACAATCTCATGAATTTGCTGAAAACGATATTGTCGTTTTAATATATCCGGATCATGGGTCAAGATACATTACAAAAGTGTACAGCGATAAATGGATGGCAGAACAGGGATTCGTCAACAACTGTGTTCATAATTACGATAAAGTTTTCCAACTATAATTAATTAAATAGAAGGAAAATCGTGTAACAGATATGGAAGTATCTATTGTAACAGTCGAAATAGGGTAGATATGTTTAGACATAGAGGAAAAAACAGGACTTATTTTCATAATATTAAATTAGCATCACTTCTTTCCTTTGTTGCAGGGACAGTCAATATTGTAGGGGTATTATCAATTGAGATATTAACTACAAACATTACAGGGCATTTTGCTTTTTTTTCCGAGGAAGTAGTATTGAAGGATTATTATGATGCAGCACTCTACCTATTATTTATCGGATGTTTTTTAGGAGGAGCTTTCTGTTCCAGCCTTCTGGTAGAATTTGTATCCCGTTTCAGAAAATTCCAATCTCACTTTATTCCCTTATTAATAGAAATTTTTATTTTGGGTTTCATAGGACTATTTGCCGATTTTAAAATAATAATCAGTCCCAATATGATAGCCTGCCTTTTACTTTTTGCAATGGGGCTACAGAATTCTTTAGTAACAAGAGTATCTCAGTCCGTTGTAAGAACAACACATTTAACAGGAATCTTTACTGACTTGGGAATAGAAATGTCCAAATTATTTTTTTACGGAAATGCTATTTCGTATAGCCAGCTTAAAAAAAGCATTATGTTAAAAATTGTAATTGTATTATGTTTTTTTTCTGGAGGGGTAATAGGTGGTTTTACTTATGAAGTCTTTCATATAAAGACATTATTGTTTTCTGTTGGAATACTTTTATTTGTGATCTGGTATGATAGGTTATTATATAAATATTATGTATTGAAAAGAAAATTAAGATGAATTAATCTGTTTGCAAAAATTAGATGTATATTTCTATGAAAGCTAGTTCTGGCTAATTTTCACATTGAAAGATGTTAATATATCAGTATTGGCATCTGAGGTTTCAGCCGTATTGTTTATTCTATTATTGAGAGCTAATGATGCATCAAGAATTAGGGATTTAATTGTTGTATAAGCTGCAGAAATAAAAAGTTTTTTATTTTTACTTTGAAAGTTATAGAGTCGGTCTATCAACGAATGTCTTATCATATCTTTGGTCGCATGAAGATAAGGGAAAACGAAAATATTCCTTCTTGAATTAAAAAATAAGATCGAATATAGACAAGTAGGATTATTAGAATGATGTTCATAGAAAAGAGAGGAAAAAGAGAACATATATATTTCTTGTGTTTTATAATCACTAAATGAGAACTTCTTATGCGGTCCGATAAACACAACACTGTTTCCTTTTATGTAATAAGTTTGATCTTCAAGATCAATGGTTAGGTCATCAAGTGTAAATAAAATACAAAAATATTCTAATGTATTAAAATCTGATTTTCCTTGTTTTTTTTGATAATATAGCTTAACGGATTGATACTGAATCCTGTTTTAGTAAGTTCTTTTTGTATATGTATCATCGATATTAATTCGAGATTAAAATAATGAAAAATTTAATTAAAGTAAGTTATTTTGATTACTCAAAAGTTTGACTTAAATCAAATTTTATGAAGAGATAGATCATAAAAATTTATTGATAAAGAGGGTACTTTTGCTCGAAAGTAAAAAACTCATCTTGAAATGAATCATTTAGAAAGTTTAAAAGAGTTAGGAATTCAATCTGCAAAAGAGATTTTTTGGAATCTATCAGAAGCACAGTTAATTTCACAGACCTTAAGGAAAGGGCAGGGTATTATAACAGACTCAGGAGCATTGGCTTGTGATACCGGTGAGTTTACGGGACGTTCCCCAAAAGATAAATATGTAGTCTTAGATGATACAACTCAAGATTCTGTTTGGTGGGGGGATATAAACCATTCTTTTTTGCCGGAAGATTTTGATAAATTATACAATCGTGTAGTGGAACACCTTTCACAAAGTGATCTTTATGTTAAAGATGTTTATGCGTGTGCAAAATCTGAATATCGTTTAAATATAAGGATTATCACAGAAAACCCATGGCAAAGTTTATTTGCCAATAACTTGTTTTTAAGATTTAATGAAAAAGAGCTTGAATCATTTAAGCACGAATGGCTTATTCTTACTGCCCCAAGTTTCAAGGCTGTTCCGGAAACTGATAAGACCCGTCAGCATAACTTTACCATTATCAACTTCACAAAAAAAATCATTCTTATTGGAGGAAGTGCTTATACAGGTGAAATTAAAAAAGGTATTTTTACGGTATTGAATTATATTCTTCCACATGAGAAAAATGTGCTTTCAATGCATTGTTCGGCTAATATTGGAGAAAATGGAGATACCTCTGTGTTTTTCGGACTTTCAGGAACGGGTAAAACGACACTTTCAGCAGATCCGTCCAGAAAATTAATTGGGGATGATGAGCATGGATGGGATGATGAGAATGTTTTTAATTTTGAAGGGGGATGTTACGCTAAATGTGTGAATTTAAGCCAAGAGAAAGAGCCTCAAATTTTTTCGGCAATTCGTCAGGGTACTTTGCTTGAAAATGTACGTTTTTTTGAGGGAACAGATATTGTTAATTATGATGATACTTCCGTAACTGAAAACACAAGAGCTGCCTATCCGATCGACTTTATAGATAACGCCATCCATCCTTCTGTTGGAGGTGTTCCCAATAATATCTTTTTTTTGACGTGCGATGCTTTTGGTGTATTGCCTCCAATTTCAAAATTAACAACGGGTCAGGCGATGTATCATTTTATTTCTGGATATACGGCAAAAGTAGCTGGAACTGAAGCGGGAATTACTGAACCACAGACCACGTTTTCAGCATGCTTTGGAAAACCTTTTCTTCCTCTTCATCCTACAAAATATGCTGAACTTTTAGGGAAAAAGCTAAATGAGAATAAAGTAAACGTGTGGCTTATTAATACAGGTTGGTCTGGGGGCTCTTACGGAGTAGGGGAACGTATAAAGTTGTCATACACGAGAGCTATGATCACTGCAGTATTAGAAAATAAATTAGAAAATGTTGATTTCATCAGTGATGATGTCTTTGGACTTCAAATGCTGGTACAGTGTGAAGGAGTTCCTTCTGAAATCCTGAATCCAAAAAATACTTGGACAGACTCTTCTCAATATGATCAAAAGGCTATCCATCTTGCTACTCAATTTATGGAGAATTTTAAAGAGTTTGAGTCTTTTGCCAATAATGAAATTATGGGTGGAGGTCCTTTACTTAAGAATAAATAATCAATATAAAGTAAATTAAAAATGAAAATTCCTGAAAATCTATTGTACACTGAAGACCATGAATGGGTGAGAGTAGAAAATGATATGGCATATATTGGAATCACGGATTTTGCACAACACGAATTGGGTGATATTGTATATGTTGAAATCGAAACGCTTGGAGAAAAGTTACAGCAGCATGACGTATTTGGGACCGTTGAAGCAGTGAAAACAGTATCGGATCTTTTCTTGCCGATTGCCGCTGAAGTAATGGAAATCAATCCGAAGTTGGAATCAAATCCTGAATTAGTCAATTCTGATCCTTATGGAGAAGGATGGATGATTAAAATAAAAGTCAATAATCCAGCAGATACTGAAGGACTTTTGACCACCGAGTCATACACTTCACTAATAGGTTTATCATAGTATGGAAACGGTAAAAATCAAGAAAACGCCATTTAATGCACTCCATCACTTATTAGGAGCGAAAATGGTTGACTTTGCAGGATATGAAATGCCTGTTCAATACAAGGGTATAAATCATGAACATGAAATTGTAAGAAATAAGGTGGGGGTATTTGATGTTTCTCATATGGGAGAAATTCTCATACAGGGAAAAGAGGCCTTGTCATTAATCCAGAAGATTACGTCCAATGATGCTTCAAAACTTTTTCCGGGAAAGGTGCAATACAGCTGTATGCCTAATGACACTGGAGGAATAATTGATGATCTTTTAGTGTATATGATCAGTCAGGACGATTATTTATTGGTCGTCAATGCATCAAATATAGAAAAAGACTTAAACTGGATCCAGGGACAGAATTCCTTTGATACACAGGTTAGCAATATTTCGGATTCTATTTCATTATTAGCGGTTCAGGGACCCAAAGCAGAACAGGTCTTACAAAAATTGACAGATATCAGTCTGAAAGACATGGAATATTATACGTTTACTATCGGTGAATTAGCGCATATTCCTAATGCTTTACTATCTGCCACTGGATATACTGGAGCGGGAGGATTTGAAATATATGTGGAAAACAGATATGCAGCACACGTATGGGAAGCTCTTTTTGAAGCAGGAAAAGAAGAAGGAATAGAGCCCATCGGTTTAGGAGCCAGAGATACGTTACGGTTGGAAATGGGCTACTGTTTGTATGGGAATGATATTGATGATTATACTTCTCCTTTAGAAGCTGGGCTAGGCTGGATTACTAAATTTAATAAAGACTTTGTTCATAAGGGGTTCTTAAAAATTCAAAAAGAAAAAGGAGTATCCAAAAAGTTAGTAGGCTTTGAAATGGAAGATAAGGGAATTCCACGTCATGGCTATGAAATTTGGAATGGGAATCATGAAATTATAGGAACCGTTACTTCAGGAACTATGTCACCGACCCTTAAAAAAGCGATTGGAATGGGATACATCTCCGTTGAAAATTCGGCTGTAGGAAATGAAATTTTCATTAATATTAGAAATAAACCAACAAAAGCAATAATTGTGGCTTTTCCATTTATTAATGTAAAATAGCTTACCTCTTATAATGTCAATTTTTCAAATTGTTGTATTTTGTTTATTTTACCCATGATTGGTAAAATAATTTCTTAATCTGTGAGGCATATAATTGAATGATAGAATGATTTTTGAATACCTTAAATTAAATATGGATATTGATGACAATGCTTTTAATGAAATATATCCTGAACATATAAAAGCTTTGTCACAACGTCATTGGACTCCTGTTGCTGTTGCTAAGATGGCTGCTAAATATTTAGTTGATGATACCAATAGAAGAGTCTTGGATATTGGATCCGGAGCGGGTAAATTTTGTCTTGTGGGAGCAGCTTCTACAGATGGTATATTTTACGGAATTGAGCAAAGAGCATCTCTAACTAAAATATCAAAAAAATTAGCCGATAAACACAATATAAATAATGTTGATTTTATTAATGTAAATATAAAAGATGTCTCTTTTTTAGAATACGAAGCATTCTATTTTTTTAATTCTTTTTATGAAAATATAGATACTTCTTGTTCCATTGATGATACAATTATTCATGATAGAGATTTATACTACGATTATTCGGCATATGTGAGGGAACAGCTTGATGCAACACCTATTGGAACGAGGCTTGTTACTTATTGGAGTAAATGGGACGAAATTCCTAACAGTTTTACTCTAGTAGATACCGCTTGTAATAAGTTATTGAATTTTTGGGAAAAGGTATTTTGAGAGGAAGATAAGGAGTAGAAAAATTCTTAGATAAACACAGCCTTTTCTATAAATTGAAAAAAGAGAATGACAATATTGAGAAACTTGATTTGTCAACAGAATACATAGGTCTGAATATTATGTATTTTTTTTTAGTATTACTGCAACATTGTTGCGGTAATACTTTTTTTACCAATAAGTGGTCTATTTTTTCACTCGATAATCTAATTTCTAATTCGGCTTTTAAATTAATTTTGTAATTGTGTTCTCCTCTCAGCCTATCTTTTTGTTCCGGTCTGTTTTGGCTCATTATAGTAATGGGAGTTTGAATGGTGACCGGGGTTAAGATAAAGAATAAAATTAAGAAAAATAAAAGGAAAAGGGTCAAAGAATTTTGTTATATAGCTTTCACTGTGAATATATTTAGTAATGAATTATGAAGTAAATTTATCTTTCAATTTTCTAAAGTTGAATATTTTATAATCAATAGTATTACAAATTATTTTTTTATGTTGTATATATCATACTAATACAAGCATTCAGAATTGTTTTTATTTCCTTTGATAGATAAATTCTAATATTTAGAATTCATATTGGTTAATCCAACTAAGGATTGAAGCTGTTATTTCCATGCAAAGTTTATCAAAATCATAGGTATAGGCAAAATCATCACTAAGTTCATATTTATCAAATATAGGGGCGCATAATTTTAACATTTTCAGACTAAATGACTTTAGCTCATCATGTTTCATGAGATTTCCAAAGTTATTGTTGATAATATTTGAAACGGTCTCGAATTTTGAAAAATGAAATTTCTCAAAAAGGATGTGATCCGTATAATATTCACATTGCTCAATCGAACTTCCAGACCTTATAGCACCATCATATACAATTTTCGCCCATTGGGAACGCTGCTCTATTAATGCTGTGTTAGGAACTAATTCTGGAAAGCTATTACTCAATAAATTTTGTAATCGTTCCTTGTAATATGTTACATCCTTTTCCATAAAATTTGTGATTTATCCTTTTTCCATAAAATCTGTGATAATTGTATGTAGCATATAAGCTTAATATAATATCATTTCTATGTATTGTCACTTCTGTAAAACATGTATAATCGTTCAGGTATTTTATGAATTCATATTTCAGGCTTCCATAGCCCAATAGTTTTGATTTGTAATAGTTAAAATTAATATGGAACCATCTAAATTATAAATTTTCTGAGGTTCTAAAATCTGTTGGAAATTCCATGCTAATTCTTGCCATAAGATAACTGACCGTAGATTCTGCTCCCTGATTAATATTCACGTCGTTTTTCTCAAGCCCATCATAGCAACCTCCGGTTACAGGATTGTAAATAATTTGGTTTAACTGGTTTTTTCCAAGAAACCAATTAAAGGAATTGTGCATCATCTGAAAATACTTTTCATTATCTAAAATCTTATAAAATGAAGCTAATGCAAGAATAGTATAAGCCACGTCAATAGGCTGTTCTCCACCATTCGATCTATTGTTTTCCTTGCTTTCTTTTTGTAACCAGCCTTGGTTAGAAATCACTTTTATAGTATCGTTGACAATTATTTTAGACAAGAGAAAAGCAAAAGACTGTTTCGCTATTTCCTTATATATTTCATTTTTAGTAGCAACCCAAGCAAATAATAAAGCTTCTGGCAATACGCTATTTCCGTAAGTCAGATAACTTTCGAACCACATCCAATTACCTTTAGCTTCATGTTGATACATTTTCACCAAACGATTCGCCAATTCTTTTAATAAAGGAATATTTTTTTCAGAATTCTGGTAATACAATCCTTTTATAATAAAAGCTATGGCTCTGGTGGAATATATTTTTTCAGCAAAAACCAAGTTTTTTTGAAGCATGGCTTCTGCGAGTTCATAAAATTCCTGTGGTAAAATTTCTCTTAATGAAATTAAATAACCCAAAGCCCATATCGCTCTTCCGTTAGAATCTT
The DNA here is from genome assembly GCF_900637665.1 of Chryseobacterium nakagawai. Lineage (NCBI taxonomy): Bacteria > Pseudomonadati > Bacteroidota > Flavobacteriia > Flavobacteriales > Weeksellaceae > Chryseobacterium > Chryseobacterium nakagawai. The sequence continues at coordinate 1,666,299 of NZ_LR134386.1, forward strand.
CAAGGTTGGTTTCGTAATTCTGTGGGGTAAATTGTTTTTCCTTATCCACATAATTTAGGAAACTGCCATCTTTTTGTTGACAAAATTTAATAAAATTTAAATAGATTGAAATTAATTGCAGATCAGATTTGTTTTTGGTGGCTTTGTAATGTTGGCAAATAGCGATCATTGCACGTGCATTATCATCCAGGGTATAGCCGGAATCAATATCTGGTTCACTGATCTTGGAAAATTGTATCATTCCAAAATCTGTAGTTATATTTTGGATATGATCAAGATTGAATTTAGGTAAGGTATATTTGAGTTTTGCATTGCTGTTTCTGAATTTCTGAAATAATAAAGCATGTAAAATAGACGAATTTTCCCAAGCGGTCGGAGCCATTTTTTGCAAAGATTTTATGCGTAATTTTTCACGACTATTTTCATTTTTCAGTAAAGTATTAACAGCAAAAGTCAATTGTTTTGGGGCTTCAAAATCAATGATTATTCCTGTTTCCTCTTTTAAAACTTCTAAAGCATGTGGAATAGGAGTAGAAACAATGGCACACCCGCAACTGATAGCATAGGAAAAAGTACCACTTACTGCCTGATTTCTGTCTTTTGAAGTGAAAAGATAAATGTCGGTAAGTTGAAGATACTCTAATAATTCAGGTAAGGGTAAATATTCATTAATAAAACGGATATGGTTTTCCAGATGAAGTTTGCAGGTAAGATCCTCTAAAAGATAACGATACTTTTCGCCTTCATTTCTCACGATAGCAGGATGCGTCTTGCCAAGAATTAGAAAAATGACATTAGGATTCTGAGCAATAATTTTGGGCAAAGCTTTCAGGGTGGTTTCAATATTTTTGCCTGAACCCAACAACCCAAATGTAGACAACACCTTTTTATTTTTAAGTCCATACTTTTCTTTCAACGCATTTTTATCTGTAAAAGGTAACAAATGTGTTCCGTGCGGAATGACGGTGATTTTGTCAGAAGAAATATTATAATCTTTTGAAAGCATCTCCGCGGAGATGTCTGTCATTACCACAATTGACTTGGAAAAATCTGCGAGGTCTTTCACTTTTGTTTTGAATTCTATATCTGGATTGGGAAGTACAGTATGAAAGGTGATAATGATTTCTTTCTTTAAGTTTTGTAGGAAAAGATATAATCCGTTTTGGGCTTCATTAAAAAAGCCAAACTCGTGCTGAAGCATTACCAGTTGGATATTGTCATTTCTATTGATCTTTTCAGCCAATTCCAGAAAGGAAACGGCATCTGAGATATTTAATTTGTATTTAGGATGTTCTTCATATTCATAATTTTCCCCCTCTGTTTCCATGGGGCAAATAATTGTTTGAAATGATTCTCCGAATTTCGACTGAAGCGATTTTATAAGGTCTTGTGTATAAGTGGCAATTCCGCATACCTTTGGAGGAAAAGTACTGATAAAGATAATCTCGGGTTTATTATAGACAATGTGTTTTTCTTTTTTTAAAGATGGTCTTATGGCTTTGTCCTCCACGTCTGAATTAATATTTTTATTCATTTTATTTCATTTTTAGATTTGATAATTCTAATGAACCATCAATTATATTGCATGCATCATCAATTCTTTCAATAGCTTTGAAATACTCAAAGAGGCAACGGCAATTCTTTCGTCTGCAGCTCCATAATAGATATAAAGTGTATCTTTTTCTACAATAGCCCCTGTAGGAAAGCAGACATTATTAACCTCACCTTTAATTTCCCATTCTTTCTCCGGCTCAAAAAGAGGATAAGGAAGTCTGCAAATTTCTTTTTCGGGGTTCTTAAGATCCAGTAGGGCTACACAGGCATTATAAACATATCCGTCGACGGTATCATGAACTCCATGATAGATTAGCAGCCATCCGTATTCCGTTTCTATGGGTGGACACCCGCCACCAATATAGCTGGATTCGTGATCATATTTGGGACATAAAAAGATGTGATTCTTAAAGTGAGAAAAATAATCTTCCCAAAACTCAAAGTTTAAATCTTGAATGTTTTCTACATTTACAATTTGAATATCAGGTCTTATTCTGTGGAGAAAATAAAATTTACTATTTATTTTTCTTGGGAAAAAAATCAGATTTTTGTCCCATAAAAAGATAGGAACACTATCTGTATGACTGATCTGAAATTCATTATATCTTTTATATTTTTCAGGGATTAAACCTTCAGATTCTAATAAACATTTAAACTTCTCATAGGGGATTCTAGGAACAATAATCCTATCTTTTTTCCAAGATTTCAAATCTTTAGAAGTGGCCAATGCTCCTAAAGCATTAATGCCGTCGTAACTTGTATATGTAAGATAAAACAAATCATCTATTTTTACGATTCTGGGATCTTCGATGCCATGTTTTTCATATTCAAATTCAGGAAGAATAATTGGAGAGTCTGATCGGCTTTCTAAAGTAAGAGGATTAGATAGTATACAATATCCGATGCTTGAAAAATTACCTTTGGCAACGGCGCGGTAAAACAAATGTATTTTTCCGTTTTCCTGAATAACAGCTGGGTTTAGAACTCCTTCGCTCTCAAAGCTTAAGTCGGTTTTCCTGAGGATGATTCCTTCTTTTTTTATTTCTATCATTTAGGTAGCAGCATTGCGACTTTCATTTTCTTTGTTTCTTTTTTTATCTTGTTTGTCTTGTCGTTTCTCTTTTGCTGATTTTGAAGGAGGCGTTTTATCCGATTTTTTCTTTGTTTCCTTTCCTTTTAACATATATTTTTATTTTATGTAAAGATCATTGATTAGAAAGGGAAAACTTTGCAATAGTCTGTTCATTTATTACATAAATCATAGATATTCAATTTTAAAAGATTAACTTTGAATAGAGTAGCTGTTGGCATATTGATTAACAGACTGAAATACAGGAAATCTTATGAAACTGTATATAAAATATATGGTGAGCCTGCGTTGTAAAATGGTTGTTCATCAGGAGCTGGAAAAACTAGGTATTAAAAATGCTGTGGTAGATCTTGGTTTGGTAGAAATATTGGATGATATTAGTGTTAAACAAAGGCTTATGCTGAAAGAAAATCTTTTGAAAACAGGGCTTGAACTATTGGATGACAAAAAAAGTATTTTGATTGAAAAAATAAAGAATACTGTCACAGAAATGATTCATCATTCAGAATCTCTTCCAAAAGAAAATTTCTCAGACTATATCAGTAAAAAACTTGGCTATGATTACACCTATCTAGCCAATACATTTTCTGAGGTAAAGGGAATAACTCTTCAGCATTTTATCATAATCAATAAAATTGAAAAGGTAAAAGAGCTGCTTTTGTATGATGAGCTTAATCTTACTGAAATTTCCTATAAACTCAATTACAGTAGTGCTGCTCATCTTTCCAATCAATTCAAAAAAATAACAGGGCTTTCTCCATCATTTTATAAGCAACTCAAACATAAACGTCTTAAAAATCTGGAAGATATTTAACCGGAAAGATGTGATATATGTAAAATTATTTGTAAAAAGTATAGGGCAGATCTTATAATAAATATTCAACTTTGGAGAGTAATACTTCTGTTACATATAATCTTGAATGATGAATACCAATCCTATTAAAAGCACGAAAGCTTTTAAAATAAAAGGAGATTGGAAGCAACAATCTCATCAGTTGAAAGAACAGTTCTCTCTGCTTAAAGATTCGGACTTGATGTTTGAGACAGGAAAAGAGAATAAATTACTGGAAAGGATAGGAAATAAATTAAGCAAAAACCGTGAAGAAGTTATTAAAATTCTTAATGACACTCAGCTTTTATAATGAGCGTACTAAAACCCGAGAAACAATATTTATTTTTTAAGGGATTTTAATCGAAAAAGGGCAGGTGCTTTTAAGCTTCTGTTCTTTTTATTTGAATATATTATTACTTCCAAAATAAAAAGATATGAGATCAGCTGAAACTTTCCAGAATCTTACAAGAAAAATTTTTAAGGTGACAACTAAAATACAGTCTTCATATCCCGAATTATATTTCCTGCTAAATGAAACTCCATTATTTATGTCATCTAATGAGGCGAATATTACAATACAAGATCTCAAGCAATATCTTACTACGATAAGAATGCAACTTATTACGTTTGAGAAAGATAAAAAAATGAAATTATGAAAACTATAACTTTATATAGATTTAAGGATTCGGTAACCCAGAAAATTCCCTTTTTGGAGGGAAAATCTATGCTCAATTCTTCTGAAATTGATATTTTAGATACGGAAAAAGTTATTGAATATATGATTGAAGTATCTGATGATTTTGATTTTGAAAACTATGACACTACTGAACTCATAGCATTATGCAATACTTCGAACAAATTTGTTGAACATCATTTTGTTACACGCTTGAATGATTATGATGTTATATAGCCTTTACAGATTATGCCTAGTCGAGCCAGTTAGTCTTACAAGAGATGCAATTTTTACCGCTGTGATGATCATCCTTACGGGAATTGTTTAGATTTGTATTGTCGTGGAGTGAATTCGTTTTAAGAAACTGTTCTTTACTCTTGAGGGGAGGACCATAATAACCCTTATCGTTATTGCTGCCTTAAAAAAAACAATTATTGGAAATTTGTTTTTAATAATTGTGCAAAAAATAACGTAATACATATAAACTGTGTTTAACTTTTTCTTTTTATTTCCTTCATCAGATCCTCCAGATAATCAGTTTGTATATCTTGTATTTCCAACAGTTTTTTGTTTTGATTGACCAATAGATGGTCTATTTTTTCACTTAGCAATTTAATTTCTAATTCAGCTTTTAAATTGATTTTGTAGTCATGTTCTCCTCTTAGTCTGTCCTTTTGTTCCTGTCTGTTTTGGCTCATCATAATAATGGGAGCCTGAATGGCTGCTAAACAGGAAAGAATGAGATTGAGTAAAATAAACGGAAACGGATCAAATGAATTGGTTAATAACCAAACATTAATCATCATCCATAGTAATATAAATGAAAAAAATACAATAATAAATGCCCAGCTGCCTCCAAATAATGCCACTTTATCTGCAATTTTTCTCCAATAGTTAATTCTGATTCAATTTCGGCTTGTATATTTTCTGACAGAATGGAGTTATTTTTAATGGCATCCATCACATCCAAGTCTATGATGGCTAGTTCACCTTTTTCCTGTGATATTAAAGAAGTCAGATATAGTCGTCTGTATTTATTAAGTTCAATTAAAGAAATATAATGATCTTTTGAAAAGCCGGGGAAATCCATTCTTAATAAATTAAAAATACCATCTCTAATGTCCTGCCCTTGTATTTCTTCACCTTTCCCGATCTTCTTTTTGCTGATATAGCTTGTTTCCATTGTTGATCTTTCAAAATTTAAAATTAGTTTTATTTAAAGTATATTTCAGGATGTTCTCTTTGTTTACCATTTGTTTTTTCTGTCAGTACTTTGCTCTCTGTTAAAAGTAGTTTTCATGGCAATTTTTCAATGTTCCGGTATACCGATTGAATTGAAGCTTACATTTCAGATAGTCAACTATTTTTTGAATATTCATAATCTACAAATAGCCAGTTTTCTACATGCTGTATTCCCGGAGTTTTCCATGCAATACGGTCGGCTTCTTCTTTTTGATGCCATGAATTTACTGTTCCTGTTAACGTCACTGTAGTACCGGATACCTTTACATGAATATCGCTATTGTAAACCAACCAATTCATTTTCATGGCATTTTCAATGTCTTTTTGTTTGATAACATCTATTATTTCTGATTGGATTTTAATATTATTGATGATCGCTTTTATACCTGGAAGATAATGGATTGCATTTTTAATAATTTCTCTCTGATAGTCCCACTGCACTTCACCCTCTAAAGTTACCTGCCCATTTTCGACAATTACTTTGATCATATTCTCCGGAATAAATACATTGGATTTAAAGGCTTCTAAAATTTCATGGGCAATTTCATTATCGGTTTTTGATAAGGAGTCTGGAGATTTCACGATGATATTTTCTATTAAGATTTTTACTCCAACAACTTTTTTTGCAGCATTTTCCGCTTCTATTTTTTTTGCATAATGATCAACTTCTCCTGTAAGGGAAACCACACCGTCTTTTGCTGTAACTCCTATTTCTGCTGAGTGTAATAATGGTTCCCATTGAATGGCATCCTGAACATTCTTTTGTAATTCGGCATTTGTTTTCATTACATCTTAATTTATCATTCAAAATTCCAGAAACTTTCCAGCATATACCATGATCAGTATCACGCTGAAACCTGATACTGGTCAGGCATGGAAATTCAATTTGTATATAAATAATTGCTTATTTTTAGATAACCTATTTATTTGATATGTCTTACAACTTACCTGAAGGTCTTAGAGGTCTTACAAACGATGAAGTGGAAGCTTCCAGACTGAAATATGGATATAATCGCTTGGAGGATATCCGTAAGAATACATGGTTTGATTTGCTGATTGACATTTTAAAAGAACCCATGCTGATTTTGCTGATCATTATTTCAATTATTTATGTGATTGTAGGAGACTATGGTGAAGCAGCTTTCATGTTTGTGGCAATTGTGGCGGTGACTGCAATATCCTTTTATCAGGATAACCGTAGTAAAAAAGCTTTGGAAGAACTTGAAAAACTCAACGAACCTTTAAGTACAGTTATCAGAAATTCAGAGGCAGTAGAAATTCCGACACACGAAATTGTCGTAGGTGATTTATGCATTACCGAGGAAGGACGGATTATTAATGCTGATGGAGTAATTGTACACAGCAATGATTTTTCCGTTAATGAATCCTCGCTTACCGGTGAAAGTTTTTCAGTTTTTAAAGATAACAAATCAGAGGATAATCTTGTTTATAGCGGAACTGTGACGGTTTCTGGGTTGGCTGTTTTTAAGATACAAAAAATAGGCAAAGAAACACGTGTCGGTAAAATTGGAGAATCAATACTGAATATAAAAGAAGAAATTTCGCCATTGCAGATCCAGATTCGGAAGTTTGTAAAATGGATGGCAGTTATCGGTATTGTTATTTTTTTGATGGTCTGCATCTTCAGTTATATCAAAACCGGAGACCTGGTAACAAGCCTGCTTAGTGGATTAACACTGGCAATGTCAGTATTGCCTGAAGAAATTCCTGTGGCATTTACAACGTTTATGGCTTTGGGTGCGTGGAAACTGATGCGTCAGGGAATTATTATTAAGCGGAGCAGTATTGTAGAAACCCTGGGAAGTACCACGGTTATCTGTACTGATAAAACAGGTACCATTACTGATAATTCGATGAAGCTTCAACATTTGTATGATTACCTTTCCGACAGGATTTATGAAGAAAAGGAATTTAAAAATGATGATTTAAGTGAACTGATTAATTATGCAATGTGGAGCAGTGAGCCAGTCCCTTTTGACCCTATGGAAATCACTCTGCACAAAACATTTGAGGAGACTCAAAAGAATGATGTCAGAAAAGAGTATCAAATGTTTCACGAATATCCGCTTGAAGGGAAACCCCCAATGATGACTCATCTTTTTGAAAATACCAATAAAGACAGAATCATTGCAGCGAAAGGAGCTCCGGAAGCCATTCTGACTGTTTCCAGACTTTCAGAGACCGAAAAAAATAAGATAAGAGATATTGCAAAAACATTTGGACAGCAAGGTTATCGTGTATTGGGAGTTGCGAAGTCCCATTTTGAAGGAAACAGTTTTCCAAAAAAACAGCAGGATTTTAATTTTGAATTTTTAGGGCTGACTGTTTTTTATGATCCTCCTAAAAAAGGAATAAAAGAGGTATTTCAAAGTATTTATGATGCCGGGATTAAGGTAAAAGTCATTACCGGTGATAATGCAGATACAACGAATGCGATCGCGCTTCAGGCAGGAATTAAAAATGAGGCTCCTGCAATCAATGGCAGTGATATTATAGGTCGTTCTGAAAAAGAGCTGATGCAGATCTCGGAGAATACGGTTTTGTTTACCAGAATGTTTCCTGATGCCAAGCTTGCGGTAGTAAATGCCTTGAAAGAGAAGGGGGAAGTAGTAGCGATGCTTGGAGATGGTGTAAACGACGGTCCCGCGCTAAAAGCTGCCCATATTGGTGTGGCAATGGGAAATAAAGGAACCGAAATTGCCAAATCAGCTGCCGCACTGGTCATTACGAATGATGATTTAGAAAAATTGATTGTTGGAATTGCCGCAGGAAGAAGAATTTATACCAATATTAAAAAGGCGATTCAGTATATTATTTCCATTCATATTCCTATTATTCTGACGGTTTCTTTACCTCTGTTTTTGGGCTGGATATTCCCGCACATATTTACTCCGGTTCACGTTATTTTCCTTGAATTAGTAATGGGGCCGACTTGCTCTATTGTTTATGAAAATGAACCTATGGAAAAAAATACAATGAAACAGCCTCCAAGAGCTATGGGAGATACTTTTTTAAGTTTAAATGAACTGGGAATCAGTATTGTTCAGGGCGTGGTAATCACTCTCGGAGTTTTGCTTGCCTATCAGTTTGCTGTTCAAAATTGTGGTAGCGAAGAAAAGACAAGGGCAATGGTATTCAGTACCTTAATCTTTGCCAATATATTACTGAGCTTTGTCAACCGGTCATTCTTTTATAGTGTGTTGGAAAGTTTCAGAAACCGTAATCCTTTACTCATCGGTATTTCCGCTTTGGTACTGATAATGCTTTTAGTTATATTATATGTAAAGCCAATTTCTCTATTTTTTAAAGTAACAGCGCTCAATACAAACGAATTCGGGATGACTGTTTTCATTTCAGCCGTTTCTGTTTTATGGTTTGAGATCTATAAATATGTGAGAAGAAAGAAAAAATGAAACCTTGATAAGCAAGTACGGTAATAATTACCTTAAAAAAGGACTGGCTTTAAACCTGTGTTTTCATTTGGCAATATCATTTTTTTTAGTGATTGATATCATTTCTTGGAATGAATAATTTAATGAATTTTACACAAGCAAATTAATAACCGTGAAGATTAGCGCAGAATGCAGTTTGTTTGACAGAATCTCACAAGAAGAAGGGTGCTCATTCAAGAGTGCTCTTCTTTTAGCTAAAAAATCAATACAATAAGACAATGATAGGAAACCAACACCCATGGCATGACGTTTCACCAGGAGATAACCTGCCACAAATAGTTACAGCTGTTATTGAAATACCTAGTGGCAGCCATACAAAATACGAAATCGACAAACTATCAGGACTGATAAGACTGGATAGGATTCTTTTATCTTCTATGTATTATCCTGCCAATTATGGGATCATCCCCAAGACATATTACAGTGACGGGGATCCGTTGGATATTCTGGTGCTATGTTCGGAAAGTCTCGTTCCGCTTACCCTGGTTAATGCAAGGGTGATAGGAATAATGGAAATGACGGACGAAGAAAAAAAAGATCATAAAATAATAGCTGTGGCTGAAAATGATTCCTCTTTGGCAGATGTTCATGATATTGAAGACCTGTCGGTTTACACGGTTAATGGGATTCAGAATTTTTTTGAAGAATATAAAAAATTGGAAGGAAAAACTGTGCAGGTATTTGGTTTTAAAAATAAGGAAGAAGCTTATGCTTGTATTGAAGAAAGTTTGATGATATATGCCAAAGAAATCAAGCCTAAAATAAAAGAGGATTAATATAATAAGATCCTTTGATTTTATAATTTCATACCCGGCATCATGGGGATAAAGAACCAACATACCAACGAAATGATGATGATACAAATGATATTAAGTACAAATCCTGTTTTCATCATCGTCTGAATTTTTATATTTCCTCTGGCAAAAATTATTGCATTTGGAGGAGTTCCCATAGGAAGCATAGATGAGCAGCTTGCACTTAGTGTCATTGGGATTCCTAGTAGAAGAGGATCAATGTGTAAAGATATGGCTAGAGTAGTCATCACGGGTGAAAGAATCATTATTAAAGCCAGATTGCTGATCACTTCACTTAAAAAAATAGAGATGGCAGATATTGTCAGTATAATTAAAAGAAGATTATCTGTAGTAATGTAGGCCAGGCCGCTGGCCAACTCATTGGCTAACTGTGATACCTCAAGAGCATTGGCTAATGCAATTCCTCCTCCAAATAGCAGTAGTATATCCCAGGCCATTTTCTGAGTATCGCGCCAAACCAGTAATCTTTCAGGTTTCCTGTTTTTCTTGTTTCCGGATGGCATTAAAAATAAAAGAACAGCACTCAATAGGGCAATAACCGTGTCGTCCAGTTTAAAAAAAGTTTGCCAATTATTTAACAGGTCTTTTGAAATCCATAATAAAATGGTAAAAATGAAAATCAGCAGGACTCGTACTTCGGGCCTGCTAATTGCACCCAACTGAAGTTGGGATTTTTTTATTGTGTCTGAAGCTTCATCATTGTGTTGAATATTATTAGGGTACATTATTTTTACCAGTACTCCGTAAAGCATTAATAATAAAACTAAAGTCAGCGGCAAAAACAGCACCATCCAGTCAGAAAAGCCGATGGTATAATTGAACCTGTCTTTAATATACCCCACATAAGCAACATTGGGAGGAGTAGCAATGACAGTACCCAGAGCAAAGTTGGAAGCGTAAGCAATAGAAAGCAAGAGTGCTAAAGAAAAGTTTTGTGTATTTTTTTCATTTTTATTGTGATTATTAACGACGTGGATGACCGATACAGCCAAAGGATACATCATCATGGTCGTCGCGGTATTACTGAGCCATAAACTGAGGAAGCCTGTTGCCATAATAAAACCAAGGATGATACGATTTCCATTGGTTCCTGTGATTCTTATAATTCCCAAGGCTATTCTTTTGTGGAGATTCCATTTTTCGATGGCTATTGCAATAAAAAAACCTCCCATAAATAAAAAAACGATTGGATCTGCATAGCTTTGAGCGACTTCTTTTATGGAAGAAATACCAAAAGCGGGAAATAATACAATAGGTATTAAAGCGGTAACAGCCATAGGCACTGCTTCAAAAATCCACCAGATAATCATAAGAACAGCAACGGAAAGAACCTGATTGGCATGATGAGATAATGTAAAAGGATTAATTGTAAAACTCAATACACTTAGCAAGAGCCCAATGCTCAGGCCTATTTCTTTTCTGTGAGTTTTGTAGTAACTTTGCATGGCGGTAAGAATAAATGAATCACACTTTTGAATGGATTAACAATAATCATCATTTCTGTTTTTCAGTTTCTTTTTTCTTTTTATTAAAATAGCCTTTTAATAAAAAATTATTCCTGGCGGCGGCCTCTAGTTCTCTCAGTTCACCCACGCCTTTCTCAATATTGATAATAGTGGAATCTACAGACTTCCCGAGTTTAGGATTGTTAGTAAGTTTCGATAATACATTCTCATCATTATTTATTTTAGACGTAAATTGAATAAGATCATCAGAGCTTTTTTCAAGATTACTCAGTGTATTTTTTATTGAAAGAGCTAAAGTATCGTTGGAAGATAATTGAGAAAGCACATTGTTTTTATCATTAAGTTTTGTAGTGAAAATATTGATTTCACGAGAGCTGTTCTGTAAATTGGAAATGCTGCTTTCAATATGATCTGACCATTTCTTATCGGTAAATATTTTTGCTATAGTTCCGTTTTTATTATTCAGTATTGGGGTGAATTTTGCTAGTTCCTGAGAGCTTATCTGTAAATTTTTTATGGTTTTGTCAATGCTCGATGCAAAATCCTTATCGGTCATTATTTTTGTCAACAAGCTATTCTTATTATTCATTTTACTACTGAATTTAACCAGCTCATCAGTAATTGTTTTGGCGTTGTCTGTACTTTGTTTTATGCTTGAGAACAGATCATCTATTTCAATTGTTTTATAAGAAGCAATCACGTCATTATCCTTCACTATGGTAGTGGAGGTGGTGCCGGGCGAAATAATAAGAATTTTATCACCCATTAATCCGTCTGATGCTATACTGGCAACCGCGTCAGTTTTAATGTATTTTTGAACGTCTTTTCTGATTACTAACTTTACCAGAACCAATGAATCTGAAATAAAATCTATTTTATTAACCGTTCCTATGTTAATACCCGAAAGACGGACATTACTTCCCTGCTTTAATCCGCTGACATTCTTAAATTCTGAACGCAGAGCGAAATTAGAGCCAAACAGATTTCTGTTGACACCAATAAAGTAGATAGCTGTTATGAAAAGAAGGATGCCTGCTGTAACAAAAATTCCCAATTTCCAGTTGTTTGATGACTCGTTGCTCATGGCTGCTCTATTTATTTTTCAAAAAATGATTTTACCCAATCATCGGCATTATTTTCGATATCTTTATAGCTGCCTTCAGCTTTAATGATACCATCCTTGAGTACGATGATTCTATCACCGGTATATTTTGCGCAGGTTAAATCATGTGTTATGATAATAGATGAGGTATTGTATTTTAGTTTGATATTTCGGATGAGCCCGATAATTTCACGAGCTGTGATGGTATCTAGACCTCCTGTCGGCTCATCATAAATTATAATTTCCGGTTTAATGATTAATGCTCTTGCCAGTCCAATTCTCTTTCTCATTCCTCCTGAGAGTTCTGCCGGCAACTGATCAATAGCTTCTTCTAATCCTACGTTTTGTAATGCTTCTTTAACAGCAGATTCCATTTCCTGTTCAGTAAGATTCTTATGATTGTGCTGTAATGTAAAAATCAAATTCTCTCGGACTGTCATGGAATCATATAAAGCTCCGTTTTGAAATAGAAAACCAATTTTCATCCGGATCCGGTTGAGTTCTTTCTCATTCAATTTTGTTATATCCTTTCCTGATATAAATATTTCCCCTTTATCCACTTTAGTGAGACCGACAAGGCATTTAACAGCAACAGACTTGCCTGAGCCTGACTTTCCCAATATGACCAGATTTTCTCCTCTTTTAACGGTAAAACTGATGCCGTTCAACACCTTATTACTACCATAAGATTTGTAAACATTTTTAAATTCTATCAGTGATGTGCCGGTTACTGACCGGTCATACCCGACAGGTAAATTTTTAGTATTTTCCATTACAATTCAAAAAATAGATCAGTTACCTGTACTGCTATCAAATCAATGATAAAGATCATCAATGAAGCAATGACTACAGCTGAATTTGCCGCTTTTCCAACGCTTTTTGTGCCCCCCGAAGCATTAAATCCTTCATAACAGCCAATAATCCCGATAAAAAAACCGAAAAAAAAGGTTTTGATGATAGCTGGTACAATATCTGTATATTCCAGAGATTCAAATATGTTTGAAAAATAATGTTCCACATTGCTTTCGCTGTGCATATTAATCCCGATAAAACCACCTATGATTCCAATCAGATCAGCATATAGTACTAAAATAGGAATCATTAATGTCGTAGCAAGGGTTCTGGTCACCACCAGATACCTATACGGATTAATCGCTGAAACTTCCATGGCATCAATTTGTTCCGTTACTTTCATGGATCCTAATTCAGCTCCAATTCCTGATGAAACTCTTCCAGCACAAATCAAAGCCGTAATGACAGGTGCAATCTCTCTTATTAATGACAGCGAAACCATACCGGGTATCATAGACTCGGCTCCGAACCTTGCCATCGCAGGTCGTGACTGTATGGTGAGTACCAGTCCCATGATGAAACCTGTTATGGTCACCAATGCTAATGACTGATAACCCACAACAAAACACTGTCGGATAAACTCTTTCCACTCAAAGCCCGGTTTGAAAATTTCTTTAAAAAAGCGACTGGAGAATGAAGCTATATTGCCGACAATACTAAGATTGTTTTTTAAATAGGTTTCCACGATGTTGCGTTTATATGTTCATATAGTTAGATTGTCCATTATTGATCTTTACAGAAATACTTTCAGCCGATAGACACAATGTACAATCCGGAACGTTTAAGAATTAGTAATGAATTAAAGATCATACTCATAATCCACTGTTAATTCATTTTTTACATCTTGTATACCTGGTGTTTTCCAGACGACGCGTCCTGCTTCTTCTTTTTGATGCCAAGTGTGTACGTTCCCGGTTAATGTGACCGTTGTTCCGGATACAGAAACACTAATTTCACTATTATCGATTGAGCTTCTGTCAAGAGCCTTTTCAATATCACTCTTTTCAATGGTGTTATGGACTTCCGGGTTAATAATAATATTGTTATAAATACCTTTAACTCCGGGAAGATACTTTATGGCATTTTCTGTAATATCCCTTAAATACTCCCAGGACATTTCACCATCTAAATCTACCCAACCATTTTCTACTTTTACCGTTATTTTTTCTTCTGGAATAAAAGAGTTTGCCTTAAATGCGGCAATAATTTCACCGGCAATTTCGACATCAGTTTTTGACCTGGGATCGGGTAATTTTACTTCAATATCTTCTACCAGAATTTTTACTCCCGAGACATTTTTTGTGGCATGCTCTGCCTGTAATTTCTTGGCATAACTATCTACAGTTCCTGTAAGGGTAACAATTCCATCTTTAACAATCACTCCGATCTCTGCTGAATTTAGTAAGGGTTCCCATTTAATAGCGTCCTGAATATCTTTTTGTAATTCTGCATTTGTTTTCATTTGATTTCATTTGATTATAAATTTTATGTTTCAAAGTTCCAGAAACTTTACAGAAGATAAGATGACCAGCATCACTATGAAACATGATGTTGATCAGATCAAATATTTGGCAGTCTGTTCCTTATTGTTGAAATTTGAATAAATAATAGGAAGCATCATTTTTTGTATAATAGGAGGACAGTAATAATTTGATAATGATACTGCGCTGGATAATTCAGTAGTATAAAAAAGTTTAATAAAATGGAAAAATCTATTTTAACAATCACATTGAATCCGTCGGTAGACAAGAGCAGCAGTGTTGCAAGCATCATTCCTGAAAAAAAATTGCGTTGTCATTCCCCTAAATATGAGGCAGGAGGAGGTGGAGTTAATGTATCCAGAGCATTAAAAAGATTAGGGATTTCATCAGATATGTTTTTTACTTCCGGTGGAAGAACGGGCAGGTTGCTGGAAGAGTTACTCCAAGCCGAACAACTGAATCTAGTATCTTTCCCTACTACTGCAGAAACCCGGGAAAATTTTACTGTTTTAGATACTTCTAACAACAAGCAATATAGGTTTGGATTTCCTGGAGAACTTTTAACACAAGACGAGCAAAAAGAAATTTTAAATAGTGTTAAAGTAGTGAATCCGTTTCCCGATTTTGTAGTAATCAGTGGCAGTTTACCAGCGGAAACCGATTCGAATTTGATGAAACAGCTTGTTAGTACGTGTAAGTCAAAAGGGAGTAAAGTAATTATCGACACATCAGGAGAAGCTCTGAAAACAGCTGTAGAAGAAGGTGTATTTTTATTAAAACCCAATATAGGGGAGCTTGCGGTTTTAGTTGGAAAAGACAAGTTGGAAGATGATGATGTAGACCGAGCTGCCCAACTTATTATTTCGCAGGGAAAAGCTGAGATTGTGGTAGTCTCATTAGGTTCTCAGGGAGCGATTTTATTTTCAGCAGCTGAAAAAATTCAAATTGCGGCACCTGATGTAGAAGTGAAAAGTACAGTTGGTGCTGGAGATAGCATGGTTGCCGGAATGGTTTCTGTTTTGGTGAAAGGAGGTAATTATAAAGAAGTCCTTTCCATGGGAATCGCATGTGGATCTGCCACTACAATGGCCGAAGGAACAGGACTTTTTACAAAGCAAAATGCAAGGCGTTTATTTAATGAAATAGGAAGCTCTACCTAGTAAAGACTGATATGTCCAACCTGCAACTTAATATGAAAGGGAGGTGTTAAAAATTTTCATTGTCCTTATTTCCAAATAAGGAGTTTTGTTTCTTTACCGCTGTAGAGAATACCTATATTATTCAGCAGACATTCCACCATCAATTATCTGAGTTGTTCCTGTAATGAATTGACTGTCGTCACCGGCAAGAAATAAAACCAGCTTTGCTATTTCAATAGGTTCAGCATAACGCCCTAATGGTATTGTCGCCTCAAATTGTTTTTTAATCTCTTCAGCATGTCCTGGAGCAGAGTTTTCTTCTATAGAGCGCATCATTCTGTTATTTACAGGAGATGGATGAACCGTATTTACTCTGATTTTCCGTTTAGCTGCTTCAAGAGCTGTGGTTCGCATGATGCCAACAACAGCATGTTTACTGGTGACATAAGCGCTTAAGCCTGCAAATCCCAATATACCGGCAACAGATGAAGTCATAATGATGCTTCCGCCATCATTCATCTGGGATAAAACATATTTATTTCCTAGCCATACCCCCTTAACATTGACGGACATAATTGTATCAAAAACGTCTTCAGGATAATTTTCAATTGGCTTCACAACCCCTTCAATACCGGCATTGTTGAAAAATACATCTATTTTTCCAAATAGTTTTACGGTCTCAGTAACATAATGTTCAACATCACCAGCTTTTGAAACATCAGCAACACAATATTTTATATGTTCACTATTTAATTCGTAAGCGGTTTCTTTTAATGCATCTTCAGAGAGGTCGACGAGCATTACTTTTGCTCCCTCTTCTAAAAATATTTTAGCTGTAATTTTGCCAATGCTTCCGGAGCCGCCTGTTATAATGGCTACTTTATTTTCTAAATTTTTCATAATTTCAGATTTGTTGATTGAATTTATATTTAACTATTTTTCTTAATAATCTAGTTAATGGTATTATAGTGATGAAAAAGAATTAAAAATTGATCCCTATGTAAATGATATAAAACCTGTGGAAAACTATATGATCTTCCACAGGTCAGAGGTTAATCAAAGATTAATAAAAATCATATTCATAATTAACTTCCAGTTCATTCTTTACATTCCAAATGCCGGGGGTTTTCCAGGCAATGCGTCCTGCTTCTTCTTTTTGATACAAAGAATTTGCGGTTCCTTTTAAAGTTACCGTAGTTCCTAACACAGATACTTTAATATCATTATCGTAAATTGAGCTTCTCTTGAGTGCATTTTCAATATCTTTTTTTTGTATGGTATCATCCAATTCTGATTTGATTTTGATTTTGTTCAGTACACCCTTTACACCAGAAAGGTATTTTACTGCTCTTTCTGCTGCTTCTCTCTGATAGTTCCATGGTAACTGACCTTCCAAAGTAACCCATCCATCTTCAACTTTTATCTTGATATTGTTATCAGGAATAGTATAGTTTGATTTAAAAGTATTTAATACTTCTGTTGCAACTTCGGCATCTGTTTTTTTCCAAGAGCTAGGAAATTTAACTTCAATATCCTCGACTAAAGCTTTTACTCCAGCAACTTTTTTGGCTGCTTTTTCTGCCTCTGCTTTTTTTGCATAACTGTCAACTACGCCTGTAAGAGAAACCACACCATCTTTTACGGTGACACCAATCTCTGCTGCGTGTAATAAAGGTTCCCATGCAATGGCATCCTGAACCTCTCTCTGTAATTTTGTATTTGTTTTCATTTTAATTTTTTTTGGTTAATAAAAATGTTAAGATTGTTAATTGAAAATTTATTGTAGTTGATTTGAAATTCAAGTTATTGATTCCTTAGTAAGAGCATAGAAAGCTCTATCATTTCAGATTGGTTTTAAGAAATGTATTTTTTTATCTTGTGTGTTTTGTCCTGATTTTTCTGCTGATACAATATGTTTTTCTATGGTCAGCCTTGCCATTAAGTAACTAATGGTAGATTCAGCTCCCTGATTCAGATTGATATAGCTGTCTTCCACACCGTCATAGCATCCTCCGGTACAGGGATTGTATATTATTTGGTTTAAATGGTTATTTCCTAAAAACCAATCAAAAGCGGTAAACATTTTGTATTTATAATCTTCAATTCTGAAATTATTGTAAAATTCGTTTAGTGCTATAATGGTATAGGATACATCAATGGGCTGCTCTCCACCCGTATGGGCTGGATTAATTTCCTGACCATTATGCATCCAGCCTTTATTAGAGATTACTTTAATTGCATCCTGAGAAAATATTTTTGACAGCAGAAAGTCAAAAGAATCCAAAGCAATTGATTGATATATTGGTTTACGGATTGTTAACCACGCAAAAAGTATTGCTTCCGGAAGCACACTATTGGCATACGTGAGATAGCTTTCATACCATTGCCACTCGTTATCAGTTTCATGTTTATACATTTGAACTAAACGGTCGGCAAGTTGTTCTATAAGTCGAATATTTAACGGATTACCATTTTTAGTATTCGCAAAATACATTCCCTTAATTATAAATGCCATTGCCCTGGTTGAATGGATAGATTCGGCTTGCAAAATAGCTTTATTAAAAAGTTTCTTTGCCTTGACAATTAGTTCTGAAGGGATGATATCCTGCATCGAAATCAAGTATCCCAATGCCCATATTGCTCTGCCAAAAGCATCTTCAAGATTACAGGTGCTGTTTTGTTCTGTAAATTGTTTTTGTATATCAACATAATTGAAAAAGTAGCCTTCGTCTTGGAAACTAAATAGTATGAAATAAAAGTAGATATTGATGTAATTTAAATCATTTTTTCTTTTATAGATTCTGTAGAATTGGCACATCGCTATCAACGCTCTGGCATTATCATCCAGGGTATATCCCGAATCTTTGTCAGGGTGATTTATAATTGAAAACTGAAGGATTCCAAAATCAGTGGTCATTTTTTTCAAATGATTAAGGTTGATCTTTGGGATTTTATACGAAATAGATGAACCGGAATTTAAAAGACTTCTAAACAACTTAACATGGGCTATGGCAGAATTTTCCCATGCAGTCGGAATCATCTGATGTAAACCGTTTAATGTCATTTGATTTCTCATTGATTTGTCGTCCAGTAAATTAATTACCTGTTTGGCGAGTTGCGGTGCATCATTAAAATCTATAATGATGCCCGCTCCTTTTTCCAATATTTCCAGAGCATGTGGAATAGGAGTAGAAACAATAGGGCAGCCACAGCTGATAGCATAAGAAAAAGTACCGCTTACTGCCTGGTTGGGATCTTTGGAGGTAAACAGGTAAATGTCTGTTAATTGCAAGTATTCCAATAATAAGTCAAGAGGTAAATAATCATTAACAAAATCTACATTCCCCGATAAATCTAATTTTTCGATTAGTAATTCTAAACTTTGTCTGTATTTTTCACCATCCTGTTGTATAACACACGGGTGGGTTTTTCCTATAATTAAAAATAATGTTTCAGGATGTTGCTTAATAATGGAAGGCAAGGCTTTTAGTGTTGTTTCAATACCCTTACCTGAACTCAGCAAACCAAAAGTTGAAAGTATTTTTCTGTGCTGGTAACCATATTTTTCTTTTAAAAATTTTTTATCAATGTGCTGTACTAAGTGTGTGCCATGGGGAATCACCGTAATTTTTTCCTGTGCTATAAGATAATCATCCTCTAATATTTTTTTAGCAGACTGAGTCATTACGACTAGCATATTTGTAATTTCAGCGATACTCTGAATATATTGTTGTGTTTCCCTGTCCGGTTTCGGTAAAACGGTGTGTAATACAACTACAGAGGTTTTCTCAACAGATTGTAGGAGTATTAATAATTCTTTTTCATTGCCTCTGAACAAACCGAACTCGTGCTGAAGAACGATTAATTCAATTCGATCTGAGGTATTAATATCCCGGATTAATCTGTAATAGGAATGAGGGTTTTGTGTTTCTAAAATATAATTGACATTCTCATCATAATCATGCTTTCCGTATTCCAATGCACATATTTTAATATCAAAGGATTCTGTGAATTTGTGGGTAATTGCCTGTATTAAATCCTGAGTATAGGTCGCGATGCCGCATTCTCTGGGTGGAAAGGTGCTGAGCATCAGTAATTGAGGTGTTTTTTCTGAAACACGTTTTAAAGCGAGCTGTTTAAGTAGTCTTTTTCTCCTATTTAGTTTATTATTCATGGGGTATGTTTTTATAAGTTGTTAATTCTTTCAGTAATTCCGAAAGGCAAACCGAAGCACACGCAATATGCTCATCTGCCGCTCCGTAATAGATGTATAATGTATCCTCTCGAACCAGCGTTCCACTGGGAAAACAAACATTATTAACTTTACCATGCAGCTCGTAATTGTATTCCGGTTTAAACAATGGATAGGGTAAACGGGCTATTTCGCGGGTAGGATTTTCTAAATCTAATAATGTCGCACAAGCACAGTAAACATAACCATCCACTGTATCGTGAACACCATGGTAGATTAGAAGCCAGCCTTTTTCTGTTTCAATGGGAGGACATCCACCTCCTACATAGCTTACTTCGTGGTCGTATTTTGATGAAATGAGGATGTGATCGCTGAACATCAAAAGAAAGTTATCCCAAAAGTTGTGAGTCAGTTCACTCAAGTGGTCTACACATACAATTTGAATATCAGGTTTTATCCGGTGCAAAAAATAAAGCTTGCCATTAATTCGCCTTGGAAAGAGTATTACATTTTTGTCCCAAACCAATACTTTTTTTTTCAGTTTTTTTGAAACGATATATTTTCCATTAAAACGGAAATATTTTTCATTCAATTCTCCTTTAGATTCAGCTAAGAATTTAAATTCTTCATAAGAATATTGAGGAACAATGAGTCCCCTTTTTTCCCATGTTACCAGGTCTTTTGATGTAGCCAATGCTCCTAATGCATTTATCCCATCATATGCTGTGTAGGTGAGGTAATATAAATCATCAATTTTTACAATGCGTGGATCTTCCATCCCTTTTTTTTCATAATTGTATTGAGGATATAAAAGTGGAATTTCCATTCGGCTTTCAACGGTTACTGGGGGCTTCAGCCTACAGTAGCCAATGCTTGAATAATGATCTTTACTCACCGCTCTGTAAAACAGGTGGCAAAAGCCATTTTCACAAAAAACGGCCGGGTTCAAAACTCCCGAACTTTCAAATCCATGGTTAGTCTTTTCCAGGAGAATGCCCTCTTTTTTTACAACGATCATGATTGGTATTGTTTATTGATGATAATTATTTTCTATGAATCCTTCCTGCTGCATTTTATTACGAAGAGCACGGGCGATTTCATTGGTCAGTCTTTTTACTCCATTAGGATCATATGTTTCTGTAATTCCTGACCATATTATTTTATCATCCTTAATAGAGTATATTATGGTTTCAACAATAAATTTTTTAGTGACGGTATAGTAGCCTGGCAGATTGTAATACATCCAGTTTCTGTAGTAATAGGTGATGAAATCATTATAATACATGGGATACATATAGTATTGCTGAGGAGTATATACTTTTTCTTTATCCACATCAATCAGCCTCATCGTAATAGCCGCATCAAAACCATCTTTTTTTATTCTGCTACGCAAAGCCTGTTCATCTTTTCTGTTAAAATTCTCATCCAGATAACTGTAAGAAGTAATGCCTTTCCCATTCAGATATTTTACCATTTCATCTTCGGCACTCCTGCGATTGGTTTCGTTTCTCAATAGTGCCATTACCAGTACTTTTTTCCAATCATTGGCGTGTATATGTATATCCGGATCCCGCCAACTACTTGCTATATAAGTGGAACTGCAGGAATGGAAAAGTACTGTGCATATACATAATGTAAAAATGATAAACTTATGATATTGTATTTTTTTCATGGTAATGCTTTATGTTAATTCATCCCAAAGGTCAGTAACTTGCATGAGAAATAATATGACACGCATCACTGCGAAAAATGATGTTGGTCAGTTCGATAATTCAACTTCTTACAAGGATAAAACTCTAAACCAATTAGTATTTTGGGAGTTTTAATAAAACGAAGATTAAAGCGTAGTTGTATCATTATTTTTAGTGATGGCAGTCATTATTTCACAGTACGATAATTAGGAAATTTGTGGTATAAACTTCAGATTATGAAAACCCTTTTAACATTCACCATTATTTTTTGCTTTGCAATATTTACGCAAGCTCAGGATGTGAAAACAGCGCAGGAGATTTCTTCTTTACTAAAAGACAATGGTACGCTCTCAAAACTGCATTATCCTCAATCGGTTATTAGGTTTTATGCCGGAATTAATTCTAAATATGCGTGGATAACGGCACAAAGATCAGATCAGTCAGAAACTGCAATGTTACTGTTGGAATACTCCAGCCGATTTGGACTGTCTTTATCTGATTATCATTGGGATGCTATTTCTCTTCAGAAATTGAGAAAATTGCGAGATACTCCCGTTGAAGAGAATCAAAGTGAGAAAGCTGAGTTCGATATTCTTATGACGGATGCTCTTATCACTTTCATCAATCATCTGCATTTAGGAAAATACAACCCTTTGTACAAATCATCATATATTGATTCCAATGATATTAATGGATTTAGATCCGACGATATATTACAGAATGGAAGACAGCAGACAGATTTTCTTAAGACAATCCTTGACGTTCAGCCTAAAATAAAAGAATACACTGACTTTCAGAACTATTTAAATGTTCTCTATGCGGAAAATGACTGTATAGCTCCACAAAGAGAATATGAAAAAATCATTGTCAATATGGAGCGCTTAAGATGGATTGATACGAATGATACTTCTTATATTCTGGTAAATATTCCTTCCTATACATTGAAACTTTATAAAGGGGGCAATGTGTTTGATTTTAAAGTTATTGTAGGGAAACCCTCCACCAAAACGCCAGTTTTGAGAAGTAGTATTACTTATTTTACAACGGCACCCGACTGGAAGGTTCCTCAAAGTATTTTTGTAAAAGAAATGCTGCCTAAAATCTTAAAAAGCCCTCAATATTTAGAGGACCATCATTATTCAGTTTATGATAAAAATGGAAATCAAGTTGAAATAAGTTCATCAAAACTAAAAGAGATCCGTCATAACCCTTACCGATATAGTGTAAGGCAGTCATCCGGTTGTGATAATGCATTGGGAGCGGTAGTTTTTAGATTTGAAAACTCTTATGGAATTTATCTTCATGATACTTCTCAGAAACAATTGTTCAATGACGATGAAAGAGCTTTGAGCCACGGGTGCATTCGTGTTGAGAACGCAAAAGAACTTGCATCTCTTATGTTAAAAAATGATGGTTCTGCAAACAAGATTCCTATTCTGGAAAATGCAATGGCAGAGTATAAAAGAAGAGATTTCGTTCTGAAGCAACCTATTCCTATCATTATAGCCTATCTGACCTGTCTTATAGTAGATGGAAAGCCTGTATTATACAAAGATATTTACCATTTAGATAATTCATTAGAAAATAAATTTAACCAAAATAAATAATCAGATTATGAGAACGATTATAGTCGGCACAGACTACTCAAAGCCAGCGAAAAATGCGGCCTTTTATGCTCTGCATTTGGCCAATGCCCTGAAGGCCAACATCGATTTATGCCATGCCTTTGGGTTACCGATTGAAAGTCCAATGCTTGGGCAGACCGCGTGGTCTGTATATGAATATCCAGATTTATATGAAGAAAATACAAAAGAGCTTAAAAAGTTGGCAAAGGTACTGGAAGACAGAGAAAAAGTTGTATGGGGAGATGAAGCTTTTCCATTTCATCCTTCAATACATTATGAAAGTGAGGGAGGCGATACGGTTCATGTTATCAACAATATGGCAGCCAATAAAAAGCCGCTTCTTATCGTAATGGGCATGCAGGGAGCAGGAATGCTTACCCGCTTTATTTTCGGAAGCAACAGTATACAGATGATTGAAAACACAAAATATCCGCTTCTTTTAGTTCCTTCAGACCATAAATATAATGTGCTTAAGAAGATCGCTTTCGCTACAGATCTGAATAAAAAAGACATAAAAACTGCTCAATTATTAATTGAATTTGCCAAATATTTTGATGCTGAGCTTTTGATTACCCATATTATTCAGAGTAATAATGATGTGATCCAGGATGCCACTTATAAACATAAAAAAGAGACGTTTCTAAAGAACCTGAATGGTAAAATTTGCTATAACTGTATATACAGTGAAAATATAGATTACGGTTTGGAAATATTAAAAAACAAAGACATCGATATGCTGGTGATGGGCCATCATGACAAAAGCTTTTTCAAAAGACTATTTTTGGGAAGTCATGCCGCCAGACAGGCTGTAGAATTAAAAATTCCACTATTAACGATTCCTGAAAATGGTCATGTTCATTTTTGAATATTTAAAATTAATTATTACATATAATTGTTTATAGTAGAAATAATATTGAAACGAAAACATTTTTATAGATCGTATATGTTCATTATGCTAAAATGTATAACTTTATATGGCTGCATAATACGATAACTATGGAAAGTGCCAAACTGTTGCAAGCCATTATTGAAACGGCTATTGACGGTATTATAACCATTGATGACAGGG
This sequence comes from Chryseobacterium nakagawai, assembly GCF_900637665.1. Classification (NCBI taxonomy): domain Bacteria; kingdom Pseudomonadati; phylum Bacteroidota; class Flavobacteriia; order Flavobacteriales; family Weeksellaceae; genus Chryseobacterium; species Chryseobacterium nakagawai. The sequence goes on from NZ_LR134386.1 coordinate 1,690,595, forward strand.
GGAGGATAGAAAGCCTGAATCCCTCTGCACTAAAAATATTTGGCTACAAAGAAGAAGAATTAATCGGGAAAAATATTTCAGTGTTAATGCCGGAACCGGACAGGAGCCGGCATGATGGTTATTTACTCAATTATCAGACTACCGGCGAAAAAAAAATCATTGGAAAAGGAAGAGAAGTAAAAGGTTTAAGAAAAAATGGTACACAATTTCCTTTCAGGCTTGCAGTAAGTGAGGTTCAGTTTCAGGAAAGAATTATTTATACCGGATTTATCCATGATCTATCCAAAGAAAAGGAAGCGGAAGAGTTTCTTAAAAATTATACAATAGAGCTTGAAGAATTAGTCGAAGATCGTACAAAATCGCTAAAAAAAATGCTTTATGAACTCGAAGAGGCAAAGGAGGAAGCGAATATATCGCTGGAAAAAGAAAAAGAACTCAACCGTATGAAAAGCCGTTTCGTATCAATGGCATCTCATGAGTTTCGTACTCCTTTAAGTTCTATGCAACTTTCTGTTATTTTGATAGAAAAATACCTTCAGGTTTCGGACAGTCTCCAGATCATAAAGCACCTTCATAAAATAAAGACCGCTATTGCTAGTTTGAACGGCATTCTCAATGATTTTCTTTCATTGGAAAAGCTGGAAGCAGGGATTGTACATCCTAATCACTGCCTATTTGATGTCATCAGGTTTTCAGAAGAACTAACGGAAGAAATGCAGCTTATCACCAAAGAAGATCAAATTATAATTTACCAGCATACGGGATCAGAAAGTGAAATCAATTTAGATCAAAATTTATTGAAGAATTGTCTGATGAACCTGATGAGTAATGCGATAAAATATTCCGGAGAACATACCCTGATTGAGTTTTCCACAGAAATAAAAGAAAATCAATATGTATTTTCGGTAAAGGACAATGGAATAGGAATACCTGAAGAAGATCATTCGGCTCTTTTTCAGCCATTTTTCCGCGCTCATAATACAGGAAATATTCCCGGAACCGGCTTAGGTCTTAATATTGTAGACCGCTATGTCAGACTTATGGATGGAAAGATACATTTCAAAAGCACATTCGGTAAAGGAACTGAGTTTACTTTATCATTTCCTAAAAATTGATAATAATATTCCAATTGAGTTGAGATGGAAAAAATACAGATACTGATTATAGAGGATAATGAGGACATTCGTGAAAGTACTTCTGAGATCCTTGAACTTGCCAATTATCAAGTATATCAAGCTTCAAATGGTAAACAGGGGATAGATCTGGCCATAAAACATATTCCGGATGTCATACTGTGTGATATCATGATGCCGGAGCTTGATGGCTATGGTGTACTGCACCTTCTAAATAAAAGAGAAGATACTGCACTTATTCCTTTTATTTTTATAACGGCAAAAGCAGACAGGATTGAAATAAGGAAAGGGATAGAAATGGGAGCAGATGATTACCTTACAAAACCTTATGATGATATAGAACTTCTGAATGCTATAGAAAGCCGTCTGAAAAAAAGGGAACGACAGAGAAATATTTACAGTTCCAATCTTACTCAAATAACCAATTTATTTCAGGCATCACATGGACTTGATGAGTTGCAAAAAGCGTTTAATGAAAAGAAAATTAAGTCTTTTAAAAAAAAGCAGGTTATTTATTATGAAGGAGATGTTGCAAGTAGTGTATATTTAATGATATCCGGTTCTGTAAAAACAACAAAAATGACAGAAGATGGAAAGGAATTTATGACAGGAGTATATGGAGCCGAAGATTATTTTGGCATTACCTCATTATTCGCTGGAAAGGAATACAAAGAAACTGCAGAAGTTCTTGAAGAAGCCACTCTATGTTCAGTTCCCAGAGAGGTTATCGACCAATTGTTTTACAAATATCCTGATGTAGCAGAAAAATTTATTAAGATTCTTGCCGGAAATGTTATCAGTCATGAGGAGCAGCTATTGCAGCTTGCCTATTTTTCAGTAAGAAAAAGAATGGCAGAAGTCTTACTTAAACTTCATACAAAACATCCTCAAACTGAAAATTTTGAAATTTCAAGAGAAAACCTTGCTTCTATGGCTGGAATGGCTATTGAAACAGTAAGCAGAATTCTCAGTGATTTTAAAGAAGAATATTTAATAGATAGAAATGCAGGCAAGATTACAATACTGGACGTTTCACGTCTTCAAAAATTAAAAAACTAATATCTGTCACTTTTTATAATGATTTTATACATTGAATAGTTCTAATGGGTTCAATACATTTGATCATTCAAAAGACATTATGAAAGTGATAGTTTATAATATAAATCAGGAAGAAAAAGAACTTCTTGCGTTGGCTAATCGTAAGACACACAAGATTACCATCATCACAGATCCTTTGAATGAAAATACAGTTCATTTTGCAGAGGCAAAAGATGCTGTCATTATCATCAATCAGGAAAATCAACTTTCACATAGTTTTATCCCAAAACTTATTTCATTGGGAATTCCATACCTCGTTTTAAAATCAGTGGAAGAGTTTTTTATTGATTTACCAATTATTAAAAATTCCGGAATACAATACAAAATTCTTAAATGCTCAGATCCGAAAGTGGCCGCTTCCTTGATTATTGAAACTTTAGATAATTGGGAAAATAGTGATCAGGATCATTTGAAACCCTAACTGAAATCATGGTCGGAATGCTGCTTCACTAATACCTTTGGAGTGTTAAACTAAAATAATTTTATTATGAAAACTTTAGAAAAAACCACTCAATCTCCAATGGCTCGTGTAATAGAAGATTTCTGGAATAAGGACGGATTTTTAGATGAATCCATGAAAATGGAGCCTACCATTAATATCATTGACAGAAATGGTGTCTATAAAGTCAGAGTATCAGCTCCAGGCTTTAAGAAAAAAGATTTTAAGGTAGCAGTAGAAGACGGATCGCTAATTATCAGCGCTGAAAAGAGTGTGGAGAAAAAAGAAGAAAAGGAAAATTTTGTAAGAAAAGAGTTTTCGGCTTCCTCATTTTCCCGCAGTTTCCGTCTCCCTGAAAACATCACTTTAGGTCATATAAAAGCCAATTATAAAAACGGATTGTTAAATATTACAATCAGTAAAACTAATCTGGATAAAAGAGAAGTAAAAGAGATTAAAATACGTTGATTTTTTTCACTATTAATTAATAAAACCTATTGCTCATTTAAAAATGTATTCCAATTTCTTTTGATCAAGATTATTTTCAAATGCGCAACAGGTTAATAACAATAAAGAAATGGATACAATGATTATAAAATCCCTTGGAGGTGCGGGAACGGTTACCGGATCCAAGCATTTACTGAAAACTTCTGAATTAACCATATTGGTCGATTGCGGATTGTTTCAAGGGATAAAATCACTTCGTGAACAAAACTGGCAGCCGCTAAGTATTGATTTAGCAGAACTCGATGTTGTGATTCTTACCCATGCTCATCTGGATCATTGCGGATATATTCCCCTTCTTGTAAAAAACGGTTTTAAAGGTAAAATTTATATGACTGAACCCACGAAGGAATTGACAAAATTAATCTTGCTTGACAGTGCAAAATTACAGGAAGAGGATGCAGAAAAAGCAAACTATCATCACTATACCAAGCATAATCCTGCAAAACCCTTATATACGATAAATGATGCTGAAAAATCTTTTAGACAATTTTTTACTGTGAAGGAAAATACCAGCATACAGTTAAGTAATCACATACAATGCAGATTCAAGCCCTGTGCTCATATCATTGGAGCTTGTTCAGTAGAAATTGTATGTTTTGATAAAACCATTATTTTTTCAGGAGATATAGGGCGCAGCCACAGTGCTATTCTCGCTCCACCTGATTTTTTTACTAAAGCTGATTTTTTGGTGATGGAATCAACTTACGGAGACAGGCTTCATGACAGTACCGATTTGTATGATAGTTTGGCGCATTGGATCAATTATACTGTTAATAACCACGGCAATGTAATTATTCCAAGTTTTGCTGTTGGCAGAGCGCAGGAGCTTATTTATATTCTTTATCGGCTCAAAGAGCAAAATCGAATACCTCATAATCTTCCAATAATAATGGATAGCCCTATGGCCGCCACTGCAACGGATATTATAGTCGAATATGCAGAAAATACTACTGTCGATAAAGAAAAGTGGCTGGAGATTATTGATTCTATCCATATTAACAGAGAATATGCAAATACTACGGAAATCGTTCATGATAAGCAAAGTAAAATAATTATTGCTGGAAGCGGTATGTTGACCGGAGGACGTGTGCTTGAATATTTAAAACATGATATAGGAAATAGCAGGAATACGGTATTGATTGTTGGATTTCAGGCAGAAGGTACTCGCGGAAGAGCATTGCTTAATGAATCTCATGAGTTAAAAATTCACGGAAAATATTATCCGGTAAAAGCAAAAATAGTAGAATTAACAGGGTTATCTGCCCATGCTGATCAATCTGAACTGATAGAATGGATAAGAAAATATAATAATCCTCCCCGACAGATTATGCTGGTACATGGTGAACCCTCTGCATTGGAGGCATTACGGGTTAAAATTCAGACAGATTTGAAAATACCTGTTAAAATTCTGATAAAAGATATGGAAGTGGTTTGCTAAGATAGGGACGATACCATTGTTCCGAAAAGCCTCAATAGCATAATCATTAATGATTTGTTTAAATATGCCCGTGCTGATTATATGGAAGTGCTTTTGACACAACGTGATGCGCTGGAGTCAAAATTTGAATTGGTTGAAAAGAAAGTTAATCAGTTGAAGGCAAGTGTAGCGGTATATAGAGCTCTTGGTGGAGGTTGGAATCAGAATCTACCGACTTCATCAGATGTTACTTCTCACTAATACTTTAGTGGGCAACTATATTGGAATGTACCCGATAAAACTTTTATTAAACATCAGTTTGTAAGTTGATTTTTCAAAATTATCAAATACAATAAAAATAGCGCCAACTGTCTTTAGTTGGCGCTATTTAGCTCGTGTACCCATAACCGAAGAAATATCGAAACATTTACTAGAAGATTTAGAAAGAGTTGTAGCATTAAATAATCCTGGCATGTAACTTTAACTAGTTTATCTTCAAACACTTTTATCCATGATTTAATTTGACTCAAATAAATTAAATCAGTAATACATGATATGCCTATCAGTAATTAGCTTACTTTAGAAGAATCATATCTTTTACAGACGATTGGGCAGCCTTCGGATTGTCTGTTTCAGGAAATAAGCAGGTGTTGCCACTGAGGTTGAGAATTACATAACAGTACTGAATACAACTCATAGTATGGAAAGAGTTAATTATTAAAGTGTTGGTTACTAGTATTTTATGTTTTGTTGAATTTATAAAGACTTGAAATCTACATTTTATTTGAATTGTGAATAACAGAACTGAAGTTCTTAAAAAAGTAACTATTATCGTTTAGTGTGGAACAGAAAATTATAATACAAGGAATATATTATTGATGATTGTAAATGTCTTTAGAATGGTAAAGATTTAGTGCTTCTGTGGGAAGATTTTTAGGAATGCTGAGGGAGGTTCTTAATTATTGCTATTCCATTCTCGTTGTAGCATCGCATACTGGTATTCATTTACCCATTTACCTTTGAAAAATCTGTTTTCAATGAAATGTCCTTCTTGTTTAAAACCGATACTTTTTAGCAAATTTATTGAGGCGGTATTTTCAGCATCAACTATTTCTACGATTCGATGTAGATTCCTTGTCTCAAATAAGAATTTCAAAATACCTAGCAATGCCTCTTTAGCAAAACCTTTTTTTTGTTGCAAATGTGATATTGTAATTCCAATTTCTGCTATTCTTTCATCAGATGCATCGAGTTTGATTGCACAATCTCCAATTATTTTGCCAGTTTTAATGTTTTCAATTCCATATTGTACCCGTTCCCCCGGTTTACCAAAAAACTTCGAGGAGTTGTCAATTATAAACGACCTTAATTGATTCAAGTTCATTACGTCAAACCCTTGGTATTTGACTACTTCAGGATTTGATCTATATTTATGAAAATCCTTTAAATCACTTATTGTAAGATGTCTTATCAATAACCTGTTTATGTGAATGTTTAATTGTTCCATAGTTACTTGTAATATTTTTAATTTATTTTCTGAGCAGGGATTGCTTTACCCCCATCCGTTAAAATTAGTCCCGTAATTTTACCTGAAGTATCTTTTTTAAAATCAATTAATACGTTCGCTCCTTTAATAAAAAATGACTCTTCATTCTTCGCAGTAAGCAAAATTTTAGCCTGACCAGTTGCTTGTCCAAAAAGCTGTTCATTTTCAATAGTAATGCTCACAACAACCTGTGGAGCAATTTGATATGTTCCGATATAACTTTTCAAGATTTCAGAGTTAACAGTTACTTCTTTCAAAATTTCAGGCAATTTGTATGGCTTATTATATAGAATGGCTAAAATATCATTAGCTATGTCGTTGATTGTATAATTTGGAATATTATTGAGTATTATGATATTCAAATCATCTTCAATGATTCGTCCTACATAGGAAGTATATCCAAATGTGAGTCCGCCATGTGCAACAAGTGTTTTCCCTTCAAAATTGTTAATGTAATTTCCATACCCATACTTATTTTTATAGGGCATTATCATTTTTTTATAGGATTCTTTAGAGATAACTTTACCGAATGATAATTCTGTTAGCCATTTATTCAAATCGGAAGTGGTGGTATACATGCCACCAGCAGCATAAGATACAGTAGCATCAAATTCATCCGACTCCTTACTATTTTCTTTGGCATAAACAATATAACCTTTTGCTTTGGTTGCCTTTTGAAGTTTATTGAAATCAAATCCAGAGGATCTCATTTTAAGCGGGTTAAAAATCATCTGATCAACAGCTTTCTCATACGGCTTATTGGTTATCATTTCAATAATATACCCCAATAAAATATAATTTGAATTACTATATTCAAAATCACTGCCTGGCACAAATTTCAAAGGCTTATTTTTGAATGTGTTTATCATATCTGTTTGAGTGATTGGCTTCATCGCTTTTGATTGCATAAATTCACGGTCATCAGTATAGTTGAAAATACCCGAAGAGTGGGTTAATAAGTGCTCAATTCTGATTTTGTCACCATTTGGATAGTCAGGAAAGTACATACTAATTTTATCAAGGATGTTTAATTGCTTTTGTTCCTGTAATTTTAGAATAACAGTTGCGGTAAATTGTTTGGTGACAGAGCCAATCTGAAAAATCACATTAGGATCATTAGGCAGATTTTCGGCAACATCTCTTAAACCATAACCTTTATTAAGAAGAGTTTTGCCTTTTTGGGTAATGAGTACAGAACCATTTAATTTACCTGTTGCTGAATATGCTTGCATTAATTGTTCTAGTTTTTGTTCTTGTGTTTGTGCAAAAATTAGAGTACTGAGCATTGTGATTATGAATGTTATTGCTTGTTTTTCCATTTTTGATAAGTTTTTAACGTTTTTTACAAAGATTCTAATACCTCTGGATTTGCAATGTTTGTTGGTTTCCCATTTATGAAATTCAAGACATTTTCAAATGCATTTCTAAAATACAATTCGTAACTGCTTTTTTCAACATATCCTAAATGAGGAGTACAAATTACATTAGGGAGCTTAAGTAATTCATAATTTTTATCATAGATTGGTTCCTCTTCATAAACGTCCACTCCTGCGTACGACGGTTTTCCGGCTTTTAAACTCTTTAATAATTTTCCTTTTTCGATCAATTCTGCTCTGGCGGCATTAATCAAAATAGAATTATCTTTCATTTGCAGTAAGTCAGATTCTTTTACTATGCCGTATGTACTTTCATTTAGACGAAGATGTAGTGTCACAATATCAGCATCTTTAAAAAAGTCTTCTTTTGAATTTGCCTTCTTAAAACCATGTTCAATGGCTTTTGCTTTTGACGATTCGCTTCCCCAAACTATTACTTTGGCGCCAAAAACCTTGGCATATTGAGCAATGCGCTGACCAATTTTTCCATACCCCCATATTCCTATGGTTTTTCCATGGATTGTAGAGCCAATATTTGTTTGCCATTTCCCATTTTTCATTTCTTCCATTGCATTTGGAATTTGCCTTACGGTATTAAGCAATAGTGCCCATGTTAATTCTGCCGGTGCAATAGGGGAGCCTATTCCTTCAGCGACAGCGATTTGATATTTTGTGCAATCAGATAAATTTAGATGGTTAGATATTTTCCCGGTCTGACTAATTAATTTCAAATTCGGCAGCAATGAAATTAGCTTTTCATTTATTGCAGTTCTTTCGCGGGTTAAAACAATAATGTCAGAGTCTTTTAGCTTTTCTGCCAGTATTTTTACATTTTTTTCGGTGTTATGAAGAATCTCAACGTTCTGATCTTTCAAAATTTTAAAGCAGTCAAGCTTTTCTATTACATGTTGGTAATCGTCTAAAATTGTAATTTTCATAATCTTGCAATTAAAGGTGGTTTATTTGATAATTTTTCAGCTACCACTTTAATGTGGTTTTGAATGATAAATACAGAATGTCATCACCAACGCCTGTCGTTTTTGGATAACTTCCTGCTTTAAAATACGAAGCATCTAAAGCAAATGAAAGGTTGCTATTTTGCTGATAATTGGTTTCCAATACATAATACTGGCCCATCGTTTTCTTCTTAGAGCTAAATAATGAGTTTACCCTTGGTCTGTTTTGGATCATACCGGGAGAATATGTACCGTCTTGATTGCTATTCCTTGCAAGGAAAAATGCCTCGGCTAAAATGTTTAACTTTTGAACCGGATTTATTTTTATATAAGGATATACACTAAACATGTTTGTCGCACCAATAGGAGCCGCCAGACCATATGCTGGTTTTGCGTACAGAAGATTGTAGGTGTTCAATTTATTGTCGGTGTTATCTTCGTCTCCGGACGCTAAATTTGCTGCAAATCCTATGATTCCTTTCTTAGAAGGAAATACATTTACATTTACATCTGTTAAAATATTGTAGGCTTCAATTTTAAGATCATTGAATTTTCCGGTTTGATATGCCCCTTCAAATTCGAAATTAGCATTTTTAAAATTTGAAAATAAACGTATTCCACATGTATTACGATTTTCAAATCCTGATTGATAATTATACATCCTGTCCCTTGACTGAAAGTTTATGACATAATAATCTAATCCGATTTTTTTGTTGGAAAGGTATTGTGTTCCATATATTCCCAAAAGACCGTCATGCATGCTTTCATCATCAAATACATATTTTTTTGAGATTACTTTAGATACTGCAAATAAATCAAGCGATCCGTTTGGAAATTTTCTTTTAACTGTAAGCCCGTCGAATGACTGTCTTGTATTTGGACCTTCTCTTACGGTAATTACCCGATGATTTCCAAAATAAATTTCCTGAAATCCTAGTCGGAAATTCCAATTTGTAAGTTTTAATTCGGCAAATGCCTGATGTAAGCTCAACTGGTTCTCTTCAATTTCCGGAACTACCGGATTGTTATTGAAAAAGCGTGACGTATTATTCAGTTGCATAAAAAACCTAAAGTTTTTGCCCAACTCGATATCTGTATGTAACATTAAACGATGCCAAAGTTGTGTAACATCGGTATTCGAATAGGTTGGCGGTACATCACCAAAATTGATATTGTCATAATATTGGAACTGTTCTCGTAATTCACCTCCGAACGAAATGAAATAATTGTTGTCTAGTTTAATATATTTTAAATTATCTAACTTCTTCTTAATAGTATCATTTTTCAATGATGTAAAATCATCATTGTAGCGTACTAGGCTTATTTTGTTTTGAGCCGGGGCTTTTGAAATTGCAAACAAACTTATTAACAAAGTTATAATTATATGTTTTTTCATTGTCTCTATGTATTACACCTCACTATTTTACACCTCCATTAATAAATCATTGTAAGAAATGCGGAGAAGTTGGTGCTGATTTTAATTTTTAAACTCTATACTTTTATATCGGATTAAAAGATATTTGAATCCAGTATATCGGTTGAAGAATAAACAACCGCAGTCCACTACTAATAATATAGTGACCTGCGGGTTTTCGCTCTTGCTATTATGGTTTGATAATATGTCCGGTTACTTTTCCGAATACACTTTTTCTGAACATAAATTCCAGTTGTCTCATTGTCGTTGGAATTTCTCCAGGGAAGTAAGGGAAGTATTGGGGTGAATCTTCAATTACTGTAGGACTTACTGCATTAATACGGATACCGTTTTCCAATTCGATAGAAGCAGCTCTTACAAATCCTTCTACAGCTCCGTTAGCGGCGGAAGCATTTGCAAAATTCACTTGTGGTTCATGAGTTAATGCACCAGTAATTAATGTAAATGATCCTTTCGGATTAATGTATTTCTGACCAATCAATACGAGATTAATCTGCCCCATCATTTTACCTTCAACACCATTTCTGAAGGTCTCATTGTTTAGTTTGCTCCACGGACCTACAAACGTTGGACCGGCAGTTGAAATTAATGCGTCAAACGGACCCACTTGTTTGAACATATTTTCAATTGATTCAGTTGAAGTAATGTCGGCGGCGACATCACCTCCTTTTGAAGCAACTTTAATTACTTCATGCTCATTCTCTAGAGCTTTTACTAAATGTGTTCCCATAGTGCCTGTTGCACCCACAATGATAATTTTCATAACGATAATTTTTTAAAGATTAATTTGTTTTAATTTCCTTTGACAAAGGTATTTTACCATGTTGTCTCGATGTTAGGACAATATTTGAGTTAAATAGGACATTTCTTAAAATGACAGTAATTGAATTTGGATGGAGTTTAGAATTGTTCTAATATCAATTTTTTGCTGGCTGCCATTCCAGCAGTAGTACCCATTGCAACGGCATTGGCAACGGTTCTCATGCGGGTAGTATTATCGCCTGAAGCGTAAATACCATAAATAGATGTTTCTTGGAATCCATTTACTTTTAAATATCCATCTTCAGTAACTTCACATCCTAGGGCTTCCGGTATTGAGCAATGTTGGATAAATGGACGGGGAGAATACAATGCGGTAAGTGGTAAAACCGTATCGTCATTAAAGACAATATTTTGAATATGCCCGTCGATATGATCAAGTTTTTTGATTTCCTTTTCAACAATCTGTATGTGGTGAGATTTCAATTTTTGAACTTGTTCAAAGGTTAAAGTTGATTTTCCATTCGTGTAGATTGTTAAATCTTTTGTCCAATTAATGATCATTTTTGAAAGTTCATAAGCATAATCACCATTGCCTAGAATACCTGTTTTTTCATTACGTACTTCATATCCATGACAGTAGGGACAATGCAGCACCGAAATTCCCCAACTTTCTGAAAATCCAGGAATATCAGGCATTATGTCTTTAATTCCTGTGGCGAAAATTAGTTTTTTAGCGGCATACTTTTCTCCGGAGGCTGTTTCTATCTTAAATAGATCTTCTGTTTTTACTCCTTTTACTGCATAATCATCTGTAAAAGTTACAGTATTATATACATTTACCTCATTTTTGCCCATTCCTGCAATAATTGCCGGAATTTCACCATCCTGAGTTAAAAAATTATGAGAATAGGGAGTTTGATAATTACATGGTTTACCGCTGTCGACTACCAGAACTTCTTTCAGAGCCCTTCCTAATGCCATCGCTGCTGCAAGCCCTGAGTAGCTTCCGCCAATGATAATTACATCAAATTGTTTCGTCTTTGTTTTCATAATAAAGTTGTTAAAAGGAAATGGAAAAGTGATTGCAAACATCCCAAAACCAACTTGCTTAATAAATTTCCGTCGTGTTAAGTTGTTCTGGTTAGCCATCTAATGTAGTTTTAGTGGTGATTTTTATATTGCATGTTTACTTATTATCTTTTGAGCTGAATTGGCGTATGATAAAGTCAACAATAGGAACTCCAATAAATACAATAAAGGGAACCAGCACGATGGTCAGGATGAATGTTCGTTGATAAATTGGGAATGTATTTAATGCTTTACCAAAAAGGAATAAAAAAAGCGTGATTGATGGATAAATGGCTAGCCATATTTTTAATGATGCCATTAATTTCATTTTTGTTTTCATAATGATTTTCTTTTGAAATAAATTTACAAGGCAAAATTACTTCGGCAGAAAACCATACAGTTAGGACAAAGTTGAGAATGAATAGGACTATTTTTTAGTTTTGGATAACGAGGGGTTTTTATGTGTTATTTTAGATATTTATTTATTCTTTGCAACTTATACTCAGGTGAAGAATTAAAGAAAATATTTAGTAGATTCATATGCCCAGCACCATAGATGACTAGGATTTTATCCGATGTATTAGTATTTATTTTTTGGATGTTACGGAAAATTTTCAGATTCCTGTTGAACCACCAACCTGTTGTAAAATCTACACCAAATGAATGATTGCTTTCCGTTTCGTATTTAAACGTACCTACTAAATAATTACCCAAATCCTTTTTTAAGTTCTTCGGATTATTGAGTTCCTTAAGTTGAGCAATTATACCTTTGGTCTTAAAAATATCCTTTGAATAATGAATAAGTGACGTATCAGGATTTTTATAAAAGAATTCATTGAATTTTTTTCGTACGTTTGCATCATTAGCCAAAAGACTATCGATGTTTTTGTAGTAATGTCCCCAATCGTTAACACAGTAGATTTTTTTTAAATTTAATTTTTTGGCAGTTCTAAAACCAATTTGTTGGTACTCTTCACGGTTAAGTTCGTAATTGCCTTCCAGATAGCATTGGTATAACGAATCTATTGTAGGTTGTAATGCAGGATCTACTTCAACTGCAATAATGGTGGGTCTAAATTTTAAAATCTTTTGTACTATTGTATGAATTTCATCCTGATACTTTTTATCAAGAACATCTATCTGGTCATTTTGATCGACTTTCTTCACATCCCGATTATGGAACGCAAAATGGAATGTTCCTAGGGTCAGAACTTCTTTTTGCTTTGTCTGAGCAGATATAACCGTTGCTACAAATAGTAATAGCAATTTAAAAAATAAGATGATGGTTGTTTTCATATGGTTTTCCTTTGAGGTAATTTTGTTGAACAAAATTACTTTATACTCAACCATTTGATTAGGACAAAAATGAGAATCAATAGGACTTATCTGAAGTTCTGCCTGTACATTTCGGGAGATACTGTTGTATGTTTTTTAAAAAAACGGGTAAAGTAGGAAGGGTCCTCATAGCCCAGGTTATATGCAATCTGACTGATCTGGTTGGATGTGGCTAATAGTTGACGTTTAGCTTCAAGAATAATAGAGTCGTTAATAACTTCGGATGGGGTTTTATTTAATAGGGATTTAGTGATTGTACTTAATTGATAGGGAGATAGATAGAGCCAATCAGCATACTGCGACACTTGCTTATGTGTGGTAATATTTGTCTCAATCAACTCTAGAAATTGCTCTAATTTTTCCTGTATGTATGGAGTACTTGCAACTGGTGTTGTTACTTTATCCTGTCTTTGTCGAAGCAGTTCGATCAGAAATATGCTCAGGTTGGCTTTCAGGACTTCCTGATATCCTTTTTCTTTTTCGGAGTATTCCTTCAATGCATTTAATACGATGTTCTCAATTTTTGTAAACCCTCCTGGTTCGAGTTGATACCTGTTGTATTGTATCAGTTTTGTCAAATGATTTTGTGAGGCACTATTGTGTGAATACAGAAAATCAGTTTTGAACTGAATAAGATAGCCTGTTCCTTTTATTTTCAAACTAAGACGGTGTACCTGTCCGGGGCGCATGACAAAAACTGTATGTTCTTGTATATTATAATGGGTGAAATCTATCTCATGTTCACCAGATCCTTTCTTTATTATTAAAATATAAAAGAAGTCGTGCCTGTGGAGTTCTTGCACCATATCATTCTCGGCAAGCAACGGTGCGATATCCCTAATAGAATAACTACTGGAAAGTTGTGGCTCATCTTGTTGATTAATATTTCTAACAGGGATATCCTTCATGTAGAAAAAATAACATCAAATTTAATATTTTATATTTAGCACTCAAAATAATTTAGATCGTGATAATGAAAGCTTTTTGGATGAAGTTTCTACAAAACAAAAAGCTACATATGACTATAATCGATCTTTGAAAATGCATTTTTTCTTTTTGCAATTAATCAATGAAAATATTCTGGGTAATTATATACCTTAGTGTACCAAATCAAAAAAAGCTTGATAATACTATACTTATTTTAAACATCAAATTTATTAGCAGTAATTAATAAAAGTAAGTTTTATATAAAATTACTATTTGTTACACTAAAGTATGTTGGCGCCCTTCTTACATAAGTAATGATGGAGGAAGTTACTCCAGAAAATGTAATTATTTGGTCCGATTATCTAATAGTGGTTATTTAGAGCGATATAACAATGATTGAATTAACAATATAAAAAAAGGTTGGATTAAATGAAAAAGTTGTAATTCAAAGCTGGAAATTTATTCGAAAAATATTGTAAATAAAATGGTGTCAACTGTATTATTTGGCACCGTTTGGCATCTGTACCCGTAACCGAAGAAATATCGAAACATTTGGTGGAAGATTTAGAAAGAATTGTAGAATTAAATAATCCTGTCATGTGACCAAGACGAGCTTATCTTCTAACACTTTTATAGATTGTGTGAAATTTTGCAAGAATTGCAAAGCTGATCTTGTCAGTAAGTTTTATTATAAGCTAACTTTTTGCGATTATTGACAAGATTCTAAAATAGAATGAAATGACCATCTAAATTTTTTTGTGATTTATGTTTTGCATATAGTGATCCCTTACAATTAAAAAGAGGATTCTATCCTTTATTAGGAATTTTATTTATATTTGAAAATGAATATTTATGAAATATTAGATCCGGATTTCAAGAAGGAAATTGCAGAGAGTAGAGATTTAAAATTGTTCCCTGCAGGTACAGTTATTTTAGATATCGATTCCTATGTAAATTATATTCCTCTTGTTATGTCAGGGAGTGTTAAAGTAGTACGTACGGAGGAAGATGGAAGAGAAATTCTACTTTATTATCTGACTCCCGGAGAAAGCTGCATTTCATCTATACTTTCAGGATTGACTCAAGATACTTCTAAAGTTAAGGCTGTGGTAGAGGAAGATGCGGAAATCCTGATGTTGTCTTTGATCAAGGCAAAGGAATGGCTTACAAAATATCCTGAATGGTCTACATTTGTTTTTGAACTTTACCATAAAAGATTTGAAGACCTCGTAACGATGGTCAACTCAATAGCTTTTCAAAAAGTAGATGCAAGGATTCTATATTTACTGAATCAAAAATCCCAGTTATACAAGTCCAAGGAACTTAATGTAACCCATCAGCAGTTAGCAGATGAGCTTGGAATTACGAGGGAAGCTGTGAGCCGTGTTCTGAAACAGATTGAGACGGACGGTAAAATAAAACTTTCCCGGAACAAAATTACCCTATTGTAACCTTCATCACTGACAGGCTTTTATTTCCATCTTAAATTTGCATCATTAACTTAAAAAACAATACAATGTTAGATGCAATAAAAAACCTTTTCGGGATGGATAAAACTGATTATGCAGATCTTGTGAAGCAAGGTGCGGTGATTGTGGATGTAAGAAGTAAAAGCGAATATGCGGGCGGGCACATTAAAGGTTCCCTGAATATTCCTGTAGACCAGCTGGATAAAAATCTGTCAAAACTAAGTAAAGATAAAACCATTATCACCTGTTGTGCTTCAGGAATGAGGAGTGCCTCAGCAAAAAGCATTCTGCAGAATCATGGTTACAAAAATGTTCATAATGGCGGTGGATGGATGAGTTTAAACAACAAAATTTAAAACAATGGAAGTACATTATTATACTGTAAATGTTGAATGGAAAGATAACCGTAAAGGTGAAATGTCTTCTCCCGAACTTTCACAGAATATAGAAGTGGCAACTCCGCCTCAATTTCTTAAAGGGATAGAAGGCGTTTGGTCTCCGGAACATCTTTTCACAGCAGCAGTAAACAGCTGCCTGATGACTACATTTCTGGCCATAGCAGAAAACTCAAAGCTAGAATTTTCAGATTTTCAGTGCAAATCCAAAGGAAAGCTTGAGCAGGTAGAAGGTAAATTCCTGATGACTGAAGTAATTCTGGAACCTGTTGTTACCATTAAAAACGAATCCGAAAGAGAAAAGGCAGAAAGGGTTCTTCAGAAATCCGAAGCTAATTGTTTGATATCCAATTCTGTGAAATCAAAGATAATAATGATTCCACAAATAAAAGTGATATAGTATTTCCACAGTTTAAATTTTTTAACCGCTTTGCAGGCGGTTTTTTTATGTTCATTCAGGAAAAATCTCCTTATGTGATGTTGGTTACTGTACAATAGATTTCATCAATCTAATTTTGCTTTAAAATTAGAGAAATGAGAAAATTAGCCATACTTATTTTATTATTGACAACCTATTCAGAAGCTTTTTCACAAGAGATTATCCCTGTTTCCAAAGAGGATCTGAAAAATAAGCTTATAGACAATAACCTTCAGGTAAAAATGGCGAAAAAGGAGACCGAGCTTGCCAAAGCCGAACTTCTGGGAACCAGAGCAATGTACCTGCCGAATGTGAATGCCTCGTACACTTTTTCCAATACCAATAATCCTCTGTATGCATTTGGTTCCAAGCTCAATCAGGAAAGAATAACAATGATGGATTTCAATCCCGATAATCTGAACAACCCTAAAAGCATTTCCAATTTTGCAACAAAAATAAAGGTACAGCAGCCCATCATTAATATGGATGCGGTATATCAGAAAAAGGCAGGACAGGTGAAAGCTGATGTACTTACCATCAAAACAGAAAGAACTAAAGAATACGTTCAGTTTGAGTTGAAAAAATCTTATATGATGCTTCAGCTGGCGTATAAAATGCTTGAAACTCTTGAAAATGCAAAGCAGACAACCCTTGCCAATAAAAAAGTCATCGACAATTATTACAAAAACGGAATGATCCAGAAATCTGAAGTTTTGTATATGGATGTCCGTATCAGTGAGATAGAAAGTCAGATTCAGACTGCAAAATCCAACATCAGAAATGCTTCCGATAATTTATATTTTCTTTTGGATGAAAGGTCAGAAAATAAAATTCTGAAACCTACAGAAAATCTGGAATATACAGAGCATATCCCGGATTCTGATAGTAAACTTAATCTGAACCGAAAAGATTTACAGGCATATTATAAATCGCTTGAAGCATATGACTGGATGATAAAATCATCAAAAGCAAAGTTTCTTCCCAGACTCAATGCATTCGGAAGCTTTGAAATGTATGATAATAAAGCGGTGCAGTTCAACGCCAACGGATATTTAGCCGGAATTCAGCTTTCCTGGAATGTTTTCGACGGGCTTAAAGCTAAAAGTGAACAGGAAAAATACAGAGCAGAACGTTCCAAGGCACAGACTGAAATAGAACAGTATTCTAAACAAAGTCAGCTTGAGCTCAATAAAGCCAGCCGTCAGATTGAAGATGCCCAATCTAAGGTCAACTTCACAAAACAAGCCTGGGAACAAAGTAAGGAAGCCTACAGGATCCGGAAAAACCGTTATGATCAGGGACTGGAAAAATCTGCTGACCTTCTTTCCGCAGAAACCCTGATGTCTCAAAAAGAACTTGAATATCAGCAGGCTGTTTTCGAATACAACGTAGCCTGGGAATATCAAAGGTTTTTAGAAAAATAACCATAGTAAGCAATATAAACCAATTTAATAATGAAAACATATTTTTATTCAACTTTGATTCTGGGCACGCTTCTTTTGGGAAGCTGTTCTTCAGACGAAAAAAAATCCGTTCAGAATGCTGATGCGCCCATTTCTGTTACGATAAGCCATACAACAGCAGGCTCGGAAGGTTCATCTGCTACAGCGAGCGGAAAATTGGTTGCCAAAAATTCAGTCAATGTTTCTACTCGGATGATGGGATATATCACATCCATGAAGGCAGAAGTAGGGCAGGACGTTAGGGCAGGTCAATTATTGGTAAGTATTAATGCGGCAGATATCCAGGCAAAAGGCGGGCAGGCTAATGCACAGATCTCCCAAGCACAGGCCAGCTACAATATTGCCAGAAAAGATTATGAGAGATTCCAGAATCTGTATAAATCCCAAAGTGCTTCCCAGAAAGAGCTGGATGATATGAGAGCCCGGTACGAAATGGCACAGGCAGGATTGCAGGCCGCACAGCAGATGAAAAACGAAGTCAATGCACAATATAGCTATACCAACGTAACGGCACCTATTTCCGGAACCATTACGGCGAAATTTGCAGAGCAGGGCGATATGGCCAATCCCGGAATGCCTTTGCTTACCATAGAGTCACCATCATCTTTGCAGGCACAGGTTCTGGTTTCCGAGCAGAATATCACCATGATTTCCAACGGAATGCCGGTTGATGTCACCTTAAAATCGATGAACAGAACCGTTTCAGGAACGGTGTCAGAAATCAGCAGATCCGCAGCCAATACCGGAGGACAATATATGGTGAAAATCAATATTCATAATACTTCCGATTTGCTTCCGGGAATGTTTGTGAATGTACAGTTTCCTTTTAAAACATCAGGGAAAATCAATCAGGGGTTTCAGGAAAGTATGATGATTCCTAAAACGGCTTTGGTAGAAAATGGCCAGCTCACAGGAGTTTATGTGGTAAGTGCACAAAATACGGCAGTCTTAAGATGGCTGAAAACTGGAAAAACAACCGGAGATCAGGTTGAAATCCTTTCAGGTTTGAATCCGAAAGAAACTTACATCGTTTCTTCAACAGGAAAATTGTATAACGGAGCAAAAGTTCAGGTAAAATAGTGTAGTAATATCAATGCAGCCATTTACCAATGAATGGCATTGTTACACTGTTAGATTAATTCATTGTTATATTAAAAAAATTATGGAAAAAGGATTCGCAGGACGTATTTCCGAATTTTTCATCAATTCAAAATTAACTATTCTGTTAATGATTGCTTTGATGATTATCGGGGTATACAGTTCCACACTAATACCAAGAGAAGAGGAACCACAGATCATCATCCCGATGGCGGATGTAATGGTGGGCTACCCGGGAGCTACTCCAAAAGAGGTGGAGAGCCGTGTGGTAAAACCTCTTGAAAAAATTATTTCCAATATCAAAGGAGTAGAGCATATTCACTCGATGGCCATGAACGGGCAGGCCATGATTATTGTTCAGTTTTATGTAGGAGAAGATACAGAACGTTCCTATGTAAAGCTTTATGATGAGCTGATGAAGAACAAAAATATCTTCCCGAAAGGCGTAATGGAACCTATGGTGAAAACCCGTTCCATTGATGATGTTCCGATGCTGGGGCTTACTTTGTGGAGTGATAATGCCAATTACAATGATTTTCAGCTTCGCCAGTTAGGAGAAGAGCTGTCTTCCGAAATCAAAAAAATAAAAGATGTTTCTCTTACCAAAACTATTGGAGGAAGAAACCGCCAGCTGCAGGTCATTTTAGATAAAGATAAAATGGCTGAACTGAATGTTGATGCACTTTCTGTAATGCAGATGATTCAGGCCAATAATGGAAGTTCACAGTCCGGGAAATTTGATTCAGGTGATTCGGAATATCTTTTAACGACAGGTCAGTTTCTCAATTCTTCTGAAGATGTTGAAAACCTCGTTATCGGAACATCACAGAATATGCCGGTCTATCTGAAACAGGTGGCAGCCATAAAAGATGGAGCTTCCGATCCTGCCAATTATGTAAGTTTCGGATACGGAAATGCAGTAGAAAACGGTAAAAAATTCAAATCGGAATATCCTGCGGTTACCGTTTCGGTTTCCAAAGTAAAAGGCGCTGATGCCATGAAAATTTCCGAACAGATTCTTGCAAAAGTAGATGAGCTAAAGAAGAATCTTATTCCCAACGATGTTCACGTTGAAGTGACCAGAAATTACGGGGAAACAGCTTCGCATAAAGTTTCTGAATTACTCATGCACCTTGGCGTTGCCATTTTAGCGGTAACGGTTCTGGTAATGCTGGCTATGGGCTGGAGAGGCGGTTTGGTAGTCTTCTTTTCCGTTCCGCTTACATTTGCTTTAACTTTATTCAGCTATTATATTTTAGGATATACGCTGAACAGGATTACACTATTTGCGTTAGTTTTTGTAGTCGGAATTGTAGTGGACGACAGTATCATCATTGCTGAAAACATGCACAGGCATTTCCATATGAAGAAACTGCCCTTCAAACAGGCTGCGATTTATGCTATTAACGAGGTTGGGAATCCTACTATTCTGGCAACATTTACCGTGATAGCAGCGATTCTGCCAATGGCTTTTGTGTCAGGAATGATGGGGCCTTATATGTCACCAATGCCAATAGGGGCTTCTATTGCAATGCTGCTTTCACTTTTTGTGGCATTAACAGTGACGCCTTATCTCGGTTATCATTTATTAAAAGTAAAAGATGATCAGGAACACAAAGAAGAGCAGGGGCTTGAAACAGGAAGGATTTATAAAATCTATAAAAAAATTGAACAGCCACTTCTGGATTCAAAATCAAAAAGATGGGCCATGATGGGAATTACAGTTGTTTTATTACTGATTTCCGTAGGAGCATTCTTTACAAAATGGGTAGCGGTAAAAATGCTTCCGTTTGACAACAAAAATGAAATTCAGGTGGTAATTGATATGCCGGAAGGAACAACGCTGGAAAGAACATCAGCCGTTACACAGGATATTGCACAGTACCTGAAAACCGTTCCCGAGGTTGTAAACTATCAGAATTATGTAGGATCTTCAGCTCCGATTACTTTCAACGGATTGGTTCGTCATTATGATATGCGTGGGAACAGTAATACGGCAGATATTCAGGTCAATCTTCTACATAAGGAAGACCGTGATACACAAAGCCACGATGTGGCTAAGAATATCCGCCCTGAAATTCAGAAAATAGCTGCAAAATATGGAGCCAATGTAAAAGTAGTGGAAGTTCCGCCGGGACCGCCTGTTCTTTCTACAATTGTTGCAGAGATCTATGGCCCTGATTATGAAGGCCAGGTAAAAGTAGCGAAACAGGTTGAAGATATTCTGAAGAAGACCGATGATGTGGTAGATATTGACTGGATGGTGGAAGCGCCACAGAAAGAATTCAAACTTGTTCCGGATAAAGAAAAAGCAATGCTGAACGGCGTGGCACCACAACAGATTGTAGGAAATATGACGTACCTGATGGGGGAATATCCTGTAGGGAACCTTTATGATGAAAAATCCAATGCCCCGGTAGATATTGTTATGAAGCTGAACAATGCTGATAAAGCCAATATCCAGGATATTACAGGATTGAAAATCAAAGGACAGATGGGAATGGTTCCGGCAAGTGACCTTGTAAAAGTAGAAGAAAAAGAACTGGATAAAACCATTTACAGAAAAGATCAGAAAAGGGTAGTTTATGTTCTTGCTGATATGGCAGGAAAACTGGAAAGTCCGGCTTATGCGATTCTTGGAATGGACGAAAAGCTTAAAAAAATACAGCTTCCAAACGGTTATTCAATGAACGAATTGTACATGAACCAGCCGGAGGATGAAAGTAATTACACCGTAAAATGGGACGGAGAGTGGCAAATCACTTTGGAGGTCTTCCGTGATCTGGGAACTGCTTTCGCTGTAGTAATTATCATTATTTATATGCTGATTGTGGGTTGGTTTCAGAACTTTAAAACACCAATCGTGATGATGGTTGCCATTCCGCTTTCCTTAATTGGAATTGTATTAGGACACTGGCTGCTAGGAGCATTTTTCACAGCTACTTCTTTTATCGGAATGATTGCTCTGGCAGGGGTAATGGTAAGGAATTCCGTCCTTTTGATCGACTTTATAGAAATCCGTCTGAAAGAAGGTATTCCTATGAAACAGGCCATTATTGAAGCAGGAGCTGTTAGAACAACACCCATCCTCTTAACAACAGGAGCTGTAGTAATAGGAGCTGTTATTATTCTTTTTGATCCTATTTTCCAGGGACTGGCAATTTCTTTAGTATTTGGAGCGATTGTTTCAACGTTGCTTACACTGGTGGTAGTGCCGTTGGTTTACTACGCCACCGAAAAGAAAAAGTGGGAGAAGAAATCCGAATCTAACGACAAGTTTTTTGAAGTATAAAATTAATAAACCTCATAGGTTTTTTAAATCTATGAGGTTTAACTTTCAAAGTTTAAAAACATACAACAAATGAAATTACTATTAATTACGGCAATAGAAGAGTTTGAGACAGAAGTGAAAACTATTCTGAACCATTCCGGAGTGAAGGCCTTTTCCTACCAATCTGTAAAAGGGTACAAAAATAATGGAAATGAACTTGAAAACTGGTTTCCAACAGACTATTTATCAGTAGATTCTTTACTGTTTATGGTATTTGTAGAAGATACTTTTGTGGATGGAATATATAGAAGCGTTGAAAATTTTAATTCCCAACAGGAAACACTTTCGCATATTCATATCGCAACGGTACAATTAGAAAAATCAATTTAAAAATAAAATATATGCATACAAGAATCGCACACGCTATAGCAGGAATTTTAATCCTGTCCAGTCTCTTTTTAGGAATTAAAGTCAATGAAAACTGGTTTTGGCTTACAGCTTTTGTAGGAGTTAATCTTTTACAGAATGCTTTTACCAACTGGTGTTTAATGTATGTAATCCTTCATAAACTGGGGATTAAGGACGACGGAAGAAGCTGTTCCAGATAAACTGCTTTAAAATGGCACCCTTTCATTATATTAGTGGAAGGGATTTATTTAAAAACAAGTATTTAATTAATTGAAATAAATTTATTACAGAAATGTAATTCACATCACAGACTTGCTGTTCTTCTATACATAACTTTGTACCGGAATTTTTAGAAAAATAGATGTCATGTTTACAGCAGTTTTTTTTCTCGCAGTTTTAGTGGGGAGTTCCCTTGGATTAGTGGGCAGCGGAGGCTCAATTCTTACTGTTCCTATTTTGGTTTATATGTTAGGAATTGATCCTGTTTCAGCCACCGGATATTCATTATTTGTGGTGGGAGTTACTTCCTTGTCCGGAGGAATCAGAAGCTTTTTTCATCAGAAGATAGAGTTTAAAGCCATTTTGTTTTTTGGAATTCCTTCCCTTATTACCGTATATCTTACCAGGGCATTTCTTATGCCGCAAATTCCTGAAGTTATTTTGAAGACGGATGGTTTTCAGCTTACAAAATCTGTTTTTCTGATGCTTGTTTTTGCTGTTATCATGGTATTGGCTTCCGTATCAATGATTCGGCCTTGTAAAGACTGTGAAAAGCACGAAGATGATTCAGGGTATGATTTTAATTATCTGATGATTATACTGATGGGCTCACTGGTAGGTATTGTTACCGGTTTGGTAGGAGCGGGAGGAGGCTTTCTCATTATTCCTGTTCTTGTTTTTTTTGCAAAACTTCCTATGAAATCGGCTGTAGGAACATCACTGTTTATTATTGCAATCAATTCAGCTGTTGGCTTTATAGGATTTGCAAGCGGGGAACATTCGGTAATAGATTGGAGTTTGCTTATAAAATTCAGCCTGTTGGCTGTTGCCGGTATTTTTATGGGAATATTTTTATCCCGAAAGATTTCAGGGGAAAAGCTTAAAACAGGTTTCGGCTGGTTTGTATTAATGATGGGGTGCTATATCCTTGCAAAAGAAATAATTTTATAGTAAAATCTGTACAGAAAAGCAGTTTTTCTCTGTGATCAAGGTTACTGATCCAGGGGGAAATAAGCTATAACTTTGTATATATAAATCATTAAAATAAAAAGTAAGATTATGTTTTTTCAGCATATTTATGATAAGAGCCTTGCACAGGCTAGTTATTTAATCGGTTGTCAGGCAAAAGGTGAAGCGATTGTAATTGATGCTAAAAGAGATATTGACACCTATCTTCAGATTGCCCAGGAAAATAATCTGACCATCACACACATTACGGAAACTCACATTCATGCAGATTTTTTGTCAGGATCACGTGAACTTGCAAAAGCTACAGGAGCAAAAATGTATCTTTCTGATGAAGGTGGTGAAGACTGGCAATATCAGTTTCCGCATATTGGGCTAAAGAATGGGAGCATCATTAAAGTTGGAAACCTTACCCTGAACGTCATCCATACACCCGGGCACACACCGGAAAGCATCAGCTTTTTACTGACTGACCATCCTGCGACAGATGAACCGGTAATGATTTTTACGGGAGATTTTGTATTTGTGGGCGATATTGGAAGGCCTGATTTACTGGAAAAAGCAGCAGGAATTATAGGAACGCAGGAAAAAGGAGCCAGAGAAATGTTTCACTCTGTTCAGGATTTCAGCAAGCTGCCGGAATTTATTCAGGTTTGGCCTGGACATGGTGCCGGTTCAGCATGTGGAAAGGCATTGGGAGCAGTTCCAAGTTCAACGGTGGGATACGAGAAAATCAGAAACTGGGCATTTCAGTACGAAGAAGATGAGGAAGGTTTTATTGAATATCTTTTAGAAGGACAGCCAGAACCCCCAAAATATTTTGCCATGATGAAGAAGCTCAATAAAGAGGATAGACCCTTGTTAACAGAAATTCCAAAACATAAAAAATTTTCCGGGGACGAGTTTTTGAAAGCCTATAACAACGGAGTAAAAGTAATTGATACCAGAAATAAGGTTGATTTTGCAAAAGGTTTTATTCCGGAAAGTATCAATATTCAGGGAAACAATTCTTTCTCAACGTGGATGGGGTGGATAGTTAATTATTCAGAACCTTTTATTTTGGTTGCGCAGGAGGAAGAAATAGAGGACCTTACCCGAAGATTGATGAGAATAGGGATGGATCAAATGATGGGATATATTGACCAGGTTGAAAATTTAGGATTAGATTTACAGACCGAAGATGTTATTGATATAGAAGAATTTAAAATCTGGCTGAACAGAGAGGATGTTCAGGTATTGGATGTAAGAAATAAAACCGAATACAAAACAGCACATATTGAAAATACAGAGAATTTTTTTGTAGGAATATTGGAAGATGATCTTGACAAAATCTCCCGTGATAAGCAAGTGGTCATTCATTGCCAAAGCGGTGACAGAGCATCTATTGCGTATTCTTTACTGAAGAAAAACGGTTTTGAAAATGTTAAAAATTTTTCCGGTGGAATGAAAGAATGGCTTGAAAATAATAATCCTGTAACTCAATAATGAATATAAAATGATACAAAATATA
Organism: Chryseobacterium nakagawai; assembly: GCF_900637665.1. Taxonomy (NCBI): domain Bacteria; kingdom Pseudomonadati; phylum Bacteroidota; class Flavobacteriia; order Flavobacteriales; family Weeksellaceae; genus Chryseobacterium; species Chryseobacterium nakagawai. Next base: position 1,715,811 of record NZ_LR134386.1, read on the forward strand.
ATAAAAAACTGGAGCTTTGTACGGCTGCTTCGCCTGGTAATGGGAATTGTTCTTGTAGTGGAAGCAGTAAAATCAGGAATGTGGTTTTTAGTTGCTGTTGGAGTAGTTTTTGTTGCAATGCCATTATTGAATATCGGATGTTGTGCTACAGGTAATTGTGCCGTACCCACCCATCATTTGAACAATACAAATGATGACACTGAATATGAAGAAATTAAATAAAAAGGATAGTAAAATGAATAAATTTCAAGAACTTATTAATCAGGATAAACCTGTTTTGGTTGACTTCTTCGCAGAATGGTGTGGCCCGTGCAAAATGCAGGCTCCCATTCTTCAGGATTTGAAAAAACTTATTGGCGATGCAGCCATTATTGTTAAGATTGATGTCGATAAAAATCAGGCTGTTGCCGCACAGTTTGGAATCCGAAGTGTTCCGACTTTGATGATTTTCAAAAAAGGCGAAGTGAAGTGGAAACAGTCCGGTGTTTTTCAGGCAGATGAACTGGAGAGATTAATCAAACAAAACAGTTAAAATGTATAAAAACCTAATCGTTGTATTTTTTCTCATACTGTTGACAGGATGCGGAAAAGCCCAGAATAACAAAAGCGAGAGTAGTCTTCCTGCTATAGAATTTTCTAAAAAATTAGGGCAGACCAAAGATGTACAGTTGGTAGATGTAAGAACACCGGGCGAATTCCGTAACGGACATCTGAAAAATGCAATGAATATCGACTGGAGTGCGGATGATTTTAATGAAAAATCAAAAGCCCTGGACAAATCCAAACCTGTTTTTGTATATTGTATGAGCGGACCGAGAAGTATGGCCGCAGCTGCGAAACTCAAGGAAATGGGTTTTAAAAATGTCTATGAAATGCAGGGCGGAATGATGAAGTGGAGAAATGCCAGTCTTCCGGAAGTTAAAGTGTCACATTCTGCAGGAATGAGTCTTGCCCAATATAACGAAATGCTAAAAAGTAGTACGCCTGTTTTGGTGGATTTTTATGCGGAATGGTGTGCTCCCTGCAAAAAAATGGAGCCTTACCTAAAAAAAATGGCTGCTGAAATGCCGGAAAAAGTAAAAATTATAAGAATTAAGGCTGATGAGAACACAGAACTTTGTAAAGAATTGAACGTTTCAGCACTTCCGGTTTTAAAGCTGTATAAAAATGACATAGTAGTGTGGGATAATCTCGGATTTGTGACTGAAGAAGAAGTGAAGAAACAGATTTTGAAATAGTCTCAAATGAATAAACTAAAAATATGGTTCCTGAAAAGTTGGAGTACTGTACTTCTGTTTTCAATATTCATAGTATTGCTTGTAAGTCCTGATACAAAAGCGTGGTTGATGCGCCAGATTATCTCTACCGGTCTTCTGAATTCAAAGATTGAAAAAAAGAAAACAGAACTTGGAATTATAGAAAGTTTGAGTATAAGAGATGATAACGGGAAACTTACCAATACTTCTGAACTCAAGGGAAAGGTGGTTTTCATTAATTTCTGGGCGTCGTGGTGTCCTCCTTGTCGTGCAGAATTTCCTTCGATTCAAAAGTTTTACGAGAAGTACAAGGAAAATAAGGATTTGGTTTTTCTGACCATTAATCTTGATGATAACGTCGCTGTAGGAAAAGAATATCTCAATAAAGAACAATTTAGCGTGCCGTTTTTAGTTCCAGATGGATATGTTCCAAATGTTTTTTTTAATGGTTCACTTCCAACAACAGTAGTTCTGGACAAATCAGGGAATATAAGAATGCATCATGCCGGAATGGCAGATTATAGCAAAAATTCCTTCTATGACGAAATCAATCTGCTTTTAAGTGAATAGTAATGCAAAAGTTTACTTAAAATATCGACTTGACTTTTTTTATGACAGACTTTGTAATTTTAATACGAAAGGAATTCGAAGTTGACGACGTGTAAATGTGAGAATTTATTTTTAAATCCTCATGAATAATATAAGCTGAAATAATTTCTCATTCTTTTATTTAAAATCATTCTTAATGAAATATTTCATAATTTTGGTACAGTGAAAAAGCTGATTTCCATATTGTTGTTGTCATTGTATTTGGTTTCTACAACCGAACTATATCAGCTTTTGAAAATGCCGCTTCTCATTGAGCATTATTTTCAGCACAAAAACCTTAATCCTGAAATGTCATTTACTGCATTTCTAAAAACCCATTATGATCATCCGGTTAAAGACAGTGACTATGATCAGGATCAGAAGCTGCCTTTTGTTTCACACGCAAGTCCTCTTTCTGTAGTTTTTACCATTAATCCAATTTTAGATATTCATTGTATAGGAAAGGTATATAATCCTATTGGATTAAAACAGATCCTTTATAAAAATGTCCTTTATAATAAGGAAATTCTCAATTCTATCTGGCAGCCGCCAAGATTTCTTCAATCTTAATCTATTTTCTTAGTCATCTTTTTGACAGGGAAGGTATTCCGTTTCTCATAGAAGTATCTGTATAAATACAGGTGCATTGAATCTATGCTTCAGAATACCAAAATTTTACCACGATAATTAAGATTAATCAATAATTATATGCTTACAAAAATCATTGAGTTTTCTGTAAAGAATAAACTCATTATTGCATTGTTGGTATTGGGACTTATTGGCGTAGGCGCTTATCAGGTTACCAAACTGCCGATAGATGCGGTACCGGATATTACCAACAATCAGGTACAGGTTATTACCACCGCACCATCTTTTGGTGCTACAGATATAGAACGCCTTGTTACTTTTCCTATAGAACAGGCCAACAATAATATTTCAGGATTAAAGGAGATCAGGAGTTTCTCCAGGTTTGGACTTTCCCTGGTTACTATTGTCTTTGAAGATGATGTAGACATCTATTGGGCAAGACAGCAGGTCGCCGAAAGACTTCAACAGATACAGTCCGTTATTCCACAGGGAATAGGAAATCCGCAGCTTGGACCTATTTCGACAGGACTTGGCGAAATTTTCCAGTATGTAGTGAGGCCTGAAAAAGGATATGAGAAAAAGTACAATATCACAGAACTCCGCACCATTCAGGACTGGATTGTAAGAAGACAGCTTTTGGGTGTAAAAGGAGTGGCGGAAGTAAGTAGCTTTGGAGGGAAACTGAAACAATATGAAATTGCTGTAAATCCGGACAGGCTTAATGCCTATGGAATAACAATCAATGACGTATTTGATGCATTGCAGGCCAACAATCAGAATACTGGGGGAGCTTATATCGAAAAAGGGCCTACTGTTCTATATATCAGGAGTGAAGGGTTAGTAGGAAGTATTGAGAAAATCAACAATATTTCTATTGCGACAAAAACAAATGATGTTCCGTTGTTTATACGCGATATTGCTGAGGTAAAGCCTGGGTTCGCAACCCGTTATGGAGCCATGACCTTTAATGATCAGGGAGAAGTGTCGGGAGCTGTAGTAATGATGCTCAAAGGTGAGAACAGTAATCAGGTCATAAAAAATGTAAAGGAAAAAATTGCCCAGGTTCAGAAATCGCTTCCGAAGGGAGTGGTGATAGAGCCATTTCTGGACAGAACCAAAATGGTAAACAATGCCATTGGAACAGTAGAAAAAAACCTTACGGAAGGAGCATTGATTGTAGTCTTCGTACTGGTTTTATTTCTTGGGAATATAAGAGCAGGTTTGCTGGTCGCCTCTGTTATTCCTTTGGCGATGCTTTTTGCAATATGTATGATGAACCTCTTTGGAGTTAGCGGAAATCTGATGAGTCTTGGGGCCCTGGATTTCGGACTGATTATCGATGGAGCAGTGATTATTGTGGAATCTGTTTTACACCAGTTCAGTCACAATTCAAAATTTAAAAAGACATTCTCTGTTGGAAAATCCGAAATGGACACTGTAGTTATAGAATCTGCAGGAAAAATGATGAACAGCGCCGTTTTCGGACAGATTATCATTTTGATTGTCTATCTCCCGATCCTTACCCTGCAGGGAATTGAAGGGAAAATGTTCAAGCCTATGGCCCAGACTGTAGCTTTTGCACTGCTGGGAGCATTTTTGCTTTCACTGACCTATATTCCGATGATGAGTGCGGTATTACTGAGAAAAAGAAGTGATAAACCTACTTTATCAGACAGAATGATGAAAAAGGTAGAGAAAATCTATCTTAAAGTTTTGCTTAAACTACTCAGAGTACCCAAAATAGTTTTTGGTGCAGTGGCAGTTTTATTTATCGCAGCTGTTTTTATTTTATCCAGAATGGGTGGTGAATTTATTCCTTCCCTTGAAGAAGGTGATTTTGCAGTAGATACCAGGGTTTTACCGGGAAGTAACCTGACAACCACTATCGAAAGTACCCAGAAAGCAGCCCACATTCTTAAATCCAGATTTCCCGAAGTGGAAAAAGTAGTCACAAAAATTGGAAGCGGAGAAGTTCCTACCGATCCGATGCCTATGGATGCTTCTGATATGATGGTTATTTTAAAGGATAAAAAAGAATGGACCTCAGCGTCTACTTTTCCGGAACTTGCAGATAAGATGGGTAAACAGCTGCAGGATATACCTGGAATTACTGCCAGTTTTCAATATCCTGTACAGATGCGTTTTAATGAATTAATGACCGGAGCAAGACAGGATGTGGTGATTAAAATTTTTGGGGAAGACCTTGATGTACTTTCTCAAAATGCACAAAAGCTCGGAAAAATTATAGAGACGGTAGAAGGAACCCAGAATCTCTATATAGAACCAGTTTCTGGAATGCCCCAGGTAATTATCGAATACAACCGTCCTCTGATTGCCCAGTATCATTTATCTGTTTCAGATATCAACCGTGTAGTCAATACCGCATTTGCCGGGCAAAGTACCGGATTGGTTTTTGAAGGAGAAAAACGCTTTGATATGGTTGTACGTCTGGATACCAAAGACCGGAAAAATGTTACTGATATTAAAAATCTTTTAGTCCCTACACCTTTCGGGAGTCAGATTCCGCTGTCTCAGCTTGCCAAAGTGGAAGTGAAAAACGGCCCCAACCAGATTCAGAGAGAAAATGCTCAACGAAGAATTGTAGTAGGTTTTAATATCAAAGGCAGAGATGTTCAGAGTATTGTAGAAGAACTTCAGCATAAGGTAGATCAGGAGATGAAACTCCCTACGGGATATTATATGACGTATGGAGGCTCGTTTGAAAATTTAAATAATGCCAAACAGCGCCTTATGATAGCAGTTCCCATTGCTCTGGCTCTTATTTTCGTAATGTTGTTCCTGGCCTTTAATTCTGTTAAAGAAAGCTTGCTGATTTACACCGCGATTCCGCTTTCAATTATTGGTGGTGTGTTTCTAATGGCGCTTAGAGGAATGCCTTTCAGCATCAGTGCAGGAGTAGGGTTTATTGCTCTTTTTGGAGTGGCAGTGCTAAATGGTATTGTGTTGATTTCAGAGTTTAACCGTCTTCACAAGAAAGGAATTAAAAATATTGTAAGAATCATCATAGATGGTGGAGAATCAAGGCTTCGGCCAGTGCTGATGACAGCATTCGTTGCTTCACTGGGATTTATTCCGATGGCCGTCAGCAACGGAGCAGGAGCTGAAGTACAGCGGCCTCTTGCAACAGTCGTTATAGGAGGACTGATGGTTGCAACTTTTCTTACCCTGTTTGTCTTACCATTATTGTATGTAACTATTGAAAAAGGATTCAAAAATGAAAAAAATAAAAAATAAAAAACAGGTTTCCATTCTGACCTTTTTGGTTTGTTTCGGTTGTGTGGGGCTGGTAAACTCCCAGACTCCCGTTACATTGCAGGAGGCTCTTGATATTGCTTTGAAAAACAACAGAAATATTAAAAATGAAAAGCTAAAATCAGAATATACGAAAGCCCTTATCACATCATCAGCTGATATTCCTCAAACGGGAGTAACAGTAGATTATGGGCAGATCAACAGTGCACTGACGGATATGAAATTCGGAATTTCACAGAATATAGCATTTCCGACTGTCTATAAAAAGCAGAAGAACGTATACACCGAAGAATGGAAAAAGTCTCTATTGAACGTTTCTCTTAAAGAATATGAACTGAAGAAAGCGGTGAGTCTTACCTTTTATAATATCCTGTATGCGAAACAAAAAGAAAAGCTGCTTCTGGAAACATTAAAGCTGTACACTGATTTTCTCGATAAGGCAAATATCCGTCTGAAAGCAGGAGAAAGTAATATTCTGGAAAAAACTACGGCTTCCAATCAGAAATCTTCTATTGAAATTCAGCTAAAGCAATTGCACCAGGAGCTTACTGTGCTGGGATATCAGCTTCAGTGGTTTTTAAACACAGAAATAGATTTTCTTCCTGAAGATCAGAAAATTTACCACGGAGGACTTAAAGAGGAGCTTAGCTTACATCCGGCTATTAAAGTATTACAGCAGCAGAAAAATATTTCTGAACAGCAGATTGCCCTTGAAAAAGCAAAAATGCTTCCCGGGCTTCAGCTGGCGTACAACCTCAATAGCTTCAGAGGGATGGGAGCAGATGATAAAGTCTACAATGGTGCACCACAGTTTCATTCTGTACAGTTTGGAGTTTCTGTTCCTGTTTTTTCACGCGGGCAGAAAGCCAGAATTCAAGCCGCAAAAATTGCAGAATCTGTTGTGGACAGTGATATTGCCAACATGGAATTCAATCTGCAGAATCAATACAGAAAGACATCCGGAATTTATCAGGCTAACCTTGATATTGTTTCGCAATATGAAAACTCGGAACTGAAAAATGCCGATATCATCACTGAAACAGCTAAAAAACAGTTTCTTGCCGGCGAGATCAATTATCTTGAATTTGTCATCCTGATCAATCAGGCGGTTACTTTAAAAAACAGCTATACCGATGCAGTCTGGAAACTGAATCAGAGTGCTATAGAGCTGGAATATATTACTTTAAATCCATAATAATGAAACGTACATTTAAAATTATATCATATTCCCTGTCAATAATAGGATTACTCATGTTTTATGAGTGTAAAGATCAAGTAAAACAGCAGCTGCCTGCTGCCAGTCCGAAAGATGAAAACGTTGTGATGCTTACGGATGCTCAACTGAAAAATGCACCTGTAGTAACAACAATACTTTCTCTGCAGAAGATTTCCTCTGTTTTAAAACTTAACGGAATGATAGATGTACCGCCACAAAATCTGGTTTCTGTCAGTATTCCTTTAGGCGGATACCTGAAATCGAGCAGCCTGCTTCCGGGAAAGCCGGTATCAAAGGGGCAGGTGATTGCAGTGATAGAAAATCCACAGTTTATTCAGCTTCAGCAGGATTATTTAATGGCAAAATCTAAAAATCATTTTGCCCAATTGGATTACAACCGCCAGAAAACCCTTAACCAAAGTCAGGCCACCAGCGATAAGGTAATGCAGCAGGCTCAATCTGAAATGAACAGCCAGAAAATCCTTATGAATTCTCTGGCTCAGCAGCTCCGTCTTATCAATATCAATCCTGAATCTCTCAATTCGGGAAGTATTCAAAAAAGTGTACCGGTTTACAGCAGTATCAATGGCTTTGTAAGCAAGGTCAACGTGAATATTGGTAAATATGTGAATCCCTCCGATGTCCTTTTTGAACTTATTAATCCGGATGATATTCATCTAAATCTCAAAGTATATGAAAAAGATCTGGCAAATCTGAAGAAAGGGCAGAGGTTTGCTGCCTATACCAATGCCGAACCTGATAAAAAATACTATGGTGAAATTCTTCTGATCAGCAAAGATGTAAACCAGGGCGGATGGGCTGAAGTACACTGTCATTTTGAAAAATATGACCAGAGTCTTGTACCGGGAATGTATATGAATGCCGAGATCGAGACCAGTACTTCTTTTTCCAATGCTGTCCCTGAAGAGAGTATTGTCAATTTTGAAGGAAAAGACTTTGTCTTCGTTGAAGAAAAAAAACAGACCTACCGATTGACTCCTGTAACATTAGGTGAAACAGAAAACGGATTTGTAAAGATCATAAATGCTGATGATTTTAAAAATAAAAAAATAGTCATCAGAAATGCATATACACTTCTTATGAAACTTAAGAACACAGCAGATGAATAAAAATTATAGTAAAATAAAAGAACTTATAAATAAATACAAATTATGAAAATATCATCTTTAATAAAAACAGGAGCAGGTTTTATAGTCCTGCTTCTGATTGTGATTCAGTTTTTTGATACGGATAAAAATATAGCGGCGGTTCCTTCGGAAAATGCTATTGAAAAACATTACCAGGTTCCGGGTCATGTACAGGGATTATTAAAAACAAGCTGTTATGACTGTCATTCTAACACTACAGCTTATCCGTGGTACTATAACATACAGCCTGTAAAATGGTGGCTGGCAGATCATGTGAACTCAGGAAAAAGGCATCTCAATTTTGATGAATTTAATAGCTATTCAAAAGAAAAAAAATTAAAGAAACTTGATGAAGTTGCAGAAACCATCAGAGAAGGTGAAATGCCTCTTACCTGTTATACCGTTGTTCATCAGAATGCAAAATTATCTGATACCCAAAAGTCAGAAATAGAACAATGGGTGAAAGAGGTTAAAAAGCAGATTGAATAGAAAAAACCGAAAATATTACGCTGATATAATAAAAACAATCAGTAAATTTAATATCATATCCATTTCGTATGAATTACAATATACCGGAAGATCTGAAAGGCCTTACAGCATCTGAAGTAGCCGCTTCCAGAAAAAAATACGGATATAACCGCCTTGACGCGGTGAAGAAAGAATCATGGGCAGATCTTCTTCTCAATATCCTTAAAGAACCGATGCTGATTCTTCTTATCTGTGTTTCCTTTATTTATGTGCTTACAGCAGATTATGGTGAGGCCTTATTTATGTTTGCAGCTATTGTTGGAGTTACCGCCATTTCTTTTTACCAGGATAACCGAAGCAAAAAGGCGCTGGAAGAACTTGAAAAACTGAATGAACCTTTGAGTAAAGTAATCAGGGATTCAAAGATCATAGATATTCCCACTTTTGAAATAGCAGTCGGAGACTTGTGCATTACCGAAGAAGGGAGCCTCATCAATGCAGATGGAAGAATTGTTCACAGCAACGATTTTTCTGTCAATGAGTCTTCCCTTACGGGCGAAAGTTTTTCTGTTTTCAAGGACAGCAGATCTGAAGATCATAAAGTATACAGCGGAACAATCACTGTTTCCGGGCTTGCCGTTTTTGAGGTCGAAAATATAGGAAAAGAAACCAAAGCAGGAAAAATAGGACAGTCTATATTGGGTATAAAAACAGAAATATCTCCTTTACAGCTTCAGATCCGGAATTTTGTAAAGGGGATGGCTGTTATCGGAGTTATTATTTTTCTTGCAGTATGCATTTTCAGTTTTGTTAAAACGGGAGATTTTGTGACCAGTTTACTCAGTGGGCTTACCTTGGCAATGTCTGTTCTTCCTGAAGAAATTCCTGTAGCCTTCACAACATTTATGGCTTTGGGGGCCTGGAAGCTGATGCGGGAAGGAATTATTATTAAGCGAAGCAGTATTGTGGAGACCCTGGGAAGCGTTTCCGTAGTTTGCACAGATAAAACAGGTACGATTACAGAAAACTCCATGCAGCTGAAACATCTTTATGATTTCCGTTCTGACAGAATTTATGAAGAAGCAGAGTTCAATACAACAGCGCTCAATGACCTTATTGATTATGCGATGTGGAGTAGTGAGCCTGTACCTTTTGATCCCATGGAAATCACACTGCATAAAATCTATGAGCGGAACCGAAAGCCTGATCACAGGAAAGACTATCAAATGTTTCATGAATATCCGCTGGAAGGTAAACCACCAATGATGACCCATCTTTTTGAAAATGAACATAAAAACCGGATTATTGCTGCTAAAGGAGCTCCGGAAGCTATCATCAGTGTTTCCGATCTTTCAGAAGAAGAAAAAACCAAAATAAGAAAGTTAATAAAGAACTTCGGAGAACAGGGATTCAGGGTTCTTGGTGTTGCCAGATCTCATTTTGAAGGAAATGATTTCCCGGATAAACAGCAGGATTTTAAATTTGAATTTTTAGGATTGACTGTGTTTTATGATCCTCCCAAAAAAGGAATAAAAGAGGTATTTAAACATATCTACGATGCCGGTATTCAGGTAAAGGTTATTACCGGAGATAATGCGGATACCACCAGAGCCATTGCATTGCAGGCAGGAATAGAGAGTAGTACTTCGCCCGTTAATGGAAGTGAAATCGCAGAATGCTCAGAGGAAGAACTAATAAAGCTTTCCGAAGAGACAACTTTGTTTACAAGGATGTTTCCGGAAGCAAAGCTAGAAGTGGTTTCTGCCTTGAAAGCTCAGGGGCACGTAGTAGCAATGCTGGGTGACGGTGTTAATGACGGGCCAGCATTAAAGGCCGCTCATATTGGTGTAGCAATGGGAAATAAAGGGACTGAAATTGCTAAATCAGCTGCAGCGCTTGTTATAACCAATGATGATCTGGATAAACTCGTAATTGGGGTTGCTGCAGGAAGAAGAATTTATGCCAATATAAAAAAAGCGGTCCAGTATATTATTTCTATTCATATTCCCATTATTCTTACCGTTTCTTTGCCTTTATTTCTGGGTTGGGTATTTCCTCATATCTTCACTCCGGTGCATGTGATTTTTCTTGAACTGGTCATGGGGCCCACGTGTTCTATTGTTTATGAGAATGAGCCTATTGAAAAGGATGCCATGCAAAGGCCTCCAAGAGCACTTACAGATACTTTTCTGAACTGGAAAGAGCTCACAATAAGCATTATTCAGGGGCTTGTCATTACTGCAGGAATATTATGGCTATATCAGTATTCTGTTGATCTGGGGAATGACGAACCAAAAACAAGATCCTTGGTATTCAGTACTTTGATATTTGCTAATATATTACTGAGTTTGGTGAACCGTTCTTTCTATTACAGCATGCTGGAGAGTTTTAAGAACCGGAACATCCTGCTTGCTGGGATCTCAGTATTGGTTGTCCTTCTCCTTCTGACTATTCTCTATGTATCACCTGTTTCAGGATTTTTCAGCGTGACGGCTCTCAACATAAAAGAACTTGGATTGACACTGCTCACTGCTTCAATTTCTGTGTTATGGTTTGAGATTTATAAACTCTTAAAAAGATTTTATTTTAGGAAATAATTAACATAGAAAAATACTCATCCATAATAAAAAAAATATAATTTTGATTTGTGAAAAAGTTGATTTCCATATTGTTGCTGTCACTCTATTTGGTTTCTACAACTGAAGTGTATCAGTTGTTTAAGATTCCGACTTTGATAGAACACTATTGTGAACATAAAAAGCTTAATCCTGAAATGTCTCTCACTGCATTTCTGAGAACACATTATGATCATCCTGTGAAAGATGGAGATTACGGCAAAGATCAGAAACTTCCGTTTATTATACATTCTACGCCTTTGTCGTTAGTTTTTACGATTAATCAGGGATTCACTTTTGAAACTGCAACGTATCATTTCAGCCCCTTACAGATACATAAGATTCCTTCAAAAGACGAAGATCTTTGCTGTAAAGGTTTTCTGAATTCCGTATGGGAACCGCCAAGATCTTCTTTTTCATAATTCAGTCTCAATTTGGTTTGTATTCACAGATCAACATCATCAATTATTTTATATCATTAATTTCAGAATAATGAAAACAATATTTTCAGCCATATTAATGGTTGTATTCGCTATTGGTATTCATGCGCAAAGCCGCTTTGAGAATGCCAAAAAACTAGCATCAGAAAAAAAAGAGCTTATATTATTAAATTTCTCTGGTTCAGACTGGTGTATTCCGTGTATTAAGCTTCATAAAAATATCATCGAGACCGATGAATTTAAAAAGCTTGAAATGGAAAATGTTGTCGTTTACATCAATGCAGATTTTCCGAGAAATAAAAAGAATCAGCTTCCCCCAGAATTGAAAAAAGAAAATGCCTCACTTGCGGATCAGTATAATCAAAAAGGATTATTTCCTTATACTTTGTTGCTGAATTCGGAAGGAAAAGTCCTGAAAAGCTGGGAAGGGCTGCCTTCGGAAAATGCATTGGCTTTCAGCAAAGAGATCAGAGATATCAAAGGAAATCAAAAATAAAAAGGTATGTTAAGAGAATTCAAAAGACCCCAGAAATTAATGGGGAACGCTTTTGAAATTACTGTAGTAAGTGATGATGAAAATTCGGCAAATCAGCATATCGATGCAGCGATTATCGAGATTCGGAGAATTGAAAAGCTTTTGACGACATTCAGTGAGGAAAGCCAGACCAATCTCATCAATAGAAATGCAGGAATCAAGCCTGTAAAAGTGGATTGGGAGATTTTTGATCTGATTGAAAGAAGCCTTAGAATCAGCAGGATAACAGACGGATATTTCGATATTTCCTATGGTGGAATCGATAAAAGTTTCTGGAATTTCGATCGTGAAATGAAAGAACTTCCGAATCCTGAACTGATTAAAGATCATCTGAAACTCGTTAATTATCAGAATATTATTCTTAACCGTGAAAAGCAAACTGTTCTGCTAAAAGAAAAAGGCATGCGGATCGGCTTTGGAGGAATCGGTAAGGGATATGCTGCTGAAATGGCAAAACAGATGCTTCAAAACAGAGGTGTCACTTCCGGAATTGTAAATGCTTCAGGAGATTTAACGACCTGGGGAAATCAGGCAGACGGAAGGCCCTGGACTGTGGGAATTGCCGATCCCGATAACGCAAAACAGTCATTTTCGTATATGAATATTACCAATATGGCAGTTGCCACTTCAGGAAATTATGAAAAATTCGTCGTTATCAACGGTAAAAAATATTCTCATACCATCAATCCCAAAACGGGAATACCTGTTTCGGGCGTAAAAAGTGTTACGATCTTTTGTCCTAACGCAGAAATTGCAGATGCAATGGCAACTCCGGTAAGTATTATGGGAATTGATGCGGCACTCCATATGATCAACCAGATTAACCATCTGGAATGCATCATTATTGATGATCAGGACAAAATTTATTCATCTCAAAACATTAATCTAAAATGAAAAACCTTATAAAAATATTCGGCTTCTTACTAATCACCGTTGCTTCAGTACAGTCCTGCACAACGGTAAAAGAGTACGAGAAAAACAAATTAAACGATGCCGAAATGGCTCTTGGAAACAGAAAAATTGAAAAAACCGAACTGAGCTTTCAATCATACAGAGAAGGATCTTCGGGTGCGAATGCAGGAAAAGTAGGTGGTGGTTGCGGATGTAACTAAAAAGAGTAATCGTAAAATTTAATTGTAATTCAAGAATGAAAAAAATAATCGTAAGTGTTATTGCTCTTTTCGGAATTTTCAATGCAAAAGCACAGGAAAATACAAACAATGAGCAGCCTAAAAAGCTGACTTTTGATGAAGCTAATTTAGTTTCAAGCTATTATAAACAAAATGGGAATAACTCTGCTGTTACAGGAGGAATCGGAACGGAAAAGCTGACTGATATTTCCAATACCATTGACGTAACTATGGTAAAATATGACAAGAAAGACAGGAAAAATAAATTCGATTTCAGTGTCGGGATTGATCATTATACGTCCGCTTCGTCGGATATGATCGATCTGAAAGCCAATTCATCAGCTTCCCACGCAGACAACAGAATTTATCCTGCATTAAGCTGGAGTCGTGAAAATAACGAAAAAGGAACGACTTTAATGGCGGGTGTTTCTACGTCTTTTGAATTTGATTATGCATCTTACGGTGCAAACATCGGGTTTTCGCAAAAAACCAAGAACAGAATGGGAGAGTTTACCGCAAAATTCCAGGCTTATCTGGATCAGGTAAAACTGATTGCCCCGATTGAGCTCAGAACAAACGGAAGCACTGGAGGGGAACACGAAAACTATGGAACAAGTGGAAGAAATACTTATGCTTTGTCTTTGTCTTATTCGCAAATTATCAATCAGAACTTTCAGGTTGAATTGTTGGCGGATGGTGTTCAGCAGACAGGATATTTAAGTTTACCTTTCCATAGGGTTTATTTCAATGATAATTCCGTCCATCAGGAAACTTTGCCGGATAAAAGGTTTAAAATTCCTTTAGGAGTAAGAGCGAATTATTTCCTTGGAGACAAAGTCATTCTAAGAGCATATTATCGTTATTATACCGACGATTGGGGATTAAAATCAAATACATTGAGCCTGGAAACGCCGGTGAAAATTTCGCCTTTTGTTTCGGTAAGTCCGTTTTACAGATATTATTCTCAGACTGCGGCTAAATATTTTGCGCCTTATCAAGAGCACACGGCTTTTGATGATTTTTACACCAGTAATTATGATCTTTCAAAATTCAGCAGTAATTTTTACGGAGCAGGAATCAGAATCAGTCCGAAAAACGGTTTATTCGGTGTTGAGAGGCTGAATATGCTTGAAATCAGATACGGACATTACACGAAATCTGTTGGGATGAAGTCTGATATAATTTCCCTGAATTTGAGATTCAAATAATTTTTTTTCTTGTTGTAAGAATCAAGATTAAATTTCTATTAAGTGGTATATTAAAATGGTGTTACTTGAAATCAAGTAGCGCCATTTGGCTATTGGTGCAAAGCCAGGAGGAGTATATTTAAACACTTTTATCAATGATTTGTTTCGTTTAAGCTGAATTAAATAAGAATTTCAAATCTCGTTTTTATCAGGCAATTTTTGATAGATTAGACATTTTTTGCAATTTAATTTAAAAAGTGAGTGAAAATTTTCATTGAACGGAAGTCTTTAATTGGCTGCAAATTGGAAAGTAATAAAATTTCAAATATTATCTAGTGACAACGTTGTGGATGTGAAAGTAAAATTTTTAATATATTGAACAGGTTAAAGCTCGGAAAAACTTTTAAACCAATATAGAGTTAAAATATGATGAAGAACTATTTATGCTTATTGCTTTTCACTATATTGTCTTGCCAATCAAACAATAGGGCAGAGTATGAAATTCTAAATATAGCGATTGATCGGTGTGTATTTCCTCCCACGGACATGGATATGATATCCAGAATTTCCAAGGAGCACAAAGTGGATATGAAAGAAGCTTTAAGTATATATGATACTTTAGTGAAACATGAGCAGTATACTTACTCAATCTCTGATACTTTGTATCCTGTAGATTTACCAAAAAGTGTTTGGGAGCAACTACGATATAACGATATTTTCAAAATACAGGGAGTATCGGATCAATCAATTCCTATAGATTTTACAAAAATAAATGTCCTCGAAAATCGGAAAAGGATTCAGAGAACTGTAGGCCGTGCAAAATATTTGGGACATTTTAAATTTCACAGAGTGCTATTTGATAAATCCGGATCATATGCATATTTGCAGACTGATATCCCTGAGGGTCCGGGACGACTTCATGGATCTTTCGGATTACAGTTTAGAAAAGAAAATGGAAAATGGAAACTTATCAACTAAATTTCATCTCATTGGATAAAATGGTCTAAGCTTCTTGACTTGATCTAAAGTTTTAAGTTGGGGATTAGAAACAAATATTCAAGAAAGGTAGAATATGAAATAGTATGTAAAGCTATCGCTCAATTAGTGAACTTTTGGTGTAGACATTGATACTGTTTTGTATGTATAGTTCTTTACATATATGTATTTTGTATTCATTTTTTTAATAATTTTTACCATACAAAACGTAAATATTACCACCGTACTCGCTGATGTATAATTTACCTTTGTATTTTTGATGATAGCTATGGATAAGATTGAAAGAATGGAATTATACACGATAGAGACGTTGGTTCCTAGCTCATCCTCCTTGTCTGATTTTGCCATTTATACGCTACAGGACTTTTCGAAGCAGTTTAAACATCTAAAAGATCCTCACCGTCATGATTTTTATTCAATGATTATTTTTGAAAAAGGGCAAGGGGAGCATGTGATTGATTTTGTACATTATGATATAAAGGCCAATCGGATTTTTTTAATAAACTATGGTCAGGTTCATGCATGGATAAAATTAAAAGATGTCAAAGGATATATCATTAATTTTACAAAAGAGTTCTATAATCTTATTTATACCGGAAACAATAAAATTAAGAGTGACCTTATTAATTCTGAAATAACCCCTTATATTGATATTGATCAAAAAACTATGTGTGAGTGGAATCAACTGGCAGAACTTATCAAAAATGAATATCAGGCAGAGAAAAGAGAATTCAAGGAATTAATTTGCATTTATTTAAAAGCAATTCTGATTAAATACAGGAGACATCACAGGTGTTCATTAGAGGGAACAATTAATAAAAGCGACCGAAAAACAGTATTGATTCAACAATTCAATGAGCTGGTCAATGTTAAATTTAAGCAATGGAAATTTCCCCGGCAATATGCAGATGAATTACATATCACGTCTAATTATTTAAATATAATTGTCAAAAAATCATTGGGATGGTCTGCAGGATATATTATTCGTGAGCGGATTGTTCTTGAAGCTAAAAGACTGCTTCAAAGTACAGATCTTACGGTGGCTGAAATAGGAACAGAATTGGGATTTACTGATAAATCTAATTTTAACAAGTATTTTAAGGGATATGTGCATACTACTCCGGAAAATTACAGAAAGCAGACATTTCAGCAGAAAAATTAATCGTATTTTAATGAAAAACTTTATAGAAATTAAAAATTATTCATATAGTATTGTCATGTTTGAAAAGATATGACATAATTTGTCCAGTGCGGGCAGTATTTGAAATCAAATGCTGCCCCTTTTTAATTAAATCAATGCAAAAATGAACAAAAAACTGACTGAGCTGCAATCTACTGCCATTAGTGGAAATGATATTACTTCGTCGTGTCTGTATGTTTCAGCACTTACTATCTTATATGCAGGACAATGGGCATGGCTTTCGTTATGTATAGTGGCTTTAGTTCTTTTTCTTTTTAGGAGGATATATGGCGAGGTTGTAGGTGCTCTTCCCCTGAACGGAGGAGCTTACAATGTACTTTTAAATACTGCAACCAAAAGAACAGCTTCGCTGGCAGCCACTTTAACGATTTTGTCTTATATGGCTACGGCCGTTATATCTGCTTCCGAAGCCATGCATTATATGTCTTCGATTTTCAAAGAGCTTCCAGTCCTCATTGCAACTGTTGTTGTTCTTGTTCTTTTCTGCATTTTAACAATAAGCGGAATAGGGGAGTCTGCTAATGTAGCAGTGTTTATATTTCTGTTTCATTTATTTTCTTTAGTGGTTCTTATTTTTGCATCTGGAATCTTTATTTCCCAGCATGGTTTTTCTCTTTTGGAGATTAACTGGAATATTCCCCTACAATCATCTTCCATTTGGAAAGCCTTGTTTTTTGGCTTTTCAGCTGCTATGCTTGGAATATCGGGGTTTGAAAGCTCTGCGAATTTTGTTGAAGAGCAGCAGCCTCATGTGTTTCCTAAAACATTACGCAACATGTGGATAGTGGTTAGTATTGTGAACCCACTTCTTGCTTTTTTATTGATTTGTATATTACCGATGGCTACAGTTGGTGACCATAAAGAGTCACTTTTGGCTTATTTGGGTCATGTCACCGGGGGGAGATGGCTTTCTATTTTAATTTCTGTTGATGCTGTATTGGTATTATGTGGAGCTGTGCTTACCTCATTTGTCGGAGTGTCCGGTCTTATGAACAGAATTACTTTGGATAGAATATTGCCTAACTTTTTACTCAAACAGAATAAAAAGGGGGCTAGCTACAGAATCGTTATCCTATTTTTAATTTTATGTCTATCTGTTTTAATGGTTACAGAAGGTCATCTGGGCAGCTTGGCTGGTGTATATACATTTTCATTTTTGTCGGTAATGGGTTTATTTGCTGTTGGAAACTTGCTTCTTAAAATAAAAAGACGAAAGCTTCCAAGACCCGAAAAAGCTACGGTTGTTTCAGTACTTTTAGCCATTCTTTTTGTAGGAGCAGCATTTTATGGAAACATACTGCTTAATAAGGCTTCCTTCTATACTTTTTTAAAGTATCTTCTTCCCACTTTGTGTTTTATCTATATTATGCTTAACCGCATTGAAGTAATTGATGTGCTAATCAAGCTGATTGAATTCCTTTATAGCCCTTTAAGAAAATTTGTGGTAGTGGTAAACCGATATCTTTTTAAAGCAAAAAGAAGGCTTCACAGTCAGGAGTTTGTCTTTTTTACCAAGAAAGATAACGTGGCTATTTTGAATAAAGTAATGCAGTATGTACAGGCTAATGAATCCACAAAGAAACTAAAGATTGTCAATGTCATTAAAGACGGAGAAGATAATGAATTGCTAAAAAAAGATCTTGAAGTTCTCGATCGTGCCTACCCGGAAATTGATATTGAATTTATTGAGATCGAAGGGATATTCGGACCCGATTTAATAGAAGAGTTATCCGTAAAATGGCACATCCCCAAAAACTTTATGTTCATTGCTTCTCCAAGTGATCGTTTTAGCTATAGGGTTGCTGAACTGGGAGGTGTTAGACTTATTATGTAAAAATAAATGAAAGAATTTTTAGATTATCAGATTTTTAAAATTGGTAAAATAACGTTAGAAGTTAACCAATTGCTTTTACTTATCGTTTTTGCAGTAGCCGTCAAATATCTTCTGGCTTTTGTAAAAAAAATCATCTACAGCAATAAGAAGCTTGACGGATCCAAGAAATATACGATTTATGCTTTGGTCAAATACATCATATACATTCTAGCCATCATAGGATGTTTTGATATTATAGGAATTAATATCTCGATTTTTCTCGCCGGTTCTGCTGCATTGCTTGTCGGGATTGGGTTAGGGCTGCAAAACCTTTTCAGTGATTTCATATCCGGGATTATCCTTTTAGTGGACCGGACCATAAAAATAGATGATATTATTGAAATCAATGGAATGGTATGTAAAGTAAAAGAGATTAACCTGCGTACTACCACTGTGCTGACCCGTGATCAGCGAAATATTATATTACCCAATACGGAGCTCACTAAAAATCATCTTATCAACTGGACCCATACTGATGATTTGGCAAGGTTTGATATTAAAATAGGCATTGGGTATGGAGCTGACATTGACCTTGCTATGCAGATTATGGAGAATGCGGCTCAGAGAGACCCTAAAGTTTCCATTGATGAAAAACCGTTTTGCCGTCTGGAGGATTTTGGTGATTCTGCTGTGATTTTGGCGGTGTACTTCTGGACCCCGGATATTTTTGCTGTTGAAAATACCAAAAGCCGTATCAGGCAGGAGATTTTCAAATGGTTCAAATCCGGAGGAATAGATATACCTTATCCTCAAAGAGTAATGCATCTAAGGGAACATAAAGAAGACTGATTCTTCCGTAAGCAATATATTGAGATAAAAAATAAATGATATAAAATATGAAAATAGGTCTGATTGGATTTGGAAAAGCCGGAAAAGCGGTAGCGAATGTTATTTTACAGAATACAGAATTTTCTTTGGAGTGGGTATTAAAAAATAGTCCTATGCCAACTATTTTTTCTGCATCTGAGTTTTTAGGTGTAAATTCTGAAGATCAGGGCTTGATTTATTCATTAAAAAATATTACAGTTGATGAATTATTGGATATGCATCCGGTAGATATTATCATTGATTTTTCATCAACTGACAGTATTTTTGTGTATGGAAAAATGGCAGCTGAAAGAAAGGTGACCATAATTTCAGCAATTTCACATTATGGAGATGTTGAAAAAGAACTTCTCAGAGAGCTTTCGAAAGAAACGATTGTCTTTTGGTCTCCAAATATAACATTGGGTGTTAATTACTTAATGTTTGCTTCTGGTTTGCTGAAAAATATAGTTCCTGATGTAGATATTGAAGTTATTGAGGAACATTTCAAAGCAAAAGAAGGGGTTTCGGGAACCGCTTTGAAAATTGCAGAGAAGCTGGATTTGGAAAAGGAAAATATTAACTCAGTCAGGGCAGGCGGTATAGTAGGCAAACACGAGGTTGTTTTCGGTTTTCCTTACCAAACGGTACGTCTGGTACACGAGTCTATTTCCAGGGAGGCTTTTGGTAACGGAGCTTTGTTTGCTGCAAGAGAACTTGCTGACAAACCTAAAGGTTTATATAATTTTGAAGATATCCTACGTCCTTATTTTGAAATAAAAGAAGGGTAAAACTATTAAATTTAATGTTAATATTGTATTGTAACTTTACGGCATAAATATTACTTTTATGCTGTAAAGTTTATTTGAAATGCTGGGAAAACTATATAAATTTATTAGTCTGCACTACGGAGAGGAAGAAAAAGAGAAAGTGCTGGAAAATGTTACTGAAAATATTTCTTTCCGGGGCTCAAATCTCTGGATTCTGGCTTGTGCTATAGTGATCGCTTCTATCGGACTTAATGTTAATTCAACGGCAGTCATCATTGGGGCCATGTTAATCTCTCCGTTAATGGGGCCGATCCTTGGAGCAGGTTTTGCTTTGGGTACCTATAATTTCCAGCTGCTTAAGCGATCTATTAAAAATCTTCTTATTGCTACTGTAGTCAGCTTGTTGGTTTCTTTTATCTATTTCTTTTTAAGCCCCTTTAAAGAAACGCAATCAGAACTTCTGGCACGTACAGCACCTAATATTTATGATGTTCTTATTGCTTTTTTTGGCGGATTGGTAGGAGTTATTGCCATTACCAGGGTCAAGAAAGGAAATCCGATTCCGGGTGTGGCCATTGCGACGGCTTTAATGCCTCCTCTATGTACGGCCGGATATGGCTTAGCCATTGGTAACTGGGTCTATTTTATCGGAGCCTTTTACCTGTATACCATCAATTGTTTTTTCATTTGTATTGCTACTTTTTTAATTACAAAGTATCTTAGATATCAGCCTGTCAAAATGGTTGGTGAAAAGTATGAGAAGCAGATTAAATATGGAATTACAGCATTGATTATCATTATGATTGTTCCCAGCTTTTATCTGGCCTACAACTTATTGAATGAGAAAAAGTTTAAACAGAATACCGATCAGTTTATTGATAAGGAATTTGTTAAAGAAGGCTATACCATCATCTATAAGAAAGTCAGTTATCATTCATCACCAAAAAAAATAGAGCTTGCTTTTCTGTCCAAAAAATTTACTCCTGATGAGCTTAAGAAATTGAATGAAGAACTAAAGGAATTCGGTTTATTAAATGCTGAACTTATCATCAAGCAGGATGCTACCGACCTTAAATCAGAGATTCTCAATGAAATTGGCAAAAAAGATAATGTTCTCTCAGAAAAGGATATCATGATCAATAACTTAAGAAATGAGCTGGATAAATATTCGGTTAAGGATTCAGGAGTGGTTAAAGAGATGGCGATACTTTTTCCAAAGTTTCATAATGTTTCTATAGGAAAGATTACAGACTTCCCGAATACAGACAGTGCACGTTTGGCAACCATTGTGATGTACAGTTCGGAAAAAGAAGACAGGGAAGATGAGCTTAAACTACAACAGTGGATGTCACAAAAATTAGCAGATAAAAATACTAAGGTAATACGACGCTAAAAAGACTTAGAATATTCTAAGTCTTTTTAGTGGTTATTAGCTTAAATCACTGAATTGATTATGAAAAAGTTATTGTTTCACTAATTTAGTAATTTTTTTCTTTTAAATGCTATTCTGAGTACTCTTTTAACAATTGACGGTATCCCATCAAAATAGAGGATTTGGAAATGAAGCCTATAAATCTGTTGTGTTCACCTACTACAGGTAAATTCCAGACTCCTGTATCATCAAAGACCTGAAGGATCTCCAAGGGTTTATCCTCTTTATGAATAACCGCAGCGGGAGCTTTCATAATCTGAGCAATATTTTTAGGAACATCATGGTCTCCGAACAGATAAGGGCGGATATCATCTATGGAGAACATACCTCTTAATGTTCTTTTATCATCGATGACTGCAAAAATATTCTTATTGCTCTTTTTGAAGAGTTCAAACATTTCTGTAATGAAAATATTTTCATTAATTACCTGAGAGTTATAATCTATAAAATCCTCACTGTGAAGGGCAAAAAGAATATTTCTGTCGTGTTTATCCGTAAAGATTTTACCTTGGTCTGCCATTGACTTGAGTTCAGGTGATATGGGTGAAAACCACTTGGCAATAAGATAGGATATTACGGAGGCAATCATCAGAGGAATAAATAAATCATAGCCGAGGCTTGACTCTGCAATCAGAAAGATGGCGGTAAGCGGAGCATACAAAACACCGCTCATTGCCCCGGCCATTCCTACAAGAACAAGATTGGTCACAGGTACATCGGTAAATCCGATCTGCTGGCACACCAGCGCAAATAAGTATCCTACTGTTCCACCTGCAAACAGCGAAGGAGCAAAATTTCCTCCGTTTCCTCCGCTGAAAATTGTAAACGATGTAGCAAAAGCTTTTAACAGGCAAACCAGTAATAGGAAAAGAATAATGGTCCAGTCTTTAATTTCAAAGTACCTGAAAAAGCTGTTTTCAATAATGGCTTGAGTATTACCATTGGTAAAGGCTTTTACGGTATCATAGCCCTCTCCGAAAAGCGGTGGAAAAAGAACACATAACAAAGATAATATGGCACCACCCAGCATCGCTTTACGAAGGCGCGAAAGAGAAAGTTTTTTAAGATAATGTTCAACCTTCTGGGAGATGATCACAAAATATCGGGCATATATTCCGGTTACAATTCCCAGAATAAGATAATAGGGCACATTCCTATAATTGAATGATTCCCTGGTATAAAACCTGAATAATACATCTTCCTGAAGCAATATTCTGGAGAGAAGACTTCCGCATACGGCTGCAACGACCAAAGGAATGAAGTCCGTAAAAACAACTCCGGTCAACAGGATTTCAAAAGCAAACATAATCCCTGCAATAGGAGCATTGAAAGCTGAAGCAATTCCGGCAGTGGCACCGGCTGCCAATAACAGTGTTCGCTCTTTATATCCCAGCCTGTAGGTTTGGGCATAATTCGATCCGATAGCTGAACCCGTTACTGCAATGGGACTCTCCAAACCTGCAGATCCTCCCAAACCTACAGTTACAGCACTTTGTATAATCTGGGAATACATCTTTACCGAAGATACAATGCTCGAATTTTGGGCAATCTCATAGAGTATCGCTCCAATACCTTTTCTGTCCTGGCCTTTAAACAGGGTAATGACGATCATTGTGGTCAGCACAATTCCTAAGAATGGAAATACCAGATAGAACAGAAGCTGGTATTCAAAATGCACTTTATGGGTGATAAAATAATGAATGTTGTGAACCAATGTTTTTAGAATGACTCCAGCCAGTCCGGCAGTACATCCTACAAGAATACCGGAGAGTAAAAGAAATTGATTTCTGCTCAACCTGTTATGCAGCCAATGAAGCACAAGCTCATAACTCCTTGCTTTTTCAAGCCCGTATTTCTGAAAGTCTCTTTTAAATTTAAGAAAGCTTAAGTACTTTTTTCTGTTATGAATTTTCATCAGCGTTGGTCTTACCTGACGGCATTTTATGAAGTTAATTTTTTAATTACTTTTTCTACGGTAATTCCCTGGATAAGAATTGAGAAAATCACAATGACAAAGGTAATGGATACCAGAATATCTTTATAGGGATTTTGCGGTAAAGATAGTGCCAGTGCGATAGAGATTCCGCCTCTTAATCCTCCCCATGTCATAATGAACAGAGATTTTGTCCCAAAAACCTTTTTAAATCTGAATACAACAGCTGGAACATATAAAGATACAAAACGGGCGATTAGAATAATTAACGCAGTAATAATACCAATAGCCAGATAACTGGTATCAAATGAAACAATGACGATCTCAAGCCCGATCAGCATAAATAAGATCGCATTTAATACCTCGTCGGTTACTTCCCAAAATTTACCCAGATAATCGCGGGTAATATCGCTCATTGCTAATTCTTTTCCTCTATTACCTGTCATTAATCCTGCAACTACCATAGCTAATGGACCTGAAACATGGATGGAATGGCAAAGGCTGTAGCCTCCCATTACCATTGCTAATGAGATTAAAATTTCTGTTTGGAAATGATCAATGGATTTCATGAGTTTATAGCCTATGAAACCGATAATAAGTCCTATAATAACACCGCCAATGGCTTCATGAATAAAAAGCATTCCGATTTCAGTGGGGCCGAAGTTTTCCGGTCCTACGGTGGCGATCTTTAAAATGGTAACAAATATCACAACTCCGATACCGTCATTAAAAAGAGATTCTCCGACAATATTGGTTTCTATATTTTTGGATAGATTCGTTTTTTTCAGGATGCCCATTACAGCAATAGGATCTGTAGGAGAGATCAAGGCACCAAACAGCAGGCAGTATATAAGGGGGATATCCTGATGAAATACTGAAAGAAGATAAAACAAACTGTATCCCACTATCAGTGTAGAAATTAATGTCCCAATGGTGGCAAAACTAATGATGCTTTTTGCCGATTTTTTTAATTCCGGGATAGAAACATGCAGGGAACCTGCAAATAACAAAAAACTTAAAAGAATACCTAACAGAAATTCTGAAAAATCAATTAAAGCCAGTTTCTCACGGATCATTTCTGTAAAACCAGAAGAAAAATATCCGGTAACAATGACACCGGCTGCTGCTAATACACCCATCATCATCAGACTGATTCCGGAAGGAAGTTTTAAAAATTTTATATTGAGATAAGAAAAGAATGCTGCGAGTGTGATGAGAATAGAGAAGATTAAAAATAGCTCCATAAATGATTTTTTTGTGTTACAAAAGTACTGAAAACGAACTTAATTCTTTAAGCTCAATCGTTTTAATTAGTTTGTTTTTTACAAATAATTAGAATGTTTTTACAATATCAATTAACTTTTATTTTATAAATTTTTAACATAAATTAAAAAAAAATTAAAGCAAAATGACTTACATTTGCTGATATACTATTTCTAATCCCCTGAATTTTCAATATTACGGCTGAATGTTATTATTTAGAACGTTTTTTTGTTTTTATATTTTTACTCTGTTTTTCGTTTTCAGCTCAGATAGAGCTGGCAAGGCATCGGTAAATATTGTTGCTTTTAAGCATCCTGTACGTAGTGGCGCAAATCGCTCTATCAAGAAGTATAACAATGTAAAGGCTGTTGAAGTTGAGAATAAGAGTTTTTCTAAATATCTAAATTACTTTGATATTCCAGATAAATCGGAGAATTGTCCCGAGGTCCTTATTAAAGTTGTTCTGAAGGGTCTGCCTGTTTCTTCTGGAGACATATTTTGTGCCGTAAAATCCTATCTTCATTTACTCCAGCTGTTTTAAACTGATATTTCCAATTATTTTTTTCGTAAAGTTTCAGTTATAAAATTCTATAATGAATATAAAAAGTTTCATATTATGCGTAAGCGCATTATTATGCGCATTATCATGTGATAAAAACAATCCCAATAAAAATAAAAACACTAAGGAAGTTCCCGTTCTTGAGGTAAAACAAAAAGATACGTTGATCAACAGCCAGTTTGTTACCGATATACAGGCCAAAAGAAATGTTGAAATCCGCTCCAGAATTGACGGTATCATTCAACATATTTATGTCAATGAAGGGCAGTTTGTAAAAAAAGGGCAGTCGCTTTTCAAGATCAATGATGCTGAGTTACAAATGGATCTGTTAAAGGCTGAGGCCAGGTTTAAACAGACAAAAGCCGACCTTCGGATCGCTGAGGTTGAACTCAAGCAGATTGAGAGTTTATATGCTAAAAAGTTTGTTGCTGTTAACGAGTTTGAACTTGCTAAAGCCAGGTTGGCATCTGCGCGCGCAAAATGTTCTTTTGCCGAAGCTGAGAAAAAAGCGGTTGTCCAGCAGATTAATTTTACATTGATTACAGCGCCATTCGACGGTGTGATAGATGTCATTCCTCATAAAAGCGGAAGTCTGGTCAATAACGGAACACTGCTTACGACACTTTCGCAACTGGATGAGGTATATGCTTATTTCTCCATTCCTGAAAATAAATACTTTGAACTTTTGGCCAGTGATAAATTAGGAAAGCATCAGAAGATTGAGCTTACCCTTCCTAATGGAACAAACTATCAGTTTAATGGTACGTTAAAATCTGCTAAAAGCGAGATTGACCGTGCTACCGGATCTATCAGGTATAAGGTGCTTTTCCCAAACCCACAACATATCATCAAGCATGGGACTTCCGGTAAACTGACCATTTCCGATGTTCAGAATAATGCACTCCTCATTCCGCAAAAATCAACCTTTTCAATTCAGGATAAAACCTATATATTCCTGGTGGATAAGAATAATAAAGTAAAGATGACCAATATTAAAGTAGGTCCGGCCATAAAGAATTCTTATCTGGTTGAAAGCGGTATCAAAAAGGGAGATCTGATTATTTATGAAGGAGCGCAGTCTCTTAAAGATGGAGATGTCATCAAAATTAAAGACCGATTATAATTCTTAAATAGTTGATTATGGTAGAAATGTTTATAAAGCGAAAAGTACTTTCGCTGGTGATTTCCATTGTCTTTGTTTTGATAGGAATTATGGCGCTGACTAAGATGCCGATCACCCAGTTTCCTGACATCGTTCCCCCTTCAGTAACCGTTACAGCAAAATATACCGGGGCGAATGCAGAAGTTTCCGCAGATGCGGTTGCCTTACCCCTGGAGCGTGCAATTAATGGTGTGCCGGGGATGACCTATATGTCAACCGTTACTTCAAATGATGGACTGACCGTTATACAGGTCTTTTTTGAAGTGGGTACTGATCCGGATTTGGCTGCAGTGAATGTACAGAACCGGGTAACTACAATTCTTGACGAACTTCCTGAGGAAGTAATCCGGGCCGGAGTGACTACTGAAAAGGAGGTTAACAGTATGCTGATGTACCTCAATATTACCAGCACTGATCCCAGCCAGGATGAACAGTTTATTTACAATTTTACAGATATTAATATTCTCCAGGAACTCAAGCGCCTGGACGGAGTGGGGAGAGCAGAGATTATGGGGCAGAAGGAATATTCCATGAGGGTTTGGCTTGATCCCCAGAAAATGGCGGCGTATAATATTTCCACGGAAGAAGTAATCAGTTCCCTGCAGAAACAGAATATTTCCGCAGCTCCGGGTAAGGTAGGAGAATCTTCCGGTAAAAAGGCTGGGCAGATTCAGTATGTTGTAAAATACAGAGGAAAGTTTTTTGAGCCTCAACAATATGAAGAAATTCCTGTTAGGGCGGATGAAGAAGGAACAATACTAAAACTAAAAGATATCGCAAAAGTTGAATTTGGGGCAATGACTTATGGAATGGTTTCGAAAACCGATGGAAGGCCGTCAGCATCAATCATGATGAAACAAAGACCGGGATCCAATGCCTCTGAGGTTATCCAGAATGTAAAAAATAAAATGGCGGAGCTGAAAGAAGGCTCGTTCCCACCTGGGATGGATTATAACCTCGCGTATGATGTTTCAAGGTTTCTGGACGCTTCTATCCATGCTGTTTTAAAGACCCTTATCGAAGCCTTTATTCTGGTGGCTATAGTTGTTTTTCTTTTTCTTCAGGACTGGCGTTCTACGCTTATTCCGGTGCTTGCCATTCCGGTGGCTCTGGTGGGTACATTCGCATTCATGGATATGCTGGGGTTTTCACTTAACCTGTTAACCTTATTTGCGCTGGTTCTGTCCATCGGTATTGTTGTAGATAATGCCATTGTTGTTGTGGAGGCTGTTCATGTCAAAATGGAAGAAGGGCATATGCCTTTTGAGGCCACTATAATGGCTGCCAAAGAAATAGCGGGTGCAGTAGTAGCTATAACCTTGGTTATGTCAGCCGTTTTCATTCCTGTAGCATTCCTGGATGGTCCTGTAGGAGTATTTTACCGGCAGTTTTCGCTTACTTTGGCAATCAGTATCGTAATTTCCGGTATTAATGCGTTAACGCTTACTCCAGCTTTATGTGCACTCTTATTAAAACCTCATAACCATCATGGCAAGAAAGGTTTACTGGATCGTTTTTTCAGTGTATTTAATACTATTCTCGACAGAGTTACCAACGGTTATGTAAAAGTCCTGTCAAAATTTGCCACCCGGACAACAGTGACTTTCGGACTCCTGACTTTATTTATACTGCTAACGGGGCTGACGTCAAAATTTCTGGCATCGGGATTCATTCCTATGGAAGACCAGGGGATGGCCTACGTAAGTGTTACTACGCCCCAGGGAGCGACGGTAGAAAGAACTGAAAAGGTACTTGATGAAATCACCAAAATCGCTAAAAAGATGGATGGAGTAGAAAATGTAACGACTCTTGCAGGATATAATGTGGTCACTGAAATTGCAGGATCATCATATGGAATGGCGATGATCAATCTTAAGGACTGGAAAGAAAGAAATATATCTGTGGATGACTTTATTAAAGAATTAAATGAGAAAACGAATCGGATTTCCGATGCGCAAATTGAAGCTTTTGCGCCCCCAACGGTTCCGGGATTTGGGAATACCAGCGGCTTTGAACTTCGTCTCCTGGACAGAACCGGCGGAAGCATTGAAAATATGGATAAAGTAACCAAGGATTTTATTAAGAAGCTGAATGAAGCTTCTGAGCTTAAGAACAGCTTTACCAGCTTTGATGCTACTTTCCCACAGTATATGGTGAATATTGATTATGATATGGCGGCTAAAAAAGGAATTTCAGCAGATAATGCAATGTCCACTTTACAAACTTTACTGGGCTCCTATTACGCGACCAATTTCATCCGGTTCAGACAGATGTATAAAGTTATGGTTCAGGCAGGACCTGAATTCCGCGATACTCCGGAGAGTATATTGAACCTATATTTAAAAAATGACAAAGGTGAAATGGTGCCTTTTTCAACCTTTATAACGATGGAAAGAGTATATGGTCCCGAAGTACTGACGCGCTACAATATGTATATGTCTGCGATGATCAATGGAGAGGCTGCTGAGGGTTTCAGTTCAGGTGACGCTATTGCCGCAGTAGATAAAATAGCAAAAGAAACGCTTCCTAAAGGCTTCGATATTGAATGGTCGGGTATGACCCGTGAAGAAATCTTATCAGGAAATCAAACAGCTTATATTTTTCTGGTCTGCCTGATTTTTGTCTACCTTTTATTAGCGGCACAATATGAGAGTTTTCTGCTTCCTATGCCAGTGCTGTTAAGTTTACCAACAGGAATTTTCGGTTCTTATATTGCTCTGATGGTTTGTGGTCTTGATAATAATATTTACGCTCAGGTGGCATTAGTGATGTTGATAGGGCTGCTTGCCAAAAATGCGATATTAATTGTGGAATTTGCCATTGCAAGTTACAAGGAGGGAAACAGCATTATTTCAGCTGCTATCGAAGGAGCAAGGCAGCGTCTTCGTCCCATTCTGATGACCTCTTTCGCTTTTATCGCCGGATTGATTCCATTATGTGTAGCATCGGGTGCCGGAGCCGTTGGGAACCGTTCCATTGGAACCGCAGCCGCAGGGGGTATGTTAATCGGTACCGTCTTCGGTCTTATCATTATTCCCGGCCTTTACATTTTCTTTGCAACCCTTGAAAACAGAAAAAAAGCATGAAACGAATTCAATTAAAACTTATATTTTGGAGTGTCACAGGACTGTTCATGACTTCCTGTGCTGTTCCTAAAGTAGCATCAATGAAGGACGCGGATAGATTACCGGATCCCGTTGTTGTTGATTCAGCTACCGGCAGATCAGAATTTTCAGGAATAGATCTTAAGGGCTATTTTACGGATTCCCATTTATTATATCTTTTTGAGGAGGTAAAAAAAGCCAATCCTGACTTTAAAATAGCCCAGCAAAGAGTAGAAATAGCCAACAGCTTTTTAAAGCGGTCAAAAACAGAATTACTGCCTTCTCTGGAAATTGGAGTTCAGGTTTCCGGCGACCGGTATGGAAAATATACTATGGAAGGGGTTGGGAATTATGATACCAATCTTTCCTCGAATATCACTAAGGAACAAAAGATCAATACTTCCTTTACCCCTAATTATTGGATGGGTGCCAGAAGCAGCTGGGAAATCGATGCCTGGGGAAAATTAAAAAATAAGAAACTTTCAGCTCAGAACAAATTCCTGGCATCAACAGAAGGTTTGAAGCTTCTACAGACCGATCTTTTTACGGATATTGCCAATTTATATTATGATCTGATCACTTTAGACAAGCGATTAAAAATCTATCAGGATAATTACAACCTTCAGAAGCGTGCCTTTGAAATTATCAAAGCACAGCGTGAAGTTGGTAAGGTAACTGAACTGGCTGTACAGCAGTTTAAAGCACAGAACAATAACTGGCTGGCAGAAATTGAACATATTAAAGTAGAAATAGTCACTGTAAAGCAAGCCATATCAACATTAACGGGGGTATACGGGGGTGATATACAGAGAGGAGACACGCTTCTGCCTACAAATTTCAATATCCTGAATTCCAATATTAACGTTGATAAGATAATTCATTCCAGGCCTGATGTGATTTCAAACTATTATTATCTTAAGGCTTCACATGCGGATGCCAAAGCTGCAAGAGCTGCTTTTTATCCTAAAATTGATATTGGAGCAGGATTAGGAATCAATTCCTTTTCCGCCGAAACACTTTTCAAACCAGCCTCCTTGGCTGGACAGATTTTAGGAGGTTTGATGGTCCCTGTTTTTAACAAAGGCCAGCTGCAATATGAATTTAAAGTTGCTGGCATAGAACAGGAAATTGCATTTCTGAATTACCAGAAGAGTGTTACTACTGCCTTCAATGAGCTGCAGTCTATTCTGAAGCAGACTCAAATATTTCATAGAGTTTTAGAACTTAAAGAAGAGGAAGTGAATTTTTTAGATAAAGGAATAGAGGTGTCTAATGACTTGTATATTACGGGCTATGCCAACTACTTTGAACTGATCAATGCTCAGAAAAGCAAGCTGCAAGCCGAGCTTGATCTTCTCAAATTTCAACATGAAAATACCAGGAACAATGTGCTGTTATTTAAAGCGTTAGCAGGTAAATTAGAATGATATATTAGTTAGTTGATTTTATATGTTAGTAAGGCTGTCTCAGAAATGGGACGGCTTTTTTAATTATACAAATAAAGGAGGAATAACCTGACTTTTTACTATCATTTATTAAGTGTTTTTTATTTTAATTTCTATATTCAGTATAATACCAGCATGGTAATTTATTTATAAATTTGAATTTAATAAAACTAATCTTCTAGCTATGAAGCAAAATTCAACTTTAATCTTGGGAAGTATTTTTATCTGTGTAATCGTTTTTATTCTCCCATTTTTGATCAGATCGGGTAGTGATTCCCTTAATTCTGTTTTTGCAACAGCTTTCACAGCATTAGGAGCTTCTGCAACACTAATAACGATGATAATTGCATTATCACTTTATCAAAAGTATGGAATGGATAGTAAATTGATTGAACAACAAACGGCTAAAGTTTTCGAATTAATCGATCAGATCAAAGGTAAATCATTAACAATTCATACTGGGGAGATCAAATATTTCTTACGTTTTATCAATATAGAAGAAGATCTCAAAAATGATCCGGTATTAAATAGAATGTATCCAAAGAAAATAGCTGTTAATAGTGATGATTATCTTTTGTTTTTACAACCATTAAGGATTTTTATGAACAACTATTTACTACCGTCTGAAATTAAAGCCCATTTGAAGTTGTTTGATTTATATGCCGTAGATGAGGAAATTGAATTCAGCTATGAAAATTATGTTAAAATGAGTTATGAACATGCAATTGATGATTCTTTTTTTGTAATGTTTCCTGCCGTTACTGTAGAGGAATTTATCGATCGTAAGAATATGTTGATAAAATCAATAGAGGGTTGGCTATCAAAGCACACAAGCATAAAGTTAGACCTTGAAATGGCTAAACCTTAGTTATATTAATTAAATTTTCGTACAGCGTTTTATATCTTGGCAATCCAATTTCGTGTTCCTGTGGATACGGTTTCCTAAAAGTCATACTGACATCCTCATGCAAATTGCGCTGAGCTTCCAATGATTTTTCTTCATCCATGGAATATCTTGGATCCGGAATAAAAGGCATTTTGGCCATTTTATGAATGGTAACAGTCGGAAAATGAAAATCGACCTCTACGGTTCCCAATAGAAGATAACACCCGCCACCCTGAAAAGGATATTCTTCAAGGCTGTTTGGGAAATGAGCGGTATCAAAATATTCTCCTTCAGCATCAATCCAGGTTCCGAAATACATGGTTCCTTTTTTGGTGGGAACATGCTTTCTTGAAATAAGATAAGCGAGCATTTTAACCTGTTGTTTATGAAACTTCAACAAATTTTTTATTAGGACAGAACCTCTGTATCGGGTTTGTAATAAATCAAAAGGGCTGAATGAAACGGGGAAACCTAATATTTCTATTTCATCAAAAGCATCTTCAAACCGGTTTCTTTCTATAGAAGGAAGCTGATAATCTTTTTGGGGCTCGTCCAACAAAGTCAGATGCCTGAAAGGAACCTTATTATTTCCCAGAAGAAATCTTGATTCAATCAGCAGCTCATGCTTCTGTTTTCCGGTAAAGCGGAATGCTCCGATAAAGATTAAAATTTGTAGTGTTTCGATGCCAATAGGAATTCTTTTCACAAAGTTTTCCAAGGAAGTATACTCTCCATTTTGGGTTCTTTCTTCAGGAATCAGCTGTGCTAACCTTGTTTCCAGTTTTTCAATATGCATCAATCCTAAATACACATCCAAGCCATAAACCGTTGTCTGGTATTCACTTAAATTGACACAGGGATTATGGATAGTAGCTCCCGACATCTTGGCCTCATGAATATAGACTTCCGTTCTGTAGAATCCGCCGCCGTTATTAATAGCGGAGACCATGAATTCGATAGGATAATAGACCTTGAGGTATAAGCTCTGATAGCTTTCCACAGCATAGGAAGCAGAATGTGCTTTACAGAATGAGTATCCTGCAAAAGATTCGATCTGCCGGTATACTTCCATGGATAACTGTTCGGGATGTCCTAATCTTTTACAGGATTCAAAGAAGTTATCTTTTACTTTCTGTAAAGCAGATAAAGACCGTCCCTTACCGCTCATCGCCCGTCTCAGAACATCACCATCAGGAGCGGATAACCCACCAAAATGCAGGGCAATTTTAATAACATCTTCCTGATATACCATAATGCCGTAGGTTTCTCCTAATTCCTTTTCAAAAACCTCATGGAAGTACTCAAATTTTGAGGGATTATTGTGCCTGAAGATATATTCCCGCATCATTCCGCTTTGTGCAACTCCGGGGCGGATAATGGAAGAGGCGGCAACCAGTACTTTGTAATTGTCGCACTTCAGTCTTCGAAGTAACCCCCGCATAGCGGGAGACTCAATATAAAAACAGCCGATGGTTTTTCCGGAACTTAAGAATTCATTGCATCGGGCTTCGTCTTTTGAGAGGGAAGTATCACGGATATCGATATCAATTCCTCTTTTTTCCTTAATCAGCTTTACAGTGTCATCTATAGTTCCTAACCCTCTTTGTGAGAGAATATCAAATTTTTCAAGTCCAATCTCTTCAGCAGTGTACATATCAAACTGTACGATCGGAAAACCTTTAGGAGGCATTTCGAGTGCTGAATAATTGGTGATAGGCTCTTCCGATATGAGAATCCCACAGGAATGCATACTTCTCTGGTTCGGAAACTTTTCCAACAATTTTCCGTAGTAATGAACCTGTTTGGATACCGAATTAGTATCATGTTCCTGGATGGGTTTCGTTGCCAGTATATCAAGCTCATCTTTCGGAAGCCCAAATACTTTTCCTACTTCCCGGAAAATAGAACGGTATTTAAATTCAACATTGGTTCCACAGAAGGCAACATGGTTCTTACCATATTTATCAAAAATATATTCAAGGATAATATCCCTGGTCTGCCAACTCCAGTCTATGTCAAAATCCGGAGGTGTTTTACGGTTGAGGTTTAAAAAACGTTCAAAATACAGATCAAGTTCCAGAGGACATATATCAGTAATTCCGATGCAGTAACTGACAATGGAATTGGCACCGCTGCCTCTTCCTACGTGCATAAATCCCATGCGGTTGCTATATTGGATAATGTCCCAGGTGATGAGGAAATAAGCACAGAAATTAAGCTGATCAATAACTGCTAATTCTTTATCCACCCTTTCTTTTGCCTGTAGATTATCATCAGAATACCTTTTTGAGAGCCCCTGATACGCCAACTGTTTTAAAAGTTTAAAATCATTTTCCCTGCTGTCAGTGAAATGTTTTTTGTTTTTGGGGGTTGAAAAGTCAAAATCAAAGTGGCAGCTATTAACAATATATTTTGTATTCTCAATGATTTGAGTAAAATTTTTAAATTGAGACAGAAGCTTTTTTTTATCAGTAAACATTTCATTGTCTTTACAGTAATGAGCTTCTGTTAGCTTACTGATCAAGGTATTGAGATCAATGGCCCTTAGTATTTTATGAAGCTCATATTCTTCAGGAGTTGTAAAGGTAACGGGATGCAGGATGACCATTTTATGGATGAACGGTTTCAATTCAGGTTGAATTAAAAGGTTGAGCTGGTCCTTTCTGATACCTATAAATTCATGATCTGCTAATTGTTCCGGAATATTCTCCAGTGGGTAAATAACAAAAGTATCTGTAAAATAAGGATTTGCTTTAGGAATTTCAATGCCTTCACAGTTATATGCGGTTAAAAGCCTGTTGACTTCGGCAATGCTTTTTTGATTTTTAGCCAGGCAGATATAATACAGTTCATCCTGAACCCGTATTTCCACTCCGACGATCGGTTTGATATTATGATCCTGACAAAGTTTATAGAAATCATATATTCCCGTAACGGTATTGATATCCGTAAGAGCTAAGGTTTTAATATTAAAATGTACAGCCTGCTTAACCAGTTCTTTAATAGAAATGGTTCCATACCGAAGGCTATGATAAGAATGACAATTCAGAAACATCTTATACTTATTTTAATAAACCTGAGGCTCTTCCTACACTTGAAGTTCCAAACCTGTTCTTGATTTTATCCATTGTCTGATACAGTGATATCAACTCTTCCGTATCTTCAAAGAGATCCATTTGATGGCATCCGTGAACCAGTCTGGTAAACTTTACTCCAATTAACCTGATTCTCATACGTCTGGTATATACTTTTTTAAAAAGTTCTAAAACATACCTGAGCAGGGTATGGTCAGCTGAGGTGTAAGGAATTCGGCATTGTTTGGTTTCCGTATCAAAATTGGAATACCGGAGTTTTACTACCACTACCGATACCAGCCATTTCTCTGCCCGGAGCTGATAACAGAGTTTTTCAACCATTCCTGAGAGTATACTTTGAATCCCCTGAATATCGATGCTATCCTGGGCAAAAGTATCTTCTGTAGAAATAGATTTTCTTTCCGAATAAGGAACCACAGGATTTTCATCAATTCCGTGTGCTTTTTTCCAGAGTTCATTTCCGCTTTTACCAATCAACTGCTGAAGCACATCAACAGGCATTTCTGAAAGGGTCTGTATGGTTCTGATGCCCAGCCTTGACAGTAACTGAAAGGTTACATCGCCGACCATAGGAATCTTCTTTACCGAAAGTGGGTTCAAGAATGATTGAATTTCAGGCTGTTTTACTTCAAACCTTCCGGTTGGCTTTGATTCTCCGGTTCCGATTTTTGATACGGTTTTATTGGTAGACAACGCAAAACTTATCGGTAAACCTGTATTTTTCTGCACGCTTTCTGCGATTTCATATGTCCACTTATAGCATCCGAAAAACTGATCCATTCCGGAAAGATCAAGATAAAACTCATCGATGCTTGCCTTTTCGAGAACAGGTACTTTTTCCTGAATAATCTCCGTTACCATATGAGACATGTTGGAATACATTTCCATATCTCCTTTAATCACTTTAGCTTCGGGACATAACCGTAAAGCCATTTTAATCGGCATTGCACTCCTTACTCCGAAAAAACGGGTTTCATAAGAGCAGGACGCCACTACACCACGGTCTCCACCTCCGATGATCACAGGCTTTTTCTCCAATTCAGAGTTTTTCAGCCTTTCACAGGAAACAAAGAACGTATCCAAATCCATATGAACAATTGCTCTTTCCATGTGATAAAATTAGTCACTTTTTGAAACAAATTTTGTATTTTTGTTGTCTAAAATTGTAACAATGTCAAAATTCTCTGATAACATCGTGTTTTTGAGAGGAAAGAAAAATATGACCCAGCAAGAGCTGGCAGATCTATTAATTCTTACCCGATCCAGATATGTCGCCTATGAATATGGCAGAACAGAACCTCCTATTGAAATATTGCTTAGAATTTCAAAATTCTATAACATTAGCATTGATTTATTGTTGACTGTAGATGTCAGAAAATTTTCTATCGATGAACTCATGGAGCTTCCTGAGAACAGGATTGTTCTGCCTATCAGGGTTGATCAGGATGGAAACAATCAGATTGAGATTATTCCCCAAAAAGCTTCAATGGGCTACCTGAATGGCTATGGAGATCCGGAATACATAGAAAGTCTGGAGACCATTTCATTACCTTTTTTAAAAGGGGGTAAGTTCAGGGCATTTCCAGCTGACGGAGATTCAATGCCCCCCTATAAGAACGGAACCTATATCGTGGGAAAATATGTAGAAAATCTTTCGGATTTGAAAACGGACAAAACGTATGTTTTCATTACCACCAATGATGGTATCAGTTATAAAAGGTTTCAGTTTCATGAAGCAGATGGTATATGGGTGAAGGCTGACAATCAATTTTATGAGCCTTATAAAATTCCATTGCCTGAAATTAAAGAGATCTGGGAATTTGCCTGTAGTATTAACACCAAAGAATATGAACCTGATGAATTTTCAGAACATCATATTCAAAATTTTATCACAGAAATTAAAACCGATATCAAACAGATCAAAGAAAAAATGGGAGATAAGAATTGAATTTATTTTGAGTACGCGGCATAATTAAAAAACTTCCCCGAAGGGAAGTAAAAACACAATTGATGAATTAAAAAAAATTCCGTAGAAACGGAATAAAACAAAGTTAAATAATTTAAAGAAAAAACTACAATGAGTCAGCTTAGTTTATTTGACGCAGAAGAATTGTATGAGTTTCCAAAAGATCTTTTGGAATACAAGGAAAACTTCCTGAATAGGGAAGAAGCTGACTTGCTTAAAAACAAATTATTGGAAACCGCTCCATGGGAAC
This sequence comes from Chryseobacterium nakagawai, assembly GCF_900637665.1. Lineage (NCBI taxonomy): Bacteria > Pseudomonadati > Bacteroidota > Flavobacteriia > Flavobacteriales > Weeksellaceae > Chryseobacterium > Chryseobacterium nakagawai. Next base: position 1,752,994 of record NZ_LR134386.1, read on the forward strand.
AGCGTACTCAAAAAATGTACGATAAGATGGTGCTTACTCCACGATTAACAGCTTGGTATGGCGATTCAAAATATAGTGATTCAGAAGAAGATAAAAAGCCAACGAACCCATGGACTCCTGAATTACTTTCTTTAAAAAATAGAATTGAAAAGGAGTTTGGCTGTAAGTTCAATGGTGTTTTATTAAACCTGTATCGTGACCATAATGACTCCGTTGCCTGGCATCAGGATAAAGAAAGCCGATATGGTAAACGTCCGGTTATCGCATCCATAAGTCTTGGACAAACCAGAAACTTTGATTTCAGAAAAAAAGACCATCACCAAAGCAAATACAGTTTACCACTCCCTCATGGTTCCTTACTTATTATGAAAGGTGATCTTCAGGAAAGTTGGGAGCATCGGATCGCTAAGTCTACTGTTCCAATGAAAGAAAGAATTAATCTCACATTTCGTTTAATATTACCCAATCTGTAAGCTTCTGAAGACGGCTTGATAATCTTTTTTAAGAGTTTCTTCATTTAAATGATATTTTCCAAAATTTAAATAAGAAAAAAAATCTTCATTGTGGAAATCTTTAAAATCTTTAGGATAAAAATCGTCCGTATTTAATATTTCCACAGTGTCAGAATGTGTATTGAAATCGATAGTTTTATTAAAATGATTTTGATTAGCATAAAACCATTCTATATGAATGGAGCCATTTATAATACTTCCTGCAAAACCGGTATCATTGCCTTGTCCAACATAGATAGTTGATCCAAACGCAATATTGCTTCTATACTTATTCTTTTGATCACGCTTAAGATAATCAGTAAAATCTTTTGTGACTTTATTAAAGTATATTTTAATATAAAAATTACTTATGCGTTCCTGCCCTAAGATGAAGAGTCTCAGTTGAGAAATATCTACATAACCTAGTAAATTACTTGTCATAATTTTACATCCTGCATGCTTTGCAAAATAACGGTACAGATTCATTTTAGACATCTTCCAATCATTACCAAAGATTTCTTGATAGTTAATTTGGTTTGTGGTTTCTATCATATTATTGATAAGATCAGTGCTCTCAAAGAATTTGGTATAAGCAATATCTGCATTTCTTGTCTGGTTATTGTTACAGTCAATGCAGATCACTTTTGGAAATTTGATCAGTTTATCTTTTGGTGAGTTGAATGGATGGGAATTTTCACCATCATAATAGATAGCATCAAATGATTTACCGAATTGACGTCTGATATCAGATGCCTTAAATTTATGTTCCTCAGAATTCGCTTCATTATTTTGACATATCCAACATTTCATAATTTTTCAACGATTTTAAGATGTTTTGTTCTTTCGTTTTACGTCTAAGATTTCTTTTATATTAGGGGGATATTCACCATTAAAATATTCATAGATTAAGGGATTACGAGCAAAAAAATGACCTGTCAGATCTACCCAAGTTTCAATGGGAATCTGCCCATTTATCTTAAATAATTTTTTTGACTTTGACTTAATTTGCGAATCATCTTTTCTGTTGTAGTTAAGGTCAGAATCCCGTCTTCGGAAATATTCTTCTTCAGTATAGAAATGAAAAGCTCCATCAAAATGTCTAAAATTAAGGGTGCTCATATCAAATTCTGCATGGACATATCTGACAGGGAAATAAATAATATCATCAATTTTTACTTTGATATGTTCACCTTTAAATTCTTCCGCTTGAAATGTTTTAATATTTTTTGATAAAGCCCATTTGATATCTAAGGAGTATGTATCTGCAAAGAAAAAGTTAATTTCAGAATCGTCAAAATCAGGTGAAGGTCTTAATTTTACCAATTGATCAGAAATGCTTTCTACATTTTGATTAAATACAGAACCATACCATGTATCTAATTCTAAGATAGCAGCGTTATTTACATCAATTTTTAAATTATGCTGATCCAAGCTTATTTTTATTTCATCATAAGCATAAGGGTCTATAGCCCAAAATTTATTAATGAATCGGGGCTGGAAACCATTTAGCGAGGAGTAGCTACGTCGGAATAATGGACTAGCCATTGTTATATAATTATCTGCAAAAAAATAGCCGTCAGAGAATATTTGCTTTTTAAATTTAGAATTGAGCAGCTTATAATCTAAAAGACCGTCTTTATCAGGAAGTAGATCTTCATTTAACTTCAAAAGAATATCATGTGATTCAACAACAATGCCTGATCTTTGGGTGTACTTAAAATCTTGAGTAGTTAATTCTATATTTTTACTTGCTGTAAAACGGATAAAGTCAAGAATTATTTTTTCATTGTCTTTCAATGCCTTTTCTGCTTCTTTTTCCAGTTGCTTAATATAATTTTCTCTAAAATCAGACATTTCACTCATAATCAGTAGTCCTTACTATTAAATGCTTTGTAAGTTACGATGCTTTTGGTTAAGATTCCATCATTCAATATTCTTTTTTCGTAACTACGAAAAAGTAGTGATTTTATATGATTTCTGTTGTCCAATTTTACATCACCAGAAATCATAAAAATCACAGTTATGAATATTGAAAGAACAGAATTTATAGCCTGGATGGAGAAAATCATGGAAAGATTTGACCTACTGAAAGAGCAAATGCTTAAGAACCAATCCAGATTTATAGAAGTAGATGGAGAGCAGCTTCTGGATAACCAGGATGTTTTACAGCTTTTAAAGATAAGTTCCCGATCATTACAGCGGTACCGGACTGATAAAAAGCTGCCTTATTATACCATCAGCGGAAAGCTGTACTATAAGCTTTCGGATGTCCATCAACTGATCAGAGAATGTTTAAGCTCTTGATGGTAATAAGACATCAGCAGCCAAATTATTCATCACCATTCCAATCTTTTAGAGCATCATAATTGAGCTTATACCTTGGTTCCATTAAATGAAATACAATGGAAAATGAATTGATAAACCATCAGGAACCTAGTGAACTCAAACCATCAACAGACACACTGCTTGTCCTGAACATTCATACCAATCAGGTTGAGCTGGTCAAAGGTATAGATAAAGAAGGAAATCTTCAAAAGGTTCCTCCAAAAGAAAAAAAGGATAATGAACAGCTGATCATGGTAGATAAACATGGCGATATTTTCTCCAACTTCTTTTCTAATTTCTACCGACAGCTTAAAAATCCCACGCATTTCAACTTTTTTAAAGTTTCAGAATATGATGCTGTTAATACCGCTAAGGATCTTCAGAAGTATGTTGATCAGGCATCTCCTGAAGAAAAAGAAAAGCTGAAGGACTACGAAATTTTACCTCAACATAACAACAATCCAAAAAATCAAAATACAATGGACAACAACACAGACAATCAGGAGTACCGTTTTCAGCCGGAACAGATCGACTGGAAAACGATGGAAAAGTTTGGACTTAATCAGGAGAAGCTTGAAAAAATGAATGCCATGGATGCATTACTTAGGGGATTTAAAACCAATACACTAATTCCCATCACTATTAATCTGGGAACGGCGGTCAGTAAGATGGATGTCCGGTTATCCCTTCAGACAGGGGATACAGGGCAGGTTGCCGTTCATCTGCATGGAATCCGAAAAGAGCCCAGTCTCAATAATAAATTCTTAGGCCATCAGTCAGTGATGAAGATAAAAAGAACCTTAGAGAAACCGGGAATATGGGCAGGGTAGTAGATCTTGTCAATCCTAAAACAGATGAAATCATTCCATCAGTGATCAGCCGTGATCGTTTAACCAATGAATTGGTAGCCTATCGGGCGGAGTACATGAAAATCCCTGATGAAATCAAAGGAGTTAGGCTTGGTGAACATCAGAAACAAACCCTACTGGAAGGAGGACCATTGTATCTTGAAGGGATGACTTCTAAAAAAGGAGAATTGTTCAATGCCACCGTACAGTTCAATGCGGATAAGCGGTATGTGGAATTTCTGTTCAATAATAATCAGAATCAACAACAAAGTCAATATCATCATAACCAACAGCAAACTCAATCTACGGATAAAGAAGCACCCAAAATATTCAGAGGAAAAGAACTGGACGATTCACAGTATGAAAAGTTCAAAGCCGGGCAAACCGTTTACGTTGATGGTCTTACCGATGCTAAAGGTAAAACCTATCAAGGTTATATTACCTTCAACAGGGAAACTTCCAAAACCGATTTCTCCTTCAATCATCCTAATAAGTTCAAAGAAGAGGCAAAGCCTACAGAAGATCATAAAACCCAAACTGCGGTTAATACGCAGGGTAAAACCAATGAAGCTACAAAAAATGTGAATGAGCCTTTAGAATCAAAACAGCAGCAGCCTGCCAATAAACAGCAGGAAGATCAGCAAAAAAAGGTTAGAAAACCAAGAGGGCAAAAACTATAATCAACATCTAAATCCTTCATATGAAAGCAATCATCGCAGAAAAACCGAGTGTCGCAAAAGAAATCGCACAATTGTTAGGAGCCCATGAAAAGAAAGATGGTTATCTATCCGGTAACGGCTATTGTGTTACCTGGGCATTAGGACATCTGATCGCATTAGGAATGCCGGAGGATTATGGTATAAGAGGCTTTAACAAAGCCTCTTTGCCTATCTTTCCGAACCCTTTTATTCTGACTTCCAAAAAACTAAAGAAACCCAACGGCTATGAGCCTGATCCTTCTGCTTTAAAACAGCTCAACACCATACAACAAGTCATCAATCAATGCAGCAGTATTATTGTCGCAACAGATGCAGGAAGGGAAGGAGAGTTGATCTTCCGCTATATCTATCACTACCTACAATGCAATAAACCTTTTGAAAGACTCTGGATCAGTTCCCTTACCGAAAAAGCAATACAGGAAGGCTTTAGCAAGCTTCAGCCAGGCGATGCCTTTGACGGTTTGTATCAAGCTGCTAAAGCCAGAAGTGAAGCGGACTGGCTGGTAGGAATCAATGCTACTCAGGCATTAACCATCGCAGGGAACCAAGATGTTTATTCATTAGGCAGAGTGCAGACGCCAACCCTGGCTTTAATCTGTCAACGGTTTTTTCAGCATCAAAACTTCACCAAGCAAAAATACTTTCAGATTCAGCTGAGCCATAGAAAAGAATATACAGACTTCACCAGCCTTTCACTATTACAGTGGGAAGAAAAAAAGCAGGCAGAACAAATCCAAAAATCCATAGAGCGGGAGGGAAGAGCTGTTGTGGAAGATGTATCTGTTAAAACAGAGCAGGAGCAATCTCCATTACTTTTCGACCTTACTGAGCTCCAGAAAGAAGCCAACAGAAAACTGGGGCTTTCTGCTGATGAGGTTTTACAAACAGCCCAAAGCCTCTATGAGAAACAGTTCATCACTTACCCCAGAACCGGCAGTAAGTATATTCCTGAAGATGTATGGACTGATATTCCTGAGCTTGTCAGAATACTGAATCAGACCGAACCCTTCAAAGCAGCCATAACCCATCTAAAATTTGGAAACTTCAACAAGCGGATCGTTAATGATCTAAAAGTTACCGACCATCACGGATTACTCATAACCACCAAAATACCTTCTGCACTTAGCGCTACGGAAAAAGTCATTTACGAGATGATTGCTTACCGTTTATTGGAATCCCTATCCCACACCTGTACAAAGCAAGTCACCCAAATCCAGATAAAAGTCCATCATTATGAATTCCAGATCAATGGCTCAAAAATACTCAATCAAGGCTGGCGAGCCATCAAAGGAATTCTATCTGACAATGAAAATTACATTAATAAAAATGAAGTCCTTACTGAACTTCCGGAATTCAAAATCGGAGATGAATTGAAGATCTCAAAAACCGACTTACTTGAAAAAACAACCCAACCTCCCAAGCTTTATACAGAAGCGGATCTTTTATCAGCGATGGAAAATGCAGGCCGATCTATTGAAAACAAAGAAGAACAGAAAGCCCTCTCCAATATCGGCACCGGAACCCCGGCTACCAGAGCTTCCATTATTGAAACCCTGCTCAGCAGAAACTATATCATTAGGAAAAGCAAAACGCTGCACCCCACCGATAAAGGCTTGCAGGTTTACCACCTTGTCAAAGACAAAAAAATAGCCAATGTCCAAATGACCGCAGAATGGGAAATAGCAATGGATAGAATTGAAAAAGGTGAACTCAATAAAACTCAATTTATAAACGAAATCCAAGCCTACACAGTAGAAATCACCAACGAACTCTTATCACTTCATATTCCCCAAGAAAATATTCCCCAACTAAAATGTCCCAAATGCCAACAATATAATCTTATTATCAAGGATAAAATCATAAAATGTCCTGATGAAAAATGTAATTGGATTCTCTTTAGAACTATATGCGGAGTACAACTCAGTATTAAAGATCTTACGTTACTATTAACTCAAAACAAAACATCCTTAATCAAAAACATGAAAAGCAAAAACGGTAAAAAGTTTGATGCTTATTTAAGTTTTGATGATAAAGTAAATTTGATTTTTAAATTTTGTTAGATGATTAAAGATCATATTTTTAATCTTAATGTTTCTGAAATCGATTTTAAGTTAATTCCTTGCACAAACTTTTATACTCTTTAAATGAATTTGCAAAATCTTGGGCGAATTCAAAATTACTTATTTGATATTCCTCATTAATACCAGTGCCTGATGAAAACCTCAGCCTTCCATACTGAACAACAGGTATCTGATAATTGCTCTTGAATCTTTTGTCGGGAGTTCCGTTTTTATTGACTTTCGCCCATGTTTTTCTAATAACTTTTGAATCACGAGGAACACTGCTGGTTTCGGTAAAACTTACAGAAGAAAATGTAAAATTAAGTTCATCAAACCCAATAATGGCAAAGTTCTGATCATTTTTATACATCAGTATAAACGTTGGATAAAAATATAAATCCGCTCCGTTCACATTTTGAAAATATAGGGCTTCATAGTTTGATGTGATGATGGGAAGTGATTTAAAACCAATTCTTGCATCTTTTCTGTTGACCAATGTGCTGGCGCTAGACCGGGCAGCCACACGATCCTGAAAGTGCGCTCCGGTAATATCCCATATTTTATGCGCTGTGGTTAGATTTTTAAAAGAATGCTGTAATTGTTCATACTTTCTCTCAGAGGGATCATCGAACTGTATGTCTATATTAACAGCCGAGTTATCAATTATAATCTTGGTTTCCTTCAACGCTTCTTTTTGTGCTTTAATATCCTCATTTATCTGTTGTACAATATTTTTGTTTACCAACCCATATATAAAGATATAACTTGCAACTTTCTTGGTCTTGGTAAAGGTTAACGCTTTTTTTATTTTCTTCAGATCCGTCTTCAATTCCGCTTTTTGCTGTTGAGCCATTAAGATAGATTCTTTGATACCTGCCATATTTTGAGATGTTATCTCGTGAATATCGGCACTAAAAATGTTATCTGATAACTCAGTGTAAAAAGGTTGTGGATCAGGATAAGATTGCAAGGAAGTCCTTGATGATGAAGAACCGGAAAGCCTGTATGAGTTTGAAAAACCTAAAAAATTGGTATTAAGTCTCGTGCCTGACGAACTCAAATTTACACTCATACCTTTAACCCCAATACTCGTTGAAATTCCTCTTTTGCTGAAATTCAAATGTACACCGGGGATTATTTTGATTCTCTTTCTGTATGACCAAGCCATGATATAGTTTTTAAGATGATTGTAGTCACAAATCTAAACTACTACAGACAGAAAAGTTTACGGAAAACCGTAATCTCATCAGGAATTATTCTTCAATATTTCATTTAGTTTGTTAATCAAACTCTCTTTCTCACCACTTCCCGTCGTCGAAAACCTTACCAAAGGAATTTTATACTTCTCCAAGATTTCATTCTTCATACGATCTCTTTCGGCTTGTCGGCTTTCTATTTTATGGTATTCATACCCATCAACTTCAATAGCCAATACAGGATTTTTCCCCAGCTTATTATAGATCAGAAAATCAAGGTGTGTAGCATGATGTCTGGCGTATCGTTCTTCTTCAGCAGTTAATTTGGAAAAATCTAACAGTAAATTTCTTAAGGGATGATGCAGAATAACTCCATATTTTGAGAACTGATCATCTGATAAAACTTCCTTAATTAAAAGGTACATAAGATTCTCACTGTCGAAAACAGATTTCTTTTTTTGATCCGATAAAAGGGCTTTTCTTTTTTCTTCATAGCCTTTGTACAGGTAATCAAAAATAGAATGTACTTCACTCTTGATCGTGCTGAAATTATTGTAATCAATGTAGCGAATGAGATCTGAGATATTCGTGTCATTGTCACTTTCATTTCCGTTTACCAATAGAATCAGCTGATCTTTGGCTCTGGAAATGGCTACATTCAGTCGGTTCGGGTTGTCGGTAAATTCAGAGATTTCATTATCTACGGTGGAGAGAATGATTACATCATTTTCTCTTCCCTGAAACTTATCCACCGTATCGGCTTTGATACCTGTTCCCTGAAAGGTTCTTTGTAAAGCTAAAGTCTGATTTCGATAAGGCGTTACAATTCCCAGATTCACACTTTCCAACTTTTGCTGTGGAATAATTTCCTGAATAATCACATCAATCTGCCGCTGATTCTCTCTATGCCGGGCATGGTTACCTTCAGTTGTTTTATAGACTAATAAAGGTTCTCTTTCCGTCTGTCCTTCCGAAAGGATGATCAACTGATCGTTATAAAATTTACGGTTACAAAAATCAATAATTTTAGGATGGCAGCGGTAATGTTCTTTTAACAGGGTTTTAGGCACTTCCGGAAATACTTCCGTAATGGAAGAAAGCAGGCTGTGATTGGAATACCGATAAGGTTCCGGAATATCATAGTTCTTAAAGATCTGATCTGTATTTTCTGCTGTTTCAGAATCCACTACATTTGGAAGCTGCTTTAAATCTCCTACAATAACGGCCTGTTTTGCGCAGGATAATGCGAGTACACCTGTAGCCAAATCCACCTGTGAAGATTCATCAACAATGACATAGTCGTAGACTACATTTTCAGCAAGGCTTCTTCTTAGTGAGTACGTCGTACTCATAATGACAGGATAATCTTTAATAAATTCTTCTGATTTAAAACGAAGATCCCATTCGGTGTATTCTGAACGTTTTTCTCCTTTATATTTTTGGTAGAGTTTGTTTTTAAATAGCTGCATCGATCCTTCCGTATATTCTTTCATTTTATCATGGAAGGAAAAATGCTGTAACGTATTTTGCAGCTCGTACTTTCTTAAGTCAAGCTCTGAAATTTTTACCCCATAGTATTTTGACTGAACGATCCTGATCATTTCTTCATACGATAAGGTATAAAAAATCTTATCTCTTACCCCATACAGAAAAGGAAATATCAATTTGCGCCACCAATAAAATTTTTTGCCTGTTTTCTCATAGTCTTCCAAGGTAACCCACAAAGAAAGCAGCTGATCTGAACTGACATTCTTTTTAAAACGGACTTCAGTTGCCAATGCGACATCATCTGTAAAATGTTGCTGCTCTGTTTTGAGCTTTTCGATTTCCAACGCAAGCAAGGCCAGTTCATTCTTTAATTCCAACTTTTCTGCAAGTTCAGCAAAAAGAAGTGGAGTAGATTGAATAAGAGATTGCTCCTGTTCTTCCTCTAATCTAAAATCTGACAGATCAGGGATTTCAGTCTGGGCATCGATAAACTCTTTTTTATTCTGGCTGCTTCCTAGCAATGCCGCTATAAAAGAAACTCCATTGCTCTCAAGTTTCTCAAAAACATTTTTTGTCGCCGAATTATTGCTTGAAACAACAGCCACACTCTGATTATTCATCACCGCATTGGCAATAATATTAAGAATAGTCTGGGTCTTTCCTGTTCCCGGAGGACCTTCAATGACACTTAACGGATTTGAAAATGCATTGTCAACTCCAGTTTTCTGGCTCAGATTAAATCCAAAAGGAAAGATGTCAATAGTAGAGGCGTGGTAATTCTTACCGGGTTCTTTTCCGTCAAGATAATTATAAAGAATAGAAGTCTCAGGAATAAAACGGATACTTCCATAGCTATTGGCAAGAATATTATTGCCTTCTTCTGTCTTCAAACCAACACTTTCTGCAATTGCCTTTAGATAAGAAAAAATATTTCCTGCTCTCTCACTTTGAATAGCAGATCTCACCATCTTAATTCTATGTTGAGGATAAGAATAGGCTTTACCACTACTTTTATACACCACTACACATTTATTGCCTTCAAAAGAATAAGATTCTATCTCATCAGTTTTGTCTTTACCATCAATGTAGATTGCTTCTTTTCTAAAGGTATTTGGAGCGGGTTTTTGCATCAATTATTAGTTGTTTACAAATATAACAACTCAAGGTGGAATTTTTAAATCGAAAATAAATTACATTATTTATTGTAATCATTATTTTTTATATAAATAATTTATAAAATATTCATATTAATATTGCAAAATTTTTTGATGTCCTATTTATTCTAATGGTATTTTTCTTTCATAACAAACTTTTCCTTTTTTGTTATATATAGCTAAATAATAGCCTTTTGTCCCGACTATAATCATGAAAAATAATTCGGAATAAAATTTATTGGTTTTAATTGTTTTTTTAAAGCTCACAATGTCACAATAAGATGGGGTAGGATATTGCTCTGGATGAGTGTGCCATTCTCCTAAGTAGATTTCTCGCCCATCGCTTACATTAAACCGATTAATAAGAAATTCCTGTGCAGTAATTTTTGACCTGACAAAATTATATCTGCTACGTTTATCATGTGAACTTGGTATGGAACAATTACATATTTCCACCATATCCTTATAAATTAACCCTGTCAATATTCCCCCAGCTTCATTTTTTTTATGATCATCTTGGATATATTCATTAAATATATCCAGTAAGCTCTGATCTATAGTGATTTTAATATTTTCAAATTTAAAATTCATCTAATGATAGTTCTTTTCCTTTGACAAAAAATATAGGTTCATAAGAATATCCAATTATAACAGTACATAGTACATCATCTAATAATGAACCATAGAATGCTGTTCTGTATCTGCTTCCTCTTTCCAATTTAGGTTTGAATGTTTTATTAATTGGTGTTGAAAAATAGTAGGATAGATGTGTTAAATTTATATTTTTATCTAAAAGATGAAAACCATCATGATAGATACAACTTTTTTTATTTATTAATAGAAGTTTTTTAACAATATCATTATCATCAGTAATATCCGATTCTATTAAATTATTATTTATCAATGGTTCCACAGGTAAGGAAGGTAAATTTTCATATATAATTAATCCTGTACCACTGAAAGATTTATCCTTATTCTCATTAATAAGATTAATTATCTTTTTTAATTTATATTTATTATACATTAAATCTACCTTTTAATTTTTTAGATTTTAAATTTACTTCAATAGCACCAGTATTGCTTCTATCGTTAAAATACTTACCCTTCAATGTTTTTATATCAGGAAAAAATTCAAGATATGCTGTACCTTTATGACCTCCTTTGTTTGGTTGACTAGATTCATTCTCATAATTATAATAAAGCCTATAAAATCCATTTTTTTGCTTTTCTAATTCTTCACAAATTGTTATGGATTTTGATGATTGAATATTTTGATAATCACCTACATATGTGCATACATGAACTGTAGATGCTGTTTGTGTAATTTCCATTACACATTTAAGTTTTATATTATTATATGAAGATATCATTTCTCCCTCATATCTTCCATTCAGATCAGGAATATTAATAATTAAATTGGATATTTTATACTTCCAAAACTCGTGGTCAATTAGTTTTAAGCATAAAGTAATTAATCCTAAAACGGAAAATATTGAAATATAGCTAGAAATACTTTTCAAAATGTCATTACTATTTATTAAACCTTCAAATTGATTATAAAATAGTGTAAGTAAAATTGTTAAAATTGCTACAAAAGCAATTAAGTTATTTGTTTTATAATATTTAAAATTCATGGTTTATTATTTTAAATGTAAATGATTCATCAATATTATCTTTTAAAGTCAACTCTAAGCTGTTTAAAAAATTAATATCACCATACCAACTTATGGTACGTGATTTATTATTGCTGTTTCTAAAAATTATATCATAAATATATGGAAAACACGATGACAAAAACAAAACTAAATAACTTTCTGAATATGGATAATAACCAGATTGACACGATCCTTCTTTTATATATAATTTATCCGAATTCTCCGCTGAATTTAATATATGGTGTGGATAATTTAGTAACAAATCTTTTGCTTTCACTATATCCTTAGGCTCAATATACATTATTTGTCCACTTGCCATATATGGTTCTACCCAGACAATAAACAAGGGCTTGTCACTATTAGTTTTTTGCAAGTAATCCAAAATATATAATTCAGATCTCGTATTTGCAGTTATAAGGAAGCTGTAATCATTATCACTAAAAAAAGAAGGTCTTTTTTTAATCAGATCACTAATATTCTTCTCAAATGTATTTACTTCCAAGAAAGGGTTTTTATTAAGTAAATTATACTGTGCAACTTTGGTTTTAAATTCATGAATGAAATTTAAACCGTAATTATGTCTATATATATTTTCAATACTTAATACATCCGGATCAACAAGATTGAATTCTTTAATATTTAATTTAGAAAGAAAGTGAAGAAGATTCGATCCTACACTTCCTAATCCAATCATATTTATTGATAAACATAATTTTCTCTCTACTCCGTCTGTCCTTTTAGTTAAACGGTTAGGAGTAATTTCAGAAAATGTAATTCTATCAACTTTTTTCTCTTTTATTATCGGAGATGTTAGTTTTTCCCAATTACTTTTGTTTCTAAACCCTTTAATTTTTTCAAAGTAGGAATATTTCCATCCATAGTATTCATTTTGAATGTTTTTAAAAATAACAAGAAAATCATTTCCCCTGAATTTATTAAATTGCTTTTTTATATCAGAAAAACTATTATCTCCTAAATACTGTTTGGATTCTTCATATGTTATTTCAAATGGAGGTACCTCTTTATTATAATTAACTGGAAATACAGGAATTGCTGTATATGTTATCTTTCGCTTTCTTAAGTAATCCGAAAATTTTGAAAAAAGTGCTGGACTATTATATATTAAATATTTGTAGCTGCCAATTCCTCCTGTAAAAGAGATAGCACATATTTCCTTATCAAGAGAGTGATCAATTAATACTAATCCATTTTTACTACATTTATCCTCTTTTGAATATGAAATTCCCCAATAAGCTTGAAATTCTCGAATAAACTCTTGTTTAGAATATTCTTTATCCTCTGAGTCCCTAATAATAGCTTTTGTATTTGAAACTAATTTTAAAACAATTGATGGGAGTTCATCAACATTATAAAAAAAATTCAATGATTCATCAACTATACAAATGCTTAAATCACTATTTATGTGGGGAATATACTTTAATGGTTCATAAGATAATTTGTCAATGTATACTTTTGGTAAGTTTATTTCTAAGTTCTCTTCAAAACAAATGTATAGCGTTACCTCAATTAGTCTATGATCAAAAGATATTTCAGTATCAACGGAAATTACAGTATGATACCCATTAAATTTTTTGTCATTTAAGGTACTTTTATCTACATATTTGCAGTTTTCTGTTTTACTTAATTTATCAAAAATTTCACTAATCATCATGCAGACCTATTATCAATAAGGATGCTTTCAACTTGGCTGAATTTTTTAGCTGATGATTTAGATTCATCATCAGTAATATTTGAACATGGGAATCTATCTCCTAAATGCTTTTGCCATTTTGAGCATGCATCTTTTTTTGATTCCAATTCTATAGCTTGATCTCCTGATTTAATGAAACTATCTAATGCATCTAAAAAGTTACTTTTTGTAGTACTCGCAGAATATTTATCAAGTAAATTCTCTGAAGTATCTGTTGTTGGTCTATAACAAGAATAACTGGTGAAAAATTTATTGTTATCAATTTTTTTCTGAATTGCTTTTAATGTTTCCAATAAAGAAATATCATCCCTTGTATCAGCATAATAGTTTTCGCTAGCCAAAATTGTAAAAATCATTCCACTAGGAAATTTTAAAGAATTATTATCTTGTTGTTTTTTGTTTGACCAAGCTTTTAGATATCTGACTATTCTTTTTAACTGAGGTTTGTCTCTAGCTTGCTGATCAAACCAAATTTTAAATTTATATGGGTCACTTTTAATCCACCCTTTTGATTTATGAGCTAATAAAGGTGGCTCATCTAAAAATGTGAACTGATCATCTTTTCTATCAAATACATAGTAGATAGGTAAATCAACATGATAATCGTTTTTATATATTACTCTAACACAGGTGTTTTTATCTAAAGGCTCAGAACTCGTTCTATTTTTGATTGCATCATAAATCCAATTATGTGCAGTTTGTACAGAAGGTTTATCTTCTTCTTTCCCAAAAATATATACTCCGTCATCAATGTCAAATTCCTTGGATAATGGTTCGATAGTAGTATTCATCATATATGAACCTTGTCCTTTGAAACTTACAGTGTGCTTATCACGATTATTACTAAAATATGTACGGATATCTGTTCTTACAGAATTCCTAGATGTTTTTAATTGATTTTTTTTTGTAGCATTTAATTTAATACAGTCATTAAAGTCAATAAATGTAGAATGTAAATCAGCCATGTTTAATTGTATATGTTTTTTTTGTTGTAAATAATTTATTTATTTTTTCATCTTTTTCGTAAACTAAAGATTGTTCTTCTGCTTTTATTTTCATTAAATCATACGCTTCTTTGTTTGCAACATCTAGTTGTATTAAACTTTCTTGATCTTTTGAGATGCTAACTGATGGTATTCGTATATAATCTATATTTATATCACTTATTTCGGTGATTTTTTTTAGGAAAAAATCCGTAAAATAGGATTGTCCATTCATAGAAGTTTCAAATAAATCGGATCCCCAATCTTTAAAAGACCGCTCATTTTTCAAGCCTACTGGATTTCCTCCTGTAATGCTCAGGCTACTTAATGATAAAATACTTATTTTATTATAGCTCTTATTTGTTCCTACAAAATTATTTAAGGCTTCCAACAAACCGACTAATGTTGGATTATTAGCCCAAACACCTCCGTCTATGAATTGTTCATTATGGTAATATTCTAGCTCTGCCATTGGGAAATAAGTAGGCGCAGCAGATGTTGCTAATGCAATGTCATACATGAGAGCACCATTATCACGGGATAAATCACCCTCAAGATGATCGTATTTAAAAACCTTTGGCTTTGCTTCTGTTACAGAATAACTAGGTATGCATAACAAGTTATTAGAATCTCCGATTTTTCTGTCTCCAAAAATTTCTATAAGAGATTTTTTTAAACCTTCTTGTTTATATTTTCCTCCCTTTGCTATCTGCTTTAAAAATCCTATATCAATTTTACCTATAAAGGGAAAGTTTCTAACGGGGTGTTTGGGGAATATTAATTCTCCCTTTTCCTCATAAAATTTACATATTTTATCAGCTGGTATCTTTGATGCTATAGCCAAAGCGATAAGCCCCCCTGTAGATGTCCCACAGATCATATCGAAATGATCTGATGTTAAGCAATTAAATTTCGCTTCTAATCTTTTTAATATAGATGCAGAGTATAAACCTTTTATTCCTCCACCATCTACGGATATTATTTTAAATACTTTTTCGTCTGGATTCATTTTTAGTGTAATATTGTTATCACTTTAAAGAATGCTTGACACCATGCTTACTGTGCAATTTAATAGCGGAGAATTATAATTAAAAGCAAAAAATCCCATCGTCCATTGGTGTTTTAAATTGTATACTTTGTTTCTAATGCAAAAGCATTTATATTTTTTAATAAAATTTTATTGTATCAAGTTTATTAAATATATTTTTATGTCGTGAATAGTCACAATAGCCAACAAAATACTGATTTTTAATACTATCTAAAGTGAAATCTTGATAGATGTTAATTTTTTTTCTAAAGATCTCAATTTCTTGTCCGTAAAGTGTATTTAGATCTATTTTTGAAAAATCAGGTCTAATTTCTAAATATGCTTCTTCTTTTGGTCTATTGATAAAATGTAAAATCCTTTCGGAATCTGAATCGAAAATTATTTGATAGTTTGTAATAAAAGAATTAGGATATTTATCTCTAATTGAGTTTAATATTATTTCATCAATTTCATCTGTGGGAAAACAGTTTTGCTTTGGATAGTTTATTAATTTTGTTATTCTATGATCATCCGATCCATCATTATACTTGTATTCATCATTTATATCTCTTTCATAAATTATTTGCCCAATGGCAATGTCAACAGCATAAGAATTTTTTGAGATGATATTAATTTGTTTAATAATTTTCCACTCATTCGATTCAAGTAATTTCATATTTATCAGTTTATTTTGTATATATATCAAATTTATAAAACATTATTTACAATATTTTATGGCTTCCCGTAAACAACAAAAATAAAAAACACTGTAAAGTTTTGAGTCAGTATTTTCACGGAATTTTTCTATGATTTCAAAACTTCTTCAAAGAAAATCCCGACTTTCGTCAGGACTATCGGTAATCATTAAATTTTTAATATTATTATATTTCCGAAGGAAAATCACTAAGAATTATTAACATTAATATTCGCAATTTTACGACCATCATTGTCAACTACTAACACAGTTTTGTATGTCTCAGTCGAGCTAATAGCTTCATTATAGTGAACAGTGAAAAATACTGTACCTTCTTCTGTTACTAAATTTCCGAATTCTAATGTGAGCATTAATACAGTAGGGTTTATACCCTGCGGTACACTTTTGATTAAGCGATATCCGGGTTTTTGTCCATCAGTAGGGAACCTACCATCTACATTGATTTGAGGAGTTTTACCTTCATTTTTGACAGTGGCTGTCCATTCGCCGATGTTGTTTTTTGTTTCCATTTTAATTGTTATTAGTTTGTTATTCGAATATACAAAATTATTATAAATTAGATGGATTGTAATATTTTTTACATTTAAATAAAAACACATCTATGAAATTACTAAAAATCTACTGCATTTTTTCAACTATTGCTATTATTGTTTTATCAATAGGTCTCTATCAAATCAACAAAGACTACATCAAAGCCAAAAAAGAATTTAAAGAAACAGAAGAAGTTCTAAAACAATGTTCTGAACGTTATTATAAAGTAATTGGTAAATAAAAGAAAATCCTAACAAAAAGTTAGGATTTTTCATTTATTTTAAAATTAAATAATTCTTGTGGATGCACATCTAATCCCTTTGATAGTTCTTGTATCGTTGACATTCTTATGTCGACTTCTCCTTTTTCAATTTTGCTGATATTACTATGATCGACGTCACATTTTTGAGCTAATGCACGATAGCTTAGGCCTAGTTTTGTCCTAAACTTTTCAACTTGCTTACCAAAAGCTATTCGAAATTCAATTTTATCCATTGAAATTAGCATTCGATGGGCAATTTGGAAAGATTTTAATAATTAATTGTAGTTGAATTAACCTACATTTAAAAAGTTTTTTTATATTTGTAAAATAAGTTACAGAAAATGTAACTTTGCGATACTTCAAAGAAAAATAGAAGCTATTGCTTAGAGTCTCGGTTCGAAAACTGGTAATTTTTAAATCCCTGAGATAATAAGTAAGCGGCTCACGACCTAGGCGTGGGTCTCTCTTATCTTGGGATGGGTATACCAGTACCTCGAATCAGATATTGTAGAGTTCCCATGCCGTTTTTTCTAATGAAGTTGCTCTTTTCTACATAAAAAATCTAAGCCCGCTTCCTAAACATAGTATCAGACTACATGATACAATAGGAATGTACAACCTATTGCGGCTTTAAAAAGCTTACACGGGAACACAGATTTCATTCATATTAAATTCTTTCCGGTGCCTTATGGTCACTGCTTACAGAAACTCACCAGTCCTTTTTCATACCAAAGGGCATCAGGAAAGTCTTTATTTTAAAAATGAATCAAAAAAACTACTCAACTTAAAAACAGAAGAATGTAAAAAGCCCCTTCCTGTCAGTCGACTAAAACATCAGGAAAGAGCGTAGTTCAGTAATTAATCTTTAGAAAATTAAAAACCTTTACAAATCTATGAAAAATTCCTATTACCATATAGGAGGTATTTTCTTTGGCCTTATGTTTACCGCTGTCAGCATTGGTACAAAAGGCCAAACCCGTACAATTTCCGGTACCGTCACCTCATCAGGTAAACCTCTTTCAGGGGTTGTGATCTCCCAAGAGGGTAGTGATCAGGTAACGATAACCGCTAATAACGGAACCTACACATTGCAGGTTTCAGCAGAAAATCCCATCCTATTGTTCAGACACCCTGATTATGCAGAAGAGAAATTCACAGTCACCAATCAGACCGTCGTCAATATCAGCTTAGAACAAAAAGTAAAGGGAATCGAAGAAGTTATTCTCAACGCCGGCTACTACAAGGTTAAAGACAAAGAAAGAACCGGTAGTATTGCCAAAGTTTCAGCAAAAGATATCGAAAATCAGCCTGTCACCAACGTACTGTCAGCAACACAGGGAAGAATGGCAGGAGTCAGTATTACCCAGAATTCAGGAACTCCCGGAGGTGGATTTGATATTCAGATCAGAGGCAGAAATAGTCTTCGAACCCGAAGCAATTCTGTCATTGATGGCAATCAGCCGCTTTATATTATTGATGGTGTTCCGGTGGGTACGGGAATCAGTTCTTCTTATGCAGGAAGTATCCTTCCCAATGCAGATATCAATCCACTGAACAGCATCAATCCTAATGATATTGAAAGTTTCGAGATCCTTAAAGATGCAGATGCTACCGCCATTTATGGTTCAAGAGGTGCTAATGGAGTAGTGCTGGTGACCACCAAAAAAGGAAAAAAAGGAAATTTAAAACTGACCCTGAACTCTTCCTATGGTCTGAGCCATGCCATTTCAAACCTCAAAATGATGAATACTGCTCAGTATCTTGATATGAGAAAGCAGGCATTTGCCAACAGCAATATCTCTGTCTATCCTACTAACGCCTATGACATCAACGGAACTTGGGACTCCAACCGTTATACCGATTGGAGAAAGGAACTGACTGGTCATTATGCGGCTTTGTCAAATACCCAGCTTTCACTCAGTGGAGGAAGTGAAAATACCAATTTCCTGCTCAGTCTTGGTCATAATGAACAAACCACGGTGTTTGGCAGGGATTTCAGGTACAGAACCAGTACTGTTTCAGGAAATATCAGCCACAGGTCTGCTGATCGAAAATTCAGTTTTAACTCATCCAATATTTTTACAGCAACAGACAATAACCTGATTACCTCTGATGCGACAAGACAGTCGTATATTCTGGCTCCCAATGCACCTGCTCTTTATGATGCGGAAGGTAACCTTAACTGGGAAAACAATACGTTTACGAATCCCGCAGCGGCTTTTGAGAACTCCTATTCCAATAACAATCTGCAATTCCTTAACAATATCAGTATGGAGTATGAAGCTTTTGACAACTTTAAGCTCAAACTCAATGGAGGTTTAACCTATCAGACTTTTGAAGAATGGTCACTTCGTCCGAGTACGGCGTATAGCCCTTCTGCTGGGGCAACACCTCTCAATTCGATGTCTTCAAAATCCAACCAGAACAGACTGTCTATGGTGATAGAACCCCAGATAAGCTGGATGTACAGAGCAGGTAAACATAAATTTGATATCCTGGTGGGAGGTACTTATCAAAGAGATGTTTCAGACCGAGGTGAAATTCAGGGGTCTGGTTTTGAGAGTAATGCCTTTATCTATAATATAGGTGCTGCAATCAATAAGGTCGTCCTTGACCAGATCAGTACTGAATACCGATACGGTGCTTTTTTCGGCAGAATCAACTATCAGTATGATAAAAAATACATTCTCAACATCACTGGAAGAAGAGACGGCAGCAGCCGATTTGGACCCAATAATAAATATGCAATATTCGGTGCTGTTGGGGCAGCATGGTTGTTTTCGGAAGAAGATTTTATGAAGAACATCTCATGGCTCAGTTTTGGAAAGCTGAGAGGAAGTTATGGTTCATCGGGAAGTGATAATATCGGGGATTACCAATACCTCGATACCTTTGCTACGGCTAACCTCATCTACAACGGCAGTACAGGACTGGCTCCAACAAAACTCTACAATCCTGATTTCAGCTGGGAAAGAACCATCAAAACAGAAGCTGCTCTTGAACTGGGATTGTTCAACAACAGACTTAACCTAAGTGCTGCGTATTACCGAAACCGCTCAGGAAATCAATTGGTAGGCTATCAGCTTTCCTCAGTAACGGGATTCAGCAGTGTGCTGGCCAATCTGGATGCTGTTATTCAGAATACAGGATTTGAATTTGAGGCCAGCGGAGAAATTATCAATAAGAAAAATTTTTCATGGAAAAGTTCTTTCAATATCACCATTCCCCGAAACAAGCTGATTTCCTTTCCGGGACTTGAAGGTTCATCCTATGCCAATACTTATGTGATCGGACAGCCTGTAAATATTGTTAAACTCTACCAGCTTCAGGGGGTAAATCCTACTACCTTGGTCTATGATTTTACCGATTTCAATGGCGACGGAAAGATCGCATCACCGGATGACAGGCAGGTGATCAGAAATCTTGGACAGCAGTTTTACGGAGGGCTAAGCAATGAGTTGCGCTACCGAAACTGGAACTTTTCATTTTTGTTGCAATTTGTAAAGCAACTGAGCCGAAACTATAACTCAGCAATGTCTTCTCCGGGGATTATGGCGAATCTCCCGGTAGAGGCATTGAATGTATGGTCGCCTTCGAATCCCAATGGCCTTTATATGCCGTACCGCTCTACGTCAAATTCTTCGCACAGCCTTTTTCAAAATAGTGATGCCAGTGTTTCTGACGCTTCATTTATAAGGCTTAAGAATGTACAGCTTACCTATAATCTTTCTTTGGACTCAGGTCTTTTCAGGGAAGTAAAACTTTATTTTCAGGGGCAGAACCTCTGGACATGGACGAAGTTTTTTGGAATTGATCCCGAGATGACCTCTTTTGGATTCCTGCCTCCTTTGAAAACATATTCATTGGGCATTCAACTTACGCTGTGATGAATGCTTAACGGCAACCAAAGACCGTCATATTATTTAACCCAATACAAAAACAATGAAATCAATATTCAATAGTATAATAATGGCTGTGCTCATCTATCTGATGAGTACCGCTATATCGTGTGAAAAAATGCTGGAAGTGGATTTGCCTGACAATCAGATGTTGTCAGAAACCGTTTTCAGTGATACTCAGACTGCCAACGCCGTATTATCTGGACTGTATGCCGGATTGTGGGAATCATCACCTGTTACGGGAGATCAAAGCGGAAGGCTTTTGGGGCTTTATACTGATGACCTGACCTACTATGCAGTCAATGCCACTAATGGACTGCCCGAATTATCCAATAATACACAGATTGATTCCAACCAGTTTGTCAGTTCGTTCTGGAATGCTGCGTATCAGAAAATATATGTCAGCAATTCCATACTCGAAGGGCTGGAAGGAGCAGATCATATTCCGGCAGCTGATAAAGCAAGGATAAAAGGGGAGACCCTGGTTATCCGATCTTTGCTCTTTTTCTATGTCCAGCAGGTTTATGGAGATATTCCTTTTCCTGTGACCACCAATTATATGATCAATCAGAGTATTTCAAAAACACCTTCTGCAGAAGTGCTGATGAGAATTGAATCTGATGTGAAGGAAGCTATTGAACTGCTTTCTGATACATACCAAAATAATGAACGCATCTATATTAATAAAAAAGCAGCCCAGCTTCTTCTGGGCAAAGTTCAGATGCAACAGCTGAAATGGAGTGAGGCAGAAGCCACCTTGAAAAAAGTAGTTCAGAGTCCGCTGTATCAGTTTCAAAATGATATCACCAAGGTCTTTCTTAAAAACGGCAGCCATATTATCTGGCAGCTCAAGCCTAAAAACAATGGGGATGCGGTGAGAGAAGCAACGATTTACTATTTTGTCAATGTTGCTCCTACTTCCATGGCACTTTCCGCATCTCTGGTCAGCTCGTTTCAGAATGGAGATCTTAGAAAGCAATATTGGATGGGATCTGTTACAGTTGGGGGCAACACCTGGTACAGAGCTGAAAAATACAAAGCAAGGTTTTCCAACTCCATAGAAAACTCCATTGTCTTCAGACTGGAAGAGGCCTATTTGCTGTTGGCAGAAGCTCTGGCTCAACAAAATAAAATGTCAGAGGCCCTACCGTTTATTAACCCGATCAAACAAAGGGCAGGACAGCCATTGCTAGGCAGTTCTGTTACACAACAGCAGCTTCTTGAGGAAATCCTTGATGAAAACAGAAAAGAGTTTTTTACAGAAATGGGACATCGGTTTCTTGATTTGAAAAGAGCAGGAAAGCTTAATGAACTACAGCAGACCAAACCCAACTGGAAAGATCAACATAAAGTATGGCCTCTTCCGCAACAGGAACTGCTGCTGAATCCCCATCTGAATCCTCAAAATTTAGGGTATTAATGAGAGCATATTGTTTAATTATTCTGCTGTTTTCTCTGCATTGCTTTAATGCACAGAGGTCGATTAAGGAATTGGACCAGTGGATGTCGCATTTCTCAACGATGATAGGTCAGATGAAGGTATCTGAAGATCAGAGATTCGTTTTGGTGACTAAAATGTATGCGAATAATTCTGATTCAGTTCTTGTGTTTGACCGCCAATCAGCAGTCATTCCATCCGATACCATTTTAAAAAAGAGCAACATCAGTTTTCTGAACAATTATACGGTCTTTGCTTCAGGACCGGGCAGGGCTGAATTAATTGAGCTGAAGTCCAAAAAAAGAGAAATTTATGATAGTGTACAGCGATGCAATGTCAATGAAACCCTGAAGCAATATGTCATATTGGGTACTGATAAAAATCTGAAAATCTATAATACCAAAGGAAAAGTGCTTCACCATGAGGCGGGAACATTGAACTATACTATTTCGGAGCAGGGACAGGTTTATATCCTTGCTGAAAGGGGAGGATTTCATCAAATATTGAATTGGAATGGAAGCACTATGAAATTGCTTTATTCCACTGCAACTAACATTGTTGCGATGGATCTTTTAGAATCAGAGAGATTTATTGTTGTAAAAGAAAAAATAGGTCCTAATGGAAAGATCAGGATAAGATTGTTGAGAGTATCAGACGGGCAGCTGTTTCATAACAACCGGATCAGTCTGGGAGATGCCCAAAACATGAAAGTAACTGAAGCAGGTCATTCTGAAACTTTTTTGATTGATATTTCCGTTAGGAACCTCCCCGAGAAAACTGGAAAACTTGAAATATGGTATGGAGGAGACAAATATCTGCGCAATAAGGACCAGGGGCTGATTGAGCATCAGTATATGGTATGGAATGTTAAAAATAATCAAGTTCATTCTATCCCTCCTAAATCAATGCAGGTTTATGTAGCGACAGACCATCCACGTTATTTTTGGACGTATAATGCCAGGGAGGACAATGATTACCGTGGATTTAGAAGCCTGAATGTATATCGATATGACCTTTTAGAAAACAAATCTGAACTTGTTTTTGAGAATGCTTCAGAAATGGTCATAGGAAAGGACAGTCGTTACACCATCGGATTTCTGATGTATAAGAATCAATGGATGGTCTACGATCATCTGTTAAAGCAGACAAAAATGATCGATTATAATGGAACATTAAGCTATCCTATCTTTATGCCTGATGGCAGTTTGCTCTTTACGGCAGGAGACCGACTGATCAATTATCACCTGGAAACAGGTGTGTTAAAAACAGCATTTAAACAAGAGAACAGCAAAATCAGCTTTTATGAATACAGTGGAAAAATGATTCATCAGATGGAATCTTTTAAGATAACACAACGAACTATTGAAATGTCACAGCCGTTGATGCTGCATATCAGGAGAGAAAATCATAATGAGTCCGGATATTATTCTTTTTATAAAGGTAAGCTCAAAGAAATAATGCCGTACAGCAGCAACAGGATTAAAATGTTCTCGCAAAAGGACAAGCATGATTTAATGTATTCGATCGAAGAAAACTACAACATGTCTCCACGGTTGTACAGCAAAAGCAAGTCATCAGGTCAAAAGAAGGTACTTTATACAACCAACCTTCATGATAAAGAAGCGATAGACTTGCAGCAGAATGTTATTTCATACACCAACAGTGAAGGTAAGGACCTGAAAGGAGTTCTATATTATCCCATTAAATTCGACAAGACAAAAAAATATCCTTTGGTGGTACAGGTATACAGTATTCAGCATGATGAATTCAACAAATACCTGTATCCCGCCTGGGGACCCAGTGGATTCAATATTCGACTGCTTCTTGAGAACGGTTATATGGTTTTTCAACCGGACATTGTTTCAGATAGAAGGGGGCCGGGAATTTCGGCGCTTGATTGTGTTCATTCTGGATTAGATGCGATTCGGGAAAATGAAAATATTGATTTCAGACGCATGGGTTTGACAGGACACTCATTTGGTGGTTATGAGACCAACTTTATCGCTACCCATTCAGAAAGGTTCGCAGCCTATGTCTCGGGGGCAGGTCTTAGTGATATTATGAATACTTACTTTTCATTTAATGAACTGTTTAAAATAGCAGACTATTCAAGATTTGAAACAGGGCAGTTTTCAATGGGAGTTTCTTTTTCAGAGGATAAGGACCTGTATTATAAAAATAATCCCATCAATTTTATTGAGAAAGTCAACGCACCTGTATTGCTTTGGGCAGGTAAGAAAGACACGAATATTCCGCCAACGCAAACCATGAGCTTCTATATGGGATTATTAAGAAACAGAAAAAAGGTGGTGGCACTGATGTATGCAGATCAGGAACACACCTTCAAGAAAAGTTCCGAAGACATCAGGGATCTTAATACTAAAATCTTAGAATGGTGGGACTATCACCTGAAAAGCCGGAAAGATATAGGATGGATCGATAAAGAAATGAAAAGGGACGCAGAATAGCGTCCCTCATTTAATTAATACTTTATACAATGCACTAAGGAATTTTATAAAGTGGCGTTCCACACATCGTGCCTGAACCGATTCTATGCAGTTCAACGCTGGTATCCAATGCCCATTCACAGACATCACCGGAAACGATATTGCTGCATTCCTGATCAGCATCCTCACATTTGAACTGACCACCACCTAAGCTAACAATTCTGTAAGCCGGCTCTAAAGCTCGTGTACTCTTCTTTGCCAACATGGTGGCAAAAGCTGACCCTGTTCCCAGTGCTACCAGGATGACAGGAAAAAGAATTTTTTTCATAATAAAAAAATATTTGATTTGCTGCCTACTCTGAAACACGGTTTTCGGCTTCCCCGTTTTTAAAATGTTTTTTCAGGGGCTGGGTAAGTTTATATTGTACCAGCTGATTTCCAATAATTGCGTACAAATGCTCATCGGTAATTCTAAAATCTGACATGGTATTATTTTTAATATTGTCGATGTACATACTGCCAATATATTCCTGAGATTCGGTATTATAGATGTCAATAACTTTGCTTTCCTTCCATCTGTTTAAAGATTCATGTCTCCCTCTTAATTGAGCAGGATTAAATAACAGACCTCTGTATACGATCGCATGCCCGTTAACTTTTAGTGCAGGTTTAGACATTTTAGATTTTCCATTGGACAGCGATGTTACTTTAATCTGTGCGATTTTAGTCGTATCAATAGTTCTCCATCTGTGAATAAGCTGCATTGAATGGTTCATGACAAGAAACTGGTTTCTGTAACTGTAGATATAGCTGACAGTTGGTCTTATAGGATCAGATGAAAGATAGCCGTCGGAATCAAAAAAACCATCCAACTGCTTTTCAAGTAAATCAGGATGCAGTGTCACCTGATTTTTACCATTGTGATTGATTAAAATAGTTCCCAGCGTTAAATTCCTGGTTTGAGATGAGAGGGTGCGAATGGCAATTCTATTACTGTCAATAATTTCAAGCTGGCTAAAAAATGCATCGTTAAAACTGATTATTTTGCTTTTTACATCACCTAATTTGCCTTTTAATATGATGGGTACATTTCCATCATAGATATAATAATGGTGATCTTTAACTTTAATCTCAATTTTTTTAAAAGGATATTTGCTGAGTTCCAGATCAATCTTTGTATTTACAGCTTTTTTTAAAAGTGAATCAACTGCTAATAAATTTTGAGGGAGGCTTCGGTTAGCTAAGTAAAGCTCTTCATTTTTAGCACCAGCAAAATAAAATGAATGGTTCTCCAGATCCATACTTTTTACTTTTAAAATAGGATGCATCAGAAACCTTCTTGTAAAATTGTTTTCCTGTTTTATAATGTATTCTGACTTAAAAAACAAAACAATGACAAGAATACAACTCAAAATATTGGAAATTCCTAAGATCAATGCTGTTTTACGGTAAGTCTTATGATTTGCTCTTCCCATGATGAGAACAGATAGACCTCCTATAGCTACACAAAGAATATTAAAAATCAGATGTTCAGTCCATCCCATTTTTTCCAGGATTCCTCCACAGGAACAAGGAACAAAGTCACTGTAATTTAGAATGAGAAATATATAGATCGTAAATGCTGACATTAATGCAGTTGATAAGTATAATCCGATTAATCTCCTGCTTGGAAAAGTTAATAACAGTACAATAATTAATTCTACAATAATAACAGCATAAGAAATACCCCCTGCATAAGCACTTAGTAAAGGTGACTGAGCAATCTGTATTTGAAAGTTTTCAAAATCAAGCAATTTGCTCACACTTGCATAAACAAACAATAGAATAAAAAAGCAGGAAACAGTTTTGATAAAGATAGTTTGTACGTTTTTCATGGTATGTTATTATTAGGTTTAACAGACCTGAACCAATCTCCATTTAATCTTCCATCCGCAATATTCAGGCATCGGTTCACCTTTAAAGAGGGTTACAGTTGTTTTGAAATTCCCCATACTTTCCCAGATGCCACTCTTTGGACATGGTAAGCCTGTAACAACTGTTATGGAGGTATGAGGAATCATATTTTTTTGTTTTTAATCCTGAGTAAGCCGCCAATTATCACCGTCTCTGACAGGAGGATCTTTTGTTCCAGGATCTTCAATGACTTCTACGGATTTAGCAGAATCCTGTTTCATTACTAAGCCATTTATTGTGGGCTCTGATTTTTCAATATATTCACTATTTGAAATCATATCTTCATCTCGATGGGTGCAGTTTTGTAGACAAACTGCTACGATGATTATACTAAAAAATGGGATAAACTTTTTCATTTTGATAATTTTAATTGGGTTATCCCGGCCGGATTATATTAGAATTCTGATGTCAAAATTATCCGGCTTATGAGCTAAAAAAAACTGTTATATGGCGCTATTTTAAAATTGTTACGTCTCAATTTTAAAATTACTACATGCGGATATCAGAGTTTAAGTGGCTGTATTTGCATGTTTTACAGGATTTTTATGTTTCTGTTATTTAATTCATTGAAATTTGATTTATTTAAAACATAAATGTTTATTTTTGAGATGGTGAGGTTCTAAATATCAGTCTATGAAAAAGTTTTATTGCTTTCTCATCTTATTTCCTGTTTTTTCGCAATTTTTATTTTCACAAAAGAAAGATGAAAAAACTTTCAGTGAAATTAGAAAGCCTTATGAAAAAATGGCAATAGATGACATTCATGCAATGCCTTATGTAAAACTGTACATTGAGAAAGCAAAAAACGAAAATAATTTTTCAAAGCTGATTCAAGGGTATAGAGATGCAAGACAGTTTGACTATAAAAACAAGATTAAGTATGCTGACAGCGCACTCACTGTCAGTTTGCAGCATGGAAGCCAAGATGACATCAGTAAAGAATATTTAAGCAAGGGAATCATCTATTATTTTTATCAAAAAAAATTTAAGCTGGCTTTAAATGAATACATTAAAGCCTATACGCATTCAAAAGGCTCAAAAGATGAGTACCATAGGTATAAAGTCCTTTATCATTTAGGAATTGTAAAAAGTCATTTGGGCTATTATGATGACGCCATGAAGCATTTTCTTGAATGTACTTCATTTTACAGGTCAAAGTTGAATGAAAACCATCATGAAAATGAACAGTTTAACTATGAGAAGGCGTATCTCAACTGCTTACATCAATTGACTGTACTTAACAGATATCTGCATCATTTTGCCAAGAGTGATAGTTTAAGTAATTTAGGTTATCGGATAACTGCCAATAATAATGATTTTGTACTTGAAAAAAGCTATTTCCTAAAATGCATAGGAATTTCCAGATTTCATCATAAAGATTATGTTGATGCTCAGGATCACTTGCAAAAATCTTTACCCAATATTCTAAAGAGAAATGATTTTGCTTGGGCTTCTGTAGTATATTATTATCTGGGTAAAACCTATGAAGCACAGGATAATGTAAATAAGGCTGTAGGATGTTATAACAAAATAGATTCTATTTTCAATAAACATGATTTTATACTTCCAGAGGTTTATAAGAGTTATCACTATCTTATCGATCATTATAAAGATAAAGACCTAGAAAAGCAACTGTACTATACCAATCAGCTTTTAAAAGCTGACAGTTTAATCAGTAAAGATTTTCCCTATTTATCTTTGAAACTTCATAAAGATTTTGACCGACGTACACTGATGGATGCAAAAGAAGAAATCGAGAGATCCAGTACTAAAAAAATAGTATTGGCTCAGATACTGATTGCTTCAGGAAGTGTAGTTCTTGGTTTTTTTGTTGTCCGGTATCGAAGAGATCAAAAGATAAAAAAACAATATCAGCTTCTTCAAAAGAGAATTGCTGAAGGAAAATATAATATGAATGATATTTTAAGAGAAGAAATGATAGAACTGCCTGTAAGAAAGACTTCTCTTACCCCGGAAATGGCTTTAGAAATAAAAGAAAAGCTTCAGAAGTTTGAGCAGGAGCAACATTTCAAAAAGAAAGGGATTACGCAGAAAAGTATTGCTTTAAAGCTGGGAACCAATTCCCACTATCTTTCGGTTTATATCAATGAACAAAAAGGGGTAAATTTTAATAAATACATGGCTGAACTGAGAATTAATTATATCACTAATCTACTAAATACCAACAGTAAGTATTTAAATTATACTATCGAGGCTTTGGCTGATGAATGCGGTATAGCGGCACGCCAGAACTTTTCAAATCTGTTCTTTGATATCAATGGGATCAGACCTACTGATTATATAAAGAATCGGAAAAGGGAGCTGGGTATTAGTTGATTAAGTCGTGCTTTAGGTAATTTTTGTAAATTTCTTAAAAAAGGACATGGTAACAAAAACAATTTTTAAAAGAGCTTCGAAGTTATTGGAGGATCTGGACCTAAAGATTAACGAAGTCAATGCTGACGGAAATGATCTGATCAAAATTTCAGAAAAGGCATTACTTATTATTGATGAGTCAATAAGGAAATTAAAACTTTTGGTTTCCAACCATCATTTTGATCATATTGCTGAAGAAGTATTCTTTTTTAAAAAACTGAAACCGCAGTTTATTGCAAAATTTATTTATTATTCAGCAGTACTGGATATTGAATCTCATAAACCGGCTGCCGGAAATAAGACCTTAAAAAAATATTATGAAGCAGAACAGGAAAAATTGAAAGACTTTTATTTGGAGCATTCTGAATTTTACAGCTACTATAAACGGGAAGCAACCTATCTTGATAATAAAATATTTGTTCGCAATTCCTACGACCTAAAAATGAAGCTATCATCCGGATTTTATAATTATGATCCGAATTTTACAACATCCCACGATCATATGATCGCCAGATTTATTTCCAATCAGCAGTTTGATCAGTATTTAAAAAAGCAAATTGAAAATTCGAATGATAACTTTACCACAAAAGTATTTTCTCCTTTGAGCTGGTCGGGATCAAAGGTCGGTCTTATAGAGCTTATCTATGCACTTTACCAGATGCGTTGTTTTAACGGCGGTAATATAGAGTTAAGCGAAGTCATAAAATTTACAGAAAAGTCATTGGATTGCGATTTAGGTAACTTTCATAAAACCATCTTTGAAATCCGTAACCGAAAACAGGGACCAACCAAATTCCTTCAATTGGTGAGTGACAATTTGAATCAATATTTTATGAACAGCGATGCTGAGTAACATACATACATATAAATGGAAACCTCAAATCGTATGGTATTTGAGGTTTCATTCTTTAATCCGATTTCAATAAATGTTGCAAATCAGGATCATTTTTTATTCGATCCATTTCATCTTTGATGATATTGAGAATATCTGACTTAATTTCTCTGTAATTATCCTGAATCTGCCTGGTCATAGAATCATTCCGGTCTTCATCAATAAAGGATCGGATCGGTGGTATCTGCTGAAAGCTTTTCATTTCTTGAGAAAGCTTAACATTGTCTACAACAATCTCGGAATGAAAAATCTTCTGCTGAATCCTTTCATCAAAGTTATCAGATACAGCACCGACAAAAAATCCCTGGGTCAGGGTAGAAATCTTCGAAGCAGGTATCAAACTGTCCAATTGGGTAGAAATAGAGGTGGACGTATCATTCTTATTGATGGATATACTCTGTCTTTTTTGCAGTATTTTTCCAAAACGTTCAGATAACGTTTTTGCTGTTTCCCCAACCACCTGACCGCTGAAAATATTGCCGACCGTATTCTGAATGACTTTACTTTCCTTATCTCCATAGTCTCTTGTCAACTGAGAAAAATCCTGGAATCCAAGACATACGGAAACTTTATTACTTCTGGCAGTAGCAATTAAATTATCTAGGCCTCTGAAATAAATAGTAGGCAACTCATCAATAATCACCGAACTCTTCAACTGTCCTTTTTTATTAATCAGCTTCACAATTCTCGAATTGTATAGCCCAAGAGCAGCAGAATAAATATTCTGACGATCAGGATTATTTCCAACACACAGAATTTTAGGCTCATTGGGATTATTGATATCCAAAGAAAAATCGTCTCCGGTCATTACCCAGTATAATTGTGGTGAGATCATTCTTGACAAAGGAATCTTTGCAGAAGCGATTTGCCCCTGCAATTGATCCTGGGCACCCCCTTGCCATGCATCCATAAAAGGAGATAGGTAGTTCTCTAATTCAGAATAAGAGGTTAATATCGTAAAGACCTCTTCATATTTTTTGTTAAGCAGTTCAATAGCATGTGGAAAAGTACAGTATTTACCGTTCTTATATATCTTAAGAAACCATATGATGGCAGCTAACAATATAATGGGACTCTCAACAAAGAAATCGCCCTGTTTTTGTATCCAGCTTCTATTCAGATTCAGCATAATAGTGTAAGCAGCTTCATATGCATCCGATATATCCGTCATAAAATTAGGATTTAAGGGATTACATCGATGACTTTTTCTGGGGTCGTCAAAATTGATGATATAGAATTTCGGCTTTACAGTATAAGCATCAGAATGATTGAGAAGATGGTTGTACGCAATAGTAGACAAATCATCGAATTTAAAATCATAAATATACATGGAAAATCCTTTTTCAATATGTTGTCTGATATAGTTGTTGACAACAGCATAGGATTTTCCTGAACCTGGAGTTCCTAAGACAATGGTGGCACGAAAAGGATTCACCACATTAATCCATCCCTGATGCCACTTCCCTTGATAATAGAATTGTGTAGGAAGGTTAACAGAGTATTCATTATAGAGTAATTGGGTTTCCTGCTGAAAACTTTCATTCTCATTGTTAAAAACATCGGTCATTAAGTTTGTTTTGAGTAGACGGCTTATCCAGACTCCTGCTTGCATCAAGAAGATGTATCCGGAACAGGTAGATAGAATATAAAGCAGAGCTGAAAAGCTGGTATCAAGTTGTAAAATAATTGCGTTTAAAAAGAATAAGACAAAACCAATAGAAAAACCAATACTAATTTTTTTCCAAGTGATCTTTTCATTTTTGACTCCCTTTGTTCCGAGGCAACTCAAAGCCAGTAAAACTATTGCGAACAGCTTAGAGTATATGGTATGAGAAAATAACCCTGCTGTTTTGTTAAAATTATAAAGAATCTTATTGATGAGTTCCAGTGTCCATTGTTGCTGTGCAAAAAATCCGTAACAAAACCAATACAGATGCATTAGTACCATAATAATACTGACCGCTCGCATAAATGCCATGATTTTGGCAAGCCCTCTTAAATCGTCTTCACCCTGCATATCACATTTTAGACGCATAAATACAGGATTGCACATTCTTAATTATGAATGTGCCGTTGCAAGAATACAATGGCTGACTATGGCTCTGAGAGTATAATTATAAAGGTAGTTTATCAAAAGAATATTATTTTTTTCTTCTTTTTCTTTGTCTCTTTTTCATTTGTGATTCAAAAATTTGTTCCTCTTGATCCTCATGAGGACCTGAAGACAATAATCCGCTAAAAAATCCGTCAAATACTTCGTAGCTGTTATTGTTGAAGAAATGTTCTGAAGATTTTTCAAGCGATATATCATTGTTAGATCTATTATATGAATTGGTTTCAGGCTTTGTTTCTATCTCATTCCATAGTTTGTTGAATGCGTTGGCTGAAAGCTCTTTACTCAACTGTGAACCATTCCAAACAGATTTGGAGTTATGGTCTATGAATGTAATTCCGTATATTCTCCCATCATCATTCTTTCGTATGACCGTAGCGATTCCCTGTTCCAAAAGTTGAGTCTTAAAAGAAGCTTCCGATTTACTTGTACTGAGAGCGGTTTCTATAGTTCTTTTAAGAATGAGTTTTGAAGGATTATTTTTCATTTTCACTTTTGACTTCTCAATAAGCACCTGAATATTTTCTACTCCTACATGCTTACCAAAAAGGGATGATTTAAAAGGATTGCTTACTTTTTTTCCATTTTTATCCGTTGCAAAATAGACGATTCCTTGTCTCATTTTTCCGTGCAGTTCTCCAGTAACCTCTTCACAGGAGATATTGAATTGAGAGAGTAAAGCGTTATATGCACCTATACTTTGAATGCTGTAGGTTTGAGGAATGTGTCGTAGTATCGAGGATAATTGTGTTTTGATATTCCCCTTAGTATAATCTATAGGTTTAAAAATAGAGTTTTGATTTAAATTTCTATTCTCACCAGCAACTTTTAAGTTGTATTGTCTTTCCAGTTTTCTGCAGGTTTCCATTGATTGGGGGTGATCATATCGATCTGATATTTTCTTTCCGTCGATCTGGACACAGGTGGTCACAATATGAATGTGAGTTCTGTCAATATCAGTATGTTTAAAAACAACATACGGTTGATTTCCATAACCCATTTCCTGCATA
The DNA here is from genome assembly GCF_900637665.1 of Chryseobacterium nakagawai. Classification (NCBI taxonomy): domain Bacteria; kingdom Pseudomonadati; phylum Bacteroidota; class Flavobacteriia; order Flavobacteriales; family Weeksellaceae; genus Chryseobacterium; species Chryseobacterium nakagawai. The sequence goes on from NZ_LR134386.1 coordinate 1,786,287, forward strand.
TATTGCTGAGCCATTTCCCGATAATCTTTGTCATTAACCTTATCTTCAGGATCAGGATTAAGTGAGATATGTCTTACCGGTTTTTCAGTTTTGTTATTGGCAATCAAGTAGGGTTCAAAATACTGATGAAAAAATCTAACCGAATAAGGTCGATCCCACAAATCAGGAATCTTATTAGTGAATAAAACCGTTCCTTTTTCGTTATCCACCTTCTGTTGATTGTAGGTAAGAGCACCCCATAGGTTTTCACCTTTTCCAATTTTAGCGATCATTTTTCAGAATTTTTTTGAATATGGTTTTGTTCAAATTCTTTGGTGAGTTCTATAATCTGCTTACCAATTAAAGCTAGTTCTCTGGTATGATTTTCCAGTTTAAAGAGATAGAAAGACGCTTTTTTCTCAGAAAAGTTTCGGTATAAAATTTTTACAATCTGATTATAATTGTTTCCAATCGACTGGAATTGGTAGAAGAATTTGGTCAATTGGGTATGATAATCTATTGTTGAAATATCAACTTTTACAATTTTTAATTCTTTCTGAAATAAAATTGTTGTAATAAATTTCGCTTTGTTACTCATTCCGGAAACCTCATATAAATTTAAAAACTTTATATTTTCCTCATCCGTAAGTCTAAATACATATCTGTTTTTACTTGGATTCATCTTGGGCTTACGCCCGCCTTTGCTTTTTTTATTTACATCCATCGCATTTAATTTAATATTAGTAAAATCACGACTTTGGAGTGGTTTTTAAAGCCCCAGCCAGGGCAAGTTGTTTTGAGGCACGAAAAAAGTTATGAGGCACTCAAAACATAACTTGCTCCTTTCAGGTGAAAGGAAATTTCAGTAAGAAAATATATTTAATACTTTAAAGCATTAAAAACAGTCCAACTCCAAAAAACTCCTTAGTCTTATGAAACAAAGTAAACCAGAATCATTTGTAGGGACAATATTAGAAAGAAAGTCAAAGACAGTCACTTAAAGCCAAAAACGACCATTAAGAATATTTCGAAGAAGAAATCGTATTCATTTGTATCAGATTGAGGGCGGGATTTCCTGACTGCAGATCTGATAGAAATCCTGAACAGCAGAACCCTTGCATGTCAGCCTTCCGGAATTCCGGCCGTCAAGATAGTCTCTGTGAAAGATAGTCTTCAGGAAAGCAATTTTTCAGGATTGCAGGATGAATGGCATTCAGCCAGAACTGATTGAAGTCAATACAGCTTTAGGGAATTCCGTCCAGTAGCACTGAAAGCTGTACGGGGAACCTGATATATGTATTGCCCAGGGGCTGTCAATCAGTCTTTCGTCCCAATTATGTATAACCAAAATCAAGCAAAATGAAAACAAAAAAGCAACCTACCATTATTGCATTTTCCACTCAAAAAGGAGGGGTAGGAAAAAGCACTTTTACATCACTTCTAGCAAGTATTCTTCATTATCGGATGAGGTATCATGTTGCCGTTTTTGACTGTGACTTTCCACAGTACAGTTTACTCCAGATGAGAGAGCGGGATTTAAAAATGGTGATGCAGAATGAGATTTTAAAAAAGATCGCTCACAAACAATTTACGAGTATTAATAAAAAAGCGTATCCCATTTTCCAGAGTAAAGCCGACCAAGTTTTAGAGGATATGGATGCTTATGTTGATGGCTCCGAAATAATTCCTGATGCTATATTTTTAGACCTGCCGGGAACTGTGAATACCGCCGGTATTTTAAAAACTTTGACGAATGTCCATTATATTTTTTCTCCCATTACTGCGGATCGTGTTGTGCTGGAAAGTACGCTAAGTTTCACCCATGTTCTGACCAATGTATTAATGAAAGAAACTCAAACGGGAATTCGGGCTGTATATCTATTCTGGAATCAGGTGGATGGAAGAGAACGGACGTTGCTCTACAAAAACTACAGTAAAGTGATTTCAGATTTAGGGCTGCCACTTATGGAAACAAGCATTACAGACAGTAAAAGATTTAGAAAGGAAGGAGAGGCTATTACAAAGACTGTTTTCCGATCGACTTTACTGCCTGCAGATCCTAAATTGTTAGCTCAGTGCAGGCTGGATCAATTTGTAGAAGAATTTTTAGGAATTGTAAAACTATAAGAGTATGGAATATGAAAAAAATAACAATGATGATAGGGGGATCGATGAACAATATCTGATGTCCATTATGGCAGGAAGTCCTAAGAAGGAAGTTATTTCAAAAACTGATGATCCTCCAAAGGAGAAGGGTGAAGCAAAAAATAAGTTGAAGAATAAAAAAACATCAGATTTAAGTTATGTTGAGCAGTTTCTTACTCATCATACAATGACTAAGCGGGGTGATAAAAGTATCTATATCCGTCCTGAATATCACGAGCGCCTCTCGCGTATTATTCAAATCATTGCCGATGACCAGATTTCTCTGTATGCTTATCTGGATAATATACTGGCGTATCATTTCGAAATGTTTGAAAAGGAAATTACTGATGATTTCAATAAAAAATACCGTCCCATTTTTTAATATCATTTTATGGAAAAAATAATCATTACAGGTTTATTAATCGCTATCATTCTAATTCTTCTCGACAGAAGATTCCCAGTCAATGTCCGTGCGAAAGATAGGGGTAATACTAAGAAAAGTTCTCCACCGATAATGGGAGATATTAAGCAAACAAAAAGAAAAGGTTGGCCAGTTGAAGCCACTGAAAGCCACCTTGAATTTACTTCATTAGCAGAAGATAATTTTGAATCAGAAACCAGAGACGGGAAAGCTGAGGATGTAACCGAGAATAAAAACCTTGATGATATTCTAATCAAGGATAATTGGGGGCAGGAGGAAGAGGATTGGAAGTATCAGGACTCTAATATCGAAAGCGGTTTTGCTACAGGGGTTACCTTTCAGGAATTGAGTACTGCGGGTCAGCTGTTACAGCGGAAAATGCTGGAACCTGATTTAGAACAGCAAGCAGTTGCTATAATTCAAAAAATTCATGGGACCGAGCTTTTTGATCTTTTGGAGAATTCGTTGGGGGAGGCTTCGAAGCGTATTTCAAATTTGTTAAGTCAGAGCATTTCGAATGATGTTGAAGGCATATCTTCCAGTTACAAAGATGGTGTTGAAGGTTTCGATATTGGGGAGTTTGTTTAGGCAAATTCCCCTTTTGTTATTAAGAAGTTTCAACTAAGATCTGTTATCAAACAATTCATGCAGTTTTTTCTGCAGAACCTTTTTGTCGGGAAGCTGCGTTTTGTATTCAGAAACCATTGTCGGAGAAAGACTTCTACTCAGCGCATATTCTACTACTTCGCTGTCTTTGTCTTTACAAAGCAGTACGCCGATGCTTGGATTTTCGTTCTGACGTTTAACATCCCTGTCCAGCGCTTCCAGATAAAAGTTAAGCTGACCCAGATGTTCGGGTTTGAATTTATCTGCTTTCAGTTCGAAAGCGACAAGGCATTGCAGCCCCCTGTGGAAGAATAAGAGATCGATATAAAAATCAGAATTTCCGACCTGTACTTTGTACTCTTCGCTGATAAAAAGAAAATCCCGTCCTAACTCCAGGATAAAATTTTTCATCTGCTCAATTAAACCTTTTTGGAGATCATTTTCATTGAATGTTTCAGGCAGATTTAAAAAGTCAAATACATAGCTGTCTTTAAATGTATTGACTATATCAGCGTTAGTTTCTCTCAACACTGTTGAGAGTTTTGAATTTCCAATCATCGTTCTTTCAAAAAGGCTGCTGGATATCTGTCTCTCTAACTCCCGGAAGCTATAATTTTCCTGTTTGGTCAACTTGATATAAAATTCCCTTTCTTCGATTGATTTACATCTGGAGAATATGGACAGATTATGAGACCAGCTGATTTCTCTCAACAGTGTTGAGATTTTTGGAAATTCCTTGTAAGTCTCATAAAACTGCTTCATTCTCCAAAGATTCTTATCCGAAAAACCTTTTAGTTCAGGTTCATAAGTCTGGATAAACTGAGAAAGTTCTTTAACCACAGATTGTCCCCATTCACTCAGATCTACCTTTTTGCTGATATACTCACCAATATTCCAGTATAGGTCGATGAGTTCCTCATTGACTTTTCTTATCGCATTGTTACGAGACTGTTTGATGAGCTCAATAATATCTGTGAACCTTTTATCCATGATTTCTCTTTTTTGAAATTCCTTGCAAATTTACAATTATTTATACAGGAATTCTGACTGGCGCACGGTTCTTTAACAGCCAAAAGAGTCCATCCACTGCCATTCCTGTTATTGAGTACCTAGACTCGGACATCTTTGTCATCAAGCCCGTAAAGTGCGGGCTTCATAATCAAAAATCTATTCATTATGAAAAAACAAAGAAAAAAATTGCTGTACGCAATTTTAACATTCGTAACAATTAATTCGGTATTTGGTCAAGGCAATGGTTCAGCCGGAATCAATGAGGCTACACAGATGGTCACTTCTTATTTTGAACCCGCTACACAATTAATTTACGCCATCGGTGCAGTCGTCGGACTCATCGGAGGCGTAAAAGTCTATAACAAGTTCAGCAGCGGTGACCCTGATACCAGTAAAACTGCTGCCAGCTGGTTTGGAGCATGTATCTTCTTAATTGTTGCCGCAACCATTCTTCGCTCATTCTTCCTTTAAATGACGACTATGAATACCTATCATATCAATAAAGGAATAGGAAGGACGGTAGAGTTCAAGGGACTTAAAGCGCAATACCTCTTTATCTTCAGTGGAGGACTCTTAGGAATATTGATCTGTATCATGGTTATGTATATGGCAGGCGTCAATACCTATCTGTGTTTAATTCTCGGAGGATTCAGCAGTGGACTTCTTACCTGGCAGACTTTCGCACTGAATAGAAAATACGGGGAACATGGTCTGATGAAATTAGGCGCACACAAGAAGCATCCAAAATACATCATCAGTCGAAAGAGTATTTATCGGTATCTGAAAATTAACCGTAAAAGAACAAACATATGAGAAATTCTTCCAAAGCAGCAACCTTGGAAAGTAAATTTCCACTGCTTGCGATTGAAAATGATTGTATCATTTCAAAAGACGCTGATGTTACGGTTTGCTTTAAGGTCAGACTCCCCGAACTGTTTACTGTCGCTTCCGCTGAGTATGAAGCCATGCATTCCGCTTGGTTTAAAGCGATTAAAACACTCCCGGATTTCACCATCGTTCACAAACAGGACTGGTTTATGAAAGAAAACTACAATCCTGATTTGTCACAAGAAGACCAGAATTTTCTTTCCAAATCATTTGAAAGGCATTTCAATGAGAGGCCCTTTTTAAATCATTACTGCTACCTGTTTATCACAAAAACAAGTAAGGAGAGAATGCGGATGCAGAGCAACTTTTCATCACTCTGTAAAGGAAAACTGATTCCAAAAGAGATTAAAGACAAAGAAGTCATTGGTCGTTTTCTTGAAGCGGTCGATCAGCTGGAGCGGATTATCAATGACAGCGGTTATATCCATTTGGAAAGGATGACAGAAGATGAAATAGCTGGAACTTCCGAGAGGTCAGGACTACTGGAACAGTATCTGACTCTATCCCGTGAAACCCATCCGTCATTGCAGGACATCAAATTAGGCTCAGAAGAAATGAGAATTGGTAACAACCGGATTAGTATGCATACCTTATCGGATACGGAGGATTTGCCAGGTACTGTTTCATCACACAGCCGTTATGAAAAGTTAAGCACCGATCGTACCGACTGCCTTCTGTCATTTGCTTCTCCGGTGGGACTTCTGCTAAGCTGTAATCATATTTATAATCAATATTTATTTATTGACAACAGTGATGAGAACCTCCGCCAGTTTGAAAAATCTGCAAGGAATATGCATTCGCTTGCGAGATACAGTAGAGCGAATCAGATCAATAAGGAATGGATTGAAAAGTATTTAAATGAAGCACATTCTTATGGTCTGCAATCTGTTCGTGCTCATTTTAATGTGATGTCATGGTCTGACAATCCTAATGAGCTCAAACAATTAAAAAATGATACAGGTAGTGCGCTAGCCTTGATGGAATGTAAGTCCCGTCATAATACCACGGATACAGCTACTTTATATTGGGCAGGAATTCCCGGTAATGCAGGCGATTTTCCTAGTGAAGAGAGTTTTTACACATTCATAGAACCTGCTTTGTGTTTTTTCACAGAAGAGACCAACTATCAGGATTCACCATCACCTTTTGGGATCAAGATGGCTGATCGCCTGACTGGAAAGCCTATTCATCTGGATATTTCAGATCTGCCGATGAAACAGGGAATTATAACCAATAGAAATAAGTTCATCCTTGGTCCTTCAGGAAGTGGGAAATCTTTCTTTACCAACCATATGGTACGACAGTACTATGAGCAGGGAGCGCATGTCCTTCTTGTAGATACCGGAAATTCCTACCAGGGATTATGTGAACTCATTAAAGGAAAGACCAAAGGAGAGGACGGGGTTTATTTTACTTATACCGAGGACAATCCTATCGCTTTCAATCCATTCTATACTGATGACGGCGTTTTTGACATTGAAAAAAGGGAGAGTATAAAAACCTTGATTCTGACCCTGTGGAAAAGAGACGATGAACCACCAACCCGTTCAGAGGAAGTGGCACTCTCCAATGCAGTCAGCGGATATATCGAAAGAATTAAAACCGATGACCAGCATCCTTCTTTCAACGGATTCTATGAGTACGTCAAAGATGATTATCAGAAAGTATTGGAGCAAAAGAAAGTCAGGGAAAAAGACTTTGATATTGCCAACTTTCTTAATGTGCTGGAACCTTACTACAGAGGAGGTGAATATGACTATCTGCTCAATTCAGAAAAGCAGCTGGACTTATTATCCAAACGTTTCATCGTTTTTGAAATCGATGCAATCAAAGATCATAAGATCCTATTTCCGATTGTGACCATCATCATTATGGAAGTTTTCATCAATAAGATGAGGAGACTCAAAGGTATCAGAAAGCTCATCCTCATTGAAGAAGCCTGGAAAGCCATTGCCAAGGAGGGGATGGCTGAGTATATCAAGTACCTGTTCAAGACCGTCAGGAAATTTTTCGGAGAAGCCATTGTAGTAACTCAGGAAGTTGATGATATCATTCAGTCACCGATTGTGAAAGAAAGTATCATTAATAATTCGGATTGTAAGATTCTTCTTGACCAAAGGAAGTATATGAACAAGTTCGATGATATTCAGGCGATGCTGGGATTAACCGACAAAGAAAAGTCTCAAGTTTTGTCCATCAATATGAATAACGATCCGAGAAGATTGTATAAAGAAGTTTGGATTGGACTGGGTGGAACACACTCTGCAGTCTATGCGACCGAGGTATCTACCGAAGAATATCTGGTGCGCCCATAAGGGCATATAGTGAATGTGGTTTGGCAACCACTGGGCAAGTGTTTATAACGCCCATCAACAGCCGACTTATCCGAACGGGAAACCCGACGGGGAGTGTAGCATGTCGGAAAAGCCATAAGTCAACTAATTGTCGTGTTGCGACTGAATGGCGAGTTGAAAAGTTAGATATAAGGATGAAGTCTTGATTGATTGAACGACAGTCCGAACGGTCAGTTCTTAGGCAGTGACGGAAGACAGTTACCAACGTCACTTTGTGGTAATATCCTAATGACAGGTAGTAGTGATAGCATAAACAGACCACAACGTAACTGCAATAAGCAGAAAAGGGCGAACATCGCATCCGACAATCTAACGTGCCAATAGTTGCTATATGTCTAAATGGGGATTGCCTAAGTCGGAATGCCACAGGCGTGGCTATGGAAAAAGCTCCTGAATATCCGATACGGCAACGGAGTCTCCGTAGTAGTCCGAGCAGGGGAAAGCCCTGTACATGGCGAAGGGAGACAGTCAATTTAGTTTAATACGATTAACGGAAAATGTGAGAGACATTATGAGAAATCCAGAAAAAGTATTGAACAGTCTAATAAGGCACAGCGGAAACACGGACTATAAGTTCGAAAGGCTATACAAGGTTCTGTTCAATGAAGAGATGTACTTTATCGCCTATCAGAAAATCTACAGTAAAGTAGGCAATATGACGGCAGGAGTTGATGGAAAGACCATCGACGGAATGAGTATATCCCGCATTGAAAGGCTGATTGCATCGTTGCGAAACGAGACCTATCAGCCAAACCCATCCAAGAGGACATACATTCCGAAAAAGAACGGGAAGAAACGTCCGCTTGGTATACCATCTTTTGATGACAAATTAGTGCAGGAGGTTATCAGAATGATATTGGAAGCAATTTATGAGGGTAGCTTTGAGCATACTTCACATGGGTTCCGACCCAATAGAAGCTGTCACACAGCCCTATTAAGCGTCCAACAGTCATTCACTGCTGTACGGTGGTTCATCGAGGGCGATATAAAAGGCTTCTTCGACAATATCAATCACGAAATATTGATTGGTATCCTAAAGGAGCGTATCGCTGACGACAGGTTCATTCGGTTGATACGAAAGTTCCTCAATGCAGGGTATATTGAAGATTGGGTGTACCACAAAACATACAGTGGCACACCGCAAGGTGGGATTGTAAGCCCCATCCTTGCCAACATTTACCTTGATAAACTCGATAAATATGTCAAGGATTATATCAAGGACTTCGATAAGGGTAAAAGAACTACGGCAACACGCCAGTACAGGCTACACGAACAGAGACGATACCGCTTGGCCAAGAAACTCAAATGTGAGACAGACGAAACTGTCAGAGAGCAGATGATTAAGGACATCAAAGAGTTGAGACAGGAAAGAAACAAATATCCAGCTTATGACAAGATGGATGGCAGTTTCAGAAAGTTAAAATACGTTAGGTATGCGGACGATTTTCTTATCGGGGTCATAGGTAGCAAAGAAGACTGCAAAAAGATAAAGGAAGACATCAAGGTTTACCTTGATGAAAAACTGAAACTTGAACTGTCTGATGAAAAAACCTTGGTGACTAATGCTAAGAAACCAGCCAAATTCTTAGGCTTTGATGTCTCCGTGCGAAACTCCGATGAATCCAAGAGAGATAAGCACGGTAGAACCGTAAGATGTTTCGGAGATAAGATTGTACTCCGTGTCACAGTAGACGTGATGAAGAAAAAGCTACTGAGCTATAATGCCATGAAACTGGTAAATAAAAAAGGCACAGAAGTTTGGAAACCACGCTCACGCTATTACATGAAAGACTTGGATGACTTAGAAATCATCAGTCAGTACAACGCTGAAATACGGGGCTTTTACAATTATTACTCAATTGCCAACAACAGCTCGTTTGTCCAGTCATTTTCTTACATCTTGGAGTACAGTATGTACAAAACGTATGCACTGAAATACCAAACTTCAATCAGTCAGGAAAAGACTAAAAGATGTATCAACGGAGTATTTTCCATTCCCTACAAAAACAGGAAAGGAGATATAATGTACAGACGCTTTTACAAAGAGGGTTTCAAACGCCAAAAAGCTGCCCGTGGTGCTTACGTGGATAGTTTACCTGTCACAGTTACCATTACAGGAGGAAGAAACAGCCTTATAACAAGGTTGCAAAACCAGAAATGCGAATTATGCGGTGCCAACGAGAAATTGGAAATGCACCATATACGCAAATTGAAAGACCTGAAAGGTAAGCAAGACTGGGAAAAACGAATGAGTGCAAGGAGAAGAAAAACCTTGGCATTATGCTCAAAATGCCACGATAAGATACACGCAGGCAAGTTAGACTGAATAAATTGATGGAGAGCCGTATACCTGGAGACAGGTACGTACGGTTCGGGGGAGAGTTCTTGGAAACCTACCATAGTCAATATGGCAAGGCGCCGGGTTCTTATCCTACGCTTATACCACTGAAGAAACAGAAAAGATGGAAGTGATGAATCTTGCATCAGAACTTGATGGCAATGTCGAACATGCCATCAAGCGGATTTCTCTCAAGAGAATAAAACCGAACACAAAAGAAAATTAAATCATTTAAAAATTTACAGCAATGAAAAATTTAATCATTAAAACCTTAATGGTAGCATTTTTTGCTACCGTAACCTATACAAAAGCACAATTTGTAGTAACAGACCCTGCAAACCTGGCTTCGGGAATTTTGAACTCAGCCAATGAAATCGTACAAACCTCTTCAACAGTTTCAAATGTAGTAAAGAACTTCAATGAAGTAAAGAAAGTATATGAACAAGGCAAAGAGTATTACGATCAACTTAAAGCAGTAAATAATCTGATCAAGGATGCCAGAAAGGTTCAACAGACGGTTTTGCTTGTGGGTGATGTCTCTGAAATGTATGTTAGTAATTTCGGAAAGATGTTGAATGACCCCAATTTCAATACACAGGAACTGACCGCCATTGCTAATGGCTATTCAAAATTACTCAATGAAAGTACGGAATTGCTCAAAGAATTAAAACAGATTATAAACTCTACTAATTTGTCATTAAATGATAAAGAAAGGATGGATGTTGTTGACCGGGTTTATAAAGAGGTCAAAGCGTATCATAATCTGGTACGGTACTATACCAATAAAAATATTTCGGTCAGTTATCTCAGAGCTAAAAAACAGAACAACACCCAAAGAGTATTGAATCTTTACGGAACCTCTAATCAAAAATACTGGTAAGATGGAACCAAACAACTTACATGAAGTTCTACGTTCCGTCTACGAAGAAATGATGCCGATGTGTGCAGATATGGCTGCTGTGGCAAAAGGGGTCGCAGGATTAGGTGCTTTATTCTATGTAGCACTAAAAGTCTGGCAGTCATTGAGCCGTGCAGAACCTGTTGATTTGTTTCCGATGTTGAGACCTTTTGCCATAGGCATCTGCATTATGTTTTTTTCGACATTGGTACTAGGAAGTCTTAATGGGGTAATGAGTCCGATTGTTCAGGGAAGCCATTCAATGCTGGAGAATCAGGTTTTGGATATGAATGAGCTACAGCAGAAAAAGGATCTTTTAGAACGAGAAGCGATGCTCAGGAATCCGGAGATGGCTTACCTTATTTCAAACGAAGAATTTGACAAGAAGCTGGAAGAGCTCGGATGGTCACCATCGGATCTGGTCACGATGTCCGGAATGTATATTGAACGAGAAATGTTTGCCATCAAGAAAGATATCAGAGATGGTTTCCGTGAGTTTCTTGAAATTCTGTTTCAATCGGCAGCCTTAGTTATTGATACCATCAGAACCTTCTTTCTGATTGTCCTTTCAATATTAGGACCTATCGCATTTGCTATTTCTGTATGGGATGGTTTTCAAACTACTTTAAGTCAATGGTTGACGAGATATGTTAGCGTTTATCTATGGCTTCCTGTTGCTGATATATTCAGTGCCATTCTTGCCAAGATACAAACTCTGATTTTAGAACGGGATATCGAGATGCTCACAGATCCCACTTTCATTCCCGATACCTCCAATACCGTGTACATTATCTATATGGTGATTGGCATTATAGGCTACTTTACCGTACCAACCGTTACAGGCTGGGTAATTCAGGCAGGAGGAGCAGGCAACTTTATGCGTAATGTGAACCAGACTGCTACGAAATCAGGCAATGTAGCGGGAGCAGCAGTAGGTTCTGCTACAGGGAATATTTCAGGAAGATTATTAAAATAAAAATACAGTTCTATGGAATTTAAAACGTTAAGAAATATTGAGAGCAGCTTCAAGCAGATACGTTTGTTTACATTCGTTTTTGCGGTGTTGTGTTTTGGAGTGGTAGGTGTAGTTGTCTTTAAATCCTACCAGTTTGCCGAAGAGCAGCGTCAAAAGATCTATGTGCTGGATAACGGCAAATCATTAATGGTAGCGCTATCTCAGGATATGTCGATCAACAGACCTGTAGAAGCAAGAGAGCATGTGAGACGATTTCATGAATTGTTCTTCACCATTGCCCCAGATAAGAATGCTATTGAAAGTAATGTCAAAAGGGCTTTCAATTTGGCTGATCAATCCGCATTCAATTACTATAAAGACCTTCAGGAAAAAGGTTACTATAACAGAATCATTTCAGGTAATATCCAGCAGAGAGTTGAGGTAGACAGTGTCGTTGCCAACTTTGATAGTTACCCCTATGACGTAATAACTTATGCAAGACAATTCATTATCAGATCCAGTAATCTTACCATCAGGAATTTAATTACCAACTGTTCATTGGTTAATTCTGTACGGTCTGACAGCAATCCTCAGGGATTTACAATTGAAAAATTCAATGTGATTGAAAATAAAGATGTTGAAACGGTTGAACGCTAATATGACCACAATGAAAAAACTAAGAGAGAAAATCGGACGATATATTTTGAGGATAGAAGATCATTGGAACGCTATTTCTGTAGGGAAACAGCGATTGATGACCAAGGTTTTCTTTGGTGGTTATGTTTTGATAACTGTCATCGTCATTGTCAATATCTGTATTTCTACAACTCGAAGAAATAATACCATGTCTATCAATCATATTGACGGCATTTCTAAGAAACTTACCGAAAAAGGATCGAAGCATAATGAAATAGTAAACTCATCCACTAAAAAATAGAATATGAAAGATTCAGAGAAAATTAGAGTGACAGAAAATGATCTCTCCCAAAATTCTAACGGAGTGAATGATCATCCCAAGGCTCAATGGGAAAGATTAAAGAAACCTTTCATCTACTTTTTGATGGCTGCTGTATGTGCATCTTGCTTTTATCTCATCTTTAAGCCCAAAACCGATCATACCATTATTGAAGAGGCTGGCTTTAATGCAGCTATTCCACAGGCAAAAGACGGTCAATTGCAGTCTGATAAGCAAAAGGCTTATGAGCAGCAGTTATTAGAGCAAAAGAATGAAGAAAAGAGAAATTCAATAACAACTTTATCAGATTACTGGAATGACCAGAACGGTGTAAACGATAATAGCAACCCACCTTCTTCAACATCCACTAAAAGTGTACTTCAGCAATCCGATCAGAATGCTCTGAACAGTTATCGAAATGCACAGCAGACCTTAAGCTCATTCTATAATCGGGATAATCAGGAGGTCAATAACCTAAGGAAAGAAATTTCAAGGTTAAAGAATGAGTCAATGCAAAATCATCCTGTTCCTGCGGGTCTGGGAATGAACGACCAGTTAGAGCTCATGGAAAAATCGTATCAAATGGCTGCTAAGTATCTTCCAACGATGCCAAAGCAGGAAGAACCAGCAGAAAAAGAAGAGGTCGAAAAGCCAATGGAAAAGAAGGTTAAACTGACTTCAGCAATACCGGTACGTTCCAATGTTGTTTCCTCATTATACAGAGACCGGTCGGATAGTGCTTTTATCGCAGGTTTGAATCAGAATAGATTTTATGACAGTCAAAATGATTCAGAAAACTCGGTTCAAACAAAAAACGCAATAAGAGGTGTGGTCTATGAAACTAAGACTTTGGTCAATGAAAGTACATTATCTATAAGGCTTTCAGAAGCGATGAAAGTCGGACGAGCTGAAATTCCAATTGGAAGTTTACTGATTGCAGTAAGCAAATTTCAGGGTGGGAGGCTTCAGTTAAAAATATCTTCCATTCAATCTCAAGGTAATATCTATCCTGTAGAAATCAATGTTTATGACACCGACGGTCAGATGGGATTGTATGTTCCTTATTCAGCGGAGCAGAATGCGGTAAGCGATATTGTAGCTAATATGAGCCAGACTTCAGGCACCAATATTATGATGACCCAATCTGCAGGGCAGCAGATTGCAGCTGATCTGAGCAGGGGAGTGGTACAGGGACTGTCGGGTTATTTTCAGAAGAGAGTCAGACAATTGAAAGTAACTGTAAAAGCTGGCCATCAGGTCTTCCTCTTACCCAAAAATAACTAATCAAAAAAAATAAAAATGAATACACAAAAGAGTCATTATATTCTCATTATGCTATTACTTCTATTAGTAAGCAAGGCATTTGGGCAGGATTCTGTGACAACCTATTATTCCCTGGAAGAGGGAAAACTAGAGCCTTTCCGGATTAACGTCACCTACAATAAAACAAGTCATCTGATATTTCCTACATCAATACGATATGTTGACCTGGGAAGTGACCTCTTGGTTGCCAATAAGGCAGAGCCCATAGGAAACGTTCTTCGGGTTAAGTCAGCCGTCAGGGATTTTGAAGAGGAAACTAATTTTTCGGTTATTACTGAAGATGGAAAATTTTACAGTTTTGAAGCATCCTACAGTTCTTATCCGGAAATACTCAGCTATGATTTAGTAAAACTTCAGAGAGGTATGGAACGACAGTATGCTGATGTATTATTTGAAGATCTTAAAGGAAGCTCAACTTCTCTAACCTGGCTTATTATGGAACGTCTTTACAATAAAAGCAACAGGACTATTAAACATATTGTTTCAAAAAGCTATGGAATTGAGTTTTCAGTCAGAGCACTGCACGTTAATGATAGCAAATTTTATTTCACATTGCAGGTTAAGAATCAAAGTAATGTGGGGTATGCTATTGAGCTAGTCAATTTTAAAATTGTCGATAAAAAGAACTTAAAGCGAACGGTCGTTCAGGATAAGATTTTAGAGAAGGTTCGCACCTATTTCCCGGAAACGACCATAGCTAATCATTCAGACAGTAAAGGGATTTATATGCTTGATCAGTTTACGCTCTTAAAAGATCAGGTTTTGGAAATTGAAATTCTGGAAAAGAATGGGGGAAGGCATCTGAAAGTACAGCTTGAAAATGAAGATCTGGTTCATGCAAGATTGATACATAGTTTAACCATTAAAACGGAGTAAGATGCACAAAAAATTTTTAACAGTCATCTTCATGATGATAATGAGTAGCAAAATATTTGCTCAACAGATGATTCCTAAGCAAATTGGTATTGAATTTACCTATTCGGTATTTCCAAAATCTCCAGAAAAACAAAATTATATGTTAAGTACTGGGCTTGTTTCTTACTCGAAGAATGGTAATTACTTTTTTGGACTGGCAGAATATGGTAGAAAATATTATAAATACACAAGCGGCGATATCCCGATAGATAGTTTCCTGCTGAGCAGTGGGTACAGTTTTTATGTTTGGGGAGACTTCATGCGAAATGTCAATTTTAATCTGGGAATTGGAGGTCTTGTTGGTTACGAGCAGATTAATAGAGGTGATGAATTGTTGTATGATGGATCAAAGCTTAACTCTACAGGTAATTTTATTTATGGGACGAACGGTAAGCTGTCTATTGAAAGCTATCTGACTGAGCATTTAGTTTTCCTGGTCAACGGGCAACTTCGCTTTTTGAAAAATAGTCAAATGGTTAATTTTCACTCTCTGCTGGGGGTTGGAATAAGATATAATTTCTAAAAATAATGAAAAATGAAAAATATAATTAATACAGCTAAAATACAACTAAAGTATTTCTTGCTACTATTTGTGATTGGACTATTTTTACAATCATGTGAGAAAGATGATTTGGAAATTCAGCAGAATTATCCTTTTAAGGTGTCGGTTATGCCTGTTCCTAGGGATATCGTTAAAGATGAGTATGTGGAGATCCGTATCAAAATTATTCCTGAAGGTAATTTTGCTGACACCAAATATTATCTTCGATATTTTCAGTTTGAGGGAGCAGGAAAGCTGCAGTATTATAACACTCAACCGTACTTTCCTAATGATATTTATCCTCTTTATGAGAAAGAGTTCAGATTGTATTATACTTCAACCTCTGAAGTTTCACAATCATTTACGGTATGGCTCTCAGACAGTTTTGGAAATGAGGAGAAAATTGAATTTCAATTCAACAACAAAAAGCTAAAAGGATAAATACTATTTCTTTAGCTTACAAATATATATTTCCATTTCAAATAAAACCATCTAATTTGAGAAGCATTGTTTAGTATTTGCGGAAAGATGGTTGGCCCCCTAAAGGACAAGCATCTTTCCGCGACGCCACAAGAATCCAGACCGGGAACCGGTTCTGGATTCTTATTTTTAGAAATTTAAGTTTCTTATAAAATACCTTCATTGGAGAAAGAGAAGGAGTCGGTTGAAGTTATTATACAATGATCAAGCAGGTTAATATTTAATAGTTGGGCAGCCTCCTTTATTTTTTGTGTGATGCCTATGTCTTCGCGAGAAGGTGTAAGGTTTCCGGAAGGATGGTTATGGGCTATAATAAATGATACGGCATTACATAATAGAGCTCCCTGCATGATGATTCTGATGTCAACAAGAGAAGAGGTAATTCCAGATTCTGATATTTTTTGTATTCCTAAGACCTTGTTAGCCTGATTCATATACATTGAGTAAAATGACTCTCTGTAGTCGATCTGATCTGCATCAAAATGTTCCCTGAAAATATCTGTAGCATCCTGGGAGTTCAGTACTTTTTTTTCAGCATTTCCTTTTCTTGTGTAGATCAATTTGATCTCATTTACGATATTATATTTCATTGTTATTGCTCTGAGTACGGCAGAGCCTTTTGTTTCCCGTACTTAAGTTAAAACAGCATTTATTTAAAACATCTTTGAACTGTTATGTGTCTTTTTTAGATCAAAAGCCTTTTCAAGCCCTTCTCCGTCCTATTTCTTAAAAAGCCTTTCAGGCTTCGCTGAATATTTTTCAAAAGAAAAACCGGAAAAAAGAAAGCAGATATGAAGTGTTGACAAAGAATAAAACCAAAAGGAAACGGAATAATTGGAGGGTACCTTTAGGGAGGAAACAGTTTATGCCGTAGTCTTTTGGTTGGATTAGCAAGACGGCTGGCAACAATACCTTAGCTGCCTTTTTACCGGTTTATTATGAAAAATGTTTCATGTAATAGCAGTCAATAACCTGTTTTTGTATATGAAATGAATGTTTAAATTAACAATGTTGATTTTATTTGTATTTTAGTTGAATCTAAGAATGATGAATTTCTTTGCATCAATTTTCTCTTGTTGCACCTAAAAAATAAATTTAAACGTAATCACATCTTTTATAAATAAAAATTTTTTCCGCCTGATGGTTGACGTTAAGTGTTTCGTTTGATTTTACATCTTTCAAGCGTTAGACGTTTATATTTAAAAGCCAAATACATCGCATAAGTGTCTGGGTTTAATTTTAGAACAGTTGTCCAATACTTTTATTAAAAAAGTATTGGTATGGAGAAGAAAGTTGAAATTAGTAACATTACCATAGAGGAGATTATCAAGATTTTTAAAGAAGAGGAGGGAATTGAATTAAGCATTGAGGAGGCGAAAGATATTTTAAGCTTTCTGACGATGCTCTTAAAAATTACCATTAAGAGTTTTTTGGAACAATAATATTTTCTAAGATTTATATATGAAAAAAGCCGATTTATATATCCGTGTGTCAACTGATGAGCAGGCAGATAAGGGATACTCGCAAAGAGATCAGGAGGAACGATTAAAATGTTATTGTGAAAACAATAACATTAAAGTAGGTCAAATCATTTATGAAGATTACTCAGCCAAGACTTTTATCAGGCCAGAGTGGATTAAATTACTGGATACGCTAAAGAAAAAAAGCTCAAAAACGGATCTGCTGCTTTTTACAAAATGGGATCGCTTCAGCAGGAACGCTGGCGATGCGTATCAAATGATTAACATACTTAGGAAAATTAACGTTGAACCGCAGGCCATTGAGCAACCTTTAGATCTTTCAATTCCTGAAAATAAAATGATGCTGGCTATATATCTTGCTGCACCGGAAGTTGAAAACGACAGGCGCGCTCTGAATACTTATTATGGAATGCGCCGTGCTAAAAAAGAAGGCAGATTAATGGGAAGGGCACCTTATGGCTACGCTAACAGAATAACGGAGAACGGGAAAAAGTATGTAATCCCGAAGGAACCGGAAGCTTCCAATATGAAATGGGCATTTAATGAAATGTCCAAAGGCGTTTATTCAGCGAGCCAAATCATGGATATGATGAACAGAAAAGAAGGAAAGTCAGTTAAGATAAGTGCCTTTCTTGCAAGTTTACGCAATACCGCATATTGCGGGAAAATTTACGTGGAGCAATTCAATGAAGAGGAGGCTCATTTTGTTAAAAGTATTCATGAACCTTTGATCAGTGAAGAACTATTCGAAAAAGTTCAATGTATAATGGATGGAAATGTGAATCCAGCCAGACCTAATGTAAAAGTACTGTCTGACGATAATTTGCCATTAAGAGGTTTCCTTGTATGTCCGGAATGTGGTCATTTGATTACAGGCAGTGCCTCTACGGGACGTTCTGGAAATAAATATTATTACTATCATTGCCAGTCCCCGTGTTCATACCGTTACAAATCTGAGATTATTAATTCTAAATTTTTAGAAATATTGCAGTCATTGGAAATGCGCGCATCTATAAAAAATTATTTGAAAAAAGTGTTGAGGCAAAATTTTGAAAAATTAATCAATAATCCCCAAAGAGAAAGGAAAGCAATTCTATTAGAAATAGATCGTTTAAACAGTAAATTGAAACAGGCAAGAAATAAACTGATGGAGGAAGTAATTGATGATGAAGATTATCTTGAAATTAAGACCGACTGTAAAGGACAAATTGAAAAGCTCGAAGTTAAATTAACTAAAGAAAAAGATAATAAGAAAATAGATTTTCAAAAACTACTAGACCAAGCATTATCGAACCTAGTAGACCTTGCGAAAGTCTATACTGATGGGGATATCGAGGTAAAACGTAAAATAATTGGTTCGATATTTCCTGAAAAATTGCAATTTTCAGAAAATCATTATCGAACCACCCGACCCAATGTTTTGCTCTCTTATATATACCAGATAAACAATGATTTAGGCATGAAAAAAAACCGGAAAGAAAGTGAATTATCACCTCTTTCCGGTCTTGTACCCAGGACCGTTATCACCTAATAGAGACAATGTGTTAATTATTAATTGTTTATAAATTCTTAGTGTCGTTTTCGTGTCTTTTATTTAAGAAATTGATCTAAGATTTTATCAATTTCTTTTTTTATTTCATCCTTATTTGCAATATTATTTTTGTCAGTAACAATATGATGGCTATCATTTTCCTCAAATAATTTATTAAAGTCAATTTCAGGATAATTCTTTTTTAGCCAAAATAGAAAGTCGGTTGGAATTTCTCTGCGTCCATTAACATAATTACCTACTGTTTGTCCGGACGATCCATATAACTTACCTATTTCGTCATAAGTAACCTTCTTTTGAATAAAAAATAATTTAATTTTCTCGCTGATAGTCATATAGTTATACTTTGAGTGAAAAATTTAACATATACATATTGTATATATTGAAACAATTTGTATATATTTGCAGTGTAAGATTTGACACGATGACAAAGGTAATGAAATTTAGTATACCTATTGATATTCATTCGAATATCAACGAAACTTTTGATTTTATAGATGAAAATCTTCCTAAGAAGTATACAACAGAAGTATACGAATTGTTTCCAGATGGTAAAAAGTTTAGAAAGGATTATATAAGGAAAGTAAAAAAAGATAGAATTAATAATGCTGTAATTATCAATTGTTTATACATCGTGGCTAAAAATAATTATGATTCTAAAATGAAATAAATTCAAAAAATATTATGACTATCAGAATTTATCCAGGGATGATCGACCAATCCAAGGAATATTTTTACCATGAGAATGATGTATTTGTTATTTGTAATGGAACTATAAAAAAATTCGAAGATGTTTCTGAACATCCTGAATTAAAGAAAATTGTTGATGAAGATTTGCTATTAAATGATTTGCTCACCAAATATTTTGGAGATAATGAGCTAATAAAATTAAAAGTATTAGCTGGATGTAGGTTTGGAGGTTTAAACTTTGTTCCAGACTTTTCCAAAGAAGATGTTTCTAATGATTCTTGCGAATGTATTTATCGGGGAAGTTGTGAAGGTGAAAATGTTATTTGTAAGCCTATGGCTTTTAAAGGTAAACAGATCTCAACTACAGAAATTGAGTTATTGAAAGAGTTAAGCACAAATGATAAAAATTCAAAAATTGCTTCTGACTTAAATATTCCTATTGGAACTTTTAATAAACTAAAAACAAGCATCTATCAGAAATTTGATATTGTAACTAAACAGCAACTCACTAAAGAACTTTACTTAGAAGGGCTGTTGTAAATTTTTCTTTTTAATTAAATCGAAGCACTTTTCGAAAGAAGTTCAAAATGGAACCAAAAGCAATGTTTTCTATAATCGTGAGAACTTCAATCAGCGCAGGGATCTTTAAGTGCTTTTGTTGGGAAAAAGATAGCTTAGAGGAAAAGAGCGCTGCGCTATTCCATACCATCTGAAATACGTGTAAGGGTATGGGCCGCAGAGGGTGTGGGTTCGAATCCCTCCTTTTTCACACTCATGTTTAATTTGAGTTTTCATGGTTATTAGTTTTTACCCAGCCAGTTAATCTGCTGGCCTGGGTTTTTAGGAGAAGTGGTGGAACGGTAGACGCTTTGGCAGACTGTTGGTTCAGTGCTCATGAGATTAAAGGAAGATAACGCCTCTCGTGCCGGTTCGAATCCGGCCTTCTCTACTACTCATGTTTAATTTGAGTTTTCATGGTTATTAGTTTTTACCCGGCTGGTTTAACTGCTGGTCGGGTTTTTATTTAAAAAAATACATCTATGGATTCAAAAGTAAGAGCATTTGTCGAGTCCTTTCGAAATAAACCGGCAATAAATTTTTCAATAAAAGATTTTACGACTCGTACAGGTCAGATTTCTTTTAGTAAGCTATTAAAAACTCATAATCACGAAGTATGGAAAAGATGTGAATGTGGGAATGAAGAAGATCTTAGAATGACCTGGCACTGTTCCCAATGCGGGAAGGTGCTTTTTAAACCAAATAATTAAATTATAATGAAGCAATACTTAGTCTACATTAATTTTGGCTCTCCTGCCAAAAATGAGCTTGAACAAAAGCTAATAAAATTTCTTATGGAAATAGACCGAACAATTATCGATGTAAAAGATTTAAAATCTTTCAAAGAGAATATTATTGGTCAGATAGGTTTTATAAATCAAGAATTTAGTAATGATTTTTCTAAAGCTGTATCCTGGTATAATAAAGGGGCAAAGCATAAAGATTATGGTTTAATCGGTGTTAGCTGTGCGATTGTTCGACTGTATGAAATCAAAAAAAAATATGAGATAACTAAAACAGATTAAAAAAATGAGCAGTAAAAAACACCGCAAAGCAATTAAAGATTGGCATCAATTAAATAGCCTATGTACCAACAAAAACAGTTTAAAGGAATTCGCTGAATGCATTGAGAGAATCGGTAGGGCCGCAGAATATGCAACATCAATTATTAAACTCAATTTTAATTATCATTAATATAGAATTAATCAAAAAAGAGACTCTTGATCATTATATCTCTGAAGGAAAGGAAAATTACTACAGAGATAGGGTTGAAATTCTGAAAGAAGATTTGAAAGAAGATTTTAGAAAATGGAAAGAATCCAATCCTCAAAAGCAATTTTCAGATTATAAAAATAAATGTATCGAAGAGATGAAAACAGGGATGCAGTTCCTCGGAGAAATACTTTATATAGGCCTTTCCCTTACTGCTTTGGGAGAGATTGAAGAAAAAAACGATTGAAAATAACTAATACCAGATTATAGCATGTCATTTCCAATTAATCAGGAACAGATTTTTGAAGCAACAAATGGAGGTTGGGACTTGATTACCCGTTTTCTTCCTGAAGCAACTATAAATAAACATTTTAGAATTAGAAAGGAGGGTACAGAAAGTGCAAATGTTTCAAAAAAAGAAGGAATATATTTTGTAAAGGATTGGGGAGATCCCGGTGGCTTTTATTCTCAGTCTAAACATGGAATACATATCTATTCCCATAATACTGGAAAGACTTATTTTGAATCACTTTTATCGTTAGGTGAAGAGCTGGGATTAATCGATAAAAATAAGACGATTGTTAAAAATATTTCCTCATGTAAATTTCATGATTATCAAGGTGAAGAGTTAAATGATGATGGTTTTGCGTATGTAGTAAAGGAGTTTACTCCTTATGAACTTGAAATTTTAGGGCCATTAGTCACGCCGGATACATGCCAAAAATATAATCTTTATTCCCTAAAATCTTATTCTTGGTTAAAAAAGATAGAAAACACACAAAAGGAATTCTGTGATGTTTACACTGTAACAAGTTCAGAAACTAATCCAATTTTAGCATTTATAATTACTGAAGGGAAAACAAAACCTAAAGTTTCTTTGCATGGTATAAATAAGGATGTTAAAGTGGAACCAGCTAATCCTGGCAAAGAATGGTTAAAAATTTATCAGCCAAAATCTTCGGACAAAAAATATAGGTTTTCTTACTTAGGAAAAAAACCAAAACAGCATATTTTTGGACTCGATATTCTCAAAAGATTAACAGAGAAAGAAGTTGATGTTAGGGATGATGAGGGAAGAGTTACAGGTACAGAACCAGCAATTGAAAAAGTTAAAAAAGTAATCATTTGTTCTGGAGATAGAGATTCAATTAACATGGCGTCAACAGGTAAGGCTGATGCTGTTGTGTGGTTTAATTCGGAAACTGCAGATATTACTGAGTCTCAAATTGCTCTGTTATTCAAATATTCTCAAGAAGTTATTAATGTTCCGGATCTCGATCCTACAGGCGTAGAAGCCGGGAAGAAAATCGCATTGGAGCACATGGATGTAAAAACAGCATGGCTTCCTGAAGAGATAACCAAGAGAAAAGACTTCCGCGGAAATCCTCTTAAAGATTTTACTGACTTTATGAAAATTAACAGTAGTTATGATGATAGTGAACAAAGGGAATTGAAATTGAAAGTTGAAAGATTTTTGGAACTAGCGCGACCAGCAAAATTCTGGTCGGGTAAATGGAATAAAAGAACTGAAACTACAGATTATAAAATTAACTATAAGAATGCCTTCAACTTTTTAAAATTAAATGGTTTCTTCAGAATTAAAGATGAAAAAAGAAAAGATGGGTTTTATTTTGTGAAACAAGATAAGCACATTCTTAAAGAGGTTTCTGCTCAGGAAATTAAAGATTTTTTCAATAATGTTCTGGACCAAAAACAAAAAGAAAAAGGTTTAGTATTGTTTCCGGATGATCTTCTTAACATGCTTATTGGATCAGAAGCGGTTTCCGATAAAAAACTTGTTAATCTGGAGACTAAAGAATTTGATTTTACGGACCACACTTTTAATACACAATATCTATTTTTTGATAAGTTCATTTGGGAAATAAAAGCTGATAGAGTAGAGGAAATCAATAAAGGTTACAGCCGCTATGTTATGGAGAATGATATTCTCAATAACATTATTAAAAAACAGACACGACATACCCTTAATAGCAGAGAAATAAAGTTAGAAGCGAACTATGTTGATAGTAAAGGTAATTTAATAAAAGGTAATCCTTTCTTTGAAATTAAAAAGGACGAAAATAACAATTGGGCTGTAAATATTTTACGAAAGGATTGCGACTTTATGAATTATCTAATCAATGCAAGCCGTGTTCATTGGAAGGATGAAGTAAAGAATATGCCAGCAAGTAAAAGGGAAGCTTATCTGAAAGAGAATATGTTTATTCTGGATAAATATAAAACTGAAGGAACAGATTTCGGACTTGATGATGATCAGGTCTACGAACAGGAAATACATTTTGTCAATAAGGTATATACCTTTGGATATTTGCTTCACAGATTTAAAGATCCTTCAAAAGCATGGTGTGTATACGCAATGGATAATGAAGTAGTAGATGATAATGAGTCCCATGGTAGAACCGGAAAATCATTATTGTTTAATAATGCTGTAAGATTATTTATGAACTCTAAATATATGGGAGCTCGTAAGAAGAATCTTTTAGATAGTGATTTCCTTTATGATGGTATTACTGAGCAAACAGACTATGTCCTGTTCGATGATGCTGATAAAAAGTTTCAGTTCAATCAACTATTTACAGATATCACCGGAGATCTTAATGTAAATCCTAAAAATCAAAATGCATACCTAATTCCTTTTCATCAGTCTCCCAAGTTTTGTATTACCACTAATTATGCGCCATTTGGATTAGACTCATCAACAATGGAAAGAATTCTTTTCGTTTCTTATTCTGACTGGTATCACGGGGCAAAAGAAGATATGGAAGCTAGATCTCCATTGCATGATTTTCAGAATAGATTTTTTACTGAATGGGATGATAAGCAATGGAATTTATTTTTGAATTTTTCGGTTCAATGTCTTCAATTCTTCCTTTCAACCAAAGAAAAGATTGGCGCTCCACAAGGTAATATTAAACTGAGAAATCTTATAACTGAAATAGGACCGGTGTTCCGCGAATGGGCTGAAGTTTATTTTGATGAATCTAGGCTTAATACCGATGTAAGTAAAAAAGATGCTTACGAAGCCCTTAAAAATTATAATCCATCAATGAAAACTACTTCCGCCACCTTATTTAAGAAAAAGCTTCAACAGTTCTGCGAGTTAAAAAGATATGTTCTTAATCCTGCAGAAAAGATAACAACTTCTGATGGTAGAATTATTAGAACCTTTAACGGATTAGCACAAGAAATGATATTTATTGGAGCTGACAAAGAAATCACTGATAAAAATGATGATGATCCATATAATGTAAAATAACACCTAATCATAATAAGCATGAAAAACAAGGAATTTCCTCCATCAAGATCAGATCTGAAAGATCATTTTGGATATCTGTCTTTCAACTGTACACTGATTAATCTTGATATAGTCGGAATACGCTTAGTTAATTCCGGAGAAGTAGTAGTCATCACGTACAGAGGAAACCGGAAAACGGGATTTATTTATGAAGGTGATAAGTTGAATGAAGCCCAGGTAATGAGAACTTACAGCGATGTTCCGGAAACCTGGAATGACCTGCAAAGTTATGAGAAGGCTTATGAAGGCCGTATAGAAATATTGAATCCTTTAAAAGATAACTATGTGTTTATCTCTGAACAAGAAATTATCGAAAAATAGGTACTTATTAATGTAAAAATGTAATACTGTAATGAATAGAAAATATATTAAAATTGGGACACTTTTAATAAGTCTTATTTACGTTGATCTTTTCTGTGGAGCCGGGGGGACCTCTACCGGGATTGAAACGGCAAAGGTAAAAGGAGAAAAATGCGCAAAAGTAATTGTTTGTGTGAATCATGATCCAACTGCAATCGCATCCCATGCTGAAAATCATCCTGATTCATGTCATTTTACTGAAGACATTAAAACCCTTGATCTTGCACCGGTAATTATTCGCATGAAGGAAATGAGAGAATTATACCCTCTTGCAAAGGTTGTTCTGTGGGCATCATTAGAATGTACAAACCACAGTAAAGCAAAGGGAGGAATGTCAAGGGATGCGGATTCTCGTACATTAGCAAATCACTTGTTCAGGTATATTGATGCCATCAATCCTGATTCTGTACAGATTGAAAATGTTGAAGAGTTTCTGATCTGGGGGCCTTTGATGATCAAAGAAATTCATAAAAACAATACTTCATATTGCCCATTAGACCTTGTAACTATTGATAAAAAGAAAAAAATCAAGGAATTAAGACCAATTTGGATTCCAATAAAAGAAAGAAAAGCAGAATATTATAATGCGTGGCTTGATGAAGTTTTGAAGCGTGGATTTTCCTATGATTATAAATTATTGAATGCTGCTGATTTTGGCGCATACACAAGCCGAAAAAGGTTGTTTATTCAATTTAATAAAAATATTCCTACAGTTTGGCCAGAACAAACGCATTCAAAAAATCCTGAAGCAACCCTTTTTGGCCAATTAGAAAAATGGAAAGCAGTGAAGGATGTTTTGGATTTGAATGACCTTGGTGAATCAATTTTTGATAAAATTGAATCTGACAAGACATATCAAAGAATTCTTCTGGGGCTTAAAAGAGAGACAAACAAGCACTTTCTTACATCTTACTATGGCAATGGTTCAGCGCATTCAATTGATGCTCCTATTGGTACTTTAACGACTAAGGACAGATGTGCTCTTCATTACATTCATTATGATTATTCAAGTTTGACAACTTCAAGTATTAATAATCCTGCCGGAGCAGTAACCACGGTACCCAAGCATAACTTAATGTCAATTCAATGGCTAATGGACACACAATTTGGTAGAGTTTCAAAATCCATTGATGAACCTTCTCCGACAATAATTGCTAGACAAGATAAAAAACCATTATATATTTTACAGGCTGAAAGGGGTTATCCGTCTGATTTCATAAAAGAAAGTGATTCTGATGTGGTTAAGGAGATCAAAGAATTTATGATTTTAAATCACATCAAGTCTATCACAATGAGAATGCTGACAGTCCAGGAGTTAAAAGAAATTATGGGTTTTCCAAAAGATTATATTTTGAAAGGGACCAAAACTGATCAAAAAAAATTCATCGGAAATGCGGTTGAAGTTACAATGGCAAGGAAAATTTGTGAGGCAACCGCAAACCGATTATTAGAAAGAAAAAAAGCAGCATAAAAAAAGAATAATATGAAAATCACATTATTATCTGGTCAGATAATAGAATTGACCAAAGAAGACATTAAGTTTATTAAACCAAAGATTGATGAAGCTTTTGAAGGTCTTGATGATTCTGAATATTTCCGAATTAAAAAATTGAAAGGATCAGAAGTTGAAATTGAATTGGAAAAAATGTCAGATGGTGATCTTTACCATTTCGCTAAAACTAACGAAGGGTTTATGACTTTCGTAAGAAGTTACATGGCAGATCCTTTTACCATTAAAATCTGGAAAGAACTATTCAAACGTCATAATCTTGGTTTTAAGCAAGTCAGATCAATAAGCAATAAGCAACGAAATCTCTTGAAAGAATTAGGAATTAAATACAGACAGGAGTTATGAGCCGCCAAGAGAAACGAATAGCTGAAAAAGTAAAAGCTTTGAGAGTTACAATACTTAATCCCGAAAACAAAATACAGTAATGAATGTTACAGAAAGTATAAAAATCACCAATGAGGATAATATGAAGCTTATGATTCGTTATCCGGATAAATATTTTGATCTCGCTATTGTTGATCCTCCCTATGGTATTAATGCTCCTAATTTGACAATGGGAGTAATCCAAAAAGAAAAGGACATTTGCAGTATGGTGGTACATCTACTGCACAGAAGATTAAGAAAGGAAGGTTGAATCAAGGTTCAGGAAAACTAAAAAATAGAGTGCTAAATCAATCAAACTGCGATTGGGATAACGCAATACCTGGTGAGGAGTATTTTAAAGAACTATTCAGAGTTTCAAAAAATCAGATTATATGGGGTGGGAATTACTTCGACCTAAGACCTACAAGAGGTATTGTTTTTTGGGATAAACTTCAACCTTGGGATAATTTTTCACAATTCGAATTAGCATGGACATCATTTGATAAACCTGCGGCTAAAATAGCATTAAGTAATACAGGAGGTTCAAATTCAGCTAAGAAAATACACCCAACACAAAAACCTTCAGAATTATATCAATGGCTTTTGGTTAAGTATGCTAAAGCTGGAGATAAAATATTAGATACTCATTTAGGATCAGGTAGTATTGCATTAGCATGTTTTGATTATGGATTTGAGTTAACAGCTTGTGAACTTGACGAATGTTTCTTTAATTCTGCAATTGAAAGAATTAAAAATCATATTTCTTTTAACCAAAGCTTATTTACGCCTGAACAATTAAAATTATCATTATGAAATCAACTTTAAAAGTAAATGTGAGTTTTGAAATACTGTAAAAATGAATCATAAATATAAATTAGAATTTTCAATAGAAAACCCGGATAAAAAATTATTGGATTTACTTTTTCCATACAGAAGCAAACAAGTAGTAAAAAAGGATATAAGAAAACATTGTATTAAAGTGTATGATAACCTTTCGATGAAAAACAAATTACTGCTTGTAAAATATTGGGGAGATGTTTTACGGAAAACCACAATTCCAAACCAAATAACAAAATTACCTTTGTAAAATGAAGTGCTTTAAAAACTTATCATTTGAAGATAAAATAGAACTGGGGTTAATGGTAGTATTAGCTATTGTTGCGCTTTATTATCTCTTTAAGTAGTATATTTGAATTATGGATAAAAGATTTTACATAACATCCCTCAGAAAAGAAGAAAATACATTTAGCAAGACAGAATACATGGTATTGGAGCTAAGATTAAAACAAGGTGATGGTGAATGGATTCCGGAAAGTAAATTAGTTCTACCAATGGATGATGAGCTATTTAATTTCTTTAGAGGAGTATTTCATGATGAAGCTTCTTTTATTTTAAATTTAGAAGACATTCCATCAATGATTAATTCTGTTTGTTAGGTAGTGTAAAACAACAACTAAAAATTACAAAATGAAATTTACAAAAGAAGAGGTATTGATTATAAGAAAATGTATTCAAAATGAAGGAAATTCTGAATGGATGCTTTTTGAAAATGATATTCTACATATGTTTTCCAAAGATGAAGAGATTGATACAGAACTAAATCATCATGAACTAGAAGCTTTGTTGAAGGTCACGCAATGGTATGTAGTTTTAAGTGATAAAGAATGTATGACTATAAAGGAGCAGTTGCATAACCGAATTTATGAAAATTTCAAAAAACATCATTCATTATAGTTATGGAAAACCAGAACTTCTTATACCCTTCCAAAATAAAAAAATTAAGCAAATGACTAGATTAAAGCATATTTCAGGGGTTACAGGAACCTATTTAAGGGAAATTCCTTCTCGTCAGTTTTTTCCATTAATTACCTGGGTAATTAAAACAGATGATGGACGAGAGTATTTTGCGCCAAAATCTGAATTTTTAATTATATAATAAAGCCACTTCTTCAGAATTTAAAATTCCACCAATATTATTGGTGGAATTTTTTTATGCGATTCTCCGGATTTAGAAATTACAATTCTGGCATTTTCAAAAAAAAAAGAAAGATATGGCTGTACCAATCATACCCCTTGCACCCCTTAAAATTTATTTATTTTTGTAATATTGTAATTAAGAACAGTTATTCCCGATTTGTAAGGCATTACAGATGTTTTATTTTTTTGTAATTGTAATATTACAATTACAAAAAAAATGTAATAAAAAAGAGTATTACAAAATACTTACAAACCTTAAATACTCTAATTACAATATTTTTTAAAATGTAAAACACTGACTATGAGTGATTTATTACATTATTACAGCTTTACAAAAATTTATCTTAATTTTTATTTATTATACAATTTGTTTTATTTGAAACGTATTGTATTTTTTTGTATATTTATACTGTAGATTTTTGAAATACAGTGAATTACTTAAGAAAATTTAAAAATAGATTTATTATAAAGGTAGAACTTGTATCTGCTTTGGATGATAGTTCTTTTCTAATTTCCCCACCCAATGGTTTTCCGGAAGAAACAATACCGGTTGAGTATAATAATATTTATTTTACGATTACTTCAATATCACTTCAGCAGAACTCAAAGGTTCCTAATGCCGGATCATACTATGTAGTAAAATTAGATTTTACATTTCCATATTTTGAGGGAACCGAAAATTTTATGGAAAGATTTAAATATCTTTCAGAAATCAGATTAACACTTAATACAAACGGATTAATTAGAATTAATAAAAATGATATTGCATTGAATAAGCCTTTAGAGGCTGAATTTCAAACGAGTCTTAAGACTGTTGGCTTTTCTGTTTCTGTTTCACAGCTTTTACCATTTAAAATTAATGAATAGTAATATTATTCCTTTAACAATACGGCCTCATTTAGTTTTTTTTCTGATTAAGGAATTAACCGGTACTGAAAAAATATTTGCGGGTTTTAAGTGTAAGACTTACGACCTTTCAAAAGATTCTCTTATCGGTAGATTTATTATTGATAGGCTGGATAAGTGTGATTATCCAGTTAAAAATGTTGAAAAGTTTAATTTTTTTCTTGAAATAAAGAATACTACTCGAAAACGTTGGATTGCTAACGGGAAATTTTTCAAAATAGAAAATCTGAGTAGAAGTTTTGTAGTTCTTCCTGATATTTACAAGGAAGAGGTAAATGATCTTATAGAGCAGCAATTCAGGACTGTTTTTTATAGCTATGTTGCAGCTTATAAGGATGATGAAGAGACTATATCCATGGCCATTCTTCGTTTTATTGAAAAGTATGATCTTTTTGAAGCAGGGTTTTCACAGATTCAACTTCGTAAGCTATACTATAGAATGCGAGAATCTGGTGGAGTCTGTGCCCAATTACAAGGGAAGCTTTCCAGGAATTAATTTTTTCATATAAATTATTTGTGTTTTTACCGCCTTCGGGCGGTTTTTTTGCGTCACAACTAAAGAATAATAAATTATGAAATT
Organism: Chryseobacterium nakagawai; assembly: GCF_900637665.1. Lineage (NCBI taxonomy): Bacteria > Pseudomonadati > Bacteroidota > Flavobacteriia > Flavobacteriales > Weeksellaceae > Chryseobacterium > Chryseobacterium nakagawai. Next base: position 1,816,598 of record NZ_LR134386.1, read on the forward strand.
TTGCACAAACTAATAATTGATGCGATTTAATATTCTGAAAAAAGTTAGTGGCTCTGGCTCAGCACCTTTACGTAAAAAATTTGCATACATAGCTTGGCTAAATGATATAGTGAAATTTCCTCAACCTGATTATCGTGGAGTAGTACTTATTGATGATATTCAAATGAAGGAAAATACAGGAATGATGCAGATTTACTTAACAAGTCTAACGCAGGAGTATTCTTATGAATCCGTCGGCGATTCGGATTCAAAAGTCTTTAAAGTAAAATTTACAGGTACACATCCAGGAACTGAAATTGAAGCTCTGGAATTTGCGAAAAATTTCCTTGAAGAACCATTTATAGTTTTAATTCCCTCTTGCGATGTTGGAGTGAAGGTTCTTGGAACTCCTGATGCTCCTTTAGTTTTTACTTCTTCTCATAAAAGTGAAAAAGAGACAGAGAAGTTTATTTTCAATTTTGAACAGGAAATAGGATCAGAGAATGTGTATCAATTATATACTGGAGTAATCACATTAAATAAAAATATAGAAGTTGATATGGGAGATTTTTTAGAACAATTAAAAGGATATATGAAGTTAGATGGATCTAATCTAACCGACGCTCAAAAAGAAAATCTAAGAACTATTTTAGGTGTAGAAAATAAAAACATTGGAAATAGTGACTTATCACTCTCTGAAAATAGAGGTTTAAACTTAAAAGAATTTGTCTTAAACTTTTTCAGTAATTCGGGAATGGCTAAAGTTGGCATAAATAAAAATAAGCCTAGTCATGAGTTAGATGTAAATGGTAACATCAGAAGTAATTCGATTATTATTAATGGACTATCTTCTGTAGAAGAAACAGGAACAATCAAACGTATTGGTGATGAAATTCACTTTAAAACAACTATAGGCTGGGAAATAGTAATGTTGAGAGGTGATTATGTTTCTGATAATAATGGTATCGTTTCCCCAACAACAGAAGTACCTGTTGGTGGATGGAAAAAGGGATGGTATGAACCATCTACAGACTCGATTGAACCAGGGACTAATTATCCAAATTGTGGAAATCTAAAATCAATTGAAGGATATTTTACAAAATTTTATTTTAATGGATCTACTTGGGAGAGTATTAAAAAAAAGATTCCAGGAAACAGTATAGCTAGTGAATCAGAATTTAGAGGCAAAATTGCGGGGAAATCGATGTCTCCAGATCAATTATTTAAGGTTGTAGGTGATTTTGATTTCGATACAGATAAGAACGTAGTTGATCAAATAAGGGATGCTAAAAAAAAATATACTAATTTTTTATATAATAAATCAAATGATTCTATTTCTGATATTGTTTTAGATAGTCCCTCTGGGAATTTCACCATAGATTCCTTGGGATTAAAAATTAACTCATCTGGACCAATTGGGTCAGGTGTAATTTTGAATAAACAAACTAATCTGAGTGAACGCTTTTTAGAGTTAAAAATCAAGCTTTACTCAGATCAAAAAATTTATGTAGGGACAAAAAACGTCGAAAATGTAGTTGGAGAAAATACTGCAGAAATTGATTGTTCTGCAAAAACATTAAAAATTAATCCGATTGGATCGGTTGCCGGAGCAACTAAGGTTTTCACAATGCCTATAATTTCAGGACGTGAGTATATTGTGAGATTTCATAAGATAAATGAAATTACTCGTTTAGAAATTATTGACACTATTTCTACAGAATCAGACTACATAGATGCTGTTCAACTTGGGCATTTTGATAAATACAAATTCGGATTGATTTCCGGTACTGCCCCACTTGTAATATCAAATATTAAAATAGTTTCAGGATTGAATGGAAGAGCTAAAATCGCTTTTTACGGAGATTCTATTACAGAAGGTAATATTGTAGGTGGTAAAACACCTTATTATAAAGATCGTTTTGCTAACCTTATTGGTGATTATTTGGGTTATCCATATTATGTTAGTGGGCGTAGCGCAGGTACTATCGATGGTGTTTTAGTAAGAATGCAGGTTGAGATTCCAGCTTTACTTCCAGAGTATGTTTTTGTAACAATCGGAACTAACGGAAATAATACTGAGGCTAAATTAAATCAACTTGTTGATTTTTGCCAAAGATATGGTTGTAAGGTTATACTTAATAGAATAACTCTTAATGACTCATCAACTGCTGCAAAAAATGCATTGATTCAAAGTGTTGTTGACGCAAGAAAATTGATGTCAGTAAAAATGGACATAGCTACATCCCAGAATAATGATGGGGTAACTAAGGACAACAGTTTGTTTGTAGATGAGAATGGTACCTTAATACACCCTAATAAAGCTGGTAATATAAGAATGTTTAAGCGTGTTTTCGTTGATGCACCTGAAATTTTTCAAGAATCCAGTATTATTCCAAAAGCTCCGGAAGTTCCCGTAAACGATATAAACAATATCAAAAAAGCTTTAAAGTCTTTCGTAGAAACCAAATACACTTTAGATTCAAAATTTTACATTAACGACCCGTCACATTATACTATTTATGACGTTGGTTACTGGTTTGGAAGAAGATTAAAGTCCAATAATTCAGCAGAAGCAAAAACAGCGCCTCAGGAGTACTACAATATTTGGCAAAATATATCAACAACCCAAGGAGCGAAGAAAATATCTAAGCTTATTTTAAACATTATTCCATACGCTAATGTATCAACAGATATTATAAAGAATGCTAATCTTGTAGGCGTTAAAAATGGTATTGTTACTCCTTTGGTAGTTGGAACTAGCGAAACCGTGCCAACAGCCTTGCAAAGATTCGAGATCTCTGTAGAAGAATACGATACATTTAGTATTGGATTATATAATTTGGATTCAAGTCCTGTGACTTTAACTCAAACTATTGAATTTTACACAGGTGATCGTACAATTGAAGACGATGGAGTAAGAAAAGCAATCGAAGCTAATTCTGGAGGAACTGGAGGAACGAAACCTGGATATATTGATTTAATTGATTTTGGTTGTGCCGGTGATGGTATAACCGATGATACGGCTAAAATTAATGCGGCAATCGTTCAATTAATTAATGATGGAGGTGGTTTTCTTTATGGCAGAGATAGGAAATTCAAAGTCTCTAGTATCACTATTCCAGATGTGCAAAAATGGTGTAGAATAGGCATCATGGGAAGCTATGCTCCTGCATTTAGATTTGGGACAGTAGGAACTTTTGATGTAAAGACTAAAAATGGTATGGAAATAATATCTTCCTTAAATGATACTTCTAAGGGGATTATTAACGTTAGTGCCGGTTCAGGATTTGGAGGATTTAATTTAGTATCACTGGATATTCAAAAACTTACTGTACGTGCATATAATAACCCTCAGTGTCATGGTATCAACGCAACGAATGCTGCTCAATTAAATATTGAAAATGTTATAGTGGATACTGGAGTTTATAACGTACAGTCATCTTTACCAACAGCTATAACTGCTGGCATATTGACACCAAAGCTTTCAAACGGTGCTTGGACTACTTTAAAAAACCTTGTTGTTTGCGGATATTATACAGGAGCTTATATATATGAACATACATTTGGTGATTATGTAATATTTGCTTCTAATAAAATTGGAATTAGGCTTTACAAGGCAAATCATTCATCCTTATTTCTGAGACCTGGATTTTACAGGAATCAAAAGGATATTGTTGTTGAAGACACTCATCGCTTTAGGATTGCTGAGATGGCAGTTGAGATGGTTGGTGCCGGACAATATGATGCAAACAACGAGTGGCAGAAATCTGTTTACAATCTGGAGGATATAGGAAATAAAGGATCTGGCACAATACATTATGATGTATGCTTGGGTGGAGTTGGCCCAGTTGATACATTTACAAAAAATGGAGGTACTGGAATTACCTGTACTAAAATATAATTAAAATTAAATATTTTATCTATTAATATTTAAAAAATGAATGGAAAATATAAACTACAATATCAGCGAGATAATAGCATTAATCATGTCGGTACTGATAGGATCAGGGGCTTACATTTCCTTTGTTTATATAAAGAACAAGCAAAAAATAAGTGCTTCTTATATAATTGCAGTACTGCTTATAAATCTTTGCCTGACTTATGTTGCCTCAGAGCTTTTAAAAGCTTTCAATTGGAGCGAATGGCGCAATCCATCACTTCCTATGGTTGCCTTTGCAGGGCAGTATTTAACGGACTGGTTAGACAAACGCTATTTAAAAATATTCGATACAGCTGCTAAAAGAGCAGGAATTAAATTAGATGATAAAGATGATGAACCTAACAATAAAAACTCCGAAAATGAAAATCGATAAGGATAAATTATACGCTTTTCTGATTGTATTACTGATATCGGTATTTGCCTTTGTGGTAGGTAATATTTTCAAAGAAAGCAACGAAAAAGAACTTACTGAATTACGTAAGATCCAAGAGACGCAAAAGGATGAAAGATATAAATCCGAACTAAGAGAAAAAGCAGCAAACTATAAAAGCGATTCTTTTAAAAGTGTTTTAGAAAAACAAAATATTGGGATTGGTCTTTTGAATGCTAATTTTAATAACATGAATAATAGTATTCTTAGTATGAAATCAATGTATGATAAAAATTTCGATGAACTTAAAAATATACAAAATGAAAGCGATCACATTAATTCTACTTCTGTTAATGAGCAATTTGAGTTTATCTCAAAATACAAATACAAGGAGTATTCAGGAGGGACAAATCCCTGAAGTCTATAAAGGATTAAAGCAGAATGAATACCTAAAAATTAGGCTTCAAAAAACTGAAACAGCACTTTCAAGCGCAAATCAGCTCATTACCGAGCAGGATAAAGCACTTACCGTTAGTAAATCTCTATTAACAGCAAAAGATGAAGCTATGGGAACCGTTCTGGAAATTTCTAAACAGGATAAAATAGTTTCTGAAGAAAGAGAAAAGCAACTAAATTTTGATATTTCTTATTTACAGACTCAGGTTGAAATTGTAAGAAAGGAATCACAAATCAAGCAAAGAAAAAGGTTTTGGAATGGGATTAAAATTGGCGGGGTATCAGTGGCGGTTCTGGGAGCGGCTGGACTTATATGGTTTAATAATCGATAAATTCTTGAAAAATGAATAGAAAAATGTTTTTTGATGAATACCGTAAAACTTTAGATCCGGATAAATCAATAAGTGCCCAAGAGGTACAAGACATTGATGTATTTCTGAATTTTTATGAGAGAGATCATTCAATGTATACAATCCCGCAATGGGCTTATATATTTGCTACGGTATATCATGAAACCGGCGCAACCTTCCATACAGTTAGAGAAGCTCCCAAAGTTTCTGAAGAATGGAGGAAGAAGAATTTCAGGTACTATCCTTATTACGGTCGTGGATATGTTCAAATCACATGGGAAAGAAATTATGCTGTATATTCTAAAAAGCTGGGCATTGACTTGGTTGCTAATCCAGATAAAACTATGATTCCTGAGATAGCCTGGTATATTTTGGTGGATGGCTTTAAAAATGGAGTTTTCACAGGAAGAAAAATAACAGATTACATAAACGATTCTAAAAAAGATTATCGGAATGCTAGAAGGTGTATAAATGGCACAGATCGAATGGATCTGATCGCAAAGTACGCTGAACAATTTGAAAAGATTCTGATTTTATCTAAATAGTAATCCCCATTATTTGGGGATTTTTTTTATTTCTTCATCAATTTTCATAGTAAATATTTTGGCTCCGCAATCGTTCAAATGATCTGCATCATAGAAATGTTTATCACTAAATTCAGGATCATTCATCAGATTTAAATAATAACAATTATAATTACTTTTTAATTGCTTTTCTAAAAATGAAAAAGTCGAATGTAACTGTTTATTATTTGTTAAAATAGAGTAATACTTTGCCACTGGAGAAGATACAAAAAGTATGTTTATATTATTAGCTTTAGCATACGAAATAAACTTTTCTATAGCTTTTGTATTATCATTATATGCAGTTTTGCCTTTATCTGAATTTAAAGAAATAGAGTGTCTTTTTACAGCTTCTTTAGCATTTCTTTTAAGATCAATATTTCTATTGATTTTATAAGAAGTACCAAATCCTAAAGAATTACAATCAATAGCAGTTTTACCGGATTTATAATACTTAAGAATCCTATCAGTATTATCAGAAAATTTCCCATTAAATACTTCAAAATGATCTTCTAGTTTATTTGAAGGAATATTATAATAAAGAACATAATTTTTCATTCTCCAATCTTCTACTCCATATTCTAATTTTGAGTACAAAGAGATATAATCTATTGGAATTACAATAGTTTTTATATTATTCCAATTTTTATAGTTGTTAAATACTTTCCAATCAAGATCCAGGTCTTGGGAAGTCATCGCCAGGTTGAATGATTTATATTGTGAAAATTCTGGATTTATTCCAAAAAATATATGTGAACTTCCTAAATATAAAACCTCTATATCTGAAGAGTGTTTTGTTACATAAGTTGATTTATAAGAATAATCATTTGGTATTTTCCTTAGACTAACCTCTATAAAACCTAATCCAATAATAACTGGAACTAAAAAGATAATTATTGTTATTGCAAGTTTTTTCATGATTAAAATTGAAAATAAATAAACGTATGTTCTTCTCCAGAAAAGTAAATAATCATTGCTACTACGATATAGTAGAATAACCATCTGGTAAATCGGTTATTAATCTTATGAATGTCTTCAATTGCATAATTACTTTTTCTACCAATCCATTCTATAAACATAAAAATTAAAATTATAGTGAAAAGCCATACAACATCTTTTTGAGGATAATAAAATAATGACCGGCTAAACATTCTACGAATATATCTTACCGCCTCTAAGACTGAGTCAGACCTGAAGAATATCCACGCAATTGTTGTGAGACCAAAAGTTAGTATGATTTGAAGAGATTCCTTTAATGATGGAAATAAAGAATTTTCGCCGGCAATTCCTAAATTGTTTCTATTGGTCTTAAAAATAATTGAAGGCATAATAAATAATGCATTCAATCCTCCCCAAATTATAAAAGTCCAGTTTGCTCCATGCCAGAAACCTGAAACCAGAAAAATAATAAACGTATTTCTGACTCTTATCCAATTTCCACCTTTACTTCCACCTAATGGAATATAAAGATAGTCTCTGAACCAAGAAGAAAGAGAAATATGCCATCTTCTCCAAAATTCAGCAATATCTCTTGAAAAGTAGGGATAGTTGAAATTTTTCAATAAGTCAAAACCCATCATTCGTGCGGTTCCAAGTGCTATGTCAGAATATCCGGAAAAGTCCCCATATATCTGAAAAGAAAATAAGACAGCACCTATAAGTAATGTACTACCATTAAGTCCATAATGTAATGCAAATATTTCATTAACATAAATTGCACATTGGTCGGCAATTACGATTTTTTTTAAAAGCCCCCAAAGAATCTGTCTTAATCCACTTACTGCATTATCATAACTAAATTCTCTTTCTTTTTTTATTTGAGGTAAAAGATGTGTGGCTCTTTCTATTGGTCCTGCAACCAAAAGAGGGAAAAAACTTACGAATAATGAGTAATCAATAAAGTTTCTTTCTGCTGTAATCCTTTTTTTATATATATCAATTACATAAGAAAGGCCGTGAAATGTATAAAATGAAATGCCGACCGGTAGAATCACATTAAGCAGCCAAATATTTACTTTAAACCCGAAACCACCAAGAAGTTCTGCAAAACTCTCAACAAAGAAATTATAGTATTTAAAGAAACCTAGAAAACCAAGATTAATGGCAATACTCAAAGTAAGCCAGAATTTAGCTTCCTTGTTATTCCGGCTGTTTTCAATTTTTATTCCGGAAAAATAATCCAGTCCAATAGAGAACATTAATAAAAAAAGAAATCTCCAGTCCCAACATGCATAAAAATAGCAGCTTGCAATTGCTAATATTAGATTTTGAGTTTTTAGGTTATTTCTTAATATCCAATAGATACAAAGTACAATTGGGAAAAAAACAGCAAAGCTTAATGAATTAAAGAGCATGAGGGAGATAAATTTATTTTCATTTTCACAAATATAAAGCATTTAATATGCGTCACAACTTTTTTTTCTCTATACGTACATCTTTGCGATAATAAAAAATCCTATGACAAATACATTGGCTTTCGAAATATTAAGAGGAAAATGGTTGATGAATCTCTCTTCTTTGGTACAGTACGAAAAAATAGCAAATCGAATTCTTCAGGGAGAATTTGTTGGAAGTCCTGTAGATAGAAAGGCTTTTAATGCATTATATGAAGAAGGCGGTTTCGGAGGTGGTCCAATATCTTCTACTGAGGAAGAAAAACATATTGGATATGTTAAGATAACTGGTCCTATGTTGGCTTACGGGGATTATTGTTCCTATGGAGCAGATGATTATTTGTATGTCCTACGTAAGTTGAACAACAATGACAAAGTATCAGCAATTGTAGTTGATGTAGATGGTCCTGGTGGAGCTGTAGCAGCAATCAATGCTTTTAAAGAATTTAAATCAGAAAAGAAAAAACCAATTGTTGCATTATGTGATAGTTGTTTTTCCCTTCATTATTGGCTAGTTTGTCTTATAGCTGATCATGTAATGGCAAAAGGTAACATATCGTCCGGATTTGGATCTATAGGGGTTACAAGTATTTTGGTAGATGGTAGGGAAGCAATGAAGAATGATGGATATGCAGTAATGATTATTAATGCTCCGGGATCTGAATTGAAAAATCAAGCTATGCAAGATTTTTATTCTGGGAAAGATGAAGAATTTATCAAAAGATTACAAGCAGAAATGTTACCGATAAGAGAAAACTTCATTGCTGATGTAAAAATTGCATTTCCTGACATTGCAACAGATGAAAGAATTTTTAAAGCGGATACATTTAATGCTGAAGAATCATTAAAATTTAAGATGATTCATAGTATTGGAAACGAAAAGAAAGCCTTTGAGTTAGCGAAGGTATTAGGTGAAATGAATAATAATAACTAAAATAAAATTTAATAACGATGAAAAAACCAAAGTATGATGCCGTTGTGGCTTATGCATTATCGGCTTTAGGTATTCAATCACTTCCTGTTGGAGAAGAAGGACAACTTGATCTTTCTGCTGAACAGGAAAATATTTTGAGAAATGATTTTCCGGGGGATAATTATGAGACTTTTGTTGTACGAGCTAATAATTATTTGAAAGCCGAAGCTACTCAAGTAGCTGAGGAAAAAGCTCACAAAGAATCAGAGAAAAATAAGGTAAATAATATCTTATCTGGAGCACTTGATGAAGGCGAAGATCCAGAGGCTGATCCGGAAAAAACAGCTGAAAAAGTAGTGAGTAAAGTAAAAAAACAAGGTGCTGTCATTGACAAATTGATGATGGAACCTGAAACAGAATCATCAGTAAAAAATATTGTGAAAAAAGCATTAGTAGGAACTGCACTGGCAGTTTCTTTATCATCAGATACACACTTGTTTGGGCAAAATGCAGAAGCAAATAATAAAATTTTTGCTTTTGAAAATCGAAATTGGAATCAGAGAGCCGCTGGGAAATCTGCTGCTAAAACAGATTTTACAGACGTTTCAACAGTTGCAAGATTAAATGATGACTTAAAAGAGTATTATGTTCAAAATCCTACTGTTATTCAAGATCTTTATAAAGATAGGTTTGGTTTGCCTTCATTCTGGCCAAAAAGATTCGGGGTAATTGACATGGTGCAAGATGCAGTGATGGATATTGGTAATGTAACTGAAGCAAGAAAGCCTGATTGGACTCCTGGTGTTGAGTTTTTTATTGATGCTGAAAAAAGGAAAATTTATAGAATTCAAATCGATTTAGAATTCGATGGTTATCAACTCCAGGAATTGGAAACTTCTTGGTTGGCTTCTATTTATAATTTTGATGGAAGTTCTCCATACAAAAACAGCTTTGTTGCATTTTTAATAAAAACTAAAATTGATCCACAGGCTAGACTTGAAGACAGAATTGCAGCAATTAATGCAGTATATGTTGAAAAGCCAAAAGGAATTAAAGCTAAAGGTCATTTTCTTCATAGACAAAATGGGCTAAGATATCAGATCTATAGTTTTATTTCAAACAAAAAAATTAAACCTTACATTTCAAAGGTAGGTAAATTTAGTGCTGCAAATGCATATCCTTATGTTAAAGGTATGGTAGAGGATCTTCCGGTTGATTACAGAAAACGATTAGGGCTTAAATTTTATATGGCTCCGTCAAATATTGTAAAAGTCCGAGAAAGTTATAAGAAAATTATGGCTTTAAACAATGATTATACTACGAATGTAATTAATTATGTTGAAGGATATCCTAATATAGAGTTTGAAGGACTTATTGATTTGGAAGGGTCTAACGTAATGTTTATTACGGATGAAAATAATATTGAAATCCTTGAATATCTTCCGACAGAAAAAGCAGTATACAGAATGGAAACTCAGAAGAGAATGATGTTCATTCATGCTGATTATAGAACTGGCTGTTCATTTGTTTTTTCTGGATTCGTGCTTCCGGATAATTCAAATTTCTTGGGTCAAGCTCAATTTATATTTGTTAATGATGAGCCTCTATTTTCTAAAGATTTCCATGTTCCTATTTATGGTAAAGCAGCAAGTGCACCATTGGAAATTACCTTTAACAGACTTCAGGTTCATGCTGAATTAATTTCCGATGTATACAAACTTGAAGGTTTGCCAAAAGGAACTATTGTTGAAATCTTAGGAAATAAGAATATGGTAACACCTTCAGTACTGAAGAAAAAGACTTCTTCAAATAGCGGAAACTTAGATTTAACAGCGGATTTTAATCCTAAGATAACTGGGTCAGTAACTCTTATTGTACAAGCTGATGGTACTTACAAGGAAGTAAAAAGGGTAAGTGAATTTCCTACAGCTCCCAACAGTACATTTAAGTTTTCTGTAGATCCAGAAGTGCTTGATGCCTATGATGGGCTGATTCAAAAGTATGAAGGAAGTGCTCCTGCTACATTAACAGAAATTGTAAATGGTAACGAAGGAATTGAGTTAACAATTTACGGATCTGAACAAGCATATACCGTCGATAATGTTGATGATAAGATTGTTGTTAATTCAGTGGCTGTTTTAAATACTGATGATAAGTGGATTACACTTAAAAACTTTGCTGGAATTTGGTTTGAAATAGCCAGAGGATAATATTAACAGGGCTTCTCTGGAAGCCCTTCTGTAAAAAAATCATAAAGTGGCGTTAAAAGTTTTAGATAAAAAACGAGTTGGTGTTGGTGGTCCTGGTAAAAAGTCGAAATATGCCTATGCATACCTTACGGATGATATAAGTTATTTCCCTCCGACAGATTCTACTGAAATAGTTCTAGTAGGAGATATCTTGTTGAAGCCTGGTTCTACAGTTGTTAAGCTTTACGTCACTTTACCCTCTCAGGAATATTCTTACGAATCCATTGGAGAAAAGGATAATCGGGCGTTTAAAGTAAAATTTATCGGGACGCATCCAGGTACTGAAATTGAAGCTTTAGAATTTGCCAAAAAAAATCAGGACTCAGATTTCATTATTGTTATTCCTGAAGGTATTAACACTGATAAAGCGAAAGTCTTAGGAACTCCTAATTGTCCGCTTACTTTTCGATCATCACATAAAAGTGGGAAAGATGGAAGTAAATTCGAATTAACATTTGAACAGGAAGTACCATCAGAAGACGTTTATCTTCATTATACTGGAAGATTGAGCACTGAAGGGGATATTCCTTCATGGAATCCTATATCTGGAAATCTCCCTCCTGAAGGTGTTTATAATGTAATTTCACTCTCTGATTTGATGTTTACAGATGGAAGTGTTTCCGATTTTTCAACACCTGGAAAGAGAATAACGCTTATCGGAAATGATAATTCTATGGGAGGATTTATGACGTTAATTACAGGAACAAAAATTTTTCTTCGGAAAAATAAACCTTGGAAATCCATTAAAGGGAGTAGTATTACTTTAGAGTCTTATACTTCCAGTGATTCTCAAACAAAACTTATTGAAATTCAAAGAACTTAAAAAATTATCAATCATGTCTTATACATTAAAAAAATTAAGTAAGCCTGCTGCTGGTGCAGGTGCGCCAACTACAGGAAATAAATATGCTTATCTTGTTCCTGTTGATGACTTAGTATCACATCCTAATCCTGATGGAAATAATGTTTTATTAGTTGGACAGCCTGTTTTTAAAGAAAACAAGGGAATGATCCCGATTTACATTACAAATTCATCCCAGGAATTTTCCTATGAATCACAGGGAGAACAGGATGCAAGGAGCCATAAGGTGAAATTTATTGGAACTCATCCGGGAACTGAACTTGAAGCTCTGGAATTTGCTCAGAATAATTTGGACAAAGAGTTTATTGTCTATATTCCGGGTTGCAATTCAAATGATCAAAAGAAAGTTTTAGGAAGACCTTGTGCTCCACTTATTTTCCGATCCAATCATAAAGGGGGGAAAGATGGTAGTAAATTTGAATTTACATTCGAGCAGGAAGTCGGCAGTAAATATGTTTACTTTTTATATGATGGCCCTTTAATGCCCCAAGAACAATTATATTCAGAGGTTGACTTTACCACGGCTTTAACTTCATTGCAGACAGTGCAAAAAGTAAAAACAACGGCTACAACTCAGGCTTTAAAGATCAGTTCTTTAGATAATGTCACAGCTACGCAGATAACCTTTATAGGACAAGAAAAAGATAATGCGAAAGCTGGCACTATTTCAACTGATTTAGCGGGTGCAAATTTTCTTATTATTACTAAGGATGGGCTACAATGGAAAGCAATAGATGGGTCTACAATCACATTTGAAATTTATCATGCAGGAAGTAAAGTGATTCTTCTTGAAAGATGGAGAACTTAATAAGACCAAATAAATAACTGAAAAAATGCGTCACAACTTATTAGTGTGACGCATTTTATTTTCGCTCTATGGAAGGACAAAAAACAATAACTCCAGTTAGAGCTTTAGAAATAATGAGAGAGATGAGCCGACAAGGAATCCCTTTTAATTTCAAATATCTTTCATACAATGAAACAGAAAAAAAATCTGATGGATTTAAGTCTGAGGAAAAAATATTTTTAGCACAAGGGTACAGAAGAAATCAAAGTAATAAACATGAGGTTTTAGTAAGTTTTGTACGTATTTCAGGAGAGAGAAGACAGTTTTATTATCCACTTCTTATAGAATTTAATGGAATAAAAGTTAAAGCATGATTAATAGAGATTTAGATATTGAAAAACATGGAAAAAATGCTATTATTTCTAATCCTGTAGCATGTTTTTCGTATCAGGTAGAAGAAATTGAGCGTGATTCACCTCGTAATGGAAATTCTGATTATTTTGAATGGTCACAAACATATTCTTTTGCCGATGGGCTAGAGCTCATTCCATACGGCAGATATAATGATATGCCACAGTTACTCCGAAACACTATTTACCGTAATCCAAATATTCCCGGAGTAATGGAAAAAAAACAGCAATTATTGTGGGGACAGGGACCGCATTTATATCGGACAATTTATGAGGATAAAAAACCCCAGAGAGAATGGGTTGAAGATTCAGAAATTCAGAGCTGGCTTGAAAGTTTTGACCACTTAACTTATTTAGAAAAAACTATACAGGATTTTAATTTCATGCAAGGTAGTTTTTCAAAAATAGTGAATGCGAAATCAACTCGTATGGGTGTTAATTTTATTCATTCTTTAGAACATATAAACCCATTATGGGCAAGGTTGGCAAGAAAAGATAATGCTCCGGAAGCAACTCATGCATTGATTTCAGATTCATGGAAAGCATTTCAACCAACAGGTTACCGGGACTATCCATTGTTTGATCCTCTTAACCCTGGTAAAAGTCCAATTTCAGTTTTTTATTCAAAGCTTTATTCCTTTGCAACTGATTTTTATAGCATTCCAACAATTTTAGGAGCTTTAGAATGGATTAATAGGGACACTGCAGTCCCTTTAATTCTTAAAGCTTTAGGTAAGAATTCGATCAATGCGAAATATCATGTAACATCACCATCTATTTTTTGGGATGATAAAAGAAAACAAATACAAGAAGAATGCTTAAGTAAAAATATTGATTATGAAGAAAGTATGTTGGAAGAATATGAAAGAAACCTCTTTAAATCTATCATTCAAACTTTATCAGGAGATGAAAGCGCAGGTAAAATATGGCATACAAAAACATTACTTTCTCCTGATGGGGCTAATTTAATAGAATTAGGTTGGACCATTACTCCTATTGATCAGAATATTAAAGATTTTGTAGAAACGCAGATTAAAATTGCTGATAAATCTGCAAGTGCAGTATCAGCTGCGGTTGGAATTCATAAATCATTAGGAGGAATTACAGATTCGGGTAAATCAGATAGTGGTTCTGAGCAACTTTATGCTTACACAATGTTTAAACTTATTGGGGTCAAGATCCCTGAAATGATTGTAACAAGAGCAATTAATCATGCTATAAAAACTAATTTTCCTAAAAAAAACCTACAATTAGGCTTCTATCACGAAGAAGCACAACGTCAAGAAGATCAAAGTTCAAAAAATCGCTTAAATAACCAACCAACATGATAAAAGCAAATATTCTATTCGATAAAACAGGTTCCGGATCTTCAGAAATTTTGGAAGTTCTTGGAATTAATGATGCTGATATTGATATAAACCATATTTGGCAACAGTTAAGGGCGTCTACTAAAAAAATCATTAAAATTATTGGTTCTACCAATTATGATATCGCTGTACAACTATATAATAATGGAGATTTAGAAGATGAATACTTATCAATTATTCGTTATGCAATAGCATTAGATGCATTTCGCAATTACGCACCTCTTACAGACCTTGCATTTACTACACAGGGCCGATCATTCAGGAATGATGAACATAACAGAGTTCCATGGGAATGGCAGATCGATAAATCTGATGCGGCAATGGAAAAATCTTATTATGCAATTGTGAATGAAATTATACAATATATCGTTGAAGATGAAGAATTAGAGCAATCAGATTATATGCTCCAATTTTCAGGTTTATTTGTTCCTGATATTTTTGAATTTCAAAAGTATGTACACATCAATGATTCTTATTTACTTTATTTCATGCTCGCTCCATCGATGATGCTATTTGAACATAAAGAAATACTCACTAGGGTTGGAAGTAAATTGGAAGAATTAAAAAAGAATCAAGACTCTTATATTTTTCGATTAATCCAAAATAGTTCTGTCCTCTTCGCTATGAAAGATGGGTTGAAAAAGTTTTCAATTCAATTATTTCCTCAAGGCACAATGAAGGCAGGAAAATCAGACAAAAGATCAGCTACAGGTTATGATATTGAGTCAACAGTCAATTATTATGATTCGGAACTAAAATCTCTACTATTGTTAATTGAAAATGAGATTAAGAAATCAAAAGGAATTGTCGTTGAAAGAAGAAAAATCAATTTTGATTCTACAGATGGATTTGTCACAATGTAAAGTTTGAAATATGCATATTATAGAAATTTTAGAGTTAGATAAAAGATTTTTCATCCCTGAAAATATGGGACAATGTGATCGGCGACAATATCTTGATATGTCTAAACTTGTTTTGATGTACCAGATGGCAGAGATTAACCTTAGTCAATTTAGATCATTAGGATTCTATTCCTTGATGAATATGAAATATGAAAAAAATGGATCTGATATTGCAGAACTTGAGAAAATGCAAAATGTTTACACCTGTTCTGAGCTTTTAAATTCGTTTTTTAATATTGATGATGAAAACCGAATGCATCTGATCCAGGATTATACTCATAATCCAATAAAGAATGTTAAGTATAAGGCCATGACATTTATAGGGCCAAAAGATCAGTTTCAGGGGATGACCTATGGAGAAATGGAAGATGGATTGGGTGAGCTAAATAATTTCAATAAGACAGGAGAATTTGAAAGCTTAATAAAACTTTTTGCTATATTTTATAAACGTCCAAAAGAAAGATATAAGGTTATCAATATGGAAAAACGTATTGAATTTTTTAAATTTCTTGATGTAAGGTATGTTTATGGTTTTTATTTGCTTTTTGTCTCATTTTTTAATTATCTAACAACAGAATGTCAATTATTAGTTGACGGTAAAGAAATAGATCTCACTTTAATATTCAGTAAAAATACTGGAGTAGGAGAAAACTCAATTGATGAAGAACATGAATCATTAGGATTAAGATCTACTTCATTTCAATTGGCAGAAAGTGGGGTTTTTGGAACACTTGAAGAATTGAGAGAAAGTGACGCTTTTGAAGTTTTAATTCGAATGTATGATCTTGTAGTCCGGAGTATAAGTGAACAAAAGCAATTGGATGATTTAAAGAATAAAAATAGAAGTAATGATTGAGCCAAATACTTTAAGGGAAAAGATTGCAGAAATAAGGCCTTATATACCTGAAATTAAATCTGTTAAATTCGTTGTAGATGATGATGAATTTGCAGCCGAATTAAAAGATCATGCTGTTAATGATAATATTTTGTTGGTAGTTGTTGTACCATCTTTTAACGGTTTTGGGAAAGAAGATGAAAGCGGAATAAGAAGTTTTCTTCAGTTTTTCTTGATGGAAAAAATAGATTTTAAGCATTTTAAAACCCAGGATCAGTATATTGATGTTTTTCAGAAGGTTTTGATTGTGCTAAGAAAATTTCTTAAACATATTTTTCACGCGTCAGAAAGTGATGAAAGTGTGAATTGTTTATCGATGAATTTGGATTATTCGTCATTAAAGATTAATCCGGTTACAAAGAAATCTCAATGTAATGGATGGGTGATCGAGATTGATGAAGAAAAATATGAAGATTTTTAGCCATGGATCTTTTAGAGAATAGAAAAGGAGGTGAAAGAATGATTTTCAATGCCTTTATAAATCGAACTTTACAAGCGCATTCAAAAAAGATTTATGAACAACAGCAGAAAAATATGCCACCATTTTCAGATAAAAGTTATGAAAAAAGAACTTTTGCTATAAATGATAATTCTTTAATCTATAGTCATAAGGGAATACTTCGACTAATGGATATGAAGAGGATTTCTTATCCTAATTCAAATAAAAAGTATATTCAGAAAAGAATTTATCCAACTTATAATAAAGTTTTTACTGCTCATTATAACGCAATTATGAAAAATTTGGCATATAATTTTACCGATGACATTATTTCGGAATTAAAAAATGAAGTGGGAAATAAAAATTAACAATGTTATATAAGTTTTTTAATTCTTTAACTTTAGCGAAATTTTAAAAAACACTTTTTTTAAAAAAAATAGTTCACTGTAATGAGAAAATGTTTACTTTTGATTCAAGTAATTGTAATAATTTTTATTGTTGAAGTAGGCATTTTTATTCATTTTTGAGAATCTATAAATTAAATACTTATTATTATTATCAATAAATTTAATTATGAAAACAAAAATTATTTTAGCTTTATTGGCTTTATTAACTATTACTTATTCTTGTGAGAGAAATGATGAACAGGAAATTACTCATCAAAAAAAAGAAGTAACCAAAAAAAAAGAAGTTGTAGATACCTTTTTCCGTGATCAAAGGTCATTGGAAAATACTAAAAAAGTATCTGACACAATAAAAACAAAAGCAAATGCAAAAGACGATTCAGAAACCGTTAATCCCGGGGATTTGGGTACGCCTCCTACTAGGCCGTAAAGAATATGTCCATAAAAAGGTGCTTATAACTCAAATAGGCACTTTTTTAATGATACTCTCTGGAATACTACCTATACTAAATAATATTATAGGGCTATTTATAGATTTGGAAGGAATACCATATACTGGATTTAGTAATTTAAATGTTGCTATTTTTCAATTTTCATTGCTATTTGTTCCGTTTTTTTTAATTCCGGCAGTTGTTTTACGTGCTTACTGGATTTCATATCTGGTACCAATATTTACTTATACAAATATTATAGGTCTTTACTTTAGTTTTCACTATGGACTTTTTCAAAATTCTGACCTTTTATTTTACAGTACAGTTATAGGAATATCGTTGATTATATTATTGTTTTACGGACGAATAAGAGAATACTATTTCGATATGATTGAAGTGGAAGATATAAATAAAGAAATAATAGAACTATACGAAAAAGACCATGGGAATAGAAAGTAGCTTTAAAATTTTAAGGAACGAAGTAAAGATTGCTTATGAAAATGGAGCGATTTCTAAAGAGGTTTATTTAGAAATTTTGTTTTCGCTCAGAAAGGATCGAAAAGATAAATTACTCACATTGGAACAGATTGCATTTATAATGCCTCCGAAGAAAAATCCAGTAAGTGATCTTGAACAAAAAATGGTAGAATTAAATATTCTATTGGTTGAAAAATTTGGAAATGCTGATGAAGTTTCAAGAATTGTAAGAAAAGTTTTTGACTCACTTCCAGATAAAAGTGAGGACAAAGTATTTTTCTTTAATGTAGTTAATCATTTTAAATATTTAAATGAACTACTTAATGAAAATCCTGCATTTTTAGACTTAATTCAAGAACGCGATTCTTATAAACTAACCTAATTAAAATCTGTGCCTACCACAGATTTTTTTATTTATAAAAATCTGTTGAATATTTATTTGAAAGCCGTTATTATTAACGGTTTTTTTGCGTCACAATATTTATACTGTTTAAATATTAGGTTTGTGAAAATTTGAATAATGGACAGATGGCATAGAAAATTTTTGGTTCTACAAATAATCATTCTACTATTTATTTTTATAGTCCGGATTTTATTTCCAGAAGAATTAAGATTATTATTAATTGGAATAATATTTTTCATTCTTTTCGAATTTGGCGTCTTGGAACGACAGAGACAAGAGAATCCGAAAGCGGTAATGTATGAAAAATCCTGCTTGTTTACATTTTCTGATTTATTGTCAGCGGGATTGTTTATTTATGAGTTTATTCAATTATCAAGGGGTTACTTGTTCAATCATTACTATCTCATTAATCCATTCCTTCTAATATATATTGCAATAAGAAAATTCTACATAATGAAAAACTATTCCTATGAGAAATGATGTTATTAATATCCTTAAAAATAAAGGAAATACGAAAGATAAAGTTCGATATGATGAGCTTTTAAAGATCTATTCAAACAGTGCAGGGTTTAATCAAGTTTATTTTTACCAATTGGGATATTCTCCCCAAAAATTAGAGAATCTGATTTATGATGTGAAAAACCATTTCCACATTACAGAAAAAGATATAATTGTATTCAAAGAGCCTGAAACGAATCTGGAATTGTTGAAAGATGAAGAACTAGGTCATGTTGTTTTAAGTAATTTGGTGAAAAATGAATTATCACCTGAACAACAAAAAGTTGAAGAAATTATCGATTTGTTGAAGCTTAAAGATAACATTGAGGTTCTTGATGGATTAAAATTTCGAGAGGAATATCCGTTTTTAAATAATGAGAGTACTCCAATGGAAATTAAAGCCCTTGTTGCGGATAAAATTTCAGCTTATAAAAAATATGCAAAAACACACTCCGAAATTTTGAATGCTGAGAGTGATGAAGATGCTGTTGAAAAATTGTATGAGCTTGCAAAATCTGCTTTGGAAGAACACCAAATAAACCAACAAATCAAAAAAGAGCTTGATTTTTACAGAGATTCACCGGGTAGAATATTTGGTAAACATGCATCTTTAGAACGCTTAAAAATCAGGCAAGATGTTTACGATATGCAAGAAGTCGATTTGGTAAAAGGAAGGTTGAATTCACAAAAAAACATTAGTCGTTATGAAAAAGAAAAAAAATCTGAACATGTGAAAAAATGGAAGTTCAGATTAGAAGTAATTGAGAAGCGATTAAAAGAAGAATTCAATTATAATTTTGAGGAAAAGTAGCATTGTAAAGGGTAAGAACTATTAACCATAAGGCGGAATTTTATTTCCGCCTTACTTATAAAATATAATCTAATGCTTGAAAATAAAAATAAAGTAATTCCGGTTTGGTGCCCATTGACAGTACAACAATTAAAATTGGTTGAAAAACTTTCACTTGCCGGAAATTCTGCTGATAAAATTGCAAATGCTTTAAAAGTAGATATGCGCTTGTTTATGCATGATTACAAGACAATTGGAACTCCTATTTTTGATGCCTATCAGAGAGGGGTGGTTCTTAACCAAAGCATTGTTCATGAAGCAACTCTAAAGAAAGCGAAAAGAGGTAATATGACTGCAATTCAGCAGATGAATAAAATTTGGGAAGCTCAAAATTTAGAGAATCTGAAAAATGAAATTTTTAATACAGAATAATTATGGATTTTGATAATATTGAACTGGATGACCTTATTGAGTGGCTAGAAATAGGCGATCCAAAAAATGTGCCTCCTAAAATAGCATCATATATGTTGATGCTTGAAAAAATATGGGGTCTCTATAAACGGATGTTTGAGTTTCCTAACATAGAATCAATTATCAATCATCTTATTGTTGTTGATCACTTGCAGCGTTTTCAAGCTAAGAAATTGGTCACTGATGCTCTAACTTATTTTGCTGCTGAAAATCAGTTATCAAAAAAAACATGGAAGGAACTCATCGCAGATAAAATGTTAAAATCATTTACTGCAGCAATTAGAGTCGCTAAATCTTCCAGGGATTTCAAAGATGCAGCAATTATTCTAAAAGAAATGGCAAATGTTCTTGATCTTGATAAAGAAGAAATTGGTGAAATGGAAGAGGATATAATGAAACAGATACAGATTTTAACAACTGATATTAAGATGTTTGGAGAAGAGCCTATTGATAGAAGGGAATTGGCTTCATTTATTGATTCATTACCGGATGTTCCAGAGAAAGTAAAAGCTGCCGCAAAAGAAGAAGTTGATAAGTTTCCTCTAAAATTTTTGAATTACGAAAACAATCCGAGAAATGGCATCTAATAGAATATTTGAAGAGGCTTCAGGTGCATATAAGGGGAATGCTGAATATCAGTATGTAAACAGTGCTGGTATGGGAATCGAAGTTTTCGATCCTACGAATCTGTATATGATCGGAGGAAGAGGAACTGGGAAAACAACTCAGATTCAGGCAAGGAGATCAATCCGAATAATTAAAGCGATGCCAACAGCTTATTTTGCTTTCGTTGGGGATTATTACACAAATCTCCTTTCAAATACAATTCCGTCGATGATCAAAGGGTGGAATGATTTAGGGCTTAAGGAAGGGGTTCATTATGTTACAAATGACCGCCCTCCTTCAAGTTTTAAGTTACCTTATAAAAAACCTTTGAGTTATAAACATACAATTTCATTTTACAATGGTTGTTTTTTTAAGTTGGCCTCAATGGATGTTGTATCATCAATGGCAGGGGATTCTTATCAGCACATTTTCGGTGATGAAGTAAAATATCTGGATAAAAATAAACTGGATAAAATTTTACCGGCCGCAAGGGGGGAAAAAATGCGTTTCGGTCACAGTCATTATTATTTAGGTAAAACGTTCACAACTGATATGCCTAATATTTTGAATTCAAATGAATACGATTGGATATTGGAGCAAGAAAAAAATGTAGATACGGAACAGCTTAAAAATATTTTGTATGCTTCATTAGTTGTCAATGAAATAAAAACAGCTTTAGTAAAAGCTTATGTAAAACGTGATCAATTAGAATACGATAGACAAAAAAGATCATTTCATCGTTGGATTCAAAGACTGGCAAAAGTGAGAATCAATTCTACTTTATTCGTTATGATATCTACATTTGCCAATGCAGATATACTCCAGCTAGATTACTTCAAAGAACAGTATCGCATTTTAGGTCCAGAGCAGTTTCGCCCTTCAATTCTCACGATGAAGCATGAAATTAAGCAGGGTGAAAAGTTTTATCCGTATTTATCTGCTAAGAATTTTTATGATGATGGATTATTGATTGATTTTTTTGATCCTTTTGATTTTGGTGACAAAGTGGTTATAAGCTCATTAGGGCTAAGACATATAAATCACCGCCAGAAAATCGAAGCAGGAATGGATTTCGGCGATATGATGTCAATGGTAACCGGTCAGGAGCAAGGTTTTATCCAGCGTATTTTAAAAAATCTCTACACACTTGAACAAAGTGAAAAAGCTATTGCATCGTTATTTTGCGAATTTTTTAAAGATCATAAAATGAAAGTACTGGATTTATACTATGATAGATCGGGTAATCAGTATCAAAAAATAGGAAGAGATATGGCTCTTGCGGTTCAGAACGCAATCCAGGACGAAAGCAAAAAAACTTGGAAAGTAAATTTAATGAGCAGAGGACAACCAACAATTTATCAAGAGGAAGAATTTAATTTGATGAAGGGGGTTCTGAGTGAAACTAATTCAAAATATCCTAAACTTTTGATTGATATGTATCAGTGTAAAGAATTGAAATCATCAATGGAGATTTCTAAACAATTAATTAAACCGGATAAAAATGGAGTTAAAAGAATTAGGAAAGATAAAACTTCGGAAAGTATGCCGATGGCTCGTCGCCCAATGTGGTCTACCAATATGAGTGATGCCTTAAAATATTATATGTGTAGACCTAAATACATGGATATTATGAAGAAAGTACAAACTTTGGGAAGTTCATACGCGCCAAATACTCATTAAATTTTTTATCTTTGCAGCAAATGATAGTCATTAATCATTGAATTTATAGAGCAAACAGGTGGTCGATACCTGTTTGCTTTTTTATTTTCCCTTTTCCCTTTTTCGCATCAAAAAATATAGTGTTCAATTCATTTTTGTCAATCACATTTTCCGACTTCGCATAAAACCAACTTAAAAATCTATTTTGTTTTCAATTTTTACATTTTGTAACCATCTGGTTTTTATTTAAATGTATTTAGAAGGGGGATGTTTTCTGATCGAAATTTTAATTTATTTTTTTATTTAGAATATATATAAAGAAATCAAGTCTACTATTGAACCTCTGCAATATTTCTGCTTGTTTTTTAATTCAAAAATGCTATCATTCTGATTATCAGTTTTTAAACCTTTTTTTATTTTATTTTTTTGAAGCTTATTTGATTCTTGGCCCGACCCGCTCTAAGGCTTAAACGGTCTTCGCGGCGAAAATGCTTGTTGAGATATATGGCGTTGGACCGCGAATAGGTATAGGATAAGCTATTATGGTGCTTTTGGCTCAAAATAGCCTTATGATGCTTGAATTACACGGTTTTGCGCGTCACAACAGATGCTGTCTCCCTTTGGCAACTTTGCCAAAAACAATATCCAATGGCATCAGGTAAACAGATTAGGGATGAGATAATGCGGATGACCATCGCAGTTAATTCTGACCCAGCTCAAAGAGAAATCCACAATCTCAATAGTAAAATACAAGAATTTAGTAATGCTAATAAAAATCTAGCTAATAGCCAAAAGGATTTAATGAAACAACGTAAATCTGATGAACAGGCTATTGGTAAATATGGAGTTGAGATTGATAAGTTAAAGCAGAAGCAGAGACAGAATCAGGATGTAACGGACGCTGAAATACGTCTATTAAAGAATAAACAGTTACAGTTTGAGAAAGGATCTAAGCAATACCATTCCATCCAGGAAAAAATAAACAATGTTCAAGCTAAAGCAACTACTACTACAAAATCATTGGATGTAGCCATTGCCAACTTGACAAGTAAACAGGAAAAACACAATTACACTTTAGAAATAGCTAAGAATGAATATAGTAAAGTTACTCATGAAATAGAAAGTAATAATAGGGTCATATCCGAGAATAAGGCTCGTATCGAAGAACTAACGAAAAGTTTGGATATCAACCGACTTACTGTCTCACAACTTAAAAGAGAGGCCGAGCAGTTACGGGCACAGTTGGAACATGTCATTCCGAGTACACCTGAAGCCAAAGCACTTGAAGAGCGCTTAAAGGCTATAAGAGAAAGACTGGCAGAAGTGAACGATGGAGCAGATGATGGATCAGATTCTTTTGGTACACTGTCTGAACAATTTAACCAATATGCAGGAGTCATTACAGCAACATTAGGAACCTTAGCCGGATTAACATTGTCAATTCAAGAGGTAATTGATAGAAATAATGAAATGACAGATGCGATGTCAGCAGTAGAAAAAACCACTGGCATGGCAAAGAATGAAGTGGAAGAACTCGCCAGGGCATTCTCTGATTTTGACACTCGTACTAAGAAGATAGATCTATTAAAAATCGCCGAAGTAGGGGGAAGGCTTGGGGTTGCTAAAGGAGAGATTAAAGACTTTACTCAAGAAGTTGATAAGGCGTATGTTGCATTAGGTGATAGTTGGAAAGGAGGTGTAGATAATCTGGCCGATTCCCTGGGAAGGATCGCATCATTGTACAAGGAAACGAAGAAATTACCAATTGCTGAATCAATTAATCAGGTGGGGTCTGCTTTGAATGAATTGGCAGCACAGGGAGCTTCAAGTGAGCAGAATATTGCAGAATTTGTAACGAGATTAGGGGCTTTGCCTCCGGCAATGAAACCCCCGCTAAATACATTATTAGGCTTTGGATCAGCATTGGAAGAGTCAGGAATTAATGCTGAAATAGGTGCCTCTGGGTTTGGAAAATTTATTAGAGTAGCATCAACCAATGCTCAGGGTTTTGCACAGGTTATGCGAGTTCCAGTCGCTCAGGTAAAGGAAATGATCAATACTAACCCGGCTGAATTCTTTTTAAAATTTTCTGAAGGATTAAAAGGGCTTGATACAATTCAATTAGGGAGTATTCTAGATTATCTGAAGTTAAATGACAATGAAGTACAAAGAGTAATTGGTTCTGCAACTGAAAATACGGATAAATTTAGAAAATCTGTTGAAGTTGCCAGTAATGCGGTCAAAGAAGGGACCTCTTTACAAGATGAATTTAATAAAGTAAATAATAATGCAGCTGCTATTTATGAAAAAATTCAAAGGAAAATTGCTGAAAGTTTTACTGCTAAAGTATTCGCTGAATTTTTAGAAACTGCAGTAAATGCATTTGGACGATTTATAGGAGTAGTAGAAGATGCAAGTGGTATTGCAACCGGTTTTAGAAATACTTTGATTTTTTTGACAAAAGTCATAGCCGTATTGGCTGCAACTACATTGTCTTATAACTATATAACAGGTGTTTATAATGCACTGTTGACAACGACTACAGAGCGAGTATTAGGCTTAACTATTGTTGAAAAAGCACGTAATCTAGTTTCCGCCATTGGACGAACTTTAAATACCCTTTATACCATGGGATTAGCCTTAATGGGTGCCGGATACGCTTTAGTCACAAGAAATACGGCTCAGGCAACTTTTGCGATGCAGGGATTTAATGCAGCAGCAAGGGCTAATCCATTAGGGATAATATTGACATTAGTGACTCTGGTAGCAACTGCATATTTTGCATTTTCAAAAGAAGCGGATAATGCTAAAAATGCGCAAAAATCATTAAATGATGTAATGAAAGAAGGGGTTAAGAATGCAGCCCAGGAAATAACTCAATTAGAAATTAGCTATAATAAAGCCATTAAAGCTAAGGAAGGCACAAATGAACGGAAAAAAGCTATAGAAGCTCTTCAAAAACAATTCCCTGCTTATTTTGGTAATCTTGATGCTGAAAAAGCTAAAAATTCAGATTTACGAAAATCTTACCTTGAATTGCGGGATGCAATTGTTGCTTCTGCAAGGGCAAAAGCCGCCCAATCAGAACTTGAAAAAAGGGAGGCTGAAAGGTTGAAGCGAGATGAGGAATGGAGGCAAAGAATGATCGATGAGCAAAAAAGAAATATGGAAATCAAGTCTAGAGGTTCTGGGCAAACAGAGTTAGGTGCTGATTCCGGTGAAAATATTCAATATGTTGATAATTCCACTTTGTTAGAGGCAAGTAACAAGAGAGTCAAGGATTTGATTGATGAAAGAATTGCATTTAAGAAAAAAGATATAGCTGATGATAAATATTATTTGTTAGAAGTTGAAAATAATAATGCGAAAGCTGCTAAACTTCGAGGTGATGAAAAAGATCCTAAGTCGTCATATTACGTTCCAGATCCAGATGGTGATAAAGCAGCTAAAAAAGCTGAACAAGAGAGGAAAAAAGCTGAAAGAGAAAGAATTGCTGCAGAGAAAAAGGCAGCTCGCGAAGCTCGTCAACATGAAAATGAGAATAATAAAATGCGTAAAAATGGAGAAGATGCAGAGCAATTGGCTCGTGAATTAGAAGTTAATAAAAGTGATGCCATCATTGAGGCAATGAAGGATGGTTATGAGAAAGAAATAGCTCAAATTGCTCTTCAGGAAAAAAGGAAGAAAGTTGAAATTGACAAAAAAAGAGTTGGACAAACAGAAATTGATATTCTTCAGAAAAAAATAAATCTGGCTAAAGGTGATGACAAGTTGCTTTTTCAGGCATTGATGGATTCATGGTTGAGTAATAATAAAGCCTTGGATCAATATAAGCAATCTTTGCAAGATATTTCTGATAACAAAAGACGAACTGCGAAATTTAAAAGTGATCAAAAAGATAACAGCGATAAACAAATTGTTCATGAGGCTGCTTTGGCAAAATTACAAGAGGATTTTAATAAAGAAATAGCTCAATATTCAACTTTAGCATCTTTAAAAGATTCATTAAAGGGGAGGATTGAAACAAAGGAGTTAAACAAAATAAAATCTTGGTCAGAAGGTAGAGAAGCTCTTCAAAAGCTTTATAATAAAAAAGAAATTGACTTACAGGTTGCCCACCTTGAAGCAATGGTTACAATCTATTCTGGTTTTGATCTATCACTTCTTACGGAAGAACAACAAAAAGAAGTTTTGAAATTTATTTCTGAGGCCGGTAATAAAATTGCAGAGCTGAAAGCGAAAGCGAAAGCACAAGATCAGGATAAGCAAGATAAAACAAAAGGAGACCTTGGTAAAGATAATTCTGTTGATATACTTGGATTAAATCAGACACAATGGATTCAGATGTTTGATAATATTGAAAAAGGGACTGATATGCTTGGTACTATGTCAGGTGCCGTAGTTGCATTGCAGAATGCTTTTTCTCTTTACTATAAATATGTAGAAACTAATGAAAAAAGACAACTTTCGACTTATGAAAAAAACACTGAATCTAAAAAGAAAAGGTTAAAACAACAATTAGATAGTGGTATTATAAATCAGGAAACTTATAAAAAGTTAACCATAGAAGCTGACACTGAGCTGGAAAAGAAAAAAGCACAGCTTGCGGCCAAAGCTGCGAAAAGAGAAAGAGATATGCAAATTGCCAATATCATTGGGAATACAGCTCTTGGAATTATGAAAGTCTGGTCCGATCCTGGATATCCTATGGCTATTCCTTTATCTATTGCGGTGGGAGCTTTAGGAGCTGTTCAATTAGCAAATGTAATTTCAACGCCTTTACCTACTGCAGAAGGATATGAAGGTGGTTTCAATACTGAATATCCAATAATTAGAGAACAAGATGGCAGAAGATTTAATGTAAAACGAAAAAAACTTGTTAGCGGGGCAGTTGATCGACCAACTCATTTTATAGCCGGTGAAAATGGTGTTGAAATGGTTATTGATAATCCTACCTGGACAACTTATTCTCCTGCATTAAAACAGGCTATTTACAGTGCTAATGCTAAAGCCAGAGGCTATGAATATGGTTATAATATAAATGAGACTTTAAAACCTACTTCTGTTACTTCTGAGGAATCGAATTTATTATTGGCAAACGCTTTAATTAAATATTCAGGAGTAATGGAAAAAATTCAGGAAAAAGGAATTCCAACGTATATTGTTAAGAATGCGAGAAATGGAAAAGAATTAGGTGAAATGATAAAGGCTTATGATGATTTAGTTAATAAAAATATACATTAATATGAATTTTATAATTGATTTCAGAAATGGTGGTCAGCAAAAGTTGGAATGGGATGCAAATCAAGACATTCCAAATCCTGCTTCTTTAATATTAGATTTAACATTTAATAAAGCAAAAGATGCTGAAGTTAGATTTGATATTAAAACAAATGATTCTGTTAAACAATGGATTATTTTATCTGGTTCAGCAATTGCCGGAAACGTTATTTCGATTCCAGAATCAAATTACATGGGTGCTGGTATAGAAATAGCACAAGTTTCAAGAACGTTGCACCTTTCCTTAGATAATATTAGTAATCTACCCAATGGAGAATACACTACTGAATTGAAATTTGAATGCTTTTCAAAATATAATACTAATGGAAATTATATTTTAACTGACAGTGATTCTTACATTATTACTCTTAGTATTAGTAATAATGAAAGTGTTATAATTAAGGTTGACAAAGAAGAATACAATGTTTTTTTTAATCGGACAACCGGGGAATTATCTGGAGAAAAAAGTGTACTGATTTTTAATAATTCAAAACCAAACTTGTTAAATTTTAAATCAGAATATTTTCTTGAAAAAAATGGATTCACAGACCATTTTGATTTAAATATAGCTAACATTGGAATGGGTTCTGATTTACCTATTAATGGTTTGGTAAAGGTCATCGGAGGAGTTTTTCTTGAGAATTTAAGAAGAATAGCTAATGTAATGATTAATTTATATATTGGAGAAAATGAAAAGATTTTTTCTGATAAAAATCAAATTAGTTTTACAATAACTAAGTCAAATAATGAAAAAGATTTTAAAAGATTCTATCTTATGAATCCGGGGAATAAATCTTTTACTATTACTTCACCTTCTTGGTTAAATTTATCAGTAATCTCAGGTAATTCTTCAATCTATATTTCTGCAACTACCGTTTCACCATTTGAAATTCCGGGAGGAAATTACAGAGGAGAAATTAAAATAAGTTATGGTAGTAATCAACTAATTATATCAGTAGCACTTAAAGTCATTGATTTTTTTATTTATCCCATTAATTCCTTACCTGGTTTTTGCCTTGATGTTCCAGGTATAGAGTTTAACAAAACTCATGATTTAGCCAAGTTTGTTAAGACTACTATTAATACAACATTTAATTTAAAAGGTGTGGAATATCTGAAAGAAGATGTTTATATAGTACCATACATCAACGAACAATGCTCTATCTCTATTGGTGAAATTACTCAGAAAAAATTTCCACGATTTAAAGACCATTTTTTTGAAATTGATGAAGAAATTGAATTAATGAGGGCTGCTAAAATTTCATTAAAGGCTGAAGAAATGGATTTGTCATATAGAGTATTGCGTTCCTTTACTGCGCCCGAAATAAAATTATTTCCCGGTAGAAAAAAGAACGCATATCCGCTACTTTCAAACCATTTTCATAGAAAGAAGAATCCCGGAACTCTTTTTATTAATTCAAGGATTAAGGATGACCGAATACTTGTTAGAAAAATAGATGATACCAAAAATATTAATGAACTTGTATTTGATAGTGCAATTATTAAATACTATGATTATCCCCAATATAAAAATATTTTGAATTTTCATTTTGAAAATGATAACTATTCACCGGAATGGTTTTCTTTTACAGGAGAGTATAAGATATCAACAGAATACAATCATATCTATGCTAAAAATATATTTAAAAATCAAAATGAGAAGTTTGATTTTAGTAAGGTAAAGAGTTTAATCCTTAATTCTGGTTATTTTCTAAAAGATGAAATTAATTTACTCTCAAAAATCATTGAAAGTAAATTGGTTTTTATTAAGATAGAAAATAAAGTGTATAGATGTTTTTCAACTACACAAAAACTAATTACTGAGGATTCTTCAGAGGAATTACCAAATCGAGATTTAGAATTTTTAATTGTTGAATAATGGAAATATATTTTTATACAAATAATAATAAAGTTCTCAATTTGAGTGGTCAGAAGATTTCTGTAAGGGAAAGTAATTATAAAATAAGTAAAGCAATTACTACAAAATTTACATTTCCTTTTGAATTTTACATGGACGAAGAATTTTTGTTAGCATTTGGAGATTTTGTTAGCCTTGAATCTAGTGAGCTTGATAGTATTATTGATGGACATTTTTTGTTTGAAAGTAAATTATATGAGGCAAAATTGACATTCTTATCTACTGAAGGAAATTTTATGACGGCCCAAATTGATTATGGTTTTGAAGAACTTCCGAATTGGAATAAAAAATTGTCAGACCTTCAATGGGATAAAATAGATGTTTTGGATATACATAAATATGCTCAAACTGTTTGTGGTAAAACATATCCGGAAGTATATTTTAATTTTCCAAGAATATTTACCAAAAAATTTAATAACGAAGATAAAGTATGGGATGCATTTAATGGCTATTATAATAATTTAAATGAAGATGGTAGTGAAATGATTAGGAATTATGTTGATGCTTCTGGTAATATATTTAATGTAAATATTATTCATCCTTGCATATATTATATTTATTTATTAAAAAAATGTTTCTCTGATATCGGGTTACAGTTGCAAGGAGATATTTTAACAGATACAATGTTTAAAGATGCTTACGTGTTTTCCGGGACTGATTATTTTAATAAAAAAGATCAGTTTTTTAACAACTACACTGTTTCAGTAAATGAAATTGATTCTGTAGAGAATATATTCTGGTATGGAGAATGGTCTAATGGATGGCATTTTGATTATAGAATTGATAAACAAACTTACATTGATGATGTTGTATTGAATTTTACTGACAAACTTTATATTAATGGAAGATTCTATGCAAAAGTGATGCAAAAAACAACCGTTAAAATGAGAATACAGTTAAATGGAAATGATATTTGGAGCCATGAACAATATTGCAATGAATTTATGATTATTGAGAAACCTTTTACTCTTGGACTAAATATCGATAATGCAACAGTAAGATTTATAATTGAAGGTTGTTTATCTAACTTTAGTGAAGGGTATAATGTGATTCAGTATGAACTAAAATCAAATTCTATTATACAAAATGGATCATCATCCCAATCAGATGATGCAGTAATAGAAAATTCAAATCTAATCGACTTAAAAAGGGCCGTTCCAGATATGACTGTGGGTGATTTAATGAAAATTCATCAATCCTGGTTTAATTATGAGTTTAAAATAGTGGATAATGTTGTTTGGATGAATAGGCTAGGTGATAAAGATCCGGAAAATGTAAAAGATTTCCAGGTAAGTGAAATACAAAAACCCAAAAGAATTCTTTTGGAAAAAAAATCTTACTCATTAAAGCACCTTGATTTAGATGATTTTAAGATGAATAGTTTTTACTATGATAAAAATGGAGGTGAAATTAATAAAGAAGGCAATAAAAATACTGAAGAGATAGAAATTAATGGATATTCTTTGCCTGTTGAAAAATCTAAAACAAACGGATATATGACTGCATCTGTTAAAACAGATAATTCCTCTTGCCTTTCTCTCGTCTTTTATAGAGGAATTGATTCTGCAGGTCAAAATAATGCCATCCATCAATCTAATGTTAGCTTTCCCGAATTATTTTATTCTAATTGGGAGAAATGGTTAAGACAACGGGTTAAAGGCTATCAATATACTTGGAATTTTCAAATTCCAGCTGATGAACTGAAAGTAAAGGTAGATGATTTTATTGGGTGCTATAATAACATCCATATAATAACTGATTGGACTAAAGACTTGCAAGAGAACACCTATAATATTGAAATAACAACAGAAACATCTTATTAATTTAAAATATTATACCGGTCTTTGAATGTTGGATTTAATTTATTAAAAAAAAGATATAAAAAAGTTTGCTAATAGCAAACTTTTTTATATCTTTGAAGTAGGAAAGCAAAGGGGTTCTTTAATATTAATCGAAAAACAAAACAAGTTACTAAAATGGAACACTTAATTGAAAGAGTTTGGGAATACTCACTAAACAACCCTGAAGGATTTACCTTAAATTTAGAAACCTTAAAACCTGTCAAATTTGGAATTGCAGTTGCCTATTTAGAAACACAGGATTCGTTTGATAAGGAAAGTTTACAGAAAGTAATTAGCCACTCATTAGAAAATGGAAAAACCCTGGGAGGATGGCTAAATGTAGAAAACAGTAAATTCTACTTTGATTCAATAAAAATCTTCAAAAATTCAGAACTTGATAAAGCAATAGAATTTGCAAAGCAAGAAAAACAGATTGCAATTTTTGATATTACTAACCTAAAAGAAATCAGAATTTAACAAAGGGGAGCAAGCCCCGCCCCTTTGTTTTTCCTTTAAATATTAAACCTTAATACTAAATAATATGAATACTTACAGTAAATTTGGACCTAATGTGTTTTTAGCTAAATGCGTAGAAAGGCACGCTAAAGGTGATGTAATAAACGTTACTACTAAATATGGAAAGGAAAATGAGAGTGAGATCTTCAATCTCATGTATGAGAAAGATGGCTTTTTCTTTTATTCAATTATAAGGGTTGATGGTACAAATACTCGTACACGAGCAGAAGCAAAAGCAACAAAGTATAATAGTTGGGCAGCATCAGCAGAAAAGAAAAGTGCTCAGTATCATGAAGCCTCCAATGAAGGTGCCGATTTTCTAAGACTAGCAGAACCAATTAAAATTGGTCACCATAGTGAAAAAAGACATAGAGCTTTAATTGAGAGAAATTGGAATAGAATGGGCAGAGCAATTGCAATGTCTGAAAAAGCTGAATCGCATGAGAGTAAAGCTGAATACTGGGAGAAAAGAGCGAAAGATATTAATCTATCTATGCCGGAGAGTATCGAATACTATGAATATAAATTACAAGCTGCTAAAATGGAGCATGAAGGAATGAAAAATGGGACAATTCAACGAAGGCATTCCATGGCTTTACAATACGCTAAAAAAGCAGTAAACGAGGCTCAGAAGAATTTTGAGTTAGCAAAGAAATTGTGGGGATAAAAAATAAATTATGGATACAATCAAAATAACAAAAGATCAGCAAATATCAATTCAAAATTATAAGAAAGTAGGAATTGATATCGAGATCCTAAATGATAATACTGTGCGAATAGTTCAGAGTAGAATTATTAACGGGTATATTTTGAATAAAAAAGAATTAATTGAAAGAGCGAAAGAAATATTTCCAGGAGCTAAAATCCAACCGATCAGATATTCCTTGGATGTCTCTTTAGTCACACCGGAATGGATTCAATATAAAATGAAAGAATTTGGATTGAATACAAATGATCTTGTTTCACAAGTAGCCTTAGATAAGTCCTCTTTAAGTCTGTTTTTTTCTGGAGAAAGAAAATTAAACAAATCTGTAAAAGCATTATTTTTTTATTATTTTCTTACTTATGAACTTAATCGAGATTTTAGAACACAATAGTTATAAATTAAACTATGTTGGCTAAATTACGGAAAACCATAAAATTAAATTAATATATATTATAACTTTGATGTATGAATAAGCTAAACTTAAAATTAGGAATTGCATTAGGAATCTTTACTACAATATTATTGGGTTTAATAATGTTTGGAAAAGATATTGAATTTTTAAACAAAGATAAAGTTGTTACTTCTGCTGGAATAGGTGATGGAATATTTTTCAGTATGGCTGATTTTCTAACATATAATGTATTTGTAATTTGTTGTGTTATATCAGTTATATCTATCTGTATTAATATAAAAGGTTTTTCAAAATCGTAAAAATTAAACGTAAAAAACACTCTTTTCAGAGTGTTTTTTTGTTTTATAAATTTCTAATGACTTTCCTATCTGTTTTATTCTTTTTTAAAAAAAGTTACTTTTTCAATTTCACTCAGAGCATCATCATCAACTAGATGACCATATCTCATAGTATTACTTATTTTCGTATGTCCAAGTAACTTTTGGAGTTTTGCAATACTCCCATCATTAATTAGTATAGTTGTGGCAAAGGTATGACGGCCTACATGCATAGTAAGGTTTTTAGCTATTCTACAATTAACAGCAATTGTTTTCAAGTGTTTATTTATTTTTTGATCACTTAATCTGTCAACAAATAAAGAGGGGCAGAAATCTATTATTTTTCGTAGTTCATCATTAATACGCATTGGCTGGAAATTTTTGCTTTTAATGTGGGAAAAATTAAATACTTCCATTTCAATATCTTTTCTTTTCAAATTTTGGATATCAGAAATTCTTAATCCAGTATAACATGAAAATAAAAAATAGCCTAATGGTAATGAATGAATTGGAGCAATAAATTCTGAAAAGAAATACTGAACTAATTTAGATACTTCTTCAGGTAGGAGAAAAGTTGGAATAGTTTTAGGTTCCTGTACTATAAATTTTTTCTTATCAAAAGGAAGTTTAATTCCTCTGTCATCAGCAAGGTTAATGAATTTTTTAATTACTTTAAAATCAGTGAAACAAGTAGGATCAGAATTTCCCTTTTTTGTCAATAAGTACTTTTTATATTTATCAAAGAAATCAAGGCTTAGCATTGAAAATGGAATTTCCTTTCTATATTCTTTCAATTTATTAATCAC
Source organism: Chryseobacterium nakagawai (assembly GCF_900637665.1). Classification (NCBI taxonomy): domain Bacteria; kingdom Pseudomonadati; phylum Bacteroidota; class Flavobacteriia; order Flavobacteriales; family Weeksellaceae; genus Chryseobacterium; species Chryseobacterium nakagawai. Next base: position 1,851,008 of record NZ_LR134386.1, read on the forward strand.
TGTTTTCTGCTGCTTTATTGTATTTTTTGCAAGAACAGAATTATCGATATGATATAAGCAAAAAGAGATAAAATCAAATTCCGGAATATTGTTATTTAATGCATCAATTAAAAGTTCAGGGGTTAATACTTTTTCAGCTAAAAAGAAATCTCTTTTGATTATAGTTATTTTGGCTTCAATTGTATCTAATATTATATTGAAGCTTTCAAAGTTTTCAGATTTTTTTACACGTTTTTTTTGATCGTCCCAATATTTTTGTTCAATTTTTATATCGAGATTCATAGTTTTTTTTGTTCCGTTCTTTCGAATGATTAGGAATAGTAAAGATTTTCCATCTTTTCTTTTGTCGTTACGAATTGCAAAATTGTGTGTCATAGCCACGAAGATCTTTTTCGTGTCTCTTCTCGTGTCAAATACGTCCTGAAGTGTTTTAATGTGGTTCATAGTAATAATATTTAGATTATGACTAAACTCACTAAAAACCTTGTGGTTAAAAGGAAAAAGGCAATTAAAAAATAATTGCCTTTTGTTGTAAATTTTTCTTTTTGTACCCAGGACCGGGATCGAACCGGTACTCCTAAGAACTGGTGTTTGAGACCAGCGCGTCTACCAATTCCGCCACCTGGGCTTGATGTTTACTCCAAACATGTTGTTTGTTTCAAATTGGTGTGCAAATATAGGAACTTTTTTCAATGTTCAAAAGCTTTTTGAAGAAAAATTTTTAAAAATTAAGTTCCAAACCATCGTAGGCAAGGTGCATTCCGGATGGAAGTTGTTTATCTTCAATGTCATGCAAGCCTAAATGATGACTGATGTGAGTTAAAAATAATTTTTTAGGTTTTAGTTCTTCAAATAGTTTTATAACATCGGGAAGAATAAAATGAGCAGGGTGTGGATCAAATTTTCTGATGCAGTTTAAAATCAATACATCCAGATTCTTTAATTTTTCTTTCTCGGTATCAGAAATAAAACCTGCATCCGTAATATAGGCCAGGTTTTTAAACTTATATCCAAAAACACTTATTTTAAAGTGGATTACCTCAATAGGCGTCACTTCCGTGTCCAAAATCTGGAACGGTTTGTTTTCAATTTCATGAAGTTCAAAAGCCGGAGCTCCCGGATATCTTACATCTGCAAAAGCATAAGGAAAACGGTTTTTAATCTCATGTGCTACCCTAGAATAGCAATAGAGTGGAACATCCTTTCCGCTTTTAAAAATAAGCGGACGCATATCATCTAACCCAATTACATGATCGTTGTGTTCATGAGTAATCAGCGCAAGATCTACCGTATGCTCATGGTTGGTAAGCATTTGCTGCCGGAAATCAGGACCACAGTCGATAAGTATTTTTTTATTTTCATCCGTTGTTACCATAACGGATGAACGCAGACGTTTGTCTTTTGGATTTTCGGAAATACACACCTCGCAGGTGCAGCCAATAACGGGCACACCCTGGGAAGTACCGGTTCCTAAAAATTTCAACTTCATTTTGTTTTGAGGTTGGTTTAATTTTGGTAAATTTACAAAAAATTTAATGTCCTAATGTATCAGAAACTAACTCCTAAACAAAAAGCATTAACAATTAATCTAGATCCTACTATTTATGGTACTTTCGCAGAAATTGGAGCAGGGCAGGAGACTGTTCGTCACTTTTTTAGAGCAGGGGGAGCTTCCGGTACGATTGCTAAAGCGATGTCTGCTTATGACAAAGATTTTAGTGATGCCATCTACGGAAAAGAAGTAAAAAACAGGTATGTTACCCAGAATAGACTTCGCAAAATGCTTCGTTATGAAGTAGCATTGATCGAAGAGAGAATTTCAAGGGATAACAATCCGGACAGAAAGTTCTTTTCCTATGCCAATACAGTTACCACCATCAACTTCGATAAGACCGTAAAAGGCCACGGCTGGGTGGGAATCCGTTTTCAGACTAAAGAAAATGAAGATTACAACGAGATTGTCATTCACGTAAAATTCAATGAGAATGACGCTACTCTTCAACAGGAAACACTGGGTAATCTAGGGGTAAACCTGATTTTCGGAGCTTTTAATTACTTCGATAATCCAAGAACTTTAGTAGAATCTTTATATGATGATGTAGCAAAAGACAACCTTGAAATTGATATGATCGATTTCAGTGGACCTGCTTTTTCTTACGTTGATAATAGATTGATGTCTCTTCAGTTGGTGAAGAACGGAATGACTGATGCAGTGATCTTCAATTCTCAGGGAAACAATATGCTTCCTGCAGATGTTTTGTATAAGAAAAATATCTTTGCGGTAAGAGGAAGTTTCAGACCTGTAACGAAGGTCAATATTGATATGCTTCGAAATGGGATGGATATGTTTTTTAAAGATGCTATCTGTACTCATGAAGAAACCGAGGTCCTTATTGAAATTACTATTTCCAACCTTCGGGCAGATGGAGATATTGATGAAAGAGACTTCCTGGATAGAGTAGATATCCTGGGCAAATTAGGATATACTGTTATTATTTCAAACTTCTCGGAATACTATAGACTGATTGATTACTTTGCTTCCTACACCACTGGAGATATCGGAGTAGCAATGGGGGTAAATAATTTATTGATGGTATTTGATGAGAAATACTATAAAAATCTTTCAGGAGGAATTCTTGAAGCTTTCGGTAAGTTTTTCCGAAACGGAATGAGAGTATACCTGTACCCTTATAAAGATCCTGAAACTCATCAGCTATTGGATTCTACCAATCTTAAAGTAGAAGAAAACCTTAAGGAGTTGTATAAATATTTCATGCGCAACAAGCGTATTGTAGATATTACAAACTATAATCCTGAGTTCTTGGAAATTTACTCAAGAGAAATTTTAAGAAAAATAGCATGTTGCGTTAAAGGCTGGGAAACGCAGGTTCCGGAAGGTGTAGCAGAAATGATTAAAGAGCGTGGAATGTTCGGTTATAAAGAAGAACTTCCTTTAAAACAATTCTCTTAAAAATTAATATAATGTCAGAATTAAAGAAAAGACTTTCCTCTATTCTTGAAAGTCCAAAACATAATACAGAAGAGAAACTTGAAAAAGTTTGTCATTTGTTGGATCAGGAAATCTCTTATTTCAATTGGACTGGTTTCTATTTTAAAAACGGAGATAAAGACGAATTGATCTTAGGACCCTATGTAGGAGCTCCAACAGATCATACGATCATCCCTTACGGAAAAGGAATCTGTGGCCAGGTAGCTGTTTCTAATGAAACGTTTGTAGTACCTGATGTACATGAAGAAAGCAATTATTTAAGCTGTTCAATTGATACCAAGGCTGAAATTGTAGTTCCGATCTTTAAAGATGGGAAAAACATTGGCCAGATTGATATTGATTCTCATACAGTAGATCCTTTTACGGCTGAAGACCGTGAATTATTGGAATGGCTTTGTAATGAAGTATCCAAGATTTTGTAATTGAATTTTCAAAGAAAATATAGACTCCGGCTCGTAGAGCCGGAGTTTTTTTATGGATTATTGGTGGTAATAACAAACATAATTAAAGGTTCATCACCTGTATTTTCAATAGAGTGATAACCTATAGAACTGATAGCAGTAATGTCCCCTTTTTGAAGTGTTTTTTTACGAACTGTCCCCTCTTTTCCAGTCCTTTCCCGATATTCTCCGGTTCCCTGCACTACCACATACAATTCTTCTTCGTTCCGTGCATTGTGAGTATGAAACCCTGATTCATCGCCTTTATTCAGTAAAACCATATAAGCCGCTAAGCGGTTATTCGCCAGTTCTTTCTGATCAAACATTTGTATCAGATACACTGTTCCGTTTCCGCCATACATATTTTCACGTTTATCTATACGTGTGATAGTTCGTTCATCTCTTCCAAACGGCATTACATAAAGCCGGATATATTTCGAAACTTCCTGTATAAGGTGATGAAATTCTGCACCTTCAGATAATATAACAGTACCAGACATATAAAGTTCAATGTTTAATGTTTAGAGTTTATGCTTTGCTGCATTATTTGAATTTCAGTCAGCAATTCTTTAAAATAATGCTCACATTTGGCAATATGGGTTCCGTACCAGGAAAAGGCCTCTCCATCAACGATCATAATTTTTTTATCAGGATAAAATGTGCGCAGTTCTTCAATATGTTTTTCTTTGAATGGGAATGGCTCAGAAGATAACATGATTACATCTGCTTTCTCCAGGTCTTCAGCCGTAATCTGTGGATATCTGGTTTTATCCTTAAAAATATTTTCAAAACCTATTTCTGTTAATATTTTATGGATGAATGTATCTGAACCAATCGTCATATAAGGGTTATTCCAAATAAGATAAGCTGCTTTTACAGGAGTATCAAGTGTAGTCTGATTGAGAACATCATAGATTTTAAGATTGAAAAGTTGGGCTCTTTCTTCTTTTCCAAAAAGTTTCCCAAGATTTTTAAGCAAGTAATAATTGTCTTCAACCGTTTCTACATTGGTTACCACAACCTTGAAGTCATCCATAAGAGCTTCTACCTGCTCTTTGATGTTTTCTTCTTTATTGGCCAGGATTAAATCCGGTTGAAGAGCTTTAATTTTATCAATATTGATATTTTTTGTTCCACCAATAATCGGAACATTTTTTATACTTTCTTCGGGATGGATACAGAACTTTGTTCGCCCGATGATTTCATTTTCAGTGAGACCTAAATCAAATAATGCCTCTGTGATGGATGGTACTAGAGAGATCACTTTCATATTTTAAAGATAAGAAAATATATAAGTTTTAGGGTAATAACTGGGTTTAATTTGAATTCAATAGTTTGAAAAAGGGACATGCTTTGAAGTAGGTGTTGTTAAATTTTCACTAGTGAGTGATTGGTGTCGATTAATTTATTATTTTGGATAACTAAAAATAGCGTTATCCGAAAAGCTTATAGAGTAGGAAAATTAACCAAAATAAATTTTAAACATGAAAAATTTAAAAAGTATCAAGAGAAATGAACTTAAAAATATTAAAGGAGGTGAAATAATTCCGCCTAAAGGAGGTTGTACAATGTTTTGCGAAATTACAGGGACTCATGTGCCATGTGATTTAATGACTATATTTTGCCCTCAGCCTTAAATAATATCTTTTTAGCTCTTCCTAATCTAATATATATATATTGATTATGGAGAGTTAATTTGACAAAGTAAAGCAACTAGAGAAGTCTTCCCGTTAAGAAAAATCCGGCTACTGTAAAATAGATGATCAATCCGGTAACATCTACTAGTGTCGCTACAAAAGGAGCTGAAGAGGTTGCAGGGTCTAGTTTTAATTTCTTTAAAACAAACGGAATCATAGAACCTGATAGAGTTCCCCATAATACAATAGCAATCAAGGAAATAGACACACTGAGTCCTACATATACCCAATATTGACCATAATCAAAAAGTCCTACTTTCTGCCAAAGCATAATCCTGATAAAGCCAATAAGTCCCAAAATAGCCCCCAGACATAATCCTGAGATGATTTCCTTCCTCATCACATACCACCAGTCTTTGAGATTGATCTCCTGAAGTGCCATGGCACGGATAATCAATGTTGCAGCCTGTGATCCTGAGTTACCACCACTGGAAATAATTAGTGGTACGAATAAGGCAAGAACTACTGCTTTTTCAATTTCTTTATCGAAATATCCCATTGCAGAGGCCGTCAGCATTTCGGAAACGAATAAAATAATCAGCCAGGTTGCCCTTTTTTTAATCATTTCTGTCCATGAAGTTTGAGTGTAGGGAAGGTCTAGTGCTTCCAATCCCCCGAACTTCTGAATATCCTCTGTGTTTTGTTGTTCAATCTGATCGAGGATGTCATCAATGGTTACGATTCCAACTAAAACTCCAGCTTCCGTTATAATTGGTAATGCACCACGGTCATATTTTTCAAAATAGGTTACCGCATCCTCTTTTGAAGTTGTAGTGGTAATTGCTACAAAATGATTGTCTGTAATATCAGACACCAAAGTATCTTCCTCTTCCAATAATAATGTACCGATAGCAAGGTCGTCAATCAGGCGGTTTCTTTCATCTACTACATACAGGTAGTTCATGGTTTCCACTCTTTTTCCTACCTTTTTAATCTGTTGAAGGCATCGTTTTACACTCCATTCCTTACGGATCTGGATATAATAAGGCGTCATCAGACGGGCAATAGAATCAGAATTGTAGCCTAATAGTTTTAAGGCAATCCTTCTCTCCTGTGGATTAAGGTGATTGATCGAATACTTGATCAATTCATCCGGAAAGTCCTCAAAAAGGGCAGTCCTGTCATCAGGAGTCATGGCATTCAAAATTTCGGAAACCTCGTCGCTTCCGATACTTCTAATCGTATCTTCCTGAAAGTCTGGGTCAAGATGGGAGAAAACTTCAGCTTTATATTCTTTCGGAACTTTCAAAAATGCGAGCAGTCGCTCGTCAGCTGGAAGTTCGCTGAGAGTTTCGGCAATATCGGCAGGATTGAAGATAAGTTCGTCTCTAGAATTCAAAACGTAAAATTTTTAGGATATGCAAAAATAATTCAAATTTTTAAGACTGAGCAATAAACTGGGAAATTTAAGGATTTATTAAAGTCTGAAATCCGAAAAAGGCATTAAAAAACACCCACCGAAGCGGATGTTAAAAATTAAATTTAAAATTCCAATATTCTTTAATTGGGTTCACATTCTGAAGTAGGAATGTAGGTACAAACAGCATTGGTACAGCATTGGTATGGCCCGCAATCTGAATTGTCACCACACTTTTTTATTCCGCTTCCTTTAATGTTTTTTTGCTCAAGCCTATTTAGTTTCTTAAGGGTAAAGTTTTTCATGACCAAGAATAAATTTAGGATTAAGGTTCTATCGGACAATCATGATCAATGCATTCTCCATTACAGCAATATCCAACGGAGCAAGGTCTCTTTTCGCTGCATCTGAAAAGTCCTATGCCACCATTAATTTCTTTGGCAGCTTGTCTACTGAGCTTTTTAAGGTTTGAATTTTTCATGAGAATAAATTTTTTTAAGTTTCAAAATTATTCTTCAAAACAGATATATTCCATACAAACACCTTTACAGCACATTCCGAAAATACATTGTGAATGTTCTGTGCATTTTGTAAGACCTGCTCCCTTGATTTGCTTGGCAGTTTCTCTACTGATTTTCTTTAGATTTTTCATAGTTTTTTAGATTTAATTGTTATACCAAAATAATAAATATTTTCCAATTATTCATTTGTTAGTGAAAATGATTATCTGGAAATGAGTATTTGATTTTTATTGTTTTGTGTGAAAGAAAAATACCTGTAACAACAGATATTATATGAATAGATGTTTATTCCATTGCACAAGGGTTGAGAACACATGTATTTCGACAGCATGCTCCGCCGGGACATTGAAAATGTTCTGTACATCTTTTGATAATTCCACTTCCTTGAATGTTCTTTTGTTCTTGTCTATTGATTTTCTTTAAATTTTTCATGTGATTTGTTTTAAATAGTTAGTTTTAATGATGTTAGAATTCAATACAAATGAATGGTGAACAGATTCCATTGCAACACCATCCCACGACACATGGATTGATATCACTGCATCTTTCCATTTTTCCGCCATTAATTTGTTTTGCGGTTTCTCTACTGATTTTCTTTAGATTTTTCATGTGATTTTTTTTAATGATTCTAATTTTCAATACAAGCACGGGGTGAACAAACACCATTGCAACACCAGCCCACAGTACATGGATTGGTTCTACTGCATTTTCCTATTAATCCACCATTGATTTGCTTGGCGGCTTTTCTACTGATTTTCTTTAAATTTTTCATATAATTTAGATTTTATTGTCAGACTAAAATAGTAAATAATTTCCAATTATTCATCTATTGGTGAAAATATTTGATTGGTAATCAGTTTATTATGTTCTTTTTTTTGATTTTAATTATAAAAAAGCATCTGTAAAAACAGATGCTAAAAGTAGTTTTATTTTCTAATCTATTATAGGACACATGTAAGGACTACAAGCACCATCACAACACCATCCTATTGTACATGGTCTTGTATTGCTACATCTTGCAATAGCTCCGCCATTGATTTGCTTTGCTGCTTCTCTGTTGATTTTCTTTAAATTTTTCATATAATTTAGATTTTATTGTCAGACTAAAATAGTAAATAATTTTCAATTATTCATCTATTGGTGAAAATATTTAACTGGAAATCAACTGAATGTAAAATAATTGTGGGTTTAGAGTAGGTTTTATAAAAGAGAATAGAAACGATTTTATCGAAGGCAGAATCCCTATGGTTAGAAATAGATAAATATATCATCATCCAATGCCGAGTTTTTGAACAAAGACAACAAATTCATTTGAGAATTGAAATAAAAGAGAAAAAAAATATCAATCATTAATGATTGATTTGTGAAACAAAATTAACCATTGATAATTCGTCAATAGCGGTATGCATATTTCGTTGAAGTTTAAATGCTACAATTCTGTATCTGTAGGCTTGAGCTTTCTTAGCTTTTTAATGATTCCTTTAATCGCTCCTTCTGTACCTATTTTTACAGAATTGACAGTAGAACCAAGAAGACGCATATTTTTACGATAGGTGTCGTGATCTGTTTCTGTCACCAGATTTCCGTCGGCTCCAAAAAGCTTCATGCTCACCACCACCTGATTTGAGAAAACATACTTTCCAAAACCTACTTTGAAATAACGGACTTTGGAAACAATAGCAAAATCAGCATCATTATTGGAACAATAATCCATAATAGTTTGTTTGTCTATGCTATCGAAGGGAACCTGCACTTCTGCACGAAGCATTTTATTTCTTCTATTGTTAAAGTTATCGGAAACAGCATCAAAGAATGCATTGTTGGTAGGTTCCTTTATCTCATCAATATCAGGCTCTACCTCGGGATTGAAGTATAGAACTTTCTTTATTTTATCATCAGCATTTCTTTGTGCTTTTACCGAAGTAAGGCCAATGAATAAAAAAGTAATAATTGCTGTAAAGAATATAAATTTTCTCATTTGTAATTCGAATGCAAAATTACTGCCTTTTCGTTGAATTGTGTAAAATTTATTAAGAAATTTTTAACATTTTTTTCTATCAAATTTGATTTATGAAATCAATAATGTTTGCAGATTCAAAAAATAGTCGTAATTTTGCACCCGTTACATAATAATCATTAAACAATATTGGAATGTACTTAACAACAGACAAAAAGCAGGAAATTTTCGCACAACACGGGAAATCTGCACAAGACACAGGAAGCGCAGAAGGACAAATCGCTCTTTTCACTTTCAGAATTAATCACTTATCTCAGCACTTAAAGGCTAACCGTCACGATTTCAACACAGAGAGATCTCTAGTGAAATTAGTAGGTAAGAGAAAAAGTTTATTAGATTACCTTAAGAAAAAAGATATCGCAAGATATAGAGCAATTATTGCTGCATTAGGACTAAGAAAATAATCTATAAAGATTTTCAAAATAAAGCAACTTCGAAAGAGGTTGCTTTTTTATTGTAATATATCCAAGCAAAGACAAACTTATCTTATATCATTTCATCTTCTTTCCAATCTTCCCCAAATGCGTATTCTGAAAACTATCCGGATATTTCAACCCATATCCTAATATTCTATCAAAAGCAGAATGGGAGAACAAAATAGTTCCGATCATTTGTAAATAGGGGAGTGATAGGGTAGTTCCTATAAGATAAACAGCAACAGCTATTCCAAAATGATGAAATAAATTATAACAGAATGCACCTACTTTATTATTTATTGTATATCCAAGCATAGAAATATCAGGCGTAAGGAACAAAGCAGCAAACCACCACCAAGAATATCCTGTTTGGGCAAAAGCAAAAACTCCAAGCACTAGAAATGCAGTGTATTCGAGTTTTAATTGGGTTTTCATCAGAATATAAAATTTAAGTGATCTGTAAAAGTAAGTCGGAATTTTGAAAGCAATGTTACATACGGAGAATATGGAAAGACGAAATATTGTTCTTTATTGCAAGCGTAGATAAGTAATAATGCTGGGAAACGCTAATTTGCTAAGATTTTTACAGGCTTTCTGTTGTAAGACACAAGGATTTTATCTCTTATGAAATTGATTATTGGTAAATGCTCTCGCAGATTTTGTGGATGAGGCAGATGCTTTACATTACTTTTTAATCATCACGAATACAATAATGATTTTAATCTATGTCCCTATTGTGGTTTAAATAAAAGATTTATTGCTCACCACATAGCTACATAGAAAAATGTTGGAGAAAGAGAAAGGCTGCTCCAGAAATGAAACAGCCAATAACTTTTTATAGGTGTATTATTTAATGACCTGATTTAGCTTCAGTAGTTTCTACATGCCCAAGATACTTGGTACAGTAAGCTCCGAAAATTAAAATCACCAGGTAACAGAATACGGGAATAATGAACGAATGCTGTACTCCAAACTGATCGGCAAGATAACCCTGAAAAATAGGGACGATAGCACCTCCCAAAATGGCCATTACCACTAGTGATGAACCTTGGCTTGTATATTTTCCTAATCCTGAAATTGCCAGCGTATAGATATTAGAGAACATGATGGAATTGAAAATTCCGATTCCTAAAACACTGTACATAGCCATTTCTCCATGGTTAACCATCGTTGAAATCAATAAAATAACATTGATAGCCGCAAAAATAGACAACGTTCTTGCTGGCGCTGCTTTGCCCACAAAGAAGGCTGCAAAATTCAGTAAAATAAATACTAAAAAGAAGCTTATTTGTTCAAAGTTAAGGTTTACAATACTGAAAATGACCAGGAAAACTAATGTTGCAGCCCCTAACATGAATACTGCTTTTTTAGCCTGGCTAATAGATTGGTTTAATGAAATGGCACCTAAGAAACGTCCAATCATAGCACCACCCCAGTATAAGGAAAGGTAATTTTTACTGATCGCTTCGTTGAACTTCATGGTTTCTTCAAGGAAACTGATAATGAAACTTCCTACCGCCACTTCACCACCTACGTAGCAAAACATAGCAAAAACTCCAAATTTTAAATGGTTGAATTTCAATGCTCCCCAACCCTGTACCGTTTCTTCGGTTTCTGTTTGAAATGAAGGCAATTTTACTCTTGAAATTAATAATCCTACCAATAGAAGGATGGCCGCAAAAATTAAATAGGGAATTCTGGTAGCAACCGCACTGAAAGTACCATCCGGCTCAGAAAACAGTTCGAAAATTAGGTGCCCGCCCAATACCGGTGCAATCGTTGTTCCAAAAGCATTGAAAGCCTGTGTCATATTCAATCGGCTGGATGCGGACTCTTCTGAACCAAGCAATGAAACATAAGCATTGGCAGTGATTTGCAAAACCGTAAATCCTAATCCTAAAATAAATAAAGCACCCAAAAATAAGGGATAATAAGAGAATGTTGCTGCCGGATAAAATAAGATACAGCCTAATGCCGCTAAACCAATTCCGAACAAAATTCCCTTTTTGTATCCTACTTTATTGATTGGGTCACCTTTGGAAATGGAAATCAGAAAATAAATCAGAGATCCAATAAAGTAAGCTCCGAAGAAACAGAACTGTACCAGCATGGATTCGAAAAAGGTGAGTTTAAAAAGTTGTTTCAGATAGGGGATCAGGATATCATTCATGCAGGTGATGAATCCCCACATGAAAAACAGCAGGGTGATGGTAATCAACGGAACCGTATAATTCCTGCCTTGAGTTTGTACTTCTTTATTCATAAACATTTATTTATCTGTATAAGGATAAGTCCTTATCTTTTTTTGCCTACAGCATTGGTATTTGGTGAAGTAGGGCAAATATAGGGATCAACCCCTGTTTTTGCAATTGTTTTGATTGTTTTTATAAAGGGATGTATACTTTTATTGAATTAAAGTATTATTTCCATTTTTTGAGACAATAATACAAAAACAACAGGATTTTTCAATATATTATCTCAAAAAAACAGATTTTTATTTTCACAAATAAAGAATAAGTTCAGATTACCGATGGAAATTTTTAAATATTTCATCCCCTGATAGCCAAAATTTTGTATTTTGAGAGCCTATTTATGCAAATGAAAAATTTAATATTTCATTATTATATAGTACCTTTGCACACGAAATTTAAAGAGTTTAAATATTAATTCATACTCAATACGGAGTATTAAGAAGACAAATTTATGAGTATACCTCAAGCGTTTACAGAAATGATTACTCTTGCTGATGGCAGAGAAATCACTATTGAAACAGGAAAATTAGCTAAGCAGGCTGATGGATCTGTGGTAGTAAAAATGGGCGGAACAATGCTTTTAGCAACTGTTGTAGCCAATAAAGAAGCAAATCCTGGTGTAGATTTTTTACCATTAACAGTAGATTATAGAGAGAAATTCTATGCAGGTGGAAGAATTCCTGGAAACTTTTTCCGTAGAGAAGCAAGACCTTCAGATCAGGAAATTTTAACAATGCGTTTAGTAGACAGAGTACTACGTCCGCTTTTCCCTGAAGACTTCCACGCAGAAGTTCAGGTGATGATTTCTCTAATTTCTTATGACGGAAAAACAATTCCTGATGATTTAGCAGGTTTAGCAGCTTCGGCAGCTATTGCCATTACTGATATTCCTTTCAACGGACCAATGTCTGAAGTAAGAGTGGTAAGATTTGACGGACAACTTTCCATCAACCCAAGCTATGAAGAATTGAAAAATTCTGAATTAGACATTATGGTTGGAGCTACTAAAGATTCTATCGTAATGGTAGAAGGGGAAATGAAAGAAATTTCTGAACAGGAAATGTTAGAAGCTATTAATTTTGGTCATGCTGAAATTAAAAAGCAAATTGAAGCTCAAGAAAGATTAGCAGAAAAAGTAGGTAAAGCTTTCCCAAAAAGAGAATATTTTCACGAAAATCACGACGAAGAAATTCGTGAAAAAGTTTGGAAAGAAACTTACGATAAAGTATATGAAGTAGCAAGAACTCCATCTGGTAAAGAAGAGAGAGGTGAGAAATTTAAAGCGGTTCGTGAAGAATTCCTTGCTCAATATGCTGATAATGAAGAAGAATTGGAAAGAGTAACTCCTTTCGTAAAAGTATATTATCATGATGTAGAGAAAGAAGCAATGCGTCAGATGATCCTTGAAGATAATATCCGTCTTGACGGTCGTGATCCTCAGACGATCCGTCCGATCTGGTCAGAAATTGACTACCTTCCGGGAGCTCATGGTTCTGCAGTGTTTACAAGAGGTGAAACTCAATCTTTAACAGCAGTAACTTTAGGTTCTGTAAAAGATGCAAACATGGTAGACAGCGTAATCACGCAACATGACGAAAAATTCTTCCTACATTATAACTTCCCTCCATTCTCAACAGGTGAAGCAAGACCTTTAAGAGGTACTTCAAGAAGAGAAGTAGGACACGGAAACTTAGCTCAAAGAGCATTGCAGGCAGTTATTCCTGAAGAAAATCCATATACCATCAGAATTGTTTCTGATATCCTTGAATCAAACGGTTCGTCTTCAATGGCAACGGTTTGTGCAGGAACATTAGCATTAATGGATGCCGGAGTTAAGATTACAAAACCGGTTTCAGGTATTGCAATGGGATTGATCACAGATGCAAAATCTGGTAAATTCACTGTACTTTCTGATATCTTAGGAGATGAGGATCACCTTGGAGATATGGACTTTAAAGTAACAGGTACTGCAGATGGTATCACTGCTTGTCAGATGGATATCAAAATTCAGGGTCTTTCTATGGATATCATGGAAAAGGCTTTGATGCAAGCTAGAGACGGAAGATTACACATCTTAAATAAAATCACTGAAACTATTTCTGAGCCAAGAGCAGATGTGAAACCACACGCTCCGAAGATGGTAGTAATGGAGATCGCTAAAGACTTCATTGGTGCTGTAATCGGGCCTGGAGGAAAAATCATTCAGCAGATGCAGAAAGATACGGACACCGTTATTGCTATTGAAGAAATTGGTGAAATCGGACGTATCGAGATTGCAGGAACAGACAGAGAGAAAATCAATGCTGCTGTTGCAAGAATCAACGAAATTACTTTTGTACCGGTTGTAGGAGAAGTTTACAATGGAAAAGTTGTGAAAGTAATGGATTTCGGTGCTTTCGTTGCGATTGCTAAAGGAACAGAAGGACTTCTTCACATTTCTGAAATTGAATGGGCTCGTTTAGACAAAGTTCCTTATGCTGAAGGGGATGAAGTAGAAGTTAAATTTATGGGTTACGATGATCGTAAGAAAATGAAGCTTTCCCGTAAAGTTCTTTTACCAAGACCTCCAAGACCTGAAGGACAAGGTAGACCTGAAGGACAAGGAAGACCACAAGGAGAAAGAAGGCCAGAAGGACAAGGAAGACCAGACGGACAAAGAAGACCGGAAGGGCAAAGAAGACCTGAAGGACAAGATAGACCACAAGGGGAAAAACCTATGGAAAATCAAGAACCTTCTACTGAAGCATAAGAATCATTCTTAGATATAAAAGAAATCCCTCAATTTTGAGGGATTTCTTGTTTTTAGATGATTTACTTGTTGGAAAACGCAAAGTTGCAAAGAGTTTAAAGTATCATGCTGTTTTAAGGCGCAAGAAAATCAAAGATTTTCAGTAAGTACATTTTTTTGCCACGAATGCACGAATTATTTTATTTACAAATAAATTCTATGTTATTATGTGGTTACAATTAAAATGTTTTTTAAACTACATAGTAACATAGAATAAGATCATTCGTGCATTCGTGGCCATTAAAAAACTTTTCCTATATCTGTGTATTCAGCAAGATCTGCGGGAAAATCTAACCATAATCAATTGTATTGGAGATAAAATCCTAGCGCCTTACAACAGAAAGCCTAGCTTCCAATTCTCTGTTTAAGATCTTCAGCTCCCCCGGTTTTTCTCGGCTGTCCATTCTTAGAGGATCCGAAATTGTAAGTATAGGAAAGCGTTACTACCCGTGTGTCTCTTTTTACAGCAAAATTTTCCAGATAATCATTATAAACGGTTTGCCCTTTTATGTTACTGGTAAAGAATACATCTGTGAAGGAGAACTTCAGGGTACTGTTGTTTTTAAACTTCTTCTGCGCACCGATATTCAAATACCAATTAGGACTTACGTTCAGATAAGCATACACTTCTTTAGCCTTATAATTTCCGGTTAATTCAGCCGTAAATCCGTTTCCTAATTTGAAGGAGTTGATGCTGTTGATATTAAACGTAAAGTTTCCTTTGTTGTTGATCTGTGTTCCGGAAACATTTCCGGTGTATGAACCATAATAAAAATTAGCGCTGTTGTTCATATCCCACCATTTGGTAACCTTTACAGGAGCGATCAGGTATAATCCGTAATAGGATACTGAGTTTAGGTTTTCAAAAGTCTGCACTGTTACATTCTGTCCATTTTCTGAAATAGGTTTCAGAATATCGGTAATATTATCTGAGGTTCTGCTATAGCTTAATGTTGCAAAATATTTATTGCTGAGGCTGTAAGTAAGCTCGTAATTCATTGTAGTCTGCGGATTCAGATCCTGATTTCCGGATCTCATGGTCGTAGGATCAAGATAAAGTTTAAATGGATTCAATTGATTATAACTTGGTCTTGTAATCCTTCTGCTGAGGTTTACTTCCAGATTGCTTTTTTCTGTCAAGTCATAAGATAATACAGCACTAGGGAACAATTGAGTGTAGTTTCTTTTGTTCACCTGGTTGGTGGCAAGCTGTGTTCCTTTTACATTGGTGTTTTCAAGCCTTAAACCTGCTGTAGCTTTCAATTTATCCCATTTTTTAGATACATTTCCATAGAGGGCATTGATGTTTTCTTCATAAATAAAATGATTGGTTTTTCTAAGATCAGGATTTAAAACCCCATTGTCAACATTGAAGAACTTCATATCATTATCTGTTTTTACAAAACTGGTCTTAATTCCGCTTTCAAGCTTCCAGTCATTTTTTAAATTCTTGGTAAGGTCAGATTTTAAGGAGTAAATATTTAATTTTCCATTCATGTCTCCCTTCATGATATCAAGTTGATCCGTTCCGCTGATGATTTGATGGGTTTTCGTTTCAAAATTCTGTAAAGAGGAGTTGGAATAATTGATATAATCAAAATCTGTGGAAATCTCTGATCCCAGAGAGTCAATGGTATATTTATGGTTTAAGTTAACCGAAACGTTGGTCCAACGGTCATTGGATACATTTTGTGTATTAAAGGTACTTTCAGGAGTGTAGGAACTTCCCAGTGTCGTATTGGCATTATCCCCATTAAGATTGAATCTGTTGGAAACCAATCCTACAGAAAATCCGAGTACATTTTTATCATTCAGGTAATAATCCATTCCAGCTTTAGCGATATGATTTTTGAACTTAAACTTCAGGTAGTTATCCTGTATATAAGCCTTTTGAAAGTTATTGTTCTCATAGAAGTTCCGGTCCAACACCAAGCCGTTATAAGCTTCTCTGTAAGCAAAGCTGTAGTTGGCAAATACATTGATTTTTTTATTTCGGTGATTGATGCTGAAACTGTTATTGTTCTTCACATATTTACCCACTCCTAAAGAAGTTGAGATACTTCCGTTTGTGCCTTTTCTCTGCTCTTTTTTAAGCTTGATATTGATAATGGAAGATCCGGCTGCATCATACTTTGATGAAGGGTTGGTGATGAATTCTATTTTATCAATTGTTGATGAAGGAATTCCTTTAAGATAGTTGGCCAGATCACTTCCGGTCATTGGTGTATTTTTACCATCAATCTGAATCAGGAGATTTCCTTTTCCGCGGAGGCTGATGTTATCATTATTGTCAATACTGATTCCCGGAGCTTTTTCCAATACCTCAAAAGCTGAATTTCCAGTGCTGGCAATACTGTTTTCTACATTCATAATCATTTTTCCATCCTGTCTTTCGATCATAGGCTTGGCTTTGGTGATCGTTACCCTTTCAATAGATTTTATATTGAGATCAATAGAAGGGAGTGTTATATTACCAGTTAAAGAAATAACATCTGAATGATATACTTCAGATCCGTTTCTATTGATTTTTAAACGATAAGTTCCGCCTTTAACATCATTGAAATTAAACTTCCCGTTGGAGTCTGCGATTTCTGTTTTTACTAACTTATTTTCAGCATCCAAAAGGCTAATCTCCATTTGTTTTGCTTTATCAGATGTAATACTTCCCGACAAGGAAAAGTTCTGTATCGTCTGGGCTGACAATAAGCTAGTGGACAGCAGCAGTATCCAGATGAAAATGAGTGCAAATATTCTGGCCATGGCGTTTTTATTTTTTAAGTTTGAGACAGTTTTCTGAAATTTTCAGTAAAGCTGAATACATCATTTCAAGCTCATCTTTTGAAACTCCTTTCAAAGCAATCTTGCGATTATTTTCTACGATATTCTGAACCTCTTTGATGACTTTTTTTCCAGAATCTGTTACTTCCAGGTTTGTTTTTCTACGATCATCAGGATGAACATGTCTTGTGATATATTCAGATTTTACCATTAGATCAATAATTCTCGTCACAGATGCATTGTCCTTAAAAACCAGATCACCAATTTCATTCTGGGTAATTCCCGGGTTTTCCAGAATTGCTTTGATGATAAGCCACTGATCGATAGTGATTGTAAAACCGCTTGCTTTCAGTTGGCGTTGTGCATAGTTTCTATAGGCTCTGATAGCTTTGTCTATGTTATAGAATATGATTGAATTTAATTTTTCCATGTTTTCAAATTAATATGATTTATCAATTATTGATATATCAATTAATTAGTTGATGACATTTGTTCTTTGTTACAGCTTTCTAAAAATATTTTTATTAAAAGTTAAAAACACTTGACAGAGTAGGATGTTTTTCTGATTCAAAAAGTGTCCAAATAAGGGGAATCATTAGGCGATGTAAAATAAATTCATTCAAAAAAAGTAAATAGAATATAATTTTTAAATAGCTTTGAAAGATAAAATGTATTCATCATGGCTTACAATATAGAATTGGCTGATAGGGTTAGAGAATGGCTGGCCCAGTTGAATGATATTAAAGTAGAGGAAAAGAAAATGTTTGGTGGACTGGCATTTTTGGTAAATGACAAAATGTGTATCAACATCAGCCACGACAACCTGATGTGCCGCTATAACCCTGAAAAGGAAGAAGAAGTAGCGGAGAAAACGGGTTTTCTTCCTATGATTATGAGAGGGAAACAATTAAAGGAATACTGCTATGTAGAACCTGATGGATTTCAGAAACCCGAAGATTTTGAATATTGGATGAAGCTTTGTCTTGATTATAACACAATTGCTAAGACTTCGAAGAAGAGGTAGGATATTCTTTAAATATAAAAAATCACCGGCTTACCGGTGATTTTTCATTATTTTGTCCTCTTATTTTCTTCTTCATAAAGGTTTTTGAATTCTTTTTCAGTGACTTCCTTTCCTTCAAAGTAATACTTGATCTTTTGGGTGCCGTCATTGCTTGTGTAAGTGGATTTTCCGTGCATTTTTTCATCCTTCCAGCTTACCTCGTTGGTACTTTTCTTCTCATACCAAACGGATCGTATCTTTTTTCCGTTTTCATCATATTCCGTTTCTGAATAGACAAAAGGGGTACCATCCTTTTCATAATTGAAGTATTTATGAATTCCTATTCGATGACCATCCTTGTAATGATCTACATGGACGACCTTACCATCTTTGTCATAATAAGTCTTATCAAGATTTACATTTTGTACAGATTGTGTCTTGCCATCAGGAAAATAAATGATTTCCTTGATGAATTTATCATTCTCATAATAGGCTTCGCTTTGAAGGTTTCCTTTGTCATCATAATATTTGTTGGAAATTCTTTTTCCATGATCAAAGTTTTCCTGTGTCTTTAGAAGATTATTCTGATAGAGCTCCTTAGCTCCATGCAGTTGATCATCTTTATAATTGGTAACATTCACGAGTTCTCCGCTAGGATAATAAGTCTTCCAGGTTCCTGTTTTCTTTCCAGTGTTATCGTAATATTCCTCAGATTTTATCTTTCCAACATCGTAATAATTCTTATGGGTTCCTACTGGTTTCCCAAAGCTGAAGAGATTCTTGGAAAGAAGTTCCCCATTCTTATTGTATTTTTCTACATAGCCATTGAATTGATTGTTGAAATAAGTGGCGAAGAATCTTTTGACACGCTGTGGCTTTTTCTTCTCCGTTTTCTTCTCTGGCTCATTCTTGACATCCGTAGGAGTATCAACGCTGTATACCGTATAAGGCCCGTTTTTGATATCCCTTTCAATAATATTGTAATCTACAAGAGGAGTTCCATTGTATGCAAGCAACACCTGTCCTTTCTTGAAATCAGAAGGATAGGTAATGCTAAGGTTATCATTGGAGATAGATACAGGACCAATAAGCTTACCCTTGTTATAAGAACCTTGAATGATATATTCTTTTGCCTCATAACGTTCTTTAGGATCTGTAAAGTATACTTTCTTGATTCCGTTTTTCAGATGGTTCTTGTAGGGAACTTCGGAATAGAGTTTTCCGGACTGGCTGTACACTTTATAGACTCCATCAAGCTTACCGTTTTTATATGGGATTTCCTGAAAAAGCATTCCCCCTGGATAATAGATTTTCTTTATTCCATCAATCATTTTGTTTTTGAAAGGAGTAGTGGAATAAAAGTTTTTGTATAAGACGGTATTTACTTCAATCTTATCAGATTTGTCAAGATCCTCCTTCAACCCGGGGTAATCTTTTTCAATATTGTTGAGGTCCGTTAGAAAGTCTTCCGGAGTGAACATTTTATCTTTAAAGAAGGCTTCTTCATAGGCTTTGGTTATTTCCTTGCTGAGAACCGTATAGGAAATTACTTCTGAATCATAATCATAGTAATTCTGGGCTGCTGCAAGGCTTGTGGTAAAAAGAAGAAGCAGACTGTATTTCTTGAATTTCATGTTTTAGTTTTTAAAATAAAGTTGACCTTGTTTGTTGGCGAAGCCCAATAATTTTCCTTTTTCATCTTGCAGAGTGATTATCATTGTTCCTTGAGGAGTTCCGGCAGAAGTATATTGGCTGCTGCGATATGGATAGCTCATCAGAATATTACGGATGGGATATGAAAAGACAGGTTCAACTAAATTATTTTCAATGCTGCCGTTAGGGATAACAGGTTTCAGGAATCCATATTTTCCATCTTTTTTGATTTGAAGAAAGCTTCCCGACCCATAGGTTACCTTTTTATTGACGATTTCATCATATACAGGCTGGAGGATGTATTTACCCTGAGGAATGACAACCCCATATTTTCCATCCTTAATGACGGTCCAGTTGTTATAATTATTGCCATAGAAAGGGTCGTTGAGGATAATGTCATCAAATTCATCAGGAAAAATCATCTGCTGTAGATTATTGATCAACTTGTACTTCATCTTTCCATTCTTCTTGTTACCCAACAGGAAGATTTGCCCACTATATTGGGAATCATATCCCGGACTTATCACTTTGATTGTTTCAAATTCTGTAGGCTTCTTCTCACTGATAAGAATTTGGTTCTTATCTTTATGGGTGAAAGTAATATAGTTGGTATAGGTATAGATGGTATCACCTTCTTTCTTCTGTGGTGAACCACTCATATTTGCAATCTTGATGTCCTTTGCGCCCTTTGGAAGTTTTAATCTCTTGGTTACCTTCTCATTTTTTTCATGGTTATAATGATAGGTAACATACGGAAAGTCATTCTCTATGGAATACGAAACCCCTACATATATAGGCTGTTTCTTTACTTCCCGATATCCTGGATCATTGGAAACTGTTTTTCCTGATGAGGGCGGTGGAGGCGGTGGACTATAAGACGGGCTCCTTACGCCTTCATCATAATCCCTGTATACTTCATAAACGGCAGTTGGTTGCTTTATGGTTTCCTGATTTGAACTTCCAAAATAATCCCTATTACGATTAGTATTCTTTACAATTCTTTCATTGAAGTTCTTAGAAGTAACTGGCTCCAGCTTATTATCACGGATCGTCATCTTTACTTCAGACAATGGATCGGTTTCATTCTTTCGGTATCTGATTTCAAGCTCATACTCATCCCTATTTTCCGTCACGGAAATGGAATAGTAATCCTTAAATACATACTGGGAAATCTTATGTTCCTTCGGGTCCCAGATGAAAAAATCTTCCTTCATGTTTTCATTCAATACATGGAAGATAAGGTTGGGACCAAATCTCTCTCCAATCCACATAGAAATTACAGGGTTTTCGGTAATCTTTGTACCATCTTTATCCAAAATGACCCTGCTTTTTTTATCATTGTCATATTCAGCAATGATGAAACCTTTATAGGTAGGAAAGATATTTTTGAATTCAGGAAGGAGTATTTCTTTTCCGCTCAATAGCATTCCTTTTTTTCCAGCTTTGAAAGTATGAAGAAGGTTGAAGTCATAATCATCCTGCTCATTGAACTGAAGAGAATCAAATTTTGGGGCAATGATTTCACCGCCGGCATAATTGGATATTCCCCATAGATTTCCATCCCTGTATGGAATATACAGCTCCTGTGCATAGGCTGAAATGCTTAAAAGAGAGAGTGAAAAAAAAGTAAATTTTCTTGAAAATATGAATTTCATTTTTTAGTTTTTGCAAAAATAGTTTAATTTATTCGTTGAAGTTGCTTATTGTAAGGGTTCTTAGCTGCTTTTCTCCTAAAGATAAAGAGCTTCGCGAATGTTAACCAAAATCTTCATAGATTTTTCTGTATCCGGATATTCCGGAAGGTCAGAAATAGTATGCTGTTCCTCAATAGATTGTATCAGATCTTCCGCTTTATTCATTACTGCTTCATACGACCAATTTCCGGCTTTGATATCCAGCAATTCATCCCGGTTCTCTACACGGGTTTGAAGAGATTGGGTTCTAAAAATCTGTTCACATGACTGCAATAAACGGATGGTGTGCATCATATTTTTGCTGTCGTAGTTCTGCCCATGCGTTTGATTAACATTGTATCGGTCTTCATTGCGTTCTTCTACCCACTTCCAATATTCTCTATAGTCTTTGCAGTACGTAGAGTAAGCATCCAGGTTACAAAACAGATAAGCATCATGCTTTTCATCCTTGGGAACAGAAGATACTGAAACCTGATTCGCTTCTTCATGCTGGATAATTCCTTTATAATCCAATATTTGAGAGTCATCATAAAATAACGCAAACATTCCTTTGGTGTGGTCAATAGCTGTTAACCCACATTTTTCCTGAACTTTTCCGTTTTCCGACAACCATTTTTTCAAAGGAAGAGAACCTTGTCCGTCAAGAATAAAGCAGAAATCAAGAATGGATTTTCTTTCTTTGTCAATAGGGTTCAGTATCTTTTTGTTAAGACCTTTCGCTTTTTTAATCTGGGAAATGGCATATCCGGCAAAGGTGTCCTTACATAATTTAGAGAGAAAATCCTCAGGTTTAAGCAGATCCATCAACGGATCTTTATAAAGAATGCAATCCTCAGGACTTGCCAAAACCTCCAGAATATTAGGGTTATTCTTTTGCAACAGTTCCACAAACCTTCCGATCTCATAATAAGTAATATCATTCGTCTCATTGGAAATCTGCGGAATGTAGTTCAGCCCGAAGAAATCTTCCTTTGGTAAGTAGTACACTCCGCGGATATCCGTATCCGAAGTTTCCGTTGCCAGCCCGAAAGCCCGGCTTCCGGAGATGGCTTCGAAGAGGAGGAGGTTGTTGGTTTTTAGGTCTTGGATGGTCATTTTAATTATTCAAATAAAAGTCTTTTATATTAGTATTTAACACAACTATTGACAACAACTTCCAGTGCTTTTTCTGCATCACAGGCATATAATCCTGAACACCAGGCTGGATTAGCTTCAATTAATGCCCAGCCTTTTCCTGTGATAATTCCGAAATCCAGTACTACAGCCTTAGGCAAAGTAGGAGAGTATTTCTGAATAAACTCATTAAAAAATTCAAACATATTATGTTCTTCAGTTTCAGATAATGAACTTGTATCAAATCTATTGTTTCTCCAATAAGAAGAATATGTTTTTATTTCATTATTAAGTACAAAGCATCTTACTTCAAGTTCCCATTCTACTACTTCTGAGGTGAAAACTGTAGAATGCAAATCTACAGTGTCAAAACCTTTGATATCCGTCAGCTTATGATAAACCCCTGCTTTAAAACTTTTAAAGTCAGAACATTTAATGAAAATATCTTTTTCTTGTAGAAAGTCTCTTAATTGTCCATAGGTAATTTTACGTTTGACAAATTCTTCTGAGATACCAGCAAGCCAATCATCCTTTGGTTTTGTTAAAGTCAGATTACATTGTTCAGCAACAATTTCGGAATAAATATCTTCACCATAGACTGCAATTACATCGGCACGAAATTCCTCAGGGACATTCCATTTTGCATTGAAACGGCTCAGTTCGTAAGGTGAATTGATGGATGCTTTTTTGAGATTGTTACTATCTTCCGTATACATAGGAGAGAGTGCAATTATATTTTTCATTTAGTGTTATTTCATAAGATTAATAATTATTTTTCTGACGGTCTAGAGTTTCTCTGATAACTTCCGGTAAAGGCCTAAACTCAGTAAGAATTTTGTATTTTATTCCTGCTGTTGTTGTGTAAGACGAAATACTATCTGCTATATTACCTTTTTCTTCTTTATTGAGGATTAAATGATCATAATGTCCCAAGTCCATGGTGAGGATCAGTTCTTCTCCGGATCTCCTGAACTCTTCATAACATTTGTTGATAAAATCAAAAGCAAGATTTGTTCTGTCGAAACACTTTTCTTTGATACGATATTCGTAAATAGCTTCATCAAGCAGCATTGATAATTCAGTCAAATCTACATCCTGTCCATGAATTTCTTTGTATCGGCTAACAACCAGTTCAATGAAGGCTTCCGTATAGAAAATGTTAAAGCTATCATCATCCACATGCCAAAAAATACTATAATAATAATTATGCTTTGGAAGATCATGTCTTTTGAAAGTTTCGATCACTGATAGAGGAACTTCAAATCCTATTTCTTCCTTTAAGAACTGGCATCTTTCAATAAATTCATGTGTTTTTTCTTCCTCTTTGGGAATCAATTTTTCAAGCTCTTTTTGAAAGGGTTGAATATCCTTCTTTTTGAAAAAATTAAATATTTTCATTTCTTTAAAGGTTTAATATTTCCCTAAAAACCCTCTCCATCTCCTTCTTATCAGCATTTCCACCTTTCAAATCCTTAGACTTTTCCTCATTCTCAGCTATCGTTTTCTCTAAAAACTCAAATAATTCCCAATCATTCGGATGATAATATGCTTCTCCTTTCGTTGCTTTTAGGGCTACAAGATTTTCTATTTTTGTTCTGGTATTGTCATCTACTAAAACAAGCAGCTCGCTGAACAATACTGGCGGGACTGTTCCTTTTTCTACGATCCATTTTCCAGTCAATGTAGTTCGTAGGCAATAAAAATAGCTTTTTAATTTTACTTCATCAGCTCTGCAGGCTTCCAGGTATTTTTTGCTCATGCTTAAGTAATGATAAGAAACCGCTACCGGTGAAAAGCAAGCATCAGCTAATGGTTTGAAGAGCTCTACAAACTTTGTATTTTCTGTATAAACGATTGGAGAGTAGAACCAACTTAATAAAGCAGCATTTGATTTCAGCAGAAGATGAAAGGTCTTCCTAAGATCCCATCCGGAACCATCCAGATCATCTTCTGTCATAAATTCTATCGTTTCATCCTTATCCCAAGGTGAAAGATACCAGTCTTTTTCATGGCGGTATATAAAACGTATATCATAATCACTGTCCGGAGAGGCAAAACCCCACGCTCTGCTTCCAGATTCAACGGCAAGAAGGACTTTTACCCCTCGTGTTGCTTCCACTTCTTTTATTTTTTCTAGTATTTTTGGTGTCATTGTTTTCAATTTTATACTGCAAAGTAAAGTGATTGATACGCAATGTTATTACGCAGATGTTTAAAGTTCTAAGTTTAAGGTTTAATGTTGTCAACTTTTCAATATTGGACCCGAATATTCCTTTTCAGACTATCTTGTCTCTCATCTCTTCGTCTATTATCTATTTTCTCCTTAATACCTCCTTTATCCATTACCCAAAATACTCCTTATTTCACTAATATTGCATTTTCTCTATTTAACATAACTACTTTATATCCATGTTGACAACCGAACTACAGCATAAAATTGATTTCAAGACCAAACCTTTAGGTGCATTAGGACATCTGGAATACCTTGCCCACAAAATAGGAATGGTTCAAAATACCACGTCGCCTCAACTTACAAATCCTCATCTGGTGGTTTTTGCAGCAGATCATGGAATTGCAAAGGCAGGTGTAAGTGCCTATCCACAAGAAGTTACGTGTCAGATGGTGATGAATTTCTTAGGCGGTGGAGCAGCGATCAATGTCTTTTGTAAACAACATGATATTGAAATCAAGATTGTAGATGCAGGAGTCAATTTTGATTTTCCGGAAGGATTGGAGTTAATCGATCATAAAGTCAGAAAATCCAGCCGTAATATCCTGGAGGAACCTGCCATGACTTCTGAAGAATATCAACAGGCTTTACAGAATGGAAGCGTAATAGTGGCAAAGATTGCTAAAACAGGCTGTAATATTATTGGTTTTGGTGAAATGGGAATCGGAAACACTTCCGCTTCTTCTCTGATGATGAGTCAATTGTTTGATCTTCCTATTGTAAGTTGTATTGGACGTGGCACAGGACTGAACGATGACCAGTTTCTGAATAAAATCAATATTTTATCAGCTGCCATAGAGAAATATCCGGATAGTAGAACTCCGGACGAAATTGCGCAGACTTTTGGCGGACTGGAAATGGTGCAAATGGTTGGTGCTATGGAAGAAGCTTTCCATCAGAATATGTTGATTATGGTAGACGGATTTATTGCTACCGTTGCAGTAGCCACCGCATGGAGAAAGAATCCTGATATTCTGAATAACTGTATATTCTGTCATGTAAGTGATGAGAATGCGCATCTCCAGCTTTTGGAATTATTGGGACAGAAAGCTTTACTCAACCTTAATTTACGCCTGGGAGAAGGAACGGGCTGCGCATTAGCTTATCCAATTATTCAAAGTGCCGTAAATTTCCTGAATGAAATGTCCAGTTTTGAAGATGCTCATGTTTCAAATAAAGAATAAATGAAGACCTTAAAGAATGAATTGATCTACTTTGCAACGGCTCTGATGTTCTTCACCAGAATTCCTGTTCCGTTTTCCATTCCGTATTCTGGTGAGATCATGAATAAATCCCAGAAGTATTTCGCGTGGATCGGACTTTTGGTAGGGTTGATTAATGCAGGGATTTTATATCTTTCTTATCAGCTTTTTAACCTGGAAATAGGAATCGTTCTGATGATGATTAGCAGTGTTTTGCTTACAGGAGCCTTTCATGAGGATGGCTTTACAGATATGTGTGACAGTTTTGGAGGTGGATACGGAAAGGAAAAAATTCTTACCATTATGAAAGACAGCAGAGTAGGAGCTTACGGAACCATCGGGATTATTTTATTGTTTGCTTTAAAATTTCTCAGTATTCAGGCTTTGGGAGCTATGGATCTGCTAAAGACCCTGGGAATTATCGTCCTGGCCCATACTTCAAGCCGTTTTATTTCCGGAACGATGATTTACACTCATCAGTATGTGACGGATATTGACGTAAGCAAATCAAAACCTCTGGCCAATAAACCTTTGGATGGAATGGCTCTGTTAGTAAGTTTTATCGGGGTTTTAATTTCTTTTGCTTTGATTCCGGACTGGCGCTTGATATTGGCTTTTGCATTGGCTTATTTTGGAAAGATTTGCATGGGATGGTATTTTAAAAAACATATCGGCGGTTATACCGGAGATTGTTTAGGAGCCGTACAGCAGGTTACCGAAGTTTTATTGTATTTAGGAACAATGATCGTATGGAAATTCATCTGATTCGTCATACTGCGGTAGATAATCCGGAAAATCTGTGTTATGGATTTGCCGAAATGCCTTTACGAAAAGATTATTCGGATGATTTTAAAAACTTAAATCTGGATAACGATTTTGAGCTGGTAATTTCAAGTCCGGCACAACGTTGCAGCCTTTTGGCTGAACATTTTAAGTTTAAATATTCAACTGATGAAAGGATTCGGGAGATGAATTTTGGAGATTGGGAATTAAAAAAATGGACAGAGATTCCTGAAGAAGAAATCAATCCCTGGTATAAAGATTTTATTAATATAAAAGCTTCAGGGGGCGAAAACCTTATTGAAATGCAGACCCGCGTTATCAGTTTTTGGAACGAATTGGTTGCTAAAGATGTTGAAAAAGTCTTGATTATTGCTCATGCAGGGGTCATCCGTCTGATTCTTCAGGCTGTACTGCAGTTCCCGCTGGGAAATATGTTCAAGATTCAGATCGGATATGGAAAGAAAGTAATTATTCAGGAAAATGATGGACATCTTTCTATTGTAAGTATAAATGTATGATAAGCAATTAGTTTTAGAATAAATCTGTGTTATCTGCAAAATTTGCGAAAGTAAAAATCTGTGACATCCGCGGGAAATAAAAAGCTCCCACAGCTCCTACAAATGTTTATACTTAAGAAAATCTGTTCAGTCTTTGAGAGATAAAATCATCTGTTAAAAGAAAAAACGCCATTCAAAATTTTGAACAGCGTATTTTTATTTAAAGACTTTAATAAAACTATCTTTTTCAAGCGTTTCCAGTGAAAAATCAAAATCAGCTTCCGCTTTTTCTGTGGTAATCTCTGCTCCAAGCTCTTTTATAAGCTCATTGAAAGACATCGCTTCATACCATTGTTGATATAATGCACTGGTTGCCATCATAGACACTTCATTATTTCCGGAAACATGAGAGTGTCCTGCTCCGAAATTCAACAATACGAAACATTGTTTTCCGCCTTTTGGTAAAAGAATTCCCAGAATCGTTTGTTTCTGAACCGAGTTACATCTGGCCTCAGCAAAGAGATTATTCGGATTCATCATATAGTCATAAGAAATTTGATCTCCTTTTCCGATGACAATTTTATACCCACAATTTGCATCTCCGCTAAAGACATTATTCATGACAAGCGTTGGGGTACTTAAGCCTTTATCGGCATAAAGATATTCAACAGCACCGTTGGGAGCAGAAGTCATATCTCCGGAATACATCAATTGTCCTTCACCATAATTATAAGCTGCATTCCAACCTATTTTTCCGGAAATATTCAACCCTGAAAGGTCAAGGTCACGAGCACCCCATCTATCTTCCCAATAAATACCAACAGCCAGTCTATCCCCATAGAAACGGGTTCCGGTAGGAATATTCCCAACAAACATTTTTTCAGAAGTTGGTAATGCAAATTCTACATTCTCAGGAAAATAGAATTTCTTTCCGGAAAAGCTTTCATATTTCAGTTTCAGAAAATCTAAAATAAAATCATAGTTGAATTGATTCACATAAGTTTCCTTACCCTTTTTAACCCACGATTTTCCATTTCTGATTCTATACACAAAAGTATCCTGACCATACATTCTTGAGTGGCATGCTGACAATGCTTTGAATAAGGCAAACGGTGTTGCATTTTCTAACCAATGCCAATCGGTGGCTTCTAATAATGTATGAGTAGCATCATTCAAAGGGTTTGAAATTAATGGCTTATGACAAACTTTAGATAGCTTCGAAATTTTATTAATTGTTTTCGGAGCCCTGTTTTTATAAGCAAGAAATAATGGTTTAAATCTGTTGAAAATTTCTCCCAGTTTTTCCAGTCCGAAGTTTTCGAACAGATATGCTGGATTAAATTTGCTTTGTTTAATTAAGCCAATCAATTCATCGTTTTTAATTAAAAGCGTTGTTTGAGTGGTTTTATAAATCACATAACGGAAAAACTCAACAGGATGTTCTGGATAGATCTCATATAAATCGGCTATTTTTATAATAGCTTCCTTATTTCTGATATTTTCTGTTCCTGTAAAATCATAATCAAGCTCTTCTGTAAGGATATATAAAAGATCATTGATTGTTTCTTCTTTTAAAGCAATTCCGGATCTCAGCAGAGAAAGACACTTTTCCTGCATTTCTTCTACAGTATAAGCTTTGATTACTTTAAAAATCATCTTCACATCAGGAACATTCAGTATTTCCTGAGGAATATAGATTTCACTCTGGAAATTACTTCCATAGGTTGAAATATAATGCTGAATCTGTTCAAAAAATAACTCAATTCTGGATGTATTTTTTATTTTCTCCCAGGATTTATGAAAAGTTTTATTCAGATCATTTCCATTCAGTTTTTCTTTTGCATAATAAGAGATGATCTCTTTTTTAGCCCAAAGAGCATCAGATTCAATAATGAAACCTTCATTGGAAATAAATGGCGTTTCATCTGATTTTTTAGTCAATACAGCATTGAATAATTGTAATGTTTTCATTGTTTTAAGTTTAAAAAATAAGTGAGGAGTAGGTTCATTAAAAGTGAAGTGTATAGGAACTCCTTTTACCTATAGTTTATAAAAAGCGGGGAGTAATTTATCCAAAAAATAGAGGAACCCCCTTTGCTTTGTATTTTGAAAAAAGCGGAAAGTAAATCAGGAAATATAGGAACTTTCTTTGCCTTACATTTTTTTAAAGTATGAAATGACAGATACGGGTATATACCATTTCATTCTATTGAGGAGCAGACAGGACTCGAACCTGTGACACACAATTGGGATTCATAGGAACTTTATATGCCTGTAGCGAAAAGTAATTTTGTTGCTCTAACCATCTGAGCTACTGCCCCTGCCGTTATGATAAGTTTTCATGAACCTTACAGGCTTTTACCCCGGTAAGGTTTTGTTATTAGTTTTTTGACAACCTTATAGGTTTCTAAAACCTATAAGGTTTATATTGAGTCATATTAAATAAGGAATTATGCCTTTCTATATTTCTTCTTTTTCTTCCATGGTGCATTCTTCTGAACATCACCTGCCATGATACATCCATAAGGCATCACCTCATCCAATACTTCACAAAGTCCGTATTCCTCAATCTGTGCTCTTACATTCGCTGCACTTTTATAAGCAGTTGGCAATTCGGAAATATCAATTTCATTGGAATAGAATCGGATATCCAGTCCTGCCGTTTCCTCTTTGAAGATCTCTTCAGTGGTTTTATGAGCCAAAGACCTTTTATGCTGACTTCTGCTGAAATTTCTTCCCGCTCCGTGTGGGGCAAAACCAAGGTTTCTTTCATTGGTTTTTCCCTGAACGATCAATACCGGTTCTGCCATATTCAATGGAATCAGTCTTGGTCCTGTGATATCAGGCATAAATTTATCATCCAGCGGAGTTGCTCCTTTAGCATGATAGAAAAGGTCACCATCCTTGAAAACAAAATTATGTTCATTCCAATATCTGTCTTCTTTCTCAATTCCTATTTTATGTAAAACAGTATCGTGAATATTGGTATGGTTTTCCTTCGTCCATGTTCTTATCAATTGAAGGGCTTCCCAATAAGATTTTCCTTCCTCAGTATCATAAGGGATCCATGCATTTTCTTTTAATGTTTCAGGAGAAATATCCTGTCTGAAACGGTTGGCAACCTTCATTCCTTTATCATATAATGCAGCTCCCGGTGCTCTGGATCCGTGATGAGTTACCATCATTGTATGTCCCGTATTTTTAGAAATTCCAACAAATAAGAAATGATTTCCGTCTCCCTGTGTTCCCATATGAGAACGGGCAATACTGATTAATTTTTCATCATTTAAGAATGCATTTTCTCTGAAAGCATCCATCAGCTCCTGAGACATTGGCATCTGTTCTCCTCTTGGTCTTCCTCCATATCCAAAATGGGTCACAGAATGAGCAGCATCCAGAATATCTTTAGGATTAACCTTTCCAAAATCAGTCAGCATTACAGAACAACAGATATCTGCGCTATGAAACCCTGGATGAATGGCATTTTTTGCTACCACTACACCTCCAACAGGAATCTGACCTTCAGGACCTGTAGGACAGGCATCGGGCATCAAAGCTCCGGCTGTTAGTGTAGGTGTTTTCATCAGCACTTTCATCGTTTTGATTACTTTTTCTACATTATCGTTCTCATTTTCATGTTCAGCTCTGATATTTATAATAAACTCAGGAGCGGTTTCTTGAAGCGGAATAAGTTCAGGTTGTTTGAACTGTTCCAGATATTCTTTGATCTGAATTTCATCCAGATGATTTTCATTAATATAAGTAATGGCATCTTTAAACCATTTAGCAGGTCTATATCCCAATTCGATTAAGTGATTTCCATTAAATTCCATTGTTATGTCATTTTGTTGATGCAAAGTAAGTACCTTATTGCGCAATAGTTTTGCGTAGATAAAATATTTTTGATTATTTTTACAAAAAATTATAAAAAGGCCAATTCAATGATTTTAAAATTAACGTATTGGCTTATGTAAAGAAAATTAAACTTACAACTATGATGTTACTAGAACAATTAAAGCATTTTCCGGAAACCGTTCAATTCAATGATGTGATTGCTCATATAGATGCGAATTACGATTTTACACCTACAGCATTCAAAAACGGAAATACAAGAAATGAAGAAGGACAGAATAACGGATCATGTAAAATATTTGGTTTTGCATCTTACCATGGGCTGTCTAAAGAAGAAACACTTCCTCTTTTCGGAGAGTTTTATAGAGAAGATGTTCTTAAAAATCCTGATGGAACAGATCATCAGAATATCAGAAACTTCATGGAATTTGGATGGGACGGATTGATCTTTGAAGGAAATCCGCTGACAGAGAAATAGTTTTTTAGACGAAAAAGAATAATCATGTCATCTAATAAAAACGCTCTGATCCGCTATAAAACATTAGATAAATGTCTTAAAAACAAATACCGGAAATATACTTTGGAAGACCTTATTGATGAGTGTTCCGAGGCGTTATTTGAATTTGAGGGTAAAGAATCTTTTATAAGCAAAAGGACGATTCAGTTGGATCTTCAGAATATGCGGAGTGAAAAATTCGGGTATGAAGCTCCCATTGAAGTATTTGAAAGAAAATATTACCGATACAGTGATCCCGAGTATAGCATCCATAATATTTCTGTGAACGAAAGCGACCTGAAGGCGATGAATAATGCTGTTCAGATCCTGAAACAATTCAAAGATTTCTCCATGTTTAAAGAAATGAATGGTGTGATCCAGAAGCTGGAAGACTCTATTCATTCTACCAGTCAGAAATCAATTATTCATTTGGATAAAAATGAACAGTTGAAAGGGTTGGAGTATATTGATATTCTGTATGAAGGTATTCTCAATAAAAAGGTACTTCAAATTTTATATAAAAGCTTTACAGCAAGGGATTCCAATATCTACACGGTTCATCCACAGTTGTTGAAAGAATACAACAACCGTTGGTTTTTGATCTGTCTTTATAAACAGAAAATGTATAATCTGGCTTTGGACAGGATGGAAAATATAGAAATTGATGAAAAATCCTCTTATATTGATAAAGATCTGGATGGCGATGAATATTTTAAAGACATTGTAGGGGTTACCGTTGCAGAATCAATAGTTCCCAAAAATGTCACTTTCTTTGTAGATGCTGCTAATGCTCCTTATGTAAAAACAAAACCATTGCATAAAAGCCAGGAAATTGTCAGCGAGACCAACGAAGGAACTGTTTTTAAAATCTGCGTACAGATCAACTATGAATTAGAAAGGCTCTTGTTGGGATTTGGAGACTCTCTGGTTGTCCATAAACCTCAAAAGTTAAGATTGAGGATGGAGGAAAAATTTAAGGCAGGAAGCAAAAATTATCAGGAGTTGGTAATTCCTGAAAATAAATAATTTTATATAGGTGTAAAGGGATGTTATATCAATTAAGGGTGTTATTTTTAAGTTGGTGATTCATTAAAATATACCACAGATTTGTATATTGGCTTGGAAATTGTAGTGATTAGGTACAAAATCACCCTATGAAATCAAGAATATTTAAAGCACTTATTGCCATTATAGCACCTATAGCGATAGAGTATATCGTTAAAAAAATATCTGAGAAACTTGATAAAAAAGAAGATCAGAAAGAGAAAAAACCAAAGCAGATTACTGCTTAAACGTAAAAGTAGTTTAAAATTTAAAATTATTGAAAAGAGACTGTCATATGGGATGGTCTCTTTTTTTATGGTTACTTAGAGCTGGGCTATTTATATAAAATCATAAACCCCGTTTTTCCAACCCAACACTTTGGAAGAATCGGCCTTCAGCCAGTTTTTAAGAATGGTCGCGTATACTTTTCTGAAATCTTCAGTGTAGATGAGGTCACCTTCCTTCAAATTCTGTAAATCAGGAAGACTATTCAGTAATCCTTTCTTTTTAAGGTTTCCGCTGATGAAGAACATCTGGTTGGCTGTTCCGTGATCTGTTCCATTGCTGGCATTTTGAGCTACGCGTCGACCAAACTCAGAGAAGGTCATCAAAAGAATATTATTAAAGAGTCCATTACTTTTCATATCAGCAACAAAAGATTTCACTGCTTCATTAATATCGCTAAATAATTTTTTCTGCCTGTCATTCTGATTCACATGCGTATCAAAACTACCAATAGAAAGATAGTAGACCTGAGTGTTGATATCTGATTTAATTAAGGAGGCTACTGTTTTGAAGTCCTTTCCCAGCTGAGAATTAGGATAAATCTGATCCGTTTTTTTAGCTTTACTTTGATCAAAAATATAGCCCGCATTATTAATGGTGGAACCTAAAGTCTGATAAAGATAGGAAACGGTTTCATCATCGTGATGATGGTCATACAATGATTTGAAATATTTTTCCTGGCTGGTCTGATATAATCTTTTAGGATCTTTAAAGGCAAAAGCTTTATTGTTTTCTCCCTTCAGAGCAAGGCTGAGCATGTCATCTACCTCCAGTGCCTGAGTAGGATGTTCACAACGGTAGCATTCCTCATCCAGGAAGCAGCCCAGCCATCCGGTATCCAGGAATTCATCACTTCTGCTTGCAGATTGCCAGATATCCATACTGCGGAAATGAGACTTGTCCGGATTAGGATAGCCTACATTATTCATCACAGAAAGCTCTCCATTATCAAAAAGCTCTTTAAAATAGGATAGAGAAGGGTTAATCCCTGCTTCATCTGTAAGAGATAAAGAGTCCTGAACAGCCAGTGTTTTTCTTTCTCTGAAATAGATGTCATTTTTGGCGGGAATAATCGTATTCAAACCATCATTTCCACCTGTAAACTGAAGAACCACCAGTATATTTTGGCTGGGATTCAAGGCTTCATCCAGTGTCATAGCCTTCAGGAAATTAGGCATTAAGAATGATGCTGTAGCCAGTGAACTTATTTTGAGGAATTCTCTTCTTTTGATTAACATAGTGTTGGATTTAGTAGATAGGTTGCAAATGAATAAGGTATATACGTTACATTAACTGATATTCGGGCGTTGACATCAGGTTAATAATGGTCATTTTCGTGCTTTTATCGGAAAAATTATTCACGGTATTCATGTCCAGACTTTGGGTGTTTTGAATTAGATAATCCTCACAGTTTTTATGAGCGAAAATCTGATCTACCCGGTTCCAGTCTATAGTGATATTGGGATTTTTAAAGCTTTTGTTCAAAGCTGTTTCTTTAGATTTCATCCCCATATCAATGTCATCATCCTGTCTTGGACTGTATTCCAATGGGCGTAGTCCCGTCCAGATCTGCGGTACCTGAAGTCTCAGCATCAGTGTAGAGCTATCAATCCAGGACCTTCCATTGGGCCATCCTGCAACATTAGGCGGATAAAGCAGCATTTGTCCTAACAGCTTTTGATAGATGATGAGGTTTTCAGGATTCTGAATATGCATGGGAAGCATCCGCATCATCCCGGCCATCAGTTCTATGGGAGATTTTATCCTGTTTCCGATATTTTTCTGATCGTAAAACCATGAGCTTGAAAAAATATCCATCATCAGCTTTTTTATATCATAGCCGGAATTGTAGAAGTTTGTACTCAACGTGTTCACAATGTTCTGATCTACATTTTCATTGACAAAAAACTTATAGATTTTGGCTGTGATAAATGTTGCGGTGGCTTTTTGTTCCAGAATGATATTTAAAGCATCAGTTCCGTCAAAATTACCTGTTTTTCCTAAAAAAGTTTTGGTTCCCTCATCATGCTGATTTTTTCTTTCCTTAAAATTTCCTTCTTTATCATAGCTCCATCCTGTAAATGCTCTTGCTCCTTCTCTCACATCTTTTTCCGTATAGTTTCCTCTTCCCATGGTAAAAAGTTCCATGACTTCCCTTGCAAAATTTTCATTCGGATGATCTTTTTTATTTTGCTGATTGTTCAGGAAATTGAGCATGGCTGGAGACTGGCTTACTTCAAAAAGCAGATCTTTGAAGTTTCCCAATGCATTTTTCCGGATGGTGTTTAATAATTGCCGATTGAATTTTGGATTAAGAACTCTTGAAGCAAAATGTCCATGCCAGAAAAAAGCCATTTTTTCTCTCATCTGTTCCTTGCTGTTCACCATTTTATCCAGAAAATTAAGATTTAATTCTTCGTTTTGTGCTCTATAGATCCGCTGCATTTCTTTTTTCTTTTCAGCAGGAGCTGTACTGTTCATATAGTCTGTCGTAGGATCTATATCTGGTGTATCATAAGAGACTTCTGTAAAATTTCCTTCTTTAAATAATTCATTAATGAGCGTTTTAGTATTTTTATTTTTCAAATCGTCGATTTGATTAATTCCAACGCCGAAGCCTGAACGCCAAAGGAGATGTTTGTTTTTTAATAATGAATCTGCCATGGTAAGAACATTTGTTTTTTTGATGTTTTAGATTAAAAAAGGTTAAAATGATAACGGGTTAAGGTTTGTTAATATTATAATGAGTAATGAATGTGTAGCAGTAGGATTGTTGGAAAACGGTAAGATGCTAAGGTTTTTTACGATATATATTTGTAAGGCATCAGGATTTTATCTTCAATACAATTGATTATAGTTAGGTTCTCTCACTGATTTTATGGATGACACATATATTTGAGATGCTTTTTAATTGGCAAGAATGCACGATTTGTTTTATTTACTCGTAAGATTTATGTGCCTGTTTTTAAACCAAATCCTCCTTGCTAGAAATATTATATTGTGGGAAGTAGAATGTTGTCGTGTTTTCTAGGGTTCGATTTCCTTTATATCAATAAGTTGATTTATATGTTTCTTTTTTTAACTTTTTAAATATATTTCACATTTCAGGCTCTATTTTTTATAAAAATTGTTAAACAAACATTTAAAATTTAAGATAAAATAAGTTATTGATAATCATTTTGTTGTGCTTTTGTTTAGTGTTAAAAAAGAAGGAATAGTCTACCTTGGCATGATTTTTACATCCTCTTGTTTAGTAAAATTTAAAAATTAGAGTTATGAAAATGTTTAAACAAGCAATATTGCTGGCTGGAATTTTAACAGCAGGTATAGCAAGCGCACAGAGTTCACAAATGAATAATATGATTAAAGTGGGTGCGAATGTTGGTTTAGCAGTTCCCGCAGATAACCTTTCTGCTGCAGTAGGAGTAGATGTAGCTTATCAAAACTTGATTACACCTGGATTTGGATTAGGTATCGCATCTGGATATACTCACTATTTTGGAAAAGAAAACAATGGGTATAAAAATAATGATGTAGGCGTAGTTCCTGTAGCAGCTTTAATCAGAATTTATCCTAAACAAACAGGTTTCTATTTCGGAACTGATTTAGGATACGGATTCTTAGTTGGAGATAAAACGGTTGCTTCTAACACGAATGTTGAAAGAGCAAGCGGAGGTTTCTACCTTAAACCGGAAATCGGATACCACAATAGAGACTGGAACTTCTTCGTACAATACCAAAAGGTTTTTGTAGGATCTAAAGGAGATTTAGCAGGTCAGGACTATAATGTGGGGAATATCGGAGTAGGATTCGGTTATAATATTCCATTAGGAAAGTAGTTAGATTTAATATATAAACAATTATTAACCAAAACCTTTTCACGAAAGTGGAAAGGTTTTTTTGTTCTGTGCAGGATTTACGAAAACAATTATTATATTTGGTAAAATTTGAGGTTATGATTCTGAATCCAAAATTTCCACTTTATTTACCAGGAGTAGAGAACAGTAATAATGATAATGTTTCTATCATTGGAGCAAGTCTCCGTGAAGATATGACCATCTTAGGCTATTTTGTTTCCGGTAACGGAGGTCTTGAGATTAAAGTACAAAATACATACTCTACCAAGCAATATGCTTCTTTTAATGACATCTTAAAGAAGTTTATTCAGGATAATCAGTTGGAGAATGTAAAACGTTTGGGAATGGCCGTGCCAGGACCTGTTATTGATGGAAAAAGTAGCCCGGCAAGATTGGGTTGGAACTTAGATGTTGAAGAGTATAGAAGAGATTTCGGTTTTGAAAAAGTAGAGATGCTGAATGACCTTGAAGCTTCTGCTTATGGGATGGCTCTTCTTGAAGATGATGATCTTGAAGCTATTTATACCAGTGGTCATCTTGAAAAAGGAAATGTAGCGATCCTTGCTCCAGGAAATGGATTGGGTGAAGCTGGATATTTCTTTGACGGTAAAAATTTAAGACCTTTCGCTACAGAAGGCGGACATTCTGAATTCTCGCCAAGAACAAATGTTGAGGTTGAGTTTTATCAATTCCTTAATAATATCTATGGGATTGTAAGCTGGGAAAATGTATTATCAAAGTCAGGATTATTCAATATTTACAGATTCCTGAGAGATGTAAAAAGACATCCGGAGCCTGAATGGCTGGGAGAGCGTCTTACTAACGGTAACTTCGTTGAAGAGCTTTATAAAGCTGCAGTAGAAGATAACGTATTAATATGCAAAATAGCACTGGATACTTTCCTTGAATTCCTGGCAAGAGAGGCGAATAACTTAACTTTAAAGGTAAAAGCTACCGGAGGATTACTAATTGCAGGAGATATTCCTCAGATGGTAAGAGAATACATTGATAAGGCTAAGTTCTACGAAAAATTCAAAATCAGTGATAAAATGGAAGGAATGCTTAGAAATATCCCGATCTATCTGGTCAAACAAAATCATACTGCATTAAAAGGTATGGCACTGTATACAGCATACTATCAAGAATAAATAAAAGCTCCGAAGAAATTCGGAGTTTTTTTATGGGATGATATTATTCATAAAAATAATTGAGATTCTTGATATACATCAATGAAATCTATCGAATAAGATGGCTACCTTTGCGTTAAACTTAATTAAAATAATTCTAAACAATGAAAAAAATATTTTTATTAGCAGTATTAGCAGGTGGTTTAGCATTCGGACAGTCCAAAAAAGTAGTAGCATCTGATGTTCACTGGTGGGGATATAAAGTAGCAAAATCTGAAGCGAGCTCTCATGATGGAACGGTGAAAGTGAAATCAGGAGATATGGTAATGAAAGGAAATCAGCTTGTAGGAGGAAGCTTCGTATTGGATATGACTTCAATTAATGCTACTGACCTTACAGGAGAATATCAGCAAAAATTAAACGGACACCTTAAGAACGGTGATTTCTTTGAAGTTGAAAAATTCCCTACAGCTACTTTTAAAATTACTGGTGTTAAGAAAAACAACGATAAAATTTATAACTCTTTAGTAACAGGAAACCTTACGCTGAAGGGAAAAACAAGTCCAGTTACTTTCCCAGCTAAAATTTCTTACAGCAAAGGAGCAGTAAGCTTAGTATCCAACAAATTCTCTTTCGACAGACAGAAATTTGATGTTGCTTACAAATCTACAATGCAGGATGTTTTTGTGAAAGATGATATCGATATGGTAGTAAAGGTAACTGCTCAATAAATTAATCAAAAAAAGATTATTAAAAGTGTAGAAGTTCTACACTTTTTTTTATTTTTGTTGAATTGTAAATAAAAAAGAATGAAAAGATTACTATTGTTTGCTATGGTGTGCGCAAGCATATCATTTGTTTCTGCTCAAAGAAAATTTGATAAGGTTTCGAAAGTAACTTCATCAGAGATCAGGTGGTGGGGATATAAGGTTGTAAAAACTGAGGCTTCCTCCCATTCAGGAACGATAAAACTTAAAAGTGGTAAATTCAACTTCGACCATACTGTGTTGGTAGATGGTGAGTTCATAATAGACATGAGGAGTATCATGGCGGGTGATGTTTCTGATGAAGATCAGATCAAGCTTACCAATGACCTGAAAAGTACCAACTTCTTTGAAGTGAAGAAATTTCCGGTTGCCAAATTCCACTTAACTAAAATTATTCCTTTAGCAAACAGTGAGTATAATTCTACTGTATACGGAGATCTTACTCTTAAAGGAGTGAGAAAAACAATTACATTCCCTGCGAATGTGTACGTTACTCAGTTTACAACATCTATTGAATCTGCTAAGTTCTCTCTGAACAGAAGAGACTTTAAAGTATTCTACCAGTCTTCCCTGAAAGATTACTTCATCAAGAACGAAATGGATATTCAGTTTAAAGTGTCTACTGAAAAGCTGGATAATGATAATAGAGTTCCTGCAAAGAAGAAATAAAATTAAATAATGTTGATAAAAAGAGCGGTTCCTAGGAGCTGCTTTTTTTGTGTAATGATAATGAGGGTCAATACTGGAGAATTCCCGAAAAGCAGAAATGTATGTACATGAAAAATGTCTTTTTTGAATCTGTCTGTGGCATAATATCATCTCTGAAAAAGACTACATATCCTACTAATATTTAGGTTTTGCTTCCAAAGAGGGTTTAAAATATTTAAGGTTTTATCATTCAATTTTTTAATTTCTAATAGGTGCTTTTTTTTATAAATTAGTAGGATGAAAATTTATGTTGTAAGTGGCCTTGGGGCAGACTTCAAGGTACTTGACAGATTACAGTTTCCCAAGCATTGTGAACTTATTTTTATTGACTGGCTCATTCCGGAAAAAAATGAAGCTTTTCATGCTTATGTAGAAAGAATGGCGGAAAAAGTAGATCCTTCAGAACCGTTTTATCTTTTGGGATATTCCTTTGGAGGTATTATGGTGCAGGAAATCAATCGTTTGAAACCTGCTGAGAAAGTAATCATTCTGGGAAGTATCAAGTCGGATAAAGAAAAATCTAAATTCATAAAGACAGGGGAGATAACCAAAATCCCCAGAATATTGCCCGTAGGGCTATTTAACACAAAGGCAGCCAATGTATATGCTGTTCTCAGAAAGTTGTTTGATCCAAAGAATCCAAAAGTTCTTCAATATTTCAGGGTAAGAGATCCTTATTATCTGAAATGGTCTGTAGAAAAGGTTGCTGAATGGAAATTTGAAGAAAATCCAAAAGTAATACAAATTTTGGGGGACAAGGATATTGTTTTTCCCATCCGTAATTCAAAACCTGATTATGTAATCAAAGGCGGAACACATCTTTTTCCGGCAACAAAAGCAAAAGAGGTTTCTAAAATTCTAAATGAAATACTTAGTGAAAACTAATAATATTATTGGTTGTATATTTTTTTTGTGGGGTATTTTGTTGAAAAAGTTATTTTTATAAAGATTTATATCTAATTTTGATAGGGTTAAATGTGAATTTTATGAAAATAGGTTTAAAATGGATTATTTCATTCTCTATGATAACATTGGTTGCCATTGGAGGTTTGTTCTGGCATCCGGCTACAGATATTTCTAGTAAGAGCGTATTTTTAACTGAAGATAAAATTGTAGGAGCAGATGTAGCCTGGATTCTGGCAGCAGCGGGACTTGTATTATTGATGACACCGGGATTATCCTTCTTTTACGGAGGAATGGTGGGTAAAAAGAATGTAATTTCTACGATGCTGCAAAGCTTTATTGCTTTAGGAGTGATCTCTATCGTATGGGTGGTGGTTGGTTTTTCATTATCCTTTGGTGAATCTTTGGGGATTACCATTGCCGGAAAACATTATGGAATTATTGGAAATCCTTTAAGCTATCCTTTTTTTAATGGAGTGGGAAGTCTGCCACATCGCATGATGGCACCCACTATTCCTTTTATTCTTTTTGCTTTATTCCAGATGAAATTTGCTGTGATTACTCCTGCCATTATTACAGGGTCTTTCGCGGAAAGAGTTCGCTTCATTTCTTACCTTTTATTCATGGTTCTGTTCAGTATTTGTATTTATACTCCGCTATGCCATATGGTTTGGCATCCTGATGGTCTTTTAAATAAATATTTCGGAGTGAAAGATTTTGCCGGTGGAACCGTTGTACACATGAGTGCAGGTTTTGCAGCACTCGCAGGAGCTTTGGTATTGGGAAAACGGAAAAATCCGCATCATGAACCTTCCAATATTCCTTATGTTCTTCTGGGAACAGGAATGTTGTGGTTTGGATGGTTTGGGTTTAATGCAGGATCTGCTTTAAGTGCTTCTGCCTCCGCAGCAACAGCCTTTGGAACAACCACCATTGCTTCGGCTTCTGCCATGATAACCTGGATTTTCTTTGACAGGATCAACGGAAGGAGTGTATCTGCTTTGGGAGCCTGTATTGGTGCAGTGGTAGGTCTTGTAGCGATTACCCCCGGATGTGGATTTGTGAGTATTCAGGAGAGTCTTTTCATAGGGTTTATTTCTGCAATCGTTTCTAACCTGATGGTCAACTGGAAAACTTTAAACAAGATAGATGATACCCTGGATGTTTTTGCCTGCCATGGAGTAGGAGGTATTATGGGAATGATTCTGACAGCTATATTTGCTCATGGTGAGAACGCCAGTCTTCTTCATGGTGGCATTGACGTGTTTATTCATCATCTGACTGCATTATTTCTGGTATCTGTGTTTACTTTCTTTGGATCTTTATTGTTGTATAAAATAACCAATGCGATGATTACATTAAGGGTTTCGGAGGATTCTGAAAATATGGGGTTGGATTTTTCCCAACACCGGGAGCGCTTTAATTAATAGATAAAAACTAGAACCTTCAGAAGGCCCTAGTTGAAAACTTTCGTCTTATTCAATGGAGTGAATAGCCTTGAATATTTCATTTTTTGAATTTTCAAAAATTTCACCACCAAACTCTTCATTATCCAATGAAAAAGTAGTAACGTCCGTAACTCCCATGATCCCTAAAATATGTTTCAGATAGGTAGTCTGAAAATTAATGTGTCCGTTTTTTTCATTTTCATCATATCCAGTGTCACCACGGGTTGATAATAGAAAAGCTTTTTTGTTTTCCAGCAGTCCTACATAATCACCATCAGGAAATCCGGATCTGAATTTCCAGGTTTCATTAATTCTCATGATCTGATCGATGTAGGCTTTTAATCCTGCTGGAATAGACCAGTTGTACATTGGAGTTCCTATAACATACATGTCATGTTCTTTGAGCTCTTTTACCAGTTTATCGCTTAGCTGTAAGGCTTTATGGTTTTCTTCTGTTCTGTATGAGGGCTTTTTAAAGGCACCGGCAATCCATGGTTCATCTATATTGGGAATAGTGTCAATTCCGGTTTCTCTATAAGTGAATGTATCGGATGGATATTTCGTTTTCCAGTTTTCAACAAAAAGCTGGGTTAATTTTCTGCTGTAAGATCTTCCGTTTCTTACGCTTGCATTAATGATCAGTACTTTCATTTGTTATGATTTTTATAACAGCAAAATTCCTGATTATTCATTGCATAAAAATTGATCTAGTTCAAGAGGATTTATTTTTTTTCCTGATTCTGCTTATAAATTCAGCAGATACACCTAGATAAGATGCTATCAGA
The DNA here is from genome assembly GCF_900637665.1 of Chryseobacterium nakagawai. Classification (NCBI taxonomy): domain Bacteria; kingdom Pseudomonadati; phylum Bacteroidota; class Flavobacteriia; order Flavobacteriales; family Weeksellaceae; genus Chryseobacterium; species Chryseobacterium nakagawai. The sequence continues at coordinate 1,893,731 of NZ_LR134386.1, forward strand.
TATTGAGGAACTCTAGAGGCTATATCAGGATAAGTATCAAGAAAATCATAATACTTCTGTTCAGCCTTGTACATGTGGTTAAAAACAATTCTTTTCTCAAGAGTTCCCAAATAGCCCTCTAAAATAATTCTGAAGTATTTTTCCAAAGAAGGGATTTCTTTCAGCATTTTTTGAAAAGAAGATTGGCTAATCTGAAGGAGCTTTGTTTTTTCAACGGCCTGTATGTTGTAAATGGATGCTTTTTGCTTGGAAAAGCTGGAAATATCAGTAGCCCACCAATGATCAATTGCTAAAAATAGAATCTCTTCATTCCCGTTTTCAGAATTGATACAAAAAGCCTTTAAAACTCCTGAAATAACATAGCTTTCATATCGGCAGATCTCTCCGTTTCTTAACAGGAATTCTCCTTTTTCCAACGTTCTTTCTGTCCAAAAGCTTTTACAAAGGGAAATTTCTTCCGGGCTCAGCTTAACATGCTGTGTAATGCTTTTAATTAATGTTTCCATTCAAAATAATTTAAAGAGAACTTGATAGTAGATCTGAAACAGATTAAAGATATTGGCTAATTTACAAAAATACGGGTTACCTATTTATTATATTCACGATGAAGGACTGCTAATTGTGAGATTTTACTATGCTTATTATAAGATTTATCATGTATCTTTGCTTTGAGGAAAATGAAGAATCATTTATGGAATCAATATCGGTTTTTGAGATTATTAAAGTAGGAATAGGCCCGTCCAGTTCGCATACGATGGGACCATGGAATGCAGCATCTGCATTTATCAGAATTATTAAAAGAGAAAGATCAATAGAAGAAGTGAAAGAAGTCTTTCTTGAATTCTTCGGTTCACTTGCCAAAACAGGAATAGGACACGGAACAGATATCGCAGGAATGCTGGGTCTGAATGGTGAAGATTATAAAGTGATTGATACCACCAAAATTGATGAGAAAATAGATTATATCAAGAGTACTCAAACCCTTAATCTTGGAGGTGAAAAGGTGATTCCATTTATTTATGGGCATCACTTGATTCTCAATATGAAAAAATCACTTGATTTTCATCCGAATGGAATGATTTTCAAAGCTGTTTTTGAAGATGGAACCGAGCTTGTTCAGGATTTTTATTCTGTAGGAGGAGGTTTTATTGCCAGCCAGGAAAAAAATTCAATTCAGAAGCAATGTGTAAGAACATTGTACCCTTGTCATAAGGCTTCGGATATTGCAAAATATTGTGAAAAACTGGGCCTTAAAAAGATCTCAGATTTAATTTTTATCAATGAAGAAAGCTGGAGAACTCAGGAAGAGACGAAAGCAGAAGCATTGTATATCTGGAAACAGATCAAAGAATGTATTTATAAAGGGGTCAATAAAGAAGGTATTCTTCCGGGAGGATTAAATGTCACCAGAAGAGCAGCAGGAATCAACAGAAAGTTATTGGGAGATAAAATTTATAAGAATAAGGATGAATGGTTCCAACAGGTTGTGGATGCTGAAGAAAATTTCACCAATATCAATAAATGGATTGCCTGTTTTGCACTGGCAGTAAATGAAGAGAATGCCAGTTTCGGAAGAATTATTACAGCGCCTACCAACGGAGCAAGTGGTGTAATTCCTGCAGTTCTGATGTATTCTCAGGCATTTACAGAGTCTATTAGTGATGATGATATCATTCGTTTCTTATTGGTAGCAGGAGAAATTGGGACATTATTTAAGAAAAATGCGACAATCTCTGCAGCAATGGGAGGTTGTCAGGCAGAAATTGGAGTTTCATCTGCAATGGCTGCAGCAGGGCTTACAGAGATTTTAGGAGGAAGCGTAGGACAAGTATTGATGGCCGCAGAAATTGCGATGGAGCATCATCTTGGATTGACATGTGATCCTATCAGAGGATTGGTACAGATTCCATGCATTGAAAGAAATACAATGGGAGCAATGAAGGCTATTACAGCTGCTAATATCGCCCTTGAAAGTGATCCTGCCAAAGCCAAAGTAACCCTAGATGAAGTAATTCAAACGATGTGGGAAACAGCTCTTTCTATGAGTGATCGTTTTAAAGAAACTTCTGAGGGAGGATTAGCAATTGCAGTGAATGTTCCGGAATGCTAATGTAGAATGTTATTTAAAGGGTTATATAACCTATTATCAACCAGTTTTGTTCTGTCATTCTGAATGTAACGAAGTGAAATGAAGAATCTAAATGAAAAGAGATTCCTCCTTCGTCGGAATGACAATAGCTATAAAATTGTATATCAACTCCATTATTTAAAATAAAAAAATCCTTAGAGAATAATCTAAGGATTTTTTGTGGGTTATTGTTAATGGTTACGTCTCCAATTATGGTATTGGGCATAAACTATTGGTCAGAAGCCTTTTTACTGAACAAAAATGTTTTTCCGCCTTGGGTCAAGTTGAGTTGTTTATTTTCTGGCATGAAAGAGATTTTTAGGCCTGCTTTTTCAAAGGCGAACTTGTCTTTTTCTGTAGCAGTGAGTGGAAATTCCGGCTGGTTGGTGCCCTGGGCGTATAATGTTTGATCTTTAATCAAAATCTTTAAACCTAGAGCAATATCTTTTGAAGTGTAATCACCTACATATTTTTCAAGATCAGCAACAGGTATTTTAGCAGTATTAAATACCGGATATTGATAATCTTTGCCGTATATAAGGTTCATAAGGGCAATATAGAAATTGTTATGAGAAAAGTTTTGTCCATTAATAGTTACAGCGTAAGATAGTTGATCTGTCGGTTCGAAGGTTACTATTGAATGACTTCCTGCCGTATCACCGCCATGTCCGTAGGAAATTATATTGTAGAACGGAACTTTCATGATTCCCGAACCAAATACTTTTTCTTTTGGATTGGAAATCATCATATCAACAGTTTCTTTCTTGATAAATTTACCATTGAATAGCGCATTGATAAAGGTATTCAGGTCTTCAGGAGTAGAAGTAATGTCTCCTAAGCCGATACAATTATGAAAATCAAAATCTTTTACTTCTGTCCAGGTATCTTTTTTTAATTCATACGATTTAAAAATATTCTTTGGATTGTCAAGAACAGAAAACGTGTTGGGCATTGAAGTTTTTTCCAAAATATTTTCCTTTAAAACTTCATTATAAGGCTTGTTATGGATTTTTTCCAGTATCCTGCTTAATAGAAAATAGGCGGAGTTGGAATATCTCAGTTTCTCCCCGGGTTTAGATTTTACCCCTTCTTTTTTGATGACTTCGATAATGGCTTTATCACCTACTGCTTTTCCAAAAAGCCAGTTGTCTTTAATAGATTCACCTGCATAATCTCCCAATCCGCTGGTATGGTTTAGCATGTTATGGATTGTAATGTTTTTAGCATTGGGAATTTCAGGATAGAATTTGGAGAGAGGCTCAGAAAGATTTAATTTTCCCTTTTCTATAAGCTGAAAAAGCATCACAGCAGTAATAAGTTTGCTGATAGAGCCTATCTGATAACCTGTGTTTTGGTCATAAGTAGTGTTTGTAGGCAAAAGATTCTGACCAAAGTCTCTTTTATAGATGGAGATTCCGTTTTTGAAAATGGCTACACTTCCGATTTCCTGATTATTCTGAACCATATAGTTTAAAAAATCATCAATCTTTTGTGTATCAATTGCTTTTCCGTTCAGATATGAAATATCGGGAGTTTCCGGTTTGCTTTCTCTATAAAGGTTTAAAGTCATCATTTTACCGTTCTGAATCAGATTTCCTTCAAAATGATCTGTTTTGTAGATTCCTTTATAACCTGCACGTATACTGCTTATCTCCAGAGTGAGTTCATTGTTATTGAAATCTGTTTTATCAGTCAGAATTTCTTTAGAGCTCTGTTTAGGACTTATAAGGGTGGTGATATAGCCTTGTGACTTCTTTGATATTTTAAAAATAACAGGAAGTTTCATATTTTGAGTATCCAGTTCACCATTCCAGGTTCCTTCAATTTGAGCGTGACAAAGCTGTGCCAGGCATGCCAGCACCAATAATAATTTGATTTTCATGGTATTTTAAATGATTTTATTGATTATAATCTGACAGATTAAAGTGGTGACTAACGATACGATACAAAAGAGTACAATATGCTGCCACTTTTTGATATTGGTTGCTGTTTTGAACCCATTATAGAAAAGGGTAATACTATAGATTAGGGTAGTAATGGAGATAAAAGTCATAGAAATCATAATCAGAAAATCCAGATAGGGAAATGCTCCTGAGGGATTCGACTCGTATTTAATGACATTTTTCCCGGCAAGCCTAATATATGATATTTTTCCAATGCATTGGAATAAGATTAGAACAAGTTGGGAGATTAAAACGGTATTGACAATATCAATGATTCTGGTTTTTCTGTTTAGAATTTTACCTAGAATAAAAAGAATGACAATACCGGCCATGAAGCTTAGCAGGGTCGTAATTGCTATTATTTGAAATGAAGGATTTTCTACAGGACTGATTTTGTATATACTGGTGAATGTAGTGCCTGTCCAATATCCTACTGCAATAGAGATAAAAACAGCAAGAATGCCTGTAAGGAGCAGGTATTTTTCATCAAATCTTTCAAATGGATTAAAAATGGTTTTCCAGTTCATTATACATTGAGTTTACAGGTTATTATTTATAGTTTGCTTTTCAATTTTTCCACCTTTGTGATAAGATCATCCATTTTATTTCTCATCGTAGGATAGGATAAGCCTGCCTGTTTGGCCATTTCCTTAATGCTTCCGCTGGAAAGAAAAAAATTAAGTACAAAATCCTGTTCATCACGATTGAGTTTTAGAAGAACCGGAAGTTCATAATCTCCGCTTACTTCGGTTTTACAACTTGGGCACTTCATCTGGCTTACGTTAAGAGTATGGTCACAGCTTGGGCACACTATCGGTAACTTCATTGAATTTATTTTTTTTGCTAAAGTAATATATTTTTTAATAAAGTTAAATTGTTTTTTAATTTTATTAAAAATATTTGTAAAATGAAGTGCATATTAATTTCTTATTAAGATGAATAAAAGTGTTGGTTACTAAAACAAAATCAAATATTTTTGCCGAAAACTAATTAATATGAAAAAGGCCTTAACCCTTCTGTTTATTGTATCATCATTGGCTGTATATTCACAGATCAGTATTCCGGAATCTTCAGCAAAAGGAATCATTATTACCCAAGATAATCAGAAGATATTTTATACTAAATTAACCTATAGCAAGGGAAAAATTACCTATACTAATGCTCAGAATGGAGCGGAGGAGTTTCTTTATGACAATTCTGTAAAAGGAATCCAGGAAGATGGGAAGGCTGTCATAGGAAATGTATCTGAAGAACACCTTGTCGGAACTGTTAAAAATACTGAAACTCCTAAACTGACCTCTAAAAAAGAGATCAAAGAATACCTGATTCAGACCAATAATGTGCAGTATAGGAAAGGAAGAACTGTAAATAACATTGGGACAGCTCTTGTTGCGGGTGGTGCAGCCTGTTTTGTAGTTGGCGGAATATTGAATCTATCAAAGTCGGACACGAATACAACTAGTGGCTTAAAGAATGGAGAAAGTACAGGATCTTCAGTACCGCTTGTTATTGGGTTAATAGGTGCTGGTGCTGGTGTTGTTCTTAAATTGGTAGGACATTCACAGATGAAAAACGCTATCAATGATTATAGGACTACCGATATCAAAAGGTTTAAGCCTGATTATTATGTGCTTAATAACAGGAATGGTCTGGGAATGATGATGAGGTTTTAAAGTAGGAAAGAGACAGCTTTTATCATCACGAACCGTGTTTTCTAGAGAGTTCTTAATAGCAAAAGTCATAAAACCTTATTCGTAAAGTTTTATGACTTTTTCTCTTGAATATATTGTTTTTTAAAACAGAACTGATAAAATAGCTTTACCTTAATATTCCTCTGATTCTATTCGCATTGGTAATCAATTCTTCAAGATATTCATAGTTTTCTTTTTCTAAAGCAGATTTGAATTTTCTCAGCTGGGTAATATGTTCATTCAAAACATCTAATACATTTTCTTTGTTTTGCTTAAAAATGGGAACCCACATTTCAGGGTGTGATTTGGCAAGGCGGACCGTACTTGAGAACCCGGAACTGGCAAGCTGAAAGATGGTTTCTTCTTCGCGTTCCTTTTCCAGGACGGTATTGGCAAGGGCATATGAGGTAATGTGAGAGATATGGGAAATATAAGCCGTGTGGATATCATGGTCTTCTGCATTCATATAAATAGTGTGCATTTCAAGAGCATTCACAATACCTTCAACGATGTTCAGTGCATCTTCTGCGGATTCTTCTTTGTTGCAGATTACTCCGGCTTTGCCAGAGAAACTTTCAGCAATTGCAGATTTTGGTCCATTATTTTCGGTACCCCACATAGGGTGAAAGGCTACAAATCTCGAACGTTTTGGATGGTTTTTAACGGCACCCACAATTCCTGCTTTGGTAGATCCGGCATCCATAACGGTTTGCTGGTCTGATACAAGATCGAGAACATTGGGCAACAGTTTTCTTGCAGCATCTACAGGAATGGCCAGGATAATAAGATCTGAATCTTTGACTCCCTGTTGCAGATTTGCTTCGGCATCAATTATTTTTAAATCCAATGCTTCGTCAATATGCTGTTTGTTGTTATCAATTCCATAGATGAAGCTGGCGATGTTTTTTTCTCTCAATTTTAAGGCCATTGAACCTCCGATTAATCCTACTCCAATAATACTTATTTTCATCTTTCTAAATTTTTTTAAATAAAAAAACCTCGTCCTAGGACGAGGTTTTAAGTTATGTTCATAAGAATCCCTATCCCAGATCTGAGTTAAAAATTCTATAATAATATGTTCCGTTGTTAAAATTCACAAAGCAAAATTAAAAAATATTTTTTAAAGTTGAGAATTTTTTATGATTTCTTTTTGAGACGAATCGGAATATCGTACTGCCACTGTTTATTGGGAACTATTTTACTTTGCAGGTAATATTTTCCATCTTTCCTGAATACAACAGCCAGTGTATCGGTGGGAAGATGGTTACTCATTGGATCGCCTTCAATCTGTTTGACATATTTTACGATGATCTGTTTTTCATTTCCTGTGATGCTGCAAACGTCTGTGAAGAAGGTTTTATAACCAAGTCCCCAAAAAGTACAGCTGTCTTTGGTGATGATAAGTCCATAATCTAATGTCATCTCAGCGAACTCATCCAGTTTTCCAAAATCATGAGAGATAGAATAATCTCCTTTCCACTGGGTATGAAGTGAAACTCCTGAATCTTTTGAAGATCCTTCCGGCAGACTTTTGCAGGAAATAATACTGAGGACAGGAAGTATTAGCAATATTTTTTTCATGATGTTAACATGTCTTAATCAGCACTGTGAATGATGGTTCTTTTTACCTTATTGCTTTTCTGTTCCAATTCAAGTGTGGTCACACCGCCTGCAAACAGGAATTCAATTTCAATTTTATTAGGAGCTACTTTGTAACTGATCGTTTCCAGTCCGTCCTGATGAATTTCTTTTTCAATGCTTTGTTTTGGTAATTCTGCAGACAGGAGTTCTGCTTTTTCTATATCTTTTTCCTTAATCGTTTTCTGGTAGACTTCCGCCATTGTAGTGTTAGGGAAAATACATTCCTGCTGGGTTTCATATTCAACCGTTTTTTCCGTACATTCTTTTAATATAGGAATTTCCTTGCGTTCTTCAGTGAGTTTTTCTGCTACTGGTGCTTTTACTACAGAACTGTCTTTCTTTATAGTCTCTGTTTCGTCGACCATTTGTTTTGGATCGTTTTTACATCCTGTCATCAGGAATAAAGTAATAGCAATTACGCTTATGTTTTTCATTAATAATGGGTTATAGTTATTTTGTAGATGTTTTTTTTCTGCCTATGAAATGGTACCCTCTGATTGGTTTTGGAACATCTTTGTACAACTTGCAAATTTCAGGAATGGAAGATTGTTCAGAGGATTGTATTAGCTGCCACACCATTTCATCGTAATTCGCGTTCCAGCTTGAAAACTCTGCTTTCCCTTTACGAGCATTAGGATTGGAAGGATTGTAGAACTCTACTATCATCTTTCCATCGGTTATGATTCCGGTCATAATGCCTTGCTCCAGCTTCCCTTCAACAGTAAACTGGTAAGTTCCTGTTACGCTGTCATTGTTTTTCACAGTTTCTAACTTCATCTTGAATAGCTCAAACTGATAAGTAGATAATGCTTTCCAGGTTCCGGATATCGTATCTTTAATCCGACGGTTCATGATCTGCTGGAAGTAGTCCTGAACAGCTGTACTGTCTCGGGTATTGATTTTTTCCTCCGTTGTCATAGGCTTATTTTCCATGGATCTATTACAGGAAAGCATTCCTAAAACGAACACTATAAGTACAATTTTTTTTATGTTCATATTGTGCTGGCTATGAATTTTAATAATGGATGGTTATCGGACCATGGTCTTCAAATGTTTTTTCTGAAGAATTGATTTTGGAGGTTTCAGTTGCTTTTTGCATCATGTTATCAGGAATAAAAAACAGAATAGAATTATCTTTTTCATGGGGTTCAATATACCCCTTTTTATGAATAGACTTATTCCCTGTTTATGGGGATTTTTGCCTTTTAGCAGTATAGGGCTAAGATTAAATGCCCTTCTCAGTACTTTTTATGCTGAGAAGGGCAGATGATGTTGATTATTTAATATCAACTTATATATTTCCTGGGGAATTTTAGATCTTTGAAATTTTACCGGTAGGAGCGATTTTATATTTCTCCTTCTTTTTCTTATTTGAACTGTCAGTAAAGCTAATTTCATAGATGTCGACAGTCATGTCAGGGTTCATAATAAATGTTTCGTAGGTTTCCTCTTCAGGCATCGCGTAGCCTATTGACTGACGGCTGATAATTTTATCATTATTTACCGTAATGAGCTCTTGTGAATTAGAATCACCTTCAAAGTTCAAAACATATATATTAATAGGGCTTCCGGAAGCGGACTGTATTTGAAAAATAGACTCAGGGCTGCCTTCTGTAATACCTATAATTTTAATTATTTTATCAGATTCTAATTGACCCAAAACCGGATATTTTTTTGAACAGTCCGGAGAGCCTTCCTGTATACAGGTTTTTTTATATTCTTCATAATTAAAGGGAAGAGAGACATATTGAGTGTTGGCTGAACTTTCATTTGCTGGTTCAGCAGTTTCTTGGGCAGGTTTTGAAGAGACTAAGGTATCCTGTGCTTTTACAGCATTTTGATTTGTATTATTAGGTTCAGGTGCTTTCTTACATGATATCAATGCAAAAAATACAAATGGCAATACTAGTTTATTCATATATAATATATTATTTCTAATTTATTTAGTTCGGTCGTACACTCTTTGAGGAATTTTTGAAGTATCTTTTTTCTGACTTTTCATCAAGTCAATATATTTAAGATATGCTTCTTTTGCTTTTTCTTTATTGTCAAAGGTCCAATATGAATCTCCTAAATTTAAATAGGCTACAACTCTGTTTGGATATTTTTCAATGATTTCCTTTAACAAGAAAATAGAGGAGAGATTCCCATCTTTGGTATAAGCATTATAATAGGCAATATCATTATAATCATTTAAATTATTTTCATTGAGAGGATTGAAATAAAGCCATTCAGCAATTGTTTCAATATCTATCGTATTTTGCTTATTTAAGGCATTGGTTTTACTTGCTGATTTCAATAATACTAAGGATTTACTGAAATTTGATAATGAGTTTTCTTTTGATTCCTTGATATCTTTATTGTAAATATCGTTATTGTTCGCTGTTTTATTATCAATGCTGTTGGATAAATTATTCATATCCATTGTAATGTTAGGAATGAAATCATCATCAACTGTTGAGATTGATGTTTTATACAAATACCAGTTATCCTTAATAAATTTGTAATAGTGGGTTTCTGTTGTTTTAAAATTTCCACAACAAGAAGCTCCGACGATTATTTCACCAGGCTTTATGCTTGAAATAAATAAATTGTTGACAGGATCTTCTACCTCTGTGAAATCATCATTATTGACCATAAAGGATTTTGTTTCCGAAAACTTATTGTTGGCACCTTGTAAGAAAATTTTAACTTGTTTTTCTTCTGGTGATTTATCCAGAATCTGAAGATAATCAACTTTATTGTCTTTATTAAAATCTCCTCTTACAGTATCTTTTAGAGGTTGATGGTTTTCAACCTCTTTCTTAGAAGATAGATTGTCATTTTTTATAGGATTGTTGTCTGCCTGTTTACAGAAAACAAACTGAGTCATTACTGCTAAAAATAAAATAGGTTTAATCATTTTTATTTCTTTAAATCATTTAATCTTTTTAAAGCTGCTTTTCTTACGTTTACAAATTTCTTTGTTTTTTTGTCTACTATTTTTGTGGTTACTAAATCAGAAAAGTAACTTAAACCTTGAATTCCGTAGTAATTCGTTGTGGTGTCAGTATCTTTAGTTAAATCAACAACTCTTTGGTAACCCTCAATGGCCAGTTGTTTGTCTTTTTTGCAGCCTTTTTTATCAAATTGAGGATCATGCCATAGTCCCCAGGCGAAAGCTGCTTTTTTATTATCGTAAGCCTTACTGTCTTTAAATTTATAATCTGTGGTTTTTCCTTTACTTGTGGTACATTTAGAATATAATGATTCAAATCCATTTTTTACACTCTCAAGCCTGTCGTCAATATGATTGAATCCTCCGTTTACACAATAGCAAATGTAAATAAAATCATTATTATCAGCATGACTGTTGAGAACAGCCCTTTTGTCCCAGAACCAACCTGCTGAATAGGTAGCATAAGGAGATTTAGCAACTTTATCTCTAGCCTCTGCACTTGAGGTTACATCTTCTCCAATTGCAGCTTGAAAGGCTTCATAGTTTTCTTTACCTGTTAACTGAATTAACCCTCTTCCATGCCAGCCTTTGTATGGGGCAAGATAAGCGGCGTCTCCCAACTCAACATTATACTTGAAACCTTCCGATTCTTTATTAATCTGAGCTAAGAAATGTATTTTTTGTAAACAGGAATTGATATTAAACTTCTTGAATGTTTGATTGAAACCATCGAAATATTTATCAATATTGGCTTGGCTGGCACCTGTAGCAATGCCTTTCAATTGTTCTTTTGTTATATCCTTATTACATGCACAACTTCCAGCAGCTTGTGGTGCCGCTGCCTGGCTTTGATAGCTTGAATAACAGCTGCAGGTATTGGCGTAACCTGCTTCAATAGCTAATTGAACAATACTTTTTCCATTTAAAGCGGTTAAGCTTTTACAGAAATATTTATCTTCAAGATATTGAGCATCAAACTGTCTTACATCCATGTGAATCCAGCTGAAGGTATGGTCAAATCTTACTTTTCCTTTACTATTGTATAATAAGTCAATAGGTTCTATTGAAAATAGGTTGGTATTAGGCCATTCTTTTTGAGCACCAAGATATTTAACAAATAGAGTATCTCTCATATTTCTTAATTCTACAAGGTTCTTTTTGTTTTCACCTCTAATCGCCCAAGTACCTTTACTGAACTGCATATCAATAGCCTTCCCCTGGTGGTTGGTAGTTGAATAGTTTTTGAATCTACATCTGTATCCTGAGGTAAAATGATCTATTTTGTAAGTTGTTTGTTTACTAAAGTAGAATTGCAATGCCTTAAACCCGAATAAAAGGGATCTGTGAATTCCAGGATATTCATATTTATGGTAGGCTTCCGTTTTACTTGTACTTTTATAGGTTCCCTTTCCAGTTCCGTCCCCAAATCCGTCACAGCTGTTGGTTTCCTGAATGCCTCTTAAAACGCTGGTTGCTTTTTTCCCTTTCGTAGAGCAGTCACATTTCATCTGGTTCCAAAATGTAGTACTGATATCAAAGTTTTTAGAAAACTCATCAATGGCTCTTAATACATTTCCACATACTTTGCCCGTTTCAGGAACTTTCATATAATCCTTCTGAAACTGTTTCACCATTTTCTCTGACCGGTCTGTAAATTTATCTGTAGGTACATTTCCTCCAAATCCGGATAAACGGATATTGATTTCCCTTATCAGCTCACTAGGCGGAGCGTTTTTGTCAATACAGAATTTTCCCCCACAATTTTTTGGATCAGCTTTTGGTTGATTTTGTACTCCGCTTGGGGTCGTTCCATTATTTTGTGGTTTCGGAGCTTCAATAATGTCCACATCAATAGTCTGAGACTTTGATGAAAGATTCAGGAAGATGACTTCTGCAAAGATTTCTTGTTGTCCTCCTTTCCAATATTCACCACTATCAGGATTTTTAGGATTGTTTCCTACTTCTCCCGTTTTTTGCATAGCAGGAGTCAGTGGCATAGAAAGGTTTATTTTATCAGCCAGGAAAGTATGTTCATGACTATATAACAGGTCATTATCTCCTATAAGGTCATGCTCCCATATTTTAAGAATATATTTTTTGCCTACAAGGTTTTTCGATTCTATATGGACGATTATGGTTTCTCCATATTTAGGATTTTTGCCAAATTCTTTACCATTTTTATCCGTTAGTTTTACTTGGGTAATTACTCCTTTTTTATCTGGCTGGTTATTAGGAGAATTAGGTCTGGTTGATCCTTTTGGAGAATTGGGATTAGGCTGAGGTTTCGGAGCATTGGGTTGTCTGGATGGAGCAGGAGGTGCTTTATATTCCGGGTTGTCAGCAGTGGCGTTATCTGAAGCTTTCAGTTTTCCATTATATTCTGCTGTCACATAATATTCATGCTGCTTTTTATCATCTTCCCTTTGATTGGCAAGAGCAATATAGGTATTAAGAAGTGTAAAATTCCAACGGGCATTTCCCTGGCTATCTACCAGTACGGGAGGAGATTTTACGATAGATTGATTTTTGTTATTGTGTCCATCACCATTTTCATCATCTTCCCAAAGCGTTAAAATAATATGTTCTCCTTCCAGACCCTGACATTTAGCCGTTGCTGTCAGGCGATCTTTATAACTTAGTTTTTTATTGACAGCTGTTCCATCCTGAAAAGTGAGTTTTACCTCAAGAATATTTTTTTCTGTGGAAGGCGGCTGCTCATTTTTTTGAGGCTGTACAATAATAGACATAGGTTCTTTACCTTCAGGACTATTAAGATACCCTTCAACTCTGAAGGTTTCCTGCCAGGAATCTTTGCCAAAAGTAAATTCTCCAACTTTTTTCTTAATGCTAGTAGTGGTAAACTGCCCATCTGGTCTTTTCCTAAACAATTCCCAGGTGACAAGAGCTTCATTTTTTTCATTAGCAGGGGTATCAGGATACCATTCTGTTACTTTATAGAAGGTTTTTTCTCCTGTTTTAGGAGAAGTATTTCCGGAGATTCTTAAAACGCCTTTTTTTGCCATGATCTTTAGTTTTTAGGGTTACCAGGCGTATGCCTCCTTTTCATCAGTTTCTGCCTTGAATTTGTCAAAATTTACAACAGGGTTATACACCTGTTGCTCCTGGCTATCAGCATTGTTAACCTGGCCTTTTCCCGTCTCATTTTGTTGACCATGTTTTAAGATGGTAATCTTTCCTCCTGTAGTACACATCAATTCAGATATTTCAGTCAGGCAGCATTTCCCCATAATCTTTACTTTTTCGTAAGGTTTTTGCCATTTTCCTGCAGGGGCATAAGCACAAGGAAGATATCCTCCAGGAGTGGGCTTAAGCTTACATTGTCCAAAAGGCTGCGCAGGAGGGTCAAGCTGTACATCATCTTCGGTTACCGCAAGATAATCTGCTTCTCCTTCCTTATTGTTCCAATAGTGTTTTTGCTGGCTGGTTACCTTAAATTTAGGAAACTTGAAGCCCTGGTTACACTGTACAGTTCCTTTTTGTATAATAAAATACTTTCCATCATGTGGACTTGAACTGCTTTCGCCAGCTTTATCTTTCTTATCTTCTTTCTGTTCTTGTTTTTCGTCTGCTTTTTCGGAGGATTGATTTTCATCAGATGACTCTTCTGAAGAAGATTCTTCGGGAATTCCTTTATTCTCAGTACTTTCCTGAGATACTGCAACAGCCGAAGTTTGGGATTCCTTTTCCTCAGCGATAAACTGAGGATCTTCCGGAATCATAATTTTCTTTCCCGGAATGGGTTCCTGCATAATGTCCCCCTCTGAGCAGTGGAGGTTGTGATAGGTCTTTAAAATGCCTTCGTTTTTCAGCTTGAATTGCTGAGCCAGCGAACTAAATGTATCGCCTTGCTGTATGACATAACTTTTCATATTATCCTTGTGTTATCGTGATTGTGTGTTTTTGAACTGACTCTGCTTCACGCCATAAGTTGATAGTAGCTGAGGCCTGAAGAAGGTTTTTATTTTTCTTATGAGTGGTGTATTGAATAATAATGCTTCCAGAAACGGGATCATCAACCGGTTTATTATATTGGTTTCCTGTTCTTAGTTCCTGTAAGCTGTAAAGCGCTGTGATATTTCCCGTTAAAATGGTTGTAACATGATCCTGATTTTCATCTTTTTGCTCAATTTCCATAGTGCATTGAACAGGAAAAGAGTTTTGTAAGAAATAAAATGATTCTGCCCATGCTGCTTTCCTATGAAACCATTCCATTCTGGGGAACAGGGTCTGAAAGAGTAGGGTACTTTGTAATTGACGTAGGAAAAAAATTTCATCTGAAATATTTTTTTCAAAAGTATCCATATAACGTTCAGAAATTTCTCCGACAAAGAAATCAAGGTCTTTTCGTTTGCCAGCAAAGTTTTCAGTAATTTTTTTATGATCTGCAAATCCGGTTATTTTGCCTGAATCATTTACGATAATATCAATAGGCATAATGCTCTTCATACAGGTAATTGATAGATTACTCATGGTAGCATCCGGAGGGTTTCCGTTTGATGTAAATTGATCCTGGCTATAAGACAATATATAATGATTTTGTTTTTTGTCTTTATATATATCAAGATTTACATGATAATCTATTTTTAAAAGAGACTCAAATGGACTTTCAAAAGCTTCAGTAACTTTATAGGCTTTTTCAAAAAATGAATCGGACAGTTGTGAAAAAGGAAGTATATTTTTTCTTTCCAGATTTTTTTGTTTTTCAGTTTTAATATGGATCGGAACGAAAACATTTTTAACTTCATTAAGGTTATCAAACCAGATTCTATCCAATCTCTGGCAGTGGGAATTATGAAATAGCTTAAGTTCCTCGCCGGTCATACCCAACCGGGAAGCAATGGAATTCAGGGTGTCCCCGTTGCGAACCTTATATTCTAAAAAATCAATATCCATTCAACGTGAATTATAGTATAAAGCTATTAAAAAACTATATTTGAAATTAATTTTTAAGGTTAAATTTGAAAAATTGTAGTAAAACTACGACAAAGAATCCTCAGGAGTTTTGACTCAAAATCATCAAAAGATTTAATAATTTTGCGAGAACTGAATACAATGATGTCAGGAGATATTCCCAACTGTTAAGCACAATAATATGAAAAATAAATATTTACAAAGCCTTCTTATATTACTGGTTACATTTCATTTTGGATATGCTGGAAATTTACCTTATAAGTTTTCTTTGGTAAAAGAAGATACTATAAGAATTAAGGAAAGCCTTAATGAAGTAGATATTGATGCCAATGAATATCTGAAAGATCACTTGAAGCCTATTCAGGATAATTTTAAGAGAATTAATTCTATAACAGAATGGACTTCCATCAAAAAGAAAAGTATTGAAGGGGAGTCAGCTGAAGGTGGAGAGGCTATGTATTATTATAAGAATAAACGGCTGGAAAAAATTATGGCCAGGCATTATGGAGAATTGGGGCAGGTGTTGATAGAATATTACCTGATGAATGGAAAGCTATCCTTTGTTTTTGAAAAAGACTATAAGTACAATCGTCCGCTATTTTATGATATAAAGGCAATGAAGGAAAATAATGATACAGAAGCTTTTGATTTTCAGAAATCAGAGATTACAGACACTCGAAATTACTTTGAAAAAGGATCTCTGCTGCATATTGTGAACAGCCAGGACTGTGGTGCTCCTTTCAGTGGAGAGTATATGAGAGAGGAGGATAAAAGCATTAAAGATGCTTTTCAAAGACTTCTAAAGTTAGAGAAAGAGAAGTAGTATTTTTTATTTGAGTATTCTTGATACACATAACGTTTTAAACTTAAAAAACATAAGTATTTAAAAAGTCTTTTGTGCCTAAAAAACTAAGCTATTTAGTATCTTTAATAAGGGTAAGACGTTCCTCAACCTGTTTGATCTTAGTAATCCAGTAATTGATCCCTTCCTGATTAGTCACTGTTTTCTTAAATGCATTGCGGTTCACTGTCCATAGTTTAGAGCCATTTTGCTGATATTCAATTTCACGCTCCCTTTTGGTTTCCGGTTCTATGCGGTATCTCCAATACACCAAGGAGTGCATGTATTCTGCACGGATTTTTTCAAGATAGGAGATGATGGCTTTTCGGTCCTGGGGAATATATCCCGGCCCTGAACATCCACAGGAATGAAAGGTAATTCCTACAGTGTACAGATCTTTAATATGTGCCCATTGCTTATGGTCATTTTTTGCCGGTGATTCAAAGTCCAGGCCCATATTGGCCATAAGATTCCCACATTCGGGGCACTTGGCTTCTACGGAGATCTGAGCATCTCTGTCTACATCTTTTAAAACACGACGTTTGAAGGTTTTCTGACAGTTGAAACAAGCATAATGACATTTATAAACCATCATGGCATATCGGCACATAGTTAATCTTTTGTTTTTTTAGTTATTAATTATTTTTTCTCTTCATAGCTGATTCCCATAAAACTACTGGCACTTCGTGGATCATATACGGACCAGACACTTCCCCACGGAAAAATGAAAGTACAGCTTGGATAAGGTGTTTTCTTTTTCTGGGTTGGAGGTACTCCCAAAATTAAGCTCAGAAATTTATTATTCCGGTGGAATACCTGCATTTCTTTTTCTTCAGTCCACTCATTCCAGTCTTTGGCATCAGTCTTTTCCCATGTATGCATATGAATGCTATGCAGCTGATCTCCCAAAAAGCAGAGACTGAAGGAAAGTTGATGGCTTTCAACTTCTATAGTCTTAAAATAATACC
The DNA here is from genome assembly GCF_900637665.1 of Chryseobacterium nakagawai. Lineage (NCBI taxonomy): Bacteria > Pseudomonadati > Bacteroidota > Flavobacteriia > Flavobacteriales > Weeksellaceae > Chryseobacterium > Chryseobacterium nakagawai. The sequence goes on from NZ_LR134386.1 coordinate 1,910,813, forward strand.
AAAAATATCCGGTTTTTACATCCCACCTATTTTGATACTTTTCCTTATAAAAATCAGTCTGTTTCAGCTGTTCAAGCAGCATTCCCTTATACAATTGAGTATTGAACTCTATGAGTTTTAGGCTGCCATTTTCATTGTTAACCAGCATATTCAAAAAAAATGAAGCTATAAATATACCCGTTTTTTCTTTACAGACAACGAATAATATTTACAGCTTCCAGTAGAAATAGAAAATATCGGTGTTACGGATTTGATATAATTAATGTTGAAGGAATATCGGAGAGCCAAAGACTCTTCGTATCGATCAGGCTTTTCCAGCTTTTGCTGCTGATGAGCATCAAATCCTGAGAGTTCAGGAATTCTTTTTCAATTTTTTTATCGTTATACAACGTGATATGATTAGGAGCCACCTGTTCAATACTTCGGATCAACTCTTTTACCTCAATATTATTACGGATTTGTCCTGCAGCATCAAGAATGATAATCTGAGAATTGTTATTATTAATCAGTCTTTTGGCGTATTCAAGAAGATAGAAATCACTTAAATTAAAGATGGGAACAAATACCTTATCGGCAGCATTGAAGCCTTTCTCTACCAAAACACCTACAGGAATATTGGCTTTATCCAGGATCTGTAGCGTGAAGTCATCAAAAGGAGAATTGTTAAAGATATTCCCTTTGCCTTTTACGGTATTTAAAAGCTTTTCAGGATTAATAATCTTGGTGGTAAAACCTAATAATCTTCCTAATAAACTTCCTTCATACATAGACTTTCCAAGCATGATAAGGAGAAGGTCATAATGACCTTTGTTGGTAATGCTGGTCAGATCATTTTCTATATCTGTAGAGGCTTTAAAAAGAGTAGTGACCTCCAGATTCAACTCATGTGATTTTTCAATGACATTCTGAAACTGGGATTCTTCATATTCATCCATATCATAAGCATGCATTTCATCCACAGGGGCAATATTCATGGCGGTGATACTTTTATTGCCATTCATTTTATGGGTGAAATCATGGGCCAGTTTTAATAATGTGCTTCCAGACTCTGGTTTATCAAAAGATAATAATACCCTATATTTTGAATCGTTGGACGAATCAACAAGTTCACCTGCTTCTTTTCTGGATTTAAAAACAAAATTAATGAAGTCTAAAGCAGGACCTGTCATAAAAGTTGTAAACAGGGCCATAATAACAAGCATTGCAAAGATTTCCGGACCTAATACGCCCAAATCATATCCAATATTCAGAACGATAAGTTCCATTAAACCTCTCGTGTTCATCAAAGCACCTATGGTTAAACTTTCTTTCCAATTTATTCCGACAAACTTGGCGGTAAGTGCACTTCCTGCAAACTTTCCAACAACAGCAGTTAAAATAATAAATCCGGCAGTCATCCAAAGATGGCTGTCATTCAGTAGGCCAATTTGTGTACGAAGTCCTGTGAAGACAAAGAATAAGGGTAGAAGGAGAACCAGGGCCACATCTTCTACTTTATCAATAAACAGGGTACGGAATTTTGCATTTTCCGGCATGATCGCTCCTGCCATAAATGCTCCAAATAAAGCATGAATTCCAATGACTTCAGTGATGTATGATGATAAGATCAGTGTAAGGAAGAAAATAGCTACCATCGGTTTACTGATCGTATTCTTTCCTGCCTGAAGATCTCCGATTCTTTTCAGAAATGGTCTTACAATTTTGATCATCAGAAAAACATAGGCAATAGCCATGATAATAACATAAATGGAGCTTGTAAAAGAACCTGCTTTTACAATAGCAATTACAGCCGCAAGAATACACCATGCCGTAATATCATCTGCTGCTGCACAGGTAATAACGATAGTTCCAAGCTTGGTTTTCTGAAGATTTCTTTCCTGAACGATTCTTGCCAATACCGGGAAGGCAGTAATACTCATAGAAATAGCAATAAACAAAGCAAAGGATGTAAACTGAATACCCACAGGTGAAAATTCCTGATAAATGAAATAGGATAAACCTATTCCGAGTGCAAAAGGGATAATGATGCTGGCATGGCTAATCACTACGGCATCGTGAGCTTTCTTTCTTAAAACACTCAGGTCCAGCTCCATTCCTACAATATACATGAATAAAATAAGCCCGATCTGGCTCAAAAACTGTAAGTTTCCTAATGATTCTTTCGGAAAAAGGAAGGCTGAAAATTCAGGAAAGTACATCCCTAAAAGTGATGGTCCCAAAATGATCCCCGCAATCATTTCTCCAATCACGGAAGGTTGCCTGATCTTCATACAAATCCATCCGAAAAGCCTCGCTGTAAGGATGATCGTAACAATCTGTGCCAGTAATAATGCTAAAGGGTGATGAAGATTTGTTTTAAATGACTCCTGAAAATTATCCCAGGTAGATCCTGTGCTGGTTTTAGCAACAATATTTTCCTTAATTTCCAATGTTTGTCCTTCAATAATGAAGAAATACATCAGACAGGAAAAGATCGCTATGGTAGTGATGTAGAAAATTAAATTTCTGTATTTCCCCCAATTCATGATTCCTTTATTTTGATGCAAAGGTGATAAGAAAATGTTTACAGTAAAAGAGCTTGTTTTTAAAATGTAATGAATACGGTGAAAAATGTAATAAAATCCTGGTGTTGAAATTTTTTTGAATTTTATGATTTGAGTATGACTTAGGAAACTGGAGCGTTAAGAAAATGAAGTCTGTGAACGTTAAGAAAACTCTATTGTCTGAGTGCGGGACTATTTTTGATAATAAAAATACAATGCTACCGCACGAGTTTAGAGTTTTTAGAGAACTGATTTCATTTTTAGCGGAAGGGTCCAGGTTTTGAATTTTTCGTTCTTTTGTTTCAAGACAAAAGAACATATAGGATAAGATTCTGTAATTTGATAATAAAAGAACACTGCGTTTGGAAAACAGAAAAAAGTTTTATTTTGTAAATAATTCCGTTAATGAGTTTTTGTAAGCATCACCCATCTGAAGCTTTAAAAAATGGCCATCATCTGAAAGAATGGTAGTGATAATTTCATTGGTTCCTAAAACTTTGATAGAAGAAAGGGCAACGATCTCTTTTTTATTAATTTGTGCAAAATCCTTGGCAGGAAGCATTTCCAGTAGGCTTTTAAAATTAAGGTTCTTTAAAACGATGGTGATTCCATCATTCAGAATAATATCCTTGTCACGACTGTCGATTTCTGAAGTCTTGATATAGGCTATCTGTTCTGTGAGAATAACGGTTTTCCCGATATTGCTATTCCACTCGATAAAGGCTTTCTTCTGAGGGGTGCTGATTTGTTCTTTAGCCTTTTCAAAAGCCTGGATCAAACGCTCTTTTTTGATGGGTTTTCGTACATAATCAACTACACTAAGATCAAACGCTTCAGCTGCATATTCTTTGTAAGCTGTCGTAAAGATTATTTTTTTAGAGCCGGAGATAATTTCTGCGACCTGAAGTCCTGTCATTCCGGGCATTTCAATATCCAGAATACAGAGATTGCAATCCAGGGAATCAATCTCATTCAGAAAAATTTTGGGATCATTAAATGCTTTTACAACTTCTACGTCATCAATCTGTTCACATAGAAGTTTCAAATAGCTGATGGCTAATAATTCATCATCCAGAATAACGCATTTTATCATAGAATTCTCCTAAATTGATTTTTAATTCTGCGGTGAAGATACCGTTTTTTGAACTTTTTTCAAGCTGGTAATGGGTGTTGTAGATCATTTTTAATCTCTGATCCAGAGATTGGCTCCCAAAGCCACTTTTTTCCTTTTCCAGACTATTCTTTAATGAAGCCTTATTACTTACTTTCATAGTAAACACCCGGTTTTCCAGTTCCATGAAAATGGAAATAAAAGAATCCTGTGCCAAAAAATCTGTATGTTTAAAAGCATTTTCGATAAGATCTACGGAAATAAGAGGGGCAAAAACCTTTTCTTCATATATCGAATCCGATTTATTGATCTTGAATTTGATTCTGAAGTCGAAAAGAGGGTTTACCTTAATTTTATTGATCTCAATAAGGCTTAAGGCGAAGTTTAATTCCTCTTTTGGGCTTACATATTTATTATTGCTTTCGTATAAAATATAGTCCAGCACATTCGCCAGTTTATCCAGAGACATATACGTCTGGTAAGCATGAGATTGAACAGAATTAAGAATGTTTTTAAACAAATGTGGATTCAGTTTTGTTCCGATGTGTTCTAAACGAACTTCATTCAATCTCTGTTCAATAATTTTATTTGATTCTGAAAGCTTAGTATTTCTCTGGTTCAGCTTTTGATTTTTACTGAAGAGATAAATACTTACAGCTAGAAAAAAGAAAATGGCAAAAACTCCGATGAATATCAGATAATCATGAATCATGTAGTAATTGCCTTCCATAAAGCTATAATTTTTGAAACTATTTTAGCTTCTTAAGAGCGTTTACAGTTACTGTTTCCTCACACTTTTCAAAAGTAATCTCGTAAGATGGATTTTTTTCAGGATATGTTATAAGGTAATTGGGACATGGCTTCTTTTGGGCATTACTTCTGTCAAAATCTACCTTTCCGTTGGTAATGATGCTGTCTTTTATAAACTTCTCATCAATCTTGTAAGTGTTCATCTCTGTTTTAGCCTCTTCAGAATACTTGAATTCTTTAGAAAGAGATTCTGCAATCACACGGCTGTTCGGTAAGTATCCGCTGCAGCTTGCTCCTTTTTTGTTTAAGATAAAAAATACGATAAGTAGCCCCGGAAGGAAGCCTATTGCATAAAATTTAAGTTTTTTCATTTAGAAAATTAAAAGATTGATATCGTGGTACGTAAGTCCGAAACGGTCACAGATGATCTTTTTGGTATGTCTTCCCTTGTACATATATAAGCTCTGCTTCATTTCATTTTTTCGGATCAGCATGTTTTCAAAGCCGCCCTCTTCGTCATAATTTAAAATATAGGAAAGGAAGAAGTTGGAGATAGCCTTTGTAGTGGTTCTTGGCATTCTTGAAGTAAGGTTCGGAAGGCCGCAATGGATAACTCCGTGTTTGATAATATAAGGATCTTCCATGGTGGTAAGTTCAGAGGTTTCAATAACCTTACCGTTGTCTATCGTAATATCGATGATAACACTGCCTTTTTTCATTTTCATGACCATATCTTCAGTCACAATAGGGGTCATATTCAATCTTGGGAGAGCTCCAATAACAACATCAGCACGTCTTAAACTTTTGCTGAGTTCTTTAGGATCGATGATGGAAGTCGGTACACGACTATCTACCATCGTATGAAGTCTTCTTAGCTTTGATAATGAGTTGTCGAATACTTTAACACTTGCTCCCAAACCAATGGCTGCTTTTGTCGCAAATTCACCTACAATTCCGGCTCCCAGAATAACTACTTCAGCAGGTCTTACTCCTGTAATTCCTCCAAGCATTAATCCATTGGACAGAGCTAATAATTCTGAGGCATATAAAATAGAAACGGTTCCTGCAATTTCACCGATTAATCTCACCAAGGCCAATTGCTTATATTCATCTACGATAAATTCAAAAGCAATCGCATTGATCTTTTTCTCTGCAAGCTTAAGGAAATAATCTTTGTCTCGAAGGTTGATCTGTAGTGCTGAAACCATATAAGTATTAGGTTTCATGTAATCAATCTCATCCAGGGTCGGAGGGTTGATTTTCAGGATCAGATCCTGACCGAATGCTTCTTTAGGATCATTGGTGATTTTTGCTCCAGATTCAGAATACTGTAAATCTGTAAAAAATGAACCTTCTCCGGCTCCTGATTCTATGATAATCTCATGGCCGTGTTCTACCAATACCTGTACTGCGTCCGGAGTAATGCAGGTTCTCCTTTCGTTGAGACAGGTTTCCTTAGGAATTCCAATACTGAACTGTTTTCCCTTCTTTATAACCTCCAATTTTTCCTCTTTCGGCATCAATTCTTCTTCTGTGAAAGGAGTAAAAATATTTGTACTCATCCTTAAATTATGTCTTACAGATTGTTATTTTAATACTGAATTAATAAGCAAAGATACACAATATTTACTCGAATGAAACTTCTCTGCTTTCACCTGTGTTCACAATACTCATTGTGTGGTAGTTGAGGCCGTATAGCTCTTCTTCATACACTTCCGGCCACTCAATAATGCATAGAAAAGAGTTGTCAAGATATTCTTCAATGCCAATATCATATACTTCTTCAATGTTTTTTAAGCGGTAAAGATCAAAATGAAATACTTTTCCTTTTGAAGTATTATATTCGTTAACGATAGAATAGGTAGGGGAGTTTACTTCATCCTTACTTCCCAGATTTTTAAGCAAAAATTGGGAAAAAGTGGTTTTTCCTGCCCCTAGATTCCCTTTAAGTAAAAGGATATTATGTTTTAGTTGAGGAAGAATATTGTCAACAACTTCCTGCCAGTCTTCGATGGTATGTATAGTGAATTGCATAGGCTGATTTGTTTGCAAAAATAATCATAAAACAGTCGATATATATACAACTAGTTATATAAAGTTATATAATTGTAAGGTTTTTTTTTATGTGTATTTTTGCATTATGATTTCGAAGCAGACAATAGACAAAATTTTTTCAACAATACGGGTAGAAGAGATAGTAGGAGAGTACGTTCAGTTGAAAAGAGCAGGGTCTAATTTTAAAGGACTCAGCCCTTTTCACGAGGAAAAGTCTCCCAGTTTTGTAGTCTCTCCAAGTAAGCAGATCTGGAAAGACTTCTCTACCGGAAAAGGAGGGACGGCGATTTCTTTCCTGATGGAAATTGAGAACTTCACTTATCCTGAGGCGCTTCGTCATGCTGCCAAGAAATATGGAATTGAAATCGAAGAAGATCTGCGTGAAATTTCTGAAGAAGCCAAACATGCCCAAACAGAAAAAGATCTGTTATATAAAATTCATGAAGTAGCCAATACTTATTTTCAGGAAATCCTTTGGGACGATGAAGAAGGTAGAAGCATCGGTTTTGCTTATTTCAAGGAAAGGGAGCTTAAAGATGACATCATCAAAAAGTTCCAACTAGGATATTCTCCCGAAAAGAAAAATGCTTTTACGACTTATGCATTGGAGAAAGGATATACTAAGGAAATTCTTGAAAAATCAGGACTCTCTATTTTCCCTGAAAATACTCCGGCAGGGGTTGACAGATTCCGGGAAAGGGTAATTTTCCCAATCCATAGTTTCTCAGGAAGGGTTTTAGGTTTTGGAGCCAGAATTCTTAAGAATAACGTAAAAACAGCGAAATATCTTAACTCACCGGAAACGGAAATTTATCATAAATCCAATGTTCTTTATGGATTAAACCAAAGTAAACAGTCTATTTCAAGAAAGAACGGCTGTCTTTTAGTGGAAGGGTATATGGATGTGATCTCGCTTCATATGTCCGGAATTGAAAATGTCGTAGCCAGTTCGGGAACTTCCCTGACCACAGAGCAAATCAAGCTGATTAAAAGGCTTACGGAAAATGTAACGATTCTTTTTGATGGAGATAATGCCGGAATCAAAGCGAGTTTCCGAAGTATTGATATGCTCCTTACAGAAGGAATGAATATTCGTGTTCTGCTTTTTCCGGATGGGGATGACCCGGATTCTTTTGCCAGAAAGCATCCACAAGAATATGTAGAAAAGTACATCGAAAATGAAGCGATGGATTTCATCGACTTTAAAGCTGAGATTCTGTTACGGGATGTTGGAAATGATCCTATTAAAAAGGCAGAGGCCATTCGTGATATTGTTAAATCGGTTTCCTTTGTACAGAATGCACTGAAAAGAGAGGTATACCTGAAGGAGGTCTCCAATAAATTCGGACTTTCTGAGCAGAGTCTTTTCAATGAGCTTGATGTTCAGAAGCAGATTACCCAGAATCAGACCCATCATGTTCAGCAACAACAGAAGGAAAAAGTCGCACCAAAGCTGGAGATTGTTCCTTTGGATCAGGAAAAAGAAGATCCTTTTTTATTCGATGTCCTGTTTATGGAGAATAAACTGGTAGATCATATGCTGATGTTTGGAGATATTGTACTGAAAAGAAGAAATGAGAATAATGAAGAGTATCAGATTACAGTCATTGAAGAGATTCTTCATCATTTTGAAGAAGAGCAGTACGCATTTTTAGTCAAAGAAAATGAGATCATTATCAATCAGGTAAGAGAGGGAATTCAGAAAGATGAATTGAGAAGTGGAAACTTTTTTGTATCTTTTATGGACGAGGAAATTACAACAAAGGTTGTAGATGCTTTGATGCCACTGGATGAACTTGAAAACTGGGCTTCCAGAAATATTTATCCACCTAATTACGGAGATAAGGTAGCAGATCAGATTCAGGGTGATGTTTTATTGCATAAATACAGGTATATTGATTATCTGATCACAGAAACGGCTAAGGAACTGGATCAATACAGCAGCACTGATGAAGTAAAATACTATGAACTTATTAAAAAAATTACCTTGTTGAAGCAGGCTTCCATTAGATTAAGTAATATCATTGAATATTCCCCAATTAAAGGAATCTATGGGAATAGAAAGAGATAGTGTAAGACAAAATAATTACAGATTCTATGACAAAAAGTCCTATAAAATTTTAGGAATAAATATTGTAATTTAAACGTTGAAAATAGTATTAAAATAATACATAATATAAATATGGACATTAAAAAGGAATTCAGAGATTTCTCTGTAAAACATTTAGGAAACAACGGTCTGGCTACCGATCAGTATATGGGAATGTATGGCCCAACGAATCTTACTCCATACATCATGGAAGAAAGAAGACTAAACGTTGCTCAGATGGACGTTTTCTCTCGTTTGATGATGGACAGAATTATCTTTTTAGGAACAGGAATTGACGATCAGGTAGCGAATATCGTTACTGCTCAGCTTTTATTCTTAGAAAGTGCAGATCCGTCTAAAGATATTCAGATCTACATCAATTCTCCTGGGGGTAGTGTGTATGCAGGATTAGGTATTTATGACACCATGCAGATCATTAAGCCTGATGTAGCAACAATCTGTACAGGTATAGCTGCTTCAATGGGAGCTGTATTATTGGTGGCAGGAGAAAAAGGAAAGCGCTCTGCACTTAAACACTCAAGAGTTATGATTCACCAGCCTTCAGGAGGAGCTCAGGGAGTTGCTTCTGATATGGAAATCAACTTAAGAGAGATGTTGAAATTGAAGCAGGAGCTTTATGACATTATCGCTCTTCATTCAGGGCAGACTTATGAGTGGGTAGAGAAATCTTCCGATAGAGATTACTGGATGACTTCTGAAGAAGCTAAAAACTTTGGAATGGTAGATGAGGTTTTACAGAGATCTACAGAAAAAAAATAATTGATTGTATAATCATATTGAAAAAACGCATCCAATTTGGATGCGTTTTTTGTTTGACTGCGAATGCACATATTTTTATATTCATTTTTACTTCTTCACAACCTTATGCACTGTAGAACCATTTTGGGTTTTAACCTCAACCCAATAGATTCCGGTATTTAAGGCTTTAAGATTAATTTTTGTTGCTTGTGAAGTCATTATTTTCTGCCCTAAAGAAGAATAAATATTTACTTCTTTCACCTTTTCAGAACTTTCAATCTGAATAAAATCACTCGTTGGATTAGGATAAATATTGAATAAGGCCTTTTTATTTACAGAAGAGACGGATAATGTAGCGTTACTTGCCTCAGTAGGAGTGAAAGGTCTTCTTTCTCCGAAGCTTAATCCCAACCAGCTATTGTTACCCAATTGTATCTGGCTAAGATCATTCTTTTTCTGCCAGCTGGAAAGATCTTTTCCTGTATATAATTTCCAGTTTTCTGCTCCAGAGTTGTTTCCCGTAAAGGCATTTAATGACAGACTGGAAATTTGATTATTGCCAGAAGTGAAATTGAAATATGAAGCTTGGGATTGAATTAGCTGTAAAGCCTGTTCCGCTGTTATACTGCCATTATATTGAATTCCAAAAACGAAGGAGTTGGCTTCACCATGAGAGTTATTGGTTCCAAAATCTACAACAACAAGACTTTTATTAGTTCCTGTACCAATCCAATTGGTAATTTGAGATGAGGTATACCATTGGGAGCTGTAAGCCGGTACAGGCGCTGATGGTGGAGTGTCGATTTCATCAATACCATAGGTAATACCAAACCACAATCCATCTGTTAAAGCAGTGTAACCTACACCATTATTTTGATTGGACATATTCCCGGCATTGAGACCAGACCAGGTAATCCAGTAATCATCTGTGCTTGGAGTGTGGTGATTGTAGGCAAAACTGTACAGAAACCCTGAAGGGATATCAGCCTCTATTGTAGGTTCTGCCGCCGCAATAGCGTTAATCATGTCTTCCGCCATTAAATTATTACCATCAAAACGATAGCCCCACGCATAAGAGGCAGGTGTATTGTTATCATTGAAATCGGCTATGAAATAAGCCTTTTTAGAACCGGTTCCTACCCAAAACTTAATGTCGTTTTCAGTGAATTGAGCAAAGAATAACTGCATAAAAAGCAGCAAGAAAAAAAGAGAGATTTTTCTCATAATATAATTAAATTAAAGTTTTATTCCCGAAACTTATTTATTGACAGGATGATCTTTAATCCTGAAATTAAATGGGTCTTCAAGGCAGGTCTCCTGGCTCGCATCCTATAGCAGACCTTCCCAGACTTTGGAGTCCAGTGGTATCGTATAGCTACAGGTAAAACAGCTTACAGTTGCGGGTACAGCTCAAGATTTGAATAATATTCTCACTTGATTCCCTATAGTGAACAGTGTTCAACCTTAAAAACGGTGCAAATATATCATATAAATTTTTGATGTCTGTTTTGTGAATTATATAGCAATGGTCAGCTTTTTCTGATGTTGAATTATATTTTTAATAATGGGTTTTATTGATTGATAATAAATTGAGTTTTAATTTTGAATTTTCGAAGTTAAATTTCAATTTTTGTTGTTTATATTGAATTAATCTCAAAGTTATATTGTTAAAATACAATTATCATTACATTCAAGATCAGTTTATAATCAAGTTATACTTTCGCGCCATAAAAGTTAATATGAAAAAACTACTATTATCTGTTTTGATGATGGCTTCATTATGGTCATGCAGCAAAGATGATGACAACAATGTAAATAACCAGGATATTAATTATTCTAAGCTTCCGCAGGAGTTTCCGTTTTCAAAAATGGTAACAATAAACGGAGTAGATGTTATTAATGGTGGATTTGGATCAGGCGCAGCCGCCCATCCTACAAGAAAAGGAGAGTTTTATGTCATTACAGACCGTGGCCCGAACACTGATTACCTAAACGGAAAAAAGTTTTTAACCCCCAACTTTACACCAACTATAATGCATTTTAAAATTAATGCAGAAGGGAATGTGGAAGTCATTAAATATATTAAACTTAAAAATCCATCAGGACAACCTATTACAGGACTTCCAAACCCAGTAGGAATGGGAAGTACAGGTGAAGTAGCTTACGATGCAGCAGGAAATGTTCTGGGTACAGATAAATATGGTTTAGATAGTGAAAGTATTGTAGCAGCACCCGATGGTACATTTTGGGTTTCTGATGAATATGGACCACATATTGTTCATTATAATGCTGATGGAGTAGAGCTGGAAAGAATAAGCCCGATTGGGGTAAATACAGGAAACAGAAAATTACCTGCAGTTTTAGCTAAAAGAAGAGCTAACAGAGGAATGGAAGGTCTTTGTATGACTCCGGACGGAAAAACATTGGTAGGAACCATACAATCAATGATGTTTGTCCCATCAAAGGCGTTGGCAACAAATACAACCTTAACGAGAATTGTAACTTTCGATATCAATACTGGACAAACGAAACAATACCTATATAAACAAGATGGTGGAGCTTCTGATTCGGTTTGTGATATTACAGCATTAGGTAATAATGAATTCCTTGTCATTGAAAGAGATGGTAACTTCGGAACACAGGGCGGAATTAAAAAAGTATACAGAATCAATCTAAATGATGCAACAGATGTAAACGGAACCGATCTTGCAGCGGTAGATGGGATGAAGGTAAACGGAAAAGCACTGGAGCAATGTACATGGGATGAGCTTACCAATGCAGGAATTAAACCTGTTTCTAAAAAAATAGCTGTAGATCTGGTGGCAAAACTAGGTTATGAACATGATAAATTTGAAGGAATTGTTTATTTAGGAAATAATAAGCTGGCCGTTTTCAATGATGATGATTTTGGAGTAGTAGATGACGGAAACGGGAATCCTAAAGCAAAAATACTGCCTAAAACGGGAAAGGTAGACAAAGGAACTATGTATATAGTCGATATTCAATAATTAGATTTTTTTTAACAGAAAACGGCGTGATTTATTCCGCCGTTTTTTATTATATTATTATTGACCTTGATAATTAGTTTAGAAAATAAAAGATATTTGGAAGAAAGGTGCTGTTTGTTCGGCTTATTCAATCCAAACTCTGTTATTTTTAAAATCAATTGTGAAAATATAGCTGCACATGGCTTCAAAATTGAGTACGCCATCATAAATAATATCTCTTGTAAATGACTTTGAGGTAAATGTTTTTTTTCCAATAATAAATGGAGTCTCAGAATTCATTTGATCCTTGTCTTTTGATAGCTTCCAGGTTGCAGCAGTTTCTGTAGATAAAAGTAAAGGCCCGCTGTTTCCAGAATCAAGAAGAAACCAGTATGATTGATTGTCTTTTGGAAGATTCAAAAAAATATTAAGTTCAGTAGCTTCCAGACCATTGGCAAATCTGCTGGAAACTAGATGTTTTCTATGTATTGCCTTTTTGGATGAAGAATGACTTTCAATAATAATGGTATTTTTAGCAAGATTGAGCGTAAGAATATGATCAGTAAATGATTTTAAAGAGATGAGACCATCTATTTTAGGAAATTCTTTTGGCAGAATAGTCATTGAGATATGATCTGATTTTTGAACTTTAATAATTTCTCCGCTCATTCTAAATCCTGTTGCACTTCCATATATTTTTTTGTTAAAATGCTTTGCGATCTCTGGAGAAATAAGTGTCCCACCTCCACCGGTATCAAAAAGGAAATTATATTTTTCCCCTTCAATAATTACCTCTACAGTTTTCATGTTTTCAATATAAGGTTTTAGTCTTATTGTGTCTTGTCCAAATCCCCAAATGCTTATTCCTAAAAATAATAAAGTGAAAAATGTTTTCTTTGTTTTCATAATTCTTTTGTTTGTTGTGTGAGACAGAATAGTCTCTGTTTTATAGCAGACAAATTTGAATTATTATCTTCCGAAAAGCGACCGATTTTAAAAAGTCGAACCAAATAAAAAGGGTTGATCAATTTGCTTTATAAAAGGTATTTCTGTATTCTGTAGGGGTTAAAGTAGTATATTTTTTAAATGCAGTATTAAATGATGATTTTGAATTAAAGCCAACCTGGTATAAGATTTCTAAGACAGTGCAATCTTTTTTAGAATGATTTTTTAATAATTCCATTGCATTTTCGATGCGGTGTGTATTCACAAAATCAAAAAAATGCTGATTCATATTTGAGTTAATTAAAACGGACAATTCCCGGGTTGACATATTCATTTGCGCTGCAAGGTTTTGAACCGTAAGAGCTGGATCTAAATAAGGCTTTTCTTCTACCATATATTTGTTCAGTAATTCGATTTGGAAATTGATACTGTTATCGTTGATCTTTTGTTGGTCTTCTGATTTGATCTTCGAAGGTATTTCACCTTTTAAATCGTTTATGATCTGTAACTGAGTATCAACTCCTCTAAAAAATTCAGGATATTTTAATGCTTTTAAAACAAACCAGCTCGTGACAATTAATGCAATGATATCCAGAAATCCATTAATGAAAATTAGAAGTTGATGATTATCGGTATATCTCAATATATTTTTAAAGGTTGCAAAATAATGAACAGCTGTAAAAAGTAAGGTTATTTGAAACAACCATTTAAAGACTAAATTGGCAGAATAAGATTGATTTTGGAGATAGAGATTTCGGGTTCTTCTTAAAATCAAGAAAATGAAAATTGTGTAAACTAAATACTGGATTTCTATCAAATATTGGAAAATAATCATTTCAAAGGTTTGATGATGATGCTTGAAGAAATACTTTTTTTCAATATCATCAGCCCCATAAATTCCTGAAGCCAACAAAAGGTTGATAATGATAAAAGGAATTGTATGTAAAAGGAATTTACTTTTTAACTGAAAGTCATTATAGCAAAGTGATAGAACATACAAGTAGAATAGGGGAATGTTCAATAATATGACAGTCCATCTGAAAATCTCTAAATTTGGATAAATGCTAATGATAGGTTCAGCAATGAAAACTCCGGCAATATCAATAGCTGTCAGAAAAAGATATCCTACAAAAAGTTGATTGGAAAGTTTTTTAGTAGATTTTATGGTCAATAAAAAGAAAATAAGAAGGAATAATATAAAAACAGATATGATAGCGATCGTTTTTAAAAAATCCATTTAAGTAGTTTTAAGTGATGTATAAAAAATAAAAATCTTCAGGAGGTCTTCACTTCCTATCCTGGACCCCCAACTAATTTTTCCTAAAAATCAAAACAAATGTAAATATAGTTTTTTATAATAAAAAAGCGGTCTCAAAAAATAATGTTTCTCATAGTCATCTGGCTGATAGCTTTTGCTATTTAGTAGATTCCTGGAGTACTATGTTATCTTTTAGAGACCGCCTCTTTTTTATGTTACCTCTTTTAATTGAAAGCCTCAATAATTTTAGAGAAATCCTCTAATTTTAAAGCAGCACCACCAATCAGACCACCATCAATATCGGGCTGAGAGAAAATTTCTTTTGCATTATCCGGCTTCACAGAACCTCCATAAAGGATAGAAACCTCATCTGCTACTTCCTGTCCGTATTTAGCGGCAATAGTATTTCTGATGTGTGCGTGAATTTCCTGTGCCTGTTCCGGGCTTGCTGTTTCTCCAGTTCCGATAGCCCAAACCGGTTCGTAAGCAATAACTACTTTTTTGATCTCTTCAGCAGAAAGAGTGAAAAGAGCGACTTCAGTTTGATTTTTCACTACCTCCAGGTGTTGACCTGCTTTTCTCTGTTCAAGAGTTTCACCATTACAATAGATTGGAGTAAGACCTTTATCTAAAGCTAATTTTACTTTTCTGTTGCAGTGAGAATCTGTTTCCCCGTGGTATTGTCTTCTTTCAGAGTGTCCGATCAATGAACCTGTAGCGTCGATAGATTCTAACATATCAGCAGAAATTTCTCCTGTGTAGGCACCGCTTTCGTGCTCGCTCATATCCTGAGAGAACACGCCGATTTCATCCTTTTCAAAGATGTCTTTAGCCATCATTAAATATAAAGATGGTGGAGCGATCCAAACCTCACAGTTGGTTGCATTATTGTTTTTATAGCTTAGCAATTGAATCATTAATTGTTGTGCATCAATTACATTTTTGTTCATTTTCCAGTTGCCTGCAACTATTTTTCTTCTCATAAGATTTATATATTGATTTATTACTTTTTTATTAACCTCGCATTTTAAATCTGCGTTATCTGCAAAATCCTTATTTATTAATCCCTTCCAATTTAAACATGAAAGCATAGACCAAAGCAATATCCTTCAGATAATCAAATCTTCCGGAAGCTCCTCCGTGACCGTAATCCATGTCTGTTTTTAACAATAAAACATTTTTATCTGTTTTCATATCTCTAAGTTTCGCCACCCATTTTGCAGGTTCAAAATATTGTACCTGAGAATCATGAAGACCTGTTGTTACCAATAAATTCGGATAGTTTTTCTTTTCGATATTTTCATAGGGAGAATACGATTTCATATAGAGATAAGCCTCTTTGTTGTTAGGGTTACCCCATTCATCATATTCATTGGTCGTCAAAGGAATACTGGTGTCAAGCATGGTGTTGATAACGTCAACGAAAGGGACTTGTGAAATAATACCATTCCAAAGACCTGGGCTCATGTTGGCTATAGCTCCCATTAACAGTCCGCCTGCACTTCCTCCTTGAGCATATAGATGTTTTGGTGAAGTATATTTTTCTTTCACAAGATATTCTCCCGCATCAATGAAATCAGTAAATGTATTTTTCTTTTTCATCATTTTCCCGTCTTCGTACCATTGTCTTCCCATTTCCTGACCGCCGCGGATATGAGCAATAGCATAGGCAAAACCTCTCTCTAAAAGGCTTAATCGATTGCTGTTGAAGGTAGCATCCATAGAGCTTCCGTAAGAGCCGTAAGCATACAGTAATAACGGACTGTTACCATCTTTCTTGAACCCTTTTTTATAAACAATTGAAATAGGAATCTTAGTTCCGTCTTTAGCTGTGGCAAAAAGCCTTTCTGTAGTATAATTTTCTTTATTATAACCACCCAAAATTTCTTGTTGCTTCAGAAGGATTCTTTTTCCTGTCTTTAAGTCTTGTTCATATTGAGAACTTGGAGTAATCATTGAAGTATACCCAAAACGGAAATTATCTGTATTGTACTCAGGATTTCCTGATGGATAAACAGTATAAGCGGCTTCATCAAATTTAAGAAAGTCTTGTTTACCTGTTTTTCGATCATAGATTACCAATTGAGAAAGGCCATTCTGCCTTTCACTGAATACAAGATAATTTTTAAACTCAGTAATTCCCTCCATCAGAACCTCTTTTCTGTGAGGTATAAAATCTTTCCAGTTCTCAACACCTGTTTTGTTTAAAGGAGTTTCTACAACTTTAAAGTTAAGAGCATCCTTATTGGTGGTGATCAAAAATTTATCTTCCAGTGGAGTGACCTCATACAGCACATCTTTTATTCTAGGCTGGAAAACCTTAAATGTTCCATTGGGATCATTGGCATCAAGATATCTGGTTTCGGAAGAAGTGGTAGCCTGAGAATAGATCATGATGAATTTCTCATTCTTGGATTTTCCTACACCAATATAGTTGGTTTTATCCTTTTCCTCATACACAAGGACATCCTTTGAAGAATCAGTTCCCAGAGTATGTCTGAAAATCTTTTCCGTTAAAAGAGTTTCCGGGTTCTTAGAGGTATAAAATATCGTCTTGTTATCGTTCGCCCATGTGGTTGATCCTGTGGTGTTTTTAATACCAAGATCAATGGTTTTTCCTGTTGAAAGATCTTTTAAAAATAATTTATACTGTCTTCGGGATACATCATCCACACCATAAATAAGTTTTGTGTTATCCGGACTGATACTGAAGCCTGAAGCCGAATAATAGGAATGACCTTCAGCCTGTTGGTCTACATCCAGAAGAATCTCTTCAGGAGCGGTAAGGCTGCCCTTTTTTCTGCAATATTTAAAATACTGTTTTCCCGCTTCTGTACGAGTGTAGTAATAATATCCGTTTTTAAAAACCGGAACAGATTCATCTTTCTCTTTGATTCTGGCTTTCATTTCCTGGAAAAGCTTTTCTCTGAAAGGTTCCGTATCTTTCATCATGCTTTCCCAATAGGTGTTTTCAGCCTTTAAATAATTAACAACTTTGGTAGAATCTTTTCCTTTTTTAAAATAATCGATCATCCAGTAATAAGGATCATTGACCTTATCACCATGGATTTCTCTGATGTGTTCCTGCTTTTCTGCAACAGGAGCTTTCAAATCCGGAAATTTCTGAGATTGAAATGTGGATGCACTCATTACTAATAGCCCTAGATAAATTTTTTTCATGGTAGTTTTTTGATTTTGAGAAAAATTATAATCCCCATAGGTTTTTTAGCAAAACGTAGAAAGTATGTTCTTCCTCGGTTACCTTATTATCTGCTTTAATCAGAGATTTGGCAAACTGAGCAAATTTTACACGTTCATCTTCTGTAGAATCATCAAGGAAACATCTTCCATGAAATTCAAAGTGATCTTTCCACTCTTCAGGTTGTAAAAGAGCTAATGTTTCCAGCTCATTGTCAAGGTTCATTCTGAAAGGAAATTCATCTGCCAGATATTGCTGTACCAACATTCCTTCTTCAGGAGCAAACTCTCCGTCTACAGAAGAAAGGATCATTAATAAGTGGTAACCAGCGATTGATTTATTTGATTTTTGCATAAGCTTTAAAATTAAGTTTAGTGTTTATAGATATAGTCTGACCTTTACAAGCTTTAGTCTTTATTTTTTGAAATTTACTATTCACTTGCGGAGCAAAATTGACCATTCACGTTTATTTTATATAATCCTTTCCAGGCTGTTTGTCAACAATTTTTCCATTTTGAAGAACCAGTACAAAAGGGTTGCTTCTTGCAATGGTTTTAATGGCAGTACCGTCCATCATTGCATTTTTAATGGTTTTAAAAGTATTCTGATCTGTAGAAACTCCATAGATAAGTGCTCCTTTCTGGGCATTTACTTTAGCCTCTACTTTTTGAAGAAGATCAGCAGAAACCTCTTTCGGGTGATAAGAAAATACCAGAATAGCTTTTGGGGCTTTGATGATTTCATCAGTAAGTTCCATTCCTGTAGGATCTTCAATCTTGAATTTTACAATCTCAGATTTATAACCTTCTTTTACAAGAACAGATTCATTTTTTCCTTCTTCAATTTTCCATGGAGAACCTTCTGCCCAGTATTTTGTTTCCTTGATGTACTCATCCTGATTCACTTTTAAAACTTCACCTGTTTTTTGATTTTTCAGGGAATAAAAAGTCTTGTACTCAGATGGGTTTTTAGTAATTTTTTCTTTCTCCCCTTTGATGTCTGTACCGATTTTATAATCACGGAAATCAATCATGGGTTCATGCATAATTCCCTGAGCCATAATGTAGATCATCACTATAGAAAACGCTGCGAAAATATAATATTTGAACTTGCCTGTAGATTGTATTCTGGCTGTCCCATATTCATCCGTTTTGCGGAAATCTTTTTTGTACAGGACAAACAAAATGATCAGTCCTACAAGAAGAACCACATCTTTAAAGAAACTCTGCCAGGGCGTAAATTTAATAGCATCTCCGAAACATCCGCAATCTGTAACCACATTGAAATAGGCAGAATAGAAGGTAAGGAAGCCAAAGAACACGCAAAGTGCAATTAAAGCTGATAAGGTAAATTTAAGCTTCATTTTCAGCAGCAACATAAATCCTAGGAAAAGCTCCAGTACCACAACGATAATTGAAAACAGCAGGGCAAATTTTTCAAAAAACGGCATATTGAAGACAGCAGGTGAAAAATATTCCTCCATCTTAAAAGAGAATCCTACGAGATCCACAGCTTTTACAAAGCCGGAAAGGATAAAAATGACAGCGATAATAAAGCGTAATAAACCTTTGATCATGTTAAATAGTTTTGGGTTCGAATTGGTTTTTTTGTTCAGAGAATTTAATCAGGCAGAAAACAGCATAATTTAGCATATCGAAATAGTTGGCATCAAGGCCTTCTGAAACTATGGTTTTTCCCTGGTTATCCTCAATTTGTTTGGTTCTCAGTACTTTCTGATAAATAAGATCTGTAATAGAAGAGATTCTCATATCTCTCCATGCTTCCCCATAATCATGGTTTTTTCTTTCCATTAAAGCTTGAGCTTCCTGAGAATATTTGTCATACAGACTTAAAATTTCTTCCTTATTTTCATTAAAATCATTGGAAAGCCCTTTTTCAAGCTGAATAAGCCCAATGATAGAGTAATTGACAATCGCGATAAATTCATCTTCTTCACTTTCATCCACCATTTTTACATCAGTCATTTGCAGCGTACGGATTCTGTTGACTTTGATATAAATCTGATCCGTAATGGAACTCGGTCTTAAAACCCTCCACGCTGGTCCGTAATCCTGTAGCTTTTTACTGAAAAGATCACGACACTGACTGATAACTTTCTCGAACTGTACTGATGTTTTTGACATAAAATTTCTTAATCTTCCAAATATACGAATTCGGTTTTGTTTATGAAACGAGTCTGAGGGGAATCATGTTTGAGAGTTGCAGGGTTTTAGAGTAGGAGTGTAAGAGAGTGTGAGAGTATCGAGTGGAAATAAGTAATTAAGGAGAGCTAATTTTTGGGTATTAGCTTCCCATTCCAAGTGCAAATCACTAATTTTGCAGGAGATAAAATCATGTATCAATTATCATTCATCATTTATAAACTCCTATGCTTTCAAACTCTAAAACTCTGGAACTCTCAAACGCTCAAGCCCATTCTATCAACTGTAATGGCCGACTGGTACAACTGGATAGACCAAAGATCATGGGGATCCTCAATCTTACTCCGGATTCATTCTCAGATGGAGGAAAATTTAATGACGAAAAGCTGGCATTAGAGCATGCTGAGAAGCTGTTGAAAGATGGGGCTGAAATTATTGATATTGGTCCGCAATCTACCCGTCCCAATGCTGAGTTTTTGAGCAGTGAACAGGAAGTTCAAAGGATTGGGAATATGATTTCTAACATTAAAAAAGAATTTCCAGAAGTATTGATTTCTTTGGACACATTTTATGCAGAAACAGTGAGATTCGGCTTCAATGAAGGGATCGATATGATTAATGATATCTCAGGCGGACAGTATGATGAAAAAATGTTTGAGACAGTGGCAGAAACCAAGCTTCCATACATTTTGATGCATATCAATCCATCTTATGAAACCATGCATGATAAGATTCAGTTTGAGGATATAACATTGGACGTGAACCGATATTTTTCTGAAAAAACTAATGAACTGTTACAAAAAGGGGTAAAAGATATCATCCTTGATCCTGGCTTTGGCTTTGGAAAAACAGTAGAAGATCAGATGAAAATGATCGATGAGGTTAAATATTTAGGGTTTGGAAAATTTCCTTTGCTAATTGGTATTTCTAGAAAATCATTTATCTATAAACCCCTTGGAAGATCTCCACTTGATATCAATGAAGAAACGCAGAAATTACATATGTTGGTTCTGGAACAAGGTGCTAAAATTGTAAGAGTTCATGATGTGGCTGAAGCAAAGAAAACCCTCAATTGTTTTTTACAGAAAAAATAAAAAGTGATAAAAAAACTTGTGGGTTTTTAAAAAGTTTATACATTTGCAGTATGAATTTTACGAATCAGAAAAATATTATTGTCATTTCTATTGCAGCTGTTGTCATTTACAACAGTCAGGAAACGGCACTTTAGAATAGATTTTCTTTAAAATATATAGGCCGTTTCATATTTGAAGCGGCTTTTTTTTGTTTAATTTTTAGAATACAACTATGTATCAGTTATTCGCAGTAATTATTATCGTCATTATTATTCCCTTACGTATGTGAGACGGAAGATGTATGACTGTACATATATTGAGCCCTCTCACACTGTGAGAGGGCTTTTTTTATTCTCATTTTTTAATTTTTAACCCACTATAACATGTATTACAACGACGACACGGTCATCTATTTTGACGGAAACTTCATGAAAGCCAAAGACGCAGGAACCAATCTTTACGGACAATCTCTTCACTATGGATATTCTGTTTTTGAAGGAATCAAATCTTATAGCACAGCTCATGGAACCAGGATTTTTAAAGCTAAAGAACATTACGAAAGATTAAAAAAATCGGCAGAACTCATGCATATTCCTTTCGATTACTCCGCAGATCAGCTTACAGAACTTACCTACGAATTGTTAGAGCTAAATGGCTTTGCAGATGCGTATATCCGTCCTCTGATCACCTGTTCGCCCAATATGTCTCTTTCAAAAGGCAAAGAGTCTTACCTGTCTTTATTAGCATGGGAGTGGAGCAATGGTTATCTGGCAGATAAAATGAAGATTATGACTTCAGGTTTTCAACGTCCTAATCCCAAAGCCTTTAAAGTAGAAGCTAAAGTTGGTGGACATTATGTGAATTCAATCTTAGCTTGTCAGGATGCGAAAGACAAAGGGTATGATGAAGCCTTAGTTCTGGATGAAAATGGAAATGTAGCAGAAAGCTCAGGAGCCAATGTTTTTTATGAAAAAGACGGAACATTATTTACTCCGGCAAAGGGAAGTATTCTTCCCGGAATTACCCGTCAGACTGTCTTTGAAATATGTGATGAACTGAATATTCCGGTTAAGGAAACCTTCTTTAAACCTGAAGAAATGAGAGGTGCTGATGCTGCATTTTTCTGTGGTACGGCAGCTGAGATTGTGGCATTGGATTCACTGGATGATGTGCCTTTTACTAAAGAATGGGAAGACACGGCAAGTGAAAAGGTACAACAGGCTTATTTGAAATTGGTGAGAGTTTTGTCATTGTAAAATTGTAAATAATAATGAGTTGATTAACAATTTGTTATTGTTGATTTTTGAACAATTGAGTATTGTAATTTTTTGAAAATTTGAAAATTAAAAAATATTACAAGCTGTAGTTTTGACCCAAAATTAAGTAAAAAAGAATCATTTAAGAGACTGGAAGAACAGCAAATGCAGGATAATATGCTAAATAAATATTCAAAAACATTCACACAAAATAGTGAGCAGCCAGCCGCAAAAGCAATGCTATACGGGATTGGTTTTACAGAAGAAGACATGCAGAAAGCACAAATTGGGATTGCAAGTATGGGATATGATGGAAATACCTGTAACATGCACCTGAATGATCTTGCCAAAGTCGTCAAAAAAGGTACCTGGGATCATGGACTAGCAGGATTGATTTTTAACACCATTGGAGTAAGCGATGGAATGAGCAATGGAACTGATGGAATGCGCTATTCACTCGTAAGCAGAGATGTGATTGCGGACAGTATTGAAGCCATCTGTGGCGCTCAGTATTATGACGGACTTATTGCTTTGCCCGGATGTGATAAAAATATGCCGGGAACCATCATTGCAATGGGAAGACTGAACAGACCTTCACTGATGGTATATGGGGGAACGATTGCTCCGGGATGCTACAAAGGAGAAACATTAAATATTGTCTCGGCGTTTGAAGCCTTAGGGAAGAAAATTGCAGGTGAGATATCTGAAGAAGATTTGGATGGAGTAATTAAAAACTCTTGTCCCGGAGCAGGTGCCTGTGGCGGAATGTATACGGCTAATACAATGGCTTCAGCCATAGAAGCATTGGGAATGAGCCTCCCGTACTCATCTTCTAATCCAGCTTTAAGTAAAGAGAAACAGGATGAATGCCTGGAAGCAGGAAAATACCTGAAGATCCTTTTAGAAAAAGATATTAAACCTTCAGACATCATGACCAGAAAAGCTTTTGAAAATGCGCTTCGTGTGATTGTTGTTTTAGGAGGGAGTACCAATGCCGTGCTGCATTTTATAGCCATGGCTAAAAGCGTAGAGGTATCTCTTACTCAGGATGATTTTCAAACCATGAGTGATTGTACCCCTATGCTGGCCGATCTAAAACCAAGCGGGAAATATCTGATGCAGGATTTACATGAGCATGGCGGAATACCTGCCGTCATGAAATATCTGTTGGAAGAAGGATTATTACACGGAGATTGTCTGACGGTTACCGGAAAAACATTAGCCGAAAATTTGAAAGATATTCCCACACTGGATTTTAATACTCAGAAGATTATAAAACCCTTATCAAACCCTATAAAACCTACCGGTCATTTGAGAATTCTGTATGGAAACCTTGCTGAAAAGGGAAGTGTTGCTAAAATCACAGGTAAAGAAGGAGAACGGTTTGTAGGGAAAGCCCGTGTATTTGACGGAGAGAAGAACCTCATCAAAGGAATTGCAGACGGAACAGTACAACACGGAGATGTGATTGTGATCCGTAACGAAGGACCTAAAGGAGCTCCCGGAATGCCTGAAATGCTGAAACCTACAAGTGCTTTGATAGGTGCAGGGTTAGGAAGCAGTGTCGCTTTGATTACGGATGGAAGGTTTAGTGGTGGAACTCATGGATTTGTGGTGGGGCATATCACTCCCGAAGCTCATGAGGGCGGATTGATTGCCTTTGTAGAAGATGATGATCTTATAGAAATAGATGCTGTAAACAATACAATACAGCTTAAGGTTTCGGAAGAAGAGATTGAAAAAAGAAAACAAGGCTGGCAAAAACCAGCTCTGAAAGTTAAAAAAGGATTACTCTATAAATATGCACTAACCGTATCATCCGCCGCTGAAGGCTGTGTAACGGATGAAATTTAACCTCAAACGTTATGAAGAATTTAAATCAATCAACAGCAAGAGAACTGAGTGGAAGCCGTATTATTCTTGAAGCATTTCTTCAGGAAGGAGTGAAAACTGTTTTCGGGTATCCCGGCGGAGCAATCATTCCTATTTATGATGCGCTTTATGATTATAAAGATCAGTTGGAGCATATTCTTGTTCGTCATGAGCAGGCAGCTGTACATGCAGCACAAGGGTTGGCCAGGGTTTCCGGGAAAGTAGGAGTAGTTATGGCTACCAGTGGCCCCGGAGCAACCAATTTGGTGACAGGCTTAGCGGATGCTTTGTTGGATAACACGCCGTTGGTATGTATTACGGGTCAGGTATTTGAACATCTTTTAGGAACAGACGCCTTTCAGGAAATTGATGTGATGAATATTACAAGCCCTGTTACCAAATGGAATTATCAGGTAACAGATGCCAATGAGTTGCCTGAAGTCCTGGCAAAAGCATTTTATATCGCAAAATCAGGGCGTCCGGGACCTGTGCTTATTGATGTTACAAAAAATGCCCAGTTACAGAAAGCTTCATACAAAGGATATCATCCTTGTCATTTCTTAAGAAGTTATAAACCTGATCCTGTACCATCGCTGGAAAATATTGAACAGGCAGCGGAACTTATGAACCATGCAGAACGCCCGTTCATTATTGCCGGACAGGGAATTATGCTGGGAAAAGCAGAGCGTGAGTTCTTAGAATTTGCAGAAAAATCAGGAATTCCGGTAGCATGGACTGTTTTAGGAATGGGTGTTCTTCCCACAGATCATCCACAGGCAGTTGGAATGGTAGGAATGCATGGAAATTACGGTCCTAATATTCTTACCAATCAATGTGATGTATTGATTACCGTAGGAATGCGTTTTGATGACCGGGTGACCGGAAGATTGGATCAGTATGCAAAACAAGCCAAGATTATTCACCTGGAAATTGACGCATCAGAAATCAATAAAAATGTAAAAGTGGATGTTCCGGTTCTCGGAAATTGTAAAGAAACCTTGCCACTTCTTACAGCATTGATCCAAAAAAGAGAACATCCGGAATGGCATCAAAGGTTTAAAGACTGCATGGAAGTTGAAAGCATCAATCTCATCAATGATGAGCTGTATCCTAAGGAAGAAGAGATCACGATGGGAGAGGTGATCAGATGTCTCAATGAAATCACAAAAGGGGAAGCGGTTATTGTAACCGATGTAGGACAGCATCAGATGATCACCTGCAGATATTCCAATTTTCAACATTCAAGAACCAATATTACCAGTGGGGGATTGGGAACAATGGGATTCTGTCTTCCTGCGGCAATAGGGGCTGCTTATGGAGAACATCATTTCCCTGTTATTGCCATAATGGGAGATGGTGGTGCTCAGATGAACATTCAGGAGCTAGGAACAATCATGCAGTATCATCCGGAAGTTAAAATTTTAATTCTCAATAACAGCTATCTAGGGATGGTAAGACAATGGCAGGAGCTGTTTCATGAAGAGCGTTATTCTTCCGTGGAAATTCAGAGCCCGGAGTTTGTAAAGGTGGCAAATGGCTATCATATTCAGGGAAGAAAAGTGACTCAGAGAGAAGACCTAAAAGAAGCGCTTGATGAAATGCTTACCCATAAAGGAGCATTTCTGCTGGAAGTGATGACAGGAAAAAAACACAATGTTTTTCCGATGATTCCTCAGGGCAAAAGTGTTTCGGAGATTGTATTAAATAATCAACCATAAAATAAATAGAAAATATGAAAACAGAAAATAAAGAATATACCATAACAGCCTATACAGAAGATTGTTTGGGACTGATTAGCAGGATTAATGCTATTTTTTCAAGAAGGAGAATTTCCATGACAAATTTTAATATGGGACCCTCTGAAACGGAGAACATAAAAAAGTTTGTGATTACGATCAGAGAAACCGAAGAATCTGTTCAGAAGATCACCAGACAAATGGAAAAGCAGGTAGATGTACTGGAGGTTCATTATCATAAAAATCCATATTTCACAGCAATAGAACACGCTAGCTAAGGCGAAATCAAAATTATAAACAATAAAATAAAATTATAGAAAATGGCAAAATTAAATTTCGGAGGAGTAGAGGAAAACGTAGTAACAAGAGAAGAATTTCCGTTGAAAAAAGCTCAGGAAGTATTAAAAGATGAAGTAGTAGCGGTAATCGGGTATGGTGTACAGGGGCCGGGACAGGCACTGAACCAGAAAGACAATGGAATTAATGTGATCGTAGGACAGAGAAAAAACTCTAAATCCTGGGATAAGGCAGTGGCAGATGGTTTTGTTCCGGGTGAAACCTTATTTGAAATTGAAGAAGCCTTAGAAAAAGGAACGATTATCTGCTATCTGTTGAGTGATGCGGCACAAATTGAATACTGGCCAAAAGTAAAGCAACATCTTACCCCTGGAAAAGCTTTGTATTTCTCTCACGGGTTTGGAATTACCTTTAATGAACGTACAGGAATTGTTCCTCCGGCAGATGTAGATGTCTTTTTGGTAGCTCCAAAGGGATCAGGAACTTCATTAAGAAGAATGTTTCTTCAGGATAGAGGACTGAATAGCAGTTTTGCTGTTTATCAGGATGCAACAGGAAAAGCAAGAGAAAGAGTGACCGCTCTGGGAATTGCCATAGGAAGCGGATATTTATTTGAAACAGACTTTAAAAAAGAAGTGTACAGCGATCTTGCCGGAGAAAGAGGAACGTTGATGGGAGCGGTGCAAGGAATATTTGCAGCACAATATGATGTTTTGAGAAAAAATGGGCATAGTCCATCAGAAGCTTTCAACGAAACGGTAGAAGAACTTACCCAATCATTGATGCCACTGGTAGCTGAAAACGGAATGGATTGGATGTATGCGAACTGCAGTACAACTGCTCAAAGAGGAGCTTTGGATTGGTGGAAGCGTTTCAGAGATGCAACTTCTCCTTTATTTGAAGAATTGTATGATAATGTTGCTGCAGGAAATGAAGCACAAAGATCAATTGATAGTAATAGTAAACCTGATTACAGAGAAAATTTGGAAGTTGAATTAACAGAATTGAGAGAGAGTGAAATGTGGAAGGCGGGAAAAACTGTACGAAGCCTGAGACCCGAAAATAATTAATACCAAAAGAAGAATGAAGACGGGAGAAACCTATTTATCTGTATTGGATAAAGTTTACCAAGCGGCCGAAAGACTTAAAAATGTTTGTGTCAGAACTCCTTTAGCTGTTAATAATAATTTATCAGGAGTTTATAATGCTCAAGTACAATTTAAAAGAGAAGACCTTCAAAGGGTGAGATCTTATAAAATTCGTGGGGCATACAATAAGATGTCAACGATGTTAGAGGAAGAGCTTTCCCGTGGCATTGTTTGTGCCAGCGCAGGAAATCATGCTCAGGGAGTTGCTTTTGCCTGCAATACCATGGAGGTGAAAGGTACTATTTTTATGCCTTTACCTACTCCCGGTCAAAAGCTGGAGCAGGTTAAAATGTTTGGTGGCAACTACATTGATGTTGTTTTGCAGGGAGATACCTTTGATGAAGCAAAAGATGCTGCGATGAGGTTTTGTAATGAAAATGACGGAACATTCATTCATCCATTTGATGATCCTGCGATTATTGAAGGGCAGGCTACAACGGCATTGGAAATCCTTGAACAATCTGATGAACCTATTGATTATCTTTTTGTACCAATAGGAGGTGGTGGGTTGGCTGCAGGTATTTGTTCTGTGTTTAAAGAATTATCTCCCCAAACCAAAATCATTGGAGTGGAACCTTCCGCAGCGGCAAGCATGAAAAAGGCTCTGGAAAATGGTAAGCCCTTTCATCTTGATAAAATAAGCCGATTTGTAGATGGTGCAGCTGTGCAAAAGGTAGGGGATCTCACGTTTGAACTTTGTAAAAATACATTATATGATGTAGTTACCGTAGAGGAAGGGCTTGTGTGTGAAACGATACTTTCATTATATAATAAAGATGCTATCGTGGTGGAGCCGGCCGGTGCTCTTTCTGTGGCTGCTTTAGAAAAATATAAAGATCAGATCGAAGGAAAAAATGTAATTTGTATTATCAGTGGAAGTAATAATGATATTACCAGAATGGAAGAAATCAAAGAAAAAGCTTTGCTGTATGCCAACTTGAAACATTATTTTCTGGTAAGATTCCCACAACGTCCGGGAGCATTGAAAACTTTTGTAATGGATGTGCTTGGGCCTAATGATGATATTACTTTTTTTGAATACACTCAGAAAAATTCAAAAGAAAAAGGAATTGCGGTAGTAGGAATTGCGGTGAAACAAAAAGAGGATTTCACACCCCTAATGGACAACATGAAAAGACAGGATTTTTTTGTCAACTACCTGAACAATGATCCGTCTTTGATGAATCTGCTGATTTAGTTGTTATAAAGATGATTCTAAAATCTAACCCTAACCACGAATGCCTTAATGATTTTATTGGTGCACCCGTGGAATTAAAACAAGAAAAATCCGGCTCACTTCAGTGAGCCGGATTTGGTCATTTTATCGTTCAAGCGTAAAATTTGAAATTACTTTCGGACGTTCAGTCTCATTGGCAACTTTCCAGGAAGTTCTGTACATCCATTCTGTCATTTTATATAACTTCTTGTAATTGATGTTTTCAGATTCATCCTGTGGAGTGTGATACTGATCATGGAGCACACTGGTAAAGAATATGGCGGGAATACCCACTTTGGCATACGGAAGATGATCACTTCTGAAATAGAAATACTCAGCATGATTCGGAGAATCCCAATCTTTTAAATACTTGAATTTTGTACTTTCGTTATTAGCATCTTCAGCCATTTTTACAAGCTCTTCAGAGTTTTTATGCGGAGCATTTCCGCCTAATAAAGCGGCTTCATTATTATCATTTCTTCCGATCATATCACCATTCAACACAGCTACAATACTCTCCTTCGGAACTACAGGGTGAGCAGCATGCCATCTTGAACCTAGTAAGCCTCTTTCTTCAGCTCCATGGAATACAAACAGAATGCTTCTTTTTCCCGGTTGCTTTTTGTAAGCTCTTGCCATGGCCAGCATGGCAACACACGTACTGGCATTATCATCAGCACCGTTGTAGATGGTGTCGTTTTTTACAGGATGTCTGATTCCGTCATGATCCTGATGTCCGCTCAACAGAACATATTCTTTTTTAAGAACAGGATCTGTTCCTTCAATTTTTCCAATGATATTTACTGAAGGATATTTGTATGTTTCAGTCATCAGGTTAAGGGAAATCTTAGGGTTGCTTTTTACCCAGTTTGTATTCTCTCTTTTAATCCAAAGAACAGGAATATTGTTCGTTATTTTTTCTCTTAAGCCTTCCACACCATAGCTTCCTCTTGTCATTTGAGGAAGTACTTCTACCCAGCTTTTTTCTGAAATATCATCTGTGATGAAAATGATTGCTTTTGCTCCCAGTTCAGTCGCTTTGTTGTAGTATTTTGTCCTCACAAATCCTGGATATCTTCTTACAAAAAGAGTCATATCTTTATCAATGTTTTTGTCAGAAGCATTTACTGCAAGCACTTTTCCTTTAAGATTTAGTTTGGCTAGATCTTCAGGTTCAGTATTTCCTGCATAGACAATTTCAGCATCTACAGAAGCATTTACTGGCTCTGCTACTAGAAAATCCTTCCATATTTTCAATGGAGTATCTCCGATTTTCAGGCTGCTTTGCGGAGTTGTCTGATGTCTGTACATATCAAAAAACTGGAAAAAAGTACCATGGTCACCGGCAGGTTTCATTCCTGCTTCCTTGGCTTTGTCAGCCAGCCACATCGATACTTTTAACTCATCCAGAGTTCCTGCTTCACGACCCCAGAACTGATCTGCAGCCAATTCATACATATCCTTTTTCAGATCAGCTTCTTTGATGGCTGATACTAAAGGTTTTTTATAGCTTTGAGCATTTCCGATACTGAATACAAGAAGACCCAGTAAAGAAAAAATATAATTCTTATTCATTGGCTTTTAATTTAGGCTACCAAGCTTGTCAGCAAACTGTTTGGAGAACTCTTTTCTGTCTTCTTCCAGTTTCTCTGCATCAGCTGGTAAAATATAGTTGAAAAGGATTTTACCTTCGTGATCTAAAAATATGATTTCTTTTTCATTACCATCAATCATCTGTGAGAAAATAGCCCACATAGAAGTATCTTTTAATTTTAATAATTCAAAAAAGTCTTCCGCTTTGATCTCTATTCTTTGCATATTATTTTATTGTAAGTATAATTTATTCTTGATTAAAATTCAAGGAACTTCAATTTAAACTGAATGGCGAAATTCTGCTTAAAGTGTGGGGTAGCATAATATCCTACCCTATAGAATAACCCCAGATTGAAATAGCTGGAAAGGAAGTTGTTCCATTCCAAACCTACTTCCTGGTACAGGTGATCTAATTTTTTAAATCTGAACTGAT
Source organism: Chryseobacterium nakagawai (assembly GCF_900637665.1). NCBI lineage: Bacteria > Pseudomonadati > Bacteroidota > Flavobacteriia > Flavobacteriales > Weeksellaceae > Chryseobacterium > Chryseobacterium nakagawai. Next base: position 1,941,295 of record NZ_LR134386.1, read on the forward strand.
GGTATTCTGGATGCTTCATATCTCCAATCGTTCCACGCAGTACAAAATCAAAGCTGGAAACATTATGTCCAAAACTTTTAAAGTAAAACGGCAGTTTATGAGTAAAATAATAAGCAACAAATTTATCGTTGTAATATTTTCCACCCTCCAAAGTTGCAAACCCAAGAAACGAAGTAAGGTTAAAATTAAAATCTTTACCCGGAGAAGCAAGCCCGTTCATTGTAAAATTCTTCCAGATTGGAGCTTCTCCTAAAACAACTCCACCATACAATCTGAAACCTGTTGTTCCGATTGCTGTTTTAAAATTATGAACAAAAAGGGCATCAAAACGGGAATAATTGAAACTTCCACCAGCCATTTTATAACTCTGCTCATAGTTGAAATACAACTCCGGATACTTCTGATCGATCAGAGATTTTCCCTGAGGGGTCATAATATTAGTAGAATTCGGTGAATACTTTAACGTAAACAGTGTATTGAAATTCTTGAAGGAAGATCCACCATCCATGAACTGGTAATCAAATTGAGCTTCTTCAATATTTCTTCTTACAGCAAGGGCTAGGGTAAGACCGTTTGTAACATCATTCAGATAAGATAATGAGGCGCCTTTGAAGTGGAAATACTTATCGTTGTTCAGATTGTTTCCAAAGTTCATCATCCTCATTTTGAAATTCCAGAGTCTTCTGTAAAATTCCCCTGAAGCAGTTACATCATCATAAAAATCAAATCTGAAAAAGGAGTTCTTTTCCAATGTTGTTTTGATGTCTATTCCCATTCCGTATTTCCATCTTCGGTCTTTTACTCCATATGCAAAATAATAATCCGGAGAGAAATAAGGATTGAAGTTTTCATTAATCTTAGCTTTTACTCCCAGTCTGAATCCTTCATAGGAATTATAGTTGGCAATTTCATCTACGGCAAAATCTACAACACCCACTCTGATCTGCCCGTTAAGCAATCCGGAAATAATCTGTGCTTTACTGTCTATTTTATATTTTTTACCAAGACTGTCGATGGTTTTATACGTATTTTGCTCCCTTTCTGTAAGAGGCTCGGTTCTGTATCGATCAAGAGAATGTCCGTCAATACTTTTTACATCGAAAGTATATCCTTTGAAGTCTTTGGCATTCTCTTCGATGGGAGATTGAAAATCAAAATATTTTGACGTAAGAAAAGCATAGGTTCCAAAGCTCTTTTTATCCTTTTTATCAGCATGCTCTTTGTCACCCATAGCCATTTTTCCCATTTTAAGTTTAGTCTTTTCATGGGCAAGAAACCATTTGTTGTTGTAGAAAACCCAGGTACTGGTAATAATTCCGTCATTTTTATTTTTACTGAAATTTTCAATTTTTTTGATTCCGTAAGTTTCTGTATCGATGTAAATTGCTCCGGTATATTTTCTTTTTTTGTCTGGATTTTTATAATTAACCTCACGGAAGCGAATGACAAAGTTTTTTCTTCCGTCAAGTTCTATGGTATCAGAAAGAAAGTATCTGTAAAGACCTCTGTTTTCTGGCTTCACCTGTTCAGGAACAATATCCCTATTGCTTTGCTGAAGGGCGATCATCTCATAGACCGGCTGTTTCAGCCCGGAAATTCTATTGTCCAGAATATTGATTTTTTCACCATATTTTTTAGAGTATAGAAATTCCTGAGCTCTTTCCCAGAGAAAAAGTTTACTTTTCGCAAATATTTTCCTTGCATTGATGTTATTCAGTGAGTCTTTTTCCCTCTTTTTCTTGAAAAAATTTAAGTCGTTAAAATACTGGTTAAATTGAGAAAGACTGTCTTCATCAATGTCTAGAGAAATTTTTTCATATGATTTATATGCATAGGAGCCCAAGCTTTTAGGCGAGTTCTCATTGAATAGTTTGTTAACTTTTTTCAGGATTTCCAAAGCTCTCGGGTCACTTTTATCTTCAATCACGACTGTTTCAATATGGGTGGTATTTGAAGATTTTTTAGTCAGAGAAACCTCCATGCTGCTTTCCACAGTTGTTGTTTCCTTTTGGAAAGATTCAGCTTCAACCTCAATATTCAGGCAGGTGGTTTTAAACTCCAGAACGCCCAGAGTATTGGTATAGCCAAGTATAGTATTGCCACAAAAAACCTTGGCATTGGAGATAGGCTTTTGAGTAGAGCCATCAACAACTTTAATTTTCAGTTGTGAATACCCCAAAAAGCAGATCATAAAAAATAATAACTGTAAACCCCTTTTCATTTAAAAAAACTAGGTAAAATTAATGATATTTATTGTGCTGGAAAAGTTTTTAACACAGTATAACATTGATTTAATCTAATATAAGGATGAATATTTTCCTAAAACATCAGATTGAAATTCTTCTTTCAGATGGTGTTTCTATGTTTTTCGATAATTTCCAATAAAAAAACTCCCGAACTCTATCTGTTCAGGAGTTTTTATCGCTTTTTTAAGGTTGAACTGTCTATCGATCATCTAAAGCCTTCATAAATTCAATAATATCATCTATTTCAGGTTCAGTTAACTGCAGCGGACTATCAGAAAGTGTTTGGTTTTCTACCTTAAATCCGAAACCTTTTCCACCGCCTTTATTGTAAAAATTCATGACCTCTTTCAGTGTTGTATAGCCTCCGTTGTGCATATAAGGAGCTGTTTTATGAATGTTTCTGAGAGTAGGCGTTTTAAAGGAATGCTGTAAGGCAGCTACTGTTTCATGAAACTTTCCTCTTCCCAGATCATTATCAAATGTTTTATTTTCTCCATTGATAGCTATTCCCAATACTTCCTGCTCTGTTTTTTTGAAAGTTGGGGGAACGGTACCATTAAATAAGGGAATAAAATGACATATCGCACATTGGGCTTTCCCGACAAATAGATTAAAGCCACGCTTTTGACTTTCGGTCATTGCCGATTTATTTCCCTGCATATATTCATCAAAATTGGAATTGAATTTTGCTAAAGAACGTATATAACTTGCCAATACATTCTGAAGCTGCCACACCTCAGCCTTTTGTGAATGATAAATCTTTTTAAATGCCGCCTGATAGTTTTTATCTTGGTTAATTTTAGCAAGAATGATCGTTAAATCTCCATGCATTTCTTCTTTATTAGAGATCACATCTGAGCTTTGCCCTTCCAGGTCATCCTTCCTCATATCCCAAAACTGACCATGCTGAAATCCTGCATAGTTGAGGGAAGGAGCATTCCTGGCAAGTTCTGAATTTTCGAGCGACATTGATTTCGCAAGACCATCAGTAAAAGCTTTTTCAGGAATGTGGCATGTTGCACAGCTACGGTTGTTGTTATTTGATAGCATGTTATCTTTAAAAAGCTGCTGTCCAAGAGCCGCCTTTTCTTCAGAAAAAGCATATTCTTTTCCGGGAGTGAAAGCATTAGGGTTGAAAGCATTTTTAGAGAAAAATGTAGCTGCATTTTTGTTTAATGCTGTCGTTACCTCCACATCCGGGATTTTTTCCTGATTTTTAAAATCAAGCAACAGCGTAGTGATCTTATTGAGATGATCCGGGATGAAGTTGACATAATCGAATGTATTTTTATCAGTATTTTTTTTCAGGATTTCTGTAGCTGCATTGATCTCCGTGATAATACTTTTCAGGGCTTTATTTTTTGATCTGTCGGTAGATATTTGTTCCAATGTTTCTTTAATGCCTTCCAATGAAGAAGGGATTTCTTTTAAAAACACTCCAGAAATGGGGGTGTCAAAACCTGAAATTCCCAGGCTGGAAATTCTGAAAGCTTCCTGCCTCAAAGCATCAAAAACCTGGTCTTTACTAATGGTAATGACCTGGAAATTAGTTTTTATGGTATTGCTTTTATTGATGAGTTTGTTGAGCATTCGGTTCACCTCATCTTTATTCTCTTTCTGGTAAGGATAAAACATTTCTTCTAAAACCTGCAGTCCTTCAGGTTCTATTTCTGTGTGTTCATCCATCTCTATTTCAGGAAGTGCCGGTCCGTTAATGAATCTGGCAGAGTGGGGAAGGAAGTACTCTATGGCCCATTCCATTTTTTTATAAGTCTTTCTGATACTCTCAAACTTCTCCTGAAGAAGCTTTTCATCAGAGTCTTTAGAAACAAGGGCTTTCAGTTCATTGATCTGTTTTTCAAAATCAGTGTTGGTGGTGATGATCCTGCTTTTTACAGAACCCAGGTCTTCATATATTGGCTGCTGTTTTTCACTTTTACAATAGGAAAGGACAAAAAGAGCTGTTGCAGAATATAAAAGAAGAAGTATCGGATATTTTGAAAGTTTCTTCATAAGTATGAAAAAGTATCAACAGTGATTTTCTGTTGATACTTTGATTAATAGAGAGTAATTAAAACTATTTTTCTACGTTTCTGATAATTACAATTTGTCCACCTTCTTTATTGGTGTTGACTCCAGAACCGTCAGGATTTTTAAATTTATCTAATTGCCAAGTGTGAGAATGTATATTCACAGCAAATGTATTAGGAACTCCGATGATATCGGAAATATCAACCATTGCTCCATATTCCCATGAACCGAATTTCTGAAGATCTCCGGATTGGTTGTATGCCGTATTCCATGCAGAATTACCTCTGTTATGTTTCATATTCAGCCATGGCTTATATTGCTTTGTAGCGATATTCAACTGCCAGATATGTGAATCATGGTTAGCTGCTTTATAATATGAATCTCCGTCTTCCTGGATGTAAACATAGTTTTCAGTTACACATAAATTATCTGGATTAATCAGGTTATTACCAGGGTTAGAATCTCCTTCCGCAACTACTTCTAATTTTCCTGTCAACATATTGCTGGAGTTAAGAACAAGCTTATACACTCTTCCCCACATCGTTAATCCCGGCTTTGGATTTACACCATCAGAAGATTCTCCCGTTGCGGTAAAGTAAATCTCTCTTCCTTTTCCTGCTCCTTTTCTGTAGTCCACATCCTCTACTCTTGAAAAACGGATGGCATTATTATCAATGTTTTTCTGATTGATCTGAGCTCCGGTAAGGTTTTTAGCGTTAGGAATCTCAACAAATTCTACATCATAGTTGCTTCCTTTCGTCATATCCGTTTCAGTATAGTTATTATTTGTTCTTTTCAGTGCATATAATTTACCGTTATTCAAGTCTCCCTGAGTATCTGCTACATACATGATCAGCTGTCCTGCAGACTGGTGAGAAGAAGAATAAGACTGATCTTCCCCAATTAAGATATAAGATTTTCCATTAGAAACATCTTTAGGAAGAGGAACTGCATTTTCCATAGAAGCTTTTCCTAAGGCTGGTTTTACTCTGGTTTTGTCTGATGCCTGAGATGCTGGTGCCAATGGATCCAACGCATGAACCATACTTTCTTCACCAGATTCTCCTGCAGTAAGGAAGGCGCTGAAACCATGAATTTCGGGTGTTGCCAATGTTGCTGAGCACAATCTTGTCATTCCTCCGGTCCCATTTAAAATATATTCCCCTTTTACAGGTCTGAACGTTTTATCCAGATACACTCTTGATACTGATTGTTTGATCTCGTGGTTGGTAATCATCAGATAACCGTCTGAGTTAGGGTCTTTCATGATTCCCATTCCATCAGGCTGTCCTCCGAAAACAAAATCAGGAGAACCTGGAAGAACATCAGAACTGGAAATAAGCGTGGTAATATTTAAGTTCTCAAAGCCAGTCATCCCATACACAAAAGCAGACTCTTTAGAGTAGTTTTCAATTTTGACCTTGTCATTGACAGGAGTATTTTCACCTCCGTTATTATCTTCATTACAGCTTTGAAAAGCAAAGGCAGCAAAGACTAAGGCTCCAATAGTTTTGTTAATTTTCATAATTACTTTTTTTTGAATTTCGATTATGACAAAACTAAAGACCTAGTGTTAATTAGACTTTACGGAGAGAAAACAAATAGTTTAAGATTAGGTAAGAGTTTGTTAAGGAATAGTCAATAATTAGAACAGTTATAAATAATTTATTGCCTGTTGTAGCAAAACCAGGATTTCCACTATCACCTTGTTTTTTTTGCAAGACCCTTTACCCTAAGTGAATAAAATTACTTTCTTAATGGATAATTATTTATTTTTAACAAATTTATAATTTGGATTAACGCATTGCGGAAAATCAAATGTTATGCACTATTTAACCGCCTAATCAGAAAACTAAACTATAACCATGAAATATTTTATCCCTATTTTATTTTTTACCCTAGTCGGGTGTAAAAGTGTCCAGCAAGTCAGTAAACAGAATATTGAAAATGCAATAACAAAAAATGCTCTTCAATTATTAGAGGACAAAAGATTTCATTCTGTTTCCGTTGCGGTGCTTAAAAATGGCGAATCCACCATAAAACATTTTGGAGAATTAACGATTGGAAAAGGAAATAAGCCCAACGATTCTACACTTTATGAGTTAGCTTCTGTAACTAAAACCTTTACAGGTTATATAGCTGCTAAAGCCGTACTTGATAAAAAAATAAATATGGATGATGATATTAGAATCTATCTTGACGACCCTTATCCTAATTTAGAGTTTAAAGGTGAACCTATAAGAATCAAGCACCTCATCACCCATACAAGTGGATTTCCTAATTTTCCAATAAAAAGCGAAAATAAAGAGGCCTTTTTTGAAGGATTAAAGCTCATCAAAATTGAAACGAAACCTGGTGAAAAATATTACTATTCAAATACAGCTCCTGAGGTGACAGCCTATATACTTGAAAAAGTGTATCACAAACCTTTTGAGGACTTGGTCACTGAATTTATTTTGAAACCCAATAAAATGAACCAAACCAAGTTTACACTCAATGACAATGACCGAACAAGATTAGTAAAAGGTTATAACGATAAAAATGAGGCAATGCCTAACTTCAAAAGAACTTTATGGGGTGGAATTTCAGGATTGCACTCTACGGCTCCGGATTTAGTGAAATATATGAAATTGCAACTTAACCCATCCAATCTTATTGTCAATGAATCTCATAAAAAATTATATAAAGAAGGTTCTGATTTTTGGGAGGGTTATCATTGGTACATCATAGAAAATGGTAATAAATTAATCTATAGACATCATGGAGGCATATACGGAATGCAGAATTGGTTTGTGATTTATCCTAAACAAAATATAGGAATATCCATATTGACCAATACCAGCTTTAATGAAACAGGAGAAATTTTAGAAAAAGTAGTTGATAATTTGTATGATGACTTACAGGTAAACTAAATTTAGCAAATACAAATAATCCCTTTCAAAAATTGAAAGGGATTATTGTTTATATTAACTCAGGATAATGAAATCCTTAAAGCCGCAAAGCGGTAATATTTTATAGGAATTAATTAAATATTCAAAGCTTTCTGATAAGCGTTTTCCAATCCATCAAGGTTTTTACCACCTGCCGTAGCAAAACCAGGATTTCCACCACCACCACCTTGGATTTCTTTAGCAAGATCTTTCACAATAGCTCCTGCCTGATAATCTGCTGCCAGATCATCAGAAACTCCTACAGTAATCATTGGTTTGCCATCCGCATCAGAAAGAATGATCGTTACTGAAGTTGGAATCTCTTTCTTCAATTGGAATACAATATCTTTAACAGATCCAGCATCTAAAGAAGTCTTTTTTACTAATAACTGTTTGTTACCTTTCTGCTCATAAGCATTTTTCCAATCACCGATTTCTCCTTTTGCCTTTTCTTTTTTAAGAGCGTCAACTTCAGATTTTAATGATGCATTTTCCTCGATTAATTTCTCGATAGATCTTACAACATCTTTAGACTTCAGCAATTGAGAAAGTTCAATCATCTGTTTTTCAAGACTCTTGAAGTATTCTTCTGATTGGTCTCCTGAAATAGCTTCAATTCTTCTGATTCCTGCCGCTGCAGAACCTTCAGAAGTAATTTTGAAGTGACCGATTTCACTGGTATTTTTTACGTGAGTCCCTCCGCAAAGTTCCTTAGAACTTCCGAATTGGATCATTCTCACATGGTCTCCATATTTTTCACCAAATAAAGCCATTGCTCCTTTCTCTAAAGCTTCCTTAATTGGAATACTTCTGAATTCCTGTAATGCAATACTTTCTTTGATTTTGTGATTTACTTTTTCTTCAATTAAGGCGATTTCTTCTTCAGTCATTTTATTAAAGTGAGAGAAGTCGAAACGCAGATAATCAGGACCTACGTAAGAACCTTTTTGCTCCACGTGAGTTCCTAAAACATCTCTTAATGCCTCATGTAAAAGGTGAGTTACAGAGTGGTTACCCTGAGAGTTCTTTCTGTCTGTTGCATTTACTTTAGCATAGAAAAGAGCTCCTGCATCTTTCGGAAGACCGTTAATCAAAGAAATGATTAATCCATTTTCTTTTTTAGTCTCCAGTACTTCGAAGCTTTCAGTGGCATTCTCAAGCACCCCTTTATCTCCAACCTGTCCACCACCTTCAGGGTAGAAAGGAGAGCTGCTTAATACCACCTGATAAAATTCTCCGTCTTTATTTTCTACCTTTCTGTATCTTGTAATATAGGTTTCAGATTCAATCTGGTCGTATCCAACAAATGTTTCAGGTTTTTCTTCTAATGTTACCCAGTCATAAACTTTCTGAGCAGAATCCGCTTTTGAACGAAGCTTTTGTTTCTTCATTTCAGCTTCAAATCCTTTCTCATCAATCGTTAATCCTTTTTCCTCAGCAATAATTCTTGTTAAGTCATCAGGAAAACCATAGGTATCATACAATTCAAAAACCTCTTCGCTTGGTAATACTTTCAGATGATCAGCAATGGTCTGTTGAATCAATTTATCAACTCTGATCAGACCATTTTCAATAGTTTTTAAGAATGAATCTTCTTCACTTTTGATGACTTCTGTTACCAAAGTTCCTTGCTTTTCAAGTTCAGGGAAGAAAGCTCCCATTTGTTCCTGAAGAACAGCAACCAATTTGTAAAGGAAGGGTTCTTTCATATCTAAGAATCGATAAGAATAAGAAATTCCTCTTCTCAAAATTCTTCTAATAACATAGCCCGCTCCTCCGTTTGAAGGCAATTGTCCGTCTGCAATCGCAAAAGAGACAGCTCTGATGTGATCGACAACTACACGAATGGCAATATCTTTTTCATCTTCTAAAATTCCTGTATATTTTTTCCCTGAAAGTTCTTCAACCTTCGCAATTAGCGGAGTGAAAACATCAGTGTCATAGTTGGAAGATTTCCCTTGAAGCGCCATACAAAGACGTTCAAAGCCCATTCCTGTATCTACATGTTGAGCAGGTAATTTTTCCAGAGAACCATCTGCTTTTCTGTTAAATTCCATGAAAACGAGATTCCAAACTTCCACCACTTGAGGATGATCGTTGTTTACTAGTTCCAAACCAGAAACTTTAGCTTTTTCTTCCGGAGTTCTTAAATCAATATGAATTTCTGAGCAAGGTCCACAAGGTCCGCTTGCGCCCATTTCCCAGAAGTTATCCTTCTTATTTCCGTTGATGATTCTATCCTCTGAAATATGAGATTTCCAGTAATCATAAGCATCCTGGTCTCTGTTAAGGTTTTCAGATGTATCTCCTTCAAAAATCGTTACGTATAAATTCTCTTTTGGTATTCCGTATACTTCAGTCAGTAATTCCCAGGCAAAAGCAATAGCCTCCTTTTTGAAGTAATCCCCGAAAGACCAGTTCCCCAACATTTCAAACATGGTGTGGTGGTAAGTATCTCTACCTACATCATCCAAATCATTATGCTTTCCTGAAACTCTTAAACACTTCTGTGTATCGGCAATTCTTGGGGCCGTAGGTGTTTTGTAGCCAAGGAAAAAATCCTTGAACTGCGTCATTCCTGAGTTGGAAAACATAAGGGTAGGGTCGTCTTTCAGCACAATAGGAGCTGAAGGAACGATAAGGTGCTCCTTACTTTTAAAATAGTCTAAAAATTTTTGACGTATCTCTTGTGATGTCATAGTATTGCTTTTGCTTTTTTTAATATCAAATTTTGATAAGATGCAAATTTAAGATTTTTAGGTGATTTAATATCCAATATTTGATATTTTCAAGGATGTTTTATCAAATGCCGGACATAATAATTACTCATGGTTAGGAATATATGCTCTTATAGACTCTTAAATTTTTATGGTAACTCTAATTTTATATTAATTTATTATTTCGCTCTGTCATTCCGAATGTAACGAAGTGAAACGAAGAATCTAAATTCATCAATGAGATTCTTCCTTCGTCAAAATGACAATAGGTAAAAACTACCTATTAAATATCATTTTTTATTTTACGGATACATGCAAAGACTAACATTAATTTTTGGCACAAATTCACGAACTATCTTCTTTATACATAAACCCATAGAATAAGGTTATTCGTGCATTAGTAGCCAATACAACAATGTAGAATTTTACCGGAGATAAAATCCTTGCGCCTTAAAAATAGTTTCATGATCTGAAATCTTGCGTCTTTACGTTTTCCAACAACAAAGCATTCACTCCAAGAAAATTTTTGTCATTTCCATTTAACTTATTACCTTCGTTAAGATCTGAAATAAGATAAGAACAACCTATTATAATGATGAAAAACGAAATGCTGAAAAGCTGGATAGATCAATATTCCGGACCGCTTTTGAAGAAAGCTTTATATATGCTTTCCAATAAAGAAGATGCTCAGGATGTTGTTCAGGATGTTTTTATTGCTGCATTTTCCAATTATGATTCTTTTGAAGGGAAGAGCCAGCCACTCACCTGGCTTATGGCTATTCTTCAGAGAAAAATTGCTGATTTTTACCGGAAAAAATATAAATCTGAGCCCAATGTAAGGCTGGACCACTTTTTTGATGAGTCAGGGTCATGGAAAAATAATGATGTGTTGAATGACTGGAATGTTTCCACAGAATCTGAACTGTTAGACAATCAGGAATTTAACAAAACACTTGAAGAATGCATCGAAGAATTGCCTGCCAGATGGAAAATTTTACTAAAAATGTATTATCTCGAAGAAAAAAAAGCACCCGATGTGAGTCAGGAATTGAATGTTTCCACGACTAATCTTTGGAAGATCCTTCAAAGAACCCGGATGCAGCTTAGAGAATGTCTGGAGTTTAACTGGTTTTCAAAAGTATAGAGATGATAAGAAACATTCTACATATATTATTTTTGCCATGCAGTGAAGCCACTTTGCTGATGGAAAAGCGTAATGCCCAAACAATCTCTCCCAAAGAAAACAGGAGATTGAGTCTTCATATTGCTATCTGTAAATGGTGTAAGGCCTATAATGAAAAGCTGAAGTTACTGGATAAGATTTTTAAAAAGACATTGACAGAAAAAAATGCTGAAATTAATGAATCTGAAATTCAGGATTTTAAAAATAAAATGATTGAAAAACTAGATTTCTAAGAAAAATTTTGTCAGGATTTTGAAATAGTTCCGACTATACTTTTGAAAACAATAAAAGTATTAATTCAAAATCTAAAAAAATGATCGGAACAGTAAATCAATCGGATAAACATCCATCAACGTATTCCCTGGGGTATTATATTTCTCTTTTCGGAGCAGCGCTTATATTGCTTTGGATTGGGGTTTTCAAATTTACTCCAACTGAAGCAGCAGCTATAAAGCCTTTGGTGGAAAACCATTTCTTAACCTTTTTCGTATATAAGATAATGAGCGTCCAGACTGTATCAAATCTTATCGGAGTGATAGAAATTATCATTGCTTTATTACTGATATTTAGTGCGAAATTTGCTGTACTAAAAAGATATGCAGGAATAGGAATGGTGGTTACTTTTCTGGTGACATTAAGTTATTTATTTACGACTCCGGGAATGTGGAAAATAGTAGATGGAGTTCCTGTTACAGACTTTTTTATTTTAAAAGATCTAATGCTTTTAGGGTTTGGATTCATGATATTAGAAAAAAATAAATAATGAATAAAAAGCTAAATATGAAAAATATATTAATTGTACTCGGAATTGTTCTGGGTATTGCAGTCTTTGCTGCCGGAAGCGGGCTTTTTAAAAAGAATAAGCCTATTGAAACAGACATAAAAAAAGAAAAACAGGAAATTATGGATAATAAAAATGTCAGGGAAATTTATTTTGCAGGTGGATGTTTTTGGGGAACAGAGCATTTCTTTCAGCAGATTCGTGGGGTTGTAGGAACAGAAGTAGGATATGCCAACGGAAAAACTCAGAATCCAACCTATGAAGAAGTGGTAAGCCACACAACAGGATTCGCAGAAACAGTGAAAGTGAAATATGATCCTGAGCAAGTGGATTTGAAGCTGTTAATTGATTTATATTTTAAAACTATTGATCCTACGAGCCTTAATCAGCAAGGAAATGATAGAGGAGACCAATATAGAACAGGAATTTATTATACTGATAAAGCTGATGAGGCCCTTGTAAAAAATGAAGTTCAGAAATTGGCAAAGGGATATAGCAAACCGGTTGTGGTAGAAACTATTGCTTTGAAAAACTTCTATAAAGCGGAAGACTATCACCAGGATTATTTAGATAAAAACCCCGGCGGATATTGTCATATTGAACCGGGACTTTTTGAAATGGCGAAAAAAGCCAACCCACTTCCAAAAGCAACAACGTATCAAAAGCAGGATAAAAAAGCTTTAAAGCAAAAACTGACAGCAGAACAATATAATGTAACGCAGGAAAACGGTACCGAAAGAGCTTTTCAAAATGAATATTGGAACGAAACCCGTGAGGGAATTTATGTAGATATTACTACAGGAGAGCCTTTGTTTGTTTCTACCGATAAATTTGAATCAGGCTGCGGATGGCCAAGCTTCTCAAAACCGATCACTAAAGGTTTGATTGATGAAAAACTGGATCGTACTCATGGAATGACAAGGGTAGAGGTAAGAAGTAAAACCGGAGATGCTCACTTAGGACATTTATTTACAGATGGACCAGAGGATAAAGGAGGACTTCGTTACTGTATCAACAGTGCTTCTCTGAAATTTATTCCCAAAGCTGAAATGGAAACGAAAGGATACGGAAAATATCTTCCGTTGTTAGATAAAAAGTAAATTGAAAGAAAGAGGCTGCCACATGGCAGCCTTTTATTTTAAATGGTATGTAGAGGATTGATACCTTTCTTTAAAACTTAATATAGAAATATAAGATAATATCAGGAATCCTGCGATAATAACATAAGCCTCTTTGGTCAGGTGAGAGAAAAATGCCTGAGTTTTTTCAAAAAGGTTGGGCTTTGGGATGTCGCTGACAATGGAACCGTCATCTATTCTATAAATGACATCATCACAAAGTTCACAAGGTCCTGTTGGTAGATTTGGATAAGCAATAGTAACAGGGACAAGTAAATTTCCTGTTTTTTCCAGATCTATCGCATATTCTTCGTGTCTGGAAATATGCATATCATTAAGCAGAGAAACAAAATCTCCATAGGTGTTTTCATTCCCTAAAATAAACTCTATGCCGGTTTGTTTCTCATTTCTTTGTTGTAGAGCATTGACTTCTGAAACGTATGCATCTGAGTTTTCTTTTGCTTTACCAGCGGAAACTTCTATTTTTTTGAGATTCCAGTTTCTTAATGGTTCAAGAACATCATTATAATTGCTTTTGTCTTTATCTAATTTGGGCGGGATGCTGATATCCACCACTGAAGTGGTTATTTCTTCAATTTTTCGGTTTCCGAAATGCCACAGCAAAACAGGAATAACTAAAGCACTGATCAGTCCCGGATGATAATATACTCTTTTCATACTGCTCTTTTTTTGTGAATCTGAAGGTTTTCTTTAATGCTTAACATGGATATATTCAAAAATAAAAGAAACCCAAAAATAAAGGAATAGACATCTTTAGGAATGCCTGTATAAAGTTGTTGCATTTTGTCAAAAAGATTGGGAGCATAAGCTTTTCCAGGTATGGAAATATTGTCATTACAGAGGAGGCATTCAAATTCTGGAGCTGTACGATTAGGATCTTTATATTCAACTGTTGCAAAAAGATGTCCTGTCTTTTCAAGATCTAATGCATACGTAGCCTGTTTTGCAATAGACATATCGTTGAGAAGAGAAACAAAATCACCGTATGTATTATTTTGATCTAAAATAAATTCTATTCCCGTCTCTTTATCATTTCTTTTTTGGAGGTTCTTTAGCTCAGAAACATATAGTTTTGAATTTTCTTTGGCTGTACCAGAGGCTATATTTATTTTCTTGTAATCCCAGTTTCTAAGAGACTCAAAGGTAAAATATGATGTGTCATTACTGTCTCTTATTTTCGCAGGAAGACCAATATCCATTACTGAAACATTAATTTCTTCAAACTTTTGACTTCCATAATACCAGAATAAAATAGGTATTAGGACAGCACTTATCAAGCCTGGAAAGTAGTATATTTTTTTCATTCCCTTCGTTTTGATAAAAATAGAAAATTATGTCAAAATGAAAAAGTAAATTACCAGAGAACTTTACTATTTAACAAAATTGAATAAAAAATAGGGTTGGATTGATAAAAATTGGATTAAAATGATATTAAATTCTGATACTTTCATAGACTTTCAAGATTAAAATATTAAATTTGATAGAACTAATAGGGAATTATGAAGTTAATTGAACTCGCAGAAGAACTCAATGTCTCTGCAGAAGCGATAAAACAGTTTATACAGGACTTTGATCTTGAATTAGTAGACTGCGTCAGTACCAACTTTGAAGTAAAGGAAGATTTTGAGAAATTTGCCCGTGAAAATGTAGATTTTTTAAGACTATACGAAAAGGACCTGGATAAAGATAAAACCTTGGAACAGATTGCTGAAGTTATCAATCAACCAAAGGAGAAAGTTGAAAAGGTGATAAAAGATAATAATCCTAATATTTTTGATAATGGCTTTTTCAAATCTTCGATTTCAAGCTATGGCATCGATAATAAACTGGGTGGAAATTATCAGTTTGTATATGATTATTTCGGACACAAAACCAGTCTGCAGAAAAGAGATTTTATAGGCTACAGAGATTTGTTTTTCTACACATCAGCGGTTCTTGAACCATTTTTAAATCCGCAGCAGATCAAAGATTGGGGCATCAATAAACCGGCAGGAATTATTCTGTATGGCCCTCCCGGAAGCGGTAAGATTTTCTGGGCCAATAAAATTGCTGAAATCATAGGCTATCAGTTTAAAGAAGTGAAAAAACATTATTTAGGGACTTCACTGATTGACGGGAACCATATCAATTTTAGTGATTTTCTTTTAACTATGATGAAAGAAAATAAGATGCTGCTTTTCCTTGATGATTTTGATGAAATTATGATGGAAAGAAAGGCAGATAATGATATTGCGTCCTGTAACCTGGAAGCTCAGGAACTGATTCTTCATTATATCGGAAAATTTGAAAAAGAAGGCGTACTAATGGTAGGTTCTGCTAATTCTGTATCCGAAATTGATGAGGAAATTTTAGCACCCGGAAGGTTTGATGTGATGATTCCAATATTTCCGCCTAATGCTTCTGAACGTTCAGAGATCATCTTATACGCAATGACAAGAGGACTTGAAGAAGACTCTCTACTGTATAAAATCTTAAAAAATAATAAAGCAGATAAGGTCCCTTTCTGGCATGAAGTTTCATCAAGAATGAAAGCCTTTAGCAATACCATGCTTATTGATTTTACCCAAAGTTTAAAGAAAAGGATCAAAAACCTTTACCAAAGAACCCGAAATGAAAAGCTTAAAATAGACCAGAAACTTATTAATGGAGCTTTACGGGATGCTGCAGCAAAACTTACAGAAGAATACCTGGATCAGGTAGCTCGGTTTTTGGCAGATGCTATCATCAATAACTTTGACGAATTCCAGTTTAGAATTCAGGCTCTGAAAAATGAACTAGAAACTTACAAAGTGGTTGAAGAACCCAGACGTGCCATTGGGTTTCAGCATAACGGAGAGAAAGAAGAGTAGTCGGGATGTGTGTTACGAGACTCAGGATTAAGGAATTATGAGGTATTAGGATAGAAGGTTGTTATTCCTCAATCATCTCTTTGTCTATTGTCTTTCCATCTATTATCTTTCCATCTATTATCTTTCGTCTATCATCTAATCATCTTATTACTCATGGTCAGCATTTGGGAACAGGAAACATTTTATCGTAAAAGAGATATTGTCATTATTGGGGCAGGATTCTCCGGACTTTGGACGGCGTTATCAATTAAAGAAAAATACCCTCAAAGATCTATTCTTGTTATTGAGCGGAATGCTATTCCACTGGGTGCTTCAACACGGAATGCAGGTTTTGCATGCTTTGGAAGCCTTACAGAAATTATTGCTGATTCCCGAAAAATGGGCTGGGATAAAACATTGGATCTTGTTAAAATGAGGTTTGATGGACTTCAAAAAATCAGACAATATTTTAAAAACAGCGAAATTGATTTTGACCTTAATGGAGGATACGAAATTTTGAATAATGATGAACCTTTACTTCATATAAGCGAAGTTAATGAGAAGCTGAAATTCATCACCGGACTTGAAGAGACATATTCCTTACAACAGCATAAAATAAAAGAATTTGGATTGGGTAAATCTCAATTTTTAATAGAAAATCCATGTGAAGGAAGCCTGCATTCTGGAAAGTTAGTACAGAAACTTTTAGAAAGATGTCATGAATTGAAAATTGAGTTTTTGTTTGGAACTGAAGTACAAAATATAGAAGAAACTGATGATGAAATTAAAATTTGTTTTTCAGAAGCTATTTCAGTAAAAACAGACAAAGTAATTCATTGTACGAATGCTTTTAGTTCAACGTTTCTTGAAAAGGAAAATATAGTTCCTGCTCGGGGACAAATTCTGCTGACTGAACCTCTAGAAAATCTAAAGCTAAAAGGTACTTTTCATTATGATGAAGGGTTTTATTACTTCAGGAATATAGGAAACAGAGTTTTGTTAGGCGGCGGAAGGAATCAAGATTTTAAAACTGAAGAAACAACAGCTTTTGAAACAACAGAATTTTTGCAGCGCCACTTAGAAAATTTTTTAAAAGAAGTCATTTTGCCCCATCAGGATTTCAAAATCGCTTTACGATGGTCAGGAATTATGGCGATGGGGAATGAGAAAACCCCTATTGTAAAACAGCTTTCAGACAGACAGTTTTGTGCAGTAAGACTTTCCGGAATGGGAGTTGCGCTGGCACCAAAAATTGGAGATGCTGTAAGAGAAATGATAGAATAGAGGAAAGAGACTTAGTGATGAGAAATCAAAACCTTTTACACTCTAAGTATTTAACTTTAGATCTATAAAAATTGAAAGAGTAAAGATGTAAGACTGGGTATAAAATACTTTTGTTTAATCTGAAACTTTGCATCTTAAACCTTGAGCTTTAAACTAAGATACCCCATATCTCACACCCTAAAAACTCGCAATTCTAAAAGAAAACCCTTATTTTTGCAAAAAGAAGAAATCGTGATTAATAACGACCAGATAAAAGAAGTTCAATCCAGAATTGGTGAATTGTATAGATACCTTCAGATTGAAAAAAAGAAGATAGAAATTGCCAATGATGATGAGAAAACAGCAGCACCTGAGTTTTGGGATAATCCTAAAGCGGCAGAAGCTTTCCTGAAGCAGCTTCGTTCCAAGAAAAAATGGGTAGAAAGCTATGATGAGATTTATGCACAGTTTGAAGACATGCAGGTATTGGTAGATTTTGCTAAAGAAGATCCTGATTCTGAAAAAGAACTTGATGAGACATTCCCGCAATTGGTGGAGAAAATTGAAGACCTTGAATTCAAGAATATGCTTTCCAATGAAGGGGATGAATTGTCTGCAGTTCTTCAGATCACGGCCGGTGCTGGTGGAACGGAGAGTTGTGATTGGGCGTCCATGTTGATGAGAATGTACACCATGTGGGCAGAAAAACAAGGTTATAAGATTCGTGAACTGAATTTCCAAGCAGGTGATGTAGCCGGAGTGAAAACGGTTACTCTTGAAATTGAAGGTGAATTTGCTTTCGGATATTTAAGAGGGGAAAACGGAGTTCACAGACTGGTAAGAATTTCACCTTTTGATTCGAATGCTAAACGCCATACCAGCTTTGTTTCCGTATATGTTTATCCCTTAGTAGATGATACAATCGAAATTAATATCAATCCTGCTGATATATCCTTTGAAACGATGAGATCTTCCGGGGCCGGAGGTCAGAACGTAAACAAGGTAGAAACAGCCGTACGTCTTCGTCACGCCCCAACCGGAATTATCATTGAAAACTCAGAATCCCGATCTCAGCTTCAAAACAAAGAAAAAGCAATGCAGCTCTTACGTTCCAGACTCTATGAAATGGAATTGGAAGAACGTATGAAGGCAAGAAATGAGATTGAAGCCAATAAAATGAAGATTGAATGGGGAAGCCAGATCAGAAATTACGTCATGCATCCCTATAAATTGGTAAAAGATGTACGCTCAGGCCATGAAACCTCAGATGTGGATGCTGTAATGAACGGAAATTTAACCCCTTTCCTTAAAGCTTTCCTGATGGCCGATGGCACCGCAGTTTCCGACGATGACCTTGACCTATAAATATCATGTGAAATTTTAGTTAAAATCTTATAATTAATTTTTGTTTCAGATATTTTAGACTTATTTTTGTTGTTCATCAATATATATGGAAGATTTCAATAGCTGGAAGGATTTATTAAACCCTGAGTTTTATATTAAAATGGGAGGGTTTTGGCTTATTTTATTTATTGTGTTTGCTGAAACAGGTCTTTTTGTAGGATTTTTCTTGCCTGGAGATTCACTATTATTTGTTTCAGGAATTTATGCCGTTGAAATCATTAAAGAAACTTTTGGTTCTACAGGAAGCGACTTCTTAGATACCACAATTCTTGCCTCAGGAGTAGCTCTTGCTGCTATTGTAGGAAATGAAGTAGGGTATTATTTTGGAAGAAAGGCAGGTCCTGCTTTATATAAAAGACCAGACTCGATGCTTTTTAAGAAGAAATATCTTTATCAGGCACATGATTTCTTTGAAAAGCATGGCGCACTGGCCATCATTATGGCAAGATTCTTACCGGTAGTGAGAACATTTACTCCTATTGTGGCAGGGATTGTAAGGATGGATAAGAAAGAATTCTTAAGAGATAATGTTATTGGAGCTGTTCTATGGTCATTCATTCTGATCTTCGCAGGGCACTATCTTGACAAGCTTTTTATGGAGCAGTTTGGAATCAACTTGAAAGAAAAACTAGAATACATTATTATTGTAATTGTATTGGTAACAACACTTCCTGTGATAATCAAATTTATGTTTGGAAAGAAAGAAGATTTCTCTAAATACGAAAATAAGGACTTTGAATAATATTCAAAGTTCTACATACAATGTAAGGCTATCCCTCCACGGATAGCCTTTTTTTTGCATTAATTATTAATACTAAGTTTGTGTTGATCTAAATTTTACACAAAGTTTTTTATTTTAACATAGTCTATTATTAGAGTAAACTAAGAAGAAATCAATTCTGTTGATTCCATTTTTTGCTTTCTAAAAGTATATATGAAGAAGATAAAACCTTTGCATGACAAATTGAAGGCATTACACCATTAAGAAAGATGAATTAAGAAGGCTTATCCTAAACCCCTTAAACAATTTTAATGGTTCTTTTGTATCCAATTCAGAATATTCGGATAAATAATACTGTCTCTTTTTCTTTTGCTGAAAAATCTGGGAGCATGTCCGGTTTTCTCCATAAAGATAAATTTATGAGGAACATCCATACGGGTCAATGCCGAATCCATTGCAATTCCCTGGTGTTGATTCACCAAAAAATCATGATTTCCCTGGAATAAAAGGGTAGGAACATGGGTAATATTAGCAATAGGGCTGGCTTCTTTAAAGGCTTCTGAGAAATTTTTACGATCAAACTTGGTTCCCACTACTTTTTGGAGAGTAGGTGAAGTATATTTAGAATAAAAAGAATTCAGATATTCAGGGCTATAAAAATCTGTAGGACCGCTTAAAGAAATGATCTTTTTAATCTGATCCGGATGTTGATAACCATAGAGTAAGGCAAGATGTCCACCGGCACTTTCACCAAGAATAATATAATTGTTGGGCTGTAGCTCTGCCTTTTCAGCTAAAGAATTAAATTTCTCAATCACCGAACCAATATCCTCAAGTTGTTGTTTATAAGTGATTTTTTTCCTGAGGGAAACCAGGCGATAATTCATATTGATACTTGGAATTTTATGCTGGAAAAGCATTTTCTGAATCTGGATCATGTGTTCCTTTTTTCCCAGTGTCCAGGCTCCACCATGTACAATAAGAACAACCGGAGAATCTACAGCGTAATCTTTGGGTAGAAAAACATCCATTTTCTGTCTTTTGTGCTCTCCGTATTTTAAGTTGTAGATTTTCTGCTGACCATCAGGGCCAACCCAAACTCTGAATTTTGTATTACAGGATTGCAAAAGGAAACTGATGCATCCCATAACGAAAAAATGATACCTGAGAATGAGCTTTTTCATAGAGTAAATGTACAGAAAAAGAAACAGCAGAAATAACGAAAAGATATGATTTTTATGATGTTTTTATTTGTTTTTCAGGATGTTGTACGGTATTTTTTTATTAAAGAATATCTTTTAGTATCATTCTTTATGCAAAGCATTTGCGTAATTATACAAAGATCGGTTATATCTGGGTAAATGTTGAGAAATTGCTTTTAAGGTTAGCGATAATGCCTCCTCGTATTCTCCTGCAGAAGAAAGGGAAAGAGCTAAAAAAGAATTAACAGCATCATTGAGCTCATCAGAATAGTTAGCTTTTTCTTCTCTTAAAATATGAATGCTTTCTTCTATTCTTCCGTTATTTCTTAAGGTGCTTGCCAGTTGAATTCTTGCTCTTCTTCTCCTTAAACCAAATAATCCTAAAGTCAGTGCAGATCTATATAAGGGCTCAGCCTTCTTTTCATATCCAGTTGAATCAAAGGCGCATGCCATTTCAAAATCTGCAATCGCTTGTGCATCTGCAAGAAGGCTCGTATGATCTTTGAGCTCTTGAATAAATTCTTCATTGCTTATTATTCCAAGTTTCTGCCAGATATCTTGTAATTGGAGCTCCCAGTTTTCATCCATTCTATAGATTTTATACAAAGATATAAAATATTGAAAACGAAGTATTGCTTTATAATTCTTAAAATTATTGTCATATTATGAATCAGAAAATGAAATTAAATATTTATTTTTGCTGAACTTAACAAAGATTAAAAAAACATTAAAATATGGCATCAGGCTTTTTTGCAATTTTAGACGATATTGCAGCATTGATGGATGATGTAGCCGTTACCAGTAAAATAGCTACACAGAAAACAGCGGGAATTTTGGGAGATGACCTGGCTGTAAATGCAGAAAAAGCTACGGGCTTTCTTTCTTCCAGAGAACTTCCGGTATTGTGGGCCATTACCAAAGGCTCCTTTATTAATAAACTGATTATTCTTCCCATTGCATTTCTGCTCAACTGGCTTTATAAGCCTGCCATTGAAATGATCCTTATTTTGGGAGGCCTATACCTTGCTTTTGAAGGAGTAGAAAAAATTATAGAGTTTCTATTTCACCGTTCTAAAAAGGGGCATGAAGTAGTGAAGGAGAATAAAGAAGAAGAAGAAAACTCGGAAGCTTCTGAAAAGGCAAAAATTAATTCTGCGATCAGAACAGACTTTATCCTTTCTATTGAGATTGTCATCATTGCTTTGGGAACGGTAATCCAACAAGAACACCCACTTCTTACACAGATTCTTACCGTAACTTTTGTTTCATTCATTGCAACGGTAGGGGTTTATGGAATTGTTGCCCTTATTGTGAGAATGGATGATGCAGGTTTTAAATTAATCAAAAAAAGTCACGATAAAGGATTCTTTTCTAAACTTGGACATTTTTTGGTAAAAGCGTTACCGGTAATCATTAAAATCTTAGGAGTGGTCGGAACAATTGCCCTGATTTTAGTCTCAGGAGGTATTTTTGCTCACAACATTCACTACCTGCATGAATTATTACCAACCTGGCCGGCTATGTTAAAAGAATTTACTTTCGGAATCGTAGGCGGGCTCGCTGCAGTTCTTGTTTTTACAATAGGAAAATCAATCTATTCACTGGCTACGAAAAAATAAAAAGATACTTCTAGATAATAAAGAAATCCTGTGCTATTCTCAGTATAGGATTTTTTTGATTAATGATTTTACTTCATATTGGTTTTGATGAGCTCAATCGCTGTAATAATTTTTGATCCAAACATATCCTTTGCCCAGGTTTCAGAAGCTTTTAGTCGTTCTAGAATTAAGAAAAGAGCAAGCCCCTCCTCCTGTGACCACCATTTTTTATTCCGTCTGACTCCATCCAGCGCAATGTTTTTATCCATCTTAGCACCATTAGGATGAATCAGCCATAAATACATAGAGTATTGTCCCATCCCTTCCATGGTAAGGAAAATATCATCTATCTCTTTTAATCCTTGATATTGATCTTTAAAATACTTTGTCTGTCTGTCGTTAATTAAGGTGAATCCCTTTATAAGTTGTTCTGTATTCAGTTCCTTATCACTAATACTATTATAAAGGCTATTTATTTCTGACTGGTATAGATCAAGATAATCTTTATTTTCACTAAAAATAGCTTGAACCATGTCATCATTGAAAGAGACCCCAAAATTATTTTGTTTTTCAAGTTGGGTAATAATCTTTCCAAAGTTTTGCATTTGTTGAGTATGGGAAAACTCATGGATGAAAACTCCTGTGATTAAATTATCCAACCCCAATTCTTTGCTTTCAACTCCTGCTTTTTTCCAGAAACTAGGTAAAGGCATTACAAAAAAAGATTTTTGACCCAAAGGAGCTTCTGATGCAAATGATATAATTCCTACAGGAATAGTCTTTTTATTAGGTAGGGTAAGGGAATTATGATGAGGCTTTTTTTTCCAGTTTAATTTCAGATTTAGGAGATTATAACCTTTTATTGACTGACCTTTAGGAATGGTTACTGAAGAGGTTGAGTACACATAAGTTTCATCAAAAAATACAAACTGTACAGGATGAATTTTGTCAATTTTATAAATGTTTTTATATAATAGTGACCATGCAGAAAACCACTGATTCACGGCAGTATCAAACTCTCTGTTATTATTTTGTTGTCCAAATGCTTTTAATGAGATGGTAAATAGCAATAAAAAAAGTACTATTCTTTTCATTTCCGGACTTTTTAATAAAGAGCTAATATACAAATAGATGAAATAAAAAAGAGACCCTAAGGCCTCTTTTATATTAATTGAATAAATCTTTTACTTTATCAAAAAAAGTTTTTTCCTTTCCGGATGGTTCTGCAACCATTTCTCCGCTGGACATTTGTTTTTCAAAGAAGTCTTTCTGCTCCTTAGTAAGCTTTTGAGGTGTCCATACGTTGATATGAATGAACATGTCTCCTTTACCATAGCTGTCAATGCTTGGAAGACCTTTTCCTGCTAATCTTAAAATTTTTCCGGATTGAGTTCCTGGATCAACAGTAATTTTCACTTTTCCGCCTACTGTAGGAATTTCTTTTTTCGTTCCTAAAGCAGCTTCAGCAAATGAAACATACAATTCCTGGTGAAGGTTATCACCTTCTCTCTTGATGGTTTGATCTACTTCCTCTTCAATGATGACTAATAAATCACCCGGAACTCCACCAAATGGAGCGTCATTCCCTTTTCCTCTTACATTAAGCTGGATGCCGTCTCTTGCTCCTGCTGGAATATTAATGGTAATTTCCTCCTCATCTTTTATAAGACCCTGAGCATTAGCTCCGGCAGGAATTTTATCAGCAACCTTTCCGATTCCCTGACAAGTACTACAAGTAGTTTGAGTCTGCATTTGACCAAACATCGTGTTCATCACTTTAAGCTGAACACCGGAACCGTTACAGGTAGGACACGTTTTTGAAGTGGCACCTTCTGCCACCTTCATTTTTTTTACTTTAATGGTTTTGTGAGTTCCATTTACCATTTCCTCAAGGTTCAGCTTGATTCTGATTCTTAAATTAGAACCTTTCACCTGCTGACGGCCACCGCCGCCACCGCCAAATCCTCCGAAACCACCTCCGAAAATATCTCCAAACTGGCTGAAAATATCTTCCATGTTCATTCCGCCTCCGAAGCCTCCGCCTCCAAAACCACCATTTCCACTCATTCCGGCGTGACCGAATTGGTCATATCTGGCACGTTTCTGATCGTCGCTTAATACTTCATAAGCCTCAGCAGCTTCTTTAAATTTTTCTTCAGCCTCCTTATCCCCTGGATTTTTATCCGGGTGGAATTTAATGGCCATTTTACGGTAGGCTTTTTTTATTTCGTCGGCAGATGCAGATTTGCTGATCTCAAGAACCTCGTAATAATCTCTTTTTGACATGACAATTTAATAATTGATTGTTGATAAATGATAAAAGATATTGTAAAGCTAATAAGTGAAACATTCATCAATTATCACTCATCATTTATCATTTATGAATTCTAGTTTCCTGTTACTACTTTTGCAAAACGGATTACCTTATCATTTAAAGTATACCCAGTTTCAATAACATCTACGATTTTCCCTTTCAGCTCTTCTGATGGAGCAGGAATTTGAGTAATAGCTTCATGGAAATCTACGTTGAAGCTGTCTCCAGCATTCACATCCATAGCTTTTAGTCCTTTTTCTGTAAGTTTATTTTTGAACTTCTGATAGATAAGTTCCACTCCTTGAAGATCAGATGGATTTCCATTTTTAGCGATTTCTTTTAATGCTCTTTCAAAATCATCCAAAACGCCCAACATAGAAACCATCATATCCTGATTGGCATATTGGAAGAATTCTATTTTCTCTTTAGAAGTTCTTTTTTTATAGTTCTCGAATTCAGCATATAATCTGATGTAACGGTCTTTTTCTTCTGCCAAAAGTTCCTCAGCTGAAGGAGTCGCTGTCACATTGTCCTGAGACGTTGCCTCGTTCTGAATGTTGTTATCTTCCTGATTATTGATGCTTTCTTCGTTAATATCCTGATTTTCCATAATTCAATATTTATTTACTGAATTGTTTGACAAAGACTCTGCCAAAGGAAAAAAACAGGACATTAAGGCAGAAAAACAACGGGAATAAATGGTCTATTTTGACAAGAGATGAATAGACATGAGACAGAGAGATAATAGATGAATAAATAAAAGATAAAAGATTGGTAAAGAAGGAAATGAGTTTTAATTTTAAATTTAAGTAGATTGAATAGCCCACACTTAAATACTAAACCTTAAAACTTTGAAGCATCATACCCTAAATCTCAAATCATAAAATCCGATATCAATTATTGCTCTCCTGTAAACGTCTGATACAACAGGTATAGGTTTAAAACAATGATAATCGCCGAGATTACCCATACACAAACCTTTAAGAACGGTTTATTCACAAATTCACCCATTTTAGCTTTGTCATTGGTGAACATAACTAACGGAACTACGGCAAAACTTAACTGCATTGATAAAATAACCTGGCTTAAAACCAATAATTCTGTTGTTCCCTGTTCTCCATAAAGAATAGCAACAATTAATGCAGGAATAACCGCAATAAGTCTTGTGATCAATCTTCGTAGCCATGGTTTTAATTTAATATTTAAAAAACCTTCCATGACGATCTGACCTGCTAAAGTTCCTGTAAGGGTTGAATTTTGCCCAGAAGCCAATAACGCAATTGCAAATGCAATACTCGCCATTGAAGCGCCTAAAATTGGGGTTAGCATCTGGTATGCATCGTGAATATCAGCTACATGTTGATTTCCTGTAGTATGAAAAGTGGCAGCAGCCAATATCAAAATGGCAGCATTGATAAAAAATGCCAACATTAATGATACCGTACTATCTAAAGTGGCAAATTTAATAGCCTCTTTCTTGCCTTCCGTATCACGAGTATAATCCCTGGTCTGTACAATACTGCTGTGAAGGTACAGATTGTGCGGCATTACGGTAGCTCCTAAAATACCAATCGCAATATAAAGCATCGCAGGATTTTGAATAATCTCTTTTTGTGGGACTAATCCACCCAGAATTTCATTAAAAGCCGGTTTTGAAATAACAATTTCATAGGCAAAGCAGGCAAGAATAATGAAAATAAGCCCACCCACAATACTTTCAATCCATCTGAAACCTTTTGCCTGAAGGAGAAGAATAACCAGTACATCCACAGTAGTAATTACAATCCCCCAGGTCAACGGAATATGAAATAACAGATTTAAGGCTATCGCTGAACCAATGACCTCGGCGAGATCACAGGCGGCAATAGCTATTTCACAGAAAACCCAGAGAATAAAATTGGTAGTAGGATTGAAATGATCTCTACAGGCCTGTGCTAAATCCCTTTCTGCCACTACACCAAGCTTAACAGATAAATGCTGTAAAACCACTGCAAAAATATTGGAAATAAGAATGACCGAAAGTAGGGTATATCCAAACTGAGCCCCTCCGGCAATATCAGTAGCCCAGTTTCCCGGATCCATATATCCTACGGCTATCATAAGCCCGGGCCCTGCAAAAGCAAGGTATTTCCTCCAGAAACTGGCTTTTTTAGGTATTTTAATAGAAGAATAAACTTCTGATAAAGAGTGAGATGTTTTATCTTTTCGCCAGGCGCTTTTTAAATTGAAATTCATAAATGTTAGAAATGACTAACAAATTTAATTAAATAAATGTAAACACAAAAAATAAGCACATAAAAAATCCCGGAAATCATTTCCCGGGATTCAATTTTTATTGATTCTAAAGATTATTTAGAAAATCTTACAGACATTTTTCGGTCAGCAGCTCTTTCAGCATCAGAAGCTTTTGCATCTACTTTAGCAAATTTACTTCCGTACCCTTCTGCTCCAAGCACCTGAGCACCAACTCCTGCTTTAGCTAAAGCAGCCTTGATGAAATCAGCTCTTGATTGTGATAGTTTTACATTAGAAGCTTCGTTTCCTACTTTATCAGTATAACCACCGATTTTGATTTTAGCATCCGGGAATGCTTTAAGAATAGCTACCAGGTTATCCATTTGTCCTTGCGAACCTGCTTCTAACTCAGTAGAACTTCCCATTTTGAAGTTTACATGGTCGAAATCGTACCACTTATCTTTCAATGCAGCATCGTCAGCGGCATTTTTATAACCTCCGGATTTCAGGAAGGAAATCATCTGATCTTCCATACCTCCTTTGTAACCTTTCAACATTACTCCGTTAAGGTCGATGTTTTCATCGGTTTTAGTTGCAGGAGTAGCTGTGGTAGCTGGCGCAGAGGTTGTTGCAGATGCAGTATCTGTATGTGTCCCTGTTGAGTCTGAGGTAGAAGTCATTGTAGTAGTGGTTTGCTTCTTCTCACACTGCTTCCAAAGGAAATATCCGGCTGCAATTACTAATAAAAGCGGAAGCAA
This sequence comes from Chryseobacterium nakagawai, assembly GCF_900637665.1. Lineage (NCBI taxonomy): Bacteria > Pseudomonadati > Bacteroidota > Flavobacteriia > Flavobacteriales > Weeksellaceae > Chryseobacterium > Chryseobacterium nakagawai. The sequence continues at coordinate 1,968,645 of NZ_LR134386.1, forward strand.
CCATTTCCAGATTGAGCCTCCGCCTTGATTATTATTGTTGTTATTTTCAAACTGTTCTCTTATTTCTCTTGTTCCTTCACTCACATTTTCTCTTGCTGTAGCAACACCTTCAGCGATGTTGTCCTTAGCAGTAGAAGTTACTGAAGAAACAGTTTCCTTAGCCTGACCGAACCAATTTTCAGCTCCTAATCCAAAAGAAGCTAAAGAAAGACCTGCCGGCAATAAAGAAGAAATAATGCCTTTCTGATCATTCAGTAAGCTGGAAATACCTGAAGCACCCAAATTATTGTCTGCTGCATATTTTCCTACGGTACCTACTGTAGCCCCGGTAACCAGGTTTAACAAAGAACCTGCAGAATTGTTGCTGATCCCTGAAAAACTGGCAATAGAATTCACTAATCCGCCTACTTTATCTCCAAATAAAGAAGATAATAAGTTGGTAATGATAGGGTTACTAGACGATCCGCCTAATAGATTTCCTAAGATTCCACTTGAAGAGGCTTTCGTAATGGCATCTACAACGCCAGGGTTGTCTGCGTTATTGGCTAATCCACCTACTACAGCAGGTAATAAGCCACCAATTGCTTTAGAAATACCGGATTCGCTTTCTCCAAACTGTGATGCAGCCTGTGAAACCAAAGCGGGACCTAATTGTCCTTTAATTAAATCAATGACATTTAAAGACATAATAATAAATTTTTTGATTAATGTTGATATAAATTTAAACAAAAATCCGTCCAAATGTCACTTTTTTTTGAATATTTCTTTGAAAATTAACGATTTTTTTTAAAATCGTTAAAATTATTAATACGCTTTTGCGAATAATACACGTCTCGTAGAAGGTTTTCCAGAAACCAATGAAATCCCTTCTTCTATATCATCATCTAAAGGAATACATCTGATTGTGGCCTTCGTTTCGTTTTTGATTTGTTCTTCTTCTTCAGCTGTACCATCCCAATGTGCATAGATAAATCCTCCTTTTTCTTCAAGAACTTTTTTGAATTCTTCGTAAGTATCCACTTTGGTAATGTTGTCTTTTCTAAAATTGGCTGCCTTATTGTAAATATCCTGTTGAATGGTTTTCAATAAGTCTTCAATATAAGTATCTAAACCTTCAATAGAACGAACTTCTTTAGTAAGGTTGTCTCTTCTTGCAATTTCAACAGAATTATTTTCAAGATCTCTTGGTCCCATAGCAATTCTTACCGGAACACCTTTCAATTCATATTCAGCAAATTTCCATCCCGGTTTATTCTGAGTATCATTGTCAAACTTCACGGAAATACCTTTAGCTTTTAATTTAGCTTGAATATCCATAGCAACTTCGCTGATTTGAGCCAATTGTTCTTCTCCTTTAAAGATTGGAACAATCACGACCTGAATTGGTGCCAATGTTGGAGGTAATACCAATCCGAAATCGTCAGAATGGGTCATAATTAAAGCTCCCATTAAACGAGTAGAAGTTCCCCATGATGTAGCCCATGCATGCTCTATTTTTCCTTCTTTATTAGTGAATTTTACATCAAATGCTTTTGCAAAATTCTGACCTAAGAAGTGAGAAGTTCCTGCCTGAAGCGCTTTTCCGTCCTGCATTAAAGCTTCAATACAATACGTTTCATCTGCTCCTGCAAATCTTTCGGAAGGAGTTTTTAATCCCTGGATTACGGGCATTGCCATAAAGTTTTCTGCAAAATCTGCATATACTTTATTCATTTTTTCAGCTTCTTCTACAGCTTCATCTTTCGTAGCGTGAGCAGTATGCCCTTCCTGCCATAAGAATTCTGCCGTTCTAAGGAACAAACGGGTTCTCATTTCCCAACGTACAACGTTTGCCCATTGATTGATAAGAATAGGTAAATCTCTGTAAGACTGGATCCAGTTTTTATAAGTATTCCAGATAATTGCTTCAGATGTAGGACGAACAATAAGTTCTTCTTCCAGTTTTGCATCCGGGTCTACAATCAGTTTAGAAGGATTGTCAGGATCAGTTTTTAATCTATAGTGAGTAACTACTGCACATTCCTTTGCAAAACCTTCTGCATTTTTTTCCTCAGCCTCAAATAAGCTCTTGGGTACAAAAAGAGGGAAGTATGCGTTAACGTGACCTGTTTCTTTGAATTTTTTATCCATTTCATCACGCATTTTTTCCCAGATTGCATAGCCATACGGTTTGATTACCATACATCCACGCACTCCTGAGTTTTCAGCTAAATCAGCTTTTACAACCAGCTCGTTATACCATTTGCTGTAATCTTCGCTTCTAGAGGTTAATTTTGCCATTATCTTTTAAAATTTTTTTAACTTTTGCACATTATTGTTATCTAAAAATAAAAATCTATTTTTGATAGATTTTTTAATCAGTATTGGTACATTTTTGGTACAGATTGCAAATATAATTTAAATTAAAAATTTTTACGTTATCATGAAAAGAAATATACATAAAAATTTGCTTGGTCTGCTAAAATCCAAAGGGATATTAGCAATTTCAGGCGGATTATTGCTTATGTCTTGTGGTGCTCAGATGGGAGGGTATAGCGAGACTGATGGGGTATATTATGACCCTAATAAAGATACGCTGCCAGAAGGAGTTATCATTAATGGTGGCGGAAACAGAGTAGGAGATTACTACGACTACTATCAGGATTCTAATGTGATTCAGAATGCACAAGCGAATTCCAGAGAACAGCAAAATAGATATAACGAATGGAGTGATGTAAATGCCAATTGGGGAAATGCAACCAACTCTGATTGGGGAATGTATGCAGGCTCACAAACCAATTACTATGACAACTCCTGGGGATGGGGATCTCCTTGGGGCTGGTATGGAGGATATAGTCCTTATTGGGGCTGGAATCGTGGCTGGGGCTGGGGTGCCGGTCTTTCGTGGGGTTGGGGCGGATCATTCGGCTGGGGCTGGGGAGGCTCTTTCGGTTGGGGCAGCCCATGGGGTTACGGATATTCTCCTTATTGGGGAGGATTCTATGATCCGTTCTGGGGTGGCTATTATGGAAACCCATACTGGGGCTATGGAGGTGGATATAACAGAATTCATATGAGAAGCGGTAACAGTGGTTCAGGAATGAGTAATGCTGTCTATAGAACAAATACTGCCAGAAACAACAACGGGTTCAGAAATACGAATGGATTTAATAACTCTAATTCCGGTGGATTTAGAAATGAGAATTCCGGCGGATTTAGAAACGGAAACTCTGGTGGCTTTAGAAATGGGAACTCTGGTGGATTTAGAAACGGAAATTCAAATGGAGGGTTTAGAAATTCAGACTCTGGAGGATTCAGAAATTCTACTCCGCAACAACAGCCAAGATACAACAATGGAGGTTTTAGATCCGGTGACTCTGGTGGCTTTAGAAACAGTGGCGGATTTAATTCCGGTGGTGGTTTCAGATCTGGTGGTTCATCCGGCGGTGGTGGCTTTAGAGGTGGTTCATCCGGTGGTGGTGGAGCCAGATCCGGTGGATTCAGATAAATATTCATAAAAAACTATTAAAAAAATAATGTTAAAAAAATCTTTAGTATTAATGGGTATTTCTGCTGCATTTTTTGCGCAGGCTCAAGATGTTTCATTAATAAGAAATACTGTAGATGTTTATTCAAGTACTCCTATGGTGGGATCTGCCAAATTTAATGCAATGGCAGGAGCTAATGGAGCACTGGGTGGTGATGCAAATTCACTGCTTACTAACCCGGCAGGTTTAGGAGTTGCTATTTCAGGTGAGGTTTCTGCCACTTTATCTGTTATGGGTAATAAAAATAGTTCTACTTTAGGGGGAAACAAAATAGATTTTAGTAAGACAAGAGGTGATTTAGGAAATGCAGGTGGAGTAATTGCTTTTCCATTAATGACTGAGTCTGCATGGAAGTTCATTAATATTGGTATTAATTTTTCAAATCAATCTCTTGATAATATTATACAGACTCCAGGAAATGCTAATATAACAGCTGCTTTACCTGATGGTGCAGCTACATTAGATGGGCATGTCTATTCAAGATATGGGAATTTATCAAAAATGAGTTTCGGTGTTGGAGCGAATTATAATCATAGTGTATATATTGGAGCAGGATTGAATTTTTTCAATGCTTCTGTGGATCAGTATGATAGGTTAGGCTTTAATATGAATAAAAATAATTATGTTGATGTTTTTAACAGACAGGATACTCCTTATTCAGAAAGATCTTCCGGGTTCTCCGCTTCAGTAGGGGTAATAGGGAAATTAAGTCCTAATTTCAGGTTAGGAGCATCTCTTGAAACACCTACATTCTGGAATATAGACCGTGATTTTAGCTTTTATAATAATCCAAACTATGGGAATGGGATAGGTTCTGAAAGTAGAAAATTTACTTCGCCGCTTAAGGCAACTGTAAGTGCTGCATTTGTAGCCAGTAAAAACTTTTCATTGAACGTAGATTATACATTAGGTCTTACAAAGCCTGATTATAAAGTATATGGTACAATAGAAAGGGATCTGAATACTTTCTTTAAAGAGAATTATAAGAACATGTCGGAAGTAAGAGTAGGAGCCGAATATAGAGTACAGCAGCTGAGATTAAGAGGTGGATATTCTTATTTATCTAATCCAGTTGATGCCCTTACGATTGGCAGATTTGATAATGCAGGTAATGTTGCAGATCAATCCTATAGTAATCTTATGCTAAGTGACAGAAACTTGCTTTCATTTGGTATCGGATATGATTTCAAGTCATTCTATATTGATGCATCCTATCAAAATGTAACTTCGAAGTATAGCAATCCTTTTATGAGAGGACTTGTTGGAAGTGATTATGACAGTGCTTATTATTCACTTGATTCAAAATCTATCTATGAAAGTGATGCCTATGCTGTAAGCGAAGTTAAAAACAGCAGAAACAATTTCTTCCTTACCGTTGGTTGGAAATTCTAAATTCAATGGGAGAATAAAATAAAAAATAAAAGCTCTGAATTTTAAAATTCAGAGCTTTTTTTATGGTTAAACTTATTTTTTAATGATGATGGAAAACATGCATAAGGAGAGCTAAAGAAACTCCCAATACAACCAGTCCTATTTTAATCCAATCTATATTGTGATTCTTGTTGCTTTCAAAAATAATCACTGATGAGATATGAAGGAATATTCCGCCCACAATCGCCAGGAAATAAGGCTGGAGGTCTGGATTGAAATAATTTCCCAATAACATTCCCATAGGAGAAGCCAGTGCAAAAAGAGCTACAATCAATAGAGATGGATAAGATGATGAACTTTTTGATTCTCCATTTCTGTTGAATAAAAATGCCCCCAGGATAAATGAAATAGGAAGATTATGAAAGACGATTCCTAAAAGATAAGGAGATAGCTCATGCTCTTCGTTAGCTAATGGAATCCCTTCAATAAATGCATGAATGAAAAGTCCTACCATTAAAGCCATAGGTAGAATATTGTGCTCGCTATGATGATGGAAATGCCCATGCTCAAAACCTTTGGTAAGCGCTTCCAATATCATTTGCAGAAGAACTCCTGCAATAACAAATATTCCCAGACTGCTGCCTGCTGAAGAGGTATACACTTCAGGGAAAACTTCGTTCAGGCAGATCGTAATCAGGAAACCTGCACTTAATATCAATAGATTTTTAGCTAGCTTTTCCTTTTTACCAAAGTGTTTCCCCAGAAAAACTCCGGCAATTACACTTAAAATCAGTAAAAGTACTGTTATCATTATTTTTTCTTAAATAAATTAATGCAACGTGGGGAACTTTCTTTATTAAATTCATTCAGCTGATAATCTCCCCAGATTTTTACTCTTTCAAATCCACATTCTGAAGCATAGGCATGAATGGCATCCAATGTGTGAAGTTTTACTTTTTCAAAGAAATGAAAAGATTGGCCTTCTGTTTCAAAACGGATATCTTTAATAACATGTCTGCCTTCAATTTTTTTCAAAATTTTAAAATCAATATCCCCACGGGTAATGACTGTTTCCGGAACCATGGTGCTTCTGACATATTCTTCGTTCAGATAATCTAAAACGAAATACCCGCCAGGTTTCAATGCATTATATACTGATTGGAAAACTTTTTTGTCATCATTTTCATTGTCAAAATATCCGAAACTGGTAAACAGATTGAAAACAGCATCCATAGGATCTGCATCAATGGGGTTTCGCATATCATGAACCTGAAAAATCAGGGTTTGATTTTCATATTGTTTATCAGATTCAATACTTTGTCTTGAAAGATCCAGACCCAAAACATCATAGCCCAATTTGTTGAGGAAAACAGAGTGTCTTCCTTTTCCACAGGCAAGATCAATGATCTTAGATTGAGGCGGAAGCTGTAGATCCGCAGTAAGTTTTGTGATGAAGTTTTCGGCTTCAGTATAGTCTCTGTTGCTATACAACAAATGATAATAAGGGGTATCAAACCAAGATTCAAACCATTCCATAATGCAAAAATAACTAAATTTGTGGTCTTAAAAGCAAAGTATTTTATAACATGGAAAGATTGAAAAATTCAATTGACTAATGAGTTGGATGGTTAATCTTTTAATTATTAATGCTTTAAAACTTTTAATTTAAAATTATGGATATAGAAAATCTACCAATACAGATCAAAACATTCTTCGGATTAGAACAAATTTTGGCAGAAGAGATCAAGAAATTAGGCGGGAGAAAGGTTGAAATTAAAAATAGGGCAGTAAATTGTGAAGGAGATCTTGGTTTTCTTTATAAAATTAATTATTCTGCAAGAACAGCGTTAAAAATTTTAGTGCCAATTCATGAATTCAAAGCTTTTAACCAGCATCAGTTTTATGATAGGCTGTTCAAATTTGATTGGGCGGAATTTATGGATGTAGATCAGTCTTTCTCAATTGATTCAACAGTAAATTCTGAAACGTTTAAACATTCTCAGTTTGTAACCTTAAAAATGAAGGATGCGATTGTAGATTATTTTCAGGATAAATTTAAAAGACGTCCGAATGTTGAAACCCGAAATCCGGATATTAAATTCCATCTTCATATTGACAGAGAACTGGTAATGATTTCTATGGATTCTTCCGGTGATGCTTTATTTAAAAGAGGATATAGAAGAGAGCAGGGGGAAGCACCAATTAATGAAGTGCTGGCAAGCGGAATGCTTCAATTGGCAGGCTGGGATGGGAAAGGAAATTTCCTTGATCCAATGTGTGGCTCCGGAACGTTACTAATTGAAGCAGCAATGATTGCTATGGATCTTCCGGCTCAGATTTTTAGAAAAAGATTTGGGTTTCAGAATTGGAAAAATTATGATGCTGATCTATTTTCAAAGATTAAAGAATTTAGAATCAATAGAGTGAGACAGTTTGATGGGAAGATCGTAGGCTATGATATTGATGCAAGAATGCTGAATGCTGCCAGAATGAATGTGGAAGCAGCAGAAATGGAAGATGTAATTGAGATCAAAAAGCAGAATTTCTTTGATTCCAAAAAAGAACTTTTCCCATTATTGATGGTATTTAATCCGCCTTATGACGAGAGAATTTCGATCAATGATGATGATTTCTATAAAAAGATAGGAGATACGTTTAAAACAAATTATCCGAACACACTTGCATGGTTGATTTCATCTGACCTTGAGGCTGTGAAGAAAGTTGGATTACGCCCTTCAAGAAAGATTAAGCTGTTTAACGGAAAGTTGGAAACAAGATTCCTACAGTACGAGATGTATGAAGGAACAAAGAAAATCCATAAATTGGAAGATAAATAAAGATTAGATATGTCCTGGAATTTTTTAGAGATATTTGATGTTGTTTTGGATGCATTTGGTCTGTTTAGTTCCAGATCAAAATCATCACGTTCAAAACCTGAAAGAAAGGCTTTAAATCATAATGTAATATCTCAAAAGAAAGAGCTAAAAGATCCTGATATTTCACAGAAAAAATAACTGCAATAGATTTCAGTTTAATTAACATCTAAAAACAGGCTGTATCTATTACAGAAACTATTCTGGAAGTACGATTTAATATTTTTATTACTTCCAATTGATTGGATGTAAATTTATTTGAATAAGCTGCTAAACTGTTTGTAGGTTGTTCTGCGAATAATTAATTTTGAAAAATTTTCAATTTGAAGCCTAGTATTTCCATTATTGTTGCCATTTACAACCGAAAGGATGAACTTTTCGAGTTGCTGACTTCTTTAACCCAACAAACTGATAAAGAGTTTGAAATCATTATTGTTGATGATGGTTCAATCATTGATCTAAAACCTACCATAAGGAATTTCGAAGAGATACTGGATATTAAATATTTCAGGAAAGATAATTCCGGGCCGGGGCTTACAAGAAATTATGGAGCAAAAAGAGCAGCCAATGAATGGCTGGTATTTGTAGACAGTGATGTGATTGTTGAAAAGGATTATATCGAGCATATTAAAAAAGATATACAGACAATTCCCTGTGATGCATTTGGAGGAGCAGATAAAGCGCATAAAGGTTTTAACCTGATGCAGAAGGCAATTTCATACTCTATGACTTCTGTTTTTACTACCGGAGGAATCAGAGGAAGTAAGAAGGCGGTTTCAAAATTTCAGCCCAGAAGTTTTAATATGGGAGTGAAAAAGTCAGTTTTTGAAAAAGTAGGCGGTTTTTCTGAGATGAGAATAGGAGAGGATCCTGACTTGTCGATGACCCTTTGGGAAAACGGATTTACCACAACATTTTTTGATGATATTGCAGTATATCATAAACGTAGAGTTGATTTTGGGAAGTTTTCCAAACAGGTATATCAGTTTGGCTGTGCAAGACCAATTCTTAATCAGAGGCATCCGAGCTATGTGAAAATATCCTTTGCATTTCCTACCTTATTTATGTTAGGTTACATTATGGGATTTTTTGAATATTTTATCTTAGGAAAAGGATTTATTCTTGCTTTCTATGGATTGTATACATTCCTAGTATTTTTCCATGCTTTATTATTGACTAAGAATATCAGTATTGCTGGAATGGCGGTGATTTCAACCTATATTCAAATGTTTTCTTACGGATACGGATTTCTGAAATCCTGGGTTTTACTGAATATTTTCAGGATGAAACCGGAGGATGCATTTCCCAATCATTATTATAAGAAATAGTGGTTATCTCCCACAGATACAAGGATTTCGAGAATGTGTATGTTACAATAAAAATAAAGAAGGCTGTTTCAAGTGAAACAGCCTTCTTTTGTACAATAAAATTTAGGATATAGAGATGTTTTCATGGTTAAGAACTCCTACTTTCAGCATACATTCTTTCATTTTATGATAAGTTCTTTTGATGTCGTGGTCCAATCCGATCGAGAATCTGATTAATCCATCAGAAATACCGATTGATGCACGTTCTTCTTCTGGAATTTCGGAAGAAGTGGATTTTCCTGAGCAGGAGAACAGAGTTTTATAGAAACCTAAACTTACCGCCAGATACCCAAGGTTTTCTGTCTGCATCATTTCCATCAGTTCATTGGCTTTTTCTGTAGTTCCTGCATCTAGGGTTAATAGTCCTCCGAATCCATACTCTTCATCAATCATACTTTTCATGAGTTCATGATTCTTATGAGATGGTAAGCCCGGATAGGAGACTTTTAAGCCGTCCTGTTCAAATCTTTCTGCAAGATACATGGCATTATGGCTGTGTTGTTTTATTCTGATATGAAGGGTTCTCAGGTTTTTAAGAATGCTTGATGCTCTTAAACTGTCCATGGTTGGTCCCAATAGCATACATGCCCCGGAGTTTACATTTTTAGTATCATCAATAAATGCCTGTGAACTGCAATATACACCACCCACAGTGTCACTGCTTCCGTTGATGAATTTCGTTAAACTGTGAATGACAACATCTGCTCCAAATAATTGAGGAGAAATGGAAAGGGGTGAAAACGTATTGTCTACAATCAGTTTTAGATTATGCTTTTTACAAATTTCAGAAAGTTTTCTAAGGTCTGCCACTTCAAGTAAAGGGTTACTTACGCTTTCGCAATAGATCACCTTTGTATTGGGAGTAATAGCGTTTTCTATAGCATCAAAATTATTAATATCTACAAAGGTAGTCGCTACATTAAATTGAGGTAAAAAGTTTTTAAGGAAAGCATAGGTTCCTCCATAGATGGTTCTGCTTGAAATGATATGGTCACCACTTTTACATACCTGCATCAAAACCGAAGTAATAGCTCCCATTCCGGATGCTGTAACGTTGGCAGATTCTGTATTTTCCATTTTTGCTAAAGCCTGAGCCAGATAAAGATTCATGGGTGATGAATGTCTGGAGTACAGGTAGCATCCTTCTGCGTTTCCTTCAAAAGTGTCAAACATAGTCTTTGCAGAAAGGAAAGTATAGGTAGAGCTGTCAGAAATAGAAGGGTTTACTCCTCCGAATTCGCCGAAATACTGAAGATCCTGGATCTCGTTGGCCGCGTTAAAGTTTTCCATAAGCATTGTTTTTATTTTACGAGCCTAATTTGCATCATTTTCCTAATAATTACAATATAAATTTGAATTTGTAGAATATAAAACTGTAAAATGTTATTTATTTAGAAAATATAATTACTATCTTCGGAAATATTAAATTTTCACCAAAAAATTATCTATGGAACTTGATGATACGGATAAAAAACTGCTGCTCTTTTTGCAGGAAGATTGTAAACAAACTACCAAAGAGCTATCCGGTAAACTTGGATTATCGGTTACAGCTGTTTATGAGCGAATAAAAAAGCTTGAAAATGCAGGCGTTATTTCAAAGTATGTAGCCTTATTGAATAAAAGTAAAGTGCAGCGTAATTTTATTATCTTGTGTCATATAAAATTAACACAGCATAAAAAAGAGTTTGTTTTACAGTTTGAAAAAGAAGTAATGAACCTCCAGGAAGTCACAGAATGTTTTCATGTAAGTGGAGATTACGATTATATCCTTAAAATAGGAGTAAAAGATATTGAAGATTATCGGAATTTTATGCTGACGAAACTTACGACGCTTCAACACATCGCAAGCACACACAGCTCATTTATGATTTCCGAAGTGAAAAATACAACTGCAATTGTTTTGTAAGAAATTATAGTGATAAAGTTTCCTATGAAAAGTCACTATTATTATTCATTACTAATTGCTTATTATTTATATTAAACTAAGACTCCGTTTTTAGAGGAAATTGGATCAGGTAAATCTGTTTCGCCCACCATTTGTAAGAGGTCAATTTCAATAGTTCGGCAGATGGAAAGCATCGGAACATCAAACATAAGTCCTGCAAAAGGATTTTCCGAATAATCTCCTACGAGTTCCATGATAATGTAGATCCATCCAATAATAATACAGAAAGGAATAGAGGTCCAGATTCCCCAATCTCCTAATTTTGCAAATTCGTTCACCAACCCAAGAGGAAGGAGTGTAATAAACAGAATATTAAATACAAATGCCGTACTGGCAAACTGTCTTGGAGAAGGGAATTTTTTGATTCTTTCTGCTTGTCCCTGAAAACCATAAAACTCATTCAGACTGTTTTGCAGCTGTGTCTGATTGAAATCTGTGATGGCATTCATATTTTTCAACTCATTGATATCTTTAGCCTGTTGTGAGATGAGATAAGTCGCAAAGTTTTTATAGGTGCTTTTCAGATCATATTCTTCTTCTGAAAGATACTTATGTAAGAAAATAGGAGCTCTTCCATAATCCGGAAAGCCAGCTTTAATTAATCTGTTTCTTCTGAGGTTGATATTTCCGAATTTATTATTTTCACTGCTGATGTGTTCCCATTCTGTAGGAACTAAAAGTTGTTCGCGGAAAGTATATAACCACGCAATATGACGGTTGATGATCTTTTTCTTACGATCTTCAAGATCAAAAACACCTATTTCTTCATTTTTGGTATCGAAGGCCTGAACCATTGATGCAAATGAACGACTGGAGTTCACAATTCCGCCCCATATTTTTCGGGCTTCCCAAAGTCTGTCATAGGCCTGGTTATTTTTAAAACCTACTAAGAAGGCCTCCGCGGTACCAATCAATGCTACAGGAACCCATGGAATAGTCATCCAGTGCCAGTTAAAAAAATAAAAAAGTACAGCGATCAGGGTACACCAGACAGAAATTAAGATAAGATGTAAACCGGATAGATTGAGAACCTGTTTATAATTGACATATTTGGTTGTAATCATAAAAATGAATGTGTTTTGCGTGTACAGACAAAATAAGTACCAAACTTTTTAAGAGTTTATCGAGAAATGTCTGTTATAAATTTAATTTCAGTTTTTGTTCAGGTTTAATGTTCTAAGATTGAGTTTGATAAATCCTAAATAAAAGTAATGAAAAAAATGCATAAAAAAACCTCTAAATAATTTTAGAGGTCTCATATTTTATATTGAATTAATATTGTAGCATTTCTTCGATCTTTTTGGAGAGTTTTTCAGCATTTGGAAGCATTTCTTTTTCCAATACAAGATTGATAGGAACAGCAGGTACATCTAAAGATCCCATCGTTTCAACAGGAGCGTCAAGATATTTAAAGCAATTCTTAGAAATTCTGTGTGCGAATGCTTCTGCAAAAGAGTTGTTTAATTGCTCTTCTGTCAAAACAATACATTTTCCGTGAGCTTTTGCTCTTTCAAAAACCAATTCTTCATCCAATGGAATGATGGTTCTTAAATCAATTACTTCAACCCTTCCGTTAAAGTTCTTAGCTGCTTCTTTCGCCCAGTAAACTCCCATTCCGTAAGTTACAACTAATAAGGTTCTGCCTTTTTCCGTTTCATCTTTATCAGCTTCTATGATGATTTTTCCTTTTCCAAAAGGTAAAACGTAATCTTCAGCCGGTTCAATGGTTTTAGCATCCTCAGTTCCCGGAACTTTACTCCAGTATAATCCTTTATGCTCCAGCATAACCACTGGGTTCGGATCGTAGTAAGCTGCTTTTAATAATCCTTTGAAATCTGCAGCGTTACTTGGGTAGGCTATTTTGATTCCTTTAATATTGGCCAGAATGCTTTCAACACTTCCGCTATGGTAAGGTCCACCGCCTCCATAAGCTCCGATAGGAACACGAATAATATTGCTTACAGGGAATTTTCCGCCACTTAAGTAGCTTGATTTTGATATTTCTGTGATTAATTGGTTAATTCCAGGATAGATATAATCAGCAAATTGAACTTCAACGATTGGTTTTAGACCTACAGCACTCATCCCGGTTGTAGACCCGATAATGTAAGCTTCCTGAATCGCCGTATTGAAAACTCTTTTGCTTCCAAATTTTTTACCAAGAGTTACTGTTTCACGGAAAACGCCACCAATTCTTTCTCCTACATCTTGCCCATAAAGAAGCGCTTCAGGATGCTTCCACATTAGTTCCTGTATGGCATGAATGGCAGCATCTACCATCACGATCCTTTCTCCGTTAGCAGGTTCACGGGTTCCTGTTTCCTCTGTAATTGGAGTAGGAGCAAATACATGCTGCATTACGGTTTCAGGTGTTGGATCTTCAGCATTCTTAGCTTTTTCAAAAGCTTCTTCAGCTTCAAGACGTGCCTTTTTTGTGATTTGTTTTAAAAGATCTTCGTCTGCACCTGTTTCCAGTAGGTGTTTTCTAAGGATTTCTCCCGGATCTTTAGCTCTATGTTTTGTTAAGTCTTCTTCGTCTCTATAAAATTCTCTTCTTACTCCTGAAGTGTGGTGGCCGATTAATACTGTTTTTGCACAGACAACCAAAGGTTTTCTCTCTGTTCTTACAAAGTCTACTGCCTTTTTCATAGCTTCGAAACTTTCCACGAAATCAGTTCCATCAACTCTCATTCTGCTTAATCCGGTAAATCCTGCTACAAAGTCATAAGCATCACAAGTTCTTGCTTCCTCTTTGGTTACAGAGATTCCCCATTCATTATCCTGAACAAGGAAGATGATAGGAAGTTGATGTAGTGCTGCAAATTGTAATGCTTCACTTACTTCACCTTCAGTTACAGAGTTGTCACCAAGACTGCAGATTACTACAGGATTATTTTCAAATTGTTGAAGGTTGAAATCCTGGATATATTTTATTCCTTGCGCAACACCTGTTGTAGGAATAGTCTGCATTCCCGTTGCAGAACTCTGGTGAATAATCTTTGGTTTATTTTCGTCCCTGCTTGAAGGGTGGGAGTAATAGGATCTGCCTCCTGAAAAAGGATCATCAGCTTTTGCCAGTAGTTGAAGCATCAATTGGTAGGGCTCAAATCCAATTCCCAAAAGAATACTTTCATCTCTGTAATAAGGAGAAACCCAGTCTTCCTTTTTTAATTGGTAGGCAGTTGCTAATTGGATGGCTTCGTGGCCTCTTGAAGTACTGTGAACGTATTTACAGATGTTTCTGTTTTCCTCATAAATGTCTGCCATTGCTTTAGCAAGCATCATATGATTGTACGCTTTAAGTAAAATATCCTGAGAAACTTTTTCGTGAAGTGCATTTTCCATAGGAAGCAAATATATATAAAAAAAACAAAATACTAACAAGTGTTAGTATTTTACAAAAAAAATATGAATTCATTGATTATTCCTTAAATTCTTTTTTACAAATAAGTTATTTATTTGTTTTATTTTAATGAATTGTTTGTTTTTGTATTTGTAATTAAATCAAGTGTTTATATGTTGTTGGTGAGAGTGTTTTTTTAAAATTTATTCTGTGTGCTGTAAGTTTTTAAGATTGATTTTTTAAAATTTTCAGGATGTTTTTTTATGTCTTTTATAACTATAAGAATAGAACGGATTATGCTTAAAGTTCCTGTTTTAGACTTTTGTATTCATAATGCTAATAAAAATTGTTCGCTCTGCATTATTAGTTAAAATTTGCTTTGAAAGAAAGAGTGAAAATAAAAAAGGATACCGACATAAGTCAGTATCCTCTATAAAATTATAAGTATAAAAATTACTCTTTAATCACTTTCTTAGTTGCTACATCTTTATCAGTTTTTACTTCAATGATGTAAATTCCTTTTGGATAAGTCGCTAAGCTAATAGCTTCTTTATCACTGTTGATATTTCCGCTTTGTACTTTTTTACCGGAAAGGTCATAAACAGTGAATGTTGATTTTTTAGGAGCATTTAAAATATTAGTTACATCTTTAGTAACAGAAGGAGCAATAGCAAGTTCGCTTAATGCTTTAGTACCTTCTTTAGTTCCTAATGAGCCTGCAGTATATCCCGTTACAATGATTGCATAGTTTTGAGGCGTCGTCACACTTGGAGTAGCGTTGTTAACCAATGTACCTTTGTGAAGGACTTCAATCTTGTAATTTCTTCCTGCTACAGGAGCATCAATAATGACTTGCTCTACGTTATCTACTGTGTTATCGCCTTTAGTCGCGGGAGCTGTTGGATTGATGGCATTAAGTTTCCAAGGCATGTATACTGTATTGTTGGTTGTATCAGTGATTCTTAAATCCAAGTCATTGACAAGCCTAGAGTTTCGGTTATTGTACGCAGCTTCCCAACTTATATTTCCAGGAAGCTTAAATTCTGGGTCAATCCAGGAAATAGTTACCTTAAGAGGTTCGCTTCCTGATGCTTTTACGATTTGGGAGTTTGTACTTCCGTTGTTTAGGCTTTCTTGATTGAAAATAACAGTATTGTTAGATTTCCCAACTAAAAGTTCAGCTCCTTTTTTAGCGTTAATGTACCCCCAACCATACCATGCATCAGGACCTACGGTTCCTGCTTCAGATGCTGAATGTATCATTAGCGTTTTAGCTGCGGCAGCGTTCATGTCAGCATTGTTAAACATTGATTTATATATTTGCATCCAAAGTCCGATAATACCTGTTACCTGTGGTGCAGCCATTGAAGTTCCACTGTTGATTTGCCAAGCAGTGCTTCCTGTAGTATTTTCTGCAGTTGATGCCATCCAGATATCTGACCCCGGAGCCGCAATATCTGGTTTAATACCTCCGTCATCTCTTGGTCCAGCACTACTATAATCAGCTTTTACAACATCTGTTGATGCAGTATATCGATAGTTATTAGTAGTGATCACTTCTGTAGCAGCTACAACAATAATGTTTTTAGCTAGAGAACCAGGTCCTATACAGTCTCCACCGTTACCACAGTTTGTTGCAGGAAGGGTATCTGTTGCTGTAAATAGAGCAAGATCTCCATTATCGTCTGTGTAATATTTAGGAGCTGTTGATCCACCCGGTAAGGCAGGTCCCATACCAAAATAATTACCTGCTGATTTTACAATAACATTGGTAGGGCTGCTGTATACAATGTTATCATAGTTTTGATCATTAGTAAAATAGGTGCCTTGTAGATCAAAAGTAGCATAAGGCTCAGTAGCGGTAGCAGGATAGTAGTCTCCATTCCAAACCAGAGCGGTTTGACCGGAAACGGTCGCAATATTCCAGCCTGCATTACTTCCATAAGAGTGGTTAGAGATTTTTGGCTGAGCTAAGATGATTTTTTGAAATACAGTACTAGTAGCTGTATTGCCAGGTAGGGTTGTTGTAGCAAATCTATAAGAATCCATTGTTGAATTTAATGCTATCCCCATTGCATTTCCAGTTCTTGTTGTCCCATCAGTTGCTGTTGCAGTTAGAGGAGATGATTTTGCTCCCACAATACTGGCGACACCAGTAGAATGTGCACTGTATGCATTTGTAGCGGCTTCTTTATTAGAAATTCTTCCAGCTGTATTGCTAAATGCAGGGTGTGCGGCATAAATTCTTCCTCCGTCAAATATGGTATAAAGTATTCCTTCTCCATTGAAAGATCCTGCCAATCCAGCAACACCACCTGCTGTAGTTAAAGCATCTACATTATTGTTCAAAATTTGATTTTGATCATCTGCTTGGTAGAAATAAGGTTTATTACGGAAAAATCCTGCTAGATTAGCTTTTTCTTCTTCAATTTTTTTCTGAATATCAGCTGACTTTGCAGTACTTCCGTACTTTTTTGCTACATAAGAGTCAAACTTAGCGCTATTCTCTTTGTTTTGTCTTTCAAATTCTCTTTTTAATCCTTCATTGTTTTGCGCACTTAATATTGAAATAGCTAAAGTGCTGGCCAAAAGTAAATGTTTCTTCATAATGGTTAGTAAAATATTAAAATTGTAATGGCTCAAATATAGGATAAAATATTTATAAAAAACGTAAAATAGTGAATTAATGATATTTTTTTTATTGTTTTGTATAGTATTTTACGCTTTTTACGTGGTATTTTGTTTGATTTGTCAATTGTGTTTTATTTTTGTATTTTTAAATTGATTTAGTGTTTTTAAGTAGGGTCTTGAAGACAGTAAATTCGAAAAAATGAAGTAACTTTACATTCTCTTTTTTATAAAAAAGTTAGAAAATTATATGTATTTAATTTTTGACACAGAAACAACAGGTTTACCAAAAAATTTCAATGCTCCGCTTTCAGATTCTGATAACTGGCCAAGAATGGTTCAAATTGCATGGCAGGTGCATGATGATGATGGTAATTTAATTGAAAATCAGGATTATATAATAAAACCTGAAGGGTATGATATTCCCTTTAATGCTGCTAGGATTCACGGGATTACAACGAAAATTGCTAATGAAGAAGGACGCGATCTGCAGGAGGTCTTAGAAGAGTTTTCTAAAGTTCTTGAAAAGATAAGAGTAGTTTCCGGTCACAACGTTGAATTTGATTACAATATTGTAGGAGCAGAGTTTTATAGAAAAAATATACATGACAACCTGCAAGAGAAACCCAGAGCTGATACGATGATTCTGGGAACTGACTTCTGTCAGTTAGGTGGGGGTCGCGGAGGAAGATATAAATCTCCAAAACTTGAAGAGCTTTATGAAAAACTGTATGGGAGCAAATTTGATGAAGCCCATAACGCAGCGGCAGACGTAAACGCTACTGCCAGTGCTTTCTTTGAGATGATAAGAATTGGAGTAGTTCCTGCTGAAACATTAAAGATTTCAGAAGATCAGTTAGCTTATTTCAAGAGTCTTTATCCGGATCCGATTAAGCCTTTCAATATTGTTATAAGAAGACAGGTTGCAGACTTTCATAATAAGAAAAAGCAGCAGGATTTCGGAAGTATTGATGAAATAGACTTAGGAAAATACTTCAATTTTGATAATCACAGTGTCTTTTCGACCTTAACAGCAACTTCAAGTATTAATGATCTGATTAAAAAAGCTTCTGATGAAAATTTCCCTGCTGTCGGAATGGTAGATCTGGGAAATATGATGGGAGCTTTTAAGTTTGTTTCCGCAGTGGAAGGCGCAAATGGAGATAGGGCTAAAAAACATAAAGAATATCTGGCTAAAAAACAGGATGCTGAAGAAAATGGAACTGAATTTAATGAAGCAGAACCAGTTTCTGAACCATTAATCCCTGTTGTTGGATGTGAATTTTATATTTCAGAACGTTACGAGCAAAAGCAGTTTACCAAAGATGATCCGGATAGGAGAACCCAAGTGGTGCTGTTGGCAAAAGATTTTAACGGATATAAAAACCTAGCAAAACTTTCTAGTATCGGTTTCTTAAAGGGATTCTATTTTGGGGTTCCAAGGATTAGCCGTGAATTGATTGCTGAGTATAAAGAAGGAATTATTGCTTTGACCTCCGGAATTATGGGGGACATCCCTGATGCTATCTTAAATACCGGTGAGCAAAAAGGGGAAGAGCTTTTCAAATGGTGGAGTGACACTTTTGGAGATGATTTTTATGTTCAGCTTCAAAACCATAATCTGCCTGAAGAAGAACACTTAAATGAGGTTCTGCTATATCTGGCAGATAAATATAGCGTCAAAATTCTGGCCCAGAACGAAACTTTTTATACCAATAGGGATGATGCTAATATTCAGGATATTGTAAGCTGTATTAAAGACGGTGAAAAGCTTACAACTCCTATTGGAAAAGGATTTGGAAAAAGAAGAGGACTTGCTACCGGAGAGTATTATATGAAAAGCTCTGACGAAATAAAAGAAGCTTTCCTTGCTTATCCGGATGCATTTGAAGCATATGAAGAATTTTTCGCAAAGTTTAAGCCTTATACCTTAAAAAGAGATGTTCTCCTGCCGAAATTTGATATTCCTGAAGAGTTTATCCATGAAGAAGATGAGGTAGATGGTGGGAAAAGAGGAGAGATGGCTTATCTTACCCATTTAACCTATGAAGGAGCGAGAAGAAGATATTTTGAAACTGGGATTACAGACGAGATTAAAGAGCGTTTGGACTTTGAGCTGGAAGTAATTGCCAATACGGGATATCCGGGATACTTCCTTATTGTTCAGGATTTCTGCAATGAAGCCCGTAATATGGGAGTTTGGGTAGGCCCGGGAAGGGGATCTGCTGCAGGATCTGCTGTGGCTTATTGTATCGGAATTACCAATGTTGACCCTATTAAGTATGATCTCCTTTTTGAGAGATTCCTGAATCCGGAAAGGGTTTCGATGCCCGATATTGATATTGACTTTGATGATGAAGGTAGAGATCGTGTCATCAAATGGGTAATTGAGAAATATGGACAAAGCCAGGTAGCGCAGATCATTACTTATTCTGTATTGGGAGGGAAATCTGCAATTAAAGATGCCGGAAGAGTATTGGATGTTCCAATCCCTGATACCAATAACATTGCTAAACTGATCCCTTCTACACCGGGGATGAATATTGCGAAAGCATTAGCAAAATACGATAAACTGAAACCAGAAGAGCAGATGCTTGTTGATGAGATGAGGTATGTTCTGGAGAGCCCTGATGATTCACGTCATGGAGTACTGGCAAGTGCTAAAAAGATGGAAGGGTGTATCAGAAATACCGGAATTCATGCCTGTGGGGTAATCATTACTCCGGAAGATGTGAGTAATCTGGTTCCGGTAACTATTGCTGCTAAAGATGCTGATATTTTGGTGTCTCAGTTTGATAACTCGGTGGCGGAAAGTGCTGGTCTTTTGAAAATGGATTTCCTGGGTCTTAGAACACTTACTATCATTAAAGATGCTTTGAAATTAGTGAAAGCAAGGTATGGAGTAGATATTGATCCGGATCTTATTCCATTGGATGATACTAAAACATATCAGTTATTTAAAGAAGGAAGAACGGTCGGGATTTTCCAGTATGAAAGTCCGGGGATGCAAAAATACATGAGGGAGCTTAAGCCTACTGTTTTTGCAGATCTTATTGCCATGAATGCATTGTATCGTCCGGGACCTATTAAATATATTCCAAACTTTATTAACAGAAAACATGGTGTTGAAGAGATTGTTTATGACTTACCGGAAACAGAAGAATATTTAAAGGAAACTTACGGAATTACTGTTTACCAGGAACAGGTAATGCTTTTGTCTCAGAAATTGGCCAACTTTACAAAAGGTGAAGCCGATACGTTGAGAAAAGCAATGGGTAAGAAGCAGATTGATGTTCTTAACAAAATGTATCCTAAATTTATTGAAGGAGGAAGGAAAAATAATCTTAATGAAGAAAGGCTGGAGAAAATCTGGAATGACTGGAAAGCCTTTGCAGAATATGCTTTCAACAAATCTCACTCAACGTGTTATGCTTTTATCGCTTATCAAACAGCTTATTTGAAAGCAAATTATCCTGCAGAATATATGGCGAGTGTAATGAGTAATAACATTAACAATACTGACTCGATTACCATGTTTATGGAGGATTGTAAAAGTATGGGAGTAGATGTTTTAGGACCTGATGTAAATGAATCTCAATATAAATTCTCTGTAAACGAAAAAGGCCAGATCCGTTTTGGTTTGGGAGCTATCAAGGGAATAGGAGAAGGGCCGAGTGAGGCGATTACAAGAGAAAGAGAGAATGGAAGGTTTAAAAATATTTATGATTTTTTTGAAAGAATATTACCTTCTCAAATGAATAAAAGAGTAGCGGAAAGTTTGGTGGTTGCCGGAGCTTTTGATGAATTAGATGCTTTTCACAGAGGTCAATACTTTGACATTGATATGGCGGGAAGAACTAATCTTGAAAGATTAATCAGGTATGGACAGAGCTTTCAGGAGAGTAAAAATGAAATGGAGTTTTCTCTGTTTGCAGATTTTGCAGATGAAGTTCAGATTGAGCAGCCTAAGTTACTGCCTTGTCCTGAATGGCCGAATATGCATAAACTGAATAAGGAAAAGGAAACTATCGGATTTTATCTTTCTGCCCATCCGCTGGATGAATTTAAATATCAATTCCAGTTTATGCAGGGAAGACTTTCCAAGAAATCAGTTCTTGAAAAAGATGAAGAGGGAAAAACAGGAACTGATGAGGCTCCTGTTTTAGAGCAGGATTCACCGGATGAAACTACTGATCTCATTGAAATTGTTTCTGATGAATTAGCTGTGGGAGAGGAAGAGATAGTGGAAGAAACGACCAAAAAGGCAGAACCAAAAGGAAATTTCTTATTCTTAAATCTTGATGAGGTAGATGCTTACAAAGAGCAGGCTTTTGCCAATAAGCAGGAAGAATTGTTTGAAGAAAAGAAAAAAGACTGGAAAACACTGCAGAAGGAAAGGGAAAATGGCGGTGGTGGAAAAGAGTATACGGTAGCAGGTCTTATCACAGAGTATAGAGTTCAGGATGGTTTCAGAAGTGGTGAAAAAGTAGCTTTTGTGACATTGGAAGATTATTCCGGTTCTTATTCTTTCAGATTGGGAGATAGAGATTATATGAGGCTCAAGGAAAAACTTGAAGTACAAAGGTTTGTTATCTTTAAAATAAAATTTGCCAAAGTAAAAGACGGAAGAGTTTTTGTGAATGTTAATGATGTGATTGAGCTTCAGGAAGCATTCGAAAGATTTGCCAAGAGTATTTCTTTAGTGATGGATGTGATGGATGTAAGATTGGAAGATTTGGATTTCTTTCGAACCGTTTTGGAGAGAAATAAAGGAAATCAGAAATTAAAATTCTTTATTAAGAATATTGAAGATGATTCCCAAATTGAAGTCCAGTCTATGAAACATTCTGTCGATTTGAATGGAGATCTCATCAAGGAAATACAATTGCTTAATAAATATGAGTTTTATTTGAACTAAAAAGATATAATATAAGAATTTGAAAGTGGCTTTTGGCCACTTTTTTTTGTAAATGAGCTAAATACTTGATAATATTTGTTTTATATGGAAAATATTATTTTATGTTAAGTTGTAATTTTTTCACAGGTAGGGTTTTAATTTTTTTTATTGTAATTTATTGATAATTAGCGTTTTAAATAGTTTGATTTTAATTAATGAATAACTGTTAAAATTAAATAATTGTTTAATTTTATTTAAAAATAATAGATATTTTTAATTCTATAATTAATGTTTTTTAATATTTTATGATATTTGTTTAAATATTTTTTACTTTTACCGCCCTAACTATTATTATTACTATTTATGAAAAGAATTCTACTGATGTGTATGATGGCTCTTGGTATAGGAGCCTCAGCACAGATCCTCGTTAATGAGGGATTTGAGGGTGGGTCATTATCTCCTGGATGGACCTCGTCTGCGTTACCCACTACTGCATCACAGACACCATCAATAGGAATGTGGTCGTCTGGTACTGCTTGTGCAGGATCAAATATGGCTTATAGGAACCTTTACAGCAGTGTAACATCTTATAATCTTGTTTATTCTTCTCTCAATTCCAATGGCCTGGCTCTTGATTATTCATTCCAGTATGCAGCTAAAGGATATTCATCCACCGCAAGTACCAAAGGAAACTTTACAGCTGAGTATTCCTTAGATGGTGGAGGGAACTGGACCACTTTGGTTGCTCCTGTCAATCTTGATAGTCCGGGCACTACTCCTATTTCTTGTACTACTGTTTCAGGAACAATTCCTGCGGGAACAATTCCTGCCGGAGCGGATTTTAAATTCAGAATTACGGCAAACTATGTCTCTCCTGGGGATTTTTATTTAGGATTTGATGAAATCAAATTAAGCCAGCCAATTACAACGCCTCCCGGATGTACCACGTTAGTGGCGCCTGCAGCAGCGGCAACCGGAGTTTCCAGAACTCCTACATTAAAATGGAACAGTGCAGCCGGAGCTACCGGTTATTTGATTAATATAGGAACTACTCAAGGTGGAAATGATGTATTGAATAATGTAAATGTGGGAAATACGCTTAGTTATACTCTTCCTGCAGCAAATACCCTTAATTATTCAACAACATATTTTGTAAAAGTAATTCCTACCAATGATCTTGGATCTAATACAGGCTGTTCAGAAAGTTCTTTCACGACTTTGAATATTGGTTGTCCTACGGTTTCAGCGCCTAGCTCAGCGGCAACGGGAGTTTCTGTACTTCCTGCTATTACCTGGTCATCAGTATCAGGAGCTACCGGGTATAAGATTTCGATAGGAAGTACAACAGGTGGAACTGATATCATGAATAATGTAGATGTAGGAAATGTTACCACTTATACTCTTACAACTCCATTGTTATTCAATACTAAATACTATTATACGGTTAATAGTTATAGTCCTACATCTGTAAGTTCAGGTTGTACAGAAAGAACCTTTACAACAGCTACTTTATGTCCTTCCGTTTCAGCACCTAGCGCAGCGGCGACCAGTGTATCAGTACTTCCTACTTTTACATGGACTGCAATAGCCGGTGTTACCGGATATAGAATTACGATTGGAACTACCACTGGCGGAAATGATATTATGGATAATTTTGATGTAGGAAATGTTGCGACTTATACACTTACTACACCATTGGCTTTCAATACGAAGTATTATTATAAAGTCATTGCTTATTCAGGAAGTACGGTAGGAACTGCTTGTTCGGAAAGAACTTTTACAACGGCAGTTCTTTGTCCTAGTGTTTCTGCACCTAGCTCAGCAGCAACCGGTGTATCAGTGCTTCCTACTTTTACATGGACTGCAATAGCTGGGGTTACCGGATATAGAATTACGATGGGAACTACCGCGGGAGGAAATGATATTATGGATAATTTTGATGTAGGAAATGTTGCGACTTACACGCTTACTACACCATTGGCTTTCAATACGAAATATTATTATAAAGTCATTGCTTATTCAGGAAGTACCGTAGGAACTGCATGTGCGGAAAGAACCTTTACAACAAGTACTTTGTGTCCGGTAGTGACAGCGCCTAGTTCATCAGCTACTGGAGTTTCAGTATTGCCTACCTTTACTTGGGATGCAATAACAGGAGCTACAGGTTATAAAATATCTATGGGAACTACTTCTGGTGGGGTAGATATTTTGAATAATGTAGATGTAGGAAATGTTACAACCTATGTGCTTACCACTCCGTTAGCTTTCAGTACGAAGTATTATTATACAGTGACTGGTTATGCTGGAGGCCTAACGGGAAGTTCTTGTACAGTAAGAAATTTTACTACCCAAGGAGCTTGTCCTTCCGTAACTTATCCAGCGGATTTATCAGCTATTCAACCGCTAAAACCTACATTCAAATGGAGTCCAATTGTGACGGCGACTTCTTATACCTTAACGATTGGAACTACTGCTGGTGGCTCTGATATCATGAATAATGTAGATGTAGGAAATGTTACATCATATACACTTACAACAGCTTTGACGCAAGGAACAAAATATTACTATAAAGTAAATACAACTACTTCAACAGGCTGTACTGAAAGATCATTTACAGTAAATGCTACTCCTGCACCAGCTAATGATGACTGTGTTGGATCTTTGGTAGCATCTTCTTTACCATATACTTACTCTCAAACTGATGGGGCAGGCTCTACCAATGGAACCGGATTTATTACTGCCTGTTCTTCTAGTTCTAATGATGGTATGTGGTTTAAGTTTACAGGAAACGGAAATGAAATTACTGTAGCGGCGAAAAATACTACAGCATGGGACCATAAGGTATCCGTATATAGTGGAAGCTGTGGTGCTCTTACTTGTGTAGGTACTGCGGATGCTGTGTTCTCAAGTGTAGGTAGTACAGAAACATACACCTTTAATTCAGTGGCGGGAACTGTATATTATGTAAATGTGGGATATTATTCTTCGACAATAGACAATCCGGAAGGAAATTTTGACCTCAATATTACAAGCAGTTCACTATCAACATCTGAAGTGGTTTCTGAGAAAGTAAAAGAAATAAAAGTTTATCCTAATCCATTTACCGATACACTTAATATTTCTGATATTTCTAAAGTGCAATCTGTTTCTGTTATTGATCTTGCGGGGAGAGTAGTGAAAACAATTGAAAAACCTTCTTCTGAACTTCAATTGACAGATCTGAAACAAGGAATGTATTTGATCGTATTACATCTGAAAGACGGATCAAAACAAGTGGTTAAATCAATTAAGAGATAAAACCAATTAATATAAGAATTTAAAGCAGTAACTTAACGGTTACTGCTTTTTTTTAATATTTTTTTAATGTTGTATTAAAATTATTATTAATTTGGTAATGTATTAACACCTTAAAAAAATTGTATATGAAGAAAATCTTACTCTTGTGCTTACTGATGGTAAGCATGATTTTAAATGCTCAAATCACCTTAGGTGGAGGAAGCTCAATGGTTGGAAAAGTTCCAATCGATAACTTTTGGGAATACTCCTATTCCCAACAGATATTCAAAAAACAGGAAATTAACACGAATGCTGCGGGAAATATTACGGGACTAAAATTCTATGTGAATCCCAATGTAAATATAGCTGACGCATCAGACTGGGTTGTCTACTTGGGGCATACTTCGAAGTCTGAATTTGCTTCTGAGTCTGATTGGGTTGCTCTTTCAGATCTTACAGAAGTATATGCTGGTACAATCAGTGCTGTAAATGATGTGGTAGAGCTTACATTTTCAGTCCCTTTTCCTTATAACAATACGCAGAATTTAGTAGTTGCAGTTGATGAAAATAATCCGGAATATAATTATTCAGAAGATCGGGCATTTTATGTTCATAATCTTAATAATGTCCCTAAAAGCGCAATTAGTACAGTAGATTATTTCGAAGATTGTGATCCTGCTGATCCTAATGAAGGTGAATTGTTAGGGTATAGATCTGTTATTAGTTTTATAGGGCTTACTCCCAATGCAGTGCCTTCCTGTACTAATTTGATGTACCCTATAAACAATGCAGTGTTAGTTCCTATATCTCCTGAAATTAGTTGGTATGCATCATCCGGGGCTACAAGCTATAAAATCTCCATCGGAACCACTCCGGGAGGATCAAATATTGTGAATCAGCAAATTGTAAGTACTACAAGTTTCACTCCGTCAACTCCTCTTTCTCTTAATACAACTTATTACGTAAGAGTAGTTGCAGTGGGAGCAGGAGGTGAGTCTTCGGGTTGTTTTGAAACAAAATTTACCACTACACCGCCGCCGCCATCTAATGATGAATGTGCTGCTGCTATTACTTTAACGGTGAATCCGGACTTAAGTTGTAGTGCCGTTACTGCAGGAACTACCATTGCTGCAACAAATTCAGGGTTAGATACAGATCCTTGTTATGGAGCTGCAGATGATGATGTATGGTATAAATTTACTGCAACAGAAGCCAGCCATATTATTTCACTTAGAAATGTAACCTCTGTTGGATCAGAATTCGATGATAGTGCTTATTTCCAGGTGTTGAGTGGTGACTGTACAGGTTTAGCAAATGTTTTATGTTCCTCATATACTGGATCAAGTGTTGTTACAGGGCTTAATGTAGGTGAAACTTATTATGTAAGAGTTTACAGTTACAGTGAAGGAGGAGAGTATGCTCAGAGTTTTAATATATGTGTAGGTACATTGCCACCACCTCCAACCAATGATGATTGCGCTACAGCGGTTACATTGACGGTAAATCCAAGTATGAGCTGTGGAGCAGTAACTGCTGGGCATACCCTTGGTGCAACAGATTCTGGTGTATCTCTGGACACTTGTTCAGGTAACCCTGATGATGATGTATGGTTCAAATTTACCGCTACTTCAGCTAAGCATGTTATTACACTGAGTGATGTAGTTTCTATTGGAGATTATAATACCACGGATACTTATTTCCAGGTTTTCAGTGGAGATTGTGCTACCGGATTGACAAATGTTACATGTTCTGATCCCCTATCAAAAATTGTTGATGGGCTTACAGTAGGTACTATTTATTATGTAAGAGTATTTTCTTATGGCGGAACAGGTCGAGCTATAGGCTTTAATATATGTGTAGCAACACCACCTCCACCTCCGGTAAATGATGATTGTTCAGGAGCTTTGATTGCATCAGTATTTCCTTATAGCTATACACAGGCTGATGCATTGGGGACTACTAATAATAATGGTGTGATTGATATTTGTTCAGACAATATGAATGATGGAACATGGTTTACTTTTACAGGAGATGGTACTGTTTATGATATTAAAGTTACGATGCCTGCAGGAATTGGTTTTGACCCTCAGATAGGGGTGTATAGCGGTACATGTGGTAACTTATCCTGTGAAAATACGGTTGATAATGCTGGTGCGGGAGGTGCAGAAACAATTTCGGTATCAACGGCCGCAGGAACTGTATATTATGTGAATGTAGGACATTATGATAATACGGACGATCAGGCAGAGGATGTATTTACCATTACTATTAATAAAGAAAGTCTTGGAACTTCAGAGGTATCTAAAGCTAAGAATGAAATTAAAGTATATCCAAACCCATTTGCTGATGTTCTGAATATTGCAAAAGCAGATCAAGTGAAGTCGGTATCTGTTACAGATATTTCTGGCAGGTTAGTGAAAACGATTGAAAGCCCTTCATCTGTTCTTCATTTAGGAGACTTGAAGCAAGGTCTGTATATGTTGATTTTGAATATGAAAGACGGAACCAAACAAACAGTGAAAGCTATTAAAAAATAAATAAGAGTCTATCATTCATTATACAATGAATCTTTTATTTAATTCAAAAAAAGATGAGCGAAATTTTCGCTCATCTTTTTGTTTTTAAAGATCTACTCTTCATTATTTGTTTGGTACTGGCTGTATATCTCCCGTATTCATATGATCGAAAACTGTTGGGAAGAACATGACGAGGATAAAGTAAATAATAATCATCAGTACTATTAATGCGAAAAGAATAATGACTAAACTATTCGGTTTGTTTTTCTTTGTTGGTTCCATGATTTTGTGATATTTGGTGAATAGATTAAATTAATACTCTATATCAAGCTAATTTCTTGCCACACTGCTTGCAATACCTTGCATCGTCATCAATATCTTCATTACCACAACGGTCACATACCTTTTCCAGATTTTGTCTTTTGTTTCGCATTTCTGCTGTTACAATTCCCGTAGGAACAGCAATAATAGAATAACCTGCCAGCATGAGAACGACTGCAAAAAACTTTCCCAGCGGAGTGATAGGGGAGACATCCCCATATCCTACGGTAGTCACGGTTACAACTGCCCAGTAAATGGATTGTGGGATAGTTTCAAACCCCTGTCGGCCACCTTCCACCATAAACATGAGAGAACCTACGATCACTGAAAATATAATCAGAAACAGAAGGAATATGTAAATTTTTCTTGAGCTGTTTTTTAAAGCCCTTACAATAAGATATCCATCATTCATGAAATCCAGCAAATTGAAAATTCTAAAAACTCTCAACATTCTCAGCATTCTGAAGATCAGAAAATATTTGGTAACAGGAAAGAAGAAACTTAAATAAAACGGAACTAAAGCAAGGAAGTCTATGATTCCGAAGAAACTGAAGATGTAATGCTTTTTATTTTTTAATACAGCAATCCGCATTGAGTATTCTGCAGTAAAAAAAATAGAAATAATCCATTCAAGAATCAGGAATGTATAATGAAATCTTTTATCAAGCTGAGGGACACTTTCCATCATAATAATGGCGGTACTTGCAAGAATTAAAGATAATAAGATGATATCAAACAGTTTTCCGAGCCTGGTATCAGAGCGATAAATTATCCGGTAAAGGTATCTTTTCCAAAGTCTATCTTCAGGAACAAGATTATGCTCTCTTTCCATTTTGAATATTTTTTAAAATTAACAAATTATCGTTATTTTCGTAGCAAACATACAGAATAAAATGACAATAAGAAAAGTAATTGCAGAAATAGATAAACTCATTCCTTTACAGCAAGCGGAAGGCTTTGATAACGTAGGTTTGTTATGTGGTGTTCCCGATCGTGATGTTTCCGGAATTTTGGTTTGCCATGACGCATTGGAAAATGTGGTAGATGAAGCTATTAAGAAAAACTGTAATCTGATTGTATGTTTTCATCCTATTATATTTTCTGGGTTGAAATCTTTAACTGGGAAAAATTACGTAGAAAGAACTGTTTTGAAAGCTATTGAAAATAAAATTGCTATTTATGCCATTCATACAGCTTTTGATAACGACTTCTTTGGGGTGAATCATGGAATTTGCAGTCAATTGGGTTTGAATAATATGAAAATTCTTCAGCCTAAAGAAAATAACTTAAAGCAATTGACGGTTTTTGTCCCTAAAGATTATTCTGAAAAAGTAAAAGAAGCAATGTTTTCTGCAGGAGCTGGCAGCATAGGATTTTATGATGAGTGTAGTTTTACAGTCAATGGGAATGGAACATTCAGGCCTGTTGAAGGATCAAATCCATTTTCCGGACAGCAGAATATCCGGGAAAATGCTGATGAAGATATGATCTCTGTAATTTTTGAAACTTATAAAGAAGGTCAGATCATTGGAGCAATGAAGACGGCACACCCTTACGAAGAAGTGGCACATCAGGTTTATAGCTTAGATAATAAAAATCATCATGCCGGACTCGGAATGTATGGTGAACTGGAAGAAGAAATGGATGAAAAAGATTTCTTAGGATTTGTGAAAGAAAAATTCGGGCTTGACATCATAAAACATTCTGCTTTTAATAACAAAAAAATTAAAAGAGTAGGAGTGCTTGGAGGTTCCGGAGCCAGTGGAATACGTTCTGCAATTTCCAAAAAATGTGATGCTTATCTTACCGGAGATCTTAAATATCATGACTATTTTTTAGCAGAGTCTAAAATGCTGATTTGTGATATAGGACATTATGAATCAGAACAATTTGTAAGTCAACAATTATTTGAAATTTTGTCACAAAAATTTAGTACATTTGCAATTTCAAAATCTATTGAAAAAACAAACCCAGTAAATTATTTCATTTAAATATGGCAAAAACCAACGATATTTCAGTTGAAGAAAAATTAAGAGCTTTATACGATTTACAGATCATTGATTCAAGATTGGATGAAATCCGAAATACTAGAGGAGAATTGCCAATTGAAGTTGAAGATCTTGAAATCGAGATTGAAGGTCTTGAAAAGAGAGCTGAAAAATTTCATGCAGACATCAAAGATCAGGACGATCAGATTAAAACAAAGCATGAAGTTATTAACCATGCAAAAACTTTAATTGAGAAATACAAATCTCAGCAGGATAATGTAAGAAACAATAAAGAGTTTGAAGCATTAGGGAAAGAAATGGAATTCCAGGATTTGGAAATTCAGCTTGCTGAAAAAAGAATTAAAGAATTCGGGGCTAAAATTGCTCACAAAAACGAAACTTTAAGCGAATTAACTTCAAAGATCGACGATTTAAAAAAACACTTGAAATTCAAGAAAGAAGAATTAGAAGGGTTGATCTCTGAAACTCAGAAAGAAGAAGAATATCTTATTGAGCAATCTAAAGAATTTGCAGGAAAAATTGATGAGAGATTATTAGCTTCTTACAACAGAATCAGAACAAGCTCTATTAACGGTCTTGCTGTAGTAGGATTAGAGAGAGGAGCTCCAAAAGGATCTTTCTTCACTATTCCACCACAAAAGCAAATGGAAATTGCTCAGAGAAAGAAAATCATTATTGATGAGCACTCTGGAAAAATCCTTGTTGATGATGAGTTGGTAATGGAAGAAAACGATAGAATGAAATCTGTAATTAAATTCTAATTATTGATTTTCAACAATACAGAAGCTGTTTCATTTTGAAACAGCTTTTTTTGTTCTTATAAAAAAAACAAATTCCATTGACTTTAGCCAAAACATAATAATATCCCATTGCTATTAAAATCTACAAAAAAACCGCCTCAAAATGAAGCGGTTGATATTATTTAATCGTGATGTTCATACATCTTATTGTAAAGATTCATAAACTTCTCTTTTACGGCTTTTCTTTTCAGTTTCAGCGTAGGAGTTAGAAGCCCTGCTTCAATGCTCCAAACCTCAGGTGTCAGTTCAATCTTCTTGATTTTTTCCCAGTTTCCAAGATGTTCATTAATTCCATCGATTTCTTTTTCAATTCTTTGCTTCAATTCTGAACTTTTCGCAATTTCTTCAGGAGTAGAACCAATGTTGAGGTTATTTCTCATCGCCCAGCTTTTGGCAAATTCAAAATCTGGCTGTACTAATGCACATGGCATTTTTTCACCATCACCTACTACCATAATCTGCTCAATGAATTTTGAAGCTTTGGCGAGGTTTTCAATAGTTTGAGGGGCTATATATTTTCCACCGGAAGTCTTGAACATTTCTTTCTTACGGTCAGTAATCTGTAAGAATCCGTCACTGTCAAGGTGACCAATATCCCCTGTTTTAAAGAATCCGTCTTCTGTAAATGCTTCTTTGGTCATTTCTTCATTCTGGAAGTATCCTTTAAATACAGAAGGGCCTTTTACTGTAATCTCACCATCTTCCTGAATTTTTACCTGTAGATTATCCAATGGAATTCCAACGGTTCCTACTCTCATTTTTTCAAAACTGTTTACAGAAATTACAGGCGATGTTTCCGTTAATCCATATCCTTCCAAAATAGGAATTCCTGCATTTTGGAACATTAAATTCAGCCTTGTAGATAAGGCTGCAGATCCTGAAACCAATGTAATAATTTCACCGCCTAAACCTTCTCTCCATTTTGAGAATACCAGCTTGTCAGCAATAAGTTGTTGGATTCCGGATGGCTTGGAAACAGACTTCTTTTTGGTAATTAAATTTAAAGCCCAGAAGAATATTTTTGATTTTAGTCCTCCGGCAGAAGAACCCGTATTGTAGATCTTATCATATACTTTTTCTACCAATCTTGGTACAACGGTCATGTAATGAGGTTTCACTTCCTTTACATTTTCACCCATTTTTTCGATACTTTCAGCAAAGTAAAGAGAAAAGCCATTGTATTGATAAAGGTAAAAAAGCATTCTCTCAAAAATGTGGCAAATCGGAAGAAAACTTAATGCTCTTGTTTCCTTATAATCCAGGCTCTTTTTCTTAGGAATCCTTGGGATAGAGCCTAATACGTTAGAGACAATATTATTATGGGTAAGCATTACTCCTTTAGGCCTTCCTGTAGTTCCTGAAGTATAAATAATAGTGGCTAAGTCTTCCGTATGAATGGCGTTGGAAAGATCTTCCACCTCAATTTGTGTAGATTCATCTTCACCAAGATCGAGAATTTCACTCCAGTTGGCAGCACCGCTTATTTTATCAAAAGTAAAGATTCCCTGTAAAGTAGGAATGTTGTGTTTTACTTTCATTACCTTATTAAGCAATTCTTTGTCAGAGACAAAACAATATTGTATTTCAGCATTGTTGAAGATAAATTCATAATCTTCCGGAGAAATACTTGGATAAATCGGTACTGAAACAACACCGATTTGAGAAAGTCCAAAATCCATAATAGCCCATTCCGTTCGGGAATTGGTAGTGATCAAAGCGATCTTATCACCCGGCTTTATACCTAGCTTCAGTAATCCTCTGGATATCTTATTTCCCTCATTAATAAACTCCTGGGTAGAAGTTTTTTTCCATTCACCATGATACTTCGTTACAAACATATCCGTTTTAGGATATTTGGCTAAAGCGTAGTGCGGAATATCGAATAATCTCTTGATCGTCATGATTTTTTAAATAATTTATAAAGAAATCTAAATATAAGCATTTTTTTTAATTGTATACATTTGAAGATGATAATTAGAGATAAGTTGAATGTTTGCCATAACAGTTTCTGCTGAAAACCGCTCTGGGAGCCATAAAAGCAGATTGATGATCTGATCGTGCTTTATTAACGATAGGTTTTATGGATACTGCCACTATCCGTTTTATAAGCTATTAATATCATAAAATCAGACCTCCCGAATCTTGCATCCTGTATCTCTTCCATCTCCCTTTCCATCAGTCTTTTTCCCACTTTTAATTTATTCTTTCAGATTTGCTTAAAAAGTGTAAATTTACGGCTATCTAATTATTTTTTTTATGGACTTTAATTTATCGGAAGAACAGCTGATGATTCAGCAGGCGGCAAGAGACTTTGCACAGAACGAACTATTACCTGGAGTTATTGAAAGAGACCGTGACCAGAAATTCCCTGTAGAGCAGGTGAAGAAAATGGGAGAAATGGGACTTTTAGGAATGATGGTGGATCCTAAATACGGTGGTGCAGGTATGGACAGCGTTTCTTATGTGCTGGCAATGGAAGAGATTGCAAAAGTAGATGCTTCTGCAGCGGTTGTAATGTCTGTAAACAATTCATTGGTTTGTGCCGGGCTTGAAAAATTTGCTTCTGAAGAACAAAAAGTAAAATACCTTACCCCTCTTGCAAGCGGGCAGGTAATTGGAGCATTTGCTTTATCTGAACCGGAAGCAGGTTCTGATGCAACATCTCAGAAAACAACTGCTGAAGACAAAGGAGATTACTACCTTTTAAATGGTATTAAAAACTGGATCACCAATGGTGGAACAGCTACGTATTATATCGTCATTGCACAGACTGATCCTGAGAAAAAACATAAAGGAATCAACGCTTTCATCGTAGAAAGAGGATGGGAAGGTTTTGAAATCGGATTAAAAGAAGATAAATTGGGGATCAGAGGAAGTGATACACACTCTTTGATCTTCAACAATGTAAAAGTTCCAAAAGAAAACAGAATCGGTGCTGATGGATTTGGTTTCAATTTTGCAATGGCTGTATTGAATGGAGGTAGAATCGGTATCGCTTCTCAAGCACTAGGTATCGCTTCAGGAGCTTACGAATTGGCGTTGAAATATGCTAAAACAAGAAAAGCTTTCAAAACGGAGATTATCAATCACCAGGCTATCGCATTCAAATTAGCAGATATGGCGACTCAGATCACTGCTGCAAGAATGCTATGCTTCAAAGCAGCGTGTGAGAAAGATGCAGGAAAAGATATTTCTGAAAGTGGTGCTATGGCAAAACTATATTCTTCTCAGGTAGCTATGGATACTACGATTGAAGCTGTACAGATTCATGGTGGATACGGATATGTGAAAGAGTACCACGTAGAAAGATTAATGAGAGATGCAAAAATTACTCAGATCTACGAAGGAACTTCTGAAATCCAGAAAATCGTGATCTCAAGAAGCATCGCAAAATAAATAATAATAAAACACACACTCTATGAAAAAATCTTTGTGGATCACCCTCGGTGTCGTACTGCTATTGTTAGGAGTATTTGTATGGTATAAGTTCTTCTTCGTTTTCGGAGAAGGAGTAAAATCCGGATACCTGAATTATGCCATGAAAAAAGGCTATGTCTTCAAAACTTATGAAGGAAAATTGATTCAGGAAGGATTTGGAAAAGGAAAAGCAGGAGGTATTACAAGCTATGAGTTTGAATTTTCTGTAGATGATCCTGAGGTTTTCAAACAACTGGAAACCAATAGTGGTAAAACCTTTGATCTTCATTACAAAGAATACAATGGCGCTCTTCCGTGGAGAGGAAACACAAAGTTTGTCGTAGACAAAGTTGTGAACATGAAATAATAGAAAAGGCTTCCGTTTTGGAGGCCTTTTTCTTTTTAGGAGCTTTTCCCGCTATCCACTCATACTCCTCGCGCCCAGCTGCCTCTTTGAGGGCCAATCCATGCTGCGGGGTAACCGTTACTATCGGGGCTATTTTATGAGTAATGAATGATATTGATGTTAGACCTTACTATGAACATTGCTATATCAATGAGACGTTTCTGGAGGTCATAGCTTTTGTATATTAATCAATTTTGTCATCCTGTAAGAGTCTCATCTTATCTATTAAACATCAAGTATCCATTCGCATATCAAGATCAATATCAATAGGAGTGGGCTTTAGCCTGCTCAAATAATTAAATCATATTCATTCGGCTTTAGCCAAAACCTAAAATAGCCCATTTTAGAGATCAACAAGCACAAGCATCTGCGAAAATCAGTGCTATCTGTGGTTTAAAATAAGCTTCACTTAAAAATAAAAACAAAAAATCCATCACAAGGATGGACTTTGAAATTCTAATGAGAATCCTGATTAGAAATATTGTTTTTTTTCTTTTTATAAAAATAGTATCCAATACCACCAATCAGAAATACCGGCCATAAAGGAAGAAGAAAGAGAAAGATTGAAGTAATTACATCCCAGCCTGATTCAATAGCGGCCAATGATTTTCCACCAAAAGTTTTAGGCTCTTTTTCTGATGCTGTTTTATCGGTGATATTGATATCGATACTACAGATGGTGTTATCTGCATAATTACGTCCTGTAACCTGAATATCTCTGGTTTCAATATCTCCTATATTGCTGTTCAATGCTTCCATTAATCCATCAAAATGCTGGATTGGTACTTTGATGTTCAGACTGTAAACCTTTTGATTTTCATCGCGAGGATTGGCTGATTCAATATAAGACTGGTTTTCACTTTTAACATATCCATTGTTCTTGATAGCTTCTTCTCGGATAATTTCTTTTACCGTTTCAGCATTATCTGCTCTTACCACAAGATATCCTGTTTTTACTATTTTATCTTTTGGCATATTCAGTTCATAGCTATCATTCTTCGGTTTCTCTTTGTAAATGATTTTGGTTTCCTTAATTACCTTAGGCGCCGGAACATTTGTGGCCACTTTCTCAGCCTTTTTGACTGTAGAATCCTTTTTCTCAATCTTTGATTCCAGTTTGGTAGATGCAATTTTATCAGATAGCGAATCTACCATTTTGGAAGTGTTTTCTATTTTATCCTGGATATCATTTTTAGCCCCTTCAATATCTTTTATTCTGATACTTGCTGAATCAAGAGCCTGGTTTGCCGTTTTGCTGGCATTATCAATAGCGTCTGAAGCAACAGAAGCAACACTATCTATACTGTGGGCTGCATCCTCAATATTGGATTGAGAAGCTCCACCTTTTTGACTACACGCAATAAAAGTACCTGATATAGCAACGAGTAAGATGAACTTTTTCATAACATTATTTTTTTGATGAAGTAAAATTAGAAGAGAAGTTCTTGTAAAGATTGTAAAGGAGTTGTTTTGCTTGTGTAAATCAATAATTTATTGATTTATAAGTGTTTGTAAAATAGAAATAAAACAGTTTTACAATTCTTATTATAGTTAATAGAATCATATTTTCTGATTCAATATGATAAACCGAACTATTATTTTACTAAAAAGACCTCTTTTAATGGAGGCTAAAAAGGTCTTTTAAATTATAAATAGTATTTGGAAATCTAATAGGGTTTATTTTTTCCAGTCTTGATTGAATCGTAAATCAAATAATAGACTATACACTCTGTCCAAACCATAAGTGCCAATCAGCCCGTAGTCTTTTATTTCTTTTATCTTTCCGTTATTATAAGTTATTTTTAATGTTGATGAATGATCATCAGTCCAATTTACAGAGTACCGATCTTGTAATTTCGGAAAATCAATATAATTTAAAAGATGAATGATTTCATCATAATTGGTTTTTGTAATCAAAGTTTTGAATGTACCCACGATCTCTTGGTTACTTTTTGCATCATTGATATTATAGTACTCTGCCTTAAATAATCCATTTCTATTCTTATCAATTGAAATGTAAAATTTGGGACAGGTTCCAAAACATGAACCTGTCTGATATTCAATTTTTTCAATACTATAAGAATTGGGATTTTCATTGTATTCGATAAAATCGCCAAACTTGAAAATCAGATCTTTTTTCATCAGTTTTGGCTTCTGTTTATTATCTGAATCCAAATCCGGTTCCGACATATAATAGTATTGGATTATTGAGTCATTTTTAATCTTGGGAAAAGTACAGTTTTGAAAAGATCTTCGGGTCAGCCTGTTGACCTTTAATGAGTTTTTACCATAATTCATAACAATGAAAATGCTAAAGTCATAGTGATCTCCGAAAGCCATTAGGTCTGTATAGCCATTGAGATCAAAGTCTGCTGTATAAAATGACTGGTTAATTTCTAAGGAATCTGCAATTCTTTTGCAAAAATTATTGGGTCCATCTTCTTCCTGAAAGTCAGCTATTTTTTTTATTTTGATGGGTTCATGTGCTTTGATTATTGAATTAATCAGATTTTCAACTTCTTTCTCTGTTTTCAGTGAATCGACATTAGAAGGGAATTTTTGAGAAAAATATTTTTGATGAATCAGTATAGTGAGAAGAATAAAAAATAATTTTTTCATTAGGAAAGTATGGTTAAAAGTTTACTGAGAATGGAAATCAAATATAAGAAGTTTTTAAAACAGTAAAAGTATATTAATTAAATTTTGAAGATATCCGGAATCAAAAAATCCGCAGAAAATGTCTGCGGATCTATATTTTTCAGCAATTTTGCTTTAATTAATGCTCTCTGAATTCACTGATAAAATGAAGCTTCACATTCGGGAATTTCTCCTGAGTCATGTGAATCGTGAAAGAAGAATCTGCTAAAAATACCAATTGATTGTATTTATCTCTGGCAAGGAATCTTTGCTTTAATCTTGCAAACTCCTTAAACTCTTCAGATTTCTCATCAGCTTCTACCCAACAAGCTTTGTGCATAGATAGAGGTTCATATGTACATTTTGCACCATATTCATGCTCTAAACGGTATTGGATAACTTCATACTGAAGGGCTCCCACAGTTCCAATAATCTTTCTTCCGTTCATTTCCAATGTGAATAGCTGGGCAACTCCTTCATCCATCAACTGATCAATACCTTTGGCCAATTGTTTAGCCTTAAGCGGATCGTTGTTGTTGATATAACGGAAATGTTCAGGAGAGAAGCTTGGTATTCCTTTGAAACTAAGTTTCTCACCACCTGTTAACGTATCACCAATTCTGAAACTTCCCGTATCATGAAGACCTACGATATCACCTGGGAAACTTTCTTCTACTACCTCTTTTTTATCAGCAAAGAAAGCATTCGGAGAAGAAAACTTCATCTTTTTACCTTCTCTTACCAATAGGTAATTTTCATTTCTCTTAAATGTTCCGGAAACGATTTTTACGAACGCTAATCTGTCTCTGTGCTTAGGATCCATGTTAGCGTGGATTTTGAAAACAAACCCTGTGAAAGTGCTTTCTTCCGGTTTTACCAGACGGGTATCACTTTCTTTAGGCTGTGGCATTGGAGCAATGTCAATAAATGCATCCAATAATTCACGAACTCCAAAATTATTCAATGCAGAACCGAAGAATACGGGCTGTAAATCACCTTTCATATAATCTTCACGATTAAATTCAGGATAAACAGACTGGATTAAGTCAAGTTCTTCTCTTAGAGTAGCTGCTGCTTTTTCTCCAATTACATTATCAATTGAAGTATCATTAATATCATCAAACTGGATAGAATCTCCAACTTTCTGTTTTTTCTCTTCTAAGAAAAGCTGGATATTGTCTTCCCAGATATTATAAATTCCCTGGAAATCACTTCCCATACCAATAGGCAGAGAAAGTGGACAAACTGTTAGTCCTAATTTTTGTTCCACTTCATCCAAAAGATCGAAGGCATCTTTACCTTCACGGTCAAGTTTGTTAATAAATACCAACATCGGAATGTTTCTCATTCTACAAACCTTAACCAATTTTTCAGTTTGTTCCTCAACCCCTTTTGCCACGTCAATAACAACAATTACTGAATCTACAGCGGTTAAAGTTCTGTAAGTATCTTCAGCAAAGTCCTTGTGACCCGGAGTATCAAGAATGTTAATTTTATGGTCTCTATATTCAAATGCCAATACGGAAGTTGCTACAGAGATTCCTCTTTGCCTTTCAATTTCCATAAAGTCGGAGGTAGCTCCTTTTTTTATTTTGTTGGATTTTACCGCACCTGCTTCCTGAATTGCACCCCCAAAAAGAAGTAGTTTTTCCGTAAGAGTAGTTTTTCCGGCATCCGGGTGGGAAATGATCCCGAAGGTCTTTCTTTTTTGTATTTCTTTGATTAAGTCTGACATATCGTATTTTGAAGTTGCAAAAATCGTGATTTTTTGCGAGGTTTTCAAATTTAAATGAGGGCAATATTAATCAGAGGAAAAAGAGAGATTTGATAATAAGAAGTAAAAGTTGAAATGATAAGCAATTTTTCCGTTTTGTCACGGTCTGTTTTACTTTGAATTAAAAGATGTGATGAACCTCTCAATATAATTTTAACGCCATATAAGCAGCGAAATAGAGTAAATTAACGCAAGAATAGCAAAAGTAATAAGAAATGCGATAAGAAATTCTAATAGACGGGGGTCTTTTACCGGCGGAAAGTCCGGTGTAAGACTATATTGTTCAATCGTTTGAGGGTTTATCCTTAGATCTGGCCGGAAACACTGGATTCCTCTTAAAAACTGACGATACATTTCAAATTGATTACTCAGAATAATATACTCAAAGTTGAAATCTAAACGGGTCATTGCAGTTTCACCTGATTGATTTTTAAGATATATATTCAAATACGTTTTGGGATACTTTCCACCTGTGCTGTATATATAAGTGTCGTATGATCCATTTTTGACCCGTTGCAGGTCATGATATGAAATGGTATTGATAATATTGCCTGAATTACTATAAAAAGTAACCCCTTTTTTATCTATAACAGCGGTTCGGATGTGTTCTTTTTTTCGATATGTTAAACTCATAATCATGGCTACAAAACAAAACGCCAATAGAAGCTGAGCAAAAATAAGAATGAAAAAAGTACTGAGGTCATTTTCTAAATAGTCCCTGAAGTGGCTATACATATTTTCAAAAATAACTCCGATGATGACAATAATAATCAGGACAACTACCCACATCAGTCCCATCAAAAGATAAGTGATGGGTTTATCAACTTTAGAGGTGACGGTCAGGAATTTTTCTGTCATATCAGTTTTTAAATTTATACAATAAGAATGGAATTCCCACAAGGATACAGGTAATAACAATCACTGCCAAAATAAATAGCCAGCCGCCCAATGAAACTCCTTTTTTACTGTTAATATGCCAGGTGTTTGGGTCAATGGAAAAGCTTTTAAGAGTTATTGGATCTATTTTTAAATCTTGACGAAAAATTGATATTCCATACAAAAAATGGGTGTATAATGTAACTTTATTTTTCAGAACACGAAGAGGAAGGTTCATATCTATACGTCTGGTTTCGACATTATTTTTTTCTTGTTGGACGGTGACTTCCAGTAAGGGAATAATAGTTGAACCTATGGGGGTAACTGTATAAATGTCAAAATTTTGTTTTGAAGAGCAAAGCTCTGTATACAATATTTGTTGTATGATTTTATTTTTTGCATTATAAAATAAAAGACCTGTATGGTCTATAACAATTTTATTGGCAATATTCTCTCTTCTTATGACATATTGTCTGATGACGGGAATTAAAATCAAAATCGAAGATCCCCAGGATATTAGCGCTACAGAAAGCATCATCTTAGTTCCTTTGTTATAGATTCCATAAGCTGGACCTATAATGAAAAGACAGAAGAAGAATATAAGCATTCCCCAATAGGTGGTCTGTAGAATAAAAGTAACCCATCGGTTAATTTCAGATTCAACGCTGGGGAAAGGGATTTCTGTATTTGTTTTGGTGATATTCATGGTAATGAGGCTAAATTAAGTATTTTATTTTTTAGTTGCCTGTGGCATTCAAAAAAATTATCTTTGTTTGAATAAACTTTTACAGAGAAAAAGAATGGAAAATAGCAGGTATCCGAAGTTTACTTTCACATGGCTGGGCGCTGTTACTTTAGTGGTTGGATTGTTTGTGGGGACGATGGCTGTGTCTTTATTCAGTACCTTTTGGAAAGTGGTATTCAAAGAAAATCTTGAATTGAAAGACTGGTTTCTGATGGTAGCCAATTCTGTAGGGTTCGTTACGGCAATTGCTTTCTTTGATTTTTTTATTGTAAGAAGAACCACCCAACAGAAACTTAATTTTAACCTTTCATCCGTTAACTTTTCTACGTATCTCCTTATTTTTCCAATGATGGCCGGGATGATGTTTATATCAGAGTTTACCACAACACTGATTCCAACTTCAGGGCCTTTTTTCGGAGATTTCTATGAATATTTCACTCAGCTTATGAGCCAATTAACAGATAATCCTGTCGTTATGATTATCATGACAGTGATTATGGCGCCTATTTTTGAAGAAATTATATTTAGAGGAATTATTCAGAAAGGATTGATTAATAAAGGAGTCTCACCTTGGAAAGCTATTTTATATGCATCTATTATTTTCGGAATCGTTCACGGAAATCCCTGGCAGTTTATCAGTGCTGTAATGCTGGGATGTGTTTTGGGATTGGTATATCATAAAACCAAGTCTTTATTGATGCCCATATTATTACATGCATTTAATAACCTAACGCTATCCTTATTGGTGCTTTATGGTAAAGAGGAAAGTTTTGCAAAAGTTTTTAATGTTTCAGAATGGCTGATTTTAGCCGTAGGAATTGTACTTTTTTCTTTGTTCTACTATCTTTTTATGAAGAAATATAAAGTGCATTACTCTGAGATGTAATCAACAGCAGTTATAAAAGTAAAATTGAAAATGAATATAGAAATGGAATTATTGGTAGCTACCCACAACGAGCATAAAAAAGAAGAGATTCAGCAGATTTTAGGCGATGACTGTATTGTTAAAAGCCTTACAGATTATAATATTCACGAAGAAATTATAGAAGATGGAGATTCTTTTCATGCCAATGCTTTGATTAAAGCTAAATACTGTTTTGAAAAGACAGGCGTTCCCAGTTTAGGAGATGATAGCGGACTTGTGGTAGAATCTTTAGATGGAAGACCGGGAATATTTTCTGCCCGTTATGCCGGAGATCACGATTTTGCTAAAAATATCGAAAAAGTATTGGAGGAAATGCAGGGAATAGAAAACAGAAAAGCTTATTTCGTGACTGTTTTATGTTACTATGATGAAAATGGGGCCCAATATTTTGAAGGAAGAGTTCATGGAAATCTATTAACGGAAAATAAAGGATTTAAAGGATTTGGATATGATCCGATATTTGTTCCTGAAGGGTATGAGAGAACCTTTGCAGAAATGGATC
The DNA here is from genome assembly GCF_900637665.1 of Chryseobacterium nakagawai. NCBI lineage: Bacteria > Pseudomonadati > Bacteroidota > Flavobacteriia > Flavobacteriales > Weeksellaceae > Chryseobacterium > Chryseobacterium nakagawai. Next base: position 2,010,800 of record NZ_LR134386.1, read on the forward strand.
CAGCAGATAAAAATAAGATTAGCCACCGTAAGCAGGCACTAGATTTGTTTATGGACTTCATAAAAGTGAACTAATCAATACTACAGATAAATATAAACCATTTCTCCTTTATGCAGAAGTGGTTTTTTTATGCTTTTCCTGCTTAAATTTAACGGCAAAATATATGTTTTAAAATTTCTGTCGTACATTTGTTACAATAAACAATTGATTTGAGTACTTATTTAACAATATTAGGTTTTAATTCAGCAATTCCGACTATCAATACCTCACCCACAGCCCAGCTGTTGGAAATGGAAGAAAGGCTCTTCCTGATCGATTGTGGGGAAGGAACACAGGTGCAGCTGAGAAAAGCCAAAGCCAGATTTTCAAAGATCAATCATATTTTTATTTCTCATCTTCACGGAGATCACTGTTTCGGACTTCCGGGACTTATCGCGTCTTTTCGCCTTTTAGGAAGAGATAATCCATTGCATGTCTATGGTCCGAAAGGAATTAAAAAGATGATGGAAACTATTTTTCAGATTACGGAGACGCATCGTGGTTTCGAGGTGGTTTATCATGAGCTGGATAAGGATTATTCCGAAAAAATATATGAAGATAATAGAGTAGAGGTATATACGATCCCATTGGATCACAGAATCTACTGTAATGGCTATCTTTTTAAAGAAAAACCAAAGGACAGACATCTGAATATGAAAGAAATTGCCAAATACAATGAAATCGAAAGCTGCGATTATCATAACATAAAAGCAGGAAAGGATTTTGTATTAAGCGATGGTTATGTTCTTAAAAATGAAGTGCTGACCCTTGATCCGGCTCCACCAGTATCATACGCATTCTGCAGTGATACTCGTTATCTTGAAAGTGTAATTCCAATCATTAAAAATGCTACGGTTCTGTATCACGAATCTACTTTTCTTCATGATCTGAAGGAAATGGCGGATTATACGGGTCATACCACTGCATTGGAAGCGGCTACAATTGCCCAGAAAGCCCAAGTTGGAAAACTGATTTTAGGTCATTTCTCCAACAGATATGCTGATCTAACGGTATTTACCGATGAAGCAAGAAATATTTTTCCTAATTCATTTCTTCCAAAAGCGCTGGAAAGTGTAAAAATTTAAATAAATATGTTGAAGTTTGAAGAGCTTAGAAGCTTTCTGGATGAAAAGGCAGATCAATATAATGCTCCTGATTTTATAGAAAATGACCCCATACAGATCCCCCACCGTTTTTCATTAAAACAGGATATTGAAATTGCAGGTTTTTTAGCGGCAACTATTTCGTGGGGAAACAGAAAGTCGATCATCAATTCGGCCAATAAAATACTTGATATCATGGGAAATTCTCCTTATGATTTTGTATTGAATTACTCCGAAAAAGATTTAAAAGACATTCAGGACAAAAGTATTCACAGAACCTTTAACGGAGAAGATTTTTCTTACTTTATTAAGCAGTTCAACAGGATTTATAAAGAAAATGAAAGCCTGGAAGATCTGTTCACAATAAAAGAATCTGAAACCAACTTTCAGCATGCGATAGAAAGATTCAGAAGTGGTTTTCTGGAAACGGAAAAACATAGAAGTCATAAGCATATCAGTTCACCTTATAAAAATTCTTCGGCCAAAAGAATCATCATGTTTCTGAGATGGATGGTACGTAAGGATAAGCGCGGTGTAGACTTTGGAATCTGGAAAGATATTGATCAGAAATACCTGTCTATCCCATTAGATGTACATACCGGAAATATTTCAAGAAAACTGGGATTGCTGGAAAGAACACAGAATGATTGGAAAACGGTGGAAGAACTGGATATAGCCATCCGAAAATTTGATGATAAAGATCCTGCAAAATATGATTTTGCCTTGTTTGGATTAGGCGTAACTAAAGAACTGTTGTAAAAATATAAAGGATGAAAAAATATAGCGAAAAAGGTGAAGTTCTTGAGAAAATAGCCGATAGTATTACATCATGGATAGGATCTATTCAATCTCTGATTGTACATACTCTATTGTTTGTGACTTCGTTTTTGCTTCCGATGCTGAATATTGTTGATTTTGATAAAATGCTGCTGATTCTTACTACGGTACTTTCTCTGGAAGCTATTTATCTGGCTATCTTCATTCAGATGTCTGTCAATAAAAGTCATGAAAAAATTGAAGATATTCAGGAGGATATTGAAGATATTCAGGAAGATATCGAGGAAATTAGTGAGGATATCGAAGAGATTAGTGAAGATATTGAGGAGATTAATGAAGATATAGAAGATATTCAGGAAGACATTGAAGAAATCAGCGAGGATATTGAAGAAATTAACGAAGAAGAAGAGGAAGAAGACCACAATGAAAAGGCTAAAAATGCTATACTGAAAAGCAATGTAAGTTCAAATAAAAATGAAATAAAGGCTTTAAAGGATATTATTGCTCAACTAAAGAATGAGATCGATCAATTAAAAAATGAAGAATAAATAATTAAAAATATTTAGAAATATAGAAACAGGTCAATCGTATTGATCTGTTTTTTTTAGGATTAAATTTCTTTTTATTTACAATTTGTTTAAAAATAAAATATATTTATTGTTGATTTTTATGAAAAAGTGAATAATAAGTGTCTGTAATGCTGATTTTATATCGTTATTTTTGCTACATTTGGGCAAAATCATATCAAAATGTTGCATTATAGATTTAAACACTACTTTTTTCTTTTCACATTTTTACTGACTTCTGCTTCTGCATTCTCACAGGTAAGTCCTAATAGAAAAACTGCAAAAATAAAGCCTACAGGACCAAGTGCGAAAGCGGGTAACTTTATAAATGTAAATGTTGCACCCTATCCGGCTACAGGGTATTTTCCGGAACAGTTAGTAAAAGATATTCTGATTAATGGAGGAAGTACCTGTACAACAGCAAATATTAGCAATGTTACAGTGTCTCCTAACCATACCATATTTAATCCCGATAGATTTTGGGGGTACTTCAATAGAGGAACAGCAGATTTTCCCTTTAAGGATGGGATTGTACTGACGACCGGTTATGCAAAAGATGCCGGAAATAGCTTTACTACTGATATGAGTGGACAAGTAGATTCAGGAAGTGATCCTGATCTTGTAGCTGCTACTAATCCTACTGTAGAATTGAAAGATGCAGTTTCTCTTGAATTTGATTTTGTACCTAATTCTACTCAGGTAAGATTTAATTACATATTTGCTTCTGAAGAATATTCTGGAGGCTACCCTTGCCAGGGATTTTCTGATGCTTTTGCACTTTTGTTGAAAAAAGTAGGGGATCCTACTTATACTAATTTAGCAGTATTGCCTGGAAACGCAGGACCGGTGAGTGCAACGAATATTGTTCCGAGCGGACCAGGGTTTTCCTGTGGTCCTATCAATGAAGCTTATTTTGCTGGAATTAATGTGCCACACTTAGGAATCAATTATGCTGGGAGAACGATCCCTTTAACTGCTATTGCGACTGTAATTCCTGGGGAAACCTACCATTTCAAAATGGTTATTGCGGATGGGAAAGACCAAAGCTTAGATTCTGCAGTTTTCCTGGAAGGAGGATCGTTTGATATTGGAGTTAAAATTGTAGATGAAAATGGAGCAACTCTGCCAGGTACAATCAATATGTGTGATAATACCCCTAAGACATTGAAAGCTCTATTGGAACTCGTGCCGGGAATGACTTTCCAGTGGTATAAGGATGGCGTTTTGATCCCTGGAGCAACCAGTGCGATCTATGTTGCTACTGAGCCGGGAGTATATTTGATAAAAGTAATGACTCCAGGAAGTCAGTGTCCTGGAGAAGCTACGATTAAAGTTATTGGAGGAACAAGCCCTACGGTACAGGATGCCGTACTTAAGCTCTGTACAACACCTGCGGTGACTACTTTTAATCTAGATGCAGCAATACCTATGATTACTACGACGCCGGGAGCGGTGGTCCGTTTTTATTCTAAATTGCCAGATGCACAGGCTCAAAATAATAATAACATTAAAAATACCACCAGCTATAACGGCAATGATGGGGAAGTGTTGCATGTTCTTGTCACTAATGGAGGATTCTGTAGCAGGATTGCAACGTTGACTTTGAATAAAGAGGCAACCCCTACTGCTGGTCTGAATGTCGCAAAACTGAAAATCTGTTTAGGAGAATCTGTATTGATGACTGCAACGGGTGGCGTAACATATGAATGGAAGGATACAGCATCTGTTACAGATGGAACAAGAACGGTGAGTCCAACTAAAACAACTACCTATTCCGTATATGCGATCGGAGCACAGGGATGTAAGTCTCCAACGCCCGCAGAAGTTACCATAGAGGTAGTGCCAGCTATTGTTTCTACCTTAAAGGGTGGTTATATCTGTGAAGGGGACAGGATTACTTTAGATGCCGGTTCAGGACCTGGATATACCTACGAATGGAATACTGGAGATACTACACAGACTATCTCGGTTAATAAGCCGGGAGAATATACAGTGACAATTAAGAATGGAGTTTGTTCTAAAGAATTTAAAACACAGGTTATAAAGGCTGTGGTTCCTGAAATTATTAAAGTCAATTATAATGACAGAGGAACTATGATTCTTACAGCAAGCAATCCTAGTAATGGTATATTAGAATATTCAGTAGATAATGGGCTTACATGGCAGTCTTCCAATACGTTTACCAATGTGCCTAAAAACGAGATTATTTCTATTCGTGTAAGAGTGAAGAATACAAGTTGTGTAGGCTTCCTTGAATACTTTACTTTTGTGATGAAAAATGTAATTACTCCAAATGGGGATAATATTAATGATATTATTGACTTCAGAGGAATTGTAAAGTATAAAGGATTCAGTGGTATGATCTTCGACCGTTACGGAAAAGAAGTGTTCAGGGCCGAGAAGTTCAGACCATATTGGGATGGTTATTTCCAAGGAAAACGACTCCCGTCTTCATCCTATTGGTATCAAGTTACCTTCGAAGATCCTGCAAGCAAATTGCCAACGGTGAAAACAGGCTGGATCCTGCTAAAGAATATAGAATAATTTAAAATCATAATTGAAAGACTGGCTGTATTGTCAGTCTTTTTTTATGATATCAAAATAAATAAAGTTGATATTCTACGATTAATAAATTTGAATTAGTAATAATGTAAATAATGTTAAATTGAATTTCAATCAAAAAAAACAGTATTTTTGTTTAAAATAATATAAAATGTTAAATAGGAGGAAAGGAAGTTTATTTTTAGTGTTATTTTTTGTTTTTATAGGGAGCTTTATTTTTGCCCAAAATAGGGTGGTAAAAAAAGGAGTGCCTTCAAAAAATAATAGTTCTACTGCAAAAGCTGGAGCTTTTATAGATGTAAACACTTCCAATTATCCTGAGTCTTCTTACAGTATTACTCAGTTAGTAAAAGATGTCCTTATATCAGGCGGAGGATGTGCTAGTAATAATGTAAGTAATGTAGTGGTATATCCAAATTTACCTCCATCTAATCAGAGCCGAAGCTGGGGATACTTCAATAAAGGAACTACGAATTTTCCATTCAATAGAGGAGTTATTCTTTCTACCGGATTTGCCAAAAATGCAGGAAATTCCCCTCTTTCAGATCTCAATGATGATCTGGGAACAGGCGGAGATTTGGATCTGGCAACTGCTTTGGGTATTCCTAATGACAAACTGGCTAATGCTACTTATATAGAATTTGATTTTATTGCTGTTTCCTCTGAAATAACCTTTAAATATTTATTTGCCTCGAAAGAATATCAGGATAATTTTCCATGTAATATTACGGATGGTTTTGCTTTATTATTGAAAAAGGCAGGTGATCCTACTTATACCAATATGGCAGTGCTTCCAGGTGGAGCAGGACCAGTGAGTGTAACAAATATTCGCCCAGGGTATCCTAATTGCGGACCTAAAAATGAAGCTTACTATGGAGGAACAAATACAGCTCACATAGAAACTAATTTTAATGGACGTACCATTCCATTGACAGCGAAAGCAACAGTGATTCCCGGGCAGTCTTATCATTTTAAAATGGTATTGGCTGATTTCCAGGATGCTAATTATGATTCGGCGGTTTTTTTAGATGCTGGATCGTTTGATTTAGGGGTAAGCATTCTGGGACCAGGTGGCGTGAAGCTTCCAAGCTCAGTAAATATGTGTGATAATACACCACAAACTTTTACAGCTTCTGTTCAGGTGCCTAATGTAACCTATCAATGGTTTTTAAATAATAATCCTATTGCTGGAGCTACTAATGCCAGTTATACGGCAACTCAACCCGGAGTGTATACCGTTAAAGTATATATACAGGGAAGCTCGTGTCCGGGAGAGGCAACCATCACTGTTGTGGGAGGAACTTCCCCTACAGTACAGAATGCTACATTAACAGCTTGTTATGCAGCTGGAAATGCTACATTTAATTTACCTGTAGCACAGCCCGCAATAAGTACTACAGCAGGAGCGGTCTTTACTTATTATACAACACTGGCTGATGCTAATGCAGGAAATGCCAATACAATTCCTAATCCCACTACTTATCAAAGTGCGGGGGGGACTGTATATGTAAGAGTCAGAAATGGTTTCTGTGCTAAAGTGGCTGAGTTGACTTTGGTAAAAGCTCCGCAAATGACAGGATCTATTGTACCTCCTTCAGTATTGACTTGTGCTAACTCTCAGATTACCTTGGATGCTTCGGCTTCAGTTTATCCTACGGGGGCTACATTTAACTGGACTACTACAGGAGGAAATATAGTTTCAGGAGGAAATACGCTAAATCCTGTAATTAATGCACCTGGAACATATACATTAACGATATCACAGGTATATCAGCCTGGAAATATCAACTGTACAGCGACTGCAACAGTAACGGTGACGGGAAACAGTGCACCACCCAATCCATCCCTTACAGCTCCTAAATTAAAGATTTGTAAAGGAGAATCTATAACGTTAACGGCTTCAGGAGGAGCAACATATAATTGGGGAGGAGGTCTTCCGGGAAATGGAAATACACAAACCGTATCTCCAACAGTTACTACAACATATACTGTGACTGCTATTGGTGCTAACGGATGTGCTTCTGCTACACCTGCAACGCTCACTATAGAAGTGTCAGAACCGTTTACTGCACAAAATGCAATTCTGCATAAGTGTTATCAGCCAGGGTTAACCTATAACCTTAAAGAATCAGAAGGGCAAATTACTACAGCTACAGGGGTAACATTTACCTATTATGTAATTCAGGCTGATGCTAATGCCGGTAATGCTAATTCTATTGCAGCTCCTACAACATATTCACCTACTTCAGCAAATCAGACAATCTATGTAAGGGTTAGCAATGGCGGTTGTAGCTATGTAGTTTCTCTACAGTTATTGAGAACAGCAGAAACTACCTTGACAATTGCACCACCACAAACGGTCACCTGTACAACTCCTCAAATTACGCTTAATGCATCAGCTTCTGTAGTGCCAGCTGGATCTACGATTACCTGGACTACTGTTGGTGGTAATATTGTATCAGGGGCTAATACACTTACTCCTGTAGTAAGTGCGGGAGGGACTTATACATTGACTGTTGCCAATGTGTTCCAGCCTGGAAATTTGAATTGTTCTTATAACTCAACAGTAACAGTAACTCAGGATAAAGTAGCACCGGTTGCAGCACTTGTATCTTCTCATTCTCGTATATGTGAAGGGGAATCAGTAGTTTTAACTGCTTCTGGTGGAGCTACCTATGCTTGGGGAAATGGGCTTACAGGTACCGGAAATACACAAACTGTATCACCAACAGTTACTACGACATATACCGTAACTGCTATAGGAGCTAATGGATGCCCCTCTGCTACACCGGCAACTGTTATAGTTCAGGTAGGACCTCCAATAGCGGGAGTTTCAGCGGACAAAATGAAAATATGTGCCGGTGAATCTGTTACTCTTACCGCTACAGGTGGAATTACTTATAATTGGGTAGGTCTTGCCGGAAACGGAGATACGCAGGTAGTAACTCCTACAATCACTACAGAGTATTCTGTATTTGCATTGGGAGGAAATGGATGTAGTTCTCTTGTTGCTGCTAAAGTGAAAATTGAAGTAGTTCCTGCTATTGTGTCTACATTAGAAAATGTATATGTGTGTGCTGGAGATAATGGAATTCTTGATGCAGGAGCAGGACCTAATTATACCTATCTGTGGAATACGGGAGCTACTACACAGACGATTACTACAAAAGTTGCAGGAACTTATTCCGTAACAATTAGTAACGGAGTATGTTCTAAAGTCTTTACGGCGCAGCTTATCAATCCTGATCTTCCTGAAATTATCAACGTTGTATATGATAAAAATATATTAACACTTACAGCAAGTAACCCAACAGGAGGCACCTTAGAATACTCTATTAATAATGGAGTGACCTGGCAAAGCTCAAACGTGTTTAATGGGGTCCTGGATAATACAATGTACCATTTAATGGTTAGAGTAAAAAATGCAAAATGTGGAACTTCAATAGATTATTTCACCTTCGTACTCAGCAATGCCATTACTCCTAATATGGATGGAATAAATGACACTATAGATTTTAGTGGAATCAGTGGATATAAAGATTTTGCAGCTTCTATTTTTGATAGGTATGGAGCTGAAGTTTTCAAGGCAACAAAAGGAGATGTTATATGGCGAGGATCTCTAAAAGGAATCAATTTGCCTACAGGGACTTACTGGTATAGAGTTCAGTGGGAAAACCCTGCCAATAAGAAATTAGAACAACGCTCAGGTTGGATTTTACTGAAAAATAGAAATTAAAATTATTTAAAAATATAAAATAAGCAACAAAACCTTCCGTTATTGGAGGGTTTTATTGTTTGTGGTCTTTTATGTTATTGTTGTTTTTGGTATTTTGAAAAATGAAAATGAATTTTATAAATTCTATTTTGAATTTTGATTATTATTTTGTTAAAAACGTTATGATTATTGGTAAGTGTGTTTTATTGGTTTAAATGTTGTAGTTTTTTTATAAAAAATATAAATATGTGTATGGTATATTTAAAAAAAAATTAAATTTGTTGAAACAAAAATATTATGATAAGATACCTACCGCTTTGTTTGTTTTTTTTATTCATCTCGAATTTTTCGTTTTCTCAAAATCATCAGCCTAGACCATTCATGAAAAAGCAGGCGACTCCCCAGTCTAAAAAGGCGGGAGCTTTTATTGATGTGAATGCTCCGGGATACCTGGAGTCCAGTTTTAGTATAGATAAATTGGTAAAAGATGTATTGATTTCATCCGGAACAAATACCTGTATTACTCCTAATGTAACCAATGTGAAAATCACGCCTAACCATGCTGTAGGTGATGCAAACAGAGCCTGGGGATACTTCCATAAGGCAACAACTAATTTCCCTTTTAAAGACGGAATTGTTCTTTCGACGGGATATGCAAGAAAGGCTGGTAATAATTTTGAAGCCAGCAATAGTGATACCAATGGTGGGGGAACCGATACTGATTTGGCACAGGTTATTGGAGTGCCGGAAGCTGATTTAAATGACGCGGTACTTCTGGAATTTGACTTTGTGCCTACCACTTCTCAAATTAAATTTAATTATTTACTTGCATCCGAAGAATATACGGGGACATTCCCATGCAAATATGCGGATGCTTTCATTATATTACTGAAGCCTACTTCGGGAGGCCCTTACACCAACATGGCAATATTACCGGGAGGAGCCGGACCGGTAAGTATTACCAATATTCACCCTGCAATCGGAACTACTTGTGGAGCTGTAAATCAACAGTATTTTGGAGGATATAATACTGCCAATATTGAAACAAACTTTAATGGAAGAACGGTTCCGCTTACAGCAGTAGCAGATGTAGTAGCAGGACAGCAATATCATTTCAAAATGGTTATTGCTGATTATCTTGACCATAGCTATGATTCTGCAGTATTTTTGGAAGGAGGATCCTTCAACATAGGTGTAGATCTTTTAGGACCTGGTGGAACAAAATTACCTAGCGATATTAATGTATGTGATAACGTACCTCAGACACTTACCGCTTCTGTAAATGATCCAAACTTATTATACCAGTGGTTTTTTAACGGAACTTTGATTCCTAATGCTACCACCAATGTAGTTACCGCTACACAACCCGGGACCTATACTATTCAGGTAAGTGTGCCCGGAAATCCTTGTCCAGGTAAAGCTTCCATAGAAATTCATGGAGGGACAACGCCTCAGGCAAATGATGCTACATTACTGCTTTGTACTACGCCGGATATTACCACTTTTGATTTAAGTAGCATTAAACCAACAATTAGTACAACTCCGGGAGCTATATTCAAGTTTTATGAAAATAAGACGGATGCTGTTGCTGAGAATAACAGTTATATTCAAAATATTTTGAATTACAATGGTAATGATGGTCAGATATTATATGTGGTTGTTTCCAACGGAGGTTTCTGTAGCAAATTGGTTGAGTTGAAATTACTTAAAGAAGAAACTCCAGTTGCTAAACTGAAAACTTCCTCTATACAAATATGCCCGGGAGAATCTGTAACACTTACGGCTGAAGGAGGAGATACTTATCTTTGGAGTAACTTTCCGGGAACAGGCAATATGCAGACTGTTACCCTGCACCAGACTACCGTATTTACTGTATATGCAATAGGTGCAAAAGGATGTAAATCTCTTAATCCTGCAACCATAAGAATTGAGGTTGTTCCCGAAATCAAAAGTACATTGGCAGATGTTGAAATATGTGACGGAGATCGTGTTACTCTTGATGCAGGAGCCGGACCTAAATATAAATACAAATGGAGTACAGGAGCTACTACCCAAAAAATAGATGTTGAGAAATGGGGAATCTATACCGTTGAAATCGATAATGGATATTGTAAAAAAATCTTCTCTGCTAAAGTATTAGGAGCTGCCATTCCTTATGTAACCGGAATAGATTATCAGACCTCTAAAAAAACACTGACAGTTACTGCAGAAAATCCTCCAATGAATAATACGCCAAGCACTCTGGAATATTCTATAGATAACGGAATTACATGGCAGGAATCTAATGTGTTTTCTGGACTTTTAGATAATGTGAATTATACCATTCTGGTAAGAAGAGTAGGAACTCACTGTATAGGAACTTTCGACTTCTTTACTTTACAGATCAATAATTTTATTACTCCCAATAATGATGGAATTAATGATGTATTAGATCTAAAGGCTTTGGGGCAGTTCAAAAACTTTACAGGTTCTATCTATGACAGGTATGGAGTAGAGATGTTTAGGTTCACAAAAGAAACACCAATTTGGGATGGTACTTTACTGGGTAAGAGATTGCCTTCTGCAACATATTGGTATAAGTTTACTTATGAATATCCAAAATCTAAAACTCAGATGAACTGGTCTGGTTGGATCATGTTGAAAAACAGAGAATAATATATAAAAGAAAGCCTTTCATCTGAAAGGCTTTCTTTTTATGAAAATACTCATAAAAACTCCTCATTAAAGGAGTTTTCTGTTATGCATCTTATAGGTTTTCTTTCCAAAGATTAGCAAAGTGGATGAAGTCAGAAACACTAAGTTCTTCCGCTCTTTTATCTAAAAATTCATGACCTTTTAAAGCCTCAGGAATATTCAGCGTCTTTAATGCGTTGGATAGTTTTTTCCTTCTCTGGTTGAAACCTGTCTTTACAATTTGCTTAAAAAGAACTTCATTACCGGCTAGTCCTTCTTTAGGATTTCTTGTAAGGCGGATGACACCCGATTTTACCTTTGGTGGTGGATTAAATACATTCTCATGGACCGTAAACATATAGGATACATCATAATAGGCCTGGATAAGAACAGAAAGAATACCATAGTTTTTAGTCCTTGGAATGGCAGCAGTTCTTTCAGCTACTTCTTTCTGGAACATTCCTACCATTTCAGGAATCAGTTCGTAATGGTCTACAATCTGGAATAATATCTGCGATGAAATATTATACGGGAAGTTCCCGATAATAGCAATCTGCTCATCTTTGATAAAATTAAAATCCTGTTTCAGGAAATCTCCTACAAAAGTATTTTCGGTAACCTTAGAATAGTTGTTTTTCAGGTATTCTATAGATTCCGTATCAATTTCGGCAAGATAAATGTTCTGATCTCTTTCCAGAAGATATTTGGTAAGAACTCCCATTCCTGGACCTACTTCCATGATGTTATTATAGTTCTCAAAACTAAGACCTTCTACAATTTTTCTTGCGATGTTTTCATCTGTCAAAAAGTGTTGACCAAGATGCTTTTTTGCTTTTACACTCAATGTTTTTTATGATTTTATTAACAGTGATTTTCTCTTTTTCGTTCCCAAATTTCGGAAGATTTTTTCTATTTTAGCCAAAAATTTTAATATTAATGGCTAAATCTGTAGATGAGTTTAATAAGAAAAGGCTTCGGTCCAGCAATATTACAGTAGTGATAAGTATTGCCTTAGTGTTATTTTTGTTAGGGTTAATGGGGCTTATTTTAATTAATGCCCAGAAGTATTCTGACTATATCAAAGAACAATTGGTGGTGAACGCTTACTTTGATGAAAATTATGACGCTAAAGATTCTGTAAAAATTGCAAAACTAGAGGAAGAAACTTTTAAAAAGGTACAGACGTTAGCTCCTGTAAAAAAAGCAACCTATATTTCAAGAAGCATGGCTGCCAAGGAAGCTAAAAAGAGTATGGGGATTGATAGTGATGCCTTATTTGAAGAAAATATCTTCCCATCATCTATTGAAGTTGCTTTAAAACCGGAATATGTAGACCCTGCGAAAATTGATGAGGCGATCAAAGTCATAAAATCAGTTCCTGGCATTATCGATGTGAAGAATGACAGTACTTTGATGGTGGATGTTTACAATAACCTGAGCAGAATTTTAAAATGGATTTTTGGATTTTCACTGATGTTTTTAGTATTGGCTGTAGTATTAATTAACAATTCTATCCGTCTTAAAATTTTCTCCAAGAGATTTATTATTAAAACGATGCAGCTGGTGGGAGCAAAAAGAAGATTTATTCTTAAGCCTTTTATCATTGAAGCTATTGTTTTAGGGGCTATTGGTTCTGTAATTGGTCTTATTGCCTTAGGGGGTGTTTGGTATTATTTTACAAGCCAGATAGGATCTGCTTTTGTACAGGACAATAATCAGTATTTCTGGTTGGTGATCTTAGTGTTGGGAGTAGGAATTTTTATTTCTGTCTTAAGTACTATTTTTGCAACATGGAGATTCTTAAAATCAAACGTTGACGACTTATATTACTCTTAAAAATGAGCAAAAAAACAAATAAATTTTCTGCTTCAGACTTCGGAAGCGAAGCAGAAGTACCACAGGAAAATACGTTCTACTTCGGAAAGGAGAACTTTAAATGGATGCTGATCGGGCTGGCATTTATTGTGGTTGGATTCCTTTTGATGATGGGAGCTGATGCCAATACCGTAGACGGTAAATTTGATCCCAACTCTTGGAATGACGATATCTTTTCCATCAGAAGAATCAGAATTGCTCCGTTATTTGTTGTGATAGGTTTTGTAATAGAAGTCTACGCTATTTTAAAAAGAAAATAAATTAAACATTTATATTTTGAGATTAAGAGATTAAGACATTTAGAGTCCAGTACTTTAAATATCTCAATCTCTTAATCTTTTAATTTTTGTAAAAGAATATGGATTTAATCAAAGCAATTATTATAGCCATTGTAGAGGGATTAACAGAGTATCTTCCTATCTCATCTACAGCGCACATGGGATTCACAGCCAATTTATTGGGAATGCCTGATGATGAATTTTTGAAAATGTTTCAGGTTTCCATTCAATTTGGAGCTATTTTGTCAGTTGTAGTGGCGTATTGGAAGAAGTTTTTCGATTTGAATAATATTCAGTTTTATTTTAAACTGGCTTTTGCAGTAGTTCCTGCGTTGGTGTTAGGATATTTATTCGATGATAAAATTGAAGCTGTCCTAGGAAATCAGATTGCTATTTCTTCAGTATTAGTTTTAGGTGGAGTTGTTTTATTATTTGCTGATAAATGGTTTAAAAACCCTAAAATTGATGATGAAAAAGGAATTACGATAAAAAAAGCGGTCACTATAGGCTTCTGGCAGTGTCTGGCGATGATGCCGGGAACAAGCCGTAGCGCTGCTTCCATTATTGGAGGAATGACGCAGGGACTTACCAGAAAAGCGGCTGCAGAATTTTCTTTCTTTCTTGCAGTACCTACCATGTTGGCGGTAACAGTGTATTCCGTTTTTGTAAAAACATGGGGAAAAGAAACTGCTAATCCACAGAAAGGATATGAAATGATCATGGCATCGCAAGATCACATTATGATCTTTGTAATTGGAAACGTGGTGGCATTTATTGTAGCTCTTATTGCAATCAAAGCATTTATCGGGGTACTTAACAAATATGGTTTCAGACCTTGGGGATGGTATCGTATTTTTGTAGGAGTTGCTTTATTAATCTATTTTTATTTCTTTAAATAAAAAATATTCATATATCCATTAATGACGGCGGAAGAACTGAAATCAGGATACATATTTTTATTGGATAAGCCTTTGGACTGGACTTCCTTCCAGGCTGTCAATAAAATGAAATATAAACTTAAAAGGGAGTTTGATCTTCCTAAAAAATTTAAAATCGGACATGCAGGAACTCTTGACCCAAGAGCTACCGGGCTTCTGATCGTTTGCTGTGGAAAATTCACAAAAAAGATCCCGGAAATTCAGGATGCTCCTAAGGAATACTGGACAGAGATTAAAATAGGAGTGCAGACAGAATCCTATGATACTGAAAAACCTGAAATCCTTCATCAGGATAGTTCGCACATTACTGAAGAACAGGTAAATGAAGTGTTGGAGAAATTCGTTGGCGAAATAGAACAAAAGCCCCCTATTTATTCTGCAATAAAGATTGATGGTGAAAGAGCTTATAATCTGGCTAGAGCAGGAGAGGAAGTGGAAATGAAATCCAGGAAAACAACAATTTATTATATTAAGGACCTTAAAATAGATTTTCCCTTAGTGAGTTTTACAGTGGGATGTTCAAAAGGAACCTATATCAGAAGTCTTGCTCACGATATAGGACAGGAATTAGGAGTAGGGGCTTATCTGACACAATTAAGAAGAACAAAGATCGGAGAGTATAAAATTGAAGATGCTACAGATCAGTTTTTAAATAATGACTTTAGATTTCAAGGCGAATAAAAATGATCCCGGTTACGGAAAAAATTCATGGAAAAGACACGTATCAATAAATATTTATCAGAAGTAGGTTACTGTTCAAGAAGGGCAGCAGATAAGCTATTGGAAGAAGGGAGAATTAAAATTAACGGTAAAATTCCTGAACTTGGAACCAAAGTTTCTGATGAAGATTTGGTAGAAGTAGACGGAAAGGCTATCAGAGAACCACAGGAAAAACCTGTTTATATTGCTTTCAATAAACCTGTAGGCATTGTATGTACCACAGATACTAAGCGTGAACAAAATAATATTGTAGATTATATCAACCACCCTAAAAGAATTTTCCCAATCGGAAGACTGGATAAACCCAGTGAAGGACTTATTCTTTTAACCAGTGATGGTGATATTGTAAATAAGATCCTGCGCGCAAGAAATAACCACGAAAAAGAATATCTGGTACGTGTAGACAAGCCAATTACTCCAAGATTCTTAGAAAAAATGAGAAATGGTGTTCCTATTCTGGACACGGTTACCAAGAAATGTGAAGTGGAGAAGATTGATGAAATGAACTTCAGAATTATCCTTACTCAAGGCTTAAACAGGCAAATTCGCAGAATGTGCGAGTATCTGGGTTATGATGTAAAAAAGCTGAAAAGAATTCGTATCATGAATATCAAACTGGATCTTCCAATAGGAAAATGGAGAGACTTAACCGAGGATGAGCTTAATGCTTTAAACGCTTTGCTTACAGACTCAAGTAAAACAATCGATTAAATTATATTTTACAATAAGCTAGAAACGGCAAGTAGAGGTTTTTCTCTACTTGCCGTTTTTTTTACTTGTTAGTAGACTTATCCCTACACAGAATAGCTATTTGAAAGATTTTGAGTGTTTTATTTTTAATAATATTCACATATTGGTGTAATATTTTCAGTTTTTGTGTTGAAATTGTGTTACATTTATAATGCAAATAACTAAATATCTGAAAATCATGAAATTAAAATTTAAACAAATTCCCTTATATATCATTATTGTGATGATATTTTCTCATTGTAAAGATGATGATCACTCAGAGATTGCACATGATACTGCTTTTTATATTGATTATAGAAGCTTGACAGGACAACCGGATGGTATAGCGGTAATAGAGCTCGATCCTGAGGCTCCAGATTTCGGAAATATTAGCAATAAGCTTGAATTAGGTATTGGCGTTCTGCCTCATCATATTTATTATAACCAGAATGCGAACAAATTGTATACAACTGCTTTGGGAGGAAGCTATCTTTACCAGATAAAAACTGAAAAAAATAAAATTGGACAACCGAAATTAATAAGTGCAACACCTATTGATACAGGTGAAAATACAGTAGGTGAAAATTTATTTTTTACGAATGACGGACGATTTTTTATGACCTTTATGGGAGGTGCAGGAGGACCAAAAGATGGCAGTATAGGTGTTTTTAATGCTAATACCCATCAGCTTATTAAAACTATTAAAGCCCCAATTCAGGACAATCCTAATAAGTTTATTATGTATCCACATGGTATTTCTGTTAATGAAGAAAAAGGACTCATGATGGTAACTTCAACCATCCATCCTGATCTTACCAGCGGCTTTGGAAACACCTGTACTTTAGTAGATCTAAAAACGTATGAGTTAAAAGAAACCTACCAGGTTGCAGACTCGCCAACGGATATGTCTAGCCCTGTTGAAGTTTTATTGCTTCGGGGTAAATTTCCACAATATGCTCTTGCCACAACCATGCTTGGAGGAGATATCTGGATAGCACCATACAATACTACAACTAAGAAATACGATGCTTTCACTAAAATATTTGACGGAAGTACTCAAGGACTAGGCTGGACTCTCGAAATGTACATTGATGATAACAACAGGCTATATGTAAGTTTTGCTGATCCAGGAAAAGTACTGGTTTTCGATATAAGTAGCCTTCCCCAGCTAAAACTTTTAAAAACACTTACCGCCGATAAAGGAGCGCATCATATGGTCTTCTTTAAAACCAAAAAAGGAAAAGAAGTGGTAGCCGTACAAAATAACCTGCTGAATATTCCTAACTTAAATTCCGGAACCATAAGTGTCATTGAAATTCAGACCGGGAAGACCCTAGGTACGGTTAATTTACGTTCCAAATACGGAATATTGCCAGAATCAATTGAAGGAACCAATGGGCCTAGCAATTATATGCATCACTAAAATTTAAAACAACCTTTCAGATGAGAAACTGCCCAAAATAGAAGGTGCCATTTTGGACAGTTTTTATGAATAAGGAGGCTATATTTTTATTTTAAATATAATTTCATCTTTTCTTCATACTCCGGTTTTAGTTTCAGGAACTTGAGAATTTTCTTATCATCAGGATAAGTAGTGCGATAGAAGATAATTTTTTCAGCAGAATATTTAAAATAGGGATGATCTTTCAGCCATTCTTCAGGAGCATCTGTTAATGTGTATTTAGGAACACTGGAGGTATCCAAAGGAGCGATGGAAATCAATTTTTGAACAAGTTCCTTATCAATATTATAGGTATCCAGAATTTGTTGTTTACTGACAAATCCTCTCAACTTTTTTCTAAAGCCAATCATAGAGCCGGCACTTTTTTCATCCAGTCCAAACTCTATAAGCTGTTTAAAAGTAATGGTATTGAGATCTGTTTTTGAAAAATCAGTTTTTTCTTGCTGTTTCTCTTCCTTCTTTACAGTTCCCGGATTGAGCTTGATAAAAGGTTTCATCTCCTGAAATTTCTCGGCAGAAATTACAAAGCATTTTTGTAGATCATCAATATCTTTAAAGCTACCCCCGAGATTTCTATCGCGGTAATTCACAATAATCTGAGCCTGTTTCTCAGAAAAACCAAGTTTTTGCCATCCCTCAACATCCAGACGGTTCGGATCAAAAGTATGATATTGTATTTTTATCTTTTCAGGATAACGTGCTCCATAGGCTTTAAAGTTCTCAGGAGTTTTTGCCGGCAACAGTAAATAAGATTCCAGCTTATTATAATTTTCAGGAGAAATGATAAAGCATTCTCTGAACTTTTCTTTACTGATAAAGCTTCCTCCAAGATAGTTTTTATATTTTAGAATAGCTTCCGCCTGTTTTTCACTGAACCCCATTTTAATCCAATCACGGACAGTTTTCATATCTGGATTAAACTTTCCGGAAACATTAATTTCTTTCTTTTCAAAGTTGTTAACAGGTTGAGAATTATTCTTTTCAGAAGCTTCAGGAAGCAGAATGAAGGGTTTTAGTTCTTCAAATTTTTCATCTGAAATAGCATAACATTTTTTCAGTTGTTCTTTTGATGTAAAAGTCCCGCCTACAATGTCTTTATATTTAAGAATAGTAGATACCTGTTTTTCAGAAAAGCCGAGCTTTTGCCAACGTTCCGGACTTAAAATATTGGGGTCAAAATCTGTTAAGTTGGCATTAACTGAAGTTCCGGCAATAAATTTTATCTCCGGAAAAGGCTCCTTATCTTTTCGGGTATATTTCTGAAAAGCTAATAGAATAGCCAATACAATGACCATAAAAGCCAGTTTTTGGTAATAGTTTTTTCTCATCCTGTGTATATAAAGTATAAACATATTGATAAAAACCATACTTCACAATACCGTAGGTTGGAATGGTTGATATTAGAATATAAAAAGATGTAATCTGTTAAAAATTAATACTTTGTATTCTTTGGTGTAGAATTATTTAAAGGAAAGGTGAGGAGGTTATTCAGAATCCCTATCACCCAATGATTCTTTCAGTTTTAACAGTTCAGCTTTTACAAATTCAAGACGGTCAATGATAGTGATTGTTTCTGAAATCTTACTGTTGGTAGTTAAAGCAACACGGGCTCCATCAAGTGTATATCCCTTTTCTTTTACCAAATGATAGATCATCTGTAGGTTCTTGATGTCCTCAGGAGTGAAGTAACGATTTCCTTTTCTATTCTTTTTAGGTTTAATGATAGGAAATTCCTGTTCCCAATATCGTATTAATGAAGTGTTTACATCGAATGCCTTAGCGACTTCTCCTATAGAATAATACAGTTTATCAGGTAAGTTTATTTTCATTTTACAGCTCCTAAACTTCAAAGATAAAAATTTTTTAAAGTTTAATGCAAATATATCTTGCAAAGTCCTGTGATAACCTGAATTTTAATTAAAATAAAATATATATTCATCATATTGTGAAAAAATAAAAAACAAGTGTTTTTTTTTATAACTTAGTGAAAAACATTAAAATATAATGATTATGAAACATTATTTATTCATTTTGGCACTGATCGTTCCTGTCATTGGATTCTCGCAATGGACAAGAACTGAAATTCGGGCTCAAAAAGTTAAAAAATCACAGGAAAAGCTTGAATTTGCAGGACTTTATTCACTTGATGCGAATCAACTTAAGCAGCTTTTAAAGAATGCGCCGGCTCGTTTTTCAAGTCAAAAAGGAGCTGTTATTTCTCTTCCTACAGCCAAAGGCAGGCTAGAAAAGTTTCAGGTTTGGGAGTTTTCTAATATGGCACCTGAGCTACAGGCAAAATATCCGGATATTAAATCTTATGTAGGAACTGCATTGGAAGATCCTAGTGTATATTTAAGATTCAGCTTATCTCCGGTAGGATTTTCTTCTATGATTACCCGTTCCGGAATATCAGAGTTTATAGAACCTTATACTGAAGACCGAACAGTATATGCTGTTTTTGATTCCAATGGAAGAAGAGGGCAGGAAAAAGAACCATTCGAATGTTCCACGATAGAGGAGGTGGAAAAGAGTGCTACTGAAAAAAAAAACGATGCTGTAAATAAAAAAGCAGCTGGGTTTAATGTTTTCAGATTGGCATTATCCTGTACGGGAGAATATGCCCAATATCATTTAACGGCAGCCGGAACCCCTGCTACTGCTACTGATATGCAGAAAAAGGCAGTAATTCTTGCGGCAATGAATGCTAGTCTTACCCGTCTTAATAGTGTTTTTGAAAAAGATCTTTCTTTTCATTTTAATCTGATTGCGAATAATGAAACTATTATTTTCTTAGATCCTGCATCTGATCCTTATACAAGCGGTGGCCCTAGCGAAGCCCACGCCCAGATATCAGCAAGAATCCCTACTGAAGATTATGATATGGGACATCTGATTGATAAAAAAGGAGGTAATGGATCTGCCTTCGTAGGAGTTATTTGTGGGAGTAGCTCAAAAGGAGGAGGATGGACTGCTCACAATTTTCCGGAAGGAGATAAATTTGATATAGACTATGTCGCTCATGAAATGGGGCATCAATTGGGAGCTGGACATTCTTATACCTACAGATCTTCGCAGGCAGACCAAAAGGTAGAACCTGGAAGCGGAAGTACCATAATGGCATATACCGGGATTACTACCGCTTCTGATGTTCAGTTTAATTCTAACGATTATTATCATACCAATAGTATCACCCAGATCAGAACTAAATTAAACAGTCTTAGTTGTGGTGTCAATACTCCTTTTATAGATCCTGCTCCTACTATTAATGCGGGACTGGATTATACCATCCCTAAATCAACTCCGTTCGTTTTAACAGCATCTACTAACGATGTCAATAAAGCTTCATATACCTATGCTTGGGAACAAACAGATCAGGCAGCTGCTGCTCAAATTGGGGCAGGTGATATTTCCTCAGCTTACCCTGCAAAGCCAACAGGCCCTACTTTTAGATCTTTCCCTCCGGTAAACTCATTAGTAAGATATTTTCCGGATTTCAATAAAGTATTGGCAGGTGTATTGTCAACCCGCTGGGAAAGTGTATCAAGTGTAGCTAGAAATCTTAATTTTGCAGCTACTGTAAGAAATAATAATCCGTTACAGCCACAAGTCTCAAAAGATGGAATGGTAATAACCGTGGATGCTGTATCAGGACCTTTTCAGGTAACTGCTCCGGTATTTGGTCAGTCATTAAGTTCCGGTACAACTGTAAATATTACCTGGGATATTGCCGGTACCAATGCAGCACCGGTGAATACAGCTAATGTAAATATCAAATTATCTAAAGACGGTGGAAAAACATTTAATATTATTGCAGCTAATACTCCTAATGACGGAAATGAACAAATAATGATCCCAGCTGGTTCTACTTCGGCTAATGCTTATATTCTGATTGAAGCCGTAAATAATATTTATTATGCAGTGAGTCCTAGTTTTGTGATTGATTATAATATAACGGGTGAAAATTGTAATACTTATACTTACAATGGAGCTCCCGTGGCCATTACAGACGGTCCTGGCGGTGGCGGTATATCATCTCCAAGAATAAACATTCCTTTAATGGTCAATAATAATGGGACTATTACCAAAATAAAGGTAACTCCAGCTGTTACTCATCCAAGTGTAAGCCAATTGGCTATCGGCATTGAAAGCCCGGTAGGATCATCTGCTCTTTTCTGGAACAGACAGTGCTCAGGACAATCAGGGATTACGGCTTCATTTAGTGATTCAGGAACTGCAGTTACCTGTACTTCTCCGGTGCAGGGAGAGACTAAATCAAATGAATCTCTGGGGATATTTAAAGGACATTCTGCACAAGGAGAATGGAAACTTTTTGCAACAGATAATAACGCAGGCAATGCAGGAACCATTACGGGATGGTCGCTTGAAGTATGTACACAGGAAACTCAAAGTCTTGCAACCAGAGAAGTATCTTCTCCAATAGCAGATGATATTAAAGTGTATCCTAATCCAAGTGATGGTAATTTCTTTATCAAATCTCAGAATATAAAAGGCGAAGTGAAAGTCACATTATTTGATTCAAGCGGAAGACTGATTTATTCATCAGCCTATCAAAGTGAAGGAAATAATACTAAAGAGCTTAATGTTAATGTACCTAAGGGCGTGTATATAATCAGTATCAGTTCTTCGAAAGGAGTATACAACAGTAAACTGGTTATAAAATAATAATCATAAATTGGATAAAAAGGATCGGCAATAGCCGGTCCTTTTTTATGCTGTAATTTGTGGCTTGGCTTTATTTATAGTAATTTTATCATCCATTTATTAATCCTTTTCTTATAAAATATAGGATGAATTCAATTTCTGTTCTTCATATTGATCTTTTTCAGGGTAAAAATCCTTCAGATTTTTATTTTAATACAATGAAAAAACATTTGATTGTGGGACATCAGCACATAGAAAAGCCTCACAGACATGATTTTTATGCTGCTGTGCTTTTTACACAAGGGGATGGAATTCATGAGATAGATTTTCAACGGTATGAGGTTTCAGAAGGAAGCCTTTTTTTTCTATCACCTGGGCAGATTCACAGCTGGGAGCTTTCAGAAGATATAGAAGGGTATATTTTCTTTTGTTCTCAGGAGTTTTATGAAATGCATTATGTGAATCAGAAACTGAGAAATTTTCCTTTTTTCGGGTCAGTTTCCTTTCCCAGAAAATTACAATTAGATACTATAGAATTAAGAAAGAATATCGATCTTTTTAAAGAACTTGAAAAAGAGCACCACTCTAACGATTTAATGAAAAACGGGTTTATCCTGTCATTAATGTCTCAGATTTTTATCAATTCAACCCGTTTATTTTCAAAGGACTTTGATACACTTACTTCTTCTGCAGGACTTTCTTATTTTAAGCATTACCAGGATTTTGAAAGTCTTATTGAGCAGCATTTTACGGAACATAAATCAATTGCTTACTATGCGTCTTTACTAGGGATTTCTTCAAAGCACCTAAATAGGACTGTACAGGCTGTTGTACAGAAAACAGCCACGGAAGTTATTACGGAAAGAGTAGTGCTTGAAGCCAAAAGAATGCTGATGTACCTGGATGAAAATCTTGTTGATATTGCTTTCAGACTCGGCTATGAAGAATATTCTTACTTTGTAAGAGTCTTCCGGAAAAGTTCCGGAATGACCCCTACTCAGTTTATGAGGAAATATAAGGCCTAATTTGGTTTGAAGTTCAAGGTTCAAGGTTTAAAATTTATAGTGATGGTTATCAGTGAATGGTTTTATAATACCTATTCAAACCTAAAAACCCCGAACTTCACCTCTCTCTATTATAACGCAAGCTTAAACGGTCCTTCAAAAGTAGTTTCAAATGAATCTACCAGTTTTCCTTCTTCATCAAAAACGCCGATGACCATATTTTGCTTAGAGAACTTGATTTTGTCTTCAGGGAAAGATATATTGATATTCCCTTTTAAGATTTGATCTCCCTTCAAAATGATTTTTTCAGATCCGAAGTAAGTGATTTCAGCATCCTCAGGACTGACTACTTTGATGGTTAGAATCTTTTTCTCATTTGATTTATTCAAAAGTGTATAAATGAAAGTGTTGGTGATTTTACCTTCTTTAATAAAGAACGTAGAGCCCGCTGGTTTAATAAACTTTGCTTCCATAGATCCACGATCATACATTAAAAAGCCAAGGAATCCAATCAATAGGGCCAAAATAACAGTAGTAGCCTTCATTCTTGATGTAAATTTGAATTTCTCATGATTTTCAATTTCAGATTCAGTAGCATAACGGATCAATCCTTTAGGCAAGCCCACTTTATCCATTACTTCATCGCAGGCATCAATACATGCCGTACAGTTGACACATTCCAATTGCTGCCCGTGTCTAATGTCAATTCCCGTAGGACAGACAACAACGCATTGATTACAATCTATACAATCTCCTTTACCAGCCGCTTTTCTATCTTCATTATTTCTCCATTTTGAACGGCCTTCTCCTCTTCTAAAATCATAATATACGTTGATCGTCTGTTTATCAATTAAAACTCCCTGAAGCCTTCCATAAGGACAAACCAGAGTACATACCTGCTCACGAAGCCATGCAAAAACAAAGTAGAAAGTCATTGTGAAAAAAATCATCGTGATGAACTTTAAAGGATGTTCTGCAGGTCCTTCAATCATAATCTGAAACACCTGTTCATAACCCACGATATACATGAACATAAAGGTAGAAATGACCATAGAAATCAAAATAAATACAGACCATTTCGTAATTCTTTTTCTAATCTTTTCGGTATCCCATTCCTGTCTGTCGAGCTTCATTTGTTTATTTCTGTCTCCTTCAATCCAGTATTCTATTTTACGGAATACCATTTCCATAAATAAGGTTTGCGGACACAGCCAGCCACAGAATATTCTTCCGAAAACTACGGTGAACAGCATTACGAAGATTACAGAAGTAACCGCTCCCAGGGCAAGGATAAAGAAGTCCTGAAGATAAAACGGCTGTCCAATAATAAAGAATTTCCTGTCAATAACATTAAAGAGAAAGAAAGGGTTGTTATTTATCTTTAGAAAAGGCAGTCCAAAGAAAAGAGCAAGTAAAGCATAGCTGGTATAGTTCCTGTAATTGGTATATTTTCCTTTTGGTTTTCTGGGGAAGATCCATTTTCTTTTTCCGGTCTCATCCATTGTTCCTACCGAATTTCTAAAATCTTCATTTTCAATTTCCAGGGATTTGATGTTGTTGGACTCTGCGCTCATTATCGTATGCTATAAAAGTATTTTGGTAATATTTTTCATCCGGAACAATACCTGTTTTCAAGCTGAATTTCTATAGATAAAACGGTATCGATTCCTCTACTGCAAAGCTCTGAATTATATATTTCAACTCCTAATATGATCTACTTCAAAAATAGGATAATTGGGACATTATATGTTTTGGAATACAATGCATCAAAATGAGAAAATATTTTTGAAACTGATAAAGCATGTTGTAAATTGCAAGCTTAAAAATGAAGTATGAAGAATATCAGTAAAATAGGTCTGATTGGTTTGGTTTTCGCATTGGTAAACTGTCAATCAGTAAATAGTAGTAAAATGTTTTATGAAGGTGCAAAACCACAAATGGTTTCTGACAAGTTTAGCTTTACAGAAGGCCCATCAACCGATAAAGAAGGAAATGTGTATTTTACCGATCAGCCTAATGATAAGATTTATTACTGGGACTGGAAAAGCAATCAGATTATAGAGTTTTTAGATAAAACAGGAAGGGCAAACGGAACTCATTTTGATAAAGATGGTTTCCTGATTACCTGTTCAGATGATAACGGAGAAATGTGGAAAATCTCAAAAGATAAAAGAATAGAGGTCTTATTCAAAGATTTTGAAGGGAAAAGATTAAATGGTCCTAATGATATATGGAATGATATTTTTGGCGGAATGTATTTTACCGATCCACTATATGAAAGAGATTATTGGATAGACTTTAAGCAGGAGCTATCTAATAAAAGCCTTTATTACAGAAATAAAAATGGAAAGATTAATAAATTAGACACTTTCACGCAGCCTAACGGAATTGTAGGAAGTGAGACTTTAAAGAAATTATACCTTTCTGATATTGATGCCGGAAAAACCTATGTATATGATATTTTGGGAGAAGGAACACTATCTGAGAAAAGGTTATTTTGTGAAATGGGCTCGGATGGGATGACACTGGACAAACACGGGAATCTTTATTTAACCGGTGATGGAGTACATGTCTTTAACCGTGAAGGAAAAAAGATATATCACATTTCTATTCCTGAAAAATGGACATCCAATGTAACATTCGGGGGAGAAAATAATGATGTTTTATTCATTACCGCTTCAAAATCGGTGTATACTTTTCCGATGAGAGTGAGAGGAATAAAATAAACGGTAAGATCATTTTAAAATATTTCTATGTGCTTATGTGGTTAATTTTTACCATATAAGCACATAGGTTTTTAAGAAGTCGTTAAGCTTAATAAGCAACCTCCATCTTCACTTTTTTCCCTTTCAGTTTTTCATTCTGAAGTTTTCTTAAAAGAGCATTCACTTTATTTCTCGAAACGGCAACATAAGAAGTTGTATCTTTTACTTCAATAACACCAACATCCTCTTTTTGGAGTTCTCCTTTTTTAAGCAAATAGCCTACAATATCCACTTTATTCACCTTGTCTTTTTTCCCGGCGCTGATGTAAATCGTCTGGAAAGGTGTTTTTTGCGGAACTTTAGTAAATCCGGCAACACTTTCTTCAGGGGTATCGTTTTTGATGAACGGGAAATTTTCCTCTTCCGTCATGATAAGGTAGACAAAACCTTTGGCATTCATCCTTGCAGTACGTCCGTTTCTGTGGATGAAAGCATCTTCTTTTGGAGGCAATTGATAGTGTACAATAGATTCTACCTCAGGAATATCAAGTCCACGGGCAGCCAGATCAGTTGTGATAAGAATTCTTGCAGAATCATTTCTGAATTTCAGTAAGGCACGTTCTCTTTCATCCTGTTCCATTCCACCGTGGAAGGTTTCTCTGTCGATTCCCATCTGATGAAGAAGCTCAGAAATACGGTCTACTGCATCACGGTGGTTACAGAAGATCAACGTTCTTTTATTCCCTATTTTACAAACCAAATTGAAAAGTGTATCTAGTTTTTCTTCTGAGATAGTCATTACTTTTCTCAGTTGAATATCCGGTTTTACTTCATTTTCTTTAAGGAAGCTGATGATTTTTTCATCTTGTAAACCTGTAAATGCAGGAATTTCATCCATTGCTGTTGCAGAGGTTAAAACTCTTTGAGAAAGACCTTTTAAAGAATTACAAATAAATTCCATATCATCATGAAAGCCCAGTTCCAAAGCTTTGTCAAATTCATCCAGAACTAATGTTTTGATGGTTTTTGGATCAAAATTATTATTCCTTACGTGATAGGTAATTCTTCCCGGAGTTCCGATTAAAACAGCCGGAGCTTCAATTAAATTATTGACTTCAATCTTTTTATCATGTCCACCATAGCAAACAGAAACCTTAAAATCCGTTCCCATCGACTTGAAAACCTGTTCAATCTGTAACGCCAATTCTCTGGCAGGAACTAATATTAATGCCTGAACACCCTGCACATCCTTTTTCAGATTTCTGAGAACAGGAAATAAAAAAGCAAGGGTTTTTCCTGATCCGGTAGGAGAGAGCAGGACAATATCTGTATTGTTTTCAGACGCCTTATAAGTAGATTTCTGCATCTGATTCATATCCTGAATCTGCAGCTTTTGATAAATTGATTGTAGTTCCATGATGCAAAGGTAAAATAAAGTAACGGTTAAATAAAACAAACTGTTTTTATTAGTTTATGTCTTACTCTGGTTGTAATAAATTTTATGATCAGTTGCTGTAAGACTGCTTTTTTTAAAAAAAAATTGTGTAATGATTTGATTTTTATATCTTTAAATGGTATTTGAGGAAAGGTAGAGGCTCTGTATTATTAGAGATGTTCTGAAAAGATTCAGCGCTTTAGATAAGAGCTCAACAAAAGATAGCAATGGAATAATTAAAAATCATACAATGAATACATTTAAAAGTCTAATACTGCTCATTGTTTATTTACCTTGTATGTTTGCATGCAAATCAAAAACAGATACCCTTTATACTAAGTTGTCTGAAAATATTTATGAAATTAACAATCAATATTTTTATGATGAAAAGGTACATACTTACCTGATAGTGTTGAAAGATAAATTACTATTATTTGATATTCCTGCCTATTCCGAGGATTTGGAAACGTTTATTACTTCGTTCAAAAAACCAGTATATGCTATTCTATCCCATGGGTCTTGTGGTATAGAAGATGGTACAAAATGGCAGTCCAGGATTAATTTAAAAGTTTATGCCCATAGTAAAGATGAGAATCATCCCTGGTTAAAAATGAAGCCAGATTTTTTCTTTTCAGAAATTCCTTTTTTTGCTGACAATATAGAAGTTATTTATACCCCTGGCCATAGTAGAGGGGCGATTTGCCTTCTGGAAAAGAAATCGAAATCCTTATTCACCGGGGATACTGTCTATGGAGACAAAACAGGAAACATCAAAGATTTTAGAAAGGAAAGTTATGCTGAATATGAAAATCTAAACGATAGACTCTCAAGCTGTAAAAAATTACTTAAATATGACTTCGAAAACATCTATCCATTCCATTATGAAATGATAAAAAAAACAGCAAAAGAACGTCTTCAGATTTATCTTAACATTAAATAGAAAAACATTTATTTATTTATTTATTTATTTATTTATTTATTTATTTAGCCTGTTCATGATTTCGTTTCCTCTAAGTAAAGTGACTTTATAGGTTTCATCCGGATTACAGATTGATTTACTATAAAATTCTTTCGCGGTCGCTGTCTTTCCCTGTGCCAGATTAGTAAAGCCAACGATTTCGTACATGAAATTCCGGAGTTTAAGATCTGCAGTTTCTTTTGAAGATAAATATTTTAAAAGCTTTTCTGCTGAGGCAAGTTTTGGGTCTTTGTATTTCTGGATATCATATCCATCAGGTTTACTGAACCAATAATCCCATGAGCTGCCATAATGATGTTCGTTCCATGAATATTTAATAAGCTGTAGTGCTACTTCCAATAATGCAGAATTTATTTTTTCATTTTTTGGAGATAGTTTCTCGCTTTCCATAATGTAATGATCAATGGTTATATCTATACCTTTCTCTTTCATTTCCTGAAAAATAGATTCTTTAAGATATAGAGAATGATTTTTTGAAAAGTTTTCATAAGCAAATGTCGGAGAAAAATGATCTGCCAGGTTTTCTATCCTGTATCCTTTTTTTAACTCAGCTTTCAAGTCAATTTTATATACTGTATTGTAATCATGGAAAAGATAGACATAGATTATTCCGTTTTTCAAATCGCAGATTGTAGAATATAATGTGTTCAATTCTCCTTCCTGATGGGTTTTATCCAGAATGCTTTTCAGGAAATTAATATTGTTTTCCTTAGATCCGGAAAGCATTTCATTGGCAATTTCTGGTCTTCTGCATGCTAATTTTCCATTGATCATATTGCAGTTTGAGTTGATCTGGAAGTCTCCTTTTTTTTCGATAATCCCCTTAGGGTTAATCAAGATGGAGTTTCCTTCTTTATCGGCTAATAAGACCTGGGACTGAGAGATGTAGTCATATTTTTTTAAAATGACCATTGCCTCCTTTACATTTTTACATTTTCCCAGAACTTCCCACATAATATCACTTTTATAAGGATTTGTTAGATTAAGTTTGCTTAAATCATAGTTCGCTGCTGCGTAATCAAAAAATAATCCATGTTCATTCATTGCTGCGGCAATCTGCATATCCGGAGCTCCAAAACAGACAGAAGCATAGCGGTCTTTGGTAGCTGGGTTGAACCATATTCGGGTAAATGGAGTCATGTCGTCCTCATTAGCCGCTGCGAATACTGCTTCAGCTCTGGAACAGGAAAAAATAGTACAGGCTCTTGCTGTGCCGGAACTGTATATCAGAATGCTAATTACAAGAAAAAATATAATTTTATTCATTGTATAGTTTTTAAAGATTTGATATTTTGATTAATGAAAATAAATTTTGTTAAATATTTTTATGATAATTTAATATTTATTTTAAATAAATGATGTGAATTTTACAGGGATGTAGTGTTTGGTTGTAACATCAAGAAAATCTGTTGCTTATATCAAATAAAATTTTTATCTTTGCACCCACTTTTGTGTGAAAGGTTTGAAAAGGTAAAATATTAAAAATTAATTACTTCCGTATTTTTTAGATCCACATTTATTCAGACCAATAAAAAAGAAGGAATACAAATTTTATTAGAAAATGTCAAAAGAGACAAATTCAGCAGAGGTTTTATTAAACCACAACGTAGCACCAGAACAATTTGATTGGGATTCTTTCGAATCAGGTCTTGATGCAGATGCGAGAAAAGAAAAAAGCGATTTAGAAGAAATCTACAACGGATCTCTTAACAGCCTAAACGATAATGACGTTTTAGTTGGTAGAGTTGTAAGATTAACTGACAAAGAAGCTATCGTAGACATCAACTTCAAATCTGAAGGTGTTATTTCTCTTAACGAATTCCGTTACAACCAAGGCCTAAGTGTAGGTGATGAGGTCGAAGTAATGGTTGACAAAAGAGAAGACAAAACTGGTCAATTACAATTATCTCACAGAAAAGCTAGAACGCTTAAAGCTTGGGATAAAGTAAACGAACTTCACGAAACTGGAGAAATCGTTAACGGTTTTGTTAAATCAAGAACTAAAGGTGGTATGATCGTTGACGTTCACGGAATCGAAGCATTCTTACCTGGTTCTCAAATTGACGTTAAGCCAATTAAAGATTACGATCAGTTCGTAGGAAAAACTATGGAATTCAAAGTTGTGAAAATCAACCCTGAGTTCAAAAACGTAGTTGTATCTCACAAAGCATTGATCGAAGCAGATATCGAAGGTCAGAAAAAAGAAATCATCGCTCAGCTTGAAAAAGGTCAGGTTCTTGAAGGTACTGTTAAGAATATCACTTCTTACGGTGTATTCATTGACTTAGGTGGTGTAGATGGATTGATCCACATTACAGACCTTTCTTGGTCTAGAGTGAACCACCCATCTGAAATCCTTGAGGACGGACAAACTGTAAAAGTTGTAATCCTTGATTTCGATGATGAGAAAACAAGAATCCAATTAGGTATGAAGCAATTAGAAGCTCATCCTTGGGATGCTCTTTCTGCTGACATGAAAGTTGGTGACAAAGTAAAAGGAAAAGTAGTAGTTCTTGCTGACTATGGTGCATTCGTAGAGATCGCTCCAGGTGTTGAAGGATTAATCCACGTTTCTGAAATGTCTTGGTCTACTCACTTAAGATCTGCTGGTGACTTTGTGAAAGTAGGTGATGAAGTAGAAGCTGAAGTATTAACTTTAGATAGAGAAGAAAGAAAAATTTCTCTTGGTATCAAGCAATTGTCTAAAGATCCATGGGAGAACATCGAAACTAAGTATCCGGTAGGATCTCAGCATGTAGGAACTGTAAGAAACTTCACTAACTTTGGTGTATTCGTAGAGTTAGAAGAAGGTATCGACGGATTAATCTACATCTCTGATCTTTCTTGGACTAAGAAAATCAAGCACCCATCTGAGTTCTGTGCAGTAGGTGATAAATTAGATGTTGTAGTTCTTGAATTAGATATCCAAGCTAGAAGATTATCTCTAGGTCACAAGCAATTGACTGAAAACCCATGGGATAAATTCGAAACTAAATATGCTGAAGGAACTATCCACGCTGGTAAAGCTGTAGAAGTTCACGATAAAGGAGCTTCTGTACAATTCGAAGATGCTGAGGTTGAAGCATTCTGCCCTTCAAGATTATTAGAGAAAGAAGATGGATCTAAAATCAAAAAAGGTGAAGATGCTCAATTCAAAGTAATTGAATTCAACAAAGAATTCAAGAGAGTTGTAGTTTCTCACACAGGGATCTTCAGAGACGAAGAAAAGAAAAACGTTAAAGAATCTTCTTCTAGAAACGTATCTTCTTCTTCAAACAACGAAGAAAGATCTACTCTTGGAGACATCGATGCATTAGCAGAGTTGAAAAGAAAAATGGAAGAAGGTAAATAATCTTTGAACCATTTATAAATAAGGAGCCGCTCATTTGAGCGGCTTTTTTTGTTTTATTTTCAGGAGCTATTTCCCGCTATCCACTCATACTCCCCGCGCCAGCCATTCCAACGCTCAGGTCCTCAAGCTTTGTTACTATCGGGGCTAGGAAAAGGCCGGGGGTGTGTTTGTTGGTAAAATAACAGGCCATAATGAGTAAACCTAACAGGTTTCAAAAACCTGTTAAGTTTGTTGTTTTATGTATTTGCTTTAATTTTATTTATATTTTTCTGTTTTTAAGTTAATAGTATTTAAATATTTCATGTATTAAAGAAAAAATATTATTTTCATCGAACTAAATTTAAAACTTTTAACTATGAGAAAAACATTCTTATTTTTCCTGATGACGTTCCTGATGTCGTGGAGTACTCTTAATGCGCAGCAAGGGATTGACTATATCATCATGGTAGATAATGGTGGTTCTATATCTACTAAGCCAGATTATGCCATACTGAAACGTGGTGTCGTTAAGTTGATAGAGCAGCTTTTATTTTGTAATATTCATAATAGAGTGGCTGTGGTGCAGTATGGAACCGGAGTATTAGACAATGATACGGGTGTTTATAAGCCTTTAATTTATATTGAATCTGAGTTTACCAACGATTTTTTTACTGCTCAGAATTTTGAACGCCGTTTGGATTTTGGAGATTATTTGCAACAATCCGTAGCGCTGGTTAAAGATGCTCTCAGCGGGGTCTCTAATCCTGATATTATAAGTCCTCAAAAAACATTGGGTTTCACTCAGGAAATGAGGTTTGTTATATTTACTGATGCAGAAAGGGCGTCATCTGGCTTGAGTTCTTATCTTGTGGATCCTACTTATGCTTCCAATATTGCTTCCTATGAGGCATTTGGTCCTGTAATGGATTTTAAAACTAATAATTGGGCAGGAGGCGCAACAGTAAGATTCACTGTAATTCATGCGAATAAAAACAATAATGCTATTATGGCTGCAGCATCTATAGCCAGTCCTTTTGGAGATTATTCGGGCCCACTTGAAGCGGTTGCCGGAGATCCAGGTTATGGGCTTAAAAGATCATATTTTAATAAAGATAACGGATTTGATGTAAAGGCTGGTGAAGTTAATTACTGGAAGGATATTGCGGAGAGTATATGTTTTAATAGCTCTAATACTTCTAAAGGGATTGTAGATTTTCTTTATGAACCAGGAAGTTGTATATATAAGCCTGGTGTTATTGAGGGAGATTATCATCTTCCGGCTGGTGCTACCTTGCAAGAACTTAAAGTAGAACTCATTAATTTAGTGACGGGTGAGGTATATCCAGTGTTATCTAATCCTGTACTTGGGCCGGGAAATACTTTTACTTTTAATTTTGTTCCCTATTCCAGTTTTGCTCCTGCATTAACTATGGGTTCGACGGGATGGCATAAGTTTAGGGTGGCAATGACCTCTAGTGCTTCTGCTTCTCCTGTGTATAGGTGGAACAGGTATCCATTTTTTGACTTTGATATTGATCTGGATCAGAACTGTCCGCAATTCAGAGCTTCTGAACCTCAGGTAATGGAGAAAGTTTTTCAACTGACACCTAATCCTACCTCCGGATTATTTAAAGTAGTGCTGAATAAAGAATTTAAGAAGGGGACATTGGAAGTCAGAGATTTGATTGGAAATACATTGTATAATAAAATTTTACGTGGCGAAAAAGAAATAGATGTGGATTTAAGCTCACGAAAAGAAGGAGTTTACATTGTTAGTGTAACAACAGATAAAAACGAAATCTACTCAGAAAAGATCATCAAGAAATAAGTAAAAGTTAAACTGTCCATCTGGGCAGTTTTTTTATGCTGATAAATGTTAATATTGGATAGAGGTGTTTTGGAAAAATATTAAAAAAAAATTAAAATTTTCAAAAAAATACTATGTATAAAGTCTATGTTTTTATGTTTTTTTTCTCTGATATGTGAGAATGTTAAAATAGAAATCATTGTTATATATTCTGTTTTAGGGAATAATGTAGAATTGGATTCTCCTTATTGAGATATATTTTATTTTAATGTGATTTTAATTTTTCATCTATTGTTTCTTATTGTTGATTATGATTTAATGTAATCGAATTTTGATTACGAAATATTTGTAGATTAGCAACTTTAATAATGGATATGAAAAATAAAACTCTACCTATTTTGTTTGCGGTTTTCTCTGTTTTTCCTGCTTTTATGTTCGGACAGGATAATGAAAGATTGCTTAAGGATTATATTTCTCAAAATAAAACGAGAGAATATAAAAAATCTGATTTAAATAATATTATTATTGATAATGTAGATCCGTCAAAGTCTTTGAATGGAAATGTTGTAAAATTTTTACAAACCTATAATGGACTTCCAATATATAGTTCTGTGGGAACTGCACTTATTCGGGATAATAAGATTGTTTATTATACGGATAATTTTGTAAAAGATTATAAGGAGTCTGCGTCAGGTAGTGCTTCTGTTACTGCAAAAGATGCTTTACAGAGAATTGCCGACCATTTAGGAAAGGATGAGGTGAAATCTTATTATATTCTTGGATATTCAGACACAGATCCTGAAAAGGGATATGCGGCAAAGCAAAGATTAGTATATGCTGAAGATAAAGGAAGTTTGAAACTGGCTTATCAATTCTCATTTCAGGATCCAAAATCCCCAAGTTACTGGGATATTCTTATAAACGCGAAAACCGGGGAAATTATAAGTGAATCCGATCTTAATCTTTCCTGTAATTTCCGACACGATGCCTTTTCACATGATGAATCAACACTTGCGAACAATAGTTTTATAGGGCCTGTGCAGATGAGTGCTCAGCCAGCTTTATTGGCACCGGATATGGCAACCTATAATGTGTTTCCATTGCCTATAGAATCTGCAACATTTGGTTCCAGGTCAATAGTGACAAATCCATGGCTGCCTGCTGCTTCTCCGGAAGGATGGCATTCTGATGGAACAAATCATTATACATATACACGAGGAAATAATGTGTTTGCCTACGATGATAAGGCTAATACTAATGCTCCCGGTACTTATGCAGATGGAGGGGCAAGTAGAAATTTTGATTTTCCGTTCAATATTAATGGTACTCCGGCCAACAATTTAAATGCTGCTATTACCAATTTATTTTATATTAATAACAAGGTTCATGACATCTTTTACAAGTTTGGATTTACCGAAACCTCAAAGAATTTTCAACAAAATAATTTTGGATTGGGAGGTTTGGGAAATGACTATGTAAATGCTGAAGCGCAAGATGGTGGAGGTACAGACAATGCGAACTTTGCAAGCCCTGCAGATGGTAGTAAACCAAGAATGCAAATGTATTTATGGAGCGCAATAAACCAAAAATTCTATTATAATGCACCAAGTGTGGCTGTTCCAAGAGCTCCTTTAGTGGGAACGGCGGATTTTGGTAGTCCTTTGAATGCTAATGGGGTTACAGGTAGTGTAATGTTATCTGCGGTTTCTGATGGATGTACAGCTTTACCTGCAGGATCGCTTACGGAGAAAATTGGACTGGTGGAAAGAGGGACGTGCTCATTTGTGGTTAAAACTAAAAATCTTCAGGATGCGGGGGCTATCGCTACTATTATTTATAATAACGATGCTAATGGTAATTCATTGAGTAATATGACTGGAGTTGATGCAACGGTTACTATTCCTACGGTGCTGATTGCAAAATCTGAAGGTGATTATATTAAAGGTTTGCTTGCTGCAAATACACCTGTAAATGTGACTTTAAAAAATGATCCTGCTACCAGTATGACTCCGGATGGAAGCTTTGATAATGGTATTATTACTCATGAGTATGGACATGGTATTTCTAACAGGCTAACCGGAACAGGATCGAACTGTTTAAATGCGAGTGTTAGTATGGAACAGATGGGAGAAGGTTGGTCCGATTTCTTCGCTCTTATGGTGACTAATAAGCCTGGAGATAATGCTTCTGTTCCAAGAGGTATGGGAACGTACGTAATAGGACAACCTACAACAGGTTTAGGAATCAGACCTGCTAAATATTCTCCTGATTTTACAATCAATAGTTATACTTATGGAAACACAAATGGGATGGTGTATACTAACACAAGTGGCGGTTTGTCTCTTGATGTTCACTCTATAGGGTTTGTATGGGCAACCATGTTATGGGATCTTCATTGGAAGTATGTTGAAAAATACGGATACTCTTCTGATGTATTGTCTGGTACGTCTAATGGAAGTACTAAAGTATTGCAACTGGTTACGGATGCTTTGAAGCTGCAGGGTTGTAATCCAAGTTTTGTTGATGGAAGAAATGCTATTTTAGCTGCAGAAATGGCAACTACAAACGGACAGGATAAATGTATGATCTGGAAGGTTTTTGCAAAGAGAGGGCTGGGAGTAAATGCTTCGGCTGGTCTTAAAAATAATATCTATGATCAGGTTGAAAACTTTGACTTACCGTCAGAATGTGCTTCATTATCAACTGATGAGGTGAAGTCAATTAAAGAAAATAAAATTTCTGTTTATCCTAATCCGGCTAGAGATGAGTTCTTTATCAGTTTTCCGGTTAATACCATTGGAAAAGTAAGTGTAGAGATTTATGATATGTCAGGTAAGATGGTTTCTTCTGAAGATAAAATTTCACCTGATGCTAAGAAAGCAATTTCTACAAGCCGTTTGGTAGATGGTACTTATATGGTAAAGGTGAAAGGGTTGGGCTTTGAAGCAACATCGAAAGTGATGGTAAGAAAATAATCTGAAAAGATTATTGAATAATAATAAGTAAAAGAAGCTGTCTCCAAAAGGGACAGCTTCTTTGTTTTATATTGATTTTTCTTGTTAGTATATGTATTGATCTATACTATTCTACAATAATATTCAATGCATTAGATTGTGGGCTTATCCTGTTTTTTGTGCGCAAAACTTCCTCCGGGCCAAGCATTTCCTCTCGGAAAGCTTCTTCATAAGGATAAATTTTATAATCGAACCGACTTTTGGGTATGCTAAAAGTGCCTTTTTCTTTAGCAGTCATTTTTATATAAAAAATCAGGTTTTTTATATAAGGTGTACCATCTAGTGTGGCCATCTGCTTGCCTGCATCGTTTACATTCCAGTGATAAGTTACTACCTTAAAATTGGCGTCTATGTATTTTTTAAAACCTACGATGCCTACTTCATAATCTACATTTCCTGTATCAATCACTTCAAATAAAGCCTCGGGTGCTCCTTTTTTAACCAGATCTGCCGGAGTAAATTTAGAGATCTGAGAGAATTTAGAATATTCATACAGGGAGAGCTTAATCGTGTCATTCACATGGTAACGGCTTTTATCAGTTTCCAATACCAGTCTTACTGCATTATTGTCTACATCTTGTTTTTTCACAACCTCAATGGTTGCTGCCTTGCTTTTGTAGGTTTTTCCATTTATTTTTGCTTCTATGACGGGGAGATCTGATTTGCCCAACGCTCCCGCTTCAAAAAAGATATCGTAGAAATAATATTTCCCATCCGATTTCATTTCTTTTTCGATTTTTGAATCATCTAGTTCTGTATCTGTGTTTGAGGAAGCAGAGAGGACTTTGATGCTTCCGTTATCCGGTTTGCTCCTAAAGAACAATTTTAGGATTACGGATTTGTTCTGTTCTACTTTAGGTTGAAATACCAGCCATATTCTTTCCTCATCCTGAGTCTGTGGTGATCCGTTACAAGACAGCAGGCTGAATAAGAAAAATAAACATAAAAATTTAATTGTGATATTCTTCATTTTTTCGGTGGTTAAAAAATTGTGCATAATACTTTGTGATCTTCATTTCGAGATTGGGTGTCCCTAAGATATTAAAAGCAAGTGAATAAGGAGTCATGAAAAATCCAGAAATATAGAAAAACATCGACTTCTGTAAAGATTCTTTAAGGTAAAGATTCTAATTTTAGAGTCTCCTCTTTAACCATTTTTATAGGCTTAGTTTTATCCTTATTATTGTTTGAGGTGGAGGTTATCTCTAGAAAATGAGATGAGCTTTTTAGAACAAAAGAAAGATAATTTTGTTGTCTGGTAGTTGTAAATGAAATCAATATTTATGAGAAAATAATAATTTTTATAAATAAGATGGGGATCTCAGATCAGAATGGTATTTTTTTTATTCATTATTTATTGATATTTATTTTTTTATGAAAAATATTTGTAGATTCGCGTCTTTAATAATGGATATGAAAAATAAAACTCTACCTATTTTGTTTGCGGTATTTTCTGTTTTTCCGGTTATTGCATTCGGACAAGACAATGAAAAGCTTATTAAAGATTATATTTCTCAAAATAAAATAAGAGAATATAAAAAATATGATCTCAATAATTTTATTATAGATAATGTAGATGCTTCAAAATCTTTAAATGGGAATGTTGTGAAATTTATACAGACTTATAAAGGCTTGCCAATATATAATTCTGTGGGGACAGCACTTATTAAAGATAATAAAGTAGTTTATTATACAGATAATTTTGTAAAAGATTATACTATATCTGTCATTGGTAATGCCACTGTCAGCAAAACTGCTGCGCTTCATACCATTGCAGAAGATTTGAAGAAAAATGATGTGAAAGGCTTTCTTATTCGTGATTTTTCCGGAGAATCTGCTGACAGTAAAAAAGTTGCAAAACAAAGACTTGTATATGTAGATCATAAAGGGAGTTTGAAACTTGCTTATGAATATCTGTTAAGAGAACCAAAATCACCAAGCTATTGGAACTATCTAATAGATACAAATACCGGTGAAATCATTGAAAAAACAGACTTGAATCTATCTTGTAATTTTCATCCAGGTGCTTATTCTCATAGCCATGGAGAGATAGATTTTATCCAAAATAAGCATGAGGGACCACAAAATAATATGGCTCAATTTACCCCTTTCCTGGCACCGGATAATGCCAGTTATAATGTTTTTCCTTTACCGGTAGAAGCTCCTACATTCGGTTCAAGACAATTAATCTCTAATCCATGGAATTTAGCAGCTTCACCAGAAGGGTGGCATTCCGATGGAGATATTCATTATACGATTACAAGGGGGAATAATGTATATGCTTATGAAGATACAGGAGATGTAGATGCTGGTCTTTCTCCTGATGGTGGAACTACCAGAAATTTTGATTTTCCATTCAGTATCAATGGAACACCAGCTGCTAATCAAAATGCGTCTATTACTAATCTGTTTTATTTGAATAATAAAATTCATGATGTATTTTATAAGTTTGGATTTACAGAATCAGCGAGAAACTTTCAGAAAAATAATTTTGGATTGGGTGGGCTCGGTGATGATTATGTAGAAGCGGAAGGTCAGGACGGAGGCGGACTTAATAATGCCAATTTCGGCACCCCTCCAGATGGAAATAATCCGTACATGCAGATGTATTTATGGTCACCCGTAAATCAGATGTTCTTTTACAATGCTCCGGGAGCTGCTGTTGTACGTACACCTATTAATG
Organism: Chryseobacterium nakagawai; assembly: GCF_900637665.1. NCBI lineage: Bacteria > Pseudomonadati > Bacteroidota > Flavobacteriia > Flavobacteriales > Weeksellaceae > Chryseobacterium > Chryseobacterium nakagawai. The sequence goes on from NZ_LR134386.1 coordinate 2,049,857, forward strand.
GGACTGCTGAATTTGGTCCTGCATTAACAGCTACCGGCGTGACAGCCAACGTGCAGTTGTCATCAAATATATATGCTTGTACAGCGTTACCAGCTGGATCACTTGCAGGGAAAATAGGACTTATTGAAAGAGGTGGAGGGACAAACTGTGGTTTTGCTGTAAAAGCAAAAAATGCCCAAGATGCCGGAGCCATTGGTGTTGTAATCTATAATAATGCAGCTGCTACCAATTTTCCGTGGGGAATGGGCGGGACGGATCCTTCTATTACAATTCCTACAGTTTCCATCGAAAACTCAGAAGGAGAGTATATAAAAACTCAACTTGCTGCTAATACAGCAGTGAACATTACCCTTAAAAATGATCCGGCTACCAGTATTACTCCAGACGGAAGTTTTGATAATGGAATTGTAACCCATGAATATGGACATGGAATATCAAACCGATTAACGGGTACAGGTTCTGGATGTTTGTCTACCTCTGCAAGTAGAGAGCAGATGGGAGAAGGCTGGTCTGATTTCTTTGCTTTAATGTTGACCAATAAGCCTGGTGATAATGCTTCGGTAGCAAGAGGTATGGGAACCTACGCAGGAGGAGAGCCAATAACAGGAGGCGGTATCAGACCTGCTAAATATTCCCCTAATTTTTCAGTGAATCCTTTTACGTATGGAACTACCAATCAAATGCAAGTTACCAATACCAATGGGAGTGTATCTACAGATTCTCATTCTATTGGTTTTGTCTGGGCTACTATGTTGTGGGATTTGCATTGGAAGTATGTTGAAAAATATGGATATTCATCAGATGTAATGTCAACGACTCCTAATGGAAGTACAAAAGTACTGCAAATAGTAGTGGATGCCTTGAAGCTTCAGGCATGTAACCCTAGCTTTATTGATGGAAGAGATGCAATATTGTCTGCAGATATGGCAACAACAAACGGTCAGGATAGATGTATGATCTGGAAAGTCTTCGCAAAAAGAGGGCTTGGAATAGGAGCTTCCGCAGGCGTGAAAAGTGTGGGTACGGATCAAGTAGAGAATTTTAATATACCTGAAGACTGTGCTTCACTGGGAACTGATGAAGTAACTTCAATTAAAGATAATAAAATTTCTATTTATCCAAATCCTGCAAAAGATGAGTTTTATATTAATTTCCCAAGTAAAACTCTTGGAAAAGTAAGTGTAGAATTATATGATATGTCTGGTAAATTGGTTTCTTCAGAAGATAAAATTTCACCTGAAAATAAAAAATCAATTTCTACAAGCCGTCTGATAAATGGTACTTATATTGTAAAAGTGAAAGGGCTTGGTTTTGAAGCTAATTCTAAAGTGATTGTAAAAAAATAACTGATTATATAATCCATTTTAAAGATTGCCGCAAGCTTTGCTTGCGGCAATCTTATTTATCTATCATGACAACACTCCAAGGTATTTTAATTTATATGTTGTACCTTTGCAGGCTGTTAAAAAAATTATGAAGAAGAAAAATATACTAAAAGGTGTTTTATTTGTAGGGATTGGTGCTAGTATATACGGAATGTTGGCCACTTTTGTGAAAATGGCCTATCATGATGGTTTTACAACGTCTGAAGTGACGACCTCCCAATTTGTATTAGGTTTGACAGGGCTTTTGATCCTGAATTTGATCCAAACCTTAACCTCGAAGAAGAAATTATCAATGCCCAACTCCAAAGAGGTCAGAATGCTGATGCTTGCCGGAACGTCATTGGGAGGAACAAGTTTGTTTTATTATATAGCAGTTCAGTATATCAACGTTTCCATTGCGATTGTATTGCTGATGCAATCGGTTTGGTTTAGTGTAGTGGTAGAAAGTATTATCACTAAAAAGCTACCGAATGCAAGAAAAATTGTGGCTGTAATTATTGTATTACTGGGAACGGTTTTAGCGACCAACCTTATTAATATGGAAATTGAACTGGATTGGCATGGAATATTCTGGGGACTGATGGCCGCAGCTTCATATACATTAACGATGTTTACTTCCAATACTTTAGCGACGCATTTACCTGTTTTCAGAAAGAGTATTATTATGTTGGCAGGAGGTTCTATTGTTGTTTTTGCCTTTCTGTTCTTCGCACAGATAGGACCCATGTATTTTGATGGATTAAAAGCTTTTTATCTGAATTTTACAGAAAATACAGAGCATATCCACTCTTTCAATTATTCAATATTTTTAACATATGGTTTTGTGTTGGCTTTATTCGGAACCATCATTCCACCAATTCTGTTCAATATCGGTTTCCCGAATGCAGGATTAGGATTAGGTAGTATTGTTTCTTCACTGGAACTCCCAGTTTCCGTAACCATGGCCTTTGTTCTATTGGGTGAACAAGTATTTTTAATACAATGGGTAGGAATTATATTGATTCTTTTTGCCATTGTTTTAATGAATCTTCCTTCCAAAAAAGAAAAAGAAGTTTCTATGGCAGAAGTCTCTTAAAAAATAATATTTAACTAAAAATAACAGTTGAAAACCGTTCCTTTTGGAGCGGTTTTTTTAATTTTAAAAACTTAAAGTAAAATATAATGAGATATTTCAGAAATATAGCGACTGCAATAGTATTAGTAACCGGATCAGGAATCCTGTTTTCACAAATAAAGCCATTGGATGCCATGCTATCTGATTATCAATATCCTTACGAAGTACATTTTAAGGACTTAAAATCTCAGGATAACAATCTGAAGATGGCTTATATGGATGTAGAACCTCAAAAAGCCAATGGAAAAACTATTCTGCTCCTTCATGGGAAAAATTTTAACGGAGCCTATTGGGAAAGAACCGCGAAAGATCTTTCGGAAAAAGGATTCAGAGTGATTATTCCGGATCAGATTGGGTTTGGAAAGTCTTCAAAACCGCATAGCTATCAGTTTTCCTTTTCACAACTGGCAGAAAATACAAAAGCTGTTTTGGATGAATTAGGAATTGATAAGACCATTGTTCTGGGACATTCAATGGGGGGTATGGTAGCTACAAGGTTTACGTTGCTTTATCCTGAAAAAGTTCAAAAACTAATCCTTGAAAACCCTATCGGACTTGAAGATTATAAAACGTTTGCAGCCTACCAGAATATAGATCAGGCCTACCAATCAGAACTTAAGAATACGGCGGAAACCTATAAAAATTATCAGTTAAAGTTCTATTATGATAATAAATGGAAAGCAGAATATCAGCCATGGCTGGATCTTATTGCTGGCTGGACATTACATAAAGACTATCCACAGGTAGCGTGGGATGCTGCATTGACCTCTGATATGATCTATAACCAGCCTGTTTGCTATGAGTTTAAAAATATAAAAGTTCCCACTTTACTCATCATTGGAACCAGAGACAGAACTGCAATAGGGAAAGATAGAGCTCCAAAGGAACTTCAGCCTAAAATGGGGCAGTATCAGGAACTGGGAAAGAAAACCCAGCGTGAAATTGCAGGTTCTCAACTGGTGGAATTAGAAAACGTTGGTCATCTTCCGCATATTGAAGTCTATCCTAAGTTTTTTGAGGCTTTATATAACTTTATTAAATAATCTGAACAGGTTCTTTTCCTAAATGATTGTTTGTAATCTGGCTGTAACAAGGAACTAAAACGACTGTATAATTTTCTATTTATCCAAAACTGGTGATAAACAGAAATTTGTTAACTTTGGGGACACACTAAAGACGAAATGAGTTAATGATGTCGGAGATAAGATTATCTAAAAAACAAATTCTACACAGATTAAATACGATCAAAATAAGACCTTCCGGACTTCAAGGGAGAAAGTATGGGGTGTCTGTGAAATATTTTTCCGGTAACGATGAGAAACCCTCCAAAAGGATAGATTATACTGTAGCTGCAAACCTTAATGTTGAATACGGAAAGGGAACATTAAGCCTTAATAAGGAAGATATTTTCTATAATCAACATGAGCCGGACAAAATCAATGAAATTATTTCATCAGCATTGTCTGCCACTATTTACCCTGTGGAAGTAGATCTTAATGAAAAAGGAACCGGCACTGGCGAGATCATCAATCACGACAAGATGATGGAAAGATGGAAGATTCAAAAATCAAAAATATCAGAAAAATATAGTAGTAAAGAGCTTGATGTTTTCTTTACCAATTTTGAAAATAAACTTCAAAATAAAGCTGTTATTGAGCAAAGTCTGCACAATGACTGGTTTTGGAACCTGTTTTTTCATCCTAAATTCATTCATTACGGAGATACCAGAACTGTTGAAAGAGATCTCTATCTTTCAGTGATTCCTTATCATGGACCGTTGAAATTTTCAGGAATACAGACTATCGATAAGTTTCCTACAGATTACCATTCCTTTGTCATAAAATTTGAAAGCGAAGAACTATTGGCTCCACGGTATTTTTATCCCGAGGGTCACCATGATGATGGGACTCTTTATATGACCCTTAAAGTGATCTTCGATCATGATCTGTATCATCATTTTCCAATGCATACAAGAGCTTATTTTGAAGTATTCTCCAGAGATTGGTCGGGGAAGAAAGTATTCGTGAAAAAGATTCATTATACCCAATATCAGTTGGGATCAGAGGAATATAAAGGCAAAATATTAGATGAAAGCAGTCCTTTTATTACGGGTGGTCTTGTCAAAGTTCAGCCTAATAAATGGGGATTTGATAATTTCGAAAGGATCGAAAATGACTGGTAACGCTTATCGGTTCAGGAAAAAGACTTATTTTTACAAAAACACACCAAATGTCACTAAAAGAAAAAGTAGTACAGGGAGCACTCTGCCAATGTAAATTTGGCTCTGCTCCGGATAAACTGAAAGTGCTTACACAAACCAAATATTATGTGAATGACAATGCAGGCAGCAGTAAGCTTGCCGCAACTCATAAAGATATCGGAGCTACCTTTGAGAAGAATACTTTTGGTTCATGCTCCAAAAAAAATAATACCCCATGCTCAGCTGTAGTTACCCAATGGAGCGGCTATTACGAAAAAGAACTCTACGATCCACCCGGAGGTTATATCCTGCTGCAAGACAGCAAAGCAACCTGTCCCATCGGAGGTACAGACTGTATTTCTATTATTAAATCCGGACAAATGGGAGAACCTACCAAAAAGAATCTTCAGAATTCGGATAGTGAATTGCAGTCGCATGTGAATCCTTTGATGGATATGAAGAACCTTGATAAAAAAGATCCTTACAAATTCTTAAATGCTGAATAATTATGCCGGATAATATTGAAAATACAGTAGGACTACAGTTTTGTCTATGGAAAGAAAACAATAAGGTAAACTCCGTCCCTAAAGGAAATACCTATCCATTATATTTAAATAAGCGGAATGAATTTTTTGTTGATGAAAGCTGTGTGGGAAAGAAAAGCAAAAATCCCAAACATACGGTGGAGCAGGCTAGATGGGCTTTTATTTATGACTTTTTTTATAAAAATTTAGAGAAAGCTAAACAAGAAGATATTACTGAAAACTTATGGGGCCCCTTGAGTGGAGGTAAGGAAAAGATAGCCAAATATGGACTAGGACTAAAATATAAACAAGGGAGCAGCCTTGTCTTTAATCCTCAGGCCTATAGCTATTATTTTGGATTTAAACAGAGGGTGGAACTTTTTAGTGAAAATCCAGGAACGGGTTTTTATTTTTATATTGTTCCCGTAGATAAACCTAAAATATCCTATGCCTATTTTACCAAGAGTGAAGAAGTGAAACACTATGGAGAAAGTGTTACACTACAAATTATGCTTCATGCCTATAATTTGGATGAGAAGAATAAATATAAGGCAAAGTTATATCTGTTAGAAGAAACCTCAGCAAAAGGACTTACGGAAACTGATGATTTTGAAGATAATAATCTTTGGAAAGAGCCTAAGGTGTATAATATCTCAAATAATGTGAGGGCAGATGATGATTGGAATTCTTATATCAATACTACATTCCCTATAGAAATTGAATGGAAAAAGAATCAAAATGTAAAGAAGAATTTTACGGTTATATTGGAAATCTATAGATATTGGAACGAGCCAGGTATGATTTATGGAACCAATTCCAAGGAAGAAAGGGTAAATTATAAAAATTATGCAGATGATCCTACAAGTGATCTTATAGAATACGATCCCAAGGTATTGGGCTTGAAGGATATCGATGATAAAAATTCGATTTCCAGTAGATTCATTGTGTCTGAAGAATTAATGGATCATTATCTTACTCGTATTGAACAGGAGAAAAATAATATGATTCAATATATTGGGGATATTGAGTACAATCAAAGGGAGTTTGATCCATGCGGATATTCAAAGATTACGGTAAAAGATGAGGATGATAAAGATAGAGAAACTTTTGTCATATTTGATGAAACGGCAACCGTAGGTCCGATAGATAAAAGTAAGGAAAGTTTTAATATTATAACCGGAGATAGCCGGAAGAATATTTCCATTACTTTAGACAAACTTACTACTCAAGATACCTTTTGTCAAGGATTATTGCTGGATGAAGGGCAAAAACATTCTGAGAAGAAGAATGTCTTCCAAGTAGACAAAGTTTATGCTGCCTTAAAAAATGGAGCTACACATGTAAGACAGGCAGATACTACCCATCATGAACAGCAGAGAAGTGCAGGAGTTGCAACAACCAAAGAAAATGAAAGTGATACAGATGTTTTAAAAACAAATAATGCATATCAGGTAGCTGTAGCTCAGCAATGGAAAGAAGGAGTTGACTATAAGATTGACAGCAATGAGAAGATTACCTTGATGTTGAGGTATATGTATAATAAGACTGCTTTTGAAAGTTTTCAAAACCCTGATAATACAAGAGCAAATAATGCAATAAATTTATTATGGATTTTCAGATACTTTTGGTTTACGGATAAAACTGCCCAAGTTTATTTTTTACCTGTATCTACTTGCAGATATCCCAATCAATTGGTTAAGATAAATGTTTGGCCGGATATTGAATGGGAAGTTTCATTCATTATTTCAACCAATGAATCTCATACTTTGAGTTTCGGAAAAAAGGAGGATTTAACTAGTTATCCTGCAGGACAAGGATTGAGATTCTCAGATAAGTTTAAGTTCAAGAGTGAATATAAAGGATTTAGCTTTTCTACAGATATTTCTGTAAAGGTGAATGGTGATGTTCACAAATTTGGAATGGAAAAGATTGAAAATATCATAAAAAAACTTGCTGATTTGAAGTCGTTTTTAGATAAATTTAATCCTGAAAATTCAGCAAATGCTAGTACTGGAGGCTTTAAGGAATATTTTAGCTTTAAGCTTGTCTCTCCAAATGTGGTATTGGCTTTTAAATGGAACCTAGGGAGTGTTGTTGAAAAGGAAAATAACCATAAAGTTGTAACAATGCTTAACGGAGCTTTCAAATTGGCTCCTCTTATCGGAATAAACTTTGAAGTTGATTTATTTGTTATTACAGATAGTATCAAAGTGTATGGTATTGGTGATATTACAAAATTTATCAGAAAAGCTATTGAATGGGTGACTGAAACAGACATATATTTGCTGGCTTATGTAAATATTGAATTGAATGGAGAATTCACTATAGTATATAATTCAATCAATGGTATTGATGATAAGAAATCTAACAAGAAGGCTATTTTAAGTATTCCATTCGGTGTTAAAGGAGGTATAAAAAGTAATGAGGAAAACGTCATCATACTGCCTACAGGTGAGAAAAAAGAAAGATTCGAAGCAGAAATCTCCATCAACTCAGGAATTGAGATTGTAGAAGAATTAGGAACCGATAATACTGGCCCTTATAAAAAGAATAGCTATGTTTTCAAAGGTTTGAACGTAAAGGTTGTTATAGTGGAAAATGTCTTCAGTAGAAATAGAATCTCAGTAATACCAAAGATTGACGAAACTTTTGAGGTAATGAAAGAGGACAAGATCGGTCCTGAAAGTATTGAATATTTAAATAATAAAAAAGATGAGAAATAAAAATAAGTATATTGCTATCCTTCTTCTGAATCTAAATCTAATAATGATTTCTTGCCAATCCAAATCAGAAAAGGTTGATTTGAACATTGTACAGGAATCTTATGTAAATCTTGCAAACGGTAAACAAGCTAATCAATTAAGATACCGAGATTATGTTGATCATCTGCACAGTCGAATCGTTTTGCAAGGAAATCAAATCCAAGAGAAATGGCAGCCTTTTAAAAATAATGGTAAGCTGGATTACATGGATGTTTATTTCAACAAAGAGAAAATCATTGGATTTAAAGGATATTTTGCTGATTCAAAGAATAATTCTGATGAGATATATAAAGATATTCTTAAGAAAATCTCAAGTGATAAGCAGTATCAGGAAATTGAATTAAAGAATGAAGATTCCAATATTGTAAGGAATGAATGGGAATCAAAGGAAATGATAGTAGGTGTCAAATATGAAAAAGTAAATAAAAGTATTGCTTTAATTGCTGTTAACAAAAATGAACTCCCTTATTTCTTTGATAAAATTTTTTATAGTGAGTTTTTAGATTTAACGAAATTCAGAAATAAGAATTCAGCTATTCATTTGAAGGAATTGCAAGTTCAACCGTCAAGCAACGATAAAAGCTTTTATAAAGATAAGTTCAATGAACTAAAAGGTGAGTACAATAAAAAAACAAAGTAAGAATGAACCAACCTATCTATAAAGTTGAAGTGAAAGCCTTTCTATGTTCAATAGAAATTGAAGTTAACGGCATACCTTGCTTTTCATACTTTAATGAGCCTCAAATTGCCACGGATATTCCAATTAATAATTTATTGTTTTCTTCCGGTGAACAAGACCTTAAATTTAAGATTTCACCGCTTTTCAATAATAAGGACTTCCATAAAGATGCTCAAATTGAATTGAATATTTTTGTAAAAGAAGCAAATGATTTTTATTTGAAGAAACAGGTAATACATTCTTTTGTACTTGATGAATCCCTTGAGAATAAACCCTTTTATGAAAACATTCTAAACTTTGATGCCAGTTTTCCATACCATCTGGATGTCAGTAAAATAAAGTATGATTTTTCCAGAGAAGAGCAAGATGAGTTGTTTTCTGAAGTATATCAGCAATATGAAATGTTGGCGAGCTATATTAAAGATGATGATTTGAAACAATATAATCAGTTTACGACAATTCGATTTGATGACTTTGTTAAGGCTCATTATTTAGAGAAAGATAGAAGACAGTATTTTTTGAATAAGGCGCTTTTTTCATATAAGGACTATGAACTGTCGTTGGTTCCAAAAGAAGAATATACTTTGAAATATTGCTTTAATAATAGATTAGTTTATCTGGAAAAATTGAATAATGCTCCTGGATTGGTATTGGAGGACAAAAATTCAAAAGAAGAAGGACTGCATTTTATAGAAAGTGCAATATTTTTTAGGAATAACCAAGGTCACTTAGAATTATTCAGATAAGGATAGTTTTCAAACTAATATATTTTGACAACTAAATCACAGCATATTTTAAGCTTTATGGCAAGAAACTTCTTGCTGTTCTTCCAGATATATGCAATTGTATATGTTTTTATAAACTCTTATATCGATGTATGGTTTACCTTGAATAAGGAAACCTTCTTTGAATTTGAGAAGGTGGTTGTCATCAATTTTTTTCAAGCAGAAGCGTTATTTCTATATATTCTCTATCATAAAATTAGGAACAAGAACTATGATGAGTTAAAAACCATGTATTTGAACTATCAGAAAGATATGGAGAGTCAAGGCTTCAACAAGCGTAAAGCAGGCATGGGAATGCTGGTGGCAATCCTCATTTTTGTAGCTCTTTTTGGTGTTGTGATATTCAAATCTCCGCTTGGGGATGTTATAGAGGTTGTGATAGGACTTAACCAGATCCTTTTGACTAATATGGAGATATTGATACCGTGCTTGTCATTGGCAGTCTTTCTTTATCTTCAACTGAAATCTGAAATCAAGGATTCTTCTTTTAACAATGCTATTGTTAGATTAGGAGGCATAATATATAGTTTTAAGATTTCAATATTCATATTCATTGTTCTATTTGTGATAAGGATTCTTTTCTCAGGCAGGGCAGAGGATTCCTTTGCCCCAGCAGGATTGTTAGCCATTAATATTGCTTTTTTGATTACAATTATTAAGCAAAAGTCATTTAATGCAATCAATAGTAAATCATGAAAAATAATAGCTTTTGGGTAAGCTTTTTCTCCCTTGTAATCATGCTTTTATTTCTTGGCTTCGGTGGAAAGGGAGTTTATTATAGCGTAGAGAAACTTTATAAGCATACCAGTTTGGTATTCGGGGTGGGCTTTAGTATTTATGGTTTTCCCCATTTGTTGTATTATGTTTGTCGATGATTCCACTAGGGTTGGGATTATACCTGCTTAAATATAATATAAGATTGATGATGGGTGAAAAACAATAATAATTTACTTTTTAATATGAGCGAAAATAAGAGTTTTAACTTTTTAATTGATTTGAATAATGTTGAAAGATCTGAAAAAGGAATATGGAAGTAAATAGTACAAAAAATCAATACAAAACAGAGAAAAAAAGAGATAGTCGTTTAGTCGCTATTCTCGCTACTGTATTTACACTTTTATTCCTGGCAATGGGGGTTGGGGGAGTCTATTACAATGGTAGCAAATTGTACAGGCATATCAATTTAGTATTTGGTGGAGTCAAAACAGAAGCAAGGATTACAGGATATAAAGAAAGCTGGTCGAAGGATGGTGACGAGATTAATTATACCAAAATGTATTCTCCGGTTATCACTTATTATGATTCTTCCAATCATTCGTATATCCTTCATGCTGATTATAGCAGTAACAGTAAAGAATGGTCCAATGATGTAACCGTGTATTTTGATAAAAAAGACCCTTCCAAAGCCATTCATAGTGGATTTTGGCATCTTTGGTTCGGGCCATTTCTATTCCTGTGTCTTTACATGATCCCATTAGTAATTGGATTGTTTGTTATAATATATTACATGGGAACATTAAAAAAGAAAAAACCGTTTATAACTTAAACGGTTTTTTCTTTTGGTTTGAATACCAGTAAAGTAATTACTCCAATTCCTGAAAAAATAAGGCATGAAATTCCCAGATGTTGAATGAATCCTATACTTACCAATCCGCTTCCTATCAGTATATAATAAATAAGCCCCAGCAATGCTCCCGCACTTCCGGTTTCATTTTTATAATGGATTAAAGCGGTGCTCAGAATATTCGGAATAGCCGTACTGAAAGCCATTACAATAAAGAAGTAAGGAATCAGAAAATAGATTCCATAACCGGTAAAGATCCATACAAAAATAGAAGCTATAAATGAGCCGATCACACTTGCGGTTACTAAAACATTAGAAGCAATATTTCTTAAAAGCAGAAACCTGTTCAGTTTTGCTCCTGCGAAAGTTCCTGCAGCCAAGATAATACTGCTGTATCCAAAAATATAAGATGAATACTGCTGTTCTTTGAAAATAAACGGAGCCAGTGAATAATAAGAAAATAGCAAAACATTAAAACTCATGACCAATAAACAGCATCTGATGATGTTGCGATCTCTGAGCATTCGCTTCAATAAATCGAGTAAGGTCTGAAAATTGATCTCTTTTCTGGAATGGTGAGTTTCAGAAACATTTCTTCTGGAAAGAATGTAAAATACAATTGCCGTCAGGCATAAAGTGATAAAAACTCCCTGATGACCTGTTGAAGAAGCAAGAACTGAACCTGTGGTCATTCCAATTACCGGACTGATGGATAAGCCAATCCCAATCCATGAAAATACTTTGCTGATATGGTCTTTGTCATAAGTATCACGAAGAATAGTCTGGGTAACGATGGACCCGACAGCAATACCAAAAGCGGAAATAATTCTTGCAGTAAGTAAAACCATGAAGTTAGGAGCGAAAATAGCCGCAAAAGTTCCGAGTCCATAAGTAATCAACCCATATTCCAACGATTTTTTTCTTCCGATTCTGTCGCATTGTACACCCCAAAATGCCACTCCTAGAGCAAAAGCAATAAAATAAAGGCTTATCGTTAAGGTAGCAGATTCTTCATTCACGCTGAATTTCTCCTGAACTATTGGTAATACAGGACTGTAAATGGTTTCCACAAACTGGGGAAGCATTACCAGAAGTGTCAATAGCCATAGAGGATTTGTCTTTTTCATTTTTTTTCTGCAAAGTTTTAAAAAAATCACTGTATATTTATAATGATATAAAAACAAAAAATATTGAAAATAGGACATGGCGATATTGAAACAAAATGAAGAATTTGATGCAGATGCTCTAAAAGAAAAAGTGATTGGAATAGCATCCGATATGGTCATGCACGATTCGGGATTTCACGACCACAAAACCAAAGCACAGCTGTTGTATGCGCCTTCAGGATGTATGACCGTAACGACTTCTGACAGGCAGTTTGTATTACCACCATTCAGAATGTTGTGGATACCAGTCAATGAAGTGCATCGGGTGAATTTTAGAAATATTGTAGCCTATAGATCTATTTATTTTGACAATGAATATGCTGAAAAGTACATGAGTTCCAGTCTCAGGGTTTTACACGTCAATCCTTTGTTGAAAGAACTCATCGAAAGGATCTGCTTTTGGGAATGGACGACTCTGAATATTTCTCAAAAGAATATTTTAAAAGTATTTTGGGATGAAATAGGAAATGCTCGTGAAGAAAATTTGGAACTTAGAATGCCTAAAGACAGACGCTTTAAGAAGGTAGTAGAAGAATGGACAATTCGAATCTCCATACCACCTATGCTAAAAAAACTGGCAGAAGAAACCGGAGCTGTTGAAAAGACCATTACCCGTATTTTTAAAAAGGAAACCAATCTTTCTTACCAGGAATGGAGACAGCAATGGCGTCTTCAGCGATCGATTGAGCTTCTGGTGGATGGAAATTCAATAGGAGAGGTTTCTCACATTTTAGGTTTCTCTTCAGACAGCGCTTTTATCGAATTTTTTAAAAAGTATACTGGTTCTACGCCCCTGCAATATCTAATAAAGAACGAATAAATCTACTACTACCTATAATATCCCAGTTGAAGACGTAATCATTCCCCGTGGCAAAAATTCAAAGAATTTTTGAGGGGGTGGTCAAACACACACATTTTATTTCTTGTCCTATGTAAAGTCTATTGGCAATTAATTTCCATAAAATTGTATAACCAAACTAAAATAAATACCATGGATAATTATACCAATACAATAGAAGTAAAAACTACTGCAGACAAATCTTATGGTGCTTTAGCTCATCAGATTCCGCTTTGGTGGACCGAAATGTTTGAAGGTTCTTCCGAGCAAACAGGAAATGTATTCACCATAAGATTTGGAGCTAATATTCACAAAACAATGCGGGTGAAAGAATCTATACTTAGTTCAAATATAATCTGGGAGATAGAAGACTCGTTAATTGCTCTTCCGGAGTTAAAGAACCAGACGGAATGGATTGGAACCACTATCGTTTGGGAACTAGCGCCAACAGGAGAAAATACACAAATAAAAGTTACCCATCTTGGCCTAAATCCGGATATTGAATGTTATGATATCTGCTCCAATGGCTGGGCGCAGTTTCTGGGTAGCCTAAAACTCTTCCTGGAAACTGGAAAAGGAACTCCTTACAAAGAATAATAGCATATCAGGATATTACTCATATTAACCACAGATGGCACAGATTTTCACAGATGTTTGAGAATAGGAGTAAGGGGGAGCTCTCCATCGACCTAGGAATTAGGAGCGTTAAGAAAATTTGAATGTAATCCGTTAAAAAATTTCCATTGTCTGAGCATTGGGGGCCAATTTTGAATCGAAGCAGCACAAAATGATCCATGCGAGTTTGGAAATTTTAGGAGTACGTTTACACTTTTAGCGGATAATTCCAGTCTTGAACTTTTGTATACTTTTGTTTCAAGGCAAAAGTATAAAGAGATAAAAAATTCTACACAGAAATAATATCATCATTTATTACCAATTACTCATAAAAAAAGAAGCTGTTTACGTGTAAACAGCCTCTTTTTGTATTTATTGTTGTCTGAATTATTTCTTCTTGTAAGCAGCGTCTTTAATTCTCGCTTTTTTACCTCTAAGATCTCTGAAGTAGTAGATTCTAGCTCTTCTAACTCTACCTCTTCTGTCAACCTCAATTTTTTGAAGTGCAGGTAAGTTGATAGGGAATACTCTTTCTACACCTACATCACCAGACATTTTTCTGATGGTAAAAGTTTTTGTAGAACCAGTACCTCTTAATTGGATAACTGTCCCTTTGAAGAACTGAGTTCTAGTTTTTTGTCCTTCTTTAATTTCGTAATACACAGTAATTGTATCACCTGCTTTGAATTCAGGGAATTCTTTTTTCGCAATGTACTTGTCTTGTACGTACTTTAATAAATCCATTATTAATAAAATAAAATGTTAAAGCTAAGCAACTTACACGCTTATCGTCAGAGGTTGAATAACAGGTTGCAAATGTACAAAATAGTTTTCGAATACACCAAATATTTAATGTACTAAAAACTATAATTTTTTCATTCCGGTTTCATTAAAAAATTAACAGATTCTTTAAGATTCCATCAGGCAGAGTTTATATGGGACCTCTACTTTTGCCCGAAATAAAAATCAGAGTGATGATTTTTTTAAATTATTGATTTACAAATTAAAACTCTATATGTCATTTTAAAATTAAGCGATTATGAAACATTATTTCTTCTTTTTTTGTTTCGCGGCCCAAATGGCATTCGGACAGGTTTTGTTCCCATATCTGCAAAACCCGACACCGAATTCCATGATCGTTAATTGGAAGACCGCTTCCGATAACGAAACAACCGTGATCTACGGGGATTCCCCAACCAATCTGAATGTAACGGTAACCGGTACTACCAACATTTTTTCAGATACAGGATATAACAATAATTATTATTATCACACGGCAAAAATTACCAATTTACAGCCTAATACTAAGTATTATTATAAGATAAAAACCGGAGTTAATGAATCTGCAGTTTACAATTTCAGAACTCTTCCTTTACCGGGACAGCCGGTAACAGCCAATGGAAAGATCCGCTTCCTAATTATGGGAGATAACCAGATCAAAGCAGAACCTAGATACGACAGTCTTACTTTGAATGCTTTTAAAAAATTAAAAGAGAAATTCGGAGCGGGTTCTGATCCATCGGATAATATTGCTCTTACTTTTATGGTAGGAGACCAGGTGGATGTGGGAACACTGGATCATTATGAGAATGTTCACTTCAAAAAGAATATTAAATTATCACCATACCTGCCTATCCAGACCACTGTAGGAAACCACGAAACCTATGGAACTCTCGGAATGAATTCTTATTATGCCCATTTTTATATTGATGAGATCAAGTATAAAGGGATTACTTCAGGAAACGAAAATTATTATGCTCAGCAGGCAGGAAATGTATTGTTTATCAGTTTAAGTTCTGAACACACCGGATCTGCTCAGCAGACTTGGCTGCAACAGATTTTAAATGAAGCAAACAATGATTCTACAGTAGACTGGATCATCTCGTTAAGCCACAGACCTTATCAGGCAGAGCAGTATGTAGGTGATATTTCCACATGGGTAAGAAATAATGCCGTTCCGCTTTTGGTAACATCTGATAAATACCTGATGCACGTTGGAGCACATCATCATTTATACCACAGAGGACAGTTGAAAAACACGCCGAATTACCAGATTATTTCCGGAGGAACAGCCTGGGATCAGTATTGGGGAATGTCTAATGAACAGGATTTTGATGATGTTCAGAAAACGCTGACGGACTGGACTTATCAGATCGTTGAGGTAGATATTCCAACAGGGAAAGTAGATGTAGAATGTTATTCTATTGGTGGAAAATATACCAAGAAAAATAATGTACTGGTAGATTCATTCCACAGGTATAAAAATCAGCCAAAGCCAGCAAAACCTTCTGTTACAAATACTTTCTCAGGGCCAATTACATTGCCTTTAACCTTGAATGGAAGTGCCTTTTCATCATCAAATGGAGAACTTTTGAATACCACCCAGTTCTTAATTAGTAAAGCAGCAGATTTTTCTGTAATTGAAAAGGAATTCTATCGTGATTTTGAAAACTGGTTCGGAAAAGATGGAAACGGAAATCCGGATAAAGCCAAGAATTTAAATGAAGGGGTAGATATTACAAAAGTAAGTTTAGCTGCGAATTCAATTCCGAACGGAATTTATTATGTGAAAACCCGTTACAGGGACAGAAATCTGGAGTGGAGCGACTGGAGCGAGGTGAAACAGTTTGAAATTACAGGAAGTGTGGTTTCAAACCCTACATTCACTTTAGATAAAACGGAATATTCCCAAAATGAACCTATTGTCGCTACTTTCACTGGTGGTCCTGGAAATCAGCAGGATTGGGTGGGGATCTACAAAAAAGGCCAGACACCAGGTGGTTCTACAACTTCACAGACCTATGTGTATACCAACGGACAAACAGCAGGAACAGCTACTTTCAATAATGGTTTACCTAATAAAGGCCAATATTTTGCCGGTTTTTTTGCAAATAACGGTTACACAGATATTACATCAAGAAAAAGCTTTTATGTAGGTCCCAAGGTACAATTACAGACTACAGCAGATACGTATCCGGTAGGGGGAACAGTAACAATCAATTTTACAAATGCCCCAAGTTTACAAAAAGACTGGGTCGGAATTTATAAAATGGGACAGACTCCGGGAACGACAACCTCAATAAAATGGAGTTATGTAACTACTGCATCCGGAACCTTAAATTTTACAGGCCTTCCAAAAGGATATTATTATGCCCAATATCTATTGGAAGATGGATATAACGGAATTGGAGAAAAAGTATTCTTTAAAGTAGGGGATATTGTTACCGAGTTATGGACGAACAAACCTGTGTATTCATTAGGCGAAAACATCACAGCTTCCTGGACGGATTCTCCGGGAATTATTAAAGACTGGCTAGGAATTTATCCTCAGAATATCCAGACACCAGATGATAACTTTGTTTCTTATACTTACTTTGATGGAGTAACACAAGGTAATAAAACAGTTACAGGAAATGTAAACGGCGTACCAACCACACCAGGTAATTATTATATGGTGATGTTTACCAACGATTCTTATACGGAAGTTTCAAACAGGGTACAGTTTCAGGTAAGTTCAGGATCTTTAGGAGTAGAGGAGGCAAAAAGTACAGAGAAAAATGTAATCCTGTATCCAAACCCTACAAAACCGGGTGAGCCAACCTTCATCAAAAGTGATTATCCCATTGATAAAATTGAGTTGGTATCAGCAGCAGGAGAATTACTGTATGAATCAAAGAATATTCATAATCAGCGCTTCTCTTTAGTGAATGAAAACCTTCCAAAAGGAGTGTATTTTGTAAAAGTTCACGCAAGAAAATTATTTACTTTAAAATTGATTATCCAATAACAGAATAAAGTAACCATAAGTAACAGGCTGTCATTTCTGACAGCCTGTTTGTTTTCTTGCAAATCATACAGATCACGCAGATTTTTCATAATCATCTGCAAAATCATCTCAATCTGCGAGAGACAAAATCATAATAAATAAAGCGCTTGCTTCATCAAATCAATGCTAATTGATTCCTCTTCGCTCCCTTAAAAATATAAAGCTTTTATCATAAAACTTTGCGTTTTAAAAACATGAGAATTTTAAACCTAAAAAAAGCAGTTCCAAAAATGAAACTGCTTTTATATTATCAAATATCAAATGATCTTAATATTAATCAACATTAGTGTTCAATTGATCTTCCTGAATGAGAATCTGGCTCTCACTAGAGAAACTATCACCGGTATCAGCCAATATTTTAGAGTCTTGAACAAGTTTACCTTCTGAATCATAAATCTTTAATAAGACCCATTTTCCGTTACGTTCAAGCTCCTTTGCTCCATAATATTCTTTTATTCTGATTTTTCCGCTTTGAAGAATTCCTCCTTTTACAGAAGATTTATTCGCTGGTTTGCCCTTTACATATTGTACAATTTGAGCAGTAAAACTGTAGTCGTATTCATCATCTTTTAGAGGTTGGTTATAAGTGTACAAAACAGTACCCTTATTATCATATACTGTAGCATCGTAAGCGGTTTGCTTAGCATTTAATTTCTTCTCAAATTTCAGCTTATTCTCTTCCGTGTAATTTCTTGTATTTATAAGAACTCCATCCTTGTACTGCATTTCGGTAATTCCTTCATAGGAAGTACCATTGTAAGGCATATCATCCTTATAAGTTAATGTGGATCTTAGTTTTCCATCCGGAGTATAATATTTAATCTCCTGAGTAGATCCGTCTTTTAATGTTTTTTCCGTTAAAAGTTTTCCTTCTTCACTAAACTCCTTATTAAGAATCTGATCACCACCTTTATAAACATCTATTGTTGAGATGTGGCTGTAATCATAGCTAAACTGATAATCTTCACCATCCATAGGTTTGTAGGTATCATTCTCTTTTTCATATTGATAAGTAAGATCGGCTATTTTCTTTCCGGATTCATCATAGGTTGTTTTAGAACCATCTTTTTTACCTCTTTTCTGTTCCTGTAGAACTTTTCCGTTTTTAGAATAGAGAATCCCTTCTTTGATGCTGCCGTCACTTTTATACTTTTCGATTTTAGAAACCCTCATTGGATTATAGTAATAGTCTACTTGAGTACTTTCGCTGTTAGATTCAGAGCTGCCACTACCAATATACTTACCTTTTTCACCGTAGTATTTATTTTCGTAGGTACCGTTTTTACCTATAATGCTTTCAGTTCTGATCCCTTTAATGTCCTCATCATAAATAGTGGTTTGAGTAGGAGTAGAGTTCTCATATACAGTAAAGGTATTGTAATAAATTTCGTTTTCTGGATCTTTATAACTGAAAGCTTTTCCTGAAAAAGTACCATCAGCCTTATAAACAAGGTCTTCAATTAATTTCCCTTTAGCATCATAATTCTGAGAAACTCCAACTTGTTTCCCTTTAGAATAGTTCACCATACTCATTACTTTTCCTTCGGGAGTGTACCAGGTTACTTTACCATCAAAAACTTCGTTGCTTGGAGTAGTATCGGAAGCAAGACCTTCCATTTGAAGCGTTCCGTTTTTATAAAAGTCTTTAATTAGAGTAAGTTTTCCTTTAGGAGACGTTTCACGGTAATACTCCATTTTTTCCTGAGTTGTCTTTTCCCAGTTCTCGTCGAAATAAGTTTTTTCTTGCGCATATACGTTGATGCTGAGGACTAATGCAAGCAACGCTGACGTAAATAGTTTTTTCATGTTTTATATTAAGTTCTGATTTTAAGTTTGTGATGATTTGCTTTTGTGTACCAATACGAAGAAAGTAACAGGTAAAAGCATTGGAGAGACAGCGGCTACGCTGTCAGAAATAATTTTTATACTAATATTGTGTTTATATCCGAAGATTAAAAGTGTGATGTTTTTTTGAATTTAAACCCCAAATATAAATCAATTTTACGAGATATATAAAAAAAATGAACCGATTTGTTCACTTTTAGCTGTAAAGTTTTGATAATTATATTTTTAATAGAAAAATAAAGAGTCAGGATGGGATAGGGATTAGGATCTTTTTCCAATCATCGCAGATACGATATTTTTTATTAAATTTAGCCAACAGAAAAATCTAATATTTCATGATAGATAAAAGAGTAAAAAATGCAAAGGAAGCCATCGAAGGAATTAAAGATGGAATGACGCTGATGCTAGGCGGATTTGGACTTTGCGGGATCCCTGAAAATTCAATAAATGCTTTGGTGGAAAGTGATGTGAAAGATTTGACCTGCATTTCAAACAATGCCGGGGTAGATGACTTTGGGCTGGGATTATTGCTTCATAAAAGACAAATCAAGAAAATGATCTCTTCTTATGTTGGGGAAAATGCTGAATTTGAAAGACAAATGCTTTCAGGAGAACTGGAGGTTGAACTTACTCCACAGGGAACTTTAGCAGAAAAATGCAGAGCAGCACAGGCCGGAATTCCTGCTTTCTATACCCCTGCAGGTTATGGAACTGAAGTAGCGGAAGGAAAAGAAGTAAAAGAATTCAAAGGAAAACCACATATTTTAGAACATGCTTTTGATGCAGATTTCTCTATTGTAAAAGCATGGAAAGGAGATTACGCAGGAAACCTTATTTTCAAAGGATCTGCCAGAAACTTCAATCATCCAATGGCTGGTGCTGGAAAAATTACCATTGCTGAGGTAGAAGAATTAGTAGAACCGGGAGAATTAGATCCAAACGAGATTCATATTCCGGGAATTATGATTCAGAGAATTTTTCAGGGTGAAAAATTTGAAAAAAGAATTGAGCAAAGAACTGTTAGAACTAAAGAATAGTTTCTGAAGAGATACGATTGACAATAAAAGAAAGCGCTGAATGTATTTTCAGCGCTTTCTTTTATTGAATAAACTTAACTTTTTTTAGTGTCTTTTTGTTGTGCTGTCATTCTGAATATAGGCTGAAGGTCTGCGAACGTAGTTCAAACACGGAATGAAGAATCTCTATTTTTAAACGTGTGAATATACATCCAGCTTCATAGACGACTTGTCGCTTCTCTTTTGCTTCCTTAAAATAAAGCAGGTTTAAGCTTATTCTCACAATTTTAATGACTAATAAGACATAATTTTGTTCTCTGTCATTCTGAATGAAGCGATGTAGAATGAAGAATCTCAAGATAAAAGTTTCTCGCAGATCTCACAGATCCCGCAGATTTTTAAACGCAACGAGTGCACGAATTCTTTTTTATTCGTGCATTCGTGGCAAAATATAATACAGCTTAATCAGCGACTTTATCACCATCTTTACTCATTTATTTCTAAGGTTGTGGAACAGTTGTTTTCCTTTCTCCAATCTGCTGTCTCCACATCGCATAATAAAGTCCTTTTTCAGCAATCAGATGATCGTGAGAACCGGTTTCTACAATTTGTCCACGTTCCAATACATAGATTTTGTCTGCATGCATGATGGTACTTAATCGGTGGGCAATCAGAACCGTAATTTGTTCTCTTTCCTCTGAAATATCTTTTATGGTAGAAGTAATTTCTTCCTCAGTTATACTGTCTAAAGCGGAAGTAGCTTCATCGAAAATCAATAAATGAGGTTTTCTTAAAAGGGCTCTTGCAATAGCAATTCTCTGTTTTTCACCACCACTCAGTTTCAATCCACCTTCACCAATAACAGTTTCTATTCCTTTTTCGGCCCTTTCCAATAATGCAGTACAGCTAGATTTCTGTAAAGCAATAGCAAGTTCCTGTTCTGTAGCGTTAGGTTTCACAAAGAGAAGATTCTCTTTAATGGTTCCTGCAAATAACTGTGTATCCTGTGTTACAAAACCAATCTGGTTTCTCAGTTCATCAAAATCAAATTCTTTTCCATTAATACCATTGTAAAAGATATTCCCTTCCTGAGGTCTGTAAAGACCAACTAGTAGTTTTACCAATGTACTTTTTCCTGATCCGCTTGGCCCTACAAAAGCAATGGTTTCTCCATTTTTAACATCAAAAGAAATATTATTCAGCGCTTTATATTGAGCCGACTGATGTTTGAAAGAGACATGCTTGAATTCCAGTTCTTCAATAGCTCCAATTTGCTTAGGATGAAGCGGTTTTTCTTCCACATCTTTTTTCATTAAACGATCGAAATTTTGAAGAGAAGCCTCGGCTTCCCTGTAAGAGATAATGATGTTTCCGATCTCTTGCATAGGACCAAAAATAAAGAACCCATAAAACATCAGCGAAAGGTATTGCCCCGGAGTCACAATATTTCTAAAGATCAAATACAAAAGCGTTAGAGTAATCATCTGTTGAAGGAAATTAACCATCGTTCCCTGAATAAAACTCAAAGAACGGATGCTTTTTACCTTTCTCAGCTCAAGTCCTAAAATCTTATATGTATTGTTATTCAAACGGATAACTTCCTGATTCGTTAACCCTAAACTCTTAACAATTTCTATATTTCTAAGGCTTTCTGTAGTACTTCCGGCTAATGCTGTTGTTTCCGAAACAATATTCTTCTGAATACCTTTTATTCTCTTACTCAGTAAATTAGTAATGAAAGCAATCAGAAAGATTCCACAAATATATACCGGCATAATCGACCAGTGCAGACGAATAGCATATACCGAAACGAAAATAATACTTACCAGAATCCCAAAGAAAATATTAATAAAATTGGTAATAAACTTGACCGTATCCTCTCTTACTTTAGTTAAAATAGATAAGGTTTCACCACTTCTCTGGTCTTCAAACTCCTGATAAGGTAATGCCATTGAATGTTTTAAACCATCTGTAAAGATCTTAGCTCCAAATTTTTGAGTAATAACACTCACTACATAATCCTGAAAAGCTTTTGCAATTCTACTTATCATAGCAGTTCCGATAAGTAAACCTAAGAAGTAGAAAGCTCCATGATATACCGAAGTCCCGTAAAGATATTGATCTATATTTCTGGGTAAAAGTTTTTCCTTATCAAAAAAATTAGGATGCGTGACCAGTTGGTCCAGAATATTCCCTGTAATTGCTGGAGCAAATAAAGAGAAAACCTGATTAATGGTGGCCAATAGCAAAGAAATAATAATCAGCCATTGATAAGGTTTGAGGTATCTTAAAAGTATTTTCATTCTATTAAATAAGGATACAAAATTAATGATATTATTTTTACTAACGATGTTAATTTTAAATGTTAATTCGGGATAATAATCTGATCTAGAGGAAGATTTTTAAGAAGAATATTATCATGAATAAATACATCTGTATTGAGAAAAATAGAGTGAACTATTTGGAGGAGGAGTAGCTTACAGTTTATAGCCTTTGGCTTTTAACCCTATTTTCTCTAATACTGAGAATGCGGTAAGGCAGAGAAATCCCTTTTGTATTCGGTTGAAAATAATTAAATTGCAGTCTAAGTTTTAATTATGCTTACAAAAGAACAAATTGCCAAAAGAATTTCAAAAGAACTGAGAGATCGTTATTATGTAAACCTGGGAATCGGAATTCCGACTTTGGTTGCCAACTATGTTCCGGAGGGTATTTCCGTAGAATTCCAGAGTGAAAATGGAGTACTTGGAATGGGACCTTTCCCTTTTGAAGGAGAAGAAGATGCAGATATCATCAATGCCGGAAAACAAACCATTACTATTTTAGAAGGAGGTTCATTCTTTGATTCAGCCTTTAGTTTTGGGATGATCCGTGGTCAGAAAGTAGATCTTACCATCCTTGGAGCGATGGAAGTTTCAGAGAACGGAGATATTGCCAACTGGAAGATTCCGGGAAAAATGGTAAAAGGAATGGGAGGAGCAATGGATTTAGTAGCTTCTGCTGAAAATATTATCGTTGCCATGATGCACGTAAATAAAGCTGGAGAAAGTAAGATCCTTAAAAAATGTACACTTCCTTTGACCGGTGTAAACTGTGTGAAAAAAGTAGTGACTGAATTAGCCGTATTGGAAGTGACTCCAAAAGGGTTCAAACTGCTGGAGAGAGCACCGGGCGTTTCAGTAGAAGATATTATCAAAGCAACAGAAGCAGACCTTATCATTGAAGGTGAAATTCCTGAAATGCAATTCTAAATACAATACAAACCTTGCCCACCGCAAGGTTTTTTATTTCAATTTCCATAATATTCCAGAAATAAAAGAGAATTTGAATCAGGAATTTTTCTGTCATTCTGAATGAAGCAATGCGGAATGAAGAATCTCTTAAAACTACATTTTTATCTCGCAGATTTTGGAGATTACGCAGATTTTTAATCGTCACGAACGCACGAATAACCTTATTCTATCTGACTATGTGGTGAAAGAATTAAACCACATAGGTTTCACATAAGCTTGTTTTTTAACTGACACAGGAGTTCGGAGCGTTAAAAAAATAATTTCTGTGAACATTAAGAAAATTTTTAGAGAACAGAATTTATTTTTAGCGTAGAAATCCAAGTCTTGAATTTTTGTTTCAAAACAAAAGAAATTAAAGCATAAAAAAGGTTGTTTCCTTTGTGAAACAACCTTTTTAGTATTTAGAGTTACCTTCTGTCTATCTGTTAGCATCCTGCGCTCCGAAAACCTTCTGCAAAATGCTTGTAGTTCTCATAGCTGGTGTATTTCTGATTCCGCTTTCCTTATCCGCAACCATTTTGAATACTCCATTGATGGTTTCTGTGGTCACATATTCGTTAAGATCAGTGGTTACAGCTTGTCCTGTAAAGGTGTTATATTTTGAAATCAAATTCTTCCAAACTGCATCAGCACCCACTTTTCCTAAAGAAGCTTTTACTTTCGGTTGGAAAGCGGTAAATAACTGAGATTGGGTTTTGCCTTGTAAGTAACTTGTTGCCGCATTATTACTTCCTAACAAAATATTTTTAGCATCTGTAATCGTCATAGAAGTAATGGCATTCGTAAAAATAGGTGCCGCTTCTGTTACAGCATCTTCAGCTGCTCTGTTTAATAACTTTACCCCTTCATCCGCCAAACTGCCTAGACCTACAGAACGCAGCGTTGCATCCACCTTTCTTAATTTTTCAGGCATTAAGATTTTTACTGCCTCATTTTTCAGAAAACCGTCTGTTAATGCCAGTTTCTTTACTCCATCTGTGACTCCAATACTTAAAGCTTCTTTTAATCCGGAAGAAATCTGTGTTGAAGTAAGATTTCCAACATTAAGAGGAGATGTTTTAGTTGAAGTTGAAGTTGAAGTTTGAGTCGTGGTAGTGGTGTTCGTATTTGTCGTTGTAGCGGTTGTGGAAACTTTGGGAGCCTGTGGATTATTGAGATCAATTCCTGTTTTGTCTTTAACTGTTGATTTTAGAATATCAAGAAGTTGTGCCTGTGTAGAAATTGAAAGGAATAATCCAGCTGCTATAAAAATGCTTTTTCTCATTGTATTTTTTTACAAATTTAGATGTTTAATCTTTTAAGTGACGTAAGCTTATCAAAAAATAAACCATAATTTTTTTTGATTAAAAAAAAGAGGTTTTTATTAATGTAAATATTTGATTTTTAAATTTATAGAAAGTTAAATAATTATTGTGTATTAATTGAGTTATTTACGGGGACAATAGGTTTTTTAGGTTAGTTTTTATCATTTTTCAGGCAGTTA
The DNA here is from genome assembly GCF_900637665.1 of Chryseobacterium nakagawai. Classification (NCBI taxonomy): domain Bacteria; kingdom Pseudomonadati; phylum Bacteroidota; class Flavobacteriia; order Flavobacteriales; family Weeksellaceae; genus Chryseobacterium; species Chryseobacterium nakagawai. The sequence continues at coordinate 2,074,952 of NZ_LR134386.1, forward strand.
AATCCCGTTTTTTAGGGCTAAAATATAGAATGTGAACCATTTGAAAGTTTTGAAAAATAAGTATATTAGCTAAAACTTTAACCCCATCCAATGGTACGAACCTTTTTAGTATTTTTTGTGTTGATTTCAAACCTGCTATTTGCTCAAAATAAATTGAATGTTATTCCTTACCCTCAGAAAGTTGAATTTTTAAAAGGAGAATTCATCATTCCTAAAACTTTTAAATTTGAAGACAATACTCCAAAACCGGAAACGGAATACTTCAAAAAACACTTTGGAAAGCTTTTCACTTTTGATTATGGGAAAAAAGATGGAGCTAATTTGGTAAGGGGATTGTTTCCGCCATCGCTGGCTCCTTTAACTCCTGAGCAGGAAAAAGAAAAATATGCCATTGAAGTTTCACCCAGAGGTTTTGCCATTAAGGCCTATACAGATCAAGGCTATTTCCTGGCACTTCAGACTATCATTCAAATCATTGAACAATATAAAGAAGTAGGAAAAATTCCTGCTATGAAAATAGAGGATCAACCAAAATTTGCATGGCGTGGAATGCATCTTGATGTCTGCCGTCACTTCTTTACAGTAGATGAGGTAAAACAATACATTGACTATCTGGCAATGTATAAGCTGAATACTTTTCACTGGCATTTAACCGATGACCAAGGATGGAGAATTGAAATCAAAAAATACCCAAAACTTACACAGGTTGGTTCCAAACGTAAAGAATCAATGATTGGAGCTTATGTGGATAATACATTTGATGGAAAGCCTTATGGTCCCTATTTTTATACTCAGGAACAGATCAAAGATGTGGTGAAATACGCTCAGGAAAGACATATAACAGTAGTTCCGGAAATTGAAATGCCTGGTCATGCTTTAGCTGCCTTATCAGCATATCCGGAATTGGCCTGTACCAAAGGACCTTTTGAAGCTGCTACAAAATGGGGCGTTTTTGATGATGTTTTCTGCCCTAAAGACGAAACATTTAAGTTTCTCGAAAACGTGTTAGATGAGGTTATTAAGTTGTTTCCATCTCAGTATATTCATATCGGAGGAGATGAATGTCCTAAAACAAGATGGAAAGAATGTGCCCATTGCCAGGAATTGATCAAAAAGAATAATTTAAAGGATGAACATGGATTGCAAAGTTATTTCATTCAGAGAATTGAAAAATACATCAACAGTAAAGGGCGAAAAATTATAGGTTGGGATGAAATTCTGGAAGGTGGATTGGCTCCTAATGCCGCGGTAATGAGCTGGACAGGTGTACATGGAGGAATTGAAGCTGCAAAATCAAAACATTTTGCTGTGATGACACCGGGAGCATACTGTTATTTTGACCATTATCAAGGAGATCCGCAGTCTGAACCTAATGCATTCGGTGGATTTACACCATTGGATAAAGTGTATTCATATAATCCGATTCCTGCTGAATTAAATGCTGAACAGGCTCAATACATTTTAGGGGTTCAGGCTAATTTGTGGGCAGAATATATTCTGGATTTCAAACAGGTGCAGTACATGATCTTTCCTAGATTGATGGCGCTTTCTGAAGTGGGCTGGGGAACTTCAGACCCTAAAAATTATAAAAACTTTGAAAACAGGGTCATCAGCCATTTCAAAATTCTGGACAATATGAATATTAATTATGCTAAAAGTATTTATAATATTTCAGGAAAAGTAATTCCATCAAACAACGGAATTGCCTACGAACTTTCTACTTCACAAAATCCAAACGGTATCAGATATACATTGGACGGAAGTATTCCAACAATACATTCTAAAGTCTATGAAGGTCCTGTTTCCATACCCAACTCTTTGACTGTTAAATCTGCTTATTTTGAAGACGGACAATTGAAAAGTGCTGTTTCTTCACAACCATTTACGGTGTCAAAATCAACAGGTAAATCAATTACCCTTGAGCAGCAGCCTAGTGAAAATTACTCATTCGGTGGAGCTTTTACTCTGTTAGACGGAATTATCGGAAATGTAAAACAATTGGGTAAAACATGGCTGGGTTTCCAGGGGAAAGATGTAGTAGCCACCATTGATTTCGGGCAGAAAACCGATTTTTCAGAAATCTATTTTAATACACTGGAAAACAAAGGAAGCTGGATTCATCTTGCAAAGTCTGCTAAAATTTTTGTTTCTGATAACAATAAAGATTTTAAAATCATCAAAGAAATAGGAAAGGAGGAAATTCAAAATTCCAAAGGAAAGATACAATTGAATTTCGGAAAACAACAGGCGAGATACCTGAAAGTGATTATTGAAAATGCAGGCATTATTCCAGCCGGAAATCCTGGGGCTGATTCAAAAGCGTGGCTGTTTGTTGATGAAATTGGCGTAAATTAGCCCTATTCAATGTAACAGCATGCAAGATACAATACTTTCTACTGAATTCTCCTCTTCACCAGACCTTGTTGAAAAGTTATATCAATACGGAATAACCAAAAATTATCATGAAGGAGATGTTATTTTAGATGAGAACGCATCCATACGTTCTATTCCTATTGTGATGAAAGGCATGTTGAAGGTGATCCGAACGGAAGAAGATGGACGTGAGATTTTGCTATATTATATTAAAGCAGGAGAAAGTTGTATTATGTCTTTTCTGGGCGGGATGCATAACGAAAAAAGTATTGTAAAAGCAGAGATAGAAGAAGATGCTGAAGTTCTTTTCCTTCCTGTAGATAAAGTTTCTTTATTTATTAAAGAACATCCGGAATGGCTGGATTATATTTTCAGGCTTTATCATAAACGTTTCGAAGAATTACTTGGTATTATCAATGCTATTGCTTTCAAGAAAGTAGATGAAAGAATGCTGAATCTCCTCCGGAAAAAATCTGAGCTTACCGGTTCTGATGTGATTGCAATCACTCATGAACAGCTTGCCAACGAATTGGGAACCGCCAGAGTAGTAGTATCAAGACTTCTGAAACAACTTGAAGAGGACGGAAGACTAAAGCTGGGAAGAAACAAAATTACCCTTCTTGTATAACTACAAAAAGCATAAAAGTGCTATAAAAATAAACTTATCTGTTTAGAACAAACAGATAAATATTAATGGTATCCGTATTCAAAATTCTGTTATGTAACAAAAGTAACTGTAGTTCTCCTCAAACAACTCCATTTTTGCATCAGAATATTGAAGCAAATGGAAATTATAGGGTACGCAGCATCCGTTTTAATCGGTGTCTCTTTAGGGTTAATTGGTGGAGGTGGAAGTATTCTGACCGTTCCTGTACTAGTATATCTTTTTGGAATTGATGCTTTGCTGGCTACAGAATACTCTCTTTTTATTGTGGGAGTGAGTAGTGCAGTGGGATCAATAACTTATTTTAAAAAAGGATTGGTCGATTTTAAAGTAGCTTTGATATTTGGAATCCCTTCTGTTATTTCCATCTTTTTAACCAGAATTTATCTGCTGCCTCTAATTCCGGAAGAACTTCTCAGTATAAAAGATTGGAGAGTAACCAAAAACATTTTTTTACTGTTAATTTTTGCCGTTTTGATGATTCTGGCTTCTTATAAAATGATTAAGAATCAGGCTTCCGGAGAAATAGATGATAATGAATTGAATAAAAATAAAGTTTTGCTGGTTGCCAGCGAAGGAATGTTAGTCGGTATTTTAACCGGATTGCTAGGTGCAGGAGGAGGATTTATGATTATTCCGGCATTGGTGAATCTACTGAAAGTTCCCGTGAAAACAGCAATAGGAACCTCATTGGTTATTATTTCTCTAAATTCTTTGATAGGATTTTTCTCATCTATGAATAATGCAAAAATAGAGTGGGATTTCCTTATTTCCATCGCAGGTATTGCTATTGTTGGAATTATCATTGGCTCACAAATTTCAAAAAAGGTTGATGGAAAAAAATTAAAACCTGCTTTCGGATGGTTTATTCTGGTAATGGGTGTTTATATAATCACCAGGGAAATATTTCTTTAATCCTTTCTTATGTAACAAAAGTAGCTGTAGAGGAGAACAGAAACCAGGAAATTTGTATCAGAAAACAAAATCTAAAATAAATAAGATGAAAATAGAACAAATATATACAGGATGTTTGGCCCAAGGAGCCTATTATATTACTTCAGCCGGAGAAGCGGTCATTATCGATCCTTTACGCGAAACCCAGCCTTATGCAGAAAGATTAGAAAAAGATGAGGTACAGTTAAAATATATTTTTGAAACCCATTTTCACGCTGATTTCGTTAGTGGACATATTGATTTAAGCAATAAAACAAATGCTCCAATTGTCTACGGGCCTACTGCAAATCCCGAATTTGAGGCTATTATTGCCGAAGACAATCAGATATTTGAAGTTGGAGATGTTAAGATCAAAGTGATTCATACTCCAGGGCATACCTTGGAGAGCTCTTGCTATCTATTGATTGATGAAGAAGGGAAGGAGCAGGCGCTTTTCAGTGGTGATACTTTGTTTCTGGGAGATGTAGGTCGCCCGGATCTCGCTCAGAAAGCTGCAGATATGACCCAGGAAGACCTTGCAGGGCTGTTGTATGATAGCTTATACAATAAAATTTTACCTTTAAATGATGATATTACGGTATATCCGGCTCATGGGGCTGGTTCAGCATGTGGTAAAAATATGCAAAAGGAAACGATTGATACGTTAGGGAACCAAAAGATGACAAACTATGCGCTTAATCAGAACACTCGAAAAAGCTTCATTCGAGCAGTAACAGATGGTCTCTTCCCGCCACCAGCTTATTTTGGAATGAATGTTATGATGAATAAAAAAGGATCCCATAACTTTGATGAAGTTTTGTCGAAAGGGCTAAAAGCTCTTCCCACTCAAAAGTTTGAAGAATTAGCAGAAGCTTCCGGGGCTTTGATACTGGATGTGAGAAACAATGGTGAATTTTCTAAAGGATTTATCCCAAAATCTGTCAATATAGGATTAGATGGTGATTTTGCTCCATGGGTAGGAGCATTGATTGCAGATGTAAATCAACCTATTCTGTTAGTAACAAAACCAGGAGATGAAGAAGAAGCCGTAACCAGATTAAGCAGGGTGGGATTTGATCATGTTCTGGGCTTTTTACAAGGAGGCTTTGAAGAATGGAAGAATCATGGAAAAGAAACTGATACTGTGAACCGTATTTCTGCTGAAGAGTTTGAAAAAGAAATTGAAGGCAAAGAAGTAAAAATTATTGATGTAAGGAAAGAAAGTGAATATGCAGCCGAACATGTGAATGAAGCTTACAGCAAACCTTTGATGTATATTAATGAATGGATTAATGAGGTTCGGCCAGAGGAACATTTATATCTGCATTGTGCCGGAGGATATAGAAGCATGATGGCAGCCAGTATCCTTCAGGCTAGAGGATATAGAAACTTTACAGAAATTGAAGGGGGTTTTAAAGCGATTGCTGCTACTGGAGTTTCCAAAAGTGATTTTTTGTGTCAAACTAAAGTTTTAAAATAAAATAATACAATAGATATGTTGGAGATTATAAAAGAGCCGTGGCCATGGTATATTGCAGGCCCGTTAATTGGGCTTACCGTTCCTGCCTTACTGATAATGGGTAATAAATCCTTTGGGATCAGTTCCTCATTAAGGCATATTTGTGCAGCCTGTATACCGGCTAACGTCAACTTTTTTAAATATGACTGGAAAAAAGAAGCCTGGAACCTGTTTTTTGTACTAGGAATATTCTTCGGAGGAATGATTGCAGCTAATTTCTTAATGAATCCATCTGAAATGAGTGTTAATCCCGGTCTGAAAACTGAATTGACACACTACGGAATTACAGATTATACCAATCTTGTCCCGTCTCAGTTAATGAACTTTGAAAGTCTTTTGACCCTAAGAGGATTCATCATGATGGTAATAGGAGGATTTCTAGTGGGGTTTGGAACCCGATATGCCGGTGGATGTACCAGTGGTCATGCTATTATGGGACTTTCCAATCTACAATGGCCCTCTTTGGTAGCGACTATTTGCTTTATGATTGGAGGATTTTTAATGGCCAATCTTATTTTACCAATAATCCTATCCCTGTAAGTTTAATTTTTAAGAATCAAATCAATGATAAAAGAACAAGAGCAAAATATGACTCATCAGGATACTCTTTGTATCAATGAAAGTACATTAAAATATTCTTGGCATCACCACTTAAAATATTTGGCAGCAGGAATTATATTTGGAATTATTTTCGTGAAGGCTGAAGTCATCAGTTGGTTCAGAATTCAGGAAATGTTCCGCCTGCAATCATTTCATATGTATGGAATTATTGGAAGTGCTGTTTTAGTGGGAATGCTTTCAGTGTGGCTGATTAAGAAATTCAATATCAAGACAATGTACGGAGAACCCATTACATTAACCCCTAAAAAATTCAATAAAGGTCAGATTTATGGAGGATTGATCTTTGGTTTTGGCTGGGCGATTACCGGAGCTTGCCCAGGACCGCTTTTTGCCCAGATCGGAACAGGAGCCTTGGCAGTATCTGTTACTCTTTTAAGTGCTGTTGCCGGAACCTGGGTGTATGGGTATTTCAGAGATAAACTCCCCCATTAAAGCTAAGGGAATACAATGAATAAAGACTGTTGATGATATTTCAGCAGTCTTTATTGAGTATAAAATTATGAAAATATGAAGTTCTTGGTACCCAGAGCCATATAAAGGTTGATGCGTTCCATTTTGTCCTGAAGCTCAAGATTGATGAGGTTCATTTCATTTTTAAGAAGATCCCGTTGTTTCCGGATCAGGATAAAACTGTTATTGGTTCCTACCTTAATTTGCTTTTGGGTAAGCTTTATATTAGTGTTCAGCTCATTGATGGCTTTTCGGCTGAAATCACTTTGTTTTTCAATAGAGTTCAGATTGGCTAATGATGATTCCACTTCATTTAACGCATTTAGAACTGCTTTTGAATACTCTTCAACAACCTGTTTTTGCTGAGAAGTTTTTATTTCTACATTCTTTTTAAGCTTTCCATTATTGAAAATAGGAGAGACCAATCCACCACCCACTCTTAATAATGGGTTCGAGAATAAAGAGTTGATCGCTTCTACATTACTTCCCGCAGTTCCTAAAGAAGTATTTATATTAAGAGAAGGAAGCCTTGCTGCCTTAGCCTGCTGTACTTCGTAAAAAGATTTTTCTATCTGAAAATGATAAGCCTGAATATCAGATCTGTTTTCCAAAAGCTCTAATGGAAAGGACGAAGGAATGTTGTTCTGTACAGGAGTGAAAAAATTCTGTGTTTCCAGTTTTCCTTCAGGATATTTTCCGGTTAAAAGCTCAAGAGATCTTCTGGATTGTGTATTGGCATTTCTGATTTTTTCAAGATATCCTTCCAAAGAAATAATTTCGGCAGCAATATTAGATAGATCCAACGCATTGGCTGTTCCTACTTTCTTCTGAATAGTATACAGCTTTTCAAGTTCTTTGGTTTTCTGAATATAACCTTCAATCTTATTCTCCTGAATATTCCCTGCAATATTAAGATAATATGCTTTGGCAATCATGGCAGCAATTGACTGGTGTAAGAGTGTATTCTGATGCTTGGCAGAGAAATAATCACTCGTACTGGCCATTTGCGCAGATTTATTTTTACCCCATAAATCAATTTCCCAATTGACCTTCAATGCAAGACGGCGGATCTGACTTTCGCTCACCAGATTATTAGAGTTATTAGCTACAGCACTCACACTTGGATAAAGATTACTTCCCGCAATTTCCATTGCCAGCTCAATCTGATTGAGCTTTTCTTTAGCAATGATGATGTCAGCATTATATTGCATTCCTTCATTGATAAGAGTTTCCAGCTGAGGAGTCTTAAGATCTGTAATCCAGTCATAAGAAAGTGATCTTATGTTGGCATTTCGGTTAAAAATCCAGTCATCCGGAATCGTAATAGGAGACGCTATTTCACTATTTTTCTTCAACTGGGCAATATTTTCTTTGGTAGGTTCTTTGTAGCCAATGCATGAACTAAGTCCCAAAGAAAGCATTCCCAGTATCATTAATCTTTTATACATATTAGTGAAGTTTAAGGATCAGGAAGTTGATTTTACTGTTGATTCGTACCATTACTTTTCGGATAAGATGTAAAGGTTTGATATGATCCGAATAGATCACCGCAGTTCCTCTGGCGCCCACAGTCAATTTTTTTTGATGGTCTTCCAGTATAAATTTGGCAATCAGTTTTCCGTCTGTTTCCGGCAGTTGTCTGGCAGTATCAGGAAGACTTGCAGTAGAGCCATTTCCACCCAGCATTCCTCCGGCATTATTCATAATTCCCTGGCTGGTAGCATCAATAACGTATTCTAGTTTGGCTTTAACCACCTTTCCCGGTTCCGTTTTAAGAGCCAGCTCTACTTCATCACCGTTTTTTACCGTTTCAAGTTCATTCTGTGCAAAGAATCCGATAACAGATTGTTGTTTCTGGATCAAAACAAAAGCAGATTTAAAGGGAGCCATAATTGCTCCTTCATTAAGCTGGACATTCGGGATGGTTCCATCTGTAGGAGCTAAAACAACAGTTTGAGACAGATTCCATTTTGCCTGATCCAGTTTTGCCTGAATCTCAGATACTGAAGAGTTTTCTCCATTGTAAGAAGCATTAGATTTTGTTTCCAAAGATTGTTGTTGTGCTTGAGCTGCACTGATTCGCGACTGAAGATCATTTACATTGGTTATTGCCTGTTCCAGATCAAATCTGTTAGCAGCGCCTGCATCCACGAGTTCCTTATATTGATTCACTCTCTTATTAGCTAAATCCAACTGTGATTGTAATCCTGCAATATTTTTTTGGGAAGCAGAAATATCTGTATTGTAAGAGCTCACGGTAGCTTTCATATTGCTGAGTTTCGCTTCCAGCGATTTAATTTCCTGTACATAAGGCTCTCTGTCTAATACAAATAAAGTATCCCCTTTCTTTATTTCCTGATTGGTTTTTACGTATACCTTTTTTACCTTTCCCAGCACCTGAGTGGTAATATCAACACTTCTGTTCCCGACTTTCACATCAGAAGTAATGGGACAGTAGTAGTTGAGGCTTAATATTAAAGCGATAGATCCAAAAATGGGAAGAGAGTATACCACAACCTGAGTGGTAAATGTCCAGGGAATTAATTTTAACTTTTTAATGAGAAGCCAGCAGATTCCGGCATATATAGCAATGAGTAATTCTAGCATGTTGGTTAATTTTCAATTATGTCAATTTCTTCAGGTTCGGTAGTCTCCGAATCTTTTTTTTGTTCATTCTGATTGGTGTAATCATAATTCGCCCAAATTAAGGCAATCGGCCATAAAAGGCCTCCAAAAACAAGGGAAAGGAGGCACATACTTTTTATGGCGTTGAGCTGAGGATGATTCTTTTTTTCGGCTACTTTCTCCGGATAAATGTGAACTTTCCAGAAAAGGTAGATCCCGGCAAAAGGTAAAACAAGTAAGATGAGCCAGGATGCACCATCAGCTATATGGTCTTCTATGCCACCTGTAGATGCCTGAACAAAATTGCATGAAAGTAACAGGCAGAGAAGTATGGATATTCTTTGCATAATATAATTGTATAAGGTAGAATGAAATGTAAAACAAGATGGTAACCGAAACATTAATCAATGTCAGTTGGTTACCTTAAAGTCCTAATAATATTTCTATAATAGATAGTGTTTTGTAAATGATATTTTTCTCATTTTTGCTTTTAATAATTTGTGTAACAGTATTTTGAGTAAGCAAAAATAGATCGAATAAAGTGAGAAAAAGTATTCCTAAGTTATTTTTTTCTTTCGTTCCTTTTTTTATGAACCCTTGCAGTCATCCTTGAAAGCGAATTGGGAGTGATGCCCAGAAAATTAGCAATATACTTTCTATTGGCGTTTTGAGAAGTGAAAGGACGGGTTTCCAGAAAGTCTTCATATCGTGAATGAGGAGAGGTGGAGCAAAGCTGCTCGGTGCGTACCTTTAAAGTGTTAATGATCTGTTTTAAAGATTTCAGATACGCGTTATAAATTCCTCTGTGCTGGAATGCCAATTCTTCAAATTCAGTTTTGTTAAATAAAAAGATCTGAGATTCTACAACAGCTTCAATCGTATATTTTCTTTCACTTTTTTCCGAAAATGATTCCGGACTCTCCATAATGGCAGCTTCTTTTTCTGAAGGTAAAAAAAGATTAGTTTCAATACCATTTTCATCATCAAAGAAAAATCTCAGTAATCCGTTGGAAAGAATAAATAACTGATTAAAAGACTGTCCCGGTTCTGCCAGTATTTCTTTTTTTCGAAGAAGTTTGGGTGTACTGATGCTTACCAAAACATTAATTTCCTCATCAGATAAATCCTGAAAGAAAACAATATTCCTGAAAGTTTTAAACGCATCCATTACAGCAGTAAAGATAGCTAAAAATAGGATATCAATATTCGTTAAGCGAGACTAAGGATTTCAGAGAAGTTTTTTTTAGATTTGTTAATACTATAATTTTGATATACAATGAATAATAACCGAAGAAGTTTTATCAAAAAACTGGGAATCGCTACAGCAGCACTGGCTGTAAATCCATTAGATCTAATGGCGAAAGAATTACCTGAAAACAATACCGTTACCAATAAACCTATCGTTCTTTCAACCTGGAATTTTGGGATCAAAGCCAATGAAGAAGCCTGGACAATCCTTGGAAAAGGAGGAAAAGCTCTGGATGCGGTTGAAAAAGGAGTCCGACTGGTAGAATTAGATCCTAAAGAAAGAAGTGTTGGATATGGTGGACGCCCGGACAGAGATGGCAGGGTAACATTGGATGCCTGTATCATGGATGATAATTACAATATCGGTTCAGTGGCTTGCCTGGAACATATTAAAAATCCTATTTCCGTAGCAAGAGGGGTAATGGAAAAGACACCTCACGTCATGTTGGTAGGAGACGGAGCATTACAATTTGCCCTTTCACAGGGCTTCAAAAAAGAAAACCTTCTTACGGAAGAATCCGAAAAAGAATGGAAAGAATGGTTGAAAACAAGTAAATATAAACCTATTGCTAATATTGAAAATCATGATACCATAGGAATGATTGCTCTTGATGCCCAAGGAAACCTTTCAGGAGCTTGTACAACCAGTGGAATGGCTTTCAAAATGCATGGAAGAGTAGGAGATTCCCCTATTATCGGAGCTGGGTTATTTGTAGATAATGAAGTGGGAGCTGCAACAGCAACCGGACATGGTGAAGAAGTGATCAGAACAGTAGGAACACATCTTGTGGTAGAATTGATGAGACAGGGAAGAAGTCCACAACAGGCTTGTAAAGAAGCGGTAGATAGAATTGTAAAGATCAACCAGAGAAGAAATAAAAACCTTAAAGATATTCAGGTAGGCTTTATCGCCATCAATAAAAAAGGAGAATATGGTGCCTATTGCATCCAGGATGGATTTAATTTCGCGGTATATGACCAGAAAGGAAATCGCCTGGAAACACCTGAGTTTGCAGTGAAATAATACACAATTTTTCTATGGCCACGAATGCGCTAATGAATTATTCGTGTATTCGTGGTTGAGAAAGAAGGAAATCTTTAATTTGCCTGTATGTGCATATAAACCAATACATATAAACTAAATATAAGCGGCACTGCCAAAAAATAGACCAATAGAATATGAAAAGAACGATCATCGCTTCATTATTTTTAATAATAGGATGTAAAGAAGAAAAGAAAGAAGTAATTGCAACCCAACCAGAACCTGAAGTGAAAGAAAAAGTGGTACTGCATACGAAGGCTCAAACTAATGAAGCAGAAGAAGCGAAAAAATGGCTGGAAAAAAGTATTGAAGAGTACTTTAGGTCAGATCTTGGTAACCTGGATAAGAATATGCAGAAAATAACCACCAAAGAGTATTACGATTATAAAGGTGATGCGATGAGTGTTGATATGGATGTAGATGGAAGTCTTACAGAAAAAGAATTCAATAACAAATGGAAAGGGAAATTCGATACTAAAAAGGCGGGCATAGGAGTTGGATTCTTAATCGCCGGCCAGGATTGGGATAAAGTACAGGTAACAAAATGCCAGTTGATCTCTGAAAATGATAACAGCTACTTGTTTGATGTTGTTCTTAATGATAAAGCATTAAAAGCTATATATCCTGTAAAAGTTAAAGTTAGAAAAGATAAAGATTCTTTTTTGATAGCCGATGTACTGCAAGATATTCCCGAATTTAATTAAAAGATAAAAAAGACGATGTCAAAAATAGAAATAGCATGTTTTAATCCTGAATCAGCAATGATTGCTTTTGAAAATGGAGCTGATAGAATAGAACTTTGTTCAGGATTAAGCGAAGGAGGAACAACTCCCGATTTTGAATCTACAAAAAAATTAAGAGAGAAAATAAATATTCCAATCTTTGTGATGATCCGCCCCAGAGGAGGTGATTTTACTTATTCGGACGCTGAATTTGAGCAGATGAAGACCGACTTAACCGCATTGAAATCATTGAATATTGATGGTTTTGTATTCGGTATTCTGGATGAAAATGATGAGGTGAATAAGGAGCAGAATAAAACCTTGGTTGAATTGGCTTCACCACTTCCTTGTACATTCCATCGGGCCTTCGACAGAGCAAAAGGCCTGGAAGAATCTCTGGAGAAAGTCATTGAATGTGGTTTTACAACCATTCTCACATCAGGACAGAAGCCTAATGTTTCAGAAGGAAAAGAAAACCTGAAAAAATTAATTACTTTTTCCAATGGAAGAATTGAAATTCTTGTAGGGGGTGGTCTTCGTTCCTCAAATATTGAAGAGATAAGACAAGCTACAAAAGCTGGTTACTTCCACTCTTCAGCGATTACTGATGGAGGATCTTTTGCTAATCCTGATGAGGTGATTGCTTTGAAGAATAAATAATCACTAAATATTCAATTTGTCATTCTGAGCATAGCGAAGAATCTCAATAATACTGGAGATTCCTCGTTCCTCGGAATGACAAAACTACTATTAGTTTTTTTGGAGATTATTTTTTGAAAAGTAGATAATATTGAAAATATATTTAAACGCAAAGTTTTATCTAATAGTGTATTATGTTTTAAGGAAGCAAAGTAAGGCGGCAAAGCCGCTAAATAAGCAGATGGATAATATCCGCTTCATCAGAATCGATTGTAAATCGATTCCCTCTTAGCCCACTTAAAAACAATACGTACGCAAAATAAAAACTTTGCGTTTAAAAAAATATACAAATACAAATGACCGAAAATGAATTATCTTACAAAATAATAGGAGCCGCTATAGAGGTTCTTAAGAAATAAGATGTAGGATAGCCTACTATAAGAGGAAGTTTATTTGAAAAGTATACGATATTAGAATTAATTTAGACGCAAAGTTTTATCTAATAGTGTATTATGTTTTAAGGAAGTAAAGTAAGGCGTCAAAGCCGCTAAATAAGCAGATAGATAACATCCGCTTCATCATAATCGATTGCAAATCGATTCTTTCTTAGCTCCCTTAAAGATAATACGTACTCAAAATAAAAACTTTGCGTTTAAAAAAATATACAAACACAAATGACCGAAAACGAATTATCTTACAAAATAATAGGCGCCGCTATAGAAGTCCATAAAAACTTAGGTGTTGGGCTACTAGAAAATGCCTATGAAACAGCATTAGCTTACGAATTAAGAACCTTAGGTCTTAATGTTAAACAACAAGTTGCTTTATCACTTCAATACAAGGAAATCTCGATAGAAAATGCATATAAAATTGATTTGATTGTAGAAGATAAAGTAATCATCGAAGTTAAAGCTGTCTTGGAATTGCATCCTATTTTCAATGCTCAGGTGTTGACTTATTTAAAACAAACTCATATAAAACTCGGACTTCTTATTAATTTCAATAGTGAACTTATTAAACACGGAATCCATAGAATTGTAAACAAAATCATTGATGCGTAAAACTTTACTTTTTGCTTTCCTTTTTATTCAGAATATTCTTTTTGCTCAGTATTCGGAAAGAAGCCTGTCCTCTGAAAACTGGCAGTTCAAAAATTCAAAAGATAAAAACTGGTTTCCGGCTAAGGTTCCAGGAACGGTTCATTTGGATTTGATGACCAATAAGCTTATTCCGGATCCTTTCAAGGACGAAAATGAAAAGAAAGTTCAATGGGTAGAAAATGAAGATTGGAATTATCAGACTAATTTTAATATATCATTCAAGGAATTTGATTACGACAATATTGATCTTGTTTTTAATGGATTAGATACATTTTCTGACATTTATCTTAATGGGAAACTACTGAAGAAAACAGATAATATGTTTAGGATTTGGGAGATTCCAGTGAAAGAATATTTGAAGCAGGGAACAAATCTGTTACAGATCAAATTTAAATCTGCAGTCAATGAAGGAAAAGAACGGGCAGAAAAGGTTCCGTTTACCATGCCGGAATCGCCACGAAGCTTTGTAAGAAAAGCACAGTATCAGTTTGGCTGGGATTGGGGTCCAAGATTAGTAACAGCAGGAATCTGGAAGGATGTAAAACTGGAGTTTTGGAGAAATGCAAAAGTTAATCATATTCAGGTTGAGCAAAAGTCACTTACTGATTCATTGGCCCAGGTATCATTTAATATGAACATTTTCGCTGAAGAAGAGGGGGAGTACTTTACATGGTTCAACTTAAACAGAGGAATGCATAAATTTCATCTTAATAAAGGTTTTAATACAATTAGACTTCCTTATAATATCAAAGATCCGAAGAGATGGGAGCCTAATGGAAGAGGAAAGCCTACTGTATATACTACAAAGATTTCCTTATACAAGAAAGGAGGACGAATTATTAGAGATATCAATGTTACATATGGTTTGAGAGATATTGAACTTATTCAGGAGAAAGATGAAAAGGGCAAATCTTTTTATTTTAAAGTTAATGGAAACCCATTATACATCAAAGGTACAAACTGGATTCCTGCTGACAGTTTCTCGCCAAGGATTACAAAAGAAAAATATCAAAAACTGATTAAGGCTGCCAAAGAAGCCAATATGAATATGATCCGGATCTGGGGTGGTGGGATCTATGAAGATGAAGAATTCTACAAAGCCTGTGATGAAAACGGAATTTTGGTGTGGCAGGATTTTATGTTTGCAGGAAGTTTTTATCCGGCAGATCAGGAGTTTTTGGAGAATGTAGAGGAAGAAGTGAAAGATCAGGTCAACAGACTGCAAAACCATCCTTCCATTGCCTTATGGTGTGGAAATAATGAAATTGATGAAGCCATTGTCAATTGGGGATATCAGAAACAGTTTAAATACTCAAAAGCAGATTCTTTGCTGGTTTGGAAAGATTATAAAAAGCTGTTTCATGAAGTTATTCCTAATACATTGAAACAAAGCCTTACACCGGATAAAAATCTGTATTGGCCAAGCTCACCATCTATCGGATGGGGACATAAGGAAAGCCTTACAGAAGGAGATTCTCATTATTGGGGTGTTTGGTGGGGCGAACAGCCTTTCGAAATGTATAATGAAAAAGTAGGCCGCTTTATGTCTGAATATGGTTTTCAGGGAATGCCAACTTTAGCCACAACGAAATCAATGTTTTCCGGAGTTTCTGATTTAGACCTACAAAACCCGACTATTAAAGCCCATGAAAAACATGCAAGAGGCTGGGAGATTATCAATAAATATATGGAACGGGACTATGCAATACCGACAGGTTTTGTGAAGTATAATTATGTATCCCAACTGCTACAGGCGAGAGGAATGCAGATTGCAATAGAAGCTCATCGTAGAGCAAAACCTTATAATATGGGAACATTGTACTGGCAGCTTAATGACTGCTGGCCGGTAGTTTCATGGTCGTCCATTGATTATTTAGGAAATTGGAAGGCTTTTCACTATCAGGCAAAAAGAAGTTTTGAGCCTGTACTGATTTCTGTTGCTGAAAATAGTAAAGCTTATGAAATCTATCTGATTAGTGATGTATTGAAAGAGATAAAAGCTGATATAAAATTTGAACTCATTGATTTTGAAGGAAAACAGCTATGGAAATCTAATATTAATAAAGAGTTGAAGGCTGATGTGAGTGAGAAAGTTTTGAGTATTAACAAAGCGGATCTGGCAAAATTTGATGTATCAAAATCTGTTTTGAAAATAAGTTCAGACAGTGAAGATGTGAAGCTCGAAAAGCTTTTCTTTCCGGCAAAACCTAAAGATTTGAAACTCTCAAAACCTAATATTACCATTAAAAAAATATCGCCAACAGAAATTGAAGTCTCAACAGATGTTTTGGCAAAGGACGTATACCTGATCGGAGATACTCATTTCAGTGATAACTTCTTTGATCTGTTACCAGGGACATCAAAAAGAATTACTCTTTCGAAATCTTTGGATAAGGTTGAGGTGATGAGTTTATTTGAAATTTTTGAAAATTAGTGAAGAAGTTATTTAACAGTACCAAAACGTTATAGGTTTCAAAAACCTATAACGTTTAGAAAAACTAAGCTATTTATCTAATTAATGTTGTTTTCAATCGAAATCTTACTCAAAAAAATATAAATTTTCCTATTCCCACCTCAAAAATCAGCCGTAACTTTGCAGCATATTTCTTTATAGTTATGGTAAATTTTGTTCTGATTGCAGTGTGCATTATTGCAGGAATGATATTCAAAGCAACAAAATCTATCCACCCGGATGCCCACAAGGGGATCAATACCTGGATTCTTTATCTTGCTCTACCGGCAGTTTCATTCAAATACCTGCCGAAGGTACAATGGACAACGGAAATGCTTTTTCCGATTGCAGCCACTTTCTTAGTCTCTGTATTTTGTTTCTTTTATGTAATGTTTTACAGTAAAAGTAGAGGATATTCAAGGCGGTCAAGAAGTACGTTGGAGTTGGCGAGCGGTTACAGCAATACCTCTTTCATCGGATTTCCTTTGATCAGTGCTTTTTATGGTGAAGGTCTTTTGAGTATCGCGATTATTTGCGACCAAACCATGTTTTTCGCTCTTTCTACATTGGGAATTATTGCTGCTGTAAAAGGAGGAAGTAAGTCAGGAAAAGTAAGCGCCGTATTTATTTTGAAGCGTCTGATTACATTTCCACCATTGATTGGTTGTATTTCTGCTTTGGTACTGTCTCAATTTATAGATTTAACCGTAGCAGAACCTCTTTTTGATAAATTAGCCGCTACTGTAAGCCCGTTAGCTCTGTTCTCAGTTGGATTACAATTGAAATTTAATGGCTGGAAAAAGCTTATTCCTCAGATGTCAGCTTCCATGCTTTATAAATTGATTCTGGCTCCGGCAATTGTATTGGGAATGGCTTTATTGTTAGGAATAAAAGGAGATGTCGCAAAAATTACCATATTCGAAGCAGCCATGCCAACATTAGTGACTTCAAGTATCATTGCAGAACAGTTCAGGCTGAATACAAAGTTGACCAACCTGATTATCGGAGTCAGTATTATTGTAGGGTTTTTTACCTCTGCAATGTGGTATGAGATAATAGATATTATATTCTAAATATAGGTTTCGACTAAGAAAAAGTTTTAATAAAGAAAACGAAGGTAATCAGAAAATTGAAGAATATGATTCCGGTTCTTAGCTTTACCGGATCAAGTTTTTTGGTGAAATGAGCACCAAAATATCCGCCTAGAATGGTAGCAACCATCATGGTACAGGTTTCCGGCCAATATATTTTACCCGCTGAAATAAATAAAATAACTGCCGCAGCATTAGCTATTCCTGTAAAAAGTGTTTTATTAGCATTGATGATTTTGATGTCTGATAAGCCGAATAATGCCCATACAGCCATCATCATAATTCCTACTGCACCACCAAAATAACCGCCATATATTCCTAAAATAAACTGAGCACCTAAAACTAATCCGGAACCAATTTTAATTCTTTTTCTAAGCCAGTTACCGGCTTGTTTTCCAAATGCAAATGCGAGAGAACCTAATAAAAGAAGCCATGGAACTATTAGCTTAAAATCTGCTGATGGAGTATATAAAAGAAGAAAGCCTCCTGCACATCCCCCCAAAAGAGTAAAAATAATCATTGCCGTTATTGAAATATTGGGAAAAGGCTGAATATACTCTTTGAACTTCCAGGCACTGGCTAAACTACCAGGAAATAATGCTACAGTACTGGATGCATTAGCCTGAATCGGAGGAACGCCTGCATAGATAAAAGCTGGAAAAGTAATGAATGATCCACCACCAGCTGCCGCATTCAAAGCACCAGCTATAAGTCCTATCAAAAATAATAAAATGTAATTTTCCATGAAAAAAATGGTGAATAAAGATAATACAAAATAGGCGGAATCATTAACAAAAAATTGCAGTTCTCTTCAGAAACATCTAATTTTACACTTTAAATATTTCCCTTGCCATACGCTCAAATCGTTTTACCACTTAATTTAAAAGGATCCTTCACCTATAAGGTTCCGGAAGAACTAATGCCTGAAATTCAATTAGGAATGAGGGTTCTGGTACCATTTGGAGGAAAAAAGATCTATACGGGAATTGTTTTTGAACTTCATGATAATGCTCCGGATAACTTTGTGGCGAAGGATGTCATTAGTATTTTGGATGAAAGACCCATTCTTCCGGAAGAACAAATCCGTTTCTGGAATTGGCTTTCCGATTATTATCTGTGTAACCTCGGAGAAATCTACAGATTAGCTTTTCCATCTTCCTTAAAACTGGAGAGCGAAACGTATTTAAAATTAAAACCAGGAATAGTTGTTGATTTTGAAAATCTGGATGTCAATGAAATGTATTTGGTTCAGGCGCTGGAAGTAAGACAATTGGTTAATCTTACAGATATTGAAGCATTTATTCCCAAGAAAGAAATTATTAAAACCATCAATTCTCTGATCGATCTGCAGTATATTGAGATTGATGAGAAAATTGCCGAAAAATATAAGGCGAAAGAAGTAGCTTATGTAAGAATTAATGATAGTGTTTTAAACAATCAGAATCTTACAGAAATTCTTTTAAAGCTGAATAAGGCTCCTAAGCAAAAAGACCTGTTCCTTTTAATTTTAGAAAAGCAGACTGAAAATCCTGATCTTCATATTAAAAAAGCCGAATTGTTTGAAGACGGCTATTTTGGAAGCTCTCATTTCAAGGCATTGGCAGACAAAGGCCTTGTGGAGGAATACTATATGCAGAAAGACAGGATTGAAAGTTATGAAGGTGAAATTGAAGAGATAGAAGAACTTTCTGAAGAGCAGAAAATAGCAAAATCTGAGATCGATGAAGCTTTTGAAGAAGGAAAAAATGTGCTGCTTCATGGTGTAACATCGTCAGGAAAAACTCATATTTATTTAGAGAAAATTGAAGAGTGCATCAGAGAAGGGAAAAACGTCCTCTTTTTACTTCCTGAAATTTCTCTGACTAAACAGATTACCCAAAGACTTGAAAAAAAATATGGCAGGCAGTTAGGATTTTACCATCAGAAACTGACAGATTTCGAAAGGGTAGAGGTGTGGAGAAGAATTAAACAGAATGATATCCGTATTCTTGTGGGAACCAGAAATGCCTTGTTTTTACCTTATCAGGATCTGGGATTGATTGTAGTAGATGAAGAACACGATTCTGCTTATAAACCAAGGGAAGTTACGCCCTATTTTAATGCTAAAGATGCTGCACTGGTTTTGGGTGGTTTGCATAAAGCCGGAGTTATTCTGGGCTCTGCTACCCCTTCTGTTGAAAGTTATTACAGAGCCAGAAAAGATAAAATGAAATACATTTTCCTGAATGAAAGGTTCGGGAATGTGAATCTTCCTGAATATGAACTGATTAATTTCAAAGAAGCTCAGGAATCTAAAAACGTATCTGGAAATTTTTCTACAAGGCTTATTGACGCCATTAAGCACACAATTGATGAAAAGAACCAGGCTATCGTTCTTCACAACAGACGTGGATATGCCAATGTTATAGAGTGTGAAACCTGTGGTTATGTTAATTATTGCTCCAATTGTGATGTGGTAATGACGTATCATAAGGCGGCCAATGAAATGAAATGTCATTATTGTGGTCAAAGAGCTTCAAAGCCTAGAACCTGCCCGAAATGTAACTCAGAAAACCTGAATGAAAGGGGAGTAGGAGTAGAGCAGATTCACGAAGAAGTATCCAAACTGTTTCCTGAAAATGAGGTGGACAGGATGGATGTAGATTCTATGCGTAAGAAGTTTGCCTATGAAAAGCTGTATGAGAAAATTGAAGACGGAGAAACCGATATTGTAGTAGGAACACAGATGATTTCCAAAGGTCTGGATTTTGACCATATAGAATTGGTAGCTATTCCTAAAGCTGATTCCTTATTATATGTACAGGATTTCAGGGCTGAAGAAAGGGCCTATCAGTTGATAACACAGGTTTCCGGAAGAGCGGGAAGAGTTTCAGGGAAAGGTAAAATCCTGATTCAAACTTATAATCCTGATCATTCCGTATTTCAGCTGATTAAAATGAATAATCCTGCGAAAATCTATAAATATATTCTTACCGAACGTCAGAAATTCCACTATCCCCCGTTTACCAAACTGATTATGATCGAACTGAAACACAGGAGAGATGATAAGGTAGACCGTGCCTCTCAGTTCCTGGGTTCTATTCTGAGAAAATATCTTCCTGAAGAATGTATTTTGGGACCGGAAAGAGCTCAGATTGCCAGGTTAAATAATTTATATCAGTTCCAGATTTTACTGAAGTTACCGCGTGGGAAAAACTATGAAAAGTTTAAAAACATGGTTTTGATAAGTTTGAAAGAATTTGATGAAATTACTGCTTATCAAAGCATTAAAAAGGATGTTTTTGTTGATTTTTAACAATTTTTAACAAACTTTACACTCTTTTATAAGACCTCTGTGGTCCGTTGTATGACAATAATTTCTACTTTTGGACGTTGATTAAGTGTTTGGCTTTTTTATTGAATGATTTAACTTATCATTTTCTACAGGCTCAAACTATAGAAACAAAAAAAGGATAGATGGTAAATTTCAGAAAATATATTTCAAGTGCAGCGGTGTTGGCTTCCGGTTTCTTCCTGGCTCAATCTACCGTTTCTACTGTTCTTTACTCTCAGAATTACGACAATCAGAAAAACAGCTTAAACCTTCCGTCGCCTGTAAGTTCGATGGTGGAGAAAAGCGTTTTGTCGGCTAAAGAACTTGTAGACATTAATGTAAACACAATGATGGCGGATCCTGTGCTGAAAAATGCAACATGGGGATTCGTAGTGTATGACCCGAAAACGAAGAAGGTTATTTCTTCGTACAACGAAAGCTCGCCGTTAGTCCCAGCTTCCACAACAAAATTACTGACTACTGAAACAGCATTGAATCTCCTAGGGGAAAACTATCGTTGGATGACTCAGTTGGAATATTCAGGAACTGTAGATGAAAACGGAACGTTAAACGGAAATTTGTATGTAGTAGGAAGTGGAGATCCATCTCTGGGAACAAACAAAGCAGGAGCAGGATCTTATAGAGACATTATTTCAGATTTCATAGGTGGACTTTCGCGTGAGGGAATTCGAAAGGTAAATGGTGATATTATCATTCAGACAGCGCTTTTCAAAGGCAATATTGCAATGCTTCCGGAAAATGTTGTATGGTTGGAAAATAATAATTATTATCTGCCTGCAGGAACCACACATGCCATTAATCCGGCTAATGAAAAACTCATCGTAAAGAAATCAGGTTTTTCTACAGAAAAGAAATTTTTCTACGTTTCACCTTATGCTCATCAGATGGTATATGCTGAAAAGTATGATGGAGATGGAATTTTAACAACAAAACTTCCGGATGCACCAGCATATTTGGCAAATTCTTTCAGAACTACCTTGGTGAAAAGCGGAATTCCTGTTACCGGAAAAGTATCTGCAAAGATGACGGATCCCACTCCGGAAAACAGAAAAATGATTTCTGCTTACAAATCTCCAACATTGGGTGATATTATATATTATACGAATCAGCATAGTGATAATTCATTGGCAGAAGCGTTATTGAGAACAGTAGGTTTTCAAAAATTAGGAGATCAGACTTCAGAATCAGGAAGAATTGTAGTGACAGATCACTTAAAAGAGGCTGGTTTTGACATGTTGGGTCTAAATTATATAGATGGAAGCGGACTTTCAAGAAGCAATAATGTGACTCCCATTTCTCAGGTGAAGTTTTTGACTTCTTTAATGGATGAGAAATATTACAGATCTTACTTAACATCTTTACCTATCGGTGGACAATCCGGAACCTTGAAAAGAATGTTCCTTGGGACAGGAAACGGACAGGTTTTTGCAAAAACAGGAACTTTAAATAAAGTGAAAACACTGGCTGGTTACCTGAAGACCAATTCTGGTAAAACCTTAGTTTTCTCTTTAATGGTGAACAATTATTCAGGATCAGTAGATATGGTGAAGAAAAGAATGGAAAAGATTCTTGAACCGGCTTTGGATCTTTAGAACACGTTTATTTTATATATTATAAGAACCTTTTAATCAATGATTAAGAGGTTTTTTTTATATTTGAATATTACAATACTTCTGCATATGAGAAAATTTTATCTGCTGATGTTGAGCTTTTTGATGGTTCAGCAGCTTTATAGTCAAAAAGAGATTGATACTATTGAAATGAAAGGATTGGTAGAACAGGAAATGAAATCTTTTACCAAAAAAATGGGAATCGGAAGCGTGAATCCCAATACCCTGAATTATGATTTACAGTATCAGAGAATGGATGTGAGTATTGATCCTGCTGTTCATTATATTTCCGGATCTGTGACTTCGCATTTTAAACCCAATCAGAGTATAAGTAGTGTTTATTTTGATCTTACCAATCTCCTGTCGGTTTCTCAGGTACAATACCATGGTAGTAACATTCCGTTTCAACAGCTTTCTACCCAGGAGATTAAAATAGATTTTCCGGCTTCTATTCCGGCAAATACTTTAGATTCATTGACAATTCATTATTCTGGTTCCCCAGCAAATAATACGGTTATGATTGGAAGCCAAGGATCTAATATACCTGTTTTTTCTACTTTAAATGAACCGTATGGTGCACAGGACTGGTTTCCTACTAAGCAAAGCTTAAATGATAAGATCGAAAGATTTGATTTTAAAGTGACTACGCCATCACAATATAGTGTAGCAGCCAACGGAAAATTAATGTCTGAAATCATTTCTACAACAACCGGGAAGAAGTTGACTTTTTGGAGAACGATGTATCCTACTGCCGCTTATCTTATAGCACTATCTATCACAAATTTTGCCAAGACGAATAGCACCATCGGAAACCCTCCATTTCCATTTGTCAATTATATTTACCCATCAACAGCCGGAGACCCGGTAAAAGTATCCAATATTGAATGGACAAAACAGATAATGGATATTTTTGAAATGTATTTTGGATCTTATCCTTTCCGTAATGAAAAATATGGGCATATGGAATATCTTAATGGCGGTGGAATGGAACATCAGACCATGTCTTCTATGAGTGGCTGGACTAAGTCTCTTATTGCCCATGAACTCGCTCATCAATGGTTTGGAGATAAAGTGACTTGTGGAATATGGAATGATATATGGCTGAATGAAGGTTTTGCAACTTTTGGAGAACATGTTGCCAATGAAAAGCTGATTATGACCCATGATGAGTTTATGAGTTATCTTGTTAATCAAACAGCTTTAATTACCAATAATGTGGGGGGAACTACTTATGTTCCTGATACCGGACTTAATGATATCTACAGAATTTTTGACAGTAGGCTGACCTATGCGAAAGGGGGGTATGCTTTAAGAATGATAAAATGGATCTTAGGTGATGATATTTTCTATCAGGCACTTAAAGATTATCACGGAAGACCTGCTTTGGCTTACAACTATGTGAGAACCGCAGACTTTAATGCATCCTTACTTCAGTCTACCGGAAAAGATTTTACAGAATTTTTTAATGACTGGATCTATGGGGAAGGGTATCCAACTTATGCGATAAAGTGGAAGCAAACGGGTAATCAGATTACATTGAATGTTTCTCAGACACAAAGCAGCCCTACAGTAAGCTTTTTCGAAATGCCTCTGCCTGTAAAAGTTACCGGAACAGGTGGACAGACTGCTGATTTAGTATTGAATAATACTTTCAATAACCAATATTTTGCTGAAAATATATCATTTCCTGTAGCAAGTGTTCAGTTTAATAATGAACATCAGATTCTGGAAAAGAATTCTACTGTTGTCCAGGATAATACATTAAGCGTATCTTCTGCAGAAAAGGATAGCTTTGGTTTATATCCTAATCCAGCAAAAAATGAGCTTTATTTAAAAGGAATAGATAAAGCAGCAGGGTTTTCTATTCATGCTATAGATGGAAAATTAGTAAGAAAAGCTATTTATCAACCCGGAAAAGCTATACAGATCGGAGAACTGGTTCCGGGAGCCTATGTGATTACAGTGAATGAAAAACATATCAAATTCATTAAGCATTAAGAGACATTACAGAATATAAAAAGCTTTCATATCAGAAAGCTTTTTTGTTTTTTGAAAGCTTTTGTGCCCCTTTTCTTTGCTGTTTTTACTTTGTATCTGAACCATTTTTCTTTAAAGATATTTCGCATAATATTATCAAAATTTCTTGTGATGACCAGGTTTTTAAATCCACGCCACTTTTCAAGAAGGCTTGTTGGTAGCGCTCTGACTGATACGGAATATCCTCCGGTTTCATATTGTATATAATGCCACCATCCGGACGGAATATAAAGGGTTTCCCCTGGATGAAGGATGGCTTCATACCCATTTAAATAGAGTAAGGCTGGATACTGCCGGTAATCTGGTGTTTTTATATTAGGCAAACTATGGAAATTATAAGGTAATTTATACATCAGATCAGACTGTTCCCAGGGAAATAGCCAGATTCTTTTAATTCCCTCAAACTGTGTGATGAAAACGTGGGACATGTCAATATCAATATGATTCCGGGTAGCAGAACCCTGGCCTCCGAAGAACATAAAAGGTAACCATTTTAATATTTTACCATTGGTAACATCATTATAGATGATATCATTTTTAAGCTCCGGTTTTATGCTTAGTAAATTAAACAGAAATAATCGATGCTCAGTAGGGGTGGAGTCTATCAGGTCAAGATATTCTGAGAATGTAGTCTGTGCTATAGGCTGACTGGCCACTCTGTCCATAGAATCCATTTCACTGCCGTAAATATCTACCTTTTGATTGCCTGCTATTCCTTTGAAATATTCATAGTTCCATTTTTTGAAGGCCGGGCTTTCGGGATCTACAAAATCTTCAATAATGACAGGAACATGAGCTTTCATGTGGTGGGTTATAAAGTTTCTTGAAACGAGTTTCTTTGTTTTCTTTACCGGAATCAATTGCATATTCAGAAATTTTAAACAAATATAAATATTATCCTACAAAATCAGTAGACTAATAATGTTAAAAATGAAACTAAAGATCAAATTTTAGAATTAAGGGTATAAAAGGTTTTATTTTACTGCCTTTTTAGTAAATTAGCACATCTAAAAAATTACTAAAAATGATTTCTGAAAAATACCTTCAACATTTACAGAACGAACTTCAAAATATTGAGAATGACGGACTTTTTAAAAGAGAAAGAATCATTACTTCTCAACAAAGTGCAGAAATTGAAGCCAACGGAAAAAAGCTTTTGAACTTTTGTGCCAATAATTATCTTGGATTATCCAACAATCCGGAGGTTATGAAAGCTTCTCAGGATATGATCCAGTCTCATGGTTACGGAATGTCATCTGTACGTTTCATCTGTGGAACTCAGGATATTCACAAAGATTTAGAGAAAAAGATTGCTGATTTCTTAGGACTTGAAGATACCATTCTTTATGCTGCCGCTTTTGATGCAAATGGTGGTGTTTTTGAACCTTTATTTACAGAAGAAGATGCTATTATTTCTGATGAACTGAACCATGCCTCAATTATTGATGGAGTACGTCTTTGTAAAGCAGCAAGATATCGTTATAAAAATAACAATATGGCTGATCTTGAAGCTCAATTAATTGCTGCTTCAGAAAAAAATCACCGTTTCAAAATTATTGTAACGGATGGTGTTTTCTCAATGGACGGAATTGTGGCAGACCTGAAAGGAGTTTGTGATCTTGCAGATAAATATGATGCTTTGGTAATGGTTGATGATTCCCACGCAACCGGATTTATCGGGAAAACAGGGAGAGGAACGCATGAAGCGAATGAAGTAATGGGTAGAGTAGATATTATTACCTCTACTTTAGGAAAGGCTTTGGGTGGCGCTTTAGGTGGATTTACTTCTGGTAAAAAAGAGATCATCGATATGCTGAGACAGCGTTCCCGTCCTTACTTATTCTCCAATTCATTAGCACCTGGAATTGTAGGAGCTGCTTTGAAAGTATTGGACATGATTTCTGATGATACTTCTCTTCGTGATAAGGTAATGGAAAATGCAGACTATTTCAGAACAGAAATGAAAGCTAAAGGATTTGATATTCCTGATGGAGATGCTGCGATTGTTCCGGTAATGTTGTATGATGCACCGCTTTCTCAGAAAATGGCTGAAAAACTAATGGACGAAGGAATCTATGTGATTGGATTCTTCTATCCGGTAGTACCAAAAGGAAAAGCAAGAATCAGAGTTCAGCTATCTGCTGCTCATACCAAAGAACATTTGGATAAAGCGATTGTCGCTTTTGAAAAAGTAGGAAAAGAATTGGGAGTGATCTCTTAATTTCTGAGTTGAATAAAATCAATGAAATATAAGCTTCGGTTCGGGACGGCAAAGCCGCCCCGAACCGAAGCATTTTTTTATATAGATATAATTTTTAATAACTTTTGATCGGAATATTAGCTTTTCCCAATCAAAAGAAAATTATTTTTAAAAATTATAGAATAAGCTTATCTTTGCTGTTAATTTTTTCTGAATGCTTTATACAATCATCAAAGCGCTGCACATCATTTTTATGGTAAGTTATTTTGCGGGAATTTTTTATCTCGTAAGACTTTTTGTTTACTATAAGGATACCGATGAATTTCCTGAAGAAAAAAAGAAAATTCTGAGGGAGCAGTATACATTTATGGCCAGAAGGCTATGGAATATTATCACCGTACCTGCCGGAGTCATTATGGCAGTATGCGGATTGGTTATGATCTTTAAAAATCCGGGACTGATGAAAATGGGATGGTTTCATTTAAAGCTGACCTTCCTGATCGGGCTTGCCGTCTACCACTACTGGTGCTGGAAAAAAGTGTTGAAACTGAAAGCGTTGAACGGAAATACATTGGAAACAGCGAACATCAAGTTAAGACAGGCTAACGAAATTGCTACTTTTATTTTATTCTTGGTGGTGTTTACTGTAATCCTGAAATCGATGGCAATTGAATACTGGTGGCAATTAATTGCAGGATTTTTCGTTCTTGTATTTCTGATTATGATGACCGTAAAACTTGTTAATAAGAATAAAAAAAACAAATAATTGTTGAAGTGAAAGAATAAGTGTGTCTTACGCTTTTTTACTTTTTACATTTTACTAAAAAACTATGATTGCAATTTTAAAGAAAGAACTTTGGAGTTACTTTGGAAACTGGAGCGCATGGGTAATTATTGCCGCTTTCAGTTTAATAGGAACTCTATTTCTGTTCTTTTTCGACAACGATTCTAATATTTTTGAGATCGGGGCAGCATCGCTGCAAAGCTATTTTGTGTTGGTTCCATGGCTTTTGATGTTCATTATTCCGGCGCTTTCCATGAAAACTTTTGCTGAAGAGCAACAAACGGGAACGCTGAACTGGCTGTTTTCACAACCTTTAAAAGTTTCAGAACTGGTAACAGGAAAATTCCTGTCTGTATGGATTGTTGGGATTTTATGCCTGATTCCATCACTAGTTTACCTTTATACTGTATATGTTCTTGGAGTTCCGGAAGGTAATATTGACCTTGGAATGACCTTGGGAAGTTATATCGGGCTGATTATTTTAATCGCAGCTTTTTCAGGAATCGGAATTTTAGCTTCTTCATTATCACAAAATCAGATTATGGCTTATCTGCTAGGCGTTTTCATGTGCTTTATCATGTATTTTGGAATCGAACAGCTAGCAAGTTATAAACTTTTAGGCGGAGCAGATTTTATCCTGCAGAATATAGGTTTTTACCAGCATTTCCTGGGCTTCACAAGAGGTCTTATAGATGTAAAGGATGTTGCCTATTTTATTCTGGTCATCAGCGCGTCATTAGTATTGTCTAATCATTTTATTAACAAAAAGAAGTAGCGTATGAAGAAGATCAATACTAAATCTCCGTTGGGGATTTTCTTAATTGCGATTATCCCTTTGGTTATTATTCTTACCTATTCAGGAATAAGATTTGATTTAACAAAAGAAAAAAGATATACCCTTTCTGAGAGTACCATTAAAGTACTGGAATCCGTTAAAAAACCTTTGACTGTAGAAGTTTATCTTGAAGGTGATTTCCCGGCAAGCTTTAAACAGCTTCAGGGAGAGACGAAGTTTATGCTGGAGGAATTCAGGAAAATTAATCCGAAAATTGATTTCAAGTTCATCGATCCATTGAGACCTAAAATCCCGGAAGATAGTTTGGCAGCAATGGGTATGCAGGCTTCTTTCCTGCCGGATTCTAAGGATGGAAAATTTACTCAGATTACAATTTATCCGTATGCAGTGATCAGGTATAATAAAACAGGTGTTTCCATTCCTTTGATTGTACAGCAGACAGGAATAGATGCAGATCAACAGCTTACAAGATCTATAGAAGGATTAGAATATAACCTGGTTTCAAACATCAAAAATATTGCTGCTGATAAAAGGAAAAAAGTAGGCGTTCTGATCAATCAGGACGAATTAAGTCCGGATGAGTTTCAGGGATTTATGCAGCTGGCATTGGAAAATTACGATGCAGGACCTATTATTCCTAAAAATCAAGTCGAACTTAGTCTTCAGGACCTGCCTTTATTGAAGCAGATGAGTGCTTTAGTGATTGCAAAACCTAGAAAAGCCTTTACAGATAATGAAAAGGTAATTCTTGACCAATATATCATGAATGGTGGGAAAACACTTTGGATGATTGATGCGGTAAATGCTGAAATGGATACTCTGACAAGATCTAAAAAAGTAATGCCTTTCCCGGTGGATATCAATATGACTGACTTCTTTTTCAATTACGGACTAAGAATCAATACTGCGTTGGTGAAGGATGTGAAGAAATATGCACTGCTGAAGCTGGTAACGGGAGAGGTAAGTGGAAATCCTCAGTTTACAAGCCTGCCATGGCCTTATTTCCCTCTTGGAATTGCTGAAAATAATAATCCGATTACTAAAAATATCAACCCTGTAAAATTCGAATTCCCAACTTCTATTGATACATTGGGGGGAAGAAAGAATATAAAAACAAAAGTTCTTTTCGAATCCAGTGAAAGAACATTGCTGAAACAGGTTCCGAATTATGTTGATCTGAAAGAAATTGCCACGGTAGACAGCCTCGGGCAAATGGAAAAACCAAGTACTCCAAAGATCTTTGCGGTAGCATTGGAAGGGAAATTTAACTCTGCGTATGCTTCAAGGATTGAAAGAAAATCGTATCCTGGTTTTAAAGCAGAAAGTCCTGAAAATAAAATGATCGTTATTGCAGACGGAGATATAGGACGTAATAAAGTCATTAAAGGAAAACCACTTCCATTGGGAGTAGACATGCTGACAAATGAACAGTTTGGAAATGAACAGTTCCTTAGAAATGCTTTGGATTATCTGTTGGATGACAGTAATCTGATGGAATTAAGAAACAGAAACATCGAAGAAAGACTTCTTGACAGACACAGGATAGAAGAAGAGAAAACCAATTGGCAATGGCTGAATTTATTGCTCCCATTGATGGTTATTGGTCTTATCGGAGGATTATTCTTCTGGCTAAGAAAGAAAAAATTTGGATAGAAATAATAAAAGAGAAGCTCAACAGCTTCTCTTTTTATTTTAGGTCTCTTTTTATTTAGATTTCAATATTTTATTCTCTTCCTTCAAAGTTTCAATTTGTTCTTCCAGAATCTTAATATAACTTTGTAAATTCTCTACAATAGAATCTGGAATACTATGGAAATGGTTAAAATAACTTCCTGCATTATCATTGAAAGTAGTATTGTCATGGTTGTTATGCACTATTGCTGTTTTCCTTTCCTCTTTTATTTCTTCTACAGGAACATCAAGTGCTTTTGCTAGTTTTTCCCATTCATCATCAAAAATTCTTACTTCATCATTCTCTTTTCGGGAGTAATTGGAGACGTCTGTTGAGATAATATTAGACATATATTCTTGTGTGTACCCTCTTTGCTTTCTTAGCTTTTCCATAATGACCTTTTTATTTGTGTCTTTATACAAATATAGATAAAATGAAAAGAAGTTTTAAAGCTATTTCCGGAAATGATT
The DNA here is from genome assembly GCF_900637665.1 of Chryseobacterium nakagawai. NCBI lineage: Bacteria > Pseudomonadati > Bacteroidota > Flavobacteriia > Flavobacteriales > Weeksellaceae > Chryseobacterium > Chryseobacterium nakagawai. The sequence goes on from NZ_LR134386.1 coordinate 2,105,334, forward strand.
CTGATATTTCTCTAACACATTCCATATTCCATAAAAAGCATCATTGCCTTTCTTATCCGAGAAATTAGTATTGAAGATCATAATTCTACCTAAATTATTTTTAGGATCAAAAAATAGCATCGACATTACCCCAGGATCTCCACCTGTATGACCAATATAGCCTGTATAACCAAATCCCATGAATATTCCTACATTGTAAGATTCGTTGTAAGGATTTTGAGTATTTCTTTCGGTAAAATTCGTAGCAGTAAGTTGTGGTGTGAAGTATTCTTTATAGCTTTTTGGGTTCAGGATTGTACCTTTTCCATTGTATCCTTTGATTAATTCAGTTAAATATTTACTTAAATCAGAAATATTGGTGATAAATCCTCCGTCAGGATAAGTTGCTGAAAGATAATAAGGCAGAACCGTTTTAGGATTTTCATAAAGTCTTGAGAATTTAGAAAACTGAATATCTTCGAATTTCCATCCTGAATCGTTCATCTGTAAAGGTTTCAGAATATATTCTTTGGTAAACGCACTGAATTCCTGACCGGTTGCCTGCTCAATAATAAAAGCAGCTAATGCAGTTCCCACATTAGAATATTCATAGATTTCTCCTGGTTTATGAGTGGAAAAACTATTTTCATTCCATTTTCCATGTTCTGATAACACATTTTCTAAAAAAGAACCCATTGTCAGGATAGAATCAGAAGGATTGAATACTTGCTCATCATCAAAAGTAAGCTTTGCTCCATTCAGGTTTTGTTTGGGCTTTAGAAAGTAATTTTTTGATAAATAAAATTCATTATCCAGAATAGAAGAAGTATGGGTAGCGAGTTGGCGGATAGTGATGGTTTTCTGAGGAAAATTAGGATTCACAGTTTTAAATGGTAAATACTTTTGTATCGGATCATCCAATTTCAGTTTTCCCAATTCCTGAGCTTTCAAAAGAGCGATTCCAACTAATGTTTTAGAAACAGAAGCAATATTTTGAATGGTATTGAGGGTGTAGGGTTTCTTTTCTTTAATATTTGAAAAGCCAAATCCTTTTTGATAAAGAGTGGATTGATCATTAACTATAGCCACTGAAAAACCATTAAAATTTCCTTGTTGATATATTTTGTTGATTTCCACATCTAAAGAATTTTGAACTTTATGATAAGCAGAAGTTGAATTGTTTTTCATGCCGTGACATGAAATCAAGGAAAGAGAAACTATTAAAAAGATGATAATTTTTATCATAAGATTTTAATAATAAGACATTTGAGTAATATGTTTTGTTACGGGTTATTAAGAAAATACTTCTCTACTGCATTAATATAATTCTTTTTTAAAACCTGAAAAATAATCCTTTTTTAGTTTTTCAGCATGCTTTAGTGAAGGCAGTCCTATGCTTTTTCTGTGTTTGTTTATGGTTGTAGAATCTATTTCTTTTAGAAAGGAACGTCCCATTCCATAGTAGGTACTTTTACCTAAAGAATGTTTGCCACCATCAACCATCATAGAGTAATATAGCGGCGGGCAGTCTCCTGATTTGATATATTCAAGTACCTTCTTTTCGAAATAAGGGTAAGAACTTTTAGAGTCGGCTATATGACTTAGCAATGTAAGCATAGGAAAACTGCCTATCTTCTGTTGTGAAGGGAACCCAAATTTTTCAAAGGTCCATTTGAAAAGAGCTGCATTTTTTTCTACATTTCTTCTCACCAGTGCTGTATCAAATGGTCTTCCTAGTTGGTCTCTTTTGAAGGCAACACGAAAAGAATCTATTAATTGCTGATTCAATTCTTTTTTCCAGTCTGCTATTTTCTGTATAACTTCTGTACTGTCTATATCATATTTTTTAAATAAGGGTAAGTATTTTTTATATTCATTATCGTAGGGAGATATCAAGGGAATTAATTTATATAGGCTTTTTTTTCCTCCAAAATCTTTATTGTATTTGTCCGAAAGTATAAGATAAGTGGAATATTCTTCAATTCTTTCCTGATTTTTAGGTTCGAATTCTTTAAAAAGTTCTTGATATTGCTGAATGGCCAAATTAGGATTATTAGCCATTCTGTAAATGCTGTCTATTTGATTTACTTTGTTATAATAAATAATATAGTTCTTTTTACATGAAGTTAATGTAAAAACAAAAATGACTAATATATAGAGAGAAAATTTCATATTATTAAATTAATTAAGAAAAGACTTTAACAGGTCTCTTTTAAGCTTTTATAATTGATTTTGTGGGCAGACTAAAAATATAAAATATTATTCAATTAATTCTAATAGGGTGTGAAAAATATACTGTATTAAATTGTTTATAAATAAGCAAGAAAAAGGAATAAAATGAGTTATGGTTTTTATTTATAATTAAGTAAAAATACCCGAATTCAAAACACGTATTTATACGCTATGAAAGTGCTTGTATTCCATCTAATTTTGTCTGGCAGGATAGGCTAATCTATCTGCTTTCTTCGGAAATATCACTAAATCATCATATCATGCCAACAAAACAACACAACAGATTTCTTCTCCAGATGATGGAGGGAGTGAGTAACTTAAAAATGGTCATTACAGATCATAGCGTTTCCTCTGGGCAACCTTGGGAAAATACGCCGGATATTATTCAGAAATCCGGAAATACTTGGGAAATTGACGTCCAGGCCGGAAGACACGGCACCGATACGGTGGCTCAATGGTTCAAAAGTAAGATATCAGGAGGTGATGCTATTGGATGCAGCTCTAATGATGCTTTGCCGGCTAAATTGAACTTTGCATTTACCTGCATCTTATCTTTCGATTACCAGAACAGGCATTGTGAGCTTCGTGATGTACAGATTGGGCAGGGGCACAATTCAAAATTGGAGAATAACTGGTGGATTGGGAGCCGAAATATTAAAAAGATATCGGGTACCTATATCTTAAGAACAGATGGTAATATGCATTTTAACTGTAATGTTTCAGTGTCCGGTGTGAACCAGTTTTATCTTAAGTTAAATGAGTCGGAGTGGATGAGTAAATTGGATCAAAATGTCTCACTGAAAGCTTTAAGTATCCCCGGAACACACGATTCAGGAACGTATAAAATCTCTTCTGCATCATTTGGAGCAAGGTGTCAGAACTATGACATTAGACAACAATTGGAAAATGGGATTCGTTTTCTGGATATCAGACTCGTGAATTCGTCCAATTCTTCTGATCCGCTAGATCTTTATCATGGTATTATTTCCTGTGGAGTTACTTTTGGTAATGTATTGGATGCCTGTCAGGCGTTTTTAAAGGATCATCCGTCTGAAACTATTTTAATGTCTGTAAATAATGAGAAAAGCGGCCAGGACATTTCTGATAATTTCATTCAATACCTTAAAAAATACAATACCCTTTACTTTCAGGGAAATGCCATTCCAAACTTAAATGAAACGAAAGGAAAAATTCTCTTTTTATATAGATTCGAACTTAATGCAGGAAACTCAGGAATTGATAAAAATAAAGTAGGAGTGAGGTTTGGAGCATGGCAGGATGATACGACTTTTGAAACAACGAATGCCAATGGACAGAAATTCTATATTGAGGATAATTATGAAAGTTATGATACCCACAAAAAAGTAAAATATGTACAGGAAAACCTGGAACGGGCTATGCAGAAAAATGCTAATAATGATGCTGTTCTGTATGTAAGCTTTAACAGTATTGCCTATGGCGTCTTCCATCATACTCCTTATCAATATGCGTGGGGAGGCTCAGGAGTTGATCCGGCCATGAATCCATGGCTGAAACAGTATACCCAATATTCAGGAAAGAAAAGATTGGGAATCATCCCGCTTGATTTTTATAACAACGGTGGTGGAAATCCAATTGAAAACGGGTTGGTTGATAATATTATTCAATCCAATCATTAATTTTTTTTGAACCGCAAAATTGGTTAAAAATACTTTACTCAAACGTTATATCTGTGGTTTTATATCATAATATGTAGATAAAAAAAGAGAAACGTTATAGTTTCTCTTTTTTTGTTAATGAGTATTTTAATTTTATTCTTTGATAAACTTAGAGCTTACATCTCCGATTTTATAAATGTAAAGACCATTAGTTAGGTTTTGTACATTCAGGGTAATAAGATCATCATGGCTGGAAAAAGTCTGGTTAATCACCAACTTTCCTGTTGTATCAAAAACTTCAACTTTACTAGCATTGTTTTGAGGATTATTGATCTTTAATGTAGTTTTCGCAGGAATAGGAAAGGCTGCTAATTTATTCTTTACCGTCATAATCTCTTTGTTCGCAAGAACCGTCGTAGGTAATGAATAGATTTCTGTTTGTTGAGTCGTCTCGTTAAGTAATTTTATCTTGTTGGTGTTATCTATTGGATCGTGATAGATTTTGGTATATTCAACCCTGTAAGTTCCTGGGAAATCTTTGATAATGGTACCATCTTCGTCAATGATTTTTAGCTTCGAATCAGGTGTGCCACTTTTATGGAAATAGACGATAAACTCAAGTTTGTCATTCGTATTGAATATATTTTTAGAAACCTGATAATCTAAATCAGGATGAAAAATCATCCATTCATAGCCTGCTGGCATTGTGATATTAAGCGTTTTGATATAATCGTAGTTTTGTCCGTAAATTTTTATGATAGGTTGATCTATCACTTGTGTACAATATAATAACTGATTGTCATTAATGTAAACGGCAGCATCTTCGTTAGCCGGAAAAGTATGTACTAAATTTATTTGTCCAAAAGCAAATCCTGTCGCTAGTAAGGCGATCGAAAATAAAAGTTTTTTCATGGTTAAGAATTTAATGAAATATTGAAATTTATTTGTTTTGAGTGTTTATAGAATGATGGAAGTAATGGTTATGTTCTTTCACGATTTAGCTTCACAAAAATAGTAAAATAATTAGAATTAATCATGGATCAAGCAGCTTTGACGATGAAATTAAATGTATTTAGTTCTTAATAAAAAAGAGAAGCTGTAAAGTTTCTCTTTTATTTTGTCTAATATTTTTCTAAGTTTTTACTCCTAATAGTTATTAATAATTTTCCAATACTGGAATAAGATGTTCCCAATTCAGCTCTTTAGCATAATCCAGTGCGGTTTTTCCCGCTTTAGATTGAACCGTTTTATCTGCTCCGGCTTCCAGTGCAGTCTGTACTGTGGTTAAGTTTCCGGCAATAGTTTCTCGGTGAAGAAGGGTCTGTCCATTGTCATCAATAAGTTTGATTTCATCCGGGTATTCCTGTAAGAATTTCGCAAAATCGTCTTTCATATTTCTGCTCATAGGATGCTCTACAAGATTTTCAGGCTCTTCTTCCTGGTTGTTTACCATAAGAATATTGTTGAAATCACCAAAATCCAGCTGCCAGGCATTGTCATGATCCTTTCTCTCTAAAGCAGACATATCTGAACGCATTTTCTGAATGGTAAAACCACCATAAGCTTTAGGAAGAGGTTCTGTAGATGATGAGAATAATTTAGAAAGACCTTTAGGCTTCTTTACATTGGGAGTAATGGCGAAAAGCCAGTCACTGATACCACTAAGAGGAATATCAATATAATCTCCCACCTGAACATTCTTTAAGGTGTTGGGTTCATTGATCAGATATCCTGTTACACGCTCACCGTCAAATCCAATATCATTGATCCACATGTGTTCAACAATAGTTTCTCCCGTTTCAGTGGTATCTGAAAAAAGAGCTTTTACACATGATACATTAAGTCCCGGAATGATTCTTCTGTATTCCCAGGATTGTTCACGCCAAAAATATTTAAAAGTTTCCTGTGCTTTCTTGTATGCTTCAATCATTTGCGGATCATCTCCATCCGCCCAAAATATAGGATTTTCTTCCATATAATAAATTGTGGTTTGGTGTATTGTTGAAATGTTTTTAGTTCTGATAGGTTTCCTTTGGAAGTAATGCGGCGGTTTTGTAATAGGTTATATCCACGGGGAATTGTTTCTGAAGCTCATGAAATGTTTCATAATCATAATGAGCCCAGTTCTGTTCGTTATCGGGATCTGATGTTTTATCAATAGCAAGTTCCAGTTTTCCGTCTTCCTGATAACTGCACTCTATAGCGGCATATTTTTCTCCGTTTTCATCCTTAGTATACCAGCATTTTACTGTTCTTTCAAGCTGTGGCTCATGAGTTTCATTGTCAATCACCTGTGAGCATATAAAATTTTCAGGGTCGTCAGTTTTAAAAACAGTTTTGGAGATTAGAGGTTTCTCGTCTACAGACAGTGAATATAGTTTATTGGTAGTAATGATGAATCCGTCAGCAGTTTCCTTTTTTTCGATGTCAAAAAAATCAGATTTTTCCTTTAGGTATTCCAGAACTTCATCCTCATTGTCTCCTTCATTTAAAAAATAATTGATGTTATATATACTTTCATCGTTGATGAATTCAATTTCTTTCAGTATATCGGAGTCATTTTCGTAATAATACAGATGGTATTCATCTAGCTTGGTAGCTTTGCTTTTGGAGATGACTTCTCCAAAAATGTTTTTGTACACTTTTCTCATTTTTAATCATGTTTAGTTTCATCTATTAGTTTAAGTGGTATAGAGCAAAGATAGTTTTCTTTTTTATCTTCTTCCAAAGTGTAAAACGGTATTTATTTCGTAATTATTTCATATGTCCTTTATAAAATCCTCATATTCGTAATAAAACCTTTCGAATCCATCCATTTTTTCGACAAAGAATTCAAAAATTTCCTGCCATGTGTTTCTATTGAAGACTGAAACCCCATGTTTTTCTACCCAAATACGGCTGATGACCTTTCCATTTTCCAATGTAAAATATTCGTCTTTCTGAAAATCTCCGATAAAATCTTTTAAAATATCTTCCAAAGACCATATCTTTTCATAATAAGCATTACGAAAAATCTCATCTTTCATTTCGATTTCAAGAGAAACCTCTGCTTTTTTGTTGTCTGCAGAGAATTTAAATGACATATCCTTGATCTTAGTATCATACAGGATCCATTTTCTTGGAAAGGATTTTCCAAAAGCTGTCCAAAATTCCTTTTTGAGTTGTTGTGCTTCTTGTTTACTGAACATAGGACAAACATAGCAATTTAATAGGAAAAAGGCAAAACTGCAATGCAACAAAACGATAAAAAATAATGCGATTAATGAGCTCTTTTGCAATTTTACCTTTTCGCTTAAACATGTTAAACAATTTTCTTATTTTTGCTGTGATGCTATCAAAAAAATCTCAATATGCGTTTAAGGCACTTTCATATCTTGTAGAAAAAAGAAATGAAGGTCCGGTTCTTATTTCCGAAATAGCGGAACACAAAAAGATACCTTTAAAGTTTTTAGAAAATATCCTGCTTGAACTGAAAAAAGCGGAGATCCTTGACAGTAAAAAAGGAAAGGGAGGAGGATACTTCTTGAGGGAAAATCCTGAAAATGTGAAATTAGCCAAAATTATCCGTCTTGTGAACGGTCCCATTGCCATGCTTCCGTGTGTAAGTCTCAACTTCTATGAAAAATGTGAAGACTGCAACGAAGATCATTGTGGCTTACATGATGTATTGATAGAGGTTAGAGATGCCTCACTGAATATTCTTGAGAAAAAAACTTTAATGGATTTGGTCGACTGATCTGATCCTTTTTTTTGAAATAATAGTCTACTTGTTTTGTAGGATAATATTTTTATTGGATATTTGCATGACTTCAAAAGAATAAATTATGATTCCAAAAGAAGATGCAGGTACTATAAACTCATGGCGGGCAGGAGATTTGCTGAACAGAACTATTGTTCCGGTAAACAATTCAGAGAGTGATAAACAAAACAAACTTACAATTTCAGAGCTATGGTGATTACAAAAAAGATTCAGATAAGGCTCAATATATTGTTAGTAACGATTGCTCTGGTATCAGCAGCCGTTTTTTCCCTATATGAGCTGGGCTATTTTGATGAGTTGCAGCAGATGTTGGCAAAAGATCATTATATTTTTTACTGGATGCTTTTGGTGGGTGTTTTTGCAGAGATTGTAGCAGGATCAATGGGGATGGGCTATGGCGTGATCTGTACCACCACACTGATGTTTCTGAACATTCCGCCTCATATTGTAAGCGCCAGTATTCATTCTGCGGAAAGCTTTACTACAGCAGCAGGAAGCGCAAGTCATATTAAGCTTAAGAATGTAAGCATAAGCCTGGTGAAGAAATTAGCTGTTCCTGCGGTCATTGGAGCAATTATAGGGGCTATTAGTCTTACTTATCTTGGCGAGTATTACGCAAAGATCACTAAAACAGTGATTGCTTTTTATACTTTATATCTTGGATTCCAAATCCTTTCCAATGCTTTTAAAGATAAACAGAGTAAAGCATTGAAAAGAAAGACTAATCTGACAAGACTTGGCGTGATTGGAGGATTTATAGACTCTTTTGCCGGTGGTGGTTGGGGGCCTTTGGTAACCGGAACACTTATTAAAAATGCTTTTACTCCAAGATTTGCAGTGGGAAGTTCTACTGTTGCGAAATTTATCCTGACCATTACAGCTGCTGTTACCTTTTTCTTTACTCTTGGAATTCAGCACTGGAATATTATCCTTGGGCTTTTAATAGGTGGAATTATTACCGCTCCTTTTTCCGCAATGCTTACTGCAAAGCTTCCGGTGAAGAAAATGTTTCTGGTCATTGGAGTTTTGGTGATTGTCATGAGTTCTATAACTATTTATAAATCAGTGTTCAGTTAAAAAATATGCTTGTGGATGTAAAAATAAATGGATCAAAAATAAATTTGATTTTGAAAATATTCTACTTTTACATCAATAAATATTAGAATATGAACTTACATATCATTGCACTTTTTAAGTTTAATGAAAATTATCTGATGGAAGCGGTAGAGCTTTTTCAAAATCTGGTGAAGGAAACAAGAAAAGAAGAAGGATGCCTACAGTACGATCTTGTTGAAGATAAAGACAATAAAGGAACATTTTTCCTGATTGAACTTTGGGAGAGTGTGGATCATCACAACAGACACAACGGTCAGGATCACCTGCTGGACTTCCGTAAAGATGCTTCCAAAATCATGGAAAGCGGGGTGGAGGTTTACAAAGGTTTTAAAATATATTAAACACTCTGAGTTTGGATAAGAAAGTTTAAATTAAAGACTGGAAGCTGGAAATTTCTTTTAGTTATAATTACCACTTCTGCCTACATCACTTACTTATCTGAACTTAAATTTTTTAATGAAATAAAGGCGGCTTCAGGATTCTGAAGACCGCCTTTTATTAGAAAAAATAGAAAGTATTTGAGTAAAATATTATTTTACAATAAGTTTTTTTGTTTCTGAAGTTCCTCCATAGGTAATTTTTACCAAATAATTTCCTGAAGGAAGCTGAGACAGGTTCAGATCTTGTCTGTAGAACCCAGCCTGATTAGTTAATTCAGCAGCATGCACCTTTTTTCCAGTTAGGTCGTATACTTCTACACTTCCTTTGTTGCTTGCTTTTTCTTTAACATCAAATAAAATTGTTACTTTTTTATCTGCTGTTGTAGGATTTGGATAGATTCCAAAAGAAGCTTTTTTACTTACTTCTGTGATTCCCAATGATCCGGTAATTTTTTTATACTTGAAAAACATATTTCCAGTGCTGGAACCATCACTTTGAGTGAAATACATTCTGTAATAATCATTCCCTTTTTTGACATAATACACAACGTTATTCTTCAAAGTAGTAATCACTTTCCATGAATGCCCAATTGTAGTAATATTGGATGAAAAATTATTGGCTGCAGGAATGTTTCCATCAGCTACCTGTTGAGTTTCAGGATCTACCATGGCAACTTTAAGGCCTGGGCTTTGGATAGCTCCTGCCACAGGATACATCTGAACCCCATTATAGAAGGTGAAATATTTTGTAAAGACTAAGTCCCACGCATTTTTTGAAGGTTCCATATTAGGAACTTTTGCTCCGGTATCGAATGAGAAATAGTTGAAATAAGCGTCATCAGTTCCGTTAGCTACAGTTCTTGTTTCAGTTGGTGTCCATGCAGTACCATCCCACTTGGAATATTTAAAAGTGTATCCTGAGAATGCGTCTTCAATAGCAAATTTAATATACGTTCCTGAAGCATATTTTAGAACAAAAATTGCTTTTCCATTAATATGGTGATTCACCGGATTATAAACTCCCCAGCCTGTAGAAGGAATATTGGGGTTAGGACCTGTAATAGGACCCTGTTCAAAGGCTCCCTGACTCCAATCCGTAATTTGATCAGGGTTATAAAGTGGCTCACCCCAAGAAGCTTCATTGTTTATATTGATATTATCCCATTCTGCTAAACTGGTTGCAGCGGTATATACTTCAATGTTCTTAGCATCATTAATTCTTGTTCCTGTTGCATAAGGAGAAACTCTATAGAATGCTACATCCCATGTAGTAGCAGATTGAGAAACGATATTTCCATCAGAAAAATTAAAGAATGAACGATTTTGATACCCACTTCCCAACGTCATATTTGCTTGTGTGTATCCTAATGCATCTGTCTGCGCTAACACAGTCTGTTGAACAGTAAGAGCAAGCAACGATGCCAATAATAGTTTTGTTCTCATAATTTATTTTTTAAATTCTTATTTAGAATGATTCAACAAAAGTATATAATTATTTTTAATCATTCTAAATAAAAACATGATTTTTATCGTGTTTTTATTAGAATTATCTTAGAACTTGGGTATAAAAAAGCCGAAAGGAATGATCCCTTCGGCTTTATTAAAGGCAAATAATAGTCTAATAAACCTTATTTTTTGATGAATTTTGATTGGATGATTTTTCCTTCAGCAGTTTCAATAGCGATGAAGTAAACCCCAGTCTGAAGTCCATTGATATTAAATTTTTGTCCGTTCAGTTTCCCTTCTGCTACTTTTAACCCAGCAGAAGAATAGATTTGAATGTTTTTAGGATCTTTCTTCGCTACAAAGCCAAGGGACGTATTGTCTGCATTAACAAAGAACTTAACTTCATTTTGGGCAACTGCATTGTCATTAACTCCCAAAGAACCTGTTGTATCATAGACAACATCATCAATTTGTACAGCTACGTGCATCGCTGAAGGTGTAAACTTAAACACAAGATACGAGGATGTAGATGCTGGTATAGGTACGTTTATATTCAGAATCGTTCCAATTGCAGATACTGTAATTGGATTTCCAACAGGAGTAAATGTTGACATATCTGTAGGATTAGATGCTAATCCTATCTGAATAGTTCCAGGACCAGGGGATGGAGATACCAAAGTTGTTGTAAACTTCAGTGTTTTGTCTCCTGCAGGAGCCTGGATCTGTGGAGAAATTAAATAAGAAGGATTTGTAGGGTTTGTTCCTGAATATGATTGAACAGCTCTGTTGGCACTAGTGTTCGTTACGATCATTCTTGGTGGAACCGGGAATGGGGCTTCATTCATAACCAGAGGAGCTACCACGGTAGACCAGCCAAACTGAGGGAAAGTGGTGTTTCCCGCAGTGAAGTTATCGAAGTTTTCGTTGATAGTTGGTACTTGTGCTTTAGCGGTAAAGGCTGTAAGTATCAATGCTCCTAAAAGTAATTTTAGTTTCATGCTGTTATATTTATTTAGAATTATTACACAAAAGTATATATTTATTTTTAATCATTCTAAATAAAGTTTTATATTTGTCGAAATTTTTACCCTTATGAAGAAGAAGGTGCTTTCCATTCTATCATTATCCATTGTTTTTTGGATGAATGCACAAGAAAAGGATTCTCTTAATCAAAAGAAAATAGAAGAAGTTGTCATTACAGGGCAATTTACACAACGATCCATTAACAAATCTATATATAAGGTTGAAGTAATAGATGCTGAACAGATCAAAAACATGGCGGCAACCAATGTAGCTGATGTTTTAAATCAAAGTCTTAACATTCAAATCACTCCGGATACCCGTTCAGGAAATTCTACAGCCACTATGATGGGATTGGATGGGAGCTATGTTAAAGTTCTTATTGACAATATTCCGGTCGTAGGAGATACAGGTTTAGGAAGTAATATAGACCTTACCAAACTATCATTGAATAATATCGAAAGAATCGAGATTGTCAAAGGAAGCATGGGAGTAGAATATGGAAATGGGGCACTTGCCGGGGTGATCAATATTATTACTAAGAAAGGCAGCTCAAAAAAGCTCAGCGTAAGAGCTTCTGCTCAGGAAGAGACCGTAAGAAACAATTATGATATCAAGAAAAAAGGAAATGGAAGGCATATCCAGAATATAAATATTGATTATAATATTGATAATAACTGGTTTGCGAATATCAACTTCAACCATAATCAGTTTATGGGCTATGAAGGAAATAAAATGGGCTATAAATATTTAGAAACTGATCTTAAAAGAGGATATGAATGGAATCCTAAAGATCAATATGATGCCTCTGCTTTGATTAGATATTCAAAAAATAAAACTTCCTTCTATTATAAACTTTCGTATTTGAATGAAGGATTCAATTTCTACAATCCTGAAGTAAATGTAGAGTCACTTAATGACGGAAACGGTGGGGCTTTGTATCGAAGCATGGACAGAAAATATAATACCAACCGATGGATTCACCAGTTTAATATTCAGACAAATCTGGGGCATATTCAGTATATGGGAGATTTTTCTTACCAAAACCAGGATAGAAAATTTCAGGATTATAATTATGATATTCCAAACAGATCTATTCTCAATAAAGAAGAAGAGCTGTCTTACTATAAAACAAATGTAATCTATTCAAGAGGAATGTTCAGTAATTTCCTTGATAATAAAACTTTCGACTTTCAATTGGGGTATGAATTAGATTATACGGATGGTTATGCTTCATTAATTGCCGGTAAATTTTTTACCAAAGCTATCAACAGAACTCTTTTTACCTACTCAAACTTTATTTCCGGAGAATGGAATATTTCTGATAAATTCTCTGTAAGACCAGGTGCAAGGCTTTCAGTAAGTGAAAAATTCAATAATCAGTTTAATTATTCCCTTTCTGCAAGATATAAAATTTCTGAGAATTCAAACTTGAGATTAGTGGCTGGTACAGCAAACCGTTTTCCTACTTATGAAGAGCTTTATACCTATTTCGTAAATCTTAATCATGACATTCAAGGAAATCCTGACCTGAATCCAGAAAAAGGGTTCTCTACAGGAGCATTTTGGGATCAGAGTTTTACAACAGGAAATGATTGGAAGATTGCCTATAGTGTCAGTGGTTTATATCTGGATGTAAGGGATAAGATAGAAATGCTTCTCATCAAAGATCCTTCTACTTACCAGTTTAGAAATATGGATAAATATAGAAATATGTTATTCTCAGCAAATGTTGATTTCAAAAAGGACCAATTGGCATTTTCCCTGAGAAGTGCTTTAGGGGGAACTTCGGTATCCATGAACTCAATGTATCATACTTCACCTACAGATTATCAGTACCAGGTACAGGCAGGAGCCACAGTTAACTATAAACTGAAAAATCCGGGAACTTCATTTGCCCTTTACTATAAATATACAGGTCCTGGAAGGATTTATGTATTTGAAAATGAGGCGAGTGGGTTTAAGCTTGGAAGAACAGATGGTTTTCATATGATGGACTTTATTGTAAGCCAGCCATTCTGGAAAGATCATCTGGAGCTTTCTGCAGGGGTAAAAAATATCTTTGATGTTACCAGTATTAATTCTACAGCGATGAAGGCTGATGCTCATGCTACAACAGCTCCTACAGGTATTGTGAATTTATATTATGGCAGAAGCTATTTTGCCAGATTAACGTTTCAATTTTAAATAAAAGTTACTATGAAGTATTTAAAAATATTTTCGATTTTTTCTGTAATGCTAGCGACACAGTCTTGTATTTCTGCCGATGAAGACAAAGTTCCTGCGCCTCCTATTACCGGTTCTTCGGTGAATGTACCTGTGGGAGGAGCTACTGAGCCCAATCAGGTGTGGATTGATCTGAGTGATATGGTTAAGGAAGAAAAAGAGCCTAGAAAAACTATTAATAAACGAACAGATTGGGACTTAGGATTTTATACAGGCGATGATTTCAGGGTAATTATCAACGGGTCTCTTGCGATGACGGTCATTAAAATACCTAATGCTAAAGATATCAGTAAGGTAAAAGAATCAGATGTAACAAACTTAAAAGATATTGCGCAGGTAGGAACATTTGATGCTGAAAATATGAAGTATGTAGATAATCCAAATGGCCAATTCCTAACTCAAACTTCAGGAATTGAACCAATCAAAGAAAATGATGCGGATAATCCTGTTTATTTAATTAATTTAGGAAGAGAAATTCCTCCTGCTGCTAATATTGGAGCGGGTTCTGTATCATTATCAGGTGAGCCGAGAGGATGGAAGAAAGTCCAGATTTTAAGAGCTACTAATGGATACAAAGTTCGTTATGCAGATCTTAATGCCGGAAGCGAAGGGATTAGTGAATATATCATAACAAAGGATCCTGAGTATAACTTTGCTTTTTTCAATCTTAAAACAGGAAGTCCTGCAAAGATTCAGCCTAAGAAAAAAAGCTGGGATTTGGCCTTTACTACATTTACTAATGAAGTATTTATGAGTCCGGGGAACAGTGCAGGTAGTTACTTTTATGCAGACTTTGTAACTATTAATAGCTTAGATGGAGTGAAAGCATATCAAGTAAATGTTACAGGAAATCTTGAACAAGCGTATGCCGCATTTAAATTAAAGGATGTGGACAATAATAAATTTATTTTAAATGATCATAGAGCGATTGGAGATAAATGGAGAACGACTACCGGGACAGCAGATAACCCTGTTCCATTTGTATATTCAGATCGTTTCTTTATTCTGAAAGACCCAAACGGTTTTTATTTTAAGCTGAAATTCACTTCTATGAAGAATTTAAAAGGAGAGCGTGGCTTTACATCTTTCGCATTCGATCCATTATAATAAATCAAATAATAGTATATCATGAAGAAATTTATCCTTGCAGCTTCTGTTCTTGTAGCAGTGTATTCTTGCAAAAAAGAAGAAGGTGCTCAAAAAGAAAATACAACGGAAGCGACTTCTGAAGCTCCAAAAAGTAACAATAAAATAGTAACCTTAAATGGTGGAATTACAGAAATTGTAAGTGCCTTAGGTCACGAAAAAGAAATTGTAGGAACAGACGTTACCAGTACGTATCCTGTAAGTTTAAAAGCTACAGCTAAAGATCTTGGACATGTAAGATCAATGACTATTGAGCCGATCATGGCAGTAAGCCCTACTTTAATTCTAGCTTCTGATAAAGATATCAACCCTGAATTGATGGGGAAAATCAAAGCTTCTGGCATTAAAACAGAGATCTTTAAGCAGGAATATACTGTTGACGGTACTAAAAAACTGATTGAAGATGTTGCAAAAGCCATTGGAAATACAGATTATAAGAAATTAACTGATAAAATTGATGCAGATCTGAAACAGGTTCAGCCCTTAACTAAAAAACCGAAAGTATTATTTATCTATGCTAGAGGAAATATGCTAATGGTAGCAGGTAAAAATACTCCAATGGCTTCTTTAATTAATCTGGCAGGAGGTGAAAATGCAGTGAATGAATTTGAAGATTTCAAACCATTAACCCCTGAAGCGGTTGTAAAAGCTAATCCTGATGTGCTTTTCTTTTTTGAAACAGGATTGCAGGGAGCAGGTGGAAACGAAGGAGCATTGAAGATGCCAGGAGTTTCCCAGACCAATGCCGGAAAAAATAAGAAAATCATCGCAATGGATGGAGGGTTAGTTTCAGGTTTTGGACCGAGACTAGGAGAAGCAGCAGTTGGATTAAACAAACTTTTAATTGAAAACGCAAAGTAAACTATACTTTTACATGACAATAAGTACCATACTGCTTGTTACTATAGCAGTATGGTCTATTAATACAGGGGTTTACGATTTTGGTGGTAAATCTGCATTTAACGTTTTAGGAAAAGTAATACAAGGAGATTCCAGTTTGTCATTAAGTGATAAATATGTAGTATGGGATGTAAGGGCAGCCAGAATTATTATGGCAGTTTTAATTGGAAGTATGTTGTCTGTTTCAGGAACAAGCCTTCAGGGATTATTTAAAAACCCCTTGGCAACAGGAGATTTAATAGGTCTTACTTCGGGTGCGACTTTATTGGCTGCTATTGCCATTGTTTTAGGAGGACATTTTAAAGCATATCTTCCTGAAGCCGTACAATTTTCGCTGGTAGGAATTTCTGCATTTATAGGGTCTTTTTTATCCATGATGCTGGTATACAGAATTTCAACAAGCGGCGGAAAGACCAATGTGGTTATGATGCTGTTGACCGGTGTTGCTATTACAGCAATAGGATTTTCTATTACAGGTTTCTTAATATATGTATCAAAAGATGAACAGCTTAGAGATTTGACATTTTGGAATTTGGGAAGTTTAGCTGCAGCAACATGGACGAAGAATATTATTCTCGGCATTGTTATGATTGGAGCCTATATTATTTTACTGCCTAAAGGAAAGGCTTTAAATGCCATGATGTTGGGAGAGAAAGATGCGCAGCATTTAGGAATCAATGTAGAAAGGCTGAAGAAGCAGATCATTATTATTGTAGCATTGATGGTGGGAAGTTGTGTTGCATTTTCAGGAACCATTGGCTTTGTAGGTCTTATTGTACCTTATATCTTAAGACTTTTGTTCAAATCCAATTATACTTTTATCCTGCCTTTGTCTGCCGTATTTGGAAGTATTTTGCTTCTTACAGCAGATACATTCAGCAGAAGTATTGTAGAGCCTTCAGAATTACCGATCGGGATTTTGACCGCTTTAATGGGGGGACCTATTTTTATTGCTATTTTGGTTAAATTTAAAAAATCACTGTAATGATCAAAGCACATCAAATTAACTACAAGCATAAAGAGTTCCGTATTTTGGATGGGGTAGATGTCTCATTGGATTATGGAGAGTTTTTAGCCATTGTAGGTCCTAATGGAGCTGGGAAGTCAAGTCTTTTAAGTGTTTTGGCTCATGAAGTGAAATCTGAGAAACGAAAAGTATTATTTAAAGATAAACCTATTGAAGACTGGAATGTAAAAGAACTTTCTATGCATAAAGCAAAGTTTTCACAGCATAACAGTAATGATATTCCTCTTGAAGTAAAAGATGTCGTCATGATGGGAAGGTATCCTTATTTTGATGCACAGCCCGGAAAAGAAGATCTTGAAGCAATGAATAATAAGATGTATGAAACAGATATTTTTCATCTAAAAGAAAGAGAATATAACTCTCTTTCAGGAGGAGAGAAACAGCGGGTGCATCTTTCAAGAGTAATGGCGCAGCTGGAAAATGATATTGCCCACAAATTGGTTTTTCTGGATGAACCTCTTAATAATCTGGATGTAAAACATCAATATAAAGCACTGGAAATTATAAAAAATTTCACCAAGAAAGCAAACAGTGCGATTGTTGTTCTTCATGATTTGAATCTAGCCGCTCAATTTGCGGATAAAATTTTATTAATGAAATCAGGACAGGTTTCAGCTTATGGAACTCCGGAAGAAGTTTTTACAACAGAAAATATCAGCCATGCTTATAATTTCCCTTGTACCATCTGCGAACACCCTATTACCAATAACCCAATGATCATTTTCGGATAACCATGGAAAAAGAAGAATTAAAAACTCTCGCACAGAACCTTGCCAATCCTCAGGGAGAAAAAGGCGTAGAGATTGGTGAGATGATGAATACTACTAATATTAGTATGACATTAGAAAGTATCAGAGCTCTTCTGATAGAAGATGATGAACATATTCTTGAAATAGGACACGGAAATGCAGGACATCTGAAAAATATACTCAACCTGGCAAAAGGACTAAAGTATAAAGGAGTTGATATTTCCGAAACCATGTATCAGGAAGCCAAAAGATTGAATCATGAATTTGAAAATCAGGCAGAATTTATTTTATATGAGGGAACAAAACTTCCTTTCGAAGATGAAACCTTTGATAAAATATTTACCGTGAATACCGTTTATTTCTGGAAAAATCCTGTAGAATTTCTAAATGAGGTCTGTAGGGTTTTAAAGGATAACGGAACGTTTGTACTGACCTTCGGACAAAGAAATTTTATGGAGAAGTTGCCATTTACGGCTTATGATTTTACCCTGTACAATAATGATGAGATGGAGGAACTTGTATCTAAAAGTCATTTTAAAAGAATGAAAACTTCTGAAAAAGAAGAAGAAATAAAAAGTAAAACAGGAAACGAAACCATACAAAGAATCTATACAATTTTAACTATAAAAAAATAAAATAATGAGCATATTAGTAAACGATTTAAAGGAAAAATGGGAAGCTCTGAAAGCAGAAAATCCACATATAAGAATAAGAAATGCAGCAGCACAGTTTGGCGTAAGTGAAGCTGAATTACTGGCAACAGGGATTGGAGAAGGAGTAACTTTATTAAACCCTGATTTTCCGGGAATTCTTACAGAAGCAGAGAAATTAGGAAAAGTAATGGCGCTTACCCGTAATGATGAGTGTGTTCATGAAAGAAAAGGAATTTACCAAAACGGAGACTTCAGCAGCCCGCATGCTCAGCTTTTCGTAGGAGAGGATATTGATCTTAGAATTTTCCTTAACCACTGGAAATTTGCGTTTGCAGTAGTGGAGGGAGACAAAAAAAGCCTTCAGTTCTTTGGAAAAGACGGGTTGGCATTGCATAAGATTTATTTAACTAAAAATAGTGATGAAGCTGCCTTCGATGTTATCGTTGAAAAATTCAAAGCAGAGGATCAGAGCCAAGCTTTCCCATTTGAGGCAGTAGCTCCGAAACAGACAGAAAAACCGGATACAGAAATTGATGTTGAAGGATTTAAAAAGGCATGGACAGAATTAAAAGATACTCACGATTTCTTTATGATGACCAGAAAGTTTGGGGTAAGCAGAACTCAGGCTTTAAGATTGGCTCCGGAAGGCTTTACTCAGAAAATTGATAACTCAAAAGTAGTTAACATCCTTGAAGAAGCTTCAGAAAAGGGTACACCCATTATGGTTTTCGTCGGAAACAGAGGAATTATCCAGATCCATACCGGAAATGTAAAGAAAACCCTTTGGCATCAGCAGTGGTTCAATGTAATGGACCCTGATTTTAACCTACACTTAGATGTAACGAAAATTGCAGAAGCATGGATCGTGAAAAAACCGACTGAAGACGGAGAAGTTACAGCGATTGAAGTATTCAATAAAGAAGGAGACTTTATCGTTCAGTTCTTTGGAAAAAGAAAACCTGGAATTCCTGAACTTCAGGAATGGAAAGATCTTGTAGCAACTCTTGAAGAACAATAATAATTAGATGATTTTAAGAGAGGCCGTTTTGTTTGTAAAATTCAAGGCGGTCTTTTTCTTTTAGATTTTGGGAAGCACGATAAAAAGCCCCAAATATTATGTAATTTGTCATTAAATTAAAATACTAAAGATAAAAAATGAAGAATCTTTTAATAGCGGTTTTGCTGGCGGGTTTCTGTTCACTTAAGGCACAGAACTTTAAAGCATATCAGTTCTATGACCAAAAAGGTAAAGAAATAAAAACGGATAAATTGGTGAAGGAATTGGCAGATTATGATGTAGTTTTCTTTGGTGAAAATCATAACAGCTCTATCAATCACTGGCTTCAGCTTAAAATAACAGAAGCTTTATTTGAAAAGAAAAACGGACAGCTTATTCTGGGTGCTGAAATGTTTGAAAGAGACAACCAGGCTCAGCTGAATCTGTATCTGAGTGGAAAATTTGATGCTAAAACATTAAAAGATTCTGCCCGCCTTTGGAATAATTATGCAACAGATTATAAACCATTGGTTGATTTTGCTAAAAATAAAAAAATTAATTTCATAGCAACCAATATTCCGAGAAGATATGCGTCACAAACGGCAAAAGAAGGAATTGAATCTTTGAATAAGCTAAGTGATAAAGAAAAAACATATATTGCTCAATTACCCATCAAGGTAACCTTAGATACTCCGGGATATCCTGAAATGAAAGCCATGATGGGGGATCATGCGGAAGGAACTAAAGTGATGAACTTTATTTCAGCGCAGGCTACAAAGGATGCTACCATGGCTGAGTCTATTCTGAAAAATATCCAGTCAGGAAAGACTTTTATTCATTATAACGGTAATTATCACAGCAAGGAATTTGGCGGTACCTATTGGTATATCAAACAGAAAAATCCAAACTTAAAAATGGCGGTGATTTCTGTTTTTGAATCAGAAAATCCTGAACTGAAGGTTCCTTCAAAGGATTATATTCCAACAGAATTTAATCTGATTATTCCGAGTGATATGACGAAGACCTTTTAATTTTGTTTCCCGCAGATCACACAGATTACGCAGATTTTTAAATAATCAGAACAATATCAAATTCAATAGGAACGGGCTTTAGCCCGTTCTTCTTTTATATAAAAAATCCAATGGCTTTAGCCAAAACCTAATCACTCATAAAATCAAAGCTTCAACAGTAATTTCCAGCCTCCCTCTCTCAGCTTCCTATTCTAAAACTCCAAAACAATGATCCATTTTCAACAGACAATCTCTACCTTTGCATCACATTCAATTTGTATGAAAAAACTATCCATTCTATTGATACTTTTTGCAGGAGTATGTAGTGCTCAAAAATTCACTTCAGATGAAATTTCCCTAATCAATAAAGGGGATGTAAATGCAGCATTACCAATTTATCAGACTACAGACGCTCATCAGCATAAAACCTTGCTGAATCTCTCCTCAGAAATCAACCCAACTGATCCTAATACGGCTGTTCTCGTGAAAAGGATGAAGGAATCTCTTCTTTCAACGGATGGTGGAGTAGGTATTGCGGCTCCACAAGTAGGAATCAACAGAAAAGTGATTTGGGTACAACGTTTTGATAAAGAAGGAACCCCTTTGGAATATTTCATCAATCCGGTGATTGTTTGGAGATCTGATCTGCAGAATCTTGGACCCGAAGGAGATTTGTCAATTCCTGATTTCAGAGATCAGTTTTACAGAAGTAAAGTCATTCAATTCGAATATGTGGATTTGAAAGGACAAAAATATTCAGAAATCGTAGAAGGATTCACTGCTGTTATCTTGCAACACGAAATAGATCACCTTTTCGGAATCTTAATCTCTGACAAAAAAGAAAAAGAGAAAAATGATTCCTATAAAAAGGTAGATGCCTATCAGAAAAGTGATTTGAATAAGAGATAGATTCCAGATAATATAATAAATTCTATAAAAAAGGCTACAAGCATTATGTTATAGCCTTTTTCTTAATTACCAAATGGCTTTTGTGTACTGCAGCTGATATTTTTTCCTGGATCCACTCCAAAATATTGACAAAAATAGCGGTAGTATTCATAGCGGTATTGTGTTTGGGGCGGTGTGGTAGATTGTCCACATTCAATACCACCATTGATAATGTTTACTGTAGTTCCAAAACCGGGGATTCTTCCGCTTTCTTTGTCTTTTTCTGTAGGCAGCCATTTTCCGGTCATCACTTCATGACAAGAGGGCTTAGGAAATTGGGGAGTCATCCAGAACCAGATGGCAGAGGCAAAAGATAAAACATTGTTTTCAGCCAGAAGTCCGGGTTTGTTTAAAAGTATATTTTTATCACCAAACCAAGCTTCACTAAATTGTCCGTAGTTGTAATTCCAACTCAGCTGCTTAGGACCACGGCCGTAATAAGCCTGTCCTGCTACCGGCAGATAGTTGGTCTTAGAAGGATCAGAATAATTATTTCCATTTCCCTTATTGTTTTCTTCGATAAAATAAAGTCCCCATTTATAATAGCCTCCCGGAGCATTATCCCAGCCGCCACTTGTTTCCTGTGCAATATTGGCCAGAAACGCAGCGAGCTCTCTCTTCTGATCTTCCTGTGTTCCTTCATTCAGAAAATTAGGGAAGTGGGCGACCGCCTTTATAAATGCCTGATAAGAATAAAAATCCTGGTGATTCCTGTTTTTTCCCTGAATATTATTTCTGTTGGGGAATAACAGATTCCAGGTTTTAGCATCTATAAGTTGGTTAATATGTGCTGCCGCTTTAGTCTCATTAATCTGTTGCAAAGGGTTGTTATTCTGCCGGGATTGTGCACAACACCGGCTGTAAGAAGTCAAAAAAAGACCTAAAGAAATTATTATGAATGGTAATGTTTTCATTGTTTATTTATATTCGATACTTTTCTGGTATCTTAAAACAAAATCTTCACCATTTTCATAATCCACGGATTCACAAATGTAATAATTCCTATATTGGGCTGTAAAATATCTTTAAGTTTATTGAAATATTCTTTTCCAGTTTTCAGACTTGCATACAGAGTTAAGCTCATCATTAGTTTATCATCAGTAGTAATATTGGCTCCAATCATTAATTATTATGAGATTTATTCCAATAAAAGGTTTGATCCAGTCCTTTATTTTCAATAAAATAGTTTACCATTTCACCTTCGATGGTAAATACATACTCTTCATATCTGTGTTCATCTGAAAAAACCTGTGGTAAAAAATAAAAATGAGCTGTTTTGAATTTCAAAACAGCTCATTTCAAATATAATTATAAAAAAATTGGATTAATCATTGTTGGTTACAGAAAGCTTAACCTCAATATTGTTTCTTGTTGCATTAGAATAAGGGCAGATCTGGTGAGCTTTCTCTGTTAAAGACTGAGCTTCTTCGATAGAAACTCCCGGAATGTTTACATCCAGTTCCACAGCCAATCCGAAACCTCCGTTTTCAATCTGTCCGATGCTTACCTGAGCAGTCACAGTTGTTTCACCAGTTGTTACTTTACCTAAGCTGATTACTCTGTTCAAAGCACTGTCGAAGCAAGCAGAATATCCCGCTGCAAAAAGCATTTCAGGATTAGAGAAGTCATCATTGGCTCCTCCTAGTGCTTTTGGCATTTTTACTTCAAGATCCAAGACTCCGTTTTCACTTTTTACATGGCCATTTCTTCCACCTGTAGCAGTAACTTTTGTTGTATATAACGTTTTCATTTATTTTTCGATTTTGTTTAATATTTTTAAAACTGTTTCTTTAAGCTCCAACAGTTCTTCAGGCTGTATCCCGATTTTTTCCTGGATCTTACCCGGAATTTCGCAGGCCTTTTTCTGAAGCTGTTTTCCGGCTTCATCTAAAAATACTTCAACAACTCTTTCGTCTTCTTTTTTGCGTTTTCTTGTAATAAACCCTTTTGCTTCCAGCCTTTTGAGAAGTGGAGTTAATGTTCCGCTGTCCAGAAACAGTTTTTCTCCGATATGGCTTACCGTAAGCCCGTCACCATTCCATAACACCATCATTACAAGGTATTGTGAATATGTAATGTCCAGTTCATCAAGAAAAGGTCGGTACAATCCTGTGATTTCCTTAGCAATTACATATAATGGAAAACAGATCTGGTTTTCTAATTTGGGTGTATTTGAATGTTCCATAAGATTGAGTACGAAAGATTCGTGAAGGTATTACTTTTTAATGATAAATTCATCCATTGGAATACGGACTTTTTTCATAGAAGACAGCCAGTCATTGGCTTCGTCACGGTATCCAAGATATAAAAGGCTTACACTTTTCAAGCCTAATTCTTTTAATCCCAATACCTCATCTACTACTGCATTACTGAATCCTTCTGCCGGAGTACTGTCGATTTTAAGTTCAGCAGCCTGTGCAAGAGCAATTCCTAAAGCAATATAAGTCTGGCGGGCTGTGTGAGCAAAATGTTGTTCAGGAGTTTGTGCTCCATACATCTCTTTGATCTTATCTGTATAGCTTCCAAAACGTCCTCTCGGAAGATCTCTTACATCAGTATGATGGTCATATACTTTGTCGATTTTATCATTAGAATAGCTATCCCATGCAGCAAAAACCAATACATGAGAAGAATCTCTCATCACTTCAGGGTTTAAAGCACCGGCAACCATTTTATCTTTTAATTCCTGATTTTCTACTACGATAATACGGAAAGGCTGTAGCCCTGATGAAGTAGGAGCCAGTCTTGCAGCTTCCAGGATAGTATTTAAATCTTCGTTTGATACTTTTTTAGTCGGGTCATAAGCTTTTACAGCATGTCTCCAGTTTAAGTTTTCTATTAATGACATTTTTTTTATTTTAAATTTTACTTGATGATCAATTAACTATGCAAATATATAAACAATTAAATTGCGTGCAATTTAATTTTAAAAGATTTTATTGATGACTATTATTTATTTTATAAAATGGATAGAGATAGATGTTTTTCCGCATGTTTCGGATTTTTTACCATGATGAGTATTCCAATCTTTGTCATACAATTTTAAACTAAAAATAATGCAGAGATTTAAAAACAAAACAGCAATTATTACTGGAGGAACCAATGGAATGGGTTTAGCTACCGCTCAGAAATTCATAGAAGAGGGTGGACGTGCGATTATCACCGGCCGAAGTGAACAGACGGTTAATAATGCTTTGGAGAAATTAGGAGAAAATGCCTTTGGAATCATTTCTGATGCAGGAAATATGAAAGACTTGTTAAAATTACAGGAAGAGGTAAGAAAATATACTCAACAAGTAGATGTTATTTTTGCCAATGCAGGCTATGGAAAGTTTGCACCCGTTGAAAGTGTAAATGAAAGCCATTTTGATGAACTCTTTAATGTATTGGTAAAAGGACCCTTTTTCACAGTTCAGCAGTTGTTACCATTGATGAAAACAGGAAGTTCAGTTATTTTTAATACTTCTGTGGCTACAGAGATTGCTATGAATAGCTTTTCAGTATATTCTGCAGCAAAATCAGCCGTACAGTCGTTCATTAAAACATTTGCGGTAGAACTTACAGAACGTGGAATTCGTGTGAATGGAGTAAGCCCGGGGCATATCAAAACCAATATTTTTAACAATACAGGGTTGGCTCCTGAACAAATTGATGCTGCAGTTCTGGATATTATTCCTACCATCCCTTTCAAAAGACAGGGTGATCCTGATGAAATTGCCAGTGCAGTTCTGTTCCTTGCTTCAGAAGACGCATCTTATATTCATGGTGCAGAGATCAAAGTAGATGCCGGAATTTCTGTAATAAGGGCATAGGTAGAAGGAAATGAAGAAAAAAATTATTTCACCTCATTGATCTCTTTGACCATATTGGTTTTACTTTCAACCCCTATATTATAGGTTTTACCTTTTTTAAAACTTAGATTAGCCTTTTCCATCAAGGTTTTATAATCAGAAGACTTTTTTGAAATATAAAAAACCTGAGCACTTATTCCAATAGCGACACGTACAACTTCTTCCGGCTTATCCGGGTCTTCAAGAATATTGTTGATGGTTGCATTATTATACCAGGTTAATTTCTGGGATTCAGGGTTGGAAGAACAGGATGTAATCATGGTAAACAGTAACAATAAATAGGTCCAGGCTTTCATAATAATAAAGTATTTGTAAAAAGCTCCTGCAATATATTAATACATGCAGGAGCTTCTATAAAAGTGAGTTAGAATCCGCAATGTGCTGTACTAGGTACTGGAGCTGAACAGCCTGAAAGGGCTGAAAAAGCTGTTAATGTACAATTGGTATTGACCAGGTTGTTATCATATAATAAAGATCCTGATGGACTTCTGTAGTAAACATTTCCTGCTGTGTTAGTAAAAGATGAAACAGAAGTAGAACCACAAGTAGAGTTGGTGCATGCCGCTCTCCATGCAGTATCCGTGATAGGACCTGTTCCATTTAGAGAAGGGTCAATAATTCTTTTTTCAACCACTCCGGAAGCATTTTTAAAGCTTACAAGGATAGCCACGTGATACACCCATGATACACAACAAGTTCCGGTAGAAGCTCTTAAGTTTCCATAGACGAATTGCTTTTCACATTCATATCCGGCATTGTTTAAGATCTGTCTCATTTTGTGTGCTCTTGCATAGCAACCGTCTACAGGATATCTGAACGTAATACATGGAGAAGATGCTGTAGAAGTTCCACAAGATTGATTTTTGATCTGTGTAAATAAGCTGTTCAAAGTGGCCAGATCAGGAATAACACTGGCTAATTTTCTGGTTACCTGATTTCCTGCTTTTTCTTCTTTTGTTAAAGCAGATTTAAAGAAACGAATATCTTCCAGTGTTGGACTTTCTACCTTCGCGATTTCATTAGAATTGGCCTTAAGGAAAATATGAACCGGGGATTCATTTTTTACAGCCTCGCTAATCATAGAAATATAAGCCTCATTTTCCTTAGTATCTTTAATTTCATAAGGCTGGGCTGAAAGAATAAAGGAAACCTTATATCTTTCCCCTTCTTTATCTATCCCTACAGGAACAGTTCTTCCGAACTCTTTCATCGCAGTTTCTTTGGTCTGTGAATTCACAGCTTCCTGATTCGCATTGGAATCTGAACAGGAGTTGATGGACAGTACGGATACAAATACCATCATGGATAGCAAAAATTTTTTCATAGTTCTCATATTTTGGTGGTTAATGATTTTTAAGCTAAACAGTGTTTTCTTTATTCACTATTTAGTGATATTAAAATTATGAAAAATTTAAATATATGCAAGTTTTTTTTGAAAAAAATAATTTATAATTCATTTTTGTGAATCATATTCATAAAAAATCCCTATGTATTGGCTACATAGGGATGATATCTTGTATGTTGTTAAAATTACTTATAAATCAGTTCTGCTTGAAATACATCCGCAAAATGCTTTCTGATTTTTGCTTTTACATCTTCCATTTCTTCCGGTGTCAATTCTCTTTCCAGTTCTCTTTTTAAAGAAGTAACCTGCTTATCCTTGATTCCGCATGGAACAATGTATTCAAAGTAACGCATATCTGTATTCACATTCAAAGCAAAGCCATGTAGAGTTACCCATCGGGAAGCTTTTACGCCCATTGCACACATCTTTCTGGCATAAGGTTTCCCAACATCCAGCCAAACACCGGTTTCTCCGGGAGAACGTTCTCCTTTCAATCCATATTCGGCAATCGTTCTGATGATAACCTCTTCAAGATTTCTCATATATAAATGAATATCTGTAAAGAAATTTTCAAGATCCAGAACAGGATAACCCACAATCTGACCATAGCCATGATAGGTGATGTCTCCGCCACGATTGGTTTTTACATAAGTGGCTTCTATTTCCTTCAGTTTATCAATTCCGGCCAGCATATTTTCTTCGTGTCCACTTTTTCCCAATGTATACACATGCGGGTGTTCTACAAAAAGAAGGTGATTCGGGGTGGTAATATGCTGTTCTGCAGGCAGGTCGCGGTTCTTTATTTTGGTATCAATAATACTCTTCATCAGCTGTTCCTGATAATCCCAGGCGGGCTGATATTCTTTAATACCTAAATCTTCAAATTCTACTGCTTTATTTTGATTTGTATTCATTTCAATTTTTGATATACAAATTTAGTGAATTTTAAGCTTTTATGGAATGGATAAAATCTATGGCATTCTTCTTCCAATCTTTATCCTGCAGCAACACATTCACAAAGGCTGTTCCAATGATTCCGCCATCTGCTTTTTCAGTCACATTTTCAAAATCTTCTTTTGATTTTATTCCGAAACCGATCATTACCGGATTCTTAAGAGGAAGATCAGATAATCGGGTCAGATAATTTTCATTCTTTAGAACAGTGTTTTCATTTCCTGTAGTGGAAGATGAGCTTACTGCATATAAAAATCCTGAGCTTAATGAATCCAAATATTGTATTCTTTCATCAGACGTTTCAGGGGTAACCAAAAAGGTGAAATTAAGGCCATAGTTTTTCAGAATATGCTGATAGTTTTTCTCAAATTCAATAGGAGGGAGGTCAGGAAGAATAAGTCCTGAAACTCCGCTTTCTGAGCATTCTTTACAAAACTTTTCAAAACCAAAGCTCAGTACAGGATTGATGTATCCCATTAAGATGATGGGAACTTTTATTTTATCTTTTATGGTTTTTAATTGAGAAAAAAGTTTCTCAATAGTCATTCCGTTTTGTAAAGCCAGTTCGTGGGCTTTTTGAATCACAGGTCCATCGGCTACGGGATCAGAATAAGGCATACCGATCTCAATCATGTCTGCTTCGGAGTCCTGGATAAGTTGTATGATGTCAGCAGTATCTTCCAGTTCTGGGATCCCTGCGGTGAAGTATATATTTAGTTTTTTCATTTTTTTATTGTATTGATGTATTCATGCAAAATGTATTTATGATCTGGTTTGTCATATGACATGAATACTTTTTACATTTTACAAATTTTTAAGATAGGTCTCCATATCCTTATCTCCACGCCCACTTAAGCAAATAACGACAATATCCTCTTTATTGAATTTTTTCTTGTCTAAAACTGCAAGAGCATGAGAACTTTCAAGAGCAGGAATAATTCCTTCCAGTTTGGTTAGTTCAAAAGCACATTTCAAGGCTTCATCATCATTAATACTGAAAAACTCAGCTCTTTTTTCCTTGAATAAGTTCGCGTGAAAAGGTCCGATTCCTGGATAATCAAGCCCTGCAGAAATTGAATGAGGTTCAATGACCTGACCATCTTCAGTTTGCATCACAAGACTTTTGCTTCCATGAAGTACCCCTAGCGTTCCTAAGAAGGTCGTGGCTGCGGATTTCCCAGAGTCCACTCCATGACCTCCAGCTTCAGCAGCAATGATTTTTACCTCTTTTTCATCTACAAAATGGTAAAAAGTTCCGGCAGCATTGCTTCCACCACCTACACAAGCAATCACATAATCTGGATTTTCTCTCCCGATTTTTTCTTTAAGTTGCTCCTTAATCTCTTTTGAAATGATGCTTTGAAATCTTGCTACAAGATCCGGGAAAGGGTGAGGCCCTACCACACTTCCAATCACATAATGAGTCGTAACAGGATTATTGATCCAATCTCTTAGAGCTTCATTGACTGCATCTTTCAGTGTTTTTGATCCTGAAGTGGCTGCTATAACCTCTGCACCCAGCATTTTCATTCTGGCTACATTGGGCGCCTGTCTTTGGATATCAATTTCTCCCATATATACGATACACTCAAGACCAAGCAAGGCACAGGCTGTTGCTGTTGCTACACCATGTTGTCCGGCTCCGGTTTCTGCAATAATCCTTGTTTTTCCAAGGCGTTTTGCCAGAAGAACCTGTCCTAAAGCATTATTAATCTTGTGAGCTCCGGTATGGTTGAGATCTTCCCGTTTTAAATAGATCTGTGTATTGTATTTGTTACTTAAGTTTTTAGCAAAATACAACGGAGTTGCCCTGCCTACATAATTTTTAAGCAAATCCTGGTATTCATTCTGAAAGTCTTCCGACTCAATGATTTCAAGATAATTCTTTTGCAGTTCTTCTACATTCGGATAAAGCATTTCGGGGATAAAAGCTCCTCCAAATTCTCCATAATATCCATGTTCATCAGGGTTTTTATAATTCATTTCTTTATTCTTTAGTAATTAAATAAGCATTATTTTGTGGGCTCAATGTAGTGAGCTGTTCTTTTTCTTTTTGAGAGATATTAAATATTAAAATATCATCATCTTCCGAATTGATCCATTCCGAACCTGTATGTTCCTTAATAGCTTTTGCCTTATCATAAAGGATTTCAATACTACATTTTTCATAAAACGGACGAAGATCAGTATGGCAAAAACCAATGGTCTCCATTTTTCTTTGGGTAACATTTTCTTTAAAATATTCTAACAACTTTGCTCCATATCCTTTTTTTTGATGGGCAGCAACCAATCCTACAACTTCTGCGAAAGGGTATTGTTCCCCAGAGATTTCCAGTGCAAAATCAAAATTAAGCCGGAGAACGGCCAGAATTTCAGAATGTAAATCCATGAGAAAATGAAACTCCGAATCTTTAAAAAAGGTACGGAAATAGGCAGGTTTCATCGTGTTCCATGCAGAAACATCCCAGAGCGGAAGAATATGTTCAATTTCTTTGTCTGTTATTTCGTTGGCTTGTTTAATCTGATATTTCATAGTTTATTACATAATAATCAAAATTCATAAGGAGTTCCGAAGGGATGACTTAACCCTAGCAAAGGATAAAATCCTTAGCCATAATCATTGCATCTAATCCCATAAAAATTTTTCATCATAATCCATTTTATGTTTTTCCAATATCTCCACAAGTTCATTTTTAAAATCCTGTTTTTGATGATGCTGGCGTTGATTTTTAATATATTTTGACACAATGTGAACATCTTTTCCACCTACTGAAAACGCACCATAACCATCCTGCCAAAAGAAATTCTCATATTTCCTGCCTTTTGTTTTGATCCATTTTGAGGAATGTGCCTTTATTTCCTGAACCAATTTCATTAATGCAATTTTCCTGGACAATCTACAAAGAATGTGAATATGATTGTCTGTTCCGCCAATCTGTAATGCATAGCTTTCAAAATCTTTACATAATGTAGCAATGTAGGCGTACAATTCATTTTCTATGTTTTCATCTATAAAATCATTCCGGTATTTTGTACTGAATACGATATGAATGTAATTTTTGACTAATGATTGTGGCATTTGTGTGTTTTTTGGTGGTTGGTATTTATGTTGTCATGAATGGGTTTGTCATTGATATATTGGTTGTTAATATTGATTGGAATGTTTCCAATTCTGGGTTAAATCGTCCCGTTGGGACTCTTTGGAATGATGGTTTTAAATTTTTTAATCCTGTTTACATCCTTATCACCCGGAGCTATCTCAAATTTTGAATTAATATCTAAGGCAAATGGCTTCTGTTTTAATCCTTCCATATTCTTGATATTCTCTTCTGAAATACCACCACTCAGGAAATAGGGTAGTGGAATATCAAAGTCATTTAATAAATTCCAGTCAAATAGTTGACCTGTTCCTCCAAATGCCTTGCTGTCTGTGTCAAACAGGTAGAAGTTGATAGGTTGTAGGTTGTAGGTCGCCGGATTATCATTGAAGATCTTTGCTATTTTCTCTTTGTTTTCAGCTGTATTATTTCCGATTCTTATCACTTTGATGATTTTAACATCTGGGTTCAGTTGTTTTCTTAGTTCAGTAATTAGGCTGTCATCCTCATCACCATGCAATTGAATCAAATTAAGCTTTCCTTTTTCAGCTATTTCAACAATGGTTTCAATTTTTTCATTGACAAAAACCCCAACTTTTTCCTGATGATTAATCTGTGCAATATCTTCAATGCTCAAATGATTCAGAACATATCGTGGCGATTTTTCGTAAAAAATAAAGCCTAAGAAATCTGTATTGATGTCAATTAATTCCTGTATCTGGTCGAGATTTGTCAGACCACAGACTTTAAGGGCAGGAGAGGTGTAATGGGTTGCTTGCTGTTGGTTCATGATAGTTATAGACTTTTGATTATCCAGAGTGAAATCCATTTTCAAATTTTCAAATTGACACATTTTCAAATTAGTAAAGAAAACTCTTCAAATGCTTTTGCCGGATCTGTATTCCTCATAAAATATTCTCCCATCAGAAAACCATCAAACCCTTTTTCCTTTAAATATTTAAAATCTTCAAGATTATAAATCCCGCTTTCTGCAATAGATAAAGTGTCTTTAGGAAGTTGATCTTTTAGCTGGACAGAATGCTGTAAATCAACTTTGAAATCCTTTAAATTTCTGTTATTAATTCCGACTAAATCAATGTTAGAATTAAAATGTTTCAGTTCCTCTTCCGTATGAATTTCCAATAAAACTTCCAGATCCAATTCATGAGCCAATTCTGTAAACTCCTGAACCTGATTAGGAGAAAGACAGGCTGCTATCAGTAAAATAACATCAGCTCCCATGCTTTTGGCCTCATAAAACTGGTATTCATCAACCATGAAATCTTTTCGTAAAATTGGTACGTTAAGATGATTTCTTACAGCCAGAATATCATTAGAACTTCCTCCAAAAAAGTCATTATCTGTAAGAATGGAAATCCCACTTGCTCCAAAGTTCTCATAAGCAGAAGTAACTTCTAAAGGCTGAACTTTATCATTGATGATTCCTTTTGACGGAGATTGCCTTTTAAACTCAGCAATAATTCCGCTTTTATTTCTAATGGATTCTTTTAATGAAGAGCTCTTTCTTCCAAAAAATGCTGTATTTTTTAACTGATCGATGGAAATAGTAGCCTTTGAAACCAAAATCTCTTCTTTTTTTCTTTCAATAATTTTATCTAGTATGGTCATGAGTAAAGATTAGAAATTAGAATGTTATTAGGTAAATTAAACTCTTAATTAATTAAAAGATCGAATGTTTTTAATGCTTTTCCACTTTCTAAGCTTTCCTTAGCCAACATAAGACAGTCGTCATACGTCCCGAATTTATGAGTATGATAAAGTGCTATGGATGCATTGGCTAAAACCACGGAGTTTTGTTGTTCCGTTCCTTTTCCTTCCAGAATATTCATGAAAATTTTTGCGGTTTCCTGAATGGTGTTTCCGGCCTTAATATCTTCTAAGGTTACAGGATTGAATCCTAAATCTTCTGCAGAATAGATTTCTTCACCTTTTTTGGTGATGATTTTGCTGTCATGGGTAAGGCTGATCTCATCATAACCATCCAATCCATGAACTAAAATAAAATCCTTTTCCTCTTTTTGTAAAAGATATTGATAAATTCTTGCAATTTCCAGGTTATATACTCCAATCATGGAATATTGAGGTTTTGCAGGGTTTACCAAAGGACCCAGAAGATTAAAGAACGTTCTTAATCCAAGGGATTTTCTCAATAATCCAACGGATTGAAGAGCAGGGTGGAAGTAAGGGGCATGTAAAAAGCAGATATTCGCTCTTTCAAGATCTTCATTCAGCTGCTCTGAACTGTTCTTGAACTGATATCCAAGTTCTTCCAGTACATTGGATGAGCCTGTAGTGGTTGAAGCCCCATAATTTCCGTGTTTTGTTACCTTCTGCCCGGCTCCGGCCACCACAAAGCTGGCCAATGTTGATATATTGATTGTGTTTTTTCCGTCACCTCCCGTTCCTACGATATCAATGGCATCACTGGAATCAATATGGATAGGAACCGCCATCTGCAACAGGGCTTCTCTAAAGCCTTCCAATTCTTTTAATGTGATATTTCGCATCAGAAAAACACTGATGAAGGCCGTAACTTCTGCTGCATTGAACTTGTTCTGAGCAATTTCAATCATCATGGCCTTGGCCTCAGACTTTGATAAGGTATTGTGATTGAACAGGTATTGCAATATTTCTTTCATTTGAGGAGTTTTTATGATGGATGGATCTTGTGTTGTTGTTTTCATACTTGGCTTACTTCATTAAACTTTTACTGATTTAAAAAGTTTCGGATGATTACCTCTCCGTCAGGAGTTAAAATACTTTCGGGATGAAACTGTACTCCATGTACATCATAGGTTTTATGCTGAAGGGCCATTATCATTCCGTCTTTATCAACTGCTGTAACTTCCAATTCATTGGGGAAGTTTTCAGGATTAACAGCCCAGCTGTGGTATCTTCCTACTTCAAGCCCTGATGCTAGATCTTTAAAAAGTTTGGTGTTTTGCTTTACCAAATCAGTAGTGGTAGCCACTCCGTGGAAAATTTCAGTCAGATTGATTAGATTTCCACCAAAAGCTTCTGCAATGGCCTGCTGTCCCAAACACACACCTAAAATACTTTTAGTAGAAGCATATTCTTTAATAAGTTCCAGTAAAATTCCTGCCTCTTCCGGAATTCCAGGTCCTGGAGAAAGAATGATTTTATCGTATTTTCCGACTTCTTCCAAAGTGATCTGGTCATTTCTTACCACATCTACCTTCTGATTCAGGATTCTTTCGATGATCTGAACAAGGTTATAAGTAAAGCTGTCATAGTTATCAAAAACGAGAACCTTAAGCGGTGATTGTTGAGTATTGATATTGTTATTCATTTCTTTTTTGTTGAAGGTTAATTGATTTTTGATGTTTAGCTTTCTACGACAATTTTTTCTGCCTTTTCTACTGCTTTTTTTAGGGCATTTAATTTGTTATTGACTTCCTGCAACTCATTTTCAGGGACAGATTTTGCAACAAGACCGGCTCCTGCCTGATAATATAGTGTATTGTTTTTGCTTAAAAAGGTTCTGATCATAATGGCTTGATTGCAGGTTCCGTTTAATCCGACAATCCCTATACAACCTCCGTAATACCCACGGGAATCTTTTTCATATTGATTAATGAGTTGAAGAGCTTTATGTTTTGGGGCTCCGCTTAAGGTTCCCTGAGGGAAAGTGGCAGAGATCA
This sequence comes from Chryseobacterium nakagawai, assembly GCF_900637665.1. NCBI lineage: Bacteria > Pseudomonadati > Bacteroidota > Flavobacteriia > Flavobacteriales > Weeksellaceae > Chryseobacterium > Chryseobacterium nakagawai. The sequence continues at coordinate 2,139,491 of NZ_LR134386.1, forward strand.
TGTCTAGAGGATTGATTTGCTGGGGAAGGTCTGCAGTTACTTCACTTACCATGTGGATGACGTGAGAGAAAAGCTGAATTTCTTTAAGTTTAGTCACTGTTACATTTTTACCCAGCTTTCCAAGATCGTTACGAGCTAGATCTACCAGCATTGTGTGTTCAGCATTTTCTTTAGGATCATTCTTTAAGACTTCAATAGCTTGAAGGTCTGTTTCTAAATTCCCGGTTCTTTTGGAAGTTCCGGCAATCGGATGAATAATAGCTTTGTTGTCTTTAATGATTAACTGGCTTTCAGGACTTGATCCGAATAGTTTATAGTTTCCATAATCAAAATAAAATAGGTAAGGAGAAGGGTTGATGTTTCTTAAAGCACGGTAAACATTGAATTCATCACCTTTGAATTTCTGCTCAAATCTTCTGCTCAGTACCAATTGGAATACATCACCTCTCATACAGTGTTTCTGAGCTGTTTTTACCAATTCGATATAATCTTCATCAGTAATGTTGGACGTTTCCTGACCGTTTTTTTCAAATGGATAGACTGGGGTATTTTGATTTTTGATGAGGTTTTCTAAAAGATGTAGTTCAGATTTTACACCATCCATTTGGTTTTCAATAATATGCATTTCATCATTGAAGTGATTGATGGCAATTACATATTGGTATAATCTATATCTCAGAATTGGAATTTCTACTTCCGGACTTTGTGCTTTTAAATTGATGTTTTCAAAAAACTGTACCGCTTCAAAGCTTGTATATCCGAAAAGGCTCTGTGCAGTTTGTTCAATAGGATCATTGGTTTTTTCACAATCAAAAATAGTACGGAACTCTTCAAATATCTCAGAGATATTGCGCTCCATAATGAATTGCTTTAGCGGAGCAGAGTCAGGAAGCTTGATTTCAAATTCATTTAAGTTTTTCACTTCAATTCCTGCAACGGCATTGATCGCTATAAAGGAAAAATTGTTATCAATACTTTTTGAATCTGAGCTTTCCAGAAGGATCGTGTCTCTGAATTTGTCTCTGATCTTAAGATAAATATTCATTGGAGTATGAAGATCTCCAAGAGTTTTTTTCGAAACGGTTTTTATTTTGATTTTTTGTGTAAACATCTGCTGTTTTATTTTTTTAGATTGTAGGAATAAAAAAAGGCTTTAACGGTATCCGTCAAAGCCTTATATTGTGTATTGTTTTACTTATATCTGCTGTTTGTTTAGCAACATGACAATAACTTCAGACCCGACGAAGAGTTTGAAAGCCACCACCAAATATTGTTGCTCATTGTAAACATTGGGACAAATGTAGAAATTTTTTTAATACAAAAAACAAAAAATTCAAAAAAATAAAAAACTTAATATTAAAGTAATTCTATTTCAGTTGTTTAAGTTCTTCTTTGAGCGCTTCCAGCTTTATTTTATAACTTTCCTCATCATAAGATACCGTATAACCTTCCAATGCTTTGATATATTCTGCAATGAACTCTTTATTGGTTCTGTCTGCTTCATATTTAATTCTTGCAGAGTTTACCGGAGCCAGTTTTGAGTATTTAAGGACTGCTTTTCCTTCCTCGGACTGATTATAAAGAATAACGATATTTTTTTCGTATCCCGGAATGTATTTTACAGGAAAAGGAATCTCTACTGGAGGGATTCTGATGGTATTTTCAATAGGATAGATCGTTGCGCTTGTAGTAGAAAAAAACGTTGATACATATTTCCCATCCTGTTTTTTAACAACTGCCTCATAATCGTGAATGTACATGTCATTTAATGTAGAATTGGTTTCTACATCGGAAGTAATAATAGCGGTACTTTCTATACCATATTGATTCAGAAACCAGGCATTTAGAAACTGTCCGCAAAATCCATTTAAAATAGAGAGAGGAATTGCCAGAATTAAAAACCATGCTTTTTTAGTGAGATAGGATAGTAATCCAAAAATCAGAAAAAGAAGGATCACCGTATAAAAGCCGTGATGGCTGGTGAAAAACAGTATTTTCGAAATTAAAACCATAACTTTTATCTTATCATCAGAAATCTATTTAAAATTATAAAAAAAATTAAGAGTACAATGGATATTTTTAAGTTAAGATAATGGAAATCAATTTGTAAAAGTAAATAGCCTATAACACTAAGTTCACAATGAGCTTACATCAAAGCAATAAGCAGTTCAGAAAAGTATTTAATTTAGAAAGATACTATTTCTTGGCTGAGCGAAATGATTCTGTAATCAGAAAGACTCCTGTGAACTTAGTGGCTTTTAATTTAATGGACCGGTTCTGAAATAGGTATATCGGGAGATCCACTGTAGAAGACAATTAACGTTGCTCCTTTATCTCCGGTTTTGCCTCTGTGGGCAATGTTCACCATTTCCGGAAGTACTTCGCCTTGTCTTATCCATTGTGTTTTACCATCTTCCTTCTTTTCAATCTGAATTTCACCTTTTTCTATATAGGCTGCGTTAATCACCGGATGTTTGTGCCAGTCTAAAGCTTTATTGAGGTGGGACGAAAATTTTAAGTACAGAAATTTCAGGTTGTCCACTCGGATAGTTGGGGTACAATGTTCCTTCCCATGATTTTGTCGTTTTTAATAAGGTTACGGATTCTATTTTATCAGAATATTCAGAGGATTGAATATCTGATGAAGAATTGTCACAAGACAATGAAAGGGCAGTGAGTGCAGCAAAAAGAGCTGTACTCAATAAATTCTTTTTAGTCATAAGTTCAAATTAATAGTTATGTTTTGGTGTAAACAATTAATATCACAAAAGTAATAAGTGAATTTAAATTTCCCTAGTGTTTGAATTATTATTATTATTATTATTATTATTATTATGTGTTGAATTAAGTATTGCTTTTTAAAAATATTATTCAAAGAAAACATTTGTCATAAGCTGAAACGTTTATTTTTTATATTTTTGCTTTCAAATTAGAAAAAAATGAAAAAAGTATTCGCAATCGCATTTATTGGAGGTTTATTATTAGCTAGCTGCTCTAAAAAAGCTGATCACTCATTACAGGACAGCAACACTATGCTTGAAGAGCCAGAAGCAACTACAGTGGTAGATTCAACTGCTAAAACTGCTGCTCCGGCTGCTGCAACTCCGGCTACCCCTGCTCCTGAAGCTGCTAAAACAGATTCTACAGCGAAGAAATAATGAAAAACTTATTTTTGGCAGGAGCTTTAGGTCTTCTGATCTTTTCCTGTTCTAAAAAAGAAAATACAACAGAGGTAGCGTCTTCAGATGCTGCATCAGCTCCAGCTCAGTCCAATCTTTCCGGTGATCAGATCATGGAAACATTGGATTGTTCGGGGTGCCACTCTGTTAATGAGAGAATGATAGGACCTTCTTATCAGGAAATCGCAGCCAAATATTCTGACAAGGATATCGAGTTGTTGGCTTCCAAAATTATAGAAGGCGGTAGTGGAGTTTGGGGCGGAGTCCCTATGGCTGCTCATCCACAAGTATCTAAAGAAGATGCAAAAAAAATGGTGGAGTATATTCTAAGCCAGAAAAAATAAAAGATGTCCACAGAAAAATCCAGTCTGCATACAAGAAATCTGCACCGTAATCCTTATGATTTTGATCGGCTTATTTCTTGTGTGCCAGAACTGAAACATTATGTTTTTGTGAATATTCATGGGACAACAACTATTAATTTCAGTATTCCTGAAGCTGTAAAATTACTCAACAAGGCTTTATTATTCCATTTTTATAATGTTAAAGATTGGGATATTCCCGACACCAATTTATGTCCACCTATTCCTGGGCGGGCAGATTACGTTCATTATATTGCTGATCTGTTAGCAGAAAAAAATGGTGAAATTCCAACCGGGACTTCTGTAAAAGGACTTGATGTTGGAGTAGGAGCAAACCTCGTTTATCCTTTGATTGCCCATAAATCTTATGGTTGGAAGATGCTTGGGACGGATATCAATGAAGACTCTTTAAAAAATGCACAATATATCCTGGATCAGAATCCAGATTTGTCCTCATCAATTGAATTGAAACATCAGCCTGATTCCAAGTATATTTTCAAAAATATACTAAATCCTGAAGACCGGTTTACATTTTCTATGTGTAATCCCCCTTTTCATGATTCAAAAGAATCTATGATAAAAGGAAACCTTCGAAAAACAAAGAATTTAAATAAAGGAAAAGACAGGAAAACGTTGCTCAATTTTGGGGGACAACAATCAGAATTATGGTGTGAAGGCGGAGAATTGAAATTCATTACCAATGTGATTAATGAAAGTGTTCAATATTCATCACAGATTCTTTGGTTTACTTGTCTGGTTTCAAAAAAAGACAATTTATATAAATTAACTACCCTTTTAAAGAAAGTAAAGGCTGTAGAGGTGAAAACCATTGATATGGCTCAGGGACAGAAAATAAGTAGAATATTGGTGTGGACATTTATTCCTCAACAGAATAGGAAAAGCTTTTAAACTTCAAAGTCTAAGGCTTAAAGTTAATAACACATCAATTTATATCTATTATTTCGATACCTCATATCCCGTATCTCAACTCCATTCCGGCTGACATTTTAAAATTTCTGAAAAAATCAATTGACGGTCAACTCAAAAATGCCTAAATTTGTACGCTTTTAGAAAAATAAGAAATGCAATTATCAGAACAAGAAATCATTAGAAGAGAAAAGCTGAATAAGCTTACTGAAATGGGGATTAATGCGTTCCCTGCGGATGAGTATACCATTACAGATACTACAGAATCTATAAAACAGGACTTTTCTGAAAGTAAACAGGTGAAGATCGCTGGTAGATTAATGTCCCGCAGAATTCAAGGGAAGGCTTCTTTTGCAGAATTGCAGGATTCTAAAGGAAAAATTCAGGTTTACTTCAACAGAGACGAGATTTGTCCGGGAGATGATAAAGAATTATATAACGAAGTATACAAACACCTTTTAGATATTGGTGATATCATCGGTATTGAAGGAGAATTGTTTACTACTCAGGTAGGAGAAAAAACGGTTTTAGTAAAGAATTTTACCCTTCTTACTAAAGCTTTACGTCCACTTCCTCAGGCAAAAACAGATGAAAACGGTGTTGTACACGACGGATTTACAGACCCTGAATTAAGATACAGACAGCGTTATGTAGATTTAACAGTAAATCCACAAGTGAAGGAAATCTTCGTGAAGAGAACAAAATTGTTCAATGCGATGAGAACTTTCTTCAATGATGCAGGATATTTTGAAGTCGAAACTCCAATTCTACAGTCAATTCCTGGTGGAGCAGCGGCTAAACCGTTCATCACGCATCACAATGCATTAGATATTCCATTATATTTAAGGATTGCTAACGAATTATATCTGAAAAGATTGATCGTAGGTGGTTTTGACGGAGTATATGAATTCTCTAAAAACTTCAGAAACGAAGGAATGGACAGAACTCACAACCCGGAGTTTACAGCTATGGAAATCTATGTAGCTTATAAAGACTACAACTGGATGATGGATTTCACTGAGAAATTATTGGAATTCTGTGCGATTCAGGTAAACGGAACTACAACAGCTACGTTTGGAGAACATGAAGTAGATTTCAAAGCTCCTTATCCAAGAGTTTCTATGACAGAAGCAATCCTGAAATTTACAGGTTTCGATATCACTGGAAAAACAGAGAAGGAATTATATGATTTCGCGAAGTCTATTGGAATTGAGGTGAATGAAACGATGGGTAAAGGGAAATTAATTGATGAGATCTTCGGTGAGAAGTGTGAAGGAAACTTCATCCAGCCGACTTTCATTACAGATTACCCGGTTGAGATGTCTCCATTGACAAAAAAGCACAGAAGCAAAGAAGGTTTAACTGAGCGTTTTGAATTAATGGTATGTGGAAAAGAAATTGCCAACGCCTATTCAGAGCTTAACGACCCTATCGATCAGAGAGAGCGTTTTGAAGCACAAATGGCTTTATCTGAAAGAGGAGATGATGAGGCAATGTTCATCGATCAGGACTTCTTAAGAGCCCTTGAATATGGTATGCCACCAACTTCAGGATTAGGAATCGGTATGGATAGATTAATTATGTTCTTAACGAACAATGCCTCTATTCAGGAAGTATTATTCTTCCCTCAGATGAGACCGGAAAAAGCAGTTCCTCAAATTGAACTGGGAGAAGATGAAAAAGTAATTCTTGAAATTCTTAATTCTCAGGAAGAAGCAATGTCTTTGGCTGAAGTAAAAGAAAGAAGCCAGTTATCCGGTAAAAAATGGGATAAAGCTTCTAAGACTTTAACGAAGAATAATATTGTGAAAGTAGAGAAGATTGACGAGAATCTATTGATGAAACTAGCTTAGTTTTATACAACATAATAATAAAAAACCGGTACAGAATTATTCTGTACCGGTTTCTTTTTTCCATTTTCTTAGCTGTGACCTGAAATTTTTAAAAGGGGCCACTGTATTGATATGGATCCATTTCCAAACGGGCCATAGGGCAGGTGTTGTTGCCCATTTTCTCTGTTCAGGAACAAATAGGATTTCATGATCAAGACTTTCAATCCATTCAATAATTTCATTGACCTGTTTTTGTAAAAGTTCCCTCTGCTCTGCTAAACTATAATAACCATATTGGTCATAGAAAGATTGGTATAATCCTTTTAAATTATTCCATTTGTATTCTGGAGTTGGTGTTTTTACTTCAATTCCTTTTTTCTCATCAGATTCCCATTGAAGGATGAGATGTGTCCAGCCAATCTGATAGGATATATTTTGGGATGGAGTTTTATCCACTCCTGGTTTTAACAGATCTTTTTCAGCTTCTTTAATATCATCAAACTCCTGATCATAAAGATGGTATCTTGTTTTGATCTCTTCAATAAGCTCTGTTTTGTCCTTATAACTTTGCATATTTACTTATTTTCTCAGCTTACTGAATGAAGCCATCAGGTAAAATAAAAATGGAAGAATAAATAATGAACCTAGCATCAATGCCCATCCCAATGCAGAAATAGTCTTGGGAGGTGCCATATGTTCTAACAGTGAAAGATGTTGCCCATTACCTAATAAGATAATATCCGGGTTGTGCTGATAAGTTGCCGCCACAAGGATCATAACCATTTGAAAGCCTGCCAGAGCTCTTACAGGAAGTAATTTCTGGTTGTTGAGAGCTCTTAAAATAAGCAATAAAGCAACCGTGGCAAAAGCAATCGCCATGATTCCTAAAGGTTTTGAAAATACCCAGGTTAAAAGAGGAATATCCGAAAGGTAAGCTGTAGCGAATACAAGAACTCCTGTAATGACAACAAAGATCATTGTTTGTTTTGATTTTCTGATCATTAATAGCAATTCTTCTTTCCCACGGGTTTCTCTCAATGAAAAGATAGAGGCAAGATAAGCACACAATGCTACAGTGAATAAACCTACAGAAACTCCAAACCAATTCAGCCAGCTGTAAACATACAGATCCAAAAAGGTAGTAGCATCAGGATTGATAGAGTATGAAACCGTTGCTGCTGCAATTAATCCCAAAAAGAAGGGGGTTAAAAGGCTGGCATAATAGAAAATCTGAGTATATAAAACCTGCCAGTTATCCTTTACTGCATCATAGTGCCTGAATGTAAAGGCTGTTCCTCTTGCAATAATTCCTACAAGCATTAAGACTAAAGGAATATGAAGGTAGGTAGACATTGTAGTATAAATCTCAGGAAAGCCCACAAAAAGGATAACAATGGCAATAATCAGCCACATGTGATTGGCTTCCCAGACGGGAGCAATTGATTCATACATAATTTCATGAGTTTTATGGCGGGCCTTTTTATTCGTAAAAAGTTCTACAATACCTGCCCCAAAGTCAGCCCCGCCCAGAATAATATAAAGACAGATGGAAAGCCAGAGAAATCCTATAACAATGTAGATCATGATTTTTTGTTTTTATCGTTAAACTGTGGGTCTGTTGGATCGTAAAGTCTAGGGACCATTTGGACTTGTCTTCTTAAAAGGAAGATCAGAATCAATGATAAGGATATAAAGATTGCGGTGAAAAAATAGAATGAATACTGTATTCCCGGCATTGGGGTTACGGCATCTATTGTTCTCATCACTCCATAAATAATCCAAGGCTGTCTTCCTACTTCAGTAACAGTCCATCCTGCTTCCAGGGCAATATATCCAAATGGAGTAGCCATTAGAAATGTTTTTAATAACCAGTTTTTGGTCAGCCATTCCTTTTTAAAGAAGAAAGCATAAAGATATACCGTTCCTATGCAGATCATTATTACTCCAAAGAAAATCATAATCTGAAAGGCATAATGGGTAACTGCTATCGGTGGCCATTCGTCTCTTGGAAAGTCTTTAAGCCCTTTTACTTCAGCATTGAAATCATTGCTTACCAGAAAGCTTAATACTTTGGGAATTTTAATTGCATATTTTATTTCCTCCTTCTCCTCATCAGGAATTCCGCCAATTACAAAGGCAGCTCCTTTTTCCGTTTCAAAGTGCGCTTCCATAGCTGCTAATTTGATAGGCTGCCTTTCTGCAACAGACTTTGCAGCTACATCTCCACTTAAAGGGGCTCCAAACGCTCCAATTAGAGCAAAACCCACTGCAATTCTGAATGCTTTGGTATGAAACTCCACATTCTTTTTTCGCATAATTAAAAAGGCATGAACTCCGGCTACTGCAAATCCTGTGGCACAAAAAGCAGCAACAGTCATGTGAAGAGCCTGTGGAAACCATGCATCATTAAACATAGCTTTAATAGGGTCTATATTAAGGTATTGTCCGTTAATATAATCGAAACCGGCAGGAGAGTTCATCCAGGCATTGGCGGCTACTACTAAAATACCGGATGCCAACCCGCTTACTCCTACAAGAAAACCGCAGAACCAGTGAAACCACTTATTGAACTTATCCCATCCATATAAGAAGAATCCAATGGCGATGGCTTCAATAAAGAAAGCAGTACCTTCTAATGAGAAGGGCATTCCGAAGATAGGACCTGCATGTTTCATAAATCCGGGCCATAAAAGTCCCAGCTCAAAGGAAAGCATCGTTCCTGAAACAGCTCCGGTAGCAAATAATATGGCTACCCCTTTGCTCCAGGCTTTTGTGAGGCCTTTATACACTTCATTTTTGGTTTTCAGGTATTTCCAATGGGCAAAAGCCATTAAGAAAGGCATTACCATTCCCACACAGGAGAATATGATATGGAAGCCCAGAGAAAGCGCCATCTGGGCGCGGGCAGCTATAAAATCATCCATAATATCAACTTTTCAGTAAATAAATTTACGCATAAATTATTGATGTTGAGTATGATTTAAAACAGTTGATATTTCAGTAATACATTTTAAATTTGAATCTTTTATTGGCTAGCCATTCCTTATGTTTTCGCTAAGAAAACTCTACATTTTTTTGACACTTTTTAACTTTCATACCTCGAAAAAAATCACGATATTTGTAAGTCTTTGCATATAGCAAGATTTTTAATATTTAATATGAGTCAAAAACAATATACAGCTAGTAGTATTCAGGCATTGGAAGGAATGGAGCACGTACGTATGCGTCCTTCAATGTACATTGGTGATGTGGGATTAAGAGGTCTCCATCATTTGGTTTATGAAGTAGTAGATAACTCTATCGACGAAGCATTGGCAGGATTCTGCGACACGATCTTTGTTGCCATTAAAGAAGGTAACGGGATCGAAGTGAGCGATAACGGTAGAGGTATTCCGGTTGACTTCCACGAAAAAGAACAAAAATCTGCTCTTGAGGTTGTAATGACAAAAATTGGAGCCGGAGGTAAGTTTGATAAAGACTCTTACAAGGTTTCAGGAGGTCTTCACGGGGTTGGAGTATCATGTGTGAATGCACTTTCCAACGAGATGATCACTACGGTTTACAGAGATGGAAACGTTTATCAGCAGATCTATTCCAAAGGAAAAGCACAAACAGGTGTTGAAGAAATTGGGAATAGTGACAAAAGAGGAACAAAACAGTTTTTCCAGCCGGATGATACTATTTTTACAGAATTAGTTTATAATTATGATACTTTAGCAAGCCGCTTAAGAGAACTTTCTTATCTTAATAAGGGAATTACGATTACCCTTACCGATGAAAGAGAGAAATTAGAAGACGGTTCTTTCAGATCAGAAATTTTCCATTCTGAAGGAGGATTAAAGGAATTCGTTGCTTATATCGATGGAAATCGTGAATCTATTATGGAACACGTGATTTTCATGGAAGGAGAAAGAGATAATATTCCTGTAGAAGTAGCAATGCGTTACAATACTTCCTTCAATGAGAACCTTCACTCATATGTAAATAACATCAACACTCATGAAGGAGGAACTCACTTAGCAGGTTTCAGACGTGCTTTAACGAGAACTTTAAAGAAATATGCAGACGAATTGGGGCTTCCGGCAAAAGAAAAAGTAGAAATTACAGGAGATGACTTCCGTGAAGGATTAACCGCTGTAATTTCTGTAAAAGTAATGGAACCTCAGTTTGAAGGACAGACCAAAACGAAATTAGGAAATTCTGAAGTTTCTGGTGCTGTAGATAAAATTGTAGGGGAAATGCTTACTAACTTTTTGGAAGAGAACCCTAATGAAGCTAAAACTATTGTTCAAAAAGTGGTTCTCGCTGCAAAAGCAAGACAGGCAGCTAAGAAAGCTCGTGAAATGGTTCAGAGAAAATCTCCGATGGGAGGATCTGGACTACCAGGAAAACTATCTGACTGTTCATCTAAAGACCCAGCTGAATCTGAAATATTTCTTGTGGAGGGAGATTCCGCAGGTGGAACAGCGAAACAAGGACGTGATAGACACTTCCAGGCTATTCTTCCACTAAGAGGTAAGATTTTGAATGTAGAAAAATCTATGCTTCATAAAGTATATGATAATGAAGAGATCAGGAATATCTATACTGCTCTTGGAGTTTCTGTAGGAACAGAAGAAGATAGCAAAGCATTAAATATGGTAAAGTTAAGATACCATAAAGTTGTTATTATGACCGATGCTGATATTGATGGATCTCACATCTCTACCCTAATTCTTACTTTCTTCTTCAGATATATGAAGGAACTTATTGAGAATGGATATATTTATATTGCTCAGCCTCCTTTATATCTATTGAAAAAAGGAAACAAAAAAGTATATGCTTATAACGAGAAAGAGCGTGAAGAGTTTACTTTAGAAATGTCTCCGGATGGAAAAGGTGTTGAAGTACAGCGTTACAAAGGTCTTGGAGAAATGAACCCTGAGCAACTTTGGGAAACAACTCTTAACCCTGAACACAGAATCCTGAAACAGGTGACTATTGATAATGCAGTGGAAGCAGACAGCGTTTTCTCAATGTTGATGGGAGATGAAGTTCCACCAAGAAGAGAATTTATCGAGAAAAATGCGAAATATGCAAAAATTGATGCATAAACGTTTTTTAAATATCAAAAAAAAGCTTCTAATTATTTAGAAGCTTTTTTTATATTTGGATAAACCAAATAAAAATAATACTATGTTAACTCTTTTACAAACAGACTCCTACAATGGGGTAGACGCAGTTTCTGGTGCAGCTGCTGCAGGATTAGGGATTGGATCAATGTTCATGAGCTTACTCGTATATCTGTTTTACGGATATTGTATGTTCAAAATCTTTAAAAAGGCAGGTAGAGAAGATGCTTGGGCAGCTTTTGTCCCTATCTACAATGCTGTTGTAATGTTGGATATTGTGAAAAAACCGATATGGTGGATTATCTTATTCTTAATTCCATTCGTAAATCTTTATGCCGCATGGGTGGTTAATGACAGATTGGCGAAAGGTTTTGGAAAAGAGACTCCTCTCTATACAATCTTGCTGTTCTTCCTCGGGTTTATTTTTATTCCCGTTTTGGGACTTGGAAGTGATACTTATGACAGTAAAAGAATTCCGAATGATTAGAAAAACAAATAAAAATTTAAGACTTCAGTAACGGAGTCTTTTTTTATAGATAATTGTTTGTAGAATTTATTGTACTCTTTTGTGTAATTAATTCTACAGATATTGAATTATATCAATTGAAAATTATTCTAAATTTGAAATCGCAGACAATATGAAATTTACTGTTTCATATTAAAATATTTTTAATTTTAAATGATTCAAAAGATCTATACATTCAAACCGTCATTTTTGTTTGTATATTAACAACCTTTGATTATTTACAACCTTATTAGATTAAGGTAAATTTAGGATAATGCTTTTTTAAGTATTAGTTGAGGCTTCACAATGTGGAGCCTTTATTGTTTCATTGATTTTGGGATTTTTATTTATAAAATATTGAAAATTAAATGATTGAATTTATATTAGGCTAGGTTTGTCTTTTTTAAAACTATTATTTTTAGTTTTATTTAACATTTGTTAAGATTTTATTATTTTTGTCTAATTTTAATAACCATGATGAAAATACTATTTCTAGGGGCCTTGTCTACAGCCTCAATATATTTTGCCCAAAGCTATCCGGTTTCTTCAATTCCCGAGAACTTAAAAAAAAATGCTAACGCGGTAATCAGAAAGAATCTGACAACTGTTCAGATCAATAAAGTCGATGAAATAAAATATCAATATAATACGGTAACGACAGTTTTAAATAAAGATGGTAGCGAAAAAGCTATAGCTTATATTCCTTATGACAAAGCAAAAAGTATTTCTGATGTAAAAGTTACCATTTATGATGAATTCGGTAAGAAGGTAAAAAGTTATTCTAAATCTGACTTTAGTGATTTTGCCAATAATACACAAGGTGTGTTTTATTCTGATAATAGAGTAATGGTTTTATTATATAGCTCAACAAAATATCCTTACACTATTGATTTTTCATACCAGTCTGAAGATAAAAATACCATTTTTATTCCTGACTTTCTCCCATTTTATTCTACCAATACATCTCTGGAAGAATCACAGATGAAAATTATCAATACTTCAGGAATTGATCTTCGAACCAAAATTTATCCGTCAAAGTATAATTATGCTTTAGTAATGGAAGAGGGGAACGGAAATGAAAAAACATATTCTTACAAAAATGTTCCGGCGATAGATGATATTTCAATGATTCCGGAACCAGTTAAAATATTACCAAAAGTAAGTTTCGCTCTTACAAAGTTCAATCTGGCTGGAAAGCAGGGAACTTTAAATAACTGGACAGATTTCGGTACTTGGTATTATAGTAACCTTGTTGAACCTGCAGCATTATCTACTCCTGATATTAAGGCTGAAGTTGCTTCTTTACAGCTTCAGGGTTCTGTAGCAGAAAAAGTAAAGAAAATCTATCAATATATGCAGACCAAAACCAGATATATATATGTAGGATTGGGAATTGGAGGGTGGCTTCCCATGATGCCGGACGAAGTGCATAAAAAAGGTTATGGAGATTGTAAAGGACTTACCAATTATATGAAAACACTTTTAAATGAAGCAGGAATACCTTCCTATTATTGTGTTATCAATTCAGGGCTTTCTCAGGTTTCATTTGATCCCGACTTCCCTAGAATGGGTGGAAACCATGCTATTTTAATGGTACCGACTGAAAATGGAAATATCTGGCTTGAAAACACCTCACAACAGATAGCATTTAATCATTTGGGATCCAGTACCACAGATAGGAATGTACTGTCTGTAAAGAAAAACGGAATAGAATTGATTAATACTCCGGTATATACAGCTGATCAAAATAAAGAAAAACAAAAATTAAAAATAAAGATTGGTGAGGATAACAGTATTACCGGGGAAGGAAATTTTTTCTACACGGGAAATCAATACGATTATAACCTCGGATTGGCCAATCTTAATCCAAAAGAAAAGAATGATGCCATTAAAAAAAGGTTTGATGTTTTAAGCTTTGAAAAAGTTGAAATGAAAAACTTTGTCAATGATAAAGATAAAGCTGCCATTACCTATGATTTAGATTTTGAAACCCATAATTATTGCAAAAATGCAGGAAATAGTCTCATTTTCAGAGCTGTTCCTATTTCTTCAGATGGTGTTTACAAAACAGACGAAAACCGCGAACTTCCTTTTGAGGTCAGACAATCTTTTGAGGATGAATATGAAATCAGTTTTATCATACCTAACGGTTATAAAACGGACGAAACTCCAGATAATGTTAATATTGATTCAGAATTTGGAAATTATAAGCTAAGTTTTGTTAAAAATGATGACGGAATAAAAGTAACTCGAAAAATGCTGATCAATAAAGGAACTTTCCCCAAAGAGAGATACAATGATTATGTAGGCTTTAGGAAAAAGATCATAAACATGGATAACTCAAAAATTTTAATCACAAAAATATAAAGATGAAAAAAATAATATTAGTGCTGATTTGCTCGGCGAATATAATGGCGATTAATGCCCAAAAACATGAGTTTTTGAATCCTCCTAAATTTTCTGAAGGAGATCTTTCTAAAACAAAATCATTATTAGATGAAAATGCTCCCGCAGAAATTTTGTATAGATCTGTACATTATATGGTTGATGCCGGCTCTGGAGAGTTTTCTAAAAGATATTATTACAGAATAAAAATCTATGACAAAGATAAAGCTGAAGACTGGCTTAATTTGGAAATTCCTCTTTATCAGACAAGCGGATCCAAAGAAACATTAGGAAAGTTCAAGGCTTTCACCTATAATCTTGAGAATGGAAAAACAGTTCCTATAAAAGTTGAGAAAAGTTCGCAATATAAAAGCAAGGAAAGTAAGTATGTAAATGTCAATAAGTTTGCTTTTCCTAATGTGAAGAATGGTTCTGTACTGGAATATCAGTATGAAATAATATCTCCATTTATATATATGATTCCTGAGGTTTTAATTGAAACAAATATCCCATCTCTTTATACAGAATATGTGTTCGATGCTCCAATTAGTGTCTCATATAATATTAATTATACAGGAGCTTTGATGCCTAAGTATAGAATGGTGGATGAAAAAAGTTTTTCAAGTGGTCAATATAAAGTATATAGGTTTGGGTATGAAAATGTTAAAGGTTTCAAAGCAGAAAAACTGATGAGAAATGACAGAAACTTTCGAACCAAAATAAGTGCAGAACTTCACTCTACCCACTTTAGAGAGCTTAAGCTTTATTCATCTTCGTGGGATCAGATCAGTAAAAGTCTTTATGAAAGTGAGGGTTTTGGGGATGAATTAAAGAAAACAAGATTGGCAAAGGATAATATGCCGGCAGGTGTTTTGGAAATGAAATCTGATTTTGAAAAAGCCAATGCTATATTTTCTTATGTTCAAAAAACATTTACATGGAATAAAGGAAGAGGAATTTATACAGATGATGGAATCAAAAAGATGCTGGAGACCAAAACAGGGAACTCTGCGGAAATTAACCTTTTCCTTGTCATGCTTCTCCGTGAGGCAGGATTAAAAGCAGATCCGATGGTTATCTCTACGGTAGATAACGGATTGATTAATCTGGCTTCACCTAATGTTTCCAACATGAATAATGTGCTGGCTTCTGTAGATATAAGTGGTAATTATCATACTTATGATGCTACTTCCAAGCAATCTTCTATGGATGAACTTCCTATGAGAGACTGGAATCAGTATGGAATTTTATTAACCAAAACTAAAGCTATACAGATTCAGTTGCAAAATATGAAAGAAAGCAGTAATTTTCTGACAGTGGATGCTAAACTTAATGATGATGGTAGTATTTCAGGATCTTATTCTGACAGAGATACGGGAACTTTTGCAATGAATGTAAAAGATAGTTATGATGAAAATCCTGAGAAATATAAAAAGCAGTATAAAGAAAATTATTCGATAGATTTTACAGGAATTGATTCAAAAGTATTAGATAATGGAGCTTTTGAAAGTACAATGAAATTTTCATCATCCAACTTAATAGATAGAGTAGGAAAGAAGTTAATTATCAATCCAATGCTGTTTTTAAGCAAGACATCCAATGAGTTTGATCAGACTGATGCCAGGAAATATCCTATCGACTTTGGGGCACCTACTATAAAAGTTAAAAAAGTATTTCTTGAAATTCCTGAAGGGTATGTAATTGAAGAAATGCCAAAAAATAAAAAGATTGTTACAGAAGATAAAGAGATTGCATACAGTTATAATATTGAACAAAAAGGAAATAAGTTAGAAATAACTTCAACTACAAAAGTATCAAGTGCCGATTACCCCAAAGAATATTACCCAGCATTCAAACAAATTTGGGGAGTTGCTTCCAAACATGAAAATCAAATTATCAGCTTAGTAAAGAAATAATTCTGAGCTGTTTGTAACCAATATTTATTTTTTTGGATAAATTTTTAAAACCATTCATCTTTTGAATGGTTTTTGTATTGAATACTTAAAATTAAAATTATGAAAAATACGATTTCCGTTCTTGCACTTTCTTCATTCTTTGTTTTTACAGCCTGTAAGAAAAATGAAGTAGCAGCAACTTCAACTGAGAAAACGGAAAATAAAAAATCCGAAGAATTTGTTGTAGATTCAGTCATAGTAAAAGATTCTACAAAAATTACAGACTCTCTAAAACTTAATTATATTTCCAAACTGCTGGTATTTCCTACTATAAAAGATAAAAAACTTTTAGACAGTATCTATTTCCAAAATGATAAAATAAAAGATTTTTCCAAGGCTGGTCTACAAGCTTATCTGGATAATGAAAAAAATAATTATTTCAGCTCTGTGAAAAATGATAGTAAAGATTGGGCTTCTGATATTACTTATGCTCAGGATTGGTATTCAAGTTCTCATATGAATCTTGTATCCAATGCTAATGGGTATATTCATATTCAATATACGGGAAGTGGATATGAAGGAGGTGCCCATGATAACTATGGATTTTCAGAAAGGATTTTTGACCTTAAAAACAATAAAAAATTGGAATTAAAGGATATTACTTCCACTTCAAAAGCTAAGCTTGAAGCAATATTGATGAAAAATATCAATAATATCAACAGCGGAGCAATGGATGGAGATGGAAGCGTAAAAAATTCTGAAATGTTATTGGTGGAAAAGATCCCGGCTTCAGACAACTTCTATTTTGATGATAAAAACCTGTATTTTCACTATAGTCCATATGAAATTGCGGCATTTGCAGCAGGAGATATCACAATTCCTATTTCATGGGAAGAGCTGAAGGGTACATTAAATACAGAATTTAAAGAAAGAATGAAAATTAAATAACTTAATGCTTCCGGGTTCAGGAAGCATTCTCTATTTTTGTGGTAATGGAAAAAGTAGCTTTTATCATCAATCCTTTTTCGGCCAAAAAGAATTATCAGCCGTTTTTGAATGAACTTAAAAATAAGGTAGGTAATCCTTTGTATTATGTCTCCGAATCTATTCCGGGAACAGACGAATTTATTAAAAAACATTTTGATGAAGTCGATATTTTTGTGGCCATTGGAGGAGATGGAACCATTTCTACCGTAGCCAAGAACCTGATTTTTACAGACAAAATACTGGCAATTTTCCCGGCAGGCTCAGGAAATGGATTTTCCAATGAGACCCGTTTCAGCAAGAACCTGGATGAGCTTTTAGAGAAAATAAAGGCTAAGCAATCCAGGAAAATTGATACTTTTACGGTCAACGATAGGCTTTCCATCAATGTTTCAGGAACAGGGTTTGACGGGAAAGTGGTGAAAGAGTTTGAAAAGACCAGCCGTGGTTTCAAAAACTATATTAAAGTTTCACTGAAGACTTTCTTTAACTATAGACCTATCAAGGTTACTTTTTTTGAGGAAGAATATAAGCAGTACAACGGTAGATACCTGATGCTTAATATTGCTAATACCCGCCAGTTCGGGAATAACGCCTATATAGCACCTCAAGCAAGCAAAAGTGATGGATTGGTAGATATGGTTTTGGTAAAAAAATTCCCTTTGACCTATTCCGCATTGTTCGCTTTCAGAATGTTTACGAAGAAATTAAAAGATGATGAATACGTAACTTATCTTCCGGTTTCAGAAATCTCATTTAAAGTAAATACCAAAAACTGGCACCTTGATGGTGAATTTAATAAGATAGAGTCACCCATTCATGTGAAAGTACAACCGGCAAGTTTGAATATTTTGGTTTAAATTTTTTATTTAATTAGTTCCATCAAAGCCGTAAATATCTCCATAGTCATTTTTACATTTTCTAAAGAATTGTTGAGGCAACCCATTTTTTAAATTAACTCTTGTGATTGTATTTTTATCGCAATTATCATCAGTATTTTGAAAGATTAGAATTCCATTTTTTAATTTGGTAGGTAAATAGGTATTTAAAGTCAAATAATAATTTCCAATATATTGATTTTTTTCATTAAAAATCAAAATTCTGTTTGTCGCCCTTTGAGCTAATCCCCAGACCCATACAGAATTCATTATTTTAAAGGTCTTTCTTTTATTTGTTCTTACAGTTCCTAAATAGGTTAAGTGTGTTTCCATACCTCCCTTTTCGTTCCATTTGCCAAAAACAAGTTCTCTTCCAATTAATTTTTTTTGCAAAACCTTTAAACGAATTTTACTGTCATTGATCTGAGATTTTCCAAAAGCAGGAACTAATATAACCAGAGCAAAGAATAGTTGAACTCTATGTATCCTTTTCATAAAGATCAAATTTCTAATTTCTTTTCTATTTCATGAGGATTATCCAGGCAATATTGTAATTGATCCTTATCTAGCTGTTTCTCCCAATTTGCTACCACAACAGTTGCTACAGAGTTCCCGATAACATTCGTTAAGGCACGGCATTCACTCATAAATTTATCAATTCCAAGAATTAAGGTCATTCCGGCTATAGGGATTTCTGGAACAACGGCTAATGTTGCTGCCAATGTTACAAACCCTGCACCAGTAACACCTGCAGCTCCTTTTGAGCTTAGCATGGCTACTAAAAGAAGCATCAGCTGTTTTTCAATAGGGAGGTGAATATTGAGTGCCTGTGCTATAAATAGCGAAGCAAGAGTCATATAGATATTGGTTCCATCGAGATTGAAAGAGTAGCCCGTAGGAACTACAAGGCCTACTATGGTTCGTGAGCAGCCTGCCTTTTCCATTTTCTCCATGATTCCAGGAAGGGCAGATTCCGAAGAGCTTGTCCCTAAAACCAAAAGAAGCTCTTCTTTTAGATAAAGTAATAGTTTGAAAATGTTAAAACCGTTATACCATGCCACTGCTCCTAACACTAAAACTACAAAAAGGAAAGAGGTAATATAGAAAGTAGCCACCAGGAATATAAGATTCAGAACAGAATGAAGTCCATATTTTCCTATGGTAAATGCCATCGCTCCGAATGCACCTATCGGTGCAAGTTTCATTAGGATATGTACGATTTTGAATATCGGAGCAGACAGAGCCTGAAGAAAATCGGTTACTTTTTGGCTTTTTTCCTTCGTTAAAACCAAGGCGACTCCTGTTAAAATAGCAACAAGAAGGACCTGAAGGATGTTTTCACCTACTAAAGGACTGAAAAGAGTTTCAGGGATAATGTTCATAATGAAACCCGTAAGTGTGGATTCATGAGCCTTCTGCTGATATTCTGATACATTTCCGGTAAGAGTTGCCGGATCAATATTTAAGCCGTGGCCGGGTTGTAATAGATTCCCGACTACCAAACCAATGATAAGGGCCAGAGTAGAGAAGGTGAAGAAATAGATCATTGCTTTTATGGCAATTCTTCCCACTTTTTTGAGATCTGTCATATGAGCAATTCCCAAAGTAAGCGTAATGAAGATAACCGGAGCAATAATCATTTTTACCAATTTGATGAAGCCATCTCCTAAAGGTTTCATTTTTTCTCCCAGTTCAGGATAAAAGTTTCCAAGAAAAATACCTGCTGTGATGGCGATGATAACCTGAAAATAGAGCTGATTGTATATTTTTTTTGCTTTCAATGAACAGTCGTTTTGTTTTTTTAAGGGCGAAAATTAAGAAATTTTATCTTAAAAACTGACAAAAGTCATGAAAAATAATCTGTGGTTTCAGACTTGGGTGGTTCAAAAAAGACTTCGGCTTCATTCCGTATAGACCATCTGGTCCTTGAAATGAAGCCGAAGCTACATGAGGGTGGATGATAATGTTTATTCTACTGCTACAGAGTCATCTCCACGTCCATCTGCCACAGCATGGATGTTCCCGTTTTCATCGAGGACAATAACTTCCGTTTTTCCAATCTGTTTTACCTTTTCAAAGGTGTAATTCTTCTTTTTAAGTTCAGCAATAGTGCTTTCCGGGAAATTATTTTCAACTTTTATTGTTTCCGGAAGCCACTGGTGGTGAAACTTAGGGGCATTTACTGAAATATTAGCATTTAATTTAAAATCAACAACATTGACAATAGACTGGTATACTGAAGTGGGAATAGTAGTTCCTCCCGGAGTTCCTACTACCATGTAAGGTTTTCCGTTTTTAAGCAGAATCGTAGGAGTCATGGAAGAAAGCATTCTTTTATTGGGCTGTATAGCATTTGCCTCACCTCCTACGGCTCCAAACATGTTTGGAACTCCTGGCTTAATAGAGAAATCATCCATTTCATTATTTAAGAAGAATCCGGCTCCGGAAACCAAAACTTTACTCCCATAATAGCCGTTCAGTGTAGTGGTTACGGAGGCTGCATTTCCATCCTTATCAAGCACAGAAATGTGAGTGGTTTGTGTAGATTCTTTAGGTTGTTCTATGATTTTTCCAACTTCTGAACTTGGAGTGGCTTTATCAAAGCTAAAGCTTTTCCATCTGCCTTTTAAATATTCATCAGAAATCAGGTAAGAAGTTTTATCCTGGATAAAATCTGGATCACCCATATATTCAGCTCTGTCGGCAAAAGCTCTTCTTTCTGCTTCAGTCATAATTTGTACAGCCTGTGCTGAATTTTGCTGGTATTTTTCAAGGTTTTCAAAGCTGGCCATTCTCAGCATTTGAGCAAGAAGCAGCCCGCCACTGGAAGGTAAGGGCATTGAAACTACATTATTTCCTTTATATTCAAACTCCAGGGCCTTTCTTTCAGCAACCTTATAATTTTTAAGATCTTCAAAAGTAACAATTCCGTTCCCTCTTTTCATTTCAGCAATCAGGAGATCGGCTGTTTTACCTTCATAGAATCCTTTTGCTCCCAGTTTTTGGATCAGTTTTAGCGTTTCTGCAAGATCTTTCTGTACTAAAAGGTCGCCTGCTTTCCATGGAGCATCCTTTACAAAAATGATAGCTGATTTATTATGTTTCTTAAAATGGTCTCTATTGTTATTAAGCATTTCAGCTTCCTGTTCCGTGATGGCAAATCCTTGTTCTGCCAGATCAATAGCGGGCTGAATGATCTTTTCCATTGGAAGTTTACAGTATTTCAGGGTAGCAAAGAACCCTGCCACACTTCCCGGAATACCTACTGCCAGGCGTCCGTTTTGAGATAGGTCTGTGTTGGCTTTTCCATTTTTATCGAGATACATATCCCTGGAGGCTTTTTTAGGAGCCGTTTCTCTGTAATCCAAAGTGAATCTTTCACCATTATTTTTTACACCTACCAGAAATCCGCCACCTCCAATGTTTCCTGCCTGAGGATAAACTACTGCCAGTGCATATTGAGTAGCGGTAATGGCATCGTAGGCATTTCCTCCCATTCTCAGGATTTTTGCTCCTGCTTCACTTGCTAATGGATGTGCAGATACTACTACACCTTTATTCTTAACCTTTACCTCTTTTACAATATTGATATCTGTAAATTGGGCCCAGCTAAGCTGGCTGGCTAATATAATCGAAGCAATTAAAATCTTCTTCATAATGATTGTTTTTCTTATAACAAAAATATGGAAATTACATTAATAACCTTGGGTTGGAGTCAGGAAAGTAAGATAGAGAGATGAGGAGGCTGGAAAAAGGAAGTTAAGCGTTTCTACGGGCCTTATAGCCTATATAAATATGCTCAATAGGTAATACGTTTGATTTTCTATTGTTTTAAAGACTTTAATGGCTTCCCTCTTCAAGGTTCTTGCTTTTCTCAGAATTTAACTTTAAAAAATTTCATGGCAATCGGGGAATGTATTTTAAATACACCTTTATTATTATGGTTGACATGTTTTTTTTACTTTTGTACAATTCTAAAAAAATCTAAAAAATGGAATCCTATACGGAAAGAATACTGATTACAGGTGCTCTGGGACAAATTGGCACCGAGCTTACCAATAGACTTGTTGAAATTCATGGAGCGGAAAATGTTGTCGCTTCAGGGCTGGACAGATGGCAGGAAGGAATTACCTCTGCGGGGCACTATGAAAGAATGGATGTTACCAATACTCAATTAGTGAGACAGGTCGTAAAGGATTACGACATCACTACAGTCTACCATCTTGCATCGCTTTTATCCGGTACTTCGGAAAAGCAGCCTATTTTCGCATGGAAATTAAATCTTGAACCACTTCTTCATTTTTGTGAAATGGCGAAAGAGGGGCTTCTTAAAAAGATCTTCTGGCCAAGTTCTATCGCGGTGTTTGGAAAAGGAATTCCAAAACATGATGTAGGACAGGAGGTAGTGCTGAATCCAACAACAGTGTATGGGATTTCTAAGATGGCAGGGGAGAAGTGGTGCGAATACTATTTCGACAAATACGGCGTGGATGTAAGAAGTATCAGGTATCCTGGGTTGATCTCCTGGAAGACTCCGGCAGGGGGTGGAACAACAGACTATGCTGTTGAGATTTTCTATAAAGCTATTGAAGATGGTAAGTATACAAGTTTCATTTCTGAGGACACGGGAATGCCAATGTTGTATATGGATGATGCTATCAACGCAACTCTAAAATTAATGGATGCATCGAAGGAAAGTTTAACCGTTCGTTCATCTTATAATTTAGGAGGAATGTCATTTACGCCAAAAGAACTGGCAGAAGAAATCAAGAAAGAAATTCCTGATTTCAGCATTGATTATAATCCTGATTTCAGACAGGCAATTGCAGATTCTTGGCCTGCTTCTATTGATGATTCTGTTGCTAAAAAAGACTGGGGATTAGCGTATGATTTTGGAATTTCTGAAATGACAAAAGACATGATTAAGAATCTAAAAGTAAAATTAGCAAAGAATTAGTAATATAAAGTAATGCTTTAAATAATCAATCTTTTAACGATTGATTTTTAGTGTATTATAGTTTTTATCTAAAATTTAATTAAAATGATATTGTTGACTTTTAACATTGCAAATATTGAAGCTGAAACAAAAATTGGCTCTCAAATTACCGGTGATGTAAGGTTGAAAATTACAGAAGAGAATACAAAAGCAATTCTCAGAATTTTAGATATTCATGATATAAAAGCAAGTTTTTTTATAGAGATTTCTCTTACTGAAAAACTGCAGAATCTTATAAAAGCAATTTCATCCAAAGGGCATGAAATTGCTTTTTATAATCAAGGTTCAAATCTTGAAGAAATTGAAAATGCCAAGAAGAATATTCAGGATCTTTTAGAAAAACAAATTAGGGGAATTCGTCAGAAAGATGTAAAAATTCCACAGGAGAATCTGAAGCTTTTGGAGTTTAATTATGTCTCCAATATCGATAATGCGAATATCCTTTTTCCGTTCAAACGCCTGAGAAGAGATACTGAAATTACAGAAGAAGATGGACTGAGTATTGTGCCGGAAAGTATCTCTCCTTACAGCCAGTTACCTTACAATGATTTTGTATTTCAGATGCTGCCAATGAAGTATTATCAGAACATGGTGCTAGAGACCTTGCAGAATGAAGAATTTGTGCTGATTTATCTTAACATCTGGCAGTTTACAGATTTTAATAAATACCGTTTTGATATTCCTTTTTACAGAAGATTGTTTTCAGGTAGAAAAATGGAAGATAAGCTAGAAGACTTTCTTTCTTTTATTAATGACAAAGAAATGGCCACTTCCCGCATGAAAGATTATATATTTTAATACCCTAACAATGATAAAACCAGTCTTACAGTTGCCTAAAACAATACGCTTTCTAAAAGAGGATGAGCTTCCGCAAAATAATGTATCTGTATTGAAGAGGTGGGAGGAAAGTAAGGTGGCAAATATAGTTGAAGGGTATACTTTAACTTTTAATAATAATCCTGAAAATAACAATTTAGGATTCAAGTTTTACGCAGAAATCAATATAGATAATCCGAAGCTTTGGAATCTGATGGTGGCTCTTTCAGAAACTCTTCCCAATGAAGTTGCTTTTCTGTTTGGGCATATAGACTTCGACTTGAATTATGGGAATTATCAGGATAAAGAAAGTACACTGAATTTTATAACCCAACATCAGTATGAATTGGCTGAAGATGCTTTTATCAACTTTGGATTAATTTATAATGATAAAGAAACCCTTATTGAGATATTTGTTGACGAAAGCAAATATGTAAAGTACTGGGGCGTTGATGAAGAATGGTTCAGGGCAATAATGAAAGAATTCGGGCTGAAAGAGGTGAAAGGGCTTGAGTTTGTAGATGAATTTCCGAAAATCCGTGAAGCTTTAGCTGTTTTAGACGAAAAAGCACTTGATTCAAAGTCGCTTATTGAACTCTTTGCCCAAAAGTACCTTTAAATCAAATGCTGTTATTGTGCGGGAAACCGGTGATTTATGATCAGATTATATCCTGAATCCCATATCTGTTAACTCAATTCAAAAAGGGTAATCTCCGGAAGAATACCCACTCTTCCTGGATATCCCAATACGCCAAATCCTCTGTTTACATAAAGTAACTTCCCTTCGCTTTCATAAAGATCCGCCCATTTTGGGTAACGGTATTGGACTGGTGACCACTTAATGTTCTTAAGGTCCAGGCCGAATTGCATTCCGTGAGTATGACCTGAAAGGGTCAGATGAATGTTTCCTGGGTGTTTTTTCACCACATAATCAAAGTGAGTAGGGTCATGGCTCATTAAGATCTTTGTAGCGGATTCAGGAACTCCTTTTAAAGCATCGTCAATTTTTCCAAACTGAGGGAAAGGCTTCAGTCCCCAATTTTCAACTCCCAGAATGTATAGTTTTTCTCCGTCCTTCTCAATGACTCTGTGTTCGTTTCTTAGCATGTCAAATCCTGCTTGTTTTTCATAATCGATCAAAGTGTCAAGATTTTTCTTTTTGGCATCAGAAGAGGTCCAGGTTACATAATCTCCATAATCATGGTTTCCTAGTACCGAAAACTTGCCATCTTTAGCCTTGATTTGTGAAAATAGAGGGATGAATGGTTTGAACTCATCCGCTACATTATTCACCATGTCTCCTGTAAATAAAACAAGATCAGGCTTCTGCTCGTTGATCAGGTCAACAGCGTGCTGTAACTTGCTTGGGTCGGAAAAGCTTCCACTGTGAACATCAGAGATTTGAATGATTTTATATCCTTTAAAAACCTTTGGAAGATTAGGGAACTTTACTTTCACTCTTCTTACTTTGTGACGGTATTTCCCAAATGTAATTCCGTCTATGAATAAGGCGGAAAGTACACCGCTCATTCCCAATCCTACAAGACTCAGAAATTTACGCCTTTCCGGAAAGAAGTTTTCAGCAGGTTTTGCGAATCCTACCAAATAGCCTCCGAATCTGATGATGTCATCGATCAATAAAAATAAAACCACAAAAATTTTGGGAAGAATAAAAATCAAAAATAATGAAATCATAATTTGAGCTCTTACAGTACTTCTGTCTGATCTTTGGTAATGAGTGACTTCGTAAGCAAAAATCCCATATATGGCTAAAGATAGTACCCAATATCCGATTCTTATCCATGAATTATCAGTAAGAGTTCTGATAGCCTGATAAATATATACTTCCAAAAACAGGAAGATTCCGGCGATGATTAAAAAATTCTTTTGCATATTCTGATTCAAAAAAAGCACAAAAGAAGACTTCCTTTGTGCTTTTTATTTATTTTAATTAAAATTATTTTTAAGGAAATCTATAAACGATAGCATTAATGTTCATTCCGGCACCTACCGAAGTCATTATGATGTTACCATTTTCTTTAAACGATTGACCTTCCATTTTTCCTTTAATTATTAAATCATACATGGTAGGAATAGTTGCAACAGACGTATTTCCAAGGTTTTGGATTGTCATAGGAGAGATGGCGTGATTGTATTCTTTCACATCATAAAGTCTGTGAAGTCTTTCAATCATAGCATAATCCATTTTTGCATTAGCCTGGTGGATAAGGATTTTGTCAATATCTTCAATAGAAAGACCGGCATCAGTAATGGTGTCTTTAATAGCTACAGGAACGTTTTTAAGAGCATATTCGTAGATTTTTCTACCTAACATTCTTACATATAAACGTTTTTGATCTACTTCCTTGTTGATGGAAGGTTGGTTTTCCAGGTAATTTAATTCAGGACCATTGTCACATATTGTGTTATGGGCAATAATACCTACATTTTCTTTATCTGTTGCCTTTACTACTACTGCACCAGCACCATCAGCAAAGATCATTCTGTTTCTGTCATAAGGATCTGTTACACGGCTTAATGTTTCAGCTCCAATAATAAGAATGGTTTTGGCAACGTTAGCCTTAATCAGGTTGTCTGCTAAAATCATACCTTCAACCCATCCCGGACATCCAAAAATCATGTCATACGTTACGCATTTTCTGTTTTTAATTCCCAGTTTATTTTTCACTCTTGCTGCCATCGTTGGCATAAAGTCTGCGTATCCGTTCTCAGTAACTTCCCCGAAATTACTTGCGTAAATAATATAATCCAGTTCTTCGCCGTCTACTTTTGCATCCTCAAGAGCAATTTTTGCGGCTTCATAACCGATCTGTGAGTTGGAAAGATCATCCTCAATGAATCTCCTGTTTTCGATTTCTGTAATTTCTACAAACTTCGCAATGGTCTCTTCCACAGGTTTTTCAATCTTTACTCCTTCTTCAGTGTAGAACTCGGAATTCATGAAGTAATCTCTACCAATAACTCTGTTCGGAATGTAAGATCCAGAGCCAATAATGATCGTATTCGGCATTCTTCTATATGATTTTTTTAAAGATGCAAAGTTAATAATTAATATTAATAACGGAGAATTAAAAATATTATTAAATTTGCAAAAATTGTACTTTACAATCTATGAAAAACAACCCATCCTTAAAAGGCTTACTTATTGCAGGTGTGGCGTTTATCGTTGCCTTTGGCATCTACTTCCTTTTTTTAGCCAAGAAGAATTATTATGTTGTAGATAATCCTACCCCAAACACGTATTACTTTAAAATCAATAATGGTTCTGAAGGAGTTATCTCAGCGGGGCAGTATGTGCATGTGGATTTGAATAAGGGAAAAAACTCTATTCAGGTTTTCGATCAGAATAAAAAAATGCTTTACGATTCAGCATTTGAAGTAAACAAACTTCGTGGTCTGCTTAATATTGCGCATCAGGATTACTATGTGAATGAACAGTACTACGGGTATAACCTTAAAAAAGATTCGTTATTGACAGCGCTAGACAAGACTGTTATTGACGGAAAGGATTACTACGGAGGAGCAAAGCGTTTCAATAAGCTTTACACAGAAGATTTTTATTACAATGTAGATGAAGATTATGACAAAGTGGTCAAGAATGTCCAGAAAGTGGAATCAAGATCAAAAGTCTTCAGAAAACAGGATTTCCTAAATTATTATAAAGAATATTACAAGTTTTAAGTTTTGACAAAAGATATCACTAAAGTTACTCCCTACAATTCTGAGGCTACAAAGAAGAGCCAGGTAGAGGATATGTTCGACAATATTGCGCCGAAGTATGACCTTTTGAACCGTGTTTTATCCATGAAAATTGATATTTTATGGAGAAATAAATTGGTAAAATGGATGAAAAATGATAACCCGCAAGAAGTGCTGGATGTGGCTACTGGAACGGGAGATCTGGCAATTACGATAGAAAAAGGAACCGGTTCAAAAGTAGTTGGTTTAGATTTATCACAACAAATGCTCAATGTTGGCGTTATTAAAATAAAAAAACTTAAATTAGACGGCAAAATTTCCATGCAAAAAGGAGATGCAGAAAATTTACCTTTCGAGGACAATAGATTTGATGCTGTTTCCGTTGCATTTGGAGTAAGGAATTTTGAGAACCTTACCAAAGGTTTGGCAGAGTTAAGAAGAGTAGTTAAAGATAACAAGAGTGTTTATATACTGGAGTTTTCAAAGGTTGAGGGTTTCATGGGGCCATTTTATATGTTTTATTTCAAAAATATATTACCTGCAATAGGTAGGCTGGTTTCCAAAGATAATAGGGCGTATACATACCTTCCGGATTCTGTAAATGCTTTTCCTTTCGGGGAGAAGATGAAGCAAATTCTTTTAGATACGGGATTTAAGAAAGTTGAATATAAAAAATTAAGTTTGGGTATAGCCACAATTTATAAAGCAACAAAGTAACCTATGAATAAATTTCTATTAAAAGCACTGGTTTTAACCTCAGTAAATGTTGCCGTTTTTGCAAACGCGCAATTTAGAACCCGAAACAGAATGGATAAGTTGGAAGATTTCGACGAGCAGAAATTCAGTTGGGGTTTTTATTTGAACGGGAATAAACTGGACTACCGAATCGTATTACATCCAACCTATGGGATGAAAGATAATCAGAATCTTGTTACCAGTACCAAAGAAAGTTACAGCTTCGGTGCGGGGCTTATTGCAAAATGGAGACTGAATGATTATCTGGATGTAAGAGTAGAGCCGGGGTTGCAGTTTGCACAAAGACAGCTGACTTTTAATACTCAATCCAATGATGAATATGCAGGTGGATCTGTAACGAATCCCCCTTTTATGCCAATCCCTCTACAGGAAAAAGATAAAGTAAGGGATATTAAATCTACATTGGTTGACATTCCGGTACTTTTGGAGCTTCACGGAAGAAGATGGTATAACTCAAGACCTTATATTGCTGCTGGGGTGAACTATGTAGTGAACCTACAGTCTAATTCCAGTTCTACAGATGATAATATGCAACAGATCTTCAGATCTACAACCCACAACTTTGCGTGGTCTGCAGAAATGGGAATTCAGTTTTATTTCAACAAATTTAAATTGACCCCTGCCATTAGAGGAACATTCTTCATGAATAATGAAAAAGTGGCTGATAATGCTACTACACCTCCTTACTGGGCTTCTGCAGTCTCTACATTACAGACCAGAGCTGTAATGTTTGTACTGAAATTTGAATAAGAATTTATCATATTAAAAATACTCAGGAGGTGCTTTTGCACCTCCTTTTTTGTTGAGAGATCAAAATATAGGACTATTTATTTTTGTTAGTGTTAATATTTTTTTATTTTTGCTTCTAGTTAGAATATACAAACCTGAAATGCTTCAAGATTTAGAAAACAATTTTTCAGAATTAGAGAGAAAAATTTTGGCTCTGCAAAAGAATTACAGAAATCTTACTGAAAAGTTATCAGAATTAAGTAGTGAGCATGAAGAGCTGAAGATGAAATATGATGAGGAGAGAAGACGAAATCAGGTATTAGCAGAAGAACAAAAAAATATAAAGCTTTATTCAGCAATATCAGGAAATCCTGAACACAATAGATTAATGAAAAACCATATCAACAGATTGGTTAAAGAAATTGATTTCTGTATTGCTCAGCTTCAAAACAGTGGATTATAATGGAGGTAAGGAGAATAACCGTAAACATTGCAGGAAGAGTATATCCGCTGAACGTACCGGCAGCAGAAGAAGAAACGTTGCGTAAGGTAGGGAAGCAGATCGAGAATATGATTAAAGATTTTGAACAGAACTTCGATGTAAGAGATAAACAAGATGCTTTGGCAATGTGTGCTCTGAAACTGGGAACCAATGCAGAAGTAGTTTCTCTTAACTACGAAAAAAATATTAATTCAACCAACGAAAGATTAGAACAGATTAATCAATCGTTGAATGAAATCGGGAAATAGATTTTTTTTCCTGAACAAACTGCCTACAATGATTCTAACACATTAAAGGTAAACTCAACGCTAAACAATTACCGAACAAATGTCCTCTGAATGGCGCGCCGGTCTTCCGGATTACAGACAGTGGAAATCAGTTCAAATCGTGTTGATTAGGAGTTTACTCTCAATCTCTGGATTATTGTGGGCTTTTTTATTTTTAAAGGATATGAATACAATTAAAACTCAATATACATTATGATAGAAGTTATAGTCGGTGTTGTATGTTTAGTAATCGGGGCTGCCGTGGGAATGTTTTTCTCAAGAAGTTCTCTGAATACTAAGGCAAAATTTATTATAGATGATGCCAATAAAAACGCCGAAAACCTTATAGAAAAAGCTAACGTACAGGCTGAATCCATAAAGAAAGAAAAGAATCTTCAGGCTAAAGAAAAGTTTCTTGAATTGAAATCACAGCATGATGCTGATATCCAGTCCCGCGAAAAGAAAATGCAGGAAGTTGAGAAAAGGACTAAAGACAAGGAACATAAGCTTAATGATGAGCTTAGTAAGACTGGAAAACTTGAAAAGGATTTAGACAGACAGATTGCAGATTACGCTAAGAAGAATGAAATTCTAGACAGAAAACAACAGGAATTAGATATAGCTACGGCTAAAAAAGTAGAAATACTTGAAAAAATCTCTAATTATACTGCTGATGAAGCTAAAGCAGAATTGGTAGAAACCATGAAAGCTGAAGCTAAAACAAGAGCTCAGGCGCACGTTCAGGGCATTATGGAGGAAGCTCAGATGAATGCTAAAAACGAAGCGAGAAAGATTGTTA
This sequence comes from Chryseobacterium nakagawai, assembly GCF_900637665.1. Classification (NCBI taxonomy): domain Bacteria; kingdom Pseudomonadati; phylum Bacteroidota; class Flavobacteriia; order Flavobacteriales; family Weeksellaceae; genus Chryseobacterium; species Chryseobacterium nakagawai. Next base: position 2,170,133 of record NZ_LR134386.1, read on the forward strand.
TCCAAACAATTCAAAGAATCGGAACAGAGCAGGCTATTGAGAACTCAGTATCAGTTTTCAACATTGAATCTGACGAAGTAAAAGGTAGAATAATTGGTAGAGAAGGTAGAAACATCCGTGCCTTAGAAGCGGTAACGGGAGTTGAGATCATCGTTGATGATACCCCTGAAGCTATTCTTCTTTCGTGCTTTGATCCTGTAAGAAGAGAGATCGCAAGACTATCCCTTCACAGATTGGTTACCGATGGTAGAATTCACCCGGCAAGAATCGAAGAAGTTGTAGAAAAGACAAGAAAACAAATTGAAGAGGAGATCATTGAAGTAGGAAAGAGAACAATTATTGATTTAGGAATCCACGGATTGCACCCTGAATTAATTAAGATCGTTGGTAGAATGAAATATCGTTCTTCTTATGGTCAGAACTTATTACAGCACTCAAGAGAAGTAGCTAATATTGCTGCAACAATGGCTGCTGAATTAGGATTAAACGTTAAATTGGCTAAGAGAGCAGGTCTGTTACACGATATTGGTAAAGTTCCTGAGCAGGAATCAGAATTACCACACGCTTTATTAGGAATGCAATGGGCTGAGAAATACGGTGAAAACCCAGAGGTTGTAAACGCAATCGGTGCTCACCACGACGAAATTGAAATGAAGTCTCTATTATCTCCGATCATTCAGGTAGCTGATGCGATTTCAGGAGCAAGACCAGGAGCAAGAAGACAGGTATTGGAATCTTATATCCAGAGATTAAAAGATCTTGAATCTGCAGCATTAAGTTTTGATGGAGTATCAAGCGCTTATGCCATTCAGGCAGGTAGAGAGCTAAGAGTAATGGTAGAGAGTGGAAAAGTAAATGACGAAGTAGCTTCTCAACTATCTTACGATATCTCTGAAAAGATCCAGAATGAACTTACTTACCCTGGACAGGTGAAAGTAACCGTAATCAGAGAAACAAGAGCCGTGAATATTGCAAGATAATAATCGGATAAAGATATTTTATAAAAACCTTTCAAGAAATTGAAAGGTTTTTTATTTTTATCAAAACTTAAAAATGCAAGAACTATCTCTGTCTTCAAAACTGAAGTACATTTTCTCTATTCCCGTTATTATTTCAGCCTTGGGCTATTTTGTAGATATCTATGACCTGCTCCTGTTTGGAATTGTAAGAATTCCCAGCTTGAAAGCATTAGGACTGAATCCGGATGCCGATGGAACTTTTATCCTGAACTGTCAGATGGTAGGGCTTCTGATTGGAGGCGTATTTTGGGGAATCTTTGGAGATAAAAAAGGGAGACTTTCTGTACTTTTTGGTTCTATTCTGGTTTATTCCCTCGCGAATATTGCCTGTGGTTTTCTCCCTTATTTTCCAAAAGAACATTTAGTATATCAATATGCCGCTTTAAGGTTTATTGCAGGAATAGGTCTTGCCGGAGAGCTGGGAGCCGGAATTACGCTGGTTTCTGAAAGCCTACCGAAGAATTTAAGAGCAATAGGAACCTCTGTTGTTGCCGGTTTTGGATTGATGGGGGCAGTTGTCGCTCAATTAACGGTAGAATTAGCCGGAGGATGGAATATCTCCTACATCATCGGCGGTATTATGGGAATTCTGTTATTACTCTTGAGAATCAGTGTTTCGGAATCAGGAATCTATAAAAATATTGAACATAAAAGCGTTTCTAAAGGCAATTTTTTGTCTTTTTTTACCAATAAAGATAGGTTGATAAGATACTTGAAATGTATTGCTGTGGGGTTGCCTACCTGGTATTGTATAGGGATTCTGGCTGTTTTAGCCAATCAATTTGCGCCTGAATTCGGAATTGAGGATCTTAACCCTGGAAAAGCAATTATGTGGGCTTATGTAGGTATTTCCGTTGGTGATCTGATGAGCGGTTTTATTTCGCATGCTTTGAAATCGCGTAAGATGGCCATATTTTATATGCTGCTTTTCACTTTGGTTGGGGTAGGGATTATGCTATTTGGAAATACCAATACGGAGACAAAATACTACTTATTTTGTGTATGGCTTGGCTTTGGTACCGGATATTGGGCGATGTTTGTTACGCTGGCAGCAGAACAGTTTGGAACCAATATCAGAAATACAGCAACCACTACTATTCCGAATATGGTAAGAGGATTAGTTCCTGTAATGATTTTGGCTTTTGATTCTCTTAAAAATAATTTTTCAGTAGTGGGAAGTGCTGCGATTGTAGGACTGGTAGTATTTGGATTGGCATTTTATTCTTCATTGACGATCTCAGAAACTCATGACAGAGATCTTGAATTCACTGAATAATAGGGTAGACAGTTTTTTATCTATTTTTAAATATGTGAAATTGAGTTAATTAACATTTTTTTATGTCTTGAATAACTTTTATTTATTTAATTTTAAAAACGAACTAACAAAATATATGTCTAATTAAAATCAAATCATCATGTCACAAAACATTTTTAAAAATGCTAAAAAGCTGGAAAGAGAGTCTCTTAAAGGTATTGTAGGAGGTGTGGGAGGTGTAGCCACCCCAGATCTTTCCAAATGTGGCTGTAGCTGTACTGGTGCAGTAACAGGTCCGTCATATTGTATAGAATATAAAAGATGTCTGCAGGTAATGACTTGCTAAATGAAAACATCACTATTTATTAAAAACCTTTTGAGAAATCAAAAGGTTTTATTTTTTGTGAGACATAAGAATCAGTAAACAATCAGACATTCCTTACATCCTAATTTCCTTATATTCTAATTCATTTTTACCTGCTATTAAAGCCTATTCCGGAAACTTTACATTTACAATTATTTTCAACTTGTTTAATAAATTAAGGTATTTTATAATGTTTATATATGTATTAATTTGTTTGTAATCAGTATTTTATTTAAAAATGTATTAAAATGTGTTGTGTGTAATTAATATTTGTTTAACTTTGGAAGCTAACTAAAACTATATTGTTTAATCAAAAAACTAATCACATGAACATTATTAAAAATGCTAAAAAGCTAAAGAAACAAGATCTTAAAAATATTACGGGAGGGATAAGTGGTAAACCAGATTTATCTCTTTGCGGATGCAGCTGCTCAGGTGCTGTAACAGGTCCTGACTATTGCTCAATACATATTGGTTGTCTGCAGGTGTATACTTGCGGAGAAGTTTAATAAATTGCTCGATGAATAAACATTTCCACATTTAATAGGCAGCACCCTTCTGATTTCAGAAGGGTGCTGCTGCTTTTAGTGAATAATATAAAGCAGACTGCCGATACTGATGGTAACCCAAAGAAGTACAGCGGTTAGCAAGGGTCTAAAACCTATTGTTTTTAAAGTTTGTAGGGAAAGAGTAGAACCGATAAAAAATAAAGTCAGATTCAGTCCGGATTTAGCAAAAGAAGTAATGGCAGTACTGAACTGATCCATAACAGGAAAATAAGTATTCAGTAGAATAGCCACAATAAAATAACCAATAAACCATGGAATTTTAATTTTTGAATCTTTGCTTTTAAAAACGAACATGGTGATCAGAGAAACCGGAATAATCCATAAAGCACGGGCTAATTTAACTGTAGTTGCAATTTTTAAAGCCTCATTGCCATATTTACTGGCCGCACCAACCACAGAGCTTGTATCATGGATTCCCACTGCGCACCACAGCCCAAACTGTTCCTGAGAAAGATGCAAAAGGTGCCCAATCGCAGGATAAACAAATAATGCAATGGAATTCAATGTAAAGACAATAGCCAACGCCAAAGAAATTTGCTTTGTGCTGGGTTTGATGATAGGGGCAACTGCAGCAATGGCACTTCCTCCACAGATAGCAGTTCCGGCAGACAAAAGGTAAGATAGGGGCCTTTCAAGTTTAAATATTCTCCCCAAGAAATAGCCTAAAACCATTACGGTGACAATACTTACAACAGTTAACATTAATCCTGTTTTACCAGCATGAAGTGCTTCATCCAGTTTTAATCCGAAGCCTAATCCTACAATTGAGACCTGTAACAAGAGATGAATATAGTGATGTAAATGTTTTTCAAATGGGTTTCCCATAAAAACAGCAAGGCCAAAACCTAATGCCAGAGCGATGGGAGAAGAAATTAATGGAGTTAGACATACAACTGCCAATCCAATAAAAACTACTTTGCGTGTTGTTTCATTGAGTATGAAATCTTTCATATTGCGAACTTTTAAAATCTGGTTCAAAATTCGGCAATATGTTATTATAAAGTAAATTGTATTTTGTTATGTTGGATAACTATAAGTTATAAAGTATAAAAGACAACTATCCATTTGGAAATCAACATCAATAGGGATGAGCTTTAGCCCATCTGAAAAAATAAACCCATCCATTGGCTTTAGCCAAAACCTAAAAAAATAGGGTAGCTAACATCAACATGCCAGAAATAACAGCTTTTTTGTCATAGGTAGATCTTGCTGTATACAGCTGGCAATTACTCTGCAAACCTTAAAAATAACTCGATCAACTCAGACTGTTCTCCTTTAGGCAGAATAAAATGAAAATCTCTTTCAATGCTGAAATTTTTTATGTCAATAACAGTAAGAATATTATTCTTCAACTCATTCAGAATGGTGCTGATGGAAAGAAAAGCCATGCAGTCCGAATGAAGAAGGTAGTTTTTGATACTTTCGCTGCTTCCCAATTGGATAACGGTATTCAGTTCATTGATGTTAATTTCCTTTTCCTTTAACCGGTTCTGGATAAATTCAAGAGTTCCGGAACCTTGCTCACGGAAAATAAGATTAAGCTGATAAAGGTCTTTAACATTTAGTGTTTTATGGGCTAAAGGATGATCTGACTTGGCAGCGAGAACAATTTCATCAGGTTTAAAGGTCTTATAGTCAAAGTATGAAGATTGTGATTCTCCTTCAATGATGCCAAGATCGATTTTTTCTTCTTTTAAAAGAGCAGAAATGGCTTCTGTATTTCCGGTCAGAAGTTCTATTTTAATGTCTTTATAATAAGCATTGAATTTAGCAAGGATTTCAGGTAGGATGTATTGGGCAACAGAGGTACTGGCTCCAATAATCAGTTTTCCTTTATGCTGTTGATTGATCTGGCTGATCTCAAATTCCAGATCACGGTAGATGTTTCTGATTTTTTCAGCATATTCAAACAGGATTTTGCCGCTTTGTGTTAACTGTATAGAAGTTCCTTTTCTGTCAAATAATTTGGTGCTCAGCTGAACTTCAATTTCTTTGATGTGTTTTGTAACTGCTGGCTGTGAAATATGAAGCTCCTCAGAAGCCTTAGTAAAACTCAACCTTGAAGCTACCGTATGGAAAACTTTTAACCTATAATCGAACATAACACAAAAGTACGGAATATAGTTGTATTTCTAGTAACGGTGTTGAAGAGGTTTTATGGTTCATGATGCCTGTTTAGTGGCTAAAGAAAATCCGAAATAGACCTATCCTGCTGGTTCTCATATCTCCTGTTTTTAGCTTCACCAATCTTTTGTTTGGTGTAAATACTGTTGTGTCCTGAAAGAAGGTAAGAAACCACACATGCAATGGCAATATACACACTACATTCAGCTCCAAATAATTCAATTCCCATAAGCATACAGGCTAATGGCGTATTGGTAGCTCCAGCAAATACGGCAACAAATCCCATTCCTGCTAGTAAACCAAATGGCAAAGGAATAAACAGAGATAATGCACTCCCTAATGTAGCTCCGATAAAGAACAATGGAGTAACTTCACCTCCTTTGAATCCTGCAGAAAGGGTAATGATGGTAAAAGCCATCTTTAAGGCAAAATCATACAACGGAAGCTGCTTTTCAAAAGACTCGAGAATTACTGGAACTCCAAGACCGATATACCGTGTTGTCCCCATGAGTAAAACAGCCAGAGCGATAATCATTCCTCCAATAACAGGACGAAGAGGTGGATATTTAATTTTTGATTTAAAAACAAAACTTACCCAATGAATAATTTTACTGAAAGCAGCAGCACAAATTCCAAAAGCAATTCCGGCTAAAATGCTGTATATAATTGGTAGAAACTCCAGTTTAGGGATAAAATCAATATGATAATGAGTATGTTTTACATTCCAAAGGTTAGTAGCCCAATCTGCAAGTATGGCTGATGCAAATGCTGGAAATAGGGCATTGTATCGTATTCTTCCAACCAGAAAAACTTCAAGCCCGAAAACAGCTCCAGCCAAAGGAGTTCCGAAAACAGAACCAAAGCCGGCAGCGATGGCGGAAATAATTAATATTCTTCTTTCGTTTTTATCGAGCTTAAATGGTCGGGTAAGCTGATCTGCAATAGCCCCGGCCATCTGAAGGGCCGTTCCTTCACGACCTGCTGAACCTCCAAAAAAGTGAGTAGCAATAGTTCCCAAATAAACAAAAGGAGCCATTTTGAACGGAATAATATCTTTCGGATCATGAATAGTATCGATCAGAAGATTATTTCCTGCTTCTACCTCTTTTCCCCAGTAATAATATAAAAGGCCAATTAAAAAACCAGCAACAGGAAGTAAAGCAATCAGCCATACATGGTTTTCCCGGAAGTGGGTAGCCCATTCTAATGATTGTAAAAAACCAGCCGAAGCACTTCCTACCAACGATCCAATAATAAGGCTGATGGCCAGCCATTTAAAAATATAAGGGATTGTCGGAAATTTTCTGAAGAAAAATTGAATATGAAAAACTGCTTTTTTACCAAGTGTTCGTTGATTTTTTGACATAATAATCCTGATTAGCTATTTGTTAATAATCTCTCAATCAGGCGTCATCAGCTTTTGTAAAGCGGTTGGGTAAGGAAGAACACCATTTCCTTTTGATGTTACAAAGATATAAATTATGATTAAAAGATAAAAGATAAAAGATAAAAGATAAAAGATCTTGCCGTTAAAACTATTAGCTATAATTATTATTCGGATATCAACATCAATAGAGGTGGGCTTTAGCCTGCCCTACGATAAATAACAACTCCATTTGGCTTTAGCCAAAACTTAAAAAACATCACATCACTTTCTTTCATCAGAAGACTCAATCGAAATCTATAAGAATTGGTAATATTTATATTTAGTAAATAGGATAATGTATCGCCTTATCGATCTCAATCGGATTATTGTATTTCCTGATAATTTCCTGCATGCTTTTAGTCTGAGTATTCAGCTCTTCTACATTATGAATTTCTTTTCCGTTGATGTTAATTTTCAGATCATTATTAGATTTGCTGAAATTATTTCTTTCAAAGGCGAAAGGATCATTATAAAATTCCATACTCAGCTTATATTTTTGCTTTTCATTGATAGGGATGGCTTTGTTTCCGAAATTGGATTCCAGAAAATCCTCGGTAGAGTAGTTTTCCGTAAGTTTTCTGATTTTGACAAGAGTATAAATGAAATTTTTCTTAGCATCAGATAATTCAAAGATCAAACCAGGTAATCCACGCAGTTTAAAGGGGCCCTCATTAAATGGAATCTCTTTACAAAACCACGCGGTCCAGTTTCTTCCTCCAAACTTTGTGGTTGCTTTTTGTAAGGTGTAATTTTCTATCTTTTTAGTTTCATCAGCAATCGACCAATTGATTTTATCTGTCGTTTTAAATGAATAATACCCATTTTTAATGTTGATATAATTTTCATTATCAAAAGAATTGATCTTTCTTTTTACTACTTGACCTGTCATATCAGTATAGCTGGAATTCATTCCGAATTTTTTATTCAGAGAATCCGTAGTGGCGAGACCCTTCCCATAGAATTTTACTTCTTTCGGTGTAATATCCAGAATCATATTCAGCTTTTCATAACCTATTTCCGTAGAATCCATCTTATATTGAAGTTCATAAATAAACCTGTGGGTTTGTGCCTGGGTAAAACCTGTCAATAGGATGACTACAATGGTAAGAATATTTTTCATATTATGGCTGGAATAGGTTGATACTAAATTAGATAATCCTAATTTATTGTACAATAAAATAATATGAAAAGTATATTTGGGACTTCTATTTTAATTTTGGTGTATTTTTTCAATCAATAATCATCACGGTTAAAATCCGCACTTCATATGCTTAAATCTTTCAGCTCTTATAAAAACGGCTTCATCTCATCCTCAATCTGTGTTCTTAGTTCCATCAGACGCTTGGCGTATTGTTCTTTTTGTTTGTCTTCTTCCGTTTCAGGAATCCATTTGGGAACTGGAAGCTTTTTACCATTTTCATCTACAGCAACAAAAACAATGATGCAGTGAGTTTTTTTATCAAAAGTAGGCTGTTTCAGGTTTCGGGAAAAAACATTGATAGAAATATGCATACTTGAACTTCCCGTATAGATAACCTGAGCATCTACTTTTACCACTTCACCAATTTTAATAGGTTCATAAAACCGGATTCCTCCAACATATACTGTCACCGAATAATTACCACTCCAGGTAGTAGCACACGCATAGCCTGCCTGATCAATCCATTTCATAACGCTTCCGCCGTGTACATTTCCACCGTAATTCACATCTGATGGCTCCGAAATAAATTGAAAAGTAATAGGTTTGTTCTGCATCTTTATAAAATTTGAATAAAGTTATTTAATAATTTCGAAAGTTTTAGATTAAATCCTACTTTTGAAAGACGAAATAATAATGAAGTAGAATTTTAACAAATAACAGACAAGAATAACAATGAAGAAAGTATTTTATCTGAATACGTGCGATACCTGTAGAAAAATTTTAGCACAATTTGATCTTACAGACTGGGAACTACGTGAGATTAAAAAACAACCTATTACCAAAGAAGAATTAACAGAAATGCATAAACTGACGAAGTCTTATGAAGCTTTGTTTAGCAAAAAATCTACTCAGATCAAGTTAAGAGACTTAGACGTAAAGTCTTTGGGTGAAAAAGATTTTAAAGAATTGTTACTGGATCACTATACTTTCTTAAAACGCCCTGTCTTTATGACGGATAAGGACATTTTTGTAGGAAACGATAAAAATAATGTAGAGGCTTTAAGAACATTTTTTGGAGTGAGTGAATGAAATTCCTGATTTCCATATTGCTTTGTTTTGCTATCAACTTACAAGGGCAGATCGTCTATAGGACTCCTTCAGGCTCAAAGTTTCATAGCTCATCATGCAGAATGGTAAAAAATGTTTCTTCCAGCCTTCCTTTAAACAAAGCATTGGAAATAGGACTTCAACCCTGTAAAATATGTAATCCGGGTACTGCATCATCTGTGTATGGCATGGTTTCTCACCCTAAAAAGACCAGTGGAATCAATAAAGGAAACCAATGTCTGGGGATAACAAAGGCAGGGACCAGATGTAAACATTATACCCGTATCGGAAATGATTATTGCTTTCAGCACTTTCCGAAAAAATAAATTTATCTATTATTTGTGATTTGTTTTTAATGATTTAATTATTAAATAGTTAACTTTATAATGACTAAAAAATAAAATCATGACAAAAAACTTTTTACAAACGAGAAATCTTAACAGATCAGCGTTAAAAGAAATTATCGGTGGAGTAAGACCTCCTCTGGTTAATTGTTTTACCTTATGCGGACCCGCTGGAGGTGTACTTTCTAATACACCCGGAGTAGGAGATGCCTGTAGTCCGGACAGAAAGGTCTGCTGTATCTGCTATTAAAAATAAAAGAGGCCGGAATTACTTCCAGCCTCTTTTTATATTGTTAAAAAAACCTTATACAAAAGGAGCTTTCACCACTTTTGCAGGAATGTTTTTGTTTCTCACCTGGATAAAGATCTCAGAACCTAATTTAAAATGAGGCTTGTCTACATAAGCAAGACCTAACCCTATTTTCTTCATTGGAGACTGAGTTCCGGAAGTTACTTTTCCAATTACATTTCCTTCTGCATCTACAACAGGGTAGTCGTGTCTTGGAACTCCCTTATCCGTTAATTCAAAAGCTACTAATTTTCTGGTAACACCTTCCTCTTTTTGTTTTGCAAAAGTATCTTTAGAAACGAATTCTTTATCAAATTTAGTGATCCATCCAAGACCTGCTTCAATTGGAGAAGTCGTATCGTCGATATCATTTCCGTAAAGACAGAATCCTTTTTCAAGTCTTAAAGTATCTCTGGCAGCCAAACCGCAAGGAACAATTCCTTCAGATTCACCAGCCTTCATTACTTCATCCCAAAGCTTTTCTGCGTTTTCATTTTTGAAATAGATCTCAAAACCTCCGCTTCCTGTGTATCCTGTATTAGAAATAATAATATCATTTACTCCCGCAACACTTCCTACAGTAAAATTATAGTAAGGGATTTCAGAAAGGTTTACATCAGTAAGCTTTTGAAGAATTTCAGTCGCTTTAGGACCTTGAACTGCTAATAATGACATGTCATCAGAAGCGTTGGTCATTTTTGCTCCGAAAGTATTGTATTTTGAAATATGGTTCCAGTCTTTGTCAATATTGGAAGCGTTTACAACTACAAAGTATTTGTCATCCTCCATTTTGTAAACGATAAGGTCGTCTACGATTCCTCCGTTTTCGTTGGGAAGACATGAGTACTGAGCTTTTCCGTTTTCAAGAGTATCTACATTGTTAGTGGTCACAAATTGCAAAAGATCTTTAGATCCCGGACCTTCGATGAAAAACTGTCCCATGTGGGAAACATCAAATAATCCTGCTTTTTCTCTTACTGCAAAATGCTCTTCTGTTACTCCTGAATATTGTACAGGCATTTCAAAACCTGCGAAAGGTACGATCTTAGCTCCTAATGAAACATGTTTGTCGTACAAAGCTGTTTTCTTCATATTTAATTTTTATTTCTTTATTTTAAAACTGTTAAAAGTCTCATTAAATAGGGTCATATAGTTTCCGTTCCAGAATTTCTGGCCACAGTTAATGGTTACCAGATACAAATCCTTATCTTTTTGAAAAGCTCTTGTAATCCAGAAAAGTTTTTCTTTTTCATCAAAATATTCGTAGAAATACTCTGTATATCCTTTTTTACCTCTGTTTTCCTTTACCTTTTTTTCTGCATCTTCAGATTTGTAAAGCGCCAGGATGAACTTTTTCGTTTCAGCCTTGGGAAGGTTTAGGTCGTGGTACTCAGAAATAGTAATCGCTCCTATTTCACTCGTAGGGAAAATATTGATGATATCACTGTCATTGGTTGATCTCCAGCCTTCAGGAACGTTGATAGAATAGTTGGCACTATCATAAGTTGTTGCTTTTTGGGCAAAAAATAAACTTCCAGATAGGATGGCGGTTAAGAAAAGAATTTTTTTCATCGTTAAAAATGGTGTTTATATTCTTCGAGAATGATTTTGAACCATTCTGTAAAGTGTTCAGGATTTTCAGAAATTTCTTGATCCAAATCTTCGGGGGAAATAAATCTTACTTCTTCCACTTCCTCTTTATTCAGATTAAAGTCAGATTCATATTTTCCTACAAAAACATAATCAAGTTCATGTTCCCAAAGGTCACCTCCTACATCTGCTTTGTAAATAAAATTGAATTTTTCCGAAAGTTCAGCCTCAATTCCCAATTCTTCTTTTAATCTTCTTTGGGCTCCGGCCAGATAAGTTTCCCCAATTCTGGGGTGAGAACAGACAGCATTGGTCCATTGATTGGGAGAATGGTACTTTCCTGATGCTCTTTTCTGAAGAAGCATTTCGCCTTTCGAATTGAACAGGAATACAGAAAAAGCACGGTGTAACAGGCCATTAACGTGAGCTTGCTGTTTTTCCATCAAGCCCAAAACCACATCATCAGGATTTACTAAAACTACTAATTCTTCCATTTCTACAAATGTAAGTGTAATTAATGTATTTTGGAAATTTTTAGGAAAACATTATATCTTTTGAATGGAGAGGAAAGAGAATAAAAAAGCAATTTAAAATTTATGGTAAGATTCATTATCTCTCCAAATATTCTCTATTTCGATAGCTAAACTAGATTTTAAAAAGAAAAATTTTAATCATAAGGTATTAAAAGATGAATAAAATGTTTATATTATTTATTAAATAACGATTTTTATAGTAAATTTTTAATATAAACTAAGATTAATACATCTGGTAGGTATAAAAGCCTTAACTTTGTTACACAAATTTTCGTGATGGAATTAGAATACGTAGAGCATATCAGTCCTATTCTCAAGGATGGAGTTAAAAATTACTTAATCGATATAGACGGAACTATTACAGATGATGTTCCTAATGAAGAACCGGAAAGAATGGTTACTTGTGAACCATACCCTGACGCTTTGAAAACCGTTAATAAATGGTATGATGAAGGGCATCAGATCTGTTTCTTTACCTCAAGAACCGAAAACCTGAAGCAAGTCACAATCGATTGGCTGGATAAACATGGGTTCAAGTACCACAGTGTACTTTGTGGAAAGCCAAGAGGAGGTAATTATCACTGGATTGATAATCATTTGGTACGAGCTACGAGATATAAGGGAAGATTTACTGATCTGGTAGAAAAGCAAGTAACCATAGAAGTTTTCAAAGAAGACGAAGAATAAATTAATATAACGAAAGATTTAAAAATTGATTGGAGCACATCCTTTAATTTTTAAATCTTTCTACTTTTAAAACATAGTTGTATTTATGAAAGTTTTAGCTAATGACGGCCTGGACCAATCTGGAATTGATGCATTAACAGAAAAAGGATTCGAGGTGATTACTACAAAAGTTCCACAGGAATTTTTAGTAGATTATATTAACGAGCACCAAGTTCGTACTTTATTGGTAAGAAGTGCTACACAGGTGAGAAAAGATATTATTGACGGTTGCCCATCGCTCGAAATCATTGGAAGAGGGGGTGTAGGAATGGATAATATTGATGTAGATTATGCAAGAGAAAAAGGAATACATGTTATCAATACGCCGGCGGCTTCTTCGGAATCAGTGGCTGAACTTGTTTTTGCCCATTTGTTTTCCGGAGCTAGATTTCTTCAGGATTCCAACAGAAAAATGCCTTTGGTAGGAGATACAGAATTTGCTGGCCTTAAAAAAGCATATGCAGCAGGAATTGAGCTAAGAGGAAAAACCATCGGAATCATTGGGATGGGAAGAATAGGCCAGGAAGTCGCAAGAATAGCTCTTGGACTTGGGATGAGAGTGGTTGCCGCAGATAATAATGTAGGAAAAGCAAGTATCAAAGTAAAGTTCTACAACAATCAGTTCATCAATGTAGATATAGAAACGGAACCATTACAGGAAGTTTTGAAGCATTCAGATTTTATTACCCTTCACGTTCCGGCTCAGAAAGACGGATATATGATTGGTAAGAGTGAGTTTGAAATCATGAAAGATGGAGTGGCTATCGTTAACTGTTCCAGAGGAGGAGTGATTGATGAATCTGCTTTAATTGAAGCTTTAGATTCCGGTAAAGTAAGATTTGCAGGACTGGATGTTTTCATCAATGAGCCAACACCTTCTAAAGAAATTTTAAACCATTCTAAAATATCCCTGACGCCACATACAGGTGCTTCTACGCTTGAAGCTCAGGATAGAATCGGCCTTTCTCTGGCAGATCAGATTTCTAGCATTTTACAGATCCAATAATCAGATCCATAAGATAAAAGCAAAAGCACCTTCTGCATGAAGGTGCTTTTATATTGTAAACCGTTAATGAACAGATTATATATTGTTTTTACTTTTCAGTAAATCTCTGATTTCAGCCAATAGCTTTTGATCGTCTGTAGGTCCTGCTGGAGCCGGAGCTTCTTTTTTGTTAACTTTATTAGCTCCTTTAATGATAAAGAAAAGAACCATAGCAATACACAGAAAGCTGATCACTGCAGACAGAAAGTTTCCGTAAGCCACACCATTCCAGGTCAGTTTAGCTATATTTTCTGCTCCCGCTGCTTTAAGAGCCGGGTTTAAGATCAAAGGGGTGATAACATCTTCAACCAAAGACGAAACAATTTTACCAAATGCTGCACCAATGATTACACCGACAGCAAGATCGAGAACATTTCCTTTAAAGGCAAACTCTTTAAATTCCTTAACAAATCCCATAATTTATATTTTTTTAATTAGTATACACACAAAAATATAATTAAAAAACGTAAAAAACACTACTTTTTATAGTTTTTTATTCCAAAAAAGAGGACTTTTATTCTAAATTCATATTATCTGTTTTAATAGAAATTGTAACTTTATCCTTATATTTTATCTCATTAATGATGTCCATGTATTTTTGTTATATGGGCTTTATCATAATAAAATATCTTTTATAATTTATTTAAAAGTCAGATGTAGTTATGAAAATATTCACTGCTGAACAAATTCGAAGCTGGGACCAATTTACGATTTCTCATGAACCCATATCTTCTATTCAATTGATGGAAAGAGCTTCAACAGTTGTAGCGAATTGGATATCTGAACATTGTAAGGTTCATAGAAAGGCCGTTTTGTTTTGCGGTAATGGTAATAATGGCGGTGATGGGTTGGCAGTGGCAAGAATGCTTTATCTGAAAGGATTTGATGTAGATGTATTTGTTAATGATCCTAAAGGAAAATTCTCAGAAGATGCTTCCGTAAACCTTGAAAGATTAAGGGAAATTTCGGAGATTTCTGTTCGAAAGTTTGATGAGGTGGAGCATTATCCTCTTGATGATAACACAATTATTATTGATGCGCTTTTCGGAACAGGATTATCAAGACCATTAGCTGATGGGTACAAAGAATTGGTAGATTGGATCAATAGAAAAGATACTATTAAAATTTCAATTGATGTTCCATCCGGACTTTCTACTGATGCTTTTTTTGATCGTGATTCTGTGGTTTTAAAAGCCAATTATACCCTAAGTTTTCAATGTTGGAAACGAAGTTTTCTTCATCCGGAAACAGGAAGGTATACCGGAAAAGTAATTATTCTAAATATTGGATTGAGCGAAGAATATCATGAAAATACCGAGACTGATTATTGGGTGACTGATGACTCTTTTGCGGTATCACTTTTCAACCCTAGAAATGAATTTGCCCACAAAGGAAATTATGGTAAAGCAATTATTATAGGGGGAAGCTATGGTAAGATGGGAGCAGCAGTACTGGCCACAAAATCTGTTTTGAAAACGGGGGCCGGACTTACTTTTGCATTAGCTCCCCAGTGCGGATATGAGGTGTTGCAAACCTCCTGCCCGGAAGCCATGTTTATAGAAGGAGGGCAACAGTTCATTAGCGATTTTAATATAGATAAGGAGAATACCATAGGGATAGGTCCCGGCTTAGGAAACCATAAGGATACTCAAACGGGGCTTTTGAAGTTCCTGAAAGATTATCAGTCTCCATTGGTTTTGGATGCCGATGCCTTAAATATTATTTCTGAAGACCAGAAAAACCATCAGTTAATTCCTGAGAAATCAATTATCACCCCTCATCCCAAAGAATTTGAAAGGTTGTTTGGGAAAACGGAAAATTCATTTAAAAGATTGGAACTGGCAAGAGTGAAAGCTAAGGAACTTGGAATTTATATTGTATTGAAGGATCATCATACACAAATCATTACACCGGTAGGAGATGTTTACTATAACCTGACTGGAAATGCCGGATTGGCCAAAGGAGGAAGTGGTGATATTCTGACCGGGATTCTGACCTCACTTTTAGCACAAGGATATTCAGAAAAAAATACCTGTATTTTTGGAGTATGGCTACATGGAAAAGCCGCTGATTTTGCTGCTGAAAAACATTCAAAAGAGTCCATGCTTCCTACGGATGTTATTGATGAACTGGGAAATGTTTTTACTGAACTGAATAATAAAGTAGAGCGAAGTTTATGAACATAAATTAAAGCTTAAACGTAAAAAAGGCAAATCTGTAAATTATAGATTTGCCTTTTTTATTTTAAATCAAGATTGATTAAATGTTCTATTTATTTTATTCAGGTTTCTCGTTTTCTGCTTCCGTAATTTTAAATTTTTTGGAAACAATCATGATAATTACCCCAGCAATCATAAAAGGGATAGACAGAACCTGTCCCGTATTTAAACCACCAATCTGGATAAATTCATCACCTTGCGGTTCTTTCAGGAATTCTACAAAGAATCTGATCGCCCAAAGAATGATAAAGAATAGTCCGAATAGCCAACCTTGCTGGTACTTTTTATTTGTTTTTCTATAAAGAATCCATAATAAAATGAACAGGGCAACATATCCTACTGCTTCAAATAATTGGCTTGGATAACGGGGAACTGTAAGGCCGTATTCGCTGCTTTGTTGTGGAAATAGTAAAGCAAACGGAGAGTTTGGATCTGCTGGTTTTCCCACAATTTCAGAATTGAAGAAGTTCCCCATTCTTACAAATGCACCTCCTAAAGCTACCACGATTCCTAATCTGTCATATACCCAGAAAGGATTTTTTTTGATAATTTTATATGAGTAATAAAGAGTGGTAAGGATTAAAGCTATGGTTGCCCCGTGGCTTGCCAATCCGGAGAACCCGGTGAATTTGATGCCGTTTTTGGTACTGATGGGTAAAAATACACTCCAGAAATCTTCTTTAAACAGTTCTGGCTGATAAAAAATAACGTGCCCTAATCTTGCTCCCAGGATCGTTCCTATCAATGTCCATGTGAAAAGAGGTTCAAGGTATTTTTGGTTAACATTGTCAATCTTAAAGATTCTTGTCATTAAAATATATCCGAAACCAAATGCGAAAACAAACATTAAGCTGTAGAAGTGTAATGTAAATATCCCAATATTAATACCCTTTGAAGGGTCCCATATTTTAAAGGATGTTTTAAGTTCTACTTTATCCGCCTCAGCAATAGGCTTTGCAGACTTTACAGCATATTTGAATGTTGTGATGTTGTCTTTGGTAGGAGGCGTATTGATGAGTTTAAAGTTCTTATCAAAAAATTGATATTGAGAGTCTTTGAATCTTGCCAGTGTTGAAGCACCGTAGGTATAGTAAGCAGGCTCAAAATTGGATTCGTTGAGGATAACAAGAACATTGTCTTTAATCTCCCTGTCCGGAAATGCTGCAAGGTCTCCTAACTCTGTTGTAGAATAGATCTTTACTGGAGTATTGTTGCCATTGATATCCAAAGCCCCATCAGATAAACCTCCAGGGTACTCCTGTGCAAAAAGGCACTGGGTAACCAAAGCAAATATGACAAGGTAAATTCTGAAAAAAGTAGTACTCATTTTTCTATTGATTTAATAGTTTGTTATTTTTTATGGATGCTTATGTTTTGGCGGAACAGGATCGTAACCACTTCCTCCCCACGGATGACATCTTAAAATTCTTTTAAATCCCAGCCAGAAACCTTTAAATAGACCATGAACCCGTAAAGACTCTATCATATAATGAGAGCAAGTGGGTTCGTAACGGCAATTTTTAGGAAGTAAGGGCGAGATGAACCATTGGTAAAATTTTATCAAAATTACCATAGGAAATGTAATGATTTTATTGAATGTAAGTTTCAAAACAATGCAAAAATAGGGTAAAAAAATGAAAATTAGTTTAATTTTGTTAGAAGTTTCAGAGCATATAAATCTGAAATATTGATCTTAAAAAAAATAAAAGTACTTTGAATCAAAATATTCCATTAGCCGAGAAATTAAGACCTAAAACCCTGGATGAAGTTTTGGGGCAGGAACATCTTACCGGGGAAAAAGGCACGATCAGAAAGATGATCGAAAACAATAGCCTGAATTCTCTGATCTTTTGGGGCCCTCCGGGGACAGGAAAAACGACGCTGGCGGAAATTATTTCCGAAAGCTCAGGAAGGAAGTTTTATAAGCTTTCTGCTGTTTCTTCAGGAGTGAAAGATGTTCGCGATGTAATTGAAGATGCTAAAAAACAGAATTTATTTTCCGGAAAATCTCCCATTTTATTTATTGATGAGATTCATCGTTTCAATAAATCTCAGCAGGATTCGTTGTTGCATGCTGTAGAAAAAGGCTGGATCGTTTTGATAGGAGCTACTACAGAAAATCCAAGTTTTGAAGTTGTTTCTGCTTTGTTATCCAGAAGCCAGGTTTATGTTCTGAAAGCTTTAAGTTATGAAAAGCTTGAGGAACTTATTGATATTGCTTCCGAGAGATATAATAAAGACGAAGGAACAGATTTTAAAATTCTTGAAAAAGAAGCCCTTATTCAATATTCAGGAGGAGATGCCAGAAAACTGATTAATTCCGTAGAATTGGTTTTGAACCAGTATAAAAATACAGATACGAAGGAGGTTATTAACTCAGATGTGCTGGAAGTCCTGCAGGAAACCATGGCATTGTATGATAAGAATGGGGAACAGCATTATGATATTATTTCTGCTTTCATTAAATCAATGCGTGGAGGTGATCCAAACGGAGCGGTATATTGGTTGGCAAGAATGCTTGTTGGAGGAGAAGATATTAAGTTTATTGCAAGAAGAATGCTGATTCTGGCAGCAGAAGATATTGGGCTGGCCAATCCTAATGCGCTGGTGATTGCCAATAACTGTTTTCAGGCTATCAACATGATCGGAAATCCTGAGGCAAGAATTATTCTAAGCGAAACGGCTGTGTATCTTGCTGTCTCTCCTAAGAGTAACTCTGCGTATATGGCTATTAATGAAGCGATGGCTTTAGTAAAGCAAACGGGAAATTTACCTGTACCTCTTCATTTAAGAAATGCTCCGACCAAGTTGATGAAGGATCTGGATTATGGAAAAGAATATAAGTACGCCCATTCCTATGAAGGAAACTTTGTAGAGCAAGATTTCCTTCCTCAGGAAATTAGAGAGGTAAAACTGTATGAACCTGGAAATAATTCCACAGAAAAAAAGATCTATGAAGAACTGAAAAAGAAGTGGGGGAAAAAATATTAAATAAAACAAGGATAGCATGAAAAACGCTATCCTTTTTTTTGTATTGTTAAAAATTACTTTGTTGTATAGATAAAGTAAGTTGGCTTTCCGTTGTAATCCTTTTTTTCTGTCTTTTCCATAATTGACGTGAATATTTTAGTAGATGAATCTGTAAATTCCTGGTCGTCAATGAAAACAGAATTGTTGGCGGGGATGTCATTTTGCTTATTCAGCTGTGCCAATGTCATTCTGTCAAGTCCATTACTGCTCTTGAATTTATATACAGTAACTCCGTTTGTAAAAACAGAACTGTATTTTTTTAAATTGGCAGGAAGGCTTGCTGCACTGTTATAAACTTTCAGAACCTGCATCTGAGCGGCATTCGATTTGAACAGGTCTTCAGTTCCAATGATATTATCAGCAACGGCAAGCTTTTTTTGTGCAAATAAAGTTGCAGATGAAAGTATTAAAAAAGAATAGAGTAATTTTTTCATAATCAGAATATGTAACTGTTAAAAACGTGATAAATATAGTTATTTTTTATAAAATGTGAATTAAATATTGAAATGTTTTAAATTTTATTTAGAAATAAAAACTTTTAGTCTCATTATAAATCCTTGTTCTCTTCGTTTTTTTCTTTCGTATCAACCATATTTTTGATAATATTCTTAACGCGCTGAAAAGTGAATGAACTTAACAACAAAATAATTCCAAGGGCAATAAACGCACTGATCCTTGAAATGTTATCCATTTGCCAGACATCGTAACCATAAAGTTTTAACACCATTAAACCAATCAGAGTAAACCCAATCTTGTTGTATTCCTGAATGTTTTTTCTTAATCCTATATAAATAAATATACTGGCTAGGAGGGCCCAGATGATAGGAAGATAAAGAATATTGAAATGATTTTTCACAGGATAGGAGTCTGTCACATGGTGAGAATTGGCTAATACATATAAATGATGTAGCTCACAGCTGATTGAGACAACGAACGCCAGAGAAATGATCCAATATGATATTTTTGACTGATGGAATTTTGTATCAGGAATGATTTTTAAAGTTATATATATAAAAGGGATCCATTGAAGTAAATGCAAGAGATAAAAACTGTTTGGAAGCTGCTTTGATAAAATATCTGTAACTACTGATGAGGTGGAAACAGAAATGTTAATTATAATAAGGAAAAAAAACAGATAGATCAGCCCTGTTTGTAGATCATGAGCAAGGCTTAGTTTTTTTCTGAAAAGTAACAATATAAAAATATAACAGATGCTGTATAATAATCCTACACTGGTAATTGCAGCCCAGGGCATGGTATTAATATGATAAATGATTTCAAGAAGAAGGGCTGTATAAATAACTCCATAGCTTGCTGCTGTAGTTAGATCTTCAAAAAAAGTTTTGGTTTCTGCTTCTGCTTTTTCACGGGTATCTTTTAATAAATATAAGTTGATCCCGATGGAAAGAATTGTTACCAGGCTGGTTAAAAATACAGGATTGAATATGATGCTGAGGTTTTTGGTATTATAATACTCACACCAGGTAATAATCTGTGCGAAAATGACCAATGGAAAAAGAACATGAAAACAGGTTTTGAAAATTTTATACCCTGTTTTTTTCCATATAAAAAGAAGCAGGGTAGCTTGTATAGCCCAAACGCTGGTTATAAGATGAGCTTTAAACTGTAAAGCAACAGCTATTGTAATCAGGCTGACTGTTATTCCTGTAAAAACAGAAAAAGGAGTTTCAAAATTTCTTTTTCCATATTCTCTGAAAAGAAGGATAGCATTTACCAATGCAAAAATAAGAGGGAAAATAATGACAGGTTCATACTGTAATTGATTGAAGATATAGGCTACTCCTATAATACTTGAACAATTAATAAGAGCGAGCATTAAAATATCCGGAACGGAAAGTTCGTTTTTTCTGAAGTAATCCTGAAGAGCAAAAATGTAGAAAATGATATAACTGATAAGATAAAAAGTAATGCTTAAAAGTTCAGGCAGATCTACGGTCCAGTAAAAAAGATAAATACTGGTGAATATATAGGCTGTCCATCCAACACTTTTCCAATGTTGTAGAAAGGCGGCAATCAGCATGCCGATATTTAATAAAGTCAGGTAAGTAAACAGGAATAAATAATTACTTTCTCCTGTGCTAATCATAAGAGGCGCTGTAAACCCTCCAATTAATGAAAAGATAATTAAAACCTCACTTTTGTAATAATAGGATAGAACAATAGAAACAGCAGTGATGATTGAAGTAATCACAAAAGCTGTATTTTGAGTGAAAAGATGATATTCTCTGAAAGCAATGGTAGTCGTAAAATATAAAACGGCAATTCCCCCTCCGGTAATGATAGAGGCAAATGTTTTATAATTCTTTCTGAGGAAATGTCCTGTAAGTATAATGGCAGCTCCGGTACAAAGTCCAATTCCTGCTCTCGCGGTTTCTCCGATCCAGTTTTTATCGATGGCATATTTCACAAAGTAACCTATTCCAAGAACTAAAGTGAAAATACCAATAACGGTAAGAATATTTTGTTTTAAAAACTCAAAAACAGGATTGAGCCAGTCTTTTTGAATCGTTGTAGTGGGTTCGGTATTTTCATTAGGAGTGATAATTTCCCTTTGGGGCTCATAAACTTGTGTAGGTGCTGGAGTGAAGATTTCTTCAGCATGAATTGCTTCCTGCGGGAGTTCAGGTTGTAGTGTTTTTTTATTGATTTTAGAATTAAGATCTGATACCTCTTTTTCAAGTTTCCTGATTTTGGTATTCAGGTTGTTGAAAATAATGGCAATAACTACAATCAGGATCACCGCAAGATATTCATTCATTATTTAGTTTTTATCAAATATAAAGAAATTTAAATGGTATTAAAAATTAACCCATCGCTTATATTGCGATGGGCTAACGATATAGATAACTAACAATATGTCTCTGTTAATTGGATATTTTATAAATGTAGAATGAAGCGATACTGGAACCTAATAATCCTACGTCAAGAGCGGTAGATCCTACAAGTCCGAATGAAACTTTGTCACCTGCCTGGAATGAATATGCCGAATTAAGTGAACTTTCAGAAATTGTTAAACTTAACAATACCAGGTTGGCTCCACTAAAAGCACGGCTATCAATCGTTGCGGCAACTCCAGCTCTGGTTCTTACGATACCAATTCCCGGGCTATTTGCTAAGATAGAAGCTTGTAGCCCTGTTCCATAACGGAAACTGAATCCTACTGCATAAACACCTGTAGAAGGAATTGTATAAGTATTATCGGTATCATTGAACAATGCTGCTGATCCAAGAGTTCTTTCTGCTGCAAGAAAATTAACTGCTCTAAAACCGGAAGGGAAGAGTCCAAGGCTTAAAAGACTGATACCAGAGGTTTTTTTGGCAACATAAACAGAGGTGTTTGTATTAGAGGCGCCTATTAAAAGCTGTGGGTCCATTGCAAATACCTCAGTAGTGGCGGCGTCCTGGGCTAAAATCTGATATCCGGTCACTGTAGCTGCAGGAGGGGTAACTCGAACTCTCATTGTCCCATTGACATCCAATGTTGCTGTTGGTGCATTAGTATTAATTCCTACTTGTGAAAATAATGGCAATGCTGCACATGCCAACATTAGGCTGTAAAGTTTAGTTTTCATGATCAAGATTTTTATTTAGTTGCTAACAAATATACAATAAAATTATACTCTAAATTGTGAAATTTTCACATTTAACATTAATATGATGTAATATATTTAAACGTATGTTTGTATTTTGGAATATATTATTACATATTTTAATTACGAGTTATTTTTATTTTATTTTGCTAAACTGATGTATTTGAGAGGGTTAAAAAAAAGAAATATCCCTATTGTGTGGGTTATTTTTTTAGAGTTATATGCTGTTACTCTTAGGGTCTTTATGATGAAATATTTTATTTTTTACTGAATAAATTCAATAAAAAAGCACTATTATTTTGATAATAGTGCTGGTTTTGGGTTGATATGTGTAACTATTTTTAGCTTTCTAAAAGAAATTCTTTATAATTTCCAAGGAAATCTACTTCTGCGTTAATAGATTCAAGCTCCTTTAGGGCATTCCCGTGAAGGATATCCTTCCATGGGCCTTCCACATTGATAAAAAAGAAATAATTACCTAATCCGGTCTTTAATGTTCTGGATTCAATTTTGCTGAGGTTCATTTTTCTCCATGCGAAAACTGAAAGCACTTGATGTAACCCTCCTGGATGATCTTCAGGGAGGGTAACAAGCATTCCTGATTTCTCTCCTAATGTTTCCAGCTGGCTATTATCGTATTTGTTTTGCTGTTTGGAAATGATGATAAACCGGGTATGATTCTGTTCAAAATCCTGAATATTACGATTGATAATCTTCAAACCATATAAGTTAGCAGCAAACTGATTGGCTACTGCAGCAATTTTAGTGTCCTTATTCTCTGAAACGAACTTAGCGGCAGCGGCTGTAGAAGAAAAATCCTGTTTGGGAATTTCTTTATAATGAGTATCTAAAAAATGAAAGCTCTGAGCCAGTGCCTGTGGGTGTGAATAAATCCTTTCTATTTCCTCAACAGAATTTTCAGGATGAATCATTAAGTGGTGGGCAATGGGCATTACTGCTTCTGCTTCAATTTTAATAGACGGTGTCTTATATAAATAATCCAGCGTCATGGATACAGTGCCTTCAATAGAGTTTTCCAAAGGAACAACAGCTTTGAGTGTATCCCCGTTCTCTACTGCTCCAAAACAGTCCAGAATGCTCGCCTGTGGTAAAAGCTCATCATCAGGAAAGAGCTGTGCAGCGGCAAGCTGGGTAAAGCTGGCATGAGGCCCCAAAAATGCAATCTTCATAATATTGATATAAGGTTTAGGTTAATAAAAGTGCAAAGGTGCAAATTATACTCGAAAGTTAAAGGATGGAATAAGGTTTAAAGTCGTTGGCGATAGAGTTATTGTCTCATATTCCTTATCTCGAACTCTTATAATCCATCTTCTCCTGGCTTCTCCCAATTTGCTTCAATCATCTTCATCAGGAAATCCGGGCATTTAATGACTTTATTTGTTTTAGCATCTAAAAAGAAAAGAGTAGTGGAGGCTTCGGTAATTTTAATATGCTCTTCATTGTAAATTTCATACTCAAATTCAATTCTTACTCCGGGAATTTTTTTTACATAAGTATGGATTTCTAATTTTTGGTCATACAAAGCTGGGCGAATATACTTAATTTTGTAGTCCGAAACAGGCAGCCAAATTCCTTGGTTTTCAATTTCATCGTATGAAATTCCTATACTTCTGAAGAGTTCAACACGGCCTACTTCAAAGTACTCGGCGTAGTTGCCATAGTATACATATTTCATAGGGTCTGTTTCTGCGTAACGTACTCTTATTGAGTGTGTTGTATGTATCATTTTAGGTCTTAAATTATACATACAAATATATTTTTAAATAATCAATACCTGCAATATTTTTTTTTAAAAAGAAAATATTGGACCTTTGTCTCCCTTCTAAAAACAGTACAAACAAAAGAATAATCAGGGCATAAAAATGGATGACAATTTAATGATGATATGGCAGAAGTGCCTTCAGTTTATGCGCGATAACTTGAACGCAGCTGAAGATAATTCTGACCTGAAAAAACTTGAAAAATCTTTCGATATGTTATTCGATAAGGTGCAGCCACTTTCATTAGTGTCTAATAACCTTACGCTTATCGTACCGAGCGATTTTTACAAGGAATATATCGAGGATAATTACTTGTCCTTACTTTCTGCTGCCCTGAAGAAAAATGTAGGAAAAGGAGTTAAATTATGGTATTCCGTAATGGAAAACAGACCAAAAGGCGAGGAAAAGCCGGTTACCATGAATATGAAGGGACAAAGTGTTCCTACTCCAAAAACACAGGAAACAATGCCACAAGGATTCTCAGCTAATATTGTAAACCCTTTTGTGGTCCCTGGAATTAGAAAAGTAAATATTGATTCTAACCTGAAACCAGACTATTCTTTTGATAGCTATGTAGAAGGAGAAAGTAACAAATTTGCAGCTACCGTAGCAAGATCTATTGCAAAAAGACCGGGAGCGACAGCATTCAACCCATTATTCTTATATGGAGGGTATGGAGTTGGAAAAACACACTTAGGACAGGCCGTGGGGCTTGAAGTAAAGAATCAGTTTCCGGACAAAGTAGTTCTTTATTTGTCTTCAGAGAAATTCATTCAGCAGTTTATTTCAGCTGCAAAAGCACATAAGCAAACAGAATTTGCTAATTTCTATCAAATGGTAGATGTCCTGATTATTGATGATATTCAGTTCTTATCGGGAAAATCAGCTACTCAAGATAGTTTCTTCCATATTTTCGATCATTTGCATCAAAATGGAAAGCAGATTATCCTGACTTCTGATAAAGCACCTGCAGATATCATGGATATCCAGGACAGAATTGTTTCCCGTTTCAAATGGGGACTTTCTGCAGAAATCAAATCTCCGGATTTATCTACGAGAAGACAAATCATTGAAGACAAACTAAGCAGAGATGGAATTGTACTTCCTGGAGATATGCTTGATTTCCTTGCGGTTGAAACTAAAACAAATGTTAGAGAATTAATCGGTGTCATCAACTCGGTAATTGCATACTCTACAGTATATAAGAGAGACTTAAGTCTTGAATTATTAAAGGAAACAATCAACAGAATTGCAGCCAACCAAAAGAAGGTCATCAATATTCCTTATATTCAGGAAGTGGTGTGCGACTATTTTGGAATCAAAAAAGAGCAGCTACTGTCCAAAACAAGAAAAAGAGAGATTGCATTACCAAGACAGCTGGCTATGTATTTCTCAAAAGAATTTACCAATTCCACATTCACTAAAATTGGTGAAGAAATGGGAGGAAAGGACCACTCTACAGTAATGTATGCTTGTGATACTATCAAAGATGTATCGAAAATTGATAAAGAAATCAAGAAATACGTTAAGGATCTTACCGAAAGAATTAAGCAGTAAGATGATCTTAATCTAAAATATAAAAAAATGAAGAATAGTTATATTCTTCATTTTTTATTTAGTTTTGTTATAGCAATCAATATGAATTGCAGTTTAATGTATTAAAAATCAGACTATGAAAATCCTGATGGTTTGTCTCGGAAATATATGCAGAAGCCCTTTGGCAGAAGGGATTATGAAAACAAAAGTACCAGAAAGCTTTATGGTAGATTCTGCCGGAACCATTTCCATGCATGAAGGAGAGCATCCGGATAAAAGAGCCATTAAAACAGCAGCTAATCATAGTGTTGATATTTCCAGACAAAGATCCAGACCTATCACAAGGGCAGATTATGAAACTTTTGATAAGATCTACTGTATGGATATAGACGTGTTTGAAGATGTTGTTTCCAAAGCTAAAAATGAAGAAGAACGCCAGAAAATATCATTGTTTCTGGAGGTGTTGGGAGATCGCGAAAATGCTGAGGTTCCGGATCCGTATTGGGGAGATATGAAAGATTTTGAAAATGTTTTCCAACTTTTGGAGAAGGGATGTGATGCCATCAGAAAGCAAATCCTAATAACATAATCATGAAAAAACTATTATTATTACTTGTACTTGGCTTTAATTTCTCTTTCGCTCAAACCAAAGATGAAAAAGAAATACTTAAAGTAATGAATGACTTTATGGAAAGTATTAAAACAAGAAATGAAGCTCAATACCTGTCGTTATTTCAGGAACCTGTACTTTGGACTGGAATCTATAAAGATAGGACACAGGCGAAACGTCTGGAGAAAAATCCTAAAGCAGAATATTATTTTGCTGATGATTATAAAGCTTTCATCAAAGGCTTTAAAGACGACAAGTCTGAAGAAAAATTTGACAATATTAAAATCGTTGAAGATGGAGCAGTAGCTTCTGCCAATTTCGATTACAGTTTTTGGTATGACGGAAAAATGGAAAACTGGGGAAAAGAGATCTGGATGCTGATGAAGATTAACGGAATCTGGAAAATAACTTCTGTAACCTTCTCCATGGACCTTGCAAAATACTTCCCACAACCATCATTAAACGAAAGAACTAAAAAATAAAACAATGCTTTTTTTACTCCCTGCTTACTTATCAGAAAACACTTCTATCACTCATTTTGCGCCAGTTATTAAGGAATATATCATGCAAACGGATTACTTCTTTGTGGAAAATGAGAAAACCGCCAGAAAGGTCGTTAAATTCTTTGCTCCTGAAAAGAAACAATCAGATCTGAAACTATTTTTGTTGGATAAGTATACGGAAAATGCTGATATTAAAGAAGCTCAACAACTTATGTTGAAAGGGCAGGACTTTGGATTGCTTTCGGAAGCAGGATTGCCTTGTATTGCAGATCCGGGAAATCTGATGGTAAAATGGTGCCATGAAAAAAATATCAGGGTAATCCCTATTTCAGGACCATCATCTATTATTCTGGCGTTAATATCCAGTGGATTCAACGGGCAGGAATTTACATTTAATGGATATCTTCCGATTGATAAAAGTGAAAAGAAGAAGCAGATTCAACAGCTGGAAAGTGTAGTTCAGAAAACGGGATATTCACAAATTTTTATGGAAACTCCTTACAGAAACAATCAGCTTATTGAAGACCTGACGAAGTTTTTGTCACCCAATACAAAACTTTGCATCGCTGCTAATATCAATGATCCTGAGCATGAATTTATCAAGACGAAAACAATAAAAGACTGGCAGAAACAAAAGCCTGAGCTTCATAAAGTTCCTGCTGTATTCGTATTAGGAAAATAAAAAAAAGAAGATGAAAAATAACCCATTTCTTACCGTTTTTCTATTGTTTTGTATCCAGGTATTACTTATTAAATACTTGGATTATGTAGATCTTGAGGTTAAGATAGGGGAAGGTTTAAGTTTTGCTTTTGTTTGTTTTTTAATACCGGTAGTTTCTATTTTTCTTACTATGTTTATTGGAGAATCCAGATATAAAAAATCATTTAAATATTTTACTATTTTTATAGTAATTATTTCAATTTTAGGCTTTATAGTATTGAGTTTTTTAGCTGCTTTAGGAAGATCCTTTAACCACTAAAAATATGAAGAAAACGGTCATCGATTACTTGAATTTTTGTTTGGCAGGCATTTTTATATTGCTGGTTATTCTGTATGGAATTACATTGGTGAAAAAAAAGGAATTTGATAAATTAAGCTGGTCAGCAAAGATCATAAGTCTAGAACCGAATTCATCAGATGAGAAATCAGGAATGTTGAAGATTCTTGATGCTGTTTTTATCAATACTTTTAATCAGTCTGAAAATAGATTAGAATTCGATTCTCCCAAATTAATTGTTTCAAAAAAAGGATCTGATTCCGCTTATTTTTGGAGGCAGGATGATTTACTGCCTGATTCTTTATCCATTAAATACTTTTCTATGGAAGAGAAAAAGTTCTATCAGCTGAATACAAGACTTCCTTTGGAAAAAATGCAAAGTTCTTTAAAAAATAAATCGCTGGGAGCTTATTTAAGGCTGGAAATTCAATCGAAAGGAAAGATATCCTTGAAGATTGAGCTGTCGGGAAGTCATAATGTAGGATCAGTATTAATAGGGAATTTTCAAGCAAAAGAATTCCCGGGAACATTAAAAATGTTAGTCTATAGAAAGTATTCAGGAGATGAATATAATGAATTTCCTTCTCTGAAGGGAGTTTCAGATTATTCGGATCTTCTTATTCAAAGATATTCATGGGTAGCAAAAATTGAAACTGAAAATTCTGAGAAAATTTCTGGAATTTCAGCCAGTACTTTTGATGATAAATCAATGAGCACTGAGGGGGTAACTTTTGAAGATGCAAAACTAAGAAACCTCCCGGATAGATTTTTAATTGATTGGGGCAATACACAGAAATATGGAAGCAGCTTTTCTTTCGATAGCCAGGAAATTTTAGATGCTTTTAAAGCTCTGAATCAGATAAAGGTTAGTGAACCTATAGTTATCACTTTTAAATTGTCTAAAGACGCTTTTCCAAAAGCTGAACTCTCTAAAGCCGGGAAAACGATCCCATTAAAAGATGGTTACCCAGATCTGCCAACAAAATATGCTCAATAAAATAAAAGCCGAATCTCAATAGTGATTCGGCTTTCTTATGTACGTTTATATTGAAAAAATTACGGCTTTCTCTTTTTCCATTTTTTCCATAGGAAAATAACCAGAGGAATTAGCAAAAAGAATGGCCAAAAGGAAATAATCCCTAATAAAAAGGCTACAAAACTGTTCCATCCTTCTGTCAGAGAATCTATGAACCGGCTTCCGAATCCAATTTTAGACGTTGCAGAGCTTCTTACTTTTTCTTTATATAAGCTTAAGTTTAAAGTGCTGTAATTCACCCTGTCGTCTATAAAGCGGAGTCTGCCTTCAGCCACATCAATTTCATCTTCCAGGACACGGATCTTTTCCTGAATTTCCAGCATATCTTTAGTAGTTTTCGCACTTTTAAGCATATCCCTATACTTTTCAAGATAAATTTTTTTGTTGGCCAGTTTTATGGATACATCAGTATATTCCTCTGTAACATCATCTGATGAAATATTTTTAGATAACACAGAACCTACACCATCAGAAAATGAGTTGATAAGTGCATCAAAATTCTTATGAGGAACCCGGATGGTTAGATCCATGGTTTCATTCATATCGGTATTCTGGAATTCTTCTTTCTGGATATAAGCATTGTTCTTTTTCAGAATGTCATTGACGAGGGTTTGCGCTTTTTTTATCTCACCAACCTGAATTCTCATATTCCCGTTTTTGATGATTTTACGGGATATCGTATCTGTTTTAATTTCAGCAGAAGTGGACGATTTATTATCGGGAAGAAGTTTTTCAGAAAGAGAAGAAGGCGGACGTGGAGCTTCATCTTCCATGATTATTTCTGTAAGAGCAGCATTCACGGAATGCTGCTTATCAGCATTAGATTTACTACAATTGATAAAGACAATAAAAAGTAAAGGTAAAAGTAAAAGTATCGTTCTCATGAATAGTTAATTTTTCATGAATACTATCAAAAACCATGCTTAGAAAAAACAAGGGTCCTCGAAATTATTTTAAGAATAAGCCCAATAAGTTAATATCTGATTCCTGTTTTTTTAAGAATAAAACTTAAAAGCCATATCGGTCCGATCAGTAAAAACTGAATATCTTTAAGAAAAGAAGGTTTTTTACCTTCAATTTTATGTCCGATAAACTGAAAAATCCAGGTAATTAAAAAGACACTCAGATATATGATCCAGGACTGTTTACCCAAACTGATATTGGTAAAATAAATAAAGTGTTCTGCCAACAGCATTATAAAAATCATTATGAAACCAATGAGCAGGGACAGTCTGATATAATACAAACTGATGATGACAATAGCAATTAAACTGATGATACTAATGCATCCAAAATAAGAAATACAGAAATGGGGGGAAGGAATCAATGAAATAAATCCCAGGATAGAACAAAAAATTAGGGGTACGCAAAACCAGTGAATGAACTTGTTAGTCGCATTTCTATGGCTCTTGCTATATTCTGCAAATAATAAATCAACCTTTCTCATACTGACAGGAATTGGATTAATGCTAAAATAATAAAATTTTGTAATCGGTGATAAGATTGCTTACATTTGTGTTATGTCTGCCTTAGAAAAGTTCGGAGTTGAAATCTCTACGGAACGTAATATTTTTGAGAGAATTGCCGTTGATAAACCATTCAGGCCTGAAAATCCGGCATTTATTTTTATTAAATCAGGAACCATAAAACTTCGTCAGCACTTTAGCGATCTGGAGGTTTCTGCCAATATGTTTATGGTAACCGATCCGCAGACTATTTATGAAGTAGTAGCAGTAAGCGATGACTTTCAGTCGAGAATGGTTTCTTATAAAAGGGATTTTATTTCTGCTTTATCTTTGAAATTCAATAGATTGATTACGTATCGATACTTCAGGCAGCAGATGAATAAAGGAGTTCCTTTTCCTGAAGATGAAATGGAGGTCGTTTGGAAAAGCGTCAACTTCCTGAAATACATCCTTGATTCTGAAACAGAGATGCTGTACAAAAAAGAAATGGTGGAACATCTTTTTTCTGTATTCTGCTATCAGATGGCGGGAATTATTTCCAAAGAAGATAATAATTCCATGAACCAGATGTCCAGACAGGAAGAAATTGTCTTTGTTTTTCTTACAGACCTTTCTGAATATCACCTTACAGAAAGAACCGTTGAGTTCTATGCCGAACGACAATCCATTACAACCAGACATCTATCATCGGTGGTGAAAGACGTTACCGGAAAGACCGCAAGTCACATCATAGCTTTAATCGTTATCAATGAAGCGAAAGTGCTTTTAAACTCTTCTAGTAAACCTGTTTCTGAGATTTCTTCGATCCTCGGCTTTAGCGATCAGTATGCATTTTCTCACTTTTTTAAAAAACATCTGGAGGTAAGCCCAAGACAATACAGACATCAGTTCGAAAGTTAAAATATTACATTTGAACATCTTTTTCCAAAAATCAAACATTTGATTGAATTTGTTGTTGTTCTAACTTTGCATCTGTAAAACAAGGTAAAATGACAAAGAATATAAAAACAGCACTATCAGTTCTGATAGCAGCTTTTCCTGCGCTGTTTTTTTCACAACAGGTAAAACAGATGACCGCAGGTGAGATTGCCGAACTGGCAGTCCAGAATCATCAGCAGTTGAAGGTTTCAGCTCAGAATATTGATATTGCCAAACAGAATATCAACGTTGTAAAGCTTCAGAAACTTCCAACCATCACCGCTTCTACAAGCCAATTCTATTTGGGAGATGCTGTAGCTATCGATAAAGACTTTTCTAATTCTACAAAAGTTCCGATGCCTCACTACGGAAGTTCTTACGCTGTTCAGGCAACACAGCTGATCTTCAAAGGAGGATTGGTAAATAAATCCATTGAAATGGCAGGGCTTCGTGAACAGCTTTCTGAACTGGATTTGGAGAAAAATAAACAGGATGTAAAATTTTTAGTGATTTCAAACTATCTGGATGTCTACAAGATTATCAATCAGGAAGAAGTGTTTCAGAATAATAAGAAGTTAGCTCAGGAACGTCTTAAGAATATTCAGAAATTCTATCAACAGGGAATGGTAACCAGAAATGAAGTAATTCGTGGAGAACTTGCCCTTAAAAATCTGGATCAGGGAATTCTTACCCTTTCCAACAATAGAAAAATTCTTAATTATAATCTGAATATTGCATTAGGGCTATCTTCTGATACTGAAATTGTTCCCACTGAAAATTTGACGAACAAAGAATCAGGAATCGGAATGGATTATTATATGAGTCTTGCTCATGACAGCAATCCAGTGTTAAAGTCTGCACAGAAAAATATTGCGGTCGCTGATAAGAATATTGAAATTATTAAAACTGATAATTCACCTACTGTGGCAGGATTCGGTGGATATACCTTACAGAGACCCATTACTACGAGAAATCCTGTCTTGGATATGTATTCAGGAGGTTGGCAGACAGGTGTTTCTCTTAGTTACAATATTGATACCCTGTATAAAACTAAAGAAAGAGTAAAATTAGGTGAATTGCAGAAGAATCAGGCTAATGATGCTATGACTTTAGTACAGCAGAATGTAGATATGGGAGTGAATGCAGCGTATACCAAATATCAGGAAGCGATTCAACAGGCAGACATTCTTAATGATTCCAAAAGGCTGGCAGAAGAAAATTACAAAATTACTGAAGCCAAATATCTGAACCAATTGGCTGTGCAGGCGGAAATGATAGATGCACAGAACCAGAAACTGCAATCAGAGCTGGATTTTGCCAATGCAGAGATCAACGTTTTGTATCAATATTATAACCTTTTGAAATCTACCGGGACACTTTAATTTTTTAAAACTGAAAATCAACACAATGGAAAACAAGGAACAAACCACTCAAAATACCACATCCACTCCGGCAACACCAAGTGGAGAAAACAAAAAAAAGCAAAACAAAAAAAATAAAATCAGAGCCATCATTTCCAATATCATCGTTTTTCTGGTGATTGGATTTGGGTTATTCTGGCTCATCCGTGAATATTTCCATATCGGAAACAAAACCTATACGGAAGCTGCTCAAGTAGAAGAATTCATCAACCCTATCAATACAAGGGTTTCTGCTTACATCAAAGAGATTAAATTTATTGAACACCAAAGAGTAAAAAAAGGAGATACGCTGGTGATTTTGGACGAACGTGAAATCCTTACCCAGTTAGGACAGGCGGAAGCGGCTTATCAAAATGCAATGGCACAAAAAACAGCAACAAGTTCTTCTATCAATACTGTTTCCAACAATGTAAATGTAATGCAATCTAATATTGCCGGAGCAAAAGCAAGACTTTGGAATGCTGAACAGAACCTGAACAGATACAAAAATCTTTTATCTGCTGAAGCAGTTACAAGACAACAATATGATCAGGTAAAAACAGAGTACGATGCTCAAAAGGCGGCTTATGAGACATTAGTAAATCAAAAACAATCCGCAAATCTTTCCACTACAGAAGTGAAAAGCAGATTGGGAATCAATGATGCTGAGATCAAAAGAACAAAATCTGCTTTGGATATGGCGAGAATTAACCTTTCTTATATTGTAATCACAGCCCCTTATGATGGGGTGATGGGAAGAAGAACGATTTCTGAAGGACAATTGATTCAACCCGGCCAACAAGTGGCAACTATCGTATTGAACGGTCAGAAATGGGTAACAGCCAACTTCCTTGAAAGCCAGATGCCTAATATTAAAGTAGGAGAGAAGATGACCATGACGGCAGATGCCTTAGGTGGAAAGACATTTGAAGGAGTAGTAACTGCTGTTTCTGCAGCTACCGGATCAAGATATTCAAGTGTGCCAACCGATAACTCTACCGGAAACTTTATTAAAGTACAGCAAAGAATCCCTGTAAGAATTGAATTCACTACTTCCAATACAAAAGAAGACCTGGATAAGCTGGGGGCAGGAATGAATATGAATGTGAACATTAATAAAAACTAAAAGATGGAAGATATCAGGTTCCAGACTGTATGCCGGATGAAAAGGGAAGGTTGAAAAGTAAAAGTCTATTATCTGATATCTGAAATCTATTATCTAAAAAAATATGTACAACAAAGGATTATATAGCGACTGGGTACCTAAACCGGTACAGCTTCTGCTGATTGTATTGCTGCTCGCCGTAGTAATGCCGATTGGTGGAGTGTATACTGGGAATATCAGCTATTTGGTAAGTGGTACCGGGGCTATGACAGAATATTTTATGTGGGCGAATTATGCAACCACTATTGGAATGGGAGCCTGCATGCCTGTTGTCCTCAGAATTAAAATGAGATTCAAAGTAAGAGATAAAATGGTATTGCTTTTAGTGCTTTTAGGACTACTGAGTTATATCAACGCGACCACTTTGCAGCCAATGATCTTCGTGTTTTCTGCCTTACTGATCGGATTTATGAAGATGATGGTAACCATTGAACTTTTCCTGCCATTGATGGTCATGATTGGAAACCGGGGAATGTTTTATGGCGTGTTTTATACATTTGTTCTGGTGATGAATCAGGTAGCAGCTTATTATTCAGCAGAATTTGCATTCCTTTACAACTGGCAGCAGTTTTACATTTTTGCTGCGGTTCTCTGCTTTGTTTTAGCATTAATCCACTGGATTTTTATGCATGATAAATATTTTGCCCTGAAAGTTCCATTGCATTATATTGATTGGCTGAGTATCTTACTTTTTGTGTCCACCTTTATGTTTTCAGCCTATGTATATGCTTTTGGAAGACAGCAGGATTGGTGGAACTCGAAGAATATCATGAATGCAAGTATTGCTGCATTTGTGAGCTTTGCATTACTTTCCATTCGTCAGTTAACATTAAAAAGACCTTATCTTTCATTTAAAATTTTTACAAAAAGTAACGTACAAAATGGCTTATTTATGCTGTTTTGGTTGGGAATGTTCCTCGGAACAGCTTCTATCCAGACTACTTTTGCCGTAGGAGTTTTAGGATATGATCAATTGACTAATGCCAGGCTGAACATGCTGATGATACCGGGAATCATTTTGGCTGGAGTGATTGCTATATTTTGGTTTAAGAATGAAAAACCATTGAAAATGTATATTTTTTCAGGGTTTGCAGGAATGGTAGGCTATGCTATCATTATGTATTTTTCTATGGTACTGGAATTCAATTATGATAACTGGTATTTACCCATGTTTTTAAAGGGCTATGGAATGTGTTCGTTGTTTATCTCCGTATGGTTTTATACTTTAGATAAGCTTGAAATGGATGAAATGCTTGCAGCTATCGGATTAGTATTGGTTTGGAGAACCTTTTTAGCCGTAGGTATTTTTTCAACCTTATACTCATGGTTACAATACCGTTTTCAGGTTACAGCAGTTGGAGATCTTGCTGTTTATATGGATGGAATGACGGTAACCCCGCAGCATATGATGACCAATATGAAGGCTATTCAGCTTAATGCTATTTTGATAGCAACTAAAAAGATCTTCGGATTTATTGTTCTGATTGGCTTTGGAGTCTTATTGTATGTAATAACCCACCATTTTGGAGCCAAACGATTCCAATATTTCAGATTTATCAGAGTACTTAGTGGTAAATCTGTTATTGCAAGAAGAAGACTTCGTGAACGAAAAAAATTATTAGAAGAAATAAAAGACGCAGCTGGGCCTGCGATGTAAAGATACCTTGTTTTTCACTGTAAAATCCTGGTCCTTTGTTGGGCTGGGATTTTACTTTTATGAGAAAGAAAGAGAGAAAATGGAGGTTGGAAGAGGGAATTTATGAAAGGCGATGGGCTGTTATTATTCCATTTATTAATTTAAAGTTCAAAACATTAGGTAATTTCTATAAACTGTAAGGTGAATAGAAACCTCCAGCCTACTTTCTTCCAGCTTCCAACCTTTTTAATTCAAAAAAAGTGAAAAAATTCATCTTTTCTTATTTTTATTGTTTCTAAATAAAAATTATCTTTGCGAGATTATAAAACTTTGATTTGAAGGAATGAAAAAGCATTATGCATTCATAGGTCTATTAGCATCGGGATTGATGTTTTCCCAAACTGTTAAAGATTCTGTAGCCTCTAAAGGTATAGAAGATGTGGTTATCGTAGCATCAAGAAAACCTACTAAAATTTCTGAAATTCCCGGTACCGTTTGGGTTGTACAGAAAGAAAAAATTCAGGAACAGGCCAAAAGTGGAGTTCCGATTAAGGAAATGTTATCCATTTTAATTCCAAGTATGGATATTGGTCCACAGGGAAGAACCAATTACGGACAGAATATGAGAGGACGTTCTGCATTGGTAATGATTGATGGGGTTTCTCTGAATAGTATCCGTGCCATCAGTCGTCAGCTGGATGCTATTGATCCATTTAATATTGAAAGAATTGAGGTACTTTCCGGAGCCAGTTCTATCTATGGTGGAAATGCAACCGGTGGTATTATTAATATTATTACGAAAGTACCTTCTAAAAAAGGAATCAGCGGGGAAACTGAATTGGGAGTCCGTACAGGTTTTATGGGAAAAGATGACCATGATTTCCGTGCGGCTCAAGCTATTTCAGGGAAAGGAGAGAAGTTCTTCGGGAGACTTGGAGTTGCTTACCAGCAAAATGGTGGAGTATACGGCGCAGATCAAAAACAGCTTTTTACAGATATTACCCAAACCGATCTTCAGTACAATCAATCTATTGACGTTCTTGCGACTGGAGGGTATCAGTTTAACAATAAACATAAAATAACAGCTTCTGTTCAATATTATAACTCAAAATTCAATGGAGACAGAAGTTTGTATTTAGGACAAAACTTAAGTGCTTTTACCAAGAAAGACGGAAGTTTGCTGGAAATGAAAGATGGTTTTTCCTCTGATAAAAACATAGGAACAGAACGTTACATGGCAACCGTTGCCTATAACGGAAATAATATTTTAGGAGGTCAGGATCTGTATATTCAGCTTGCGACGAGAGGAGAGAAGCTAGGCTTTTATCCTTTTCCTGGCAATGTAGCTTTGGCAGATAAAAAAAGCGCTGCTTATATGTCTTCATCTCAGCAGGATACCTATTATTCGGGAATAAAAGCGTTATTGTCAAAATCATGGAAAGGATTGAATGTAACTTATGGAGCTGATATAGATTTTGAAAAATTTGAAGGGACACAATCTGTATATGATATTACTAAAACAATGTCCAGTGGCGGGTTAATTAACGAGACTCAATACAGGTTAGGAAGATATCCTACTAACCATTCCCAAAGTTATGCAGGGTATGTTCAGGCAAAATATAATATTATTCCTAAGTTACAGCTTAATGCAGGAGTACGTTACCAGCACATCAACGTAAAAATGGATGATTTTGTAGGCTCTGTACAACAAACACAGATTGCTATGGGATATGGAGCCTCTGCTTCAGCCATTCCAGGAGGAGAAAGCTCGTATAACGTCACATTAGCCAATGCGGGATTACTGTATAAAATCAGCGAGCAGCACCAGGTATGGGGAACATTCTCCCAAGGTGCAAGCTTAGCAGATCCTGCTAAATATTATGGAATAGGAACCTATAAACTGAACGGAACGCATTG
Source organism: Chryseobacterium nakagawai (assembly GCF_900637665.1). Classification (NCBI taxonomy): domain Bacteria; kingdom Pseudomonadati; phylum Bacteroidota; class Flavobacteriia; order Flavobacteriales; family Weeksellaceae; genus Chryseobacterium; species Chryseobacterium nakagawai. The sequence goes on from NZ_LR134386.1 coordinate 2,207,491, forward strand.
GGATGTAGTTTCCAGTATCAATGTCAAAGAGCAGCCTTTACAGGCCATCAAAACCAATCAGTTTGAAGTAGGATACCGTATTAATAAAGGTGGGCTGAGAGCACAGGTTGCCGGATTTTTAAGTAATTCTGACAAAACTGTAGCTGTAGATAAAAATACATTCCAGATTCTTGTTAACGATCTGAAATTAAGAAATATGGGAATCGAAGCAGAGATTTCTTATTCCATGAACAATGGAGTTTATTTCGGAGCAAGCGGATTATTAATCAAATCTGAAGTAGACAATAAAGGAGAATGGCAGAAACAGGAAATTTATAATGCTTCGCCATCCAAGTTGGTTACATACATTGGGTATAATGTGAAAAACTGGTCATTTAGATTCCAGTCTTTACAGAATTTCAAGCAGAAGGATGAACTTAAGAATGTAATTGAAGGATACAATACCTCAGATCTAATGATAGGGTACCGATTCCAGTTTGGGAAGTTCAACCTTGGAATTCAGAATCTTTTCAATACAGATTATCAAACCATCTGGAGCAAACGTTCCCAGGTTTTATATTCAAGCTATGGAATTCCGGACCTGTTTAATTATAAAGGAAGAGGCAGAACATTTAACCTGTCTTACACTTTTGAATTTTAAAAAATAAGATTAAGGTAATACTGCTTTAATCTGAATTAAATACTTTCTACAAATCCGGTTTCTGATATTGATCGGAAGCCGGATTTTAATTAAAAAAACATTTCAGTTATGGCTCAAATTTCAACAGGGCAGTTCATTGCCGAAGTCACCAGAAAAGAATACATCACGGATCATTTCATCAGAGTGTATCTGTATTCTCCTAAAGTTCATTTGTTCAAAAATACCACGATAGGAGACAATAATAAAATTGCCATTCCTCCGGTTGGATTAAATGAAGTGCATTTTCCGACTATAGAAAATGATGAATGGGTGTATCCGCCAAAAGAAGTGGCGCCGGCCATCAGAACATATACCCATAGAGGAATTGATTTGGAAAAAAATGAAATTTTCATTGATTTTGCAGATCATGGAGACGGAGGACCAGCCTCAAAATGGGCAAGAGAAGCAGAAGCAGGGGGGAAACTTGGGGTAATGATGCGCCTGGATGGAAAAGAGCTGTATCCTGAAGCAGAATGGTATTTATTGGCAGGTGATGCTACGGCAATTCCTGTTTTGAGTGCTATTTTAGAAACCCTTCCTGAAACGGCAAAAGGAGTTTGTATTATCGAAGTTCATGGAAAAGAAGATGAACAGATATTGAACACCAAAGCAGATATTGAATTTAAATGGCTTCATAATGCCCAGCCTCAGTTCAGTAGTGAGATTGCTGATGCCGTAAAGAGTATTGATATTCCTGAAACTTCAAAATTCGGATATGTAGCTTGTGAATTCTCCAGCGTTAAAGAAGTAAGAACGTATCTCCGAAAAGAAAAAAACTGGACTTCAAAAGAACTTTACGCATTTTCTTACTGGAAATCAGGAAAAGCCGAAAACGAGTCACAAGCAGACAGACACGAGGAAAAGGAATCAATAGCATAAGAGATTGAAGATGGGGGAAAGGAGATGATAGATAATAGACGGAAAGATGATAGACAAGGAATAGAAAATTTAGAGTTTATGGCATAAAGTCCAACCTTAAACTTTAAATCAGGAACTTTAAATCTTCTACTTTGAACTTTACCCTCTGAAGCCGTATCTTTGCCATTATGAAAGATTTAATGGGCCAAGCCATCTGGGATTATTACCATGATGCAAATCCTGAAGACCTGCAGACAGAAACATCAATTTCTGAATTGGATGAACTTCCTGTAGATTATTTATTCAGGGATTTTGAAGATATGAATGAAATTGAGCAAAAAGCTTTGCAGTTATCCAGAGGAAAGGTTCTGGATATTGGTGCCGGTGCCGGTTCACATGCTTTGTATCTTCAGATTGATGCTAACCTTGATGTTATCGCTTTGGATATTTCTCCGAAATCTATTGAGGTTTGTCAATTAAGAGGAATCAAGAAGGCTGTTTGTGCAAATATCCTTGATTTTTCAGGAGAAACATTCGATACTGTTTTACTATTGATGAACGGAACCGGAATTTTTGAAGGATTATCTAAAATTGATACTTATCTTCAGAAATTAGGAAGCTTGTTGAATGAAGGAGGACAGATTCTGATTGACAGTACTGATATTCTCTATATGTTTGATCGTGATAAAGATGGTGGAGTATACATTCCTGCCGGAGGATATTACGGAGAGCTTGAATATATTGTTCATTATAAAGGTGAATCTGAAAAGCCGATTACATGGCTTTACCTTGATTTCAATACATTGAAAAATGCTGCTGAGCATAATGGGTTTAAAATGGAGAAGGTATTGAAGGATGAAGACTCTTATTTGGCGAAGCTGACCAAGATATAACTAGAAAATATTCCCTGATAATTGATGGTGATTAAAACAGCCATTATTGCACAGATAATAAATGGTAAAATATAGGAAGCTGCTCGGTAAGGCAGCTTTTTTGGTGTAAAGATTACCCAAAATACAAATAATATGAGTGCTCCTGATCCTGCAACCATAAACTCAGGACTTCTTTTAATAGTAAAAAAGTCTTTAGAACTAAGAGTATGCATCATAGGGACAAGAAAACTCTGAATAGGAACAAATATAAATCCGAAAATAATGGTGATAACAGCAGGGAAATATTTTTTAAGTTTAATAAAATTTATTCCCAATAAAATAGCTCCTGGTACGGTTCCTAAAATGAGGCTGATTACGAATATCATTTCTCTGGGAAAAAGCTTTATGGCATTAGGATCCTCTGTTATATGATCTCTCCAGAGTTCTTTCTCTTCTAAAGATTTTGCTTCCTCTGCTTCTTTTTTTCTTTGAATGAGTTGCTGAACGGCAGTTTCTTCTTGCCCAGTAAAAATTCGCCCTCTTTCTTTAAGGATTTCATAAGCCATTTGTACCGCTTCCGGGACAAAACGATTGCCTTCCTTTAAATATTTTTCTAATTCTGAGTCGGGGAGTTTCCTTAAAACGCTTTTATTAACCATAATGATGGCAGCAAATATAAAAAAATACCAAATGTTTTCTAAAAATATTTTCGGGATGATCTGCAGAATCTGCGAGAACCTATTGTTTATCATCAAAAAGAAAGGCTGCTTCCTATAGAAACAGCCTTAATCTTTATAGTAAGGAGTAATTATCCGATCTCAATACCGTTTTCAACATTGCTGTCATCCGGTGTTACGAAAGACAATTTACCATCCGGTTTAGTCGTTAATAATAACATTCCCTGAGATTCAATACCTCTGATCTTTCTTGGAGCAAGGTTTAATAGGATCATGACCTGCTTACCAATTACCTCTTCCGGGGTAAAGCTTTCTGCAATTCCTGAAACTACAGTTCTTACATCTACTCCTGTATCTACAGTAAGTTTTAGTAATTTATCAGCTTTTTCTACCTTTTCAGCTTCTACAATAGTTGCTGTTCTAAGATCTATTTTAGTAAAATCATCAAAAGTGATTTCTTCTTTCATTGGGTTAGCGTTAGGGTTTGTTTTCTTATTATTTTGTTTCGTGTCTTCCAGCTTTTGAATCTGAGCTTCAATGACACTATCTTCAATTTTGTTGAATAGTAAAGGAGCTTCTTCAATCTTGTGACCAACTTCAATATGTATTTCAGTATTTTTTAAATCATTCCAGTTCTTCTTCTCGATATTGAAGTATCCAAATAACTTTTCAGCTGAAAATGGCATAAATGGTTCACATAATTGAGCAACAACTGCCGCAATTTGTGCTCCAACGAACATTGCTTGTCCTGCTTCATTTGGATCATTCTTAATTGTCTTCCAAGGTTCTGCATTTTGAAGATATAAATTACCATAATCTACTAAGCCCATGAATGCGTTGAGTGCATTTCTGAATTCGTATTTTTCTAAGTAATTATCAACTTCTTCAATTGCTGTCATTATTGCAGCTTTACTTGTATTATCTAAAACACCACTCGGTACTTTTCCTTCAAAGTTTTTATTGGTAAAAGAGATAACACGATTAATGAAGTTTCCAAATTTGTTAACCAATTCAGAATTGTTCTTCGTCTGAAAGTCTTTCCATGTAAAGTTATTGTCCTTTGTTTCAGGAGCTGAAGAAAGAAGAGCATATCTTAAAACATCCTGTTGTCCTGGGAAGTCTTCTACATATTCATGTGCCCAAACTGCCCAGTTTCTTGACGTTGAGATTTTATCATTCTCAAGGTTCAGGAATTCAAAAGCAGGTACGTTTTTAGGCATGATATAGTCTCCATGAGCTTTCATCATGGCTGGGAAGATAATACAATGGAATACGATATTATCCTTTCCGATAAAGTGTACCAGGTCACTGTTTTCACTTTGCCAGTAATCTTTCCAGTCTTTTCCGTTTTTCTCCGCCCATTCTTTAGTAAATGAAATATACCCGATTGGAGCATCAAACCAAACGTAAAGAACTTTTCCTTCTGCGTTGGGAAGCGGAACCGGAACACCCCAGTTCAGGTCTCTGGTCATGGCACGTGGCTTTAACCCATCATTTAGCCATGATTTAACCTGGCCGTATACGTTAGGCTTCCAGTCATCTTTATGACCTTCAATAATCCATTCGTTTAAGAAGTCTTCATATTCGTTAAGTGGCAGATACCAGTTTTTTGTATCTTTAAGAATAGGAACATTTCCGCTAAGCATTGATTTCGGGTTGATCAATTCAGAAGGAGAAAGGGTAGAACCACATTTCTCACACTGGTCACCGTAAGCATTTTCATTACCACAGTTAGGACAAGTTCCTACAATATAACGATCTGCAAGGAATTCTCCTGCTTGTTCATCAAAATATTGTTCTGAAACCTCTTCAGTGAACTTTCCTTTTTCATAAAGAACTTTGAAGAAATCCTGACTGGTTTCATAATGCTTTGGAGAAGTAGTTCTTGAATATTCATCAAATGAAATTCCCAGATCAGCAAAAGATTTTTTAATAATCCCGTGGTATTTGTCCACGATATCCTGAGGAGTAACTCCTTCTTTTTTAGCTCTTATGGTAATAGGAATACCGTGCTCATCTGAACCACAGATAAACGCTACATCTTTTCCTAATCTTCTCTGAAATCTTGCGTAAACATCCGCAGGAATATAAACACCTGCCAAATGCCCTATATGAACCGGACCGTTTGCATAAGGCAAAGCTGCCGTAATCATCTTTCTGTTTGACATTTATAGTAAAGTTTTGATTACAAAGATAAGGATTATCTCTTGAATACCGCTCTTTGTGGAGTTATTATGGTGAAAGTTCCACTTTTCCGAAGTTCAATATGAAATTAAGTTAAACGTATGTTTAACTTTTTGTTAATGTAAAATAAATATTATGCATAGCATACTATCGTGTAAAATATTGAGGTGTATAATTTTAACTAAAAAGGGTTTCGTAATATACATAATTTTTTCATAATTTATATTAAAATTATGATAATTCTAATTTTTTTTTAAATTGCAACACTGGCTACAAGCCGGGTTTAAGACTGAAAAACGAAACTATAAAAATAAAATTGTGAAGAATTTTACAACGGTATTAAAAATAGCGCCCGCTTTTTTACTGGCTAGTACAGTAATGCATGCGCAGACTAAAGACACTGCCACCAAAGAGAAGAAAATCGAGGAGGTTGTCTTGATTGGATATGGTAAACAGAAAAAAACTGATTTAACCGGATCTATTACAGCTCTATCTACCGCGGACTTTAATAAAGGAGCAGTGACTACTGCTGAAGGATTAATTAATGGTAGATCTTCGGGGTTAGTGATTACCCAGTCAGGAACACCGGGGAATGAAGCAACAATAAGGATCAGAGGGGGATCATCATTGAATGCCAGTAATGACCCTTTGTTGGTTGTAGACGGATTACCATTAGATGGAGTTTCTTTGTCTACTATCAACCCTAATGATATTGAATCATTTTCAATCCTGAAGGATGCGGCTTCTACTGCTATTTATGGTTCCAGAGGTTCTAACGGGGTGATATTGATTACCACAAAAAAAGGAGGGAAGAAGCTTAGAGTTTCCTTAAATGCATTTACAACAGTTAACACCCTTGCTAAAAAAATTGATGTATATTCCGGTGAAGAATTTAGGAATATCATTAATCAGTATGTGCCGGGGAAAGCTAACTTATTAGGCACAGCCAATACAGATTGGCAGAAAGAAATATTCAAAACATCCGTGACTACCGATATCAACGCTTCGGTTTCCGGTAGTTTATTTGGAAGGGTTCCTACTCGTTTTTCCATTGATAATATGGATAACTCAGGATTACTGATTACTTCCCAGTTCAGAAGAACAACTGCTAATATTGCATTAAGTCCAAGTTTCTTTGATGACCACCTGAAATTTAACATTACAGGTACCTATTCATATACCTTCCAGAATAAAGCTAATGAAGATGCTATAAAAAATGCAATTTCCTATGACCCTACAAAACCTGTCTTTGATTCAGCTTCTCCATTTGGAGGATATACGGAATGGACAAGATATGATTTGATAGATGGGGTTCAGGTACCTAAAGCATACGGAACTTCAAACCCGGTGAGTATGCTTAGAAATAAGCATGATGTCCAGAATTTCAGAAGGTTTTTCGGAAACATAAGTATGGATTACAAATTTCACTTTCTTCCTGATCTGAGGTTAATTGTGAATGCTGGATTAGATAGTAAAGAATTGGATGGGCATGTGGTAACTAATAAATATTCCAGAGCGGGTTATTTTTCAGTAAATAATGTGTTTAATTTTTATGGAGAAGATTCTTATTCAGACGAAAGTATTCTTAATAAAAATGCCAATGTTCAGCTAAATTATACCAAAACTTTCGGGAAATTCAATCTCGAAGCTATGGGAGGATATGAATATCAGAACTATCACATAGTGAGTTCTGCATCAGGAAATACATTATTATATACATTAGATCCAGTCAATAATTTTTATAATCCTGATTCTAAGCCGGATGTGAATTTGCAGGCATTCTTTGGGCGATTAAACTTAGGATATGCAAATAAGTATTTACTTACCATTAATTATAGAAGAGATGGTTCTTCCCGTTTTAGTAAAAACAACAGATGGGGTGATTTCGGAGGGGTCGCTGCTGCTTGGAAGATATCAGAAGAAGATTTCTTAAAAGGCAACAGTAGTATTTCTGATTTAAAATTAAGAGCGAGTGTCGGGAAAACTGGTCAACAAGATATCGGGGTATACAGATATGATTATTTCAAAACCTATAATACTTCAACTACTTTATATTACCAGTTTGGAAATCAATTCTATGAAATTGCGAAAGCAAACGGATATAATCAGAATCTTAAATGGGAGGAAAGTTTAAAATACAACCTAGGATTAGATTTTGGGTTTTTAAATAACAGGATAAAAGGAACACTAGATTTTTATCTGGCAGATACAAAAGACCTCTTGTCAATTGTTCCTGAAGGACCTTTGGAAAACTTAAGAATCATAGGGCCTAAAAATATTGGGAAGCTCCAATCGAAAGGAATTGATCTTGGATTGGATGTAAAAGCTGTGAGAAATGAAAACTTCACACTGAACTTTAATTATAACCTATCTTATAATAAAATCAATATCAAAGAACTTGAGGTGAATGGTATTGATAAAGGAGGTGTTGGTTTAGGTGGATTTGTTCAGACTTTCAGAGAAGGATATTCTCCTTATGCATTCTGGGTATACCAGCAGGTTTATGATACCAATGGGAAACCAGTTGAAGGTGCGTATGTAGACAGGAATGGTGATGGTCAAATCACTAGCGCAGATAAATATAATTACAAAAAGCCGCAAGCAGATGTTACAATGGGATTGATGACCAATGCAACTTTTGGTAAGAACTGGGATTTCTCAATGGGCTGGAGAATGAGCTTAGGTAATTATGTATATGATCAGATCTCTTCTGACAGAGCTCACTTAGGAAATATTAATAATACGGTTGATAATACAATTGCTAACAGTCCATTGGATTTTAATACAACGCATTTCATTGAGCCTCAGAAAATGTCTGATTATTATGTGAAAAACGGAAGCTTTTTGAAACTGGATAATGTGACCTTAGGATATACCTTTAATAAATTTATAGGAAATAATGCTTCCTTAAGAGTATATGTTGCTGCTCAGAATGTTCTTACGATAACGAAATATAAAAACATTGACCCTGAAATATTTAATGATGGAGTAGATAACTCAATTTATCCAAGAGCACGAATGTTTACTTTAGGTATTAATGCTAACTTCTAATCTTCTTTTACAATGAAATTTAACAGAATAAAAATATTTAAATTAAGAAATTTGGCCATTGCAGGTATTTTTCTTTTTACAACATCTTCTTGTCTGAATGACCTTGATGTGAAAGTAGATGATGATGAGTTATTTACATCGGAACAATTTTATGCAAATCCAGCTTCTTATAAGCAGTTTTTAGCTAAGATCTATGCGGGTCTAGCTGTAACAGGACAGAAATCAGGGAATGGAGACTCCGATTTAGGAAATGAAAGTGATGGTGGTCCCAACGAAGGTTTTTCCCAATATTTACGAGGGTACTGGCAATTACAGGAATTGACGACAGATGAAGCTATTATTGCTTGGGGAGAAAGTGATAACCCTACCATCAAAGATCTTAATTTTAATACATGGAATGCTGATAACGTATTTAATGAGGCGTTTTTTGCGAGAATATTTTTTCAAATAGGCCTAGTAAATGAATATTTAAGAGAAACAACAGATGAAAAGTTGAATTCCAGAGGGGTTTCAGCGGACTTAAAAACTCAGATTAAAATGTTCAGGGCTGAAGCTCGTTTCTTAAGAGCTTTATCTTTTTACCATGCTATTGACATTTACGGAAAAATGCCTTTTGCAACGGAAAATGATCCTTTAGGAACAAAGCCGGTAATGCAATCAAGAGAATTTATGTTTAATTATGTAATTGACGAATTGAATGCTATTGAAGGAGAACTGCCTGCTCCAAGGATGAACGAATATGGAAGAGCAGATAAAGCAGCAATTTGGATGTTAAAAGCTAAACTGTATCTAAATGCAAAAGTCTATACAGGAACAGATAAAAGTACAGAAGCTCTAACAGAAGTTGAAAAAGTAATTGGTTCAAATTATAAAATAGCACAAATTCCTTATGCTAATTTATTTAAAGCAGATAATAACAGTAATGGGGCACAGGAAGAAATAATTTTCCCTATTAATTTTGATGGTATCAAAACAAGAACCTATGGAGGAACTACATTTTTAATCCATGCGAATTGTACCAATGAGGTAGGTGCAACTTTAGGAATTGATTTTGGATGGCAGGGATATAGAATCAGACAGGAATTTATGCAGTCTGTTGGAAATACAGATCCAAGAGTAATGAAGGTGGCAGGAAATACAGATCCAGCCTCTATTTCAGATTATTTAAAATTTGATCAAGGCACAAAACTTATTAAATTCTCTAATAGATCATCAACAGGTGGTAATGGAAGTGATTCCAATTTCGTAGATACGGATTTTCCATTGTTCAGAATGGCTGATGCTTATCTGATGTATGCAGAACTTGCGGTAGTAAATGGAAAAGGAAACATTGCTACAGCTTTGAATTATGTGAACGCTCTTAGAACCAGAGCTGGAGCACCTTCTGTATTGCAGTCAGCATTAACTCCAGATTTTATTTTAAATGAAAGAGGACGCGAATTATATTGGGAAGGATATAGACGTCAAGACTTAATCCGTTTTGGAAAATATACTTCAGGTTATACATGGCAATGGAAAGGAGGAAACATGAGTGGTACTGACCTTTCAAGTAATAAGCTACTTTTCCCTATCCCTAATAAGTATCTTAATTTAAATTCTAACTTATCTCAAAACCCTGGTTATTAATTAAAACGAAGAACATGAAGAATTTTTTTAAAATATTTATAATAGCAGTTGCTGGTTTTTCCTTGGTAGTTTCATGTGAAAAAGATGAAGACCAGGCGGTACTAAATGAAGCAACTCAAAGTAAGATATCAACTGACAAAACAACAATTGTTTTAGATAAAACTCAATTAGACTCGGAAGCTGTAAGCTTTACATGGCTAAAGTCAACTTTTAATATTACTGTAGTATCTAAACCACAAATAGAGCTAGGAATTAAAGGAACTAATTTTAAAGAAAGTAAATTAGTAGATGCTGTAAGCTCACCTTCATCTCTAACAAATAGACAATTGAATACCTTAGCAATGAGTTTAGGAGCGGTTGCTAATACAGTGAATGAGATAGAAGTGAGACTGAAAACAACTGTAGGTAAAGCTTCTTTTTATTCCAACGTAATTACTTTGGCGGTAACTCCTTATGTTCTGGGGCCTGTTTATAACTATACCGATCTTTATCTTATAGGAGATGCTACAGCAGCAGGATGGACTAATGAAGCAACAAATACAAAGTTTCTGCCTTTACAAAAAGAAACTACTGCTGGTGTTTATTCTTATACAGGATATTTTGCAAAAGGAGGTTTTAAAATGATTAAAACGCCAGGATCTTGGGACACTCAGTACGGAATGGGAGGAGCAACTGGTATTTTGAGTTCAAGCGGATCATCCGGAGATATTAAAGTGGATGTTGCGGGATACTATAAAGTGACAGTCAATACAAATGCATTAGTATATACATTTGTTTCAATAGCTGACCCAACAGTATCTTATAATGCCATATCGATGATAGGAACAGCCTCTGGAGACTGGAATACGGATGTTGATTTACAAAAATCAACTTTTGATTCTCATATCTGGGTGAAGAAAAAAATCACTTTAAATTCAGGTGAGTTTAAATTCAGAGCCAATCATGATTGGGGAGTTAGTTGGGGGGTAGCCAAAGAATTTTTTGGAGTGGCAGACCTTGGGGGAGGAAATATACCCGTAAGTGAAACCTTCAAATACGATGTATATTTCAATGATATTACAGCAGAATTCTCTGTAATCCCAGTATATTAAAAAAAATCAAGTTAAAATAAAGCAAAGTGCTGCTTTACCGCAGCACTTTATCTATTTTTTTAAGTTAATAAATAGTCATTATGAAGAAAATTACAGTTGGAGCGCTCTTGCTCTCAATGATGTTTACAGGTGTGAAAGCACAATCTTTAAAATCGCCGGATGGTAAATTTGAAATGAACTTCCAGTTAAAAGACGGAGTTCCTTTCTACAATCTGAAATACAATGGTGCGGTGGTTGTAGAAGATTCAAAATTGGGATTGAGATTATTTAAAGACACAGCCATAAAGTTTGCTTCTGAAATTGCCAAACCAGAAGATGCAAAATACGATCTTAACAACGGTTTTGCCAAGGTAGATGAAAAAAGAGATTCCAAAAACGAGACTTGGCAGCCGGTTTTGGGAGAAAAGAAAAATTATATCAACCACTACAATGAATTAGCCGTTACGCTGAATCAGTCTTCTACAGATAGAAGTATTGTAGTAAAGTTTAGATTGTTCAATGATGGTCTTGGATTCAGATATGAGTTCCCTCAACAGAAAAATCTTAATTATTTCGTTATCAGAGAGGAAGATTCTGAAATCGATTTCCCAACTGATATGAAGGCTTGGTGGATCGTAGCAGATTATGATTCTCAGGAATACCAATATCAGGAAACAAAAGTTTCTGAAATTCCTGCAAAATGGGATAAAGCATATGATGCCAATGCTTCACAGAGTTTGGTGAAAAATGCAGTTCAGTCTCCATTAATGCTTAAAAAAGAAGGAAAATCACCTTTATACATCAACGTTGCAGAAGCAGCAGTATTAGATTATCCGGCTTCACACCTTGAAGTAGATGCTCAGAACTTTAAGTTCAAAACGCATTTAACAGCTGACAGACAAGGAGCGAAGGGATATATCCAGACGCCATCAGTAACGCCTTGGAGAACCATTATCGTAGCACCAAAAGCTGAAGAGGTAATGGATTCTAAAATGATCTTCAACCTTAACGAGCCTACAAAATATACGGATACGTCTTATATTCACCCTACAAAATATATGGGAGTTTGGTGGGAAATGATTATCGGAAAATCTCAATGGGCATATTCTACAGCTGAAAATGTTCATTTAGGTAAAACCGATTTTACGAAGTTAACTCCCAATGGGAAACATGCGGCTAATAATACAAAAGTTAAAGAATACATCGACTTTGCTGCTGAAAACGGATTCCAGGGATTATTGATCGAAGGCTGGAACATTGGCTGGGAAGACTGGTTCGGGCATTCTAAAGAGTTTGTTTTTGATTTTATTACCCCTTATCCGGATTTTGATATCAAAATGCTGAACGATTACGCCCATTCAAAAGGAATTAAACTGATCATGCACCACGAAACTTCAGGTTCTGCTACGAACTATGAAAGATGGGCAGATAAAGCTTTCCAGACGATGAATAAATATGGCTATGATGCTGTGAAAACAGGATATGTGGGTGATATTATTCCAAGAGGAGAGCATCATTATTCTCAATGGACGATCAACCACTATTATAGAATTGCTGAAAAAGCAAATGATTATAAAATTATGATAAACTCTCACGAGTCTGTTCGTCCTACAGGAGAAAGCCGTACGTATCCGAACTACATTTCTGCAGAAGCAGCACGTGGAACAGAATATGAAGCATTTGGAGGAAATAAACCGGATCATCAGACTGTACTTCCATTTACAAGATGGATGGGTGGTTCTATGGATTACACGCCGGGAATTTTCCAAACTAAATTAGATTATTATTTCCCTGGAGATACACGTTTTGTGAAAACTACATTAGCAAAACAGCTTGCTCTATATGTAACGATGTATATGCCACTTCAGATGGCTGCCGATCTTCCTGAGAACTATAAGAAGCATATGGATGCATTCCAGTTCATCAAAGATGTGGCTGCTGATTGGGATGATACGAAGATTTTATCTGCAGAACCGGGAGACTATGTAATCACTGCAAGAAAAGCAAAAGGTACAGAAAACTGGTTTGTGGGAGGAATTACTGATGAAAACAAACGTGAATACACGGTAGATTTCTCATTCCTGGATAAAGGAAAAACTTATGAGGCTACCATTTATGAAGATGGTAAAGATGCTGATTATATAGACAATCCTCAGAGTTATCATATTTATAACAAAACAATCACGAGCAAGTCAAAAATTAATTTTAAAATGGCTAGAAGTGGTGGTTTTGCAATAACTATTAAAAAAAAGTAATTATTTTGTAAAAGTTTCTTTTTTCATTCGATAAAATATCTATATTTGGGGAAATAAATATTATTATTTACTAACCAAAACTATTTTATCATGAAAAAGAAACTAAAAATTACCAGCAATTTAGAGCAAAAGAACATCCTTAAAAAAGCGATGCAGTCTTCTGAAAATGTAGATTTGTATAAATCTATTTTTGGTGGTGGAAATACAGTTATTATATCACCAGACAATTGTAGCGTAACGGCTAGATCAGGGGCTTCTGCTGCTTATAATAGAGCTGATCAATTCCTATTAGCTACTACTAAACTGTAATTGCTGACTTAAAATGTATAGTTCTTCGCTATGGCGGAGAACTATTTTTTTTTCCAATAAGATAAGATATGATTACATCTTTTGTATTAAAGGTTGCAAGTAGATGCAATCTCAACTGTTCGTATTGTTACATGTATAATTTGGGTGATAAAACTTATCTGAAGCAACCTAAATTCATGTCAATTGATACCATAAAAGCTTTCGCAACTAAACTTAATGAATATTGCCTGGAAAATAATTTGAATAATATACAAATTGTCTTTCATGGAGGAGAGCCTTTATTAATATCCAAAGAGTTTTACCGTGAATCTATCAAAATTTTTAAAGAAATACTTCCCGATCATTACTTTGACTTTGTGATCCAAACCAACGGTGTTGGGTTAGGTGATGAGTGGTATCAACTCTTTAATGAATTAGATATCAGAGTAGGAATAAGTATAGACGGGCCGAAAGAATACCATGATAAATACCGTGTTTTTCATAATGGAAAAGGTTCTTACGAAGAAGTAAAAGAAGCCATTATGCTGGGCCAAAATTATGGACTCAACGGAATATTGTCTGTAATTAATCTTAAAATACCCCCTCAGGAACTTTATGATGAAGTGAAAAACCTTCAAGTAAAAGGCCTTAATATTCTTCTACCAGATGGTCATTTTGATCAGCTTCCTGAAGGAATGGAAAAGGAGTTCGTTAATACCAAAAATTATACTCCCTATGCAGATTGGCTTATAGAGCTATTTAAGATTTGGAAGAACGATAATGATAGGATGAGTGTAAGGTTTTTTAAAACACTTATTGACCTGATTGTAGGCGAGGATGAAGGAGATCAGATTTTAGGTAAAAATATCAATGGTGTTGCCGTATTGGAAACCAATGGTAATTTAGAGGTTGCAGACTTTATACGAGCTTGTTATGAAGGAATAACCAGAAATGATATTAATATTCACACCCATGCTATTGGCGATGTTTTCAAAGATAGACTTTTTGATGTGTATATGAATGCTCATGCCATGGTATCACAGAAATGTCTTAACTGTTCTATTTATGATTTCTGTGGCGGTGGATTTTTAGGAAATCGTTATTCTAATGAAAAAGGTTTTGATAATCCTACCATTTATTGCCATGATATGATTAAACTTATTACCTATATTCAGAATGATATTATAGATGGAATTCCAGCAGAAGCGCAAAAAGAAATGGAATTGTCAAAAGTTTCGTATGAAGATATAGTACATGAGTTGGAATTTGACAATGAAGAAATTATGATTGAATCTGAGGTTAAAGAAAAATTAATGCATTATCGATTAGCATGAATCTGAAGAAAGGAATGTATTTAGCTGGAGATTTCGGTTCCAACTGGAGAAGTCAGCTTAAAATTAATAAAGGAGTCGTTACTGAAAAAGTTGTTAATACGGGTATTGAGTATTTTGATAATGCCTATTTACCTGATGATCAATGGCGGGATCTTACCGAAACTGAATATAAAATACTCTCTAATTCCGGCCAGCATAATAAAATGTTCAATACTTTAGGGTTGGGAGAGATTCCGAATGAATTGAAAATATTGTTTAAAGCAATTAAGCTGGAAGACTGTAAGACTCTTTTCGATGTTCAACCCAAATTTCAGGAAGATGAAAAACTTACACTAAAGCTTAATGAAGTTTTGAATCAATTTCTTAATCAAAAATCTGATACTCAAAGATACCGATTTCATCGCATTACAAGATGTCTACCGAATATGCATACCACTACTTTTCATCTCCATAATAAAGAGCATATAAAGTATACCGGTCTGCATATCGATCAGAGTACAAAGTTTACGCCTAATACAGCGTATAAATCAGATAATAGGATCTCTATCAATATTAGTGAAGAATCCAGATATCTGTATTTTGTCAATTTAACACTGAAACAAATTTATAACGATGTTAAGAAGCATTACCATGAGGGTTCTGTTACTTCAGATAATATTGTAGAATTATTCTTTTCATTGTATCCTAATTATCCGGTGATAAGAATAGAAGTAAAACCTTATCAATATTATATTGCTCCTACAGATAATTTCATTCATGATGGAAGTACACTGGGGAATAAAAAGTTTGATATAACAATGGTGTTTGTGGGAGAATTTAATAATTACTAATGACTATGAAATTAAAATCAGGAATCAAAATATACGGTGAGAATTTAGAAGATGTTTTAGAAATCAATTCCGGCCTTGTTCATCATTCAAAACAAGAGCCTGTAGAAATTGTATTCAAAGATATTAAGTTCAAAGCACAGTATGAACCCAATGCCCATTTAGCAAAAAGGGACTGGAGAAAGTTGTCTGAACAGGAACTGGGCACCATAAAAGGAGATCACATTAATAAAAAGGATTATAATTCTGTTTTCCTAGGAGAAATTCCTGAAGAACTGAAAGATGTTTTCCATAAATTAAACCTGCATTCAGCGACTTCAGATGGGGATGCATTTCAAAAATTTATCGAAAATAAAGAGTGGGTTCAGGAATTAAATACTCATCTTAATGGGGTATTAGACGAAATTTCATTAGCACCTTATAGATTTATGAGTGTGGCAACCAATTATCCTAATAGTGAAGTGGTATCTTTAAATAAAAGAAAACTGCCTGAAAATTATACATTCAAAGATATTCATTTTATTGGAGTTCATAAAGACAGTTCTAAAGATATGACTTTGCATACCTGTTATCAGTACGGGAATAGATTTACCATAAATTTAGGGGAACAGCCTCGCTACTTTTTATTTGTTAATCTTACGATGAAACAGGCACATAATATGCTTAAAGAAAAAGAAGAACTTAAGGATGTGGTGATAACAAATGAAAATATTACAGATTATTTTCTAGAGCACTACCCAACCTATCCTGTGATTAAAGTGAAACAAGAGCCCTATCAGTTTTATATTGCTCCTACAGACAATTGTTTTCATGATGGCACTACAATAGGAAATACCAAAATAGATGTTGTAATGACCTATTTGGGTAAATTTTGTATTTAATTTTAAATAATATCGAGAAATGAAATCTTTTTTATCATTATGTATTGTCTCGTTTTTAAATTCTTTTTCATTGGCCCAGAATACATTACCTATTCTAAAAGCAAACGGGCCTAAAGCTGTCATTTATGAAAAAGATAATGGCTTAAAAACAGATTGGAATATAGATCCTAAAATTAAAACGGATGTATATACGGTATCCAAAATAGCGACTTCTAATAAACGGGTTACTATAAAAACAGATATCGACTCTCTTGTTGTAGACCTCAAAAAAGGAGAAAAAAAAGATTTTATCATTCTTTTGAAGGGTAAAGATTCAGCGCTTACGAGAATTGAATCCTTGCCTCCAAAAGATTTTAGTAAAATGTCTTTTAAAGATACGCTGCAACTTCATATGAATGAGCAGAATACAATATTCGTAAAAACAGTACTTAATAAAGTAGATACGCTTCTGCTTAACTTTGATACAGGAACAAGCGATCTTGTCCTTACACAGGAAACATTAAAGAATAAAATCAAAAGTTCATTAAAATCAGGAACCAATATTCTACAAATCGGAAAAAAAGAATACAAAGATTTTAATATCTACCCGGCACAACTTACCGGTCATGGTACAGATGGTAGATTTGGCTGGGATTTATTTGATGGAATGATTGTAGAATTAAATCATGATAAGGGATTAATGGTTGTACATTCTAAGCTTCCATCTCATGTAAAATCTCAATATTCCCCGGTTCCAATCAAGTATTTTAATAACGTTTTCTTGGTACAAGTGGGCATTGCTCAAGATAAGATTAAAAATAATGATTGGTATTTGTTTGACACAGGATATCAGAGAACAGCAATGTTGGATGGCCCTTTATTAAATGAGCAGGGATTCCCTACGGATAAAATGACGGTCATTAAAAAAGTAATCATGAAAGGGGCCCAGGGAAATGAAATTCCTGTTATGACCTCCAACCTTCAATCTTTATCATTAGGAAAAACAAAACTAAAAGATATTCCTGTACAGCTCTTATCTCAAAGCAGACCCGTAACAGGCTCCAGAATGAATATTCTGGGTAATGAAATTCTAAAAAGGTTCAACCTATTTTTAGACTTTCAAAAAAATATCGTTTATCTAAAACCTAATCAATTGATTAATGCTACTTACATTGAAAGTAAATGAGTATTTTGATTTCAATAGTATCAATTATATTCAAAATAACATAGCTAATAAAAATTCCCCAGGCAGGTCAATTGCTTGGGGAATTTTTATTGTTTAATTTGGAGTGTATTCAGGTTCAGTAATTTCTGTTTGTTCTACCTGTTCTATCTGTTCTGCCTGAGCAGATTGTGGTTTGTTTCTAATTTTTTCTTTGTATTCCTTCTGGAATTGTTTTACGGTTTTGCCAGTGCCATCATGTCTCCACCCCGGAGAATAGAAGAGATATTTCAGACGATCTTTGAAAGAAAGTCCTGGCTGTCTAAGGTCCTTTCCAATTCTTCTCCATTCGTAAAAAAGAACGGTAGCCGGATCTTTAGACTTCATTTTAGGATAGATCCCATATTTTACGGGTACTTCCGGGTCTTCCTTTTCAAATGTTCCGAAGATTTTGTCCCAGATAATTAATCCCATTCCCATATTACGGTCCAGATATTTGATGTTACACGCATGGTGCACACGATGGTGGGAAGGTGTTACTAGAATATATTCCAGGAAGCCCATGCTTTTTATAGATTGCGTATGCACAAAAGTTCCGTAAATCTGAATAGCAGAATAAGCTACCATAACGTGTAGCGGATGAAATCCTACTAATGCCAGAGGGGAGAAGAACAAATACCTGTATAAAGGTTGAAATACAGGACTTCTGAATCCTGTAGTGATATTGAAATAATCAGAATTATGATGGGTAATATGTACTGCCCAGAAGACACGGGAATGATGATCTACATAATGATGGACATAGTAGGCGAGATCCTGGGCAAGAAATACTGCAATCCAGTACCATATTCCAACTTCCCAATCAAAAATGCGATGATAGTAAAAGAACATCATAACAAGCATCGAAAACCCTTTCATAATGATATCCAGGCTGTAATTTAAAAGCGCTAAAAGCACATTGGTAGCCACATCTTTTGTTTCATAAAGCTTTTCTTTATTGAAGTGGCTATATGCCATTTCTATAAAAATGATACCTGCAAACATAGGAATGGCCCAGGGATAAACAATATCCGGTCCATCACTTTCAAACATTTTACTAAAATCAAACATTTTTTCTGTAAAATTAAGCATTAAATAGATAAAATGGGAATTTTTTAGAGTTAATATGAGGTTTTGCAAGTGTTTTAATAAAAATTTAATAAAAAAATAAGATGCTGATTGTGAAATATTCTTGTTTTCTTGTAAAATAGGTTGTGAATACTGCTCTATTCTGTGCTGAATTTTATTAAACCAAGGAATCTCTGGAGGATTGATGAATAAAAGAGAATTCTACTCACTATTTTGTAATAACTCTAAAGTTTTTTTCGTAATTTGCTGCTAAGTTGTTCATACTTAAAATGTTGTGTGTTTTAATGTAACTTGCTGTTTTCCAAAATGATGAGCAGTGTTCTTAATAGCATTTCAGAGTACACAGCTAATGATTAAATGGAAGACTAAGACTAAGTTATGAGAAGAATATATATAATTTTTGCCCTTTCTGCTGCTTCAATAGCATTTTCCCAGTCAAGAGTGTTGGAAAAAGTAGAACCTGCTTTCTGGTGGAAGGGAATGAAAAATCCCGAACTTCAGATCCTTGTTTATGGAAAAGGAATTGGCAATAATGAAATCTCACTTTCAGATGGAGTGAAAATTAAAGACATTCAAAAAGTAGAAAATCCGAATTATGTTTTTATTACAGTCAATACTAATGACATCAACGTTCCGAAGTTTACCATTAATATTGAAAAAAATAAAAAGAATATTGGATCTTATACCTATGAGCTGAAGCAGAGAAATTCTGGATCTGCAGACAGGGAATCATATACTTCAAAAGATGTGATGTACCTGATTATGCCAGATCGCTTTGCGAATGGGAATGAAAATAACGACTCCGTTCCGGAATTAACTGAAAAAGCAGATCGCAGTTTGCCTAACGGAAGACATGGAGGAGATCTTCGGGGAATTATCAACAATCTTGACTATATTCAAAACCTTGGTGCAACGGCTGTTTGGTTAACACCTGTCAATGAAGATAATGAAAAAGTATACTCTTACCATGGATATGCTCAAACCGATCTTTATAAAATTGATGCCCGCTACGGAACCAATGAAGATTATAAAAAACTTTCCCAGGAATTAAACAAAAGAAATATGAAGCTGGTGATGGATTATGTTACCAATCACTGGGGTATTTCACACTGGATGATAAAAGATCTTCCCACAAAAGACTGGATTCATTGGTTCAAAGAAGGGGAGAATGGCTTCAAGAGATCTAATTATAAAATATCCACGCAATTTGATCCTAACGCTTCGGAAATGGATAAGAAATATGCATTGGATGGATGGTTTGATAAAACAATGCCTGATATCAACCAGAAAAATCCATTGGTTTTAAAATATTTAACCCAAAATGCCATTTGGTGGATTGAATACGCTGAATTAGGAGGTTTCCGGGTAGATACCTATCCTTACAATGACAAGGAAGCTATGGCAAAGTGGGCTAAAGCAATTACGGATGAATATCCGAAATTTAATATCGTAGGAGAAACCTGGCTGGGAACAGCAGGACAAATTTCAGCCTGGCAAAGAAATTCAAAAACAGGAGAAGCTGCCGGATACAATTCAAATCTGCCCTCTGTAATGGATTTTACTTTGTTTGGAGATATGCCGAAAGCTTTTAAAGAAGAAGAAGGGTGGGACAAAGGCTTGATAAAGCTTTATGATTCATTTAGCAGTGATTTCCTTTATCCGGATATCAATAATGTCATGGTCTTCTTTGAAAATCATGATACCGAAAGATGGAATGAGATCTTCAATGCAAGTCCTAATGCCTACAAAATGGGATTGACTTTGATCTCAACGGTCCGAGGAATTCCACAGATCTATTATGGTTCCGAAGTAGGAATGCGTGGAAATAAAGAAAAAGGAGGTGATGCTGATATCCGCAGAGATTTTCCGGGCGGCTGGAAATCTGATAAACAGAATGCTTTCAATCCTGCAACACAGACTTCTGACCAAAAAGAATTTTATCAGTTTACACAAAAACTACTGAACTGGAGAAAAGGAAAAGAAGTCATTCATACCGGAAAAACAAAAAACTTTGTTCCTAAAGATAATGTTTTCAGTTATTTCAGATACAATGAGAAGGAAAGTGTAATGGTAGTCATCAACAATAATAAAAAAGATCAGACGTTAGACTTAAAATATTTTGAAGAATCATTAAAAGGATTTTCCAGAGGAAAAGACGTTATTTCAGGAAAGGAATTTACATTACAGAATACTTTGACAATTCCTGCTAAAACACCACTAATCATTGAACTTGAAAAATAAAAAATACCTATGAAAAAATTAATAGCTGTTCATACACTCATCCTGTTTTTATTTGGATTTACAGTAGTATCAGCACAATCAAACAAAACATTTGAAAAAGAAAAATCAGAGATCAGCACCATGCTTGATGCTTTCAATGTAGCTGCTGCAAAAGCTGATTATACGGAGTACTTTAATTTTTTTGCTGATGAATCCACCTTTATCGGTACAGATGCTACTGAAATCTGGAATAAAAAAGAATTCATGGTTTGGGCAAAGCCTCATTTCGATAAAAAGAAAACCTGGAATTTTACAGCATTAAAAAGAAATATTCATTTCAATAAAGATGGAAAATTGGCGTGGTTTGATGAATTACTGGATACTCAAATGAAAATCTGCCGTGGTTCAGGTGTTGTAGAAAAAATCAACGGCCAATGGAAAGTCAAACAATACGTCCTTTCTATGACAGTCCCTAATGATGTTGTAGATAAAGTAGTGGCTGATAAAACAGCCCTTGAAGACGTTTTGATTAAAGAATTAAAAACAAAATAAGCATAAAGATAACGATGGCTGGAAAAATGAAACCGGAACTTTCACTTACTCAGATTATCAACATGAGTATGGGGTTCCTGGGAATCCAAATGGCATTCGGATTACAGAATGGAAATGCAAGCCGTATTCTTGCTAATTTAGGAGCAGATGTTCACGAATTATCCTGGTTCTGGCTGGTAGCTCCCATTACGGGACTCATTGTGCAGCCTATTATCGGACATATGGGAGATAATACCTGGAGTCCGTTGGGGAGAAGGAAACCTTATTTCCTGATTGGTGCTGTTTTGTGTGCTATAGGATTGGTATTGCTTCCGAATGCTGCTTCTGTAACTCAAATGTTTGCTGCTAACGCCCTTTTATTAGCTGTAATTTTCCTGGCGATGATGGATGCTTCCGTAAATGTTGCCATGGAACCCTTCAGAGCTTTGGTGGGTGATATGCTTCCCAAACATCAGGGAACAATTGGGTTTTCGGTACAAACGATTCTGATCGGTTTTGGAGCTGTACTGGGGTCTTATTTACCGGATTGGCTGACTAAATTAGGAGTGTCTAACGTAGCACCTAAAGGTTTTGTTGCTGACAATGTAATTTATTCCTTTTATGTAGGAGCAGTATTACTGATTATTTCTATTCTGTATACCATTATTACAACTAAAGAATACTCTCCTGAAGAATTTGCTGCATTTGAAGATGGAAAAGAGATAGAGCATGAAAAATCTAAATTCTCCGATATCTTTAAAGATTTTGCAGGTATTCCTGCTCAAATGAAAAAACTGGGAATTGTTCAGTTCTTCTCATGGTTTGCATTATTTACGATGTGGGTATTTACCACTAGTGCTTTGGCCACCCATCATTTGGGACTCTCTCCTGAAGATACCCATTCAAAAGCATTCAATGACGCCGGAGATTTAACAGGTAAGTTGTTTGGAATGTACAACCTGTGGGCTATTCCTTTTGCATTTTTACTGACACCGATTGCTAAATGGATAGGTAAAAAGCAGACCCACGCTTTAGCTTTATTATGTGGAGGTTTAGGATTAATTTCTATGTATTTTATTAAAGATGTAGATCATCTATGGATTTCAATGATTGGATTAGGATTTGCCTGGGCCAGTATCCTGGCAATGCCTTATGCAATGTTGATTGAAGTGATTCCACAGAGAAAAATGGGCGTTTATATGGGAATATTCAATTTCTTTATTGTCATTCCGCAGATCATCAATGGTTTATTTGGGGGACCTATTGTAAGCAGTATTTTTGGCAAACAAGCCATGGATTATGTGGTGGTAGGTGGGGTCTGCATGCTGATTGGGGCTGTAGTAACGATGATCTTTGTTAAATCTGAGGATGAAACACCTAAAGAGATTGAAGAAGAGATCAAGCAGGTACATTTTTAGTTAAATATATAAAGACGACAATCGACAAGCATAACATCTATAAAATAATAGTATCAAAATTCACTAGAAGCGGGCTTTAGCCCGCTTTCATATTTTAAATCCCTTCCAAAACCTATATCACTTTTCATTATAATTTATAATAATCTCACAGATTGGATTAAAAATTAAATTGAGTAATACCTTATTACGTAGATAAAAATCTGCGGAATCTGTGTGAAATAAAAATATGTTCAATAGGTTGAAAATTAACATTTTGTTAAGCTGGTTCTGACTTTTTTATCTCTAAATTAGATACACCAAATTCTAAAAAATGTACGATATCATCATCATAGGAACCGGAGCTGGTGGTTCTACTATCGCTTATAAACTGGCTGATAGTGGAAAGAAGATACTGATTCTGGAAAGAGGAGATTATGTTCCGGTGGAAAAAGAAAACTGGAATTCTGTAGAGGTTTTTCAGAAAAACAGATATACAACAACCGAGGTTTGGCTGGATAAACACGGAAAGACTTTTCGACCGGGAATGCACTATAATGTGGGTGGAAATACCAAATTCTATGGAGCAGCTTTATTTCGTCTAAGAGAAGAGGATTTTAAGGAAATTCAGCATTATGATGGTGTTTCTCCTGCCTGGCCTATCCAATATGATGATTTAAAAGCTTATTATTTGGAAGCCGAAAAACTTTTTTATGTGCATGGAAAAAGAGGATCTGATCCTACTGAGCCTTTTGAATCGGAACCTTATCCTCATTTGCCATTACCTCACGAACCAAGAATTCAGGAAATTGTTGATGAATTAACAGATTATGGACTGCATCCTTTTGAATTGCCCATCGGAGTCAACTTTAAGCCTCACAGTACTGCTAATGCTCCTTATACATTAGATCGTTTTGATGGCTTCCCCGATGCTTCTGAAAGAAAAGCAGATGCTCATCTTTGTGCCTTGTCAAAAGCATTGGAATATCCAGATGTAGAATTGATGACGAATGCAAAAGTTGTAAAGCTCAATACCGATAGCTCAGGAAAAAGAATTACTGAAGTTATTATAGAACAGGGAGATGGCACCAAAGCATTGACCGCAGATCTTGTCGTTCTTTCAGCAGGAGCAATTAACTCGGCAGCAATATTGTTGCAAAGTAAAAACAATCAGTTTCCCAATGGGCTTGCCAATACTTCAGACCAGGTGGGAAGAAACTATATGTTTCATCAGAATACAGCTTTGATCGCTTTGTATACGGAGCCTAATCCTACAAAATTTGGAAAGACATTTGGAATCAACGATTTCTATCATGCTGCCAGAGGATATGAATTTCCTTTAGGACATATTCAGATGTTAGGCAAATCAGATGAAAACCAGATTAAAGCAGACAGTCCGATTCCTGCTCCAGGCTTTACCTTTGATTTAATGGCAAAACATGCGGTTGATTTCTGGCTGACCTCAGAAGATTTACCGGATTCTGAAAACCGGGTAACGGTCGAAGACGGACAAATTAAAATTAGTTACACAGACAATAACCAGAAAGGACATGAGTTCTTAAAAGCAGAATTGATCAAAGCTTTAAAAGCATCAGGGAAATTTGAAAGCTTCCTCTTCAAAGGATATTACTTCAGTAAAGGAATGGATATTGCATCACCCGCCCATCAAAATGGAACAACAAAGATGGGGCTTGATCCTGAAACTTCGGTAGTTGATACTTACTGCAAAGCCCATGATCTGGAAAATCTATACATTGTGGACGGCGGATTCTTTGTTTCCAGCGGAGCGGTAAATCCGGCGCTTACGATTATTGCAATGGCCTTAAGAGTAGGAGAGTATCTCAAAAATGATGTTTTAAAGTAAATTGATGGATTCTAAGAAACTTATTATCATTGTTGTTTTCTTATTGGCCTTTCTTACCGGAGTAAATTTTGTGATTTTTCCGGCATTGGGAAATGCTTTTATGGATTCTTCTTTGTTTGCACTTTCTTCCTCTCAGTTTGGTAATTTGTTTGTACCTCAGGTAATCTGTATTATTGTTTCATGTTTAAGTGCCCCGTTTTTGGTTAATAAATGGGGACCTAAGATAATGTTAGCTATTGGTGTATTGTTAATGCTTGCCTCAACAGGTACTCTATGGTTTCTGCATTATTTTATCACTGAAAAATCATTATTGTTTCCTATACTCTTGATTTTAGTTGCCTGTACAGGAATGGGATTTGGATTTTCCATT
This sequence comes from Chryseobacterium nakagawai, assembly GCF_900637665.1. Lineage (NCBI taxonomy): Bacteria > Pseudomonadati > Bacteroidota > Flavobacteriia > Flavobacteriales > Weeksellaceae > Chryseobacterium > Chryseobacterium nakagawai. Next base: position 2,232,741 of record NZ_LR134386.1, read on the forward strand.
ACAACCCTCAACCCTTTGGCCGCGAGTTTATTTGAGAAAAAAAACTCTTCAGCTATTTTAATCCTTCAGTTTCTGGTAGGATTGGGGACGTCAACCTCTCCATTGATGATGAATGTGATAGGAGATGTTAAATATTGGATGTATGTTCCCGGATTAATATTCATTGTGGTGAGCTTTGTTTTCATCGTCTTTTTATTGCTTAAAATTGATAAAGGAACATTTTTCGAGCTTCCTGATCATTTTAAAATTCCTCAAAAGCTATGGATATTTTTTGCTGCTATCATTTTATACGGTTGTGTAGAAGGAACTTTTGGGAGTTTTGGAGGGGTAATTCTTAAAAATAAAGGGTTGGATAATGGTAATGCAAGCCTTGGCTTATCTTTATTCTGGGGTGGAATTGCTTTAAACAGGCTTTTATTCGGAGTATTTTCTAAAAAATTTGACTTGTCTTTATTCTTTATAACCGCTCCACTTTGGGTAGGTCTTTTACTTTTACTGCTGCTGATCTATCCCAATATCCATATTTTATTACTGATGATGTTTTTAATAGGATTTTGTATGGGAAGTATATTTCCTGGTTCTATGGGTTGGGGCACGGTTGAATTTCCAACCTATTCAGTGTTAGTTTCAGGATTTCTTATGGCTGCCAATCAAATCGGAACCGGGATTGTAACGAATGTTCTTGGGCATTTTTCTAATTATATCTCTGTCATTCTTGGAATACTGATAGTGCTGATGTTGATTATCTGTGTCTTATTCTTTTATTTGAAGAAAGGGTCTAAAATTAAAGAAGCATTTTAGGAAAAGGAGATAAGAGTTGGCTGGAATCTGAAAAACAGGAAGAATAAAACATAAACATCTGTAGAATATGTGTGATCTGCGAGAAAGCTATCCTAACCTTTATCTTTCACAGCCTTCTTTGTCCTTAAGTTTTCTTTCTTATCTTACATCAACTTTTTATGACCATTCCATCCCGTACATTTGTACCATAAATAATCAAGAAATGAAAACAGTATATCATAAAGCAGATTCAAGAGGCCATGCAAATCATGGTTGGTTAAACTCTTACCACACATTCAGTTTTGCAAACTATCAGAACAAAGACAGAATGAACTTTGGAGTATTAAGAGTATTGAACGACGATACCGTTTCTCAGGGAATGGGATTCGGAACACACCCGCACAGGGATATGGAAATTATTTCCATTCCTTTAGAAGGAGATCTGGAACATAAAGACTCAATGGGTACTACGGCGGTAATTAAAAAAGGGGAGATTCAGGTGATGAGTGCCGGAACCGGAGTACAACATAGTGAATACAACAAAAATAAAGACGAAGAAGTAAAGTTCTTACAGATCTGGGTGTTCCCTAAAGAATTGAATGTTGCGCCAAGATATGACCAGAAAAGCATTAAAGAAGGTGAAAAGATCAATGGATTCCAACAGATTTTATCACCTAATAAAAATGATGACGGAGTATGGATTCATCAGGATGCGTGGTTTAATATCGCCAACTTCAAAAAAGGAAACGGTAAAAACTATATGTTGAACAAAAAAGACAATGGAGTATACGCATTCGTTTTAAAAGGAAGTGCAAAAGTAGGAGACCGTGTGTTGAATGAAAGAGACGGATTGGGAATCTGGGATACCCAAAGCTTTAATATTGAAGCTATAGAAGACACTGAAATATTATTAATGGAAGTACCGATGGAGTTGCCTTCTTATCTTAAATAAAAAACTAAATTTGTATCCTTAAAAATTAAAAATAATATAAAATCAACATGAGTGAAATCATTACGCGTGTTGATTTTATATAACTTAAAAATAAATACTACATATGAAAATCTTAGCAATAGCAGGAAGTAACTCAGAAGTTTCAATGAACAAGCAGTTGGTAGCCTATGCGTCAACATTATTTGATAAAGGAGAAGTAGAAGTGATCGATTTAAATCCTTTCGAAATGCCAATCTATAAGCATGAAAGAGAATTAGCAGGAGGAGTTCCTCAGGAAGCACACGATTTTGCTGCAAAAATTGATGGCGCAGATTTACTATTAGTTTCTTTGGGAGAGCATAACGGTACGTATTCTACAGCATTCAAAAATGTATTTGATTGGGTATCCAGAATCAAAGACAGAACCGTATGGAATGAAGTGCCAATGCTATTGATGTCTACATCACCAGGAGGTAGAGGTGGAGCAGGAGTTTTGGAAGCTGCCTCTAAGCGTTTTCCTTTTCATGGTGGAAATGTGGTAGAAACTTTCTCACTTCCTTTCTTCAATGATAACTTTGATAAAGCTGAGCAAAAAATCTCTAATGCTGAGAAAAACAGTGAATTAAAAGAAAAAATAAAGAAGATTGCGGCGATTGAAACCATCCTTGAAAAATAGAATTTGAATATTCATTTAAAATTACTATTTTTGCAAAAAGAAAAGAGATGAAAATTCAGACCTCCTATAAACAATGTTTTTCTCATAAAGGGAAAATTGTGGGCTCTGAAATTCTGAGATAAAATAACGGCCGATAATCTGAAAAGATTGTCGGCTTTTTTGTTTTCTAAATTTGAAATAAAAAGTAAATTGAAATATATAAAGATAGTAAGACTACAGGCATCAGATCATACATAATCTGAGAACTGGAATCCGATGATCTAAAAAATCTAAGCAGACATGAGCAACACTTACAAATCAGCAGGAGTAGACAAAGAAGAAGGATACAAAACGGTTGACAAGATCAAAAAAGCAGTGGGTGAGACCCATAATTCCAATGTATTAAACCATTTGGGAAGCTTTGGTGCTTTCTATGAAATTGGTGGATACAAAAATCCGGTTCTTGTTTCAGGAACAGATGGAGTAGGAACTAAGCTGAAAGTAGCTTTAGATACCAAAAAATATGACTCTATTGGAGTAGATTGTTTTGCAATGTGTGCTAACGATATTCTTTGCCACGGTGCTAAACCTTTATTCTTCTTAGATTATTTAGCTTGTGGAAAGCTTGATTCTGAAATTGCAGCTGAAATCGTTTTAGGAATGGTGAATGCTTGTAAAGATAATAACTGTGCATTAATCGGTGGTGAAACTGCTGAAATGCCGGGAATGTACCAGCCTGGAGATTATGATGTTGCCGGATTCTGCGTAGGAATTGTAGAAAAAGACCAGATCATTGATGGTTCAAACATCAAAGCAGGTAACAAAATTATTGCATTGCCAAGCTCAGGATTTCACTCCAACGGATTCTCTTTAGTAAGAAAAGTATTCCCTAACTTCGAAGAGGAGTTTGAAGGAAAACCATTATATGAAACCCTTTTAGTTCCGACAAGATTATACTTCAAAGATATTCATAAAGTATTGGAAGAAGTAAAAGTAGGCGGAATTGCTCACATTACAGGTGGTGGTCTTTACGAAAACGTACCAAGAATTATTCCTGAAGGGCTTTGTGCTTCTATCGACGGTTCTAAAATCAGAATTCCAAGTGTAATGCTTGAGCTGGAGAAGAGAGGTGGAATTGCTCGTGAAGAAATGCACGGTACTTTCAATATGGGTGTAGGGATGGTGATTGTTGTAGATGCTGAACATGCCGAAAAAGTATTACACCTTTTAGATGATGCTTACGAAATTGGTGAAATCACTGAAGGAGAAGAAAAAATCAAATTATCACTATAATAATTTAACAATATAGCAATGTACCAATTAAAATCATTGTTACATTGCTAGACTGATACATTGTTACATTATAAAATGAAAAAATCCATCCGTTATTGTCTCATACTCCTCCTCTTCCTCGGAGTCGGATATTGGGGATTTAATAGCTGGAAACATAAAACATCTTTAGGAGAACTCATTACCATCGAAGCTACATTTATGCAATATGCCTGCGGAGACGAAAATGATGACGCCAAAGTTAAAAAAGTAAACGACTCACGATATAACTTTTTATTGGGAAAAGATATAAATCCTGAAACAGAAAATAGTCTTGATCCCATCGATTTTAAAGATTATTTTTATGATAATCGGACCGATCAATATTACATGACATATAAATTGAAAGGTCGTTTGGAACAGGATTCAAGATCAGGATGCAGTGATTCCGCTCCAAGGTTTTATGTTGAGGAAATAGAAAGACTGGATGGAACACATCGGGTAATAATTAAATAAATCAAACAGGAAACTGTAAGATGTAAAAAGAACCTTGTCAAGGTTTTAAATCTTGACAGAAGGCTATCAAATAAATATGAAGAACATTGTAGTGCTTGTATCTGGTTCAGGAACCAATCTGCAGAGAATCATTGATACTATTGAAGCTGGAGAAATTCAGAATGCAAGAGTAAGTCTGGTGGTTGCTGACAGAGAATGTTTCGGATTGGAAAGAGCGAAGAATCATAATATAGAAAACATACTGATTCCAAGAGGAAAGAATTTCAGCAGCGAATTGGCTAAAGTAATTCCACAAAATACAGATCTTATTGTATTGGCAGGGTTCCTATCCATTTTAAAACCTGAATTCTGTGAAAACTGGAATGGGAAAATAATCAATATTCATCCGGCTTTGCTTCCGAAATTCGGTGGAAAAGGAATGTGGGGAATGAACGTTCATAATGCTGTTATTGAAGCTAAAGAGGTAGAAAGTGGGGCAACAGTTCATTTTGTAACACCGGGTATTGATGAAGGAGAGGCTATTCTTCAGAAATCTTTTGAAGTAACGGCAGAGGATACTCCCGAAACCTTAGCCCAGAAAGTTCACCAGATTGAATATGAGATATTTCCGTTAGCGATCAATAAAGTCCTGGGGAAATAAATAATATACCAATATAACAATGTACCAGTTTACCAATAATTGTAATTGTCATTCTGAGCATAGCGAAGAATCTCATTGTTATAGTTATATTGAAAAAAAAATCTAAGTAAAATAAAAAGTAATCCGGAGGTGAAAGACCCGGATACAGTTTGAAATAACTGTGAAAAGTAAAAATCGAAAGTAAAATGAGTAAAAAGAGAGTTTTAATCAGTGTTTCTGACAAAAGTGGATTAATTGAATTCGCACAGTTTTTGGAAGCTCAGAATTATGAGTTGATCTCCACAGGAGGAACGTTCAAACATTTGAAAGACGCTGGTTTAAATCCAATTCAGATTGATGAGGTAACCAATTTCCCTGAAATGTTGGACGGAAGAGTGAAAACCTTACATCCAAAAGTTCACGGTGGACTGTTAGCGGTTCGTAACAACGAAGAGCACATGAAAACCGTTCAGGAGTACGGAATTGGTCTGATTGACATGGTGATCGTAAACCTTTATCCTTTCTTTGAAAATGTGAACAAAAACATTTCTTTACACGAGAAAGTAGAGTTTATCGATATCGGAGGTCCATCAATGCTTCGTTCTGCAGCGAAAAACTTTGATTCTGTTACGGTAATTACTGATGTAGAAGATTATACAACAGTAAAAATAGAAATGGAGCAAAACGGGGATACTTATATTGAAACCCGTAAGAAGCTTGCAGGAAAGGTATTCAATCTTACATCAGCTTATGATGCTGCTATTTCAAGAATGCTTTTAGATGAGGAATATCCAACGTATTTAAGTGCATCTTACAAAAAAGTTTCTGATCTTAGATACGGTGAAAACCCTCACCAGTCAGCAGCTTACTATGTTTCTACTTTCGAGAACGGAGCTATGAAAGACTTCGAACAGCTTGGAGGTAAAGAGCTTTCTTTCAATAACCTTCGTGATATGGACCTTTGCTGGAAAGTAGTTACTGAGTTCAAAGAAGAGATGGCTTGTTGTGCAGTAAAGCACTCTACCCCTTGTGGAGTAGCGATTGGTACATCAGCATTAGAAACTTATCAAAAAACTTTCGAATGTGATCCGGTTTCTATCTTTGGCGGAATTGTTGCTATGAACTATAAGATCGATGCTGCAACGGCTGAAGAGCTGAATAAAACATTCCTTGAGATTGTAATGGCTCCGGATTTCGACGAAGAAGCTCTTGAAATTTTAAGAAAAAAGAAAAACCTGAGAATCATCAAAATCATAAACCCTGTTTCTGACAAGAAAACATGGGTAAAAGTAGACGGTGGTATCTTGGTTCAGGATAATGATTTACACTTCTCTGATGACATCAAAGTAGTTACTGAAACTCAGCCTACAGAAGAACAGAAAAAAGCATTGCTTTTCTCTCAGAGAGTTGTGAAATACGTGAAATCTAACGCTATTGTGGTTTCCAACGGGATCCAGGCTTTTGGAATCGGAGGTGGACAGGTAAACAGAATCTGGGCTACGCAACAGGCCATTGAAAGAGCAAAAGAAAAATTCACAGGAGATTTAGTATTAGCTTCTGATGCTTTTTTCCCTTTCCGTGATGTCGTAGATTTTTGCGCTCAGGAAGGTATTAAAGCAATCATCCAGCCTGGAGGAAGTGTAAAAGATCAGGACAGTATAGAAGCTGCTAATGAGCACGGTATTCCAATGATGTTTACTGGGGTTAGACACTTTTTCCACTAATTAAAATAGAATTAAAAATAATTAGGGATTGTAATTTTAGCATCCAAAATTATATATTTGTAGAATAAGACTAGATAATAAATAAAGTATGAGAATATTAATCATAGGTGAAGGCGGTAGAGAATCTGCTTTAGCAGTAAAACTTCAGAATGACCCAAGAATTTCTAAAATGTTTTTTGCCAACGGGAATGCTACTACCGATGCAATAGGGAAAAATGTTCATTTATCAGAAATCAAAGAACTTAGAGATTTCGCTATTAAAGAGAAGGTTGATTTAACCATTGTTGGCCCGGAAGCTCCATTGGTAGCAGGAATCAAGGATGAGTTCAAAAAGCATGACCTTAAGGTTTTCGGACCTACTCAGAAAGTAGCAAGCCTGGAAGGAAGTAAGGCTTTCTCTAAGAAATTTATGCAGACCTATGATATCAAGACAGCTAAAGCGGTAGTATTTGATTCATATAATGAAGCAAAAGAATACATCCAGACACAACAGTATCCTTTAGTGATTAAAGCGAGTGGTTTAGCAGGTGGAAAAGGGGTAGTTATCTGTGACAACCTTGAAGAAGCTGAAGCTACGATCCACGACTTCATGATTAGAAGAATCTATGGAGACGCTGGTATCCGTTTAGTAATCGAAGAATATTTACAAGGTTTTGAAGCATCCATCATCGCTTTCTCAAACGGCGAGAAATTATTCCCTTGTATTGCAGCAAAAGATTATAAGAAAGCTGGAAACGGAGATACAGGACCAAATACAGGAGGTATGGGTTCAGTGGCTCCAAGCCCGGAATTCACTCAGGGACACTATGCTGATTTTGAGCAAAATATTTTAGAACCTACTATTAAAGGTCTTAAAGCAGAAGGATTCAGTTTCAAGGGAATCATTTTCTTCGGATTAATGGTAACTAAGAACGGAACTTATCTTCTTGAATATAACATGAGATTCGGAGATCCTGAAACTCAGGTGTTGATGGCACTTATGGAAAACAATCTTTTAGATGTGATCCAGGACTGTATGGATGGAAAAGACATCCAGCTTAAGTTTAAAGACGAAAAAGCAGTTTGTTTGGTAATGTGTTCAGGAGGTTACCCAAGAAACATTGAAACAGGCTTCGAAATTACAGGAGAAGACAAAGTAAAACACAGTAAACTGTTATATGCAGGAGCGATCACAAAAGGAGATAAAGTAGTTTCCAATGGTGGTAGAGTATTGAACATTGTAGCTACAGGTGCTACTTTCGAAGATGCCCGCAAAAAAGTTTATGAAGACGCAGGTCATGTACATTTCGATTACGGCTTCTACAGAGAAGACATCGGAAAGTTTTAATAAAATCATGAAAAAAGATTTGGAGCCATTCCAAGTCTTTTTTTGTAAAGCAGTTAATAATTAGAAATAAGAACTCAGATGACAGAACCCGGGCTTCAGATTAATAATCTGAAATCTGAGGTCTGAAATCTGAAATCTTTCAAACAAATCAATCATCAAAAATGAACAACGGTATTATTATTTTAGATTTCGGATCCCAGTACAACCAGCTTATCGGAAGAAGAATCCGTGAGATGGGGGTGTACTCTGAAATCTTACCTTTCAATACACCTTTACAAGATATTTTAGCAAAGCAGCCAAAAGGAATTATCCTTTCCGGGGGACCAAGTTCTGTGAACGCAGAAAATGCTCACCTGGTTGAAAAAGAATTATATGAGCAGGGAGTACCTGTTTTGGGTATTTGCTATGGAATGCAGATGACGGCTCACCTTTTAGGAGGAAAAGTAAACAAAGGAGAGAAAGGGGAGTATGGAAAGGCCAATCTTGAGATCGTTAAAGAGAGCTCTTTATTAAAAGGAGTAACTCAGAACTCTGTAGTTTGGATGAGCCACTTTGATGAAGTTGGAGAACTGCCCGCAGGTTTTGAACTAAATGCAAAATCAGGAGTTATTGCTTCTATTTCCAATGAAGATAAAAAAATCTTCTGCGTTCAGTTCCACCCAGAAGTTTCTCATACGGAAGAAGGAGGGAAGATGCTTGAAAACTTCGTATTCGGAATTTGTAATGCAGAGAAAAACTGGAAACTGACCAACTATATCGAGAAAACAGTTGAAGAAATCCGTGAAAAAGTAGGAGACAACAAGGTTATCCTTGGTCTTTCAGGAGGTGTTGATTCATCTGTAGCGGCTGTTTTAATTCATAAAGCAATCGGAGATCAGCTAACTTGTATTTTTGTTGATACAGGATTATTGAGAAAAGATGAAGGGAAAAAAGTAATGGATCAGTATGGTGAACACTTCCATATGAACATTAAAATGGTAGATGCTCAAGAAAGATTCCTTTCAAAATTAGCAGGAGTAGATGATCCTGAAGCGAAGAGAAAAATTATTGGAAACGAATTTATCCATGTATTTGATGAAGAATCTCACAAAATTGAAGGTGCTAAATTCCTGGCTCAGGGTACTATTTATCCTGATGTTATTGAAAGTCAGTCTGTAAACGGACCTTCTGCAGTAATTAAGTCTCACCACAATGTTGGAGGACTTCCTGAAGATATGGAATTCGAGCTATTAGAGCCATTAAGAGAACTTTTCAAGGATGAAGTAAGAAGAGTGGGAGAAGAATTAGGAATTCCTCATCACTTGGTATACAGACACCCGTTCCCTGGACCTGGATTAGGAATCAGAGTATTAGGTGCTGTAGATGCTGAAAAAGTAAGAATCCTTCAGGAGGCTGATGATATTTTCATTGAGGAATTATACAAAAATGACCTTTACGAAAAAGTATCTCAGGCATTCGTAGTATTGCTTCCGGTAAAATCTGTAGGAGTAATGGGTGACGAAAGAACTTACGAATATACAGCAGTAGTTCGTTCGGCTAACACGATCGACTTTATGACGGCAACTTGGAGCAGACTTCCTTATGAGTTCTTAGATACTGTTTCCAGCAGAATCATCAATGAAGTAAGAGGGATCAACAGAGTAGCTTACGATATTTCAAGCAAACCACCGGCAACCATTGAGTGGGAATAATTTTTGACTTGAATTTTAAATATAAATCCTATCCGTTTATTCGGGTAGGATTTTTTTATTAGAATTGTTTTAAAGAAAAAATGATAAGTAAAACATTTAAAGTGATTAATAAACAATATATTAATTTGAACAGTATATGCTTATGGTAGATAAGATAGTTTAATAACAATGCTCCTATTAAATAAAAGTAAAGAATACTTTTGACCTCTTGAATATTTATTTCAGATGCTGAAAATATCTTGCCCTTTGTCTAAAGTTTTTTACAAATAGTGCATTCGCTTTGATTCGAAAAACTATTACCATTTTTAATTGGTGCTTTGGTTAATGTTTTGCTTAGTAATTACCTGTTAAAAACAAATTTTCACTAAATTTAAGTAAAATTACATCAAATGCAAATAGAAACAAGACCCCTGACTGTTCAGGATTATGAAGAGTTGGCAGCAACAATGAAAAGAGCGTATCCACAGATGTCGGAATCCATATGGTCTAAGAAAAGTATAGAAAAACTCACAAGAATGTTTCCTGATGGGCAAATCTGTATCACAGTAGATGGAAAATTGGCAGCGGTGGCGCTTTCTATTATTGTAAATTATGACGAATTCGGGGACGATCATACTTATAGTGATATTACAGGGAATTATACCTTCAATACCCACACCTCAAAAGGAAATGTTTTATATGGAATAGAAGTTTTTGTAGATCCTGAATATCGCGAATTACGTCTTGGGAGAAGACTATATGACGCAAGAAAAGAACTTTGTGAGCTTTTGAATCTGAAATCCATTATTCTGGGAGGTAGAATCCCGAGTTATCATAAATACAGCCACGAACTTTCTCCAAGAGAATATATACGAAGAGTTAGGGATAAGGAAATTTATGATCCTGTGTTGTCTTTTCAGCTTTCCAATAATTTCCTGCCAATCAGGGTGTTGAAAAAATACCTTCCCGAAGATGAAGCATCCAGAGAGAATGCGGTCCTTCTGCAGTGGAATAATATTTACTACAGCAAAAACCCGAATACCATGCAGGATAGTATTATCCGTCTTGGATTGGTGCAATGGCAGATGAGGCATTTCAAAGATATAGAAGCATTTTATGAGCAGGTTGAGTTCTTTGTGAATGTAATGGGAGACTACAAATCAGATTTTGTGTTGTTTCCGGAACTGTTTAATACCCCTTTGCTGGCTCCTTTCAATAGTCTTTCGGAAAGAGACAGTATGATAGAGCTTGCCAAGCTTACTGAAGAGATTAAAAAGAAAATTTCCGAACTGGCCATCAGTTATAACGTCAATATCATTTCCGGAAGCATGCCTGTTTTTGATAATGATACGAATGATTTGTATAATGTCAGCTATCTTCTTCACCGTGACGGTCGTATAGATGAATACAGGAAAATTCATATTACCCCCAATGAAAAGAGGTATTATGGAATGAAAGGAGGGAATGAAATCAAAGTTTTTGATACAGATTGTGGTAAAATAGGTCTCGTGATATGCTACGATGTAGAGTTTCCGGAACTACCGAGAATTCTGGCAGATCAAGGAATGAAAATATTATTTGTTCCTTATCTTACCGATACTCAAAATGCTTATATGAGAGTACGTCACTGTGCAGCAGCCAGAGCGATAGAAAACGAATGCTATGTCGCTATTGCAGGTTGTGTAGGTAATCTCCCTAAAGTGAACAATATGGATATTCAGTTTGGACAGGCAGCTGTATTTACCCCATCAGATTTTGCGTTTCCTTCCAATGCCGTGAAAGGAGAAGCTACCCCTAATACGGAAATGACCTTAATTGTAGATGTAGATCTGAATTTATTGAAAGATCTTCATCATAACGGCTCCGTTCAGGTGATGAAAGACCGAAGAAAAGATCTTTATGAAACCTATCTTAAATAACAAAACAGAATGCGAAAGCATTCTGTTTTGTTTTACCTAAAATTTATTGAGTATATTATTTATACTGAGGGCAGACTACCGCAGGGCAAATTAATCCTGGGCATTGTGGAAGTCCATCAGTAGGACAGCACTGATATGAGCACTTTCCACCACCGATAATGATTCCGCTTCCTGAAACATTTTTTAATTGCTCTCTTGAAAGTTTGCTGTTACGTAGATTTTTCATGTTGTAATACTTTTATTGGTTTGTTTTAATGTTTGTACTCTGTAAATATATAAAATATTACTATACATAACATTGTTTTTTCACTATGCTTAGAAATAATGATGTAAAATATTGATTATGTGATGATATTTTTAATTTCATAATCGTAATGTTATGTTTATCTTTTAATTAAAAATTATTAGGAATAGTTTTTGGAGTAAATTGCACTTACTATTGATACACTATGTTTGATAAGCAACAAAGAAAACTGAAAAGATCTGCAAGACTGATTTCTGTATTAAGTAAATATGGTTTTAAAGATATTCTTGCAAGAATGAACGGCGGAAATAAACAGGAAGATCTTTCAGGAAATTCTGACGAAATAATTTCAAAAGGTACCGTTTATGAAAGAATAAGACTGGCTTTGGAAGAGTTGGGGCCTACTTTTGTAAAACTGGGACAAACATTCAGTAACAGAGAAGATTTGTTGCCACCGGAACTGATTCAGGAATTGCAAAAGCTACAAGACAAAGTAGAAACAGTAGATATGGATGTGAAAGATGCTTTGGAAAGCGAGTTTAATATCTCTGTAAAGGATCATTTCCTGGAAATTGAGAAAGAACCATTGGCGACAGCTTCCATTGCACAGGTTTATAAAGCCATTTTGCTGGATGGAAGTCAAGTTATTTTGAAGCTTAGAAAGCCTGATGTGCAATCAGTAATTGAAGATGATCTATTGCTTATTAAAGATATTGAAAAATTAATTTCAGCGTATTCGGAAATAGGAGAGAAGCTAAATCTGAAACAGGCTATTTCTACATTTGAAAGATCTTTATTAGAAGAAGTTTCTTTGATTAATGAAAAGAATAATATCCAACAGTTTCGCCTCAATTTTAAAAATAATAAAGAAACCTATGTTCCTAAAGTGTACGAAGAATTTTCCAACAACAATATTCTTTGTATGGAATTTATTGATGGAATCAAGGTGACGGATAAGACTGATCTCCTGGCCCATGATATTGATCCTGTAAAAGTTTCTGAGACAGGATTAAGGCTTTTTGTTTCCCAAATTTTAGATTACGGGTTCTTTCATGCAGATCCGCATGCGGGAAATATTTTAGTAAAAAGAGATGGGAAGATTGTCTTTATTGATTTTGGAGCGGTTGGAAAGATTCAGCCTAATGATAAAGAGATTCTTGAAAATCTGATTGTAAGTTTTGTTTCTAAAAACTCACATAAAATAGTTCGTTATCTCAAAAAAATGGCGGTGAGCTATGAAATTCCTGACGAAAGAAGATTTGAAAACGATGTGGAAGACATTTTGAACTTCGTTCACAGCTCCTCATTAAAGGAAATCAATGTTCAGGTCATTATCAATAAGATGAAAGATATTTTAAAGGATAACAGGTTGTATATGCCTGATTATTTCTATCTTTTATTTAAAGGAATCAGCCTGATAGAAGGAGTAGGAAGAAATATCAATCCTGATCTGGATATTGTGAAAAGCCTTCATCCTTACACTCGAAAAATATTCACTAAAAAGATCAGTCCGAAAAATATTTTAAAAACCAGCATGGACCGGATGATGAATTTCACGGATAATGTAGATGAAATCCCTAAGGAACTTCGCTCTGTGCTTCAAAAGCTGGATGAAAATAAATTTACGGTTTCCAGTGAGATCAAAAATATTGAAAAGACCAATCAGCTGATAAAGTCAAGTGTTATCAATCTGATTCTAGCCATGATTTTAGGAGCTAATATCATTGCTACAGCCATTGTCTTTGTTTCAGAATCAGGACCAAGAATAGGAGAATTATCTTTAGTAGGTGTTTTGGGTTTTATATTTTCAATTATTTTAATATTAATACTTTTACTAAGAGTAACTAGAAAATAATCGCGACATAAGCTATAATGATTCAAATTGTACGGTTAAGATTACAAATTTTTATATCCCTACCGCGAAAAATATAACAATGAAAAAACTAATGATACCTATTATGCTTTTCTGTGGCGTATTTGCTATGGCTCAGGAAGGAAATCAAGAGAAAACTCAAGGAGATTTTGACGGAAACGGAACAAAAGAATACGTTTATGCTAAGATCAGTGACTGTACCGATGAATGTGACGGTAAATGTGACACTACCATCTATTTCAGTGATAAAAATATAAAGCCGTTCACGATTTCGATGGCTAAAGGAGGAGCTTTATACAATCTGGGAGACCTTAACAATGACGGAAAGGATGAGATTGGTTTTTATCCCAATTGGTGTACAAGCTGTTGGCATTCTTTTTATGCCTATACATTAGGAAAAACAGGATGGAAACCACTTGTAGATCCTATTTCAACACATTGCAACCAGTGGGAAGAAGATAAATTTCCGATTAAAAAAGATCCTGAAAAGAAAGGAAATGTGATTATCACCACCAGTGAATGGAAAGATGATGATATTAAAATAAGCAGTAAAAGTGTAAAGGTCAATTGAGAATATTAGAGTTTTGAAGCATACAAAAGTTTCTTCATGTCTCCAAATCTTATCTGTTTTTTTACAATCATTCTCTGTTCACTAAAACCTGATTTTAGATTATAATATTAATACCTATCTTTGCAAAATGGAAAAACTCACTTTTGCAGATTTTGACCTGCCGGTTAAAATTCTTGATGTTTTAGCAGATTTAGAATTATTTGAGCCTACCCCGATTCAGGAGAAGAGTTTAAAGCCTATCCTTTCAGGGAGAGATGTAATGGGAATTGCACAAACCGGAACCGGGAAAACCCTGGCTTATCTTTTGCCTGTTCTGAAGACTTGGAAATACAGTAAAACAGGAAATCCAACGGTTCTAGTACTTGTTCCTACAAGAGAATTGGTGGTACAGGTAACAGAAATTCTTGAGAAACTGACTGAAAATATTACAGCAAGAGTTATTGGAATATATGGTGGTAAAAACATCAACACACAGAAACTTTTATTCAATGACGGGTGTGATATTTTAGTAGGAACACCAGGTAGAGTGATGGACCTTTCCATAGACAATGCTATTTCCCTTAAAGAAGTTCAGAAGCTTATCATTGATGAATTTGATGAAATGCTTAACCTTGGATTCAGACCGCAATTGACTCACATTTTTGAAATGATGAAAGAGAAGAGACAGAATATTCTTTTCTCAGCAACAATGACTGAAGCTGTAGATGATATGCTAGATGAATATTTTGCAAGTCCTATAGAAATTTCATTGGCAAAATCAGGAACTCCGCTTGAAAAAATTGAGCAGACTGCCTATAAAGTTGAAAATTTCAATACCAAGATCGACCTTCTTGAGCATTTATTAAAAAATAATGCGGACATGTCTAAGGTGTTGATTTTTAATAATAATAAAAAACATGCAGACCTGCTTTTCACTAAGATTGATGAGCTTTTTCCTGAGCAGTTTGATGTGATTCACTCCAATAAGTCTCAAAACTATAGGCTTAAGGCCATGAAGAGCTTTGAAAATGAAGAGGTAAGAGGTTTGATTACAACAGATGTAATGGCTAGAGGTCTTGATATTTCAAATATTACGCATGTTATCAACTTTGAAACCCCTGATATCCCGGAACAGTATATCCACAGAATCGGTAGAACAGGTAGAGCAGATAAAGAAGGTAAGGCAATGACTTTTGTTACTAAAAAAGAAGAGCCTTTACTTTTGGATATAGAGCTTTTAATGGATAAAGATCTAAAGTTTAACGACTTCCCGGAAGATGTTAAAATTAATCCGATCAAAATTGCTTCTGAGAAAGATGAAGTAGTAATGAAAAATCCTGCACAGGTAAAACTGAACGAGGGTGGAGGAGCTTTCCATGAGAAAAAAGCGAAAAATACCAAAGAAAACTGGGGTGGTCCTTCAAAAAGAAAAGCACCTAAGAAGTTTGGAACCAATAGAGCACAGCAGAAAGCAATCTCTAAATCGAAGAGAAAAAAATAATAAAAAAACGGCTGAATATTCAGCCGTTTTTTTATTTCATATAAGGAGTCATTACTTTAGTCCAGATTTGATATCCTTCAGGTTTAAAGTGAAGCATATCCTCTACAAAAATGTCTTTTCTTACCTTTCCATTAGCATCTTCCATCGCTTTAGTTACATCTATGAACTCAGCATGAGGCTGTTTTTTCATAAAAGCTTCAATCTTGGCATTGGCTTCTTTGATTTGAGGCCAAAGCTGCTCTCTGCTCGGAGAGTATTTCATTGAAATGTAATCTACTTCAATATTAGGAAATCTTTCACGGATTTTTTTGTAAAAACTTTTGTATCTCTTTACTACTTTTTGGGCCTTCAATTGATGATTATCTGCAAAATCATTTTCTCCGCAATAGATAATAATTTGCTTAGGCTGATAGGGTGATAAAAGATCATCCGCAAAATAATTAAGATCTGTAAGCCTTGAACCCCCGAAACCTCTGTTGATGATGGTTTTAGTTGGGAAATAATCCGCTACATCAGTCCATTTGGTAAAAGATGAACTTCCTATTAATAAAATAGCGTTTTGTGGTGGCGGATTTTGTTGATCTTGTTTTTTGAATTCCTGGATGTCATGCCAGAACATTGGCTTTTTTTCCTGAGAAAAGGCAATAGTGAAACACAGCAACAGAAATGCTGATAGGATCTTCTTCATTGTATTCAGTTTTAAAATTTGATATAAAAGTAATAAAAAACTCCCGATCAGCGGGAGTTTAAGTTTTTTATCTTTTATAAGTAATATACGTGATATCTATAATCTTGTCTTTATCTTTATCATAATTCCCTACTAATTGTGCTAGCCTAAGCTCAGTTTGCGTAAGCATATCAACTCTGAAGCTCATATTTTCAAGCTCTTCATCTCCTGAAAGTTGGATATTCAGGACCTTAGAGTCTGTATTATAAGTGTATTTTCCTTCATTTTTAGCGGCAAATTGGCAATTGGTTCCATCTGGATTTCCATCATAAGCAGTATAACTTACATAATAATCCGTTCTGAAGAAAAGTGTATTTTTAGCACTACATCCTTCTGGAGTTGTTGTTTCAAGCACAGTTTTATTATCTTTTCCTGAAATAATTTCTGTCTTTACTTCTTTCCAATCCCCTTTCATAATATCCATTTCATAAGCTGTAAGGTTATCATCATTACATGAAGTAAGCGCCAGAGCTGAAAAGGCAAATAAAAGTAGCTGTTTTTTCATTTTCACAAATTTAAGAATATGCTAAAATATAAATAAATTTGAAATATATGTAATGAAATGATCTTTTTTTAAACGAATGTTTGTAAATAATATGGCTTAAGTGATTGTGGAGTTATAAGATTTAGAAATTGAAAAGAGGGTGGGTTATTAGACATTTTTCATTCATTACTATCTAAGATCCAATATTAAGAAGAGCGGGCTAAAGCCCGCTCTTCATTTTAATTTTTATTCATATGCTTTAGCCAGAACTTAAAGAATAACTCTAAATTTTCAACTTTAAACTTATTAATAGCTCATTTCCACAATCTTGGAAGCATCCTGAGGAGTTAGTTTTTTATATTCCCCAAGTCCCAACCACTTTCTATCTGTAAAAGCTTTTTCTACCCTTTCAGCAGTTCCTTTATAGTCTTCTGTATATTCTGAAAGTTTGGTTTTGATATGCAGGCTGTGAAAAAATTCTTCAAGTTTTTTAATTCCTAATTCTGCTTTTTCTTCAGTGCTTCCTTCTTTAATTCCCCATACTCTTTCAGCATATTGAGCCAGTTTTCCCTTTTTATCCTCAAAGTTGTAACGATAGTGAGAAGGTGCAATGATCGCTAGGGTTCTGGCATGGTCTATACCGAAGTAAGCTGTTAATTCGTGGCCCATAGCATGTACAGCCCAGTCTGTAATAACTCCTTTCTGAATCAATCCGTTTAATGCCATAGTACAGCACCACATAAAGTTTCCGGCAGCGTCATAGTTGAAATCATCAGCCAGTACTTTTGGAGCCGTTTCCTGGAGGCTAATCAGGATGCTTTCTGCAATTCTTTCCTGAAGATCAGCCGAAGATGGGGCGGTCATATATTGCTCCAACACATGAGTGTAGGCGTCTGTAATTCCGTTTACAATCTGGTTTTTAGGAATAGATCTGATCACTTCAGGATCTAAAACAGAGAATTGTGGGAAAAGTCCCGGACCTCCTGAAGATAACTTTTCATTGGTTTCTCTTCTGGAAATTACATATCCTGAGTTCATTTCCGAACCGGTTGCAGGAAGGGTTAGAATACTGCCAAACGGCATTCCTTCCCCTTCAAAAGTTCTTACTTGATTTCTCAGAATATCCCAAGGCTCACCATCATAATGGGCTGCTGCAGAGATGAATTTCGTTCCGTCAATTACAGATCCGCCACCCACGGCAATAAGATAGTCGATGTTATTTTCCTTGATGAAGCTGATGGCATTAATTAAAACTTCATATTCAGGATTGGCAGGAACTCCACCGAATTCATAAAGATCATGGTCTTTTAAAGCTTCTTTTACCTGGTCATACACACCATTATTTTTGATGCTTCCACCACCGTAGATCATTAATATTTTGGACTCTTTAGGGATTTCATTGGAAATTTTAGCGATTTCGCCCTTTCCGAAAAGTATTTTGGTCGGATTTTTAAACTCGAAATTAAGCATTGTTCTAAATTTATTTAACCCAAATTTACGGAATGAAAAGAGAAAATTGAGTTAATGAAATTTTAAAATTGCTATGACTTAATTTCATGAAAGCTATCAAATACTTATTTCCCAATCCGGTTTTAATGATAATGGTTTGAGTGTCTTTATTTAATCTCATTGGAAAGATAAGTTTTTGCCCTTTTGATGAAAGCCTCTTTATCTCTTTTAATATCTTCCAATAATTTTTTTCTTTCCTCGGGAATTATCAGATATTTGTCTCCCCATAGATTGATCTCAACAATAATAGGAATCAGATCAATGCCTTTTTCTGTAAGATGGTATAATATCTTCAACTTATTTTCAGGATGATCTTTTTTATCAATAATTCCATTTTCCAATAGATTCTGAAGTCTTGTCGCCAGAATATTGGATGCTATTTTTTCATCAGCTTTCTGAAGGTCTCCGTAGGTGCATTCTTTATTCAGCATCAGATCACGAATGATTAGCAAAGACCATTTATCACCCCATATTTCCAGTGAACAGCTGATAGGACAGTCTGACCTTTTTTTATTCATTATTTTTTATTTTAAAAATATTACTTGCAAAATGAAAGTATTTAATTAAATTTACTTTTATTTTGCAAGTAAATTTAATCATAAATAATTAATAAATCAAATGGAATATTATGACATTGCCGTGATTGGCTCAGGACCCGGAGGATATGTTGCAGCGATAAGAAGTGCACAATTAGGTTATAAAACAGTAATTATTGAAAAATATGAAACATTGGGCGGAACCTGTACCAATGTAGGCTGTATCCCAACAAAGGCTTTGCTGGACAGCACTCATCATTATGCAGAAGCGCATCATACATTTAAAGAACATGGAATTCAACTTGATAAGATTGAGCTAGATTTTGCCCAGATGTACAAAAGAAAATCTGAAGTAGTAGCTAAAAACACCAGCGGACTTGATTTTTTAATGAGTAAAAATAAAATTACCCGTCTGAAAGGCACCGCTGGCTTTATCAGTAATACAAATATTAAAGTTGTTAATGAAACAGAATCCAAAGAGATCACTGCCAAAAATTATATTATTGCAACAGGTTCAAAACCTTCAACCATTCCAGGAGTGAAAATTGATAAAAAGAGGATTATTACTTCTACAGAAGCTTTATCTCTGAAAGAAAAGCCGAAATCTATGGTTATCATTGGCGGAGGAGTCATAGGAGTAGAAATGGCTTCCATCTTTAATCGAATTGGGACTCAGGTTATCATTCTTGAATATGCAGATCATTTGATTGCGGGGATGGATCATGAATTAGGAAAAGCCCTTCAGAAAATCCTTAAAAAAGAAGGAGTTGATATCCGCTTAGGACAGGCTGTTTATAAAACTGAAAGTTCAGATGCGGAAGCTAAAGTATTCTTTAAAGATAAAAATGGGACAGAAAATAAATTAGAGGCTGATTATATTCTGGTAGCAGTTGGAAGAAGTCCATACGTAAAAGGATTGGGGTTAGAAAATACAGATGTACAGCTGGATGATCGTGGATTCATTAAAGTGGATGAAAGCAATCGTACTTCCGTTTCCAATATCTATGCGATAGGGGATGTAATAGGCGGAGCAATGCTTGCCCATAAAGCGGAAGAAGAAGGTGTTTTGGTAGCAGAAACAATTAACGGACAAAGACATCATATCCATTATGACAGAATTCCATCTGTGGTATATACCTGGCCGGAAGTAGCATCCGTTGGATACACTGAAGAATATCTAAAAAAGAATAATATAGCTTATCATGTTGGTAAATTTCCGTTTTCAGCGAGTGCAAGAGCAAGAGCTTCCATGGATACGGATGGGTTTGCAAAAGTATTAGTGGATCCAAAATATGGAGAGGTATTTGGGGTACATATCATCGGAGCACGAGCAGCAGATCTGGTTGCTCAGGGGGTAATTGCCCAGGAATATGAGGTGACAGCAGAAGATATGTTCCGTATTTCTTATGCGCATCCAACGTATTCAGAAACATTGAAAGAAGCGTATCTGATGGCATCAGGACAAGGAGCCATTAATATCTAATGCTAAATACTTTAAATTGCCATGAATGCCTTTTGCAAATGTAAAGGCATTCGTGGCAAAAAATAACATATATTTTTGTGAAAAAATGGGGGTATATTATAAAAGCTATAAAATGGTACAATCTTCACTTTTTGAATAAATACCCTTGCTTTTGGCTTCCAGTTTTCCTGTCTTTCTATTGATCTTAATTAAAAATGATTCCTTAGTCACAGGACAGCCTTTAGTCTGTAAAGCGTACAGTGAAATAAATTGGTCTTCAATTTTATAAGACCCTGTAAAACGGTTTTGCGTATCAATAGAGTAACCATACGTCTTAGCCATTAAAATGGCCTCGGGAAGGTTATCAACTGTTCCGATGAAATCCCTTAATTGCTGTTCATTGGAAAAATAAACGGTCCTGTCTTTTTTGCAGGCAAGAATATAGGAAAAGCAATGATTGCCAATACATTTCTGAAAGAACCCTTTTTCAGGAGCCGGATCATTAATCGTCATAAAAAGAGGAGCCTGGCTTTCATAGATAATAGCTTTGTCCGGATCATCATCATTGGTAAGTACTCTCCAATATTCGTAATCTTTATTGGGAATAACAAAAGGGTAAAGGTATTCTGTGGTATCCAGAATATCCGGGATCTTTTTATAATCATCAGGAACCGTGATCTGTGCAGAAAGCAGATTAGTAAGGATCAGGGAAAGCGTGATGATAATTTTCATAAAGAAAGGTGTTTTCAGGACAAATTTACGAAAATTACTGATGCATCTTAATGCCGCAGAAAGATTATAAAAATTTCATTGGATACCCTGTTTTAATATTTCCATTGATGATCTTTTTGAGTTTCGACTCTATCATTTTTCTTGTCAGTGATTGTAGGTGATCAATATATAAAACACCCTGTGTATGATCGTACTCATGCTGAATAATTCTAGCCGTTAATCCGGTGAAGGTTTTGGTTTGTTTGATAAAATCCTGATTAAAATATTCGACAGTGATTTTCCAGGGTCTTTCTACCTTTTGAGACAAACCGGGAATACTTAGGCATCCTTCATAATCTTTCCAGGTTTCTTCAGAAGTATCAATGATCCTGGCATTGATGAAAGTTTCTTTGATTCCTTTGTCATTCTTTTCGAAATAGACAAGTTGACCCTCAGTGTCAAGGTTTTCAAAAGTAATCTGGCTGTCAACGATAAAAAGCTGTAAAGGTTTATTGATCTGAGAAGAGGAGAGGCCGCACCCGTTGGAGTTTTCCATGGTTTCCCACATGTTGGTAATCAGGTCCTGGGTTTCCGGGCTGTTTTTGTTAATCTGTATACATTTTTGCTTTAAAATGCGGTTGCCATAGGCTACAATTGGTAAATTCATTGAAATACTTTTCTGCAAAGTTCAGCAGAAGACGAAAGATATACAATGAACCTATGTTAATTAATGTTTTTGCGGATTCTGCTTAAAGCCTGCGGAGTAATTCCGATGTAAGAAGCAATATATTTCAGAGGGACACGCTGTAGCAGTTCAGGCTGTTCAGTAAATAGCTTTAAATAACGTTCCTTCGCGGTAAGTTTCAATAAAGAAAGCTCTCTTTTGCTTTTAGCCAGGAAAAGTTTCTCGGAAGCAAAACGCCCTAAATGATTGCCCACATTGGTTTGACTGTAGATTTTCTGTAAATCATCAAAAGAAATTTGCCATACCACTGTTTCGGTAAGTGCCTGCATCTCGTATTCAGAAGGAGTTTGGGTAAGGAAAGAATCATACGCACAGGTAAACTCCTTTTCAAAACTGAAACTGAAAGTATAACCATATTCATCATCAGGAATATAAAATCTTACCAATCCGGATTCAATAAAAGAAAGAAATTTTTCCGTATCACCTTGTTGGGTAATGATCTCGTTTTTAGTATATACTTTTCTACGGAAATACCCTGCGATGAATTCCCATTCAGATTCCTGTAGTTTGACGATTTGCTCGTAATATTCTCTAATATAGCCCATTCTCAAAAAAATGATACAATTGGTAAATGTTATATGCAAAAACTAATTAAGAATCAAAGTTACGAAATGTTTAATTGAGAATATAAATAGGAATGATTTATATACAGCTTACTTTCTATGTTAAAAATAAACTGTAATTACCATCACTATTTTTAATTTTAAGCTTATAATAAAGTTTTTATTTTTTGTCATTTGTCAACTCAACTAATTCCAAAATCGCTTACATTTGTTATTATGAGACACGACCAACGCGCAGAAAAATTCAGGCAGATCGTGGAGAACAAATTCCAGATCTACAATTCATTATTTATGAGCCTGCCCTATGATAAAATGACAAATATCGGGATGCTGCTTCCTTTTCTTTATGAGGAAAGCAAAACCGGCTATGATGCAGGGAAGACCCCCGAAGAAATTGTTGAAGAATTTTTTAGAAACCATACGGATCTACAGAACGAGGAGCAGAAGCTTGAACTGCTTTTTAAGATCATTCAGTATATAGAAAGGCAAGTAGTATTATTCGATAGTATCGAAGATGCTGCATTTCCAAATCTGCACTCAGAAAGTGATAGCGGAACCATTACCAATCTTTTTGAACGTTCTTTCCAGGATCATAAAATTGAAAAAGTACGTGAGAAACTAAAAGATTTCAGTGTGAAAGTAGTCTTTACTGCACACCCGACCCAGTTTTATCCAAGTTCAGTACAGAGAATCATTCAGGATCTGAGAGGAGCTATTACCAGTGATTCGGTTACGCAGATCGATATGCTTTTACAGCAATTAGGAAAAACCCCTTTTGTGAACAAAGAAAAACCAACTCCTATTGATGAGGCTTTGAGTATTATTTCCTATCTGAGATATGTATATTATGATACCATTGGGGAGCTATTTACCAAAATTAAAAAGACTTTTGGAAACGAACATTTTCATCTGCATGAAGATATTATCCAGCTTGGTTTCTGGCCGGGAGGAGACCGTGACGGAAATCCTTTTGTGACAGCAGATGTTACCAAAAGAGTAGCAGAAGAACTTCGTTCCGCTATTCTGAAATCTTATTACAGTCATTTGAAATTTATAAGAAGAAGGCTTAGTTTCAGAGGAGTTTCTGAAGTATTGGCAACGTTGAGTGAAGAATTATATACCGCTATTTTTGAGGGAAAAACAATTACTGCAGAAACAATTTTAAAGAAAACCAATGAAGCTGAAAAAATACTGATTAATGAACACAATTCATTATTCCTGGATCTTTTGGTGAACTTTAGAGATCGTGTGAATATTTTCGGAACTCATTTCGCGACGTTGGATATCCGTCAGGACAGTAGAATTCACCAGAAAGTAATTGATGAGGTTTTTGCAAGAGTATATGGCAATGAAAAAGCAGATAACGAACAAAAATTCAATAAACTGATTCAGGTTTCAAGGCCTGTAAATGCAGATGATTTTGAAGATATCGTAAAAGATACTTTATTAACAGTGTCTCAGGTTTCTGAAATTCAGAATCTGAACGGATTAAGAGGAATGAACCGCTATATTATATCTAATTCTGATGCAGTAAAAGATGTGATGAATGTTTATGCCTTCTTTAAAATTTGCGGATATCAGGATGAAGATATCAATATGGATATTGTGCCACTTTTTGAAACTATGGAAGGACTTGATAATGCTGAACATGTAATGAATGAATTGTATCAGAATCCTATCTATAAAAAGCACCTTGAAAGAAGAGGCAATCAACAGACTATTATGCTGGGCTTCTCTGATGGAACCAAAGATGGGGGGTATTTAAAAGCCAACTGGGAAATTTATAAAGCTAAAGAAGTTCTGACAAAACTTTCAGAGCAGAATAATATTAAAGTTGTATTTTTTGATGGCAGAGGCGGACCTCCTGCAAGAGGTGGTGGAAAAACTCACGATTTCTACGCTTCCCAAGGGAAAACAATTGCCAATAATAAAATTGAACTTACGATTCAAGGACAGACCATTACGAGTATTTTTGGAAATAAAGAGCAGGCACAATACAATTTTGAACAGTTATTGACAGCAGGAGTTGAAAATGATGTATTCAAGAATGCTAAAAAAGACCTTACAGAAAAAGAAAGAGCATTGATTATTGAACTGGCCAATATCAGTTATCAGAAATACTCAGACCTGAAGGCTCATCCAATGTTTGTTCCTTATCTTCAGGAGATGAGTACCTTGGAGTATTATGGGAAAACCAATATCGGAAGCCGTCCATCAAAGAGAGGAAACGGAAGTGAACTGAAGTTTGAAGACTTAAGAGCTATCCCATTTGTGGGTTCATGGTCACAATTGAAGCAGAATGTTCCCGGATTTTTTGGTTTTGGTTATGCCATGCAGAAGATGAAGGAGCAAGGAAGGTTTGAAGAAGTAAGAGAATTGTATAGAGGTTCAGACTTCTTTAAGACCTTGGTGTTGAACTCAATGATGAGTATGAATAAGTCTTACTTCCCGTTAACTTACTACATCAAAAACAATCCTAAATTTGGAGCTTTCTGGAACATCCTTTTCAATGAATATGAGCTTTCAAAAGAAATTATGTTAGAGTTGACGGGTTTTAAAATGCTTCAGGAAGAAGATCCATTATCCAGAAAGTCTGTAAAAATCCGTGAAAAGATCGTTCTTCCGTTACTAAGCATTCAACAATATGCCCTGATTAAAATTCAGAAAGGAGAGGGAAATAAAGAAGCTTATGAAAAATTAGTAACAAGATCCTTATTTGGAAACATTAATGCAAGCAGGAACTCAGCTTAAATTATCCTTAATAAAGGGATATTCTTAAAAATATACTATATAAAGTAAAAAACGGGCTTCAATGCCCGTTTTTAATTTATAATCAGTTCAAAGAGAAGTTATTCCTTTATAAATTTCTCATAATATACTTTATCATTGGTCTGTATTTTCAGATAATAAACCCCTTTTGCAAAATCATCAACCTTTACAGATTTTTGATGGTCTGCTTTTCTTATTAATCTTCCCAGGTTATCATAAATTTCCAGCGAATTGATTTCATTCTCTGATGCTATATTCAGGATGCTTTTAACAGGGTTAGGGAATACAGCAAATTTCTCTTTTTTAACAATTTCAGAGGTATTGAGAACACTGTTATACAGACTTCCGAAATTTAGAATGCCGTATCCCATCTGATCCGTGTGATTAGGATAAATAGAGGCGGTTTGTCTTAATTTTGTTTTAAGTTGATCTCTGTTCATGATGGGAAATGCCTGAAGAAGGCAGGCCACACCTCCTGCAGCAATAGGGGTGGCAAGGGAAGTTCCGGTACTGGTATAAGTTGTATCACCTAAAACAGTGGCTGTAGCTGTTCCTCTTGCGCTTCCGTCCGGCTTAATAACTCCAGCAGAATTAGGACCGAAAGATGAAAATACAGATGTGTTTCCTGAAGAATCCACAGCTCCGATTGTAAATACCTTAGCATTGTCTGCCGGGGTCAGAAGATAGTGCCAGGGTTTATCTCCGGAATTTCCTGCTGCAGCCAATACAAAGATTCCTTTTTCAGCGGCAATTCCTGCTCCTCTTGCAATAAATGAGGTGCTCCCGTTCATATCAGCATACGTGTAGCTGTATTGAGGATTGTCATAAACATTATATCCAAGCGAAGTCGTGATAATTTCCACTCCTTTTCTATCTGCTTCTTCAGCGGCTTCAATCCAATAGAGCTCTTCTTCGGGAATTTCAGCAGCAGAGTTTTCACTGCGGTACAGGTAAAAATCAGCATCGGGGGCAGAACCTACAAATATATTTTCCAGATAACCACCTATAGCTCCCAGTACCACAGTACCATGTGCATTCAGAGATGGATTATAAATGTCATTGGATTTAGTAACAAAGTCATATCCTCCTTTTATTTTGTTATTGTTTCGTAATCTCAGAAAAGCATTTCCTGTATTTACAGTAGGAAATCCGCTATCAATAACAGCGATAGAGACTCCGGTTCCGGTATAGCCGGCAAGATGTAGCGGTCTTATGTTGACTTGGTCGACCTGCAATTCTCCTGAGCCATATTCAAAATTGGTAAGTGTTTTTTGAGTATCTGTAGTATTTTGCCATTTATTTATAGCCATTGATTTTAACACAGGTCCTCCATTTCGGATAAAACTTTCTACAGAAAGTACAAAAGGCTGTGCTTGTAAAAGGGTGATTTGTGCCGTGGTAGCATTTACAGCGGCTCCATTAAGCCATTTCGAATAATCTGTAACGGTAAATCCCAGATTTTGAAGATTTTGTATGTAAGATTGTTCTATAGGGGCATCTTGGTCATTAAGAGATAGACCTAAGGTTGTACGCCTGTTAAGGGATTTTTGGCTAAGTTCAGAAAGCGGATTGGCGTAAAATCCCGCTTTATTAGGCTTATCTTTAAAATAAACAAAAACAAGCTGAGTTTGGGCAAAAGTATAGGAGTAACCTGCTAGGAAACAAAAGAGTAAAATTTTTTTCATATAAATTTTTGTATAAAGATAAAAACAAAATCAATAAAATTTTTGATAGGATTTTAAAATCCTTATTTTTACACAAATAATTTATTTATGAAAAAAATTCAGATGGTTGACTTGCAAAGTCAGTATTACAAAATAAAGAATGATGTAGACAATGCAGTTTTAAATGTAATGGATTCCGCAGCTTTTATCAACGGTCCTGAAGTGAAGTCTTTCCAGAATGAATTGGAGTCTTATTTAGACGTAAAACATGTTATTCCATGTGCTAATGGAACTGATGCATTACAGATTGCTCTTATGGCACTGGATCTGAAGGAGGGAGACGAAATAATTACTGCTGATTTTACCTTTGCTGCAACTGTTGAGGTGATTCATCTGCTTAAATTAAAATCTGTTTTAGTAGATGTTGATTATGATACATTTACTATTTCAACAGAGGCTCTGAGAAAGGCAATTACGCCAAGAACAAAAGCCATTATTCCTGTACATATATTCGGACAGTGTGCGAATATGGAAGAAATCCTGAAAATTGCTGAAGAGCACAATTTATATGTGATTGAAGACAATGCACAAGCCATTGGTGCAGAATATACATTCTCTGACGGAACATCAAAATATGCCGGTACAATGGCAACAGTAGGAACAACTTCTTTCTTTCCTTCCAAGAACCTTGGATGCTATGGAGATGGAGGGGCTATCTTCACCAATAATGATGAACTGGCACACCGTTTAAGAGGAATCGTAAACCATGGAATGTATGAAAGATATTACCATGATGAGGTAGGTGTAAACTCTCGTCTGGATAGTATTCAGGCTGCTGTTTTAAGAAAAAAATTACCACACCTGGATTCATACAACGAAGCGAGAAGAAAAGCGGCTGATTATTATGATGAGGCATTCGCTGGTCATGAACATATTTTAACGCCGCAGAGATCTGAGAGCTCTACCCATGTATTCCATCAGTATACATTGAGAATTCTAAACGGAAAACGCAATGAACTTCAGAAATTCCTTACTGAAAAGGAAATCCCTGCAATGATCTATTATCCGGTAGCATTAAGAAAGCAAAAAGCATATTTCCAGGAAAGCAATGCTGCTGATTTTGTGAATACAGATAAGCTTTTGGATCAGGTAATTTCTCTACCAATGCATACAGAATTAGACGAAGAGCAGTTGAAGTATATCACGGATGCTGTACTTGAGTTTATGGGATAAGAGATGCTTCATGATGAGAGAATATTAAAGCATAAGTTTGCTTATTTTTTTGCAATTATTTTTGTCCTTTGCTGGATGATCTTTTTTGCATATAATATGTTTAAAATCTTTGTAATAGGCGCTGGATTGAGAGAAGAGTATAATACATTTAAAATACCAATTTATGTATTGTACTTTTTAATCTTTCCCTTATTGATTATTACATTTGTGAGTATTTTTAAAGAATCAAGAAAAATGTTTACTTACTTAAATATTTCTTTATTCTTAATGATTATTTTTCATGCAATTATTTTTTATGTTAAATATCAAAGAACGACAAATCATGAAACATATTTATTTTTGTATATAGTTTCAAATGTTTTATTTGTTGTAGGCCCAGTAGTCCTGATAAATTATTTTAAACATTATCCCGCAAAAAGCGAAATAGAAGAAATAGGAACACATAATGAGTAAAAAAGAATATTAAAAATGGCAATACTTGTTACCGGAGGACTTGGATATATTGGTTCTCATACCGTTGTAGAACTGCTTAATAATGACTTTGAAGTTGTTATTGTAGACGATCTGTCTAATTCGGAGAGATTTATTTTAAATAATATTGAGGAAATTACAGGTAAGAAACCGGTTTTTTATCCTTTTGATTTGAAGCGTAAAGAACTTCTTAATCAGGTTTTTGACGCTCATAATATTGAGGGCTGTATTAATTTTGCAGCTTTTAAAGCTGTAGGAGAGAGCCAGGTAAAACCTGTAGATTATTACGAAAATAATCTGTTCTCTCTTATTAATATTTTACAAGAATTTAAAGAAAGAGAAATCTCCAACTTTATTTTCAGCTCATCATGTACTGTATACGGACAGGCAGAAGTGATGCCCATTGATGAAAATACTCCTTTGAAAATGCCTGAAAGTGTTTATGGGAAGACCAAGCAAATGGGTGAGGAAATCCTTATCGATTTTGCTAAAGCATATGGCCGTAAAATATCTTTGTTAAGGTACTTTAATCCAATTGGGGCACATCCATCTGCAAAACTTGGAGAGTTGCCAATAGGAATCCCTAATAATCTTGTTCCCTATGTAATGCAGACTGCTTCAGGAGTTCGTGAGAAATTAAGTGTTTGGGGGGATGATTATTCAACAGAAGACGGAACAGCCGTTCGTGATTATATCTATGTTGTAGACTTAGCCAAAGCTCACGTAGCAGCCTTGAAAAGGCTGATGAATGACCAATCTGTTGAAACAGTGATTGATACCTATAATCTGGGGACAGGGAAAGGATCTTCTGTTTTAGAAGTCGTAAAGGCTTTTGAAAATGCAAACGGAGTGGGTGTTCCTTATCAGATCTGTGAAAGAAGAGCAGGTGATATTACGATTGCTTATGCCAATCCTTCTAAAGCTGAAAAAGAGCTTAACTGGAAATCTGAAACATCTCTGGAAGAGTCTTTAAGGACAGTCTGGGAATGGCAGAAATATCTTAATTCGAGAAATTAAACTCATAAAATAGCATCATTATGGCTTGGAATCCTGAAGTATATGACCAATTTAAAGAAGAGCGTTCAGCACCTTTTTTTGATTTGTTAAAGCTTGTAGAATCAAGAACAGGAGTATCTGTTATAGATCTGGGATGTGGAACAGGAGAACTTACCTCAAAACTTTTAGATTATTTGGAAGATTCAAGGGTTTTAGGCATAGATTCCTCTGAAGAAATGCTTGAAAAAGCAGCGCAGTTCAAGACCAGCAGATTAACCTTTGAAAGAAGAAGTATTGAAGAGCAACTTGATTTGGGAGATACTTATGATTTGATTATCTCCAATGCTGCCATCCAATGGTGCAGCAATCATAAAGAACTTTTTCCAAGAATAATAGGCAAGATCAAGGAAGGTGGGCAATTGGCAGTGCAGATTCCTTCTAATCACGAGTATGTAGTACATCAGCTTCTCAGAAAAGTTGCAGGAACTGAACCCTATAAAAGTGCCTATAATGGATGGGTAAGAGAATATACAGTTTTAACAATTGAAGACTATTCTCGGATATTATTTGAAAATAAAGGAAGAGAGATTACTGTATATGAGAAAGTATTTCCTCATGTTCTTAAAGATGCAGAAGCCGTATTTACCTGGGCTTCCGCAACAGCAATGCTTCCTTATATAGAAAGGCTTCCTAACGAATTGAAAGAAGAATTTAAAAACGATTATAAACAACAATTACAAAACACCTTCCCTGAATCACCGGTCTTTTATCCATTTAAGAGAACCTTTATTTCAGCGAAATTTTAATTTTAACATTAATATGAAGACACAAAGAATAGGTATTACATTTTCCTCATTTGATTTATTACATGCTGGGCATATCAAAATGCTTGAAGAAGCAAAAACAGTATGTGATTATCTGATTGTTGGCCTGCAGATTGATCCATCCCACGACAGACCCAATAAGAACAGACCAAGCCAAACAATCGTTGAACGTTATATTCAACTAAAAGCTGTAAATGCTGTAGATGAAATTATTCCTTACTATACAGAAGAAGACTTGCTGGATATCTTAAAATCTTTTGTAATCGATATAAGAATCATTGGCGATGATTATATGGATAGAGATTTTACAGGTAAGCAATACTGTGAAGAAAAAGGAATTGAAATTTTTTATAACAAAAGAGATCACAGGTTTTCCACCAGCGACTTAAGAAAAAGAATCTACGAAGCTGAAAAAGAAAAAGCAGAAAGAATAGAATCAGTAAAATAAAATTAAAGGCGCCGAAATTTAAATTTCGACGCCTTTTGTATTACATTGGACCTTGTTGGTCATCACCTGTTGTATTGGAGTTAATGTCCTTTTTCCTTTTAGGTTGTTCTATTTTCTCACCTTGTTTAAATCTATAGGTTAAAGAGATAGAAAACTGTCTTGGCTGCCATTGCATAAAGCTGCTTCTGGTATAGTCACTACTGTAATTAAATACTTCCATTCCTCTTGTATTAAAGATATCCTGAATATTGAAAGTAATAGTTCCGTCTCCTTTCCATATCGTTTTGGAAGCTCCAAAGTTTAGAGCATACATATCTTTTCTATCTTGGTTCACGGTTTTCTGTCCTCCTCTGTAGAACCCTTGCAATTGTACACTTAACGTTTTATCTAGTCTGAAGGTGGTATTAAGACGTAATCTTGTAGAGAAACCACTTCCTGTAAAGTCTAAAATTCTTGTCTGAGCTAATCCTTCTTTATCTATTGTTGCATAAGAAGTGATTCCCGTTGTTTTGTATCTGAATATATCTGCACTACCCATGATTTTAAACCATACAAAAGGATCATAGGTAAAGTTCAGATCCAAACCAATACGATCGTCATTACCTAGATTTTCCGGTTTGGTATAGAACACTGTCTGTCTTTCATCCGGTCTGTAGACTAGCATTTTCGTGTCTTCTGTGGCATGTCTGTAATACAAAGTAGGGTTCAGGGTAAACTTCTTCTTAGTAAGGTTATAACCTACTTCATAAGAATCTACATAGGATGGATTTAAATCAATATTTCCTGCGAAAATATTCTGGTTATTGACATAATTTGAGAAAGGTACCATAAAGAATGATCTTGGTCTGTCTATTCTGCGGGAATAGTTTACTAAGATCTGGTTGTTTTTAGCAATATCATAACTTAAGAATACACTTGGAAATAAATTATTGTAATTCTTGGTCTTATCAATCGGAGCTGCATTTGGATTTTGGCTGATATAATTGATCTTAACATTAGAGATCTCGTCTCTTAATCCTACCTGATAGGCAAAGCTTCCAATTTTACTTTTAAATTGTAAATAGAACGCATTGAACATTTCCTTATAGTCTGTATTATTATTATAATCTAAAATAAAAGGATTATTAGAAGTACTGCTTACAAAGTTATCGTAGGTGTTGTTATTGATATCTAATCTATAACCAGCTTCAAATTTAGAATTTTCACCTATTGGTAATTCATAATCTGCTTTTCCTATCACGGTTTTACTTACAGAATGTCTTCTGGTAATATCTTGTACAGAAAGAACTTGGTCTACACTTTCTTGGATGTCACCATTATTATTGCTTCTGTTTCTCTGTAAACTTAGAGATACGGATAAGTTCTGACCTTTATCATCAAACTTATGATCCAAACCTACATCTCCCTGAAAAGCAAGGTTATTATAGATACTTTTAGAATCTCTCAAGGTGTAAGGATTCATCAATTTCCAGAGATTTGATGTATCTCCTGTATATTTATAAAAGCTGTCGTAAGTATTTACAAGTTCATTTCCGTCGCCTTCAAAAGTTCTTACCAATCCTGTTAAGTTAATGGATGTTTTTTCAGAAACGTCATATACAAAGCCGGCACTTACATTATAGTTTTTATTATAAGTTTTATTGGTGGAGTTTTGAAGCTGGTGAGCAGGGATTGTAGGAATTTTATCTATTCCTGCCTGGGTAGTAGGAATAGGATCTATTTTAGGGAAAGTAATATTATGGTAAGTCGTTTCAGAATTACTTTTGGTTTTATTTTCTGTATAACCGCCGCCACCGTTTACAAACCAGGTCCAGTTATTTTTTCTCCAGCTTAAATTGGTGTTAAGGGAGGTTCTCGGAAAGTATCCAAGACTTCCGACCACGCTACCATTAAATCCTACTTTTTTGCTCTTTTTAAGAATAATATTTAAAATACCTGAAGTTCCACTTGCTTCAAATTTTGACGAAGGATTAGTAATGACTTCAATTCTCTCGATCTGGTCAGCCGGAATACTCTGCAAAGCATTTGCTCCATCATCAATACCTAATAGGGAAGAAGGTTTACCATTGATTAAGAATTTTACGTTTGAACTTCCCCTCATGGATACGGTTCCGTCTGTATCTACTGTAACGGATGGTACATTGGTTAACACATCCTGAAGACTTCCTCCTTTACTTACGATATCTTGGGATGGATCATAAGTTTTTTTATCCAGTTCTACCTTGTAAGGTTTCGCTGCGGAAGCTGTAATGACAACACCTTGCAGCTCCTGTGTTTTACCATCCAATGTAGTAGTAGCTTCAGGTTCAATAGATAGTGCGCCAATATTTCCGGCTCCGGTAATGTTTTTATTGATGATGCTTTTTTTGTAATCAATTGCCTCTACAGCAATATCATAACTTCCGGGAGTAAGCTGTAATTTATACTGCCCCTTTTCATCTGTCAATACAGCATCGCTTAATGATTTGTTGGCTTTGTTGCTAAAGGTTACAGAGGCATAAGGTACCGGTTGGTTCTTCTTATTGACAATGGTTCCTGAAACGTCTGATTTCTCCTGGGCAAAAGCCATAGCCGCTGCCGAGAGTACTAAAGTAAGTCCTAGTGTTTTTCTGGTGAAAATATTGACAATTTCTGTCTTATTCTTCATAGGTTATTTTTTTGTATAAAATCGTGAAAGGATAACCCTTAATATTTTAAAAATTAATATTCAATTGATTTTCAAACTATTATGATTTAATTGTTGTTTTTAATCTATAAAATTATGGTGTCTGCTAAAAGCTTATTTTATATTTTTTGAATTCAGCCAATCCTGATAAGCTTTTGCATTTACAGCATGTTCTTCTGCACTTGCTGTAAACTTATGATATCCAAATCTTGCAGGATCTGCACACATAAATATATAATTGTTGCTTTCTGCATTTAAAACAGCATCCACTGAATTCTTATCCACTACACAGATTGGCCCCGGAGGAATTCCTGCATTGGCGTAAGTGTTATATGGAGATGGAGTAGACAAATGTTTATATAATACTCTTTTAATTGATTCTTTAAAATTCGTCTGCTTATTGATCGCATAGATTACAGTAGGGTCAGACTGAAGTTTCATCCCTTTTCTGTAACGGTTTAAATATAAACCTGCGATAGTTTTCATCTCGTCTTTCTTTCCTCCCGATTCTTTATATACAATAGATGCAAGAGCGTAGATTTGTTCTCTTGAAAGTCCAGATTGCTGTTCTTTACTTTTTCTTTCACTCGTCCAAAATTCATTGTATTGGTCTTCGAATTTTGAAAAAAACTCTCTTGGGCTTACTGTCCAGAAAAAGTTATAAGTATCAATGAAGAAATATTTCTTTAGATCTTCAACATTTTTATATCCCTTTTCCTGTGCCAGTACATCAAGATCATTAACAAAATGAAGGGAGTCCAGTTCTGTTTTTTTGGTAACCTTACCAATCATTTGGTACATATCTCCAAAATCTCCGATTCTGAATGAATTTGCTGTCTGGTTACCCGCTTTAATCATATTAACAAGGTC
The DNA here is from genome assembly GCF_900637665.1 of Chryseobacterium nakagawai. Lineage (NCBI taxonomy): Bacteria > Pseudomonadati > Bacteroidota > Flavobacteriia > Flavobacteriales > Weeksellaceae > Chryseobacterium > Chryseobacterium nakagawai. The sequence continues at coordinate 2,266,996 of NZ_LR134386.1, forward strand.
TGTATTTCCTTTCCCGCTTTGGATATGGTAACGTCCCGCTTTAAAATTAGCAGGAAGACCTTTATCTTTAGCTACTGTTTCAAAAGATTCACGGTCTTTGATAAATGGAGCGATAGAATCCAGGATTTGATTAAAGTTTGCCTTATGAGGGATCAAAACATAACCGTCCTTTTCTACATTGTTTCCAAAATATTTATTATAAAATCTCAAACCAAAAAATCCTGCCACTACAAAAACGAGCAGAATGATAATGAGAATAGCTTTTTTCATTCCTATATTATTGATTAAAAGTTTTTGATTTTAAAGAAGTTCTACCTTACCTTTAAAAACTTGCTTTGCAGGACCCTCCAGCCATATATTGCGGAAAGAATCACCACTTTTTTCAGCATATACCTTAAGGTTTCCGCCCAACGTTTTAACTTTTACGGAAGTTAGATTATCTTTTTGAAGAAAAGTTAAAGCAGAAGCTGTAACTCCTGTTCCACAACTATAAGTTTCGTCCTCAACGCCTCGTTCATAGGTTCTTACAAAAATTTCATTATCTGAAATTTTTTCTACAAAGTTGACATTGATTCCTTTTTCTTTATAATTTTCTGAATTTCTGATTGCGTATCCCTGAGTATAAACGTCATAATCGGCAATATTTTCTACATATTTTACATAATGAGGAGATCCGGTATTTAGAACAGCATCATTTCCATCATGTGAAATGGTGTCTACATCAATCATTTTTAATTTAATGATCCCGTTATGAATTTCTGCGTCATGTTCACCGTCTATCGCCATGAACTTACACTTGTCTTCAAAAACGTCAAGGAAAAAAGCAAAAGCGACAAGACATCTTCCGCCATTTCCACACATTGTGCTTTCTCCACCATCAGAATTATAGTATACCATTTTAAAATCATAATCAGGATCGTTTTCCAAAAGGATAAGTCCGTCGGCACCTATTCCGAAACGTCTGTCACATAATTTTTCAATAATTTTTTTATCTTTAGGAAACTGAAGATCACGGTTATCTACCATTACAAAGTCATTTCCCGTTCCCTGATATTTATAAAATTCCATATTGTTTTTTGTCTAAATGAAGAAACAAAATTAATATATTTAAAATGAAAAACGAACAGTGTTAACTGTTCGTTTCCTTATTTATAATCGTTATTTATAATTAATCTATCTAAAGCCGCCACTGTTCTGTTGTCTGTTTGAACTAGAGTTTGAATTTGTGTTTTGGCTACTGCTTGAGCTGTTTCTGAAACCTCCACTTGAGGATTCTGATCTTGTGCTGCTTGTGCTTTCTGAATTTCTGAAACCACCCGAATTTGAATTGGAACTTGAACTTCTGTTTTCAAAACCGTTTTGAGTTCTGAATCCACCACTGCTTTGATTATTCTGATTTCCTTGGTTATTTTGATTTCCTTGGTTGTTCTGATAACCACTGCTTGAATTTCTGAATCCGCCACGATATCCATTATTATTATTGGAGTTTCCGTTATTGTATCTTCCGTTATTGGAACCGCTATTACGGAAACCATTATTAGGTCTTTGTGAAGTAACCGTAGTTCTTCTCTCTACATATACTTTTCTTCTGGAGTTATTATAATTGTCATAATAGTAAGGAGCACCATTATCATAGTAGTAATTAATATTGTTTCTATAATAATAGCCGTCATTACCATAATATCCGCCACTACCATAATATCCTGAAGGAGCATAGTAATATCCATTGTTATAATATGGGTCACCGTAGCCATTGCTGCCATACCCATCTGTATATGCCATACAAGATGTTAATGTGCTTATTGCAAAGATACTAACTGCTATTTTTAATAAATTTTTCATAACTTTATTGTACTTTTTTTTCTTTAAAACTTTTTTTCCAACTAAGGTATCCTAAGATAGCCATTATAGTAAATACCAAATATTGAACCGAAGTGATGCCAAGACCCTTAAAAATCATCATAGGCATGCAAATAAAATCTCCGACAATCCAGAAAATCCAGTTCTCAATGCGCTGTTTGGCCATAAACCACATTCCTACTAAAAATATTGAAGTGGTAAAAATATCCAGCCAGTTTGCCCAATCCAGATGGTATAATCCAAGATTGGTTCCTTCCATCGAAAAATGATTATCAATATAAGGTTTATAATAATAAATAAATGTGACAAATCCTAAACTCAAGATAAAAAGGATTGCTGCATAGAGCCACTCTTTTTGGGTTGCCCATGAAACTTCCACATGGATGTGATCTTTTGAATTTTTGGCCCATAATATCCAGCCATAGACGCTCATCACAGTGTAATAAACATTGATAAGGCAGTCACCTAATAACCCGAAGTTAAAAAGAATATATACATAGATCAGGGTTGAAATAATGCCTGTAGGATATACCCATATATTTTTCTTAATTGAAAAATATACGCTCATGGTTCCGAAAATAGCACCGGATGCCTCAAGCATAATCTGTAAAGAATCATAGCTTTCATAGGGCTTTACAAAAAGATCATATAAATTCATGCGATCAAAAATAAACAAAAATATGGACTTTTTAAAATGAATTAAATAATATGTTGCTCAGGTTTTTAAAGACTTTAATGTAAAATAAATGATGAAAGTTTAACGATAAACGTGGGGATTCCTAAATTTTTTATATTTTCGTAAATCCTTAATAAATAAAAAAACATGTCGAAAATTTGGGTTAAAAAACCACTAAGTGCCTATGAGGCAGATATGAAGAAAAGTGAGCTGAAAAAAGTCCTTGGAAAATGGAGTTTAACAGCGATAGGAGTAGGTGCTATCATTGGAGGTGGAATCTTTGTTCTTACGGGAACAGGAGCCTATTATCATGCAGGACCAGCGCTTGCAATCTCCTTTATTATTGCAGGTATTGCCTGTGTTTTTGCAGCATTATGCTATGCGGAGTTCGCCTCCATTATTCCTGTTGAAGGATCTGCTTATGCATATGCGTATGGTACAGTAGGAGAAATTTTTGCATGGGCAATGGGATGGTGTCTCATTCTGGAGTATGCTATGGCCAGTATGGCCGTTTCCGTGAGTTGGTCCGGATATTTTAATAAATTTTTGAAGATATTTAATATTCACTTACCAGCCTATCTTACTTCAGATCCGTCAAGTTATACAGGAGATGGATTTTCCATGAACCTGCCTGCATTTATTCTTGTTCTATTGATTACCGCCTTATTGGTAAAAGGAACTAAAGAAGCTGCAGGAGCTAATAACCTGATTGTTTTGATGAAAACTTCAGCCGTTATTTTTGTAATCATTGCCGGGGTCTATATTATTTTTTCCAATACTGATCTTTACAACGCAGTTGATGGAGTGAAGAATTGGAAACCTTTTATTCCTGATCAGATAAAGCTTAAAAATTCTGAAGGCGATTTAGTTTCCGCCTATGGTATCAAAGGGATTATTTCCGGAGCTGCGGCTATCTTTTTTGCTTATATTGGTTTTGATGCTGTTTCTACTCAGGCTGGAGAAGCGATCAATCCTAAAAAAGATGTACCATTTGCGATTATCGCTTCATTGTTGATTTGTACTGCTTTATATATTTGTGTATCTCTTGTATTGACAGGAATGATGCATTATACAGACTTTAATCCTGAGGGAAAATATCCTGATGCCATTAAAGCTCCTGTAGCGTATGCGTTTGAAATTGCAGGAAAACATTGGGCAAGTAATGTGGTGACCATTGCCGCGACTGTAGGGTTGATTTCTGTAGTAATGGTAATGATGATGGGGCAGTCAAGAATCTTTATCGGAATGGCAAAAGATGGATTAATTCCTAAGTTTTTTGGTGAACTTCATCCAAAAACAAAAACACCTTACAAAGGAATTATTATATTAGGAATTGTAGTGGCTCTTATTGCTGCATTTACACCGATTTCTACATTAGCTGATATGACCAGCTTTGGAACCCTGTTTGCATTTACGCTTGTTTGTGTGGCAGTTTGGGTAATGAGAAAAAAAGAACCGAATTTGATTAGACCTTTTAAAGTACCAGCCTATAAAGTTGTAGTTGCATTGGGAGTGGTGATTAATATCTATTTGATCTTTAACCTAAGTGCTCATGCATTGGAACTTTCTGCAGTATGGTTATTTTTAGGTGGTTTAGTATATTTCCTTTATGGAAAATCTAATAGTAAACTGAACAACCCTGAAAAATATCAGAACGATTAATGATAATATAAACCGCTTCGGCGGTTTTTTTGTTGCAGATAACCCATTATAAAATATATGAAAAAGATTCTTTCCATTGCATTCCTGTCTGTAGGAATGATTGTGTTTTCCCAAAAGGTGGAAAGCGTAAAAACAATTCTTAATGATAAAATAAGCATCCGGGCACTTGAACTGTATGATCATAAAGTCTGGTATAGTGGGAGTGATTCTAAATTCGGGTATGTAGACCTTAAAGATTATACAAAAAAGAAACAGATCAGGCTTTCTGAAAATAAGCTTGAATTCAGAACTCTTGCACAAGATAAAGACTCGATGTATGCTGCGAATATTGGTAGTCCTGCTTATTTTTTTAAGATTGATAAGAAAAGTTTAAGATATAGAATAGTGTTTACTGATGTCAGTAAAGCTGCATTTTATGATGCTCTTCATTTTGTTGATGAAAAACTGGCTTTCGCTTTTAGTGATACTGATGATAATAGATTAAAGCTGACGATGTACAAGAATGACGAATGGAGCTTCTTTGACAACAGTATAAAACTCAGCCAGGGCGAAGCCGCTTTTGCAGCCAGTAATACCAATATTTCTTCTACTGAAAAGTATGTATGGATTGCAACCGGAGGGAAAGCTTCAAGAATTCTGAGGCTGAATCTTAAGGATGAAAAACTGGAAGCATTTACCACACCTTTTATTCAGGGAGAATCATCACAGGGAATGTACTCTATTGATTTTTATGATGATCAATTCGGAATTGCAGTAGGTGGTGACTATACTAAACAGGATGCTAATGTCAACAATATTGCAACCACTAATAATGGTGGAGAAACCTGGCAGATTCAGTCTTCAGGTGAAAATGCAGGATATATGACTTGTGTGAAAATTAAACCCGGTTCAAAAGGGAAAGAGATTATTGCCGTAGGAGATCAGCATGTTAGCTATTCTTCAGATTTTGGAAAGACGTGGAAGAAAATTTCTGATGAAAAAGGGTTATATGTTTGTCAGTGGATTGATGGAAACAGCGTTGTCTTTGCTGGGAAGGATAGAATTGTAGTAATGAAGCTGATATCAGAATCCAGATCAAAAAAATAAATGAAACTGATAGAATTTATCATTATCTCTATAACAGGTTTAAATACTGTATTTAGACTCATTCTAAACTATAACCTAATATAATTCATAGGTTAAAATTCATAACTAATGGTTAATTTTGTAGAATGGAATTTTAATAATGTTAAATTTCCTCACCTTATAAAATTTTATTTTTCAAAATGAACTCTTTAATTGATAAGTATAATATTCCCGGGCCCCGTTACACTTCTTATCCTACCGTTCCTTATTGGGAGGATTCTACATTTTCGCCAGAAGGATGGAAGGAGAGCGTAATCAGGTCATTTCATGAAACGAATGCAGAGGAGGGAATTTCTATTTATATTCATTTGCCTTTCTGCGAGGCGTTGTGTACATTCTGTGCATGTCATAAGCGTATTACCAAACAACATAGTGTTGAAGTTCCTTATCTGGAAAGTGTTTTAAAGGAATGGAAACTTTACCTGGAGCTTTTTAATGAAAAGCCCAAATTAAAAGAATTACACCTTGGTGGTGGTACTCCTACGTTTTTCTCTCCTGAAAATTTAAAAACATTGTTGGAAGGAATCTTTACTACTGTAGAGATTGCAGAACATCCGGAATTTTCATTTGAAGGACACCCGAATAATACCACAAAGGAACACCTTCAGACTTTATATGATCTTGGTTTCAGACGAGTGAGCTTCGGTGTTCAGGATTATGATCCTAAAGTACAGAAAGCGATCAACAGAATTCAGCCTTTTGAAAATGTGAAAAACGTAACGGAATGGGCTAAGGAAATTGGTTACAGAGGAATCAGTCACGATTTGGTATTTGGTCTTCCACATCAAACCTGGGAAGCAATGGAACATACTATTAGAAAAACGATGGAGCTGAAGCCGGATAGACTCGCATTTTACTCTTATGCTCATGTTCCATGGGTAAAAGGAGTAGGGCAGAGAGGTTTTGATGAAAATGATCTTCCAAGTGGAGAAGAGAAACGTCGTTTATATGAAGATGGTAAAAAACTGCTTCAGGATTTAGGATATATTGAAGTAGGAATGGATCACTTCTCTTTAGAGCATGATGATTTGTACCAATCTCTGATCCATAAAAAACTTCACAGAAACTTTATGGGGTATACTTCAAGCAATACCCAATTGATGGTAGGACTTGGAATGTCTGCAATTTCAGATTCCTGGTATGCTTTTGCTCAGAATGTAAAAACAGTGGAAGAATATCAGACTATGGTAGAAGAAGGAACAATTCCTGTAGTGAAAGGACATGTTCTGAATGAAGAAGATTTGATTGTAAGGAGACATATTTTAAATCTGATGTGTCAGCTTGAAACCACTTTTACTATAGATAACTCTTTCCCTGAACTTGATAATGCATTAGATATGCTGAAGGAAATGGAAAATGATGGGTTGGTAGAAATTTCTGGCAAGGAAATTAAAATTACAGAAGCGGGTAGAGCATTCACCCGAAACGTAGCGATGGTTTTCGACCTCAGAATGATGAGAAATAAGCCGGAAACAAGAATTTTCTCAATGACAATATAAAAAACAAAAGCGGTTCAAGATTGAACCGCTTTTGTTTGCTTTAATATTTTTAATTTACTCATTGTAGAAGAGCCAAGCTTGATAGATTTCTTTTAACGCAATGTCTGCAGTTACTTTATATTGTGTATTATTTTCCGTTGCAATGGCACTTCAGTTAGCAAACATCTTGGCTTAGTATTAAGGTTTTGCGAAATGTCTTACAACATTATTATTAAAGATTGCGTTTAAAATAAAAAATAGATATTTGATTTCTTATTGATTGTTTATTTGATTATTAATTTTTGACTATAAGATTTTAAGTTTCCTGTTTTCAGATTGATAAAGTAAACTCCCGGAGGAAAACCTGAAATATCAATGCCTTTCCCGCTCGTGATATGATCTGTTTCCAATAATTTTCTTCCTTCAGCATTGATAAGCTCTAATGTAATTTTTTTATCCCTGATTCCGTCAATAAAGATTTCTTTGGAGGTAGGATTAGGATAAATTTTTATGGCTTGGAAAAGATTATTTTCACGGGTATCTAATGTACCTGAAGTGATTTTGAAAATTTTCCCGGCGGTAACTGCTGCTACAAACAAATCCTTTTGAGAGTTTTGTCCGAAAGAGGAAAAACCGTTTCCGCTGTAGGAAGAGGTCCATGTGATCGAATTATCAGTAGCCAGAATGCCAATCTGGTCGGAACAATAATCTGCAAAGAAATATTTCCCTTGAAGCGAAGGATATTGAGTTCCTCTGTATACATAGCCACCTGTGATGGAACATTTACCTCCGGAATGATCATAAACTGCAATAGGAAAAGTCATTGAAGACTGAGCTGGGCATCCTGCTGTGTTGTAAGCGCTATTTCCTTCATAGCAACGCCATCCATAATTGATTCCGCCTTGTGTAATAGGCATTTTGTTAATCTCCTCAATTGCTCCTTGGCCAACATCGGCGATCATGGCATTTCCAGTGGTAAGATCAAATGAAAATTTCCATGCATTACGAAGTCCATAAGCCCAAATTTCATCTGCACCATCAACACCTGCTCCTGCAAAAGGATTATCCGAAGGAATATTGTATGGATTTGGATCGGTGGCATTCACGTCTATTCTCAACATTTTTCCCAGTAATGAATTTTTATTCTGAGCATTATTGTTGGGATCTCCACCACTTCCTCCATCTCCTGTTACAATCCATAGTTTTCCGTCAGGAGCAAAATGAATACTGCCTCCGTTATGATTGGCAAATGGTTTAGGAATGTTCAAGAGTATTTTTTCAGAATTGGGATCAGCTATATCCGGATTGGTTGAGTTAACGCTGTATCTTGCCAGTACAATATTTCCTGCGGTATTGTTATAATACACAAAAAAATACCCATTGGTTGAGTATTGTGGATGGAAGGCGAGTCCTAAAAGACCTCTTTCTCCTCCATAAACAATTTTTGGAGCAATATCCAGAAAGTTAGTTGCGTTAATAGCTCCATTAGGTTGAACAATCTTTATCATACCGTTCTGCTGAACAACGAACAACCGGCTGTCGTTAGCATTCGTAATTTCGACCGGGCTGGTTAATCCGGTGGCAAATTCTTCTAAATTAATGCTTTGAGCATTAACAATTAAAGAAGAAAAGATACTTAGGGTAAAAAGTAAATTTTTCATAATATTGTGATAATTAGTGTATTGAAGTGTGAATGAAAATTTTATACCAATTAAATTTTGAAAACTTTATTATGATACCCCGAAATAATTGTTAAATCTTAAATAGAAATCAGAATGCTGATATATCTGAAAATAAACCATTTCTGTTGTTAAAAATTCATAAAATACAAGAAAATCATTATATTTGCCGACTTAATTTAACGTAGTTATAACAAAATGCAAGGAAAAGGGCTTATTACAATTGTTGCTATTGTCCTGGGGTTGATTTGCTTAAACGAGCTATTACCAACCTGGTACGCCAGCAAAATTGAATCGCAGATCGAGGCTGCGAAAGGAAACGAGAAAGAGATCAAACGAATCAAAGAAGATACTCTTAATCTTGGGTATACAAAGCTTTATTATTCAAAAGCTAAAGACAAGGAAATGAAGCTTGGTCTTGACTTAAAAGGAGGGATCAACGTTCTATTGGAAATCAACCAAAGAGATTTGGTAAATGATTTAACCAATTATTCTACAAACCCTGTTCTGATTGAGGCTTTAAATAAGACTGATGAAGCTCAGAAAAACTCAACAAAATCTTACATCGACAATTTCTTTGAACAGTTCGATGCGGTGAACAAAGCAAAAGGAACCAACCTAAAGCTTGCTGATCCGGAACTTTTCGGAAACACAAACTTATCTGAAATCAAGTATAATACTACTGATGAGCAGGTAAAAAGTATTGTGAAGAGAAGAATTGATCTTTCTGTAGGAACGGCTTTCGAGGTAATCAGAACGAGAATTGATAAGCTTGGAGCAATCCAGCCAAACGTTCAGAGAGTACCTGGTACAGCTAGAATTTCTGTAGAAATGCCTGGTATGAAGGATATCGATAAGGTAAAGAAAATGCTTCAGACTTCTGCAAAACTTCAGTTCTGGGAAGTACAGCAAGTTCCTGAAGTTGCCCCTTATTTCCAGACATTAACAACTATGGTTGCTGCGAAAGGAGATTCTATGGGAGTTGCAAAGAATGTAAATTTCATGAACCTTTTACAGCTTGACAAATTAAGAAGTAATGGTGTTGCCAACGTAAAATTATCCGATACTGCTGCTGTAAACAAAATCTTAAACAGCAAAGTAGGAATGGCTTTACGTCCTGCCAACATTAAATATACACAATTCATGTGGGGTTACAAGCCTGAGGCTACAAGTACTGATGATTTAGTATTGTATGCAATCAGAAGTAACATCAACCAAAAAGCTCCGGTAGACGGTGCGGTAGAAACTGCAAGCATCAGCTACGATGAACTTGGAAGAGTAGTGGTAGACATGCAGATGGATTCTAAAGGAGCAAAAGAATGGAAGACATTAACGGAGAAAAACGTAGGGAAGCCAGTAGCAGTAACTCTTGATAACAGAGTATATACAGCTCCAAACGTTGTAAATGCTATTCCTAACGGTAGAACTCAAATCTCTGGTAACTTCTCTCAGGAAGAGGCTAAAGAATTGGTGGACGTATTAGGAGCAGGTAAATTGCCTGCAGGTGCTAAAGTAGTTCAGGCTACTCAGGTAGGTCCGTCATTAGGGCAGGAGTCTATCAACGCAGGGATGATTTCATTTGCCATCGCATTCTTAATTATCATTGTTTATATCATATTCTATTATGGTGGTGCAGGGGTATACGCTGTAATTGCAATGGTAATTAACCTTTTCTATATTTTCGGAATTATGGATTCCGGAGACTTCACACTTACGCTTCCTGGTATTGCTGGTATCGTATTGACGATGGCTATGGCAGTAGATACGAACGTAATTATTTATGAAAGAACGAAAGAAGAATTATTTGCTGGTAAGAACATCTTAGAAGCTTATAAAGACGGTTTCAAACACGCATTAAGCGCGATTATTGACGGTCACTCTACTACGTTACTAACTGCAGTTGTATTGTTCTTCTTTGGAACAGGACCTATCAAAGGTTTCGCATTGACATTGATGATCGGTATTATCATGACATTGTTTACTTCTGTATTATTATCAAGAGTAATGATCTTTAGCAGACTGAACAAAGGTAAGCACCTTTCTGTATGGACTCCACCTACGAAGAACCTATTCAGAAATACTTGGATCGATTTTATCGGAAAGAGAAAATATGCTTACATTGTCTCTGCGGTATTAACAGTGATCTGTATTGTTTCTATGGTAACTCACGGATTTAAATATGGTATCGACTTTACAGGAGGTAGAAACTATGTAGTAAGATTTGATAAAGAAGTTAACGCTAATGATGTTGAAGAGAAATTAGTAAAAATATTCAAAACTGAAGATGGTAAAAATTCTTCTGTAGAAGCTAAAACTTTCGGAAACAATAATCAATTAAAAATTTCTACAGATTATCTTATTGAAGATGAATCTTTAAAAGCTGACCAGACGATTGAGCAGAAGTTATTTGAAGGATTAAAAGGAGATCTTCCTGCTAATATCACTTTAAATGATTTCAAATCTGCAGACAAAGATCACGCAGGTATCATTTCATCTGAAAAAGTAGGTCCTACGGTAGCTGATGATATTCAGACTCACGGTATTCTTGCGGTAGTTGCTGCTTTAGGAGGTATTTTCTTATACATCTTATTCAGATTTAGAAAATGGCAGTTCTCTTTAGGTGCGGTTGCAGCATTATTCCACGATGCGGTAATTATTTTAGGAACGTATTCATTACTTCATAAATATATGCCGTTCAACATGGAGATCAACCAGGATTTCATCGCTGCGATCCTTACAGTATTAGGGTATTCAATTAACGATACGGTAATTATCTTCGACAGAATTAGAGAATATCTGAAAGAGAAGAAGTCTTTAACATTAGCTGGATTATTTGATGACTCTATTTCAAGTACATTGGGTAGAACATTCAACACTTCATTCACTACGATTCTTGTGATCCTTGCGATCTTCATTTTTGGTGGTGATAACCTAAGAGGATTCATGTTTGCGATGTTAATTGGTATTGGATTTGGTACTTACTCATCTATCTTTATTGCATCAGCAATCGCTTATGACTTCCTTAAGAAAGGAAAAGAAGATGAAGTACACGGAAAAACTACTTCAGATAAAGAAGTACTTGCTTCAAAATAATACAAACTACAATAAATTAATAAAAGCCTTTCGAAAGAAAGGCTTTTTTGTTTCTAATCTGAATCTTTGTTCTTTCACTAATGGGCAAAAGTTTTCCTATAAGATCATTTTTGTTTTACAATGCTGTTAGTCATATTACGCTTGTTTAATGTTATGAAATTTAGAACCATTATTTTTAAGATTTGATTAATTTTGCAGCATCATGGAAAATTCAAAGAAAAAAGCAGCTATAGGCTTTATATTTATTACTTTACTGATTGATATTACGGGCTGGGGAATCATTATTCCGGTTGTCCCTAAATTAATTGAAGAGTTAATTCATGCAGATATCAGTGAAGCTGCAAAATATGGTGGCTGGCTAGGATTTGCCTATGCATTTACACAATTTATCTTTTCTCCATTGGTAGGAAATCTGAGTGATAAATATGGACGTAGACCTGTTATTTTAATTTCACTTTTCGGATTTGCGGTGGATTATATCTTCCTAGCATTGGCTCCCAGCATCTGGTGGTTGTTCCTGGGAAGGGTGATTGCAGGAATTACCGGAGCAAGTGTAACTACAGCAAGTGCTTATATTGCAGATATTTCCACGGATGAAGACAGAGCGAAAAACTTTGGACTGATAGGAGCAGCCTTCGGTTTGGGATTCATTATAGGGCCTGTTTTGGGAGGTGTTTTAGGACATTATGGAGCAAGGGTTCCCTTTTATGCAGCAGCTGGTTTATGTCTTCTTAATTTCCTTTATGGTTATTTCATCCTTCCTGAAAGTTTAGATAAAGATAAAAGAAGAGAATTTGACTGGAAGCGTGCAAACCCTGTAGGTTCTTTCAAGTTTTTAGGAAAACACCCGGAAATTTCAGGACTTATTACCGCATTGATTTTGATTTATATTGCAGGACATGCCGTACAGAGTAATTGGAGTTTCTTTACCATGTATAAATTCAATTGGACGGAAAGAATGGTTGGGATATCATTAGGAGTTGTAGGTTTACTTGTAGGGCTGGTACAGGGGCTTTTAATCAGATGGACTACACCAAGGCTTGGAGAGCAGAAAAGTATTTATTATGGTCTTACAATGTATGCGATAGGACTTTTATTGTTTGCTTTTGCTTCTGAAGGCTGGATGATGTTTGCCTTTTTAGTCCCATACTGTTTAGGAGGAATCTGTGGTCCGGCTTTGCAGTCTGTGATTACGAAAAGTGTACCTTCTAATGAACAAGGTGAACTTCAGGGGGCATTAACAAGTTTAATGAGTGCTACTTCTATTATTGGCCCTCCCATGATGACGAACCTGTTTTACTTCTTTACCCATGATGAAGCTCCATTTAAGTTTTCAGGAGCACCATTCTTCCTGGCATTTATTTTAATGGCTATCAGTGTAGTAATTACCTATTCTGCTTTTAAGAAAAAAGGTAAAATTTAAGAATAAGCTAAAGGATAGATATATTTGATGTAATGTAAATTTTAATTATGGATGATCTACAATTAAAAAAATACCTGAAAAGAATCCACTATTCTGGAGATTTTGGGACCAATATGGAGGTTTTAAAAAGAATTCATCAGTTGCATCCTCAGTATATTCCTTTTGAAAATATAGATTCTTATACGGGAACAGTTCCGTCGTTGGATTTCGAAAATATTTTTGAGAAATTAGTGGTGGAATCCAGAGGTGGATACTGTTATGAGCAGAATCTGCTTTTGAGTGAAGTGCTCAAATATCTTGGTTTTAAAGTGCAATTGCAGTTGGGTAGGGTATTGTGGCGAAAAGATGAAAATAGCAGTGCCGCTAAAACACATTTGTTGCTGATTGTAGAATGGGAGGGGCAAAAATATCTTACTGACTGTGGTTTTGGAACAGCTACATTAACTGCTCCTTTGTTATTGAGTAAAGAAGGACCTCAGGAGACCCCCAATGAACAATTTAAAATTTCGCAGAAAGATGATACCTACACACTCTGGACCTACAGGGAAAAGTGGCTCCCAGTGTATCGTTTTAAATTGGAAGAAGTAGAGCCTCTTGATCTTGATGTCTGCAATTGGTATCTGGCCACTCACCCGGAATCTAATTTCAAAAAAAATCTGATTTTTTCAAAGGTTGATAAAAATGCAAGGTATACATTCAGTAATGATACTTTGAATATCAGAAAAAGAACGGGTGGCAAAGAATCCGTTTCTATTGAAAATGATGTTCAGCTTTTCCAGATGCTGAAGGAGGTTTTTGGCTTGAAAGAAAATGCGATTGAGCTTTTGAAGCAGAAACGATAAAATAGATGATCAACCTAATTCTATAATAAATAAAGGGAAGTACTGATCAGACTTCCCTTTATCATTTTAAAAATTTTATATTCTATGAAAATTAAGGATATAATGATTTGTATCCATTGCTTACCATATTGCTTCCTAATCCGGAGAATGAAACAGAGAATTTGCTGGCATTAAAACTTAAAGATCCGGTTGGTGTACAAAGTCCCAATGCGTATTGACACTGTCCATAAGCCCCTGCTTTTTTGGTAACCTTGCTTTCGCTTTTTGCTTTTCCTAAGCTGATGTTCGCCCAGTCATTCACATCAGTGTTGGATACGGATGAACCCGTATAGTATATCGTAATCTGATATCCCATTTCGCCTCTTTTAGATCCCCAAAGCCATTTTGCTGTCCACCATTCTTTATACCATTTAGAGGCTACTTTTGCTGCTGCAGCATTTGAGTTTTCTACTGTACCTCTAGTGTCCATCATGATCAAACCTCCAAGAACGTTATCCCAGATAATTCCTGAATCATTATAGAAGCAAAGGCTTGTGAATTTTCCATTTTTATTACTCCAGATTATTTCCATAACGTTGGTTCCTGTTTTTATTTCTTCAGTCGCCATTTCTCTTAATCCTGTTTGGGCGGTGTTAAGATCGTCACCTATGTATAAGTCCCCAATTCTTCCCAATTTTACAGTAGAAAGATCCATAAGATTTCCTACAGCAATAAACTGATCTTTATCTGCAATAAGACTTTTTGAAATTTCGACTCCCTTTTGAGTGGAAATTTGCCCAATGATCTTCATGCCTGCAATCTGCAAATCGCTTTTTAGATATTTTTCAAGACTTTTTTGTGATTCGTCTAATTGAATTTGTACAGTGCCGGGAATGGTTTGTGAAAGAGAAGTGGTTTCCTTTTGCAAGTCGGTGCTGGTGATTTTTGTCTGAACAGTTTCCTGCTTTGTAATTTCATTATTCTCATCACTACAGCTAGTAAGTGTGATAACCGATAATACGGAAAGAAGTTTAAAGAAAGTAACTAATTTTTTCATAGTATATTTTATTTAGGTTGTGTGTAGTAAATATAATTAAATGTTATTTAATTCTCATTGTTTTGAATTAATTATTTGTTAATTTGAAAGTAATTTCTACTTTGAAGAGGAATTTGAAAAATATTTAGAAATTTGCTATGGAAAGAATAGATGATAGACGTTAATGGGAAATCAGGAATCCAAATTTAAGATTGTTGAATGCATGGCAACCTTAAATTCAAACGGTGTAACGTGACAATTTTAATGCAATAAACATTGAACTTTAAACCCGTTTTTCAAACAAAATCTTAAAATTTGTTTAAATTTTTAGTTTACCGCAAATAAATGTATAATCTTTCGTAATTTTACATCATGGAATTAAGCATTGGAGAAATGGCATTGATTGCAGTGGCAATCGTTGTATTATTCGGACCGGATAAACTGCCTCAGATTGCACGTGACTTAGGTGCGGGTATTAGAAAAATGCGCGGCGCAGTTGAGGATATCAAGACCGAGATTATGAAAGAAACAGATAACCCTGTTTCTGAGATTAAGCGCGAAATTGAGAAAGTAAAAGATGCTGCCAAAGATTTCAACCCGATGAAGGATATTGAAAAAGATGTTCTTACAGAACCTGCTTCTACCACTCAGGAACCTCCAAAACCCAAGCCTGCCGATGACGAAACCTACGAAGGGCCTGTAAGCAGATAATATATGGAGGAAATTATTCAGGAAGATAAGCAGGTATTTCTATACCTTAATAATTTGGGCGATCCAGCCTTTGACCAATTTTGGATGTTGATATCCAGTACTTGGATCTGGGTGCCGCTTTATATTATATTCCTTTATTTTTTATACAAAAATTATAAACTAAAATCTTTAGTTTTTATTCTTATATTTTTAGCCCTAGGAGCAACGGTTTCTGACCAGCTTGCAAGTGTATTTAAATATGGAGTGGCAAGGTTAAGGCCATGTCATGATCCTAGTTTGGAGCATTATATGAGAATTGTAAAATGTGGCGGACAGTTTGGGTTTTATTCTGCACATGCGTCCAATACATTCTTTTTAGCCGCCTTTTTAAGTATTTTACTTAAAAATAAACTTAAATGGTTTCCTTATGCTATATTTGTATGGGCTATAGTGGTTTCCTACAGCCGAATATATTTAGGAGTGCATTTTCCAATTGATATTTTGGTGGGGGCGTTTGTTGGATCTTTATTGGGAGTGATATTTGGTGCACTCGCTAAAAAAGTAATCAACAAACAAAATATAACTTCATGAAAAAATCTTTATTACTGCTAGCTTCTGTTAGTTTCTCTTTAAATATCTTTGCCCAGGATAAAAAATTGGCTGAAGAATGTTTTAAAAAAGCAGATTATAAATGTGCTGAAGAACAATATTCTAAACTGATAGAGAAGGAACAGATCCGAAAAATTCAATCTGAATATTATAACTATCTCGGCACCGCTCAAAGAAGATTAGGAAAAACCAATCTTGCTTTTAAATCTTATGATATGGCTTTAAAGACCAATCCGATGTCTGTTTCAGTGTATGAAAATCTTTCTTCGCTATACAGCCAGAAAGGAGATAAGAAAAAAGCATTGGAATACATTGAAAGTGGACTTAAGGTAGATGATAAAAGCCCTGATTTATATCTGACGCGGTCTAAAATTTATGAAGTCCAGGACAAAAAAGATTTGGCTAAAGCAGATCTCAACCACATCCTGACTTTTGCCCCAGATAATATTTTTGCCAAAACGGGATTAGCCAACCTGAAAAAAAATCATGGTGAACTGGAGGAGGCATTGAAAGATTATAATAAACTCATTGCTGAAAAGCCCGAATCCTTACTGTATAGTGGAAGGGCAGATGTTTATTTGAAGATGAAAAGAAATAAAGATGCACTTGCAGATATCAGTAAGGCTATTTCTATTGATCCGAAATTTCCCCAGTCGTATGTAACTAAAGCAATGGTTTTATTTAATACAGCAAAACCAAAAGAAGCCTGTGAAAACCTTGATAGAGCGGTAAGCTTAGGTTACGAAAAGGCAGTGTTAGCCGAGTATTACGATAAATGTGTTAAAAAATAATATCTCAACATTATTAATCATCAATAAAAAGATAGCTAAATAGGGCTATACGCTTATATCTTTAGCTGTTTCCTTATTCATATAAAAAATATACATGTTAAATGTTGTTCTTGTAGAGCCTGAAATCCCTAATAATACAGGAAATATTGGACGTTTGTGTGTAGGTACAGAATGTAAATTACACTTAGTTCATCCTTTTGGATTTATAATTAATAATAAAAACCTGAAGCGATCCGGATTGGATTATTGGGTACACCTTGATGTTACCGAATATACTAATGTAGAAGAGTGGGTTAAAAAAATTCCAGATCCGTCACGTGTTTTCTTGATGAGTTCGCATGCAGAGAAATCGTATTTGGAAAATGATTTTCAGGATGGAGACTGGCTTGTTTTCGGAAAAGAAAGTGTTGGCCTGAGTGAAGAGGTTTTGAATCAATTTGACCAACATTTAACAATTCCGATGTCAAAGCTAATCCGAAGCTTTAATATTGCCAATTCTGTTGCTTTTGTGGTAGGAGAAGCGAAAAGGCAGATCGGTTTAAAAATATAGTCTGCTATTTACAGCGTTTTTATAAAATAAGTGACTTTTAATCATTATGATAAGGTTTACCCTGAAGAATCTGATCTGCACGGTAAAGCTGTTCCACTATAAACAACCGGATCATTTGATGGGTAAAAGTCATTTTTGATAAAGACATCTTTTCGTTGGCTCTGCTATACATATCTTCCGAAAAGCCATAAGCACCTCCAATCAGGATATGTACTTTTTTTATGGAAGCATTCATCCATGTATCAATTTTCTGAGAAAATTCACGGCTTGTAAATTGTTTTCCCTTTTCATCAAGGATAACAACAAGATCATTTTTATCAATATGGTTCAAAAAAAGTTTGGCTTCTTCTTTTTTAAGAAGATCCGAAGACAGGTTTTTAGCATTTTTGACATCAGGAATCTCAGTGATTTCAAAATTCCAATGCTTAGGAAGGCGGTTAAGATAATAATTAATTAAAGAGGTAATCTCTTTATCATCCGTTTTGCCGATACAAAGTAAGCTGATTCGCATTATAAGAAGTTTCAGGCGGCAAAGATAGTGATTTTTACCGGTTAGAGTTGGGTAATAAATGTTTCAAAAAAATAGACTCTTTCCTGGATTTTTCAGTCAGTTAAATTGCCCTTTTGCTTGCTTTTTTGTAGTCAATTGGATACTTGAGTAATTTGTTTGAAAAAGTTTCGAATGTTTTCAGGAATGCCTTAGTAATAGCATCAATATTGAATTCTCCGTTTTTAATGCTTTTTATTCATGTAATGCCATTTAGTGCATCGTTGTATGAATGCTATTTTGGGAATTTTAATGGTTTGTATTTAATTTGAAAAGGATGATACCTATAAAAGAGAAATAGTCAGAATTTTTATTACGAATGTCTATAAGTCTTCATTCTATATAATTCAGATTGAGAAACAGGAGAAGGAAAATGTTTATATTTGTAAGAGAGATGGTGAGAATACCTTAAAAAATACTCATAATTTGAGTCATCCGGTATTTGATCTTTTAGCTAATTACGAAATTGCAATAAATGAGTGTAAAAGTTCCCAGATTTATCCTGAAGGTTCAGGAGTTTTTTGATAACATTCATATTCCTGTTTTGGGAATATCGCTTTGGCAGATGTTTCAGATTTATATCTCCGGGATTTTCAAAGGGAAAATTGGGCGAAAAGCAGCTGCTATTTCCTGGAGCTTTACCATAAGTTTATTCCCTTTTATTCTGTTCCTGCTTTCGGTACTGCCTTATATGCCACATTATGATAAACTTCAGTTTTATATTTTTGAGGTGCTGATGCATAACGTTTTCCCATCCAATATGGAAGGTGATGTGAGAGGCTATATCGAAACTAATATTATCCCCAATATGAAAGGGATCAGTAACCTTACCATTGTATTAGCACTCATTTTTGCTACAAACGGTACTTTTTCCTTGATTAATGGATTTAATGAAAATACAGAAGAAAAGCTCAGTGATGTAAAAGAATTCATCCTTTCGTTCTTTATCACTATAGGCTTTATTACGATTGTGTTTTTGACGCTTTTCGGAGTTTATTATGTAGAGGTTGTTATGAAGCTTTTTGCTCCCGCCTATGACGTAACATGGCTGGTGGATAACCTTTCCAGTATCATTGGTTTTGTTTCCTTCCCATTGTTTTATTTTATCCTTTTGACCTTATTTTACTGGTTGGGAACCGTGAAAATTACAAGATTCAGACAGGCTGTTCCGGGGGCGATTCTGACCACTGTATTGTTTTTACTTACAACCTATATTTTTGCAATCTACGTAAAAGATATTGCCCGATATAATGTTTTGTATGGATCTATTGGAAGTATGATCCTGCTGATGGTATGGGTAAATGTGAATGTATATCTTTTGCTCTTTGGAAATGAACTGAACATGGCAATCAGAAAACTCAGAATTGAGAAGCTATTGTCAGACGAAACACAGAAAGAAACAGTTCACTATCACACGCCCATTACAGAGCCAGATTTTGAAAGTGATGAATCGCACAGAAGAAAGTTGGGAGACCAGAAGAAGAATTAATCTTCCTCCGGTTCCATATTTCCTTTAGAACTTAGATTTAAAATTATAAATCCTAAAATTGCTGCAATAAAAGAGGCAATCAGGATGGCAAATTTAGCTTCATCCTGAATCTCAATCTCACCTTTAAATGATAATAAAGCAATAAAGATGGACATTGTAAATCCGATTCCGGCCAGAAGTCCTACGCCTATCATCTGAGTCCAGTTACTGTTTTGTGGTAAAGAGCTAAGCTTTAATTTAATGGTGATCAGAGAAAATAAATTAATCCCAATCAGTTTCCCAAGAATTAATCCACAGATAATTCCTAATCCTAATGTGCTCGTAACACCTGCTACCATTTCATTTGAAAAAGTAATATTAGTATTAGTTAAAGCAAAAATAGGCATGATTAAAAAACTTACAGGAAGGTGAAGTCGGTGTTCCAGTTTTTCCAATGGTGAAATTTCTACATTGGATGCATTCGTTGGAATTGAAAATGCCAGTAAAACTCCTGCTATAGTTGCATGGATTCCTGAGTGATGCAGGAAATACCATAAAAATAATCCGGGAATAATATAAAATATTGTCTTGGTGACTTTTAAAAAATTTAAGATAAATAACAGAGCTGTTACGCCGAGAGAGAGTAGGAGATAGCTCCAATGAATTTGCTCGGTATAGAAAATAGCAATTACAAGAATAGCTCCCAGGTCATCTACAATTGCTAGTGCCGCTAAAAATATTTTGATTGAATTAGGAATCTTCTTTCCTAACATTGAAATAATAGCCAAAGAAAAAGCAATATCAGTTGCCATCGGAATTCCCCAGCCATTGCCATATTCTGTTCCGGAATTGAAAAGACTGTAAATAACTGCAGGTACAAGCATTCCGCCCACTGCTGCAAAAATAGGCAATGATGCATTCTTAAAAGAAGAAAGCTCACCTTCTACAAGTTCTCTTTTAATTTCCAGCCCTACCAAAAGGAAAAATACAGCCATCAGGCCATCATTGATCCAAATGCTGACAGGATATTCCAGCTGAAATAAATGAGTTCCCACTTCCTTGTCCAAAAAGCTCTGAAAGCTTCCTGCAAGAGAAGAGTTGGCGATAAGTAATGAAATAAGCACGCAGAAAATAAGGATAATTCCTGAGGCTTGACTGTTGTTGAAAAATTTTTTAAAATAAAGTGATAAATTCATGTTTATGATTGTAGTCGTCTCACCCTGGAGACTCCATTAATATTCTTGAGCTTCTTGAAGGTTTCCTCCAATTGCCCCTTATTTTTGACTTCAAGATTGATGTTTCCGGTGAAAACACCGTTGTTGGATTCAATAGACATACTTTTCATGTCCATTCCCATACTACCACTAATGACCGTGGTAATATCATTAATCATTCCCATTCTGTCAAGACCTTCGATTTCAATTTTCACTCGGTTTTTGAAACTTTCTTCGTTCACCCATTTGGCAGGAATGACACGGTAGTCATATTGTGCTCTAAGATTAATGGCATTCGGACAGTTATCACTGTGTACCTTGATTCCATCAGAAATAGTGATAAATCCGAAGATCTTGTCTCCCGGAATTACAGTACAGCATTTTGCATAGGTGTAATTCAGTTTTTCCTCATCTTTTCCAAAGACGATCATATCAAGGTTTTGCTCTTTCGGTTCCTCGAAGTTAACGCTTTTAGATGGAGACTTCCTGAATCTTGAAAGTAAGTTGTTGAATACGTTCTTACTTTCAATGTATTTTCTTAAGCTGCTTACATCCAGTTCGTTGCTTTGGAATTTAAGGAAGAGTTCCTGAGATGATTTTAAGTTAAAAAACTTTTGTAATTTATTAATTTCTTCATCATTGAAATTGATTTTCGCATGACGAAGTTTTCTTTGTAAAATTTCTTTTCCTTCTTCTACCAACTGGTTTTTCTGGGAATTCAGGTAGCTCTTAATCTTAGATTTAGCTTTTGAAGTGACCACAAACTCCAGCCAGTCAGATTTAGGTTTCTGATTCTGAGAAGAAAGGATATCGATCTGATCTCCGTTTTGTAGAATATAGGAAATAGGAACCAATTTTCCATTGATTTTGGCTCCCAAACACTTCATTCCCAGGTCAGAGTGAACGGAGAAGGCAAAATCCAGAGCGGTTGCATTGGTCGGCAGGATTTTAATTTCTCCTTTTGGAGTAAACACAAATACTTCTTTGGAATAAAGATTCAGTTTGATATTATCCAAAAGTTCGGAAGTAGACAGATTTTGCTGCTGTTCAAGCACTTCACGAATTTCCGTAACCCATTTTTCAAAATTACGATCATCAGAACTCTGCTTATAACCTTCTTTGTATTTGTAATGGGCAGCAACACCCTTTTCTGCAATTTCATCCATTCGCTCTGAACGGATCTGTGCTTCAATCCATTTTTTATCAGGCCCAAGAACGGTTAGGTGCAAACTTTCATACCCTGTAGAACGGGGTTGGGTGATCCAATCACGCATTCTTGATGGGTTACTGTGATAAACATCCGTGACGATTGAATAGATCTTCCATGCCAGGAATTTTTCGTTTTTAGCATCCGATTTATAGATGATTCTGATCGCATAGTTGTCAAAAACTTCTTCAAAAGAAACCCCCTGCTTCAGCATTTTTCTGTAAATGGAAGAAATAGCCTTTGCACGTCCTTTGATAGTGAAGTTTAAGCCTTCTTCTTTCAGTCGTTCAGAAACTTCAGTTTTGAATTCTTCAATATATCTTTCGCGGCTTTCCTTGGCTAATTCCAATTTCTCCGTGATCTCATTATATACCTCAGGATTATTGTATTTTAAAGAAAGGTCTTCCAGCTCGGATTTGATATTATATAAACCAAGGCGGTGAGCCATGGGAGCATAGATATAAACCGTTTCTGAAGCAATTTTTTTCTGCTTGTCCGGTGCCATACTTTCCAGGGTCCGCATATTATGAAGACGGTCTGCAATTTTAATTAGAATAACCCTGAAATCCTCAGACAATGTTAGCAACAGTTTTCTGTAGTTTTCTGACTGCACAGAGATATTCTGATGATTCATGATGGATATTTTAGTTAATCCATTCACAATATTGGCGATTTTTTCCCCAAATATTTTTTTCAGATCCTCATAAGTGTAATCAGAATCCTCAATTACATCATGCAGCAATGCACAGGCAATGGAAGTAGCCCCCAGACCAATTTCTGTCGCTACAATTTTGGCTACAGCGATAGGATGGTAGATGTATGGCTCCCCAGATTTTCTCCTTTGGTCTTTGTGAGCATCCAATGCGATATCGAATGCCTTCCGGATAAGTTTGTTATTTTCCTCATCCAGCGTTCTGTAGGTGTTAGAAATCAGATCCTTATATCTAGCAAGGATCTCTTTATTCTCTTGTTCTAAATCGTAACTCATTTGTGCAGATGCCTATAATTAGACGAAAATACGAAAATTTTTACTTTTTTCAAACATAAAAAATCCGTAGTGTGTACTACGGATTTCCGGTTATCTAGTTTTATATCGATTAAGATTTCACTTCTGAATTGATACCATCAGTTGATGTTTTGATTCGGATATCAGGACTGTTATGAATTTCGGCCCTGTTTCTGGCATCGATATACTTTTTTATGGTATCGTAATTAGCCTGATCAATGCTCATATTTTCGAAGAAATAAGTCTTTATAACTGCATTTTGCGTGAAAATGCTCCGGGCACTATCTGCCTGGCTGCTATCCTTTACCGCCACACTTGCCAGGTATTGGGGGTTACTCGCTTCACTGTTAAGGTATACAATGTAATCTGAACTAGGAATTCCTGAATTTTCCAGATCACTTTCAAGCTTTTTGTAATCGCTATGGTGCTCAAATAGCCCAGCTAATATATTCGACATAATTAATGGGTTTTAAAGTTCTGATTAAAGTTAATAAAAATTTTCTTATTTTTTTGATGTATAGCCAAAAAAAAATATCTATTAATATTTTATCTATAGTATAATGCTAAATTATTTGAAGATATCTATTGAACATATGTTTAAATTTATAAAACTGATAATTTTTTTAAATCACTTCAGGAGTCTGTAATGATTTATGAAGTGCCCTGATGAAATAGGCTGCGAACATGTTTTATTATTTAACTCTAACTTTCTAATATGAATTACTTATTCCTCAGGCAGATTTAGCAGACAGTTCGGGTTTAAAATCTACAGATTATATTTTATACTCTATCGTTCTTTCTATAGATAAAAAAAGACCATTTCGTATAGAAATGATCTTTTTGTTTTACTATTTGAGATTCGATTAAATTCTTTCGTTTTTAATTTCATCTACAATTTCCGGATTTAGTAATGTGCTGATATCTCCAAAGTTGCTAAAGTCTCCCTCTGCAATTTTCCTAAGAATTCTACGCATAATCTTACCGGAACGTGTTTTTGGTAGCCCGGAAACAAACTGTATCTTGTCCAGCTTGGCAATTGGCCCAATCTGATCGGAAATCAACTGATTGATTTCTTTCTTAAGATTTTCCTTATCACGACCTTCGCCGGTTTCTTTAAGCGTCACATAGCCATATAAAGCATTTCCTTTGATGTCATGTGGATAACCTACGATGGCAGATTCCGCAACGGCAGGGTGTTGGTTGATGCTGTCTTCAATAGGAGCAGTACCTAAATTGTGTCCGGAAACAATGATGACATCATCAACACGGCCGGTAATTCTGTAGTAGCCTACTTCGTCTCTCAAAGCGCCATCTCCCGTAAAATATTTTCCAGGGAAAGCGGTAAAGTAGGTTTCTTTATATCTTTGATGGTCACCCCAGATTGTTCTTGCGATTCCCGGCCATGGAAACCGGATGCATAAGTTTCCGGTTACTTGATTTCCAGTAATTTCATTACGCTTATCATCCATCAAAACGGGTTGGATTCCCGGTAGAGGAAGAGTAGCATAAGTAGGTTTGGTAGGAGTTACAAAAGGAAGTGGGGAAATCATGATTCCTCCCGTTTCGGTTTGCCACCAGGTATCAACGATCGGACATTTCTTCTTTCCTACGTGATCGTTAAACCAATGCCATGCTTCATCATTGATAGGTTCTCCTACAGATCCGATTACTTTCAAAGAGCTCAGATCATGTTTGTCTACCCATTCAGTGCTTTCTTTAGCTAAAGAACGAATAGCAGTAGGAGCGGTATAGAATTGGGTGATCTTATGTTTTTCAATCACTTCCCAGAAACGATCCGGTTCAGGATAGGTTGGGACTCCCTCGAAAATAACAGTAGTAGCTCCATTCAATAATGGTCCGTAAAGAATGTAAGAGTGGCCTGTGATCCAACCAATATCTGCGGTACACCAATAGATATCGTTTTCTTTATAATTAAATACATTTTTGAAGGTATAAGCGGTATAGACCATGTATCCGGCACAGGTATGAAGCATTCCCTTTGGTTTTCCAGTAGAACCGGAAGTGTAAAGAATGAAAAGCGGATCTTCAGAATCCATAATAACGGTTACGAAATCAGGGGAGGCTTTTTCATACAGATCTGCCAGCCAATGATCTCTTCCTTCCTTCATCTTGATTTCATTGTGAGTTCTCTTCACCACCAAAACTTTTTCAATAGTTGGTGTTTTTTCCAATGCTTCATCCACAATACTTTTCAGATCCAGAACTTTACTTCCTCTATAACTTCCATCTGAAGTGATTATCATTTTAGCTTCACAATCATTCACCCTTGACGATACGGCAGAGGCAGAAAATCCGGCAAAAATAACAGAATGAACAGCTCCTAGTTTGGCACAAGCCAGCATGGTAACAGCCAACTCCGGAATCATTGGAAGGTAGATGCAAACTCTGTCTCCTTTTTCAATACCCATATCCTTTAAAACATTAGCTGTTTTATTAACACGGGTGTACAATTCGTTGTATGAAATATGCTGAGCCTCTTCTTTAGGATCATTCGGTTCCCAGATAATGGCTGTTTTATCTCCTCTTATGGCGAGATGTCTGTCCAGACAGTTTTTGGTGATATTAAGTTTGGCATTTTTAAACCATTCGATTTTAGCTTCATTCATATCGTACTTAACAACCTTGCTCCATCTCTGATACCACACAAAATTTTGATCAGCTACCTTATCCCAGAATTTCTTCGGATTTTTGATAGATTTTTTGTAATCTTCAAAGTATTGTGGTAAATCTTCTATTAAGTAATTTCTCATATCCCTTTCGTTTTTTGAAATTTGAATTGTATTTTAAATATATGTTTAATTTTTCGCTTACCCCCTATATTCCCTGATCTTTTCCTGGATTTCTTCAATGATTTTTTCATCATCAATGGTAGACGGAATCTGAAAATCTTTCCCGTCCAGCAATGTTCTGATAAGCTTTCTTAAAATCTTTCCGGATCGGGTTTTGGGTAATCTTTTGACAACCATTGTGTTTTTTAAAAAAGCTACAGCGCCAATCTTTTCACGAACCATCTGAATGATATTTTTTTCGATGTCCTCTTCGGTAATGGAGGAACCATTTTTTAGAACCACCGTTGCAAACGGAACCTGTCCTTTTAAATCATCATCAATTCCCACCACGGCACATTCTGCAACATCAGGATGTGAAGAAACAATTTCTTCCATTTCTGAGGTGGAAAGTCGATGGCCGGCTACATTGATGACGTCATCCACTCTTCCCGTGATGAAAATATAGCCATCTTCATCCTGTATAGCTCCGTCACCAGAAAAATAATATCCTTTGTATTGAGATAAATAACTGTTTTCAAATCGATCATAATCCTTCCAGATTCCTAGCATAGCTCCTGGTGGAAGAGGCAACTTTATGACTAAATAGCCTTCGTGGTGCGGATCCAGCTCTAATCCGTTTTCATCAAAAATTTTGATGTCATATCCTGGAATGGGTTTTCCTGCAGAAGCTCTTTTGATGTTGTAATTGTCGTCAAATGTTAATAAGCCGAGCATTGGCCATCCGGACTCTGTCTGCCACCAGTGATCGATAGCTGGAGCCCCGATATGCTCACCAAACCAGTCCAAAGTAGCTACATCACATCGTTCCCCGGCAAGGAACTGCTTTTTGAAATGAGACAGATCATATTTTTTTACCAGTTCACCATTAGGGTCTTCTTTTTTTATTGCTCTGATAGCGGTGGGAGCTGTAAACATAACAGAAACTTTATATTCAGAGATAATTCTCCAAAAAGTGCCTGCATCAGGTGTCATAATAGGTTTTCCTTCAAAAATAATCGTTGTATTTCTATTGAGGAGCGGCCCATAAACAGAATAACTGTGTCCAACAGCCCAACCGAAATCAGAGGCAGCCCAATAGGTTTCGCCGGGTTCAACACCATACATGTATTTCATGGAGAACTTTAATGCTGTGGCATAGCCGCCCGTGTCACGAACAATCCCTTTAGGTTTTCCTGTAGTTCCGGAAGTATAAAGCAGATAGAGTGGGTGAGTGGATTCTATAGAAACACAGTCAATAGGAGCTGATTTTTGAACCAATTCTTCATAATCAATCAGTCCATCAAACATTTCATCCCGATTATCTACTAATTTTCTGTCGTAAACGATAATGTTGTCTACTTTATCCTGTGCCAATTCAATGGCCTTTTCTACCAATGGAAGATAAGGGATTCTTTTGGCGATCTCTATTCCTGCGGTTGCCGTGATTAAAACTTTAGGCTTACAGTCATCAATTCTTACCACCAGCTCATGAGGAGCGAATCCGCCAAAAACCACATTATGAATAACGCCAATTCTTGCGCAGGCAAGCATAGCAAAAAGGGTTTGTGGGATCATCGGCATATAAATAACCGCTGTGTCACCCTTTTTTAGTCCTAAAGAAGCTAATCCGCCAGCTAATTTTGATATTTCTTCCTTGGCCTGATTGAATGTATATATTCTCTTTTGACCCGTAACCGGAGAATCATAAACAATAGCATTCTGACCGCCAAAACCATCTTCAATATGTTTGTCAATACATAAATAACACATATTAAGCTTTCCATCAGCAAACCACTGTGGATAGTCGTTGGGGTCTTTTGATAGGATTTGTTGAGGGAATTGAAACCATTGTATAGCTTCGGCCTGCTTTTTCCAAAATTTTTCTTTGTCTTCTATGCTTTGTTTAAATAGAGTATCTGAATCCATAGTAATAATCGTGTGTTTGGTGTTTTTTTTTGCTTCTTCTTGTCAAAGTGAGATGCTTCTTGTCTCCCTAAAACATCTCCTCAATCTGCTGCATCAGTTTTTTAATAGAATAGGGTTTTGTTACATAAGCATCGGCGCCCATTTCAAGCCCTTTTTCAATATCTCTTGGATTGTTTTTCGCGCTCAGGAAGATCACCTTTGTATTTTTCATTTTTTCATCCTGTTTGATGAGGTCTAACGTGCTGTAACCGTCAAGATTCGGCATCATGATATCGAGAAGGATCACATCCGGAACCATGGTTTTTAAAAACTCCAGAACCTCCGTTCCATCACGGGCAATATAAACGTCATAACCGTTCTTTTTAAAACTATATTCCAGTGACATTAATATTTTGTGTTCATCATCCGCAATGATTATCTTTTTCATAAAGGTTTTTTAAAGGTGTTCAACTTCATTTTTAATCTCTTTTGTTATACTGTCAGGAAGGCTGATGGTAAAAGTTACTCCAAGACCGCTGTTTTCGGCTTTTATACTTCCGTTGTGGGCTTGTATTATTTTCTTGGAAATGGCAAGGCCAAGTCCGCTTCCTGTAGGTTTTAAAATATTTTGATTTTTGGATTGATAAAACTTGTCAAAAATCATTTCCAGATCCTCTTCCGGGATGTGTTTTCCGGTATTGAAAATGGTAATTACCAATTGATTTTCCTTTTCAAATAATTTAGTTTGTATCGTTCCCTGTTCATCCGTAAATTTTAAGGCATTTCCCCATATATTCTGAAGCAATTGAATCATTCTGGCTTCATCATACTCAAATATAACCCGATTCAGAAGATTGACCTCACTTAAATGAATGTTTTTCTGTTGTATCAGGTGGAGGAGGGGGCTTAATGCTTTTTTATAGGTTTCAAGAATGTTATTTTGTTGGATACTTAATAAGATTTCACCATGTTGAAGCTTATCAAGATAAAGAATATCGTTGATGATTTCACTTAATCTGTCAGATTCGGTGATGATATTGTTTAAAAACTCCTGTTTAATTTCAAAAGGAATGTCATCATCATCAGCTAGTATTTCCCCGGCTGAGCGGATCGCTGTGATGGGAGTTCTCAGTTCATGGGCAACAGAATCCAGAAAATCATCTTTTTGACGGTCTTTAACGATTAAGTTTTCATTGGCTGTTCTAAGGTCATTAGAGAGCTTTTGTAATTCTTCAGACTGTTCTGTAAGTTTTTTGTTTAAGCTGATGTTCTCTTTGGATTCTTCAAGGATATTCAAAACTTCCTTCAGAGATATTTTATCTTCTTTGGTGACCCCTTCAATCAGAATTTTAGCTGAAGCCGTCCCGATTCGTCCTGCCAGAAGGTTTTCCGAGAATTTGATGAATCTTGAATCGGCAGTCTCTGTTTTAGAATCAATATTATATTTTAAATTGAAAATTCTCAAGGCCTGTTCGGTCTTGTTTTTACCTAAAAATCTCTCCAGTATATTTTGAATGTCAGAGATGTAGGCCGTTCCTCTCCAGATAAAAGCATTTTCATGATTCTGAATGTATTTGTCGATATCTACATACAGTTCGGCAAAGTTTCTTTCACGGTAATTTCCTTTGGTACTCACTGAAATAATGGTAAATAAACCTGTATTGACCAGCATTGACCAAAAAAATATTTGCGGAATCCTTGCCAGATAAGGAATGGTGAAGAAATTGAAAGAATTGTACATATCTCTTAAAACCCCTTTGAGTTCCTGGTTGTATGAGAAATAATATTGCGGGATGATTAATCCGAAATAGCAGATGGCTAATCCTGCAGCAAGACCAATCACTGCGCCTTTGTAGCTTCCTCTTCTCCAGAATATAGCGCCGAAAAAGGCAGGTGCAAGCTGTGCAATGACTACAAACGAGATTAATCCAACAGAATCCAGTGATGTTTTTAAAATGAAATATTTATAGAACACAAAAGCCATGATAATCAGTGCGAAAATGCTGAATTTCCTAATGTTGGTGATACTTCTTGTATTTTGTGTTTCATTTTCAGATTTTAGTTTTCCAAGCAAACTATAAGGAATGATAAGGTTGTTGGAAAGCATAATGGATAAGGTGATGGCCGAAATAATAATCATGGAAATACATGAACTCAATCCGCCAAGGAAAACCAAAACGGTGATTAAAGTATTGTCAAAATGCTGCGGAATTAAAATAGAGTAGAATTCAGGGTTTATCTTTTCTCCATCAAAGATCAGTCTTCCGCCCCATGCAATCGGAAAAATGAATATAGTGAAGGTCAATAAATAAAGCGGAAAAAACCAGATGGCTGTTCTGATATGCTTTTCCTGTCTGTTCTCAACAATCGCTGTGTGAAACTGTCTGGGTAATATGCAGATTGCTGTTGCTGAGATCATGCACAGAACCATCCAGTTCATGGCTCCTTCAATCCCATTAAATGTATTTTTTTCTTTAAAATCCTCAAAATGACTGGCTTTCTGATAAATATCTGTAAACCCGTCAAAAACATAATAGATCACAAAAAGCCCAAGAATGATAATAAAGAATAGCTTTAAAAAGCTCTCCAGGGCAATGGCAGAGATGATTCCTAGTCGTTTTTCCGAAGCATCCACATATCTCGTTCCATAATAGGAAGAAAACAAAGCGATTAGAACAACAACAAATGTGGCATTATCGGTCAGGATATCCTTTGACATAGGAGTTTCCGTTACCAGATGGAAGGTTTCAGATATGGCTTTGATCTGTAATCCGATGTAAGGAACAATTGCTAACAGGCAGACAATCGTAATGATGGCACCCAGACTTCTGCTGTTTCCATATCGTAACGAGATGAAATCTGCAAGACTGCTTATTTTATTAACCCTGGCGATCCTTACAATTCTTGTATTGATATAGATCCAGGCAGGGATAATCATGGCAGGGCCAATATAAATAGGTAAATAATTTAATCCGCTTGTAGCAGCTACACCAATGCTTCCGTAGTAAGTCCATGCTGTACAATACACAGCAAGAGACAATGCATAAATGTAAGGATTGTTGATCCAGAACTTACTTCTTTTCTTCTCTGCCAGGTGAGCAACTAAGAACAGAAGAGCCAAATAAAACAGAACCACAAAAAATAATGCAATACTACTCATTGTATTTTTTAACAATTACAAAGGAAATTAGGATAGAGATCATCCAGACAGCGAACAGGTAGATAAGGAACATGGGATATCCAAACACTTCTTTTTCACTGTTGAAAAGCAGCGAAATAGGGATGCTGAAGGCAATCATCAGTCCAATACTCAGGATAACCAGTTTTTGTTCGTGTCTCTTTTTCATAAATGATGATGCATAAAAGATAATTGATGAACAGTATTATTCACCAATTACCTTTATCTTTTATAATTATATTTTTTCGTCAGAATATTCTCCGGTTAAGGAATAGTAACCAAAAACAGCCATCCCTCCTGAGATAATTGGCATCAGGACAAACATAATGATGATTCCGAAAACCAAATCTTCCTGTTTTCCTGAGGTGATCTTGGGGATTCCCATTACCGTAATTCCAAAATACCCTACGACCACTGCTATTGCGATCCAAAGTATACCTAATATTTTTTTTAGTCCGTTCATTTTAGTAGTTTTAAAATTAATAAAAATTTGAGTGATTCAGTGATTAATCGTGAAGATTATTGTTCTTATTTTTAAGATAAATTAATCCGATGATCAAACAGACTGCAGCTACTCCAATCGGATACCATAATCCTTCCAGATACCATGTGGCATGTCCGGCTTCTTTTCCGGTGGTTACAAGATAAGTAGCTACGGCAGGAAGGAGTCCTCCAAATACCCCATTTCCAATGTGATAAGGCAAAGACATCGAGGTGTAACGGATTCTTACCGGGAACATTTCAACAAGGAACGCAGCAATGGGGCCGTAAACCATAGTTACAAAGATGACCTGAATGAATACCATGAATACCAGATACCATTTTGTGCTGTCACTTACTTTTACCGATTGTGAAACCTTTGGTTCTTCGGCTTTTCCCTCTTTCATAACCGGACCGCTTGGTGACCAGTGAACGATGCTGTCTTTTTTTATTAAAGTTCCATCGGTGAAAAGAGTTTCTTTATGGAAGGTAACAAGACTGTCTGTTGCAATATCCTTGTGAATTTTAGCCGTTCTCTTTTCTGTAATTCCGTTGGTGGCAACTGTTTTATTTTCAAGGCTGACACTTTTGAACATACTGTCGTAAATAGGTCTGTAAGCTAAAATAGCAATCAGCATTCCGGTCATCATCACCGCTTTTCTTCCGATTTTATCCGATAACCAACCGAAAAACACAAAGAAAGGAGTTCCTAAAAACAAAGCAGTTGCCATTAAATAATCTACCTGCGTAGAATCAATATTCATTACTTTTTGCATGAAGCTCATGGCGTAAAATTGTCCGGTATACCAGATTACCCCTTGTCCCATGGCTGCTCCAAAAAGGGCAAGCAAAACGAATTTGAAGTTGAATTTATTACCAAAACTCTCTTTTAAAGGGTTTTTAGACGTTTTACCTTCACTTTTTGCTTTGGCAAAAAGCGGAGACTCTTTCATATTTTTTCTGATGATATATGAAACACCTACCATTAAAATGGAAATCCAGAAAGGAATTCTCCAGCCCCAGCCATCGAATTCTTCAGGAGAAAGAGTAGTCTTTGTAATTAAAATAACAATTAGTGAAATGAATAGTCCTGCGGTGGCTGTAGTTTGGATCCATGAAGTCCAGTAACCTCTTCGATGGGGTTGTGCGTATTCTGCTACATAGGTTGCGGCTCCTCCATATTCACCCCCAAGAGCAAGTCCTTGTAATAACCTTAGGATTAAAACCAAAACCGGAGCAAGGAACCCGATGGTTTCATAACTTGGGATACATCCGATCAGGAAAGTGGAAAATCCCATAATGAGTAGCGTCACCAGGAATGTATATTTTCTTCCGATAATGTCACCCAATCTTCCGAAGAATAAAGCCCCAAAAGGTCTTACTACAAATCCTGCGGCAAAAGTAGCTAAAGTAGACAAAAATGCTGCTGTCGGATTGTCAGCCGGGAAAAACTTGGTCGCTAAAACGATGGCTAAACTTCCAAAGATATAGAAGTCATACCATTCTATCAATGTTCCGAGAGATGAGGCAGTGATCACACTCCAAATAGTGCGGTTTTTCTGCCTGTCGGTCATATTTTCGTAGCTTTCGTGATGATTGTCACTCATATTGATTAGTTTTTGATGTTAATGGAATGCGTAAGATGTTTTATTCTTAATAAAACTTAACTTAACTCATCTTACGGTTTTTATTACCTTAATATGTTTAGATTATAAATAGATCTGGAATTGTACAATGAATTCTCCTTTTGAAGATGGGCTTTCAGAAGGACTTGTGTAAACCGGTCTTGTGGAGTATTGGGTAGTGATTTTTGCATGATGTCCATCAATAAACCAATTGGCTCCAACATCAAACTGAGAAGATGATTTATCAAAAGCTTCAAAGTTTTTATGAGTATAAGCCGCAAAAGGTTGTATTCTGATCTTTGGCTTTTCTGCCTGACTTGGTAACAGTAAACCAGCCTGTGCGTAGATAATATTGCCTGTTCCGATGGTGGGTTGTAGATTTCCTGGCCCTGCGATGGCTTTGTTGCCAATGAAATTAGGATCTGTTGCTGCAATATTCATTGTTCCCAGATTTCTTACATAGTTTGGGCCGAAATTGTAATTATAATATCCTGCGTAAGCTGAAACGGCCATTTTGTTTTTTGCTTCTCCTAAAGGAATATCTGCGAAAGCATCTACTGCGAAAAGAGTAATGTCGTGTTTTTCAACATTTGAATTTACGGAAGTTCTGGTGCCGTCTGCCTGATGATAAAACCCGGCTCCTACATTGAAAACCTTCTTTGTTCCCAAATAAGACCCTACTTTGAAAGGTAATGTGTTGGATTCCTCATCAAGAAATTGATATTCCACATATCCTGCTTTTGAGAAACTTGGATTTCCATTATTGTCTACAGCTACAGCTTTTGATGGATCGGTTGCATTGGCGGGAGCTAGATCTGTAGCAAAAGGTTTATTTAAACTAAAACGATACTCTAGTTTTCCGTATTTCCCCTTGGCGAACATTCCGATTTGTCTTCCAAACTGATCCGAATTATCAATTAATGGCCAGGAGAATACCGGAGAATCTACCGTAAGAAAATTAAGAGTGGAGGCCATGGTCATGCGGGAAAGTCCCATGTAGTAATGAAGTCCGGCTCCTAAAGATAAACTGAATTTTCCTGCTTCTCCAGGTAAAATAACTGCATATTCATTCCAGGCGTCATGAAAAAACATCTGGGTTTTCTTTCCGTTTCCATACCCTCCTGTTCCTGAGGTGCCTGGGGCTCCTCCGTTAATGAAAGTTTGATTATTGATTCCAAAATGAAGAAGGATCATGTATCGTTTGGAGATTTGAGCATATGTTAAAGCGCGTAATCGTCTGTTTCCCAGGTTCCATGTGTTGTCTGTGGGTTCATTTCCAACCATGCTTCCGGGATTCATTGCGCTGTTTCTTAGCCACAGCTGATCCCATAAAATAAATCTGATGAATTTGTCTCCCTCAGGGTTGAGGTTTATTTTTAATCCACTGCCGTAATCAGGAGAACCCTGCGAATACATAGATCCGCTAATTAAGGCTACTCCAATGAATGTAAGTAATTTCTTCATAAATTATCAATTTTTGGCGTTGTTTTTTGTGAAAGCCAAATTGGAATTAATAATTTATTTACGAAAATTTAATATATATTAGTGGTAATACTATAGTTATATAGGATATTACAAAATATAATGTCTATTATCTATCAGTCTATTTTCTTTATTCCACTCTCTATTTCTTAAACCTTTCCCATTTAATCAGCATATACTTATCAGCAAACTGAGTAATGATAATCCCTGAGTTTTTGATATTTTCCTCTTGTGCAATATATTCAATTAATTCATTTTGTTTCAGTATTTTGTATACAGGATGGAATTCAGAATGAGGAGGTCTTGTAATATTATATTTTTTGATCCATGAGCTGATAGTGACATGGGAAACCCCTATAATTCTTTCTATTTCACGATAACTTAAACCTTCAAGATATAGCTGTAATGCCTTGGTGACATAATAATCATCAATTTGTTTTCCCAGTTTTTTAACGGTAAAATAATAATTGCAGCTCTTACAGTGAAACCTTTGTTTCTCATTAACGATTCCGCTTTTAACTACTTTGTTACTCTTGCATTTAGGACATATATTTTCCATAGCTATATTATTTTAGCAAATATATAATAAATTAGCAAATATACATTTTTGAATAAAGATAATTTTACCTGTATAATTTTTTAAAACAAAAAAAATATCTTTTTTATTTGCATTCTAAAGAAAATATATTTTAAATTTGCCAAAAAAATTAGATAAATAAATGGAAATAGAAATTTCCTCATGCGAACATCTAATGTATGTGAGTGAAATACAGCAGGAAATGTATGATTCTGCACAGCGCAGAGGAACGGGAATCGCAAAACGTTCCATAGAATATTTGAGTAAGAAGATTTCAGAGGGCAATGCTGTGGTAGCCACTGAAAACGGTGAGTGGGTAGGCTTCTGTTATATAGAGACCTGGTCACATGGGAAGTTTGTGGCTAATTCGGGATTGATTGTATCTCCCAAATTCAGGCATGGTGGAGTAGCTACTCAGATTAAACATAAAGTTTTCCAGTTATCTAGAGAAAAATATCCGGAAGCAAAAGTATTCGGATTAACAACAGGTCTTGCGGTAATGAAAATCAACAGTGATTTAGGATACAAGCCGGTTATTTATTCTGAACTGACTCAGGATGAGGAGTTCTGGAGCGGTTGTAAGAACTGTGTGAATTATGAAATTTTAATGAAAAAGGAACGTAAAAACTGTCTTTGTACAGCAATGCTTTTCGTTCCTGAAAATGTGAAAAAAGATAAGGCTGTAAACAATCAGCCTGATAATAATAAAGTAAACAGTGTTGTGAATGAGCAACCAGAAATTAAATATTGCAATGAACAAGAAAGTCATCTTAGCGTTTAGTGGAGGTTTAGATACTTCCTACTGTGCAAAATATCTTAGTGAGACTCTAGGGTATGATGTATATGCGGTTACTGTAAATACCGGAGGTTTTTCCAAAGAAGAAGAAAAAGAACTGGAAAGAAAAGCTTTAAACCTTGGGGTAAAAGAGTACAGGTGCGTAGATGCTCAGGAAGATTATTACAATTCTTGTGTGAAGTATTTAATTTTCGGAAATGTGCTGAAAAATAACACATATCCGCTTTCTGTAAGTGCCGAACGTACGATTCAGGCGCAGGAAATTGCAAAATATGCCATTGAAGTAGAAGCAGATGCTATTGCCCATGGAAGTACAGGAGCTGGGAACGATCAGGTTCGTTTTGATCTGATTTTTCAGGTGATGTGCCCAAATATTGAGATCATTACGCCTATCCGTGATATGGCTTTATCCCGTGAAGAAGAAATTGAGTTTTTGAAAAGCTACGGATATGAAATGGAATTCCATAAAGCACAATATTCAGTGAATAAAGGACTTTGGGGAACTTCTGTAGGAGGGAAAGAAACTTTGACA
Organism: Chryseobacterium nakagawai; assembly: GCF_900637665.1. NCBI lineage: Bacteria > Pseudomonadati > Bacteroidota > Flavobacteriia > Flavobacteriales > Weeksellaceae > Chryseobacterium > Chryseobacterium nakagawai. Next base: position 2,303,295 of record NZ_LR134386.1, read on the forward strand.
TCAAGAAATTACCTTCCGGAAGAAGCTTTTCCATCTCAGGTAGAGGAAACTCAACCTTCAGAATTGGTGATTGAATTTAAAAATGGTGAAGTAGTAGCTGTGAATGGAGAAAGCTTTGATCATTCTGTATATGCTATTCAAAAAGTAGAAGCACTGGCTTCTGCTTATGGAATTGGACGTGATATTCATGTAGGTGATACCATTGTAGGAATTAAAGGAAGAGTAGGATTTGAAGCGGCGGCAGCATCAGTGATTATCAAAGCACATCATTTATTAGAAAAACATACGCTTTCAAAATACCAGCAGATGATGAAATCACAGTTATCAGATTGGTATGGAAACTGGCTTCACGAAGCGCTATTCTTAGATCCGGTAATGAGAAATATTGAATCTTTCTTAACGGATTCCCAGAAAACAGTGAGTGGGAAAGTATTTGTAACCCTTCATCCATATCGATTTATTTTAAACGGAATAGAATCCGATCATGATTTAATGTCTGATAAATTCGGAAGCTATGGAGAAGCTAACAGAGCTTGGACAGGAGAAGATGTAAAAGGATATACAAAGATTGTGAGTAATTCTTTAAATATATATCACCAGATTAACCAAAATATCAACTAGAGTTCCGAAGGAACGATTTAACCCAAGATAGGAAGCGGTCCTATCAGTTTGAAAATGAAGAAAACAGTAGGAATAGTTGGTGCCAACGGTTATACAGGAAGCGAGCTAATACGTTTGCTGGCTTTTCATCCCCATGTGACATTGAGTTTTTTATATAGTCGTTCGAATTCGGGAACAAGAATTTCTGATCTGTACCCGGATTTAACGACCGTTTGTGAACAGGTTCTGACGGATAAACCTGAAGAGGTGGATATTCTTTTTCTATGTCTTCCTCATAAAGAAAGTCAGAATTGGTTAACTCAAAATCCGGTTAAAGAAGAAACGTTGGTCATTGATTTAGGAAATGACTTCCGTTTGGATGGAAATTTTGAAAACAGAAATTTTATCTACGGATTACCGGAAATCAATAAAAAACAACTGTCGGGTTCAAAAAGTATAGCCAATCCGGGATGCTTTGCTACAGCCATTCAGTTAGCATTATTACCATTGGCAGGAAAAGAGGTGTTGGATGAGGTTTTTACAACAGGGATTACCGGATCTACAGGAGCGGGACAGTCTTTACAGGCAACCACCCATTTTACCTGGAGAAATGATAATGTTTCAGCTTATAAAACGTTGACTCATCAACATGTAGATGAAATTTTACAACAAATAGTTTTGTTTAATCATAAAAATGTCAGCCTGAATTTTGTACCATGGAGAGGGGATTTTGCAAGAGGGATTTTTACAAGTTCTACAGTGAAAACAGATTTGGGACTTTCTGACATTTATCAATTGTATCAGGATTTTTATGCAGAGGCACCGTTTGTTACGGTAAGTGAGAAAGCAATTGATTTAAAGCAGGTTGTCAATACCAATCGCTGTGTGATCCAGATTGAAAAGAGTGGAAATGTAGCCGTTATTCACTCAGCGATTGACAATTTGTTGAAAGGAGCTTCAGGACAGGCTGTACAAAATATGAATATTGCGATGGGCTGGGAAGAAAATACAGGCTTGAATCTGAAACCGATAGCATTTTAAATTCAATTGATTAAAATAAGTCAATCGTAAGTTTTAAAAACTAAAATCAAATCCGACTTAGGAAAATGGAGCGTTAAGAAAATTAATTCTGTGAACGTTAAGAAAATTCTACTGTTCGAAGTGCGAGGTGTATATAAAATCGAAGAACTCGTTTAGAATTCGCACAAGTTTTAGAATTTTTAGAGAATAGAACTAATTTTTAGCGGAAGTTTCCAGGTCTTGAACTTTTGTTTCTTTTGTTTCAAGACAAAAGAAATTAATTAAAAACAAAAAAATGAATTTATTCAACGTATATCCATTATTCAACATAAACCCGGTTAAAGCTCAGGGATCTTTCCTTTGGGACGATAAAGGTGAAAAATATCTTGATTTCTACGGAGGACACGCTGTAATCTCTATTGGTCATAATCATCCGCACTACCAAAATAAATTGAAAGAACAATTGGAAAAGATTTCTTTCTACTCTAACTCGGTTCAGAATGAATTGCAGGTAGAGCTGGCTGAAAAACTGGGGAAACTTTCAGGATATGAAGACTACAATCTTTTCCTGTGTAATTCAGGAGCAGAGGCTAATGAGAATGCATTGAAATTGGCTTCTTTTCACAATGGAAAAAGTAAAGTGCTTTATTTCTCAGGGTCATTTCACGGGAGAACTTCCGCGGCAGTTTCTGTAACGGATAACCCAAAGATTGTTGCTCCGGTGAATTTTTCAGAACGATTCATTAAATCTGATTGGAATGACATTGAGCAGCTTGAAGATACCTTTGCAATACACGGAAATGAAATTTCTTCCGTCATTATTGAAGGAATTCAGGGTGTAGGAGGAATTATGATTCCAACAACAGAATTTTTATCTAAAATTAAAGAATTATGTGATCAATATGATGTGGTTTTGATTTTAGATGAAGTACAATCAGGATATGGAAGAAGCGGATACTTCTTTGCTCATCAGGAATTCGGGATTCAAGCAGATATTGTTACCACAGCTAAAGGAATGGGAAATGGATTTCCGGTTGGTGGAGTTTTGATTAGTCCTAAATTCCAGGCTAGTAATGGCTTACTGGGAACTACTTTTGGAGGAAATCATTTAGCTTGTGTAGCTTCAATTGCGGTGCTGGATGTAATGAAAGATGAAAATCTTATCGAAAATACTCAGCAAATGGGCGAGTATATTGAAAATGAAATTAAAGATTTACCCCATATTAGATCCATCCGAAGGAAAGGATTGATGATTGGAATAGAACTCGATAGAGACTGTTCAGAAGTAAGGAAAAGCTTATTATTCGATCATCATATTTTCACCGGAAACTCTAATGATAAAACAGTGTTGAGGATTCTTCCGGCACTGAATATCAAAAAAGAGGAAACGGATCTTTTTATTAATGCTTTGAAAACAGTGTTGAAAAGTATTTAAGACGTTGAAGCATTAGTGAAGAGGGATCAGTGGATTGTTTGTCATTCTGACGAAGGAAGAATCTCTTTCTTGTTTATGATAGATTCTTCATTCCATTACGTTTCATTCAGAATGACAAAAGCGTGTATGCAAAAATCTTTAAAAATCAATTCAAAATGAAAAAATTCACAGCTGTAAGTGATGTAGAAAACTTACAGGAAATTATAAAAAAAGCTTTAGAAATTAAAGCAAACCCACTTTCAGAAACAGAAAAAGGGAAAGGAAAAACAATAGGTCTTGTATTCTTAAATTCAAGCTTAAGAACCCGTTTAAGCAGCCAGATTGCAGCACAAAACCTAGGTTTAAATGTATTAACCTTAAATGCAGCACAGGAAGCATGGAATCTTGAATTTGCTGATGGAGCGGTGATGAACGGAGATACAGTAGAACATATCAAAGACGCTATTGAGGTTTTAAACCAATACTGTGACATTATTGCTGTACGTTGTTTTGCAGGAATGAAGAGCAAAGAAGATGATGTAAATGAAAGCATTCTGAGCCAGTTCGAAAAACATGCAAAAGTTCCTGTTATTTCTTTAGAATCAGCAACACGTCATCCTTTACAGAGTCTGGCAGATTGTATTACGATTACAGAAAACTGGAAAAAAGACCATAAGCCAAAAGTAGTTTTAACCTGGGCACCGCATATTAAACCGATTGCTCATGCTGTAGGAAATTCCTTTGCAGAATGGATGCAGGAAATGGATGTTGAACTAGTAATTACTAATCCTGAAGGATATGATTTGGATCCGGCTTTTACAAAAGATACAAAAGTAGTTCACGATCAGGAGGAAGCGTTAAAAGATGCGGATTTTATCTATGTGAAAAACTGGTCTTCGTTTGATGATTATGCTGCAATGCCTGAAGTAAAAGAAAGCTGGATGCTTACCAATGAAAAACTGGCCAATACCAATCAGGCAAAAGTAATGCATTGTCTTCCGGTTCGTCGTAATGTAGAACTAAGCGATGAAGTCATGGATGGTGAAAATTCCATCATCTACCAACAGGCAAAGAACCGTATTTTCTCAGCACAGGCAGTCTTCAGCGAAATATTAGATACTATAAAATAACATCCAATGAGTCCCAAAGGGACGATTTAACCCAAGATAGGAATAGATTCCTATCAATTCTAAATGTAAAATAAAAATGAAACAGAAAATATACATCATAAAAATAGGCGGAGCGCTCATTGATGATGAACGATTACTGGATCAGTTTTTAGATCAGTTTTCCGAAATTAAAGAAAAGAAAATCCTTGTGCATGGCGGAGGTAAGTTAGCCACAACATTGGCTGATAAGCTAGGCATAGAGCAGAAGATGATCAATGGAAGGCGGATTACGGATAAAGATACATTGGATATTGTAACAATGGTGTATGCAGGGGGAATCAATAAAAATATTGTTGAAAAACTACAGCAGAAGAAATGTAATGCTATTGGGTTTTCTGGAGCAGATGGAAATCTCATTAAAGCAAAAAAGCGAGAACACTCGGAAATAGATTTTGGATTTGTAGGGGATGTCAATAAGAAAAGTGTGAACAGAAAGCTTGTTTCAAAATTGATTAAGCTGGACCTTATTCCTGTTTTTTCTGCTATTACCCACGATAGAAAAGGGAATCTTTTTAATACCAATGCAGACACTATTGCTTCTGTGATTGCTCAGGCTCTGTCTGAAAAATATGAAGTAGAACTGTTGTACTGTTTTGACAAACAAGGAGTATTGGAAAATGTGGATGACCCGGAATCTTTGATCAAAAGTATTTCTGAAGACGATTTTACAACGTTAAAAGAAGAAGGAAAACTTCACAAGGGGATTTTACCCAAACTTGAAAATGCTCTTGGAGCGATAAAGAATAATGTAAATAAAGTGTTTCTGATTAAAGAAACAGAACTGAAAAATCATATAGAGAATCATCATGCAGGAACTGAAATCTGTTTATAATAAAGAAGAATTGCTGAAAAATGCTATTGAATTGCTTAAGAATTTGATTGAAATTCCTTCGTTCAGTAAAGATGAATTCAATACGTCGGTAGAGATTGAAAACTTTTTCAAAAAGCATCAGATCCCGACGAAGCGTTTTAAAAACAATATCTGGGCGGTGAATAAAAACTTTGATGTTTTTAAACCTTCAGTTTTATTAAATACACATCATGATACGGTAAAGCCTAATAAAGCTTATACACTTGATCCATTTGTACCGATTGAAAAAGACGGTAAGCTGTTCGGATTGGGAAGTAATGATGCCGGAGCTTCTCTGGTTTCTATGGCGCAGGTTTTTTTACATTTTTATGAGAAAGAAGATTTAGAATATAATTTAGTGATTGCGTTGACAGCAGAGGAGGAGATTTCAGGTTTTGACGGAATCGAGGCTCTGTTTTCACAGCTACCTAACATAGAACTTGCCATTGTAGGAGAACCCACGCAGATGAACCTGGCAATTGCTGAAAAAGGACTGTTGGTGATTGACGGAGAAATGAAGGGAACTCCTTCTCATGCTGCTCATCCTAATGATGATAATTCCATTATCAAATGTATGGCGGATCTTCAGGGAATATTAAACTTTAAATTTCCGAAGGTTTCAGACTATCTGGGAGAAGTGAAAGTAACCCTGTCCGGAATTCATGCCGGAGTACAGCATAATGTAGTACCGGAGTCTTGTCATTTCACACTGGATGTAAGAGTAACGGATGAATATTCCAACAAGGAAGCCTTTGAAATAATCCAGTCTCAAATGAAATCATCACTTACGGCAAGGTCTTTCAGGTTGAATTCTTCAAAAATAGAGATGGATCACCCGTTTGTAAAAGCCGGACTGGAAGTAGGAAGAACAACCTATGGTTCACCAACATCTTCAGATCAGGCCATTATTCCGTGTACATCTGTGAAAATGGGGCCTGGAGATAGTAGGCGCTCCCATACAGCGGATGAATTTATCTATATCAATGAAATAGAGGAAGGGATAGAGATCTACATTCAGGTTTTGGAAAAGGTGTTATAAAAAAGATATCAGATACTAAACCTCAGATATCAGATAAAAATAAACAGTCTGATATCAGACACCTGAATATCTACAATATATTTTGACTACGCTCAGCAGGCAATAAAGTTTACGTTTTAATAAGGATTTATGCAAACGATACCATTAAAAAGTGACTTTATATAGTAAGGAAATGTTTTTTTATAGTTAATAATAAGGATAGTCTTGCTGGGCTTGTCAAAATCAATCAAATATTTTAAATCGGGCTGTTACGAAATCATTATATGATGGCAGTCTTAGAAAAATCAATCATACTTATGAAAAAAATATGGCAAAAGGATGACCTGGCCACCAATATATTAGTCAATAACTTTACCGTAGGAAAAGATCTTGACTTCGACGAACGTTTAGCAAAATATGATGTTAAAGGTTCTATGGCACATTGTACAATGCTTGCAGAAACCGGAATTATTTCTCATGAAGAATCCGAGCAGATGCTGGTAGTATTAAATGATATTTTACAGCAAATTGAAAATGGCAATTTTGAAATTGATAAAGAAGCTGAGGATATCCATTCTCAGGTAGAAGCAATCTTGATCACAAAATTAGGAGATGTAGGAAAGAAAATTCACACGGCAAGATCAAGAAATGATCAGGTTTTATTAGATATAAAACTATACTTACTAGATGAAATCCGTGAAATTACCGCATTGACCGATGAGTTTTTTCAGATTTTGATTCAATTGGCAGATCAGCATAGAAATGTGCTGCTTCCGGGGTATACGCATTTGCAGATTGCGATGCCTTCATCCTTCGGATTGTGGTTTGGAGCGTATGCAGAAGCCCTTTTGGATGATGTGGAAATGCTGTTTTCAACAAAAAACATCATCAATAAGAATCCGCTGGGGTCAGCAGCGGGTTATGGTTCATCTTTCCCGATCAATCGTGAAAGTACCACTTATAATCTGGGATTCCAGTCCATGAACTATAATTCAGTGTATGCACAGATGACTCGTGGAAAATCGGAGAAGATGCTGGCAATGGCAATGGCAACTTTAGCAGGGACTTTAGGAAAATTTGCATATGATGTATGTCTGTATCTGAATCAAAACTTTGATTTTATAAGCTTTCCAAAAGAATTTACAACAGGAAGCAGCATTATGCCACATAAAAAGAATCCGGATATTTTCGAATTGGTTCGTGCACGATGCAACAGAATTCAGGCGTTGCCTAATGAATTGATCCTGTTGACAAATAATCTGCCATCAGGATACCACAGAGATGTACAGTTGACTAAGGAAATTTTATTCCCGGCTATTGATTCATTAAAGGAATGCCTTGAGATCTTAAGTTATACCTTACCCAATATCCAGGTAAAAGACGGAATTCTCGAGGACGAAAAATATAAATATCTGTTCAGTGTAGAGAAGATCAATGAAGAAGTGAAAAAAGGAAGTTCTTTCCGTGATGCTTATGTAAAAGTAGGGCAGGAGATTGAAAACAATGAGTTTGAATTTGAACCGGGAAGTTTAGATCATACTCACCAGGGAAGTATAGGAAATCTATGCCTGGATAAAATAGAATACCAGTTTAATAAACTGAAGAATAAATTATTAGGTTAAAATCTGAACCATTAAGATATATAAAGGCTTGAGTTGACATAAAAAATCTAAAAATTACTTTAGAATCGCCTTATGTTTTATCGTTGTGAAATCCTTAAATCTTAATTGCTTAAGCTGTCTTAATGGTTGGATTTTATTTTGATCTTTGAAATTGATGATTGTGATGAAATCACATAAAGCTTCTTAAGGCTTAAAAGTAAAAGAACTATTCAAGTTCAATTTTGAATTTAGTAGATTTTTTCACCTCATGAAGTACGATGGAGCTGTGGTACTGTCCGATATTAGGAATGTTAGAAATCACATTGACTGCAAACTCATTATACGAGTTGATGTCTTTGGCAATAATTTTTAGCATATAGTCATACTCTCCGGAAAGACTGATGATTTCTTGTACTTCATCATATTTTCCGATGTGCTTCTCAAAGGTTTCCAATACCTTCTTGGATTGCTCTTTAAGACGTACATTACAGTAGACTACAATATTCAAGCCCAGCTTTTCACGGTTTAAAAGCCCTACATACTTTTGAATGATGCCCTGCTTCTCCAATTGTTTGATTCTTTCATACGTCGGAGTAAAGGTAAGACCTATCTTTTCTGAAATTTCTTTCACTGATAAAGTAGAGTCTTCCTGTATAATGCTGAGAATCATTTTGTCTTTTAAATCCATAGAATAATGTTGTGTTGTAACAAAAATATTAATTTTAAATGAGAATAAGAAGTACTGAAGTTTTTAATTTATTTTAAACTTAATTTTTGTAGGTTCATAAAATTGTTGTATCTTTGCACCTAATGAATAAAAAAGCATTTATATCATTAGATTTACCGGGCGAAAGCGCCCTTTACGATATTTATTGTTATTAGCGAAGATTGTTGTCTTCGCTTTTTTTATGCTTAAAAATTAAGATTATGTTTACGATTACAGAACTAAGTACCGAGAAAATCAACAGTATACTGATAGAAGCGATGGCTTTCAGAAATGGAAAAACTGCTAAAATTGAAGGCGAAGTTTTTTGTTCCAATCTTTTCTTCGAAGACAGCACAAGAACAAAGACAAGCTTTGATATTGCAGAAAGAAAATTAGGATTACAGGTTGTTCCTTTTGATGCTTCACACAGTTCTGTAAATAAAGGTGAGAGTCTTTATGATACAGTAAAGACCATTGAAAGCCTTGGAGTAAATCTTGTAGTGATCCGAGATAAGAAAGACAGATACTTTGAAGAACTGAAAAATATTAAGATCCCTGTAATCAATGGTGGAGACGGAACAGGAAACCACCCTTCACAATGTATGCTGGATCTGATGACTATCTATCAGGAATTCGGAAAATTTGAAGGATTAAAAGTAGGGATTGTAGGTGATGTAAAACACAGTCGCGTTGCCAATTCAAATGCTGAAGCATTAAGAAGATTAGGCGCTAAAGTATATTTCTCAGGCCCTGAACAATGGTTTGACGAAGGAGCTTTAATCAACGGAACCTACCTTTCAGTAGATGAGCTTATCGCTGAAGTAGATGTTCTGATGTTATTAAGAATCCAGCATGAGAGACATGATGATGCCATGAGCTTTACAGCTTCAGATTATCATAGAAAATATGGTCTGACTAAAGAAAGAGAGCAAGCCATGAAAAAAGAAGCAATCATTATGCACCCGGCACCTATCAACAGAGGTGTAGAAATAGATTCAGACCTTGTAGAATGTGAACGTTCAAGAGTCTTCCGACAAATGGAAAACGGAGTTTTCGCCAGAATGGCCATCTTAAAAGATGCACTGGAAGAAAAAGGATTTACCTTTAAATAAAAGAACTAAGATAAAAGTAAAAAGTATTCATAAATACATTAATACGTGAATACATTGTACAAAAAAAATAAAAGAAAATCTAAATAGAAAAAATGAAGAAAAAATTAATACTGGAGTCCGGTGAAGTGTTTCATGGAGAAGGTTTCGGAGCAGAATTGGAAACTGCAGGAGAAGTAGTTTTCAATACCGGAATGACAGGGTATCAGGAATTGATCTCTGACCCATCATACTGCGGTCAGATAGTTTGTATGACCTATCCGCTTATCGGGAATTATGGTATTAACCGTGATGATTATGAGAGTATTGAGCCGGCAATTAAAGGACTTATCGTAAAAGAACTTTGCGATCTGCCTTCCAACTTCCGTACTCAGATTACTTTAGATGAATTATTTAAGAAGAAAAACCTTTCAGGAATTTCAGGAATTGATACAAGAAGACTGACAAGAATTCTTCGTAACTCTGGAGTAGTGAAAGGAAAAATTGTGAATGCCGATGCAGATGAAGCAGCAACAGCAGCAGAACTGAAAACCACGACTTTCCCAATCAATCAGGTAGAAGAAGTTTCTACCAAAACACCTTATGCTAATCCTAACAGAGGTTTTAAAGTAGTATTAGTGGATTTTGGTGCTAAACTGGGAATTATCAGAGAACTATCTCAAAGAAACTGTGATATCATTGTGGTTTCTCAGGATACAACAGCAGAAGATATTTTATTGATGAATCCAGATGGAATTATGCTTTCCAACGGTCCTGGTGACCCGGAAGATGTACCACACGCATTAGACATGATCCGCGGATTATTAGGAAAAGTTCCAATCTTCGGAATCTGTTTAGGACACCAGTTAATTGGTCTTGCTTGTGGAGCTAAAACATTCAAACTGAAGTTCGGACACAGAGGAGGAAATCACCCTGTGTTGGATTTAGCGAAAAATACTGTAGCAATCACTTCTCAGAATCATGGATATGCAGTAGATCAGGAAAGTTTAAAAGGTACAGACCTTATCGAAACGCACATCGCACTAAACGATAGAACCAACGAAGGATTAAAACACAAAATCCACCCTTGTTTCTCCGTTCAGTATCACCCTGAAGCAAGCCCTGGTCCGGAGGATGCAAACTACCTGTTTGATGAGTTTATCCAATTAATGGAAGACTTTAAAAATAAATAAGACTTCAGATATTAGACATCAGATAACAGACTTTATCATGCATAATTTTGAAAAACTAGTTTTTTGGCAGAAATCAATTGAACTTGCAAAACAGGTTTATATCATTTGTGTAGAATTACCTAAAGATGAAAAGTTTGGTTTGATTTCTCAAATTAAAAGATCTGTAATCTCTATTCCTTCAAATATAGCAGAAGGGGCAGGAAGAAATAATGATAAAGAATTTTATCACTTTCTTGGAATTGCAAATGCTTCCTCTTTTGAGTTGCAGACCCAATTAATTTTGACTAGAGAATTAAAATTACTTGATGCAGAAAAAGTTGATAGTTTAATATCGAATCTGAATGAAATTCAAAGAATGATTTATACATTCAAATCTAATTTAAAAAAGTAAAACATCCTGTTGGAAGTCTGAAATCTGACATCTAACATCTTGTATCTAAAAAAAGAAAAATGGCAAAACGTACAGATATAAAAACAATTTTAGTAATCGGTTCAGGACCTATCATCATCGGACAGGCAGCTGAATTTGATTACGCAGGAACGCAGGCTTGTCTGTCTTTGAAAGAAGAAGGCTACAAGGTAATTTTGATTAACTCAAACCCTGCAACGATCATGACAGATGTAGAAATCGCTGATAAAGTATATATCGAGCCGATTTCATTACAGTTTGTAAGTCATATCATCAGAAAAGAACGTCCTGATGCATTACTACCAACGCTTGGAGGTCAAACGGGTCTTAACATGGCGGTAGAGCTTGAAAAATCGGGAATTCTTGAAGAATGCAAAGTCGAAGTATTGGGAACTAAGCTTTCTGCGATCAACAGAGCAGAAGACAGAGACCTTTTCCGTGAGTTGATGAGAGAATTGAATGAGCCTGTTCCGGAATCTGATATCGTAAACACGGTAGAAGGAGCATTAGCTTTCGCAGATGCAATCGGATATCCTGTAATTGTTCGTCCTGCCTTTACAATGGGTGGAACAGGTGGAGGTATCGCTTCCACTGAAGCAGAATTAAAAGAAATTGCTGAACTAGGACTAAAACACAGCCCGGTTACACAGTGTCTTATTGAGAAATCAATTGCAGGTTTCAAAGAAATTGAGTACGAAGTAATGCGTGATGCAAATGACAATGCGATTGTGGTTTGTAACATGGAAAATATTGATCCGGTAGGAGTTCACACAGGAGACTCTATTGTAGTAGCACCTTCTCAGACCCTTTCAGACAGAGAATATCAGTTACTGAGAAATGCTTCACTAAAAATCATCAGAGCTTTAGGAATTGAAGGCGGATGTAACGTACAGTTAGCATTAGATCCACATTCATTCGAATACTATATCATCGAGGTAAACCCTAGAGTATCCCGTTCATCAGCTTTAGCAAGTAAAGCTACAGGATATCCGATTGCAAAAATCGCTGCGAAAATTGCAGTAGGATTAACACTGGATAAAATCATGAACCCGGTAACAGGAAAAACATACGCATGTTTCGAGCCTGCTCTTGACTATGTAGTAACAAAATTCCCAAGATTCCCATTCGATAAATTCGAAACAGCAGACAGAAGACTTTCTACTCAGATGAAAGCAACGGGAGAAGTAATGGCGATCGGAAGGACCCTTGAGGAGTCTTTACAGAAAGCGATCCGTTCACTAGAAACAGGAATCAAACATTTAGGATTAAAAACTAAGCAAGCTCAGGCACTTACTGCTGAAGAGATCGAAAGAAGAATCAGAGTGTGTGATGATGAGAGATTATTCATCATTGGAGATGCTTTAAGAAGAGGATACGACTGGGAACAAATTGTAGAATGGAGTAAAATCGATAAATTCTTCATCTGGAAGCTTAAAAAACTGGTTGATTTTGAAAAAGTAATCGCTGAAAATAAATTTGATAAAGAAACATTAATTGAAGCTAAGAGATTAGGTTTTGCAGATATCAATATTGCAGTTCTTTGGGATGTAAAAGAGCGTGAGATTTTCAACTTCAGAAAGGAAAATGGAGTAATGCCGGTGTACAAAATGGTAGACACTTGCGCTGCTGAGTTTGAAAGTGAAACACCATATTTCTACGGAACTTACGAAGAAGAAAATGAAAGTGTAGTTTCTGATAAAGAAAAGATCATCGTTCTAGGCTCAGGACCTATCAGAATCGGACAGGGAGTTGAATTCGATTACGCAACGGTACACTCAGTTTGGGCAATTAAAGAAATGGGTTACGAAGCAATTATCATCAACAATAACCCTGAAACAGTTTCTACAGACTTCTCGATCTCAGATAAATTATACTTTGAGCCTCTTACCGAAGAAGATGTAATGAACATCATCGAGCTTGAAAAACCTAAAGGAGTAGTGGTTCAGTTTGGAGGACAGACAGCGATTAACCTTGCAGATAAATTAGCTTCTCACGGAGTACAGATCTTAGGGACTTCATTAGAAGATCTTGACAGAGCTGAAAACAGAGATAAATTTGAAAAAGCACTTCAGGAGATGGGAATTCCTCAGCCAAAAGGAAGAACTTCCACTTCAAAAGAAGAAGCGATCAAAATTGCTAACGAAATCGGTTACCCGGTATTGGTGCGTCCAAGTTATGTTCTTGGAGGAAGAGCAATGGAAATTGTATACGCAGAAGCAGAATTGGCTCATTATATGGAGTTTGCTGTAGATGCAAGTCCTGAACACCCTGTTTTGGTAGACAAATACATGGTAGGAAAAGAGATTGAAGTAGATGCAATTTGCGACGGTGAAACAGTGGTAATTCCAGGGATCATGGAGCACATCGAAAGAGCAGGAGTTCACTCCGGAGACTCTATCGCAGTATATCCGCCACAGAATATTTCTCAGAGTGAAATCGATACTTTAGTAGATTATACCCAAAGACTGGCAAAAGGATTGAAAGTGATTGGATTAATGAATATCCAGTACGTTCTTTTCGAAGGAAATGTATATGTAATCGAGGTAAATCCACGTTCTTCAAGAACAGTGCCTTTCTTATCTAAAATCACTGAGGTTCCAATGGCTAACCTTGCAACGAAAGCGATCTTAGGACAGAAATTAGCAGATCTTGGTTACAAAAACGGGTTGGTTCCGAATAAAGAAGGAGTCTTTGTAAAAGTACCGGTATTCTCTTTCTCGAAACTCACAAAGGTTGATATCTCTTTGGGCCCTGAAATGAAGTCTACAGGAGAAGTTATGGGGAAAGATACTACTTTAGAGAAAGCCCTTTACAAAGGATTAGTGGCAGCAGGAAGAAAAGTTCCTATGCACGGTTCTATCTTATTTACAGTAGCTGATAAGCACAAAGAAGAAGCGGCAGATTTAGCGGCAAGATTCCATGAAGTAGGTTTCAGAATCTGGGCTACGGAAGGAACGGCTAAATTCTTCGAAGAAAAAGGAATTCCTTGCAAAATAGGATACAAAATAGGAGAAGAAAGCGTAAATCTGATCGATCTGATCCAGAAAGGAAAAGTTCAGTATGTAGTCAACACAACTACAAAAGGAAAACAAGCAGAAAGAGACGGATTCCAGATCAGAAGAATGAGTGTGGAAAACGGAGTTCCTTGTTTAACTTCAATGGATACAGTAGAAGCCATTCTAAAAGTAATCGAAAGCATGAGCTTCAAAATGGAGACGATGTAATTTCGAAAAAATAAATACTATTAGCCCTGTAAGTTATTTTGCAGGGCTTTTTATTATCAGATCTACAAGGTTTCAAATTTTAGTAAAACACTCTTAAATCAATTGGAATTATAAGCTTAAATTTTTTAAGAAATTTGACCTAAATTAAAAGCCAGTTTAAATCATTTAAAATACATCATGCAAAAACAAATTTCGCAGCTTCTCTTAATTACTCTCTCCCTGATTGCAACAACAACCTTAAGTTTCGGGCAAAAAAAAGAATTTAGAGATGATAAAGTTGATAGCCTAACTTTCCTTAACAATCGAAAGGTTGTAAATAGTTTGAATACTGAATCTTTTCAGAAAAAGATATTCTTGAAAGATAAGATAACAATTCCTTACAGACTTCTACAACCAAAAAATAATACTATCGGGAAAAAATATCCGTTAGTGATTACTTTTCATAATTCAACCCGGATAGGGAATGATAATGAAAATCAACTGGAACCATTGGCTAAAATCTGGTTAAGGGATGAGATCTCCAGTAAATATCCTTGTTATGTAATAGCTCCTCAATTTAGCAGACGTTCCTCCAATTATGGAAATACTTTGGGCAATATTCAGATTGCAAAACCATCAGATGAAGCTATTGAAGTTCTGGAGCTGATTAAAAATGTTGAGAAAGAATATCCGGATATTGATAAAAACAGGATTTATCTTATAGGCTATTCTATGGGAGCTTCAACCGCACAAAACTTAATGAGTTTGGAACCCAGGCAATTTGCGGCTTTAGTATCTGTGGCAGCTGTTCCTGATTTTTCAAATCTTAAAAAAATAAATAAAAAGAATATGTGGCTGATTCATGGAGAAATGGATAAGGAAAATCCATATTCAGGAAGTGCTGAGTTATTTAATAATTTGCCTTCAAACCCAAATTTAATTTTCACTACTTTTACTAACCTCAATCACAATAATATTACTATTCCTTTCTTATTAACTGAAGAAATACCCAAATGGTTGTTTGAAAAAAGCAGATAAAATGTGTTAATCAACTTAAAATAAGAACAGGGTAATTTCAAAAAATACAAGACCTGTAGGTTTTCTTATAGATTTTTTTACTGGGGATATAAACAGAGTTATTTTTATCTAATTATTTATAAATTAGAGTGTTATGAATGTTGAAAATAAACCTTACAGGTATCAAAAACCTGTTAGGTTTATAAATTGGAATTGTTTTATTATCGAAAACTTCAGAAATTGAATTGAAATAATGCATAGTTTTGAAAGTCAATTTAAATACATCCAAAATGAAATACAAATTTTAGTGTATATTCTATTATTGACGGTTATTTCTTGTAATAAGTCTAGCCAAAAAGTTGAGGTTTCTAATTCTGTAACAATAAAAGCATCCGTTACTTTGGCATTAGTAAAAATAAAGGAGGGAAGAAATATCCTGGAAAGGATTTTTGAATAGAAAAACTCCTGTGTTTATGCATTATCAGATTGCCGGAAAAATATTCAATCCCTCAGAATTGAAAAATAAAACGAAGTTTATTAGTAAAGATTATGTTTATAAAATTAAATAATAAAAAAATGGATTGAATGAGAAATGTAAAATATGTTTTTTTATTATTTAATTGGATTCTTTTATATTCTTGCATAGCCAAAGCTAATTATGAGAGTAATACTGAATTCAAAAAGTATAAATTAGCCTATAATTCGATTGCTAATAAGTTTAATTTAGATAAACCTTTTCTCAAAGAATATAATTCAGATGCTTCCGGAGTGAAAATAATTCCGAAATTCTATAAGATTAAAAATTATTCAATATATGGAAGTGAGAATTTTAAGAATGAAAATTCATTTTCAAACGAAATAATTAAGAAGTTATCTGAAAAATATACCCAACCGAATTGGAGAAAAGATAAGAAATATAGAGTAGTAAAGCTTGAGGAGTTAAAAGACTTTCACGGACCATTACAATATATTTATTTTTCGGAAATCAGAAACGATTCACTTAGGGCAGATGTTTTAGCAAATCCTTTTGCTGAATATTCTATGACAACGGGAGGACATTATTTAATTATATTTGAAAATAATCAAATCAAATCTGTTCAAAAGAATGTTGGACACTATGATTAGTAATTAATATTCTAGTTATAAATAGATAATAGAGCTAAACCTAACAGGTTTCAAAAAACCTGTTAGGTTTATAAATTGGAATTGTTTTATTATCGAAAACTTCAGAAATTGAATCATAGTTTTGAAAGTCAATTTAAATACGCCCAAAATGAAATACAAATATTTAGTTTATATTCCGTTATTGACAATTGTTTCCTGTAATAAGTCTGAGCAAAAAGAGAAGACTTCCAATCCTGTGATTCCTAAAGAATCAGTCACTATGGCATCAGAAAAAAGTCAGGGAGAGAAAGAAATATCCTGGAAAGGATTTTTGGATGGGAAAACTCCTGTGTTTATGCATTACCAGATTGATGGAAATGTAATTGTTGGTGAAATTACCTATCTGAATACTAAAAGCAAATTACCAATAACACTTGTAGGAACCATTGACAACGATCATAATTATAGGATTTTAGAATTTGAAAAATCGGGAAATATAACTGGTGTCATTACCGGAAAGCCAACGGAAAGTGGTTTCAAAGGAAGTTGGTTTTCACCAAAAACAAGAAAGGAGCTTACCCTTAGCCTTATGAAGAAGGATACTGCTCTTGTTTCAAAAAGAATAGAAACAAACGTTGAAGATCTGTTCGGGCGTTATCATTATCAATACAGTGAAGCAGGATATCAGGGAGATTTGGAAATTAAGAGATTACCAGATTCAAAAGCTGTTTTTGGAATAACATCCGTTACCGGAGAACCGGCAAGAAATCTTGCACAAATAAACGATGACACCATCAGTCTGAAAACAACCAATTTTACCTACAAACTGGCAGATGCCGATGATTGTGAATTTAGAGTCAGGTTTTACAAAGGATTCGCGGTCGTTCAGTATACTCAGGGAGTATGCAGCGGACAATTCGGATTAAATGCCACGATTGAAGGAATATATCTGAAGACAAAATGATCAATAGTATCCTAATGATGTTCTGCTTCTAAGAAGAACAAAAAAATATAAACTATTATTGATAATAAATGGATGAAAAAGCTGTAAAGATTTTACTTAAAACCATAAAAACCTCGCAGGATGAAAGCTTAAGCGATTGGTTTTACTGGGACAATTATATGCAGTATATTACCCAAGAAGATTTTGAATATGCAAAGAAGCATTCTGCAATGTATGAACAAGAAAATATCAGTCATGATGAAATTTGCAGAAGAATTAAAATAGCTGTTGCTAAGATTGAAAAACAGGATATAATAAACGCTTTTCTTTACAGTTTAAGTACAAGAAAATTAGAATATCGTTCCTTTTTATCAAGCTATTGTATTGCAAAATCATTAGCAGAGCATAGTTTTGTCCCCAGTCCAACTCCTAATGAAAGAACCTGTGCGGTCTGTGGAATTCATGCATATGAATTTGAGGAACCGATTGAATTTAATACGATTAATTATTTTAAATATAAAGATGGTTCTTGTTTTGATAATTTAATCCAAATCTTATTTGATCTGGAACAATTTCCAAAACTCCCTCTAGTGAAGCCTTGTGAGAATGATGACAAGATACTAAAAGAATTGAAAACGATTATTGAAACTTCAGAACCTGGCGATAGAGTTTCTCAACTTAAAAAACGAATTTCCAAAACATTCAAATCAAATGACGGGGAAAGAGTAGCTGTGTTGGAAATTTTGGGAGTTATTGGTGTTTTGCACGATGATGAACATTTGGGGTATGCAGACCAATATATTACTTATCCGGTAAGAGTGCATAGACCGATTAGGAATGATGATGTGGGGTATCTTACCCGTTGGTGGCAAGGTAAATTTGGAATGGATACTGAAAAATGGGAATACTGGTTTGGGAAGAATTAATTGTACAGGTAAACCTATTGAATTTTTTTTTGCTGATTTATGTAAGAGGTTGTAAATTAGGGGATCATAAATAAATTATTCAATCTTTATTATAAATTGAACAAATTTCACCAAACTATAAAACAGCCATGGCAGAATATTACGCAAAATCTAACGATTCTTTATCTTTTGAACTCATAAATAATGATAAATTGACAGGGAAAATTACCTATAGAAGTTGGTTTAATTTTAATGCTGTAATTGAGTTGGAGGATCATCAAAGTTATCAGATTGAGCCTAGAGGATTTTGGGGAACAACGATTGAATTGAAAGATAATGAAAAGGTTCTTTTAAAGTTCAGAATGAACTGGAATGGTGAAATCATAGTACAGACCTATTTTGATGGAGTAAAAGAAAGTTTTGTATTTAAACATCGAGGGATTTTTAAAGATTCATTTGTGCTTACCGATAAAATAGGAACAGAACTGTTAGTAATGAAACCTCATTTTAAATGGAATTTGCTGAACTATGAGTATCAGATAAATACTTCTGACGAGTTTGAAAATTATCCTAATAATAACATTCTGTTACTTACTTCATTACACTGTGCCAATTATTATATGTCTATGATGGTTGTTGTCTAAAGAATTGAAACCATATGTATTAAAAAATGTAAAATATTAATATAAAATGTAGCGCTGAAATTTCATGTGTTATTGAAATAAAGGGTTTGTGATTTTTCATAAACCCTTTATTTATGGCCTTTTTCCCAGATTCAATTTTATGATTTGTGTCATATTTTTATTTAGAATTAATAAAAATAAAGTAATTTTGCAGCACTAAGCTTAATTATAAAAATGAAAAAAACTATTATTTCTGCATCATTATTAGCAGTCACCATGCTCAGTGCACAGGAAAGTGATACCCTTAAAGTAGCCGAAATCCAGTCCGTTTCTCTTAAAGGAACCCACAATTACAGAACCAAAAAATCCGAATCAGTAGCAAGACTTCCATTGGAGAACCTAGAAAATCCAACGGTTTACAACCTTGTTCCTAAAGAGATTATCAGTGAAATGAATGCTACAGACTTTAATACAGCAATGGCTTCAGCTCCTGGAGTGGTAGTCAGCAATAGTGTTAACGACAGTGGTAATGATATTTTTCTGAGAGGATTCAGCTCTAATGCCAGTTTTAGAAATGGATTAATCCAGAATCCGAGAGTACAATCGGAGATTGCGAATGTTGAAAGAATAGAAGTAATCAAAGGGCCATCAGGAACCTTATTTGGAGGAACTTTGGCCAATTATGGCGGAGTTGTAAATATAGTGACCAAAAAACCACAGGAAAACTTTGGTGGAATTATCAACTATACCACTGGAAGTTGGGGAATGAACAGAATCACAGCAGATGTGAATACTCCTTTGAATAAAGAAAAAACAGCATTGGCGAGATTCAATGTAGCCGCTTATTCTCAGGATTCTTTTCAGGATGCAGGATATAATAAAGGAGTATTCTTTTCAGGAAGTATCTTATATAAGGTAAGTGATAAGACTACAGTAACCTTAGATACAGAGTTCCATGCCCCTGAAAAAACCTTGAATGCTTATGTGAGACAGTCTGAAAAATTGACTTATCATTCTATGAAAGATCTTGAAGCCATTCATGGCAGATCATTTACCAGTAATGATGTGGGATCAAAAAGAACCAATTTTGTGACGATGGCTGAAGTTACCCATAAATTTAATGACCAATGGACTTCCAGAACGTCTTACCAAAGAGGAGAAGCTAATGAGAAAGAATCTATCTTTTTGGTATTAAACTATATGGATAATAACAGGGTGAGCAGAAGTATCCGACCGTTTGACAATTATAAGATTACCACAGATAATATTCAGCAGAATTTTATTGGTGATTTTAAAATCGGAGGCTTAAGAAACCGTTTGGTAGTAGGATTAGATTATTTCCAGCAGACTAGTAAAAACCAATATCCGGTATTTACAGTAGGTAAAAATACAAACTCAGCTTTTGCTCCTTATCCTCTGAATGGAGTAATTGGAGAAAATTACGGTACTGAAAAAGGAAATGATATTGTTATATTGAATGCTACTTCCGATTGGACTCCTATTTCCCGTGATGTGGTAAAAAAACTACCAAGAACCGCTACCAAATATGAAATTTCTCAATACAGTACATACAGCGCCTATGTTTCCAATGTATTAAATGTTACAGATAATTTCCTTGTAATGGCAAGTTTAAGAATGGATCACTACAAAAATGAAGATATTAAAAGAAATGGAGTAGCCGGAACCGAGGGATACAGTCAGACCCAATTCTCTCCAAAATTTGGTCTAGTGTATGAAATTAAAAAAGATGAAATTTCATTCTTTGCTAACTATGTGAACGGATTTAAAAATATTGCTCCGGGGCTTAATCAGGATGGTGTTCTTACCAAATGGGATCCGGAACAGGGAAATCAGTTTGAGGCCGGATTCAAATTAGATCTGTTTGGTAAAAAATTATTATCAACTATCTCTTATTATAACATGAGAGTTAAAAATAGAGTCATTGCAGATCCGGGAGGTTTGGGAAGCAGACAGGATGGTAATATTAAAAACCAGGGGCTTGAAGTAGATATCGTAATCAATCCGGTAAAAGGATGGAACATCGTAGGAGGATATGGATTTAATGATAACCGCTATGATGACAGAAGTAAAGATGCAGGAAAGAGAGTGGCATGGGCGCCTAAACATGTGGCAAACTTATGGACAAGTTATAAAATAATGGATGGAACCTATGAAGGACTTGGCTTCGGGGCAGGATTCAATTTTGTGGATAAAACGTATATCAACATCACAAACCATTTCCTTGCACCGTCCTATACCACAGTAGGAGCCACAGTTTTCTATGATAAGAAAAAATACAGAATCGGTCTGAAGATGAACAATGTTTTGAACCAAATGTACTGGAACTTCTACGGACAACCACAAAAACCAAGAGAATTCCTGGCCAATTTTGCATTTAAATTCTAATCCCTTTTAAAAACAAAAACAAGTTGTCTCAAACTTAAAGTTGATTGGAATAGCGCAACGGCGCTAAAAGAACAAAGATTTTCAGCAGCAAAATAGTCCATCGGTATATTGATTTTTACAAATTTAAACAGGTTATAGTGTTGGTTTTCAATCATTAGCGTGATCTGTGAAATCTGCGAGAGATAAAATCTTTGCGCCCTTGCGTTTTCCAACAATGATACTCAAAAGGCAACCCTTTTAGATATGGAAAATAAAAAAACTAACCCCAAGAAAAAACAGGGAAAATCCCTGACCAAAAGAATTACAGGATGGCTCCATCTCTGGCTCGGACTTGTTTCCGGGATTATTGTACTTACCGTTACGCTTTCCGGAACGGTTTTCGTCTTTTGTGATGAGATTGTTGACCTTTGTGCAGGAAGTGCCAAATATGTTCAGGCTCCAGTGAATACAAAAAAAATGACACCGGAAGAATTACTGGTTAAATTTCATGAACAGGTTCCGGACAGAAAAGCTTTTTACTTTGATACTTACAGGGAAGCAGACCGAACATTCCGCGTAGCCTCTGCTACCAAACCTCCTAAAGATAAAAATGCTGAAAAAGCGGAGAAACCCAAAGGGAAAGGACGGGGGCCGAGAGGAGTTTTTGCTTATCATTATCTTGATCCTTACACCGGAAAAGTGATGGGCTCTACAAAAAGTTATGAGTTTTTCTATGTGGTAGCTCATATTCATGCCCAATTATTAGCAGGTAAATTCGGAAAAACAGTAGTAGGAGTAGCTTCTATTATATTTTTTATTCAATTAATCGGTGGATTGATTCTTTGGTGGCCAAAAAAATGGAACAAAACAACAAGAACAACCGCATTTAAGATCAAATCAGGTACAAAATGGCGCAGAAAGAATTACGATTTCCATAATGTTTTCGGATTTTATTCTCTGTTACCAGCAGTTTTTATTACAATTACAGGGTTGATTATGGCTTATAAAATTTTGACAGATCTTACCCAGGCTGCCTTTGGAGGAGTTGCTGATGCTCACAAGATTGCAGAAAAGTATGAGCCGAAATTTGATCCTGATAAAAAAGTATTGTCTTTTACAGATTTTATAGACCGAAGCTTTAAAGAAATTCCGAAGGCTCAACAAGTCAGAATGAGTGTGCCACGTAAGGATTCTTCCACCGTTTACAATGTGGTAGCCGCTAAATTTATAGGGTTAAAAAGTATTGTAGATGGGAAAAGTAAAGAAGTCAATAAATATACTGGAGACGAAATTAATTACCCAAAAGAAGTTCTGATGCATGAAGTGATTGAGCATATGAATTTTGATCTGCATGTTGGATATTGGGGGGGAATGTTCGGGAAAATCTTCACATTCGTTATCGGGATTATCTGTACCAGCCTTCCGGTTACCGGATTTCTGATCTGGTGGGGAAGAAGAAATAAATCAGGGAAAAAAGGAAAAGAAGTTAAAAATATTCATCAACACAGAAAAGAATCACATCATGAACAATTGGTTTAAAATTTTATATCTATTTGTATTTTCATTTTTCACATTGGGAAAAGCTCAGGAAAAGCTTACAATAGGAGAGAAGCAGACTTTATTTTCGAAGGTTTTAAATGAAAGCAGAGAAATTTGGGTTCATTTGCCTAAAACATACAATGATACAAGCATCAACCCGGCAAAATATCCGGTTATCTATCTTTTAGACGGTGAAATTAACTTTGAATACTATACGGGGTTAACGGATTTTATAGCGAGAACTCCTTATGCTGATATTCCGGAATGTATTGTCGTGGGAATTAAAAATACAGAACGCACAAGAGATCTTACCCCTACAAAATCACAAAAGAAAAGTCCGGTAAATCCTACAGTAACTCTTTTTGCGGACAGTGGAGGAAGCGAAAATTTTGTAAAATTTATACAAGAAGAACTGAAGCCTTTTATCAGTAAAAACTACAGGGCACAGGAGTATTCTGTTTTGGTGGGACATTCATTTGGCGGCTTGTTTGCTATCAATACTTTTCTTATTCATCCGGAATATTTTAATGCGTTTGTGGCCAATGATCCGAGTTTATGGTGGGATAATGAAGTAACGATTTCAAGAACACAAAATTATCTGGAAAAAAATAAAAAGTTCCCTGCCCACAAATCTTTATACGTTTCTCAGGCTGATAATGAAGAACAGCAGAAAAACTGGAATTCTGATATGACACAAGCCATTGAGAAGTTTAAAGAGATCGTAGAGAAAAATGGGACTCTGAACTATAAACACCGTTTTTTTGAAGGTGAAACACACGGAACCGTTTCCTATCCTGGAAACTATGAAGCTTTAAAATTTATATTCAAAGGTTTCAGAACAGATATTAAGCAGCTTGCTAAGAATCCATCTTTATTGGAAACCGAATATAAAACGTTCTCTGAAAAAATGGGGGCAGACTTCAAACCTTCAGAATCTTATCTGAATGTAGTTCTTAAATTTATGAAAAGTAATGATTTCAAAGAATCTGAAACTTATTTTATGAACCTTAAAAACAAACTTTATCCTAAGGTTAAATAATTGAAATATACTGTATATAGGATGAAATATGGGGTAGATTGATTTAAATTCAATGTACCCCATTTTTATTTTGATAGATCGTTAATAGATTTCCCTGGAATTAATGTCTGTTATCACAATGAATGGTAAGCTCGGTTTTTTCTTTATCTAGAAATGTAATGGCAGGGCATCCGAAAGAAGGTGCTGTAAAATTAAAAACCACAGGTGCTTTTCCTTTAAAGAGAATACCCGTCCACTGGGCATAATAATTGGTTTCCTCACTTCCTGTTTTTTCCAGAGGATTAAACTCTGCACCATCCTCAATGGTAAATGTTTTCTCAAATATTTTTTCATTATGGTCATTGATGACCACTAATTTACGTTCCTCAGTACCATATTCTTCAAGAAGATCCTGCACATAATAGGTAAGGTTTCCATATTTATATTGATAAGTGCCACCGTATTTATGGGTTGACCCGGGAAAATATTTTTTCTGAATATCAGGGCCTGCTTTCTCCCATTTAATCATTTTCATTTGGTTTTCTACAAATGGACTTTTGCTTCCAAAATAGGCAATTACATTCATATATTTATCAAAAATATTTGTGCCTTTCTGAGTATCAATCTGGAATCCAAGCATATAGGATTCAGAATCAATTTCATCTCCTTCACCCATATAAGGAGAGAGATAAGCGACTGCTTTTAATTTATTGACAGGAGTTTTTTGTAACTTATTGGTTTGGTAGTTATAGAGATACAGTGAATCATTTTCAGTAATATGAATACCATCCAGCATTTTTTTTCTATAAGAGGCGTCCAATTCAATATAAGACATCTTTTCAAAAGGAAGTTCTTTTTGTTTTTTTAGAAAATCCGCCGGAACAGCATTCTTCTCATTATAAATGTCAGAGACGGAGATGAAGGTATCCATAAGCTCCTTTCGTTGCATAATGGAAACGTTGAAAATATTGAAATTCTTAAAATCTATTTCCTCTTCTTTTGTAGCCGTTTTTACAGAATCTTTTACAATGGCTGGCTGATTCTGAACGGTTTTTTTGTCGTCCTTTTTACAGCTGATGATCATCAGTTGTGAGCATAAAAGCACTAAGGCTGTATTAATCTTCATTATTAAGAATATTTAGAATGTATAAAGTAAGTCTCAGAATAATAGTTGTTCAAATGTTATTATACTTTGTCCTGGAAGGAATAATTTGCTGAGCTTTTATTAAAAAAACTGCCGGAAAAAGTGATAAGAAATTTGTTTTTTTGGCATTATTCGTGATGGGTGTTTAAACCTTTAAAATTACCCATTATCTTTGGAACACCAAATACTAAAATGAAATGGTTGAAAAATTACTTCAAAGCGGAATTCATTGGGAGCATAAGGAATGTAAA
The DNA here is from genome assembly GCF_900637665.1 of Chryseobacterium nakagawai. Classification (NCBI taxonomy): domain Bacteria; kingdom Pseudomonadati; phylum Bacteroidota; class Flavobacteriia; order Flavobacteriales; family Weeksellaceae; genus Chryseobacterium; species Chryseobacterium nakagawai. The sequence goes on from NZ_LR134386.1 coordinate 2,328,495, forward strand.
CGGAATGAGTTCCTGAAGATCTCGGGAAGTACAGATACCCAGATTTATTATATAGAAAAGGGGAGTGTGAGGATCTTTATGACCGATGAAAATGAAGAAAGAATTATTCGTTTCGGATATACGGGAAATATTATTGTTTCTCTGGATTCTTTTCTTTCCGGGAAACCATCGGAACTCTATATTCAGGCAATTAAAAAGACGATGGTAAAAGTAGCTTCAAAAAAAGACTTTTACGAATTTATTCAAGCTGATGAACAACATATGAAGTTTTGGATGAATATTTTGGAGGATCTTGTATTGCAACAGCTTGAAAGAGAAAAAGACTTATTGATTAATGCTCCGAAGGAACGTTTTGAACGGGTATTAAAACGAAGCCCAAATCTATTTCAGGAAGTACCCAATAAATATATTGCCAATTATCTCAGAATGTCACCTGAAACTTTATCCAGGCTTAAAAAATCTTGAGTTCAATCAAGATTTAAGAATAAATTGATCCGGAAATTTGTAAAAAAATAATAATGAAAATTTCAACCATAACCTTATTAGAGGAGCTAAAAAACAGGACCGGACAACATTTACAATATGCTGAAACTCTTTTGTTGAAGCCTGACAATGATCTGAATTTCAGAATGGATACTGATAGTTGGAGTGTATTGGAATGTCTTGAACATCTCAATCGCTACGGAACCTTTTATATCCCTGAAATCTCCCATAGAATTTCTTCTTCGAGAACAAGTTCAACATCTGATTTTAAACCAGGAATTCTTGGGAACTATTTTGCTAAAAGTATGCTTCCCAAAGATAAACTCAATAAGATGAAAACCCTTAAGGCGATGAACCCTATTCACAGCCAATTGAATAAAGAGGTGGTGAATGAATTCATAAAACAACAAGAACAATTACTTCATCTATTAGAAAAAGCAAGCACTATCAATCTGGAAAAAACAAAAACAGCGATCAGTATTTCAAAATTGATCACTTTGAAACTGGGCGATACTTTCCGCTTTGTGATCTATCATAATGCAAGACATATCGATCAGGCTGAAAACGTTTTAAAGAATATATAAAAGATAGCGTGTGGATTCCTGAAAAACACTAATTTTAAACTAATGGAATTCATACACCAAAAAACAATACAGACTCCATTGGGAGAAATGATTGCCTGCGCAACAGATCAGGGAGTCTGCCTGCTGGAATTTACAGACAGGAAAAATTTTGAAAAGCAGCTGAAGTCATTATCAAAAATACTCAAGGCCGAAATTGTAGAAAGAGATCACATCCATTTTAAGCAATTGGAAGAAGAGCTAAAGGAATATTTTGATGGAAACAGAGCGAAGTTTGACATTCCTTTATTCACCACAGGTACTGAATTTCAAGAAAAAGTATGGCAGTTACTTCGTGAAATCCCAATGGGAGAAACCAGAACCTACAAGCAGCAGTCTGAATTTTTGGGAAATCCAAAAGCTATCCGTGCTGTAGGAACAGCCAATGGAATCAATAAGATTGCTATTTTAATTCCATGCCATCGGGTGATCGGTTCCAATGGGGAGCTGGTGGGTTATGCAGGTGGTATTTGGAGAAAACAAAAGCTTCTGGAGCTGGAAAAGGCCATTTTGTTTTAAAATTTGGTCAAGGTTAGAAATTTAGTGTAACCCAAACTTTAATTATTTATCTCTTTGTACTATTTTTCAACTTCAGTACTAAAAAATACCTGTTCATTTTTCGGTTGCAGCCGCCTAGCTATCTTCCTATTTTTGAGTAAAAAATATCATGATCGGTTTCAAAAATTTACATCACGAAGAAGAACTTTTATTATTAGGTAACGTGTGGAATGTGCAGAGCGCAAAAGTATATGAAAATTCAGGGTATAAAGCACTGGCTACTTCAAGCTCAGCAGTAGCGGTGAGTTTAGGATATGAAGATGGAGAAAACATGAGTTTTGAAGAGTATTTTTATATGATTAAAAGAATAAAAAAATCCGTTTCCATTCCTTTATCTGTAGATCTGGAAGGAGGATATGGAAGTTCTCCTGAAATGATTGCATCCAATATTATAAAATTGCTGGATATAGGTATAGTTGGGATAAACCTGGAAGATTCTTGTATAACTGACGGAGTGAGGCTGCTTTTAAACAGAGACGTTTTTTTCGAAAGGTTAAGCATTATTCTTTCCATTCTGAAAGAGAGAAGGAGGGAAGTCTTTATCAATATAAGAACTGACCCTTTTTTATTAGGAATAGAAAATGCATTAAAAGAAACTTTACAAAGGATAGCATTGTTTGAAAAGCTTAATGTAGATGGAATATTTATTCCTGGTATGACCAATGAAGAAGATATCAAAACAGTTGTTGAGGTCACCTCATTGCCGATTAATGTGATGAGTTTACCCGATCTTCCAGATTTTGAAACTTTAAAAGCATTAGGAGTAAAAAGAATGACTTCAGGAGCCTTTTTAAACAGACATATTTATCGTGAGCTGGAAAAAATTAGCCATACAATCATCAATAATAACAGCTTTAAAGCACTTTTCATCTGATTATGGAACTCACAGAGAAAATAATGTATGAAGCTTCCTTTCGTAAAGACTCTACGTTTGAAGGAATATTCTGGATGGGAGTAAAGACCACCGGAATCTTTTGCCGCCCTACCTGTACTGCCCGCAAACCGAAATTTGAAAATGTAGAATTTTTTTCCAATGCTAAAGAGGCGATGCTGAAAGGGTATCGTCCGTGTAAAGTTTGTAAACCATTGGAAACACTGAATGTAACTCCATCATATATTAAAGAGCTATTGCATGAGATTTCTGATGATCCCTCTTTAAAACTAAAAGATTTTGATCTGATAAAAAGAGGGCTGGAGCCTGCAACAGTCCGCCGATGGTTTTTGAAACATCATGGTGTGACATTTCATGCCTTCCAAAGAATGTCTAAGCTGAATACTGCATTTAAAAAACTCCAACAGGGAGAGTTGGTTACTGAAGTTGCTTTCGACTCAGGGTATGAAAGTCTGAGTGGTTTTAATGAAAGTTTTAAAAATATTTTTGGAGTATCACCCAGCCATAACAAAAACGAAAAGATCATTGATCTGAAAAGAATTGAAACGATGCTAGGAACTATGGTAGCCTGTGCCGATGAGCAGGGAATTTGCCTTTTGGAATTTTCTGACAGAAAAGCACTGCCCACGGAACTGAAGAATATTTCAAAACATTTTAAAGCCAATATTGTACAGGGTGAAAATCCTCATTTTATAACGCTCGAGAAAGAACTCTCCGAATATTTTGGAGGTAAAAGGACTGAATTTACCGTTCCGCTTTCCCCTGTAGGAACTGCTTTTCAGAAACAGGTTTGGGAAATTTTACAGCAAATTCCTTATGGAGTAACCCGAAGTTATCAGGAGCAGGCTGATATTCTCGGAAATCCTAAAGCGGTTCGTGCTGTAGCCAATGCCAATGGCTTAAATAAAATATCTATTCTGATTCCCTGTCACAGAGTGATTGGCAGCAATGGGCAGCTAACAGGGTATGGGGGCGGAATCTGGAGAAAACAAAAATTATTGGAGTTAGAGAAAGCTATTTTATTTTGATTTTTGTAATTTTAAACAAAAATTTACACGTGAAAAAGTTATTAATAGCAGTTTGTATTTCAGTTTCAGGATTTGCTTTAGCACAGGATTACTCCGTACCGGCAGCAAGCCCACGTCAGAAGGTAGAACAGCAGTTTTCAATGTCCAAAATATCAGTTGATTACGGAAGACCTGGAGTGAAAGGTCGTAAGATCTTTGGCGAATTGGTTCCTTATGGCCAGATTTGGAGAGCAGGAGCTAACTCATCTACAAAAATTACATTCGGACAGACCGTTAATTTTGGTGGTAAAAATGTTCCGGCAGGAACTTACGGATTATTCATAGTTCCTACTGAAAAAGAATGGAAAGTAATTTTGAATAAAGATTTCCAGCAGTGGGGTGCCTATACTTATGACCCTAAACAGGATGTAGTAGATGTTACTGTACCGGTGAACAAATTGGCCGACAAACAGGAATGGTTTGAAATTACCCTGAACCCAACAGATGAAAACTCAGGAAATCTTGTGATCAAATGGGATACAAATCAGGCTGAAATTCCATTGAAACCAGCAAAATTAGACACTGTAATCAAGATTTCTGATAAGTTGAAAGAAATCCAGAGAATAGAATCAGACTCTAACAAAAAAGGATAAGCATGAATTTTTCTGTTCAGTCTGTTTTAGAGAATGAAGAATTTCAATTAATCCCCTTACAGCAAGGGGATTTTGAATCTTTATATGAAGTGGCTTCTGATCCTAAGGTATGGGAACAACACCCTAACAAAGACCGTTATCAAAGAGAAGTTTTTGAAAATTTCTTTAGAGGAGCCATAGAAAGTAATGGAGCCTTTAAAATTGTTGAAAAAGCAACCGGAGATATTTTGGGAAGCAGCCGTTATTATAATTTTGATAAAGATGATAACCATATTTTCATCGGCTATACTTTCTATGGAACAAAATCCTGGGGAAAAGGAATTAATCCTAAAGTGAAGAAGCTGATGCTGGACTATATCTTTCAATATGTAGATAAAGTTCATTTCCATATCGGAAAAGAAAATTTCCGTTCACAGAAAGCATTGGAAAAACTTGGCGGGATAAAAATAGCGGAAGAAGAAGTCGCTTATTTTGCAGAACCTACAAGAACCAATTTTGTATACGAGATCAAAAAAGAAGATTGGATATGAAAAAATATAAAATTCAGCAATCCCCATTTGTAGTACCTACTACAGACGGAAAACTGATTGAAGAACATTGGGGGAACTCTACAGGAAATGCTAATGTTTCCATTGCCCATATGGTAGCACCTCCGGATTGGAGTGAGCCGCATCAGACTCCGGAATTTGATGAATTTACGTACATCATCTCAGGGAAGAAGCAGTTTGAAATTGATGGCGAAATTGTAGTTCTTGAAAAAGGAAGCAGTATCCTTATTGAAAAAGGAGCCAGAATTCGTTACAGTAATCCATTTTCAGAACCTTGTGAATATCTTGCCATCTGTCTGCCTGCATTTTCTATGGAACTGGTAAACAGGGAAGAGTAGATTACTCTATGTATAGCTACGCAGATTTGCCCTGAATGTAAGGAAGATACTTTTATATGGTATATAGGTGATGAATCCCCATATTACTCATTGGATATGTCTTTCCTATAACTAGAAATGAAAATCTGTAATGATAGTGGTAATAAAGCCATAACCAAGCTGGAAGATTCTTTAAAGAAATACTAATGGTGCTTCAATTGTAATAGGATAAATGATAAACAAAAGCTATCTCAAAAATGAGATAGCTTTTGTTTTAAGGACAAATACCATATTTTTTGATTAGAAACTCTCAAAAAATATTTTAGATAATCAATGAGTTATCTTTTTAATAAAGATATTATCGTTTATTGATGCCGATTGTTACCAATTATTTTGTAAGTTCACGCGCCGAAAAAATGAGTCGGCAGACTTAACTTTTTAATAAAATATATGAAGAACAATCTATCAATTGTATTATTGTTAGGGATCGCGCTTTCCACTACATCTTGCGCCACTATTTTTACAGGAACCAATGACAAAATTACATTTAATTCTACTCCCGAAGGAGCAACAGTGTTTCATAAAGGAATTGAAAAATGTACCACTCCTTGTACTACAAAAATCCCAAGGTCATTGAGTAAGCAAATGGTAACGTTTGAAAAAGAAGGGTTTAATAATCAGGAAGTAAAGTTGGATAAGAATTTTAATGCCGTAACGCTTCTCAATATTCTTTTTGGGGGTGCCATAGGGGTAGGAATTGACGCTGCAACGGGTTCACTAACAAAATATTCTACTAAGAAATATGATGTTGAACTAGAAGCAAAACAACAGGAAAATAAATAAAGATTTAAAAATAGCAATGTACCAATGAGTGATCTTACATTAAAACATTGGTACATTGCTATACTGATACATTGTTATATTGAAATTATTTCAGTATTTCTTTCAGAAACATTAATGTATGATTCCAGGCTCTTTTAGCCATTATTTCATTATAATCCGGTGATTTAGGATCGGTAAAAGTATGTTTGGAATGAGCGTAAGTAATGATCTGCCAGTCTGCATTTCCTTCATTCATTTCTTTGATAAGGTTACTGTAATCATCAGGCGTTACACTCTTATCATCTGCCGGATTTTCAACTAAAATTTTAGCATTTAACTTTTCATTTTTTCTGCTCTGATCTCTTCCCAGACTTCCATGGATGGAAACTACTCCCACAACAGGTAAATTTCCTCTTGCGGATTCCAATGCGCCTGTTCCTCCAAAGCAATATCCGGTAACGGCTGTTTTATTAGCAATGGCTCCGTTCTTTTTCAGTTGTTCCAATGCTAATGAAATTCTTTTCTGATATTCTGCATAATTCTTTTTGTAATATCCAGAGTTTCTGGCAGCCTCCTCGTTATTGGTCGGAATTTTCCCTTCACCATAAATATCAGCGATGAAAGCAATATAACCTTGCTTTTCAAGTTCAAGGGCTGCTGTTTCAGCTTCTTCATCAATTCCTTTCCAGGCAGGGAGAATCAAAACTCCCGGAAGTTTTTTTCCTGCATTGGATGTGATTAAGCCATTCAGCTTTTGCGAACCGTCCTGATAGGAAACTGTTTTAAGGTTTTGGCTTAAAATGTTTCCAGAGGCGATAATGGATGCGGTTAATAAGATTGAACGTATCATATTTTTATTTTGAGGTGGGTTAAACATTTTAATAATATTGATGGTCCAGCATATTCTGGATTTTCCTTTGGAAATGTTCTTCAGAATATACACAATTCCTGAAAAATTATTTCCAGGTTGGGCATCCATTCAGATTGGGAATTCCGGGAACAGTAGGGCATGCATCATCTTTATCTAAAATTCCATCACCATCAGTATCCGGCCATTTACATCCTTTATTTTCAGGAGGTCCTGCTATTTGGGGGCAAGCATCATCCTTATCCAATACACCATCTTTATCTGTATCTGGCCATGGACAGCCATAGTTTTCTACAGATCCCATTTCTTTCGGACATTTATCAAGATAAAATAATATGTTGTCTTGATCTTCATCTGAAAGACATAGCTTTTTATTGAACTCCCTACGGCATTTTTTTAATGCTTCTTTGTCTTCAATATGTTGAGCCTGAAAATAAATACCTGCAAATAACAGGAAAAAAATAATTTTCCTCATGTCTGTTTAAATAATTATCTAAATTAATAAAAAATAAATTGCTATGATTTTTACTCTTTGACTAGGTTCCAACTGTTATTTTTATATTCATATAGAGTATAACTTTGGTAATAACTTACTCTAATCTGATAAGGAGTAATGAAACTTACCCTGATATCAATAGAGCTATCAAAATTAGTTGGTTGTTTTCCTGCTATTTTTATTTTGAGCGATTGCTTACTATAGTATTTCATCATGTAATTGAATGATGAATCACCTATGATTTTATGATAAGTGCTAAGATATTCATGGCTCATTGGTGTTGAAAGATAAATGTCTTTTCCATATTTCTTTCTGGCGTATTCAAGAACATTTTGATTCCAAAATCTAGTAATCAGAAAGTTATATCCTGGAGACAGGCCATTATCAGGAGTATTTTCATCAATATAAGATTTATGATCTATATATTGGAGGTAGAAAAAGCCCTTAGGTCCCATTAAATCTTTTTTAGGGATTTTTTCTACAATGTCATCCAGTATCTTTTTGTTAATCAGATCGTAGATTTTGTCAATATTTTGGATATTCATATCAAATTTTTCCATCAAGATTTGAGGTTCATTACCAAGTGTACAGGAAATAACATAGCATCCATTGTTAGAAGCGGGGCCTGGCACAGTAGGGCAGTTATCATCTTTATCCAGAACTCCATCGCCGTCTGTATCTTCCCACGGGCAGCCTTTATTTTCAACGGGCCCAGCAACGCTAGGGCAGGCATCATCTTTATCTACCAGACCATCTTTATCGGTATCAGGCCATGGGCAGCCAAGATTTTCTATTGGGCCAGATTCGGTAGGGCATTTGTCAAGGTAAAAAGGAACATTGTCTTTATCTTCATCTGCAAGACAAATTTTTTTGTTGAATTCCTTACGGCATTTTTTGAGTGCTTCCTGATCTTCATTATTTTGAGCATAAGTGCAGGCTCCGGTAAGTATCAGCAAAAAAGTGAATTTGTTCATAATATGATAAACTGTTTAAAATAAATGATGAGGTTATTTTTTATAAGATTTCCATTGACCATCTTTATATTCATAGCTTATAATCATCTCTTTTTTAGCGTCTTCTACTTTAATTAGGTAGGGATTAATGAATGTGACAATAATAGGCATTGAGAAATTAGCACCGATTGTACTTTTATTTTTGCCTGGAATTTTTATTTTCATGGTTTCCTGGTCATAATATTTTATGATATAATCCAATGTTTCATTGTGGGCACGCAATGCATTTAAATCTTCATATGAGAGTTTTGTGGAAAGATAGATATCCTTACCATATTTTGTATGGGCATGTTCAAGAGCCTTTTTATTCCAGAATTTTGTGATTAAAAAATTGTATTCATTATCAATTCCATCATAGCAGGAATGTTCATCAAAATAAGCGTTGTTGCTTATATATTTGATGTAAATATAGGCACTTTTGCTTGCTGAAGTTTTGGTATAGCCCTTCATCATGTAGTCTAAAATTATTGTGTTGATCTTATCATATATAGATTCAATATCAGCATAATCTGTTTTGAACTTTTGGAATTTTATGTTAGCTTTTTCCCGATACTCTTTACAGTCGTTTTTTTTAGGAGGACAACCATGCAGTTCAGGAAGTCCGGGAATAATGGGGCAGGCATCATCTTTATCCAAAACACCATCGCCATCTGTATCTGACCAAATACAACCATTATTTTCTATTGGGCCAGCTATTTCTGGGCATTGATCATCTTTATCCAATATGCCGTCCTTGTCAGTATCAGGCCATGGGCAGCCTCTATTTTCTATTGGGCCGGATTCGGTAGGGCAGTTGTCAAGGTAAAACAATATGCTGTCTTTATCTTCATCTGCAAGACAAGTTTTTTTGTTGAATTCCTTACGGCATTTTTTGAGTGCTTCCTGAACTTCAGAATGTTGAGCCTGGAAATAAGTGCCTGTAAATGCCAGGAAAAACACAATTTTTCTTATATCCATTGAATAGTTATCAAGGTGAATGAAATTATTTTTCTACATGATACAGCCTTTCATAACTTTAGGAGGACATCCGTTATTGTCCTGAACGCCTTTTACGGTGGGGCAGGCATCATCTTTATCCAAAACGCCATCACCATCAGTATCTGGCCATGGGCATCCCTGGTTTTCTCTTGGACCAGCTATAGCAGGGCATTGATCATCTTTATCAGGAACCTCGTCTTTGTCAGCATCAGGCCATGGACACCCGTTATTTTCAATAGGTCCTCCTTGTTTAGGGCATTTGTCCAGATAAAATAGAATATCATCCTGGTCTTCATCCGAGAGACATATCTTTTTGTTGAATTCCTTTCGGCATTTTTTGAATGCTTCTGGGTTTTCAATACTTTGTGCGTGAAAGCTTGTAACAGCAAATAATAATAAGAAGAGTAAAATTTTTCTCATATTCATAAAGAAATCCTCAGCCAAATTAATAAAAATAACTTAACTGAGGATTTTTTTACTATTTATACTAAAATTACTGAATTTCGATACCTAGATGTGCCAGTTCTTGTTTCAAATTAGTATCAGGCAGAACATGAATGGTATTGAATCCCATTAATGCGGCCATCTCAATATTCTTAGGGTTATCATCAATGAATACAGACTCTGATGCCTGGATGTTATATCTTTCCAACAGAACATGCCAGATTTTAGGGTCAGGCTTAATCAGTTTTTCTGTTCCGGAAACTACAATCTTTCCATCGAAAAGCTGGAAGAAATCATAATTTTCCAAAGCATACGGGAAGGTTTCTGCTGACCAGTTCGTTAATCCAAATAACTTGTAATCTGTATTTTTTAATTTCCTTAAAACATCAACATTTTGAGGAATATCGCTTTTCAGCATCACTGTCCAATTGTCATAAAAAGCCCTGATTTCCTTTTCCCATTCCGGGAATTTTTTTACCTGGATCTCTGTACCTTCTGAAAGGCTTCTTCCTCGGTCCTGTTCAATATTCCATTCATCTTGAGCGATATTTTCTAGGAAATATTCCATTTTTTCATCATCGTTGAAATAATCTTTAAAGAAATATCTCGGATTCCAATCCATCAAAACACCTCCGAAATCGAATATTATATTTTTAATTTTCATATTCATTATTATGCCTTAAAATTAAATAATTTTTCTCGTGATAGAGAATGATTGGCATACTTTCTTTTTATGAAGAGCATAAAAAAAACCGGAAGGAATCTTCCGGCTGTATTATTCTTTATCCATGATGTTCTCGATGTCTGTCGTGATGATCATCAAACCTTCTGTCATACATTTGGGGTCTGTTTTGATATCTTCTGTAATCGTTATCATATTTCAATCTTGGATTTTGTCCGTTATAATACCTTGAATAAAATTTTTTGTATTGTTCAGGGGTCATTATTCTCTCAATTTCATAGTATCGGTCATTGTACCATCTATTAGGTTCTTTAGCATAGACATGATTCCATGAGTTGTAATCCGGATAACGGTTATTCAATACAGTCATTTGATTGATCTGGCTTCTGTTTAAGCCCAGAAAAATAGCTACCTGACCCCAATTAATAGAAGAAACACTTCCTCTGTAATCATTGTAATAATTTTGTGAAAAGCCTAATGTGAATACTCCTAAGGCTGCCACAATTAATAACTTTTTCATGACTAAAATTGTATTTTAAAACTAATTAGAGAATACCCAAAAGTATACCATTATCTATCGTTTTAACATACATTTATCATTATATAATATGCTTTATTGAGGTCGGTAAAATTGATACTGTCCATCTTCGTAATAAGCATTAATATGCTGAAGTCCATTGGTTAAAATAATTTCCTTGGCTCCGATAATAGAGTTGTATCTAGCGGTCTGTTCAAATGTTTTTTCTGTTAGCTTTATTTGCGGGGCTTTGCATTCTATAAGGATGACAGGCTCTGTTTTTTCAGTAACTAAAAGATCAATTCTTTTGGTCAAGCCATTGAGAACAATCTTTTTTTCGGTGATTAATGCCGATGCAGAGTAGGATTTTACGGTAAGATAGTAGTGGATCCAGTGCTGCCTTACCCATTCCTCAGGAGTGAGCAGTAGATAAGTTTTACGAACCAAATCATAAATAAAAAACTTATCTTTGTCTTTCTTGAATTTAAAATCAAAAGTTTCCTGAAAATTCAGTTTTGGAAGTTCCATTAATAAGATGAAAGAATTAGATTTAATCCTCAAAAATATTAAAAATAAAGAAGTTTTACCTATTTATTTTTTCCACGGAGAAGAAGCCTACTTTATTGATGTTGCTGTAAAAGCCCTTGAGCACAACTTTTTGGAAGAGGATGAAAAAGCCTTTAATCAAACGGTTACTTATGGTAAAGATACTTCTTATCAGGAAGTTCTTTCTCTGGCAAGACAGTTTCCTATGATGGGAGATAAGCAGGTCATTATCGTAAAAGAAGCTCAGGATCTTAAGCTTAATGAAGAGGAAAACAGAATTCTGGATGCCTATGTTGAAAATCCTGTTCCTTCCACAGTATTGGTTTTTGCCCACAAACATAAGAAGCTGGACAGTAGAAAAAAAGCGGCTAAAGCCTTAGACAAAGCGAATGCACTTTTCCTAAGTGAGTCAGTAAAAGAAAGTAACCTTCCCAAATGGATTTCCGATGAATGTGTAAAGCTTAAGATTAAGACAGCTCCTAATATTTCCCATCTTTTAGCGGAATATCTTGGTAATGATCTTTCAAGAATTGCTAATGAACTGAACAAACTGAAAATTATCCTTAAAGAAGGTGAAGTACTAGATGGAACTATTGTTGAAAACCATATTGGGATCAGCAAAGAATACAATATTTTTGAACTTCAGAAGGCATTGGGAACAAAAAATGCCAATACAGCTTTTAAAATTGCCCATTTTATGGGTAAGAATCCTAAGAATAATCCTTTTGTGATGATGCTGGCAAGCCTTTACAATTATTTTTCCAATGTGATTATTTATCAAACGATGGCAGGACAATCGCCACAAACTATAGCCTCTCAAATGGGTGTGAATCCTTATTTTGTGAAAGATTATGCAGAAAGTGCAAGATTGTATCCTTTAAAACATGCTACAAGAGTTATTTCTATTTTGAGAGAGTTTGATATGAAAGGAAAAGGCCTTGGAGCGGTGAATATGGGAGAAGCAGAACTTATTAAGGAGCTCGTGTATAAGATTATTAATGTGGACAAGATTAAAATGAAGGTTTAATTTTGAGTCTGAGGGCTTGAAAGTTTGAGAGAAGGAGTTTTTAAAGGACGAATACATAGACGGAGGGATAATAGACAGGAAATAAATGTCTTAAAAATAATTTCTCAGCTTTATTAGAATTGTACTATACTAGTATTACGTATCTCCAAAACCGTAATTTATTCCTCATTGACAATCCGCATATCTCTTATTGACAACTATCATTAAAATAACTTTAAAAAGACGGCAAAAATTACGAAATTAGCGGTCTTAATTTAATTATATCTTTTTCGAACAAGTAAATTATGGAGCAAAACATTTTAGATTGTGTGATCGTTGGATCTGGACCTTCTGGTTTCACAGCTGCTATTTATGCAGCAAGAGCAGACTTAAAACCTGAATTGTATACAGGTTTGGAGCCGGGTGGACAATTAACTACAACTACTGAGGTTGATAACTTTCCAGGGTATCCAGCAGGGATTACAGGTCCTGAAATGATGATGGATCTGCAAAAGCAGGCAGAAAGATTTGAAACCAAAGTGCATTACGAAATGATCACTAAAGCTGAGTTTTCAAAAGAAGTAGGCGGTGTTCACAAATTATATGCTGGAAACAAAGAGATTTTAGCAAAAACGGTAATTATTTCTACAGGAGCTACCGCAAAATATTTAGGTCTTGAAGATGAAAAGAAATATGCAGGAGGCGGAGTTTCTGCTTGTGCTACTTGTGACGGATTCTTCTACAGAGGAAAAGATGTAGTGGTAGTAGGGGCAGGAGATACAGCAGCTGAAGAAGCTACTTATCTTGCCAAATTATGCAGAAAGGTAACTTTATTAGTGAGAAAAGATGTTTTCAGAGCTTCAAAAGCCATGGTTCACAGAGTAGAAAACACTCCGAATATTGAAGTGAAATTTCACCATGAATTAATTGGAATTGAAGGAGAAAACAGCTTGGTAGAAAGAGCTGTAATCATCAACAATCAAACTCAGGAGAAAGCTACGGTAGATGTTGAAGGAATTTTCATCGCTATTGGTCACAAACCGAATACGGATATCTTCGTAGGTCAGGTAGATCTTGATGAAAACGGATATATTGTAACAGAAAAAGGATCTACAAGAACAAACCTTCCGGGAGTTTTTGCTGCGGGTGATGTTCAGGATCATATCTACAGACAGGCTATTACAGCAGCAGGAAGCGGATGTATGGCTGCAATGGATGCAGAGAAATACTTAGCTGAATTACACTAATCATTCAGCTTTTAATGATACAAAGCGCACCTATTAGGTGCGCTTTTTTTTTGTGCTAAAAATTTATTGGAAATCTAAAAGGAGTAAACTTTATTTTCATGCTGTTCTTAGAGCGCAAAAAAGATTAAAGTTTCAGAAAGATGCAACGGCTGATTTTGCTGCAAATGAATAATTAATATCTATAAAAACTAAAGGGCACATAGAATAAAATAATTTGTGTTTCAATAGCGATAAAATATACATTGTATATTTTTTTGCAAATGAATCCATTAAACATTAGAACTTTAATTAAATTCGTAAATGTATAATGAAAACATTGATATATTTGTGATGCTTTGAAATAATAATATAAACTTAAAATAACAGGCATGAAAAAAGTAACCGCAATTGGAGGAATATTCTTTAAATGTAAAGATCCGGAACAGGTAAATGATTGGTATAAGACTCATCTTGGGGTAGAAACAAGTCCATACGGAGCTAAATTTGATTGGAGAGAATCTGAATCTGATAAAAAAGGATACACGCTATGGAGTCCATTTAAAGAATCTACACAATATTTCGAACCTTCAGAAAAAGATTTTATGATCAATTACCATGTGGAGAATATTGAAGCATTAGTAGAAGAATTAAAGAAGGAGGGGGTTACAATCCTGGATGAAATTGCAACCTATGAATATGGAAAGTTTGTTCATATCATGGATCCTGAAGGAAATAAAATAGAATTATTTGAACCAGCAGGAGAGTAGAAAGCCTGTTGCCTAATAACAAAAAAACTGTTTCTGAATGAAGCAGTTTTTTTGTTTTTAGATTCTTCATATACTTGTGAAGTAATAAGGCATTGTGTATATTTGAGTGTTAAGTGATATTGCATGAAAAAGCTATTGTAAAAGAAAATGCAGGAAATTTTTAAAACATTCAAGCCCAAAAACTCTGTTGTTAGTAAATACGTTGAATATTATTATCTGGACATTAAGAATAATAATATCATCAATGAGTTTCAATGTTTTCCGCACTTTAATAACTCGATTTCTCTTTACAAATCCCATATCCGGTTAGAAAACGGAGAAGTGGTTTATAAAGAAACGGCTCTTCCATGTCAGATTTTCACGCCCATCCGGGAAAGGGTCCTGCATGTAAAACAGTCTGGCAAAGTGCATAGAATTGTTGTTGTATTCCATCCTTTGGGAATTCATCAGTTTTATAGACACTTAGATTTTTCCGGTTATATTACAGATTATGAATTTTTTACCCAGCATGAATTAAGTCAAATTTTCTCAACAACAGATACTGAGATTCAAGAAAGTCTATTGGATGGATTTCTTGAGAAAAGATTCAAGAGATTCGAACACACCATCCTGGAAAAATCCATTGATTATATTTTCAATCATTACGAAGATTTTTCAGTTGAGGTATTTTCGAGGAAAATTGGCGTCAGCCGGCAACATATAAACCGCCTTTTTCAGACCTACTTGGGCGTTTCTGTTAAAAAATTCAACGAAATTGTCCTTTTCAGGCAGACTATTAATAAGAAACTTTTTGAAGATCCTGATCGTAACTTTACAGAGCTTGCGCACGAATTTAATTTTAACGACCAGTCTCATTTCAATAAAACTTATAAAAACCTCACTGAAAATTCTCCGAAATCTTTTTTTTCTAAAGGAACTGTATTAGGACAGGAAGATACACTTTTCTGGCATCTGTTGCCTTAAATGATAATGTTCCATTTTTACAAGTTTTTCTGATTTGTTGTTATTAGTTTTGTTTCATAAATTTTATTGATGAAATATGGTATAACGATGCTTCTGATGGTGTTGGGTCTTTTGGTAGGAGCGCAGGAAAATTATTCTGCATTAACTGAAAAGGCCTCGGAAGTAATGGAGGAGGCCAAAGATGAAGTTGGGTACATAAAAGCACTTGATTTATATGAAGAGGCGTTCAGAATTTATCCTGAAAATATAGATAGCGATGGATTGTATAGCGCATCAATTCTGGCTTCAAAACTAAAAAGTAATGATAAGGCATTTCAATATCTTATACCACTTTCCTCAATAAAAGGCGTTGGCTACAGTTTTCCCGGCTGGAATTATATTCTGGAAAAGGATGCTGAAAAAGAGTACAAAAATTTGTTGTCAGATCCAAGATGGACTTCATTGAAAGAGCAGGCGGTGAAATACAAAACTCAATTTTATAATGAGTTGAAAGAAAAAGAAAATGAATTTTACAATGTTAATAAAAACAGATTAAAGGAAATTAAAGATTCTGAGGCTTTGTATAAAGAGATCAGAAATCTTACTCCTTATCTACCAAAAAAAGAGCATGATTATTCTATTGCATTTAAAATAAATGATTCTGCTACCACTTCATTTTTTATTCATTTTCCTCAAAATTATAATCCTCAAAAGAAATATACTTTACTGTTTTTTCTTCATGGGGCTGTAAGAAATAATGAGCTGATAGATTATCAGATGGCTGGCTGGAATTTAGATGGCTGGAACCGATATTATAAGAAATATGCGGATCAGAATAATGTTATTATGGTTTTTCCGAGAGCCAGTAAAAAATATAACTGGATGTTGTCTGATGATGGATTTTTTATGATTCCTGAAATGCTTAAACAGATTAAAAGAACGATTAATATTGATGATAACAAAGTTTTTATAGCAGGACATTCGAATGGAGCAACGGGTTCATTTTCCTATCTGATGAAGCAGCC
This sequence comes from Chryseobacterium nakagawai, assembly GCF_900637665.1. NCBI lineage: Bacteria > Pseudomonadati > Bacteroidota > Flavobacteriia > Flavobacteriales > Weeksellaceae > Chryseobacterium > Chryseobacterium nakagawai. Next base: position 2,344,905 of record NZ_LR134386.1, read on the forward strand.
CACGCCGTTTGCAGGGTTTTATGGATTTAATGCTTATCCTAAAGTTTTCACAGGAGGAACGTTTGTAGAGAATATTAAAAACCGCTCATTGATGAGCTTTTCAACAGATAAGGATTATTACTATCCCCAAAACGCAAATGATGATTTTAAAAAGCTGATGAACGGAATACAGGCTGATTATAAAGAATATCGCTACCATGGGTTTCCACATTGGTTTCCACAGTTTGACGAATCGGAACCAGCATATCAGATTCTTTTTAAAGACCTGAAAAACCGGAAAAGAAATCCGTTTCCCAAAGATATTTCGTGGGAATTGGATGATGAAAGAAATGGAAATATAGACTGGATTTCTAATATCAAACTGGATACGCTAAGTAAGAAAGCCAACTGGCACAAAGAATTGAACTTTAAAATCAATAAATGGCTGGCTTATGATGAAAAAGATAGTTTAATCGTGAAGAATGTTGATAAAAATGCATTTGATTTCCCAAGGAAATCCGGAAAAATAAAAGCAGAATATAGAAATAATGTTTTCCGGGCTGAAACATCCAATGTTAAGTCATTTTCAATCAATATCTCACCGGAAACAGTGGATTTGAAAAAAAAGGTAAAAGTATATGTGAATGGAAAACTATATTTCGACGAAAAAATAAACTATAACCATGAATACTTACTTGAGAATTTTTTTAATACTCAGGACCGGGAGCAAGTCTGGATCAATTATATTGATGTAAAAATATAAGATCCTATTGATTTTCCGTAAAGTAAAAACCTGTCTCTTCCAGAGGCAGGTTTTGTTTTGTATATCCATTGAAAATAATTAATCCAAAATATAGATTTTCTTTTCTTTCAAATTAAAACCAAGCTTTTTGCCCAGCCAGTTGATGCTTGTTTTTCCCTCATAGATTAAGCCTTCAACAAAAAGTACATTGGGTTTTTCGACTTTGGCAAAAGAGTTGGAAACGGAATGTACATTTCCTTTGTAGAACTTATTGATAATCGAAGGATTGAACTCGCTTTTCTTTTCAATGAGCTGAAGACCTTCTTTATTAATTCCTAACGTATTGATAAGACGCTCACTCAGCCAGAAAGAATCATTACCGGCACCGGAATCCAGAAGAACATTGATCTTAATATTGTTGACGTTAATATAGGTGGTGATATCCAGAGATTGGTCTGCATTGGTAGACAGTTGAATATCTACTACTTTTTTTCCGGTTAGCTTCTCTTTTGGAAACACAATTTCTTTAGTGGTATAATCTATAATGAATTCCGTATCATAAAGCATGGGAAGCGAAATAAGACCGTCAATTCCTTTTATTTCCATGTTGTGGGTAGCATACCAGGTATCTTTAAATTTTTTACCATTAAAAATGATCTCTTTTGATTTGAACATAGGAACTGTAAGCTGTTCTCCTGTAGCGCGGAAAGCAGTCAGGAAGTTATAGGATTCCTTTTGGTTCAGGTCTTTGGAGAAGTTGTTAAGAAAAAGATTGACACCACCGCCGGTATCAAATATAAAATTTCCTTTTTTACCTTCCACTTCAGCCTGAACAACCAGATGTCCGGATGGAAGAATATTGAGCGGCGATTTTTGTGCGAATGCCGTAACCGAGTATAGAAATACAGACGTGGTAAGGATTGATTTTTTTAATGATTGATAGAACATTGGTAATACAGTTATTGCTTTTAATACTATTCTTTATGAATAGTTGAACGTTACAAATATAAAATAAAGTCATTGAATCTGGACTTTTGTAATCATCGATTCTTGCCATAAGACAAGCTTTCTCACCAATCAATTTAATAGCTTTATACATCAATTAAAAAAATATCAGATATGAGTATCCAATTTGAGGCAGGAATTAATATTGCCATTAAGATTCCCAAAAGTAAATATGAGAAAACCGTTGCTTTTTACAGAGATATCTTGAAGCTGCCGGTAGAGGAGAAGAATATCGATAATCCAACGGTTTCCCGAACCCACGAAGTGAAGTTTGGTAACAATATCATTTGGTTAGATTGTGTGGATAATTATACGCATTCAGAAACGTGGTTACAACTAACGGTTCCTAATGTAGAAGAAGCAACCCAATATCTGCAATCGAACGGAGTTGAAACCTGTGATGAAATTGAAGAACTCCCGGAAAATATGCATTGGATTACAGATCCGGCAGGTACGGTTTTTAACCTACAGCAGACTCCATAATAGAATAAAAAGATATGAAAACTCCAAATAAACGCCAATATAATGGTTACAGGCTTTGCTTTTTTATGTTATAATTACAAAAAGGAATACATAAGAATTACTAAAATCAAAGCGTAACAAGCTGAATAAAGGGGAGAATTCTTTTATCGTGCGGAAGCTACGAATATATTTTTGATAATCAGTTAATTAAATGTAGTGTTGTTTGTTTTATTTATCGTAGGTTTGTGGTGTATTTATAAAAATAGGCCACTGCCTTTGCTATTCTGTAACAGTTTAAAATCACAATTTTTTCTTTCAGTTTTGCTTTTTCAGCTGCCAAATTTATAGTCCTGATTTCGAAAGAAAGGAGTAAAGATTATAAAAGTCCTATAGTAAATAGGAGAGATATGTTATTGCAGGTTAACCAATAAAACTTTAGTCTTATTGTTACAGCTAGAGCAACCATGATAAGCTGACAAGAATATTTCTCTTTTGTTTATCACTTTATACCCACTCAAATACTGATAAACAGATTTGCTTACAAACTACCGGAAGACCGGAGGATTTTATAATGAACTTCAAAAATTTAAACCTAATCAATCCAATTATACGTGCAGTTACAGAAGCTGGATATTCTAAGCCTACTGAAATACAGCATACCGCTATTCCCTATATTTTAGAAGGAAAAGATATTATGGGATGCGCACAAACGGGAACTGGAAAAACGGCTGCGTTTGTCATGCCTATTTTACAGTTACTTAAAAAATATACGCCCGAACACAAGGAAATAAGAACATTAATACTTACCCCAACCCGGGAGCTGGCGATAGAGATTGAAGAGGACTTTGGTATTTATAGTAAGTATTTACCATTATCACAACTTTCTATTTTTGGTGGAGTTTCAATTGGAGGGCAGCTTGCTGCTTTAAGAAAAAGAGTAGATATACTGGTGGCAACGCCTGGAAGGCTTTTAGATTTAGTCAGCCAAAGGCATATCGACTTGTCCAAAATTGAAATATTGGTTTTGGATGAAGCAGATAGAATGCTTGATATGGGGTTTGTGAATGAGGTAAAAAAAATTTTACAACTAATACCTAGGAAAAGGCAAACGCTATTTTTTTCTGCAACAATGCCAATGAGCATAAGAAAGTTTGCCGAAACAATACTCAATAATCCCATAGAAGTTACGGTTGCTCCAGTGTCTTCAACGGCACAAACGGTAAAGCAATCAATGTATTTTATGGAAAAAGAAGATAAAACCGACTTATTGATCGATATTCTGAAAAATAAGGATGTCATAAGGATCAATCTGTAAGTTACAAATAAGAATATATACAATTTTTAATAATAATTACAATGCAAGAAGGCACAGTAAAATTTTTTAATGAAGCAAAAGGCTTCGGATTTATTTCTCCTGCAGATGGGAGTAAGGATATATTTGTACATTCTTCGGGATTAAGTACAAGAGTTATTCGTGAGAATGATAAAGTGGTTTTTGAGGTACAAAAAAGCGAAAAAGGTTTAAATGCGGTTAACGTTAAGTTAGCATAATTAAAACCTCTGATTGCAGACTTGTAGTCTCAGTCTTATTTTTTACAAACTCAAAATCCCTATACTATCAGTATTCGGATATATGTTTAAAAGAACATAGATGCAAGTTAGATTACTTTTTATTTTCTATAATGTTCATTTAGCCTCTCACCTATCGTGAGAGGTTTTTGTGGGCTAAAAAAGAGTTGTTTCTTTGTTTAATGTATCTCTTGTATTCCTATGATGGTGCCAAGTATAATTCATAATACTATTGCTGCCAGATCAATTTTTTTATTAGATGAAATAATTCCTGTGGGAACAAAAAATAGACTATGATTGTTATAAACTCTTTTGATGAGTATAAATCTCTGGAAAATAGAATGATTGGTGAATCTTCCTGGCACAAAATAGATCAGGATCAGATCAACAGATTTGCTGATGCAACTTTAGATTATCAATGGATCCATGTTGACGAAGACAGAGCAGAAAAAGAAGGCCCATTTAAATCAACTATAGCTCATGGATATTTAACGTTAGCCCTGATTCCTTATCTCTGGAAGCAGATCGCTGATGTAAGAAATTTAAAAATGGAAATCAATTACGGGATAGAAAATCTCAGATTCGGACAGATTGTTCCCGTAAATAGTGAGGTAAAATTACAGGCTACTGTAAAAACGGTTACGAATCTTAAAGGTACTGTAAAGGCAGTTGTTGAAGCTAAATTATTAATTAAAGATCAGATAAAACCAGCTTATACAGGTGATGTAGTTTTCCTGTATCATTTTATGGAGTAGTTCGTTATGGATATATTTTATAATGGTAATAACCTATGAAAACTTGTGAGCAGATTATAAAAAAAATATCCTCCGATGAAGGAAGATATTTTTGAATGAGTAGTAGTGAATGATTGCTATAATGCTTTCGTGTTTAATCCTACATCCGCAACTTTTGATAATAGCTTATCACATTTTTTTTCTTCGTTAAGAGTAGCCAGGAAATTCTTAAGACATACGTTTTCTTTTAAGATTTTTGCATAGGCTGCAAGAGTTCCATAAGTTGCAATTTCATAATGTTCTACTTTTTGTGCTGCTGCAATAATTCCGGCATCCCTTACAGATCCGGGTTTTGTTTCTTCCATGATACCTTTGCCTTCATCTAATAAACCCTGCATGGCATCACATTTTTTTGCCTGTGCCTTTTTTTTGATAGATTTAAAACATTCTTCAAGCCTTTTTACGTGTACTTGTGTTTCCATCAGGTGATTCTCAATGGCGGTTTTAAGTTTTTTGTCCGTTGCATTTTTATACATTTTGGGTAAAGCTTTTACCAAAGCCTTTTCAGCCCAATAAATATCTTTCATACCATCTTCAAATAGATCTCTCAGCTCTTTTGCTGCATTTTTCTTTGCAGGAGTTTTCGCTGTTTTTTTTGTCGCGGTAGATTTAGCCGGAGTTGCTTTTTTTGTTACTGTTTTCGTTGCCATAATATTAAATTTAATGTGATTATTACTATAGTTGCAATTCCGGTACCACTTATTGATATGATTAAATTTTTATATGCCAATTGACTATTTAACCAGAACCATAGAATGCTATTTTTCAACAAACTTTTAATACTTTTCCAAATCAGAAAAACTAAGATCGTGAATTTTCGGTAATGCATTGATTTTGACTTTTTGTGTCTTTTTATTTAACATTTTATCTGAACCTAATTCTTGCTGAAATTGTAATTTAGTTTTTGTTAATAAGTCAATTTCTGTTTCAGGCGTAGTATTTTTCCCATCCCAGGCTACCCTTGATATTTTAATCAGTTCAAAATTATTTTGATTCCATCTGAATTCATAGCTGCTTTTGCGGTTATTAATATCGGTAAGCATTTTCAAGTTGCCGTCTTCAATAATAAAATCCGGAATATTATTTCCGTTATGTTCTCCTTTTTTATTGATGGGGTATTGGCTTTCAATGATTTTAGTAGAAGATACCACCAACTGAAGTTTCTTATTAGGTTGTGAGAGAAATATCTGTAATCTTAAGGATCTGGTTTCATCCTTCAGATCCATTTCTACAACAACTTTGTCATTAAGCTTATTCTTATTCAAGTCTCCCTCTTCACTTTTTGTGCGTATGCATTGATGGTTGATAAAAGAAAAAATAAAATTATATATAATGTTGATTTTTTCATAGGTCAAGGATTGTACATAATTATACTTCAGTTGTATTGATAGAATATACAACATGATCGGAATCTACAATTGTCCGGTTTTTATCGTTCACCTAAAGGAATGTCTATTAATTTTTCCTGTTTTATTTTAAACTCGGCTTCGTTAATCGGTTGATATACCACTTCTGAACTTACAGGATATTTGGCAAGAAGACTTTTAGGTCTGATGGGGCGCTTTTCTAATCCACCACCACAGTTTGGGCAGACATTTTTAAAAATATGGTTAACACAATCTTTGCAAAAGGTACATTCAAAAGTACATATCATAGCTTCAGGCGAATCATAGGGTAAAGGTTTCTTGCAATTTTCGCAATTGGTTCTGATCTCTAACATGTATTTGTTGTTATGATTATTGTTACGAAGTTAATTTAAATTTAGGATATGTAAGGATATCTTATAATTATTTACGATCTCCTATAGATGTTAAAAACAAATGCACTTAATTTTAATATTGAAGCCTTTTATAAGAATAGACAAAAATCCCTTACAGTATGAAATGAGTTCAAATTAGAGTTTGCAATCTTAGATTTCCAAAAATGCTTAAGTACATATTAAAAAGATGTACATTTATAAATAAACAATAACCAAAAAATAAAATATTATGTCATTTCAAACTTATATTAAAAACATTGAAGAGAAAACCGGAAAATCCAGGGTCGATTTTGAAAATTTAGCTGCTGAGAAAGGGTTTACAGAAGATGGGAAAATCAGAAAGGGGATCAAAGCAACAGAAATCATCAATTGGTTAAAGGATGATTTTGAATTAGGACATGGTCATGCTACTGCTATGTACGCCTATATTAATGGAAAACGAGAATGAAAATATTTCTTGGTTTTAGTGCTTTTTCAATGGTGAAATCATGACATAAAATGAAATTTTAGTAAATGTTGATAAAATAATTTCATTTAGCTTGAATAAAATTGATTAATTTAGATTTTCATTAAATCTAATTAATATGAAAAATTTAAAAAAAATCCACAGACCGGAAATGAAAACAATTAAAGGAGGAATTAACTGCCCTGGTGGTCAAATATGTTTGATTAACGGAAAATGGCAATGTATGCCATACGATGGATGTGGCGGTGGAAATCAGCCCTAAATTGTAAGTGTAACCTAATAATAATCTGACTTGACTATGAAAAATTGTAAAAAAATTTCAAGAGATCAGCTGAAGAGCATCGGGGGTGGTGCAGTAAGCTGTTCAGAAGCATGCTGCCCACCTCCGGGAATAAAAAGATGCCCTTGGGTCTATTGTGTAGCTCCATGTGAAATACTAAGCTAATACAATAGTAACATCAGCAAAAAGAAGCCTTAAATTCAATTGATTTAAGGCTTCTATAGTGAAAGATAAATTTTTTTCTCTTTTTATTTATACCCTTCTAACTCTATTTTAATTTCTTTTATTTGCAATTTATTTCAGATAATTTACCTCCCAAAATGCTATTGTTTATGGAAGACAACCTGAATTGTATTTATAAAGTCATCAATTTTATTGAAAAAAATTATGATCAGCAGATTTCTGTAAAAGATTTAGAAGAAGTGTCAAATTACTCTTACAGAAATGTTCAGCGTATTTTTAAATATAGTTGTGGGGAAACAATAGGCGCTTTTCAGCAAAGGCTGAAAGTGGAAAATGCTTATAAACGGATCCTTTATACTCAGGAAAGTCTTACGTCTATAGGTGTTGAGGTAGGATTTTCTACGATAGCTTCTTTCTCAAAAGCTTTTAAACAACATTTTGGGATCTCTCCTAAAGAGGCGAAACTAAGTAGACAACAGCTACTGTATGAGCCGGAGCTGATTCCGATAACATCTGACATCTTGCTGGAACCGGAAATTGTATACCTTAAACCAATACAGGTCTATTATCAGAGTATTCAGACTTATTATAATAATGAGGAAATTGAATTGCTTTGGGACAACTTCTTGCACAATGAATTTCTAAGTCCCGATGCAGAATATTTTGGAATTATAGCAGATGAACCTTTAATTACAACTGAAATAAACTGCCGATATGATGCCTGCTCAACCATACAGGCCCAAAATAAGAAATTGCCATCAAAGCTAATATTGGGTGGTAAATATGCGCGTTTTATCCATTCCGGAACCTATGACACAATAGATGATACTTATACAAAAATTTATTCCCGATGGATTTTTAATTCCGGACTTGAGTTTTCACACAGTCCTATCATTGAGAAGTATGAAAGGTATGCGGATGATACGGAGGAGCAGGAGAAACAATTGACTTATATTTTACTGCCTTTGAAATAGATTGTCAATTTTGGACAAGTTTGACACTATTTATCGATCTAATTTTGCCTTATCAAAAAATAGATCACCTATGCAAAAAAAGAAAATCATGCTCTTGTTGTTGCCTGTTATTATGTTTTCCTGTTCTCAGGATGAGGTAACAAATCCTCCTACTTCAGGGACGTCTGATCCCACTTCTATTGTTTACAAAATGCCTGAAGAATCGGCTCCTCACGAAGGAACTTGGCTTCAGTGGCCCCACAAGTATCAATACGGTATTACCTACCGGAACCGACTGGATCCTACTTGGGTGGCAATGACCAAAGAGCTTGCACAAAGTGAAAAAGTGCATATCATTGCTTATGATGGTACAGAAAAAGATCGTATTGTGGGATTATTAACCAATGCAGGGGTATCACTAAGCAATATCGATTTTAAACTGTATCCAACTGATGATTTTTGGGTGAGAGATAATGGCCCTATCTATGTAAAAGATAAAAACGGCAAGTTGTTTATTCAGGATTGGGGATTTAACGGTTGGGGTAACAAAGCCCAATATAGCAACTGTAATACAATTCCTGCTAAAATTGCTAACGATAGTGGAATTCCAAAAATAGATCTTAATTCAATAATGATCAATGAAGGAGGAAGTGTGGAAATAGATGGAAACGGAGTATTAATGGCTTGCAAAAGCTCTATTCTTAATGAAAACAGAAATCCTGGAATGACCCAGCAGCAGGCAGAAGCGATTTTTACTAAGAATTTAGGGATTACAAAATTTATCTGGCTGGATGGAAAAGCCAATCTTGATATTACAGACATGCATATTGATGGATTTGCCAGATTTGCGAATCCTACCACAATTATCACCATGAATGCAGATGATCTGGAGTACTGGCAGGTTCCGAACAGTGATATGAGTAAGCTTTACAATGCTACACAAAAAAATGGTACAGCTTATCAGTTTGTGAAAGTTCCTTTAACGAAGTATGATGTGACAACTACTTATGGGAAAAATGTAGGCAGGGCCTCTTATATTAACTATTATATAGCTAATAACCGTGTATTGGTACCTAATTATAATGATCCTAATGATACCATTGCGAACCGAATTATACAACAATTATATCCTGATAAAAAAGTGATTGGAATTGATTGCCGTAACCTGTTTGCTAATGGTGGAATGGTACATTGTGTTACACAGCAGCAGCCTAAATAGATTATTTTATAAGAAAACAAAAAACCTACTGAATATCAGTAGGTTTTTTGTTTTTTTGCGGAGAGTGAGGGTTTTCTGTCGAACTTATTATTCCTCTTTTAACATTTTTGAGTGAGATAAAATAATTGTTTTATAATCAATAGAGTTGTGTGAAAAATATTAAGACAATATTGATTTTCAGGGAAACAGGTGTTTTCTTGCATCAGTACAGAATGGGAGAATTTCAATGTTTTTAAAAATCATTCCTATTCACAGTAAATTTTGGATTAAAGATAAGAAAAGTACAAGCTCTGCTAGCTATTTGTGAAATTAATTATAATGAAATTCTGTCTACCAGTTCTGAAAGAGAAATATCAAGAGCATAAGCAATAACAGAAATAGTAGTTAGGCTGGAAGAAACTTTACCATTTTCGATCTTGCTTATATATTGTCTGTCTTTTCCAATCAGATTACCAAATTCTGTCTGTGAAAGTTTATTTTTCTTACGGAATAATTCAACCTGCTTGCCAAGTGCCGCAGGGATCTTTGTTTTTAATTCCTTGATTTTATTTTCGTCAACATTTTTCACTTATGCAAAGTGAATTATAAAATACTACATTTTTGTAACCTTATAATACTGCATTTTGTATATTTGCCAAAACAGATTTTATTAAAATGTCAAATTTTTAATTGAAATAATATATTAAACTCCCTGTTTATAGATGTTTCATGTGAAAGCGATAGTAAAAGAATGGAAATATGGGGTTTTCCCTATTGTGTGATATTAGAAATGCTTTTATTTTTGGCAAAACAAAATACAAATAATGATGAAATAACAATTTTATTTTATGATAATATGCCACTTACAAAATAATCTATAGACAACTCTGAAAGAAGGTAATATTCTTACCAAGCTGATTTCTAAATCATCTCTTCAATCTTAATTTTTTTCCTTCATTATTTGAAAGATAAAAGTAAACCATTCTGATTTTACGACATGTTTTGGCGCTATACGTTAGTTACTTTGTTGTAACCCAATAAAACATTTAAATTATACTATATGAAATCATTAGAACTATCAGGTTAAAATACTCTAATCATTCGAAACAAAAGATCTTCCCTTAAGATCTTAAAAAACTAACCAATAAAAAAACATTAAATTTTATGAAAAAGAAAATTACAAGTGCATATTGTATATGCGTGGCGACAGGTCTTTTTGCTCAGGAGGTACTCTGGCAAAAAGACATTCAATCCACTACCCAGGATTTTCTAAGTCAGGTGACTACGACCATCGATCAACAGTATCTTATTACAGGCAGCTCTATACAGAGCGACAAACTCCAACAGGGCAATAAACAAAACAACGGCTATGATTTCCATCTGGTGAAGCTGAACCAACAGGGAGAACAGGTCTGGGAAAAGTATTTCTCAGGACAAAATCACGATTATTTATCTACAACAGTAAGCACTCAGGATGGTGGATTTCTCTTAGCCGGAACTTCTTATTCAGGAAAAGGACTTGATAAGAAAGATGATTCCAAAGGCGGTTCCGATATCTGGCTCATCCGGATCAATGAATTCGGGGATGAATTATGGCAGAAAACATTGGGCACTTCTTCTGATGAGGAAGCTAAATCTGTTATTCAAACGACAGACTTAGGCTTTTTTGTCGCCGGAAATGTCCAGAACTCTTCCAAAGGCTATGGTTCCAAAGATATCTGGATAACCAGACTCGACAAAGACGGTAAAGAACTCTCTCAATTGATATTGGGTGGAAAAGGCTTAGACGAAGTCGAAAAAATGATTCCCACCAAAGACGGCGGAGCTTTATTGGGTATTTATTCAAGAAGTTCCGAGGTTAAGGATTCTGGGATAAGAAATACTGAAGTAAAATCTTCAGATGAAAGATTAGTGAGTTCAACAGCCATAAGCCAGATGCCAAAAGCCAGCAGCAACTTCGGTGAAGGGGATTACTGGATTGTCAAACTGGATAAAAATGGAAAAGTAGAATGGGAAAAGAACTTTGGAGGTAAGGGAGACGACCATATCAGAACCCTGGCTTTAACTGCAAACGGATTTATCATCGGTGGAGAATCCCGATCAGAACGATCAGGAAACAAAACAGTAGGCACCCAAGAAGGAACAGACCTTTGGCTGATTGCCCTTAATGAAAGAGGCGATGAGCAGTGGCAAAAGTCCTACAATTTCAAAAATCGTGATATTCTGATGGGAATGAGTGTGATCCAGAGTCAAGAGCCGAGAGCCAAGAATCAAGACATCACTAAAGGAATCTTATTAGGCGGCTATACCCAGGCCGAGGGAAGAATAGAAAAAGATGATGAGACCTTCTGGATGCTGTACCTGGATGACAATGGAAATGAACAGTGGAGAAAACATATAACAGGAGAATCCCGACAAAAAGAGGAAAGACTTTCAGATTTAAAGCTGAATAGAGATGGTTCTATTGTGTTAGCGGGAACCAGTGCAAAAGAATTAGGGAAAGAAAACTGGAAGATTGTAAAGCTTGGCGACAAGCAGGTAAGTGATCTGATTGCCAAATATGAAATGAAGATCTACCCTAACCCGGTATCAGACTATGCGTATGTAGAAATCGGCTTTGATTTTAAAGAAGCTGATATTATGCTGTATGATATGAGCGGAAGACAGCTTCAGAATTTCAAAACCAAGAACAGAGTGACTAAGATCAATACCCAGGCTTTGATACAAGGCGCTTACTTAGTAACGATAAAAACGGACACAAATAAAACTGCAAGTGCTAAACTCATTAAAAAATAATGCTATGAAAAAAAATACAATACAAAGACTGATGTACTTGACAGGAATATTAATAGTGGTTATGATCTCTGATATATTAAAGGCCCAGACCCCTGAAATTAATTTTGGGAACTCTAGCCGCCCTGTAGCATCCGTATCCTCTTTAGCAACTTATAACAATGTCCCGGTTTCAATAGTCACTGGAACTTCAAATGTATCTATTCCTTTGCTTGAGCTTCCTACCCGTTTCAAGGATATTTCTCTACCGCTGGCGCTGGTTTATAATTCTATGAATGTAAAACAGCGGGAACCTGCCGGAGAAGTCGGTACAGGATGGTCTCTCTTGTCAGGAGGAGTCATTTCGAGAGAAATTATAGGCTCGTTAAATGAAGTCGAATATTCCGAGCAGCCTTTGAGTAATTCTTCGGAGATCTTTAATGATATTTTTTATTATAATTTACCGGGAGTGTCAGGAAAATTCAAATTTAGCAAAAATGCGACTACCGGCGCCATTGATATTGAAAGCCTTTCAGGAAATAAAGTAAAAGTAACCTATATCAGAGATACTGCACAGGTACTTTATTTTACAGTATTAAGTTTTACCGTTACTGATGAAAGGGGCTATCAGTATATTTTTAAAGATTATAGCGAGGGCAGTAATTTTGAGACTGTTCAGGTCTATAGGTCTGCCTTTTTTTTAAGTCAGATCATGCTGCCGGATAATACGGTTGTCGCAAGCTTTGAATATAGAAAAGACAGCAAGCATGCTACAGAAGAGTGGACTTCTCCTATTGTATACACGAGTTGTAAACTCTCAAAAATAAATGCAGATGGTTTGGGCTCAGTGAGTATAGATTATCTGTATGACGCAACAAAGGAAAATACAATGAATGATCCCTACAGCGTATCACAAATTATTTTGAAAGACACTTGGGGAAGTGTGATTTCGGGATATAAATTTGTCTATAGCTGGATTAGGCTTTTTCAAGGTATCCCTTCAGATGATACGGAGTTGAAAGGGAGAAGATTGCTTGACAAATTGATAAAGATTAACAAAGATCAAGCGGAGGTTGAAAAAACAAGTTTTGTATATAATCCTTATCAGACACCACTTCAAGAAGATCGTCAATATCCTTGTTATCCTCAGTCCTTTTCCACGCCCGGTAATTTTGATGATTACCAGCTGCCGGGATTGTTAAAGAGGGTTATTTACCCTATGGGTGGAATAGTGGAATATACCTATGAAGCTCATGATTACTTTTACAATAGAAGTACTCCCCAGTATTTGGAAAATGCACTGAGTGCATCCAAAATAAATGATCCATTTGTGCACGAATGGGGGCCATATGTTCCAATAATCAATGTGGATACCAATCAAAGCTTAGATTATACGCTAACCGTTACCGGAACACCCGGAGTACAAAAGTCGGTAGCCATTCAGTTTCTTGATACTGAATATTACCCACCGGGAATTTGGGTGCCCGATACCCCCGATCCTGATGATCAGCCGTACCCGGGAGGTGATCCTCAGCCGGGAGGACATTATCATTTTGAATTAAACTATACGCTGAAAAAAAATAATGAAGTGATAGGGACATTTTGTACTTCTAACGAGGCATTTGTTTATCGATTATCACCAGGTACTTATACGATAAGTGTTTCCGGAACAGGTGGTAAAGCGCAGGTTCGGATAGCTGAGATAAGACTGAAAAATGGCCCTTATCCTAATAAAAACAGTACTTATCAGTACGGCCCGAGGCTCAAGAATATTAAATATTACAGCAGTAGTTCAGAGACGGTTCCGTCGAAAACAGAGCAGTACAGTTATAGTTCTTTCAGTGACCCTATCAGCTCCAGTGGTTATGTTTTCAGGAGTGAAGCGGAGAATGCAAATTCTTCCCCCGGCTATGTATTGTATAAAAATGTATCGGTTAGTGACGGGGAAAACGGTTTTGTACGCTATTATTTCAAAACGCCGAATGAATATGCAAAAGCTTCCTATACTGTCGATGGAAATCCTGCCAACTTTTGGTCTTACTATCCGATCACAAAATCCGGTGTATTAGAGAAGAAAGAGATATTTAATACCCAAAATCAATTATTATCTTCTTTAGAATATGAGTCAGAATTTGAAACGCTTCAAAATCTTCCTGATCTGAAAATAGAATTGTATTATGATAATTTGGCAACATATACTAAGCCTGCCTATATCAAGCGTACTAAAACCACTACAAAAAACTTTGTAGGAACTGTCTTTGCAACGACGGTAAGCGAAACAAACTTTAATCCTGATAACTTTAAAACAGGATTTATAAAAGAAACATCTTCTGACGGCGTTACCACTGAAAGTTGGGTCAGGTATGCTACGGATAAAAACAAAACACAGATGATGGCTGCCAATATGTTTTCTATACCACTGGAAACAGAAACCAAGATAAATGGAAAAATTATAGCTAAAACAGAAAGCCTCTATGCAGATTCCGGAAGATTTGATCCATTATCACTAAAGAGTAGTAATACAGATAATGGAAGCAGTAAAACAGCTATAAAATATGATATGTACGATGCCTATGGAAATGCACGTCAATACAGGGTAAATTATGACGAGAGTTCAGGGATAGGGTTTCCTGTTGTATTGATCTGGGGATATAATCAGACGATGCCTATTGCAAAAATAGAAGGCGCTGAACTTTCAGATATAGGAACGCTGGCAGACGATATTGTTTTAAAATCCAATGCCGACAAAGACGGACAATCTGAAACAGAGCTTATTAAATCCCTTGATTTGTTTAGAACCAACGGCGCTTTAAAAAAGTTTCAGATTACGACTTATACCTATGACCCTTTAACAGGGGTTACCACCACAACTCCTCCGAATGGTATTCGCGAGATCTATCAATATGACAGAAATGGAAGACTGAAAACCGTGGTAGATGTAAATGGAAATATTGTAAAGGAATATAAATACAATAATAAACCTCAACCTTAACACTTTAAATCTAATAGTATGAAAAATAGGATATTGTTTCTCATCCTGTTGCTTCCTGTTCTGAGCAAGGCACAGAATTTAACACAGAGTGAGAATTATATTTACAGCAGAACGTATATGGAAGCCGTTACTTCGGAACAAGCTGGTGCGGCCCAGATCCAGACGGTGCAGTACGTGGACGGTTTGGGAAGGCCGGTTCAGAATATTGCAATAAAAGCATCCCCGTCAGCCAAAGATATTGTAGTCCCTATTACCTATGATAGCTCCGGAAGGCCGGATAAATCTTATCTGCCATTACCAGCAGATTCGCAGAATGGGGCATATTTGTCAGGGATAAACGGGAATACAATAAATACCTATTATGGTGTTTCTAATGCTTATTCGGAAGTAGCTTATGAAAAATCTCCATGGGGAAGACCGGAGAAACAGGCAATGCCGGGAACGGAATGGCAGATAAGTGGCACGCATACCCAAAAAATGGAATATGCAATCAATACCGATGGGCAGGTAAGAAGATTTCGGGCAGAAACAGTCTGGAATCCATCCACAGGAATTTATGATGTTTCTTTAGCATTGGGAGCAGATGATGCTTATACCTCAGGTGGCTATTATAAAGCAGGTACATTGTTTAAGAGCATTTCAAAAGATGGTGACGGAAACGAAATACAAACGTTTATAAGCTCCCGGGGCCAAACCCTCCTGCTACGTAAGATCAATACTAAAATAGGCGGTTCTTCTGAGAATCTGGATACTTACTATGTGTATAGTGAATCTGGAAACATAGTTTTTATCATTCCACCTAAAGCTGCCATATTAACTATTTCTCAAGCTGTTTTAGATAATTTATGCTATCAGTACAAATACGATCAGTATAATAGACTTGTGGAAAAGAAGATCCCCGGGAAAGGGTGGGAGTATATGGTATATGATAAGCAGGACAGAGTTGTACTTAGTCAGGATGCTCTTTTGGCAGGTACTTCTAATACTTTCGGAAAAAAAGGATGGTTATTTACGAAATATGATGCTTTTGACCGCCCTTTATACAATGGTTTTTTTTCCAGTGCAGCGTCCAGAACTGCAATGCAGACTGCCTTGAATAATATGTCAGCGAATGCCCTTAATAATGAAAGGCCCAGCATTACTCCTTTTGTACTGAATAATATTAATATATATTATACCAAAGAAGCTTTTCCCACTGGAAGCATGACTGTCCTGGGCATTAATTATTATGATGAATATCCAGCCGGAATTCCCGAAAAACCACAACAGATACAGGGCAATAATACCCTTTCAGCTGTGCCTTCTAATATAACCATCAATGGACTGTCATCCATAAGAACTACAAAAGCATTTCCTACGGCTTCTTTTATAAGAAACATCGAAAATGATAGATGGACTTCATCGGCACTTTGGTATGATACTTTAGGAAGAGTTATAGGTACTTATGAAGGCAATCACCTGGGAGGATTTACCCGCACAGAATCTCTGCTTGATTTCTCTGGAAAGGCTAAAGAATCCTATACTTTTCATTCGAAAAATACCGATATTATGCAGGTTACAGTAAAAGACAGGTTTATATACAACCCTCAGAATTTCTTATTGAGGCATTACCAGCAGATTGATTCCAAACCGGAAGAGCTTCTGTCTGAGTATACCTATAATGACCTGGGGCGGGTTACCAATAAAAAGACAGGAGGGGCGCTTCAAAGTATAGATTATTCCTATAATATCAGGGGGTGGCTTACAGGGATTAATGCTGCTGATATCAACAGTTTGGGTAGTAAGTTTTTTGCCTATAAGATCAAGTACAATACTGTGGAGGGGGCTGAAATACCTAACAATTCTTATAGTGACCTGAAAGTAAAACCAAAATATAATGGAAGTATTGCTGAAGTAGACTGGAAAACTGCATATGGGTCTAATGAACCACTCAGAAGATACGGATATGTGTATGATGGCACAGACAGATTATTGGCAGGCTTCTTTCAGGCAGGTACCAACCCGTACTCCAAAGAATACAGTGAGATTTTGAATTATGATCTTAATGGAAATATTACCAATCTTACCCGGACAGGAAGTGCTGTCAACGGAATAGCTGAGGTCATGGATGATTTGAAATATATTTACCTTACAGGCGGAAATCTTCTCAATAACGTGCAGGAGACCGGAAAAGGAAACCTTTGGAGCGGCTATCCGCTGGCTATGGGAAAAGGATCTTCAATACAATATGATGGGAATGGAAATATCACACAACATTTGGATAAAGGGCAGGAAAAGATTATATATAATTTCTTGAACCTACCTTCTCAGATTCTGACCTCCTACCCGACGAATGCAGAGAAATATATATATTCTTCTGATGGTAGCAAAGTTCAAATGACTAGGGATGTAGCGGTTACCGATTATTTGGGAGCTTTCCAATACACCACTAACAGCTCTACAGGTACTCAGACATCCTTTGTTTTGGCAAATGAAGAAGGTTATTATGACTTTGTTAACAGTAGATATGTCTACCAATATTCTGATCATTTGGGAAATATAAGGCTCTCTTATACCAGAGTTGCTAGTGGACAGCCTGTTATTCTGGAAGAAAACAATTATTATCCTTTTGGATTAAAACATACAGGATACAATACAGGAGATACAAGTAATAATAAATTTAAATATCTTTACAATGGTAAAGAGTTGCAGGGCACCGGGAATCTGGATTACGGTTGGAGACAGTATATGCCGGATCTTGGGAGATGGAATGGGATAGACCAACTGGCAGAAAACTATCATGCTACGAGCCCCTATGCATATGTGATGAACAATCCTTTGTCCTTCACAGATCCTGATGGCAGGCAAATAAACAGAGAAGAAAGGGGATGGTCTTTTTCAGGGGAAGATATTGGCTGGGCAATGAGCTATTTCCAGAATGGAGGTAGTCTCAAAGCATTAGACAATGCACTTGAATCCTGGAATGCAGGAGGAGGAAGTTTTGAGGGTAATAATGATAACTTCTGGACGAAATTTGAAGGATTAAATCTTTCATTGCCACCAGTGACACTTACCGGGAAAATTGGTGCAGTTTGGGCGCTACAGCTTCGCAATCATGTAAATGCTTACATGGAGCAGTGGAATGGTCAATATAGCGCTAGGTTTTTTGAGGATAGAGTTGGAGATCAGGTACTTCCTCCCAAAAAAACGGCATTAGGGAAGTTTTGGTCATTTATAAGTCCTCGGATCTGGACGGAAGGCGGACTATCATATAACGTAAACTATGAAGGAGTAGCAACCGGTATTGCTCCTATAACAGGCGATGTTCCTTTAAATGGGCCAGGATTAAAAGGTCTTATACAGGCAGAAAAAAATCTTGCATCAGGTTTGGTAGAAGACCTTATAACGGTACGGCACCATACATCACTTTCAGGTCTTAAAGGAATTAAAAATAGTGGTTCTATTAATGCATCTAGAGGAATTCCATATGGAGTTGATGTGGAAATTGCCCCTTTCGTAAAAGCAACTAAAGCTAAATTTGGACAAGCAGGTACAGGATCATATATAGAGTTTTCTGTTCCAAAAAATCTAGTAGGTCCACCTGCACCAGGGTATATGGGAGGCACAGGAACTGCAGGGCGTATTGTAACTAATGGAGCTCCTTTTGAACTAACAGGTACAGCTCCAAAATTTATAAGATGGAATTGGTTAGGTTTTTAAATAAAAAAATGAAAAAAATGAAAATAAATTATGATCAATTATTGTTTTTATATGCTTATTTAAGGTTAATTGATCTTTCGCTCGACAGGAGTAGATGGACTTCATGGGGTGAGTTACAAGATTATTTTAAAACAATCCTTGCTCCCTCTCTTGTTGTTCAATATGTAATTAATCGCTTTAATTTGCCCAAAACAGATTTAAAGAATTTTACTTTTTATCTAGAGGAAAAATCACTAATAAATAGATTAAGACCTATTTTATTAAAAAAAATACCATTAAAGCAAAATGAGATTTTATATTGCTGCAAGCTTTTATTTGATTTTGATCAGGTACTTAATTCCGATAATAAAATTTATAATGTGGAGATTGAAAAATTAAGAATTGATATTGCTACATATTATTCGGATTTTTTAGGAAGAATGATATTATGGGAAGACCTTGATAAACTTATGAAAGTTGAACATTTTTGGCAAAACGATAAAATTGAAACTATTGAATTGAAAAATTTTATCCCAGCTGATTTTGAATAGAATATTGCTGTTAAGACTATATCTGTGATTCTAGAATATATTAATACCTTGTGAATTTACACCCCCAATATAGGGTGTAACCTTTACTCCTCATATTGGTGGAACTGGAAATTCTAGAAGAATTATTGTTGAAGGGTGTATGTATTTGGATATAAGGACTTTGAATCCAAAATATGTTAAACGTTCGTGGTGGTCTTTTTAATAAAAATATGAAAAAAATAAAATTAGAATATAACCTGTGTGTATTTTTATTTGCTTATTTAAATTAAGCAGGCTTATCATTACACAGAGCGGGGTGGACAAGCATCAGAGAATTGAACACTTTTTACTCCAATCAGGTAAATCCAAGAGAAGTAGTAAAACTTTTAATATTAAATGCTAATTTAGATGCAAATAAAGTAGGGTATTATTACGGAATAAAAGAATATTCTCTAAAAAAAAAAATATTCTTTCCCGGATATTTTTTTACTTGGCTTTCCTCCTGTTTTCCTTAAGGATGAAATTTATTATATATACCAAAAATTGATAAATTTTGCAGAAATGCTTTAAAAAGATACTGAAATGCATACCTTGGAAATGGAAAAATTAAGATTAGACTATCAAAATTTTCTTTAGGCATACTGAGATATAAAATATCTTATTAAAGATTATAGTAAGCATTAAAAATTGAACATTATATGCAGCATGATGGGCTAAAGGATATTAAGATAAAAGAGTTTATAAAAAAGCTGCCTAATTTATCTGATTTATAATATATTTCAAGAATATTTGATAATACCTCAAATCTCGTCCACTAGTCCGATCATCTTGCTAGTGTCCATAAATAAAATGAGACCACTATTGGTAACGTTCCTAATATGATGGTGATAAATTAGAGGTAAAGAACTTCAGGAAACCGGAATGTATGATTACGGAGCCCGAATGCTGATACCCGATTTAGGAAGATGGAACGGGATAGATCAACTAACGGAAAACTATCATTCTAAAAGCCCATATGCGTATGTGATGAACAATCCTTTGTCCTTCACAGATCCTGATGGCAGGCAAATAAACAGAGAAGAAAGGGGATGGTCTTTTTCAGGGGAAGATATTGGCTGGGCAATGAGCTATTTCCAGAATGGAGGTAGTCTCAAAGCATTAGACAATGCACTTGAATCCTGGAATGCAGGAAGAGGAAGTTTTGAGGGTAATAATGATAACTTCTGGACGAAATTTGAAGGATTAAATCTTTCATTGCCACCAGTGACACTTACCGGGAAAATTGGTGCAGTTTGGGCGCTACAGCTTCGCAATCATGTAAATGCTTACATGGAGCAGTGGAATGGTCAATATAGCGCTAGGTTTTTTGAGGATAGAGTTGGAGATCAGGTACTTCCTCCCAAAAAAACGGCATTAGGGAAGTTTTGGTCATTTATAAGTCCTCGGATCTGGAAGGAAGGCGGAATGTCATATATGGTAAACTATGAAGGAATAGCTACGGGTATTGCACCTATAATAGGCGATGTTCCTTTAAGTGGGCCAGGATTAAAAGGTATAATAACGACTGAAGGATCAATTACGAAAGCATTATTTGCTACTGAAAAGGAAATAATATCCTCAGGAGATTTTTTAAGAATTGAAAATGCTGCAACGAGAATTAATAAACCAATTACAGTAGTTGGTAGCAGAGCAACTGGAAAAGCTAAGGCATATTCTGATTGGGATTATGTTATTGAAAATCTTAATAACAAGGAATGGTCAAAAATAAAAAACTCAATCCCAGGAGCTAGATCTACAATAGATAACACTCCACGAAATATTGATATTTTTAAGAAACTTGATCTATCAAGGCCATATCTTACTATTCATCCACGTTAAATTTATAAATATGTTAGGAATTATTGATCAAGTTTTTATTAACAAGTATGGGCAAGATCTTGTAAATATTGATCCTTTTAAAATACTGTTTTCAAATTTTAATATAGAAAACAAAAGAGATTATTTAGAAGGAATAATATCTCTTATCATGCAGTCTAAACTACAGAATGAAGATGTAGAATCAGCTATAAAAACTAGTGGTTTAAAGCCGACTTTTACACCTTGTGTTCTATTAAAAAAAGGTGTTGCAAATCATAATTTGATAAAGTTAATTAATTTACCAGAGACTGAATTAGAAAAGACACTGGTTTTATTGATGAACTTGTTTAAAATTGGATATAAAAGAAGGTTTATAGAGGAAAAAAATAATCCTGATAAATGGTGGTACTGGGATCTATCTGAGATTAATACAGAAGATAAAATTCTGAAAAATTATGGATAAAAGCTTAGTTACTCACCATTTTATTAAAAATTACACTTTATGATATTTTATTCAAATAGAAAATTTAAAACGTGGGGCTATACTGTAAGCCACTCCTCTTTATTATTACGCAGTGAAATGAAATACCTTGACCAAGATGATTATTCCGAAAACACTTCTCATAATATTGATCTCGAATTTTGGGCAGTAAATTATATATTAATATACCGGCTTATATTCATGAAATTACAATTAATGAAGTAACAGAAAAAGAATTATTCATAGATCTTGATAAAGAATTATTGAAACATGATATGAAAATTTTCGAGATAGAATCTGCAGGTAAGAAATATTACATTATTGCTGGGGGGCTTTTAATAGGAAAAAATTCATGGATAAATCAAGATAGGATTTTTGACTATAATTTAAATTTAGAACACGATGAAATAATATTTCAAACAGGTTAGTCATAGTGTTCCAGTTAGACAATGTATCTCTCACCGGTACTAGCGTCTCACTCATGCACTGAATAATAACAGCAAAGCTAATGATGTAATCTGCAATAGCTTTGTTGTTACTGAATGACTTAAGTATCATACAGTAAATAATGAGCAATTCTATATTTTTTATAAGATTATATTGTATTATGAATTAGCTTTATATTTTAAAACGAAGATTTAGATATTGATTAATAGGTAAGATTGAGGATACGTAAATAGATAGCTTCTGGACGAAATTTGAAGGAATGGAATGGTCAATATACCTTTAACTTTATTCATGATAGATTTGGTGATCAGGTACTGCCTGCCAAAAAACAGCATTTTGGAAATTTTGGTCATTTATAAGTCCTCGCACCGGGAAAGATGGTAGTGGGTTATCATATACTGTAAATTATGAAGGAATCGCAACCAGTATCGCACCTAGGCGATGTTCCTTTAAGTGGACCAGGTATTACTGGTATTAAAAGTATAATACAGGCAGAGGCTATCGGTGCATATTATTCTGTAGCGTATGAAATGAAGCTAGCTAAATACCTTTATCCGGGAAAAAGCGGATACATACATTTTAAGGCAGTTAATACGGCTCTTTCAGATGCTATGAAATCAGATGCCAGATTTGCCGAAGGAATTACAGATTTAGGGATTACAATTCCAAAATCTGTAACAGGAAATATTGGGGGTACATCCCCTAAAAACTGGGTTTGGCACCATGATGTAGGGCAAGGTGTTATGCAATTGGTTCCTAAATCACAACATCCAAGTATACCGGGGGGTATATTTTGGAAAACAATGCACCCTGACGGTAAAGGTGGAATGTCAATCTGGGGTAGCGGATATAAAAAGAAATAAGCTTAAAAAAGATAAATAATGAATTACACAAATTTTATTGGTTATTTAGCCAATCTTGAAAACCTTGATGACCTTTACATCGAATTCAACGCAGATGCAGATTCTGAAGCTCTGATTGTTTGTTTGAAAAACTCTCTTGATATGAATTCAGAGATAGCTATTTTCGGAATAGAGGAAACAGAAGGCGACCTTATTTTTGAAAAAGATGGTAACAAATATGTCGAGCTGTTTCCGTTGGACTCTGTTCAGGAAATGGTCGGAGAATATGTTAATACTTATAAGGGTATTTCAAATACCGAAATAGCGGAAAGACTTCTGGATTATAGAATAAATGATGCTTAATTTATTTGTAGGAATGCTTAAGCTAATAAAATTTGCTTGAATTTAAGGGCTGCTTATCAAAGTGGCCCTTTACAAAATAATATTCATGGATAATCAAGAATTAATAGAAAAAACTTACTTAGAATCTACTAAAGGAATTAAAGAAGAATGGTTTTATAGCGATGTTCCACATTGGTATAGCTATGTTGTTAATCTTCCAAAGGACTTACAAGCTACGTATTTGACAGTTATTTTGGAAAATCAAGTCCTAAATGGCGGATTTCACCAGTATTTTGTGAATGCATACGGACAGTTTGCAAAGGAGACAATAGATGCTTTAATAGAAATAGGCGCTTTAAAAAAATCAAATTTATTAGATAAAGCTTTGAAGATTGTACAAGGCGAAGGCATGAGTGACATTGAGTTTAGGAAAGAATTGATTAACAAAACGCTTAAAAAGCTTTACATAGACGATGATTTATTTGCTCCTTTAGAGGAATTGGATGATATATACTATGATATTGAAGATGAATATATTTCTGATTTACTGGGCGAATATTTAAGAAAAGATTTTAGAAAGAGAAGTTGTAGAAGGTAAATAAATAACTCAATACATTAATGAAACTGCTTTATAATGTATCTGCTCGAAGATAATTGAGACATTTAAGGGCTGTAAGTTAATACGGCCCTTTTTAATAATATTGTCCTGTCCTAAAATAAGTTGACAACAAATCGACTTATTTATGAAAAAATTAGAATTAATAAGAGAAAAACGCACTCAAAAAGATTACACATTAGCTTTTAAATTAAGTATTGTATCTCAAGTAGAAACGGGTGATTTCACTTATAAACAGGCACAAAAGCACTATGGTATCCAAGGAAAGAGTACTGTTTTGGTTTGGCTCAGAAGATATGGTAACTTAGATTGGAATAAGCCCAAGATTCATATTATGGACAATTCAAAAGAAACACCAGCTCAAAAAATCAAGCGTTTAGAGAAAGAGCTCTCCGATGAAAAGTTAAAGAATAAAGCTTTTAATACGATGATTGACATCTCTGACAAGCAATATGGTACTCAAATCAGAAAAAAGTATTTCTCCCAACAATCTTCAAACTCCACAGACAAGGAATAAGTATCTCCAGACTGTGTAGATTGTTTGGGATAAGCGGTCAGGCTATTTACCAGGGAAAGAAAGGATTCTGGTCCGAGAAGATGAATTTTTGAGAGTGAAAAAATTGGTTCAAAAAGTACGGATAGAGTTACCTAAACTTGGAACAAGAAAACTTTATTTCCTTCTGAAAGAACGCTTCAAAGAAGAAAAAATAAAGTTGGGACGAGATGCTCTATTTGCATTGTTGAAAAGAAAAAACATGCAGATTCGGATTCAAAAGAAATATGTTAAGACAACTTTCTCAAAACATTGGCTTAGGAAGCATCCCAATCTATTAAAGAACGTAAAAATTGAGACGGCGGAACAGGTTTTTGTAAGTGATATTACTTACCTTAAAACAACAAAATCTACGTGCTACCTATCTTTAGTAACAGATGCTTACAGTAGAAAGATAACGGGATATTCTTTAAGCTTAAATATGAATGCTGAAAGTGTTGCAAAAGCATTAAAAATGGCTATTAAAAATAGAGTTACCAATAACCTTCTAATTCATCATTCAGATAGAGGTTTACAATATTGTTCAGATCTTTATCAAAAAATTCTTCATAAAAATAAAATTCAACCTTCTATGACAGATGGTTATGATTGCTATCAAAATGCACTAGCAGAAAGAATTAATGGAATTTTAAAACAAGAATTCCTCTTTTATAAAACGAAAAATATAGAAGATCTGAACTCATTAGTAAAAGAAAGTATATATCTTTATAATATAAAAAGACCACACTTAAGTCTTAATATGGAAACTCCAGATAAGATCCATAAAAAATCCGAAGAAACAAAAATGCTCTCCGGATTAAATATTGTTTAATATATGTCAACCTATTTTAGGACGACTCATCGACCGTGATCCGCAAAAATATATTCCGAACATATTCGAAGCGAAAGAAAGTGATTTTCAGAGCGCCATTCATAAAGTATTCCATTCTACAAAATTTGCTTCTTCAATTGTATTGCCTGTAGTGAAATGAGAGCGATTAGGTCAATCTTAATATTTTGAGTATTTTTTTAAAATTACGGCAGTTACAATAAACAAAAAAATCCTGCATATCATTGATTTTGCAGGATTTATCTATTTTTTGATGCTTTTTGAAAACTTTCGTTTTCGCATCTTGCGGAGAGTGAGGGATTCGAACCCCCGGACCTGTTACAGTCAACAGTTTTCAAGACTGCCGCAATCGACCACTCTGCCAACTCTCCCTTAACTCCGATTATATCGTTGTTTTCAGTGGTGCAAATATAGAATGATTTTTAGTTTCTGCAAAACTTTTCCCCTACAAATTTTAACAAAACTTAATAATCAGCTAAAAATCAGATTGATTATTTTTGTTAATTGCTATAAAATGATTCAGCTAATTCTTTATTTGCTCCTGTTTATCCGGTTTTGAGAGGAAAAGGTCCTGTATTTTGATAGAAAAAAACTTAAGAAATAGAATTTGATCTAAGAATTTTCATTTGGTGTATTTTTTGCAATGCCTGTCAGACTAAAAAAAATTAATTATTTATGAAATTATCTTATCTGGGAGCAGGGGTTTTAGGGATTGCCTTACTATTCACTTTAGGATCTAATCTTGTTTTTGCTAAACAACCTTTGTTAACAACAGAAAATGTGCAGAATGATTCTGATTCTGTAAAAGTTGAGAATCTGGCTAAAGAGCTAAAGAAACTGAAGCCTATCAACACAAATGATTTTAAAAGTAAATTCAAAAAAGAGATTAACGGGTTTAAACTTACAGAAGTTACAGCATTTGAAGATAAAGAAACAGGATCATACGCTACAGCAAACTATGCAAAAGGATCTCAGAATGTTTATCTAATGGTAACAGATGGTGCCGGTGTAGGAGCAGAGCAGGTTAAAGGAAGTCTTTTAAGTTATCTGGAACTCAAATCAATTGAAGAACCAGGTGATAAAACCAATATTAAAAATTATAAAGGCTGGTTCGTTTACTTTGACCATAGTATGTATGAAAATGATAAAATGACAAGTATTCAATATCTGGAAGGGAACAGGTATGGAGTAGTGGCTTCCGGGAATAATATCTCCCTTGAAGAACTGAAAAGTCTTTTAGATAACGTTAATCTGTAAAATATTCTAATAATAGAGCAAAGCTTCGGTTTATGAAAATAAATCGGAGTTTTTTATTCATTCCCTAAATTCCTTTATTTATTTCTTTATTTCCTTGGTTCATTGTTTTTTCATTGAATAAGCTGTGTGGTTGCAATAGCTTTGATTTATCAAAACAAAAACAATTAGCAATATACTATCATGAACCGAGAATTAATTTTTTTAAGAACATTTGCTTTTACAGTAGCCATTGGAATCATTTTCTTAACCGCTTCAGCTTTCAAAACAGACGGGCGTCAGAAATTTACAGAAATTGATGTGGAAAGAATCAACGTGATGGAAAAAGACGGAACTGTAAAAATGATTATTACCAATGTAGACCGATTTCCAACAGGAGAAGAAAAAGTAAATGGAAGTGCACCCAATACGACAAGGAAGAAGCGCTCAGGGATGCTTTTCTTCAATGAAGAAGGGATTGAATGTGGTGGTTTTATTTATGATGGACAGAAAAATAAAAACGGGCACAGCTCCGGATTATCTCTCACTTATGATCAATATGATGGAGATCAGGTGATGCAATTGTTGACGCAAGATTATAAGAAAGGCGATAAAAGAGTAGTATCTAGTGGGCTTTATTTCAATGATAGACCTTCAAAGGAATCTCAAATTAAAACAAGTGAAATTATGAAAGAGCTGGATAAGCTGGAAAATAATCCTGAAGCTTTTCAGAAAAAATATAAAGAATATGAGAGCCAGGGACTTATTGGAGGTGCTCCTCGGATGATGTTGGGCAAGACGAAAGATGAAAATAACGGACTGTTTTTATTCGATAGTAAAGGATTGCCACGTGCCCGGTTCTGTGTAGATAAAAACAACGAAGCCAAGCTGGATTTCTTAGATGATCAAGGAAATATTACCGCTTCATTTCCGGGAAAGAAAAATAATAAGTAAGAAGCAGCCCTATAAGAAATATAGGGCTATTTTTGTGAAATAGATAACTGATAGCTGTATGAATAACATTTCAAACCAAATCCATCAAAACAGATACTTTCTCCTGTTTGTTTTTTTGTTTGCCTATGTACAGTCTATTCATATTCGTATTGTTGTTAGAGGAACGCTGGATCAATATATTTTTACCCCTGAAGCGGCTGTAGCTACTTTTGTAAGTGCGTGCATCTTGTTTTTCGTAATTGATTTCTTTATTAAAAGCTGGCAGAGGTCATCTACTTTCAGTCTAAAAGAAATTTTTAAGATATTCAGTTCTTCACTATTTGTTTATCTTTTGGTGATGAAAACGATAAGCTTCCTGATTGCATTGGCATTTGGAACTATTGAGAGAAACTTTAACGAAGAAGCACTTATTTTTACCACTTTCTCTGAGCTGATAGATGGGTTTATCTATGGGAGCTTTTTTTTAGCTTATCGGTATTATAAAAAGAACGTGATCTATCAGAAACAGTTATTGTTGTATGATCAGGCCTTGTCAGACAGTAAAATCAATCAACTGAAAACACAGCTTAATCCTCATTTTTTGTTCAATAACCTGAATGTTTTGGATCAATTGATAGAAGAAGACAAGCATAAGGCTTCCGATTTTCTGAATGAATTTGCAGAAATCTATCGCTATGTTCTGGATGTCTCAGACAAAAAGCTGATTGCAGTAAAGGAGGAACTTGCTTTTGCTGAGAAATATTTTAACCTGATACGGCATAAATATGGAAGTGCTTATATATTGCAGATTGATTATGAAAATACAACGGGAAATATAGTTCCGCTTTCTTTGCAGCTATTGTTAGAAAATGCAGTTCAACATAATCTTGGAAGTCAATCTAATCCTGTTCTTATTACTATTCATATAAGAGAAGTTATCATGGTAACGAATACTATAATTCCTAAACGAAGCATCAAAAAGACATCGGGAAGAGCTTTGAATAACCTTAAAGAACAATATTGGGTACTGACTGATCAAAAACTGGAGATGTTAAAAACAGAAACAAAATTCACTGTTATAATCCCAATAATTCCAGATAAAATATGATAAAAGTTGTTATTATTGAGGATGAAATCCCTGCCAGAAATAAATTAAAGCGCTTTATCAGTGAATTAGAACCACCTGTGGAAGTGGTTGCTGAAATTGATACTGTAGAAGCTGCTATTGATATTTTGAAAAATTCAACGGTAGACCTTATTTTTTCGGATATAGAACTATTGGATGGGAATGCTTTTGAGATCTATGACCAGGTTGGTATTACCTGCCCGATTATTTTTACTACAGCATATGATCAATTTTGGATGAATGCCTTTGAAAGTAATGGGATTGAATACCTCTTAAAGCCCTTTACTCTGGATCGTTTTAAAAAAGCATGGGATAAATTTTTATTATTAAAAAAGTTGGATTCTAAAGAAAATGCGGTGTTGATGAAACTTCAGCAGTTATTGAATAGTAATCAACTGGAGAAAAATTATAAAAAACGTTTTACAGTCAACTCTCATCAGAGGATTTATTTTGTGAATACAGAAGACATTGCCTTCTTTGAAGCAGATGAGGGGATTGTTTTTGCAGCTGACACATCCGGTAAGAAACATTTACTCAATGAATCTACATTAAAAGATATAGAAACACTTCTCAATCCTTTAGAATTCTTTAGGATCAACCGCAGTGAGCTTGTGCAGAAACAACATGTTGAAAAGATAGAACGGTATAATAAGAATACATTGGCTATTCAGATGAAAGGGTACAAATGTCATCTGATTACAAGCCAGGGAAATACTGCTACATTTCGTAAATGGGTTGAAGAGTGAAGATGCTGGTAGAAACGATTTTAGCTGTTGAGTTTCATGAAGAAAAATGGGTTCCGAACTTGAAAATTCTATATAAATCCTAAATTATTAAAAATTCAGTGCTTTATTTGTAGGTCCCAATCCCTATAAAAACAGATCTCAAAATATTTTGATGAAGGTCTTTTTTTTACATCTATTCTAAAAAAAGAGATTTACATTAATGAAAAGCTTAGGTTTTATAGGCTTTTTGGTGTAAATTAGATTTGGATTTGACTGTTTTTGTCAGAAACTTTATATTATTAAGTAGACAAAAATTAATTTAACTTTGCTAATTGAGAAGGATATAGTGATTATTGAATGTTTATTAATAACATTATATTGTTTAAGACTAATAAAAGGGACTTAAGAAAAACAGAAGATTAATTTACCTGGCTGTAGATATGAAATATAAATTCTTAAATTTTAAATTGAGGAAGGTTGTTCATTACTCTTTGATTGTGTGTATCTTATTGATACAGGTGATTATAGGTGTATTTTTTTACAATGAGTTTGTGAATGAGAAAAAATTACAGTTTATTAAGACGCAGCTGGAGGAAAGTAGGGCTTTGGGTGGACTGACTGATAACTCGAGAAAAGATTTCATGGATGCGCAGGAACATCTTCAAAGATATATGGTAAGCCAGGATAATAAAGATCTGCAGCTTTATTTTGAATCATTGAGGAAACTTAAAAAGAATTTTGATAAAATTGGAGAGTATGAAAATACAAGCCCAAGACTGAGAAAGACCCTGGCCCAGAAGAAAATGGATACCTTGAAGGTAACTAAGCTGAAATCCCTTATCGATTCCGTATACGAGACTTCCTTGAAGCCCCCTACAAAAATTGAGGATAAACAGTATGAGCCAGCAAAATATAAGAATGACTTTGAAAATCTCAATGTTCAGACCCATACCTATGCTGATACCATTAAGAAGAAAGGATTCATGGGGCGTTTGAAGGATGCTATCACAGGAAAAGTAAATGTTCAGAAAGAAAGTACAGTAATTACGTTAACAAATAATAAAACCATAGACATTTCTAATGTAAAAACAGAAATGGATAAGGCTTTAAAGTCGATGGATAAGCATTATGCAGCGGAAGTAAAGAAAGCACAGCAATATGCGATCAAAAATCAGCATGAAAATATACAGTTTTACAGTAATTTTAGTAAACTATTGGTATATAGTAACAGTTTGATTGATGTATATGAAAATGCTATTAAAGATTTCAAATCCGAACTTGAAAAAGAATATACCAAACAAAGTTCTGACAATAATAAAATCAGAAGATACCTTGTACTTGGACTGATGATTTTAATGTTTATCGTATCTATTCTAATTATGTATTTCACAAGAGTTGCCTTCATTTATGAAAGAAAACTTGATGCAGCTAATAAAGAAATTAAAAATAATCTGAATTTCAAGAACAGGATATTGGGTATGCTGAGCCACGATTTAAGATCTCCGTTGAAGATTATTAATATTTTTATTGATAAGATTTATAGATCAACGGGGGATGAGACAATCAAAGATTATCTGAAGTCAATTAAATTTACCAACAGTACTCTGCTTCTGCAATCTAACCAGATCCTTGAGTACACAAAGAATCAGGATGCTGAGAAGAAATTGATAAAATCTGTGTTTAATCTTAAAGAGGAGATCGGTTCTATTGTAAAAGTGATTTCCCCTTATCTGGAGACCCGAAATAATAAGTTTGTCGTAACAGACAGAATCCCTGAAGGAGTTGTTGTATTTTCAGACAATATAAGAATTAACCAGATTTTTATGAATATTCTTGGGAATGCCAACAAGTATACAGAAAATGGGAAGGTTGATCTTGTAATGACAACGGAATCGTTAGGAAATGATAAAATTACCTTAATTACAACAGTAGGAGATACTGGAGTGGGAATCTCGGAATCTGATCTGAAAAAGATTTTTGATCCTTATTATCAGGGAACTGTTTCTGATGAAGTAGATAATCTTGGAGTAGGATTAGGACTGAATCTTGTTAAGGAAATTGTAGAGTTGTTTGATGGGGAAATTTCGGTTTCCAGTAAGCTGCACAAAGGAACACAGGTGACATTCAGAATCAATTTAAATATCAATAATAAATAATGGAAATGCCAATTGAAAACAGGGAAATTATATTCCTTTTAGCAGACGATCACAGCATTGTAAGGCAGGGAATGGAAATCGTTATTAGTGATATTGCTCCCAATGCTAAAGTGTATCATACCTCCTCCTTACAACAGGCTTTGGAGTTGATAGAAACAAAGGGAATTGAAATAGCCATTATTGACGCCCATTTTCCCGAAGGAAATAGTCTGCACGTTTTACCACAAATCAAGACCACAAACCCGGATATTAAGATTCTTATATTTACAGGACTTGAAGAAGACCTGTATGCGCTTAAATTTATAAAAGCCGGGGCTAATGGATATCTGAGCAAACTGAGTGAAGAGGACGAAGTAAGAGAAGCAATCTCGCAGTTTATCCAGAAAGGAGAATATTTTTCGGATCTGACAAGAAATTTATTGGTGCAATTTATCTACAATCCGAATGTGATAAGTCCATTAACTAGCTTAACCAAAAGAGAACTACAGATTGCGGAACTATACGCTGATGGATTGGGAAATTTGGAAATTGCGAATAATTTAAATATAAAGCAAAATACTGTAAGTACAATCAAAAAAAATATCTTTGAAAAGCTGAAAATAGAAAATATTGTAGAGCTTATTGATCTTATCAAAACGCATCATAAAATATAGATTTTCTACGGTCAATTCTGCGCTTCCTTAGTGTTCAACTTGTTTCATCGATAAATATCTATATCACATCAGAAGTGTATCTATGGGTTTTATAGATGATATTATCCTGCAATGTCGTTACTTTGTAGTATAAAATTTACCAAATGAAATGCAATTGCTTTTTTTAGTTTTTTCACTTCAATAATAACAGGTAAATAAGATAACTGTAAAAATAATAAACTATAGTTATATAAAACACAAATGATGAAGAGGAATTAGCAAGTGATGAAATTAATATAAATGTATGAATGACCTTAAACGTGGATTTCTTGAAGAAAAAACCAAATGATAAGAAAGAAACACAAATAAATATAAAGAAATTCAAGGTCTGGTTATTAGTACAAAAGAAAAGGGAGGCAATAAAAGCCTCCTTTTTTTATGATGTATGGGCAAGAATTATAACTAATTATTTTGTTTTTTATACAAAGTAAGGGTTGTGCTGCTATAATAAGACAATTCAATCACTTCTGTTCCGGTTTCCCACTTAGCACTCATATAGGAAGGACCATTAGCCGTTTCAGAAACAGGCTCTCCTAATTTCTGTTTCAGAAAAGCATGAAGCCAGGTATATTTGCTCTTAAATATCTTTTGGGTATCAAGAGATTCCCGGACCTTGATATCATCTTCATTGGAGAGTGCTGAATAAGATTGTGGGATCCATTCGAATTCAATAAGTTTTAATAATTTGTTTTGATGAGAGTAGTAGTAGGAGGTTATTAAATGAATATACTTCCGTTCAATTTTTTGATACACTGTTGGGAAATCATCAGATGAGACGGTAGGGAAACCATTATATAATCCAAGTTGAGTTAGGTTCAACGCATTTTCTTTTTGTTCAATGCGATTGATTTGATTGATGGATAATGTATTAAAATGAGTATAAAAGTCCATGAAATTTTTCTCAACCCATGCCTTTGTGTAGGGCTCACCCAATATAGGCTCCCGATACGTATTTTTGAAAGTAATTACATTAAACTTATTCTTATCAATTTCAATAATTCCGTAAGTATGAGGGTTCTTTGTAGAAAACCGAAGAGTTTGATATTCATTTCCCGGAATAAAGCTCATGCTGTCATAATGTTTTCGATAGGGATGAATATCGTCTTTAAATTCAAAAATAGTAACAAATTCTTTGTTTTTTAAAACTGCAATTTTGGTGGAGCCATCTTCCGAGTATAAATGATAAAGCTGATTTTTTACTGCAAATGAAGTGGCTATGGAAAACTTGAACATGTTAGGAAGTTCATTTTTGTATTGAATTTCAGCTCCCTTAAACGAATCAATATTCTGAGAGGAGCAATAATGATCCTTGGAATTTGATTGCCCTGCTATTTCCATTTTCTTTGGATCTGAGATTTTTAGAATATAATCTGTAGAGGTTATATAATAAGAATTGTTCACTTTATTAACCATCGGATTTTCCAAATAGATTTCATATTGCTGCCGTGTTTTATGATCTATGAATTTTGTTTCATAACACCCAATACCTGAAGTATTGCTGTCTATTGTGTAGTTTTTGTCTTTAAAAACAATATCTGTTGTCTTGGAGGTCCTTATCCATTTCTTTTGTTTTTCATCAAGATAAAATGAAGAATAGTTGTGGTAATGGGTGGTGAAAACAGTATCATTCTTTACAGATAAGGTATAATCTGAAAATAAGATAGGTGGTGGGGGAATATGGGCTTCTGTTTTTCCGTTTTCATCCAGGATATAAAAATCTACAAGGGTATTGGAGCCAAGTGGATTGTCTTTTTCAAAATAACAATAATATTTTGAATGGTGCTTTAAAGAAGGCCCTAAAGTTCCCGGAATACTTATTTCTATCGTTTTAAAACTTACTTTTAACTCATCTGACTGACAGGATTGCAGTAGTAAAAGGCCAATAAAGGCCTGAAGAATATATTTCATGGATTGGTTTGAACCTCTAACTTACAAAAAATAGTGTAAATGGTGAAATAAATAGCCAGAAGATAGGGGCGCGAAAGATGTTGGATAATGGTTACTATTAGCGGTTTTCTATCCTCTGGCTCCCTGTTTTATCTGAATTTTTGAATGGCTTCAGGGCTTACAGGAGTAAAAAAGTTAATCAGATTTCCATCGGGATCACGGAAGAGGAGGGAACGGTTACCCCAAGGCATTGTTGTAGGTTCCTGTATAATATGATCTGTCAGATCTTTAATCCTTTCGTATTCACGATCAACATCATCCACTAAAAATTCTATAATGGTATTGGTAAAACCTTTAGATGTTGTAAGATGTTCTCCTCCAAACATTTTCATGGTACGGGTGCTTCCGATGGCTATCGTAATAGAGTGGGTATTAAGTTCAGCAAAATCTTCCGTATACCATTGAGCCGTACATCCTATTGCTTTCTCATAAAACATAACTGATTGCTGGATGTCTTTTGTAATGATTCTTAATGATGTTAATTTCATATAATCTTGTATTTACATTAATTGGGTACAAAATTAAGTATGAGGTATGACAACAGGATGTCAGGAGTATTTTGAAATGTCACTAATGATTAGAAAATTGGATTTCATTTTAGAACTGTAATCCTTAACGTCTGGGATAGAATAATTTTATACCAGTTCGTAAAAAATAAACGGTTATTCCAATACGATGGAATAACCGTTATTATTGTAATAATAGAAAATCTATTGAATCTGTGTAACCATAGATCTTACAGTATGTGCGGAGAAATATCCTAAAGCTCCATTACTGATATTACTTGGCGGATTAGCAGGGGTAACACTGCCTCCATATCCTTCTGAGATCTTAAGAAGAGCACTGTAATATGTGAATATATTGGTGTCAATAGACTGCATTTCAACATCAATAACATCACCAACGACCACTTCGTGATCCCTACCTTTATTATCATCATTAGGAAGTCCTAAAGTCCATTGATTGGGTAATCCGTTGTTTAAATTGTCAGAAAGTACACTGATGTACTTTTTAGGTAAATTATTGATGGAAAAACTGAAAAGATATCGGTTACCTAATTCCGCAGGATCTGTAAAAACAGGTAGAAGAGTATAGGTCTTCTTACTTCCGAACATAAAAGTATCCTGTACAAGACCTTCCAGTTCTACGGCCTTAGGCATAGTACTTTGAGCAGTATATTGCTTTCCTTCTGCTACAACTTTAAGAGTATACGTTCTGCCGGGTACTCCAAGAAAAGTACTTGTTTTGTATTCTCCTCCTCCTGCATATTCCAGTGTTTCTGTTTGCCCTGTATTATCACTTAGAATAACCTGGGCTCCCGTAACAGCCGGATATTGGTTAGGTTGGGCAAAACCAACAGATTTGGTAATTTTTACGGTATATGAACCATTTTTATCGGTGATATTTCCTTCAATGACAATGTTTCCACTTTGATCAGCCAGATCCAGATCAATCTCTTTTTCACAAGAAGTTAATGCGATGGCAGATAATATGATAAAGAATGCTTTTTTCATGATTTAAAATTTGAAATTGTAAGTGATGTTAGGGACCCAACGGAATAGGGAAGTCTGCATAGCGCGGGTTGTTCCCGGATTGTTTGGATTGTCTTCGAAAGTAATGGTGTAGGCATTTTCACGGCCGTACAAGTTATAAATTCCGAATGTCCATGATCCGCGGAAACGCTTATTCGATTCCGGTTCGTAGGTGGCACTAAGATCCATTCTGTGATAAGCAGGCATTCTGTCAGCATTTCTGCTGTTATACTGGAATACCGTCTGCCCGTTCAGTTCATATTTTCCAACAGGGAAGGTTACTGCATTTCCTGTACTGTAAAGAAACAGTCCGGAAAGGGTCCATTTTGGGTTAAGCTGATAAGTGGCAACGATAGAAATATCATGGGTTTTATCCATTCTGGCATTGTACCATTGATTGTCATTAATTCCGTCGATCTTTCTTTCAGTTTTAGATAGGGTATAAGAGATCCAACCAGTCAGTTTTCCACTTTTCTTTTTGGCAATAAGTTCAAGACCATATGCTCTTCCTTTTCCAAATAATAATTCACCTTCTACATCTGCTGCAGTACTGAAGCCAATCTGGGCTCCGTTTTTGAAATCGATCTGGTTTTGCATGGATTTATAATAAACTTCAGCATTCAATTCATAATTGTTGTTATTGAAGTTTCTGCTGTAGCCTGCACTAATCTGATCTGCAATTTCAGGCTTCACCGAATAGCTGCTTCCAATCCATTGATCGGTAGGGTTTCCACTGCTGCTGTTGCTCAAAAGGTGAAGGTTCTGGGTGTTTCTGGAGTATCCTCCTTTCACGCTGCTTACTTCATTAATGCGGTAATTAGCTGTAATACGCGGCTCAAGGTTGGTATATGTTTTTCCGAATTTCCCTTTTTCTAAATATTGACTTCCCATAAGTTCTCCGTTTTCGTAAGTATTGAAAGTGTCGCCACCCAATACACTAAAGAAGGAAAGTCGCATTCCGTAATTAATGGTAAGCTTTTCTGTTGCTTTGAAATCATCATTGATATACAGGGCATTTTCCCATGAATATCTTGGGTTTCTTGAATAAGAATTCACAATTGTTCCGGAGGCACTGCTTGGTGTCAAAGTATGGTAAATAGACTGCAGACCAAACCGTACAGAATGTTTATTTCCTGCAAACCAGGTAAAGTCCTGTTTAAGGTTCCAGTCCTGAATCTTTGAATTTAAATTAAATTCGCTCTCGTTGTTTTTCAGGCCAATCTTGTAATCATAATTACTGTAGATAATAGATGTATTGGAGAAAAGCTTACTGTTGATAATACTGTTCCATCGTAATGTTGCAGTAGTATTCCCCCAATCGGTATTGAACGTATCTCCCAATCCTAATACATCTCTTCCGAAATATCCCGAAATATAAATACGGTTATTTTCATTGATCTGATAATTGGCTTTCAGGTTAAGATCATAAAAATATAATTTATTGTCTTTATAATCTTTAGAAGATTTAAGGAATAAATCGGCATACGTTCTTCTTCCGGATACAATAAAAGAAGATTTTTCTTTCTGAATCGGCCCTTCCACACTCAGCCTGCTGCTAATCAGTCCGATTCCACCATTTACATTATAATTTTTGTTATTTCCATCCTTCATTTTCACGTCCATTACTGAAGAAAGGCGTCCTCCATACTGAGCAGGGCTGTTTCCTTTGATAATACTGGCATCCTTCAAGGCATCACTATTGAATGTACTGAAAAACCCAAGTAAATGCGACGCATTATACACCGGAGCTTCATCTAAGAGGATCAGGTTTTGGTCTGTTGCCCCACCTCTTACACTGAAGCCGCTGCTTCCTTCACCGTTACTTTTAATCCCCGGCAGAAGCTGTATGGTTTTCATAACGTCCTTCTCACCAAATAAGACAGGAAGTTTCTCTATGCTTTTGATATTTAAAGTTTCAGTTCCCATTTGGGCACTGGTAAGGTTTTTATCCTTTTTAATCCCGGAAACAATTACTTCATCTATCGTGTTAGATTTCTGCTCTTCCTGGTTAAGAAGAATATCCAGTTTCATATTCTGGTCAACGTTGATTTGCTGCTCAAAATCCTTGTAACCGGGATAAGAAATAATGATGGTATGGCTCCCTTCCGGCACTGATAGCGAGTAAAATCCATATTCATTGGCTACAACGTTAATCGAAGGATCATCGCTTACTTTTACCGTTACACCAATCAGCAATTCGCCGTTTTTTTTATCTTTCACTGTTCCGCTTATAGAGCGGGATTGCTGTTGGGCCATCACCAGAGTGCTGAAACAGAGCGCAGCAGTGGCTGCGGTAATCTTGAAAAAAGATGTTTGCATTAGTTTTTTTTAAAGTAGTAGATCTCTTCTATATTGAACGGAGTTATTGTTTCCAGTTGATTAGTTGAAAGAATCAGGAATTAGTTACAGGCAAAATCCCCATTTTGGTGAAAAAATTGTGGTTTTTGTGTTGTTAATGGGTGTTTTTGGAGATTTTAATACTAAAGATTGTAAGAATTTGATAGTGGAAATTGATAAGATGTTAAGTTGTTGTGTTTTTACTGAATGAAAAACTAATTATGATAATGAATAATGCAAGTGAATAAAATGATGGTTTTTTATTCATTTATTTGATTTTTTAATGAAGAAATGAATAAAATTGTTTAATATTTTAATTGTTTTAGATTCAAATGAGGTGTTATAGTAAAAGATTTTTACTCTTCCTTAATCCAAATATTAAACTTATCTTGCCTGGAAAGAACGATGAAGAGTATGGATAATCTTAAAAAGTGGGTCATGAGCAATCTTTCCACTCTACTATTAACGGTTTTGTTCATTATCATATTGGTTAATCCGGATGCGAAGGCATGGCTGATGAGACAGGTCGCATCCACAGGAATACTCAATTCCAGTATTTCTGAATCCGTGGAGAAACCGGGAAATACTGTAGCTTATACAGGTTTGATGCTAAAAAATGAAGATGGGACCATTATTGATCCCTCTGATCTGAAAAATAAAGTGGTCTTTATTAATTTCTGGGCCTCATGGTGTCCTCCCTGCCGGGCTGAGTTTCCATCAATTGAAAAGTTGTATAACCGATACAAAACCCATCCGAATATCATATTCCTCACGATAAATCTTGACGATAACCCCGATTTGGGAAAAGCTTATTTAAAAGAAAAAGGATTTACAGTTCCTTTTATAACTCCTGCAGGCAGTATTCCGGGAGAAATTTATAACGGTTCGTTGCCAACTACTGTTGTACTGGATAAAAAAGGAGAAATCCGCCTTCATCACACCGGAGTGGCAGATTACAGCAAGGATTCTTTTTACCAGCAAATTGATTCTTTACTGAAATAAAAAAGGACAATAAACACTTTGAGTAATTAGAGATATGAATTTGTATACCTTGCTTTCATTTCACCCACAGGAAGATTATTACTTCTCAGTAATTGATAAACAGGGAAATATTTTTGATAAATTTCAAATCCCAGAATGCCGGGAAATCCCAATCAGAAATAATAGGATTCCCATTAAAGAAGAATTTACAGAACAGTATAACCTGAATCTGGATGATTTTTTAAAGGAATATGACATATATACCTGCTATACTGGCGGTATAGGTGATTTATTTTCAGAGAAAGCCGTGTCAGCTTTAAGGAAAGATCTTCAGGATGAAATTGAATTTATACCCTGCATGCTGAAAGGCTTGCAAGTTCCTGTTTATGCTGCATTGTTTCTGAAAACAGCGCTTATTATTAAAGATTTTGAAGGAATGGGTTTCACATTTGAAGATATTCCGTTATTAGATGTAAAATATGCTGTTCAGGATGAAAATAAAGGAGTTAAATTTTTTACACAAGCTTTTGTAGAGCTGGTGAAACAACATAATTTGAAAATTGAGTGTCAACAGCAAACGCCACAATAAAGCTTAATGATAATGCTATTTAAAATACGATCCATTGAAGAAATAGAAACTGAGATTTTAAAGGAAAAAGGAAACGTACAGAATTTCCCCAAAACCATTGATTTTCCTTTTCCCAAATGTTATAAAAACATGGTTACTGTTATAAAAACAACAGAGATAGCATCAGAAGCGATTGTATACAGTGCTATTGAGGCGGTCAATGAAAATAAAGAATTTGTCTTGCCGGATTCTTGGTGTTTTGCTGGGAATGGGCAAGGAGATCGCTGGTTCCTGGATAGAAGCGGAGCTGTTTTCTTTTATAATCATGATGATGACGAAAAATTAGAACCCATGAATATCAGTTTTGAAGAATGGTTGCAGATGGCATTCATTGTTCAACAATTGGATTTTTACTTAGATGAGTATGATGAAGTTTCAGAACCTGTCAGACAAAACTTTTATGATACGCTGAATGCCATTCATCCCCAATTGGGAGAGAATTACCC
This sequence comes from Chryseobacterium nakagawai, assembly GCF_900637665.1. NCBI lineage: Bacteria > Pseudomonadati > Bacteroidota > Flavobacteriia > Flavobacteriales > Weeksellaceae > Chryseobacterium > Chryseobacterium nakagawai. The sequence goes on from NZ_LR134386.1 coordinate 2,384,970, forward strand.
TTTTATTGTTTAGGAGTTTGAACGGAAGCTGGAAGTTCTTGAAGCGTTCGTAGAGGTGTTTTTCTATCTTTATTGCTTTTATATGAGTCTATTTTATAAATCATTCAAATAGCTGTTAGTAACTTCTATCTTAAATCTAAGTAATGATTGTAAAGACCGATAAAAAGACTTATTTTTGGATAGAAAGAAAATTATCGAACACCATTTCACTACTTATGAATATAGACCAACTGAAGGAGAAGGCGCAGCCTATGATCCGTAAAGCCAAATTGTTTACTTCAGCGAATGATGCGGATGAAAAAACAGCTTATACTAATGAAAATGAACCACTTCGTTTTATTGTAAAGTACTCAGATCAATGGATGGGACTGATGGAAGAACAGGATGAGTTCAGCTTTGTACCAGTTCATATAGAAGCAGTTGACTTAAGCTCCTATATAGCTTTAACAGAAAGAGAAACAGAGATTTACCCGCCATTTGAAACATTGATGCATTACGGAGATGAAGAAATCCAACAATGGATTCTTGAAAATGATGGCGATAAAAATGAGCTGACAAGCTTAGCGGCTTTTGCTCCGGATGACTATACTGATATCTGGATAGATTCACATCCTATCTACTCCAATGATGATATTTTTGCCTACAAGGGCGGTTGGGCAATGATCTGGCCTGAAGATGATGTTCCTATGCAGTGGAACGAAGATCTGGAGTTTCTTTTTCAGATCGGATTACAGGATGAGCCGTTTGTAGAAGTATTTTATGACAAAAAGGAATCTTCTTATATCTGTGTGGAACGTAATACATAAACGAGGTGGAGGAAAATACAAGGTTTAATTATATAAAATCTCCGAAGTCATAAGCGAGTTATTGATATTAAAAAAGCCCGTAGTTTTGATCTGCGGGTTTTCTTTTTAGTTAGATTGTTATTGCTACTGTATAAATATCGACTATAATTTCCTTCATGAAAAAATAGTACTTTTATACCCTAAGAAACAGAATATGCAGGATCGTTTAAGAACCCATATCGAAAAAATACTTCCTCTCAGTGAAGAAGAGTTTGAATATATATCTTCCTGTTTTATCTATAAAAAATACAAGAAGCATCAGTTTTTAATACAAGAAGGAGAGTGGGTTTCCTATAATTATTTTGTGTTGAAAGGACTTTTGAAATTAGTCTATACGGATGAAGCCGGAAAGGAGCATATCGTAGGGTTTGCCATGGAAGATTGGTGGGAAACTGATTTCCCTGCCTATTATCTCAGTCAGAAAGCCACCATGTCATTGGAGTGTGTGGAAAATACGGAAGTATTGTGCCTTAGCCTTGAAAATTATAGGAAGATCTGTAGTATCCATCCTAAAATGGAGCATTTCTTTCTGGAAAAAGCCTATATGGGATTTATTTCAGCACAACAGCGTATTATTTCTACCATGACAACCGGAATAAAGGACCGATATGAACACCTTCTGGAAAAATATCCGTCTCTTGTACAGCGTGTTCCCAAATCATTGCTTGCTGCTTATCTGGGCGTTTCCCGCGAAACACTCAGCCGTTTATCTTTATAAGTGGTGATTTCGGTCACTGGATAATCGTGATTTCGATCACAGAGTTTTGAGATCCCTATTCTGCAATTTTGTAGAGTAATGTATAACAAAATTCAACAATGGAAAAAAGAATGGTAAACCCATGGAAATGGCAGGAAACACGCAGTTATTCGCAAGCTGTGGAAGTAAAAAACATAGAAGCAACTTTATACTGTTCAGGACAGGCAGCCATTGATCCGGATGGTACCTCGAGTAATGAGGATATGAAAAGCCAACTTGAGCAGGCAATTGCCAATCTTGAAGAAGTGATTACAACTGCAGGATATGAATGTAAAGGAGTTGTAAGATTAAATATCTATACCACCTCAACTCAGGAGTTATGGCCTCATTTTCCTATTCTTCAGGACTGGATTGCAAAACACGATATTGAGCAGGCGGTCACTATGCTTGAGGTGAATGGCTTATTTGAAACCTTAAAAGTAGAATTAGAAGCCACGGTTGTAAAGTAATTTTCACAGCAGGTTAAAAATGTAGCCTCCAATGTATTTTGGAGGTTTTTTCTTACCTTTATATAAGATAATTTGTAATCAGATAGAGTGTATGAATATTCAACTTTTTTCAAAAAATGCTCTGGTAGGAGGGGCTACGCAGGGAATAGGGGCAGGAATTGCTATTGAACTGGCAAAATGTGGAGCTAATGTGACCATAATGGCTAGAAATGAAGCAAAACTTAAAGATTTCATGGCTTCATTACCCACTGTTCATCCGGATCAGAAACATGAATACCTGGTTGCTGATTTTTCTGATTTTGAAAGCTATAAACAAATCATCGCAGGATATTTTAAAACCCATTCCATAGATATTTTGGTGAATAATACCAATGGTCCGGAACCGGGGCTTGCCCTTGAAAAAAATGTTGAAGATTATCAGAAAGCTTTTGACCTTCTGTTTAAAACGGTTTGTGAAACAACTTTATTGGCTTTACCTCATATGATTGAGCAGAAAAACGGCCGTATTATCAATGTTTCTTCACTCTCTGTAAAAGAACCCATCGGAAATCTGGCGCTTTCCAATTCTATCCGCTCTGCAGTGATGGCTTGGGCCAAAACCTTATCCATCGAAGTTGCCCAGCATCATATTACAGTGAACAATATCTTAACAGGATATTTTGATACAGCACGCATTCAGAATTTAATCAGTCATGATGCTCAAAAAATGAATTCATCTGTAGAAGAAATTAAAAAGACCAGGGAAAGTAAAATCCCAATGAAACGATTCGGAAAACCGGAAGAATATGGTCATCTGGTGGCTTTTCTGGCTTCAGAATATGCATCTTACCTTACCGGAGCTAATATTCCTTTGGATGGGGGATTGAATAATACATATTAAACTATTTTAAGTTTTCATCCTGATTCATCATTTTATGGAAAAAGTCACAGGTTGATGTAATATTCCTTTTCCGTCAGTTGTCATATTAATATTGGAAAATATTAATATGAAAAACTGGTCTTTTAAAAAATGGAACACCGTACTGGGATGGTTCCTTTTTGCTATTGCATTAATTACTTATTTCTCCACCATGGAGCATTTTCTGAGCTTTTGGGATTGCGGGGAATATATCTCTTCAGCGGCTAAACTTGAAGTAACACATGCTCCTGGAGCAGCCTTATTCCAAATTGTGGGAGCTGTGGCGAGTATTTTTGCATTGGGGAACAGCAGCAATTATTCTATTGTGATTAATGCGATGTCAGCGCTTTTCAGTGCATTGACGATTTTATTTTTGTTTTGGACTATTACCCATTTTTTAAGAAGACTTTTACATAAGGATTTTGAAGATATTACGAAGCATCAGGAAATTTCCATTCTGTTTGCCGGAACTATAGGTGCTTTATGTTTTATGTTTTCAGATACGTTTTGGTTTTCAGCGGTAGAAGGAGAAGTCTATTCAATGGCTTCTTTATTTATCGCAATTTTAGTATGGCTGATTACCAAATGGGAAAACGAATATAAAGCAACAGATAATGAAAGATGGATTGTTCTTATTTTCTTTATTATAGGGCTTTCAGTGGGAGTTCATATGATGTGTATGCTGGCCATTCCTGCAATATGTCTGGTGTATTATGCCAGAACTTATACGTTTACCTGGAAGAGTTTTATTTTGGCCAATCTGATAACGCTTGGAGTGTTAGCATTTGTCTTTAAAATTATTTTTCCGCTGATTATGACGATGTTCGGACAGCTGGAAATCTTCTTTGTCAATGGGTTAGGGCTTCCTTTTCATTCCGGGACGATCGTCGCTTTTATTTTGATGGCAGTACTTTGTTATCTGATGATTACGTATGCGAGAAAGACAAAAAAAAATATCTATCAGACTATCGTTTTATCTGTAGTGTATATGGTAATAGGGTTTTCATGCTGGCTAGTAATTCCCATCAGGGCAAATGCCAATCCGCCTATGAATCTTAATGATCCTGATACAGCTATCGGGATGAAGGATTATTACAACAGGGAGCAGTATGGTGATTGGCCTACCGTTTACGGACAAAATTACACAGCAGCTCTTGATAAAAAAGGGCTAGAAAAGAATGAAGACGGAAGCTATAAAAGGAAAATAACCGGAGATATCTACGAAAAAGATGAAAAAACTAAGACTTATAGAAAAACAGGGGAAAGGTTTAATTATGCATACAATAAATCTCATATAAGCTTTATGCCCAGAATGTTTAGTGAGGACAAGGAGGTGATGGCCAATTACATTTCGATGTACGGAGCTCCTGATTTTACATTCAACTATGATAATGAGGATGTGGCAGATAATCCGCAGGCTAAACAGATTTTTGATGAACTAAGAGCCAAATATGAAGATGATTCCATTACGGTTGAAGATTATATGAAGGTAAAACCCTATGATCTTATTAATGTGCAAAGACCTTCATTGGGCCAGAATATGAATTATTTCTTTTCTTTTCAGAACGGATATTATTTTGTAAGATATCTGATGTGGAACTTCGTAGGAAGACAGAATGATTTTCAGGGTCACCTGGAAAATACTCATGGAAACTGGATTTCAGGTTTTTCTTTTATTGACAATGCTTTATTGGGAAACCAGGATAATATTCCGGCAAAATTTAAAAATGATAGCACTGTAAAATTCTTTTTCCTGCCGCTGATCTTGGGATTGATTGGTTTTTTCTTTCAGTTAAACAGAGATTTTGGAAGATTCTACGCTCTTCTTTCCCTGTTTATTGTCACCAGTATCGGAATTGTTTTCTATACAGGCGTTAAACCATTTGAACCCAGAGAAAGAGATTATGCAATGGTAGGGTCATTCTATGCCTTTGCCATCTGGATTGGGTTGGGAGCCGGATCTGTTCTATGGTTTATTCAGTCCAAAGTAAAATCTAATGCAGTAAATATGGTATTCGGGATAGTTTTGTTAGGAATTCCTTTTATGATGGGGTTCCAAAATTATGTTCCACATGATCGGAGCCAGAAGTCAGCGGCTTATGATTCGGCCTATTCTTTCCTGGTGTCATTGCCTAAAAACGGGATTATTTTTACCTATGCTGATAATGATACATATCCGGTTTGGGGAATTCAGGAAACAGAAAGGGTAAGGGATGATGTGAAAACCGTGAATTTCACTATGCTTGCCACTCCGTGGAATATCGATCAGGTAAAAAGAAAAACTTATAATGCCATGGGAGTTCCTGGTGAATTAACCCATGAGGATTACAGAGACGGCGTCAACGATCAGGTTTATCTGATGAAAAAAGAAGACTGGGAAGGATTGTTTGCTATGTTAAAAGATCAGGGAGCTCCTGAAACTGAATTTCAGGAATTCAGAAAATTTCTGACTCAGGATTCAATGACCTTAAAAGATGCGATTAAATTTCTGAAATATAAATCTCCGGCAAAAGATGAGTTACTGAAAATGTATTTCGGGGAAAAAGAATATGAAAAATACAATATCATTCCAGTACATCAATTCATTCTTCCTGTCAATAAGGAAAATGCAGTGAAGTCTGGAATTATTAATCAGGCTGATCTCCCAAATACAGTAGATCAGATTATGATTAAATATGAAGCCAATACTCTTTATAAAAGCCATCTTATTATGCTGGATATTCTGGCTAATTTTGATTGGAAGCGTCCGATCAACTTCTCTTCAGGAGGAATATATGATAGCGAAAATATTTTTTACCTTGATGATTACCTGCAGTTCGATGGATTTAGTTACAGGCTGATTCCTATCCATACTCCTCAAAGCCCGGATGGGGATAAAGGCAGAGTGGATGCTGATTCTCTTTATCAAGTGGTGAAAAATTATAAATGGGGTAACTTTAAGGACCTGAATGTTTATTATGATGAAACGGCTACTTCCAATATTATAAATTACAGAACGTCTGTAAGCAGAGCTGTTTTAGCTTTAGCAGCAAATGGACAGAAAGAAAAAGCATTGGAATTACTGGATCTGGCAGCCAAAGAAATACCTGCGGAGAAATACAACGATCCGCGTTCATTAAGCGCTCTTGTTACAGCTTATATCGTGGCAGGGCAGGAACAGAAAGGAGTTCAATTGGCAGAAAATCTGAAAAAAGAAATTTTTAGTGAATATGATTATTATCTGAACCTTTCTCCTAAGTTTAGGGCTGTCGCCAGAAGACAAATGAGATCCAAACCTATGGAATATGCTTTTGTTGTTTCCGGAGTAACAGAAGCCTACAGAACATTAGGGCAAAATGGAAAAGCTCAAAGCTATCTGTTGAAATCGGTGGAACCGGTGGATAAAAAGTTTAATGCTTTTGTGAAAAATTTGCAACAGATGGATAAAGAAAGAGCGATGAAAGAATCTGAAAATGTTCAGCAGATCACTCCTTTTTATCAGTATTTATTCAATGTCATGGAGCCTTTTGATTCTACTTATGCAAAAAAGAAAGAGGAACAGATTACTGCAGCAATCATTAAAGCAACACAATAGTAAAAATATAACCATTAAGATGAGGTAAGGCTTTCAGAATAAAGGATTTTGTTTTTATAGTTTCGTTTTTAAAATCTTTGATTTTACCTTGTACATTCTGAAAACTTATCTCCTTAATGGGTTTTATTAAAAAATACTGTTTCAAAAGTACTGTTTCTTAGAATGTTGAAACAGTATTTTTGTTTTGATATGTATAGAAACTATTTCCAGAATTCATCATTGTACATTTCTTTTTTCTCAACATGAATATGATCCAGATCTTTTCCAATCTTATTCAGGTCGGAACTCTCTAGCTTTTTTCTAAATGAGGAAACCAATTCCGTTCTTCAAAGCGGATATGCTGCTCAAGAAGGTCTGCAAAATCAGAAAATAAATAAGGCGCTCCTGAATCTTTAATTTGAGAAATCAATATCTTTATCTGTTGGTGTTCTGATCGGATACGCTCTGTATATTCATCCTCAAAAGAAGGACAAAGAATTTCTTCTTCCTCTCTGAAATGATCTTCCAGATGATGTTCAAAAAAATAAAAAATGTACTTTTTAATTCGCTCAGATTCAATTTCTTTCTTTATTCCTTGCCTGATCTTCCAGCTGCAAAGCAGTCCGGAATGATGATCTCTTGAAAGGAGTACTATATTTTCATTGCGTTTCATGACTTTTTAATTTGAGAAGAAATAAAATTATTAAACCCTATAGATTTTCAGGTCCATAAGGTTTAATGAAGATGGGTTAACGTTTTTCTTTCAATGACCATCCAAATTTTAACCCGATGATGAAAATAACAAGTAACAGCTCTCCGGCAGCTAATAAAATATCGCCCGGAACTCTCATCCATCGTAAGAAATGCATAATATCTGTTTGCATAAACTCTGCGGAACGCGCATACCAATATCCTTCTTTAATAGAAGCTACAGATTGCATAATTCCTATAGGAAGAAGACTAATGGTAACCATCACCAGCAATCCGATATTGGTTAACCAGAAAGCCCAGCCTATTAATTTGTCATTCCATTCACGATCAGGATAAAGCCCCCGGAGTACAAACATCATCAATCCGATTCCTAAAATTCCATATACTCCAAATAGAGCGGCATGACCGTGCACAGCAGTAGTGTTTAATCCCTGAATATAATATAAGGCAATAGGAGGGTTGATGGCGAATCCAAAGATTCCGGCTCCCAGAAAATTCCAGAAACACATGGCAATAAAACAGTAGATGGGCCATTTGTAAGCTTTGATCCATTGGGTAGATTTACTCAGCTGGTAGTTCTGATAAGCTTCATACCCAATCAATACAAGAGGTACAATTTCCAACGCACTGAAAGTAGCTCCTAATGCAAGTACAGCGGTAGGCGTTGCACTGAAATACAAGTGATGGAATGTTCCCAGAATACCTCCTGCCAGGAAAATAATAGTGGAAAATAACACTGCATTAGTTGCCGATTTTAATCGTAATAAACCTAATCTGGTAAACAGGAAAGCAGCAACTACTGTGGCAAAAACTTCAAAGAACCCTTCTACCCAAAGGTGAACTACCCACCATCTCCAATATTCTGCAATCGCCATGTGGGTTTGTCTTCCATACATAAGTCCGGCACCATAAAACATAGCAATAGCAACAGAAGAAAGCGTAAATAAAAGCAATAAATGACGATCACCATCTTTACGTTTTAAGGCAGGAAGGAGGGCTCTTACCATTAAAACCAACCAAAGGATCAATCCGATAAGCAATAAAATCTGCCAGATTCTTCCCAGTTCTACATATTCATATCCCTGATGGCCCCATAGGAAGTTATCTACCAGTCCCAATTTTTGCATGACCCCAAGCCATTGCCCGGTTAAAGATCCTAATACAACAATTAATAATGCTCCAAACAAGACATTGACCCCTAATTTTTGATATTTCGGTTCATGTCCGGATACCGCTGGAGCTATGTAAAGTCCAGTAGCCAACCAGGAGGTAGCAATCCAGAATATGGCTAATTGTACATGCCAGCTTCTGGAAACCGACTGGGGAAGAAACTCATCCAGAGGAATTCCATAGAATCCGCTTCCTTCAACTCCATAATGAGCGGTAATGACTCCGGCAAGCATCTGCACCAGTATCAGTAATGCGACTACCCAGATATATTTCAGCGTAGCTTTCATAGAGGGAGTGGGTTTCATATTTCGTAATGGGTCTTCAAGAGGAAGAGCCTCACTGATTTCTTCTTCTTTATTTCTGGCATGATAGAATACCAACAACCCCACGGAAGCCAGTAGTAATAATACACTGAATCCTGACCATAAGTGTAAAGAAGGTGGTGGAACATTGCCTACAGACTCATCGTGCGGCCAGTTATTGGTATAGGTAACAGTATCCCCGGGACGCTCTGTAATGCATACCCATGTACTCCAGGCGAAAAAAGCACTCATTTGAGACATTCTTCCACTATCTTTGACTGTATTTTTGGGAATTGCATACTGATCACGAAGCTGCGCCATGGAAGGATCATTCATGAATAATTTTGAGTAATATTGAGAAAGCTGCTTCTGTACTTTTGCTCTTTCCGGGGAGAATATGATTGCATTTTTTCCTTCATCAAAAGTATTGGTGCGAAGTTCCTTTTTCAGCAATACCTGATATTTTGCCTGTTCGTCATCAGATAATTCTTTATAGATTTTATTATCTTTTTTAGCCAACTCATCAAGCAGAAGAAGAGATTCTCTGTGGAGGTAATCAGCAGTCCAGTCAGGGGCAATATAGGCACCATGTCCCCATATACTTCCCACGGTTTGACCTCCAATAGACTGCCAAACATTCTGACCGTCTTTAATGTCCTGTCCGGTAGCAAGCACGGTATCATCGGTACTTACGACCTGATTAGGAATAGGAGGGATTTTCCTGTAAATTTCAGTTCCGTAAAATATAAGGACAGCAAACGAAGCAACCATTACTACAGCAAGCCATCTCCAAAGTTTTTTAGGTGTCATTTGATATCAGTTTTTAAGGTTCAATACTAAATTCTTTTTCCAATTGGATAGCTTTCGGGAAAAGAATATTATTTTCAAGATGAATATGTTTGTGAAGGTCATTTTCAAAATCCTGGAGCATAGCAAAAGCCACTTTGTACGTATTGCACGCATCAGCAGGAGGAGTGTATTCATGTGTAATCTCTGCTATTTTTCTGAAACGGTCTCCTTCTACTGTATGTTCATGCTGCATCATATGCACCGGATTTTCTACTGTTCCGAATGGCGGTTGTACCAGGTTGTTTCCGGATGTTTTGGATTTTATCATATTTCTTACAAAAGGAAACAGGATCAGTTCTTCTTTTTTCATGTGAGCTGCCAGATCGTGAGCAGATTCATTAAATATGGCGTTGATCTCAAATAATTCCGGATGTCTGCCTCCGTGAACTTTGCATAATTTATCAAGAAAAGCCTGTAAAACGGGAGTTTTTTCCTCCACATACCGATGGTGTGTTTTCTCGATATAATCTGCCAGAAGATCCAGTGGCCAGCTATTGAAGTCGATAGAAGTGCCTTCATTTTTTGGGAGAGCTTCCAGCTCTTCATAAATTTTTTCCGGATCAAGTTTTTTATTGCTACATGCTTCTTCTATTGTTCTTCCGCCTTTACAGCAGAAATCGATTCCGTGTCTTTTAAAAATAGCAGCAGTTCTGAAGTCTTCAGCTACCATATTTCCTATAAAATCTGTTTTTGTATTCATAATATAATACTTTTTTGTCTTTTATTATTTTAAATTTTTTTACTTCTTTAATGAAAGAATATACTTCACCATAAGTTTTGCATTGTCTTTACTCAAACCATTATGAGGAGCCATTGGAATATCACCCCAATTTCCTTTTCCGCCTTCAATGATTTTCTGAGCCAGCCTATCAATATCTGCTTCAGTATATTTTGCAGCGACTTCCTGATAGGATGGACCTATTAATTTTGAATCTGTTTTATGGCAGGTAAGACAATCCATTCCTTCAATTAGTTTCAGGCCTTCCTCTACAGAAACTGTACTTGCAATGGGTGGAGCCGGGGCTGGCTCTACAGGTTGGGATGATTGCTTTGTAGAATATGGATCTGCTTGTGGAATCGGTGTGGTTTCAGGCTTTGAGCAGGATAAGAGAATAGAGGCTAAGGTTAGAATGATTCCGGTATTAAAAAGTTGTATTTTCATAATGCATATCATTTAAAATTATTTTTTCTGAGCAAGAATAGCTACGGCAAAGAGGTAGTCATCATATTTTTTAAAAGCCTTCCTGATCTGTTTGATCCGGGATCGGATTTTAGGCTGCGTTATGATATTCCCGGCAATTTTCAGGAATCCGGAAAATCCTTCATCACTGATGATTCTTTGAGGCTTTAAAAGATGCATGGGAGCAGTTTCTATTTTTATCACATGAAAACCTTCCTTTTCTAGTAAACAGGTCCATTCCGAGACAGTTAATGGTCTTGTATTTACTTTTAGGGGTAAGGCAAGTTCTTTCTGTATCTGTAATTTTACATTTTCATCGAGGTTGTCAGGAGCTAAGGCAAGTTCATGAATCGCATAAAATCCCTGGGGTACTAAAATCCTGGAAGCTTCCTGAATAATTTCAGATTTTCTGTGATCCGCATGCATGCTCAGCATGGCTTCCCCGTATACTTTATCTGCAAACTGTTCAGGTAGAGCGCTTAGTGCTGCGTTACCCAATCGGAATACTGCAGGACTTTGTTCAAACTTACTGTTCAAATAACTTATGGCATTTTCGTCTGCATCAATCCCTGTGTAAGATTTTGGTCTTTTTTTTAAGGTTATTTCTGCTGTCAGCCCAAGGCCGGGAGCAAATTCCACTACATCATCATTGATTGTTATATTTAACATTGATAACATTTTATGAGTAAGAGCAATACCCCCTGGACGAAGTACTTTTTTGCCAATTTTAGCTAATAGCCAATGGGCGGACATTTTTTCAATAAGATCTGTTTTCATGAGACTGAATTTTAAATTGTAATATAATGGTAAGCATCAGAAGGGCAGCTTTTCCTGCTTCAGCATAAATAAAATAATCATGCAGTGGAGTAGGTGGTAAAGGCTTGCCGGATGAAAGTAAATCAACTCTTGAATTCAGAACCGGTAACATCCAAAGATGTTCTGCAGCAAGTATAGTGACTAAGGCTATGAGAATCATAAAGTCGGTTTTGGTGTAGTTCTTATAGCTAACTATCATAAGTATCAGAATTAAGATCAGAAATATCCATTGTATGTTAGTAGAGATTCCAAACATAATTTTTCCCAACCCTAAAGCTGTTGTTAAGGTCATTCCCTGTACCTGAAACTTCAATGGAGTTTCTAGAAAACTGACCGTTATAAACATTCCTGCCATAAGGCTGAATAACATCAGTACGAAAGGGTTTTTGAGATGAATCTTCATTTTTTTTAATTTAAATATATTAAGATCTTTTTATCTTTTATTATTTTAAAATTTTTTTTACGTTTTAAGATAAGTCAATTCTAAATCAAGGTTATCTACAAACATCTGTATTTTAGAGGTTTCAAGCATAATGCGAAGGTCCTGTCTGATGCTTTTGAATTGTTCATGAAGCGGACAGGGATGAGTTTCTGAGCATTGCTTAAGCCCAAGCCCACAGCCTGAAAATAATTTATCACCATCTATTTCCCTTACAATATCTGCAATGCTGGTATTCAGATTTCTAGAATCCATATAAAATCCTCCGTTTGGGCCTTTTGCAGATTGTACAAATCCTTTTCTGCTCAGATCCTGTAGAATTTTTGCAATAAAATGTTCGGGGGAATTGATGCTTTTGGCAATATCCTTAATACCGACCCTGCTGTCATTTTTAGATTGCTGGGCAATGTAAATTAGTGCTCTTAAGGCATATTCGCAGGTTTTTGAAAACATTTTAGCTGAATTTTATAGGACAAAGGTATAAATTTATTTTTAATAAAAGATAAAATAGTCTTTTATTTTAAATGGGTTTGATAAAGATCATAAATTGAGGTTTTCCTTAACAGCAAAAGACACAAAAGATTTTTTACTTCATAAATTTCTGAAGCACATAATTTTCATATGTATTACTGACGAAGTGCTACATATTTCAATTCTCCACCTTCTTCAATAACAAATGGGGTAGATTTAATTAAGAGATCACTACTTCAATATAGTGAATATAATGATTTTACTTTAAGAGTGAATTCTGATGAGCTTATCAATGGTTTAATAAGAGAATATATTAGATCAAACGGGCAAGATGAAAGAAGAATTTTGATTTTTTTAATTCCTTTTACTATAGTTGAATATAATGGTTTAGATAGTTCATGAATGGAAATTTACAATAATTTTAAAGGAAGAGTAGATCAAGTTTCTTATGATAGTAAATATTTAATTTTAGCAAGGTCATTACTGGAAGAAAATGCAAAAGAAGTTCCTGCTCATGAGGTAGGACATTCATTAGTTTTGCATCATCCATTTGTAGACTTTACTGAAAATAGTAATAGACATCATTTTATTAAAAGTGAAACTCTTAATGTAATGGATTACCCAAAAGATTCTAGTATTGTAACTATTCCTGTAGATTTTGGAATATATTTGTATAAATATCAGTGGGATATTATGCTTGGAGATGTAAGAACATCTTCTCAAAGAGGAGATTTAATTAAAATAAACGCAACTAATGGTACAGAGATTTCTTAATTATATTCTTTTATTAGCATTATTTGTTTCGTGTAAAGCAAACTCAAACATTAATGTTAAAGTAGATTCAATCCCTCAATTGAGTTCCTCTGAAATATATTGGGGAAATTGTATGCGTTATAATGAATCATTTTCTGATGGAGTGACTGTAATTAAAGCAGTAAAGGATAAAAAATCATTCAATTTTGAAGGTCCAATTTATATTAAACCTAATTGTAATGATAAATTACTGCTAAGGAGTAACCAGACGCCCATAAATGGAACTTATAAGATCGTAAATATTAATGAATCATGGAGCGAGTATAGTCCATATAGCATAGTTGCAGTATTTAAAAATGGAATGAAAGATGGAGTTTGGAAATATTATAGGAATGAAGATTTCTATTCTACAGAAAACATGGACGCTATAAAATCGTTGTCAGGAGATAAAAATTATAAACAAACTATTAATCCCATTAAAATAGAAATATATGAGAATGGTCTACCTCATGGGGAATGGTGGCAGAAGTCAGGAAGCAGAATTGATTATTTTATCTATAAAAATGGAGAATTAATTCACAGCAGAACAGAGTTCGTTAAAAACTAAAAAAGGTGGAAATTCATATGGAAGGATATCAAAAATTTTTTGAATTTTTGATATGGTGGTTCTATCCTAATATTCAAAAGATTAAAAAGTCTTACTGCTTTTCCTAAGATCCGAAGGCCTGGATTGTGTAAACTCATGAAAGGTATCACTAAATGCACTAATTGAGCTATAACCAACATCATCAGCAATTTCGTTAATAGGTTTATCTGTATTGAGAAGCAACTCGATAGCCTTAATGATCCTTAATGTTTTCAGGTATTGAAGAAAAGAAATATCCATATCTGCTTTAAACAATCGGGACATAGAACGCTCACTCAATCCAAATCGGGCGCTTACATTAGCAAGAGTCAATTTTTCTCCCATATTCCATTCAAGATAAGAGACTATTTTCATCATTTGTTTATTGTGGGTCGCTGGAAGAATTATAGGTAGAGGCTGTTTATGGGTTTTAGGCAGGATCTTTTTCAATGCGACCAAGAACTCAAAATTTTCATCTTTATCAGTGACATGTTTTTCATCCCACATCTCCGTATATTTAATCATCTGGATCAAAAGTTCCGAAGCGGGATATATTCCCAGTCTGCTATAAAAAGCATCTGAAACATCATCATGAGCATAAAAATAAAGAGAACGCAGAACAGTGGCAGTATGCCCAATTTCCAGAATATGTTCCATACCCTGTGGAATCCAAAAGAAATGTCTTGCAGGTACCACATATGTCCTGTTATTGATGGTGATATAAGCAATACCGCCTTCTACATAGCTTAATTGCCCTTTTGTATGTTTATGAAACGGAATCAGTTTCTCTGATTTTTCATGCATGACGAATACACTTTTCTCATGTTTGTCGATGTCCGGAAGTGCTGCAATTAATCCCATATCAAAACTAAAATACTGATGAAAATGCAAATATAATCATTTGGCCGGAATCATGTAAAAGTTGACTATTTTAGATAAAAATAATTTCAGGATTGCCAATAAATTTGCAGTGCAATAATTCGAAAAATTCAAATGAAAATTTATGTCACCGGATTGCTGATGTTGGGAGCTTCCTACACTTTATCAGCTCAGACAGGCAGTCCACGAAATGATACCATCCGAATCTCCCTAAAAGACGCATGGCAAATAGCTGAAGAAAACAGCCGTCATATTAAAATCAACACCATCAGTGTAGACATTGCCGAAACAGAAGTAAAAGATGCCAAACGAGAACGGCTCCCGGAAATACAAGTCAAAGGATCTGCTGAAAAAGCTTCCAACATCCCTATCTATGAAAACGGAATTTTTTCTAAACCTACCCAACACGAGGTGATCCACACCCTTTACAGAGTCGGAGCCGATTTTTATCTGAATATTTACAACGGAAATAAGCTCAATCTTAAAATCAAGGAAAACCAAACTTTGCAGAAAGTCAAAGAAATTAAGAAAGAACAGGCGATTTCCGATATCCATTACAAAACAGCAACCCTTTATCTTGAACTTCAGAAAACATTAATCTTCAGGGATCTTATCAAACAGGATATAAAAGATCAGGAGGTACAGCTTAAAGAAATTAAGTCTTTATATAAAAACGGAGTAGTTCTAAAAAGTGATGTTTTAAGAATAGAACTTGAACTTTCGAAACGTAAAATGACCTTGGTGACTATTGAAAATGATATTCTGATTGCCATGCAGAAACTGAATATTATTTTAGGAGTTCCTGATGAGGAGGTCGTTATCCCGGAAAGTCCTTCTAATCAATGGGATGCCAATACTACCTATGCAGATTATCTGAAATTGGCGCTGGCTCATTCATTCGATTATCATGTTTCTGAACAGCAGACTGAATTAAGCAAGCTCAGACTGAAACAGGTTAAAGCCAATGTAAGGCCTAAAGTCGGGATGTATGGTGAGTTTTATTACGCCAATCCGCAGATCTTCCTTTACCCATACAATCCATATTGGTATTCATTGGGAATTGTTGGGGTAAAGGCTTCATTTTCGATCTCATCACTGTATCACAATACTAATAAAGTAAAGGCGGCTAAGCTTGAATTTGAAAAAGAAGAGGAAGTTCATAAAGATACTGAAGACAAGGTAAGACAACAGGTAAAAGAAGCTTATTTGAGATATCAGGAAGCGCTTGAACAGATCAAGGTTGCTGAAACCAATGTTGCGCAGGCTAAGGAGAATGCACGTATTATTAAAAATACTTACTTCAATCAGACTTCCCTTATTACAGAACTTTTAGATGCGGATATCCAGCTTCTTCAGACAAAATTTGAATTGGAAGCGGCAAAAATCATGGCACAGAATAATTATTATTTACTACAAAATATTACAGGCATTTTATAATACAATGAAAAAAAAATATACCCCTACCGATAGGTTGATCACAAAGATCACAGGATGGATTTCAGTTTTAATCGTTGCCGCACTTGCTGTTTGGGGCGGTTTTACCCTAAAAAATTATTACAGATATGAGCAGACCAATGACGCTCAGATTCAGGAATATGTGAATCCGGTTATTTCAAGAGCTGGCGGTTTCATCGTGGCTGTAAAATTTGAGGAAAATCAGGAAGTTAAAAAAGGAGATACTCTTTTATTGATTGATAACCGTGAGTATGTTCTTCAGCAAAAACAAACTCAGGCAGCCCTTCAGAAAGCCCGTGCACAGCTAAAAGTTTTACAGAGTAATACGGGGACTACAAAGAAAGAAGCTGCAGCTGCACAGGCACAGGTAGATGCCAGTAAGGCAAAAGTCTGGAAACAACAGCTTGATTACAACCGTTATAAAAAGCTTTACGATGAAGAATCGGCCACAAAACAGAGACTTGAAGATGTGAAAGCAACCCTGGATGTGAATGAAAGTGATTATCAATCGTCTAAGGATAATTATGCGGCTTCTGTATCTAAAATTAATGATATTCAGACTGAAAAAACAGTGGTACAGGCTGAAATTGCAAGACTGGAAGCTTTATTAGACCGTCATAAATTAGACGTAAGTTATACCGCAGTAGTTGCTTCTTATGATGGAAGAATGGGAAGACGAACCGTTGAAGTAGGGCAGATGATTGATGCGGGAGAAACGCTGGCATTCATTGTTAATAATGAAACCGATAAATGGGTGGTTGCGAATTACAAGGAAACCCAAATCAAGGATATGAAAATTGGAGATCAGGTGAAAATTGTTGCAGACTCTTATCCTGACAAAGAATTTCAAGGAACTATTATTTCATTATCACCGGCTACAGGCTCCAGTTTTTCATTATTGCCGCCTGATAACTCCACGGGGAACTATGTGAAAATTGTACAGCGTATTCCTGTTAGGATCAAAGTAGATGGGAAAAGAAGAGATATAGATATTCTCAAGATGGGAATGAATGTAAACGTATATGCCCATAAAAAGCATTCCTAATGGCTAAAAGACAAATGCCTTTTTTTAAAAGATGGGTGCCGGAATGGCTGGTGAAAATTATTCTTTTCTCCATGACTTTACCGGGAATTATCATCTTCTTCCTGCCGTTGACCAATATTAATGCCGCAGCAGGATATTACGGAAGCGAACCTGCTGATATTCAGTTTTCAGTGGCATTATTCTATGCCGGATATGTTGGGTTTTACTGTCTGGAAAGAAGATTTTTTAGTTTTCTGGCGGCGAAAGAGTATTTTCTTTTATTTACCACTTTACAGATTATAGCTTGTCTTATATGTTACTTTACCCGCGAAGTTTACGTTCTTTTTCCTACACGTTTTATCCAGGGAATGTTGTTTGCGGGGAATGTCAATCTTTCATTAACTCTCATTTTTACCCGATTGAGCAGTGAAAGAGGGCGGGAAATCAGTTTTTCCGTATTTTTTGGAATTCTGATCTGTGCTTTACCCTTTAATAATCTGATTACAACAGACCTTATAGACTCTTATAATTTTAATATCGTTTATAAAACTGCCATCTTTTCATATCTACCAGGTCTTATTTTTCTAACATTGGCCATGACGAATTACAGACCTAATGTGAGATTCCATTTGTATAAACTGGATTGGCAGAGCTTTGTGGTTTTCAGTATTATTTTGGTGTTGGTAGGATATATAACCATTTTCGGACAGGAATATTATTGGCTGGAAGATAGCCGGATTTTAGGAAGTATAATAGGCATCATTGTATTGGTAGGAATATCGATTTTCCGTCAGCGTTCGATTAAAAGACCTTATATAGACCTCCGGATTTTCAAATACAGAAATTTTAAAGTAGGACTGTTGATTCTCTTTGTGATGTACATTTGCCGTTTCGCATCAGGAATTACAAACAGCTTTTTTGCATCAGAACTGCATTTGGATCCGTTTTATATCTCTTATATCAATGTTTTTAATCTTTCTGGATTAATCGTTGGAGTCATCATTGCCTGTTGTATGGTTTTACAGAAAAAAAGAATACAATATATCTGGGGACCGGGTTTTTTGATGTTGCTGCTGTTTCATGCATTGATGTATTATTCCTTTGATGTACAGGCTGATGAATTCAATTATTATATACCATTATTTCTTCAAGGATTAGGCGTGGGATTAATTATGGTTCCAACGATTATTTTCATTATATCATCAGTTCCTGCTTCTATTGGTCCATCTGCTGCTGCAACAGCTTTAGCGATCCGTTATTTTGGCTTCTGTGCCAGTATCGCATTGATCAATTTTTTTGAGCTTTTCGAAAAAAGTCGTCACTACAATGCTTTTCAAGATCATGTAACGGCGGTTGACCCTTTTGTAAAAGACTTCCTTCATAAGCAAACCTCTAAACTTACTGCGAAAGGTATGCTTGAGGACCATGCGGTAAAAGCTTCCAATAAATTATTGGTAGGAAGATTAAATGTTCAGAATCATGTACGTTTTGCTATGGATTATTACGAAATGATGGTCTGGCTATTAGCAGGTGTTTTACTGCTGATTATTCTTTTTCCCTATCTGAACCGCACCGCACTTTATTTGAAATCCCGCAGGTTATCTCCTGCATAAATATTTAGTTTAAAAGTATAGCTTATTAGCTAATTTTATAGTGAGAGTGCTGAGACTGTCTTTTAAGGCAGTCTCTTTTGTTTTGTTCAGGAAGGTAAAAACATAAAATGGCCGAAACTGTCTGTTATTTGTCATTGCAGCCATGTATCATTCTCAGTACATTTGTAGTATACAGATTGATACATGGAAAATGCAGGAAAATATTCAGGAATAAAAAATATAGCAATTTTGGTCTTGCCCCAGGTCCAGTTATTGGATGTTGCTGGTCCCTGCGATGTATTCATAGCTGCCAATTTCTTTTTGACGGATACTCAATATGGTTTAAAATATCAGGTCCATCTGATATCCGGCACTTCAGATAAAATAATTTATTCTGGTTCAGGAATTCCTTTAATCTGCAGTTATACCATTTATGATATAGATTTTCCGATAGATACTTTATTGGTTGCGGGTACTGATTTGAGCATATTAGATGACGTTAATCCTGAAATTTATGGTTATCTACAAAATATAATGGGAGAAGTAAGACGGTTAGGATCAGTATGTGTAGGTGCATTTATTTTAGCGAAAGCTGGGTTGCTGACGGGAAAACAAGTGACAACTCACTGGAAATATGCTGATATTCTACAGCGGACTTATCCTGATCTGAACGTCAATATCAATCCTTTTTTTATCTATAATCAGGGAATATACACTTCAGGAGGCGTTTCTTCCGGAATAGATCTGGCACTAGCTCTATTGGAAGAAGATTTTGGAAAACCAATAGCTTCTGAGGTGGCGAAACATCTCGTTTTGCATTTGAAAAGACCTGGAGTGCAGTCTCAGTTTGGAAATGCTATTTCCGATTATGGAACATTGTCTCCGTTCACCAAGGAAATCAGGGATTTGCTTAAAGATAAGCTCGGGCAGGTCATCAGTATAGAATTTATGGCAGAATCTGTACATATGAGTGTCCGTAATTTCTCCAGAGTATTTTTGAAAGAATCAGGAATGACTCCCGGTAAGTTTCTTGAAAAAATGAGACTGGATCAGGCTAAAAATATGTTGGAATATACAGAAATGAGTATCGATATGATTGCTGAAAAATGTGGTTTTGGTACTGTAGCTTCTCTTCGGCGGTTATTTTTGAAATACCTCTTTATTTCTCCGTCACAATACCGGAAAACATCTAAAGGAACAATATAATTCTTTTACTTTTTTAATTTTTAAAGCTGATAATCAATGGTCAGCGAGGAAAACTGTGCCCTTATTTAAACTATTAATTTTTTAGAATATTATATGAATCAACAAAAGAACAAGACAATGAATGTAGCATTTCTGATTTATGATCAGGTAGAAGCCCTTGATCTGAATGGTCCATTGGATGTATTTATTAAGGCGAATGTAATCGCTGAAGGAAGCTATAACTGTTATACTGTTGGAAAAACTAAAGACGCTGTATTTATGGAAGCAAATACGATGGCGATCATTCCAACATATACTATACAAACAGCTCCTCAACCGGATATGATTGTCATACCGGGTGCCAATCCGGACCGTGTGATGGAATATCTGCAGGATGATGGCTTTCAGAAAACGGTGATGCAATGGGTGAAAGATTTGTATCATCATGGAATTACTGTTTTCACTGTCTGTACAGGAAGTATGCATTTATCTAAAACAGGCATTTTAGATCATCATGAAATTACGACCCATTCTATGTTGCTGGATACTTTAGAGCAACATAATCCGAAGAGTACGGTGAAAAGAAATGTACGTTTTGTAGATCAGGGCCAGTTGATTACTACAGCGGGAATAACAGCAGGAATAGACGCTGCGTTATATTTGGTGGAAAAACATCATGGAAAAAAATTGACAGATACTATTGTGTCGCTTTTTGAATATCAGCAGAAAGAGTTTAGACACTAATGTTACAAATTATTAGGTATTTTATTATTTAAAAATGAAGATTAAAAATCAGTGTAATCTGTGAAATCTGCGTGAGATTTTAGATTAAGAAGTTTCGGCGGGCCAAAGGCCCGCCGAAACTGTTTTATAAAAAATAAGCCTTTACAGAACTCCGCTTTCCAATATAGAAAAAGTCTTATCTACACAATTAATTTCTGCCAATCTTCCATAAGGAACGGTAAAAGTAGGGCAGGTATGGCCAAAATCCATTTGTGTAATGACAGGTAAATCATATAAGCCCTCTTCATCTAATACTTTTAATAATTCTATTTCATATTCTTCAGCATACAGATTGTCATAAGGTCTTCCGAAAATAATTCCTTTGGCATTTTTCAGAATTCCGGTTGCGGCATAATTCCGAAGCCAATATCTGAAATAATCAGGGTGTGGTTTCCCTTCTGATGTTTCAAAAAACAGGATGCAGTTTTTCCAGACTTCGGCATCTGGCCAATATTCGGTTCCTTTAAGCATTTCCAATACTTCCATACATCCACCAATCAATGGTCCCTGAACGATAGAATTTCCTCTGATAAAACGCCATCCTGATGGTAGGGTCAGTTTTCTTTTTATATCCTGTAAGGAAACATCAAACCAATCGAGGAATTCAGTAGTCCAGCCTTCTGGGTTCGGATGAATTTGTCCAATAATAGAAGGAGAGAACAGTGTTTGTCTGATATCATTGATTTGGTAATCATGCATTACTACATTTTCTGCAAAACCAACCAATAGGGAAGTGCCGTAAAATGAGCTTAGACCTGCTTTGAGGCATATGAAATGGGTAATCGTACTGTCGGAAAACCCAAGAAATATTTTAGGATTATTTTTAATGATATCAAGATCAATGTATTTCAGCATCCGGATACTGTCATCTCCACCAATATTTGAGATAATGGCTTTTATGGCAGGATCTGAAAATGCTTCCATAAGGTCATTAGCTCTCGCTTCCGGATTTTTATAGATCCATTGTGCAGATTGTAGTGCATGTTTAGTTTCGGTAACTTCCAGATTAAAAACCTGATTCAGTCGTTTTTTACCTTTTGAATATCGGTGTGGCAGTTCGCCGGCAGCACCCCATGACATGGAAATGCTTGCCACTTTATCACCATCAACTAATCTTTTAGGAGTAATTAATTTCATAAATATTGACTTATAAAGCAGAAAGCTATGATTGGTAAAGGTTTATTTTGTTGGAAAACTAAACCCATCATGAATCTCTATGACCATTTTGTTCAAAAATAGAACATCTTTATAAGAAATCCAATGAACAGTAATAGAAAAGAGAATAAAGTGGATTTTATTAGGGGCTTAATCGATACAGATCCTAATAGAAATTGCCTGCGATTTCAATAAGCAGTACCATATTGTATTTTTTTGAAAAAAAAATAATTTTCATAATTAATTTATAAACAGATATTTGCCGATTAGCAGCGAAATTTTATGATAAAAAAGCGTTATAAATCTTGGATTTAAAAGAGATTTTTCTATCTTTGCAGTCCCTTAAACAAAGGGATTTACTTAAAAAAGTAAGTGGCCGACTCGGTAGCTCAGCTGGTAGAGCAATACACTTTTAATGTATGGGTCCTGGGTTCGAATCCCAGCCGGGTCACAAACAAAAAAACTACTGTTTTAGTGGTTTTTATTTAAGAAAAATATTTACTTGAAAAAGTAAGTGGCCGACTCGGTAGCTCAGCTGGTAGAGCAATACACTTTTAATGTATGGGTCCTGGGTTCGAATCCCAGCCGGGTCACAAACAAAAGAACTCCTGTTTTAGTAGTTTTTATTTAAGAAAAATATTTACCTGAAAAAGTAAATGGCCGACTCGGTAGCTCAGCTGGTAGAGCAATACACTTTTAATGTATGGGTCCTGGGTTCGAATCCCAGCCGGGTCACCAATACAAAGAACTACTGTTTCAGTAGTTCTTTTTTTGTTTGGTCAATTATTTTTGGTGAACATATACATTCTTACTCCCTCTTATTATTTGTTTTTATCTCTTTGATATGTACCATCCTGAATACAGACAGATGCTTTGGAGCATATTTCAAGAGTTTAGAGTGCTATTTTCAATAAGAATTCCTATTCATTAATATCTACAATTAATACTAGTATATTTATATCCTTAAAAATTACTAGAAATCCATGAAAATAAGTTTGTGCTTAATTGTTAAAAATGAGGAAAAAGTTTTAAGCAGATGTTTGGAAAATGCAGTAAGATTTGCAGATGAAATTATTGTTGTAGATACAGGATCTACCGATAAAACTAAAGAAATTGCTGGAAAATTTACAGATAAAATTTTTGATTTTGAGTGGATTAATGATTTTTCGGCTGCACGTAATTTTGCATTCTCTAAAGCGGTTATGGACTATCAAATGTGGCTAGACGCAGATGATGTTATACCTGAAAAATCAGTTAAGGAAATTAATGAATTGAAGAAAAGACTGAATGGTGATGTTGAGATTGTTACTATGAAATACGTTTTGTCATTTGATCAAAATGGTCATCCAGCTTTTTATTCCACCCGTGAAAGATTATTCAAAAAAAACAAAAATTATCAATGGATTGACCCTGTTCACGAATGTATCCCTTTAGTGGGCAATATACACTATACTGATATTGAAATTTGGCATAAAAAAGCAGAATCCGGAGTCATATCAACAAGAAATATTGATATATATAGAGCTTTAGAGCAGAGTGGAAAAGAGTTTTCTGCAAGACAGCTATATTACTATGCAAGAGAATTGAAAGACCACAATGAAACAGCTAAAGCAATAACTTTTTTTGAGAAATTTTTAGCATCCGGTGCAGGCTGGATAGAAGATGTGATTAGCTGTTGCCATCAATTAGCCATTGAATATAAAAATAATAACATCAAAGAAAAAGTTCTACCCACTTTACTAAAAAGTTTTGAATATGATATTCCTAGACCGGAAATCTGTTGTGAATTAGGATATTATTATAAAGATAAGCAAGATTATCATCAGGCTTTTAAATGGTTTGATATGGCGACAAGATTGCCAATATCTCATTCAGTAGGTTTTGTATTTTCTGATTACTTTGGATATATTCCTAATGTTGAAGCTTGTGTCTGTTTATCTTTTTTAGGAGAATATAAAAAAGCTAATGAATATAATGAAAAAGCAGCTCTTTCAAGACCAGACTGTCCTTCTGTAAGGCAAAATAGAGATTATTTAAAAGAACTTATATAGGTGTTTCAAGAATTAAAAATAAAATATGGGAGTTATAAATGATAGAATGAGTAAAGAATAGGTTATATCACTATTGGGTTATTTATATTTTTAATCATATATTAATATAGTTATCATAATATAGTTATATATTTGAAAAACTAATAAATATACACATCAATGTGATATGAAAACTACATTTTTTACACTTTCATTATTTCTTGTGAGTTTCTCTATTCAGATTTCTGCACAAGAAACTTTAAATACCAGTGGTAATAATATGTCTGGTAGTACAGGCAATATCACAGCTTCTGTTGGTCAAAGTTTTTATGAAACAATACCTTCTTCTGTAGGAAGTGTTACACCTGGTGTTCAGCAATCTTATGAAATTGTACCTACATTAGGAGTCAGTATTATTGAAATCAATTTGAGCCTTGCTGTTTTTCCAAACCCTACAACAGATATTCTTAATTTGAAGGTGGGATTTAAAGATTACAATAAATATCGCTATGAACTTTTTGATAGTAGTGGTAAATTACTAACAGGTCAGCCTATCACTCAACCACAAACTCAAATTACAATGACGTCTTATCCTGCTTCGATGTATTTATTAAAAGTATCGAAAGAGGGTGAAAATATCAAAATTTTTAAGGTTCTAAAAAACAAATAAACTATAAAACTAATTACCTATGAAAAAGCTTTCCATTCTAGCAGCCTCTTTAGTTTCTGCTGTAATGTTTTCGCAAGTGCAGGATGCAATGAGCTATCAGGCTATTATTAGAAATTCAAGTAATCAATTGGTAAGTAACCAGAATGTAGGAATGAGGTTTTCTATATTGAAAGGCTCAACAACAGGAACGGTAGTATACTCAGAAACTCAAACTCAATCTACCAATATTAATGGTTTAGTAACTGTAAAAATTGGTGCAGGTACCTTGGTTAGTGGCTCGTATTCCACAATTAATTGGGGATCCGATATTTACTTTATAAAAATAGAAACAGATCCTAACGGAGCAAATAATTACACCATAACAGGAATATCCCAGTTACTAAGTGTTCCTTATGCTTTATATGCAAAAACTTCAGGAAGCTCTATTCCTGGCCCTCAAGGTATTCAGGGAGTTACCGGTCCAACGGGTCCTGTAGGTGCTCAGGGTATGCAAGGTATTCAGGGAGTTACGGGTCCAACAGGAGCTGTAGGTGCTCAGGGATTAATAGGAGCTACCGGTGTCACAGGTGCTCAGGGTATACAAGGTATTCAGGGAGTTACGGGTCCAACGGGTCCTGTAGGTGCTCAGGGATTAATAGGAGCTACCGGTGTCACAGGAGCACAGGGTATGCAAGGTATTCAGGGAGTTACGGGTCCAACAGGAGCTGTAGGTGCTCAGGGATTAATAGGAGCTACCGGAGTCACAGGTGCTCAGGGTATACAAGGTATTCAGGGAGTTACGGGCCCAACAGGAGCTGTAGGAGCCCAAGGATTAATAGGAGTTACTGGAGCAGGTTTTTCTAATGGAACAGCTGGTGGACAAATTATTTTGACTAATTCAACTGCACCTTTTGCGCCTGGAGCTCCTGTAAATATGAGTGGGGATGCCACAATAAATACTTCCGGAGTATTAACTATTGGAGCTAATAAAATATCTACAACTAAGATTGCAGATGCCTCTGTTACAGTCGCCAAGATATCTACAACTTCAGGTACTGCAAGTTCTTCAACTTATCTTAGAGGTGATGGAACCTGGGCTGCACCAAGTAGTGGCGGGGCACAACTGTTAACAGGAACTGCAACTGCTACAATGCCGGCTGCGGGTAATGCTGGGTCATTTACAATTACAGTCAATGGAGCTGCGGTAGGAGACGCCGTTATTGTAAATCCAACAGGTAATATTCCAGCAGGAGATTATCCGCCAATCTTTACCCCTAAAGTAACTTCTGCAAATACCATAACTGTTTATGTATATGATGCCGGCTCTGCTGGGGGTTCATCTTTTTCTTTCAAAGCTACAGTGATTAAGTAATATAATATTAAGTCTTTTATAAACATATGAAGATTGCATCTCTGTGCAGTTATCAATAATAAAGAACTACTGTTTCAGTGGTTCTTTATTATTGTATTCCAATCTTGAAGTCCCGTATATTTGTATAACATTGTTAATTGAACGCGGATATGAAATTCATTCATCAGATCGATCCATCGAAATTTACCTTTTTTAAATTCCAAAACTGTCCGGATACCTATATGGAGAGTTCCGAACGAATCCATCTTTTTGAAATGATTTGGTTTAGAGATGATAGCAATTCGATAAATAATAGTCACTGTATATATCTTATTCCTCTATATCGTTGTGAAAAAATAAATTTTGAAGGAAAGAAGGGATGTGTGATCGCTTTCAAAAGAGATTATCTGGAAGAAGATAATAAAGAATTTGCACTGGATGTTTTCAATCTTTTTAATATACATGGGCAGTATACCAACCTTCATTTGAGTGAGGATGTTGTAGAAATACTTCAGTACCTCAGTATATTGATTGAGAAAGAATACCAGCATTCAATGGGAAGTTATTTGGTTCTAAAATCCTTACTGAAAGTTTTTCTCCTGAATTTAATCCGTGCCAGTCAACACTATTTTTTAAACCAGGATATCCATCAGAAAAGAGTCTATCAGTTCATTATGCTGATGGATGAACATTACAAAATTGAACGGAAGGCAAAATTTTACGCTTCAAAAATAGGAGTGAGTGAAAAACGGATCAACCAGATTCTAAAGGATAAAATGAATAAGACCCTTACTCAACTGCTGCATGACCGAGTAGTTGTAGAAGCAGATAGGATGTTGATTTCCGGAGAGCTCACAATAAAAGAAATTGCATTTGATCTTCATTTTGATGATCCGGCTTATTTTTCCCGGTTTTATAAAAAGCAAACAGGACACACTCCTGAGGAATTCAAGAAACGTAATGTTTGTCTGTAAACGCAGTTAGATTTTCATCTTTTTAAATTCATTTTATGCTTTGTATATGAGATAGGTAATCTTATGACAAAACATTTCCAAATTGTACAGATCGATTAGAAAATAGTACAATAACCTGAGAATCATTGTGCGTTAAATTTGTACAACAATCAAAGGTTTAAGAAGTGCATGGTGAAAGAATCAAAATAATTTCAACCTGCTTCCAGGCTGTTCGATTGAAAGTTCAGATAATGTAATTAAAAGATCAAGTATGAAACCAACAAAGGAAATTGAAGAACTAATGTTCAGGGATATTAATGCACTTTTATCTCCTAAACCCATAGCCCTTGAAGCTGGGATCAGGAGACTCGAGAACGGAATGCTCCATATTGCAATGAGAAATGTTCTGCATAACTGCAAAGGAAAAATGATGGATTGGTGGTTCAAGTATTTTGAAACAACAGCAGATCTTAGACTATGGCATCCTCATGACCACGTGGAACATGGCGGTTGGGATAACAAATGGATCAAAAATGAAAATTATATTGGGGCTACCATACATGCTACAGAATCTTTGGGGGATATTCCACCCGTATCTGCGACTATAAAATTCCACGATCCGGCAGAGATGTTTGATGCTGATATTTTAAAGCAAGCCTATGCTGATAAAGCAGTGAGTGCGGTGGTTTATGCTAGAATAGGGTTTGGTGAAGATACTCCTATAGATGCTAATGGTGATCCTATTGATGGTTATATGTTCCATGTAGTTAGGGATACAGTACAGGGGTGTACATTAAGAAGTCATTTTTATCTCGGAGCGTTACTGGCAGATAGTGAAAATCCGTTATCAGATGAAGTGGGATTTGGACTGATGGAACATTGCTATAGTGAATTTACCTATCTCGCTCAGGTTCTTCCTTCTCTTTATTATGCTGAAAATAAAGAGGGAGACAAAGCTCCACTTCTTTGGTAACTATGGCTACAATATAACTCTAATAAAAACAGTGAAATTATTAAAATGCGATATGGAAATTTTCCATATCGCATTTTAAGGACAAATAATTATTTATCAGTCTATTGTGTGAGAATGTTTATTTTAATCCATAAACAGGATTAATTCTTTTAAGGAAGAATAGTGAATTTCCAGATGAAAAAAGCTTCAACAGACTTGGATTTATAGTATATTTTCCTATCTTTGCAGTCCCTTAAACAAAGGGATTTACTTGAAGAAGTAAGTGGCCGACTCGGTAGCTCAGCTGGTAGAGCAATACACTTTTAATGTATGGGTCCTGGGTTCGAATCCCAGCCGGGTCACCAATAAAAAAAGAACTACATTTTTGTAGTTCTTTTTGGTTTTTATATAGTGTATTTCATGACAACAATATCGGAAATGTTTGTATCATTTTCATCGTTAACTTCTTTAAACCCATTCTTTTTGTATAGCTGATAAGCAGAGTAATTTTTAGAGGCTACTTCTAAAGCTATTTCAGTGATCGTAAATTTCTTTTTGGCTTCCTGAATAACCGCCTGTACCAGATGGGAGCCTATATTTTTCCCTTGGAATCTCTTTTGTACATACATCTGGTAGATATTCCCGGAATTGTTTTCATTTTTAACAAAAGTGCAAAGACCAATAAGGGCATGATCTGCAAAGGCACCAAAGACAAACTTTTCAGGAGTTTGATTTTCAATATCAATTTCCATTCTGAGTTTCTCCGTGTTCAAAGCTTGCTGATAGTCGGCTTCAAAGGAGTCGGGAAACTGTTCTAGGCTTTCCAGACGGATGTTCCTGTACATGGTGCTTTCATTGGATAAAAGTTTTCGATATATTATATTCATGATTAATCTTTTTGGAATGATAAAGGTAGAGTTAATTTTTCTTTAATCTCATAAATTGAATAGGGTGAGGTTGTTTTGGTTTTAAAGAAAAATGAAATAAAATCCATCATGTAGTCACATCGGAAAAATGTAACAAATTTAATTTCAGATTGTTTTATTATAAGAAAAGGGACCATTTATTTTTCACTGTAGATCTGCGGGAGATTATGATTTTATATGAAGATTGAATATATAAATTATGTATATTTATAAAATGGATTGGTAAAAATATCAATTTGAAGATCGTTTTATAAATCCATTACGTGATGGGGTAGGCATGGGGAAATGCAGTGGATAGAAAGAGAGAAACTAAAAATCGATCATTATTAAAAATAATAAAACATATACAATAATCTTACGAAAGATGATGATTTGTGCTATAAGCATAAGTTTATTATTGTATCTGGTTTCCTGCAGTACAGATCCCCGGGATAAAGAGAAGGAAGCCTTTGATGTTGCTTTGATCACTAAGAGTTCAGATCTGCAGCTTTCCGGAGAATATGAGGCGCTTATTGAGCTCAATATTAAATATTTGAATAAAGCAGCCAAAATGGGGTATCAAGAAGGAATAGGCCTTTGCTACCTGAATATGGCAGAGGTAAATGTATCTGCAGGAAACTACGAAAATGCACTGCTTTTTTTTAATAAAGCAGGAAAAGACCTGGAAAATTCCCCAAACAGTTTCCATAAAGCTGCATTTTATGATGATTATAGCCAGTATTATTCTCATCTTAAATTATATGATAAAGCTATAGCATGTAATAAGAAAGCATTCTTATACCTGAAAGAAGCAAAGGATTCTGAGCTTAAAAAAGAGCTTTTTTCCAGATTATTCATCAATAAAGGGATTCAATATGCATGGAAAGGCTGGTATGGAACATCACTGAAATCTTTTCTGAAAGGAAATGAGTTAGAAAACTCAGCATATAGCAACTGTATGGTAGCTCAGTATTATCTCTTCAGGCATCAGCCGGATTCTGCGGGGATTTATATTGCAAAATCGGAAGAAAAGATGTTCAGCCAAAAAACAAGCGATGCAGAATCGCTTTGGGTATATTATACCATGGGATACTATTATAACGAAATTAATAATAATGAACAGGCAGAAAAAGCGCTTAAAAAAGCCCTGGAAATTAATATAAAAACACGACGTACCTATTCTTCGCACATCAATAATGTATACAAGTCTCTCGCAGAACTTTATAAAAAGAAAAATGATGGTGGTAAAGCCTATTATTACCTCCAAAAATATATGGAAGAGGAGGGACGTTTGGATGTAGCACGATTAAACACCATGAATAAAGCTACAGAGAATTTTATCTCTGAAATGAAGCCGGAAACAGACTGGCATAGAAGTGATTTGCCTTTAGCTATTGCCTTATCCATCACGGTACTTACGATATCAGGTATATACGTGCAGAAAACTATTCAATCTCAGAGGTTAAAAAAGAAAGTTTTAAAAGAAGAAACAGAGGAATTGAAAAGCCATGTTAAAATAAAAATGTTGGAGGAAATTAATGAACTTGCCAGAAAAAATGATTCCTCATTTCTAATGAAGTTTAAAGAATTGTACCCGGATTTTATAAATACCCTCTTAAAGATCAATCCGGATCTCGAAAACTCTGAATTGGCATTTTGTGCCATGCTGAAACTTCATTTTTCATCCAAAGAGATCGCTGATTATAGTTTTGTTCAGCACAGATCTGTTCAACAAAAAAAATACAGGATCAGAAAAAGGCTTAATATTCCTGGTGAAGAAGATATTTATGATTTTTTTGATAAAATAAGTACTTAAAGAATCATAAATATAGTATTGTAAATTGATTTAAAGAAAATGTAATATTACAAATTCGTAAAAATCAATTTTAAATCTTAATTTATAAAAAAATTCAGTTAAAGGGAAAAAGCATTATGGTACGGGTTCTTCTTTTTATATTATTTCTTCTTTTCATTTCCTGTAGCCCTGATTCCAGTAAATATGAAAAGAGTTTTGATATTCCTTTGATGAAGCAGAATGAAGAATTCCGGCTTGCTGGTGAATATGACTCTCTGGTTAATCTCAATAAAAAATACTACAAAAAAGCACAGGAAATAGGATATGAAGACGGTAAGGCACTATGTTATATCAACTTAGCCAGAGTGAATATGTCGCTGGAGAATTATCGGAAATCTAATATTCTTTTTAATAGTGCTAAAGAAATTCTGAAAGACTCAGACAATCCTTTACACAAGGCTATATTTTATAACATTTATAGCAGATTCAATGCTGAACTGAGAAGAGTGGATAAGGCATTTGAATACAATAATGAAGCATTAAGTAATATTGAAAGAAGCAAAAAATCCGAATTAAAAAAGACGGTTCTTTATTATATTTATCTGCAGCAAGGAGACTATTATACACAAAAAAAGAAGCCTAAAGAAGCTTTGGAATATTTTCATAAAGCAAGAATGTTGGATAACACCGGAATTGCAGATTGTGTAATAAGTGATTATGTTTATAATCATAAGAATAAAGACTCGGCTTATAAGTACATAACAAGAGCTTATCATACCATGAGTATGAACAAAAAAGATGATGCTATAGCACTTAATATCCACACGGTTATGGGAGAATATTATGTTGCTTACGGAGAATATGATAAGGCAGAAAAAGAATTTTTGATGGCTTTGGAAATCGATAAGAAGACCAGACGTATTTTTGCACAATACACTAAATATATTTATAATGATCTGAGGTCTTTATATGCATCTACAGGAGACAAAGAAAAAGCTTATTTCTACCTTAAAGCTTATACTGATGCTAAAAACAAGGCCAATACAGCCATGCTAGCGACCATTAACCAAGATATGGAATCTTTTATTTCATTAGGCAGAACTGATACTGAAGAACATACAAGGAAGATGCAATGGGTTGCTTTTCTGTCTTTTGCCGGACTCTCATTGTTGGCTATATATGCTTGGAGAATCATCAATACATTAAGAAAAAGAAAAGCAGATCTGAAATCAGAGGCTGAAGATCTGAAAATCAAGATTAATGATAAGAGGCAGGAGGAAATTATGGAAATGGCCAAAAGAAATGATCCTGAGTTTCTTTCCTATTTTAAAGAAGTTTATCCAGGATATATAGATCAGCTTTTAGCTATTAATCCTAATCTGGAAAATTCAGAATTAATTTTCTGTGCGATGTTGAAGCTCCATTTCAGTTCTAAGGAGATAGCCAATTATACCCTTGTTCAACATAGAACTATTCAGCAGAAGAAATACAGAATTCGAAAAAAAATGAATATTCCTACGGAAACAGACATTTATGTTTTCTTTGATAATATTAAATGATGAGTCAACTCCCTTATCTTTAAATTTTAAAAGGTATTTCTGTACTAAGAAACAATCTATCCTAACCTTGAATGTTTTTGAGCCAGAGTTCTATGCTCTGTGGAACTTACATTGTATTTTTAACAAGATTCCTATTCTATACAAGGTAATTTAGCTGAAAGAATATAAAGTCATGAAATGGCTCAATTAGTACAAACAGAAACTAATACTTTTTATTTTTTGGTACTCTAGATATATGTAAAAAAAACTGCCTGATTCATCATATCAGACAGCATTCGAAATATATTTTTTTTTCGCCACTCAGATTTCTTTGTGGTCTCTGGGTTCAAATTTGAAAATTTTTCATTAAATAATAAAAAATAAGTCTACTACATGAATACTACAGTTGGTTAATTAGATTTTAATAGATTGACAGTTAGTGCCTTGTGTTTATAATGGTTTTTGGTGCAAATATTTGTAAAATGGGATAACATAGACAATATGTAGTCACACATGTATCATATATTGATGCGCAGGTAAGGTATTTTCTCTACGTATTTTTTACGCTTTTTTTCTGCATATTCTGATTCTAAGCTCTATGAGTTGTTTTTTATGTATGTATTTAACCTATTGGTTTCTAATATTTTGTTTTGATGATGTATTTGTGTAGTAGGTTAATTTTTTACCCTTTTAGATTTAAAATATAGATTTGTATAAAAGCTTGGATAAGATATGATTTTATATTGCTTATACAGAAAAGGGAGTGATGTGATTTAGAGTATAAATACTGAGATCTTTTACAAAACTCCGAATTTATTATTTTGTTTGGTGAATGTTACAATCATGTTGAAAGCTAAAAAGAAACACAAAATACATGAATCCAAAAAACACAGATGAATCTCCGAAATCAGGATCTTAAGGAGAGAAAGAATATTTATTTTCAGAGGGAAAAAATGGCTGTTTCAAATGAAGCAGCCTTTTTTCTTTAATAGAAGTAAAGCTTATAAATTTAGGAAGCAGTTGTGTGCCCGTTAAAGAACTCCAGCATTGTTGCTAAAGATGTTTCGGAATGCATTCGCTCTCCGTTTTCAAGAGACTCTTTTGTAGCAATTACAGCTTTTTTTCGCATATTGATTTCATACTGGGAAATAGCTTCCAGCAAAGTAGTATATCGTCTATCTGTTAAATGTTCACTAAGCTCCATGGCATCAAGCATTGCCATGTTGGCACCTTCTCCGGCAAAGGGAGGCATAACATGTGCTGCATCACCTATTAAAGTTAAATTGGATTTTGTTTTCCAAGACTGATCCAAAGGCATGAAGTAAATAGGACGGGGAATGAAAGGAACAGTAGCTTTTTCAAATAGTTCATACCATATTGCATTCCATTCCGGATATTCTGTCTTAAACCATTGAAGAACCGCAGTATTATCAGAGAGATTCAGTCCGGTAATAGCTGCCCAGTTTTCATCAGCTTTAAAGCTTGCATAAAAACCGAGATCACCGTTCCCTTTCTGACCCATCAATATATTTTTGGAATTCCCAAAAGCCATTATTTTTCCACCGTTAATCAATGCATTGATACGAGGGGCATGCTCTTTCGAAATAATTCCTTCCAACATAATCACTCCTGAATAAACAGGTTTGTTATGGGTGAGATAAGGCCGGATTTTGGAATGAGCCCCGTCTGCTGCAATCACCAGATCAGCATAGGCAGAGGTTCCGTTTTTAAAATGAAGCAGCCACCCTTCATTTTTAGGTTCCATTGATATAAAGTGGCTGTCCCATACTACGGTGTTTGGCTGAAGAGATTCCAGCAACATATTTCTCAACGGACCGCGGTCTATTTCAGGACGGAAATGCTCAGCTCCGAAATCCTCCTCCGGCTTGGTATCATGATCACTGAAAAGGATTTCTGCCTGTTCATTCACAATAAGCATTTTATCGGCACCCGGACGGTATGTGTTTTTAAATTCTTCTAACAGCTTAGCTTTACGTAAGGCCGCCAACCCTGAATCTTCGTGCATATCAAGTGGCGACCCCTGTACACGGGCTTCTTTATTAAAATCCCTTTCATACACTTTTACATTGGCATTTTTCAACTGTAAAAGTCTGGCTAGTGTAAGTCCTGCAGGACCACCACCAACGATGGCTATTGATATATTGTCTATCAGCATTGTATTTAAATTTGATAGGACAAAATTACAGTCCTTTCAGCACGGATAATAGTATAAATCGGTCGTTTTTGTTTTTTGATAACTCTTTCGGAGCCACTCCTGAGAACTTTTTGATTTCCTTAATGAAGTGATTCTGATCCGTGTAATTAAGTTCCGGAAATAATTGCCCTTGTGCAATATGTTCCAAAGATGCTCTAAAACGTAGAATAGTAGAGTAGGCCTTTAATGATAAACCAAGTTGTTTCGTGAAATAACGATTGATCTGTCTGCTGCTCCAACCCACTTTTTCAGAAAGTTCATTCACACTCATTTCACCTTTTGATGCATAGATGAGCTCAAAAAGGTGATGTTTCCTTTCATCTGTTTTCTGGGGAATCAGCTCCCGTATTTTTTGTATGGCTTTGGTGCAGCAAAGTTCAAAATCCTGTAAGTTATCAGCTGTAAAGCCCCAGAAATCATTAGGAAGTTCTTTTGCTGTATTTAATACATCAGCAATCGTTGTGTGTAAAATATATTCCACAGCGATAGGTTTAAAACTTACTACAAAAGCCTGGGTATGTGGCTGGATCTGTCTTTGTTCAGGATAAGTTTCCAATCCGATGAGGGCAACGTGAAAGGGCTCTGAAGGCGATTGCATAAAAAATAAATCAACCCTTCCATCCGGAATGATAACGACTTCTTTTGCTTCATCCGACTGGTTCTGGAATGTTCCCAGATTTTCTACGAAATCTACGATGCTTAGATCTGGCTCAATGAAATGAAACTGGAAATCATTATCCATATCTTGATTTTTAATGAATTAAATTACAAAAATAGGTCTAATCTCTGATAAACTATTGGAAGAATAGTTTTTTTAATGTTGAAAAGAAGAGTTATTATAAAAGTATATTGTATTGATAAGAGTTGGTAGTTGTTTTATCAATATTGTTTTATGAGATATATGTGTTTTTTAATTAAAATTTAAAATTTTCTTTAAGAAATAACCTGCTAAAATCTTATTTTTATATATATGAAATAAAACAGGCATGTCCGTCTTGTTCCCCCGTTTTAGCCAATTACATCAATATGAAAAAAAGCTGCTATATCCTTTTTATTCTGGTTATACTGTTGTCTTGTAGTAAAAAGAAACCCCAGAAAACCCCGGAGATACAAAGTTATCAGGTATTGACTTTAGTGCCTGGAGAAGTC
Source organism: Chryseobacterium nakagawai (assembly GCF_900637665.1). Classification (NCBI taxonomy): domain Bacteria; kingdom Pseudomonadati; phylum Bacteroidota; class Flavobacteriia; order Flavobacteriales; family Weeksellaceae; genus Chryseobacterium; species Chryseobacterium nakagawai. The sequence continues at coordinate 2,420,398 of NZ_LR134386.1, forward strand.
ACTGTTTATAATGATTTTCCAACATCTATACAGGGACAGAATGTCGTGGAGATCAAACCTATGGTGTCCGGATATCTTCAGGATATTTATGTTCCTGAGGGAGCTTCCGTCACCAAGGGACAATTATTGTTTCGAATTAAAAACCCTCAGTATGAGCAGGATATTATTACTGCAAAGGCTGCTATAAAAATTGCTGAAGCCAATGTGAATGCTGCAAGGATGAACGTAGAAAAGGCCAAACCTCTGGTACAGCAGGAAATTGTAAGTAAATATGAACTGAGTTCAGCACAGTATACCCTGCAATCCCAAGAAGCTGCGCTTTCGCAGGCAAAGGCTACTCTTGCCAATGCTCAAACCAATCAGGGATATACCTACATCAGAAGCCCCCAAAGTGGAACAATTGGTTTGATTCCTTATAAAATTGGAGCTTTGGTAAGCAGTACTACAGCAGATCCACTGACCACACTTTCCAACACCTCAAACATATTTGCTTATTTTTCATTAAGTGAAAAGCAACTGCTGAGTTTTATGAATAGCATGAAAGGGAATACAACAGCGGAAAAGCTCAATAATATGCCGCTTATTACCTTAGTGTTGGCAGACGGAACGATATATCCGGAAAAAGGAAAAATGGAAACAGCCAGTGGCGGAATTGATAGCAGTACCGGAACCGCTACTTTTAAAGTGATATTTAATAATAAACTGGGAATTATTCAGAATGGAGCGAGTGCTACGATCAGGATACCTGTTAATTTGGATAATGCTTTATTGATTCCACAGACCGCAGTGTATCAGATGCAGGATAAATCTTTTGTTTATAAAGTAATGAGTGGTAATAGGGTCATGAGTGAAGCTGTAACTACTTCACCTACAGATGATGGTAATTTTGTTGTGATTAACAGTGGGGTAAAAGCAGGAGATAAGCTTGCTCTTAACGGGCTTAATATCAGTGATAGTACAGTAATTAAACCTACACCTGCCAATGCCGCTGAAATCTACCGTACTATGAAACTCAAATCAAACTGATTGCCATGCTGAAATTATTTATACGAAGACCGGTACTCAGTACGGTGATTTCTGTAATCATCGTTGTATTAGGGATTTTAGGGATCAGTGGTTTACCGGTAGCTCAATATCCCAATATTGCACCTCCTACTATCCAGGTTTCGGCATCTTACCCCGGAGCCAATACTACTACACTTATTAATAGTGTGGTTTTTCCACTTGAACAGCAGATTAATGGGGTAGAGGGAATGACCTATATGACTTCTTCTGCCAGTAACACAGGTTCTGCCAGCATCAGCGTTTATTTTGCGGTAGGGGTGGATCCTAACCAGGCTGCGGTGGATGTGCAGAACAGGATCAGTACCATTCTTTCCAAATTGCCTCAGGCGGTAACACAGGCTGGAGTTACGGTTAGAAAACAACAGAGTAGTAATGTGTTGATATTAGGGCTGTTCAGTGAAAGGGCACAGTACGATCAGAAATTTCTGCAGAATTATGCGGCAATTAACCTCGTTCCCCAATTACAGAGAGCCAATGGTGTAGCAGGAGCCAATGTTTTTGGTGGAGCCATGACGTATGCTATGCGAATCTGGTTACAGCCGGATAAGATGGCCGCCTACGGATTGGTTCCTTCTGATGTAACAACTGCCTTGAATGCTCAGAACTTTAATGCTGCACCGGGTAAGATAGGAGATAACCTGGCGCAGGCATTTCAATATGATATTACTTATTCAGGGACTTTGTCTTCTTTAGAACAGTTTCAGAATGTTATCGTTAAATCTATAGGAAACGGACAGTATCTTTATCTGAAAGATATTGCACGTATTGATTTGGGTACACAAACTTATACCAGTGCTACTGCCATTAATGGTAAACCTGCTGTTGCTATTGCTATCAGCCAGACTCCGGGCTCCAATGCACAGGAGGTTATTATAGGGGCTCAGAAGGTAATGGCAGATGCCGCTAAGAGTTTTCCGTCAGGAATCAAAACAATAGAACTTGTAAATATTAATAATTTCCTTAGTGAAAGTATTTCCAAGGTACTGCATACGCTGGTAGAATGTTTTTTATTGGTATTTCTTGTGATTCTTATTTTTTTACAGGATGTGCGCTCTACAATTATCCATGGTGTATCGGTTCCGGTATCTATTATAGGAACATTCTTTTTTCTGTATTTATTCGGATATAGTCTTAACCTACTTACTCTGTTTGCCCTTGTTTTGGCAATTGGGATTGTGGTGGACGATGCTGTGGTAGTTGTAGAAGCGGTTCATAGTAAACTTGAACATGGCTATACTTCTCCACGTAAAGCGGCAATTGATGCTATGGGAGAAATTGCTCCGGCTATTGTTTCCATTACCTTGGTGATGGCATCCGTATTTTTACCAGTAACTTTCCTTGGAGGATCGGCAGGGGTTTTCTATAAACAATTTGGAATTACCCTGGCAGTCGCGATTATGATTTCAGCCGTGAATGCACTTACTTTAAGTCCCGCTTTGGCGGCTATGTTTCTTCGTCCACCCAAACACGATGAAAAAGAAGAAAAGAAAAACTTCCTGCAAAAAGCTAAGGCTGGTTTTAATTCAAATTATGATAAGCTGATCAATAAGTATATGAAAGCGGTCAGTTTTCTGATCAGAAAAAAATGGCTGACTATTGGACTCGTGATATGTTTTGGTGGTCTTTTTTACTTTACGATTAAAAGTGTCGCTTCCAGTTTTGTTCCTTCGGAGGATATGGGAACTGTGTTTGTGAATGTTACCCTTCCGGCAGCTGCTACTAAAGAAAGAGTGCAGGGAATTAATAATCAGATAGACCGTATTGCTCATACCATTCCTCAGATTCAGGCATCGATGACTACTTTAGGACAAAATCAGCTGGGCGGAAGCGGTAGTTCTTATGGAATGCTGATTCTAAGGCTTACACCCTGGAGTGAACGTCCTGGAGTTACAGATAAAGATGTCATACAGCAGTTGACTGAGAAAACAAAACATATACAGGGAGCTTCCATCAATTTTATGCAGCAGCCTACGATAAGTGGTTTTGGAACAAGTGGTGGATTTACTTTCCAGATTGAAGACCGTGGTGGACATAGCATCAATGATTTTTTTGGAGTGGCTCAAAAATTTCTGGCAGAACTTAATAAAAGAAGTGAAATTCAATATGCTGCTACAGCATTTAATCCGAATTTTCCGCAGTATGAAGTGGATGTGAATGTAGCCAAATGTGAAGATAATGGAATACAGCCATCAGACATTCTGAATCTTATGAATGTATACTACGGAAGTTCCTATATCAGCAATTTTACCGAATTCGGGCAACAGTATCAGATCATTCTTCAGGCGGACAATCCTTACAGAGGAACCGTTGAACAGATGAACAACATCAAAATAAGAACGAAAAGCGGAACGATGAGCCCTATTTCGGAGTACATTACCATGAAAAAAGTATACGGGCCTTCTTCTGTATCAAGATTTAATATGTATAATGCCATTTCCGTGAATGGTTCGCCCAATAACGGTTATAGTACCGGGCAGGCTATGGAAGCGATCAATCAGGTGGCTGAGCAGAGTCTCCCACCGGGGTATAGTTTTGAATACAGTGGAATTAGTAAGGAAGAGCAAAGTTCAGGATCACAGGCTGTTGTTATATTTTTACTAAGCCTTTGCTTTGTTTACCTTCTTCTAAGTGCATTATATGAAAGCTATATCCTGCCGCTGGCTGTTATTCTTTCTCTACCTGTAGGATTAAGCGGAATTTTTGTATTTGCCAAATTATTTGGAATTGATAATAATATTTATGTGCAGATCAGTATGATTATGTTGATCGGGCTTTTGGCTAAAAATGCCATTTTAATGGTAGAGCTTTCACTTGAAAAAAGGCATGAAGGAATGAGTTTGTTTGATAGTGCATTGGCAGGAGCAAAGATAAGAATAAGGCCTATTTTAATGACTTCACTGGCCTTTATTTTTGGATTAATGCCTTTGATGTTTTCAACAGGAGTTGGAGCGAATGGAAACAAATCCATAGGAATAGGTTCTATTGGCGGAATGCTGTTCGGAACCTTGTTGGGAATATTTGTCATTCCCGGATTGTATGTGATTTTCCAGGGATTGCAGGAGAAAGCAGGAACGAATAAGTATGATGAAAACGATGAGCTGATTGTTGAAAATAAAAATAATCTATCGTAAAGTATGATACATTGGTCAAAACAATATAACCTTTTTGTGCAGGCTGCATTTTTATCAGTGATGCTTTTTAGTTGTGATGTTACTAAGCCATATGCTAACAATCAGGTTGTTCCGGATGGTCTATACGGAGATGCAGCAACAGATTCCAACAGCAATATGGCAACACTGTCATGGAAAGAAATTTTTAAAGATCCTTTGCTGCAAGAACTTATTACTGAGGGGATTTCTAATAATCTGGATCTGAAAACGGCAGCAGCCAATCTTAAGGCCGCAGAAGCGAATTTTGTACAAAGCAAACAGGCATTTTTGCCATCTTTGTCGGGAAATGCTTCTGCTGGAGCCTATGATCCGGCCAGTACTCAGGCTTCTGCTTCCCAGGTGTATCAGCTGTATGCGCTTTCATCCTGGCAGGTAGATGTTTGGGGTAAACTGAGAAGTACAAAAAGATCTATGTATGCTGCTTATCTTGGCAGTGAAGCTTACCGACAGGCAGTGCAGACACAGCTTGTAGCAAATATAGCAGCCACATATTATCAGTTGCTGGCTTATGATGAACAGTTGAACATTGTACAGCAATCTTTGGAAGTCTATTCCAAAGATACAGAAACAATGAAGATTCTGAAGAATAGTAATGTAGTAACAGGAGCGGCTGTAGTACAAAGTGCAGCTAATTATTATGCGGTAAAATCTACGGTACCTGATATTAAAAATAATATTCGTCAGGCAGAAAATACACTTTGTTTACTACTGGGAAGAACACCCGGATCTATCAAGAGAGATTCATTGTTTAGCGAACAGGTCTATAGTGAACTCTCAGTTGGAGTTCCTGCTCAATTATTAGCTAACAGACCTGATGTGAAGGAGGCTGAGCTGCAGTTGAGAAGCAATTTCGAACAGGTTAATGTGGCAAGAACAGCTTTTTATCCTGCATTGACCATAACAGGACAGGCCGGGTTATATGCGACACAGCTAAAATCATTTTTCAATGCCGGTGCTTTCTTTGCCAATATTGTAGGTGGATTAACTCAGCCCATTTTTAATAACGGACTGAATAAACAGAAATTAAAAGTTGCTCAGGCTAATTATGAAGCTTCAGAATACAATTACAGGAAAGTGTTGTTAACAGCAGGGCAGGAAGTTTCGAATGCTCTTTATCAGTATCAGATGGTGGATGAAAAAGCAACCTCCAGAAAAGAGCAGATTGCCAACCTTGAAAAGGCAGTATATTTTACAAAAGAATTATTGAAATATACAAGTGCAACCAATTATACAGATGTTCTTACTTCAGAGCAAAGCCTGTTAAGTGCAAGACAAAATGCTGTTACAGATAAGTTGCAACAGCTTCAGGCAGTGGTTAATCTTTACGCAGCTTTAGGCGGAGGCTGGAAATAATTGAACATTCATAAAACTACATAGATACATAGGTTTTAAGAATTTTAAATTAATTTATTCGTGCATTCGTGGCTATTAAAAGTAACCTCACTCAATCATCTGCGTAATCAGCAAAATCTGCGTGAGAATATCTTTCCGATTCAATGTATAAAACGTGAAATCCTTGCGATATACCGCACAATAAAAAGCCCGGACTGTAAAAAAACACCCCAGGCTTTAACAAGATTAAAAATAAGTTTAGAAAGAGTACCCCACAGAAACTGTTACATTTCTTGGAGCTCCCGGAAAGGCTCGTGTATAATCGAACCCACCAAGGAAGTAGTATTTATCGAAAATATTGTTGACATTCACTGCCATTTTCATTTTTCCGATATGATAATAGACAGCTGCATTTATAGTGGTGTAAGACGGCCATTCTCCCCAACGGGCAGTTCCATTGCTGTCTTTTCCGATGCTGTTATCCATACGTCTGGTATCTACATAATACACTCCGGCTCCGAAACCAAGTCCTTTTAAGGTAGTGGTTGAGAAAACATACTTCAACCACATGCTGGCCATGTTTTTAGGAGCTCCTGGTAAAGCTTGTCCTACTTCAGAGGCAATGGATGAAGATTTTACTTCTGTATCATTATAAGTATAATTCGCCATGATCTGAAACTCCTTTGTCAGCTGTCCACGGATATCCAATTCCACTCCTTTAGATACGGCTTCTCCTGATTGTCTGTAGACAGGAAATCCTGTTGTACTGATTTCACCTGTTGCAATCAGCATATTTTTGCGCTCAATCTGGAAAAGAGATAAGTCCATTTGTAATTGGTTTTTAAAAAATCCGGTTTTAACACCTGTTTCTACCTGGAAGCTATGTTCAGCGGTGAATGGTTTATCAGCACCATAATCCTGATAGTTCTGGATAAAGTTGGCTCCAACAGGGGCAAATCCCTGTGAATAACTTGCAAAATAATTGATCTGATCATTGATCTGGTATGTTAATCCAATACGAGGCAACCAAGCATTTTGAGTAGCACTAAAACGGTCTTTACCACTTACAGTTTCAGAATAATAATGCTCATGACGCAGTCCGACAATAAGTTTTAATCTGTCTGCAAATGAAATCTGATCCTGTACATAGATTCCGGTTGTTTTATAAGGACTTAAAAAAGGATAATTTCCTTGAGATAACCATACGTAATTACTCAGATCATGAGTGGTATAGGTCGGATTATTAAGATCAAATGTCAGAGGAACGATCTTGCCGTCTATTCTCTGCTGTCTTGCTTCGCGTTGCTGGTTGTTGCTGTCTCCTTCATATTGGGCATAATCTACTCCTGCTACGATATGATTTTCGATTTTATGACCGGTAAGATCCCATTTCAGATACACTACAGAGTTATCCGTATAATCTTTTCCATGACGGTCAAAGAAACGCATATTCATGATCGTGTTGTTGGGTGCATCTGCATAGCTGTTCAGAGTACGGTGTTCATTCACATCTTCCTGATAGATGGACTTCATATAGCTTGCATTCAATGATAGGTTGTGCGTAAGACGCTGGCTTAGTCTTGCACTGAATGACAACGTTTTGGTATTATAAAAATCTGATGGCTGACTTAAAGTAAAGGAACGGTCCAGGGCATAAAAGTCATTGTTTCTCAAACCCATTCCGCGGTCAAGATATCCATGAAACTGGTCATATACCAGATCAATATCTACCTGCGTTCCGTCAAATGGTTTAAAAGTAAAGGAAGGGGCAATCATAAAGTTTTTCTGCTGATTGACATTTCGAAAGGTTTTGCTGTCTTCATACCCTGCATTCAAACGGTACAGGATTTTCTTTTCTTTATCCAATGGCCCTGTCAAATCAATGCTGGTACGGATAGTCTGAAAACTCCCAACGGAGAAATTGATAGAACCTTTTTGTTTATCCAACGGCTTTTTGGTCACCATATTAATCGTTCCTCCGGGAGTCACATCTCCAAATAATGAGGCGCCAGGGCCTTTTAAAACAGAAACACTTTCCAGATTGATAGTTAAGGGAGAACGATAGTAACTGTTTCCGTAACTATATCCTGATCGGAGTCCATTCACAAGTCGGATTCCGGTTTCGTAGCCGCTTTTAAAACCACGAATGATAAGATCATCATAAGAAGAGGCTGTGGTTACCCCGGCCAAATCCTGAGCCACATCGCGGGTAGTATAGGCTTGTTTGTCTTCCATAAACTCACTGCTTACGATAGAAACGGATTGTGGAAGATCTTTTAAATTCCCCGAAAATTTTCCACCCAATTCCAAATTATTGGTAAGGTAAGAATTGTTTCTTCTGGCAGTAATTAAAACCTCCTGAAGGGCCGTTTGATTTTCTACCAGGCGAATGGTAATTCCGTTTTTATCATCATAAGAAAGGGAATCTAATGTGATATTGGATCCGGAATACCCTTGGGCATCAATCATTAATTGAGCAGGATACTGAACCGGAGTTTCAAACTGAAATTTACCGTCTTTACTCGTTGTGGTCATGGTTCCCTGGTTGATGGAAACCGTGGCATTAGAAATTATTTTCCCTTCCTGATTCAGGATTTTTCCAAAAATAGGATGGGTTTCCTGTGCCGATAGGGCAAAAGGAAGTAAGAGCATTATACCATTGATGTATAATACTTTTTTAGTGATGTGCTTCATTGTATCTTTCTACGCTGTTGTAGTATTTATTATTCTGCGGTAATCATTAATTCCATGTGAAGAGTTGGGTAGGTACCTTCATAACATGATTTTAAAAGTTTAAAATCCTGTTTTAGCCAATAATCATACGCTCCCTGCAGAAAAGGATGGGTATGCAGGTATAATCGTTTTATATTTTTCTGTTGTGCAGTTTTAATCAGTTCCTGAAACAGTTGGGTAGCAATTCCTGCTCTTCGGTACTCCGGGTTGACGAATAATCTAGCCACTTCTACGGTTGTCTTTTCATCAATGTCCAGATGAGGAAAACGATAATCATAGGGCATCATACCAATAACACCTATCAGTTTCCCGGTTGCGGTTCGGGCTTGTAAAAAAGCTCCGGTAGGAGAGAGTAAATAATTCTGTTCAAAATTGACAAGATCTTTAGGGACGATCAAGGGATCTAATAAAGGGTACAATTGACGTCTGAATTCCATGACATAAGGAAGAACTTCAAATACCTGGTAATCCTGTACCAACGAAATCGTTATTTCTTCATGATTTTTCATATATTTTATTTTAGTTGTGGGGCAAACATGGGAGTTCCCTGGTTATTCAGGGCAAGTAAAGGAACCTGATATGTCTCTTCAAGAAGCCGTTTCAATTCATCTGTTTCCATTGACTGAACAATTACGAGTTCATGATGGCGCATGACAAAAAAATCATCACCAAACTGAAAAGCAAGATTAGGATCATGCATTACACATAAAACGGTAGTTCCTTCACGGACTAACTGACGAATAACTTCTAATACAGCTACCTGGTAATGAAGATCCAGATGGTTGGTAGGTTCGTCAAGCATCAAAATATCCGGCTTCTGAACCAATACCCGGCACAAAAGAACCAATTGGCGCTCGCCGCCGGAAAGAGAAGTATAAGGTTTATCTTTTAAGTGGGTTAAATTAAATTTTTGAAGAATGGCTTCTACTTCCTGATGGTCCGATTGTTTGGGTGAAAACCTGGAAAAAGAAGCTCTACCTGTTAAGACCACATCAAACACTTTAAATGGAAATGTAGTCTGATGAAATTGGGTTAAAAACCCTATGCGAACTGGAGTAGATGTCCCTATTTTTATTTTTCGGCGTTCCTTATCGGCAATCCATACGCTTCCTTTGTAGTTTTTTTCAAGTCCGGCAATGATCTTAAATAAGGTGGATTTACCACTTCCGTTTCTTCCTAAAATAACCGAAAGTTTTCCTTTTGCAAACTTTGCATTGACACTTTTCAGTACCTGATCTTTTTCATAATCAAAAGAAAGCTGTTCTATACTAATCATAGTGTTCATGAGTTCCAGTTTATTACATTTTTACGCATTAAATAGATGAAAATAGGGGCTCCGATAATCATGGTAAATACTCCGATCGGAATTTCAAAAGGCATTACAGTACGTGAGAAATCATCGATCAATAATAAAAATGCACCACCAATACTAATATTAGCCCAAACGGTAATGCTGTTGTTCGGACCAAAAATCATTCTGCTGATATGAGGAACGATTAATCCGAACAGGCTGATAACTCCAACAGCGGCAACAGATGATGCTGTAATCATCGTGGCTACTGCCATCAGAATCAGTTTCAGAACTGTCGGATTGACTCCAACAGCCATGGCTTCATGATCTCCCAAGGCTAAAAGGTTGAGTTTCCATCGAAGTACAACAATAACGGTTAAACCAATAAGAATTGGGAATACAGCAGTATGGACTTTCTGCCATGAAGCAGTATGTAGATTCCCCATGGTCCATTGTACAATAGCCTGTAATTTATAAGGATCACTCAGATATTGTAAAACGGTAAGAAATGCTGTAAATACTCCCGATACGATCATTCCGGCAAGAACCATACTGACAATGGATGTTTTGGCTCCGGCATACGAAACCAGATAAGTGATAACCACTGCCATAACTCCGAAGATAAAAGCAGAAATATTAACCGCCATTATGGGAAATAACATGGCTAATGCTGCTCCAAATGCGGAGCCAGATGAAATTCCCAATGTAAATGGGTCAACGATAGGATTTCTGAAAACAGCCTGCAAAACTCCTCCGGCAGAAGCCAGGGAAGCACCTACGAGAAAAGTAAGGATGATGCGTGGTAGACGAACTTGCCATAAAATCGTATGCAGACTTCCCTGCAGAACCGCTTCATCTTTGGAAATCCCAAACTCCAGGGCGATATGATGAAATAGTTCTCCCATACCAATATTCTGGCTGGAACCTATCATCAGTGAAACAAACACCAAAAGTATAGGAAGCAGGATGAGTAAGGAAGATGTTTTAATGCTTTTTACCATCAGATCAATCCTTTTTTGCCATAGATTATCTCGAAAGCTTTTTTTACATCCTGATCCAGCTGTTCCTGTGTATATTCAGGCATACACCAATGGCGAAGCTGTTTGGCAAACAACATAAACTTCACCGTATGCGGGTCGTACGGAAACGATGGAGACATTACAAATACCTGCTTGTTTTTAACGGCAGGAAGAGCTTCCAATTCCTTAAGGCTGTAAACATCCGATAACTTTGAATTCCATAGAATGATAAGATCAGGATTCCACTTATACATGGTTTCAGCACTGATGTTGGGGGCTTCTACCGGAACAGGACAGGCATTCTGAGCTCCGGAAAGGGTAATGGCCATATCAATCAGGCTTCCTTTTCCTGAAGTAGACATGATACGTCCTTTTGACCACGCATAGTAGATCTTTTTAGGAGAAGTGGCTTGAGATGCTCTCATTTTTTTTACTTCATCAGCAACATATCCTGTAATTTCCTCAGCTCGTTTCTGTTTTCCAAGCAGTTTCCCAACATTATTTAGTTCATCAAGAATCTTTTCATCATTTAAAGAAGAAAAAGTAAATACCGGAATTCCCAGATTTTCAATTTGATTGATATTGTCCTCATCAGTATTAAAGGTCAACACCAAATCAGGCTTCAATCCTACAATACTTTCTGCATTACTGGACTGTCCCCCAAAAGTAGGAGTTGCAATACTTTTGTTTTTAATACGGTCATCAAGTTTGGAAAGGAAGCTGTAAGTATCTTCCATTTCGTAGATCTGTTGAGGTATTCCTACAATTTTTTCGCCTGCCTGAAGCATATAGACATCATCCACCAATGCATTGTATAAAACAACAACGCGCATCGCTTCATGAGGAAGCGTGATCTTTTTACCTCTGCTGTCTGTTGCAGATACTTCTGTATTTGCTGAGGTTTCTGTATTATTTGAATTTTTGGAATTATTACAGCTTTGCAATACGAGTATGAGTGTTGAAAATACTGTAATAAATAGACTTTTAATTTTCATAGATTCTATTTTTTGCCAGGTAACGTAAGGATTGATGAGATAAAAGCTGAGCATCCATCAGTTCAATACGTTTACCATATCTTAAAGAAAGCTGCTCATACAGACGACCGTCATAAGGAACAGCGAACTTTTTATGGGAGATTAGAAATACCGGCAGATGCTGATTTCCGATAAAATAACAGAAGTCTGCTGCTTCACCATTATTTTCAGTGGAAAAACATATGGTAAGGCAGGTTTTGATGAGAATGGTTGCCATCAGCTGCCCGTCGTTATATAATCTGTCTCCCTGCTGCCATTCTTTTCTATTTTTTAATTTTAGTTCTAAAACCACCCCGGATTTGGTGATCCGGGTTAGTTTTTGCTTTTTGTTTTCAAACCATTCGAGTTCCAGAACGTCAGAGCATTGATGGTTCAGATCAATTCCTGTTTTTATTTCATCAATTACGATTGGTTGTACTGTATTCATATTAAGCTTCTTTAGCGCTTTCTTTTTTCAGTTTTACTTTTTCCTTCAGCCAGTTGCACCATTCTTCAATTCCGTCACCGTTGAGTGTACTGATCGTTATGACTTCAAGATTAGGGTTTACTTCATGGGCATCTTTTGTTACCGCTTCTACAGAGAATGGAACATAAGGAAGCAAGTCTGCTTTAGAAACAAGCATCAGTTCACTGGTTAAGAACATACGGGGATACTTTTTAGGTTTATCATCGCCTTCAGTAGAAGCCAGAAGAGTGACACGATAATCTTCTCCAAGGTCAAATGCTGATGGGCAAAGAAGATTTCCTACGTTTTCGATGAATAATAAATCAACACCCTCTAAATCGAGGTGATCCAGTGCCTGCAAAATCATCTGAGCCTCAATATGACACATGCCACCCGTTACAATCTGTAAGGCATTGATTCCTGCCTCACGCATTCTGATCGCATCACGCTCTGTTTCCGGGTCACCTACAAGAATTGAAATATTAAGATCCTGCGCCAGTCTTTTTCCGGTTTCCTGCATTAATGTTGTTTTCCCGGATCCCGGAGAGGAACATACATTGATAACGCAGACATCTTTCAGACGGTCTCTGATAGCTTTGGCTACAAAATCATTAGCCTTTAATAAATGAAGAGTGGTATTATCACATTGAACCGATCCTACGCGGTTTCCTAGACTTTTTGGATTAGCTGTTGACATATTAATGATTTTTTTGTTTAAAAATTACTTTTGAAATAAAGAGTTCGTTTCCCTGAACAATATGAGCAGAGGGAGTTCCGCAGTCGTCGCACACAAATTTGTGGTACCTGACCGGAAAATCTTTGTGGCACCGGTCACAGTGAGCTATAATATCGTTGACGAGCACTTCAAGTTCCATTTCCTGGTAGTACGGATGGTCGGTAATGAATGCATCAAACGCATTCTGAATCAGGACAGGCTGCACATTGGATAATAGTCCTGCCGTTACCTGAACCTGTTGGATATCTTCTACTTTAGCATGATAATGCTCTTGCAAAGTGTCAAAGATATCCTTCACTATACTCAATTCATGCATAGCTTATATTTTTATAGGTGAAACTGATTACCTGAATTTTTCGGATAACCTTAATAAGAATTATAGATGTGAAACCCAATATTGGCGGGTGTTTAAATGTAGATTAAAGCATGAAGCTTATATTCTGATCTTTAGATTATGAAATAAAAGATATTTGGGAAGGTGATAATGATGTGCCCATTCTGTTTCAGAACTCATTATCGTAGTAGAGTTTAAGCCAGATCCCCATGAAAACATTTCTTTTTCAAAAAGGATAAAAGGCAGATCAAAAAAAGTTTTGTCAACATCAAAATCATTTTCAACAATCGATGCGATGAATAAAAGATCATGCTGCTGAACGGAATTAGATACTTTAAAACTTATTTGATTCTCTGAAGAATGAACAGAAATATTACTTTTTTTGTGGTGAGCGAATCCCAGTAGTAATGTAAAAAACAGGACAAGCATAAAAGTAATTGATATGTAAAGAGACTTCTTCATTGAGTATAGCAAATTTACATCATTTTAGCGCCTGCATTCTTACCAAAAACCTTTTAAAAATGTTCAAAATCAGGACGGAATAGACTTCTTTATAGAATACTTCTTTTATGCTTTTTTTACGTATTTTAATTATTATGTTTTTGTAAATCAATATATTAGTTGAATATTGCTTGGCTTTTAAGGTTTAATGAGAATGTTGAAAAAAATGACTTTTTGATTTTGAATATGAAAAAGTAGTAATTTTGAGTAAAGCACCTGTATGATAGGCTAATTTTAATTTTAAAAATGATCACAAAATGAATATATCCAACTATCAGTTTATCCTGTTTTTTATATTAATTTCCATCGCTGTACCTGCTCAGAAAAAGAAAAATAAAGAGGCTCCACCACCGCCTAAAAAAGTGGAGTATATGCATCCTGAACCTAAAGCAAAAGAAACGGCTTTCAATGCTGAAATGGAGGCTAACACAGCATTCAGATGGAAGAATGAGCCCGAAATATTAACCACTTTTACTCCTAATGACCTTGTAGAAAAGATCTATGATTTCAGTGGAATGTATGCTGTACGCATTATGTCTCATTATCCATTGGAGACCGTAAGCTATAAGAAGCCGAATAAAGGAGATGATCGTGTTGTTCTTCTAGGATATACTGTAAGATATGAAGATTACGATACCATTGAACTAAAAGGAAGTAAAATGACAATTTCTGATAAAAAAGATCCTAAAAAGGAAAAAATAATCCTTGATGTGATAAAAAAAGGAAATAAAATTATTAAGATCAAGGAAGTAAAGACAGGAAGAGTATTTAGTAAATCGGAATATTCTCCCTCTCCATCAATATAAAGTTTCACCATATTTTCTATGTGCTTCTATTTTTTTTTAACCGTATAAGCACATAGATTTTGACCTGAATGACAGTGATGTATAATTGTATATAGCCACTTTCACAAATATTTGGTTTTTATTAATTTATATTTTCGAAAAATAGTCTTCTTCAAGAATAGCATATTCGTAATTATCACTCCATCCGCTTTTTAAGGGGAGTAGTTTTCTGCGATGTGCCTCTCTTATCATACCACACTTTTCCATGACTTTATAGGAGGCAATATTGTCAACAGCACACCCGGCTTCAATCCTATGCAGTTTTAAATCTTCAAAACCAAATTGAATGATTCTTTCTAACGCTTCCGTCCCATATCCTTTTCCCCAGACTTCAGGGCTAAGCTTATACCATGTTTCTGCATTTTTGTAATGAAGCTTAATAAGATCAATACCGATAATGCCTGCAAAAGTTTGGTCAATGGCCGTTTCTATTAAAAAAGTAAACTTTTTCCGGTCTTCACCATATTTTGCTTCTGATTGCCATGTGTTTATCAATTTTTGGGTTTCTTTTTCGTCATCAGCGTAAGAAGTAGGATTAAATGCTGTACTTTCTGGTTTTAAAAGCATTTCATGTACATTGAAAACATCACTTTCTTTGAATGGACGCAGGATTAATTGTTTTGATTTTAATATAAGGTCGCTCATTGAATAATGCATTTTTTATCGAATATAAAAATAGTCAGAATTCAGGGGATCAGAAAATGTTCTGAAAAATAAATAAAACTAGATAGATTACGGTTTCCCATACATCAAGGATCATGATTTTGCCTATTATTGTACCCTAATCTCTAATTAACCATGGAAATCGTATTAATTATTATTTTGCTTCTGTTAGTGTTTTATGCATTTGGAAAATCTGGAACATTAAAAAAAGAATCTCTTAAAAAAGATACTAAGATTGCAAACCTGAACCGTGAAAATAGTCAATTAAAGACTGATGTATTAAAATTACAGACAGATAAAGGTGTTTTAAGCAAAAAAAATGCAGAGTTATTACAACACAATGATGCTTTAAGAAAATATCAGGATATCATTGATGTTAAATTAGAGTGTGAATATCTATTGCAAAAAGCACAGAGAGATGGTTTGAAGATAAAGGCAAGGGCAGAACTGGAACTTTCTGATGCACAGGGACAGGCACGAGAAATGCGTAGAAATGTAAAGGAACTGACTGAAAAAAGATCTAGAGAAATTGAATTACTGTATGAAAATGCTGTATATGAGGCTAAGCGTATTGTTGATAATGCAGAAATAAGGGCCGAATCAATTGGTGGTGACGCGTACCGAAGCTTAAGAGAAGCCGATCAGATTGCAGAGCGGGTTAAAGCCATGAAAAATGTCATCAAAGGCTATGGAAATGAATATTTAATACCAACCTATACTTTACTGGATGAGCTGGCTGAAGATTTTGGACATAAAGAAGCTGGAGAAAATTTGAAGAAACTGCGTCAGAATAATAAGCTTATGATTGTAAGCAGACAAGCTGGAATTTGTGATTATATGGATGAATCAAGAAGGAACACAGCTATTGATTTTGTTATTGATGCTTATAACGGAAAAGCAGACTCTATTTTATCTTCCGTAAAAAAAGACAATTTTGGAACATTGAAACAAAAGATGGATGATGCTTTCCAATTGGTTAATTTTAACGGGCAGGCCTTTAGAAATGCAAGAATCTCAGAGGTATATCACAGCGCTAGAGTTGAAGAATTAAAATGGGCAGTTGTTGCTCAGGAACTGAAGTGGCAGGAGCAGGAAGAGCAAAGACAAATTCGGGAACAGATCCGTGAAGAGGAGAGAGCCCGTAAGGAATATGAAAAAGCTATTAAAGAAGCTGAAAAAGAAGAATTGACTTTAAAAAGATTGATTGAAAAAGCAGAATCTCAGGTCGCAAGAGCAAATGAAGAGCAAAAGCTGCAATTTCAACAGAAATTGGAAGAGCTACAGCAGAAGCTTACTCAGGCAGAAGAAAAAAATCAAAGAGCTATATCCATGGCTCAACAGACCAGAACAGGAAATGTGTATATTATTTCCAATATTGGGTCATTTGGAGAAGATGTTTATAAAATTGGTATGACAAGACGTCTGGAACCTTTAGACCGTGTCCGGGAATTAGGAGATGCCAGTGTTCCATTTGAATTTGATGTTCACGCGATGATCTATTGTGATGATGCACCGGCATTGGAAAAACAATTGCACCGGAAGTTCTTGAAAAGGCAGCTTAATAAAATCAATCCAAGAAAAGAGTTTTTTAAATTAAATATCCATGAGGTAAGAAGTTATCTGGAATCTATGGGAATTAGCTGTAAATGGACCCTATCTGCGGAAGCCAAACAATATCGTGAAACTTTGAAGCTTGAAGAAGAAATGAAAACGAATAAACAACTTGAGGCTGAATGGGAACAATATCAGGAAATTGAAGATCCTGTTACGTATGATGAAGTAATGAGTGAGGAATAAGATTCTTTTTTTCAATACACCAGAGAAGATTGTGAATGTCATCTATAAAGTCTTTAAACCGTATGTTTAAAGACTTTTTCTGTTATAAAACAATCTAATACAGCCAAAATACAATCATTTATCAGTCTTTTTCGCGAAAATAGACAGCCTTTTCAGCGTTGTTGGGTATTAAAGTCTCTATATTTGGATACTGTAATGCATTGTAAGTGTTTTATAATGCTAATGAAAAAGATAATAATATGCAAGAAGAAAAAATTGACTTTTTACACCACAATGAGTCAGCCTGGGACAAACAGGCATTGGAACAGAATAAATGGTCTCAGGCAGTAAGTTCAGAATTAATTAATGAGGCAAAGGAAGGGAAATGGGAAGTACATCTTACCCCAAAACCTTTAAATAAAGCCTGGTTGGGAGATATAAAAGGAAAGAAAATTTTGTGTCTGGCATCTGCAGGTGGGCAGCAGGCTCCGGTGCTAGCTGCTGTGGGAGCAGAGGTTGTTGTGTTTGATATTTCGGAAGAGCAGCTGAGACAGGATGACAAGGTAGCAGAACGCGACGGATTATCCCTGAAAACGGTCCAGGGAGATATGAGAGACCTCAGTGCTTTTGAAAATGAATCTTTTGATATCGTTTTCCATCCCATCTCCAATCATTATGTGGAAGACGTAAATCCTGTCTGGAAAGAAGCTTACAGAGTCTTAAAAAAGGGTGGTTCTTTATTGTCCAGTTTTTTCAATCCGATTGTTTTTGTAGCGGACCGTAATCCACAGGATATGGCAGAAGGAATCATCAGGCCTAAATATACTTTGCCTTATGCAGATATCAGAGACCTGAATCAGAAGCAGATTGCCAGGAAAATGGAGAATCAGGAAGCACTGGTTTTTGGACATTCTCTTTCTGATCTGATTGGTGGCCAATTAAAGGCCGGTTTTGTGATTGCCGATTTTACAGAAGAAATGCAGCCCCATCCAAGATTTTTAATTGATAAATACCTGCCCACCTTTATAGCAACAAAAGCGGTAAAACTAAACTAGATGTAATCATAAAAACTGTAACTTTTTAAATTAAAGTTTCTCATCATTACTGATATTACAGTTGAGGACGTAATCATTCCCTTCCACTGGAAGGGTGTCAAATCGTAGAATTGATGGAGGGTTTCTTATCTGTTCTTCAATTTATATTTTCACTGAAAATTCACAGAATTATCCCTATTTTAGACAGCTAAAAATAGATAGCCTTGTACTTTGCAATGGATAAATCAACGATCAATAATTATTTTCATTCCCTGTTCAGTATTAAAGATGAAGTGGTTGAGAAAATTACAGAAACCTTCAAACCGTTTGAGCTGAAAGCTAATGATATTGTGTTGGATCAGAATACCATCAGCACTAAAACCTATTTTCTGGAAAAAGGTTACGTTCGTTCTTATCTGCTGAATGAAGATAATGAAGAAATTACCACAAATATTTATGCTGCCCCTTGTTTTGTGAATGATTTTTTATCCTTTTTCAGGCAGCAGCCCACCAAAGAGATCTATCAGGCTGTTACAGACTGTATGTTCTGGGAAACCGGTTTGGAGAATGTACAGTATAATTTCCATAATATTCCTGAATTCCGGGAATTCAGCAGGCTGCTTTTTGTCTTGAACTATCACAACATTCACGACAGACTGATTGAGATGGCGAGCCAGAAGGCTTCTACCCGGTATTCTAATCTGATGAAGAAAGATCCCAATATTTTTCAACATGTTCCGCTTAAAGTAATT
The DNA here is from genome assembly GCF_900637665.1 of Chryseobacterium nakagawai. NCBI lineage: Bacteria > Pseudomonadati > Bacteroidota > Flavobacteriia > Flavobacteriales > Weeksellaceae > Chryseobacterium > Chryseobacterium nakagawai. The sequence goes on from NZ_LR134386.1 coordinate 2,439,128, forward strand.
GCTTCCTATCTTGGAATTAAGGACAGCTCATTAAGCAGAATCAGAAGAGATATTCATAAATAAAGAGGGAAGCTGGAGGCTGGAAGGTATTGCAGACGAATAATTTCTGATATTTTTTTACTTAATTAAGCACTTATGAAATCTACAGCATGTAATTTTATCGGAGATAAAATTCTTGCACCTTAAAGAATTCTCCGCATCCAAAACCTCTTGCGCCTTCGCGATTTCCAACAAACCTACCCCTATAACAAGAGAAAATCTGTAAACATAGAATGAATTTTGTTTTGGAATCTCCATAGCTTCCTACCTCCGGCTCCCAGCTTCCATCCCGTCAAAACCCCATTATTTCCTCAAAATCCACCATTTCTTTTCATTTGTCAAGTGATAGATTAAAATTTGTCATTCATCTTTGCTAAAAATAATTTCATGAACAAAAAACATATTGTAGTTGTAGGATTAGGAGGCGTAGGGGGATACTTTGGTTTTAAAATCAATCAGATTAATGAAACTTCCGGGAAATATACTGTTTCTTTTGTGGCTAGAGGAGAAACTTATGATAAAGTAAAAGAAAATGGATTAGTATTACTTTCACCGGAACATCCCAATGACCGGACTCGCCCTAATGCGATTGAGGAGAATATCAGCGATATTAAAAATCCCGATCTGGTTTTGATCTGTGTAAAAGAATATGATCTTGAAAATGTCTGTAAACAACTTAAAGAGGTTATTACCAAAGAGACAATAGTACTTCCCATGATGAATGGAGCAGACATTTATGACAGAATCCGAAAAATAATTCCATGCCACATTATTCTGCCAACCTGTATTTATGTAGCGTCTCATATTAAAGAAAGAGGGACAGTGGAACATAAAGGAAAAGCTGGGAAAATGATTGTAGGAAGAGATCCTGAACATTTTTCAAGTGATGTTGCATGGGTAACAGAGCTGCTTGAAGAAAGCAAGATTGACTTTGACTTTAAAGATAATTCCTTAACCGATATCTGGACGAAGTTTATTTTCATTGCCAGCTTTGGACTGGTAACAGCCAAACATAATTCATCCATAGGAATAGTATGCACTGATGAACGGCAGAAAGCTGAAGCAACGGAAATTATGAAGGAAATAAAACAGATTGCAGATAAAAAACAAATTCATCTTTCGGAAGATATTATAGAAAGAACTTTTGAAAAAGCATCTACATTTCCTTTTGAAACTCCAACATCCTTACAGTTAGATATTCATTCCGGAAAGAAAGATAACGAACTGGAATTGTTTGCCGGAGCGGTTTTAAAATATGGAGCAGATGTTCATCTTGATACACCTTTTACTCAAAAGATATATCATGAAATTAAAGGAAAGTAAGTTTGGACTAAAACCGGATTAAATACTAAATACTAAAAGGCGGATTGAAACCCGCCTTTATAGATTGAATAGAAATTTAAATATAATGTTGATTATAGCGTGGTTATTATTAAAACTCACGATCCCGATCTTTAATAGTTCTGAATTTTGTTTTAAAAAAAGTATCTGCTTTAGCATTGAATTCATCTGTATAAACCACTAAAGTAGCATGTCCTGAATTGGGTAAAATCCAAAGATTGGCTTTAGGGATATTTCTGAAGATTTCCAGGGTATGTTCCGGTTTTATCACATCATTATCTCCTCCAATTACAAGAACAGGAACCTTAATGCTCTTTAAAGCTTTTGGATCTATATTGGGCTGTTCGCTCAATAATCTTTTAAGCTTGAAAACCATATCATCCAGATCTGTTTTGTTTTTTTTGTTGGCAAAAACCTCTTTAAATTTTGCATAATTATCACTCACTCTTTTAAATACATCAGGTTGTACTGCTGTAGAATCCGGTCTTAAATTAGCTCCGGTAACAATAAGTTTCTTTACCTTTTCCGGATGTCTCATGCTTAGCAAAAGCCCGTTAATTCCTCCGTCACTCCAGCCCATCACAAAAGCAGAATCAATTTTCATTGTCTGAAGGAGTGTCGCATAATCATCAGCCATCATTTCGTAAGTAAGAGCGTCTCCTTTATCTATTGATTTTCCCTGTGCTCTGCTATCGGCAACAATCACTTTATAATGTTTGGAAAAATAGGGAATTTGTTTAGAAAAATCTACAATTGAACCTCCGTTTCCATGGATGAGAAGCAAGGGCTGGCCTTCTCCATAGGTTTCACAATACATTTTGATTCCATTAATATCATAATATTTACCAGCTTTTGGATTATTACCATAATTGGATTTTTCTAAAAGCTGAATATATTCTTTTTTGAGCTTTGGAACATCTGTCTGAGCTGATAATAAAGCAGAAAGCATAACGAGAAAAAATAATACCGGTTTCATAATTTATAGTATTGGGTTTAAATTATTGATGATATTTCGTTTCCCGATTAGTAGAAATAGGTTAAGTCATTGTTACAAAATAAATTAATGAATAATAGATGAAAGATTAAACTTCATGCATAAATTTCTGCCGGTCAAATAATACTTCATCACTTTCACGATGGTCCGGATCATCAATACAGCAGTCTACAGGGCAAACAGCCTTACACTGAGGTTCTTCATGAAAACCTTTACATTCCGTACATTTTCCAGAGACTATATAATAGACCTCATCCGAAACCGCCTGATTATAAGCGCCAGCATCAGCTTCAGTTCCATCCGGGAAGGTGATATGACCCGAAAGTTTGGTTTTATCCTGCCAACGCCAGTCGATGGCGCCTTCGTAAATGGCTGAATTTGGGCATTCCGGTTCACAGGCTCCGCAATTGATACAGTCATCAGTTATTTTAATTGCCATATTTTTATTTTTAAGATGTTGTAAAAAAGGGATTCCTTCAACATACTGTTTTAGAAATCCCTACTAAACTTAATTAAAACAGTTCCAACAATTTATTACATCATAAACTGTGCAAACTTGATCTTGAATCTGTTAATTTGCTGCAATTTCTATGGAGAGTCCATCCATTTGACCAGTCAGATAGATTTGACATGCCAATCTGCTGGTTTCCTTGGTGGTGAATAATTCTGAAAGAAGGGCCTCTTCCACATCATTTTTCTCAGATAATGAGGCCGCTCCATTCAGAATATAGCAATGACAGGTGGCACACATCGCCATACCACCACACATGGCTTCCATAGGAAGTTCATAGGCTTTACAGATGTCTTTTAAAGTAAGTCCCATCTCCAGTGGACAGATCAGGGTATGTTGAATACCGGTCTGATCTGTCACTGTAATTGTTATTTCGTCTTTCATGGATATTAGTCAATCGTTGCTACTACTTGTTTTTCTGCTTGTTTCCTCGTTCCGTCAAAACCTTCAACACCGCTTACGGTAGTGTATTTTAAAACAAACTTTTTATTAGGATTCAGCCGCTGATAAATGCTTTGGCAAGCAATGGCGGCTTCATGAAACCCACATAAGATTAGCTTCATTTTAAAAGGATAAGTATTGATATCGCCTACAGCATAAACGCCTCCAATATTGGTCTGGAAATCTGTACTGTTATCCACTTTAATTGCATTTTTTTCAAGTTCCAGTCCCCAGTCAGCCAAAGGTCCAAGCTTAGGAACCAATCCGAATAAAGGAATAAAATGGTCGGCTTCAATGATTTGAATGGCTCCTTCTTTTTCCACTACAATTTCCTGTAGAGAATTTTCGCCTTTAAGGCCAATAACCTCTGCCGGAGTCACCAGATTGATCTTTCCTTCATGCTTTAATTTTTTTACTTTTTCTACTGAATCCAGAGCTCCTCTGAATTCATTTCGTCTGTGAATTAAAGTCAATGATGATGCTTTTTCCGCAAGATGTATAGTCCAGTCCAGGGCAGAATCTCCACCTCCGGCAATCACCACACGCTTTCCTGCATAATCTTCCGGACGTTTTATGAAATAATTGACACCACGGTCTTCATACAAGGAAATGTTTTCAATAGGTGGTTTTTTAGGTTCAAAACTTCCCAAGCCACCGGCAATTACAACAGCCTTTGCTCTATGTTTTGTTCCTTTATCTGTAATTACTTCAAAAAGATTTTCTTCCAGTTTCAGGAGATGTACAGCGGTTTCATTAAATGTAAATCCGGGTTCAAACTGTTTGATCTGTTCATAAAGATTATCAATCAGGTCACCAGCCAATACACTCGGAAATCCCGGAATATCAAAAATGGGTTTCTTGGGATATAATTCTGATAACTGGCCTCCCATCTGTGGCAATGCATCAATAATATGACAGTGCATTTTGAGAAGGCCGGCTTCAAAAACCGTAAATAACCCTGCAGGGCCGGCACCAATGATCAGTATATCTGTTTCTATCATGTTATGATTGATTTATTATCGTTTTTTCTATTTTCTTTGTGGTAGCTATGCTGATAAGCTTATCAAGTTTACCGGAATAAAATGCTGAGATCTGCTTTGGATTCTCGTTGTCAAATAATGATGTTCTGAGAATCGGAACACTGAAAGGAAGAGGCCATGCCCGTAATGATTTGGCAATGGCATCCATCGCATTGATTCCCTGCATGGCCTGTAACCCATCTGCCCAGCATAACAGACCTATGGTTTTGTCTGTAAGATAAGGCTCATAGGTATTAGCTGTTACTTCCAGCCAGTCTAGGCAATTTTTCATTACTCCCGGAATACTTCCATGATAGAGTGGAGCTAGCCAGAAATGAAGATCTGCATCCTGAAACATTTGTGTCATCCGTTCAACAGCCAGAGGTGTTTTGTTGAGTGTGACATCAAATAAAGGAATTCCGGAATCTGCAAGCGTAAAAACATCAGTGTGAATTCCAAGCGCTTTCAGCTGCTCTGATAGGTAAGCAGAGATCAGTCCGGAAGTGGATTCTGTTCTTCTTTCCAAAGATCCGTTGAATATGATTGCTTTCATTTTGTTTTATTTTTTGAAAATTACTTTGGGTAACCCTATTTCGCCATACATCAGGCTTTTGACTAATGGTTTTAAAAGTTCAGTGGCTAATAAATACAGCGCAGGATCATGGGAGGTATTAGCTCTAACAACTACTTTCTGGTTTTTAAAATGTCTTAGGTCTGCATAAATTAGACGACGCTTCCAGAGATCAAGGAGAACGGTTTCAGCGTTGTTTAAATCTACATAAGCAGCATAAGGAGATAGTTTTTCCATGAGAAACATATAAGCCCAAGGCGGAATAATAGCGTCGGTTGAACAAATAATTCCAACAGCTTTGTTTTTGTACACAGAATAATCTACTGCTGCAATTGATTCTTTAAATTCCTTTTCCTTGACGATCATTCCCATAAAAAGATGATTCTTGATATCTAATTCCACAATCTCAGTAGTGGGTTTATAGTCTAAAAAGTCAAAAGCAATAATGCCGGAAGCTTTTGCTTTATTTACGAAAGTCTGGGTATCCATTGTTAGCAATATTTGTATTTACTATCTTATTTTTGAAAGAGCTTCTTCATATTTTTTTTCTACAGATGCCCAATCTAATACAGACCAGAAAGAATCCAGGTAATCTGCTCTTTTGTTCTGATAAGCCAGATAATAGGCATGTTCCCAAACATCAATTCCAAGGATTGGAAATCCTCTGTTCACCGGAAGAATATCCATCATAGGATTGTCCTGATTAGGTGTTGAACTTACCGCAAGAGATCCATTGAATTTTATATACAACCAAACCCAGCCGGATCCAAATTGCCCAAGTCCTGCCTTCTTCATTTCTGCCTTAAGTTCTTCAAGACTTCCGAAGGTGGAGACAATAACTTCATTCAGTTTTCCCTCAGGGATTAATTTAGGTTGTGGAGAGAGGATTTCCCAGAATAAAGAATGATTGAAATGCCCACCACCATTATTTCTTACGGCCGGACTATATTCACTGATTCTTTGTAATAAGGAATCAAGATCAGGATTGGTTTCATGGGTCTGTTCTAAAGCCGCATTCAGATTATCTACATAGGCCTGATGGTGACGCTGGTGGTGAATAGTCATTGTATTTTTATCGATAAATGGCTCTAAAGCATCATAAGCATAAGATAATTGAGGTAGTGTAAATGGTTTCATGTGCATTTATTTTTGATTAATGTTGGACAAAGGTAGCAATATATTTGAATAAAACAACTTTTTGGTTGTTTTATAGGTGACGTGATTTGTATTTTTAATGTGTTGGTAATTAGCGTTTTGTGTTTAATATTTTAAGATTATAGAAAATGACTATCTTTGTTGTTGAAAATAAAACAACCTAAATATTGTCAAATGAAGAAACCGGCAGCAGATCGTATCCTGATGTTTTTAAAGATGCGAGGGGAAGCTACTTCACTTCTGATTGCTAAAGAATTATCCATCACGAAAGAGGGAGCGAGAAAGCATTTACTGAACCTTGCAGAAGCCGGATTGATTGAACCGACAATGAAGAGTGAAGGAGTGGGCCGGCCATCTACTTATTATATTCTTACGGATAAGGGACTGGCTCAATTTCCGGACACTCATGCTGAAGTAACGGTTCAGCTTTTGAAATCTGTAAAAAATATTTTAGGGGAAAATGCATTAGACCTGTTAATTAGTGACCGGGAAAAAAATACCCACGAGCGATATGAAAAGGCCCTTGCTAAGACAAAAAATTTAGAACAACGCCTGGAGGTTCTTGCCGAAGCCCGAAGCAAAGAAGGATATATGGCAGAATGGAAGAAAGAAGGAAAAGAATATTTCCTGATCGAAAATCATTGCCCGATTTGTGCGGCGGCTACAGAATGCCAGGGATTTTGTAGGGCGGAACTATCAAACTTTCAGTCATTGATTGGTAAGGAATACACTGTAGAAAGGGTAGATCATATTATTTCCGGGGGACAACGATGTGTGTATAAGATCAGCCAATAATAGATTTCATTATTTAAATTTATTTTCACCTATGGTTTTAAAAGCTGTGATTTTTGATATGGACGGAGTTCTTGTAGACTCTGAAGGTTTCTGGGCGAAGGCAGAGCAGGAGGTATTCTCTTCTTATGGAGTTCAGATAACTGATGATTTGGCTGCACAGACCAAATATATGACTACAACAGAGGTTACAGAGTTCTGGTACAGGAAATTTCCATGGGAAAATTTGGATGTGTCTTCGGTAGAACAGGAAGTTGTATCTAAAGTAATTGAACTGATTCAAACTGAGAATTGTACCATATCCGGGATACAAGAATTTATTAAAGACCTTAAAGGTAAAGAATATAAAATAGGACTGGCTACCAATGCCCCTTTACGTGTTGCAGATGCTGTTCTTGAAAAACTTCAGGTTCGTGAGTGTTTTGATACCATTCACTCATCAGAATTTGAGGAACAGGGGAAACCTCATCCAGCTGTATATCTTACGTCTGCTCAACAATTAGGGATATTACCTGAGCATTGTATTGCGATTGAAGACAGCCATTCAGGATTGAAAGCCGCTAAAGCAGCCGGAATGAAAACTATTGTTTTTACCAATAATGATGAAAGTATAGATTTTGAGCACGCGGATTTTAAAATTCTGAACTTTACATCAGCTCAGTGGCCTGTTTTTTAAGTTTGTTGAAGACTTTTACAATAACTATTATTTATTAATAAAAAGCAATTACTTTCATCTTCAGGCTTTTATCAATATTTTGTGAGGAGTTCCATCAGCATTAAAATGGATATTAATTTTTTAGAAGATTGATAATCCGGATTAAGCTGTTCGCGAATTTCACCAAGGGATTTGCTTAGTTTATTACTAACCGTCTTATTGCTTATTCCAAGTGCTTCCGCTGTTTCATTAACAGACATATTTTTTCGGATCCTCATATCATAGACCTGCTGTTCAGTGGTTGGAAGGTGAGAAACTACTTCATCAATCATAGATAGTAAGACCGAGATCTCATTTTCCTCAAGAATCTCAAAATACTCAGTGTCTGAAATATCTATTTCTGAAGGGATATCAAATTCATCAATACTCAATGTGGGCAGAGCTTTTTTAAAGCTATTATAATAATCAAGGATACGATAATGAAGATGTCGGAGCAGGTAACCTTTTGCACTTTCCGATTCATCCGTTTGTATCATCTCTGTATTTTCAAGGATCTTTATCCATAAATTCTGAAGCAGCTCTTCAGAGGCTTCTTTATCCTTTGTCCTTACAAATACAAAGCGGTATAAACTATCCCAATATCGGTCATACAACAGCATAAATGCAGGGCGGTCGCCTGATTTTATTTTCTTTAATAAAGTAGAGTCTGTTAGATTCATATTAATGCAACAAAATTACCTAAAGGAAAATTAACTTTTTGTGAACTTTAATTATGGTATGGTTAAATATTTCTGAAAATTATCCCTTAATTGTGAATTTAATGTTTAGTAAATGTAAAATAGGTTGAAAAATATCTGAGTTTTAGCCTTAATATGAACGGAACGTTAAAAATGCGCTGGGGAAGTTTCTCATTTTCATAGTCTTATTGATAGAAGTATCGGTGAATACTATGAAATATTTTATGAGACGTTTTAATTATAAAAATATCGAGGCCTTTGTTTTCAAACTTTGGACACGCGAAGTTTCAGGGGAAAAAAACTCTGAAAAAGAAATGGAAATTGTAAAGAAATGGAAAGCCCATGCAGAAAAAGATCTGGATGAAGTTCATCTGCAGGAATCTAAAAAAAGAGTATTGGTAGGTTTGGAGCATTATTTTGTGCCTTATGAAAAAATAGGATACAGAAATCATCTTCTGAAGAATGTCTACAAAACTGCAGCGGTCATTATTCTGTTTTTAACACTGGGAGGGATTTTGACGTATCATACACTGATAAAGCCTGATGTCTATCTAGCGGTATCAGAAAACAGGATTGTTCACCTTGAAGACGGATCTGTAGTGACTTTACTGCCCGGAGCAGAACTTACGGTGGCCAAATCATTTCCTGCATCTACGAGAGTGGTGGATTTAAAAGGAGATGCTATCTTTTCTGTAGCAAAATCAAAATCTCATCCATTTATTGTTCATGCAGAAGGTTTCAGTACAAAAGTATTGGGAACAATATTTAAAGTTTCTCAGTCCGGGAAGAAAAAAGCAGTAGATCTTTATGAAGGGAAGGTGGCTGTATCTTCCATTGGAGTTCCTGTTTCTTATCTGAAACCGAATCAGAAATGGACGAATCTGGGCGTTGCCCGTACTACAGCTATTATTTCATTCGCTCCTGACAGAGTATCAGGGAAACAGCATCTTAAGCTGTTGTCTTTAAGCTTTAACGATGTTCCTTTAAAGGAGGTAATTACAGTATTGGAAGGTAATTATAGTACAAAAATTCATTACCCAAAAGAAGTGGAGGATAAAAAAATCACAGCAGATTTTACGGGAGGAACTGTCAGTGAAAATATTGATGCCCTTGCCTTTATCCTGGGATTTGAAGTTCAGAAAAACGATAATATCTACATCCTGAAAAAATAACCATCAAAAAATTAAATAATCTGATAACCTTAATCAAAAGAGAACACTTACGTATGAAAAGTTTGAAATGTGGTTTTACCATAGCAGCCCTATTTTTTACTGTTGCAGCAGAAGCACAGGAATTGGTTCAGAAAGTTTCGTTTTCTGTTCCTGCAAGCAGACCATTAATTGAAGTTTTGGAAGAATTTGCAGGAAAAACAGGAATGAGACTGGCTTATTCAAAATATGATATTAAAGAGCTGAAGGTAAAAGGGGTAAAATGTGAAAATTCTTCTATTAATAATTGCCTGAAAGATATTATCAACGGGCTTCCTGTAGTATTCCGCTTACATGGGGATCTCATTTCAATAAAATATGAAAATTCTAATGTTTCTGTACCGGGAAACGGGCGTATTTCCGGAAAAATAGTGGATGAAGTGGGAAATCCTGTTGTGGGTGCAGAAATAAATATTGCAGGAAGAACCGCGGTAACAGATAATAATGGAGATTTCTCTGTAGACCTTCCTTCAGGACTTTATAACATGACAGTGAAAGCATCTAAATATAACACACTCAGGGTAGAAAAATTATCAATCATCAATAAAGAAACAAATACCGTTTCCTTTGCACTGAACAGGGTTTCTGATAAAATTACTGACATCAAAGAAGTGGTGGTAACGGCAACGCGTAAAGCAGATACTCAGGCAGGATTGTTGGCGCAACAAAAGAAAGCGGCCCAGTTGAGTGATGGAATCTCTGCCGAACAGATTGCTAAAACTCCTGATAATGATGTGGGCGGAACTTTGAAGAGAGTAACAGGAATCACCACTATAGATAACAAATACGTAGTCGTAAGGTCTATGGGAGAACGATGGAATACCGCAGCGATGGATGGGATCAACCTGCCCAGTACCGAAGCCTATAATCAGAATTTCTCTTTCGATATTATTCCTACAGCAATGGTGGAAAGTGTGGTTGTAAGTAAATCTGCAACGCCGGATATGAATGCCAATTTTGCAGGTGGGTTTGTAGAGGTAAGAACTAAAGATATTCCTAATGAAAATTTTACCACCGTAAGTATGGGAACTTCTTATAACGATCAGTCTGCTTTCAAAGAATTTCTGACCCGTAAAAGAGGAAAGTATGATTATTTCGGGTACGATGACGGAACAAGAGATTTTCCTCAGGGTCTTAAAGCGATGAACTGGAACAATCCTATGTTTTTTGAACAGTCTAGCCAATTCAGGAATGATAATTTCACAACATATAAAACAAGGGGAGATATGGGGTCCAATTGGCAATTGGCATTAGGAAGAACTTACGCTCTTAAAAATAATAGCAAATGGGGCTTTGCCGGAGCATTCATTATCAGAAATGAACAGAATAAGCTGGATATAGATCATACAGGAAGAGGAAGCTGGCTGGATACTACAGAGACTGCTTTTGATGCCAATGGAAAAATGCCTTTTTATAATTTTAAGAATACAGGAGCATCCTATAATTATAATTCGACGGTGGCAGGAATGCTGAATTTTGGATTACAGTTGGGAAAGAGTAGAATTTCATTCCGTAATTCATATACCCATATCTATGATAATACACTGACAAGAATTACAGGATGGGATGAAAACACCAATGGAAGTGGTTCGCCAGCCAATGCAGAAGTTGCTTATAATTATTTTTATCATGGGATAATTCCCAATAATGATCCATCAAAAATTCCATCATTAGATAAACCTTTTACGGAGAATACAGTATATCCTGTTTATCAGATGTTTTTACAAAATAAGCTGGAAGGAAGCCATAAGATAGGGAATATGGAAATCAACTGGTTTGCTGCCAGAACAGGAGTTTCATCAGACACTAAGGATTATACCCAGCACAGGACTTTATACAAATTTGTAGGACGTGAAATCATGAATTATCATGTCGCCAATAATTCTGCAAGTGATTTTGCAAGAGGATATATTACCAGCAAAGAAACAGATTATAATTATGGAGCTTCTTTTAAATGGGGTTTTGACAGAGGAAATTTTAAAAATGATATTAAAATAGGATATGCCGGAGCCTCAAAAACCAATACAAATCAACAGCAGAAATTTTTATTGAGAGTAGATGGAAACCGGGATGTTCCGAATCCGAAATTTTTGGAAATGTATGGATCTCTTGCCGATTGGTTTGATGGCTCTCATTATGTACCCGGGGGAATTGGATGGGAGACCAGGCCATTGTACATGGATGATGGTAAATATGAAGGTGAAGTTGAGCAGCATGCTGCATATGTGATGTTTGACAACCGCTGGAACAATAAATTCAGGCTAGTATGGGGATTACGTGCAGAATATTTTCAATATGATCTTATTTCTCAGCAAATCGAGTCTAAGAATGATTCCAATAATTTTGCCAGAGTAGGAGTTGATGATAAACCATGGCAATGGATGCCTTCTGCCAATTTTACTTATAGTCCCACCAATAAAATAAACCTTAGGCTTGCTTACAACAAGACTGTTATTCGTCCTCAGTTTAATGAGAGAACCGGATTACCTTATTTTGACCCGATAGCGAATGGGCAGATTTTCAATACACAGTTGGTATCATCTACAGTGAACAATTACGATTTTAAATTTGAGTGGTTTCCTGGATTGGGGGAGATATTCTCTGCCGGATTGTATTATAAGGATATTGACAGACCTATTGAACGTGAGGGCCGCCTTTCCAATGATGGAAATCTATCCTTGTACAATGGAAATTCAAAAAATGCAAAGCTGAAAGGAGTAGAAGTAGAGGTAAGGAAAAACCTCGGATTTATTGCGGAAGGATCATTATTTGAAAGACTTTTTGTAAGTGGAAATTTCACCTACAATACAACGAAAGTAATTGCTTTTAAAGATCAGTATAAAACAGGCGAGAATGACGAAACCTATGAAGTGGATAGACCTCTTTACGGACAGACTCCTTATGCATATAATGTAGGATTGATGTATGATGGAAAAAGACTGGGATTTAATTTTTTATATAATGCAAAAGGAGATCAGTATATGACAGTAGGATATTCTTATAATGCAGAAGAAATTCAACGTCCTTACGCGGTGGCAGATGCACAGGTATCCTATAAACTCTTAAGAAACAGAAATCTTGAAGTGAAGTTTAATGTAAGGAATCTCTTCAACAGGGTAAAAGAATATTACAACAACTTTAATTCTTATTTAGGCTATACTGACAATACAGGAAATAAGACAGCCAGAGAATTGCAGCAACTTGTGCCGGGTGCCACGAACAGGTATGATAAAGATATTGATAAGATCTTATTCCGTGCTTATAGCGGAAGGATTTTCGGGTTAAGTGTTAACTATACATTTTAATGACGCATTGAAATCATAAAGAAAATTAATAAAACTATTAAGAAATGAAAAAATTACTATTCATTGGAATAACGTTACTCTCCCTTACAGGGTGTCAAAAAGATGATCTAGCTGATTCTTCCGCCCCTTTCGAAATGAAGCCTACTTCAGCAGAATATATTACAGCTTCTGCACTTCCTGTAACCAAAGTAAACTATCATATTACCTCTAATACAACATGGAGTGGAGTCATAGAAATTGATGGTACTGTAGCCGTTAAAAACGGAGCAACACTTACCATTCAGCCGGGAACCTTTATCAAAGCAAAACCTAATGCCATAGGAGAAGGTCCGGGACTCTTGGTTATTACCAAGACAGGTAAAATTAATGCGGTAGGAACAGAAACCCAGCCTATTGTTTTTACCAGTTATAATCTGCTGGATGGCACCGAAGATACGGTCCCACATGGTGGCGATTTTGCCGGTGTTATGATTTTGGGAGATGCATGGACCAATGTGCCTTCCACAACAACAATTGACGGGCTTTTCGGTTCTGATTACTATTACGGAGGAACCAACAACAATCATAATGGAGGAATTATGAAATATGTACGGATTGAATTTGGAGGAGCAGATATTCTTCCTGGTCTAATTCATGAAGTTTCGTCCCTTGTATTAGCAGGAGTTGGAAAAGGAACCACTTTAGACCATATTCAGGTATCTCACGCACAGGACGATTCATTTGAATTCTATGGTGGGAATGTCAATGCTTCCAACCTGGTTTCTTTTGCTGCTGAAGATGACCATTTCGATTGTATTCTGGGATATACGGGAACCATTACCTGTGCACTTGGTTTGGCAGATTATAATTCGCCACATCGGGTTCTTGGAGGGACATATGATTCTCAGGGAATAGAGGTGGAAAATAATATTCATGGTACAGCTACATCCTTAATCACTCATCCTATCTTCAATAATCTCAGTATTATAGGAGTATGGAAGGAACCGTTTAGCAGGATGTACGCCAACGGAATCTACGTAAGAAGAAATGGAAAATTAACGCTGAACAATGCATTGATTACGGGGTATCCTACAGGAATTAAAGTAGAGGGAACAGGTTCTGAGCTTTCTGCCAACTCTGATTACAACAGCATCCAGATACATGCGTTCAATCTTGCTGCCATCGGAGCAGGAACTGCCGGAATTCCTACTTCAAACCTATTGATTACAACCACTTCACCTACCTGGGGAATGATCCAGCCTTTCTACAATGAAGGAAGCTGGAATATTACTCCTAGAGATTGCGGAAATTTCCGGGGAACGTGGACAAAATATGACTTCTCTATTGTAGAATAAATAATAAATGCAGAGGTCCCAGAAATGAAGAATCTTCATTTTTTGTAAAGATAAAAGAGCTCTCTATATAGATGTGTACAGGTTTCGGAATCCTGAAAAATAACTCGGAATGCTACTGTTGATGCGCACAGCAGTACCGAACCAAACAAATCCGAATGCTATTATCTTTTCCCGGAAAATAGGAGATCAACAGGGAACTCAGACAGCCCAGCTCCTCCTGGCCTGTAGGATGAAAACAATAACCAAATCGCAGAAATATAGAGGCGGATATTTCTGAATATTAAAAATTTCCGGTCATAAAAATAAATAACCGGATCTACCAAAAAATTATAACAATGAAAAGATTAACTCTAATTGCAGCTGCTGCATTATCTCTTACAGCTTGCCAAAACGACCATTTAGCAGATTCTTCAACTCCTTTTGAAATGAAACCTACTTCAGCTGAATATCTTACAGCTTCTGCACTTCCTGTTACTCAAGTGAGTGGGCCTATTACTTCTAATACAACGTGGAGCGGAGTTATAGAAATTGATGGTACTGTAGCTGTTAAAAACGGGGCAACACTTACCATTCAGCCTGGAACTTTTATCAAAGCAAAACCTAATGCCATAGGAGAGGGTTCAGGAATCCTGGTGATTACCAAAACAGGTAAAATCAATGCTACAGGTACTGAAGCTCAACCTATTGTTTTTACAAGTTACAGACTTTTAGACGGTGACGAAGATACTACCGCTACTCCTGGAGATTTCGGAGGGGTTATCCTTCTGGGTGATGCACCTACCAATGTACCTTTTACAACAACTATTGAAGGGTTAACGGGTGATGATTATTATTTTGGAGGAACAAATCCTTCTCATAATGCAGGAACAATGAAATATGTTCGTATCGAGTTTGCAGGATATGACTTTGTAGGAGCTAATTCAGGTAACGAGGTAAATGCTTTATCATTAGGAGGTGTTGGAAATGGAACTACTTTAGATCATATTCAGGTATCTTACGGGCAGGATGACTCTTTCGAATTTTTCGGAGGAACTGTTAATGCTTCTAACCTGATTTCTTTTGCAGCAGAAGACGATAATTTTGACTTTGATAACGGATATACAGGAACTATTACATGTGCTCTTTCTTTGGCTGATTACAATTCAGCACACACTGTAAGCGGTGGAAGTCCTGACTCTAACGGTATTGAGCTTGATAACAATGCCACAGGTACAGCTACTTCTTTAATCACAAACCCTGTTATCAATAATCTTACGATTGTAGGTCCTAAATTCGGTACTGCAGGACAAGGAGCTGCTTACGAAAATGGAATCCACATCAGAAGATATGGTAAATTAACCTTAAATAATGCTGTCGTAACAGGATATCCTGTAGGAATCAAAGTAGAAAATACAGGATCTGAGCTTTCATCAGCTTCAAACTTTGCTTCCATCCAGGTACATGGCTTTACAACTTCTGTTACAGGAGCGGGTACGGCAGGAATTCCAACAGCTAACCTTCTTACAGGAAGTACAGCTGCATTATGGGGAATGAGTCAGCCATTCTTTAACGAAGGAAGCTGGAATGTATCTCCAAGAAACTGTGGCGGATTCCAGGGAACCTGGACAAAATACAATTTTGCCATTGTAAACTAAAAAATTATAAAAGCAAGGAACGGCCTAGGCTAATTCCTTGCTTTCTTTTTATTTAAAAATCTTAATAATCAGTATCATGAAAAAAATAATTTTATCATCTGTTTTGTTTTTATCTCAGCTGGCTACAGCGCAATCTCTGGTGTGGGGAAATACTTTTGATACCCCTGCCGATCTTCAGGGATGGACATTCCATGATCTGAACACCAATAATAACGGATGGATTCAGGGTCCTAATATCTATCACAACGGTACATCTTTAACCTATGGAAATGCAGGCGTTCTGAGACATTCTACCAACCTGGTTCCTACGGGAAGTGCAGCAGGGTTTGCAGGTGAAGATGACTGGATTATTTCTCCTCAGATTGACCTTACAAGTGCTTCGGGAACAATCACTCTTGCTTCTTATATCGGAAGGCAGAGAACAACCCATACTATTGTGAGCAGAGATCTTTATATCTATGTAAGTACTCCTCAAAAAGCAGTCCCAGTTTTAGCAGATTTTCAGGCTATGACAATAGATGGATCTGGAAATTATCAGCAAAGTCCCTATAAAATACAGGTAGGGTCTTCCACCAATCCTTTTCCAGCAGATCTTACCCAATTTGTAGAAAACCTTGTAGACCTTTCAGCTTTTGCAGGAAAGAAAATTTATATAGGAATGTGGGCCAACAGAAATGCAAGTGGGAATAATATCATGAATATCAATATTGATGAAATGGCAATCTATGCGACAACTACGACCCTAAGCACAAAAGATGTAAAAAAGAAAGAAAATCTGACGAAAATTGCAGAAAATCCTGTAAAAGAATACTTACAGTTACAGCTTAATCCTGCATTAAAAGACAATAGAACAATGATTCACCTTTATAATGCAGCAGGACAGAAGGTTCTTACAGCTCAATACTCAAGATTAATCAATATAGCAGGTTTATCAGAAGGAGTATATATTGCGGAAGTAACTGACGGAAAAACTACGGAACGTTTGAATTTTATTAAAAAATAAACATTCTGTTTTTATTACTGATCATGAGACAAAACATGAAATCTTAATATACAATAATGGATGGCCGCTTTGATAAGAAAAGGCTATCCAGAACATATCCAACTAGTTTTTTTATAATTGTGTATTGCCCTGCACAATGGGCGGGGCAATATTTTTAAGTTTAAAATAATATAAAAGATGAATAAGATCTTTGCATTCCTATTATTAATCCTATTATTTTCCTGTACAGACAATACAGCGATGGAAAGATATGACCAGATACAAAAACCGGGAGAAGTGACCATTAAAGGATACTCTAAACCTGATGTGCTTCAGTTGAGGTTTAATGGTGAACCTATATCTATTGATGGGAAAACCTCTTATACCAATAAAATTGAAACCCAGCTTCAGTTTGTACTGGATCAGGGAGAGATCAATAAGCTGGAAATATATAACCATGAAACAGGGAAAGAAATCATACAATATAAAATTACTTATGATAATATAGAGGAATATAAAAAATTATACTTCTTCAATCTTCCGGGAATTTTTTTGCAGGCTGAAGTGATAAAGCCACAGGTCAATCTTGGGAAAATCGGTTTTGAATTTATTTTTCCGAATCTGGGAGAGTTTTCAGGATCAACCCTTAAAAATGTTAAAGGAGTTTTAAAAAGAGAAAATGGTGTTGTACTGGCAGAATTTGATAATATCGGAAAAAACAGCTTTACTCCCGTTAAGATTTATAGTTCTTTTGGTGTTACAGCTCCTGTCTACCTTGAGTTGTATAAGCCGGGAACTACAGAGCCTTATGCCGGATCAGGAATGATTAAGGTGAAAATAAAGCAGGATATGGGCGCTAATATGATCATCCTGCAGGAAAAATCAGAAAATGGAGTATGGGTTGTAAAAGGAGATGTTGACGTGGCAGAATACTTATAATCAAGGATGAGAAATTTTTTTAAACTTCAATGCATAGCGATCATCATTCTCTTTATCTCCTGTTCGGATCATGATGAAAATGCACCTGTCTTTCCGGAGGGAAGTACAGAGTCCATTAACCTTTGGGTACAGGACAGCCTGAAACGATATTATTACTGGGCAGATCAGATGCCTGCTAAGCCGGATTATCATCTTCCTGTAAAAGATTTTTTTAAAAGTTTGCTGGCTCCTCAGGATCGGTTTTCTTTTATTGTCAATACAGAAGATCCTTCCAGTTATCCACGTTCAATCCGGAATATGTATGGTTTTGATTATACTGTTATTCAGCAGGCTAACGGAGAAGTGGTCACCGTCATTAAACTGGTTCTTACAAACTCACCTGCTTTCAATGCGGGATTGGAACGAGGAATGATTATCACCAAAATCAATGGAAAAACAGTCACAGCAAGCAATGCTGAGGCTATGACTTCTTCCATGAAAGATCTCACAGTTCTGGATCTTACCGTAGGAGGTTGGAACAATGGAAAGATCATTGATGAAAAAGAGATCAAAGTATATTATGGACTATCTTTTGAGCAGCCTCTATTATCTAAAGTGTTTGAAAAAAACGGTAGAAAGGTAGGGTATCTATATGTTTATGATTTTCCAGATGGGATGACACAAACCTTCAGCCAAAAGTTTGCCGAATTTAAAGGTGCCGGAGTACAGGAACTAATTCTTGATCTGAGGTACAATTATGGTGGATCCGTATCTGCAGCTGCTGCTCTTTGTTCCCTGATTCCTTCAGGCCTATCATCGGCATCTCCCTTCATTATTTTTAAAGGAAATAAAAACGGAGGTGAGGTGAAAAGAACATTTTCCCAACAGATCGCCTATGATCCAAAAGCACTTGATTTTAATGCTTTACGCAGCAATGCTTTAGGGTTGAATAAAGTCTATATTTTAACTTCAAACAGTACGGCTTCGGCCGCTGAAATAGTCATCAATAATCTGAAACCTTATATGCAGGTGATCCAGGTTGGAGATGTAACGCTGGGAAAAGATATGGCAGGTTTCACTATAGAAGATAAACGGAAACCTCAAAAGATCCGTTGGCAGATGCATCCGGTAATTTATAAAGTTTTTAATGGAAATGGAATGGGTGAATACAGTAATGGGATTTTGCCACAGGTTTCAGTGAACGAGTATGTTACGTTGCCTTTATTGCCTTTAGGTGATCCCAATGAAACCTTAATTTCTTCTGTTTTGAATGGAACTTATTTTAAGTCTGCCCATCAGGAAGGGGCTTCCGAAGAAGTTAAGATTTTATATCAGAGTGATGTTCCTCCTATTGCTGTTGGCAAGGATTTATAACATATGCATTGACATTAAAAATTAAAATTAAAACCATGCAGGGAATAGAACCAAAACTTCACACGAGCCTCACCAGCCGTATCGAATATTACCGCCTCCTGATTGAAGCTGCAGATCATTCAGAAACCTGTTCATCCGATGTCATTACACAGATTTCCGAGTTGGGAAATTTGTATGAAGAATACCTGATTAACAAAAAGAATCTGGAACAAAGTATAAAAAACTACAGAGACTATCATAATGACCTGAGGAAAAAACTGACGATGAGACTTCGCGAAATCAAAAGAAAGGCGAGACAGAAATAATTTATTTTACTGCTTAATTGTGACCATCAGATAACAGCATTGTCATGATGAACTAGAAATGAAGGAATCATTTAAAATTTATACCCTATATGCTGTTTAAGTTCTCTTTCTTACCTTGTTTTATTCCAAAATTCATACATTTATGATTTCAAGTTGAAAGAAGATGCTTTTATGAATTTTAATGAGACAGCGCTTTCCGGTTATATCAATATGTTCTGGCAGTTTTCCTGGCCACAATGGGTTGTTTTCAGTCTGATTAGCAATCTTCTTTTGTATTTATTTTCAATAGGACTGTATGTTTTCATTGATAAAACCTGTCGTAAAAGTCCATTGCAAGAGAAAGATCATCCTGTTTCAGCATCAGATTTTTACCTCAGTCTTTTTACGGTTGTCTGTAATAGCCTTGTTATGCTGATAGGTGTTTTTTTATGGAAGAATGGCTGGATTGAGTTGGGAACTACCCAATCAGGAATGAAGATCAGCCTGGAGGTTATTGCTTTACTTCTTTTAATGGATCTGTGTATGTACTTCTTTCACTATGCTGCCCATTTACCATTTGTATATAAAATGATTCACGGAAAGCACCACGAGCATGTAAGCACCAATTATCTGAGCCTTTTTGTTCTTCATCCTTTTGAAACCATAGGATTTGGACTCATGATGCTGGTCTTATTACTATGTTATAATTTTTCTGTTATTTCAATTTCCATTTATTTGTCCATCAATCTTATTTGGGGAACCATAGGACATCTCAACAGAGAGTTTTTTCCAGCCAGTTTTGATCGTTTTTTTGTAGGAACTACCAGATTTCACAATCGCCATCATCTGGATGAAACCAAGAATTTTGGATTTTATACTTCCATCTGGGATAGGCTGTTTGGTACATATAAATAAAAGCAACAAATGCCAGAATAATAGTTTGAGTTAGTTCAAAAAACTAAAGGGTACTTAGAATATTGATAGGCAGAAAATATTTCTTGTAATTTTCCAGATCATCATAAATACTTATTCATAGGCTGGAAATAGTTTGATCAATTCATTCATGAGTCGAAATTAATTTTTAAATGATTGTAGTGTTACAGCATTCTGTGCTTTCCAAAAATACAATTAATTATAAGGAATCCGATGGATTAAAGCTTGATTTCATTCAAAATCTTATTCAGCAGGGAATTAAACTGTTTAAGTTCAGCCGAAGTAAGTATAGAAGCAGCCTGTTGAGTCATGCTTTTCCGGAAGGTTTCAGAATTTTCAACTATAAATTTTCCTTTTTCAGTGACGGATAGTATGAACTTTCTACGGTCTGTCTCATCCTGTTTCTGAGTAATAAAATCGTTGTTAATAAGAATCTTCAGTTGCTTAGAAACGGCTGCAGGGGTGATTTTAAAAGCAGTTGCGATCTCTTTTCCTGTTAATCCTTTTTTACGAAGAATAAATTCGATTATATTATAATGAGAAGCTGTTATTCCGTTAATATCTCCTCTGTTCATATGGGCAAGAATAAGACACTGGAAATCTGTAAATGTGTCAAAAAATTTTTTTTCAATAGGTTTCATGGAATGAATTTTGATTAACTTAGTTAACTATTAACAAAGTTAATGATTTTAAAATGGAAAACATAGAAATTACTAATGCAAGACAGAATAATCTCAAAAATATTTCCATAAAAATTCCAAAATATAAGATCGTAGTTTTTACGGGAGTATCGGGATCAGGGAAATCTTCCCTGGTATTTGAAACCATAGGAGCAGAGGCACAGCGTCAGATTAATGAAACACAGAACAGTTTTATCAGAAACCGGTTACAGCATTATGGCATACCGGATGTAGACAAAATCGAAAATCTTAATGTTCCCATTATCATCAACCAGAAGAGACTGGGAGGAAATGCACGTTCTACGGTGGGAACAGCTGCTGATGTTTATGCTTCTCTGAGGCTGCTTTTTTCAAGAATGGGACATCCTTTCGTAGGATATTCCAATGTATTTTCGTTCAATAATCCACAGGGTATGTGTCCGGAATGCGAAGGACTAGGTATTGTACAGACGGTAAATGTTAATAGGCTGATTGATCAGACGAAATCTTTAAATGAAGGAGCCATTAAATTTCCAACTTTTCAACCGGGAGGATGGCGTTTAACAAGATATACACAATCAGGCTATTTTGATAACGATAAAAAGCTGAAGGATTTTACAGCCAAAGAATGGGATATCCTGTTATATGAACGTAACCATATACCTACACATCCTGATAAAAGCTGGGGTAAAACTGTGAAATATGAAGGAATTATTCCGAGGATTGAAAAGACATTTCTAAAAAAAGATTCCAAAGAAAATAGTACCCGAAAAGATGCTTTAAATAATGTAATCATCACAAAAGCCTGCCCATCATGCCATGGGAAACGGCTAAATGTAAAGATTCTGAGCTGTAAGATCAAAGGTAAAAATATTGCAGACTGTACTGCACTTTCTATTGATGAGCTATTGGAATTTATTAACAACCTGAAATCTGAAGCTTATGAAGTTATCATTAAAGAGCTTTCCGGAAAGCTTCAGAACATTATTAATATTGGTTTGCAGTATCTTACATTGGACCGAAATACAAATTCTCTTTCGGGAGGCGAATCCCAAAGGATAAAAATGGTAAGGAACCTGGGAAATAGTCTGGTTGATTTACTGTATATCTTTGATGAACCTAGTATTGGCCTTCATCCAAAGGACCTACAGAATATTAATACCATTATCCAGCAGATTAAAGATAAAGGAAATTCTGTTTTGGTAGTAGAGCATGATCCGGATATCATTAAGATGTCGGATTGGATCATTGATATGGGACCTGGCTCCGGGAAAAACGGTGGGGAGGTGATCTATGAAGGAGATTTCAATGGATTAAAGAAATCTAAAGGAAAAACCGGATCTTATTTTAAAGAAAAACCTGTGATCAAAAAAGATTTCAGAAAACCGGATGGCTATCTTGAGATCAGGAATGCCAGTCTCCATAATCTTAAAAATATCAGTGTGAATATCCCAACAGGAGTTATGACTGTTGTTACAGGAGTGGCCGGTTCAGGGAAAAGTACTTTAATCAATCATGTTTTACCTTTATTTTATTCGGATTTAACGGTGATTGATCAGTCTTTGTTTACAGCAAGTGCCCGATCCAATCTCCTGACCTATTTAAATATATCCGATACGGTACGAAAACTGTTTTCAGCATCCAATCATGTTTCAGAAAAGCTGTTCAGTCGGAATAGTGAAGGAGCCTGTAAAAACTGTAAAGGATTGGGAGTAGAAAAAATAGATTTAGCTTTTATGGATGATATTGAACAGCCTTGTGAAGTATGTGGTGGTTCAGGATTCGACCCGAAAGTTCAGAAATATCAATATCATCAGAAGACTATTGTAGAAGTGATGAATATGACAGTTCTGGAAGCTCAAGATTTTTTTGCGGATAAAAATATCATCAGAAACTTTGATTTGCTGGTAAAATTGGGCTTAGATTATCTTATGCTGGGACAACGTCTGGACAGCTTTTCGGGTGGTGAAAGACAGCGTTTGAAACTGACCCGGGAACTGAAAAATACCCATCAGATTATTGTTCTGGATGAACCAAGTACAGGTTTGCACCCAAGTGATACCCAAAAACTGTTGTCATTTTTTAATGATCTTGTAGACCAGCATAATACATTAATTGTTATTGAGCATAATCTGGATATTATTGCTCAGGCTGATTGGATCATTGATATTGGCCCCGGTGCTGGAAAATTTGGTGGAAAAGTTTTGTTTGAAGGAACTCCTAATGCGTTATTGAAAAATAAAACCTCATATACTGCAGAATTCCTGAGAAAACATATTGAATAGAAAATTAAACCATTAAAATTTTAAAGAAAATAAGCATAATTAAAAGAAAATCCTGCGATTGTAAATAAGCTCTATTTAAAGCGGAGATTCTTAATTATCCTTAGACCCTTATTGAATCTTAATGGTTTAAACCTATATTATAACCACAAATATTTCTAATGTTAATCATTGTATTATTGGTGACAACATGAGTGTTATTCATGGTTAAAAAATCATTTTGTTTGTTTTGCTTTTACAGCTGCCTGAATTCTTTCTTCAATCATTCTCCAGTCATACAAATGAAATACCCGGCCATTGCTCATGGCTACAAACACACCTTTCGGAAATTTGGGGCCTAAATTAACATTCGTAACTTCAGAACCATCACTTTCAAGGGTAGAAACAGGAATAGCGACAATTCTCCCTTTAGCCGGATTTTCTCTTAGATAGACATTGAAGGTATCATTCTGCTGATCGGAAACCAAAATGTATCCCTTTCCTTTTGAGGTAGGATAGATTGAGATCCCTTCCACATCAGATTTAAAATCACCTTGCCCGAAAACAAGAAGTTCTTCATTTCCTTTTTCCGGATCTGCATAATATTGGTGAACGCCAAACTGTTCATCAGAATAATAAATATATCCCAGTTCATCATCTACTGCGATACTTTCAATCTCCTTCAATCCGCTGTATTTTCCAAATTTACGGACAACATCTCCAGTGATTCTTCCTCCTTTTTCTGAAAGCTTATACTGCCATAGATAGCCATCCTTTGGTCCGGATTTTCTTCCTGCAATCACATAAATTTCTCCTGTTTCCGGGTTTTTATACATGGATACTCCCATTGGGCCACGTTCTGTTTCTCCGTCAAATACAGAAATTTCACCCACTTCCTTCAATTCAGGAAGAGAGTAAAGCTTTATTTTATTCGTTTCCCGCTCGGTAACGGCTGCAATGTCTGTTTTCTTTCCGTTTAAAACAAAACCGTATTCAATATCCACATTATTAGGACGTTTAAGACCTGAAACTTTATGGATGATTTTACCATTCAGATCAAAAGCATACAGTCCGCCATCCGTATCTTTATCTGTTCCTATGATGATACTTTTTGAAGCATCCTGAGGATTGATCCAGATGGCCGGATCATCGGTATCATGAACCACAGTTTCTGTAATAACGGTTGGTTTTAATTTTTCTCCTAATTGATTTTGTCCTTTACAGCCTATCACCAAAGGAAAAATGGCAAATGCTGATATATAATATATTATCTTTTTCATGTTCTTAAAAGTCGAATTTCACTCCTAGGGTAAATCGTGGTCTGTAATACTCTGCCTGTGCGGTTCTGCTTGGAATTCCCTGATAGTATCTTAACGGCTGGTTTGTAAGATTATTGGCTTCAGCGAAAACTCTTAGTTGGCTTGTAATCTTGTAGGAAGCATTAGCATCCAGAAAAAACTGTTTATCATAATAACGGTCATCAAAGGCTTTCCCACCCAACTCATCAATATAATGAGAAGCATAATTCATAGAAACCCTTGCTGAGAAGCGCTTGTTTTCCCATGAAAGCGATCCGTTGAACATGTGAGGAGCTGCTCCCGGAAATCCTACATCCGTTCTTTCAATTCCTTCATCATTAGTGATTCCCTTTGCTTTTGAATGGGTATAAGTATAGTTGACGTAGATTCCCATACCTTTCCAGAATGCCCCGGGGATGAAATCCAATTGTCTCTGCAAAGCCACTTCAAAACCATAAATACTTACATTGTCTCCATTGCGCTGCTGGGTAAATTTCCAATTGCTCTCGCCAGCCGGAATCGGGTTGGATTGTCCTGCAAAATCATTTGCAAAGTCATTTGCTGTATAATTTCTTCGGGAAAAAGTATAGATGAAGTCTTTCAGATTTTTATAGAAAATACCTCCCGAAAGAATTCCCACTGATTTAAAGTACTTCTCTGCCATGAAATCAAAATTGTAAGCGTAAGTTGCCTTCAGATTAGGATTTCCTGCTGAAACAATCTCATCCTCTGAAATAACATTAAGATAAGGAACCAACGAGTAATAGTTCGGACGGGCAAGGGCAGTGGTAAATGCCGCACGTAATACAAGGTCCTGAACCGGAACATACTTGAATGATATATTCGGAAGTACATTGGTATAGGTATTTGTATTATTGATTTTTCCCACCAGGTTACTTTCATTCATGACGTAGTTTCCAGTATAATCAATCTTGGTAGTTTCCACACGTGCTCCCACGATCATGGATAGTTTATCATTGAAATCCTGGTCCCAACGGATATATCCTGCATAAATCTGTTCTTTTGCACTGTAATTGTTAGAAAGGAATTTTGAAGGCTTAGATTTTCCATTGAATAAAACGGGATTAAACAAATCTAACCCTCCTAAATACGCAGGATCTACAAATGCTCCCGGAACATAATTCCCCGGTTGAAAGTTGTGTCCGTCAAGATATTGAGTAGGTACAGACAAAAGACTTCCCATGCTGCTGGTAGGGGTGAAGGTATAAAAGTCATTTTCTCTTTCTTTTTCCTTCAAACGAATTCGTGCACCAGTACGAAGTCTTCCTTTTTGACCCTCAATTACAGAAAACGGGAAACGTACATTCACCTTGGCTCCAAATTCTTTTTCCTGAGTGAAGCTGTTGGCATCTGAAAGGTCACTGAGTTTATAGCTTCCCAGATTATCTGCTGCAAGAAGATTGAACATGGGAACTCTTGGATTACTAAGGTCCGGAGAGAAGCTCATTTTACTGTTTTCGAATTCAATATAACGTTGATGAGGCTTATCTTCACTGGCTGTAGCATAATTCATAGACCAGTCAAGATCTATTTTAGAACCCAGTAGATGTTCCCCTCTTAAGGCATAATTCTGAACTTTTTGCTTTTCAAGGCGGGTATTGTCATTGTGAGCATCTCCACCTTTGTTTTGTCTTGTAATACTGCCTTTCCAATCTATAATTTCGGATTCGTCAGCATTGTAAACCGGCTTTATTTTATATCCTAATGCGAATCTGTTTTCCTTGTCATTTCTGAAATTGTACATCGCAGAAGCATAGATTTTGTTTTTAGAATTGAACTCATAATCCATATTCAGGTCAAAACTATGTCTGATCCGGTGTTCATTATAAGAACGCACCCCCATTTTACTTATATAAGCAGTTTGGGCCTTATCATTAGCCTGGCTCCATACAGGTTCTATATTGTCTGAACCAAAATTATTATTGTTATAGGAAAAACTGAATACTGCTCCCAGTTTTTTGTTCAGAAAACGATTCCCATAGACAAATCCTGCAGTATAATTTCCTTTTTCTCGAATGGGATTGTATCCTCCAGCCAATGTTGCAGATATTCTTTGTCCATTAGGGGAAGCTCTGGTAATCAGGTTAACAGAACCTCCAATGGCATCAGCATCCATATCAGGAGTAAGCGTTTTATTGACTTCAATGGTGGAAATCATATCAGAAGGGATCAGGTCCATCTGTACATTACGGTTATCCCCTTCAGCAGAAGGAATTCTGTCACCATTTAAAGTTACAGAGTTCAGATTGGGAGCTAGGCCTCTGATAATAAGGTTCCTGGCTTCACCCTGATCGTTCTGTATGGTAATCCCCGGAACACGCTTTAGCGCATCTCCGATATTGGCATCAGGAAAGCGTCCGATCTGATCGGCAGAGATTACATTGGTAATATTGGCATTGTTCTTTTGTTTGTTTAACGCTCTTGCCTGGTTCTTCAACGTAGCTCCGGAAACCACAATTTCACCAATACTTGTTTCCTTTTTATCAAAAATGATATTTTGTTTTGTATTTTTTTCAGATTCTACAATTACATTATATTGATGGATTCCGTATCCAAGGTAATCTACCTTCATGGTGTAATTTCCGGGAGGAACATTCAGGAAAACGAAATTTCCATGCTCATCAGAGGTGGTGTATATGTTTCCCGGATATAAGGAGATTTTGGCTCCAGGCAGGGCGATCTTAGCGTCGTCGTTTATGTTTCCGGAAAGAGTACCGGTTTGTGCATAGAAAAAAATGGAAGCACAAAGCCAAACAGATGTAAAAATTTTCTTCACTTTATTTTAATTAGATAAAAATCAGAACAAATTTAAACGTCTGTTTGGAAAATGGGTTGAAGTTAAAATTAACGTTGTTTTAAGATTTGTTAATACAGAAGCTATGCATGCTGATAAAATGATAATGAAATTTTGATCAGTATCATCTGCATTCTGATTGAAATTCTTTAAAAGCTTTACCAAATTCTTCAGAGAGCTCATAATTACTGAATTCATATTCCTCACGAAGCCCAGTTTGGGTAGAGAGTCTTATATTTCCATAACGAACTACCGGGATTTGATAATTACTTTTGAACCTTTTGTCGCGTGTTCCATTTTTATTGACTTTTGCCCAAGTCTGGCCAATGATTTTAGAATCTCTGGGAACCGTTGAGGTTTCTGTAAAACGGGTATACGTCTGTTGGAAATTCAGCTCATTGATTCCGATAATTGCAAAGGTGCTTTCATTGGTATACATTACAATAAATGTTGGATAAATATAAATATCCGCTCCATTTGCATTTTTCATATACAGTGCCTGATAATCTGATTTTATATAAGGAATCTCTCTCAATGCAAAATTAACTTCTCTTCTGCTTACAATTGTGCCTGCAGAAGAACGCATTGCCACTCTATCTTGGAAATGAGCGCTTGTAATGTCCCATATTTTTTGAGAGGTGGTAAGCTTTTTGAAAGATTCATGGAGTTTTTCAAATTTTCTTTTGATCTCGCTGTCAAAATCAATTTTGAGATTTACATAGCATTTCTCAATCATCTCTTTGGTTTGTTTAATAGCTTCTTGCTGAGCTTTGATATCCCGATCAGAATTTTTTGGAATCTCTTTTTTTATCAGCCCATAAAGAAATAGATAACTCAGGATCTTCTTGGCTTTTGTTGCAGAAAGAGTTCTTGTAATTTTTCTGAGATCAGAAGTCAGATCCTCTTTTTGTTGTTGGGCCAAAATAATAGCTTCTTTAATCCCCTGCATGTTCTGGCTCGTTATTTCATGGATATCAGCACTGAAAATATTTTCGCCTAAAAAATGAGAATGGCTTTCGGGAAGTTCTGGATAAAAGGATGCCGGTTTAGTTTTTTGTTGAGGCTTTGATCTTGATGGAGAACCAGATAATTTATGACGGGTAGAAAATCCAAGTACATTAGTATTTAAAGTTGTTCCTGATTTGCCAAAATTAATACTGGCTCCTTTCACACCGATAGTGGTAGAGACTCCTCTTTTGCTGAAGTTAAGATGTACTCCAGGGATTACTTTAATTCTCTTTTTGTAGCTCCAGGTCATGATTATTGTTTTATAGATTACTTGTGGTTCAAAATTAATAAGCAATGCCATAATTTATTTACGGGAAACCATAAACAATAATCTGTGGTTACACTTCAGAACCTAGATTTTTAGATGAAAAATCTCCTTCCAATAATAAAGTCAGTTCATTACATTGTATGATCTTGTCATTTTGAATGGTAAACTCTGCCAATACTTTATGTATCACCATACTTCCATCTTTTAATACTGATTTTGCCATGTGATGGGTGAAAATGATATTCCCGTTTTCAGCATAATTAATGATGTCAATCTTCTGCTCAGCTACTTTCTCTTTGAGTTTTTTAATATGAAGGATGAACTCATTATAATTGAGCTGATGATGATCTACAAATTGGATATAATCTTTTGAGAAATATTTCTCAATGGATGATAAATCAAATACCGGGTTTTCTAAAATATCCTGGAAAACTTGCTGAATAATGTGTTTCATAAATATATTGTTATGGATCAAAATTACATCTGATATGTATGCGTAACCCATAACATTTGTAAACAGTTTATTGAAAAAATAATCATAAAGTTTAGCCACGAATGCACAAATAAAAATACATGAGCAATGTTCGTTCGTTCATTCGTAGCCTATGAATTATTTAATTTCTATAGAAGGAACATTGGTGATAACCTGCCATTTTCCGTTTTCCTGTACACACGTGATGAGGGATGAAAATCGTAATGCTGCACTTTCTAACGAAACCTGAGCATAAGCAATATTATTTTTATGTTGCAAAGAATGATAAGTAATTTTACGAGGTTTTCCACCAAATATTTTATCCTTTACCAGATTGATATATTCCTGTTTGGGAATAATAAAGATTCCGGATTTGTCAAAAAATCCGTCCTGAATATTCTGATAATTTTCGTGGAGAATTTCTTCCAAAAGCACCAGATCACTATTGTCGCCACCTTTAATGAATTTTTCAATGGTTTGTTGAATCTGTTCCATCATTAATTGAATTGTTTTAAAATTTTGGATTGTTGTAGTGCTATTTTTTCTGTATTGCTGACCTCATCGATCACGGTACCATTCAATGGAAAGTAACAGATATCGGTGATCCCTACATGATTTAAAAGGAAGGTGAGATGGTTTTCCAATGGATTTCGATGATGGAGATCAAGGGCTATTCCTCCCATAGAAGAAATGATATACGCCTTTTTATTTTCAAGCAAGCCTTTCAGTGAGGTAGTTCCCGTAAACGTTTTCTTTGTTCTGATAACCGTATCAAAATAAGCTTTTAAGGAAGATGGAATTCCATAATTGTACATAGGGCAGGTGATTAAGATTTCATCAGACTGATATAATTCATCAATCAGTTCATCAGATAGATGAATACTTTTCTTGTCGGGATTTTCGCTAAAAAAAGCATCAATGGTCTTTTGGGTGATATGGGGAATAAGCTGTTGGTTAAGATCCCGTTCCAGAATATTTCCATTCGGATTCGTGAGTTTCCATTGTTGAATAAAATAATCACCTAATGTTCGGGAATAAGAATTCTCTGTTCTTAAGCTGCTGTCGATTCTTAGAAGTGTGTTCATACTTTTTTCTTTAAAGACATACTACATTTCTGAAATGTGACAGATTATTGCAATCTTTTTAACTTTTCAGGATCTATAATAGAATAAATTTCACGAATCATTCCTTCTGCATCAATATCCAGGATGTGACAGTTATAAATACGAGCATCCTGCCAGAAGCAAATAGCCGGTTGATGATTAAAGAGATGGAAGGTATGCGGCTTTTTGCCAAGAAATTGTTGTTGTACATAAGCCAAAAGCTGTGCGGTAGCCGATTTTCCAACTTCCACAGCTTTGATAACACGAACACGTTTTCCACCGTCTGCTGAAAGCCTGATCTCATCAATAAGCAGTTTTTCAATATCGGGAATGTTGCCTTCACTCAATGCCAGCTGGTATTTCTGGAGAATATCAGCTCCGGAAGATAGGCTGATGGTATCCGGTGCATATTTTACATGCTGCAATTGTTTACTTGCACGGCTTAGCAGTTTTCGGGAGTTTTCTACTGAAATATCGAGCGTTTCTGCGATCTCTTGATGAGAATAATCAAAAGCTTCCTTTAGAATGTAGACTGCGCGTTCTTTAGCGTTCAGTTTTTCCAGAAGAACGAGTAGGGTATAGCGTGCCGTTTGCTCCTTAATGAGCTTATTTTCTGCATTTTCAAAAGAAAGAGGTTCGGGCAGCCATTCGCCATACACCATTTTTTTACTGTGTCTGTTTTTAAAATTAATGGCATGATTAATAATGCTTTTGATTAGGAAATTGGTTTCATTTCTGATCTCAGATTTATCTAAAGAAATATATTTTTCGATTACATCCTGTACCAAATCCTGAGAATCTTCATAAGAACCGGTAATATTATAGGCGTAGGTTAGGAGCCTGTTGTAATTTTCCTGCATGATATTTCTTTTTAAGACAAACTTAGTGAAGAAAACGTGACAAGTTTAAGTAAAAAGTATTATCATTAAACATCTATTATCCATTCAGATATCAAGATCAATAGGAGCAGGCTCTAGACCTTTTTCCTGAAGGTAGATAATTCCATTGGCTTTATATCTAAAATAACTATTGTATTCAAACAAAAACCGCATTGAAGATACATCAATGCGGCTCATGGTCATTAGTGGGTTTGAATGAATTTCTGATCGTTTTTAATCATTGTCTACTCTGATCCATTTTCCGTTTTCTACTCCTTCATAGAAATGGTCATTGTGATAAATAATTGCTCCTTGAATATAAGATTTATTGGCAGGAAGAGTAAGAGTTTCAGGTAAGGCATTGCTATTTCGGATCATAAATACCTCATTTCCTTCTTTCACGACTATTCCTGTCCCTGAAATAAGTCTTGTTACACCTGCGTCAGCTGGAGGATTAGATATGGTTATTGGGTTTAACTCTGACAGACGTCTTGCTCCCATATCAGAAGTACATCCTCTAAGGATATTATCTATTAGCATTACAACACCTGGAGTAGGGCAATCCGGATTGATATTCACAACAATTTCTTTATTGATCGCAACCGGACAAGCTTCTCCTGTAGCAAAACGAATATTTTTAAGACGATAAACCATTGTTCCTGACTGCCCTTTGGAGTGGAGTACAATTGCCTCTCCGTTAGGTGCAGAAGTAATCATTTGATCCGGACCATTATTTATGGTATATGTGAAAATATAGGTTTGGGCCAGTGAGCCTTTAAACTTTACCTGTATATCTCCTGATGCTTGTTTTGCCGCACTTATGGGTGAATATGTGGTATTGTCAGCAGGTAAAGCAATAGAGGAAATGGTAAAATCCTCCGTAATATTACATCCATCCTGGCTATAGGTTACGTTCACTCTATAATTTCCCGGTTGTGTAAAAGTAACCAAGCGTCCGGTACTTATGATTCCTGAATTAGGATTATTAAGTTTGGTCCAGGTATAGGCAGCATTAGGATCTGTACCATATAAAGCAGAAGCATCATAAGTTTTAGGGAATTCCGAAGCACAAATTGCTTTGTTACCACCAAATCCTGCGGCCTGAACATCTGTAGGAATAATCGAAAGGTTAGCCGTATTTCCAAGGTCCTGGCTATTTCCATAAGCACTTACCGCACGGGAGAAATTCATATCTCTGATAGAGGCATAGAACATCGTATACATTGCTGCAGGGTCCAGATTAATTGTATTTTGTCCTGTTGTAGATCTCAGCACAGAAATTCTGTTGCAAGGAGTTCCTGTCATGAATAGATTTTCAGTGACGGTCTGGTTATTGTCTACCTGGTAAGAACCGGGATTGAAATACAATGTTTTGTATTTTCCTGCTGAACTCAATGTGCTTACACTATTGGTAGTGGTACTTCCAAGAAAGGTCATTTTGTTGAAATTCCAGATTCTTGTTCCTGTATTTACAATTCCGTCTTTCCAAACGGTCAGATCTCCAAAATTGAAACCTGCCGGAGTATTGGTTGTAAAATATCCCATGTCGGCTTTTGCCTCAGTGGCATTTAAGGTGAGAGGATTATTTCCGGTGCTGATATAAAAATAAGGACTGTAAAAATTATAGAAAGGAATTGAAGGCATATAATAGTTTGCAATACCTGCACTATTCGTCCTCGTTCCTGTAATGACAGATTGTCCAAGATCAACCACTGGGTTATTGTTGATACTTTGGTTCCATCTAAAGTTCACCAGTGTCATAGGGAAGTTATTGGTTTTGAATCCTGCTGCATTCAGAAAGTTAAGATCTCCCTGATATGGACTTTTCAATTCAAAATAGTCCTGAGCATTAACATTCAGGTGAATGAAGGCTCCTTTGGTATCAATATATCGTGTTTTCCCGGAAGCAGTCCCCTGAGCCATAATAATATTTCGGGTAAGCCCAAAAGTAGACATCGGAACGATGATCTTTGTATCACTTTGCAAAGTAAGATTGCCATACACAGACAGATAATAAGGATTTCCACCATCTGTAGTAAAATCAAGAACCGGCTGGTTGAGCGCATTGTTGAAAGTAACATTATTAGCTTTTGAAAGATAGGCTCCTCTAATTTGTATTTTATTTAAAGTAGCAGTAAATCCTGAATTCTGATCAAAGAATACATTATCAATGGCTGTTGGGATATCACAACCTGTAACAGGAACTCCTCCTGAGGTTAGTGACCAATGCTGATGGTCTCTCCATAATCCTTGACCTCCAATCCAATAAAGATTTCTTGACGTAGAAGGAATGGCATCCTGAAAATTAATTCCGGTATTGCCGCCAAGGTCTGTACTTCCAGTAGCAGTATACGTTTGTCCGCCGGAAGAAGAGATCGACTTTAATTGGATTTTATCTATAATATAATTGGATGAACTGGTACTGTAATCAGGAAGGATTAAAGTTCTTGATGGTGCATTGATTCCTGCAAAAGTCAGCCTGTCCAAACAATCTCCAAGCATTTTTAAAGATTGGTTTACCTGCAGATTACCTTCTAAAGCAACATGATTATTTTTCTCAATAGTCAGATTATTGACTGACATAGTTGTTTTAAGAACGATGGAAGGGTTTACTTTATCAATTCTTGAAACCACCGCTGAGCGGATGATGAAATTATTGATAACCCCGCCAGGAAAACTAAAAGAGATGATATAGTCAGTATTCGTTGTGGAATTGGTATATTCTATTCTTTCAAAATAATGATTGACGTTGCTGAAAGCAATATCAGCATCGGAACCTCCTGTAGATCTGAATAATTTGATTACACTATTGGCCGTATTTACTACCGGTTGTTTGGTATTGATGGCGAAGCCGCTATTTACGGTAAGATCTGCGTTGTCCATCACCAGCTGTGAACCATTGAGATTAAAAGCATTGACATTCATTATCGTACCACTTATATCTAAACTGTTACCAGGTACATTGGTTTGGCTGATGCTTGAAGATCCGATAAGGTCATACTGTGACGTTCCTCTATTGATTTTCCATTGAGCATCTCCTGAGAAAGTTAAAGCAGATGTTGCTCCGTTGGGAGTTACATTTTTTAAAGCACCTGTAGGTTTGTTAATGTTGACAAACGTAAATCCACTGAAGTATCCGGCATCATAATATCCAGCATGTAAGACCATATTTCCATTGACATTCATTTTGTAATAATTGTTATTTCCTGCAAAATAAGATCTTGATCCTGGAGTGAGTCCACTGAATATGATATCATTCACTGAAACATCATTGGTCATCTGTATAGCTGTAATTCCAGTAGTGTAGAATCCTGAATACTGGTCAAAGAAAACATTATCGTTAATCGTAGGAAGACCACAATTGGCTGTTGCTCTGGTACTTGATGGATCCAGGGACCAGTGGCTGAGGTCATTCCAGGTTCCGGCCCCTCCTTTCCAGTAAAAGTTTTTAGAAGCGCTGGCCTTGAAATTAATTCCGGAATTATTCCCACTGTCTACGGAATTGCTGGCATTGATAGGTTTTGCACCTGCAACAGGAGTGACATAGCTTGCATTAATCCCTGAAATATTCATTCGGTTAAGCTCAACGAATCCATTTCCGTTAATGTTGTTGCCTAGGATCAGATTATTTCCACCCTGACCAGTAAAAGTAAGAACCAAATCACAGTCTGCACGATTAAAAATCCAGCTGTCTGTGATGGTAAGTTTTACCGTAGTATCAGAAATAGTAATATTAGAAGCTGCATTAATAACTGCATTTTTTGTTTTGTTGTTTCCAAAAAATCTGATGTCACCACCATTCACCTGAAAGTTGTCAGTAGTAAGGTACTGTATATTTCCAATACTGTTGCCTTCTTTATAGGCTTTACCAAAAAAATGATTGGTATTTCCTGAACCGGAATAACGCCCGTTGTAGTTTTGGAAGTATACAGAAGTATTGGGAGCCGTAATGGTCTGTTTTGTTAAAATATTGAGAAGATTCTGACTTAGCAAAGCATTATCTATATTAACATTATTTCCTCCCAGCCAAAGCTCACCGGCTTTTATTTTTCTTCCGTCAGCATAAAGATTACTTGTTAAGGCATTGTTATCAAAATTGAAAATGCCAGCCACTTCTACATCATAAGGAGTTCCTGAATTAGAGGGCATAAGATAAAAATTATCATTTCCGTAGATAACCAATTGACTTACTTTCTGACCTTCGAAATTCATATAACGATTTGCTGCCGGATCTCCTGGATTATATTTAATAAAACTAATGCTAACAGGAGCAGACACGTCCTTCTGAAGATAAAGATTACCATACAAAGTCGTATTAATATTCAAAACAGGACTGGCAGGAGCATTATTCCAGGTCATATTCCTTATTAAGGCAACTGTCCCACCATTATTAATAGTGTTATTTCCTGAAGTAAAACCTGAGTTTTCATTAAAGATAACATCGTCATACATGATAGGAATGCAGTTAGCAGAAGGTCCTCCAGATGTGAATGACCAATGGGCAGGATCATTCCAGTTACCTCCGCCACCTATCCAGTAATATGTCTTTGCGGCTATCCCTGGATAAGTAATAGTGCCAGTATTATTTCCTCCATCTATGCCTGCTGTTACAGATGCTCCTCCTGTAAGCTTTACCGAAGCTAAATTATAACCATTAAATGAAACGACTCCATTTCCATTGATAGAACCTGGAAGAATCAGGTTGACAGGTAATAAAGGTTCTACAGCTAAAAACTTTGGGATAATTCCATTACATGGAGTATTGGCCGTAAGACTTTGATTAACCTGAAAATATGTATTGGATGAAGTTTGTCGGAAGCTGTATTGTCCGCCATTCAGGGTGAGATTATTGATGTCAAATTGTGATGCTCTGAATATATTATTTCCCTTTCCAAGGGTCATATTTTTTATTTCAAATCGGGTTCCTATCATTTCAGCACTTCCATCACCCAAAACCATATCATTGGCATTATATAAATTAGCATTAATGTAGCAGGCATATAAATTAACTTTGTTAAAATTAAACTGTGTTCCGGTAAAATTACCTCCTGCGGTAGCTATTCCTGTTACCTCATCCACTGTCAGAAGATTTCCGCC
This sequence comes from Chryseobacterium nakagawai, assembly GCF_900637665.1. Taxonomy (NCBI): domain Bacteria; kingdom Pseudomonadati; phylum Bacteroidota; class Flavobacteriia; order Flavobacteriales; family Weeksellaceae; genus Chryseobacterium; species Chryseobacterium nakagawai. The sequence goes on from NZ_LR134386.1 coordinate 2,475,214, forward strand.
TGTTATCTGAGAGTAACCTGAGGAAGTAAGATGTATTTTTTTGATATTCTGGGTAGTCTGTATATTCAATGCAGGAAAGGAAACTGTAGCCTGGGTAAGATTAGCCGCTGAATTTAATGTCATCGTACTGGTGGTAGTCACCGTTGAGGACCTGAAGTTGGAAGCTGCTGTAGAACTATAGCTGAATACCATAGAATTGATATTCTTATTATCCGTATCTAAAAAAGCACTGTCGCTGATGTTGAAATAGAAAAACCCGTTGCTGGCAAAATTTTTCACCAGTTTAAAGGCTCCGTTTCCTTTAAGATTAATAGCAGATTGATAACTACCGTTGATATATGAAGGATCAATCATATTATCGGGAACGTCAATCATATTGGGGGTAGGATTGGAGCTTTCTGAAAACAAATTCATCGTAAGATTATAGAATGCCGTGGCATTGGACTTCCATTTCAGATTCCCATATATATTAAAAACACTTGCTGATGGAAAACTTAGCTTAGTAGTAAATGAATCATCTATAATGAAATCTTTACAAGTAGCTGATGATGGGATCGTTAATGTACCTCCACTAACAGGAAAACCACTTCCTGAAGTAAAATAGACATTATCATACCGTGAAGGAATAATAGTAGCTGCCTGTCCTGATGCCGAGCCTATACGCCAGTGATTCAGATCACTCCAGCTACCGGCACCGCCTACCCAGTAATAATTATTCTGAGCAAAAATAATTTGGGAGGTAAGGAATAATAATATGAAATATAATTTATGTTTCATGTTGTTAGAATTACAAAATTGGTAATAGATTGAGAGAGAGCTGTCTCAACCTTTGCTAAACATAATACCTCTTTGACTAGAGGCAATCCGTCATGAAGATTATTTGGATTTTTTCAGGTGTTGCAATGCTTTTTGTAATTCTTCTATTTTTTTTCCCTGTTCCTGAACCGTTTGTAATAAAAGGGGAATCAATTCATTATAATTGACAGATTTATATCCATCATTATCGGTACTTACGATGTTGGGCAGTACTTTCTCTACTTCCTGAGCAACAAGACCATACTGAAGCTGAGCATTTCCGCCTTTCTTTTTTCCGGTTTCATTCCAGAAATAAGAAACAGGTTTTAGCTTACTGATAATTTCTTGGGAAGACTTTATTTCGGTAATATTTTGTTTTAATCTTTCATCAGAATTATAATCTATAGCGCTTGCTTTTACCGTTCCGGCAACATCCAGTTTTGCAGTGGCTGAAGGAGCCGTTCCAATCCCTACACTGCCAATGCCGGAAAAGACAAGGTTTTTACCGTTCAGATCTACATTTCTTGAAGCCAAAGCGGTTGTAATAGCTCCATCTGAAGTGTAAATATTAGAATTAACTCCCATACTTTCCCAGCTGGTTCCGTTCCAGAAATAATAACCGGGTTGGGTGATCTTGGCTACTTTTGAAGTAGGGGAAGCTGGTGTGGCAGTAGCGTAAATCATTAGAGATTCACTTCCGGACTGGATGCTTGCCGTCATCGTTTGAATCTGATCTCCGGTAAGCCTGGGAATCATAAGCCCTTCAGCCTGTGAACTTCCATTTGTTTTAGCGGTAATATCCAGTGTAGCTTTTGGATCTGGGGTGTTTATCCCGATTCTACCGGCCTGAGAATAAAATAATGAAGAGATGGAAATACTTCCGATGAGGCATAGCCTGAACACTGCAGAATGAGTCTTCTGCACAAAAGTAGAGTTTTGCATAGTTTTTTTAATTGTTTTTTATTTGAGTATGTTTAATCTTTCCTTAGTGTGAGGAATGAAGTATATTTTTAATAATAGTTTTAGAGGTTTCAATAAACTCATTGGACCTATAGAGCTGGCTGGTAAGTATTGAGCTTTCAAAAAGGAGATAGATATGGGCTGCTATCTTTTCATCCTTCATTTCATCATTGAAGAAGATTCTCAGCTTATTCTTATGATAGCGGAGAACGGAATGGATTTCCTCTTTATCAGCAGGTATTTCAGATAAGATATTCCAGAAACTGCAGCCTCTGAAATTTTCTTTTTCATTCATATACATCAGAAAATCAAAAGATTTCAGAATCTTTTCTTCAGAGCCTAAAGCTCCGGAGATGAACTTTTTCAGTTCCGAGACCCAATAATCATATCTTTTGTTGAGGAATTCAATACACAGCTCATCTTTTGACTTAAAATGCTGATAGAAGCTTGCCTTTGAAACATTGGCTTCTTCAATGATCTGATTAATGCCGGTACTGTTAAAACCTTGCTTATGAAACAGAAGCAGGGTGGTACTTAATATTCTTTCACGAGGTTTGGACATTGGTTATGTTTTTCACAAATTTAAACAAAATATGAACAGACTGGTATGTTTGTTAAAAAAACATCAATATTCCTATGAAATATAAAAAAAATAAAGTAATTATATTAAGAATTTAATAGGTAAAGTGCAGGTTTTAAATGAAATAGCATTAATATGCTTGGCATTGTTTTTTATAAATAGTTATTTATACAAAGCCTTTTGCATAATAAAGCTGTATGAGAAAAAACAATAAGGTAAAGAACCATACTACATAAGGATGATAGCGGAAATTTTCTTTCAGGATATAATGAAGGGCTTTGAATAGTTTAAACAATCCAATCACTCCTATAACAGAAAAGAGTATGAAAATGACAAAAAATGTGTATTCTCTGGAACTGTAATCTCCAGACAATGATAATTTATCCAGATGATCTATGTAAGACTGTACATTGATAGTATGTCCCAAGAACATAGTAGAAAGAATCAGTATAAAAAATGGAGTAGAAGTGTAAACTGTAGTATAGATAAAAGAAAAGAGTAAGGTACGGAAAGCTACAGTATTCACTTTTTCTTTTTTATACCACAACAATATTACACTAAACATCACAGCTGTAAAATTGTTCATCAGGAATATAAATAAGGCTTTTTCTACCATACTTAATCCCTTGATCTGTGAAAGGAAATTTTGTTCTCCGCCATAATCCATTAACAGGACTGATACAATCACTGAAGTATATACAGAGAGCTTGATAGGAGAAAGATAGTCGTGAAATCGTTCGGTTTCTTCTTTCTCCATCTCATGAACGGACAGATCATAGCAACGGCGGGGATCCTGAAACAATTTAAAAATAGTTACCGGCACCAGCAATATTTCAATAATGATCTGAAGACATAGCTTCTCGAAACTGTCAATCAATTTTTCGAACATACACAAGTATTAAGGGAACGGGTTCACTATGCAATTTAATCATTTTTAAATTGCATATCGCATAAAACCAGTGAAGTAAGAGGTAATTTATTTCGGAAGTCCCTTCTTCAGAGCTATATTGGCTCTTTCAACAGATTTTCTTTCCTTCCAATCCATGTATCTTTTTTTATACCTTCCTTTCATGAAATTATCAAAATTACGTTGAACAGCAAGGTTCCATAAAGAATGAGCCTTTACAGACCAGCTTTTATCCCATGCACGAAGCGAAAGAGAGAAAGAACCATCCAGGTATTTCATCCAGTGCCACCAACCGGTAGGCATAAACAGGGTATCTCCATGCTCAAGATAACATTCTATTCCTTCGATCCCATCCAGTGCCGGGAATTTTTCAAAATCAGGGTTGGAAATATCATAATCTTCCAGAGCATACGTTGCATAAGGAAGCTTATACAAACGGGTTTTCCACTTATATTCGAAGAGAAGAACATGCTTTCTTCCGTTGAAATGAGTATGGAAGATATGCGGCATATCAATATCATAATGAAGGAACGTTACAGAACCTTTACCACCGAAGAACATGCTCGGGTATTTATCAAGGAATCCCCCCATTAGGTTTTTAGGTGGGATATAATCATCCAACAATTTAGGAGCAAACTTAATAGGATCAAAAAAGAAGATTCTCAGATCCGTAGGTTCTCGCTGGATCAGATCTACGTATTCACCAAAAGGCATTTTGGTGGTCGGAGTGTTAATGGGAGCTGCAGGATCCGCTTTAGCACTGTCATATAAAGGTACAACAACATCGCCAACCACTTCCTTCATGTACTCCATTGTCCATTTTTGATATGCAGGCCAATTTCTTGCCATATTTTTGATTACCACTGGCTTGCGAGGCTTAAGATATTTCTCACGGAAATCTTCCTGTGAAATGTCATCTACAATATCAATTGGTTTAAGGAGTATGCCCATTCGTTTTAAATTATCCCGCTAAATTATTAATAATTTATGATAGTAAGTGAAAATAATTTCGTTTATCTGGAATTAATATAAATAGATGAAAAATTAACAAGGCTGACTTCTTTGTAAAGCATTTATTAATAGGGATATTTGTATGTTTTTGTTGGAAAATAAACTGCTTATATGAAAGAATACTATTTTCATGAAAAAGATGGTGCTTATTTTATAAGCTTTGCTACGGCATTCTGGATTGATGTTTTTACCAGAATGGAGTATTTTGTCATTAATGCTTTGGATTATTGTAGAAAGAATAAAGGGATGTCCATTTTCGGATATTGTATCATGCCGAATCACATTCATTTGCTTTTTCGTTCAGAGAAGGGTGAACCTTCAGAATTGATAAGAGATTTTAAAGGTTTCATAGCAAGAAAATTATTAGAAGCTATTGAAGAAAATACTCAGGAAAGTAGAAAAGATTGGTTTGTTATAGATGTTTGAGAAAGCAGGAAAGAGAAATTCAAACGTTAAAAAATATCAGTTTTGGCAACAGCATAATAAACCAATAGAAATATGGTCTCTCAAAGTATTTGAGCAGAAATTGAATTATATTCATCAAAATCCTGTTAAAAGTGGGTTTGTCATAGACCCATGGGAATGGAAGTATAGCAGTGCTAGAAATTATTGTGATGATTATCAGGAGATATTGGAAATAGATGTAAACTATAATAATGACAAAAAGCACGAGCTAGAAGCTCGCATCAGCGGATGCACATTAATAAATGTTTACATGATTACTCATTATAGATAGTTTTTTGTTTGTAATAAAAAGTAACCTTAAATTTTACAGGTATAATTTATAATTGGAATTTTCCCCTTAGATTCCAATTCTTATATTTGATGTATGAAAAAAGTACGTCTATTAGCATTATTTCTTGTCGTTTTTAATAGTGGGTATCATGCACAAACGAAATCATTATCTAAAATTGAATCCGGAGTATCGTATGAATTGGCTCAGTTTAGAAAAAGTACATTAAGTGAGATTAAATATGAACTCAGTCTGAAAATTCCTGAAAGCAAATCGGAAAGGATTTCCGGAACTGAAGTTCTTACTTTTAACTATAAAAAAAAGGATGAAACGTCATTGTTAATAGATTTTAAAGAAGACCCTGCTTCGCTTTTATCAGTATCGGTGAATGGCCACACGATAAAGCCTGTTCTTGAAAACGAACATGTGGTGATTGATGCCAAATACCTTAAGTCAGGTTCCAACCAGATTAATTTCAATTTTCTGGCTGGAAATGGAGCATTAAACAGACGCGATGGATATTTGTATGCCTTATTTGTACCTGATCGTGCCAGAACCATGTTTCCATGTTTCGATCAGCCCAATCTGAAAGCTAATTATTCTCTCACTTTAACCATGCCTGAAAAATGGAGTGCCATATCCAACGGAAAATTGGAAGATACTTTTGTACAACAAGGGCAGAAAACACTACGCTTTAATCAATCAGATTTACTTCCAACGTATCTGTTTTCTTTTGCAGCCGGAGATTTTAAAAACCATACAGAGAAAATCAGTCAACAAGATTCCAGAATTTTATACCGTGAAACGGATTCTGCGAAAATTAAAAATAGTATGGACTCTATCTTTACACTCTATCGTAATTCTCTTGCTTATTATGAAAGATGGACCGGTATAAAACATCCTTTTCAAAAACATGGAATGGCAGCTATTCCAGACTTTCAATTTGGCGGAATGGAACACCCCGGAGCTATACTATTTCAAAATTCAACCTTGTTTTTAGATAAAAATGCAACACAAAATCAGCTGAATAACCGTTCAAACCTGATTGCCCATGAAGTGGCTCACCTTTGGTTCGGAGATATGGTGACGATGGATTGGTTCAATGATGTCTGGATGAAGGAGGTTTTTGCTAATTTTATGGCTGACAAAAGTACCGGAGCATCCTCAGATAAAAGCATTTACGATCTGAAATTTTTAACGACCCATTTTCCGGCAGCCTATTCTGTAGACCGTACTTTGGGAGCGAATCCTATCAGACAGGTATTAGATAACTTACAGAATGCAGGGATGATGTATGGTCCAATTATTTATAATAAGGCACCCATTATGATGCGTCAATTGGAATTGCTGATCGGGGAAGAAGATTTCCGAAAAGGAGTCAATGAATACCTTGCCAAATATGCTTACAACAATGCTAGCTGGCCGGATCTTATTACCATTCTGGATAATCATACCCCCAAAGATTTACAAAGCTGGAATAAAGTATGGGTGAATGATCCCGGCAGACCAGTGATCGATTATGATATAAAATACAAAGGCAATACAATAGAACGTTTTACCATATCCCAAAAACCGGAATATGGAAAAGAACAGAAATCGTGGCCTCAGGAATTTGAGATCAGTTTATTTTACACTGACAGAATTGAGAAAGTGAATGTAAAACTGGATGGAAAGCAACAGGATGTTTCTGAATTAAAAGGAAAAATAAGACCTCTGTTTATCCTGCAAAACTCATCGGGAATAGGGTATGGAGTCTTCAAGACAGACAAAACGCTCCTATCAAACTTTTCATTGGTAAAAGATCCTATCAACCGTGCCAGTGCCTATATTTCGTTGTATGAAAATATGCTGAACGGTTCAGAAGTGAAGGCTCAGGAATTATTGTATTTTTTTGCAGAACAGCTGCCAAAGGAAACTACGGAACTGAACCTTCGTTTAATTACAGGATATAGTTCTTCTATTTATTGGAACTTCTTACCTGAAAGTTCCAGACTGAAAGAATCAGGAAATATGGAAGATAAACTATGGAAAGCGTTACAGGTGCAGACAGCAAAAAACAATAAGAAAATTGTGTTTGATGGGTATCAGAGTATTTTCCAGTCTCAGCAGGCGTATGATAATCTGTACACGATCTGGAAGTCTCAGATCCCACCACAAGGAGTATCACTTAATGATGAAGACTTCACAAATCTTGCTCTTGCTTTATCATTAAGGAATTCAAATAATAATGATTTGCTGCAAGAACAATTGGGTAGAATTAAAAATCCGGATCGGGTGAATCGTTTTAAGATTATTATGCAAGCTGCTTCATCCGACCAGAAAGTGCGTGACGATTTTTTCAACGGGCTTACGCAAAAACAGAACAGATCCAATGAATCTGCGGTGGGCTCAGCGGTGAGTTATCTGCACCATCCATTAAGACAACAGACTTCCGTGCATTATCTTTCTAAGACTTTGGATATTTTACAGGAAATTCAGAAAACAGGAGATATATTTTTCCCGGATAATTGGCTTCGTTCCACATTTAGTAGTTATCAGGACCCAAAAGCACTTGATGTGGTTAATCAGTTTCTTCTGAAAAACCCCAATTATAATGCTATTTTGAAAAATAAGATCTTACAGGCAACGGATAATCTGAGAAGAGCTCAGAAGTTGGTGAAATGAGATAAGGTATTAATAAGAAAAAGCAATATTTGATAGAAGTATTATACAGGCATACATAATGATTATCTGGCAAAATATTTAGATTCCAAAGCCATTAAGCCATTGACAAACTCATGGTATTTTTAAGAGTTAGCTGAAGAATTAAGATATAGGGGTAGTTTTTTTGTATTGGGTGTATAATACTGCTTGAAGGCAAAGTCTTCTCATTTTTTAAAAAATGGTTATCTTCGGCTTCATAAAAAAAATGATATGCAATTATATGAAGGGATTTCTGTGGGGTTGTATCTATTATTGATGATAGGTATAGGCATATATTCTTATAGAAAATCAACAAATAACTCGGAGGAGTTTTTAATTGGAGGACGAAAAATGGGAGCTGCTGTGACAGCGCTGTCTGCAGGGGCTGCCGATATGAGTGGCTGGCTGCTGATGGGAGTTCCGGGAGCAATGTATCTGTCTGGGATTTCCAGCTCATGGATTGCGATAGGGCTAACACTTGGGGCTTTTCTCAATTACATTATTGTCGCACCAAGACTCAGAATTTATACCGAAGTGGCTCAAAATGCCATTACATTACCCGTATTTTTTGAAAACAGGTTTAAAAATAAAAACCATCTTCTGAAGATCACTTCTTCTATCTTTATTCTCGTGTTTTTTACCCTCTATACTTCAGCAGGAATGGTATCTGGCGGAAAGCTTTTCGAATCAGCGTTCGGAATGGATTATACCGTAGGATTACTGTTGACGAGTTTGGTAGTGGTCTTATACACCTTCTTAGGCGGATTCCTTGCAGTAAGCCTTACCGATTTTGTACAGGGAACCATTATGGTGTTGGCTTTGGTTATTGTACCTATTGTTGCCATTATTCAGATTGGCGGAGTAGGAGAGACTTTATCGTTGATTGAGGCTAAAGATCCAAATTACCTGGATCTATTCAGAGGAACCACCACCGTGAGTATTATGTCTTTATTGGCTTGGGGATTAGGATATTGTGGACAACCACATATTTTGGTTCGTTTCATGGCTATTGATAAACCAAAAGACCTGATTAAAGCGAGAAGAATCGGAATTACCTGGATGATTTTTACGGTGGCAGGAGCCTTAGCGATTGGTTTAGTAGGAATTGCTTATCTGCAAAAATTTGACATAGAAACGATGATGAAATTTGACGGATCAAAGACAGAGGCAGAAACAATTTTTATTTATTTTTCCCGTATTTTATTCCATCCGTTTATTGCAGGATTCCTATTGACAGCAATTCTTGCAGCAGTAATGAGTACCATTTCTTCTCAGCTATTGGTCACTTCAAGTTCATTAACGGAGGATATTTATAAGGCTTTCCTGAATAAAAAAGCAACACCAAAGCAGCTTCTGATGGCGAGTAGACTTTCTGTTTTATTAGTAGCGATTATTGCTGTTCTTTTATCACTAAATCCTAAAGACAGTATCCTTAATCTGGTAGGAAATGCCTGGGCAGGATTTGGCTCCGCATTCGGACCGTTGATTTTGTTGTCTCTTTTATGGAAGAAAACAACATGGCAGGGAGGTTTGGCCGGAATGTTAGTGGGAGGAATCACCGTGCTGGCATGGGTATACCTTCAGCATCCGTTGAAAGACTGGTATGAAATAATTCCTGGATTCATTCTTTCTTTATTGACCAATATTATTGTTTCCTTATTCACTTACAAACCTGATACGGTTATTGAAAGCGAGTTCGATGAAGTTAAAAAAATTATGCTGGAACCATAATGATAACCAAAATGTAATATAAAAACAAGCCCTTGCCAAAAGCGAGGGTTTTGTATTTTATGAGGATGACCGGAAGCTGGAAGTAATGAAACTCTAAAAATAAAAGTGCTGTTTAGATTTTATAGCACCCATTTAATTTTAAGAGGCTTAGAGATAATGAGAGAAATTCTTTTTAGTTTAAATGGGGTAGATTTTGAAGGTGCTCATCTTCTGTATGATATCATCAGACAATTAAAAACGGCGAATAAAGTCGTGGTGATAAGTTCCCATATCATAGAAACGCTTTTCCATACCTGTGATAAAATTGCTTTGCTGCAAAACGGAAGTGTTGAAGCTATATACCATAAAGAAGATTTTGGGCAGCTGAGTACACTAAGATTTTAAAGGTTGGGAGTGATTTATTTCACAAGTTTTTTCTTAATGCAGACCATTATTAAAGCAAAGATCAAAATCAAAATGCTTGATCCCATAATGTTTTCAATGCCATAATGAGCAATCCAGAAACCTCCGAATAAAGTTCCGGCTGTGACTGCAAAATTTCCACAGGAAGTAAAAATACTGTTGATGAATTCTGAAGAGCCGGAAGCCGAAGAAGTAACATTGATATTGCTGATGAGAAAACCACCGGAATGAATCAGTCCCCAAAAGCCGATAATCCAGACCATAGGAACAAAAAAACTTCCATACCAATAGATGAATACATGGATACCAGCCAGTAAAATCAGGAAGGTATACGTGGTCTGAAACGGGAACCTGCTCATATATTTTCCTGCGATTCTATTTCCTGAAATCCCCACTGTACCAAACATAAAAAGCATCATACCGATCTGTTTACCATTCATATGGGTTACATTTTTAAGAAAATCAGCCATATATCCGTAGGTAGAATACATTGCGGCAATAGTGAAAAATGCTATGGATAACCCCATCCAGAGGCTTTTATTCTGAAAAATTTTAAGATCAAATGTTGCCTGAGTTTCAGTTCCTTTTTCAATGGCCGGCAGCAAGAATTGAACTCCGATTAATGCCACAATATTAATGAAGGCTGTAAGTAAGAAGGAAGACTGCCAGGAAAATAGATCAGACATTAAAGTGGCCAATGGCACTCCTAAAACAGTGGCCAGTGTAAGTCCGGAAAAAATAATACTTACCGCTTTTGATGTATTGGAAGGATTGGAAGTCTTTTCAGCAACGGATAAAGCAATAGACCAATAAACGGGGTGAAAAAAAGCAGGAATCATTCTAATCGCCAATAATGCATAAAAATTTTCTATATAAGCGGAAAGAATATTAGCAACCGCAAAAATAAGCAGGGAAGAAACCAGCAGGTTTTTTCTTTTGAATGCAGACAATGCAACAAGCATAAAAGGCCCAAAAACAGCTACGATCAAAGCAAAAGCACTCAGAAGCCAGCCAGCCTTTTCAATGGAAATATTGAAAGAAGATGCTATTTCCGGTAATACGCCAATAACTCCAAACTCTGTAGTGGTAATCCCGAATACCCCTAATGCAAGCACATAAAGATTTCTTTTCGATTTCATTTTTTTTTGTGCAAATTTGCAGAATAGACTATCAGAAAACTATATACTTACCTTTTAGTTCTATACTTACCTTTTTGAAAGTGTAACGATAAAAATACTCTTATGCCTCAGTTTTTCCACGATAAAAGATTGTATTATACTCCTATTGAATTTGCATTAAGCCATATTGGCGGTACCTGGAAGATGCCTATTTTATGGCGGTTACAAGAAAAACCACTTCGCTTTAGTGAACTGAAAAAAGATATTCCTCATATCACAGACAAAATGCTGACCAGCCAGCTTCGGGAGCTGGAAAGCAAGGAAATGATTCATCGTGAAGTATATCCTGTTGTTCCTCCAAAAGTAGAGTACAGTCTTACGGAAAAAGGGAAAAAAGCAATTCCTGTTATTGAAACCATCATGAAGTATGGATATGACTTGATTCAGGATTCAGGAATTATATTTCCACCTAAAGAATAACTACTTCTTCAGCCTTCATTTTCATAAAAATGAATTATCTTTACGGATAAGAGTAGATTCAATATTCTATTGAGTTCCTACTGGAACCGTAAATTACTCCGAGAACATTTTGGTTTTCTATCACTATTGTCTGTGCAGACATTCACTTATTCCTGACTTTGTTTTTTCATTATTCCTGATACTTATACGATTATAAGACAGCGTCTCTTTTCTGATTTTATCTCCCTATGGAATGTTGATTTTTAATAATGATTAAACCCAATACAATTTGAAAAATGAATAATAATACAGCTCAAAATTTCTATATCATCACTGGTGGTCCGGGAGCAGGCAAAACTACATTACTGAACAGATTACATCACATCGGATTTATAACTGTTCCTGAAGAAGGGCGGAGAATTATTAAAGAACAGGAAATTTCTAATGGAAAAGGATTGCCCTGGCTGGATAAAAAACTTTTTGCTGAATTAATGTTTGAAGCCTCAGTAAAAGCATATGAGAAGATGAGGTCAATCTCTTTGAGTGATCCTGTTTTTTTCGATCGGGGAATAGTAGACACTATCGGTTATCTGAAGCTGGAAAAGATTGCTGTACCCAAAGAAATGGAAATTGCTGCCTGTAAAATGAATTATAACGTCAATGTTTTTATCCTTCCGCCCTGGAAAGAGATCTATGAAAACGATCCTGAAAGAAAGCAAACTCTAGAGGTGGCTGAACATACCTTTGAATGTATGAATGAGACCTACCGGGAATATGGCTATCATGTAATAGAAGTTCCCAAAGTAACGGTAGAACAAAGAATAAGCTTTATTCTTGAGACTGTTAAAAATATTTCATAAAACCCGAGTTGTTTATCCGCTAGAGTTATTTTTGTAGCTTTGAGAAACAGCTAACTTTAGTTTAGAATATAATGGAATCCGAATTTGAAAAAGAATTAATACACCTTGCAGAGCATGATCTTGAAGTAAGGGAAAAACTATCTTCTGAAGGGAAGTTAGCAGGAGGATATCACCCGGAAATGGAGCGTGTTCATAAAGCCAATGCAAAAAGACTTCGGGAAATAATCAGCAAAATAGGATTTCCAACACGTTCAAGGGTTGGCTTAAAAGGAAGTGATGCCGCATGGCTTATCGTTCAGCATTCTATTGGTGAGCCTGAATTTATGAAGGCATATTATAAAATGATGGAGGAAAGCGATGATGACATTAATCCCAAAAATAAAGCCTATCTCTATGATCGGATCCAGGTTTTTCAAGGCAAGCCTCAAAAATATGGGACTCAGCTTATTGCTGGAGGAATTCCTTATCCGGTAGTAAATAAAGAAAACCTGAACAGAGAACGGGAGAAAGTGAATCTATCCCCATTATCAGAAAAAGCAATTAACCAGATTTTTGATCCAGAAGAGATTCCGGAAATTGATGGAAAGGATCAGGACTATTTGATCTGGAGAAAGAAAGTAGGTTGGGTGTAAGATTCGAAGTTCAAGGCTATTGATTAGCTTATCAGCTTATGCTCAAAAAAAACGGACCAAAGCCCGTTTTATCATCTATTTTAAATCTACGCTGGATTCAAAATTTGTAATTCATAACGATGTTTTTTCATCCAGTTTTGTTTATTTGAAAAAGGTTGAAATAAATAATCCCACCAAATATAAACCAATTCCATAAATAAGGTGTGCTTGCAGACTTCGTAGTCTGGCAACAGTAGGGTTAGATAACTTAGAGGCTGCGATACCAAAGCCAAAAGCAGGCTGCATTATAAACCATGGTGCTAAAGTAGTTGCAAGGCCAATACATATAGGTGGAAAAACAGTAGGTTGCACCAGCCAGCCTTTTCCCCAGAGTAAAAGTAAGAGATAGGCAAACGCAATCCCGATGGAATAGTGAGCCAGCCATCCCAGAACTTTTTCTCCTCGTATGGGAGTGGCCTGTATAATAGTAGAATGGCTAAAGGTTCCATTTTTAAAATGTCCAATCCATCGCCCTACAATACGATAGTCGAGAGAGGGAATATTCCAAATCTTTTTGATGATAAGAGCATACCCATCCATAAAAAGGGTTGCTCCCACACCAAGTAACATGGCATTAACTAACACATTCATTTTCTTTAGATTTGTCTTAAACTGTTCAGTTTTTGTTCTAATATCATTTCCGAAAGTACTCCTGAACTGCGCCATACTTCTACGTTGTTTTTTAAGACTACAAATGTAGGAACGGATCTTATTCCATATTTAACGGCCAGTTCCTGCTGTTCATCCACATCCACCTGCTGTACATTCAGCCAGTCTTCCAGTTTCACTTTTAAAGTATTCACTACCGGCATCATCATTTTGCATGGATAACACCATTCAGCATAAAATTGGAAAAGCATCAGTGAATCAATTTCCTGTACGTTGTGATTTCTCTCTGTCATTGTTTTAAAATTTATGGAAACAAAATTAGAGAGTTATTATATGGTTTTGCTGACACAAATCAGAGCGAAAATGGCATAAATCAAAGATTTTTGAGAAGATTGAGTTTAGAAACCAGAAGATAAAAGTTATTATAGGCTTTAGATTGATTTATGCATCTTGTTTTCTTCTATGATGTTTTGATACCCTTCAACAGACAAGTTGATATTTTTTATGACTTACAACTTTTCTACAGATTCCGGTGAAATAAAGTTCCATTTGGCAAATAAACTGAGATTAAGTTTTTTAGCCAGCGCAACAGAAGCAGCGTTATCCAGTTGACAGCGGTACTGAGGTTCATAACCATCTTCTAAGGCAGCCTTGGAAATAAGCTGAACCGCTTGTTTGGCATATCCTTTTCCTCTGAACTGATCTAATGTAATAACTCCTATATCCGATAGTTTTGTATCTTGCCATGGGTACATACTTGTTGCGGCAATCAGCTGATTTTCTTCAAACACTCCAAATACTTTCCAGTGATTTAGTTCTACAAAAGCACCATCCAGATTTTCTTCTGTGGACAGAGATTCAAAAATAGAGAAATGAGCCGTATCATTCTCCGTCAAAGGACGGGTGTTTTCGGGCGAATTAAGGGTTAGAATATATTTTTTTTCTTCCTCAGGAAAATAAAAAATATAATCTGCTCCATACAGAAAGATTTCTTTGCCTTTTAAAATGTTAACAAAGTTTTCAAAATCAAGTGTGGTAAGGTTTACATTGTTGAGATAAGTGACAACTTTTGAATTGATGATTGCCCAGCTGTTTCCGGATGGAAACTCCAGTGTCATGATCTGGCTGTCTTCCTCCAGATCATCATTAAGAAATAGTGTGAAGCCAGGATTGTTGCAGATAACTTCGCCCTGAAACTGATCTTTCCAGTATTCATGAACAACGGATGATGTGATTTTGGAGGCGTACATGCTGTTGTATTTGATTAATGTTTATGATTTTTACGGTATTGAAGCGGGGTAACACCGGTATGTTTTTTAAAGAATCTGCCAAAGTAAGAATCATCGGTAAAGTTAAGACCTACGGCAATCATAGAAATGGTATCACTGGTTTGAATAAGGCGTGATTTGGCTTCCTGTACCAACTGTTTCTGAATAAAATGGCTAGCAGGAAATCCGGTAACTTCTTTAATAACATCATTAAGATGATTAGGATGTAGATGCAGTAGCTCTGCATACTCTGTAACCTGTTTTTTATCTATAAAATGCTGGTTGACCAATAATTGAAATTGTGCAGTCAGTTGATCTTTTCTCGATAAGGAGAAAGCATCCACAGAAGTTTGTTGATTGTAAATACGTTCTGCTTCCAAGAGGATAATATTCAGAAACATACGGGTAAGCAAATCATCATTGAAAGTAGTCTTTTGACATTTTTCGTTGTTTAATTTCCAGAAAAGGTGCTCCATCATTTGGATTTCTCTTTCCGAAAGTCTGATGAACGGTTTCTGAGTAACCTGAAAGAAGGGAAATTGGTTAAGCTTGATCTGATGCTTAATGCAGAGTAAGAAATAATCAGCATCAAACATGCAAAATATTCCCTTTACATCATTACTCCAGTGTTCAATGGCATGGAGCTGATTTTCTCCAATAAAATAAAGGGTCCCAGGTAAAAAATGATAAAGATTATGACCTATATTTTCTTTTATTTCTCCTTCCTTAAGCAGAATAATGCTGTAAAATTTCCGTCTTGTCTGTTTTCCTTCTATGGATTTTTGCCCTTTTTTAAGATCTTCCAGCTTAGCGATTTCTAAAAAACCATTTCCATGAGCATAAGTAATATTATTACATTCTTCACAGAAAGAAGCAGGAGCATCATTAAGATAAAAATCTTTAAAATCCTGGTCATTTCTCAGTTCTTTGATTTCAGAATGTTTCATATTCAATTATTCTTTTTCCGAAAGGTTATTGTTTTGGTATAAAGATAAGTACAGATCTTAGTTTTCGTACTGCAAAACGTCTATGAATTACATAGAAAATTTATATAAGGCAGCCACTCCTAGGGAATGGCTGCCGGATTTATATGATATTCGAGATACGATTACTGATCGTTCAGTAATGATCGTGGATCAAACAATACTTTTAAAGAATGTATTTTACCATCAATGATCTGATACCACCCCGAAGCCTCTATGGCTTTATTCCCCATATCAATTATATACCAGAAAGAAACATCTTCACCAGCTGTAAAAGTCTTTATAATCTGATATTTAAATTTCATCTGCCTCATGTCTTTTATATAAACTGATGCGCCTTCTCTTGTCCCTAATACTCCAATGAATTTAAAATCAGGATCAAGGCAGCTTTCTGCTTTTTCAAAATTTTCTTCATTTAAATACTGAATAAACTGTTCTGCTGCATTTTGGTTTGTGTTGCTCATATTAGATTGTTTTATAAAGACAAAATTAAGGCATGAGAATTAGCTGTCGTTGTGACAATTGTCACAAACGAACATATAAATAAAAATCTTCATTATCATAAATATTCTGGTTGATCAAGTGATTAAGTATGTGAAAGCATTGGAACAAATAATTGAAGTTTTTCAAATACTGAACGTAATTCAGAAGTTACAAATAGCTGTAAGTTATTCCATAGTCTGTATTGAAAGTTATCCCGATCCGGATTAGTGTCCAGAACAGCTTCATCAAATGAAATATCATCAAAAGATGCAACAGCACGGGTTGCGTTTACTTTTTCCGGAATGAACATTTTTAAAAATCAGAATGGCTATCAGCTGGCCGCAGAAAATAACAACTGTTTTTCATCCCATAATGAGGTACTTTGGTGATGAATACAACCAGTATCAATTTTTCAACAAAAAAAGAAAGAAACACAGAACTAATACTATTGACGCGGCAGAAAGCGTAGATTAGATGTTTAAAAGAACCTGAAGCAATATCAAAATCACAAACCTGCTTAACCTTACCCAAATCAAGGACTTTGATGAACTGAAAAACAGCATATTAAACCTGAATTTTACATTTTGTTTTAATCCAAAACCCTATTTTACCTTAAGTAAAGTAATTCTGTCTTTAGCATAAGCAATTTGTTCTTTTTCCTTTTTCTGATCAGGATTGTTCTTAAGATACAAATGATAGTAGGTGACTGCATTTTTAGGCTGTTTCAGATTACCATCATACAATAGTCCCAAACGGTAATAAATGATAGTACTGTTTCCAAAGGTCAGGCCTCTTTTATAAGCTGTTACTGCATCATTGTACTGGTTCTTAACTTCATAAATTCCTGCCAGTGCAGCATAATAAAGTGGGGTATGGTCTGAAATCGCTTCATCAATTGTTTTCTGGGCATAAATAGCAGCTTTGTCATAATCTTTTAGTTCACGATAGCTCAATGTCATATAATATAACGTTCCTTCATTCTGCATTCCCAGATCTTCCAGCATTTTATAAAGATCAACACAACGTTGGTAATTTTTTACATAAAAATACGCTTGTCCCATTTCGTTCATTACATTGGTATCTGCATGGATCTGCAATAATTTTTCACCATTCTCAATAACTTCCTGATATTTCCCCAAACGGTTAGAAATGGGTAATTGGGTCTGTTGTAGAGTAAAATTTTCCGGATCAGAGGCGATGGCGATTTTCAATACATCATAAGCAGGCTGAAACTGTTTAAGTCCGTCGTAAACGGTGGCCAGATCATAGGCTATATCAGGATCAGCAGGATTCAGACTATTGGCTCTTTTAAGAAATTCAAGCCTTACTTCGGGGGTATCCGCATAAGCTGCCATTTGTTTGTAAGCGCTGAAGTTTTGACGGTCCAGCTGAATGATCTGCTGAAGATAATTTTTTGCATTTGTACGATTTCCTCTCCGGGAATTAATGCTGGTCAGGCTGAAGAGAACCGGAATGTTGTTGGGTTGGATAATATTGACTTTCATATAGTTTTTTTCTGCATCAGGAAGTTTCCCGGCCATCATCTGGCAATAAGCGATCTGGGTGAGTGCTTTTACATCTTGAGTGTTTGCAGGGTATAGGCTTTGGAGATATTGGGCAGCATCTGCATAACGTTGATTTTCGTAATACTCAAGCAGTTTTTCAGTATCAACTTTCACAGTCTGGGCAACAAGTGTTTTGAAGCTTAGCCCAATAAGCAGAATAAGAAACCCTATTTTCATCATTATTAATTTTTAATAACTAAAATATTTGTTATTTGTTAAGCTTACAAGTTTTATTATCACTTATTGGGGAATTTTTAAATATTAATAGTAAATAAGTATTATAGAATGAAATAAATATTCCTGGATTTCTTATATTCACAATACGGAAATTCAAAACTAAAGATTATAAACTTTTTGAAATGGAAATTACTTCTGTAGCATCATTCATTGACTATTATGAAAAAATCAGGTCCAGAACCAACCGGATTATTGAAATTATTCCTCCTGAGCATCTTGATTTTTCTTATAAACCAGGGAAATTTACTATTGGAGATCAGATTAGGCACATTGCATCTATAGAAAGGTATATGTATGGTGAAACCATTTCAGGAAGGAAAAGTGCTTATCCGGGATGTGGAAAAGAACTGGCGGATGGCTATGAAAATATCATCGCTTTTTTCAATGAAATGCACAGCCAGACCCTGAAAATTATTAATGGGCTTTCCGATGAAGACCTTAATCGTAAATGTCTGACACCTGGAAATAATCCAATTTCTATATGGAAATGGCTTAGAGCAATGGTAGAGCATGAAATTCATCACAGGGCAGAACTCTATATTTATCTCAATCTTCTGGACATTAAAACCCCGCAAATTTTTGGCTTTTCAGCAGAAGAAGTTCAGGACTTGAGTGTGAAGCTATGAGTCTCAGCACAATCATGAATTTACAGTCATTAAAATGATGAAGGTTAATTTGTATATTGCCATTCAAAAATTAATAATGACCAAACCCTTTATTATTCCCTTATTACTACTGGTAAACTCCATATACGCACAGACAGATATTGAATTGAAATCTGGAGATACTCTTACATATTCGCCACAATCTCAGAGACCAGTATGGATAACTGTTCAGTCAAAGGATGCAAATGTTGCTGTCGCCTTGTTTATGGAAGGTAAGAAAATAAAAGAGCAGGATGATTCCAAAGGAATAAAAAGTATAGAACGGTTGTTGTATACCCCTGAAAAGGGAAAACGCTATGAACTTAAAGTTTGGCCAAAGTCCTATGTTGAAAAAAGTAAAGTTTCAAAGATTTCTATCTCAGAATCCAAAAATATTCCCGTCCTGAATGGGCAGTTTACTTCCGCTCAATTTGTAGAAGATTTGCATGTTTTCCGCTCTATCAGAGAACAGGCGAATTCAGGATTATATGTTTACAGAAGCAGAGAACAGATAGACAGCATTTATAAAAAAGCAGAGGTAACAGCAGCCAACAGTAAAAATATTTTTGATTTTTATAAAGTGATAGCCAGCGTTACAGGTTTTGAAGGCAGCTGTCATAATTATACAGATCTTCCTAATCATGCATCCTATTATTTAACACAAAAACAGGAATATCTACCCATCACACTGAAAAATATTGATGGCCGATTGTTGCAGGACTCAAAGGATCATAAGATTCCACTTGCTGCCGAAATTATTTCTATTAATGGGATTCCTGCTAAAGAAATGATTAGCCGTTTTTCTCAATACTATTTTTCTGATGGTTATTCTATGCCTTACAGAGAGACCACAGGTTTTGAAAGAGGAATGCTGGATAAATTTTATATAGAATTCGGTACTCATAAACAATACCTAATCAAATACCGATGGAATGGTAAGATTCAAGCGGTGAGTTTACCAGGAATTTCATTGGAAGCCTTTAAAAAACTCCAGGATTCAAGGCATTCTCTTAGCTTAGATAAAAAACTGATGGCTGAAAAATATAGTTTTACCAAAGAAGGCGATGATGTATATCGCTTATCGATAAGAGGTTTTGATTTTGCAACAGGAAAAGAAGATCCGGGCTATAAAAAGTTCAGTGCTTTTCTTGATCAAATGATGGATACTCTGGAACAGCAGAAAGTAAAAAATCTCATCATTGACCTGAGAGGAAATACCGGAGGAACCGGTGCCCTTTATGAAAAAGTTTTCTCTTATCTTACTCAGAGACCTTTTCGTGACAGTCATTATGCTTATACCTGGTTTAATGAAGTTCCAATGGAAGATAAACTTGTGATTACCCCGCTTTTCCTTTCCAATGGTGTAAAAGATAAAAATGGGATCAATAATTACCTAAAACAGCTTTATCCAAAACAGGTCCAGGGAAAATATTATTGGGCAGATGATAAAAACCTTTCGATCTTACCTAATGAAAGAACGTTTAAAGGACAGCTTTATCTTCTGGTAGATCAACGGGTAGCTTCTGCTGCATCTCATTTGGCTTCTTTAATAAAATCCTATACCAATGCCATTGTAATTGGAAAAGAAACGGTTGGAGGATATTACGAACATAATGGCCATCTTCCGTTAGTGTATGAGCTTCCCAATACAGGGATTCAAACTGGGTTCTCCATAGTTCATGTGATTCAGGATGCCCAAAATCTTCCAGATCAGAGCAAAGGGCAGGGGATTATTCCACATTATGAAATACGGGCAACTCCTCAGGAGTTTTTAGACCAGTCTGATGTTTATCTGAAAAAAACATTGGAACTTCAGAAACAAAAAAATAAATAGTATAAGAATAGTTGCAGAAGATTAATTTGTAGCTATTTTTTTTTTTTTAAGAATGATAAAAAAGATTGATTATTTCTCTTGTTAGTGTGAAAATTCAGTTTTTTATAAATGTATTATGTTGTTTGTATGATTTTAAAATAGAGTACCTTGTAGTTTTTCATAATTCTATTAGAATGGAAATATTTTCAAAAAAGTCGTAGAACTACTACAAATTTTCAGATTGATGCTTTAAAATTTTTTGAATATAAATAACCGCTTTATATTTGTTTTACCATCACACCATAACAAAGTATTATTAACGATTAAAATTTACAGACTATGACGGCAATTAAAAAGAGATCCTAACATTCAAAAATGGAAAAGAAAAAATGCTGTTAAAACAATATCTGATCTACAGCAGTTCATAAAGCTTACCATTATCCATTAGTTAAATCATTTTAAATACTTTCTGAAACTTTTGTTTTAGGGTTATTTTTTAGTGCCAAAAAAATAGAAATAAAAAAGACGAAGAATATGGACCATAATCATTTTAAAGAAGCCATTACCCCTTTCTTCTGGGTAGAACATGGCAACAGTTTTTCAGTATGTCTGGATGTGGGAAGCTATAAACAGGAAATCTTTGATACACGGGCAGATGAAGGTTTTGAAGGAAATGGCTATGACTGGGGCTCTTTGGCTCAGGTTTTTCTGGATGAGAAAAGACAGGATCTGATTGAAAGTATACGATTTGATCCTGAAGGCGGAATGTTTTGTGCATATTCCTCCCAAGAAAGCCAGCTGAAAGATTTTATCCTGGATTTCAAAGCTATATGCGAAGATGAAGCGTTGATAAGAGATTTGTTTTCAAGAGCAGAATTGGATTGATTCTTTCAAAAGGTAAGGTGGTCTATCAGTTTTTAATAGAAAAAGAGTTATAGCCGGATTCGGTAGACAATATTTTAAACCCATCTAATAAAAATAATATGAAGAAAATATTTTCAGAACTCAAAGGCTTTGTTATATACAGCCCTGAGCTTTTATCAAAATATCTGCAGGATCATAATCTTCCGGGGAACAATATCCTAAAATATTTTGTGGAAAATGAACATGGAGATGAAATAACAAGATCTGGAATTGCTATTCCTGTAATAGGAGTAGAAGAGGATTATTATTCATTCTGCATTTCTGCGAATGAAGAGCATGTATTGGGAAACGGAGAAGTTGCGGCACAGTCTGATGGCTGGATACTTCAGACTTCCAATAATGAATTGAGAGTGGTGGGTATTGGCTATTTAAAAGATATTTCTACCATTAACGACGAAAACAGTATTCAGTTGAATCTGGAAAATGGCTGGTTTTCACTAAGAATACTTGCCGGCCATAAAAATGGAGAAAGACTTTTTGAGCTCAATACGAAGAAGCAGGAAAACAGACCGGACTTTACAGGAGATCTTACTACAACGTACTATTTTAGTTGATCAGAGTGGCTTAAAAATTATGAAAGTCATTACAAAATGAGACAGAGGAAACTAAAATCCAAATAATTTGCTAAAAATTATAAAATTCTAAAGCCAATTTATTTAATCAATCAATAGGAAAATTATACTTTTTGAGCATAATCTAAAAGGGATCTATGGATAATTCAAAACTTAAAAAAATAAAATGAATAAACTATTTCTTTGGGCAGGTATTATTCTTTCCACAAGCTTATATTCTCAAGAAAACATTAGTTTTGACCGGGCTACTCAGCTTTTTGATTTTATAGAAGTGAGTTTTAAATTGGAGAATAAACCCAATGATAAATTTCATTTAATAAAATTTGATACCATTACGGCCTCAGCTAAAAAAGGAATCCTTTTGATCGAAAACGGTGATATAAAGAATATCTATAGAAGAGCTAACATCCTTGCGCGTTATGAGCTACCAAAAGAGCCGCTAAAAACTGTAAATGCTAAAGGTATAGTCAAATATTTTAAGCCTTCAAAGGAAAATAACTCCTACTTTATCTTGGGTAAAGTACAGGATTTGAAAAAAGATGTGAACCTTATTGACAAAAGTATTCTGGTGAAAAATTCAAGGCTTTATTTTGGTATTGTATCTATAGAATCAGCGAATAAAACATTTAAGGATTTTATTAGCCATAAGAGTAATCAGGGGAAAAGTGTGGACTTTAATGACTATGATCTGATCATTGCAGTAATAAATGATAAAGAACATGAGATTATACCTGTAGTAACTAGTATGGATGATGAACTGGACTTTGGTTACCACAATATTACAATAAAAGATCCTAAAACCGGAATTGTCTATACATTCTATAAAATTAATAAATCAATGACTACAAAGCAAAGAGGAGATATTCCACTTGAACTGTTCATTGAAAATGAAGAATCTGTACAGAAAATTCCTTTTGATTTCAAAAATTTTCAGGTAAAACAGTAAGTCCATATTTGAATACATTTTTATTTTTTTAATATGCTATTATATAGCATAAAAATTTATATTTTAGAGAAATAACCATGACTATCTTTTTATGAGCAGACTATATTTCATTTTTGTTCTGATTCTAATGATTACACCTCAATTTATTAACGGGCAGGGGAGATCCCTTGAGAGTGTAACTGATATAGCTGAAGAGAGCAGTCATGTAAATAGAAGCTGCATTGAAATTAAGAACTATTGTTGCAATTACGCTGCTGTGAAAACTAATAGCCATCCAGAAGAACATTATGAAGAATTTGTCAGTAATTCAAGATCATCAGCTGGGAATATCTTCTTTGGACCTATATTAATCATGATAAGCCTATTGGTTTTGAGGGCTTTTTCTAAAAGAGTAGAAGAATAGGCATTGTATATTTCTATTAACTTTTGTAGAGTCGTAAACAGAAATTTACTTTAAATACTAAGACATCATCTGAATATTCTATTTTAGCTCATTTATTTCAATAATTTCCTATTTGCTATCCACTTAATAGCGTAGTTAACAGGCTCATTAGAGTTTGAAAATGCTGTATTATGCCCTAAGTTTGGGTATAGCTTATATTCATATTGTTTATTACCGGATTTTAATGTATTCAGATGCTCTATGGATAGGTTAACAGGCACTTGTATGTCTTTACTGCCAAAAATCCATAATCCTGGAATTGATATTTCAGCAAGGGTAGTGCAGGGGTCAGTATCTGTAAACTCATACCTATCCGGATCAGTCATGGTATGCTTTCGTGCATCATCTTCTGTGTGTGTAGCCCAAAAATTTGAATTTCCATTGGTGTAGAATTGAAAGCGAAGCTGCTGTTTTGCCGTAATAAGGGCTCCGCTGAATATCGTCATAAATTTAACGTTATTATTTTTTTTTGCGGCCAAAGGAATGATCCATCCGGCTTGGCTGGCACCAATCAAACCGATCTGTATCTTATTATTCTGTAAATCCTTAGATAATGTATTTACAGCGGCACTTGCATCTAAAGACAATAGATTAAGGTTTGAGGCATCTACATTATTGGTACCCACCTCCGGTCCTGCATATACCCCTTCGGATTCACCCACACCACGTTTGTCATAAGTTAAAACAGCAATGCCGTTGTTAGCCAAAAGTGTTGCGAATTCTGTCATCCTTTTTTCTTGCCCCGACCCATGAACAATTACAACAGCAGCAGAAGCATTTTGGGGCTTGAAAATGGTTCCTGAAAGCGATACCCCTTCACTGCTGAACTTTATATTCTTAGTAGTGAAATTTGGTAAAACTGCTGACAAAGAAGTGTTTGCAAAAAGGAATAACACAAGAAGGAAGTTCATTGAAAAAAATCTCGTATACATGGAGTTTTTGAGAAGAGTCAATGGGCTTAGAACACTATGTTTCATTTTATTATTAGTTTATTATTTTCCAGTGGCACCTAATAATGTTTTGAAGTTATTTGTGCTACAGGAAAGCTCTGTTTTTAAGAGGCTAATGTACATAAATTTGGCAGAATTCAATACGTTAATTTTATAGGATAAAATGGTTACTTGTTTGAACAAAAATAAGGTAAGATAAAAAGGAGTTTCCGATCTCCATACAACAGAAATCTGATTCAATATCTTCAAAATTATACCTTGATCGTTACCTGTATATCTTTGCGGATCAGATCTCCGGGTTGGTATAATCAATTTTCATAAGATTCTATTATGATATTTTAAATAAGTATTGAATCATTATTTATCAATTTAGTCAGAATCTTTAATCCCAACGAAAATAAAAAAGAACCAAAAGAATTTGTGTATTTTTATATTGTTGAAAATTAATAAACTAACTGTAGTGATGATAATAAATTTTAAAAATAATTTCATTTCCGTCAGACTGTGGCTTTTATTATTTATGTTATGCTCTTATAGTCTAAGTAAAGCTAACGTCACTTTAGTAGAAGATTCAATTCCAACGATAATAACACTAAATGGGCCATGGAAATTCAAAACAGGTGACGATATGGAATGGATTGCCCCTGATTTTGATGATTCGGAATGGGAAACGGTTGATCTCAAAGCTCCTATTGGGGCACATGATGGTGATGTAGGTCTTTCTGGTTACGTTTCGGGCTGGACTCATAGAGGGCATTCGGGGTATTCAGGTTATGCATGGTATCGTATCAAAGTTTCGTTAAAACAAGTCAAGGGAAATATACTGGCCCTAACCGGCCCACCTGCTGTTGATGATGCATATCAATTATTCGTTAATGGAACTTTATTAGGCGCTGCAGGAGATTTTTCGGACTTGGTTCCCACCGCCTACAGTATACGCCCACAGATGTTTCTGCTGCCGGAAAATGTAAAGAAGGAAGACCAGGTGACGATTGTCTTCAGAGTGTGGATGAGTGAATCTACGTTAAACCAACTAGCAGATGCCGGAGGAATTCATATTGCTCCGGAGCTTGGTGATAAAAGCAGTATCGAATCGAAATATAGAGAGCAATGGGGACAGACTATCAAGGGTTATATTGTAGAAGTAATTGAACCCATACTCTTCATTTTATTAGCAATCATGATCTTTGTTCTGAAACCTGTAAAACATTATCGATGGTTTATTATTGCTTTAGTTTTGTTGTCCTTAGTACGTGCTAATCAGGCTTTTTTCTATTGGTTTCAAGTGGAATCTGCCCACGGAATTGATATTGTCACAACAGTAATTCTTATGCCTTTAGTACTAGGCTCTTGGGTGATGGCATGGAGAGATTGGAACGGATTATACAGAGTAAGCTGGATTGCCAAAATTGCGATAGTGCTCACTTTGATGTATATGGTTTCCCAACTTTTAGGGCTTCCTTGGCTGTTCAAATCTATTCCTTACAGTTCTTTTCAAAAAGCTTCTCAATATATAAGGCTGTTTTTTGTTCTTTTGATGATCTATACATTGTGTCGTGGCATTCATCAGCAGGGAAAAAAAGGCTGGACTTATCTGCCTGCGGCATTACTCGTTTCTATAGGTTTATTTTCGCAGGAAGTATCAGCGCTTCATATTCAGGGAATCTGGTTTCCATATGGTGTGGGAGTTTCCCGTACTCAGTATGTTTATCTAGCCTTCGTAGTTGTTATGATTATTATATTATTAGTGTATAAGAAGAGGTCAGAGAATAGGATTTTAAAAGTATAGATATTGTTCAAATCTTAGATTACTTGATATAAAATATGATCTGTACCTTGATAAATATTATTTTTTTCATAATTTTCCTTGGTGGAGTATCCTTTTGAATAAAAAAATAAAATAAAGTCAATCAAATTTTTATATTTGCAACAGTTGGAATTTTAATATTGATAGACTATCAGAATTGCAATTAAAAACTTAAAACTACTATAACTATAAACAAAGAAAAGTAAGAATGGATAAAATTAATTTATTAATTATTTTAACTATAGTCTCTTTATTCATTTCATTTTTTCTGGTATTTTTCCTAATTACAGTTAAAACAAAGTATAGAACGAGTAATTTCCTATTTGCATTTTTTCTTGTGCTCAATGCAATAGATATCAGTGAGCCTTTGTTTAACTTGATGGCGAATGGGCCATCAAATTTGGGAATGTTTAGGACTACCTTCGCTTTTTTGCAAACCCCGGTTTTGTATCTCTATGTAATGTCAGTTTGTTATTCTGATTTTAAATTGAAGCCAAAATATTTACTGCATCTGCTTCCTTTTTTAGTAGTGAATGGGATTTTAATGCCTCGTTTTTATACCGTAGATCTGGGATCAAAAATAAGTTTTATTCAGAATCGTCAAAATATGATAGAGTTTCAGTTCATTCATATTTTAATACATACGCAGATCGCAATATATATCATCGCTGTTTTCAAAGTATTAAGAAGATCAAAAAAACTTTATCTTGAAAATTATGCAGGGAAAAGCATCAGTTCTTATAATTGGCTATTTCAGTTTACCATTGTATTAACTTCTTTATATACAGTGGCTCTTGTAAAAAATATTTTTAAATTTTCTGATTATCCACATATTTCTGAATGGTTAAAGATTACACTTTTGGTATCTTCTCTTTTTGTTTTTTGTTGGTATCTGTTCAAGGCATTAAATAATCCAGGCCTTTTTAGGAATATTGATTCAAAATTAAAGCTTGTTTCTGAGCTTGTTTTGGAAGAAAAAGGTGTTGAACAATCAATATCAGAGGAAAAGGAACCTAATGAAAAGCTTTTGAAACTAAAGAAATATATGGTTGAAAAAAAACCTTATCTTAATTCTTCGCTCACTATTCAGGAGGTCTCTGATGATATTGAAATTCCAGTACGGGATTTATCTCTTTTGATTAATCATCAACTAGGGCAGCATTTTTATGATTTTGTAAATACTTATCGCATAGAAAATGCCATGGAAATTTTAAAGGATCTTACAAAAAATAAGGTGACTATTCTTGAAATTCTGTATGAAGTGGGTTTTAATTCAAAATCTTCTTTTAATACTGCTTTTAAAAAACACACGGGTAATACACCAACTGGTTATCGTAAAAACTTACAAATCAGTGAATTGTAATTATTCGCACTTTTTTATGTAAATATTCATACATATTTTTCTGAACAAATACGACCCTTTACTTTTATTCGGTCGCATAGCTTCAATGTCTTCTACATATTTGTATCGAAATAAATTTTAATATCAAAATTCGATACCATGAAAAATAGCTTTTATTTACTAATTCTACTAGTACTGATTTCAAGTTGCCAAGCAAGTAAAAAAATCATTTCAGAAAAAAAAGACTACAGTTTTCTTACTGATAGCTTACATATTGAACAGCAATTGGAGAAGTACAAACTCCCGGGATTTAGTCTTGTTGTATTTGAAAACTATAAGATTGTATATTCAGATCAGGTAGGAGTGAAATCGATGAACTCTAAAGAAAAGTTAGATGAAAACACTGTTTTTTCTACAGCGTCAATCACAAAACCGATAACAGCACTTCTTTGTCATATCCTTGAAGAAAAGGGTTTAATTAACCTGGATGAGCCCATTGATAAGTACTTAAAACGATGGCATTTACCAAAAAGTAAGTTTACTGAAAAGAATAGCCCAACTTGGAGACAGTTTTTTAATCATACTTCGGGTACAAACCAGGGTGGATTCTCAGATTATTATAATGGAGATGTTATTCCAACTATTAAACAAAGTCTTTTGGGGCAGATACCAAGATATGATAAGGAAATTGAATTCCTGTTTATACCAGGAACCGGTTTTGAATATAGTGGTGGCGGGTATGTAATTGTTCAAATGGCATTAGAAGACACTTTGAATAAGTCTATTGCAGAACTGGCAAAAGAACATCTTTTTTCGCCTCTTGGTTTGATGAATACCACTATGATACAGCCTAATGAAAAGGGGTTTCCAAAAAATGTAGCTTCTGTTCACGATAAAGATGGAAAAGTTATAAAAACAGGCTTGCCTATCACACCACAGATTGGAGCATCAGGCGTATGGACTACCCCTATAGATTTAGCTAAGCTTTCTATTGAGATACAAAATGCTTTACGCAATAAAAATAACAAAGTGATTTCTCATCAGGTTGCCAAAAAATAACGGAAGTAACAGCTTTGAAAGATGCCGTTGGAGGTTGGGGCTATGGCTGGCAAAAGTCTGTTGCTTATAACAACTATGATTGGTTTATGTGTAATGGTTCCAATACCGGAGTTGGCGGAAGTATTTTGGCTACTATGGAAGACGGAAATGGCTTTGTAATGCTTGCGAATGGTGAAAAGCCTAATCGTATTCCGGTAATAAACGAAGCCCGCATAAAGCTTCTGACTTTAATGGACTGGAATAAGAAAATATCTAATGAAAACATTCAGGAACTTCCTTTGAATTTAAAAAAACAACTTATCGGGACGTATAATGATTTTCTTTATGGACAGGGAGCAGAAACGAAAATTGTAGAAAATAATAACCGTCTCTATGTTGAATCTCCATTTTTGGGGTTTTTTAAAGGAAAAAATGCTAACGAGTTAGTATATCTGAAAAATGGGACTTTTAGAATTGTAGATTATCCCAATGCATTACAATTTGATTTCAGTAATGGAAAAGTAAATTCTGTCACTCTAACAAGAAATTCCATGAAAACAGAAGTTCAAATTACTAAAAAATAAACCTAACAAATAGTAAATAACAACAATTTAAACCAAAAAGAATGAATCCAATATTTTTAATTCCGGTTGTATTAATAATTGCAGGGGTAGCTTTCATGATAATGATGAGTAAAAAATACAAAACTGCAACATCAGAAATTGATTTAGATTCTGAAAGAGCTAAATATGATCAATACAAACAAGAGCTTCTCGATCAGGATTTTTCAAAATTAACACAATGGATGAATGGTAAGTCCATTGATGCTTTTACTTCTGCCTCTGTTCCCCAATCAACAACCCATAAAGTGCAGGAGCTTGTAACTGAGGGGATAAAAAATGTGGCATTATCCACAATAGGGGTAAAGCTCAATCGAAGTGAAACAGATTGCTTTTGGATTTTAAGTGGAAATGATCTTCACTTTTTTAGTGCCAATATAGCGGGTGAATTAGGCGAACACATTGTATTTGATAATTTTAGAGTTGAAAAAGCAAGTCTTCAATACGGAGGGATTCTGAAATTGCAGTTAGGTGTTTATTCAAAAGCATCAGAAGAATATTTACCCAAAACATATCTTATCACTTTTGATATTGATGGAAGTTCATTATCTCTTGAAATTCATGATAGGCTTAATTATAGGGTTAACCCGGAAGGTATGCTTGATCTAAAAATGCAATTAGAAGCAAGAGCAAAATATCAGGTAGTTGGTGAAAGATTTGTGAAAATTTTACAGAATAGATTCTCTAATCTAAAAATGTCTTAATATAATATAGGATTTTTTCAAAACTTTTGAACTCATTTAAAAGCATACGATTAAAATAAAGTAAATAGTTATTTATTTATTAGATCATATACTCGTAGGTTTAAGGTATGCAGAACAATAGTCGGCATATTTTTAACGAGCTGTTGTTACGAATTGGGTTATATTTCTGAAAAAGAACTGATAGAATATTTAGCAAAATCCCACAAAGAATTGAAAAAATACTGTAGCACCTGGAAAGAATACACAACAAATTATACTTTGGCAGGGCAGTTTGGAATGGAGGCAATAATAATGGGTATAACTAGACCAACGTTGAGAATTCTATTCTTTGGAAACTCACATATTCCTTATTGATGGGAAACGGTTTCAACACCTATACAGGTTATACCTGTTTGTTTTCGGAAAACTTTTTAAGACAATCTGATCGTGCGGAAAGCGTACAACAGTCTCCTTTTTTTTAATCGACGAGAGGAAAGAATTGTTCCTATTTTTATTTAAATCCCCATAAATTGTTAAGGGAAAATAAAAAGCCTTAGAAATTTACTTTCTAAGGCTTTTTTTGGAGGTTGAGGGATTCAGTTTTTAATATAAGTATTTGAAGGAAAGCTTGCTTATTGAACTTAATTTCAAAATAGTCACGAATCAGCCACAAATCCATTGATATCTATTCTAAAAAATCTTAATCAAAGATTTAAAGAGTGTTTTAGCTTTTAAGAAAAAGCCGGAATGTTCATTAATTGGTGATCATCATATTGTATTGACGGGATGCTTCTTTAGGTGGACTGATCCAATCTACTAATGATGATGCACCAGCACTTGCTCCAACTGCACCGGCTATTGCACCTCCTATAAGAACTACACCACCAGATACAGCCCCTGCTGCTGCACCTCCCGATATTCCACCTGCAACGTCAGCCAAGCCTACTGCTACCCATTTCCACCAAGGTTTTTTTGCGATGATACTTGATGGTGAATAGCCATTAGCTAAAGCATCCAAATAGATAGTATTCCAAAAATAGGCAGAGTGTCTGCCAATAGAAGTTACGGATAAAATACTTGCTTTATCTTTATCATTAATCGCACTGTTATTGATAATTGAAGTTTCAAAAGAGATTATTGTTTCTTTTAAAGCGGCATAATCATTATTGTTGGTTGCTTCAAAATCTATTAGTAATTTTATAAAACTGGACATATGATTTCTTACAATTGGGCTAAGGTTTGGGTTATTAAGAGCTGTAGCGTAATTATTGTCCGAATCATCCAAAATACTTTTAATTTTTATATTGGGTAAGAATATTTCTGGATTCTCCCCAGGATACAGCTTGAAAAATTCCTCTCTGGAAATGTTAATATAATCATCCGTTGTCAAATTTTCATCCCATTTTTCTACTACTTTTTGAAGGATCTCATTATGAACCTTACCTGCATTATCATAGGGGTTTAGCGCAAAATCAGCAGAAACACCAAATTTATTTGTTACTGCAACGGTTGGGATTTCGTTTTTAGAAATCTTTGGCTCCTGATCCTCTTGACAGGCATTAATAGAAAAAAATAAGGTTAGTGCTACCGAAAGTTTTAAAAATTTTCTCATGGTTTTAGAATTTAGGTGTTATTAAGTTTTTACTATTTGATCTTTGTTAAAATCAATAATCTAATATAATAATTTTATTTTTAATAAATATATTTTTAATTGTTTGTGAAATTCTCAATGTTTATTTTTGAATAAAATAAGAATGAACAATTCTGGTATAATAAATTAGGAAATGATATACTTCTAAAATAAACTCCTAATTATACTAAATCAGGTATTTCTTAAGCCCTTCCATAATACCCTGCCATAAGGTGTTGAAAAAACTTCTGTTCGGGTCACGTTCTTTTTCTACTTCCACATGATCCGGCTCCCCTTTGGAATCGTTTTTCACAAAGATATTGGCAATGGCAGTCAGCAGCTTTCTCTCTTTCCCTGTATTCTTATTCATGAAGTTAACATGCATATCGGTATATTTAAAATAAAAATTCCCTCCTATTTTACTGCTGTTTCCTCTATAATCAAATTTTAGGTAATGAATTTTCCCGTCAAGTGTTACATTCAGGTAAGGCCTTACAAAGAGATTGGCATTATCTACCGAAAGATCTTTGATGGTTCCGTTGATGGCATAGTCATCATTTCTATTGGCCACATCAAACTGCCAGTGAACGTCTGTAGGAGCATCTCCAAAGAATTTAAAGTCAGTATCTACTTTCACCATGGTAGGCTTTCCTCTCATTTTGGCGCTGTTTACGTTGGCGATTTTTGCGTTAAATTGCTCAAACGTGATTTTCCCGGGAATCTGTGCCTTTTCCGCTATTTCTTCATAGGCCAGCTTTGAATTTTTAATATCTACCTGTCTTATATACAGAGGGAATTTGACGTCACGGAGTTTTTTGCTGAACATATAACGGGCACTGTTATCATCGGGTGGGGCAAGATCGTGGTAAATATTACAGTTTATCCCATCCAGAACAATATGGTCCAGGTCTATACTTGTTTTTCCGCCTATTACCGAGTTTTTATCCGTTATGCTGATTAACTTCGCTTTGATTGTATAAAGATCTTCCTCTACAGCAATCATCCTGTTGAACTGCTTTCTTGAGTATTTGGGAAGAAAAGCAAAATTACTGATGTTGGTTTTTTTGCCGGAGTTTTTTATATGATCTGCTTTCAGTCGGTAATATTTTCCGGCATCCATATCAATGGCTTTGGCAGTAATCAGGTGGTTTTTACTATGAAATGGGACAGGTTCTTTCAGGATGTCTTTGTTCGTGGTAACAGTATTCAGGTTGATATTAAAATTTCCAACCTTCATTTTCTGAATGCCCTGCTGCTTTTGACTGAATGTTCCGTTAATTAGATTCAGTGCTCCGAGATGTAAGATGAGGTCAGGGGTAGGACCCTGTTTTTTAGAAAGAGTTTTCTTCTTTTGAGCGGCGGCAATGATCTGAATATCGGGAGTATATACATTGATGGCCTCCAGCTTAAGCTGCAGTTGCTGCCCCACAAATTTTGAAGTATTGTTAAGGATCTCAATTTTCTCTGTTTTAATGTTGAAAACATCTTTTGTACTGCTGACTCCAATTGCTTGGAACTGTGCATTATTAATGAAAATATCAGCATTGTCAGAACGGATGTTTTTAACGCTTACCGCCTGTAAAGGGTCTACCTTGAAATAGATATTCTCAAGCTCAACATTGTGGGTAGAAAATGCAAAAGGTACTTTCTCTTTCACCGTATTTTTGTCAAAGACAATATCTTTAAGGTTCACATGGAAGTTCTCTATGGAAGCTGTTTTTGTTTTATCCTGCTGCTGTATCAGCACAGAACCCTTTTGTAGATCCAGGTCTTTGATTCCTATTTTCAGGTTGATTTCTTTCGGGTTTTCTTTTACTGTTTTTTTATCGGTAGAGGTAACGGTCAGCTGTGGTTGGACAAACCTGGTTTTATCAATGATAAGGGAGTCCTGATCAATAATGAAGTTCTCAGCGGAAAGCTTGCTTACTTTCAGATCGAATACATTTTTAGCATTATACAAGGCAGGACTTTCCACAGGCTTCAGATGAAACGCTGAAATATTCAGCTGCTTGTTTTTCGCATCGATCTTACCTGCAGAAATGGTATAAAAATCATTGACGGTGATTAACACATCGTGGGCATCGATCTTAAAATCTTTAAAGGCTACAGGTATTTTGGAAACATCCTGGCTCTGGCGGATATCCGTAAGCTTGATATTGATATTTTTACCGGTAAAAAGATCTTTCTTATCACTTTGCTTTACGGAAATATTGCCATTGTTTACGAGAATATTTTCAATACCGAAGTCTACTTTCTTCTGTGCTGAATCTTTTTTATTTTTAGACTTGCCTAGAACCACCCGAATATTCGGGTCAATAAGCGTAACGGTATTTACTTTGTAAGATTTATTGAATATAGCTTTCCAGATCCCGAAGTTTTCAACCTGAAGGCTTTTAATATTTCCAGATATTCTGGACACTGCAGAATCACGGGTCGGTTTGGTTTTTATAATTATGGTATGGGCTGAAATATCGCCCTTGAAGAGATTCATATCAAAATCCTTAAGGGTTATCTGATATGGGGTTTTCTCATTGATGAGGTCAGGTAATTTATGTTTAAGATAAAGGTTCAGCAAAAATGGGAAAATAAGGGCTATAACGACCACTATTCCCAGTACAATTAATACGGTTTTTTTTCTTTTCTGAAATTTTGACTGGCCTGAGTTTTTTTTCATGTTTGTTTTTTTGATAAAGATGAATAGAAAAATAAGGTTGTCAGTCCTGTATTTAGAATCCTAACAATTTAAACTTAAACTGGATTGCAAAATTATCTTTGAACTTTGGAGTATTGTAATAGCCTACACGGTAGAAAAATCCTAAGTTAAATTGGGATGATAAGAAGTTGTTCCATTCAAGACCCACTTCATTATACAAATGGTCCAGCTTCTTGAAATCGAACTGATGAAATTCCGGATTTTTCATATCGCCAATGGTTCCTCTGTAGATAAGGTCGAAGCTTGAAGTATTTTTTCCGAAACTTTTAAAATACCATGGCAGCCTATGAGTAAGATAGGCCCCCACAAATTTATCATTATAGTATCTTCCGCCTTCCATGGTGGCAAAACCAAGATAGGAGGTAAGGTTGAAATTCAGTCCTTCTGTTCCGTCACCCAGTCCGTTTAGGGTAAAGTTTTTCCATACAGGAGCATTACCGGTAATCAGACCTCCGTAAAGCCTCACGCCTGTTACCCCAAGCTTTGTTTTGACGTTGTGAACAAACAGTGCGTCAAATCTGCTGAAGTTAAAATCGCCGCCCAGGGCTTTATATCCCTGCTCATAGTTCAGATAAAGTTCCGGAAGGTTCTGCTCATACGTATATTTACCGGTAGGGGTCATGATATTCTTTGAATTCGGAGAATATTTTATGGTGATGGTAGATGATGCAATATCAAACCGGCTTCCAAGGCCTTTAAAATTGTAATCAAATTTTGATTCTTCCTGAGTTTTTTTTGCCGAAACATTAATGGTCAGTGCATTGGTGATATCATTTTCATAGCTCACTCTAAAACCTTCGTAACCATAGAAAACTCCATTATTCAAAGCCACCCCGGAATTCATTATTTTCATCCTGAAGTTCCATAAGTTTTCAGAAAAGCGACCTGCTGCCATGACATCATTGAAATACTCCACCCGGAAAAACGAATTTTTTTCCAGACTGGTACGGATATCCACTCCAGCTCCGAACTTCCAGTCTTTATCATAGATACCATAGGCAAAATAGGCATCCGGGGAAATATACCTGCTGAACTTTTCATTCAGTTTGGCTCCGGCTCCAAGCCGGAAATGCTCATATTTGTTGTAGGCGACTATTTTAGAAAGGTCAAAATCTACCATTCCCAATCTTATTTTACCTTTCAGTAAACCGGTTAATGCTTTCGCTTTTTGGTTCAG
Organism: Chryseobacterium nakagawai; assembly: GCF_900637665.1. Taxonomy (NCBI): domain Bacteria; kingdom Pseudomonadati; phylum Bacteroidota; class Flavobacteriia; order Flavobacteriales; family Weeksellaceae; genus Chryseobacterium; species Chryseobacterium nakagawai. The sequence goes on from NZ_LR134386.1 coordinate 2,510,569, forward strand.
CTTATACTTGCTGCTTAAGCTGTCAATTGTTGTATAGGTGGCTGCTTCACGGGCGGTAAGTTTCTCTGTACGGTACTGCTCTATACTGGTTCCGTCAGAGTTTTTTACGCCGATGGTGTAGCCCCTGAAATCTTCCGGCTTTTCTTCAATCGGTGTTTTGAAATCAAAATAATCAGCGGTTACAAAAGCATAGCTTCCAAACCTTGTGGTATTCTTTTTATCAGCTTCTTTCTCCTCTTTGCTTTTATTTTTCTCTTCTTTATCATTATTATCAAAGATGGTGGAAGTCATTTTCAGCTTATAGTTTTCCTTTACAAGAAACCATTTGTTATCCACGGGTTTCCAGATGCTGGTAATGCTGCCTTCGCTTTTGACTTTACTATTGCTTTCAATCTTTTTGAGGGCATAGGTTTCTTTGTCTACATACAGATATCCGTTGTATTTCCTCTGCTTTATAGTTTTTTTGTAATCTACCTGACGGAAACGGATGACGTAATTCTGCCTTCCCTCAATTTCTATAGAATCTGTTAAAAAGAAACGGTAAAGGTTTCTGTTTTCTTCACGAATCTCTTTGGGGATCTGATTTCTGTTGGACCGGAAAGTCATCAGCTCATAGATAGGATCTTTGATACCCGCCATCTTATTGTCCAGGATATTGATTTTTTCGCCGAATTTTTTTGAGTACAGGGTCTGGGAAGCTCTTTCCCATAGAAAAATTTTACTTTCTCCCAAAAGCTTCATCAGATCCACAGATTGCAGAGAATCTTTTTTCTCTGCAGCTTTCATAGGGCGTTGTGGAAGTTTTTTTAGCGAATCGATACGGTTGGTAATATAGGCATTATATGCATTGATGCTGTCTTCATCCAGATCCAGAGAAATTTTTTCATAAGATTTATATGAATAAGAATCCAAGCTCTGAGGAGAATTCTGTTTGTAGTTTTCGTTGACTTTCCTTAGAATCTCCAACGCTCTGGGGTCACTTTTGTCTTCCAGAACGATGGCCTGAATATTTTTTATACTGGGATCAGCCTTGGAAAGAAAAACTTCCATCACTTTGTCTACCACTGCATCTTCCTCTTGGAAGCCGTTGGCTGAAATTTCTACTTTTTTACATTTTGTTTTGAAGTTAAAGGTTCCTGTTGCATCTGTTTTGCCCAGCAGCCTATTGTTGCAGGAAACAGTTGCATCAGAAATAGGGGAATGGTCTCCTGAACTTCTGACGATAATCTTTGATTGCGAAAACACGCTGAAATATCCAAATGATAATAGCAGGACGAAAAGTTTTTTCATACAAAGTTTTTTTGATAGGTGTTCTTGGGTTTATAAGTACATCATCATCTCCCATTTGCAGATATAAACTATACATATTGAGGCAAAAAAGGTGCCGTCAATGTATTTTTTATTGTAGTTCATAAATAATTCCTTTTATAATAGTTGACATATTATTTACATGAGAAGACTTTAACCTCTCATAAAATGACAAATAATGGGAGACTCATGATCATTTTAGGAATGATTTTTTTTGCTTATTCAGTTCAGGATAGATTAATGGAGTAGGGCGCTAAATTAGGATGTTAATGTTTGTTATGGTCTGTATGTTAGTGAGTTGTGTAGGCTTTATCTGTTTTTTTGATGCCTTTTGAAAACTTTTGTTTTTGCATCTTGTGGGGAGGGAGGGACTTCAATCGAATTTTTAATACCACTTTTAACATTTTTGAAAGTCAAACTCTAAAACTTCAAAATAGAAAGGTCAGTTTCGAGGGCGAGGCATCCCAGTTTCAGAGGCAGTCACTATTCTTTTTTCAAAGTACAAAATAGAAAAAGGTTCTGCTATAGAACTTGAAAACTTTCGAATAGGTAAAAAAGTGAAATGTAAAGAAGTTCCCTTTGTCGATTGTTTTAAGAAAATACTTGACGGATTACCTTTTGAAATTTCGATATTCAAAGAAAATACTGTTTTTATCCGTTATAAAATTTCTGAAAGCAGTTTCAACCAAAAAGACAGGATGAGGGAGCAAAAAGTATTTGCAGTAAATTCTGATTCTATTTATGCAAAAATCAAAGAACATCAGATTGAAGAAGCCATTCTCAATGTAGGAATATTCACTTTATAGAAAAGCGTATATTAGATTCATGAAAAAGTTACAGCAATACCCATTTTTTACATACATTTAATCCTGTTCAAAAGATTAATGCTACAACAATAAGTGAGAGGCTTAGCAGAAACCACATCAGTTATTCCAGCCCCATATGACCGACTTTTATATAGTCTATCTTTTTACAGATGGTTCGGGAAAGCATTCTGTAGATTTTAATGATATTGAGGTGATTCCCGGACATCTTTTGTTTATGATCCAAGGGCAAGTTCATCATTTTGATCCATTGGAAACCTATGATGGGGCAAACCATTGTTTTTACGGAAGACTTTTTTTGCAGATCTGAGATACATCGAAACTTCCTTAACCAAACCACACTTTTCAATGACCCCTTCAGCTGGCTTATTTTGATTCTGGTGCTTATTTTAATACTTTTTCAACCCTCTATCAGTTCATTATTGATGAATTAGAAAATGTACCTGACGAGAATCAAACAGGAATTCTACATAACTGTCTTTTTAATGTGCTTTTGACAGCTGAGAGGATTTATAACCCAACACAAAAAAACATTACCTTCCCGAAAACAGCTATTAACATATGACTTTAAAAGATTGGTGAACCAGAACCTCTTTAATCACTTGACTATTGAAGAGTATGCTGTTCTCCTACATGTAACCACACGCACACTTCAGGGAGCTTTTTCTGAGTATGAAAATAAAACTCCAAAGGGCTGGCTAACCGAAAGACTTGTTCTTGAAATCAAAAGATTACTAGTTTATGAAACCATGTCCATAAGTTTTATAAAGACCTTCACTTTTAATAGGGGGCTTTATTATTAAAAGAGATTATTTATAGCTATTAAGAGTTATTAATAACTGATCAAGGGATTGAAAAATTTTTGATTTGATATTAATGCTGATAATCTAAATCCTGCTTTAATGTTCCTATTACTAGTTTTAAAATTTAATAGTAACACTTGTGTTAGTTGCAATTCGATGACCGAATAATTTACAAAATAGTTGGATGGAACTACAAGGGATGGTTTTATGAAGCGCTTAATCTTACTTTGTAAAATGTTTACTTTTCTAATAATAATGAAATTACCGTCAAATTCGTATTCAAAATAGCTGAGTGTAAGAATAAGGTAAACATCCAAAAGAGCAATAACAACTAATAGATATAATCCGAATCCTTTATTAAAAAATACGAACCCGCATATACACAACGCAATGAGGATGATGGCAAATATACAAAAGTAGATATTGACGAGGTTATGGTTATTAATTTTTATCATTAGCTATTTCTATTGGCGCTATATTTAACTTTAATATATATTGAAATATTTCATTTAGCTAATTATATTATTATTATTATTATTTATCTAAAACGATCAGCATATTTTATGATTAATGCGTTGCGCGTCTAACTTCTATACTTTACAGGGGTAAGACCTGATTTCTTTTTAAAGAATGAGGTAAACGATGATGGACAAGAGAACCCCAGATCAAAAGCAATTTCTTTTATATTTTTATTGGTTAATCGTAATTGCTGCTTCGCTTCATAAAATATTTTTTGACTGATTATTTCTGATGCATTAATATTTAAAATCCGCTTGCAAAGAATATTTAAATAATTAGGTGTTACACAAAGCTGATAAGCATACCAAGAGACATTCTTTTGAATACTACAATGTTGATTAATTAATACCCAAAGTTTTTTAATAGTTGGATTCAGTCCGGTATAATATTCATTCTCAAAATATTGGCCTGCTTGGTGTTTAATGATTGAGGAGAGAATATCCAATCTCCGAAAAAGTATAAGGCGAAAAGCAAAATCTATTTCGATTAAATTAATATCACGTTTTATACCTTCGATTTCTTGTTGTATAAAATTAAAAATGACATCATTGAGTTTAAAGACTGGGCAGAAGTTATTTTTAATATAATATAATTCTTCAATACAAGAATACTCCTCAAATAACATTTTACTGATCGTTATTTTCTGTGCTATGGTATCATTGTTTGTTTCAAAATAGTGTTGTTGGCCCGGAAACAAAAAGTGAAGTTGTCTCTTAGAAATAGGGTACCCAATCCCATCAATATAATGCATACCACTGCCTTCCGAGAATAGTACAATTAAAAAGTCTGTATTGGAAGCCTTTTCGTTTAGATCATTTATTTGATTTATAGGGCTATACCCTATTTGATGATCAGCTATTTTGATTGCATATGTATTTTTTTCCACCAATGTTTGTGTTTAGTTAGCAGGATCAGCACGATTATAATAGTATATCTATTGCGAGCCTGCTAGTTATTTTACTCATTTTGTTAAGTAAAATTAGGCTTAGCATAATAAATGTTTTATATACAAATCATCGGAAATATTCTGCAAACTCTTCTTATTTCCAATTCTATGTTTTTAAGTTAGCAGATTATCCCGAACATTTTATTAATTCTTGAAAACAGGTTATAATGATAATATGAATAGTATTTGGAATAATATAATTAAGAAGTAAAGTACTGATATGTTATAATTTTGCTTACACATAATGAGACATTCATATCAGATCATAATGTATAGGGTTATTTCTTTTTAAAGAATTATTTATAAACACTAAAAATATCTTTATATGAGGAAAAAAAGAATATTAATAAGCGGATTGTTGCTGATTTCGATTTTGACATTTTCACAGGTCGGAATAAATACAACAACTCCTCAAAGAACCCTGCATGTTAACGGATCGTTACAGCTGACAAAAGAATTGAATGTTGGTGGAAACGAAATAACAGCTGGAAATCCGGGGGAGGCTGGCCAGGTATTAAAGTCTAATGGACCAAATCAACCTCCATCTTGGCGTGATCTATTAGATGTTCCAAATTCTGAGGGAACATTGATTGCTGTTAGTGGGGCATTTTTTGTGGCACAGGAAATAGTTGTCCAGATGTCTGGAAATTTTAGCGTTACCGGAGGATCGGCTTCAATTCTAGGGAATCTGGATTCCGAAATTGTAGATAATGAAAGTAAATATTCAGGTAATGCAACAACAAATTCTTTCCAAGTAAGTGTAGATGGTACCTATCAAGTGATTATGAATATGCAGCTTTCTACTACTAAAGGGAGTAATCCTGTCATCGGTATTTGGGACAATGTTTCTAATAAATGGATAGCAAGAGTCAATGATACTTATACGGCAGCGGATGGTACACGTCAAACCTATAGCTTAATAACTGGCATACCGATGTTAGCCGGAAGAGACTATTCATTTCGGGCCTCAAGTAATGTTAACTGTGTTATCAACAAAGGAGGATCAGGCTCGGTTCCCATGTCTTATGTTTCTGTGAAACGTATGAAATAAGAGTTTACAGTACAAGCAAATAGATTTAATTATTCATATTAATACCTACAATCAAATGATAATGATTAAAAATATTACGTTTTTTATAAGCCTGAATATATTTTCTTTTTTTTATTGTCAGGTGGGAATAAATACAACAACTCCTCAAAGGACGCTGCATGTAAATGGTGAATTACAGATTACTAATGAATTAAATGTTGGCGGAGATGGAAGTGTTGCAGGGAATGCGGGAGCCACAGGGCAGGTGTTAAAATCCAATGGCCCGGGACAACCCGCTGTCTGGAGTGAATTAACCGAAGCTCCTACAGCTACAGGTACTGTTATGGTTGTAGATGGACATTATGTTGTAGCACAGGAAATTACCGTTAACTTAACATCGGATTTTTCAGGTCCGGGAATTCCAGGTGCTACAATAGCTATTAATATAGGTAATTTAAATGATGTAATCATCGACAATGAGAATAAATATACAGCTGATGGAACTGGAAATAAATTTCAGGTTACAAACGACGGGGTGTATAAAATCATGATGAATATGCAGCTTTCTACAACAAATAATACTCAACCGGTAATTGGTATCTGGGATAATGTTGCCAATTTATGGGTTGCGAGAGTCAATGATCTTTTTACGGCGCCTACTAATGGCTTGCAAACCTACACATTATTGACTGCCATACAACTTACAGCTGGTAGAGATTATTCTTTTAGAGCTGTAAATACTGATGCATTTACTATAAAGGCTGTAAGTTCTGGGGCGACAGGTTCTGGCCCGGTATCCGAAGCTTCCATGAGGCGATTGAAATAACTTATTTAGCTTATAACCCCAAAAATAATCATAATGAATAAACTCATATATATTTCTATGATTGTGCCTTGCACTGCTTTAGCCCAAATGGGCATTAATACGATAACGCCTCAAAAAGCATTACACATCAATGGAAGTTTGCAAGTTGTTAATGAGATTAACGTTGGAGGTGACACTCAGACGCCGGGGAATGCTGGAACGGCAGGTTTTGGCTTGGTTTCAAATGGACCTGGGCAAGCTCCGCAATGGAAAGACATCTCTGAAACTTCTGATGTTACTGGAACACTCATTGTGGTTAATGGACAATTTGTTGTAGCGCAGGAGATTACCGTTCAATTGTCAGCTGACTATTCAGGCTCCGCAAACGGTTCGACAGTGCCCATTGCTATCGGTAACTTAAGTAATAAAATTTTGGACAATCAGAATAAATATACAGGTACTGCATCATCAAATTCTTTTCAGGTAGCTAACGACGGAGTTTATGAGGTATATTTAAATATGCAGGTGGTAACCAGTGCAAATACATATCCTACTATAGGTATATGGGATAATACAATGAATAATTGGCTGGTTAATGTAAATGATCTTTTTGTTGCAACTAGTGCTGCACAAACTTATACGCTTATCACAACAGTACCTATGAATGCTTCAAGAACCTATTCCTTCAGAGCAACCAATTCTTCCAACTATACGATCAGACGGCTAAGTGGAGGAACCACAGGATCTGGCCCTATCTCACAGGTTACAGTTAAAAGATTAAAATAATTTATAAAAAGTACTTTGCTTAATATTAAAACTATCCTGAAATCTCATAACAATTTGAAGTCATATTTTTATTTGTAATAATTTGAACAATATAATTAATTATTCAGGTAACAATTAGTTTTTATGAGATTAATACTTTTGCCAAGTAGAGAATGATCCATCTACAATAAGTAGAACCATTATTATATTATTTAATGGGTACGTTTGTTTAGGCACCGGCGGAATATTAATTTATTTCGCCGGTTTTTTGGGTAGAGTTCATATTGAAAACTTATTCTAATTTTGTCAGTTTATAATAAAATCATCTCCTATAGTTTAAAATAGAAAGGGTCACTATGTGATTTGGGCATCCATTGAAATTGATCGTTAATTTTACAGACATATCCTATACTGGGCCATGGTAAATGAGATGCCATAATTAACATTCGATTTTGAGAACATTTTTCTAAAATCTTTTTACGCGTTTGTACTGCCATTTCAAAGTCGATATCCCATTGTGTTCCCCAATCAGGTTGTGAAACTAGTAGCGGTGAATGAATGATGTCAACTAAATTTGTAATAGACATTTCATCACAATAAACATTAAAAACTACATGGCCGGGTGTATGCCCTGGAGCAGCCTCCGTTTTTATACAATCAAATAGATCATCTCCAGGGTCAAATAATTGAAGATAAGGTTTTATGGAAGTGAGGATTCCTGATATTAATTCAATATTTGCACAGTTTATTTCAGGGTTTCTACTTTTTGAGAAATCAGGATTTTCACCAAGCCAGAAATCAAATTCTTCATAGGAAAGATAGTATTGTGCATTAGGATATATAAAATTATGGTTTTCATCTAAAATTCCACCAATATGGTCCCGGTGTGCATGGCTAATAATTATATCTGTAATTTCTTTCGGTTGAAAACCGGCGGATGCCAAACTTTTTAATAATAAACCGGCATTTTCGGTATTATAATACCCTTCACCAGTATCAATTAAAATAATTCGATCATTTTTTTTAATAAGCATTACGTTAATTGGAGCTTCGTAAATAGATTCTGGAAGAAATAACTTGTGTAACATTTCATGCATGGCTTCCTCAGATATATCAGGAGCTAAAATTGGTTGCGGGTTACCAATATTAAAAAAGCCGTCTGTGAGAATAAAAACCTCTAATTCCTTTAGATTTGTTTTAATAAAACCTACATTCTGTTTCATAATTTTTTAAGATTAATATTTCAAATTTTATGATTGCTTGTACTCAAGCTTTTGAATAAAATTATAGATAAATGATTGTGTACTTTGAATGTATATAATCTAATTTGTTTTGTAAATGATTTCAGTTTTGTTGAAATGTTTTTAATTTAATTGCAAGAATTAAGAAGTGCTCTTGAAGTTATACAATAATCAATTTTTAGAATAATTTGATTAATTAAAATTGTGAATACTCCTGCTATTTTTGTATAAAGTTTTTAAAGTAAGGCCAATAAGCTTGTCTTCACAAATCTATTATTGGCCTTTATGTTTAACTGTAATGGGATAATACTTATTTGGATTTTTAGCAACAATAAAGAATAGAGGAATCTTTCAAATCTGATCTTGCTAATAGATACAATTTGTATTACTTCCGGCATAGAACCAACAAGACTTATTTCACCCAAAATATAATTTTTTTTTCACTTTGAGTAGGCTTTTCAGTAATACTGAAAAGTCTTTTTAAATTCCTTAGTTTTCTACAAGTATGGGATTAATAATTAATATGAATTAAAAAGATGATTTTTTAATGTTAATCATAAGTTACTAAGTATAGTTGGTTTAAATATTTAAAAATTAGAATGATGCAGATAATGTTTGTAATGATTTACATAATATCTTTTGATGGTAAAGGAAATATTTTTGCAAAAGATTTCATTGAATTCATTTTAAATAACAAACAAAACACTATGAATAATAAGGCAATATCTTTAAAAAAATATCTCTGTATTGTTTCTTTCTTAGCCGTAGGAAAGTTCTATAGCCAAGTTGGAATCAATAATACTACACCAAAAGCGACATTAGACGTTACTGGCCAGGCAACAAATACAACAACTATTGATGGTATTATAGCCCCTCGAATTACTGGTGAACAACTGAAAAGCAAAGACAACGTGTACAATGCGAATCAGGATGGTGCTATAATTTATGTCACTCAGCCTTTAGCAGCTGGCCAAACAACAGCACGTACAGTGAATGTTTTAGATAAAGGTTACTTTGGCTTCAACAGTAGTTTGGGAACAACAGGTCAATGGGTTTCGTTATTTAATAGAGATCCTACTGTTATAGCAGGTGGTGATATCTTGAATCGTGTGATGATTGCTGAAACGACATTAAGTACAGCAGGAACAACGCAGGCCAATTTATACTCAAAGCAATTTACATTGACTCGTAAATCCATGATAGATGTTTTCTTTTCTATTCCGGTAAGTACTGTTGCAAGAGCAAATGGCCAAGCACCTGTTGATGGGACATCAAAATTATTTGGATTAAATGTCTATCTGGTAAAAACAGATGCCCCTACTTTTCCTAACCAAAATATATTAAGGGATACAGAATCATTTACAAATTCAGGCAATTTTTATGCTAATGGTATTTATCAAATTGGAGGAAGTCGCAAATTCGTTCTCGAAGCAGGAACATATACTATGAATTTCAATGCTTTTGTTTATGCCAACCCTAACGAGAATGTGGGCGTTAGAGCGACATTTGGAACTAATGGGAATGGAGCCTCAGATCTAAGGTCTGTAATTGATATCATCGCAACTCCAATGGATAAATAATTATCTTAGCTCGAATCTAAAAACACTTATGATTATCCTTTCAGATCGTTTTCTGAGAGGATTTTTTTGATTCTATGGTATGCTTTACATCATTTTAAATTAAAAGCTATTTTTACTAATTAAGGTATAAGTGATAATCTGATTTCTTTATTTCTTAAACCTGAAGCTTCAGACTTTTTCTGTAAATTATTAATTACTACCGTTTTTAAATTTTGATGGACTTATTCCTGTATTTTTTTTAAAGAATCGGCTAAAAACCTCCAAATTATCGTATTCTAGGATAGTGCAGACTTCAGAAATATTAAAAGATCCTGTTCTTAGAAGTATTTTAGCCTCAGTTAAAAGAGCATCATTGATCCATGCTTTTGTTGTTTTACCTGTGCTTTCCTTTAGCAGTTCATTTAGATATTTTGTTGTTATGCTTAAGGAGTTGGCATAAAAAGAAGTATAGTGTTCTCGTTTAAAATGTTTTCGTAAAAGATCCTTAAACTCGTTCAATAATTTTTCTTTTCCTTGTATTGGGGCAATGCTTAGGTTTTTACAATAATTAGAAAGATAAATATGTTCCAGCTCATTAATCAAACTGATGATCTGATTTTTTATTATAATATCCCTGAAAAGATGACCCATATCTTCCATCTTTGACTGTAGTCTTTCAATGTACTCCACAATAAGATCCATTTCCTGATTTGCAATCTTGATTCTGGGAACTCCTTTATAATTAAGTGAGTGGTATTTTTCAAGCTGATAAAGGCTCAAATCAGTTAATAGAAAATCTTTTTCAAAATATATGCTCATTGCTGAGTAATCCTTCGAAATCTCAAGGACTTTCGAAACGGTATTAGGTAAAAGTATAGCAAATGAATTTTTATCGTAATTTAATATTTCACCATTGACCATAATTTTAGCATAGCCAGAGGTGCAAATTCCTATTGCATAATAATCGGATCTACATGGATATGAATTGAATGTCTCATGAATATTTTGGCTATGTATAAAAAAACCTTTTGCTTTCCATCGGTTAACAGAACTGAGAATAAGATCATCAATTTTTAAGGAAGGGATGTTTTTTACATTATTCATAGGTATAGGATGGTAATGGTTGAAGATAGTTGTGTTTTATTATATTAAAAGTAGTGAAAATCTTTCATACACAACATATGTTATAAAAGATCAAAAATTGAGGAGTTAATGTCAAACAAGTAGGTCTTTATTTACATCTATTTGTAATACAATTAATTCTAAATCTTAATTATGACTTTAGACAAAATTTCTCAAAACTTTCTGGCTCAAATGAGAAATCATGGAGCATTACCATTTCATTTGTGTACACCTGAGCAAGCTCGAATTATATATGATTCAGCACCATCCAAAATTGAAGATCAGGCTCAAATAAAAGAAATCAATAAGACAACTATTCCTGTTTCGGGTGGTGAAATTGATCTTTTTGTCATTGAGCCATTAGAAGAACCCGTTTCTGTGATTGTCTTTTACCATGGTGGAGGCTGGGTGATTGGTAAAGCCTCAGGGTATATCTCATATGCTTGCTATCTCGCTAAAATAACAAATAGTATTATAGTTGTTGCAGACTATCGTAAAGCTCCTGAAAATTCCTATCCTATCCCTGCTAATGATGCGTATGAAACCCTTTTATGGGTAGACAATAATATGGGAAAAATAGCCGGAAAGCGCTTACCCTTAATTGTTTGTGGTGAAAGCGCAGGAGGTAACCTCGCGGCTGTAACTGTTCTTAGGGCAAAAGATTCAAATGGACCAGAAATAGCTTGCCAGATTTTAGCTTGCCCTATTACAAATCACAATTTTGAAAATGAGAGCTATAACAGCCATGGAGAGCAGCTTATTATCTCCAAAAAGGATATGATTTGGTTTTGGGATCATTATGTTCCTGATGTGGAAGTACGTAAGAATTCTTATGTATCACCAATGTATGCAAAGAATGTAAGCGGTTTACCCAGAACAGTAATCATTACTGCTGAGCATGATCCGTTATGTCAGGAAGGAGAAGATTATGCAGAAAGGCTCATTAATGCAGGTGTGCCGGTAACTTTTAAAAGATTTGAAGGACAAATGCATGGATTTTTTACCTGGGTTGATTTTTCATCTGTAAGCAGGGAGGCTCAAGCCATTATTTCGGATGTTATATTAAATGAAGTACTAACTGAAAGTAAAAATAAAAGGTAGAATTATGAATATCAAATCAAAGAAAATAGACATATTGGTTGTCGGAGCAGGATTTGCAGGAGTTTATCTTACGTATAAACTTCGTGAAAATGGTTTTTCTGTGCAAACTATTGAAGCAGGGCAGGATGTTGGTGGGACCTGGTATTGGAACAGATATCCGGGTGCACGCTGTGATGTTCCCAGTGTTGAATATAGTTATTCATTTTCCAGAGAGCTGGAAAAGGAGTGGACTTGGTCCGAGAAATATTCCCCACAACCAGAAATTCTAAAATACATACAACACGTAGCAGACAGGTTTGACATCAGAAAGGATATTCTTTTTAATACTCGGGTAGTAAGTGCACACTACAATGAACAGGAAAAAGTATGGATAATTAAAACGGATGACGGAAATTATTTTGAAGCTTCTTATTTTATTTTAGCTACAGGTAATCTATCTGTCCCAAGACTCCCTAATTTTAAAAACCTCAAAGATTTTAATGGAGAATTTTACCACACTGGCGACTGGCCTACGACTCCTGTAAATTTCAAGGGTAAGCGTGTGGCAGTGATTGGGACCGGATCTTCAGGTATCCAGTCAATACCTGTAATTGCTGAGGATGCGAAGCATTTAACGGTATTTATAAAGGATTCCAATTATACTCTTCCTGCAGGGAACCAGCTATTGACACCGGAATTTACCAAAGAGGTTAAAAATAATTATCCTGATTTAAGAAAAAAAGCCCGTCAAATGTGGGGCGGGATTCTGTTTAATTCAAATCCTACTGTTGAATCTGTAAGCGAAGCGCTCAAAGGTGAAGAGAGAAGATCAAAAAGAACATTAGGCTCATATTCCAGTGAAGAGGTAAAACAAATGATGGAGGAAAAGTATCTGGGTACAGGATTGGGCTTTGTTACAAATTTTCCAGATATACAGTATGATTTAGAAACAGACGTTCGACTTCGTGAATATCTGAATAATAGAATTTATACGTTGGTTAAAGACCCGAAAAAGGCATCGGCATTAATACCAAAGTCTGAACACTATGCTGATCGCAGGCCTGTTATTGATACAAATTATTATCAAACATTTAATAAAAAAAATGTAAACATTGTTGATGTTAACGAAGAACCCATCCAAGAGTTCTACGAAAGAGGTATCAGAACAACCCAGCATGATTATGAATATGATATTATTGTTTGTGCTACCGGTTTTGATGCAATGACTGGTGCTATAAACAAGATAGATATTGTGGGTAGGGAAGGGCAGGTACTTAAAGAAAAGTGGAGTGCAGGTCCAAGAACTTATCTTGGTCTGATGAGTAATAGCTTTCCAAATATGTTTATGATTGCAGGCGCCGGTAGTCCATCGGTTTTCTGCAATATGGTCCTGGCCATAGAGCAGCATGTGGAATGGGTAAGTGATTGCATTAGCTATATGAGAGAAAAAGGAAAGGACATAATAGAACCGATTCTAGAACAGGAAGATGAATGGGTAGATCATTGTATTGATGTTGCACAACCACTTTTTGTGTCTAAGGGCGATTCCTGGTATGTTGGGGCTAATGTACCAGGTAAGCCTCGGGTATTTATGGCATACATCGCGGGGATGCCGAATTATATTGCCAAGTGTGAAGAAGTGGTAAACAATAACTATGAGGGATTTATCATCCATTAATATAACTTGAACTTAACAATATTACAATGAATAGATTACAAAATAAAGTGGCCATAATAACCGGTGCTGCAAGTGGAATTGGATTGGCTACAGCAAAATTATTTCATGAGCAGGGGGCGAAAATTATAGCGGCAGATATTCAGGAACAGCACCTGCAAAAAGAATTTGGTGATGCAGCTAATTTCCCGAATATAAAAATAGAGAAACTGGACGTAAGTTCGCTAGAGCAATGGAATGATGTAGTGAAAAGAACGATAGAGAGTTATGGAACTATTGATATTCTGGTAAACAATGCTGCAATTCATTCTGCCGATACGGGGATATTGTCAACGACATTGGACTCTTGGAATCATTTGATGTTGATTAATTCAACAAGTGTCTTCTTGGGAACAAAGGCGGTTCTGCCTTATATGCAAAAATCGGGTGGTGGTTCTATTGTAAACGTTGCATCCGTTGCCGCGCTAGTAGGCGGAATGAACGCAGATGCAGGTGCTGCTGCATATAGTGCATCCAAAGGCTCTGTACGCTCTTTTAGTAAACATACAGCACAGCACTTTGCCAAAGATAAAATTCGATGTAATTCCGTTTATCCTGGCGGTGTCCTGACACCAATGATGATAAAAGGACTTGAAGCGGGTGGATTTTCAAATGAACAACTCTCTGGGACAGGGCCAATTCCATTGCCTCCACATGTTGCGCAACCGCATGACATAGCTTATGGAATTCTATATTTAGCTTCGGATGAAGCTAAATATGTTACAGGAACTGAATTGGTGATTGATGGAGGTTTTGTATCTCAATAAGGAATTTAAGGTTAAAACTAATTGTATATTAATATAGTTTTAGTTTGTAATTGTAAAAAAGGATATTGATTAAAAAATCAATATCCTTTTTATATTTTTAATTGATGCCTGGAGATGACAACTATAAAGCTTTACGATCAATGTGATTCTCGGTAAGAGGAAGGTGAAAAGCCGGTATTTTTCTTAAAATAAGTAGAAAAAGAGATTAAGGATTCAAATCCAAGTTCATAAGATATTTCTTTTATAGAATTATCTGAGAATTTAAGTTTTTGTTTAGCTTCCTGGATGACTTTTTGTTTAATGATATCTGAGGCAGTAATGTTTAGATGCTTTTTACATAAAATATTGAGATAATTAGAGGTAACACATAGCTGTTCTGCATATGCAGAAGTCTTTTTCTCTGTAATAAACTGTTGGTTGACCAATTCCCAGTATTTTTCTATAGTTTGATTTTTGGAAATCAATAGGTTTTCTTTGATATATGTTTCAGCTTCTCGTTTCATAATGGAAGCCAAAATATCCATTCTTAATAAGAGGATATTATTCCATGCTCCATTCTCAGAATGTATGACAATATCATTTTCAATGGATTGAATTTCCTTGTTTACTGTATGATAAATCGAATCAGAAAGTTTAAAAACCGGATGAAGATTATGTCTGATGAAGTGAAATTCATCTGTACTTGAAAACGACGAAAAGACTTTCTGTCCAATGACTATTTTTTGAGCTATTGTCTCGGCTCCAGTTTCCCAATGGTGATGCTGACCTGGAAAAAGAAAATGTAATTGCTGTTTACCAATAGGATAAGATTTATCATCAATGAAGTGAGTACCACTGCCTTCGGAGAATAGCACCAATAAAAAATAAGTGCATTTTGTAGTTTTATTATAATTTTCTATACCTTCAATTCTTTTGTATGCAATCTCATTATCAGCAAGTTTAGTAGGTACCTGTTTAATTTCCATGTTATGACCTGTTTGAGTTCTTATAAGTACTTTAATTCATATTTTATGCCATTCTCTTTTTAAGTAAGTTATTGTTTTTTAGGCGTTTTATCCGGTTATAATACGATGTAAAATATTATGCTATGAGCAATAACTGGAATAATTTAGTGTGTTTAATATTTTTTTAATGTTAATATTTTTGAAATCTTAAATACACTAACATGAAAATCTATACTTTTTTTTTACTCAGGGTAGGGCTACTTACCCTTTCTTGCCCTATGCTCTGGGCTCAATCATCTCCCAACTTAGAATTTGCAACCCAGCAAGGAGTTCAGAATCCACAAGGAAATGGACCTGCCTATAATGCCAGTATTAATTTGGTTAAAAATACTAATAACCCTAATGGAAATACTTATGTGGCTTATCAACCTAATCTAAAAGTAAATTTTTCAATCGTTGGTCAAAATTATAGTTCCGCAGTGATAATGGGATATAATATTAATGATACCAGTATCCCTATTTATCCCAAAATGAATTATATTGGGACACCCTCAAACAATGACTTCACCTCATCAGGTGCTCCTATCGGAAAAGGGATATCGATTTCTAATAATAATGGATTATCCCTTTTTTATAATACGGCTGTACTTGGTAATAAATATACAGGTGGAACCTATCCAATGGCCGATCTTTTGATTAACTTTAACCGTCCTGTTGATGATCCAATTTTACACATTGGCGCTATGGGAGCGTTTAAAGATCAATTGGGCCTTGCTGGAGGCTTTGATTTAATTGATTCAAATGTGCCGGTTACCTTTTCCCGGGTTTCTGGGAATAACTCTAATTTTTCCGTGACCACAACAAGCATAAGAAACTCGTCTATGCACCCTAATGACATAGGAACTGAATCTGCCTCCGGATCTGTGCGTGTTAATGGTAAAGGTATAACAGCAATGAGACTTAGAATGTCAGTCCGTGGTGATGGTGGACAATCAACTTGGGGATTGGGCTCAGGAGATTTAATAACATTTGGAATTTCTGTACTTGAAAGCGATTTGGCTATCAGCACTTTTATTGATAATAATACTCCCTATTTCGACGATATTGTTACGTTTACTGTAAAAGCGAAAAATTTAGGAGCATCTGACAATACTGATGTTCAGGTTGCTACTACAATCCCAGACGGATATGAAATTCTTACGGCATCTACAGTTACAGGTGCTTTTGATGTAAATACAGGAATCTGGAATATTGGATCGTTGAATGATAATAGTGAGGTATATTTAACGATTAAGGCAAAGGTTAAAAGTTCAGGTTCATACACTTTAGCTGCCTCAATTTCTGGAGATCTTCGCGATCCCAATTTGGATAATAATCAATCTTCGATTACTCCTTTGATTGCAGGAAGAGCTGTTTGTTATAAGGATCCGAACAGGAGTGAGGTAGGCACTGACTCTCGATTTGGGATTACCACTTTACAACGTGCTGGAATCAATAATGGAAATTGGCCCATGGTAAGAAAATCAGCATATCTAGTATTAGAGTCCAATAATAAAGGATTTGTGATTACCAGGATGACATCTGATCAGATCAGCAGTATAGTGATACCAGTAGAAGGAATGATGGTTTACGATACCACCGAAAAATGTCTGAAATTATATTCAGATAATAGCTGGAACTGCTTTACCACAGCCACATGTCCTTAGAAATAAAATAATTTTTGATACTATTGATTTTTTTTTTAACCTGTGCAATACTATTTGCATGGGTTATTTTATATTAATGAAGTGAGTCCGCTAATCATTTAAATACCAATTATTAGCTTTTAATCCATGCTCTTTTTATTTACATTATTTTTAATTCATTGATATTCTTTGTTTTAAATATGTAATTTAGGCTTTTCAATATTTACCTAAGAAAAAGATGATTTGTGGATTAAACAATTAGATTATTGATTACCATTATAATCTAATTGGTTTTTAATGAGGACGATTGTTTTAAATATCGTGCAATAAATAATAGTAAACTCAATCTTTCAAATTTTTCGATTACTTCTGTTTTTCATTTTATATTCATAATTATTTAATGGTAATAAAAGAATTGAAGAATTATTTCGTTACATAAAGAGCACATATGAAAATAATAGTTTATTGATGCCCATTGATTAAATATCATTTGTATCTTGGAATTTTAAGGTGTCTATTGAGGTAATAATGTGTTTAATTTAAACATGAAATGGAAGCCTGTTTTAAACAGACTTCCACCAATCCATCTCCACCTTTCATCGTAGTATGTTTGAGGTGAAGACTTTCTGTAAAATATATAATAACCTTTGTGTTTATTATTATAAGACCGTATTTATTAAGGCATCCAATACGACCACTTATTCCCGTTAAAAACGGCAAGTCTCTTACTCCCGGTTTTATTAATATATACAATCATTCCGGGCGAGGGATCCGGAATGTTGTCCGTACTATCAACAGTAGGTAATACCATCGCTTTTGTTGAAGACTCCAAGATTAGAACACCTTCTGCAGATGATACATTTGATCCAATGATAGCCTTCGTGTTGTTCTGTTCAAAAACCTGAGCAGAGGTAGGCTGAATTGTCATCTCAGAAGCAACATTAGCGTCCTGGCCACTTAAATCAGTCCAGGATCCATTATAATATTTGACACGTGCTTGAGATTCGTTGCTGACATCCAGTAAAAGAGTACCCTCTGCTGGAGAAGCAGGAAGAGTTCTTGTATATGGAATAATAATTCCTTTGTTCTGCCCTTCAAATTCCAGTAATACTGAAGCTTTGTTTGGTGCTATTCCATTTGTTCCACCAATAATAACCTGCCCGTTAAGAGCACTGATCGCTATTACTGCTAAAATTGAAAATAGATATTTCTTCATTATGATTATTTTTTTTTAATTATGGACATGTCGGTGTGGTAAAGCAGTTCCAGCTATTATCTGAATATAATTTCAGGCATTTTTGGGTGGTATCGTAAACCATCATTCCTTCTACTGGTACCATTATACTGCTGACCTGATCGGATGTCATCCTGGTAATTACAAACCCCTTATCGTTGGATTCTAATACTAAATGTGCTGATTTTCTTGCCATTGGCCAATTATCACTGTTAGCACCTGCCCTTTTTAGTAATGTTATTCCGAATTTTGAGTCTGCGCCAATACTGGACCGATTGGGATCATTATAACAGGCACATGGCTTTGGATTAACAGCTGGGGTTACTGATGAACTGTTATTTCCCGATATATGGTCAGATAAATTTCCTGAAATAGTGGCTATATTGGTATAATCTCCTGTACAATTTACTTTTGCAGTAACCGTAAGACTAGCTGTTATTCCGGCATTCATATTTCCTATCGTCCAATTTCCTGTTGAGCTGTTATATACTCCGGAATTGGTTGATGAGCCTATAAAAGTGTAGCCGTTAGGAAGTAAATCCGAAACTACCACATTCGTATTATGGGAAGGTCCATTATTAATGGCATTGATAGTAAAAGCAACAATCGATTGTCGTTCAGGGTTAGGATTATTAATGGACTTTGTAACCGCCAGGTCACTCTCTAATGTCGAAATCCCCATTGTCACCACATCTCCACTCTGCGTAGTCCAGGAAGTATCGTTCCCATCTCCTCTAGCTGTCATTCTCAATACAATGGTTGTAATTCCTTTTCCTGTAACGAGGACAGATCCTGATGCCGAATTATTTCCGGTGGAGGTGGGATTAGCAGCTGTATTCTTAATGGAAGTGGAAGTAACTGTAAAACTATTTGAATTTCCGGATAATCTGGAAAAACTAATAGGTACATTGGATGAAACATAATCAAAACCTCCTGTTAAGCCCAAATTATTTTGAAATCCTCCCATACCTCCAATATGAAGGATTGGATCGTCCACTGGTCTGCTGAATGTAATGGTTAAATCTGCCATTTGATAAGTCGCGTTAGTTGGTCTTCCGTTCAATGCTGCGGTGTTGAAGAATAGCCCCACACCTCTGTTGCTAGCTGTATTGATTCCAGTACCTGTTGACGCACCTGAAGCCGTAAAATTATTGTTAGCTGGTGATCCTGCTGAATTCATTAGGGGAAAGATAGGAGCAGATACATTTAGATTCGCATATCCAATTCTCCCCGCATTATTATACATTTGATTGGAAATTGCAAAAGTTACACTCAATGTAGGAGTATAGGTTTGAAAAGTATTCCCAGAGGGGTTGTTGGGATTCTGTACAAAATTGATTATTGTATTGGTCACAGGGCCATTACCTGTGGGATTAGATGTTCCTTGGGCGGATGCAAATTCTAAATTTGGAGAATTTTGCGCTGCCGTTTCTATGCCCCTCAATAGAATCAAAACGAGAATTAAATTCCCAGCGAGCTTATTCATTTTAGTGTTTAAAAAATTTCAAATGCAAAATTATATGCTTTACATATTATTGAAGTTTTTTAAATCATTCGCTTACTTATTTGCTTTATTATAATAACACGAAATAAAAACAAAATATTTATTGATGAATACTTCCAACTTTTCAAACTGAGTATAAATGAAGTAGATTGTAATGGTAGCCTTATCTGTTTTTCTGACAAATTAAAAATGTTAAAAATGTTGATCCAAGCTTTCAATCTCGAAGTGGTTTTGTAAACGTATGGTATGTTGACAGTAGCTTCTACTTAAATAAAGATAAAAGTACATTCCTATCTTTTAGTTATTTTACATCGCTCCCTTATCATACTGTAAACAATGAAAATAGAACTGTAACTAATATTAATTCTAATACCAATCTTGTAAATGATATGCTCAGGTTAAAATCATTAACTGTTATCATCGGTTAGATTCCAATTGTTATCTCGAAGTCCATGAGTGATATGGTGCATAATACTCATGATAGATATTAAGTAGTGACTTTGAAAAATAATTGATTTTTTAGCATAGGGACTCCATAATTCTAGAGTGGGGTAAAGTTACAAAGATGATGACCTTGAGTACTTTTCATATTATTCCTATTGGTTATTTCACATATATAAGTTGTTAGCTAGAAATAATAGAATTGTTTTTGCTTTACATATCGCTTCCAAATCTTTATGAAATAAATGAGGGCTACCGACATCCCTTCAACCGTAATCCATCATTATTTGGATGCATATATTTTTGAAAGAGATTTCCGAGCAACAGGAACTCCGGCAAAGGCTTTTGTTTATGGCGAAGTGTCTGAGTTAGTTTATGAAGTATAATATTCTTCAATATTTAAATACAAAGGTGGGCAAACTCTAAGTTCCCATCTTTTGTTTTTGTAATTGTTTCAATCTTTAGCCTCAAGAAAAAATTCTTTATCGATTTATAATTTGCATAAGTTATGGCACAAATGAGATTATAAAGTTTTTATGGTTTGCATATAAATTTGCACCAGCATTAGTAGGTTTGGTAATTGTAAACGATTAAGCTGCCATAATAAACTAATGTTTGAATGTGAAAGACAAATCTAATATATGGCAATCATAGACTAACTTTAATTATTTAATACAGTGAGCTATTTCTTTCGAGATAGCTCTTGTTATTTTATTCTTTTTTTTAAAATCTTTCTTAAAATAGTGGCTTATTTAAAAAATATAGGTTAATTAATTGTATGGTGTTTTTTCGTTTGGGAAGTATTTATCCTGAAATCTCTATGAATTTTTTTTACATTTTCCATAAGTTATTGGTTACACATTAGTTTTTATTGTGTCAGGTTATGCCGCTATATAACCGGAATATTGCTGAAATCAAGCTAATGATTTCAAAACTACTATTAACCCGGATTCTAATTTTTAGGATCAGTGGCCAAAAACACATTATATTATAATGAGAATATTTAATGCTGTGATAATTTCCTTTTTCAGGAATTGTTGGATTTATTGTTTGCTTTCATTACCTCAAAGATGACTTTATATTTACCTTTGAAATAGATTTACAATAAGTTAATGTAGTTTGTTAACTTACTGATAATCAGTATTATTTAAATGATAAATATGAGAAGACATCAAAGAAGAGTCCCTTAAGACGGGGTGTTGATTCCTATCGCTTGACATTAAAAGACTAACAAAAAATAAATCAGAAAATATGAAAAAGCTTTAGTTAGCTGTATTTCTTGTATGTTCTGGCTTATGTATCTCATTTGCTCAGGGTACAGCGGTCTACTACCAATATGATGAGGCTTACAGCCAAAGATATCGTGGACTTCAAAACAATACTATGCAGGCAAACGAAACTGTAGATTAGCACCTCAATCAATTTTTTCATTCCAATCACCAATATAGGGATTGGGTTAGGCGAACGTTATTTTTATGAAGCTGGGAGTTCTTAATAAAATTATTTACCCTACTGGCGGTTCTACGACTTATGAATATGAACCTAATTATTTTTGGCAAAAGAATAGGAATTATCATTGAGTGTTTTTAGCGGAGGGGGCAGGAGCTTACGCACTTAAAGGCAATTCTGGATGTACAGATGAGGCCAGGCTTATTTTCCTTACCTCATACAAAACAAGAATATAACACATTGCACAGCAGGTGTTTGGTGTTATAAACTTTGATATTATGCTATCTGGTCATCATAATTTAGGTCAGCCATTAACAGCAACGATTGATGTCGACGGAGAAGTCAAAACAGTTGATACAATATTTGAAAAACTTTTTATTAAAAAATAACAGTCTTAATGAAGTTGTCTATAGGTAGCTCAAACTTATAAAATGTATGATTCGTAAAAATAGTGTTTTAAAAAGAAGTATTTGTTGCGAAGATCAATCTATTGATTGAAATATTCGAATACTAATGAAATAAATAACTTATAGAATGATACCAATAGTTCCTATCTATTCCATACTTTCTACTTTTGAAAAGTAAGCCATCTGCACTGTCATTAGTTAAAACTAGGGCAGTCTTTTTCATTTTTTTTTTAATATATAGATAATTCCAATTTCATTCTAATTTCAATTCTTTTTGGATTATCTTATATGAAAATCTTTAAGACTTACATTGGTTTATGTTTTTACCATTGAAATTTTAAAATTTCATGGACTTAGTTTTTAATAGGTTTTTCAGTCTTAAACTGAAAAACCTATTTTTTAGATAATTATTTGCGAAAGGATTACCCTTTTTTAATAAAAGACACAGCTATATATACTACCTTAAAATAAAGGACCTTTTTGTTATTTCAAAAGGAAATACTGATGAAATAAATAACTTATAGAATGATACCAATAGTTTCTATCTCCCCAATACTTTATACTTTTGAAATGTAAGTAAACGACACTGTCATTAGCTATAACTAGAGCAGTCTTTTTCATGATTTTTCCGACAGATAGGTATCCCCCTAATACCATTTAAATCTTTTATCTCGTTGGATTAGTTGTACGGAAATCTCTATGAATAATTTTGGTCTTGTTTATTCCAATTGAATTTTAAGAGTTTTTCAGTAAATAGTTTTTTTTTCATAAGCCAGGGTTTTTCAGTTTCAGAACTGAAAAACCTTTTTATTTTAGATAAGCATTTCTATCTACAATAAGGAGATTATAAGCTTAAGAGGAGCTATGGAAAGATTGAGTGAAAATAGAAGTCTTGCATTTGGTATACTGGAAAATAAATTGGATATGTTGACTGATCTAAGTTATGTATATGATTCATCGGAGACGCTTCAAAAAAGTGTGGTGTTCGATAACAATCTTTATTATGAAAATCGAATCTTTCGAATACCTACCATGATGAAAATATTGTTGCATAATTATTTAAAAATGAAGGATAAAGGACTGCTTATATACAAAAAAAAGAGGGTCTTTTATTAAAAGACCCTCTCAGCGGAGAGTGAGGGTTTTTGTAACTTCTTCTCGTCCTTTTATTGATAAGCATTTCGCTGTAGCATCTTGTGAAAGGCCTTAAATAGGGCATTTGCAAAAAGCGGTAAAATCCAATATAAAAATTTTACGTAGTAAAAGTAGAATTTTTCGTTCGGATTTGCAAGTAAAGATTGCTAAATTTTGAACACTTTTTTTCAAATTCATATTTGGAATTTAATACTCTACTTTCTAAATATTTTTATTATTCGAAGGATAAAGTAAATTTTTATTTATATCATTATCAAAAAAGGGTATCAGGTATACCAAGGTTCAAACTAGTTGATAATCCTCAAATTTGCATTAAAAACTACAGTGAATTCATCATTCATTTTCACAAATATCAAAGAAATTGCAATTATGGTTCCAGAATACTTTTGAGTCTAGCTTATAAACTTCAAAGTATACTGTATAATAGATTATTTTAATTTAACCCAAGTATATTTTTCCAAAGAAGTTCATCTAAAAAGCAATATGTACATTTTTTAAGCAACGATTAAAATATTGATCATATAATAATAGTAATAGATTGTTAATATGTGATTTTCTTAATCAAAACAATCATAATAATTTAAGTTGTTTTGCTATGTCTTGCGTAAATTTGGCCATAGGTCTTTTATGGATATCAGCCTCATTAATATAGTTACCTATAAGCAGTTGTTCTAACATTGGACTCTTATCCTTGTAAAGTTTTTTTAAGGCATTTTTTAAAGAATTAGTATAAGATTGATTATATATAATCGATTTTAAAACTAATTCTTCTGCAATATCCTTTTGTGTTTCGTAGATACCTTCAATTGCAAATAACGAATTGAAATTACTACCTAGTGGCTCTTTAAACTTCAGTTTTAACTCAGAGTTAATACCATTAACTCTATATTTTAATAATGACTTTTTATCTAGTTCAAATTTAAATTTAGAACTTTTATATTCATTAAAATCATCTGAGTATAAATTAAAATTTGTAGTATTAGTGCTTTTACTATTATTACAAGGACCACAAACAGGATATAAATTATAAAATGAAATACTAAAACATGGATAATCTGATTTAGAATAATAATGATCAACTTGAAATTTTGCACACTTTTTACCATTTACAGTTCTAACAGTTAAAGCATATTGAGAACTACAATAGACACAGGTTTTTATACCAATTTTTTCAAAATATTCGGAATAAAAATTATCTCTTAAATCTTTATATCCCAATCTTCTATTCAGTTCATTACGAAATTCTTTATAAGTAGTAGTTTTCATTAATTTAACACTTATAATACTATCAAAAACAATCTTGAAATTTTGAATTTCAAAAGTGTTAGCTAAGACAATTTTTTCAAAATTTCCATACAACTCTTGTAAATAGGCTAACTGATTACCTATTAACACTATAGATGTTGGTTTTCTATTAACTATTTTAGTTGGATTATTAATAAAGTGCAATAATTCTGCCTTTCTGCTGGAAATTAGAGCATCAATATTTAGTTTATCTTTAATATGGATATCAATTAATATCTTGGAATTTATTGAAATCATTATTTACCAATTTTTTTTATTTTAATCTTCTTTAATCGTTCAATTTCCATATCAATTTCATCAATCTCTATTTGCTCATTATTATAGTATTTATTAAAAAACATTTCTCTCAACTCTATACGAATTAACGGCTCACCAATTAATTCTATAAATTCTTTAGCGTTTTCTTCACTCCACTCATTGTTAATGTTTTTATTTTCATTAATATAATCAATTAAAGAATTTATTTTGGTTTTTACAAATTCTCCCATAAACCCATTTCTTAAAAAGAATTCATTAGCTAAAATATCATTGATATTAGCACCAAACGTCTCCTCTTTATTATTAAATGGTTGTGGAGAGCCATTTTTAAGTTTTAATACATTAGCATTTGATATATCAGATAAAATAAAAGGTGAATGCGTCAGAAAAGTAATATTAATTCCTTTAATATTTTTAATACTATTATGAGGAATTTTACGGATAGAACCTAGCAAATCTTTTACATAATTGCGTTGCCAATCAGGATGATAATATAGTTCAATTTCATCTAAAATAATATTTATATATGGATAACTATCATATTTATCTTTATCATCTTCATCCTTTACTGAATTTAAATTAATAATGTGGTATATAATTGAACTATTGCTATGTATTCTTTGTTTTTCACCTGAACTTAATGATGAAAATAAAGACCCGTCCGAAAGAATGATTTCAGTCTCGAAAAAACTTGGAGGTACCATGGTAAATGTGTTAATAAAATAATCACTCTCTTTTTCTCTTATCTTTGTAATCTTTTTAGATAAATCTTCAATATCAATAATCAAATCTTGTTTGCTTAGACTATACTTATTCCCAAATATTAGTTCATAATATTTAAGATACAAAATAGCTCCTTTCACTTTAAATACAATGTGACTATTTCCATATTTAATTCTTTTAATATATGAATCAATATATTTAAGACTATCACCATCCTTATACTTATAATAAGGTCGATATTTTGAACTCATTTTTAGTAATTTTTCAATAATGTAATTAATACATATATTAGTAAAAAAATTTCCGTCTAAATGTTCCTGTTTTATTTTAAATCTAAAGTTGTCTTCAATAGCCTTAATTACTTGATTCTTAATCTTAAAACTTTTAGTTTCATACAAATAATCTTTGGAACTATATTTAACTTTAATAGAAGTAACAATTTTGTTATTTCCTATATTTCTTAAACTCTCTTCTATATTTTGGTCTTCAATTTCCTCAAGTAAATTACCCAGTAACCTTCTTTTTAAAAGCTTATTTTCATCATTAATATCAATTATTCCTCCTGTTCTCATTGGATTCAATACTATTGGAGTTTGATAACCGTCATTTTTATGAAAAAGAGGAATTATCCAATCTCCTATTTCGTTAGAATTAAGAGCGTAGTGACTATAATTAATTACTATACTATAGAAATAATCCCGAAGATCCTCGGTCGTTCTTACTTGTAAATCATCTTTTTTTGAGATATAAGTATTTTCCTTTAAAAATAATTTATTCTTAAAAACTCTTCCATCCTTAAACTCAATTCTAATTAAATTTTCATCATCAATAGAATATAAAATTTCTAAATCTATAAACTTGTAAGGATCCAATAAATTATTTGTTTTCCCATTTCTGAGTAATTTTGCAACACAACCAATATTATAATTTGCCCAAAATAATAATTCTACAAGGGAACTTTTACCAGAACCATTATTGCCTACAATAGCATTGATATTTACAGAAATTTTTTTGTTTCTCGATATAAAACTATAAAGTTCTAAAACCGATTTACTAGCAATAACTACTTCATCAAAATTATCATTTGGAAAAGAGTAATCAGAAGTGAATGCATATATTTTATTTTCTTCGAGATTCTTGAAAAAGTCTAATTTAGCTCCTGTACTTTGAATTTCATAAATCCTTTTAGGTTTTGAGCCTGTCTTAATTGCAATGATTTTAAATCCAGTCATTTATATTGTATTATGTATAGTTAATTATTTAATTTGAAATATTAAATTATAATTAACAGCTTAAATTAATGTTTGGAAAATTGCCTTCAAAAAAATGCAATATACAACAAACTTATAACCTCGAAAATGTTATTAAAAATTTAGCTAGCTACCCCATCAATAAAAACCTCCACAAAATCCTGAACTTTTTGGATAATTCTTTTTCCAATATTATTTCGTTCCGTCAGTTTTGGTTTTATTTCTAAGAGTTTTAAGGCATCACTCATTTTGGGTATTTTGGAAGTGAAAAGAAAGCTATCAATCGTTTCTTGAAATTTTTCTTTATTAAGAGATTCTTCTTCGGCAATTTTTTCGAAGGCATCAGTTCTTTCTTTGTTCCAGAAATTATCAAATTCATCACTTACAGCATCGCCGTCCGGAATATGTGGCAAGTTCTCGTCTATGAATTTTTCAATTAATTCTTTTTTGCTTCTTAATTGGGCGTCGCCGGATAGGATTTCACGAATTTCTTTTATTTTCGCTTCTCGTTTAATTCCTTTTATATCTGCAATATTTGCTAATAGTGAAAGTATATAGCTCACATTGATTTCATCACGGTGGATGAGCTCTAATTCAAAATCAACATCATCTAAAATGCTGACTTTTCCGTCTCCTGAAATTTTGGGATGTGTTGCAGTCCAAATATCAAGATACTTACTTTTATAACCATCGAATTCAAATTCTGTCATCTCTAATGACTCAAAACTAAAATCTGTAAATGACTTTAAGACATTCAGAATACGCATCAATTCACGGAAGGCTGTAACAAATTCAAATTTTTCCTGTTCGGTTTGATAAGAATCAACACTTTGAATTTCGGGCGCAACCAATTTTAATTTTTCTAGAGAATTCTTGAAAAGTTCAATATAATCTTCAATGGGTTGGATGATTATTTCCTGTATAGCTTCTTTATTAGAAAATAAAGTCACTGCATCATCTGTCGCAGATTTTAAATTGCGGAAACAAACAATATTTCCCTGCGATTTTTTCTCTCCGATAATTCTGTTGGTTCTGGAAAATGCCTGAATCAACCCATGGTATTTCAGGTTTTTATCAACAAATAAGGTATTGAGTTGTGGACTATCAAATCCAGTCAAAAACATATTGACCACAATAATCAAGTCAACTTCTTTGTTTCTGACTCTTTTCGCAATGTCATTGTAATAATTATAAAAAGTCTGGCTGTCTTTGGTAGAAAAATTAGTTCCGAACATTTCGTTGTAATGACCAATATATCTGTCCAAAATATTTCGGCTA
Organism: Chryseobacterium nakagawai; assembly: GCF_900637665.1. Lineage (NCBI taxonomy): Bacteria > Pseudomonadati > Bacteroidota > Flavobacteriia > Flavobacteriales > Weeksellaceae > Chryseobacterium > Chryseobacterium nakagawai. Next base: position 2,538,685 of record NZ_LR134386.1, read on the forward strand.
TGTGAATCACCATATTTTGCAGGTGGCTCCGCAACCATCGACAAAATATCTTCTTCCTGATAATTTCCGTCTGCATCACTATTCTCTTCATTAGTTCCATAACTGAAGATGGTTGCAATTTTCAGATTGTGTTTTCCCTCTTCTTTTTTCTTTTGAAAGAGGTCATAATATTTCTGCAAAACATCTATGCTACTGACACAGAACATTGCATTGAATGTTTTCTGATGGGTTTTTCTATCGTGTTCGGTTATAATGTAATCAGTGATTTTCTCCAGACGCTTTGGACTTGCTAGTAATTCTTGAGTATCAATAGCTTCAACTTCCATATCTATGTAAGTATTACTACCTTCCTTTTCTTTGTATCTGCCAACATATTCTACAGAGAATTTCAAAACATTTTCATCTCTGATAGCATCCGTAATCACGTATTTATGCAGACATTCTTTGAAAAGCATATTGGTCGTTGCAGCAATTCCATCTATTTTACCAACTGAATTAACTTCCGAAATTGGCGTTCCGGTAAAGCCAATCATTTGCGCTTTTTGGAAATATTTCTTAATATTTTGATGCGTTTCTCCGAACTGACTTCTATGGCATTCATCAAAAATGAATACGACTTTTTTGTCTTTTAAACGGTCTATTTTTCTACCGTGCTTTTCTTTGGTAATGGCGGTATTCAGCTTTTGTAAAGTTGTTACAATGAGTTTTGTATTGTCAGAAAGTTGCTTTACAAGATGTGCCGTATTTTCTGTAGCATCTACGCTGTCTTTTTCAAAAGCATCAAATTCTTTTTGCGTTTGATAATCCAAATCTTTCCTATCCACTACAAAAACAACCTTTTCAACTTTAGGAATTTCTTTGAGAATCTGACTTGCCTTGAAAGAAGTCAATGTTTTCCCCGAACCCGTTGTATGCCAAATAAATCCATTGTTATCGGTATTTCTAACCCTTTCAACAATTTTTTCTACCGCATAATATTGGTACGGTCGAAGAACCATTAAAATTTTATACGTTTGATTCAGCACGATATATTTCGTAATCATCTTGGCAATGTGACAAGGCTCCAAAAATGCCTGTGCAAAATCTTCTAGTTGTGTAATATTATTATTGTGCTCGTCTGACCAGAAGAAGGTCTGTTTGAAACTCTGTTTTGCGTTATTGGAATAATACTTTGTATTGACGCCATTACTGATAACAAACAACTGAACGTAATTGAATAAACCTTTTCCAGCATTAAATGACTGATGATGATAACGGTTGATTTGATTAAAAGCCTCTTTCATTTCCAAACCACGGCGTTTTAATTCTATCTGAACCAACGGCAAACCATTGACTAAAATCGTGACATCATAGCGGTTTTTATAATCGCCTTCCTGAGCAATTTGGTTGGTCACTTGAAATTGATTCTGACACCAGTTTTCCTGATTGATGAATTCTATCCATTCCGATGTTCCGTCATCTTTGGTAAACTGAAATCTATCGCGCAAAACTTTTGCTTTCTCAAAAACATTTCCTTTGGCAAGATGATTTAGAATCTTCTCAAATTCTTTATTGGAAAATTGTTTTTTATTATGAATTTCGAGCTGGGTTTTTAGGTTGATAATCAAATCTGCTTCATTGCAAATCTTGACTGTTTTATGACCTAACTGTTGTAATTGTTCTATTAATTTCTGTTCAAGAATATATTCGGGCTGGCTGGACATTTCTAGCTTTGAGTTTTATGGTTAAAAAAAAACTTTGTCAGCGTTTAAAACCCTGACAAAGTTGTGGATAGTTTTTCCAAATTTAACAATAAAATATTATAATTGAAACTATTTTAGCGCTTTAAACATTTGGTCAATCGCTTTTTTCTTTTGTTCCAGATTTGGGTGCACATAAAGATTCAAAGTTGTGCTGATATTGGAATGTCCAAGTAGAACACTTACCGTCTTATAATCACATTTGCTTTCAATACATCGGGTTGCAAAACTATGACGCAATCCGTGAAATTTAATTTCTGGGACATCCAGTTGTTTCATCAAATTTTTATAATAACTACGGTAAGTTCTTGGCTCGGTAGGTTTAGCATCATTTGTTAAAACGAAAAATAAAGGGTTGACAATTTTTTTAAAAGGCTTCAACATTCGCAAAAGGTCTCTGCTCATTGGAACTTCCCGGATGGAATTCTTGGTTTTTGGTGTGTCGAGAAGCAATTCTGTTCTTCTTTTGCCATCTTCTATAATATAGATTCGCTGAATGGTTTTTCTAATGTTGATAATTCCGTTATCTGTATCAATATCTTCCCAAGTGAGTGCGCAGATTTCGCCAATCCGCATTCCCGAACAAAGACAAATATAAACCCCCAGATTCCGGAATGTAAAATGCTCCTGAATATAATTCATCACTTTTTTCTGATGCGTTCTGGTCAGAACTTCAATACTTTGATTTTCCCGAACGGTTGGATATTGAATGTCAAATGGCGTGTATTGAATCCATTTATATTTTGCCCCAAATTTCATTACCATTTTCAAAACGATGAGAACATCTTTAATACTTTTTTGGCTCAATCCCTGTTCCAATTTTTGAAAAACAAATTTCTGAACTTCCTCTTCTTCTATACTACTAACTTCCGCAAATTTGGGTAACAAATGGTTCTCCAGCAAAAGCACATAAGCCGAAAAGCTTGATTTTTTCACATAAAGTTGTTTGTCTTTTTTCCATAGTTTCACGATTTGAGCAAATGTTTTTTGTGTCGTCATAATTTTCTTTTTGATTTTAAATTATTATTAAAAATCAAAAAAGGTATGAATAAAGGATTTGAGATTAGCAATCCTTTAGATTTAGAATTTCAAATTTTCCAAATTTGCGATTTCCGGGGTTTTATGGAGAGTGGGAGATGAAAAAACTGGGAGAAGTAACAGAAGGCATCTCTTCTGGGAAATCAAAAAATATAAACATACAGGGACAATACCCATTCTATGGTTCAACAGGTATAATATCCACTTCCGACAAATTTGATTATTTTGGAAAAAAAATATTAATAGCAAGAGTTGGAGCAAATGCAGGCTTCATTTACAAAGTAGACGGTAAATTTGCCGTTTCAGATAATACTCTAATTCTATATCCAAAAGATGAAATAAGTTTAGACTTTATATTTAATTATTTAATTAAATATAACCTTAATAAATTAATATTTGGTTCTGGGCAACCTCTAATAACAGGTGGACAATTAAAATTAATTGAATTCAAACTTCCATCAATAAAAGAACAAGAAAAAATTTCGTCTTTATTTTCATTAACGGAAAAAAGAATTCAAACCCAAAAGAAAATAATAGATAATTTAGAGTATTTAATGTTAGGTTTCCGTGAAAAAACATTTAAGAAGAAACTTAGATTTAAGGATGGTTTAGGAAATGATTTTCCAGATTGGGAAGAAAGTAAATTAGAAAATATTTGCCAAAAACAATCTTCAAATATTTCAGCAAATAAAATAGAAGATAATTTTGGAAATTATATTATATATGGCGCTTCCGGAATTTTAAAAAAAATTGATTTTTATGAAGAAGAGAATGATTACATCAGCATTGTGAAAGATGGTGCAGGTGTTGGAAGATTATTTTTCTGTGAGGGTCAATCTTCTGTTTTGGGAACGATGGAAATCATTAAACCTAAACTCGATGTAAATGTGCAGTTTTTATATTGTCAACTAAGTAATATAGATTTTAAAAAATATGTCACAGGAAGTACAATTCCTCATATTTACTTTAAGGATTATAAAAAAGAAAGTATAAAAATACCATCTTTAGAAGAACAAACTAAAATAGCAAACTTCCTTTTTTCGATTGACAAGAAACTCGAAACAGAAAAGAAAATTTTAGCTCAATATAAGACCCAAAAGAAATACCTTTTGGCGAATCTTTTTGTTTAATTAGCCTTGTCAAGGTTTTAAACCTTGACAAGGCTTCGTTTTAGACGAACAAATTGGCCAGCAAATACTTTTTTTGAATTTCGTAATTAACTAGTAAGTCTTTTTCTAAATTAATCTTTTCGGTTAGGTAAGATAAAAATTGAGCAATATGTGTTTGTTCTTCAATAGAAGGAATAAATATTGACATTTTGCTTAAGCTTTCATAACTCAAAGTATTCCTTACACTTCCTTCAAACGAATTACTCATTTGACGAATGAATTGCAAAGATGAAAACCAAGACAACAAATATCTATCAACAAGAAAATTATTATTTGCCTTGAAACTGATATATAAAGGACTAATAATAGAAGTATTTGCATCAAATTTATAAGCAAGAGAACCGACATCAATTCGTGAAGGATTATAGGCAAAATCACCTTTTCCAATTATATAATAATTTGATGTATTGATGCTTGCAACACGTCTGTCCTCAAAGAAATCTTCTTGATTTATAAAACCAAATTTATTACTAACACTTTGAACATTTAAGTATTTTAAACTTTTGTTTTTTGAAGAATTTTTAATTAGGACATTTTTTAAAGTATTGATTTCCCAATTTGAAAAACTGCTTCCATTCTTATCTTTAAATCTCATTTTTTGAGAAAATATCTTTTCACTGTAACCTTTGATTAAGGTTTCTAAATCTTGTATTATTTTCTTTTGGGTTGAGATTCTTAAATCAAGTAATGATAAAAGTGATGCTATTGTATCTTGTTCTTTTACAGATTTTGGAATTCTTGATTCAACTAGTTTTAAATTTTGTACTGATAATCCTGGCTGAGCCATACCTGTGGCATATTGATTTAAATTTAGATGAATTAATAAGTAAAACATCCAAGTAGAATTTATTTTATCAACTGTAGTAACAACTACAGCGTGTTCAGTTGCATAAAATTTCCCAGTAACTTTTACAATATTTCCACAAAGTGCACCTTGTCTACCCACTATTGAGTATTCGCCATCGCAATTAAATGATTTAGTATAACCTCTTAATCCATTAGCTCCATAACAGGGGAATAAATTTTCATCTACTTCATTAATTATTTCAGAGGCGCTAACAAATTTTCCGGCTTGCATTTTACATAATTCTCCTAACTTCTTCACTTCCCATTCTTCCCCTTCAAACCCTTGAAATCTGAGTTTTGGTTTCCAATTTGGAAAATTATTGCCTTTTAGTTTTTCAGTCATAATCTTGATAATTTATTTTTTTAAATTCTAAGCCTTGAGGATTTCAATAAGTCAAAAAAAATTTAACTTACTAATCCTAATTCTTTTAAATAAACTTCAATCTGACTGTCGAGTTCAACACGTTTGGCTTCTAATTGTTTGATTTCCGCCATTACCGCTTGGATGTCGATTTCTTCTTCCTCTTCAAAAGTATCTACATATCGAGGGATATTCAGGTTGTAATCATTGTCGGCAATTTCCTGCAAAGTAGCAAGATGAGAGAATTTCCCTTCTGTTTTTCTTTCCTGGTACATATCAACAATTTTATTGATATGTTTTGGAAGCAATACATTTTGATTTTTTTGTTTTTCAAATTCTTTGCTGGCATCCACGAACAGAACATCTTCATCTTGCTCTCGGCATTTCTTGAAAACCAATATACAAGTAGGAATGCTTGTACCAAAGAAAATATTGGCAGGTAAACCGATTACAGCATCCAGATAATTTTTCTCTTTAATCAGATATTTACGAATAACCAATTCCGCTGCACCACGGAACAAAACACCGTGAGGCATTACAACTGCCATAATTCCGTTCTCATCCAAATGATGAATCATATGCTGGATAAAAGCGAAATCAGCTTTGGAAGCCGGAGCTAATTTTCCATATTGTGAGAAACGCTCGTCTAACAATAAAAGTTCATTGCTACTCCAATTCGCAGAAAAGGGCGGATTAGCAACAATAGCATCAAAAGTTTTATCAAGGTGTTGGGGTTTCTCAAGCGTATCCTCCTGCTTGATATCGAAATTACTGTAATTCACACCGTGCAGAATCATATTCATTCGTGCCAAGTTATAAGTGGTTCGGTTCATTTCCTGACCATAGAAATCACTTACTTTCGCTTCTCTTGCAACACGCAAAAGTAAGGAACCACTTCCACAAGTCGGGTCATAAACAGACCTCAGCTGAGATTTTCGACTCGTTACAATTCTTGCCAAAATGGTAGAAACTTGTTGGGGCGTATAGAATTCCCCTGCTTTCTTGCCTGCTCCACTTGCAAATTGTGAAATCAGATATTCATAAGCGTCACCTAAAACATCGGCATTGGTGTCAGAAAGATTGAAATCTATATCATCCAGATGATACAACACTTTGGAAATCAACGTATTTTTCTCATCTTCTGTCTTTCCTAATTTGGAAGACGTCAAATCCAAATCTTCAAAAAGATTGTCAAAATCATCTTCACTATCCGTACCAAGTGTTGATTGCTCAATATTAGTAAGAATCTTTGAAAGTTCTGCAAGAATAAAATTTGATTTACCTTCTTCTTTTTGGTGACCTTTTTTAGCAATATTACTGAAAAGTTCTGATGGTTTTAAGAAATATCCTAAATCTTCAACAACCTCTTCATAAATTGCCTGAACGATTTCTTTTCCTTTTTCAGTATTTTCATCAACATCATTATAATCGATGTCCTCTCCAGAATCTAATAAAATTTTATTGGCTGTAAAATGAATTTTTTCGGACAGATACTTATAGAAAATAAATCCTAAAATATAATCCCGAAATTCGTCGGCATCCATTTTCCCTCTTAAAGTATTGGCAATATTCCAAAGTTGCTGCTGCAACTGACGTCTTTGTTCTTCTGACATTGATTATCATTAATGTTAATCCTCAAAGATAAAAAATGTTAGATGCATACAATGCTAAAATAGCTAAAAATGATAAAATTGATATTGAAAAATAATTGTCATAATGCATATTATAGTCCATCAAAATGTCGCAGAATAACCTCTGCTATTAACTAACACTTGAGAAATTCAGAAGAAATTTAATTTTTGATTCTTATTTGCTTAGGAGTGGGCTTCAGCTCCTCAGCAAAATCCAGCATAACAACCTGACTTCCTATAAACGGATTATAAGACGGCTGATAATCAATATAGCCCGAAGAATGTAGATTCTTCAGGCATTTGTGATAGGTGGCTTTTGAATGGATTTTACTGATCCGCATCACTTCGTCCCGAGAAATACTGACTGGATTTCGGAAACGGTTGAAATTCCAGAATTGGAATAATGCTAAGTAGAGGCTGATGTGTGTGGGATTAAGTGTACTATCCTGAGCCACCTTTTCATAGAAGCCTGTAAGATGTTTTATGTAATTCATTTTTGTTTATTTCGGAACTAGTAAATTATCCTTTCTTATTTAACATTTTTTCGATGTCTTTGTAATTGTAATATAATGTGCCACCGACACGAGTATAGGATAGGGTTCCACTGACACGGAGATTCTGTAATGTTCCGGTAGAAATTTTCAGAAGTTCTTTGACCTCTGATGAGCGCAGCCATAATTTCTGCTCTGAAATTTTGATATTAAAAAGATTTTTAATGTCTTCAAGCAATTCGGTTTTGAACTCCTGAAGGTCTTCTTTGGTAACAAGGTTTACTCTCATAATTTCTTCATTTTTGTTTTTGATAGAATTTCTTTTGCAAAATTGGAACATCAAAATCGTTAAAACAAGAGTGTTAAAGGGAGTTGGATTGAATAAGAACAATCTGGAATAATTTGGAAATACGTGGAGATTAAAAAAGAATAAATAAGAATGATTTGGAATCTTTAAACCAATTTTAAGAAAAACAAAAAACAAGTTCCGCAGTTTTTTCCCTTTTTGCAAAAAAGGCAAGAGAGTCTTTGGATATAAAACTTGAAAAGTTTGTATATACAAAGACACATCTTGCTGTTAAAATCAACTAATTTTATTTTAGAGCTCCAAAACAAATAAATAGAATCATATTTATTACGTAATTAATTGAAAACCAGTATCTATTTTTTGTAAATCTGTTTTGGGAGATGACAAATGATGAAAATAATACCTGGCCTCTTTTTACGCAGGCTGACCTTGTATTATTTTACACACGTCTGCCAAGAACCTGTGTCTAATTTACGCAGGTCAATCGAATACCTGTATCTCTTTTACTCAGGTTGTTATTGTGCAGGAAAAATTCCCAACCTCTATCTCTTTTACACAGGTCAGCTAAGAACCTGTATCTCTTTTACGCAGGTCGATTCAGTACCTGTATCTATTTTACACATCTATGAATTTTTAAAAGGTCTGCTGTTGTTGTGAAAACTTTGTTGGAATGTGGGAAACTCCAAGGGAAAAGCCGGGATGAGTTTTCCATATTTCAATAAATGCGCTATTTTTTATATTGCAGAATGTACTTTAGGACATACAAAAGAGTAATGCTCCCTTTATACAGAAATCAATTTTCACCGATTTCCTTCATCCTGTTCTTTATAAATTCTATCGGTCTTATTCCGTTAATTTCGAAAAAATGGGTTGAGAATAATTGTCGGCTAGACATTCCACATTCGTGAGCCAGGTTTTCAACTTTGTACTGCAGATACATTTTATTTTCCACAAGAAGATTGGTAATATATCCGATTCGTAAAACCTTTAGATACTGCGTGAAAGAAACATTCAGATGTTCATTCAGTACATAAGATAGTTGGGAGTGTGTTCTGCCAAACATTTTTGCAACCATTGGTAAAGTCAGGTTTTTGTCAAGAAATCGTTTGTCTTCTTCAAACTTTTTGAGTTTTTCTTTAATATCTTCAATGATTTCGGGACTGTGTGTTTTTTTCTTTTCAGAAGTTTTTTTGTTTGCAATTAGAAAAAAATAATACTTCCTGAACTTTTTCCATAGTTTAATAAATTTTCCAGGAAATTTATTTTCTCTATTACGCAGTCTGATTACTAAAAAAAATAGAAGAAAAATCACAACTGGCGTAGCAATTAGAAAGTAAAAATCATTATGCAGTTTATTCTCCCATAATTGTTTTTCTTCTAATAATCTTTCCGTATCATATTCTTCGTGGATTTTTGAAGACAACATTGCAAAATCAACATTCAAGGTTGAATTCGTTAGTAAAAACTGGTCACTATAATACAGTCGCTTACCCAAACTACCGTTCTCTGTTGCATCCGTAATGAGGTACTTATAACTTGACCGGATTTCGGGAGTAGTAAATTGAACCTTGTTAATCATAGAGTCCACCTTATTCAGATAAACCAGTGATTCTGCTCTGTTTCCTTTGAGCCAATACAGTTTCCCTAAGTAAAAATAAACAGCGGTTAATGAGTTATAATCCTGATTATTGACCAAAATATCACGTGAAAGTTTCAAATGTTTAAGTGCTTCATCGGTGTTCCCTTTTCTTAAAAGTTGTACACCTTTCCCTTTTTGAAAGTAACCATATTCAAGTAAATGCTCATTGATGTTTTTCAATTTTTTTAACCCGATACTAATCAATGAATCTTCCTTGTTGTATAAACGAAGATTTTCATAACAATTACTCAGGCGGTAAATGCTATTAAAATAGCCTGACTCATTATTCAACCTGATGTTTGGGTGAAGGTTTTCTTTCATATGTTCCTCAAAATACTTCGTCGTATTTCTAAAGTGAACTGCAGCTTCTTCGTAGTAGCCCAAATAACTTTTTACCATCCCGAGATGATAGTCTATTTTATTTATCAGATAATCGTTGCTTGAATTCCGAGAAAATTGATAAGCCCTGAGGTATTGCTCCAAAGCATATTTATATTGTCTCTTGTTATAATAGTAGATAATGCCTTTTCCGAGGTATGCCCTTGAAATGATATCACGGTCACTTGATTTGAATGCCATCACTATAGCACTGTCGGCATAAGACAATTTGCGATTTATGTCTTCGGTGTAGTATAAGGCATCTTCATACCCTATAATCTGCTTTTTCCAATTATTTTCTTTTTTTGCTTTTTCTATATACTTATTCACAAAAACCATTGCCCTTGAATCGTTTTCAGGATAGTTTTCATACAAGTCTGAAATCGTCTTGTATGATAAACTTTGTAATTCCTGGGCATTAAGAAAAAAGAAGAACAAATTAAAAATCAGAAATGAAATCTTATGATGATAATGCATAACATTATGATATATTCAAATTTACCGGAAAAATCTATTACAAAATGTACTTGAACAAGCTTCGAGTTCGGTTCTATTTCTACTAGCTTTATAAATAATTAATTTTCAATTAGTTAAAAATTAATATAGTGGGAAAGATGTATATTTCATTACGTAGAAAACATATTTCTTTCCCACTATTGTTTTTCTCAACCTCACAGTCAGTGTAATTTAGACTTCAGAATTCACAGCAAATTAACCGAAAGGAAAAATTTGAATTAACTAATAACAATTATGAAAAAAGCCAAAACAAGAATCGTAGAATTCATCAGCTACTTTTTTATACTGCTGTTTTGTTACGCCGGGATAAGTAAAATAATGGATTTTGAAAATTTTCAGGTTCAGATTTCGGAATCACCTTTATTAAGTTCATATGCTGGATTCATACCTTTTGCAATCATTATTCTGGAATTGATCATTGCTGGATTATTATGTTATCGGAAGACCAGAAATATAGGATTGATTGGAAGTTTTGTTTTGATGCTGATTTTCACTGGATACATTTTTTACATAATTCAAACCTCTGAAAATCTTCCTTGTTCCTGTGGAGGAATTTTGGAAAAAATGAGCTGGCATCAGCACTTAATTTTTAATATTGGATGTGTCGTTCTTTCCGTTATCGCTTTAGGTTTAAATCTAAGATACAGCAGGCCTGCTGAATAAGTATGTTACCGTAATTACTTACGGATGATTATGACTGGAATTTGTTATTAAAGTTTAACCTTAAAATTAGACGGTCGAAAGCTGTCTAACAATCCGAAACTCTAAAATGAATTTATTAACAACAATTTGTTTGAGAATATGCAGAATAGGATATTTTGGTACGACAAGATTTGTTAATCTATGGGTATAACTAATTATTTTACCTACTCTATCGTACTTCTCAGGCAGGTTTCTAAAGTTTTTAAGGTAATCTTTTTTGATATATAAAAAGACCAGAATTATGAAATTCAACCAATTTTTGAAAATCAATGCAGTAGCAATTGCTGCCATTATGTTTACGGGTGCTACGATGTCTTTTAAAATCATCGAAAAAAAGGCAGCCGACCAACAGTTCTATTACAATAGTACAGACACTTCTGCAGGTGCTTTCTCTCAAGAGTCTAACTGGGCAGTAGGAGCAGGTGCATCTTGTCTGACCACAGGAAATAAACCTTGTACAATCACAGTTCCGGAAGGGCAGGATTTGGTTGATGTGATCGGAGGAATGACTAACTCTCAAGTTCTTGCTATTCATCCGAGTGAGAGAAGACAGTAATAATCCTTTCAATCAGGATTTAAAAGTAGGGTTGGCAAATTATTGCCAACCCTATTATTTTTTATCTTGGATTCTGTGGCATTCCTGTAAGCATAATAATATCTTCGGGAATAGCGATAGCATATCTCAGATCATTAGGTGGTAAAGTGTAGGTTTGCCCATTAACAGTTCTGGTAAGCGTAATATTCGCACCATCACGATTGTACCTTTTTAGATCAGACCATCTTAGTCCTCGAATCAAGAGTTCTTTTCTTCTTTCTTTTAAAATAATATTCAAAGCCTCTGTCTGTAAATTGGCGGTCATCGGGATATAAGTTCCTGTTTTCCATCTTTTCACAAGCAGGTTATTGAGATAACTCATACCTTCCTGAATCTTATTCAATCTTACATTACATTCTGCTGCCATAAGATAAAGTTCATCGGTTGCCACACTTACAATTGGCCCATTGACATTGTTGTAATAGCCTTTGAATAGAACTTCATTAGCAGTATTCTTATTGAAAAAAACGGTTTTTCGTAAGTCATTGTTATCATACATCTGGTAAATGTGATCGGGAATCTTTGCCGGAATCAGATGAGATTCATATCCCATAGCTGTCCATAAAAGGATTTCCTTATTTAATTCCTCAATGGGATAATCAGTATTAGGATTGAGGGTATTAAAATCCATAAGGTCGTTATTGATGTTTAGTGCTTGTTCTGTATTCTTAAGGGCATTGTCATAATCTCCCATAAATAAATAGGTACGGGCTAACAAGCCATAGGCTGCCGCTCTCGATATCCTCATTCCGGAAATCTGCTTAGGTAAAAGCAGAGGTATTGCGGTTTGCAGGTCAGTGATGATCTGATCATAGGTCTGCTTGACTGTTGAACGCACCGAAGGGATATTCATATCAGGGTCTAATCTTAGTGGAAGTCCTAAATCTGTTCCGGCGGTTTGAGGATTATAAGCCTTACACCAGATCTGAGCTGCGTCAAGATACCGGAAAGCCCGAAGTGCTAATGCTTGTCCTCTGATATTATCTGCCTGTTCACCTGTGAAGTTCTTATCCTGCATATTGAACAATACCGCATTACATACATAGATGCTCCTATAGCAGGTAGACCAATCGTTTCCTGATGAGATGGGACTCGCCACATTATCCGGCATCCATATATGAAGACGCTTGGTCGCCTCGAAGCTCAAACCATTGTAATCCGCATCTGTAAGATAGTGATCATCCGAACTCGTTTCTCCACTCGAAGCAAAGTCAACATTGAGGAAACCGTAATTATTGAGAAGCATCTGGTTGTCCTCCAATCTATCGGGAGTCGCCAGCTTCAGGTCAGATTTTTCGTCTAAAAAATCATTGCATCCATACGAGGTCAGAATTAATGATAATGATATTAATAGTATTTTAATTTTTCTCATTTCTCTCAATTTTAAAATTTAGTTTTTAATCCTAATGTAAAGGTCATAGGAGGTTTTAAGGTATTGTTTCCCAAATTGAAATCAGGATCGATCCCGCTTTTGCTCTCTTGCCAGAGTATTCCGAGATTACTGACATTGGCATATAGCTGAAGACTTTTAAGCGGCAAACCACGCCATTGTTTTTTACTGATCTCATATCCAAGATTGATATACTGCAGACGGATATGATCGCCTTTTTCAATCAGTGCAGCTGAACCTGCATAGAAGGCATCCCTGTTGGAATTAGTCTGGTATTGGTTGGAAGGAACATTGGTGAAAACTTCATCACCGGGTTTCTGCCATCTTTGTTCGTAATCGCTGTGACCGTTCCATTCTCTGAATAAGCTCGTGTAATTAATGGATGGTTTTCTGAAATAATAACCCATCTTATAGGTAATCCCTACATCAAGGCTTAATTGTTTGTAAGCAAATGTATTGGTGAAAGAACCATAAACAGTCGGTATTGCAGAACCAAAATACTGCAGGTCTTTAACATCGCCTCCCATTATCTTGGCATAATCTTTACTGATCTCTCCATTAAAATAACCTCTTGGATCACCTGTCTGTGGATCGAGTCCTGCCCATTGGTAGCCAAACATCGAATAGACAGGTAAACCTTCAATTCCGGATATGGGAACAGAGGCAAGTACAAAGTTTCTGGCAATGGTACTGCTCGGATAATACTTCGTCACTTTATCTTTGTAAGTACTGAAATTAACAGTGGTGAGCCATCTGAAAGATTTATTGATATTGATGCTCTTGAGTTCCACATCAACGCCTTTTCCTTCAATTCCTGCAACATTCCATACAAGACTGCTCAATCCGATGGTATAATCCAGCGGAACCTGCCCGAAAAGGTTTTCTCCTTTTTTCTGGAAATACTCCACAGAACCTGAGATCCGGTTATTTTCGGTTGCAAAATCCAATCCTGCATTCATCATTCTGACCGTTTCCCAACGAAGCTGCGGATTGTAGTAATTGTCAAATCTCGCCATCTGCTCCTGCGTATATGTTGAAACACCGAGTAATGCCATAGTCGTTACAGCAACCATCGCAGGATTGATATTCCCATTGAAACCGTATGAACCTCTTAGCTTCAGATTCGGAAGCCAGCTTATAGCATAAAACTTCTCATTGGCTACATTCCACGAAATACCTGTTGACCAGAAAGGATTCCATTGGTCATTAGTCTTCAATCCGAACAGATTGCTGGCATCACGTCGGGCACTTCCGGAGATGGTATATCGATTATCAAATGTGTAGGCAGCATTCGCATAGACCGATACAAAACGATTGGTGGATTCCCTCAAAGAGTTCATATTGTCGATAAACGCTGTACCTCCTGCAATAATCGGGAACCTCTTGCTGAGGTCTACCATCCCAAACGAAAGGTTGTTGGGGTCATAGCCATAATATCGGTTATTGCCCGACTGTGAGTTGGCATCCCTTACCTCGCTTCCTAAAATGGCTGAAACCTGATGTTTGCCAAAACCTCTGTTAAAATTGAGCTGTCCCCGGAAATTATTGATCAGTAATTGCGAGTTGGTCTTATCCATTATCGCTCCTTTGGGAACATTGTAAGTCAGACTACCATTACTATTGATGACTGTGAACCTGTTCACATAATCCCTTATAAAGTAACTTTCCTCATCATACAGCGTATTGGAAAGTCCTGTGGTTCTCTGATACTGATATTTTATATCAACATCCAATCCTTTCAATATCTTGTAGTTCAATCCTGCATTGAGAATGATCTCTGAGCTTTTGCTTTTGGCTGAATTATGCTGCCAATCGGTAAGCGGATAATAATTCCAATCTAATAATTTTCCGTTGCCTAATGCTGATTTATATCCTTGCTCATAAGATTTTGAAACCGCCAATGCATTTCCGAATGCATCTGCCATTTCCATATAGGGAACAGAGTTGGTTTTCATAATAATACTTCCATAAGCACTTCGACCGCTTTGGGTTGCGGAATGGGTAAAGAAGATTCCGGTGTTCAAGGTCAGGTTTTTCAACGGTTGCCAGGTATTCTGGAAGCGCAGATTCACACGTTCGTATTTTTCTCCAAGATTTCCAGTATTGTCATCATACCCCAAAGATGATGTCCACGAAAACTGGGGAGCTCCGCCTGCCATACTTAGTGAATACTGCCTGTTCTCCAAAGGCTGGTACATATACTTTTTATACTGGTCTCGGGAATCAATGGTCTTTAGACGTTCTATTTCATTTCTTACATATTCGGATGAAAGCAGTCCTTTCTTTTCCTTATTCAGAAGGTCAACCACAGGAGACAATACTGGGTGGCTGGTCGAATTGATATCAGTGTTATAGAAATTCTTCTTGAATAGTTCTTGTTCCACATCAATAAAGTCTGCACTGGACATCACTTTCAGATAATTAAAATCAGGCTTAGGGCTGGTCATCAAGTAAGTGTTGAAATTGACGGTCATAGGCTGATTGTACTTTGCTGTTTTGGTTGTAATGACAATCACGCCGTTAGCTGCCCTTGCTCCCCAGATGCTCGATGCTGCGGCATCTTTGAGAACGGTAATGCTTTCAACAATGTTGGGATCGAGATTGCTGATATCCCCATCATAAGGAAAGTTGTCAACAACAATCAAAGGTGTTTTGGGTCCTTGAATGGTACTTAGACCTCTGACCATAATTTGTGATCCTCCTTGGGATGTTCCTTTGTTGATGACAATGCCGTTGGCTGTAGCAGCTAATCGGTCAAGGATATTGGTGGACACCTGTGTATTCAGGGCTGCATTACTCACGGATGAAAAAGAACCTGTTGAACGTTCTTTAGGGATCTTCTGATAACCTGTCGTGAGTACTACCTCATCAATTTGGGCTATCTTTTCGGATAGATTAATTTTTAATGGTTCTTTCAAAGGAAGCTCCAAAAAAATGACCCGCTCTTCATAGCCTTTACCAATGATGACAAGATTGATTTTTTTGTCATTGGTATTAAGACTGAAGTTTCCATATCTGTCCGTAGTAGTTACGGTTTTTGAGTTTTGTATGGCTATGGTTGCACCGTGTACGGGTAAGCGTGTAGTTTCGTCGATAACGCTTCCTGTAAACATCTGCTGTGCCATAACTGGCAAACAATAGCATAGGATGGGAAGCACTAATAATTTCTTCATAGTCTGATATAGTTTTGCGTTAATGTAAATTCAATAGTTTTTCGAACGATGGGAATGTTTAATTCCGCTGGTCTTTGATGACCATCATCAAAATCTGACGTTCTTGGGGGATCAGATCCAGGTCATATCTCTGAAGCTCTTTTTTTAAGGTGGCAAAATCTTTGACTCCTGAAACTTCCAGATCTACATTGCCAGTGTATCCCGTCTCGTCGATAAACAATTCCTTGATGGGAATTTCACCGTTCAACATATTGACCATATTTTTAAGCGGTACATTTTTAAGGATAGATGGGGTTTGCGGAAAGGTGGAATGCTTTTCACCTCCTTTGGTTGCCAACTTGTCTTTCGTGGTTGTTCTTACTAACACAAAACATTTTACAGGTCTTTTCTCGAGAGTTACGGTATAGCCGGAATAACGATTGAGGTCTTCCAGCATATAATTGTAGAGAGAATCAGATTTCTGTTCAGGGATGATGAACTCGTAGTTATAAAGGTTTATTCCATCATTTGAGCCATCTGCTTTTTCTATGGGCATCAGTTGTTCAGGTTGATTGACCTCGATAACCATTCTTTTTTCCGTGAAAGATGTTTTATCCTGCTGTCTGAAAAGCTCATATCCTATGGCATAATACATATCCCATAATGGAAGATTGGTAAACTGTCTGCCGTGAATTTTTCCGGATGTTGTTTTGCGATACGTTCCTCCTGCACCAATATCAGGGATTTGCCCTTTAGCAAAGAATGAATAATTGAGGAGTTGGACATTTTTCTGACGGTCGTAATCTTCGGAGAGCATCAATGGTCTTGCCCTGTCCATTTGGATAATAGTCTGAAGGGATGATTTGTCTCCATTCAAAACTTCATTGATGGTTTGTTCGGTAAGCTGTCCTGCATCGGTGGAATTCAATAATTTTCCGTCCTTGATCCATATGATAAACGGAACACCTGCGTGTGGAAATAGGTCGTGCAGTTTTTTGTCTTTGTAGGTGGACATCATGCTCTTATATTTTTTTCCATTTGAAGAAGAGAAGAATTTATCCAAAGCAGCTTTATCCTGACAGCTTACAGGAAGGATTTTCACCTTGTTCCCAAACTTTTGCTGCAAAACTTCAATTTTTGGGAGACTCATCAGGCAGGCACTGCACCAAGTACTCCAGAAATCAATCAGGATTAATTTATTTTTATCTTCTGAAAGATTAATTGTTTTCTGAGGATGATTTACAACCTGTAAAGGTGTTGTCCAAAAAATTTCAGGAAGGGAATCTCCAATTTTAAGAGACTTGTTCTGGGCAAAGGATGTGGTTGCTGTCACTATGGTAAAAGCAAGGGACATAAATCCCCTGCAAAAAATATTTTTCATATTTTTGAATAGGTTTTTAATGATTATTAATGACTGATTATGCTCTTTCCTGTGGTCTGCAAACTGAGGAAAGGGCTTTTTCTTTTTTCTAAGGGTTACTGTAAATTATCTGTGTCTTATTATCTGTCTTAGTTGTTGTTGGAAATGATATGCTTGAGAGGAGGCTTCTTTGTTTGAGGAAATCTCCTGCTCAAACAATCATAAAAAAATTAATATGAATGAAAATTGTGTCCCGTGAAAGCTATAAAGCCGCAATGAGTTGTACACCTCATTGTATCGTTTAATCTGATACTATGTTTTTGAAGGTGCTTAGAATGTAGAAAATGAGGACTGCATTGGAAAATAAAACGGCATGGAACTCTACAATATCCGCTCTGGGGTACTGGCATACCTTGTACACAGATAAAGAGAGCCCACGCCTAGGTCGTGAGCTTTCTGCTTATCCTCTCGTGTACTAAAAAGTGCCAGTTTTCGGAGCGAGTTTCTAAGCAATAGCTTCTATTATTCTTTGAAGTATCGCAAAGTTACTTTACAGTAACTTATTTAGCAAATATAATAAAAAATAATTAAAACGTCTTATAAGTCTCTATGAAAAATATAATTATTCCCAAAATTTACTAAATGTATAAATGGAACTTTGAAGAAATAAAAAGTCAAATCGGAATTATCTTTAAACTATACCGATTAAGAAAAGGATTATCACAATTTCAATTGGCAAATGAGGTAGACCTTTCTAAAGATTACATTGGTAGAATAGAAAGAGGAAAAACCAATACAACAATTGAAATTATTATCAGTATTTGTAATTTTTTAGAAATTGATATAATTCAAGTTGTTTCTAAATTAAATCAGAGCCAGCTTGATTCAATTATAAGCGAGACGATACTTTTGGAAGAAAAATTCAAAAATCAAAATAAGAGAAAATCCTGACGAGAGTTGGGATTTATTGTTAGAATGCGTAGTAATTCATAATTGTTTAGATTCAGTGAATATACTGATTGGAAACTTTCTATTGATTTTTATTTTTGTTTTTTACGGATACCCGTAATTTTTATGAGATAAAACTTTATATATTTAAAAAATAAGGTTCAATAGAAATGTTTATAAAGAGAAATAGAATCAAAACAAATAAAGATAGCAATATTTAGTACAGGCTCCAATTAGGATGAGTCATTTTTGCAGACAAGAATCATATAATTTGGATGGATTATTAATGATCTTAAAGATTTATATAATATGATTTCAACAAACTAAAAGGAATCTTTATAAATATAATCTAGATTTAGTTATCATTTTTCATCAATTATTTTTTTTCATTTCAATTTATTAACTTTGATAAAACGAAAATTCAACTAATTAACCACTTGAAAACTAAATTTCATAAAAATGACCTATACCGCTTGGAATCAATTAATTGGCAAACACTTCTTTAATGAAGTAATGGCGGAAAAAGAGGTTTTTCTCTTCATGTCAAAAGAAGAATTAATTAGTATCGCAAAACCATTTTTTGATATTGAGGAGTATTCTGACGATAATTATATCCTAAGAGATTTTATTAGCGCAACTAAAAAAGGTGTTGAAGGGGCGATTGGTACTTTTCTTGAAAAGGCTGATTATGCCTATAGAAATCGAAATAAAATTAAGATTGAACTCAATGAGAATGAAGTTCAATATCCACTTTATCTTTCATACTTGATTTTGTTGGTGATGCCATTGACTGAAACTCTCGCAGATTCTATCAATGCTAATAATTACTATTCAAGATTAAATACATTCATAGGTGCTGACAAAGACAGACATTTCGTCAACAGTATAAATTATACTGAAAATAAAATTTATAGACTCTGGGATAATCTTGAAGAGTGGACCATTGATGAATTTGGTGGTACCTTAGGTCTTTTTTTTCACAGAAGATTTTCACATAAACACTGGATAAACGTTGGAACAATGTTCTCTCAATGCATTTTACCACCACGCTCTTTTCGTAATTTTTCAGTTTTTTTTTCAAAGTACAATTTTATTCCTCATTATGAATATCCAGCTGAGTTTTTTAAGCATAAGCTTGCTTCTGGAGGTTTGCAATTTCTTCAGCTTCCAAAATATATTAATGGATTGTTCAACAATGATTCTGGAAACGAACTTATTGAAAAATTACTTGAAATAACACAAAGAGAATATCGGAAATGGGATGGTAATATTATTTCAGAACAAGAAAGCTTGTTTAATTATGATGGATCGACAACTGTTAGAGTATTTTTGCAATTAAGATATTCAAAAATTTCTGAATCAATTTCTTTTTCTTATAGGATAGGCTATCAGAATGATTTTCCTGATGACTTGGTATTAAATGGTCATGAGATTTATGAAGAAATGAACTCTTTTTCTAATACCCTAGAAAAAGAGTTCAATCCTCAATTTACTTTGCAAGATGAATTCAACAAATGGAGAGCCATCTTTCAGGAGAAAGAAATAAGGCTTTTTATCAATGCATCATACTACCAACTTGAGAATAGTTACTGGCTTGAAACTGATAACTTATCTAAAGTCGATCAAATGTTAATTATGTGCACTGCTAATAAGAGGCAAATCATAGAAAATTGGCTAAGGAAAGAATGTAGCAATGTTTTGTTTGATGTTAATAATTATAATGGGTTACCACACGGATATTATATTTATAGTTTTCGTGGAGTAAGAAATAGTTTAGTTTCTGAACCGTGTTTATTATTAAAGAAGGATAAACAAATCTCATTGATATCTGATTTAAAGCTTGACTATAGGACATATTTGCGAGTTATACTTCCAGAAGTATTGATTGGCAATGCTGATGGCTCGGAAGAAGTATTCTTAGAATATAAGGAGTCTAACGATTCTATTGTACTAAAAAGGATTGAAGGAACAAACAAATGGTTATTGCCAGAAAATATTAGGCTAAATGAAGAATTTAAAATAAAAATTGTAGATCAAAAACTTTATCAAAATTTTACTAACTACAAAATTGTTACTGCTGATGATACTGCTTTACAGGTTTTTGAAGAACATTCACCTCTTCGCGACAAATTTGGAAATGTCACAAATGAACAAATTGATTGTTATCTACGGGGAAATGAAATTGGGGGTGTTAATTTTGGGAAACAATATGCATATAATAATGGTTTTAAATCAAATCGAACTCGAAAACATATTCAAATAAATGAAGCCATTTACACTCATAAAGATGGGAATATATTACTGTCATTTCTAACAATAAGAGGAAATACCACAGCCAAAGATTTTTTTGATGCCTTCGAATTTTTAAGCTCAAAAAAAATTAATAAAACTCAAAATAGAAAATTTTATAACCTAGCAAAAACAAAGAAACTTTCACTCAACTATTTTGATTACTTGGGCTTTATTGATTACGATTATTATGCAGATAAAATTATCATTAACCCGCCACAACTTATTTATATACCTTCTGCCGAAGGAAGAACAGCGCTACTAATTGGTGCTCGTGATAATGCTTTGGTAAAGCAATTAATATCAACAGCCTCAAAATTCAATTTGCAAGTTGAAATTACACCACAGAATTCATTAAATGAAGATCTTTTGTTACCTGACAGAATAGTTATCCATGCATTTCAAAGTGATAACGACAAATATGGTGAAAGAGCTATTAATAACTTTGCAAAAGAGCTTAATATCAAATTTAACAATGACAGACTTCATCAAATTGGTTTATTCTTGCTAAGTGGAAATGTTTCAGAATATGAAAATTTTATAGTGGAAAACAATGAAACAGATGATAATTATAATTCGGCATCAAAATATATTTTCGATTCTAATAGCCTAGCATTATCTAAGTTTCCTGATTCAAATTTTGAAAAAGAACTTTCACTGATTGAGTATAAGTTCAGAGAGTGGGAAAGATTTCAGGTGCTTTGGCTACATAGTAAATGTTATGATGTTGACAGGAATTGGGGAAGATTCATTGTCTTAAAACACTTAAATAAAAATATTATGCTTTATGACAGAAATAAAAAATCAGTTGCTATTCCTGTGAAAACACCTATACCACGACTTTTATTTGAATCAATAACTTTAATGAGTGGTTTTGCACCAATTACAAAGAAAATCAATTATCAGTACTATTGGATTTTCGATAACATTGAAAGTAACTATATAAAAGATATGATGAAAAAGATAGGTCAAGAAATAATAGAACAAGAAATAAACTAAAAACCATGAGAGATCCAATAGGTTCATTTTTAGAAATAAAAGAAAATTTTATAAGGTATGTTCAAACAGCATTCCGAACTAATTCTGAAAATATAGAAGAGGAGCGTTATAAGTTATTAAATACTGATAAGGTTTTATTCAGAATGCCTTGGATTGAGCCTCTTCCAGACTATTTATCTAGTGGTAAAAAAATAGATGAACTTACTATTGATGATTTTGACGGGAATCTATCACTACATGAGTTACGAATGTTTAAGGAACTTGTTAAAAATGGATTAGTAGATGAAAAAAACAAATTATATTCTCATCAAGCAAAAATGTTGAAAGCAGCAATAAGTGGTAATAATTGCATAATAACTTCCGGAACAGGGTCAGGTAAAACAGAATCTTTTCTTCTACCACTATTTGCACAATTAGCTAAGGAACTTTCTAGTTGGAAAAGTCCTAATCTCCGAGCTGCAACTCAAGATACTTGGTGGCGAGAAAATACAGATGAAGGATTAACTCCTTCGAAAATAGTTGATGAAGCCACTCATACCCTTAGTTCAATCGCCGCCCAAAGAAGTAATGAAGTAAGACAAGCAGGTGTACGAGCTCTTATTTTATATCCGATGAATGCCTTGGTGGAAGATCAAATGACAAGGCTTAGAAAAGCTTTGGATTCAGATGATAAAAGGGATTGGCTAAAAAAAAATCTTGGTGGAAACAAGATTTTTTTTGGCAGATATAATAGTAATACTCCAGTTTCTGGAAGGTTGTTCAAGTTAAATGGAGATGGTATACAAATAAAGAATGATTTTAAAATAAGACAGCTTAAGAAAGAACTTTACAATATTGAAAATGATGCGTTGAAAGTTGAAAGATTCATTGACGAAAAGAGAAAAGACAAGAAAGAAGCAATAGAATTAAAATCTTTTTTTCCACGCTTAGACGGTTCCGAAATGCGTTCCCGTTTTGATATGCAAATTGCACCTCCTGACATTATGATTACTAATTACTCAATGCTTAGTATAATGTTAATGCGCGAAGTTGATTCCGGAATTTTTGAGAAAACAAGGAGTTGGCTTGCGTGTGAAGATCTTCCTGAGGCAAAACGAAACAACGAAAAGAAAAATCGTGTTTTTCATTTGATAATTGATGAATTACATTTATATCGCGGCACGCAGGGGTCAGAAGTTGCCTATCTATTGAAGTTAGTTTTAAACCGTTTAGGTTTGCATCCTGAGCATGATCAGTTAAGGATATTAGCTTCATCAGCATCACTAGAGCCAGCAGATGAAAAGAGCATGGATTTTTTGAGGGATTTCTTTGGTGTTGATACCTCTAAGAAACCTTTCATTATAATTCCAGGAGAAAATAATATTATTGAAAATTCTGGAAATTTTGAACATAAATTATCGACTTCTCAATTTTCTACCATAGCAAAATCATACGATTCTTGTAAAGGTGATATTTCAAATGAGCTATTTATTAAAACTTGTGATGAATTGGGTAATTCACTTTCTAGACAATTTGAAATCAAAAAAAATTCTAATGGTATAGGTGGTTTATTGAACGTTTTGTGCGATCCAAAACTACAATTGAGAGAAAGATTATATAAAGCTTGTGAAACTATTTCTGAAGATGTTACACTTTATAATGCTGTTTGCTCTGTCAAAGTGGAAGGTGATGATTCTATGCATAATTTTTTTGCAGAAAGATTATTTTCAAATGCAGAAGATTTGGGGAAATTAATTTTGGCTCTACGTGGTATTTTAATATTAAGGGCACTCATTGAAGAAGATAAAATTCTATCTGATAATATTCCTGAAGATAAAAAACTACCGCGTTTCCGTTTTCATTATTTTTTTAGAAATATCGAGGGACTTTGGGCATCGGTTGATGAAAATGATATTCAAGACAAACCGGATAGAGACCTACGGAATATAGGTAAAATTTATCCTGTTTCAAAGATAAAATCCTCTAATGGCAATAGGATATTAGAATTGCTTTATTGTGATAATTGTGGAACAACTTTATTAGGTGGGAGCAGACTAATTGTAGAAAATGAACATGGTGGAAAAATGTTTGAATTATTGCCCATTAGTCCCAATATTGAAGGTATACCTGAAAAAACACCAGCAAAATTGGTTGAGAGTCGAAGTTATCAAGAGTATGCGATTTTTTGGCCATCAGGCGAAGAAATTTTTAATGAAGAATTAGTTATTCCAGCATTAAATAATGGTGGATATTGGCGCCAGACAACCATCAATGGGCATAAACAAGTTGAATACCATGCAAAATGGATCAAAGCCTCGCTTAATAAAAAATCAGGTAATATTGTAAATCAGCATGATAAGGCAGATAAAGAACCTAAAAAATGGGTGAAAGGTTATTATTTTACTGTCACAAAAGATGGAGACCGGAATGACATCGCATTAAATTATAATACTACTGAAGGTCAATTTTCTGAAACCCATAAGGCTCTTCCAAATGTTTGTCCAGCATGCGGAATTAATCATCGTAAACATGCTGATAATTCACGAATAAAGAAAACATCTTCAATTAGAGGTTTCAGAACTGGTTTCGCTAAAACAACACAAACCTTTGCTAAGGAGTTGATGTATCAATTACCGAACGAAAAAGATAAAAGGAAATTAATAGTTTTTTCAGATAGTAGGGAAGATGCAGCGCAAGTCGCAAATGGCATTGAAAGAAATCATTTTACTGATTTACAAAGAGAATTATTGGTTGAAATTTTTAATAAAAATATAAATGTCAAGGCTGAAATTCTTCGTGCAATTAAAAATAATGATCAAGAAAAAAAAACATTCTATCTTACAAAGAATGCAGATTTATATTACGAAATTGAAGATCTATATGAAAAATCAATCTCTACAAATCCTAATCCACTAAGAATAATCGAAAAAGAAAAAGCAATAAAGGAATTACAAAAAATAAGGAATCGAATTTTTCCAGTTGAAGAAATTGTTTTATCGTATGAAGCTGGCGCATTAGGCCCATTACTTAATAAACTTCTTGCGTTAGGTATTAATCCTGGTGGAAATGATATAAAAATTCAAACTTCAAAACAAGGTAATATTGATCTTCCTTGGTATGAGCTAATTGATTTTAAAGCACAAAAATGGAAGTTAACGACTACTGATTCCTTCAAAACTAGTATAAATGATGAAGCATTTGAAAACTTGGCTTCAATATTTTTTGGTTCATTATTTTATTCCTTGGAATCTTCGGCATTGGGATATCTTTCTATTAACCCGGAAGATTCTAAAATTAACAACCATGCAAATCGTTTAGGTTTGTCAAAAGAAACTTTTATTGAAGTTGTGAATTCGGTCATTAGAATAATGGGCGATAAGTACAAGCACAACCGTGCGGAGCAATTGGAGAAATCAAACTTTGAATCCTATAATAGTTTCCCTGCTGCTGTTAAGTTATATGTTAAAGCTATTTCTCTGCTTCATTCCAAAACAGAAAATGAGGTTGGTGCTTCAGTGTTTGATTTAATGAAAGAACTTCATATTTTAGACAGATCCCGTGGAATAATTATAGAAAAGTTATTCATAAAAGTTACTTTTTCTCAAGATCATTATTGGAAAAGCACACGAGGTAATAAAATTCATTTACATAAAAGTGGTGGTATTGATACTTTCTCAAATCAAAGATTAAATATTCATCCAAGTGGTATTTGTGATGATATTTGGTCTTTTAATTACCTGTCCTACAATGCATTGAAAAATAACCGTAATGCTATTAGATTACATTGCGAAGAACTGACAGGGCAAACTGATGACCAATTTGAGAGACAAAGACATTTTAGAAATATTATTTTAACTGAAGAAGGAAATGAAGATGTTAAAGCAATTGATCTTTTAAGTGTTACAACTACATTAGAAGTTGGTGTTGATATTGGTGCACTGCAGGCTGTTATGCTCGGCAATATGCCACCACAAAGGTTTAATTATCAGCAGCGTGTTGGTAGGGCTGGACGTCGTGGTCAGGCTTATTCAGTTATTCTGACTTTTTGTAGAGGGCGCAGTCATGACGAGTTTTATTTCTCGAATCCACAGAAAATTACAGGAGATCCTCCACCAACTCCTTTTCTGACGATGGGACAGGAAAGAATCTTTAAAAGACTCCTCGCTAAGGATATTCTTAGAAATGCTTATCAAAATATTGAAATAAATGTTAACAATGATGAAGATAAATCAAGTGTTCATGGGGAATTCGGCAAAATAGCAAATTGGGAATCTTACAGACCTCAAATTAATGCTTGGATAGTTTCAAATCATAACAAAATAAGATCAATCGTATCCTCATTGATTTCATTTCAATTAAAAGGTAATGAAGAAGCGTATGTAAATTGGGTGATAGATTGCGACACTGTAGATTGTTTAATGAACAGGATACAAAGTATCATAGAAAATAGAGAAATCAGTAATAGTGATATTTCAGAAAAGCTTGCTGAGGGCGGTGTTTTACCTATGTTTGGTATGCCTACAACAGTAAAAAATCTTTATCATGGTTTTTCTAAAACAAACAAAATTCTTTCAATTGATAGACCTCAAGCAGTGGCAATTTATGAATTTGCGCCTGGTGCTCAAAAAACAAAAGATAAAGGTATTCATCAATCAATTGGTTTTACAAGCGATTTGTATACAAGAAATCTTGGAAACAATACTAAGATTGAAAATTTTGATACTGAAGACCACTTGCCATTTTCTTTAAATTTATGGTATGTCAGATGTAAAAGTTGTGGCTATTTTCAAACATATGATTCCAATAAGAAAGAAGAGTTAATTGCAAGCGGTGAATTAACAAACTGTCCGGGTTGTGGTGAAAATAACCCTGAGAAGTATCATCAGCCGATAATGCTGAAGTCCCCCATCGCCTATCGTACTGATTTTTCCGGTGGAAGAGATTCAAAAGATGATTCTCCACTTTTGCTTTCCCGTCCACCAATATTTGTAGAACGTAGTTTAGATGATGATAATACTACCGAAAGCAAACCTATTTTCAATACTAGCCTTTCAATTACTGATCGTGATGTATCATGGCGGATAAATAGTAATTCAGATAATTTTTTTAAAGGTAAAAGATTAATTACTGTCAATAATATACCTTTTCCGCCTGATAAGGTCTGGCTAAAGAATCAATGGATCTCTTCTGAATTAGAAACTGAATTTAAAAACGATGACTATAGTCTATCATTAATGGGAGAAAATGAAGCTCATGAAGATATCATATCATTAGCAAGTCAAAAAAAGACTGAAGTATTCCGTATTGCGCCTACTGAAACCCCAATTGGATTATCACTTGATATGCGATTCGATAACGGTATAAGGTCTGGCTACTATTCTTTAGCATTTTTACTTCAAAGGATATTGGCTGACAAGCTAGATGTTGATCCAATGGAAATCGAAATTGCTGATATTCCTGTAGTAAATCAGAAAGGTGATACAGATAAAAAAATTGCTGAAATAATTTTGACAGATGAATTACAAAATGGTTCTGGTTTCGTTCGACGAATGTATGAGGAATTCGAGACAATAATTAAAGATACACTTGATCCAAGTGATTTAGAAAGTTATGTATACAAAATTTCTTCACAAAAACATTTAGATGATTGCAAAGATGCTTGTTATGATTGCTTGAAAATATACAGAAATATGAATTACCATAGCTTATTGGATTGGCGTTTAGGCATTTCAATGATGAGAGTATTACATGATTCTGATTACAAATGTGGTATTGACGGTAAATTTGATGAATATTTTGAGTTGAGAGGATGGATTAGTGATGCTAAGCAATTGACTGTGGAATTTTGTAATAGTTTTGATAATTTTTCAGTTGCAGAATTTAATGGTTTACCAGTTATAACTTGGGGACAGGATCAAAAAAATGTCATATGTATTGTGCATCCATTTTGGTCATTAACAGATTTTAGTGATGATTACTGGTTAGCAGTTAGTATGGACGAAATCGATAGATATGTAACCCTTAAAAGAGGCAAAAAATTCTATTTTGATACATTCAACCTACATCGAAGACCTGGCTGGTGCTATGAAAAATTAATGAAAGAATGATTTTAGAAAAACCAATATTAAACTATCAACATATAAGTAGAATTTCGCCTAGTAATTTTACAGCATTAAAAGGATGCCACTATAAATTTATAATTAACAAAGCTATCGACGGAAAACCTGTTTTGCCTGTTTCAATTAATTCTTATAAAGGGACTTTTGTTCACCGTATTTTAGAGCATATTTCTTTAGGAAAGATAACAAGTGAGGAAGAGCTGTCAAGTTATATGGATAATGAATTAAACGTAATTAATGAGCAAATACTAAGAGATGGCAATAGTATTTACGTTCCTCTGCACAGTAAATTAAAAAATTTCGGTTTGTTAAAAATCAAACTGAAAAGATTTCTTATTGAGAAATCAAAATCCCAAAAACCAGTTACTGGAGTAAAGTTTTCTTCCGAAAAATGGTATGAAACAAACGATAAACTTGTCGGAGGAAAGATTGATCTTATTTCTGAATATCCAGACAGAATAGAAATTATTGATTTTAAAACAGGAGCTATAACTGAAGAATTGTTAGATGATGAAGGGGAAAAATTTGAAGAAGTAAAAATAGATTATCAGGATCAGTTAAAACTTTATGCAGCATTATTTCATGAACAAACAGGAAAAAAAGTTGATAGATTATTTTTGGTTGATCTTCAAAAAAACAAATATGAAATTTCTTTTTCTTTTGATGAATGTAATAAATTAATTAGAGAGGCAAAAAAAATTCTAATAAAAGTAAATGAAGAAATATCAACCAGATTTTTTTTAGCTGATCCTAAAATTGAAAATTGTAAGTTTTGTTTAAATCGTCCTGCTTGTTCTTACTATAAACAATCTTTGATAAACGGTTTAAAAACCAATGACATCAGTGGCCGGATAATAAAATCGCAAAAATTTCTTAACGGAAATGTTTCTTTATTTTTACAGACTCAAATTGGAAATGTCACTATTAAAAATTTTGGAATTTCTTTTTTTGAATCTTTTAATAAGGCTATAGGCAAAGAAATAATAGTATATAATGTCCGAGCAGATAAGATGGAGAATTCATTTTTAGCAAATCAATTGACAAGAGTTTATGAGTCGTAAAAGAATAAAGAACATACCAGTATTATCTTTTTTTTCCGGTGGCGGATTTATGGATCTCGGCTTTGAAGAAGCAGGATATGAAGTAATTTGGTCAAATGAATTTGATAAAGCCTTTGCTGAGCTGTATGCCGCAGGTATAACATCTTACAGAAAATCTAAAGGAAATAGTAAACAAGCTGAAATTTTTAATACAAATTCAATCAATGATATAAGTTCTGAGCAAATCGCTTTGGAAGCTTTTCCAAATGGTAAACCTGACCATTTTGGTATAATTGGTGGACCGCCTTGCCAAGACTTTAGTTTAAATGGAAAACAAAAAGGGTTTGATGGTAATCGTGGGCAATTGACTGTAACATATTTAGAAAGAATCAAAGAATTAAAACCTGATTTTTTTGTTCTTGAAAATGTAACAGGTTTATTTAGAATTAAATCAAACAAAGAATATTTTTTTAAACTACTTAAGGAAATTCAAAAAGAATATATTACAGATTACACTATACTTAACTCCCTCAGTTTTGGTGTTCCACAAAGTCGTGAACGTGTATTTGTTATAGGTTTAAAAAAAACACTTCCAGTAATAGAAAATGAAATTCAGGGATTATTTAAATTTCCTTTTTTTGAAATTTACAAGATTGAAAATGCAGTGAAGAGGTATCAATGGCCTACCGCAGAAATTTTCGGTGGTAAACCTGAAAAACCTGATAAAATTCCGATAGAACTATGTGTGGAAAGTTGTTTAGTTTCTGATGAGGATATAAAACTAATTCCAAATGCAGATGAATTTTTCCCTTTTAAGGTTAATGTAGATAAGCTAAATTTAATAAAGGAAGGTGAAACAAACCGCCCTTCTTTCAAAAGATTACATAGATACAAGTACAGCCCTACCGCATGTTACGGCAACAACGAAGTACATTTACATCCTTACAAAAACCGTAGAATATCCGTTCGTGAAGCACTAAGAATACAAGGAGTTCCTGACGAATATGTTTTACCAAATACAATTTCAATGACTAAAAAGTTTAAATTGATAGGAAACGGTGTGCCTGTTCCCTTGGCAAAAGCGGTCGCAACGGCAATTAAAAATTTTATTTTTCAATAATATAATGATATGGATATTTGGTCAAAAACAAAGCGAAGCGAAGTAATGAAAAAAATAAAAGGTAAAGATACTAAACCCGAAAAAATTCTTCGTTCAGCACTTTTCCGAAAAGGTTTCAGATTCAGAATCCATCGAAACGACTTACCCGGCAAGCCGGATATTGTATTTCCCAAATATAAAACTGTTGTTTTTGTTAATGGTTGTTTTTGGCACTATCACGAGGATTGCCGTGAAGGTCGTATTCCATCTACAAATACGGAGTTTTGGAAGAATAAATTATCCAAAAATATCGAAAGAGATAAAAGGAATATCGCTTCTTTGAAAGAATTAGGTTGGAATGTAATAGTAATTTGGGAGTGTGAAATTGAAAAAAATCTTGACCAGATCATTTTACAGTTAGCTCACAATCTTAATAATCATCAATCCTGAAGTATTATGTTTGTTTTAAAACTCAGTATATTAATTATTATTAGCAAAATTATTAAGGTTAAAAAAAATAAATATTGTGTAAATTAATTAATCAAGCCTATTCGCTATTAAACATTTAATCTCAGCCCGAACAATTATCCAATTTAAATAATGCTTGAAATATTAAATAATAGAACAGAACACACTCACGAAAACGAACAGTTCCGTAGAGTTATTGACATAATCGAAATAGCTTTTAATAAATTGGGATATAATGGTGTACTAATTGGTAATCCATTTAACGAATCTTATTCTCGTTTTCGTGCCGATGCTATATTATACTATAACAATGGTCTAATACTTATTGATTTTAAAGATTACAAAGGAATAATCAAATTGCCACCAAATGAAAATGAATTTCATTCAGCAAAGTGGCATAACGAAAATCTAAAAGACAGAAGTAGATTGGAAATAAAAGCAGGTGCAAATTTTATCAATCCATTTAGACAATTAGTTTCCTATCGTAATGCTTTTAGAGAGCTGGTAGAGAAAAACAAATATTTGGGTGGAATAAATCCGGCAAGAGTTTGTATTGCAAATATTTTTTCAGGACCAATTGAAATTCATAATGAGGTTCCAAGAAACTTACCCTATTACAAACTTATTCAAGAATCAGAATTAGGTAATTTCATTTATGATTTTGCAAGTGAGAATACATATAAGGAAGACATTGCTAAAATTTTGAGAAGCGTTTTTCCTGCCGAAAAATGGATTAAAAATCTAAGAATTACTATTCCAGAGCCAATCATTGAAAAACAGATAACTGAAATTGACAATGACGTTCAGAAAAACATAGTTGATTTTCTCAAGGAAGAAAATGGTGGCATTCTTGTTTTAGAATCTATGAATACCGAAGATAGAGATTCTTGGTTACGATTTGCAACAAACGAAGCAGTAAATCACAATATTCCACAAGTTGAAAAGTGGTCGCATTCTGCACGAATTAGCAAGAAAATTCAAAAGCGAAGCAACATAGAAACAGAAGGAATTTACAGCATCATTTATGGCGGTTCAGACATTGAAGGACAAAATGAAAATCCAGATACCGAAGAACAAGAAGAAGAATTGTTGGAAGTAATTCCTCTGAAATCAAGTAAAGATATTGATGAAAAAGCATTGATTATTATTACTGAAGCTCACTTAGTAAGCCGTAGTTTAAGTCAATCTGAATTATTGCGTTTTGGTTCAGGAAGATTATTAGAAGATATTGTCAAATTTATCAATCCTCAAAGCGACCGCAAAATTGTGTTTATTGGCGACCCGTATTCTTTGACATTTGGTAAAGATGAAGATACTGCATTGAATTTAGAAACTTTGTCTGAATTATATGATAAAGAAAAAATAAAACATTATCGCAAACCGATAGAGAATGAAGCTACAGACGGAAAAGAAAAACTGAGAATTGATTTAGCAAACAGTATTGAAAAATTTCTTTTTAATGATCTGAGTTATAGTTTTGACCAAACTACTTTAATTGATTTAAAAGACGACAGTCAAAGAATCCAAAATCTATATTCGTGGTTTGCTAAACCATTTTTAAATGAACCTGATAAGGCGGTTTTATTCTATTCAAAAAAAGATTGTTTAAAAACCAACAAGTGGATTAAAAAACAATGCCTAAAAAGTGGAGAAACTTTAGCAATAAATGATTTGCTAATTGTGAACAACAATGTTTCTATTCCTGATGATAGCGGATTCCAAATTCCAAGAAGAATTATAAATGGAATGTTTTTTACGGTACTTGACATTAAAGAAACGCAACAAGAGCATATTAAAATTCGGCAATCCCAAAATCCTATAGTTTTATCTTTTTCAAAAATAAATGTGAAATGTTTGAGTTTGGCGGGCTCTCCCGATACTGACATTTGGATTTTGGACAATTATTTCAACAGCGAAGATGAATTAACAAAAGAAGAACAAATTGCTTTTAGAGTTTTTGTAAATGCAAAAATTAACAATGAAAAACGGAAACAAAAATTTGAAGACAGCCAAGATTATAAACAATTATTACAAGACAAGCAGTATAATGACCTTTCAAACGAAGAAAAAGACGCAATAAAAATACTTGTTAAAAACTACAATCTGTTAAAAGAAAAGAAAGAGAAAATTGAAACAAGCAGAAATGCAAGAAATTTACTTTCAAGTTATTACAAAAGATATTCAAAGAAATTATTTTTTCAGATAAAGGATTCTGACCCATTTGTAAATGCAGTATTTGTAAAATATGGTTGGGCAATTACAGTTCATAAAGCAATAGGTTCTAATTATAACGAAGTTATTATAAAAGGACACCGTAAAGAAAATGACGGAATTACAAATGATAGTTATTTCCGTTGGTTATATAGCGGTGTTACAGCAGGAAAAACCGTTAACATAATTTCGCCTCAAATAATAAATCCTTTTATGAATTGTGTCTTTGAAGACAATTCCACAAATGGAGTTACCATAAAATCAAAACAATTTTTAATTTTTGAAGATTATAAAGTTGAAGCAAGATTTGTAGAAAAAATACAATCAATTGACAACAAAAATGTAGTTGGAGCAATTTGTGAACTTTCCAAGTTGCTTGAACAAAACGGATATTTACTTGAAAGCTCAAAAAAGTTCACTGAATACTTAACAAAAGTCCATTATTCAATTCCTCAAAACGAAAATCAGCAATTGATTCTCAACATTGACAATAAGGGTTCAAAAGACAATTTTGCAGTTGGCAATATTCGTATTGAAAAACTAAATGGTGCAGACGAAACTATTGTAAAAAAGTGTATTGAAAATTGCTTATCTCAAAAACAAAATGTTAGTTCGATAACAGACGATAAACCTGAATCACCGACAGATTTTAGAGAAGAAATTTATTCCGATTGGATTCAAAATTGTGAAAATAAAAACATTACACTAAAAATCATACAAAGCCATAATAACCAAGATATTTTTCGTGCCACTTGCGAAAATGACAATTTGATTTTTAAAGTTTGGTATGGTACAAGTGAACAAAGTAAATCAAAAGGGTTTTTCTCAAAAATTGAAGTTTTGAAAAAATCTTCTGAAACAATTTTAGAAAAAGTAAAAGGTATAATTTATGGATTCTAAAACAGTTTTTGAATTACGAAAAGAAGCACAGAGTTTATCAGGGATTGAAAAACTGAATAAATTAAACAATGCTCTAAATATCTCACGAAATCTTTACTTAGAGGACAGTTCAGACGAATGGATTCAAAAAGCATTTGCTTGGGTTCTAATAGATTTGTGTAAATATTACATAGCAGAAAGAAACTTGAATCAAGCAGGAGTTTGTTATAACGAATTAATTACAATAGACTTTAAAGGTTATGATGATGATATAATTGAAAATCAAAAAAACTTTCTTCGCCCAAAGATTGACACAAATTATTCGGAGGTTCAAAGAGCGGAAGAATTAAGCAAAGACGGAAATAATAAAGAAGCATTAGCGATTTTTAAAAACCTAATTGCTCAAAACAGACTAACAGAAATACATCACGAAAGCTACGGTTGGGTAATCTACCGATACATAAAAGCAGAAGAAAGTAATCTTTCATCGATTGATGTAAGAACGTTTTTAAGAGATTATATGAACTTAAAGAATGAAAGACCGTCAATGCTTCATTCTATGATTTTAAATTTCGCATTAAACTATTCTAAAACACACAGCGACTTTAAGTTTTACAACTTTTTTCTTTTGTGGAATCCTGACAATCTTCGCCACGAAGATTTACACGATGGATATAAAGACGGAAAAAGTATTCCCTCACTTATTTCACGCATTTGCAGAGAGTTTGTAAATTCAAACGCAGAAATAAACATTGAAGAATTTTTAAGCAAAATTGACCTTAGCAAAGAAACCGTTTTAGACTTTTTCAGAGAAACCATTTTTTGGAATATTTTCAATGCTCACAAGGAAAATAAATTTTCTGACTTGTGGAATTTGTTTGAGCAATACAATAACAATTATTCCAAACACGGACAATCAAAATGGCATTCCGAAATTTTAAATCTTGCTGAAAGGTTTATGAAAGAAAATGATGAATGGCGTTTTCTCAACTTTTTCAAAAATTGGAATCCAGAAAATTTAAGAACTGACGATTGGAAAGAAACAAAAAAAGACGAACACACATACAAACCATTAGCAACAAAAGCACTTAAAAAGACTTTTGAAATTCTGAAAACTCAAACATCTGAACAAAATTTTTCTTGGCTAATCAAACCGTATGAAACCGCAATCAAATTGTTTCCCGATGATGAGTGGTTGTTGAGAGAAAAAGCATTACTTCATTTCAAGAACAACGAATTAGAATTAGCAATCAAAATATACACGCAACTTGTTTTGGAACTTTCCAATAAACATTATGTTTGGCAAGAGTTTTCAGATTGTATAATTTCCGATAATTCCTTGAAAATCGGAATGCTGTCAAAAGCATTGAGTTTAGAAAAAAACGAAGATTTTTTAGGCGATATTCATTTAGATTTAGCAAAAGCGTTAATTGACGAAAATCTTTTAGAAAATGCACTTATAGAACTTGAAGCATACAAAAAACATAGAGAAATAAAAGGTTGGAAATTGTCATCACTTTTTGACGAATTACACGAAAAAGCAAGTTCAATTAAACAAAGTTTAAAAGACAATCGGGAACTATACAAAAATTATATTCCTTTTGCCGAAAACTTCGCTTATGCTGATTTAGATTGGACAGAACTTGTTTTGGTTGATAAATGGAAAGACGACAAAGGAAAAGACCGTTTAACTTTTACAGATGGAAAAACGATAGATTTTGCAATTAGTAAAAATCGTTTTGAAACCTTGAAACAATCTGAATTAGGACAAATTTTAAAGTTCAAACTTCACAAGCAAGAAATTAAAAAGGAAGTTGAAGCAAAATTTGCTTGGTCTGGAAAAACAATCGTTACAGACCACAAGTATATTCCACTTATTGCAGAAAAATCAGAAAAGAAACATTGGGAAATTTTAGAAGACACTTTTGCATTTGTTGATTATATCAATAAAGAAAAAAACATTATTCACGCAATTACAACGGGACACAAAGAAGTATTTTTTCCTCAAATTAAACCTGAACTACAAATAGGAGATTTTGTAACAGCCAAAAGTTACATCAAAAAAGTAAAAGACGAAAACAGAACAGAACTGCGACAAATTCAGAAAATTGACAAAGGTTCTGTCATTTCAAAATTCCAAACTCAAATTGCTATAATTGACGGAATAAATGAACAAAAACAATTATTCCATTTCGTTCTCAATTCAAAATTGCAAGGAATTATTAGATATTCAGAAACAAGACTTAGACCAAATGAAGGAGATTTTATCAAACTTTCATTTGCTACAAAAACAGACAAAGACAAAAAGCTAAGAGTAAAAGTTCTGAATATTGAACCAACAGAAGAAACAAATACCAATTTACGAAAAGACATCACAGGATTATTGGAAGTAAAGTACAAAGATTACAATTATGACGAAAATATGCCCGATTTTGCATTTATTGGAGATTATTATGTGCCAAAATATCTTTTAGAAAGACACAATATCATTACTGATTGTAGAGTAAATGCAAGAGCTATTTATGGAGAGGATAAAATGAAACTTCCAAAATGGAAAATAATAAAATTGCAAAAAATCTAACACAAATAGTTATGATATTTTAGAATTAATTTCAACTTAAATTTAAAAGAGTCTGCAAACTCAATTATTATAATGTCTGCAGACAATTAAACACAAGAAAAAGAATCATGGTAAGAGTTTACTAAAAAGATATACGAAATACAAAATTGAAAAGCCGAAATATAAAAATAATTTCTTCACTTCTTATTTATCCCGAAGTTTACTCTTTAAAATTGACATATCATCACTCACTTTCTTATCCAAGATCTTCGCATAATGCTGAGTGGTTTTTATATTGGTATGACCTAGCATTTTACTTACACTTTCAATCGGAACGCCATTAGACAATGTAACAGTAGTGGCGAACGTATGTCTTGCGATATGAAACGTTAGCTCTTTATTGATTCCACAGACATTCACAATTTCTTTGAGATACGAATTCATCTTTTGATTACTGAGAACAGGAAACAAGACATTCGAATTTACACATTCAGGATGGCCTTCATATTTTAAAATCAGTTCCTGTGCTAAAGGTAATAATGGAACTCTGGTTGAGGTATCCGTTTTTTGACGATGTGTGAAAATCCATCGGTCGCCATCTATTCCTATATTAACGTGAGATTTCGACAATTTCTTTACATCAACATACGCCAAACCAGTATAGCAACTGAAAAGAAAAATATCACGCACTTGGTTCAATCTTTCTGATGCAAATTCCTTCTCGTAGATCGCTTGAATTTCCTCTTTGGTAAGATATGGGCGTTCAACTACCTTAAGCTTTGCTTTGTAGCTTAAAAAAGGATCTTTGGAGAGCCAGCCATTCGACATACATATCCGAATGATCTTTTTGAAATTCTTGATATACTTTACCGCAGTATTGTTTGCGCATTTACGCACACTGCGAAGCCAGAAGTCATAATCCATAATAAAAGCGTGATCGATCTTTGTAATGTCAATATCCGAAGTTTTATATTTCCAGATTAGAAATTCCTGCGTATGCTTTAACGATGTTTTATAACGCTCCAATGTTCCGGGGGCAAAATCCTGACCTACCAGTGCTTCAACTTTATCATTGTGATCCTGAAAAATAGGAATGAGCATTCTTGTGGCAACATCAGTTCCAAGTAGTTTAGATTTTAAACCTTCAGATGTTACAAAGTCTTCTTCTTTCAGCATCTGGTAGTGAGAATCGTAAACTTGTTGTTCTAAAGTTTTAAGATAGACATTAAGCGTTTTCGCCTCCTGAGAGTTGCCAACTGCTTTATGTGCTTTAACATCCCATTTCTGTGGGTCGATGTACCTTTTAGCGGCAATGTCCGCTGCCTTGCCATCAATCGTGATTCTTAAGTAGATGGGAGCGGTTCCGTTTGTTCTGATTTTATTCTTTTTTATAAAGAATAACAGGTTGAATGTTTTGTTCATAGTGTGGTAACTTTAATTGTTAATAATTTACTTTTTATTACCACTTTCTGCAAGATGTACAATCGTTAGACTGCCTGTTAGTCGGCTTTCCCAGAATTTTTCGTGACCCATTTTCAAATTTTCACGATGGGTCACGGAATAGGTCATATAAATCGTGACCTATTTTGATTTTTTTTGATAAAAGCGCTAAAACAAAAAACGCTGTAAACATTGATGTTTACAGCGTTTTAGCTTATTTTGGTTCCCCAACTGGCGGAGAGTGAGGGATTCGAACCCCCGGACCTGTTACAGTCAACAGTTTTCAAGACTGCCGCAATCGACCACTCTGCCAACTCTCCCTAAACTTCGATTATATCGTTGTTTTTTAGTGGTGCAAATATAGGGAGTTTTAAATTACTGACAAAATATTTTTTTATAAAATTTATTTTTTTTGACTCTACCTACAGACGGAGCTTTATATAGGTTTATATTTATGATCTTTAAAGGGTTTAAATACCATTGTTTTTGTACAAAGGTATCGGAAGATAACATAGGAAACCTTTTATATTCAAAAAAATGAGTATGGATAACTGAAAAATGGAGTTTAATGTTTTTCAGTTTTTTTATATTTTACATCTGACCGAAAAATGAAATAGACTTTAGGGGTGTCTTTTATCATTTGTATTAATAGGTTATCCTAATAAATTTTTACGGGTATTATTGAAAATATCAGGAATATTACCCTCTATCAATAAATCGAAAAACTTCCCATACCCATTTTCTATTTTATATTCCAGCTCATTTGGATAGAGTGGGAACAAGGTGTGTAGGGTAATGATTCTGTTATCGCTGATAACTTGCATAAAATCATCATCAAAAGTAGCAGAAGGCAATAAAATACAGCTTGTAAACTGTGTATTTTCATCATAAGGATCCGAAATATCACTCCATGCCTGCAGAGAATGACCTTCAGTCAAAAATGTATCCTGATGATGTGGAAATCTTGCCATATCTTTTACCATGCCTATGATCCAGTCGTTTTTTCCTTCACTTGGAAATGTTTTTTCAAATTCCAGTTCTTTAGGAAGCAAAATCAAAAGTTCAGCAAAGGCATAGTCCTCTTTATCTTCGATGGTATCGGGGACCTTCATTTCCAGCAAACTCATACCGGAGGTTATCAGAAGGTTGAAGTCTTGATCTTTAGGTTGTATAAAATAAACATCAAGATGGAAATCGAGTGACAGCATCTCATGAAAAACGGTCATTTCCTCACTTTTGAAATGTTGATCCAGGTGTTTCTCCAAAGCCTCAACATTTTCGTAATAATGTTTTTTGTTTTGTATTCTTTCGATTAGTTCGTTGTCCATATTTTGTTTTTTTTTATCTCTCTTGCTCTGTGTGGCATTTGTCAGGAATAGTAGAATTGTACTGCTTCTTTAAAGATAATGTTATTTTTCAATTCTATAGACATAAATTGATGATAGATATGATTATAGAAAACTTCTGAACTATAAAAATATCAATTTCATATTGATGAAATCTGCTGAGCTAATATAAGGGAGAATAGTCTGAAGTTTTCAAAGAAAATAGGCCGTGCTTAAAAAAATATAAGTTCAATTATCAGCTTGCTATTTTTAATGATGATGTTGCAGGTTTATAGTAAATTTATAGTCATCATATAATTTGAGATAAATGCCAGATCATGAAACAATTTACATTCAAATACCAAAATAATAAAGGAGGTTTATATGTTTTACTTTCCCTTTTCGGAATTCCTTTGATGATAATTTTATTGAGCATCGTTCTTTTGGATATTATCCCATGGAGCTTATGGATCATCATTCCTTTGGGGATTGGGGCTGTAGTATATTGTATGGCCCGGTTTATCAGAATATCAAGAGAAATAGATACGCTTTCTGTAGATCATGAAGGTTTTACTTCAGAGAAACATGGCCGTATTCGTTATGAAGATATATATAGTATTCCTCCTTATAACTTTTTACAGGCTCCACCACCTTCTATGCGAATCAAACTGAATAACGGAAAAAAACTGGTATGGCAATTTAATCCCCGGAATCAAAAATCAGCAGAAGATATTGCAACATTCATTGCATTCCGGGATGAGCTTCTTTTGAATCTGGAACAGAATGCTCAACAGTCTTTTCTGGCCAAAGAAGAAGATATTCAGAAAACTAAATTACAGGAAAAAGGTTCCCGTCTTGTAGAGCAATTGCAAGTCTCCAAAAACCGAAATTATAAATATATTGCCATCTCTTTGTCAGCGGTATCTGCATTGCTGATATTGGCACGTACCTGTGGCTCAGATATTATTCAAAATAAAAGAAAAGAAGAGGCCAGATCTCTCACCAGGGCTATGCTTCAAATAGAATCTGATTATGAGAAAAATGTTCAGCAGGCTCAAAGAACAGCCGCAGATTATTCTCTGAAATTTGGGGCGATAGTACTTTTTACCAATGATCCGAAAGCCTCTATAGAATTTGTTCCGGAAATAGGTGGAAATCCGTATATGCCAAAAATAGAAGCCATAGGTTTACGACGCATAGAGGATAATGAAATTCTTGAAAAGTACATCAAGCATCCTGATAGTGTGGACTATCATATGGCGGTTATCAATACATCTGGAAAATTCTTTGCAGTAATGAATAAGAGTATATTCAGTCAGGATGATGAGAGTAGTGTTCCTGTTTACCTTACTGTTTATAATCCAAATGAGGCATTTCCGCCCTCCAATTTTCGGGGATCAAAAGACACTGCATTTAGGCCTATTGAATTCAGTTCTTCCATTGGTTTGCCCGTGAAAGGTGATTTTACGAATGCAATTCTTGAAAATATGGACTATGCATCAGTTCGGGCGGTCCTTCAGAAATATAAGAGTACTTTTTTTTATATGGCTGTAAAAGAAATGGATGTATCTACAAAGAAGTTTCAAAAACTGAAAGAAATGATAATTTCTGATTTTGAAAAGCATGGGATTTCAACAGAACCATTTCTGGAACAAAGATTTAATACCAATGCCAAACATTAGAAATTAAAAAACCAAAACAAATATTATGGAATTTTCACCATTTAATACTATCGTTAAACTCTGTATCCAAGGAATGGGTATGGAAGAACAAAGTAAATATGAAGAAGCCGAAAAATTATTTATGCAAGGATGGAATGAAGCTGCAGACGATGTTGAAAAATTTCTTGCTGCGTATTATATTGGGCAACATCAAAAAGTAGCTTCCGAACGATTAAAGTGGTTGGAAACGGCCCTACAACATGCTTTAAAAGCAAATGATGATACAGCTAAAAGTGCTTTTCATATTCTTTATTTAAAGATGTCAGAATGCTATAAAGCGCTTTCATATCCGGAAAAGGCAAAAGAATATGATGAGTTGGCGATATCTGTAAAAGATAAAATTTTTGACCAAGGTCCTTTTTATCATGGGACTAAAGCAAATCTGAAAATAGGGGATACGCTAACAGCAGGTGGCCATTCTAATTATAAGTCTGAATTCATAATGAATCATATTTACTTTACGGCATCAAAAAATGGAGCTGGTCTCGCTGCTGCACTAGCAAAAGGAAATGGAGTTGAAAGGGTATATATAATAGAACCCACTGGGGGTTTTGAAAATGATCCGAACCTGACCAATAAAAAATTTCCAGGTAATCTGACTCGTTCTTATCGTTCAGAAGCTCCATTGAAAATTATTGGAGAAGCAACAGATTGGAGTAAGCCAAATCCTGAAGAGCTTCAGCGATTTCGGGGGAAGTTGGAAAACAATAAGGGGAAAATAATCAATTAATCAGAGAAAGTATTATAAAAAAGCGATGATACTTAATGTTCCATCGCTTTTTTATGATTAAGGTAAGTTAATTCTTTTACCTTGTTCAGGGAAAATATATTTTACCTTTAAAGGGTTGTTTTTCAATAATTCCTGTTTGATGATCTCAGGATTGTTACCCGTAGGCTTTCTGTGCGTAACCACAATAGTAAGGCCTTCCAGGTCCTTCTGCCCAGTTCTTTCCTTTAGTTTTTCCAGTTCTTCTACCAACAAGTTAGGTGTAAGGTGCCCAAACAGAAGGTTTTCAGGCTGGCTATTTGGGAAAGAAACTTCAATCAATATAGTGTTTAATTGCTTTTTTTGAACCAATGGAGCTACATTTTTCCAAAGATTATCCATCCGGTCAGATTTCTCAATTCTGTCGGCTCCGGTATCACCAAGATAAAGAAGATAGTGGTCATTATTCCTGACCAATGCAGCACTGCTTTTATATGGATTTACATGGCTCAGCTCATATCCTGTTAAGAAAAAAGAAGTCTTTTGAGTTGGAATTTCCACTCCCTCCTGAAGTTCATTGTAATGATATTTTCCAAGGATAGGCTTCTGTCCCTGATCTGCAAAATTGATCCAGGTATCTGTAATAAAATAATGATTCTGCAAAATCTGAACTACCGACGGTATAGCAAAAATATCTTTTTTGGCATCAGCTGGAGAATTGATAATAAGTCCTGCCAGATGATCCAGATGTCCATGGGAAATAAAATATCCTTTGATCTGGTCTTTCAAAACTGTTTCCTCTGAGCCGGTAAGGCTTTTTTGTTGAATTGCTTTTCGGATTCCGGTATTTACTGTTCCGGCATCAAGGCAAAGGAATGTATTGTCTTTGGTACCACCAACTAAATAAGCAGATAAATTATCTTCCTGTTCTCCTCCATAAATACCTAATGGAATAACGTCAAAATTTTGTGCCTGGCAGGCCAGATGTAACAAAAGCGCCAGTAAAGAAAATGCTGTTTTTTTCATTATATTAAAAACTTAA
Source organism: Chryseobacterium nakagawai (assembly GCF_900637665.1). Taxonomy (NCBI): domain Bacteria; kingdom Pseudomonadati; phylum Bacteroidota; class Flavobacteriia; order Flavobacteriales; family Weeksellaceae; genus Chryseobacterium; species Chryseobacterium nakagawai. Next base: position 2,580,824 of record NZ_LR134386.1, read on the forward strand.
CCTTTGCGGTAAGATAGGACAAATTTACATTATTTTTTTCCAGTTTCGCTTATCAATAAGCGATCATTCTTGAACTAAAAAAGCCTAAAACTGGAATCGCTAAATTTAATATCTTTAAGTCCGAAAATCATTAAAATAGTCAATATGAAAATAAAACCGTTTACTCTGGCACTGGCTGTCCTTTTTCAATTCTTAAGCGTTACTGCATTTTCACAAAAAACAGCAGATTTGAATTCCTTATTGGATAAAAACTCCGGATTTGTATTTCCACAGACACCAGATAAAATTTCGAAAGCCTTGCATGTGGAAACTGTTTTCTATGAAGATGCTAATGAAGAGAAATATGCTAAATGGCTTACGAAATCAGGATTAGAACTTTATAGTAGTCTCGGAAAGAATAATGTTATTAACGAAATGTTTTTTGATATATCCGATAATAAAGACTTGGTCATAAGTGGGTTACCATACGGCCTTGTGATGAATAAAACGACTTTGGAGAATGCTAAAGTTCAATTCAAAAAAAATGAGGCAAAAGTTCAAAAGCTTGGAACTGATAGTGAATTTCCCGGCGGAGCAAAACTTATTTTTAAGAATGGAAAGCATTTTACCACATTGTTTTTCGACGGTAAAAATCTATTAAAATCCATAAGAATAACAACAGAACTTGTTGATCCTGCAGCTAATTAATCAAATGCTGTACACTTTTTTTCATTTATAAAGGTAAAACTTTTGTAAGTTAGCGAGGATTTCAAATCAAAAAAACTAAAAACAATAATCATGTCAGAAAAAGAGTTAAACGCGTTAACCGATCAGGAATTATTAGAAAAGAAGAATAAATCTAAATCCGACAAAATAATCAATGCAGTTCTCATAGGTTTTTTTGTGGGTATTGCGATATATAGCAGTGCAACCAATGGAATTGGATTTTTTACCTTTTTTCCGTTGTTTTTTGCAGGGTTTCTGGGGACTCAATGGAATAAACGTAATCAAGCATTAGGGAAAGAATTGGAATCCAGAAATCTGAAATAAACATTAGAATAAAAAAGTCTGTCCATTGTTAAAAACAAGGATAGACTTTTCTAAATAAGACTTTTATACGTGAAAATCCTGTCTTCTTCCCTGAACATATTAGATAATATGACGAGGTCGTTGGTTCCGTATTGTAATGCTTTTTCTTTTAGTTTTGAATGGATGGTATCTGGGGTGCCAACTATAACTTTATTCAGTAAAGTGTTAAACAAATCTTTATCTTCACTTTTAGCAATAAGAGTTTCTACTTCTTCGGAGGGTTTCAACATTGCTGGAGCCAGAATTTTCCTGGATTCTACGAACTGATAGACCATTCCAAATGCATTTCGGAGTGCCTGTTCTATATTTTTGGCAACGGAAACAGAAACAGCTACCTGAAAGGATGGCTGGCTTCCATATCCTTTATCATTAAATTCCTTCTGATAGGTTTTCTGGATTTCTGTATTTGATCCGTCTGCTATGAAATCAGCCATAGAGTAGGATATACCATATTGAGCTGCTTCTTTTGCAGAGCTTTCTCCAGAACCTAACCAGGTGATTTCGGGCAAAGTTATAACATGGGTAGGTTGAGCAAACAATTCTGTATCCTTATAGTTTTGCTCTTTTAGATAGGTGATAATTTCTTCCAGTTTATCATTGATATTATTAAGGACAGGGAGCTTGTGGCCATTTAAAGCCAAAATCGCATCTTTCAGCCCTCCGGGAGCTTTTCCCAGGCCCAGTATAAAACGATCAGGATAAAATGTAGCGAGCATTTTTGCCCATTCAGCAATTTTAAATGCAGAATAATTACGAAGCATGATTCCGCCGGTACCCACTTTGATGTTTTTTGTGTTGGCAAGAGCGGTTGCTGCCAGGATTTCCGGACTGGAACTTCCATAGGCTTCCACGCCATGGTGCTCCGAATATAGAATACTGTTATAGCCTAGTGTATCAGCCATCTCTGCTAAAGCCAGACTGTTTTTGAGTGCAAGAGTAGCATTACCACCTTTAATAATCGGAGTCTGATCGAGGATGCTTAATTTCAGTTCCATTGTAATGATTTATGGGGCTATTAATGTAAGATAAAAAACAGGAGACCTTCAAAAGTTCTCCTGTTTTTTATTATTAATTTTATGTTTAATTTAGTTGATCTCCACAAATAGTTCTTCCTTAGACCTTCTAACTCTGTCGAGCTTGCCCCACCAGTCTTTTTCTTCATCTTTATAACCAAGAGCCATTAAAACTGTACTTTTTAGTCCTTTTTCAGATAAATTCAATAGTTCATCAACAGCTTCATTGTTGAATCCTTCTATTGGAGTTGCATCTACTCTAAGGTCTGCAGCTGCCAAAAGTCCGAAACCTAAAGCAATATAGGTTTGTTTAGATGCATTGTTAAAATGCTGATCTCTGGTTTGTTTTTCCAGCATTCCCAGTAAATTAACACGGTAATCATCAGTAGCGCTATGGGGTAGGTTTCTTACCTGGTTGCTGAATTCAAAAAATGAATCAACTCTCTCAGTGGTATATTCATCCCATGCAGCAAAAACAAGGATATGTGAGGCTTGTACAATTTGATCCTGATTGCAGGAAATAGGCTTTAATTTTTCTCTTAGTTCTTTATTTTTGATAACTAAAACTTTAAATGGCTGTAAGCCTGAACTTGAAGGGGCAAGACGAATGGCCTCCAATATCTGCTTCAGTTTTTCATCTTCAATGGTTTTTCCATTATAACCTTTGGTTGCGGATCTCCAGTTTAATGTTTTCTGTAATGACATAATTTTATTATTTACTTACTAATTGATGATGCAAAGTTACACCTTAAGTGGTTGCTATAATATACCTGTTGCCTGTAGGTAACTAGTTACCTGGAAGTAACTAAGTTTCATTGATGTTTAATAATTATTAACTTTGTAACTTAATTATCATGTATGAAAAAGGAGAGAATGGAACTGGGACCGGAATGTAAAAATCATATCCGTGGCGTAAAGGACACGGTCTATTTACTCGAAGGGAAATGGAAAACGATTATCATCAGTCACCTTTATTTTGGAGGTAAGATGCGTTTTATGGATTTAAAAAGGCAGCTTGAAGGGATTGCGGCAAAAACCCTTTCAAAGGAACTTAAGGAGCTGGAGATGAATAACCTGGTGAGCAGGACCCAAAATAATACAATGCCGGTAACGGTAGATTATGAACTTACAGACTTCGGAAAAAGTCTGCACAACATTATTGATACCATGGCTAAATGGGGAATAGAATACAGGGAACAACTGCTTAAAAATTAAAATAATATCCCTGAAAAACCAGTGGTATAAAGTCATTTTTCCTTCTATTGTTTTGTGAATTAATGAGACAGTACTTTATTAATACTATTTTTTAGCTTTGAGGGGCTCACTTTATTCAGTAGCAGTGATCTGCAGCCATTAAAAGAAGCAAAACGCTTTACAGCATCAGTAAAAGAAGGAATCCAAAGTTCTGAAGAAATGGTTGTATTTTCAATATGCAGATGAATCAGTTCAAATTTTTTATCCTTTCTGTGGGCTTTACAGTCTACTCTTCCAATAAAGGTGTTGCCAAATAAGATGGGCAGACAGAAATAGCCATATTGCCTCTTTTCTTTAGGAACATAGCACTCAAGACGGAAGTCAAAATCAAAAATTTGTTTAACACGGTCACGATGTATAATGGAATTGTCAAATGGAGATAGCAATCTGACACCTGATCCGGTTATCCCATCAGATTTTTCAAGTAAATCATTTTGGATGAAAACAGAAGAAAGACCTTCAATAGAAATTTTTTGTATTTCGCCCTTTTCAAGTAAGGATTGTAAAACCAAATTCACATTTTTTTTCAATGCATCACCTTTCCTGAGGTGTGTTATTTGTTTTAAAGTTGTGAAACCATAAGCGCGAAGGTTAGTTTTTACTAGGTATTCAGCAAATTCAAGTGGAGTAGGCAGTGTTGTATTGATGGATGAAGGTAATACCCTTTCTGTGAGGTCATAGGTTTTCTGCATACCACGTCTTCCGCTTATCATCAGATCTCCCTGCATAAAAAGTCTTTCCAGAGCCAGCTTTGTAGGCTTCCAGTTCCACCAGCTTCCGGCTGTATTCTTTTTACTCTCAAAATCTCTTGCCATTTTAGGGCCTTCAGTCCGAATGGTATCTACTACATATTCCATGACCTTTTTGTCTGCATTATAATAATGAGAATCACTTTGCTTTACATGAAGCATTTGAGGCAATACATACCGGAAATCCTGTATAGGAAGATAAGACGCGGCATGAAACCAGTATTCAAAAATCTTATGTTCTTCTATTAATTCATCCAGATAAAGAGGTTGAAAATCAGGAATTCGAGTCCATAATGTATGATGATGAGCACGTTCAACCACAGATAGAGTATCAATTTGTATATATCCGAGACGTTCCATAGCAGTAAGCACTGCTTTTTTTCCGGTTCCAAATGGTGTGGCTTGTACTAATCCCTGGCGCTCTAGTGTAGTAAGCTGTAAGGTTTGTAATGCGGGTATCTTTTTCATATCAATAGGATACAAATGTACCGAATTAAAAGAAACAAAGGGATGAGCATTCGTTCGGTTTTAACTTTTCGGAACTTAAGTTTTTTGTATTTTAGCCTTATTCCCAATTAGGTTGGCTGTTGTTCAGAGAAAAAGTAAATACTGTTTTATATGAAATTTGAAGAATTGAATCCTACTTTACAGGCTGAAATAGAAAAAGCAGAAGAGATTGCTATTAGCTATATCCGTAGCAATATAAAGTATTCTCCGTTTATTTCTTTTGGAAATACTCATTTTAAAAAAATTATCGCTGATACATTGGGGGAAGCTATTGATGCAGCTGTAGATGAAATTGAAAACTTGGAAGAGGAGACTGCTATCTTGATTTTTCACGAACTTATCAGATTAAATGATACTAACTTAGATGGCATCGTTTCTCAGGTTTATAATGTTGATGAAGATACTGGTTATTCCTTCGGTCTTTTGTATAGAATTAAAGAAGGTAAAATAGAATTTCTTAAAAATAGAGTATTTTTAGGAGAAATAAGAAACTGCCTTATTTTTTAAATAGGACTAACCTCTTTACATTTAAATCAAAATTATTAAAACTAATAACAAACCATGAATAGAATGACTCTGAGCTTTAATGGAAAAACAATGTTGGACAGCTTACTCTACGAAGCTTCAAAATCTGATGAAGTAAAACAGTCGAAAAAGGTAAGTGGCTATGTTTTCGCAGGAATGATTGCTGTAATCGGACTGTTGATGATCTTTTTTGAACCAATATTAGGTGTAGCAATTCTTATGGTAGGCGGCCTTTTTTATCTGATTTACCCAAAATTTGCCAGTCGTTACTATAAACGTTATTATACAACCATTGCTTTGGGAGAGCAGTATAAAAGTAGTGAAGCCAATACTTTTGATGTAGTATTCAATAAAGAGTATATTTTGATTAAGAATGCTCAGCTTGAGGTCAAACACGCAATAGCACATTTTGAATGGATTTCAGAGACTGGTGAAAATTTTTTTATTAAAATGAATGCAGGAAATTATCTGATATTTCCTAAGAAACAGGTTCATAACCTTATTGAGCTAAAAAAATATTTCCATGAAATCTGTAGCGACCAGAAAATTCCCTATCATGAAGAATTGAATTGGGAATGGAAATAGTAAAAAGGATATCTTAATGGTTAAGACTTCTCTTGATTCTGAATGAAGCTTTCCTTTAGAATTTTTTTTAATATATGGAATAAAACGCTCTATGAAATATGCTTCATAGAGCGTTTGTTTTTAAATCTCCAATGTAAATAATCTGAATTTTTGCATACTTAATGTTTTTATTGTAATTATTTCATTTTCAATATTTTGATGTTTTTTGTTTGACGCTAGACGTATCTGTGACGTATATAATAATGAGCTTGTAGTGTATCTGTAGCGTATTGTTTTTCTTGGGTTGAGAAGCGAATAACTCTAATCTTGCATTGAAATTTTAAACAATAATATGGATTTAGAAAAAGCAGTTTAGAGCTATGGAAAAAGTACTCAGTATGCTCTATGTAACAAAAAACTTCTTTAGCTAAAAACATTGTAATACTCAATTTAAATACAATAAACACAGAATGAAAAAGTATCTTCTTCCATTATTTATAATGGTTTATTCGCTCAACTATTCACAGGTTGGCATCAATACTCCCAATCCACAGGGAATCTTCAATATTGATGGAAAAAAAGACAACAGTACAACTGGAAGTCCTACTGCAGGACAACAAGCCAATGATTTTGTAGTTATGGCTGATGGAAGTGTAGGCGTAGGAACTACATCCCCTGATCTGTCTGCAATAGTAGAACTTAATGTGAGTCAATTGGCATCAGGAAAGCAGAAAGGTTTTCTGGGGCCAAGGGTAGCTTTAACAGCCTACAACGATTCTTTTACAATTCCTAGCCCTGCTACTGGACTATTGGTTTTTAACCAGGGAACACAATCTACATTTACCTATGCAGGATATGTATATTGGGATGGCAGCCAATGGAGACCTTTGGATGGGCGTTTATTGCAACAGGGGGTCATAGGCGCTTTACGATGTACTGATGCTAATCTGGATCCGCTGACCTATACAACTGGAACTCCTTTTCAAGGAACAATGACTATTCCTTATACAGGAGGAAACGGTGGAATATATTCTACCCAGACATTAGGACCTGTAAACGGGCTTACCGCAACCATTACCCAGGGAAATTTTGCACAAGGTTCAGGCACTTTAATTTATACTATTTCCGGAACCCCAACAGTATCCAGTCCTAATACAACAGTATTTCCTATTTCGATAGGCGGCCAGACGTGTAATGCAGAAGTTGGGGGAGGGAAAAAGCTCAGTCCGGGAGAGTACCAGTTTTTCACGTATGAAGTTCCAGCTACTACAACAGGTTTGCTGAGTACGATGATTTCGAATCCTCCTATTTTAGGAGGAAAGGTCAGGCTGGATCTTAGTTTTTGGTCCAGTTCCAATACAGGATCAGGTGGAGTAACTTACAACCCTAGATTGGTAAATGTATCTTCCAGTAATGTTAAAATGTGGTATGCTGCATTATCCAGTGTAGACCGTTTTCGCCGTGCTAATATTTTAGTAGCTCCGGGAGGATATGTGGAAACGGATAACGGGATCTACCTTAACTGGGGAGATAATATGAATAGCAGTTCCACGCCTATAAATTCTACAAGCAGTTCTGATGATTCTCAGGAAATAGAAACCATAGATCTGGCGATTGACGGCGTTTGGTACAGGTTAACCATTTTTGTGTATGTAGATAACTTAAATGATACCATTCCTGCCAATAACATCAGGCGTATCCATATTACAGCACAAAGAATGTCTTCTTAATGTTTAGTTCCGGCGGGGCGGAGCCCCGCCGGAACCTTTAAATACTCTGTCTGATAAGAATAAGAAAAATCAAAATATTCTTTTGATTGACAGACTTAATTGATCTATTAAAAACAAAACATAAACTGATTATAAATACTGTTCCTCTTTAGGATTCTAATCGTATTTTAAAAGAAAAAAGAAATACGAATTATAAAAACATTCACATACGAAATCTCATTGAGAATGCTGTTTCTGAAAGCAATATAGAGCTGTCCTATATCTGTAATTTTCTTCACTGTACAGAAAATGAGGGCGATGAAATGTATGCCTGTAGCTGTCTGTGTTTTTAACTAACAGTCAGTTAGCTTTTTATTTTAAACGAAGCAGAATACCCTTGCAAAATAGAAAAAGTTCTTTTTGATGTAATGAGATATTTTTATAGCTGCCAGACGTTTTTAAATATAAAGAAATTCTGTAAATGTGTTTTTTAACCAAAATTGACTATTTTAATGAAATATAAAAGCATTTTATTTATTTTTGTATTGAATTTCATGTTTTTTGCTCAATATTTATAAATTATGTTTCGTAAAATCTGGGATTATATAGCGAACAGACATATTGCTCCCAATACAGATCCGCTTGAGTTTATTGAGGCGCAGAGAATGAACTTATTTGCATTTTCCCTTGGAGCTGTTTTGATCTTTAACGGATGCAGAGATTTGTTATTTGGCTTGAAGGTCAATTTTTTTGCTTTAACGGCATTGGGGATCTTTTATCTCTTCCTTTTCTTCTTTACAAAACTACGTTATAACCATTTTGTGACGCTGTTTAGTTTGGAACTTTTGTTATTTATCATCTTCTTTTTTTCATCTACCACAGGTTTTGAAAATGGACTGTCATTATATTATTTTGTCATTATGCTGGCTTCACTGTTTATTTTTAACTCCAAAAAGACAGTCTGGTATAATCTTCTTGTTTATCTTACGGTACTTATTCTTTTTAGTATCAGTCATTACTATGATTTCAAAATATTTACCATTAAAGGAGCAGATAATGTTCTGTTTTCAGAAAATCAAAGACTGATTACTTTTTTGCAAGTGTTTTTAGGGGTTAGTATCCTGGGGTATTTTATAGTCTCCAAACAATTCAAAATTGTGAAATTATACCAACAGGCTATAAGAAGTGAAAAGATTATTGCAGACATGAGAACAAAGCTCAATAGCAAAGATCAGATAGACCTAGAAGGTATTGTAAAACTGGCCATGAATGATGATATTGCCTTTATTCCTAAAGTAAAGCAGATGTTTCCCGGCTTGTATGATAATCTGATGGAACTTAACCCTGATATGAGTGGTGATGAATTTAAGCTTTGTGCTTTAATTAAGTTAGGTTTCACAACAAAAGACATTGCAGAGTATAATCACCTGGCAGTCCGAACCATTCAGACCAGAAAAAGCAGACTCAGAAAATCGTTTGGAATTTCTGCTGATGTTGATCTGTACAGATGGATTGATACGATATGATGAAAAATAAATGTTTTGAATTCTCTTCTTGTGAATCTCGCATTTAAAGGCCAATCACTGTTCAAAGATGAGAACTATGGTTCCTATAATAATCAATAAGGCACCAATCGCTGTTTTTAAAGTAAGAGATTCCCCAAGGAATACCACGGAAAGAATAATTGTTAAAGCGATACTTAATTTATCTACAGGAGCTACCTGAGTCACTTTACCGGCTTGTAAAGCTTTAAAATAAAAGATCCAGGAAAGTCCTGTTGTGAACCCGGAAACCACAAGATAGATAAGATGATGTCGGGAAAGGGCTGGGATCCCTTTATATTCACTTCGTGTCAGAACAATTCCCCAGGCTATCAGCAAGATAATCACACTTCTGATAGCAGTAGCAAGATTTGAGTTTACGCCTGTTACACCAATCTTGGCAAAGATGGCAGTCAGTGAAGCAAAAAATGCGGAAAGAATTGCATATACCCACCACATATGGTCTAGTTTTAAATAAATTCGTTAAAATAATAACACACTGTAATACTGAAATCTAAGCTACAAAATAATATTAAAACTTTCCTTGATCTGTGGATTTAAAATGAATTCAAAAACTTATTATTTTCCTCATCATTCGTTGACGACTCCTTGTATATTTTTTTGTATCTAACAGGAGCTGTTTGTGAGTAAGGATTGGTATTTATTTTCTGAAATGGAATAAAAAATTTGTTTTTTGTAAAGAATTAACTAATTTTATCCCAACCAAGTAAACAATTTGTTTTGAGAACAACTCTTAAACCTATTATAGCTTACTATTAGCCTTCCAACCACAGGCTAATTATTCTTTCGTTTGGGTAAATCTACCCGAACAGGTTTCTATTTAACCCTATTATTTAATTGCATTGCCGATATAGGCAGTTTTTGTTATTCCCGATTTTGACGGCTATACCGATCAGATAAGGAATAGGAGAAGCTATTTCTATTATGACTTTATAATGTTGAATAATAGGTGAAAAAAATTCTAAGAATAGTAAGCACCCATTATAATGAGTATAGAGTATACCTGGGTAGTAAAAGCCCAAAACACCCCCCTTTTGAAAAAGAAATGCAGCCATTGCGACAGCGAAAGGTTTCATTGCAGTGATAAATTCAGGCTGAATGCCCAAAAAAAGAACATCGATATCTGGTTAATTTACAGATGTGTAAAATGCAGCCACCGATACAATATGACCCTGTTTTCCAGAATCAGAACAGAATCCATTAGTAAGGAAATCTTTAATCGCCTTTCGGAGAATGATACGGATCTGGCCTGGGAATATGCATTTTCCCGGGAAACAAGAAAGAAAAATAATGCAGAGGCAGATTTGGAGAGTGTGGTCTATGAAATTCAGTTTGATGAAGTCTCTATAGAGCAAATGATGGCTTCTGATAGTGAAGTATTGAGTTTTAAAATCAAATGCCCTTTTGAGTTTAATCTCAGATTATCAACCGTGATCAGAACCTGTTTAAAGATTTCATCAAGCAAACTGAATCAATTAATGCAAGCAGATGCTGTTTTTGTTCATGAAAGATCTTTACAAAAGAAACATAAAGTTCAGCACGGAGATGTTGTCAAGATTCGTAAGGATACACTGAAGAATATTTTATTTAGTGAAGAAAACACGCTGAAGTTATTTTAAAATAAGTTTGACTTTTATAAAAGATGAACCATTTCACAAGAAATGGTTCATTTATTTTATTATTCAAAATTACTTTTGTATAAAACTTAATTTAAGAAGAAAATTCATCCAGCATATCTGCTGAAGGAACAAAAAATAAAGTTCCTGTTTGGGCAGTACTGAAATCCAGAATTCGGTCGTAGTTTCCTACAGGATCCCCAATGAACATATTGGTAAGCATTTTTTGAACTGTACTGAATGTGCTTGCATAACAGATAAAATAGGTTCCCATGTCATTCGTGGAAACATTTCCAAAAGGCATATTGTCTCTTACCACCTTAAAATCATCACCTACATTGGCCAAGGCAATATGAGAATTTTTAGGTTTTACATCATCATCCATTTCAATATCCTGTTCTTTTGATCTTCCGATTACCTTTTCCTGATCCTCCACAGAAAGAGATTTCCAGGCATTCATATTATGGATGTATTTTTGTACAAAAAGATAGCTTCCTCCTTCGTATTCAGGATCTGTATCTCCGATAATGGCAAAAAAATCACGGTCTTTTCCATGTGGGTTTTCCGTACCATCTACAAAACCTAAGATAGACCTGCTGTCCCAATAACGAAAACCCTGAACTTCTACAATACAGTCTGCAATTTCTGCCATGAAATCCGAAATGGTAGAAGACATATCATACGCCAGACTTTTTTCATCAGAACGAATGTGAAAATGAAGATCTCCTCTTGTACTCACAGCGGTATGTTTACTGCCTTTTATTTCTTCAAATTTCTTAAATTCTTTAGGCAGTGGAGTAGGCAGCTCAAGCTGTAACCATGCCTCATACCCAATCCCCAACACACAGCTCGCTTTAGAATTCGGAAAACGGTCAAGAGCTGAATTGTTCAGATTGGTGACTAAGGCACAGACTCTCTGGAATACAGATCTAATTTTAGAAAGATCTGCATCCTGTTTGAAATTCCAAACCAGAAAATAAGTGTTGTTATTAGGATAATCGGTGACATTTTGAGAATTCATGTTTTTTTGTGTTTCGTTTGCTGGCATTTTTACTTTTTCTAATGAATCAAATTTAATAAATGATAATGGTACCTCATCATTTTATTCTTGAGATAAACAATTTATGACATTTTTTTCACAAATTACTGTAAAGACTTTTGCCCTTCCTGTCATTAAACAAACTGTAAAATGAGTATTATTGTAATAAAATTAACCTTTAACAAAATAATATGGGACATTGGGAGATTTTTCTATTCTTTTTGATAATTGCTTTTGTTTACTCATCAGTAGGGTTTGGCGGCGGATCTAGTTATTTGGCTGTATTGGCAATGTATAGTCTCCCTTATCAGGAAATACGCTTAACCGCTTTAATCTGTAATGTAATTGTTGTGGTGGGAGGAGTTTATATTTATATTAAAAATAAACAGGTCGATTGGAAAAAAGTGATTCCTATCACTTTAGTAAGTGTCCCCATGGCCTATTTAGGAGCAATATTGAAAATAAGCCTGGAAACATTCTTCCTGATTTTAGGGATTACCCTTATCATCGCTTCAATTTTATTATGGATTAAAACAGAAACTAAAAACGAAGAGAAGCTATTACAGGAATCGAAATCTGCGGTATTGGGAAATAGCTTGTTAGGAGGTGGAATCGGGTTTTTGTCAGGATTGGTAGGAATAGGGGGCGGAATTTTCCTTTCACCTCTGCTCAATCTGATGAAATGGGATACCCCAAGAAAAATTGCAGCTACTTCCAGTGTTTTTATATTGGTAAACTCTATATCAGGGATTTTCGGACAGCTGTCTAAATTATCTGTAGATATGGATTATTTCAGGATTTTAAGTTTATGTCTTGCCGTTTTTATCGGCGGGCAGATCGGTTCCAGAATGTCGCTGAAATGGAACCCTTTGATTATAAAAAGAATGACTGCAATCCTTGTATTGGTAGCAGGAATAAATGTTCTCATCAAATATTGGTAAAATCTTAGTTTAAAAATAAAATGAAACTTAAAATATTAGCTTTTGGAATCACGAAAGATATTTTCGGAGCGCCAGAAAAAGAATTTGTAGTTCACGATAATCTTAATGTCAAAGCATTAAAAGATATTTTGGAGAAGGACTTCCCCCAACTTGTAAAACTGAAATCTTATTTTATTGCAGTGAATGAAGAATATGCAGAAGAGGATCAGATCATTACAGATACAGATGAAATAGCGGTTATTCCTCCGGTGAGTGGTGGATAAAACCTGTGAATACTCAAAAATAATTTGTGCATTCGTGGCATTGTTTCATCCAAAAAATATACTTTATAGCATCAAAATAACATCAAAAACGAAAAGAAATGATGGATATCAGAATAACAGAAGATACATTAAATATCACCGAATGCCTTGCTCTGGCACAGGATCTGAGTAGTGGAGGGATCGCGACATTTATAGGAACTGTCCGGAACGTTACCCAAAACAAACCTGTCATCCGTTTGGAATACGAATGTTATCAGTCTATGGCGATAAAAGAAATCAAGAAGGTGGCAGATCAAGCTATTACCTTGTTTTCTGTCCGTAATATTGTTGTTCACCATCGTATAGGAAATTTGTTTCCCGGTGATGCCGCCGTAATCATTGTGGTAAGTGATGGGCATCGGGATGCTGTTTTCGATGCCTGCCGTTACATTATTGATACCATAAAGAAAACCGTTCCTATATGGAAAAAAGAAATTTTTGAAGACGGTGAAGAATGGGTTTCTGCCCATCCATAATTAAAGACCGGAAATTCGTATATTTACTATAACAGATTATTCAGATATGAAAACCAATACATTAGAAAATAAATCTGTACAGAAAATAGATATTGTTAAAGTAAAAGAAGACAAAAGTTTTCCCTATACTGATGATATTTCTGTAGAAGAACCGCTGGAAATCCGGATTTCCTATGGCTCAAAAGGTCAGAGGGTCAGTAAAAATATATCGGTAACGATGAGAACTCCCGGCAATGATGCGGAATTGGCTGCCGGTTTTCTATTTACAGAAGGAATTATTTCAGGATATCATCAAATCCAAACCATAGATCATCCACAGGCAGAATGTTCCAGAAACCGGGAAAATATTATTGAAGTGGAATTGGCTGAAGATTTTAGTCCTCAATTAAATCATGCAGACAGAAACTTTTATACCACATCCAGCTGTGGAGTATGTGGAAAAGGCTCTATAGAATCTATAAAAACAGTAAGCACTTTTCAGCATATCGAAAGGGAGCAGCATACCTTATTATTTGAGGTTTTATACCAGTTATCGGGAAATCTGCAGTCCTTTCAGAATAATTTCAGTGCTACAGGAGGGATTCATGCTTCCGGGATTTTTGACTTTGAAGGACAACTGCTGGCTCTAAGAGAAGATGTAGGAAGGCATAATGCATTGGATAAACTGATTGGACATGCATTATTTACCGGGCAACTTCCACTAAAGGATCAAATTTTGGTGCTGAGTGGAAGGGCAAGTTTCGAACTGATTCAAAAGGCTGCTATGGCGGGAATTTCAGCAGTTGCGGCAATAGGAGCGCCATCCAGTCTGGCCGTAGATTTAGCAAAAGAGTTTGATATGACGTTATTAGGATTTCTTCGAGGCAACCGGTTTAATATTTATAACGAAAGTAGTTTTCATAACATCGTTGAAAAGTAATCCCTATCAATGGACGAATAAGAATAAACCATTGCTAAAAGCCTATGTATCTATGTGGTTTTAAAAAATAATTTTACCACGCAGGTACATAGATAAGAAGAATTAATCATTAAAAAGAAACAAATGAAAATAAGAATAAAAGACAACTCCATCAGATTTCGTTTAACCCAATCCGAAGTATCAGAATTAGGGAAGGCCGGAATTATTTCAAGTTTTACAGAATTTGTAGACCGACCGTTTATCTACGCTATAGAGAAAACAAAAGACGCTACATTGTCTGCAGCATTCATTGAAAATAGAATTGTATTGAAAATGCCTGAAGCCATGGTAGAAGAATTGGTTTCTACTGATATTGTTGGTTTTGATGGGCAGGTGGGTTTAGTAAAGCTTTTGGTAGAAAAAGATTTTGTATGTATAGATAATACGATGGAAGATCAAAGCGATAATTATCCGAATCCCAATCTTAAATGTTAATCACTTTACAAAATAGAAGGTTATGGAAGAAAATAATAAAAAGAAAGTAGAAGAAGAAATCAGCAGAGAACCTAATGCTGAGAATCCATTCACTTTACTTGACCTTAAGTTAACCCATGTCGAAAAATCAGCGGCGGGAATGCCTGCGGTACTGGCAGCTTTTAGTGATTTATTTGAAGAAAAAGCACCTATTCGGGGAATGAGAGCTCTATTCAAAATGAATCAGATGAATGGTTTCGACTGCCCAAGCTGCGCCTGGCCTGATCCTGACGATGAACGTTCCGTTCTTGGAGAATATTGTGAAAATGGAGCAAAAGCTCTTGCAGAAGAGGCTACAACCAAAAGAGTGACTCCAGAGTTTTTCAAACAGAATTCTGTATATGATCTTGCCAAATTAGATGATTATCAGATTGGAAAAATGGGCCGACTTACCGATCCTATGTATCTGGCTCCCGGAGCCACTCATTATGAACCCATCAGTTGGGATAATGCCTTTAAAAAGATAGCCGAACATTTCAATGCATTGGAATCTCCGGATGAAGCCGCTTTTTATACCTCTGGGAGAACAAGTAATGAAGCTTCATTTGTTTATCAGCTATTTGCAAAAGAATTCGGAACAAATAATATGCCTGATTGTTCCAATATGTGTCACGAAACTTCAGGTTCTGCACTCCGTCCAACCATTGGAATTGGTAAAGGAACTGTAACCTTGGAAGACTTCTATGATGCTGAAGTGATTGTGATTATAGGACAAAATCCTGGAACCAATGCGCCAAGAATGATGAGTGCTTTGGCAAAAGGAAAGAAAAATGGAGCTAAAATTATTGCCATTAACCCATTACCGGAAGCAGGATTGATGGGATTTATTAACCCTCAGAGTGTGAGGGAAATACTTGTCGGTGGTGTACAGTTGGCAGACCTTTATTTACCAGTGAAAATCAATGGGGATATGGCTTTATTGAAAGCGCTGGAACTCCTTTTAATCGAGTTTGAAAAACAAAATCCGGGTAAGGTTTTTGATGAAGATTTCATTAAAAATAAAACAGTAGGATATGAGGATTTCATGAAGCAATTTGACCAGTATAAACTGTATGAGTTGGCTGAACTTTCAGGAGTATCCAAGGAAGCACTTCATCAGGCCGCTGAAATGATGGCATTCAAAAAAAAGATTATCGTCAGTTGGGGAATGGGGCTTACCCAGCAGCCTAATGGAGTTGATATGATCCGCGAAATATTGAATATCCTTTTGCTGAAAGGAAGTATTGGTAAACCGGGAGCTGGAGTATGTCCTGTTCGTGGTCACAGCAATGTTCAGGGAAACAGAACGATGATGATTGATGAAAAACCTACAGATGAACAGCTCGATCGCCTTGAAAATTTCTACGGCTTTAAAGTTCCCCGCAAACATGGATATGATGTGGTACGAGCCATAAAGGCAATTCACGAAGAAAAAATAAAAGTAATGTTCTGTATGGGTGGGAATTTCCTTTCTGCCACACCAGATACTACATTTACTGCCAATGCCTTGAGAAAACTTAATTTACTGGTATGTGTTTCCACTAAACTGAACAGAGGACATCTTGTACATGGTAAAGAAGCTCTCATTCTCCCCACTTATGGAAGAAGTGATAAAGATATCGTCAATGGAGAAGTGCAAATTATTACAACAGAGAACTCAATGGGGGTTGTTCAGAGTTCAAAAGGGATGCTGGATGCCATTTCAGATAACCTTATCAATGAAACGCAGATCGTATGCCGCATGGCCATGGCTACGCTAGGGGACCGTGCTGTAGTGAATTGGCAGCGTTTCCATGATAGTTATGATGCGGTAAGAGATGATATTGAACAATGTATTCCAGGTTTTACAGAGTATAACGTTCGTGTCAGACAAAAAGGAGGCTTCTATCTTCCCAATGCAGCAAGAGATGAACAAAGCTTTTCAAAGGAGCTTGGCGGCCGTGCGCCATTTACATTAACAGAAATTCCAGACAATACATTGGCTTCCGATGAATATATGATGGCTACCACCAGAACTCATGACCAATTCAATACAACGATTTACGGCTTGGATGATCGCTATCGTGGAATTAAAAACGAACGTCGTGTTATATTCATGAACCAAAAAGATATTGATAAAGCCGGATTTAAAGCGGGTGATAAAGTGGATCTTTTCAACTATGATGACGATATAGAAAGAGTTGCTCCTCTGTTTATTATTGTTTCCTATCAGATTCCTGAAAAGAATACCGTTACCTATTTCCCGGAAACCAATGTTTTGGTCTCGGTAAATAATGTGGTAAAAGAAAGTAATATGCCCGCTTCCAAGTATGTAAAAATCAAGATTAAAAAACACGATCCTGAAGTCTATAAAAAAGTAGACGAAATGCTGTACCGGGGAGCGATTCAAAAACCATAATTATTCTTATATTGTTCTATGAAAAAGATACTGCCTATAACGCTGTTATTGCTTTCCGGCTGGGCATTTTGTCAATCCGGATTCAAATTGAAAGTGAGTGGGGACGTTTCCACACCTTTAGAGTTGAGCCTCACAGATTTATCGAAGATGCCTAGAAAAGAAGCATCCCTGAAAGACAAGGATGGAAGTGTTCACAGGTATACGGGAGTTGCCGTTCAGGATATTCTTGCAAAGGCCGGAGCTCCTTCCGGAAAAGAGCTTCATGGAGAAAATATATCAAAGTATGTATTGGCAAAGTGCGCAGACGGGTATCAGGTTTTATTTTCATTAGCAGAGTTGGATGCTTCCATTGCAGACAAAAATGTTATTGTGGCAGATACCATGGATGGAAAACCATTGTCCGAGTCAAAGGGTCCGCTTCGTATTGTGGCAGAAGGAGAGAAAAAACCTGCTCGCAGCTCTTATCAGCTGGAATCTTTAGTGATAGGCCAGATTAAGAAATAAATTTAAAATAAAAGCTTTACAAAAACAGTATGATTATAAGGAAGAAGGAACATTGGTTTAAAATGCTTTTTGTATGGCATGGTTCAGTATTACCTGGGCTGTTGCCACGTCTTTTTTTACTTTTTATTTTATCGTTGGGCGTAGTGTATCTGCGTGGGGTTATTTTTTCCTTTAAAATTCCCCTTAATCCGGCCCCATTAACATTATTTGGTTTTGTTCTCGCCTTATTCTTAGGGTTTAGAAATAATGCAAGCTATGACAGATTCTGGGAAGGGCGTAAATTATGGGGTGCTTTATTAAATACTGCCCGTTCACTAACCCGGCAGGCTTTAACCTTGAAAAATATAAAAGAAAGCCATGTTTCTGTCCCTGAATTTATCAATTTATTAGGTGCTTTTATTTTTGCACTAAAACATCAGCTTAGAGGAACAGATGCATATGAAGATTTAAAAGAAAGATTGAGTGAAAATCAGCTAAAAATAGTTTCTGCAGCAAAGTATAAACCTGCTGTCATTATGAGGTTATTGGCAGAATGGGTTCAGAAAGCAAAAGAGGAAGGAAGCATAGATACGATTCAGCAAGCCCGTTTTGATGAAAATTTTGATAAACTTTCCGATATTGTAGGAGGTTGCGAAAGAATTATTTCCACACCTCTTCCTTACAGCTATCGTGTTTTGCTGCACCGTACCGTCTATATTTATTGCTTTCTTTTACCATTTGGGTTGGTTGATTCATTGCGATGGTTTACTCCACTTATTGTTGTGTTTGTAGCCTATACATTTGTAGCGTTTGAAGCGATAGCTGATGAAATTGAAGAACCATTCGGTACAGAAGCTAACGATTTGGCTTTAAACAGTATGAGTGTAATGATTGAAGAGACGATTCATGAAATGTCAGGAGAGGAGATTACAACTTTTCACAAAGAAAAACAGACGATCATAGACTGATAAACTTATAAAACATTTGGAAAATTCGATTATTTATACACTTGGGCATTCTACTCATCCTTTGGAAGAATTTTTAAAAATGTTGAAATCATTCAATATTGAAGTTCTTGCTGATGTACGGAGATTTGCAGGTTCAAAAAGATATCCGTGGTTTAGTAAAGAAAACCTAGAGAAGGTATTGCCTGAACATACGATTGAGTATATCCATTTTGAAGAATTAGGAGGAAGGAGAAAAGTTCAGCCTGATTCAGTCAATAGCCGCTGGAGAAATGAATCTTTCCGTGGGTATGCTGATTATATGCAAACTGAAGAGTTTGCCAAAGCTGTTGAAAAGCTTGAAAGCATTGCAAGAACAAAAACAACTGCATTTATGTGCTCAGAAGCGGTATGGTGGAGCTGTCACAGGTCTATGATCTCAGATTATCTCAAAGCGAAAGGCTGGGATGTGAAACATATTATGAATATTGGAAAAGCTGAGGAACATCCTTATACTGCCCCTGCAAGAATTACCAATGGCAAAGTTTTTTATTCAGATGCGAGTTTGTTTGATTGATATAGTCTTTAAGTACTTTAGGGCAGTAGGTTACAATATTTGTCAATGCTAAGGATACTTAAGTTTTTTGAAAATCTTTGATTTTTCATCTTCTGTGCAGTTCTTTACCATGTTGTTACCAGCTTCTAAAATGAAATTAAGTGGTAAAACAAAAACTTTTGTGTTTAAATAAACTATGGAAGTATTCCATTAAGACCATTTTGTAAAGAAAACACCTCCTTTTCAGGAAATTCTTTTTTAATTTTTCTCGCAGCTTCCATACTTCGTTTACCGGATTGACAGTAAATAATGATAGGATTTGAAATTGAAGAAATAAAAGAGAAATGACCCTCCAGTTCATCCAACGGAATATTTTTTCCACCAATATTAAAATTCTGATATTCTTCCTTTGTACGTACATCTATCGTTTCAAAGTTGTTCTGATCCTTCATAAACTCTTCAAAATCTATAAGCTGGATCGTCTGAGACAAGCCTGTAATCTGAACGGAAGTTTTCCTTAACTTAATGATTTGTACTCTCCCTGTCATCACATTCATCATCCATAGTTTTCCTGCTAAAGTTTCTTCAGATCGGATGAGATATTTTATAGCTTCGTTAGCTTGCATACAACCTACCATCCCTGCTAAAGTAGGAATGACACCGCCTTCTCTGCAATTAGGAACCTGAGATTCTTCTGCGTTAGGAAAAACATCACGGTAGTTGGGAGAATAGGTGCCGTCTTTTTGTAAAACATTCCAGATGCTTGCCTGGCCCTCATGTTGGTAAATTGCTCCATATACCAAAGGTTTTCCCACTAAAACACAGGCGTCATTCAACAGGCATTTCGTTTCAAAATTATCGGTTCCTTCAATGATGATATCAAATCCCGAAATCAGTTCCATCACATTGGAAGAAGTAATTCGTAATCGATAGGGGATAATGGAAACAGAAGGATTTTGCTGCTGTAATCTTTTGGCTGCAATATTTACTTTGTAGGCTCCTACATCATCAGGTGTATATAAAATCTGACGATGGAGGTTGCTTAAAGAAACAATATCATCATCTGCAATACCAATAGTACCTACACCGGAAGAGACAAGGTATTGAGCAGAAGGACATCCAAGACCTCCCATGCCTACAATAAGAACTTTAGCATTTTTAAGCAGTTCCTGGGACTCGATGCCAAATCCGGGTAAAGCAATCTGACATTGATAACGTTCAAATGATGTACTCATAATTTGTTTCTTTTTTCACTTTTCTTCTAGCACGAATGCACGAATTTTTTAATATTTATGATTCAGTTTATTCCTTTTAATTTATCTATAAAAAGCCTAATCTTTATTATCAATTCCAATCACTACATTTTAGAATCTTATTCGTGTATTCGTGGCTCTCAATATTTTCCACAATCATCTGCCTAATTGGCGTAATCAACGAGAGAAAAACTCCTTGTGCCTTAAAACATACAGATGAGCAATTTTTGCCTTCGCGTTTCCAACAAAATTAATTTTTTAGAATTCGTTGTGCTTTTTCAGCATCTTCAGGTGTATTCACATTCATTAAAGCATCTGGATTATCCGGTTTTAAAATAAGTGTATCACTATTCATTAAAACCTTTCGCGGACAGGTATTTCCGATACCCAGAAAGTTGAGCAGCAAAGGATAACTTTTAGGTTCCCAAATCGTAATTAAAGGCTCTGGTAATCCGTCAAAAGGACTTTCATAAGTGGTCGCTGCCTTTTCTGGATTCCGGGACTGTACTAAGAACTCCAAAGATTTTGGATCCAATAACGGGAGATCACAGGCTACCACCAGCCATGCCCTATCTCTTTGAGCCCGTAATGCGGAAAGTATTCCACCAAAAGGACCCATATTCAGGAAAGTATCGGTAAGAGCTTTATAATCCGGATCAAAGTTTTCCAGCTGATCCTGTCGGCAGGAAATAAAAACTTCATCACAAAATGGAGCCACAAGATCTGCAGCAAAATAACGCTGTTCTTTTCCATGCCATTGAAGAAGATCTTTAGGTTTTCCCATTCTTACGCTTTTTCCACCGGCGAGAACAAGACCGTTGATTCTGGGAATTGTATTAAGCTCGTCTGAAATCATTTTTTCCACCTGATTTTTCTATTAATTTAATTTCTTTGATGACAATATCATGACTCAGTGCCTTGCACATATCATAAATGGTTAATGCTGCAACAGATGCTCCAGTTAATGCTTCCATTTCCACACCGGTTTTAGCTTCTATACTTGCAGTGCATTCAATGACAATTTCGTTGTGGTCGTTCAGTTCTATGTGTAAATTACAATTATCAAGTCCAATTGGGTGGCAAAGAGGAATGAGGTCACTCGTCTTTTTAGCACCCATAATTCCTGCAATCATAGCAATCTGGAAGACAGAACCTTTTTTGGTTTTGAAATCGTCTTGTTGTAAAGCCTCTAATACATTGTTTGGTAAAGAAATAATGGCTTGTGCAACGGCTTTTCTCTTGGTTACACTTTTTCCGCCAACATCTACAATGGCTGGCTCTCCGTTTTTATTAAGATGGCTAAATTCTGACATATATTCTTTTTTAAACCACAGATATAAATTCTATTAGCTATGAATGCACGAATTTTTTTAATGTCTTTTGCATTATAGTCCAGTGGTAAAAAAGTAACCACATAGGCTCATAACTTTTTAGGAACTCATTAATTTTATTTGTGATATTGTATACGTTATTTTAATTATTATACTTCCATACCCGGTATACTTCCCCCTTTTTAAAGCTATTCTTTTCCAAAGGAAGCTCCATAAAAGCATTGGTATCTGCAAGATGAGAAAAATCCCCTGAACCATTGGTATTAACTGCTTCAGCAGTCAGTTGTCCCAATTGATTTGTCCCAAGTTTCACCTGAACAAAATATTGCAAGGAAAAGGGAACTTCGATATCATTTTGTAAAACCGCAAACTGAGGCGAACTTCCACAGATTTCCAGAGACCTTTCCAACCATGGGATAAAATACCGATGCAGGCACATAAATACCGAAACCGGATTTCCCGGAAATGCAAAAACAAGTTTCTGAGCATTATTTTTACCAAACCAAAAGGGCTTTCCTGGTCTTTGTTTTATTTTGTGAAATAGCTTTTCTATCCCAAGCTCTTCACAAACCTGAGGCAAATAGTCAAATTTCCCCATAGATACTCCGCCACTCATCAGGAGAACATCATATTCTTGAATGCAGCGGGAAATTTCTTTTTTGACCTCTTCATAGTCATCGTTGAGATGAAGAGTATCAGCTTCAATATGGTATTTTTTTAAAACAGATTGTACGGTGATTCCATTGGAACGCCTTAACTGATAAGGAGATGGGGTTAATTCTGGGCTTATCATTTCATCTCCCGTAGAAATGATAATGATCTTAGGCAATTTTTTAGCAGCTATAGTAATTTTTCCAATAGATGAGACTATTCCAATGATCGCTGGAGTAATTGTCTGATTGGCTTTTACCAGAACTTCACCTTCTTTTTTATCCCTGCCTCTCAGATGGATATTCTGTCCTTTTTTAATATCAATAATAATACTTGCGACCCCGTTATTGATGGATAGATCTTCATATCGGATGACAGTATCTACTGAACGGTCTAAAGCAGCCCCGGTCATGATTTCTACACATTCGGTTTCTGAATCAATAGCTACAGAAGGTTCTCCTGCAGACTGTATAGCTTTAATAGGAAAGGAGCGGATTCCTTTTTCATAAGCACTATATTGAATGGCAATTCCATCTACAGTAGGACGGTCAAAAGGAGGTAAATCCCGATCGGCTTTGAGGTCCTCGTCCAAAATTCTTCCTAATGCGTGGTCATAAGAAATATATTCTGTTCCAAAGTTATTCGTTTGGGAAAGTATAATCTCTTCTGCCTGTTGTACGGTAATCATTTCCATAGTTATCCTCCTATTGTTGCCATCGACTGATGAATGGATAAAGCGTTCAGACTTTGTCGTTCTGCTTCCCATCCGTCTTTGGGTTTATGATGTATGCTGTTGATAATTATATTTTTCAATTCGCTATTGGTTGCTCCTGAACGAATGATATCTTTTAAATTAATTCCACCCCCTTCGTACAGACAGGTTCTCAATATACCGGAAGGAGTTATCCGTATTCTGTTACAATCTCCACAGAAAGAACGTGTATAAGCGGCAATAATGCCGATATTTCCTATAAAACCAGGTATTTTGTAATTGTAAGATGTGGAACTTTTAGGATCTTCTATTTTTTCTATCTCAGGAAAATGATTGCTGATGTAAGTATAAATTTGTGGATAATTCCATTTTGGAACTATATCCGCATTATCATTTCCATTGAATGGCATTTCTTCAATAAAACGGACATCCACCGGAAGCTCTTTTGTAAGTTCAACCAAAGGAATAATATCCTCAGTGTTTTGATTGTCCATCACTACTGTGTTAATCTTTACTTTGATGTGATGTTTCAATAAACCATCCAATGTTTTCATCACTTTATCAAAGCTTTTGCGGCGGGTTATTTTGAAGAAACGGTCTGCATCCAATGTATCAAGGCTAAGGTTAACCGATTTTATTCCGAATGCTTTTAGCTGCGGAATATATTGCTCGGTAAGAAGCCCGTTTGTCGTTAAACTTATATCCGTAATTCCATGAAGCTGCGATATTTTTTCAATAAGACTGATGCAGTTTTTTCTGACAAAAGGTTCACCTCCGGTTATTCTGATTTTGTCTACACCAAGATGGGTAAAGACGGAACATATTCTAAGCATTTCTTCATCAGTCATCAGGTCATTTTGCTTGATCCATGCAAGCCCGTTTTCCGGCATACAATACGTACATCGGAGGTTGCATCTGTCTACAACGGCCAGCCTTAGATAATTGATATGTCTTCCGAATTTGTCTGTTAACATATGAGTATAGGAAAAAGAACCTTACACAAATATACTTATTGTTTTAACGATAAACTAGAAATATAAATATTGAAAATGAAGCATGATAGAGTAGAGATGTTGGCTTTAAAAGCAAGATATATAGAATGATAGAGTTAGGGTTGATTGTTTTTTAATGGCCTTATTGATAATAAACGATATGAAAATATGATATTCTTATCACAGTTTATGATATTTCCGGACGGAGAAGAAGAGTGTATCTTTGCACTCTGCTAAAAATAATAGGAAATAAAATATATTGCAATGGTAACACAAAACAATATATGAGGTATTTTCATAAATTAGTATTGAAAAGAATGGGATGATAATAGATAAAGAGTTGATTAATAAAAATTCAGTAGAAGAAGTGTTTAATAAAGGAATTGACGTTGTTTTTCAGGATGAGATCAGTGGTGATTCACTCAACTTTTTTCCTGAAAACTGTTTTACCATTATCTTATTGGATCAATGTGAGGGTGGAAAATGTACAACCGGTCTGAATCAATATGGTTTAAAAGCTCAGCAATTATTCATCCATCTTCCTAAAAGAGAATACAAATGGGAGCTGGCTCCTCATACTATCGGAAGACGACTGATTATTAATGATGCTATTTTGAAGACATTTTCTCCGACCCTTAAATTCACTTTTTCTTCTTATAGTAAATATGAAATGATAGCGCCTGATGATGAAACCTATCACAGATTCAGTCTCGAATTTAATGCCATCAGGAAAGAAATTGCAGCTGATGTTGTATTTCCGGAACTTATTAATGCACGGGTGCGTCTTTTGGCACTTATTATCAACTTATGGGTAGAGCATGCTTTTGGGAATAAAGCATTAAGCACGCCGGATAATCTTGCCTTTCGTTTTCACATGCTGGTGGACAAATACTATAAAGCGCAGAAAAATGTGTCTTTTTATGCCGACGAACTCTGCATAACCCCTAATTATCTGGGAGTTATTTGCAGAAAACAGTATAATATTTCCCCTCTTGAGTTTATTAAAGAAAGAATTATTCTTGAAGCCAAAAATTTACTTCACAGCTCAGATAAATCAATCAAAGAAATAGCGTTTGAACTTGGATTTCAAAACTTTTCTCATTTTTCGTATTTATTCAGAGTGAAAACCGGATCCACTCCGAAAAATTACAGGAAGAGATTGGAGGAAACCAAACTGGATTCAGAATAAATATCAGACCTGTATCACTGTACGGAATGCAGTTACAGCATTCCCTGTAATTCTGATCAATTCAGGAATATGATTTTGTATGGTGACCTCAACTTTCATCTGTCCGATTCTGTTGATAGTTTCTCCTTGTCTTCCAGTAAATTCAAATGTTTCATCAGAAACTTTTACAATTTTATTCTGAATAAGATATCCTCCCAAAGGTCCATTCGCATTCCCGGTAACAGGATCTTCCTGGATACCGATAGCAGGAGCAAACATTCTTCCATACGTTAAAATATCCTTATCATCAGAATCAAAAGTAAATACAAAGTAGCCATTACAGCTGATTTCTTTACTAAGATGGGCTAAAGCAGTAAAATCAGGAGTAAGATTATTGAGCAGAGTTCTGTTGTTAATACCAATCATGACTTTAGAGTGACCCGTTGAAGCAATCTGTATTGGACAATCTTTGTTAAGATCATCCATTTTTAATCCTAAGGCTTCAATAATTTTCTGAGTGATTGAAGGATCAAAAGCTGGTTCCAGACTAAAACTTCCCTGAGTCATCGTAATCAGATAGTCATTATTTTCTTTTAAAATATCAATAGGTAAAATACCAACCTGAGTGTTGATTTTGATGGTACAGGAATCTAATTTATCTTCTATCGCTTTTGCATACAGAGCACCAATGGTAGCATGTCCACAGATAGGAACCTCAGTGGTGGGGGTGAAGTAACGTACATGATAATCAAAATAGTCATTCTGATCAGGTTTGAGTACAAATGCTGTTTCAGAATTATTGAGCTCCCTTGCAATAAGCTGCATTTCCTCAGGGGTTAGGTTTTCAGCACCTAATACAACCCCTGCAGGGTTTCCTTTGAATTTCTCCTTTGTAAAAGAATCAATTTGATACACGACTACTTCCTTCATCATATCTTATTAAAAACAGGATAAAGATAAGTATAAATAGAAAGATTAAGATGATTTTATGCCACGGATACACGAATAAAATCATTCGTACATCCGTGGCATAAAATAAAGATAAGCGGTCAAATTTTATCGCAGATAGAATTCTTGCGCCTTAAAAACGTATTGAAAAGAAAAAATAGTGTCTTTACGAAATAATATTTAGTCCCATTTATTGACTGTAGAAACTGAATATTTTCCGGCTCCGGTAAAGAAAAAACTTATACCCACCAACATATAGATCACTAATAATTCAAGCGCCCATCCACCAAAATCGTTAAGTTTAAAAATATTAGCCGTTTGAGCAAGAACAGTGGCTGTAAAACAGTTGGCAGCAAAGATTAAACCTGCCAGACGGGCCCTGAAACCTACAATCAGCATAATTGGAGCAATAATTTCACCCGCAAATACTCCGTAGGCGAAGAATGAAGGTAAGCCATGCATCATCATCATATCTTCAATAAATCCAACCCCGTGGATCAACTTGTTAACTCCATAAACTGACATGGGAAACCCAATAGCGATTCTGCTGATTAATAGTCCTAAATCAATGTCTTTTTTCATTTTATTATTATTTAAAAGTTATATTTTACAAATGCCCCAACATTTTCAAGGGTCTTTTTAGCGTTGTTGAACTGGTCGAAGTTGGAAGCCACTCCATACATTATTTTGTCCTGTTTTACTCCCAGACGGATAAACTGAAGGCCTCTCGGATAACCACTGTCATCCAGATTACCAATGGCTAGCACACTGAAGTATCCCTGTAGGTTTTCCTGCAGGTAAGGAGTATATTCAAATGATATAGACTGTTCAAGAGAAAATCCTTTCTGATAGGTGGTCCCAATGGAATAGGATAGGGAATAACTGGGTTTTGCAATGCGGTACTGTACATAAAAACTGAAAAACGCCCCCGGATTTTTCATTCCTAATGCTGTATTTACGCTGAATCTTTTGGTCAGATTGTAAGCAAGTGTATTTCTAATAAAGAATATATTTTCTTTGTCTTTGGTATATTCTGTATCAAATAAAGTGAGATTGTTGAGCTTTAGCCGATCGTTAAAATAATAATTGACATTATGCATATAGGTATAGGAACGGTGTCCTAAAACAAGATCCGGGGTAAAGTTTAGTTTCTGTGCATTCAGACTTAAAGAGACTGATGCAAGAGCTGTTATGGCGATAATTTTTGCCTTCATATTGCACTCATTAAATTTCTGAGAGCAAAATTATTCAGGCACGAACGGAATAAACTTAAGATATCTTAAGAAACGTCAGACAAGTGTTTTTTTCTTAAATAGCTCAGATATTCTACGGTGATTCCCAGGTAAGAAGCAATCATATACTGAGGAAAACGCTGTTCGATATTACGATAACCTGTTACAAAATTTTTGTATTTGGTGTAGGCGTCTACTCTTGAGTGTTCAAAAGTTCTTTCCTGTAGAGTGACATAAGCTGACTGCATTTTCAGGCGCCAGAATTCCGAGATAGCAGGGATTTCTTTGTATAATAGTTCAAGGTTGGTTTTACTGATCTGAACGATCGTTGCCTCTTCATTAGCCTGGATAAACATTCTGGAAGGAAGTTCACTCAGATAGCTGTATAAATCATTGATCCACCAGTTTTCAATACCAAGCTGAGTTATGTTTTCCTTGCCTTTTTCATCAATATGATAAGCATAAAGGCTTCCTTGGGCAATGAAACGCATATGTCTTGAAACCTGTCCTTCCCGAAGCAGATATTCTTTTTTTTTAAGCCTAATAAATTCCAGTTTTTGAGCCACAAGATCAATTTCTATCTCTTTTAAAGGAACCATTTCCTGAAAATGTTCTGTTAGCTGCGAAATAATAATATCTGTATCCATAATGAAGTTGTGATATCACCTGTTTTGCGTACAGACAGGCAGATAATGCCCAAATTTACGTAAATATTATGGCAAATATGAAGCATGATTTGTCTCGAGTGTAGACCTTCAGATATATTGGAGATAGGATGCCCAAATTTTATTATCTTAACGGATGCAATTGTAAATCATTGAAATATGAATCATTTTGATAATGAATTTCAGAAATATCTTGCAGAACTGGTTGAAACTGGCTTTGAATTCGTTAATAATAATTCAGAAGAAGTTGATACTGTTTATGCTATCGGATTGATAGAATCAGGTTATTTTTATAAAGCATTTTATGAAATCAATGGCTATCTGGTGAAATCCCATAAAGTAAATGAGGTATCTGATATGCAATATGACATCAGTAATGAAAAGGCTGTTGAGGTGCTGAATAAAGGTAATCGGATATTGAAGAATATTGAAGAACTTTTCAAAAGTGAAGGGAGAGAAGCTCCGGTGATGCTGAAGCTGTCATATCATCCTAAAACAGAGAAATTCAATAGCGATTTTAACTATAATAAAGCGTATATAGATTATACAACGAAAACAGCGCAGGATGTATATGAAGAATGGTTTGGTCACATGGAGAATTTGAAAGGATAATATTTTAGTTTTATAAATGATTATAAGATGAGTATGGCATTAATAAACGATATAGGTAAAATTATATTTTTCCTGTTCCTGTTGCTGAGTTTTTTCCTGATTACAGCGAAATCAGAAAGAAAACTACCTCATTATCTATTCGCTGCATTTCTTTTGGTTTCTGTGATAGACCTGTCTGGTTTTTTTCTGCCGGCTTCTCATAACAGAATTATTCAGGGATTGAAAGTGTCCAGTATTCTATTGCAGATGCCATTGTATTACTTGTATGTAAATTCCGCATGTTACTATAATTTTAAGCTTCAAAAAAAA
This sequence comes from Chryseobacterium nakagawai, assembly GCF_900637665.1. Classification (NCBI taxonomy): domain Bacteria; kingdom Pseudomonadati; phylum Bacteroidota; class Flavobacteriia; order Flavobacteriales; family Weeksellaceae; genus Chryseobacterium; species Chryseobacterium nakagawai. The sequence goes on from NZ_LR134386.1 coordinate 2,609,814, forward strand.
CATTTGTTGCACGGATTACCATTTTTATTCTTTTTTTGCTTATTCAGTATTTTCGGGATCTCAAAGCAAAGTGATCAAGGGTTTGATATTATTTCCACTCTTCAGTATTATTGCTATATCATTGCTGTATTATGGACATTGAGAACTTTCAGGAAAGTGTACCGGGAAAATTATTCAAACAATCATCACCTTACTTATAAATGGCTGTTTCAGACCACTGTAATTTTTGTGATCGGTAATTTTTTTGTGCTGTTGAGAAGTTTTGTAAAAGATAACAATGTGATTTTTATAGGCTTGTATGCCTTTTCCTCTCTTTTTGTACTATTTGTAATCTGTTGGTTTGTGTTGAATGCCTTATATCGTCCTAACTTGTTTACTGGAATTGATAAGGATCTGATTCCTGTACAACCGGTAAACGAAATCAGAAACGAACCAGAGAAACTGAAAGCTCTTCTTGATTTTATGAAAAGAGAAAAACCATATCTGGATGATAAGCTTACCTTACAAAAACTGGCAGAGCAGATGAGTATGCCGGAAAAGCAACTTTCTTTACTGATTAATCAATATACAGGTAAACACTTTTTTGATTTTATCAATGAGTTCAGAATTAATGATGCAAAAGTACTTTTAAAAGATCAACCTCATTTGACTGTCTTGGAAGTTTTGTATGAAGTAGGATTTAATTCCAAATCATCATTTTATACAGCGTTTAAAAAAGAAACCCGGCAAACACCTACAGAGTACAGAAAATCAGTAAGTTTATCGGTGTCCGAATTTAAATCGGACTGATTTTTTTATATAAAAGAGTCCGATTTACGGTAATCGGATATTTAAATGGATACAAAATTCCAGATTTGCTTCATCATTTAAAATTAAATACAATGAAGCTATCAATTCAATTTATTTTATTCCTTTTTTGCATTGTAAATTTTGGAATATGCTATGGGCAATCCATCCAGGAAAACGAAATTCGGAAAGTTGACTCTGTAATACACAATTATGCTCAGGAAAATACTCCGGGAATGGCTGTGGGAATTATAAGGGAAGGCAAAGTGATCTATAAAAAGATGTATGGAATGGCAAACCTTGAAGACCGCATCCCTATAAAAGATTCTACAGCATTTGATATAGCATCTATCTCTAAGCAGTTTACAGCCTTTGTAGCTCTTCTTGCTGAACAGGAAGGAAAACTGTCTCTTAATGATGACATCAGGAAATATCTTCCGGAGCTCAAACACTTGCCTTATAAGATTACCATTCGACAATTGGCTAATCATACCCATGGATTACCTGATTTTACGAGTATTAAAAGACTACAAGGATTTGGAGATGAATTCAAAGTAACCAATGCTGAAGCGGTGAAAACAGTTTTGGCAATCAGAAGTATAAATTTCTCTCCGGGGCAACAATACAGTTATAATAATACAGGTTTTATGTTATTAGCTGAAATTCTTCACAGGATCTATAAAAAAGAATTCCATGAAATCCTTAAGGAATATATTTTTAAGCCGCTGCAGATGAACCATACTATGGTTATAGATGACCCTGAAAAAATAATTCCGAATAAAGCAGAATCCTATCAGGAAAAACATGGAACTTTCTTTAGATATCCACTTGGACAAATGGAAAATGGCTCTTCAAATATTTTTACCACTTTAAATGATCTTTGTATATGGGCTATCAATTTTCAAAAACCTATTGTTGGAAGCCGTGAGATTTATAACAAAATGCAGCAAAATACTCTGTTGACTACAGGTGAAAAGATAGAATATGGTTTGGGGCTGCAAACCGGAAAGTATAAAGGTCTGGATATTGTTTTTCATGGCGGAGGAACAGCTGGATATAGAGCATATATTCTTCACATTCCTGCCTATAATTTATCTATTGTTTTAGCAGGAAATAAAAGTGTTTTTGACGGTTTACTGATCGCCTATAAGTTGGTTGACCTCTTTCTTGGAGATCAGGAAACTTTGCCGCCTATGCCTAAGAAGACATCATATACTCCCATCGAATTAAAGAATTTTGAAGGAGTATATGAAATTAATCCCGGAAATTATCTTGAGATCATATCAGACGGGAAAAACCTTTATCAGAAAGGAGATAAAGTTCCTTTTGCCATGATTGGAGACAACAAATTTGGGATTCCTGCCATTCCAACAGCAAGCCTTACTTTTCATTCTGGATCATTAAAATTCAGTATCGGAGACTTTGTATTTAACTCCAAAAAAATAGCATTAAAGTTTATAGGAGAAGAAGTTAAGCTTGATTTGAACCAATTTACCGGATATTATAAAAATGAAGAATTTAATATCATTTATCAATTGTTCATAGAAGGTAATAAGTTGGTAGCCAGGCATCCTGTGAATCGTGATGTCAGATTATATCCACTAAGTTCAAAAAAGCTATATTCTCTGAAATCATTTTTTGGACAGCTTGATTTTAAATATGATAAAAAGAATAAGATTAGTGGATTTATGCTCTCTGGAGGAAATATATCTAATGTTGAATTTAAAAAAATTAAATAACAAGCGAGGAAAATATACACTATCCGAAGTTATTTCAACTTTGAGATACTTTTTTATAAAATATTAAAGGAGAAATAATCTTCAACTTCCCACATTTTCCTTAGCCTACAGCAGAAATAGAATGCTTATTATTTTGTAAACTTTATTCAATCTTTTTTATAGATATTTTTCGATAAATGTTTTATTTATAAGAAAAATAGCAAATGTGGTATAAATGTAGTATGATAAAATTGTTGCTTTTTTAATTAAGTTTTTGAAATTTACAAAACCAAAAGAAGGGTAGAGACAGAAACCTTAAAAGACAATGAAGATTCTAAAAACGCAATGCTGATGCCTCTTTATATTGAGGAAATTTGAGTAAAAATAATGTTGGAAAATTATAAGGTAAATTTAATAACCAACAGAAATAAATGTGAGAAAAAATAAGTAAATTCATTCAATTAAATTAAACATATATGAAAAATGTAAAACAATTTATTACAGCAATGGCAGTTGTAATGTTCGCTTCAGGAGTTTCAGCTCAACTTAGTCCCAAAGGTGCCGGTTCAGATAAAGATAAACACGGTTGTAAAGGATCTGCAGGATATACATTTTCCGTAATAAAAAACGACTGTGTAAGGATTTTTGATGAAAAGATACAGCTGAAAGAAGTAGATTCTAAAAAATCCTATACTTCTAATGCAGCCGTAATTCTTAGTGAAGACAGCAAAAAAGCAGAAATATTCCTGCCTGCATCTGATGGAAGTTTAGTGCTCGATAAAATTGCTTCTAAAAAAGGAGTGATCTATAAAAAAGGGCAGTATACTCTTACAAAAAACAAGAATGCTTATACATTAAGACTGGCAAAAAAGGTAGTTTTTAAAAGCTAAAAAGAAATCTTTATTAGTCAAAGCACAATTGATTTTAGACATAAGCGCTTAAAGGCTGTCTCAAAGCGAGACAGCCTTTTCTGTTGTAAAGAATTTTCTTTATTTATCCTGCCCAATATCCAGGCGGTCAAACTTTCCTTCAGCATTCTTATGAAATCTGAAGAACACAGGAAACGTTCCCCATTGTCCGGCTTTAAAATTTCCATAAATATCCTTACCGTTATTTTCAACACGGTCTATGGTGAGGAAGATTTCTTTGCCGAGAGCATTGTCAAAGAAGGATTTAAAATTCACTTTATTGCTGTCATCAGTCATGGCTGGATTTTCAATGAAGAAACTATACCAGCTTTTATCTCCTGCCTGAAGGGCCTCTATGGCCTGTTTTACCTGCGGATCTGTTATTTTTGATACATCCATTGTCTGTTGTTTTTTGAAGTTAGTGTTGAGGGGTGTCTTTCTTTGAGTATATTCTGGCCACAAGCTGTATAGGAAAATCCTACCACCAATAAGATCGCAAGATCAGAGTATTTCATATCAAGGCTAATTTTTAAGAGGATGTTGAAGATAAATAATTAGCAGATTAAGGAACATAAAAGGGAGTTCTATCCACACTCCTTTAAAATCTTTATCCATAATATGAAAACAGATAATTAACAAAATGCCTGCAGCCATTAAAAAATTTCCCCAGATAAATGTTTTAGGAAATAGGATAAGTATGGAGGCGAGGATAGTAATGGCACCATTCATCATGAGTCCGGTCTTATCAACTCCCCATTTTCCAAACATGGCAGTCATTTCTGGTTTACTGGAAAACATGGCAATACCCTGTTTAAAACCCATGAAAACAGCGGTAAGAATAAGGATGGAGTTAATAATTTTTAAAATCATTTCAAGTGCTTTTTTATATTCATTGGAATAATAGATTAATACAAATATGAATGAAATGAATGATGTACATATGGTGAGGTTTTCGGAATTTTAAAATCCATTCACGATACCAGAGTTCTCGATAAGATTTTTTTAAAGTATAATAGCTTTTATCTTCTCAATTTCAGATTAATTATTACTATTTTCTTATTCTAAAAAAAGAATACCACAGTTTATGTAACTAAACTGTGGTATTCAATAACTAAGAACTATTTAACTATGATTCTATTTTCATGTACCTAAAATGTAACGCAGGCTCTTTGCCGAATAAGCATGAGAGAATGTTTTGAAACTCATGAATATATTTACATTTAATGGCATTACCATAAATTTTCAGCCCTTCCAGTATTTTTCTGGAACTCAGGTCAATGTCATATTTTATAAAAGATTCCGGTCTTTCATATCTGATGCTTTGATCAGAACTGTACGTTTTTGAAAATCCCAGTTTCTCAAGCCATTCTTCTGTTATTTTAATAGGCTTGATAGCATCAGTAGGTACTGAAATACTGTGAATATTATTTTCAATTTTAACAAAATATGCCTGCTCTATACTCTGAAAAATTTCAGTGATCGTATAAATCTGATTTTTGTACTCGACTAAGTTTTTGATTTTAAGATCTGCTGCGTTCATAATATTTTGAATTTTAAGGATGATATGGAACTTTATAAATATCAAATACTATGCCTCGCATCACATTGTGAGACTATGTTTCCGTGAAGATTAGGTTAAATTTTCAATATAAATGATTAAGAATATGTTAAAATAGAAAGAGATTACGGTTTGTAGTATTTTTCTTCTAAAATAAAATGTGGTACACATGTGGTATCAATTTTTTTTATCTTTTAATGGAGCATTCGCTGTTGCCAGGAGAAGGGCAATGAGTACAGAAATAACAAGAAAAGCAATAAAAACGTTCCAGGAATAAGAATGGAGAAGATATCCGGTACCACTTCCCAGAATACTTGATCCAAAATAATAGAACAGCCAATAAATAGACGTGGCGGAAGACTTTCCCCGTTTGGCATAAAGGGCAGCCATCTGGCTTGCCATAGTGTGTGCAGCAAAAAAGGAAAACGTAAATAATCCAAGACCAAAAATGAGAATATAAAGGTTCTCTGAGAGTAATAATAAAGCACCCGTTACCATAGAAAGGATAGCACATTTCAGAATCATGTTTGCAGGAAACCTTTTAGAAAGACGCCCCACCACCATTGTTCCCAAAACCCCGAATGTATACATCAGGAATATGAAAGCGATGATAAAATGGCTTAACGAAAATGGCCGAGCCTCTAATCGAAAAGTAAGATAATTATAGACACTCACAAAAACTCCCATGAGAAGGGCTGCTATAAAATACAACCGAAGCATGTAAGGATTGGTGAGGAAAAACTTCATTTGTTTTACCTTAAGATGGTAATCTGTTTTCTGAGGGTTAAAAAATTTGGACTCAGGAAAGAGTTTCCAGAAGACAGTTCCCAGGATAAGGCTTTCTATTCCGATTGCCAAAACCGCATTACGCCAACCAAATTCTCCGGCTAAAATAGTAGCCAGTATCCTTCCACTCATGCCACCAATGGTATTTCCGCTAAGGTACATACTGATAGCTGCACCAATTACAGCAGTGCCTACTTCTTCTGTGAGATAGGCCAGAGCAACTGCTGAAACTCCTGAAACAACAAAACCTTTACAAATCCCAATAGCAATCAGTAGGCTGAGGCTAGGGATCCATGTTGAAATAATAGTCAGTAAAGCAGATGAAATTAATGAAAAGGTCATTAGTCCCTTTCTGGAATAACTGTCTGCTTTAAAGGCAAAAAACAATAATCCAAGTGCCATTCCAATAGTGGAGGATGAGACCAGGAGGGAAGTATCTCCAACAGATACATTGAAGTGTTCCGCAGCCATAGGCAGCATCGGCTGAAAAAGATAAAGCTGTGCAAATACCGAAAGTCCTGAAAAGAAAATACAAAGTTTTATATTTCGGAAACGTTGGCTTCCCTGATCTGCTTTTTCCAATGGATTCATGATTTTGTGCATTTGAGATGCAGTGGTTTCATAGAAAATAAAGTTCTGTAAATTTCCTGATTATTTTTTAATTATAAAAATCATTATCTCAATCATTGCAATAGGAACAGATGATAGAGTAGGGATGCTAAAATAGGGGAGCTGGAAGCTTAAATTGGATAAATCACGACCAATTAAATCAGGTGCTTTTCCCAATTAATAAAATAAAATGACATTGCTTTTGAAGACTTGTTAACCTTCCTCTTCCAGCTTCCTGTCTCTCAATTGTTAATGCATCATTTCATACACTTTGATAAGCTCTGCGATATTAGCTACATCAAGCTTCTGGAAGATCCTTTTTTTATAGGTACTTACCGTTGACATCTGAATGTTGAGCCTGTTAGCAATTTCAAGGTTTCCATTTCCATCGGCCAAAAGCTTAAAAATTTCATATTCCCTGGATGACAGTTTTTCAGCAGGATTACTTTTTTTATTCTGAATGATAAGCCCAATCAGTTCTGCAGGATAAAAATACCCTTTTTCAATAACGGTTCGTACAGCATTTTTAATCTCTTCCTCACTGCTTTGCTTATTTAGGTAGCCCTCAGCACCTTCCCGGATATATTGTATGGCTACATCTTTGTCATATCCTGAAAACACGAGAATTTTTATATCATTCTGAATGGCTTTGAGCTCAGAAATCATCTTTTTATATTGAGTTCCGGGCATATCAATATCTAAAATAATAAGACTGTAATCATAAGATTCCAGCATTTTTTTTACCTGCCCATAGTTCTCTGCAAAATCTATCTTCAGTTCCGGAAATCCGGATTCCAGGACCAATGCGGTACCTGCCCTGACTACATAGTGATCATCAGCAATTAAGATTCTTTCGTTCATAGTAAATTAGTTTTTATTGAGCATTAATTCCACAATTGTTCCCTGAGGTTGGTTATGTCTGAAACTGATTTCAGCATTGATTTTTTTGACCAAATGAATAACCATGTGCAACCCAAGCCCCTTTCCTTTAAAACTTGGGGTGTCTAATTTAGGGTTTTTAAATAAATTCATGTACATGTTAATCTGTTCATCCGGCATTCCTGTTCCCGTATCAGAGATTGTTATGGTGATTTTCTGATTAATTTCTATTGCATTGAGGTATATTTTCCCATCAAAAGTGTTTTTTACTGCGTTATCAAGAATATTATGGATAATGGCGGTTAAAATACTTTCATTAACGTAGGAATACAACACATTGTTTTCTGATGTATTAATGATTTGGGTTCCTCTCTCTTTTGCAATTTCACAGAAAAGTTTTTTCTTGATCTCCAAAATCCTGTTGATAGGATACTTTTCTTCTTCAAAAATATTCTCAGCCTTATAGAGTTCAGTATATTCCTTTAAATTCAGTGTGAATTGGTAAAGCTGTTCAGATGACTTATAAATACTGTCAAAATACTTTTTCTGAAGTTCCAGATCATCAGATTCATGAAGTTTCTGCGAAAGCATTGCTATAAATCTGATAGGAGTGGTAATATCATGGCTAATGGTTTCTACCAACTTTTTCTGATATTCAGTTTCCTTTCGCAAATCACTTTTTACCACTTCAAGAGTAAGAGATGTTTCTTTTAATTCTGAATTTTTATTATGTACAATCTGCTTCAATACTCTATTTTTTATTCTTAAAAAGTTAGTCATCAACTGAACAATCACAATGATGATAACCAGAATAATGATAGATACGGAAACACGGAACAACAAAGTCTGATAAAAAAGCGGTTGAATTTTGAATCTGATCGATTTTTGTTCAAATTGTCCATCTGGAGAAATCAACATTCTTACCTTCAATGTATACTCTCCCGGGGCAAGATTGCTAATGGTATATTTCAGTTCCTTTCCAGTAGTGATGGGTTCCCATTCAGAATTTTCTTTTCCTGATATTTTAGCCTCCAGATAAAGGTTTTCCAGATTGGAATAATAAGGAATATCAATAAAGACTTCCGCAGTTTTATAATTGCTTTGAAGATCAAGAGTATGATGAAAGTATTGAGGTTCAGAATTTCCAATCTTTACCCTTTCAATGTAAATTTTATTTTTGTCCGGATAGAAGGTTCTTACATGATCAGGATTGAAAAAGACAAACCCATCCATGGAAGGAAATACAAAATCTCCATTTTCCAAGGCATAAGCATTAGGTTGTGAACTCCCGTTGAATTCATTGGTCAGAAAACCATCTCTTTTGGTGAAACGATAATAATAAACAGGACTTTTCTTATCCTTTGCGTACTGTAACAGTTGTTTCTTTGGAATTTTGAAAAGTCCGTTATTGGAAGATATCCAATAAAACCCCTTTTTATCCTCCAGAATATAGTGGGCAGACGCCAGATTATTACTTCTGTCGGTCGGCATTTTAATGAGTTTCCGGTCTTTGAGAAGATAAAATCCGTTTTTATTGGTCATAACCCAAATCAGATTATCTTTTGTTCTGATAATGCTTTTAATATGGATGTCTTTATGAATAGGAATAATAGTTTTGCTTCCCAAGACTACGGAATACAGACCATCACTGTTACCCACTAAGATTTCTTTGTCACTATATTGAAAAAAAGTATTGACAAAACTATCAAATTCATAAGTATAGTCAGGTTTTGAGAAAGGATCTTCCTTAAAGATTTGAAGCTGGCTTTTTGAAGAGTCTGAAAATGATGCCCCATAAAGACTTCCGCTCTGTAAGAAAGCTTGAAATCCCTGTTTTATAAAAGTAGAATCTTTCTTTTTATAACCAGAGTTTTTGTAAAACTTAATGACGCTGTTTCGTTTCCGGATTAATATATTTCCGGCTTTGTCATACATCATAAGATAGTTGTCATTATTGCCAAAAGGATATTTTTTCACAATTCCATTTCTCCCGAATTCAGTTCCGTCTTCTGCAACAATGGTATTCTTACTCAAGGGTAGGGAAGCATAATAAACGTTATTAGAGAAGTCCTCTTTTTTCTTCGCTACATAGAAATCAGAAAGTTTCAGAACATTTAACCCGTTGTTTAGGGTACCGAGATAAAGTTTATTGAATTTCCATCCATAAAACATAGAACAATAAGAGTGACTCCCTATTTCATTATATTTCACCAGAAACTTAAGGGAAGGTTTCTTTTGGCTGCCTACTACAATATAAATATCATTGTGATTGATGACAAAGGTTTGATTGGTAATCTGTTGCCAATAAATTCTTGTATTCGGATCATTGAAAAGATTTGGCTCATCATGAATAGAAACGTGCCCATTGTCTATGGAATAGGTTTTTCTGTGCTTTGTATTATTAATGAAAAGAACCTCATTGAAGACAAACATGTTGTTCAGGTCCTTATTAGAAAAAGGGATAGCTATTTTTGTTTCATTTCCTTTGTTATCCTTATAAGTGATAAGGCTATTTTCAGTAAAACTGTAAGTCGAATTTTTAAGCTTTACAAAATACTGAATATCATTGTAAAAATTACACGCCAGAATATTATTTGCAACCCGGTGTACGAATTCATTTCCTGTTGTGAAGGTTATTTTGTCACTACGATGAAGCTTTGTCAGCTTAGGGAATCTGTTTTTAATGATGATTTTGTTCTCCTGAAAATCATTAAGAACTGTAATACTATCCTGAGAAGGGTCGCCAATGAATTCACCAAAGTGAAGATTGTTTATTTTGAAATTATTGAAAGTAATAAAGGAACTCCCGTCATACCGTACAAGACCGTTTTCTGTGGAGATCCATATAAAGCCATACCTATCCTTAACAATAGCCTTTGCACTACTTTGTGGAAGTCCATTGTCAATATTATACCAGGTAGATGTATAGCGTTGTCCGTATATGTTGAAATATAAGCAAGTAAAAAACAATGCCCAAACTCTCATGCAAAACTGATCTGTGTCTCTTGCTTTAAAGCAAAAAACGGTTAATAATAGTTTTTGTACAAGTCGAAGTTTTTTTAATAGGTAGGAACGATTGGAAATAAATTTTTGTCATTAATTTTTTGTCTCTGTGTTTTTAAGCGTTAAAATGGTTTCGTTTGATGCTGTAAAAATAATGAAATTATAGAGATAAATCAGCATGTTTTGATTTGTTTTATTATGAGTTTTGTCTTTATTTATTGATAGTGATACTGATATTAGTCTGCTTTTTTGTAGTAATAATTCTACGTGCTGTGATAATTTGTTTTATAAAATTGCTTCAGAAGGACTTCTTAATTTCTGTATTTGTTTATAAAAAAACATTTTTTGCAGAATTTGAATCTTTTATTGATAATAGATATAGGATTTCAGGGGTTGAATGATTATGTTTTGATAAATTAAAATTATTGAAATACAATGAGATAAGTTTTCTTGATTGATACTTGATTTTTATTCTGTATAGGTTGTTATTAATGACATTTGATGTATTAGGGATTTGTAGTAAAAGTTTTACAATAATATTGTGTTTATTCTACAGTTTTTTTTTGATGGGCTATAACAGGTTACCTACTTTTGCAAACAGTTCCAGCAATGATGAAAAGTAGTTATTTTCTGCAATAGGATTCTAAAAACACAAACGATTTTATCTCAAAAAACAAAGGTCTCTTCAGGGGATCTTTTGTTCTTTTATCACAACATTAGAATATAATATATGTAAATTGAAATATTGAAACTCAATTCTGTGTTTAAAGTCTTAAAAAAGTAAGCCTCTTGGTTTATATACTTACCCGAAAAGTTCACCACGTGGATTTTAATTCATATTTTTAGTTTTATAGTTTCAATAAATTATAAATAAAAAACAAGATGAAAAGAAGTGAAGAGATTACTCATCAGTATTTTGATTTCTTAAGAAATCATGTTCAGCAAGTAATTTCGGGAGTGGTGCCTGAGTTTATGGAAGTCAATGAAATTGCAGGTCAGCTTGCAGTTTCCCACAAACATCTTACTGATACTATTAAAAAAGAAACAGGGCAGCATCCTTGTTATTTTTATGATCAAGAAATTATACGGCAAGCCAAGAAAATGCTTACGGACTCCAACTACTCTGTTGCAGAAATTGCCCGGATATTCACCTATGATCCTTCAAATTTTTCAAAGTTTTTTAAAAAAATGACAGGTGAAACACCTGGTGATTTTAGGAAGTTGTCTAAAAGGTAAGTTTTAATTTCTTCGAAAAAACCAATTATATAGTATGGTTTTATATAATTTATTTCTTTATTTTGTGATTAAATATGAAAAGTGTAGTGATTAATATCGTCACTTAGTATAATATTGCTCACTTTATAAATCATTTGAAAAAATAATCTTTTATAAATGAGATAGTTGTGTTGTAGGTAGTTTTTTTTTACGATTTCTTTATTTATATTGCTTTATGGATTTCTTTTTTTTGTTAAATTTAAATCTAGAAAATTAATTAAATTAAAAATTGAAAAAACTGCTGGTATATAGATAAATTGGGCTAAAATAATATGTCTTTAATTGTTTTTTAATCATATTATTCTCTTAATGCCCCATTAATAGTTATATATTTGCTATACAGAACACCACTAAATAACTTAGGATGAATATTGATTTTGCGACAGCAACATTTAAAGACTTTGAGAATATCCCTGATTATGATATTGCTCAAAGAGCAGATTATTTTTATGAATTTCTAGATGAAATGACATCTAGAGGTCACATGAATTACAGACTAAAAAATACATCAGGTACTGATGCAATATTAAACATTGATATTGCCAACCAGAATAAACCGTATGTAAGTTTTGTGACCAGTGATTATTTGGGATTAACGCAGCACCCAAAAGTAAAACAGGCTGCTATTGATGGGATAGAGAAATATGGAACAGGTACAGGAGCATCGCCCCTTATCGGAGGATATTTTGATTATCATAACGCAATAGAGAAAAAGATTGCGAATTTTTTTGGAAGAAATGATGATGAAGTTGTGCTTTTTACTTCCGGGTATACGGCTAATAGTGCGACTTTGCAGATTTTAATGCAGAAGGAAGATATTGCCATTTTAGATATGGGGGTACATGCTAGTGTGCATGAAGGATGTGCTTTTACAAATAAAAAAACATTTCCTCACAATAATTTGGAAGCTTTGGAACACATTTTGAAGGTATCTGAAAATACGTACCGTACAAAGCTTGTTATCGTGGATGGAGTGTACTCTCAAGAAGGAGATACTTCACGCGCTAAGGAAATTTGTGATCTTGTGAAAAAATACAATGCTTATCTAATGGTAGATGATGCACATGGAGTAGGGGTTTTAGGTGAGACCGGCAGAGGAGCTCTCGAAGATGATGCTCTATTTGATAAAGTAGATTTTATAACAGGAACATTCAGCAAGACTTTCGGTAACCTGGGAGGGTATGTGATTGCAAATAAAAAAATTGCATCATTTCTTAAGTTCCAGTCTCGTCAGCATATTTTCTCAGTGACGCCTCCACCATCTTCCTTCGGAATTTTAAAAGCAATTGATTTGATTGATGAAGAACCATTCTGGCAACAGAAATTATGGGATAATATCAATTACTTTAAAAAAGGCCTTAATGACTTAGGTTTGGATACCGGTATTACCTGTTCTGCCATTATTCCTGTGAAAATAGGAGATCAGAGTAAAATGTGGGATATAGGACGAATACTACTCGAGAATGGAGTGTATACAAATCCTATTATGTATCCGGCTGTAGCCAGAAAAGATGCGCGTATCAGAATGAGCGTAACGGCAAGACACGAGAAAGAACATCTCGACAAAACACTTAATGTCTTTGATGATATTAATAAAAAAATGCATATTGCAAAAAAATAATAAATTATGCCTAGAAAAGTAGTGCAGGGCCCAATTAGGGACAAAGAAAAAACCAAACAAAAGCTGCTGGCGGCAGTGGGTAAAATTTTGAGAGTAAAAGGCTATTCTGGTCTGAAAGTAAGTAAGATTGCTGCAGTAGCCGGTTTTGATAAAAAGCTTATCTATGAGTACTTTGGAAGTACGGATAAACTTATTGATGAATACATCAAATCTCAGGATTATTGGAGCAAATTCAGTCCAGATATTGAAGAAGAGATACATATAGGTAAAGGTAAAGAAGTCTTAACCCAGGGAATTCTTACTCAATTCGAGAATCTGAAAAAAAATAAAGAGCTCCAGAAAATCATTCTTTGGGAACTTTCTGAAAGTAAGCCAATCCTTAAAAATATTCTTAAGCAAAGAGAAGAAGTAGCTGCTAATCTCTTCGAAAATGTAACAGATCCTTATTTTGGGGAAAATGCTACAAATGTTAGAGCAATGTTGGCTCTAATAGCAGCAGGTGTTTACTATCTGAACCTATTCCCTGCATACAATGGGACAGAATTTTGTGGTATTGATATGAGAACTGACGAAGGAAGAGATGAAGTGAAAAAAGTTATCGTAGAAATTATAGATCATTACTACAATACAAAAAAATGATAATTAAAAGTTTTCTGATTTGACCAAAATGAGTTTTTTGTGGATAATTTGAAAACTTTTAATTTTCAAATTAAAACTATATTTCTTATTTTTGACCAATGGAAAATTTTATAGTATCTGCAAGAAAATATCGTCCTCAGGAGTTTGACACAGTGGTAGGACAATCCCATATTACGGATACTTTAGAACATGCAATTGAAGAGAGCCAACTTGCTCAGGCATTGCTTTTCTGCGGTCCTCGTGGTGTGGGTAAAACTACCTGTGCCAGGATTTTAGCAAGAAAAATAAACGAGAAAGACGGCTCTGTTTCAGAAGATGGCTTTGCTTATAATATCTATGAATTGGATGCAGCATCCAATAACTCTGTAGATGATATCAGGGAACTGATAGACCAGGTACGCTTTGCACCTCAGGTTGGTAAATACAAAGTATATATCATTGATGAGGTTCATATGCTGTCTTCTGCCGCTTTCAACGCTTTTCTTAAAACTTTAGAAGAACCACCAGCTCATGCCATTTTCATTTTGGCAACTACTGAAAAGCATAAAATTATTCCAACCATCTTATCCCGTTGTCAGATCTATGATTTTAAAAGAATCATGATTGAAGATATTCAGGGACATTTGAGAAATATAGCTCTGAAAGAAAATATTCAATATGAAGATGATGCATTATATCTGATTGCCCAAAAAGCTGATGGTGCATTAAGAGATGCTCTTTCCATTTTCGATAGGCTTTCTACCTTTTCCCAGAGAAATATTACACTGGCAAAAGCAGCAGAAGTACTGAACATTCTGGACTATGATCAATATCTTAATATAGTGGATCTCGCCAAGGAAAATAAAATACCTGAAGTTCTTTCCGCTTTTAATGATATTGTTAAAAAAGGCTTTGATCCTCATATCTTTGTAGCCGGATTAGGAAATCACTTCAGAGATTTAATGATGGCTCAAAATGCTTCAACCATAGATCTTATTGAAGTAGGAGAGAAAACAAAATCTAAGTTTGTGGAGCAAGGACAAAAATGGGCAGCTCAACAGCTGATTGATGGTATTGAGATTTGCAACCATGCAGATATTAATTATAAGAACTCCAAGAACCCAAGATTAACTGTTGAGATTGCATTAATGCAATTGGCTTCGCTGACTGCTAATTCAGACGTTACTAAAAAAAAAAATTCCTGATACTGGCTCCGTTTCTCACTGAGAAACAGGAAGTGAAGATCCCTGAAAAAGTTCAGCAGCAAAAAGAGTCTGTTAAAATAGAACAAGCCGCACAGGTAGAAAGTGTTCAGGCTGCTGTTATTAGCAAAACCACAAAACCATTATCCAGACCCGGAGTCTCTTCAGGCTTTAGTATCAATTCCTTTTTAAATAAAGAAGAGAAAACTGAAGTGGCAGAAGATGTTGCCGTGAAGACCGATCATCTTCCCAAAAACCATTTTACAGATACAGATCTTCTTGCTGAATGGAAGATTTTGCTTAAACAGCTACAGATAAAAAACAATTTTGTTTTTAATGCAGTAAAAACGTTTAAGCTAGAGAAAAAAGAAGAGAATAAGATCAGAGTTTTGTTCCCTTCCGACTCGGCAAAAGTAGAATTTGATAAAATAAGTGGAGAATTTTTTAATCATTTCAGAAGAAAAGTTCAAAACTATTCAATTGTGATAGAATACGTGCGAGACGTTGAAAATCTGAAGATTGAGGTAGTAACGAAGAGAAAAATTTACGAAAAATTTATAGAAAAAAATCCACTTTTGAAAGATCTTGATGATTTAATGAAGTTTGATTTGACATAATTTTTATATATTTGTCAAAGTTTTCTGCTGAAAATAACTTTTCAACAAAAACAAATTATAGTAAGAAACGCTAAAACAAAGACATTTCCAGAACAAAATGGAAAAATTATCTAATACATATCTGTCTTTCTTTGCACCCGCTAATTATTTTAGCGGTTATTTTAGCTTTTCTGCTTCTTATTATAGAAATTTTAGAACCTATTACCGATTTTATTGGTACTGTTAATAAAATTTCTTTCCAAAAAATACAGGAGAAGTAGAGCCCTTTTATTTTCCTGATTCCTTTAAACAATTTTGAACGGCATTTTTTGAAAAGAATTATAAATTAAATTTTATAATCAAAGGGCTATTGCTGTGAACTTAACAAAAAAATATAAAAACAATAAAATTTAGAATATGAATTTAGTAGATTTAAAAAACGAGTGGATTGATGGGCTTACACAACCATTAATGATCGCAGGACCATGTAGTGCAGAAAGTGAAGCTCAGATGCTTGAAACAGCTAGAAGAATTAAAGAATCCAACGCCCAGGTATCGGTATTTCGTGCAGGAATCTGGAAGCCTCGTACCAAACCTAATGGTTTTGAAGGAGTAGGAGTAATCGGTTTGAACTGGCTAAAAAAAGTAAAGGAAGAATATGGTTTCAAAACCGCAACTGAAGTTGCCAATGCACACCACGTATTTGCCGCTTTAGAGGCTGATGTAGATGTTCTTTGGATTGGTGCTCGTTCTACGGTAAATCCTTTCACAGTACAGGAAATAGCAATGGCTTTAAGAGGAACAGATAAGCCAGTATTCGTTAAAAACCCTGTAAATCCGGATCTTGCTTTATGGGCCGGAGCATTAGAAAGACTTTTAGGTCAGGATATTAAAAACCTGGGAGTGATTCACAGGGGATTCTCAACATACCAGAAAACAAAGTACAGAAATAACCCTAACTGGCAAATCGCTCTTGATTTTAAAAGCCAGTTCCCTAATATTCCAATGCTGATTGACCCGTCTCACATTTGTGGAAACAGAACAGGATTGGCAGATATTACTCAGGAAGCTCTTAACGTAGGATACCAAGGGGCAATCATCGAAACTCACTCTAATCCTGATGAAGCTTGGAGCGATGCCGCACAACAGATCACTCCTGAAGTATTAGCAGAATTAATTGGTAACTTAAAAGTAAGAAGTACAAACCTGGCCGGTTTCGAAGGAGAAATGGGAAGACACAGAACCCTGATCTCTGATCTTGACTTCCAATTAATTGAGCTTCTTTCTCAAAGAATGAAAATCTCAGAGAAAATTGGTAAACTTAAAAAGGAAAATGATATCGCGATCTTCCAGCCTGAACGTTGGAAAGTAATTACAGAATACGCAACTCAAAAAGCAAAGGAGACCGGAATGTCTCAAGACTTTATTGAGAAAGTATTCAAAGCGATTCACGAAGAATCTATTGAAGTACAGAACAGTATCATGATTGATAAGAACTAAATCATACTTGCTGATAATTAGGATAGGGCTTAGGGAAAAAGAATTTAGGAAATCGAAACATTTGTTTTCATCTATATTCTCAACCCTAAGCCCTAATTCCTTATATTTGCACCATATTATCTATGAAAGGAAAAATCATTAAATCTACAGGCAGTTGGTACCAGGTTTTGGAATTGGAAACAAATAAAATTTTCGAGGCCAGGATCAGGGGGAAATTCAAATTGATTAAAACAAGACTTACCAATCCGCTTGCTGTAGGAGATTTTGTAGAATTTCAACTGGAGCAAGATGATATTGCATGGATTACGAAGATTGAACCACGCAGGAATTATCTGATTAGAAAGTCTGTTAACCTTTCAAAAGAAGCTCATATTATTGCTTCCAATATTGACCTTGCCTGCTTTATTTTCACTTTGAAGCATCCGGAAACCTCGTTAGGTTTTCTGGATAGATTTCTAGCATGCTGTGAGGCATATAATATAAAACCTTTAATTCTTTTCAATAAGATTGATGTTTTACATAAAGAGGAAATTGAGATTATAAAAGAGGTTGAGTTTGATTATCAAAAAATAGGGTATGATACTTTAGAAATTTCATCATATTCAAAACTTAACCTGGATCAGCTTCAGGATATGTTAAAAGATAAAACTTCTGTATTTTTCGGACATTCAGGATGTGGTAAATCTACTCTGGTTAATGCTTTACAACCTGGATTAAACTTGAGGACTTCTGAAATTTCAGATACCCATCTCAAAGGAAAACATACCACTACTTTTGCGCAAATGCATTTCTGGCATTTTGGCGGAAATGTTATTGATACTCCAGGGGTCCGTGAATTTGCGATGATAGATATTGAAAAGGAAGAAGTACAACATTATTTCCCCGAAATATTCAAAAAAAGAGAAGAATGCAAGTTTCATAACTGTTTACACATCAATGAACCGAAATGTGCCGTAATAGATGCTCTTGAAACTGGAGAAATTGAACACTCCCGTTATGCAACCTATATAAAGCTGATGGACGAAGCAGAAGAAGCGGCTCAAAAATAATTGCAAAATATCTTTGTCAAATAAGAAACCTTCATGTTTAAAATATGAAGGTTTTTATTATTGTACTGATTCTATAAAATTACGTCAGGTTTCAATCTTCATAATTTTTCTAATTTTTAATTCTTAAATTTTTTTGAAAAACATATAAAAGATAATTTCAGAAACCTGTTTTTCATTTTTTAAGAGTAAAAAATTAATGCGTTGTTATAATAACTCTACTTTTTGGTATGGAGTATTTGTTTAATAACTCTACTTTTTTATGTTAAAAATCTATCAGAACAAAAAAAAATAAAAAAATATCAATTATTTCATTGATTGAAATGGAAGCAATACTATATTAATATACTTTTATATGGTTTTCAAATTTATCAAATTATCAATAAAAACATTGATTTATTGCAAATAAAAAACCCAGCCGAAGCTGGGTAAAAACTAATAACCATGAAAACTCAAATTAAACATGAGAATCGTAATAGAATTAACAATTACTGTGCCAAACATCGGTTCATGATTTCTTAATAAAAGTTATTTTTATGTTAAAAAAAAATTAAAATAAAAATCAAAGATATTTTTTGTAATTTTGCACCATTAAAAAAATATACATTTATGTCTAACATTACATTCACTATGATTAAGCCTGATGCAGTTGCTGACGGACATATCGGTGCAATATTGGGTAAGATTGCTGAAGGTGGTTTTAAAATCAAAGCTTTAAAATTAACTCAGCTTACAGTTGCTGACGCCAAAAAATTCTATGAAGTACACGCTGAAAGACCATTTTATGGTGAATTAGTAGAGTTCATGAGTTCTGGTCCAATTGTAGCTGCAGTTTTAGAAAAAGACAATGCAGTTGAAGATTTCAGAACATTAATCGGTGCTACTAACCCTGCAGAAGCAGCAGAAGGTACAATCAGAAAAATGTTTGCTAGAAGCATCGGAGAAAATGCCGTTCACGGTTCAGATTCTAACGAGAATGCATTAATCGAAGCTCAGTTCCATTTTTCAGGAAGAGAGATTTTCTAAGAAAATTTCTTACAAAATAAAAAATCCGGAGAAACTATTCTCCGGATTTTGTTTTTATATGAATTCTTATTCCATAATTTATTAAAGGTTGTTTTCAATGGCACCCACATTTTCTCTGTACAACTCCATTGGCTTATTAAGCAAAATTGCTATGACAGTCATCTGTTGATCCAGCCTTTCTTTTGGGATATCAATGTAGATAATTCCCGGTCGGTCGCTCCAGTAAAGTTTATTGTAAATTGTATGAGTAAGCATGCTGCCATCGCCTACGATTCTTATTCTGGCTATGTCATTTTTTATTCCTTTTAGAGCAATAGGACCGGTAGGAGTTCCCTCCACAAAAAGATAAAGCGTCTGTTTGTCTTTTGATATGGCACTCATTCCTGAGAAATGACCCTTAGGTAGTCCTTTTCCTGTCTCAAACAAAGCCTCTGCATGTTTGCTTATCCATTGCAGGGTTTCCGGGTTTGCTTTAGGCGTTTTTTTAATTTCCATGTCAAGTCCGTCCTGGGTCAGTCCATTATGGGTTAATAAATTTTGATTATCGTTCAGGGCATTGGCTATATCATAAACGGCTTCCTGAGTATTTTTCATTTCCAATATTTCAGCAAGAGAATGTTCTTCCTTCTTAAAATCTTTCAGAAATACAGGAGGATTGTCGAAAATAACTTCTGCCACAGTAACATCTTTGTCAAATTTTACATTGGAGAAGGTTAAAGTCAGTGTTTTTTCAGTGTTATAATCTATTTTAACAACAGCGGATGGGTCTCCAATGATTTGTACTGAAAGAGGTTTTGTTGCCAATCCATAGATCTTTGTGAAGGTTTTGCTTTCGTCAAGATAAAGAAATAAAGATTTTTTAGAAGTTGACAGAGATGATTTTCCTTTGTAGTTGTCAAAAGGAATTCCGCGGGTCGTTTCGTAGATGGCATGCTGATTTTTGGATGTCCAGCGTCCAAGGTTTTTAAGAATTTCAATTTGTTCCTCCGGAATGGTACCGTCTGATTTCGGACCAATATCAAGCAAAAAATTTCCTCCCATACTGATCACATCTGCCAGCGTTCTGACAATCATATTGGAGGTCTTGTACTTTTTGTCATATGGTTGATATCCCCAGGAATCATTCATGGTATAACAAAGTTCCCAATATGGATTTTGTGGCGGAACTACCGGAATACCCTGTTCCGGTGTATCATAATCCCCATGATTGTTGAGCCTTGAGTTGATGATAATATTAGGATTGTATTTTTTGAGTAAATCCAAGGTTTGAGTAGCTTTCCATTCCTCAGAAGTATGTTCCCAGTCTCCATCAAACCAAAGAAGATCCGGGGAGTATTGGACGGAAAGTTCATGAAGCTGACTTTGGTAATAGCTGAGGAAATTTTGCCAGCGGGTTGGTTCTCTTTTTATTTCATAACGTTTTTTTGTCCGGGTGTTTATGTCATAATAGGGATGACTCCAATCTGGCAATGAGAAATACAGCCCTGTTTTTAATCCTGATTTTTTCAAAGCAGAAACAAAAGGAGTTAAAACATCCTTTTTGGCCAGGGAATTTTGAGGAATGCTTGTTGCTTTTTCTGCTTTAGTATTCCAAAGTGAAACTCCATCATGATGTTTGGTGGTAATGACAGCATATTTTGCTCCCGATTCCTTAATAAGATTTACCCATTGCTCTGGCTGATATTTTGAAGCTGAAAAACCATTCAGCTGTTTCATGTAATTTTCGTGATTAATATAATTATTGAAAAATGACCAGGATTCGGAAATTCCGTTAACAGAGTAGATGCCCCAATGAATAAAAATGCCCAGTTTTGCATTTTTAAACCATTCCATTTTTTTGCTGTTGTCCACTGTTTGGTCCTGTGCATCAATACTATTTGCAGATAATATCAATCCCAGGAAAACAGCTTTAATCAGACTGTTTCTCATATATAGATTTATTTTACCATTAAATATAAATAAAGAAAACATTACAGTATAGAATAGTTTCTAATATTTACTGATAATTGTTATTAAAACGTTTCTTATTATTGTATTTTTATAAATGGAACGTTTATTGTAAAATTCTTCTAATAAAAAGCATTATGAAAATTCCAGCATTATTAATGGCAAGTTTATTAGCGGTAGGGGTTTCTGCGCAAACTACAAAACCTGCTGCAAAAACTAAAAAGCCCATAAAGAAAGTTAAAAAAGTGGCTCCGGCTCCTGAAAGCCCGGAAAAACCTAAACCAACTACCCCTAAAGCTATTGTTAAAAAAGATACAGTTAAGCTCAGTCATTTTTCTTGTCCAGCCTGTGGAATGGGGTAAAATATGGGAAGGCCACTGTTAGGATTATCCATGATGGCAGAATCTGAGTTTATTTCAGCTGTTTTGCCATTATTACAAAGCAATTCTATTGAAGTGCTTGAATGGTCGTTTGATACATTCTATAATACGGAAGAACCCGTTTGGCTGAGTGAGTTGCTTAATTTTTATTCTGAAAACAATCGTTTGGTCGGGCATGGAGTCTATTATTCATTATTTGATGCTCTATGGACTGAAAGGCAAGAACTTTGGCTTGAAAAACTAAAAGAAGAGTTTCATAAAAGAAAATACAAACATATTACGGAACATTTCGGTTTCATGAATACCGAAAATTTTCATCAGGGAGTACCACTGCCGGTATCTCTGCATTCTAAAACATTAGAAATTGGAAAAGACAGACTGTACAGGTTACAAGATGCTGTAGAAGTTCCTGTAGGAATAGAAAATCTTGCTTTTGCATTTTCATTAGATGACGTAACTGAGCAAGGCGTATTTCTTGATAAATTAACGGAAAATATTGATGGATTCCTGATTCTTGATCTTCACAATATCTATTGTCAATCCTGTAATTTCAATGTTGATATGCAGGATATTATCAAACTGTATCCCTTGGATAAAGTCAGGGAAATTCATCTCTCAGGAGGCAGCTGGCAGGAAAGTGTATACAGTAAGACACCAGTAAGGAGAGATACTCATGATGATGCAATTCCTAAAGAAATTTTGTCTATACTTTCTTCGGTTGTGTTCCAGTGTAAGAATTTGGAATATATTATCATTGAAAGGCTGGGACATACTATTAATACAGAAGAAAAAAAGAAAAGTTTCCTGGATGATTTTGAGCAGGTCAGAACACTGATTGATTCATCAGGTTGGGAGAGAGAGAATGAAGACCTCTGGAATAAGAAAAAAGTGCAATTTCAAAAAGCTCCTTTAGAAGATATGATTCTGCATGAAGAACAAACATTGTTAACAAAACTTTTATTTGACAATGCTGGAGTTGCCTCTATTAAAAATCATGAATTCCATTACTTTAGAACAAAAGACTGGGACCCGGAGATGATTCTTACCGCTCAGAATATCATTAAAAAATGGAATCCCTATTAAAAAAGATCTCTAGTAACCACAAACCAAATTATATGAAAATGACAACTCTATTATTAATCATAACAGCCGTATTGACAGCACTTATCGCTGGGCTTTTCTATGCATATTCATGTTCTGTAGTCTTAGGATTAGGAAAATTGCCTGATGCGGAATATCTGAAGGCAATGCAAAATATCAACCGAGAAATACTGAATCCTGTATTTTTTATGAGCTTTATGGGGACTGCAATTCTTCTCCCTGTGTCTACTTTCTTTTTTCGGGGAGAACAAACGGTTTTTATTTTTCTTTTATTGGCTACATTGGCTTATCTGATCGGAGTTTTTGGGGTTACAGTGGTAGGAAATGTTCCTATGAATGACCAACTGGATCAATTTGATATTTCCGGTTCTGCTGTTGAAGCGCTTAAGCAAATGCGTGAAAATTTTGAAAGCAGATGGAATTTTCTGAACAATATAAGAACTGGTTTTTCAGTAGTCAGTATAATATTACTGGTTTGTGCTTGTATCTGGCATAAACAATTATAGAGGTAATTTTTATGTTAGGTGAAAATACTAGGATTTAAATTCCGTATTTCTACGGATTGACTGGAGTTTATTTTATACAGAACTTTGTATTGTTAGTAAGAAGAAATTTTAGACATATAGAAATTTTGAAAAAAAATTAATAACCAGGACGACTCAGATTCAAATTGAAAAAGGCAGCTCTAATAGAGCTGCCTTTGATATGTCTAAACTTATATCTTTTTTAGATTTTCAAAAGTTCAATGGTTCTTTCCGGACTTTCTGCAGAGAATACTGCATTTCCGGCAACCAATACATCAGCTCCGGCTTCGAAAAGTTTAGAAGCATTGTCAAGATTCACTCCGCCATCTACTTCGATAAGTGCTGTAGAATTGTTGCTTAAGATAAGGTCTTTTGTTTCGGCAATCTTTTTGTAAGTATTCTCAATAAACTTCTGTCCTCCAAATCCGGGATTTACACTCATTAATAAAACAAGATCTACATCTGCAATAATATCTTCAAGCATGAGAACAGGAGTAGATGGGTTTAAAACAACCCCTGCCTTTGCTCCTTTACTTTGGATGTGGTGGATGGTTCTGTGAAGATGAGTACATGCTTCATAATGTACAGATACAAGGTCAGCACCATGATTGATGAATTCATCAACATATTTTTCAGGCTCCACGATCATTAGGTGAACGTCTACAAATTTTTTAGCGTGCTGCTGTACAGTTTTCATTACCGGAAAACCAAATGAAATGTTAGGGACAAATCTCCCGTCCATTACATCAATATGGAACCAATCTGCCTGAGATCTGTTTAGCATTTCAATATCTCTTTGCAGATTCCCAAAGTCTGCAGATAAAAGGGATGGAGCAATAAGCTTCGTTTTCATTTTTACTTTTTATACTTTTACTTAGATTTCTCTCTTTTAAGAGGGGTTAACAACTAAAAAATAATATGAGGAAATACTCCCAAGAAGAATTATTTCTATGATTGTTAGTTTGATGTTATTCATTTTAATAACTAATACTCTATCAATTATAAATAGTCCTAAAGGTACAATGCTTACAATAAGTAACATTTCAAGAATCATATTGTATCCCGAACCTATTTTCGGTGGATCAAACAGTTTATATATACTTAAAAATATTATATAACTAAAAAAAAGTGCACTTAAAATGGATATAAAAGTCGGTTTTCGGACTAAATGATAAAAGAAAGCTTTCATCTTAATGATATTTCAGTTTCATTTCTGGCTTAATCTTCAGAACTGTTTCGTAAATCAATTTAATAACATTGGCTACGTCTTCTTTAGATACCATTTCCACTGTTGTGTGCATATAACGCAAAGGTAAGGAAATTAACGCACTTGGTACACCTCCGTTAGAGTGAGCAAAAGCATCAGTATCAGTCCCCGTAGACCTGCTTGCTGCAGCTCTTTGGAAAGGAATCTTTTTTGTTTTTGCTGTATCAATAATTAACTCTCTTATAGTGTGGTGAACACTTGGTGCAAAGAATACTACTGGTCCTGCACCACACTTCTGGTCTCCTTCTTTTTTCTTTTCAATCATTGGAGTGGTAGTATCGTGCGTTACGTCAGTTACAATAGCAATATTAGGCTTGATTGTGTCGGCAATCATATCTGCTCCATATAAGCCTACTTCTTCCTGTACGGAATTGGTAATATAAAGACCAAATGGAATCGATTTTTTGTTCTCCTTTAAAAGCCTTGCTACTTCTGCAATCATGAAACCTCCGATTCTGTTGTCAAGAGCTCTGCATACAAAATATCTGTCGTTCATTTCAAAGAATTCATCAGGGTAGGTAATCATGCATCCTACAAAAATTCCCATGTCTTCCACTTCTTTTTTGGAAGTTGCCCCACAATCAATGAAGATGTTTTCTATTTTTGGTGTAGGTTCATTCTGATTTGTTCTTGTATGAATAGCCGGCCATCCGAATACTCCTTTTACAATTCCGTTTTCTCCATGAATGTGCACTACTTTTGATGGAGCAATAGTTTGGTCTGAGCCTCCATTTCTGATTACATAAATCAATCCATCATCCGTAATATAGTTTACATACCACGAGATTTCATCAGCATGAGCTTCAATCACTACTTTAAATTCTGCTTCAGGATTAATGATACCGTAGCACGTTCCGTAATGATCCACTTCAATCTTGTCTACATAAGGTCTGATGTAGTCCATCCAAACTTCCTGTCCCTTGTGTTCGTATCCTGTTGGAGATGAAGTGTTTAAATATTTCTCTAAAAATTTTAAAGATTTCTTTTCAAATTTCATAAAAAGGAATGATTTTTGCGTTTAATTTTTGTTCTTATAAGTGTAAAAATAATGAATTTTAGTAAGATTATCTGTCTTTTTATGTTCTTTTTTGGAGTCAGTGTTTTTGGGCAGAATGATACTGTGGTCGCAAAACCATTGAATCAATACCCCGCTGAATCTTTGAAAGTAGATGAATTCGGCAATAAGTATTATTACGACGAACAGCAGAAGGTTAAGATCTATGAAGTAAACGGAGAGCCTGTAGTAGTAATGGATGAGTTGGTTTTGGTTAATAAGCCGAGATTTAATAATCAGTTGGATAAAAATTACTACTATTTCTTAAATAAGAAGTTATATAGAGTATATCCATTATTTGTAACTGCCTTACAGCAATACAGAGACATTCAGGTAGACATGAATGATATGGATAATAAAGCCAAACGAAAGTTCATAAGAGAAAGGCAAAATATGCTTGCTGATCAATATGAGAAACAATTGAGAGATCTAACTACTACCGAAGGACAGGTTTTTGCGAAGCTCATGAACCGGGCAACCGGTAAAAATGTATATGAGATCATTAAAGAGATGAGAGGTGGGTTTAGTGCCTTTTGGTGGAATCTTAAAGGGAAAATGGCAGATATTGATTTGAAAGAGCGATATGATCCCCATAAAAACAGAACCGATGAATTTGTAGAGTCGTTATTACAGTCTAACTGGAATTCAGGGTATTTGAAACCTTACCCCGGAGCAAGCGATTTTAAAGTAAAGAAATAATAAAGAAAAATTCCTGTAAGTGATCTTACAGGAATTTTTCTTTTAGTTTATCAAATACGATTTTATCTATAGGAAGTGGGAAAGGATTATCCGGTGTGTCAATATCCATCCATTCCGTTTTTTCAATGCAAGGATCCAAAATAAGGAATTCCTTTTCATCAACAATATTTACAAGATAGTAGATAGTCAGAAGCTGTTCATTTTCCCTGAATCGGGAAACAAGAAAGTCTTCCTGAGTATAAAAATGTTCTATACAATCTATTTTCACATTCAGTTCTTCATCAAATTCACGGTGCAAGCATTCCAAGGTCCCTTCACCATACTCTAATCCGCCGCCTGGAAATTTCACTAAAGGTTCGCCGGCATATTCTTCAAATAAAGTGAGTACTTTTCTCTCTTTTACCACGCAGCCATACACTCTAATGTTGATCTTGTCTATCATATATATAATGTATCATATTTTGTATAGCTAAGGTAAGCAATTTTGGGAGGAGTTTAGTGATTCAAAGGATGAAAATATTGAAAAAGTAAACCGTTCTATATCTTTTGTTATTTACTGCTTTATTGCATTAATCATTTCTCTTTTTCCTGGAGGTCCCTGTTTTTTCTCAACCTGAAAATTCAACTCCTGAAGGATTCTTCTTACGCTTCCTTTAGAAGAGTAGGTTGTTAATAATCCGTTAATGGCCATTTTGTCAGATATCAGTTCAAATAATGGTTTTTCCCATAGGTCTGGCTGTACTCGTGCCCCGAAACAGTCGAAATAAACAAGGTTGATTTCAGGCAAATCTATGTTCTTTAGATCAAAAAAATCACATTCTATCTTTTTAAGGTTGAATCCACTAATGATTTCTACTGAGTTTTCCCATTCTGCCAGATGAATTTTCTGATAAATATTTTTAAACTCTGGGTTATCGAAAAGTTCAAAATAGGCTAAATCGTTAACTTCGGATTCATTTATTGGGTATTTTTCGAGCGAAAAATAATTGATGACATGATTTTTGTCAGTTTTTAAATATTCATTAATTGTTACCAAAACATTCAAACCTGTTCCAAAACCTAGTTCTAAAATATTAATTTCGCAATCATTGATTAAGTTTAATCCATTTTTGATAAACACATGTTCTGCTTCCTGAAGAGCCCCATGATGAGAATGATAATTTTCATTTAAATCATTGATAAACAGTGTTTTACTTCCGTCGTTTGTGGTCTTAATTTCTCTTTTCAAGCTAATTTTTTGTCAAATTTACTCTAAAATTTTTATATTTAGAAAATTATATTAAATTTGTAGAACATCGTAAAAATTTTAAAAAATGATAATTCAAAAAACTGAAAACTCCAGAATTTCTACATTTGACCCTAACAATTTTTCATTTGGCGGAACTTTCATAGATCATATGATTATATGTGAGTACGAAAACGGAAAATGGGGTGATGTAAAATTAGTTCCTTACGGTCCAATACCTTTTACCCCAGCTATGATGGGAGTAAACTATGGACAAGCTTGTTTTGAAGGTATGAAAGCCTATAAAGACAAAGATGGGCAGGTTTTCCTTTTCAGGCCTGAAAAGAATTTTGAACGTATCAACAAGTCAGCGAAGCGTCTTGCTATGCCTGAGGTGACTGAGGAAATGTTTTTAGACGGATTAAAAGCATTAGTAGATATCGACAGAGACTGGATTCCTCAGGGAGAAGGAATGTCTTTATATATCAGACCATTAATTTTTGCTACAGAAGAAGCTTTGAAAGCAAGAGTTTCTGAAAAATATATGTTTGCTATTGTAGCAACACCAGCGAAGAGCTATTATTCAGAGCCGGTTTCTGTAAAAATCTCTGACCACTATTCAAGAGCAGCAAACGGTGGAGTAGGTTCTGCTAAAGCGGCAGGTAATTACGCGGCTTCTTTCTATCCAACTCAATTGGCTATTGAAGAAGGGTATGAGCAAATTATCTGGACTGATGATGCAACTCACGAATATTTCGAAGAGAGTGGTACAATGAATGTATTTGTAAGAATCAACGATACAATCTATACACCTCCAACCTCTGAGAAAATCCTTGACGGAGTAACAAGAGACAGCTTCCTTCAATTGGCTAAGAAAAGAGGAATCGAAGTAAAAGTTGAGCCAATTCCGGTAAAAACAGTAATTGAAGCTTTGAAAAACGGTTCTCTTAAAGAAGTATGGGGAGTAGGTACTGCAGTGGTAACCACTCAATTCCAGGCTTTAGGATATGAAGGTGAAAAATTAGCCCTTCCAAGATTATCAGACGAAGAAAGCTATGCAGCGATTCTTAAGAAAGATTTAGTAGATCTTCAAAACAACCTTTCCGAAGATCCATTCGGATGGAGAGTGGTTGTAGATCATGTGTTTGAAACAGTTTAATAGTATCTAAATACATTATAGTAAGCCGGGAATTTCCCGGTTTTTTTATTTTAATACATTAAAATATTGAACAACTCAAATGGTTTTAATATTATTTTAGACATTATTGTTATATTGCGGAATTAATACATTACTACATTTCTCTCTCAAGTTTTGTAATTGATTCACGAAATGTGTATTTTCGCAAAAGTTTATGAAAAAAATACTCTTCATATCAGCCATAAGCCTGTTGAGCTGTAATAGGAATGCACAGACGGCACATCCTCCAGTAGGAGGCGTTTTGAGCCAGAAAGATCTGGATGTTTCTAAGAACAGGATGAAAAATCTGAATACCATTGAAAGAGGGCAGATCCAGGATTGGATTAACGGACAAACAATAAAATTTTATCCTACACAGCTTAATTATTGGGTAACAGTTGATGGTTTTGATCATAGAGAAAGAAGAGCAGATAATACTCTGATTTCCTATTCTTATGAATTGTATGATTTTGACCAGACCAAGATCTATGATCAGCCTTTTGAAAGAAGAGATGCTAAATTTGGGCATTTTGATGAACTGAAAGCGGTGGAAAATGCTTTGCGTTTTATACATGATGGAGAGGAAGTGACGCTTTTGGTACCATCTTCTTTGGCTTATGGAACTTTTGGAGATGAAAAGAAAATAGACAATGATATACCATTAATCATAAAATTAAAAGCTTTATAATACATGAAATTGTTTAACAAGAATATAATTCTGGCAGCGGCAAGTGTTTCGCTGATGAGTTGTACCCCAATTTATAAAAAAATGAACGTAGACAAAGAAACTTACGAAGGTCTTAATGACGGACTTTATGCCAATCTTCAAACTACAAAAGGTAACATGATTGTGAAGTTTGAGGACAAGAAAGCACCAGTAACTGTAGCCAACTTTATTGGTCTTGCAGAAGGGAAAATCGACAACAAAGCTAAGGCTAAGGGAGTTCCTTATTATGACGGAACTATTTTCCACAGAGTAATCAAAGATTTCATGATTCAAGGGGGTGATCCTCAGGGAACAGGAATGGGAGATCCTGGATATAAATTTGAAGATGAAAGAAACGATCTTAAACATACAGGAAAAGGTGTTCTTTCTATGGCAAACTCAGGACCGAATACAAATGGGTCTCAGTTTTTCATTACTGAAGTAGCTACCCCTTGGTTAGACGGAAGACACACGATCTTTGGAAAGATAGTAAAAGGGAATGATGTAATTGATACTATTGCTAATGTTGAAAAAGGAGCTCAGGATAAGCCTAAGACTGATATTGTTTTAGAAAAAGTTTCTATCTTCAGTAAAGGTGATGAATACAAAAACTACGATGCAGCTAAAACTTTTAACGAAGGAAAAGCTAAAATCGCAGAAAATAATAAAGCTTTCATCGCTAAAGAAGAAGCGGAAAAAAAGAAAAAAGAAGAAGAGTTCAAAGCAAACCAGGAAAAATTAGTGGAAAGCTTAAAAGCTGGAATGCAAAAAACGGAATCAGGTCTTTACTATAAAATCACTAAAACTGCTGACGGTAAAGCTCCAAAAGCAGGTGATAATGTATCTGTACATTATGCAGGTAAATTAGTAGACGGAACTGAATTTGATTCTTCATTCAAAAGAAACGAGCCTATCGATATTCCAATCGGAATGGGAAGAGTAATCAAAGGATGGGATGAAGGAATTCTATTATTGAAAGAAGGTGAAACTGCTACTTTATTAATTCCACCAGCAATGGGTTATGGAGAAAGAGGAGCAGGAGGAGTAATTCCACCAAACTCTTGGTTAGTTTTCGATGTTGAGCTTGTAAAAGTAAAATAATTGAATCTTTAAGATATGAAAGCCGTCCTGAAAAGGACGGCTTTTTTATTTATTTCATAGCAACTATATACAATTTTAGATTAAGCTATTTTTTCATTCTGTCATTCTGAATACAGACTGAAGGTCTGCGAACGTAGTTCAGAAGTGAAATGAAGAATCTAAATGCATGAATGAAACTCTTCCTGCGTTAGAAATTAAAGATTCGGCGTAGCCAATGATAATGGTGTAAAATTATATGTAAATGCTACTTTTATTAATAGTGACTTTGTCAACACTCTAAAAATGACTATTTTAGTGAAAACTACTTCATGAAAAATTTCTTTTATGCTCTTTTTATTTTTTCTAATCTTAGCCTTATTGCTCAGGGGAGAAAATTCTTTGAAAATGGAGACGTTCAGTTAAGGTCAAAAGTTGAAAAAGTAAATTTAAAATATTCCATGGACTTACCTTTTGTGAAGGTAAATATTAATGGAAAAATATATAATTTTCTTTTAGATACCGGAGCTCCAACTGTCATTTCTACGGCAATTTATACAGATTTGGGTCTTGAAAAGAAACATAAAAGCAGAGTGAAGGACTCACAGAAAAATAAACAGGACCAGATATTTACAGTATTACCTGAAATGATTGTAGATAATATAGCTTTTAACAATATAGGAGTTATGGTGATGGACCTTACGGCAACTGAATTCGAATGCTTTAAAGTGGATGGAATTCTTGGTTCTAATCAAATGGCTAAACTTTTCTGGAGGTTAAATTATAATGAAAATTCATTGGAAGCAACCCAGGATCTCTCTAAGTTTGATCTTACAGGCTATGATATTGTGATTCCTTTTGATGTAAAAGATCAGAAAACCCCTATTATTGAAGCCAGTATTCTTGATAAGAAAATGAACTTTACATTTGATACGGGATCTTCAGGAAATATAAAGATGACCAATAATAATTACAACTTCAAAAAAATAACAGAGAAAGTAGATGTTTACGGAAATAGTTCTGTAGGGGCCTTTGGTACCGGAAGCCCTGTGCTTGGGCATATTTTTAAAGCTTCCAATATCACTTTTGGAAATAAGATTTTTAACAATGTGGTGGTAGCAACAGGAAGTTCAAGTTTAATAGGAAATGATTTTTTGAAGAACTTTGTATTTGTTCTGGATTGGGAAGGACATAAGGTTTATATGAAACAGATTAAGGAATTTTCCCACAAGTTGGAATCTTTTGGTTTTGGATATCGTTTTATAGACTCTAAACCAACTGTTGCTTATGTATTTCAGGAAGAAAGTTTTCCTTTAAAGGTGGGAGATTCTATCATTAGTATTAATAATATAAACCTTGATAATCTTGACAAAGAAGGTGTTTGTCATTATTTCTTGAACAGAGTAGAAAAGGATGCTGTTGCTATCGATTTGAAAATAAAAAGAGGCGGAGCTGAAATGAATGTAAACCTTAAAAAGAAAGTTTATTTAAAGGCTGATAACTAGGGAATATATGATATATACCGTGAAAATACGGTTTTCTGTAAAAACAAATTATTCTTATCTTTATCTCTCACCAATGAAACAAAAATTAAAAGTATGTTTGATCTTAATTACGATTTAATAAAACAGACAATAGAGGCTGAAGTTTGTAAAGAACATAACTTACATCCGGAATTTGTAAAAACAGATGATGGATTTGGAATAAAAGCCTGTTGTGAACCTTTTCATAAGGAACTAGTAACGAAATCTGAAAAAATGGTTGAAGAGGAAACGACTCAGTTTCTTGAGAAAATGATGAAAGATATTTTTAAAGAATAATTTGTGAAATTGTAGAAAAGCAATGTATAAAAAAACCGCCCTTCAATAAAAGGGCGGTTTTTCAGTAAAAGAGTGAAATAAAAGTTATATGTTTCTACCTTATCTTTTTTTCATACCTGTTCCTGCAAGGGAGCTGATGAACACAAGACCAAAGCCGATATAAGCAGCAAAGGCGGTAAGATATACTATTAAGCTATTAAAACTTGGTTTTGAACTGTATACCAGTACAGAAAAGGCAGCAAAACTCAACACCATTAACAGGCTCCAGATATGCATTTTTGCAGCATCTTCATTTCTCTTAAAAATCATTTCAAAAAAGGCTCTCATCATTACTAACATTTTAAGGGTTATACATTAATTAACTGAGAATAAATCGGGTGTAGTGATCATGGTATAAAGAAAGCATACTTCTTTACTGGGCTAAGGTTCATGATACTTGCCGTTTATTCAATATTATGATACCGGGCTTTAAAGTCCGGGATTGATAATCGTTTTAGAATCAATAAATGACTCACGGTTTTATTGATGATACCAGTTAGATACGGCGCATAAATTTGCTGTGAAAGATCAGCCAAGGGGCTAATCAATCACGTTTCCGTATCTTTTACGGCATCGTAGAAAAAAAAGGATTCATATACAAGATATGAACTTTGAATCAGTGGAAAACTGAAAATCCACAGAAAACCTTTTTTCTCATCCTTAGTGCTTTTTTAATTTTTTCTCACAAAAAGATATGCCAATATCATGCCAAAGTGATTATTTCACAATTAACACTTTATTTTTGAAGGGTGTATACTGTTGTATTTTAGGGTGTTTTTTAATTTATTTCCTTAAACGAAGAAAAAAGCTTTATTTTTAGATTATAATTGTTTGAAATGAATAGAATATATATTGGGTTAATTTTACTTTTCAGCAGCTTAGGATATGGACAGCAGCTTTCGGAAACAGAAAGAAAAATGACTGAATTAGTAGGAATCTGGAAAACTGAGGTAGAAGGAAGTTCACTATCTTTAATCATAAGCTTGGAGAAAGGAGAGAAAGAATATTTTCAAATTGTATTAATTAATATAAACGGAGAAAAATTCATAGTGAATGAAAGCAAAATTTCTTCCTCTGCACCATCAGAATATCAACTAAAAGTTATTAAAGCTGCTTTTGAAAAGTATCAAGATTGTACCATCAAAGATGCTGTCATTGACCTTAAAAAGCTTGAAAATAATGCTATTTCTTTTAGCTATCATTCTGAGATTTCGGATTGTTCTTTTGGTTCAGATAATGGATTGGAAATCCCTGATATTGATGAACTGATTTTTATAAAAGAAAAATAAATCTTAATTGTGGAATTCTTAGATATAGGTTTGGTTTAAATCAATGGAAATTAATTTATGATATGAACGAGCTATCCTTCGACTATGCTCAGGATTGTACATTTCTATTGAGCTTTTAGGACGTGAAATTTTAAACTACTGCATTAGAATAATTGTAAAAAAGAATGATTTTCGAAAAGTGAACAAGGAAAATTTAAAAGAAAAGATTGAGACTTGTATTGTGAATCTTCAACGATTGGCAAAGATGAATTGTTGGAATAAGATATCTCCTAATTGTGTTTTTATTGTGTCTGATTTCAATGAATTTGAAAGACCAGATTTTTTTACACAAAGGAAGGTAAGAAATAAAATAAATAAATCTAAAACAACACTCGCTCTAGATATAGCCATAGACATTTTAAACAAGGAGTATCATGATCTTTATGATGTTACATTATATATTTTTAAAGCGGGTCAAAAAGAAACTGTAATTGAAATTCAGTATTACAGGAAATCAAATTTTAAAACTAACTATTTTGCTATGGTGAAAGATAGTCCACCTATGTTTCATTCTAAAATCTCAAAACCCTATTATGGCAGGAGTGATAATAAATTTGATGTCAATTGGGAATCAGGTGGATTAAGGTATTTCTGTAATCATTTTATTGGTCAAATTAAGTACAGGATAAATACTTTTATATTAAATGTTTAATTCTTGGATAAAACTTGGTTTGTCATTCTGTAAGAATCTTAACAACCATATTCAATATCTTTATTTGGATTCCTACGGAAGGACAAAGACTTTGCTAAAACAGTAACTCAATTTCAGACCTGGTCTAAATGGAAATCTTGGTGCAATTTTGTGGTATCAAATTTTGGATTTGTGTTTTTAAAACAAAGAAAACCCATCAAATCTTATCAAGACTTAATGGGTTCATTTATATCAAACTGACATTTCACTACCAGTTTTTATCAATCATATAAATAATATGGGTCATGGCTACGGCTCCCAATAAAAGCTCTCTTCTGTTAACTTTGTCAAAGGTGTCTTCTTCAGTATGGTGAATATCAAAATAACGTTGAGAATCTGGCATCAACTCAGCCGCAGGAACTCCCATATCATGAAGTGGGTAAAGATCTGTTCCGGAGAATTTTTCTTCAAAGTTATATACTCCATAAGGTAGGAATAGTTTGGACCAGCTTTGAATCTGTTTTCTTTTGGCATCATCCATATCCAGAGCAATTCCTCTTGGAGCAAAGCCTCCGGCATCGGATTCTATGGCAAAAAGATGCTTTTCATTATTTTCTTTTACTGTTTTTCCATATTGGATACCGCCTTTCACACCATTTTCTTCATTGGCAAAGCAAACAACTCTGATGGTATGGTTGTTTTGTATCCCTAGTTTTTTAAATGTTCTCAAAACTTCAATACTCTGGACAATTCCGGCACCGTCATCATGAGCCCCTTCTCCTACATCCCAGGAATCAAGGTGACCACCTACAACAATTACACTCTGATCTTTTTTACCTGTAATCTCCCCAATGACAGAGTGGGAGAGTTTCTCTCCTTTCATTCCACAGTTGGAATTCAGTTTTGCTGTAATTTTTTTGTTCTTTAATAGGGTTTCCAGTTCATCTGCTGTAGTGCTTCCAATGGCTACAGCTGGTATTTTAGAAACGTTTTCTTCATAACGCATCGCTCCTGTATGAGGAACGTCATCAAACGCTGATGAAAGAGAGCGAATAATAGCATATTTCCCTCCTTTTTTAGCGGTTAATGATGCCGCAGTTGTTCTGTATTTCGAAGCATCCCCATATCCTTTAAATGTCTCTATAAATGATTGTTTGAAAGCGTAATTGAAGAACAGTATTTTGTCTTTTACCTGTTCTGGAGTAAGCTTATTGTAATCATCCATAGATTTTACCATAATGATTTCCCCTGAAATATCTTTTCCACCTGTACCTTCAGAGTTTCCGAGAGAAAGCATTTTAAGACTTTTCCAGCTTCCGTTGGAGGTTTTTATGTGTAAGGATTCCTTTCCTCTTACCCAAACTGGGATCATCACATCCTGAAGCCATACTTTATCTGCTCCGGCATCACGAAGTTTTTGCGCTGCCCATTGTACAGATTTCTCATAGGCTTCGGAACCGCTTAAACGGTGGCCGATATTTTTAGTGAGTTCGCGTAGATCTTTATATCCTTTTCCGTTATTTAAAACTTCAAGGGAGATCTTGCTGAATTGTATTGAATCTTCTTTAGCCTGGCCAAAAGCTGCCATTCCAAAAAGTAATAATGAGGTTCCTAGTATCTTTTTCATGGTTACCAATTTTTATCAATCATATAAATAAGTTGTGTCATTACCGTTGAGCCTAAAAGTAATTCTCTACGGTTGACTTTTTCAAAAGTATCTTCTGCAGTGTGGTGAATGTCAAAATAACGTTGTGGTTCCGGAACGAGTTCTGCCGTGGGTACCCCCATTTCATGAAGTGGGGCAATATCTGAACCCGAATATTTTCCTTCAAAGTTATACACCCCATAAGGTAGAAATAGTTTTCCCCAGCTTTTGATCTGGTTTCTGTTTGTATCATCCATTTCTAGAGAAATTCCGCGGGGAGAAAAACCTCCGGCATCAGATTCTATAGCAAAAAGATGTTTTTCATTGTTATCTTTTGCTGTTTTTCCATATTGCTTTCCTCCTTTAGTTCCATTTTCTTCATTGGCGAAACAGACTGCTCTGATGGTATGGTTATTCTGGAGTCCTAATTTTTTGAAGGTTCTTAACACTTCAATACTCTGAACAATTCCGGATCCATCGTCATGAGCACCTTCACCTACATCCCATGAATCAAGGTGGCCGCCTACAACAATTACACTCTGATCTTTCTTACCTGTAATTTCACCAATGACTGAGTGGGAGAGTTTTTCTCCTTTCATCCCACAGTGGGAATTGAGCTTTGCTGTGACTTTCTGATTTTTCAATAAAGCTTCCAGCTCATCTGCTGTTGTATTTCCGATGGTTACAGCTGGGATTTTGGCGATATTTTCTTCGTATCGCATATTTCCTGTATGTGGAACATCATCAAAAGCTGAAGAAAGAGATCTGATGATTGCAAATTTACCACCTTTCTTTGCTGTTAAAGAAGCTGCTGTTCTTCTATAAGCTCCTGATTCTCTATAGGAAATAAAAGTCTGTACATTTCCTTGGTTAAAAGGATAATTAAAGAAGACAATCTTACCTTTTACCTTTTCAGCGGGGAGTTTGTCATATTCTTCCAGAGATTTAACCATAATAATTTCTCCAAAGATATCTTTCCCATTTGTTCCTTCGGAATTTCCTAGAGAGAGCATTTTAAGGCTTTTCCAGCTTCCATTGGAGGTTTTGATGTGCAAGGATTCTTTTCCTCTTACCCATACCGGGATCATTACTTCCTGAAGCCATACTTTATCCGCACCTGCTTCACGAAGCTTTTGTGCAGCCCATTGCACAGATTTTTCATAGGCTTCGGAGCCGCTTAAACGGTGACCTATATTTTTAGTAAGTTCCTGCAGTTCATCATATCCTTTTCCGTTATTTAAAATTTCTGTGGATATTTTGCTAAACTGTATAGAATCTTCTTTAGTTTGTCCTGATATAAAAGTAATTCCTAAAGTCAGTAATGATATGTTTATGATTTTTTTCATATTACCAGTTTTTATCAACCATAAAAATCAATTGTGTTATTGCAGCTGCTCCAAGAAGAAGTTCTCTTTTATTTACCTTATCAAAAGTATCTTGTTCGGAATGATGATAATCAAAATATCTTTGAGTGTCTACCACAAGTTCTGCTAAAGGAATATCCAATTTTTTTAATGGCGAGATGTCCTGAATTGCCTCTGTCTGGTCAAAATCATAAACACCGTAAGGAAGAAAATATTCTTTCCAGGGAGAGATAAGCCTTCTTCTTTGAGGGGACATATCCAAAGAAAAACCTCGTGGCGAATATCCTCCTGCATCTGTTCCTAAGGCAAATATGTGTTTTTCGTCTCTCTTTTTCACATAAGCAGCATACATTTCACGACCTTGTCCTCCGTTTTCACTGTTAGCATACAAAACTACCCGGATGGTGTGGTTATTTTCGTATCCAAGCGCTTTCAATGTTCTTAAAACTTCAATACACTGAGCAACTCCGGTTCCATCATCAATTGCACCTTCACCTACATCCCATGAATCAAGTTGAGCGCCTAAAACAATAACTTTAGCATCTTTTTTACCCTGAATTTCAGCAATAATATTTGGATTAGTGGTGTTGCCTTTGGATTCAGCAGTCATGTTGATTTTAGCAGTAACTTTTTGTTTCTTTAACGTCTTTTCCAATTCATCTGCTGATCTTACGCCTATTGATAAAGCAGGAATTTTAACTTTATCATCGGGTTCGTAGTAAATCATTTTGGCATGCGGCGTATCATCATTAGCTGTTGTTAATGACCTTATAATTAAAGCTTTTGCACCTGTTTTAGCTATGACAGAAGCAGAAATTAATTTTGATTTTGCAGTCTGTAAATAAGAATCACTGGTGTTAATGATTTTTGGATCCATAGGAACATTGACGAAGACTATTTTGTCTTTTAACTGTCCTATTGACATGGCATTAAGTTCTGAGGTAGAATTAATTAAAACAATTTCACCTGTCAGATCTTTTCCAGCTGTTCCTTCAGAGTTTCCGAAGGAGAGCATTCTGATGCTTTTCCAATCTCCATTTTCTGTTTTTATCTGTAAAGATTCTTTTCCTCTGATCCAGACCGGAGCTTTAGCTTCTTGTCTCCAGATCATATTAATACCAATTTCCTTGAATTTTTTTTCAGCCCATTCTACCGCTTTTGTATAGCCAGGAGTGGCGCTGAAACGAGGTCCGATACCTTTTGTGAGTTCTCCAAGATTTTCATAAGCCCTACCATTAGTCATGATCTCATCTGAGATCTTTTTGAATTCATCGTGATAATTTAATTTTACAGGAATTGCTGTTCTACCGGCAGGCTTTTTCTGGATTTTTTTTTGAGAAAATAAAAATCCACTCAAAAAGAGTGGAAGTATAATGAATATTTTTTTCATTTTTTATTTACCTTTCTTTTTCCAATGATAAAAGTAGGAAAAAAATAGGAATTTATTAAGGTTTCATATCGTACATTAACAGTGCTGTAATCAATTTTGGCTCAATGAATGTACATTTTGGAGGCATGCTTAATTTTAAGTCTGAAATTTTAATCATATCATTAAAACTTACAGGATAAATTCCGAATCCTGCCTTTCCTTCTCCGCTGTCTACCTTTTCTTTTAAAATATTGATTCCGCTGATATTAGAGGTTCCTTTTACATAAGAAATAAGATCAGAGCTATCCGGATCATCTATTTTTAAAATACCTTTAAAAATGTATTTGTCTAATAAATGGTGATCCAGGTTATCTAAAGACATTTCTTTTGAGCGAAGATCATGTTTTACGTGAAGAGAATAAAACTTACCATCCAGATACATTGAAATGTGGAATTTCTGAGAAGGGAAGTATGATGTTTCTCCTTTTTCGTGAATTAGAAAATACTTGTCCAGTTCTTTCAGAAATTGTTCGCTGGAAAGGCCATTCAGATCATGTAGAATTCTGTTGTAATCGTGAATCTTGATGGATTGGTTTGAAACGATAAAGCTGTATACAAAATTATAAAGTTCTGTACCGTTGTGTCTTTTGTTTTTGTCCTTATGTTTTTTTGCGTTTAATGCTGTAGAGCCAATTCTATGGTGTCCATCGGCAATATAGAATGAATCGATCTGATCAATTACTTCCTTAAACTGTTGAAGTTTTAAACGATTGTCTATTCTCCAGATTTTATGTCTGATACCAATAGTATCTACATGATTGAAGATTGGAACATTCTTTTCCTCATGGTTCATCAGCAACTCAATTTTTGAATTGGCCGGGTAGGTTAGTAATACCGGTTCAGCCTGAAGATTTACTTTTTCAAGGTAATGAGCTAGTTTTTCTTTTTTCTGAGGAATGGTACTTTCGTGCCTTTTAATTTTTCCATTCCAGAAATCTTCAATACTCGCCAGACCTAGGAGGCCTCTGAAAATTTGCTTATTAGGATATATTTGTTCATAAAGATAGTATGCAGAATTATCCTGAACGAGTTTTTTTTCGTCCAGAAGTTCTTCAAAGGTGGAACGGATCTTTCTCAGATTTCGATCTACATCCTTAGATTTACTTACAACATAAGGCTTTATCATGTTGATGTAAGTATTTTCAACTTGAGCTTTTTCTGCAATTTCTTCCTGGGTAAAATTATCCAGTGGATGGGTAGGGAAAGTATCCTCAAAGTCTCTGTGAGGTCTTATTCCACGGAAAGGTTTAAAAACAGGCATATTTATCTTATAGTTTCTTTTTGTAGCTTAATAATTTGTTCTGCAAGTTCGATACCGATTTTCTCTTGCGCGTCTACCGTATTCCCACCTACATGAGGAGAGAGCGATAGTGCCGGGTTCATCAGTAAAGGAAGTTCAGGATTGGGTTCGCTTTCAAAAACGTCCAATGCAGCTCCTGCTACTTTTCCTGAATCGATAAAATCAATTAGTGTTACTTCATTTATCACACCGCCTCTTGCAGTATTTACAATATAAACACCATCCTTCATTTTTTCAAACTGTGGCGTGTCTATAATGTATTCATTCGTTTTCGGAGTATTGATGCTGATGAAATCTGATTCTTTAAGGAATGCATCCATATCATTGGTGGAAGTGATTTCAAAGTTCAGCGATTGTCCGTCAAAGAAGTCTAGTGTAAGAACTTCTGTTTTTGGACTTCTAGTCAAAACTTGTATTTTCATTCCTAAAGCGATTCCTATTTTCACGACTTCCTGGCCAATACTTCCAAAACCTATTACTCCTAACGTTTTTCCTGAAAGTTCATAAGCATTGCTGAATGACTTTTTCATGGCACTAAAATGAGTATCTCCCTCTAAAGGCATCAGTCTGTTTGATTCGTGAAGGAATCTGGCTAATGCGATGAAGTGTCCGAAAACCAACTCTGCAACAGATTTTGAAGATGCTGTTGGAGTATTGATTATTTTAATACCCTTACTTTTTGCATATTCAACATCAATATTGTCCATTCCAATACCGCCCCGACCTATGATCTTAAGTCCTGGGCATGCATCAATCAGGTCTTGTCTCACTTTTGTTGCACTTCTTACCAGAAGAACATCTACATTATTATCGTTGATAAAATTAATAACGTGATCTTGGGCCACTCTATTGTCCAGAATTTCAATTCCGGCATCTTTTAAAGCTTTTTCTCCTGCTTTTGAGATTCCATCGTTTGCTAAAACTTTCATGTGTTATTTGATTTAAAGATTGAAATATTTGGATCTTTCAAAATTTTAAAACTAGGCGCAAATTAAGAAATTTAAATTTGTCGCATCTAAATCTTTCAATCTTTGAATTTTTATGCTTTAATTATTTGATAGATTTCATTACATCCACCAATACCTGTACGCTTTCAATTGATAAGGCGTTATATAGGCTTGCTCTGTAACCTCCAAGGCTTCTGTGGCCATTTAGTCCACTGATTCCTGCAGCTTTCCAGGCATTGTCAAACTCCTCTTTTTTACTTTCATCTGTAATTTTGAAAGAAACATTCATTAATGAACGGTCTTCTTTTACGCAGAACGCTTCAAATAATGGGTTGCTGTCAATTTCATCATATAAAAGCTTAGCTTTTGCTTCGTTTCTCTGTTCTGCAGCAGCAATTCCACCATTGATTTCAAGGTATTGCAGGGTTAACAGAGATGCATAGATTGGAAATACTGGTGGAGTATTATACATAGATTCTTTGGAAATATGCTGAGAATAATCAAGCATAGAAAGCATGTTTTCTCTTCCTGTTTTTCCCAGGATTTCTTTTTTGATCACTACTAAAGTAACTCCTGCAGGTCCCATATTTTTCTGAGCTCCAGCATAAATTAGATCAAATTTTGAAAAATCCAGTTGTCTTGAAAAAATATCAGAACTCATATCACATACCATCAGTGTATCCACATCAGGAAAAGATTTCATCTGAGTTCCATAAATTGTATTGTTGGAGGT
This sequence comes from Chryseobacterium nakagawai, assembly GCF_900637665.1. Lineage (NCBI taxonomy): Bacteria > Pseudomonadati > Bacteroidota > Flavobacteriia > Flavobacteriales > Weeksellaceae > Chryseobacterium > Chryseobacterium nakagawai. The sequence goes on from NZ_LR134386.1 coordinate 2,651,338, forward strand.
ACAGTGGAAATAATCATATTCCGAACCTACCGTATAATTTTTAGGAATGAAAGAGTAGTTTTCTTCTTTTGAAGAACCCACTACATCTACAGTTCCTAGTTTCTTTGCTTCTTTTATGGCTCCGGATGCCCATGTTCCTGTATCCAGATAAGCTGCCTTTCCACCTACTTTCATTAGGTTGTAGGGCACCATTGCAAACTGCATGCTTGCTCCGCTTCCTAAATAAAGTACCTCATAATCATCACCAAGGTTCATCAGTCTTTTTACAATTGCACGTGCTTCGTCCATTACTGCAACGAAATCTTTACTTCTGTGCGAAATTTCAAGAAGAGATAATCCGATACCGTTAAAGTCTAAGATTGCCTGTGCTGATTTTTCAAATACCTCTTGTGGTAAGATACATGGCCCTGCGCTGAAGTTGTGCTTTTTGTTCATATTTTTATTTTTTGGTTGCTTTAGAAATTTAAATTCCTGTCGCTTTATTTTTTTTGGTTAGGTTGGGTTTCGATCAAAAAAAGCCGCCTCACAGATGATGAGACGGAATTATTTTTATTCACCGTGTAAGAATGCTTTTTTATTAAGAAGCGCTTCTTCAGATTCTACATGGTCCTCATCCGGAACACAGCAGTCTACCGGACATACTGCTGCACACTGTGGCTCTTCATGGAAACCTTTACATTCAGTACATTTATCAGTTACAATGAAATAAACATCATCACTCACTGGCTCCTGTGCTGCATCTGCATCTACAGTAAGTCCTGATGGCATTGTAATCGTCCCTTGAAGAGATGTTCCATCAGAAGCTTTCCAATCTACAGCTCCTTCATATATTGCATTGTTTGGGCATTCCGGTTCACAAGCCCCACAATTAATGCATTCATCAGTTATTTTAATAGCCATCGCTAATTTTTTTTAAATTTGCACAAAATTACAAAATATTCCCCAATTTTAAAGTAATTATGAATACCGAAAATCAAGTTTTAGGACTTATTAAATTAAGTGATTATATAAAGGCGTTTTTAGCGAACAAAACGGAAGATCACAATGAAGATGATGTAAATATTGAATTATTATTAAAGAAATCTAAAATAGAAAATCCATGGTTTACTGTTGATAATCAGAAATTTGCTTTGCAACAATGGTCGGATCTTCTTACCGAAGAAAATATTAAAGACTGGCTCAAAAATTATTCAATCTCAAAAATTTCCAAGAGAATAGGATTGATTTTGGCTGGAAATATTCCTTTGGTAGGGTTTCATGACGTGATCTCTGTTGTATTAAGCAATCATATCCCTTTAATTAAACTGTCATCTAAGGATAAGTATTTGATTCCGTTTTTGTTAAAAAAATGGAAAGAGTTTTCTGGAGACCAGGTTCAGTTTGAATTTGTAGAAAAATTAGAGAATTTTGATGCAGTTATTGCTACCGGAAGTAATAATACAGCGAGATATCTTGAGTATTATTTTAAAAACCATTTGAGCATTATTCGTAAAAACAGAACTTCTGTTGCTGTTTTGAAAGGTGATGAAACTGATGAAGAACTACAACTTTTAGCAAAAGATATCTTCCAATATTTTGGGCTGGGATGCAGAAATGTAACCCGAATCTTTATTCCTCAGGATTTTGTGATCGACAGACTGTTTGAAAACTTTTTAGGATTCCAGGATATTATCAATCATAATAAATATGCTAATAATTATGATTATAACAGAGCAGTTTACCTTTTGAATCTGGAAAAATTCTGGGATAACAACTTTGTGATGCTGAAAGAAGATGATAATTTGTTCAGTCCGCTTTCTGTCATTAATTTTAGCAGATACGAATCATTGGATGATGTTAAAAACTTCATTGCCGAAAACGAGGAAAATATTCAATGTGTAGTAGCTAAAGAAGAGTTGGGATTACAATCAATTTATTTTGGTGAAGCACAAAATCCAGGCCTTGATACTTATGCAGATAATGTGGATACGATGAAATTTTTAGAACTGGTCTGATTTTCGTATCTTCCATCACTATTTCACCCAATTACAAAACGAATATTATGAAAAAAATATTTTTAGGTCTGGCGATTATTGGCACACAGGTAATGTTTGCTCAGAAAGTTACAGGGCTGAAGGTTGAGAACAATCAAAAGAAAGAACAGCTGGCTACCATAAGTAAGGAGAAAGTCAATGAGTATAATGTTAATTTTCAGAAGTTTATTGCCGCTTTGCAATCTTCGGATTATAAAACGGTGAACGAAACACTTGCTGATAAGGTAAAGGAAATTGTCACAGAAGATGTTCTTAAAAAAGTAAGGGATGGTATTGATCCCAATAAAGAACTTGAGATTTTAAAAGTAGGCTATTACGTAACGATGGATGGTGTTAATCATCCTAATATTAAATACAAATATGCCGGTGATTCTTCCTCAAAAGAAGTGATAAGTGTTGTATTCGAAGATGATGGGAAGATTCTGGGTGTATTGCCTGTTAAAAAGAATAAATAAATTTCGATAAAAAAATATTAACTATGATGACAGATGTTTTAGTCGCTCATTCTTCAGAAGTGGAGAAGGCGAATTTTTACAAGAAGACCTATTTGCACGTTGCTCTATCAATTCTTGCATTTATTGGAGTTGAGACTATTTTGTTAAAGACTGTACCGGTAGAGATTATTGCGATGATGTTTAGCGGAAGGTTTACCTGGCTGTTAATTATCGGTGTCTTCTGGTTGGCTTCTATTTTAGCCTCTAAATGGTCACTTTCGCAAAGTCAGTCCACTCAGTATCTTGGGTTAGGTTTTTATATTGTACTAGAGGCGGTGATTTTTTTACCATTGCTTTTTATAGCTACTAATATTGCCGGTGGTGCTAATATTATCTTTCAGGCAGCTACTTTAACGGTAGCCATGTTTGCAGGTATTTCTGCAGTTGCATTTACTTCCAAGAGAGATTTTTCTTTTTTAAGAAATATCATTATTATTGGAGGATTTATTTCAATCGGATTAATCATTGGAGGAATGGCCTTTGGTTTTAATCTTGGGTTATGGTTCTCTGTAGGAATGGTGATTCTTGCTTCTGCGGCGATTTTATATCAGACAAGTAAGCTGAAAGATTCTTATGCTACGAATCAGTATGTGGGTGCAGCATTACAACTTTTTGCTTCTATTATGCTTTTATTCTGGTATATCCTGAATATATTAATGAGCAGAAGAAGTTAATTGAATACGATAAAGAATAAAAGACCTGATATTTATATCAGGTCTTTTTTATTATATCTTTTTTGTTAGTTATATTACCCCGGGTGTGGTCGTGGTATAGGTTACAGTAGCAGAAGGTATTGTGATGGTTTGAGTGTTGTTGAGGAAATTGATGTCTTGTACCACAGCAACAGAAAAATCCACTGTAGCGGAACTGTTGTTTGTATATGAGATAGTTATCTCTATGGTTTGTTTGAGATTGGTTGTTGTTAAGTCTGTGGCACGTCCCTGTACAGGATTCTTATCTCTGTTAGTTGTGTTATTGAGCGATCCTGAATTGATAACGGTACCATTGCCATTTTTATTCGTATATGACCCTGATAAGCTAAATGAGCTGGAAGGAACTGCCGTAGCATCGGTTATAGCTGGGAAAGCAAAAGATCCTGCATATGCATTATTGGTATTCGTAAGATTAAGAGTGTAGGTAGCATCTATTTTTTGCCCAGGAGGTACAGGAATTGTAAGATCATTTAGGGTGCTTACAAAGCTGGGGTTGCTGAAAGAAGGAGTTGTTTGTGAGGCTGTTGTGTTCTTGATCTGTCCAGGGATGATATCCTGATATCTTATAATAAAAGTATAGGGGTTATTGTTTTGGTTGGCTACAACGGTATCCGGAACTCCATCTCCGTTTGAGTCATACACTGCCTTATAACGAAAAACTCCTGTATTTTGAGGGTAACCTTGTGTTGTTACCAAGGGAATCGCCTGATTGTTTCCGGCATATATCTGACCGCTGTAAGTGTAGTTAACCCCATTTGTGTTTTGGGTGGCGTCAGAAGTATTAATGACCATACTACCAGGAGCTGTAATGTCTGCCAGTAAATTAATGGAAGGTGGGTTTTTAGTTCCTAAGGATGAATTAAAAGTATAAAGGTAAGAGTCCTGATCATTGGTGATTTTTGTAATGGCCGGACTTGGCGGAGGGGTAGAACAGAGGGAGCCCCATTTTGATTTGGTGGCAACCCAATAATCAATACATCCCGTATCTGTATTGTAGTACATCATCCCATTGTCCAATTGATTGGTTATAGATATATTACCGGGATTTGATGCTGGGGCAATACCCCCGTTTTTTTGATCGGGAAGTTGAGGAAGGATAAACGTTTTAGCGGTTGTGACTGTAGGATTAGGTTTCAGTTGTAAAACGGCGTTGGGATGCGGCGGGCTAGTGTTGATCCCAACTTGTGATTTTAAGGCTACAGAACAAGCTACTACCAAGAGAATGGCAAATTGTTTTTTTTTCATAGCGTTGTTGTTTGGTGTTAATAAAAAAAAACTCTATATGAGTTTTACCAAATATAGAGTTTTTTAACAAACTTTTATGTTGTGTATTTCTGATTATTTATCAATAGATCCTAAAACCTTTTGTGCAAATGAGTTTAGTGCATCTTTTTCGCTCATCCCGTTTTGTACGTTAGCATGAACTTCTAAAGCTCCGCAAATGTTGGTAATAAGCTCTCCTGCAACATTTAGATCCTCTTCACTTGTTCCTCTGAATTCAGAGAAGCTTTCTAGCACTTCTAACGTTTTTTCTAAGTTCTCAGGGGTTTGATTCTGATAGAATTGTCTGATTACTGGTAATTTCATTATGCTAATTCGTTAAAAAGATTAATTAAACTCTCAGCCTGGTTAGATTGAACCTGATTTACCAATTCACCATTTTTAAAGATAGCAAATGTAGGTAAGTTGTCTACTTTTGCTAATTTTCTGCTTTCAGGAAGTTTCTCAGCATCTACGTATAAGAAAGGAATAGATTCATTCTCAGATGCTAATTTTTTGAATTTTGGCTTCATGATTCTGCAGTTTCCACACCATGTTGCTCCATACTGAACAACTACTTTTTCATTGTCGTTTACAATATTCTGTAATGTATCTTCGGTTAATTCTGTATACATAAGTTTATTTTTTAAAAAAAATAAACAATGTAACAATCTAAAAATTTACCAATCTAACAATTCAAAAAACTTTTAAAATTGTTATACTGTTAGATTGTTACATTGTTATATTAAAATTAAGATATTAATTTTTTGCTAAGTATTCTGCTGTAGAAGTTCTGTCAGCTTTCATAGCGTCTTTACCTTCTTCCCAGTTTGCAGGACATACTTCACCGTGTTTTTGAACGTGAGTATAAGCGTCGATTAATCTTAAGAATTCTTTTACGTTTCTACCTAGAGGCATGTCGTTTACCGCTTCATGGAAAATTTTTCCAGTTTCGTCAATAAGGTAAGTTGCTCTGTAAGTTACGTTAGAACCTGTGAATACTTCTTCTCCTTCTTCATTGTATTCGAAATCCTGATCTACAATTCCTAAAGTGTTTGCTAATTGTCTGTGAGTATCAGCTAAAAGTGGATAAGTTACTCCTTCAATACCTCCGTTATCTTTTGGTGTGTTTAACCAAGCGAAGTGTACTTCGTTTGTATCACAAGATGCACCAATTACTTTAGTGTTTCTTTTTTCGAATTCACCTAAAGCCTCCTGGAAAGCATGAAGCTCAGTAGGACATACGAAAGTGAAATCTTTAGGGTACCAGAACAAAAGAACTTTTTGTTGGTTGTTAGTTGCTTCTTCAAGGATGTTGATTCTTAAATCGTCACCCATTTCAGACATTGCGTCGATTGTTAAATTCGGGAATTTTTTTCCTACTAAAGACATAATTTTCTGTTTTTATATTTAAATTTCTGATGCAAATATAGAGAAGTTTTATCTATCAAACAAACACTTTTCGATAAATAAAATCTATAATTGTTTTTGATGTGTTGTTAAATAAAAAGCCCTGAAACCAGGGCTTTTTGTTATTTTAATAACCAAATATTTCAGTTAAATTGAGTTTTTTTATCTCTCCTAATTTCTGCATATCGGCTTCATTTACTTTGTCTTGTGATGCCACGATACAATAGGTGTAGTTCTTGTTTTTCATTTCGCTATCATGGAAAGTGTTGATGTCTGCGAATGACAGTTTGGGAGCCTGTTCGTAGATGTTTTTTCTTATGTCTGTATTATTTCCAAGTCTTTGGGCTTTCAAATAAGAGAAAATGATACCATCCTGAGAAATTCTTTCAGATGCGATTGTTTTTTTCAATCCGCTTTTGGCAGTTTCAAACAATTGCTCAGATTTTGGTAGGGTAGTCAGAAGTTCATTCATAGCAGAAGAAGCTTCATTGAATTTATCAGCCTGAGTTCCCACGTATGCCATAATAGAGTTTTTATCCTCTTTCTTGCTTGGAAGCGCAAAATAGGAATAAGTAGAATAAGCTAATGCTTTAGATTCTCTGATGGTTTGGAAAACAATAGAACCCATTCCACCTCCGAAATAGTTGTTGAATAAGCTTACTGTAGGGGTAATGCCAGCATTGTATTGTTCTGAGTTTCTTGCCCAGAAGATTTCGGCCTGTACCATGTCATAATGAGCAAATAAGACCTTGTTTTTATCTGTTGGAATCTGCTCAAAAGTTTTTGTCTTTGGAAGTTCCTTAAGTGCTGAAGGCAGTTTGTGAATAGGTTTTAAAGAAGCTACCGTCTCAGCTCCTGTCTTAGGTCCATAATATAAAACTCTATGCTTGAAGTTGAATAAATCATGAAGGATATTCACAAGGTCTTCAGCTTTCAGGGCATCAAGTTCAGCATCGCTCAAAACATTATTGAATGGATTCTGTGCTCCATATTGAGCGTAGCTTCTTAATCCGGCCATGATGGTGGCTTTATTCTGCTTTGCGTTGGCTCTGGCTTTCTTAAGTCTTGCTTTGTAAGCGTCTAATGCTGCCTGGTCTGCTTTACAGTTTTTAATCAAATCTTCAAATAAACCAATTGTTTTATCGAAGTTTTCATTCAGGCCTTCCAAGGAAACATAAGTTTCTTCATTGCCTGCACTTACTTTAAAGCTTGATGCCAGTTTATAGAACTCTCTACTAATAGTTTCTGACGACTTATTATTAGTTCCCAAATACTGTAGATACTCTGCGGCTAATGGAAGCATTTTGTTGTTCCATTTTCCGGAATCAAAGTGATAGTACATTCTGAATAATGCGTTGTCCGTGTTTTTTACAGAAAGTACCTCTACATCACCTAATTTGTTTTTAGCAATGTCCTTATCATAGTTTAGCCATACCGGGGCGATTGCTTTTTCAGGCATTTCATCAATTTTCTTAAGAAAAGCAGATTGGTCTTCTCTGTTTACAGAAACAGGAGTAATGGTAGGTTTGTCAACCTTTACTATGTTTTTGTCTTCTCCTTTTTTCTTATAAACCGCTACGTAATTGTTGTTTTGAAGATATTTGGAAACAAAGTCCATGATATCTTTTTTGGTAAGCTTAGAAATTTCTTCAATATATTCTAGGTTTGCCTTGTGATCAACATCAGAAGTGAATTCATCCATTAAGATGCTTGCTCTTGAAGAGTATTTTTCATCCTTTTGAATCGTATTCTTTTTTTCGTTGTTTACGATAGACTGAATAAGGTCATCAGAGAATTCTCCTTTTCTTAGTTTATCGATTTCCTGAAGAAGAAGATTTTTCACTTCATCTAAAGACTGTCCTTCAGTCGGTTTTCCTTGCAGAAGTAATACCGAATAATCTTTCAGGGCATAAGGATAAGCAAAAGCACCAAGTAATTTTTGCTTTTTCACCAGATCAAGATCAATTAATCCAGCTTGCCCGTTGGTCAGCATGCTGCCTACAAAGTTTAATAGTCTTGCATCTTTTGTTGAAGCACCGGGAAATCTGAAGCCAAGCATTACACTTTCTGAGTCAGGTCCTACCACTTCTTTTATGACTGGAGAGGTAATCGCTTTTTCCTGACCTACTTTATATTCCGGAACCGGTTTAGATTTCATATAAGAGAAAGCTTTGTCAATCTTGGCAATAGCTTCATCCGGATTGAAATCTCCCGACATGATGATTCCCATGTTGTTGGGAACATAATAATTGTTATAATAATCTCTGATCGCGTGCAGAGAAGGGTTTTTCAAATGCTCAATGGTTCCGATGGTAGTCTGCTTTCCATAATTGTTATTAGGGAAAAGGTTAGCAAACATCATATCATATACCTTGTCTCCATCATCATCAAGCGTTCTGTTTTTCTCTTCGTATACTGCTTCTAATTCTGTATGGAATAATCTGAGAATGGGCTCTCTAAATCTTTCTGACTGCAAAGCCAGAAATTTATCCATAACATTGGAAGGGATGTCTTCCGTGTATACTGTTTGTTCAAAAGAGGTGAAAGCGTTTGATCCGTCAGCACCCATACCAGCCATCATTTTGTCATATTCATTGGCAATCGCGTATTTGGCAGCTTCTCCGGAAACCCTGTCGATTTCTTTGTAGATCTCTTTTCTCTTAGCTTCGTCTTTGGTCTGGTTGTATTTCTCATAAAGAGCATCAATCTGGTCTAAAAGAGGTTTTTCCTTCGCCCAGTCTTTAGATCCGAACTGATTGGTTCCTTTGAAGAGCATGTGTTCCAGGTAATGAGCAAGACCTGTATGATCTGCAGGATCTGTTTTACTTCCTGCTTTTGTAGCGATATAGGTCTGGATTCTTGGTTCTTTGTTGGTTGGGCTTAAAATAACTGTTAATCCGTTCTTTAAAGTATAATATCTTGCGGCGGTAGGGTCATTGGTGACAAACTTATATTTGTATCCATTGGAAGTTGCTTCCTTCCATTGATAGTCCTGTCCGAAAGCATGGCCTGCAAAACTTGCTGCTGCAATACTGGTAACGATTGTTAATTTTTTAAACAAATTCATTGGTATGGCTGTGTTTTATTTTAGTTTTTTGATTCTTAGTTAAATTGCTCTAATAAATCTTTGATTCGTTTCATTGCTTCTCTTAATTCTTCTTCAGATGCTGCATAAGAGAATCTGATACATTCCGGACTTCCAAAAGAGAATCCTCCAACACATCCTACATGAGCGTTTTCCAATAAGAACATGGCGAAATCATCAGAGTTTTTGATTTCTGTTCCGTTCAGTGTTTTTCCGATATAATGTGAAATGTCCGGGAAGAAATAGAAAGCTGCTTTTGGAAGTAATACTTTGAATCCTGGAATTTCCTTGATAAGCTCATATACAAGATCTCTTCTTTTTTTGAAAGCATCAATCATGTATCTGTATTCTGATGGATCGGTTTTTAAAGCAACAATAGAAGCTCTTTGAGCTACAGTATTAGCTCCGCTTGTCATTTGTCCCTGTACTTTCTCACAGGCTTTAGCCAGCCATTCTGGACATGCAGAATATCCGATTCTCCAGCCGGTCATTGCAAAAGCTTTTGACATCCCGTTGATTACGGCAGTTTGCTCATACACTTCAGGGAACTGGGCAATGGAAGTAGTTTTTGTTTCATAGTTGATGAATTCATAGATTTCATCTGAAATAATCGTTACATGAGGATATTTAGCGACCACTTTAGCAATAGATTTCAATTCATCATAGGTGTAATATCCTCCTGATGGGTTACATGGTGAACTGAAAAGGATGGCTTTTGTTTTATCAGTAATTGCTTCTTCAAGCTGTTCAGCAGTTACTTTGAAATCGGTAACATAAGAAGTAGGAAGCATTACAGAAGCTCCTCCCATCATTTTAACCATTTCATCGTAGCTTACCCAATAAGGAGCTGGAAGCAAAACTTCATCACCATCATTGATAATAGCAGCTAAAACATTGAGAATAGCCTGTTTTGCGCCATTTGAAACACAGATCTGTGTTGGTTTGTATTCCAGATTATTGTCTCTTTTTAATTTATAAGCAATCGCTTCGCGCAGTTCCAGGAATCCCGGAACAGGAGAGTAGTGGCTGTAGTTTTGGTTAATGGCATCGAATGCTGCCTGTTTGATATTGTCCGGAACATCAAAATCCGGTTCGCCAAGGGTTAAGCTGATGACATCAATTCCGTTCGCCTTCATTTCCCTTGCTTTATTAGACATTACAAAAGTCTGTGAGTATCCTAGTCTTTTTACTCTATCTGAAAGTTTGTCCATGTATTTTTTGAATTTTAACAAATATATAATAAAAACACCTTGTAGGAGAAATAAAAAAGGAGCAGGTTTAAAGATTTTTATCAGGTTTGAAAGGGATGTGATATTTGAAATTAAGGCCTCTTTTTTAATATACTCTTCTTTAAAATTTGAAGAAAGCCAATAAAAACTTACTTTTGCAGATTATAATAATTCACATGTCTACATCGTTACTATTAAAATATTTTCCGGATCTTACCGAAACACAGCTAGAACAGTTTGGAAAACTGGAAACCCTGTACCATGAATGGAATGAAAAGATCAATGTAATTTCCAGAAAAGATATGGAATCGCTGTATGAAAAGCATATTCTTCACTCGTTAGGAGTGGCTAAAGTAATGGAATTTGCTCCTGGAACGAAAGTGTTGGATATTGGTACCGGAGGTGGTTTTCCGGGGATTCCATTGGCAATTCTGTTTCCTGAAACACAATTTACTCTTATTGATTCCATAGGGAAGAAGATTAGTGTAGTAAATGCTGTAGCGGAAGGAGTAGGGTTGAAAAATGTAACAGCCATCCACGGAAGAGCAGAGAAATTAAAAGAAAAATTTCACTTTGTAGTCAGCAGAGCGGTCACTCAGATGCCGGAATTTTTAAGATGGCTGAAAGGAAAATTTGAAAAAGACCAGTTTAACCCTAAACATAATGGGATTTTATATTTAAAAGGCGGGGATCTTGCTGAAGAACTTGCCGGACTTAAATGTGAAATTTTTAGCCTAAAAAATTATTTTGATGAAGAGTTTTTTGATACTAAAAAAGTAGTTTATTTATCAAAAGGTAATTTTAATTCTTGATTTTCTTGGAATAAAGAATAATTTTTACTAAATATGTATTGGTAATCAGAAAATTAAAGATTATGAAAAAGTTTCTAAATATTGGATTTTCAGCATTATTGTTTGGCTTTGTATTGATTTCATGTAATGATGATGATTATCAGACCATAGAATCTATTGATAAGGTCAAAATAGACAGTGTAAAAATTACCAATGACACTATGGATGTCTTTGCGATACAACGCATAAAAACTTATTCCACCTATTCTTCTCAGTGCCAGGGGTTTTATGGGTACGATTATATTCATAATGGTAATTTTGAAAGATCAGTTACTGCTTATAAGTACATTAGTAATGGTCCCTGTACTCAAAAGAGTTACTCTGCCGTTAATCAGATTAATTTTAATCCGCAGAGAATAGGAAAGTACACCTTTACTTTCTGGAGCGGAGGAAATAACTGGATTACAAAAACGATTGTAGTGAAATAATGAAATTGACTTTTATATTCTGTCTATTGGCGGCAAATGCTGTGTTTGGACAGAAAATTATCTGGCAGGAAGGGCAAAAGCTGGTATGGGACAATTTTAAAAGTCCTGTCAACAGAAGAAACAATCCGGATGTTGCGGCTTATACCAATTGTGGTTGGGAATATTCTGTAGTGAAATCCTCCAATCCAAAATCTCCTGTAAAAATTGAAATAAAGACAATTTTCAGCGAAGATAAATCGTGGAAGGACGTCAAAAAGATCAATGATTATATTTTGCTGCATGAGCAGAAACACTTTGATATTGCTGAACTTTTTGTAAGGAAATTCAGAAAAACTATAGCAGAAAAAATCAGGAATTCCGGCGATTACGATAAGTTATTTAAATCTATTTATAACGCAATCTCCAACGAATATAAGAACTTTCAGATAACCTATGACAGAGATACCCGTCATGGAATGGATGAAGGAAAACAGGCAGAATACAACGCTGCTATCTCTCAAGAATTAGAAAACCTTAAAAGCTACCAAGCCCCTTGAAATTCCTCAATAAGATCATCCACGAACTGTTGGCACAAAACCCGGATCTATCTGCGTTTAATATCATCCTGCCCGGAAAACGTCCGATTGTATTTATCAGACAGATTCTGGAAGAAAACAACTATTCTGGATTTCTTCCCAACTTTTTTACCATCGAGGAACTAATTAACTCAATTGCTGACAAACAGGTTATCCAGGGAATTCCGCTTTGGCTTTTTTCATTCGACGTGTATCGAAGTCTTAACCTGATCCCCAGAGATAATTTCTCTGACTTTTTGAAGTGGTTTCCAACCTTGCAGAAGGATTGGGATGATATTCTGAAATTTTCGGATAGTGACGTGGCGGTTTTACAGTACATGTTTGATGAAGAAAGGATTAAAGAATGGGCCCAGAACCTTGGTGAGGATGATGATGTACCCAGAAAGAAATTTCTTAATTTCTGGCAGAATATGAATGTTTTTCTTCCCGAATTAAAAAGCAGGTTACAGGAAAAGAACTGGGCGACCTCAGGAATGATTCACGAGGCTGCTAAAGCAAGTATTGCTGATTTCGCGAAGAATACTTCAGAGCAGTTTATATTCTGCGGATTTAACGCCTTTACGCCAGTTGAAGAAAAATTGGTAAGAAGTCTTTTGCGGTGGAATAAAGCTCAGTGCTTTTTTCAGGCAGACCGTTATTACTTTAATGATGAAAGACAGGAGGCCGGAAAATTCCTCAGAAATCATAAGACATGGAAAGAATTTGATGATAGCAGGGCTTTTCAGTGGATAGAGGATGACTTTAACCAACCTAAAAAGATCAAAGTATATGAAGTTTCCGGAAATGTAACGCAAACTAAAGTGTTGCCGGAGATCTTTAAAGAAATCAATAATAAAACCTACTCAAACACAGCAGTAGTTTTGCTGGATGAGAACCTTCTTCCTGCGAGCCTAGATGTGATGCATGGGGTAGATAACCTGAATATCACGATGGGATTCCCATTGAAGAACCTGTCTTTCTCCAATGCTGTAAAACGACTTTTTTATCTGCAGAAACAGCTGGAAAAAAATAAAACTTCGTATTACTACAGGGATGTATTTCCTATTCTTGAAGAGCTTCCGAAATCAGCCAAAGATGAGCTAATCATCAATGATTTTAAAGCAAAGATAGAAGAAAGGAATATCGTTTATATCTCTAAAAAGCTTTTGAATGAACTTCTGGGAGAGTTATCTTACTTTGGTCTTCTGCAAAAAGCTGCAAGCACGAATACTTATCTGGATATTCTGATATCGTTTTGTCACCAGGTGAAATGGCTGGAAATAGATGATATTCAATATGAAAATGTATCTCATTTCGAGAATGCCTTCAGGATCATTAAAAACCAATTGACTCCGTATAATATCGAGATTAAAATGGAAACGCTGGAAATTCTCATCAACCAGCATATCAATTCTGAAAGTATCGATTTTCAGGGTGAGCCATTAAGAGGGTTACAGATTATGGGATTGCTGGAAACACGTCTTCTGAATTTTGAAAATGTGATTCTGCTTTCAGTCAATGAAGGGAAACTTCCATTGGGAAATTCACAAAATACCTATATTCCTTTTGATATCAGAAGATTTTTTGATCTCCATACCTTTTTGGAAAATGACAGTATTTATGCCTATCACTTTTACAGGCTGATTCAGGATGCCCAAAATGTTCATTTGTTGTACAATGCATTAAGTTCAGGAGTGAATACGGGAGAGAAAAGCCGTTTTATTACCCAGATCGAAATGGAAAGTTCCCATGAGATTGAACACCTGATTATTGAGAATTCTTCAGAACCGATTATCACAAAGCCTATAGAGATTTCCAAGACGGAAAGTGTAAGACAAAAACTTCAGAAATGGAAGGAAAGGGTATCGGCTTCCCACCTAACAAGCTACCTTTATAATCCCATTGATTTTTACTTATCCAAGATATTAAATACTTCAGAGTCAGACGAAATTGAAGAGGAACTGTCTGTGAAAAATTATGGAAACTTAGTTCATTATTCACTTCAAGAAATTTATGAGGTATTGAAGGGTAAGGTTTTAAAAGAAAGTGATTTAGAGAAATCAGTTAAAGCAATAGATAAATATATTAATATTGCTATTGAGAAGCTTAAACACCAGCCAGAATTCTATGAAAAAGGGATGAACTATATCCACAAGGCTATTGCGAAAAAAGTAATTGAAAACATTTTGAATCATGATCTGGATCTTATTAGAGGAGGTAATAAATTAGAGATTATTGACATTGAAAGAAAGTTCGAAAATGTGGAGTTTTATCTCGACGGAAATGATAAAATTTCGTTCTTAGGATTTATCGACAGAATTGATAAACTAAACGGAACGTTAAGGATCATTGATTATAAAACAGCAAAAATTAAAAATCTCCATGTAAAAATTGATGAGGATAATGTAGAAGGCTATTTCCATAACAGTGACAGAAAACAGGCATTGCAACTTTGTATTTATCATTATGTGGTACAGCATCTTCCGGAATTTTGGGGCTTTCCAATTGAAACGGGTATCTGGAGTTTTGCAGAAGCTAAAAAAGGAATGGTTCCTCTGGTGTTTGATAAGGGAGATATTGATGATGCAATGAGATCTGTTAAAAGTCTTATACAGGAAATTCTGAATCCTGATATCAATTTTGTGGAAACTGTGAAGTCTTATTAATCTTATACAATTTTTTAAATAGTTTTTTGGCTGTGGCCGAAATTAATGTGACGCAAAGCTTATTTTTGAGTGCACTTTATTTTGAATTGAGCTAAGAAGAAATGGATTAAAAATCGATTCTGATGAAACTTATTTTGGTGCAGCCAATGATAATATTATAAATGGCTTAAGTACCTTAAATTATTTTAGTAACAATATTCTATTTTCCAAAAAAGTCATACTCATGAAAAGTTATTTTGACAATAAATCTTTTTACATTCTTCTTCAATAGGGAAATTGATAATGTTTTTTAGCAGCTTTTACGGTATAATTGTATATTTACTGTGAATTTTTTATACACATAAAAACAGGCTGTCTCATGAAAAAATTCCTGCTTTTGGGAACTGTCATTTTTTCTCTTTTTCTTAAATCCCAACAGATTAACGACTCTCTGAATATCAGATTACAAAATGTAACGAAGGATACCAAATTTGGTTTGGCTCTGAGTGGAGGGGGTGCCAAAGGGTTTGCTCACATTGGAATTTTGAAAATGATCGATTCCTTAGGAATTAAGGTAGATTATATTACCGGAACCAGTATGGGGGGGATTTTGGGAGGTTTGTATGCAATGGGATATAATGCCGACGAATTGAAGAAAACTATTTATAAAGTAGACTGGAACAGGATTCTGAGCAATAAAATCCCCTACAGCAAGGTGAATATCAGTGAGAAGGATGAGTATGATAAATATATTCTTGAATTTCCGGTCGTAAAAGGAGTTCCAACGCTTCCCAGCTCCTACATTGAAGGGCAGTATATGGGGGAGGTCTTGAATACACTAACCTTTAACGCAAAACATATCAATGATTTCAGTAAATTGAGGATTCCTGTAGAGCTTACTTCTTCAGATATTGAAAACGGAGGGCTGATTATGCAGAAGAAGGGATCTCTTCCCTTGGCTATTCGTTCTACTTTGGCTATTCCTGCAGCTTTTGCTCCGGTGTATATTGATGGAAAGTTATTAGTTGATGGCGGGTTAGACCGAAACTATCCGGCTAATGAAGTTCGTCAGATGGGAGCAGATTTTGTTATCGGTGGCTATACCGGATTCAGGCTTTTTACCAAAAAAGAGATTGAAAATCCTATGAAAATGATCTACCAGACGCATGCTATCCGTTCTGTAGAGGATTTTAAGCATCAGAAGGCTTTATCCAACATTCTGGTTGACTTTGTAGACCCTTTGGGGGATATTACCACAAAAGACTTTGCAAGGTTCAGAAGGATCATTAAAATAGGAGAAGTAGAAGCCAGGAAGCATCTCCCTGAATTTGTTGCATTGGCAGAAGCTCAGAAAAGATTAGGGATCAAGTATGAACATGAAAAAATTGAGGAAGTAAAGCTTCCTACCACAAAATTTACCTTTAACGAGGAAAACGGAACTCCACTTAGCGATGAAGTAGAAATTGCTGTGATTAAAAAGGAACTTGGGCTGACGGAAGGGAAGTATTATGATGTGAAAACCGTCAATGAAGCAATAGACAGAGTGTTTGGAGTGCGTCAATATGAAAAAGTTTATTACACTTATACCAATGAGGGCAATGGACTTACAATGAATATTTTCGTTAAAAAAGCTAAGAAAGGAGCTTTTAAGTTGGCTCTTCATTATGATACAGAGCAGTCGGTGGGGATTATTGTAAATTATACGTACCGGAATATCCTGGCAAACAGATCAAGGTTCCTGGCTACTATCGATATTTCAGAGCGTTTTAAGGCAAGGCTGGCTTACCAGCTTTTTTTAGGAAGCGGCGACCATTGGTGGATTGATCTTGAGGCTAAAATGATACATCTTAAAAGTAATGATTTAACATTTAGAACATTGGGATATGATGATGAAGATTATACCACGAAATTTCCTAACCATATTTATAGAAATATCACAGGAAAAGTGGCTTTAAATTATAATATCAACCCCAATGCTTTTATTTCTTTAGGAACAGAATTCAGCACGGAAAGAATGTATACTTTGCTGGATAAAATAGATCAGGCAAGGGCAGATATTTTTAGCAAAAAGCTCTATAATCACAGTAATTTTAACGCATTTCTGAAGTTTGAGCAGAATAATCTGAATAAGAGGTACTTTTTTACCAAAGGGAATCATCTTCAGGTAAGTACAAGACTCTATTTTGGAGATCAATATAAGTTGTATGACCTGCAAGTAGTGCAGCCTCAGTTATATCCTATCTTAAATCCTAACAACCCTGGTTATTTTGTACCTAAGAATCTGGTGTCGTTTACGCTGAATGAAAATTTTGCTTATCCTATTACAAGAAGGCTGGCAGCAAAGGTGAATCTTTTTCTGGGAACTAGTTTTGGTTCCTACAAAGAAGATACAATCCCTTACTTTTTTCTGAACCAGAAATATAATTTAGGAGGAAGTGAGTACAACTATGATTTGTTAAACCCAGAATTTAACGGACTTCGCCAGAAAGAGCTTCCTATGAACTCTGTTGCCAAAGCTGGAGTGTCGCTTCAGTATAGAATTATGAAGAGATTATACATAACCCCTTCATTCAGTTATGGAAAAGTGAGTGAAGAGTTTTCTCCTTTTAATGACAGTTTTGAAATGTTCGGATACGGAGTCAACCTTGGCTATGAATCTCTTATAGGTCCTATTAATCTTAATATTTCCAGAAATAACCAACTTGATTTTTCAAGGATCTATTTCAGTATTGGGTTTAAGTTTTAAGAGAATAAAGAACCCACAAAGCTAGATGCTATAAAGAAGCTGGAGATTGTTTTATGGTAAGGAAGCTAAAAAATTAATGAAGATGATGCTACTTAATCATTTAAATTAATGAAAAAAGGCTGCCGGAAATCATTTTTCAATCATAACTTCCAGCCTCCTTCTTCCAGCCCAATTTATTGTCTTGGAATTTCAGGTCTCGGCATTTTATAATAACTTCCTGACATGCTTTTCAGAAAAGCCACAATGGCATCTATTTCCTCATTATTGAGCTGTAATGCCTTCATCCTTTGATCGGTGACCGGAAATTTAGGATCAGCTTTCTTTTCTTCAGGACTGGGGTTAATCATTTGCATTCCGCTATTGTATAAATTAACAACTCCATGCAGATCATCCATTAATCCGTTGTGCATCCAAGGAGCAGTGTAATTCAAATCTCTTAAAGAAGGAGTTTTAAACTTGCCTACATCATTGGGATTGTTGGTAATATGATAAAGCCCAAGGTCTTCATATTCACGTTGGTAATAGGTGAGTCCTATGTTGTGAAATGATTCATCAGTCAGATATTTACCGTAATGACAATTCATACATCTTGCCTTAGTACGAAACAGGTGCATCCCATAGATTTCCTTATCACTCATGGCTTTGTGATCTCCTTTAATGAATTTATCCAGTTTACTCGGCTGGCTTCTGAGAGTACGCTGAAAGGTAGCCAGGGCATTGGCAATTTGGTTAAACGTAATCTTATCTGTATGATACACATCCTTGAAACGTTGCTTGTATTCCTTATATTTTGAAAGTTTCCCGGCCAGTTTTTCCGGTTTCATATTCATTTCGTTGTGAGCAGAGATGGGACCTACAAGCTGTTCTTCCAGCGTTTTAGCTCTTCCATCCCAGAAATAAGAAGTTCTGTCTGCAATATTATAAAGGGACTGTGTATTTCTTTTTCCCAACAGATGGTCGTTTCCTAATGCCACTTCCTGCCCGTCACTCCAACCTAATTCAGGATTATGGCAGCTGCTGCATGAAACCTGACCTGATGCGGATAATTTCGGGTCAAAGAACAGTTTTTTCCCCAGCATTACCTCAGGAAGCTCCTGGGTTTCATAATAATTGGAATCCCATTCTATTGCTTCAAATTCTTTCCAGTCGACATCTCCATCTATGGAAGGTTTAGGCCAATACTGTATAGGTTTCTTGTATTGTGCTGCCACTTCTCCATAATCTGTAGTGTAGGTTCGTAAAGTATGCTGCATACAAAATAGGGCAATTGTGCCTATCAGCAGTATTAATTTAATATCTGAAAATTTCATGTTTTTTACTTAAAAAATACCTCCTATGGTGGCTGCAAAAAGCATATTATTACCATTTTGGAAATTACTGTACATCATTTTACCCCCTACATAAGCATTCTTAATAACCGGAGCGTTGAAATGAAAATTAAGATCAAGTTTGGCCTGCCAGATGTCAGAAGACTGATATTTGTAATTTTCCTGTAGCATTTGCTGAATAGCAGGTTTTCCGGAAATATTGAAGACCGAATTTTTTTTATAGACATCCGTTACAGAAATTCCCGTAGAAATAGAAAGTGCAAGTTTATCTGTGAATGTTTTTAGCCATTGAAAATCTGCGCCGTAGACCAGTTTATTTAAATCAATGATAGAAAGAGGAGTATTATATTTTTCTTTTTCCTGAATCCATCCGAAGAAAGGAATCAGGGACGATTTTGCCTCTGGATGTTCCATTGTAATGAGCCCTTTCAATACCAGATTGGTTATTTGATGAGTGTATTTTTCTGCGGAACCAATTTGTATATAATTCCTTGAATTGTCATTAAGAAATAAGTTCTCAGTTCCTTTTCTGTTGATATGGTTTCCGATAACAGAAATTCCCCAGGAGATTCTGTCTGTTTCAAAAAACTTTCCTAACGAAAAATTAAATTGTTGTTCATCAATTTTGGAGGCATTAAGATCTGCATATTCGGTCAGAAGCTTATCAAGATTCAGTTTCTTGATTCCCGCAGTAAGATACCATGATCTGTTTTCTGCTTCAAAAACCTGTAAACCACCACCATAAGTCCATCCCTCATAATACGCCTGACGAAGTTTTCCTGAAAGCAATTCATTATAGTTTCCCAGACCGTTCATATTGTAGATCATTGGAAACCCCTGATTGCTTACAAAACTCAGATAATGCTTTTGGGTATATTTTTCAGCTTCTACATAAGCCCCGATCTTAAACTTCTCAAACATCATTTTATTAGCTCCCAGAGCCAATGAAAAGGTAGCAGAAGTATTCTTAGGTCTCGGATCAATATCACGATAGCTCAAACTAGCGCTGTAACTTCCCGTAATCCCCAGGGTAAATGAATTGATTTTCTTAGAATATCCCCCTGAAAATGCATAATTTTCAAACTTCATGTCGCCCCCCACACTGTCTGCTGCTACGTAGGGGTAGATGATGTCATAATCAGCATTTTCATTCCATACTAGCTGCTTGTTTTTTCCTTGTGAGTAAGAAGCATTCCCCCAAACCACAGTTTTCGGATCCAATATCTGGTGGGTACGTGCTTCTGCCCCCCAGAGATTTTTTCCTTTGCCCTTTTGCTGGATTTCATTGGGAGTATCATTGTTTTGGGTGAATATATTAAAAACTGTAATCTGATACTTCCTTGAACCCAACCTATTGGCCGGGTTGGTATTGATGTCGTTTTTGAGTATCCTTTCATAGCTATACTCCTCACGAATCTTCTTCATGATCGTATCATTGTCCTGACCATATATTTCAGAGCCAAGAAAAAGAACAGGCAGGATAAGTATGGATTGAAAATGTTTCATTTTAGTTGAATAATGAAGGTTTTACACCATGTTCAAAATCTGCGGTGGAGTTATTGGTATCTTTTAAGATATCTTTACCTTCGGCATTTTTTCCTATAACTTTTCTGCGGACTGCTTTTCCAAAACGGTTTTTATCACCATCAAAAGATGTTACTGAGGTCCATCCCATGTCTAAAGAAGGAGAAGTAACCAACCATAGGAAAGAATCCTGTACACTTAAGTTCACTGCATCTGTGATCCATTCGTTCGGAATTTTAACAGCTGTTCCGTCCATAGGATAAACATCTCCTCCGAAAGTAAGATTGTAAGTATAAGTGTACGAGTTCTGGCTGATTAATGACTCATTGGTCATTCCCTGTGGCATACGTGCTAAAGCGTAAGCATAATATCCCTGCGTGTGGATTACCATTTTTTCAAATACATTCACCATTTTAGGGACTGCAGGATTATCAATATCATCAGAATCTTCCTTGAAGATCTGGAAATTAGCGTGAGATAAATTGATAGATGACGGATTGAATTCTTTATGATTAATGGCATCTTCTGCAATGATAATAGAGGCTCCAGGTAATACCGGATACGTTGTTCCATTTCCTGGAATTCTGATAATGGCTCCGGCAGAGAATGTAGTTCCCATGATATTAGGACTGTATTCCTGCTTTTCATTCGTCATAAATGCAGATTGTATCAGCAGCATCCCGTCAGCATATAATGTTTTGTCTGTATTATTGGTTATTTTAAAATATTGGTCACCAAAATACATGGCTCCTTGTGGAGTTTTAGTTCCCGTAAAGAATACTTCTTCAAGGATAAGGTCGCTGCTTCCGGCTTTCATTGAAATGTCAAGAATTTTGGTCTGTTCAGTGCCATTGATGACAACTCCGGTCTGAACTCCACCTACTTTTGCTTCTGTGGCCACCGAATTATCAGTATAGATAATGCTTCCTTCCACAGTGATATTATAAGTTCCCGTTGGAAGAACCTTTTTCAGAGAATTGGTGTTTTTAAGCACCTCAGTAGCTGTAAAACCGGTATTCAATTCCTTAAAGCTTACCGTAAGAGTTTTATATTCTTTGACCTGAATGTTTTCCGGAACTACTTTCAGCTGAAGATTTAACGTGGTTTGTGCCTGGGTTTCCGGGGCATCGGAATCTGACGAACATGCCGCAAGACTTAATACAGCACACAATAGTAATAGTGTTCTAAATAATTGTTTTAACATAACTTATTGGTTTGAAATTGTTATAAATTGAAATTGATCTCCATTCCGAAATACGGATCATAAGTCCCTTTTCTGTTGATCGTAAATCCATTAACGCTATAAGGAGCGTAATAACTGAAAAGTCTGTTGGCAAACATGGAAACAATAACAGTCTTATTCCTGAAGCTTTTGGTTACTTTAAGATTAAGATTGGCTTCCAATGGTCTTCTGGTAGCATTATACCGGTCCTCATTCTGAGGAATAATCAATCTTTCAAGAATGGTTTCTCTGGCTATACCAGGGTCGAATGGGAATATATTACCGTTTTGATCTACATAATGGCTTGGAATTCCGTTCATCGGATCTAGTTTTCTCATCGAATACCATGAAAACTGGAAAGAGGTAGAGAAGATCAGATCCAACTTTGGAATGTAGGTATCCATCATCAGATTTGTATTCAGTATTTCGTTTACAGAATTAGGCTCCATTCCATTATAAAGGCCAAGATAAGGATAAGGTCTCCCGTTAATCAATAGATCAGGTCTTTTGTAGACTGGCAGGCTGTTCCCATACTTTGTACGAAACCAGGCACCACTCAATGTAAATCTTGTATTAATGACAGGAATTCTGTTGGAAGAATATTGAAATTCTACCCCTTCCTTGTCTATTTTACTTCCATTTCGCTGGGCAGAATACATGAAGTTCTCTGTCATAAGCTGATAGGGAAGTGTGTTGACATCCGGTGGAGAAGTTATGGTTTCGTGGTTAAGAGCAGAGGTATCGTATTTTTTATATTGATAGCCAGCATATTCATTCATAGACCGGAATGCGCTGTGCATCTTTTCCTTAAAAACAGTTACGGATAATTGATGAAGCCCAAAGGTAAAGTCGATCCTTGTTTCGAACTTTTCATTGACAGCAGGCTCTATTTCCGGATTCTGAGGATTATAGATCATCGTTTTATAGTTCACTCTTCTATAATTCTGATTAGAATGGAAATAATTGAGTTGCTGGATATCTTTATAAATCAATTCCGGATATAGCAGATTAAGGTCCGGGAATAAACTCTGTTTACCATAGCCTAATGTTAATGCAAGTTGAGCCTTTTTATGCATCAGGCTGAATTCCGGAAGATTCCATTGAAGGTTGATTCTTGGGTCCAGATATACTTTTCCGTTCATTTTAAACTGAGTAGGAAGATTGAGCATTGAGTTTCCTCTTAATCCCAATGCTAATGCCAGCTGATGCTGACCAAGATTTGCCGTGCTGATCGTTTCTAAAAACAAAGCAGAAGTAGAATAGGCCGGAACATCACGATAGGCGCGTGGTCTGAAGGTGGCTTTAGGATCTATGGGCTTATAAACATCAAATAATTGTCCCTGACCCCAGTTTTTACTTAATTGCCAGTCGAATCCTGTGTTGATTTCATTTTTTACAGCTTTAAAATTCCATTGGAAGTTATTAACCATTTTTACAAAAATATCAAGCGGTTTACCATCTACCGTATAGTCTGAAATGTATCGCGCCTCAGGATAATAACCGTCATATTCACCCTCAGTTCTTGAAAGTGGGAAAGCAGTGGCGTTTTCCAACTGGATAAATTTGGTTTGTTTTATTTTGTCAAATCTTTGATTGACTGTTGCCTGAATCTCTGTTGATCTGTAAAAAGAAGGTTCTGTTTTTATGTAATTAAATACATTCGAAAGGCTTACCAAATGATTGTTGACTTCATATGAATTTAATTGAGATAGATCTACATCCGGATCGGTCTTTGAGCCATCCAGTGAACCTGTATAACTCAAATGGGTCTGCCATCTGAATATGCCATGATTGCGTTGTTTTTCTTTTGCTAAAGCAAAATTGGCTGTAATTCTTTTATAGTTTTCCAGCTGGTCTCTTGGATCAGATTTAGCATTCAGATAATCAATTCCGGCATTGATTTTTAGGTTTTGCTCCTTATCTTCAAATCCCTTGCTAATAGCGAATAGTTTACTGTAACCGTCTGCTTTAAATCTGGATTTCCATGGGGTATATCCTGATTTATTGGTGATTTTAACAATTCCGGAGGTAAGGTTTCCGTAAATTACTGAAGGAATCCCACGCAGAATCTCCACTTTTTCAATCTGGTCTGTTGAAATGCTTCGCATATCTACACCGCTTGTTAGATTGAGCCGTCTTTTCAGTCCGTTATTGCTCTTGTCTAAAAAATCATAGGTATATTGAAGGTTAGCCCCGGAGTTCAATGGAGCACCATCTACCAGAAATGTAGTTCCCATGGCAGAAGTATTGTAATCATTACCAGGATTACCTGTTTCACGAAGCGTTATTTTATTCACCTGATTCAGGACAGGGTCTCCGGATCGTCCTCCCGGAAGAAGCTCCAGAAGATCTGTAAAACTGGAGGGCTGCAAATGCTGCATAGCACGCTGATTGATGATAGAAGATGAAGTTAACCCCTGACTTTCTTTGGCTGTAATAATCACTTCTTCAATGGAATTGATTTTGTCTGCCAGTGAAAAGGTAAATACTTCAGGTTTTGTGATGCTAATCTTACCAGAATATTGAACGATATTATTTTTATGAATTTCAATAGTATACTGACCGGGGATAGCAGAAATAACCGCAACACCTTTATCGTTGGTAGAGGCGGAGTATATAGTTTTAGCGGATAGAATTTTAATTTCTGAATCGGTAGCCGGTTCAGAATGATTATTTTTTATTTCAAATGAAACAGTCGCAGACCTGTCTTGCGATTGAGCTGTTGAAAATGCAGTGAGAAATAAAAATGTGAAAATTTGTGTTTTAAAAGGGAATCGAGGATCGTTTGGTACCATCTGGCATTATTCTTCCGGCAAAGGTAGGAGGCTACAGATAAGATAACTAATTTTATTTAGAATAATTTAAAATAATTGATAAAAATCAGTTTACTTGCTTTATTGATTTTATCTTTTTTTGACCTTAAAAATTAGGTTTGTTTTGGTGTATATTGTTGTTTAATAGTGTTTTATTTTTATTTCATATGAAAGTTGTGAAATTGTATTTCTAATTTTTATTGTTAGAATTATTCTTTACAGAATGAGATGCTTTTGTTAAAGAATAGCATAAATTTAAACCATTATGACCTAATAAGATTTTAAGTAAAATTAAGTTTCATCAAATGTGAAAAGGGAGATAGCTTAACCAATAGTTTTAGCTATGAACTTCACTTTTCTTAATCCTTAAACAGAAGCTTAATGGCTTAAATTATCGTAAACGTCTTGGAAATTCGTGTAATCTGTGGGAGATAAATTATTGTCAATAAAATAGTTGGTTGATCAAAAAAGCACTCCATTGCTGGAGTGCCAAAATTAACTTGAAAATGATATATAAAAAGGATTGATGCTATAGTTTAACTTTTTTATTGATTGTTTTTCCATTGGAAAGAGTCATTTGTACTACATAAACTCCCTGTTCCATATTTTTTGATTCGAATTGCTGCGAATTCACTTCCTGCTGAAGGAGTAAAGTTCCTGAGATACTGTATATGCTGATATTTTTAATATTATTATTAGCTCTGGCTCTGATCTGTTTGTTCTGAGCAAAGATATCTGTACGGTTTTCCAGTTTGTTACTTCCAATATTTTTATTGAACTGCAGATTATAATAGGAGGTCACTATTTCGAATGTATATTTCTGTGCATCCAGATCTTGTAAGCTGATGCCATTGTTTTCCTGATACTGATCTTTGGAAATCGTTTGAACCAGATTTTTGTTTTCATCAAAAATATGAACCGCTGAAAGTTCGTTCTCATCAATCTTTAATTTTAAAACTGAATTGTTTTCCGATTGTACAACTTCACTTTCAGCCACTTCTTTAGGACTATTCTTGATGTATGGAAGCATTTTATCCTTATGGTTTTCCGATACTTTTAACAGATATACACCATCTTTTAGAGTGGTTAAGCTACGATCATTTGCTGATCTGCTGCCAGCATTTTCTGTATTGAAATCAGTAACTTCAATCAACTGCATATTTCCGAGGTCAGGTTTTATCTGGGAGGAAAATAGAGTAGGCGTTTCTGATGAAGATGCTGTTGACTGTTTTCCAAAAATAGAGCCCACTACAGCCCATTGATTAAAAAGACCGCCGCTTCTTAAGGTGTTGAATTTGGCATTAGAAGCCAGAACAAATGGAACAATACCTCCTACATGCCCGATAGGTCCCCAGTAGAAAGAGTCCAGTTTATATTTATTCAGATCCCACCATGCATAATAACCACGTTGTACATCAATAGTTTTGGAAGTATTTTCAGGTGGAATGGCTAAATCTACTGTAGAATGGCCTAGCGTCATAGGAGTTTTATTATACCAGTCGTATACATCTTTAGGTTTCAGACATTGTCTGAATGTATGATTGGGATTATTGGTCACATCATTCACAAAATTGGTTGTGAACATTTTTCTCCATAGAAACGGTCCCCACAGCAGACCTCCGTTGTCCTGAACAACATGATAATTGTATTTGTCAAGATATTCTGCGGAAATAACTTCCGAAATATCATTAGTATATGTTTTATATCCTGTATTGTTACAGCTGTGAAGAACATTGGCCAGGAAGGAACTAAACGGATAAATATCTTTTTCTAAAACACCTTTCTTTAAAGTGGTTTCCGACATGTCGTAAGGTCCGTCTCCCATATAAGCATACTTAAATTTCAGGTTGCCGGGATTGGAAACGTTCAGCCTTTTTAGAGTAGACATTGCTGCATGAGCCCCTTGTGAATAGCCTGCTAAGAAATATTCATCATAGCGTTTTACTCCCAATTGGGCCAGTGCTTTATTAGCTGCAGTAACAAAATCAATCGTAGCACCCGCTTCAGTAGCATAATCTACATAAGGATGTACACCATCTCCGTCACCCATTCCTACATAATCGGGAGCCATTAAAATGTAGCCGTTGAGAACATAAGAAAGCTCTACAACAAATCCGGCTGTCAGGGTTCCTTTAAAATTGGAAGGAACATTATGCCTGCTATCAGTAGTTCCGTGGTCGGAAACTACGGTGGAAAGTTTCATATTGACATTAGGATACATCAGCAGACCTGTTGCTTTTACAAGAATATTGTTTTCATTTTTGGTATAATAGGTTATTTTATATCCTTTTAAACCCACATTAAACCCATTCAGATAATTTACAAAATCCGGGGCATTTTGTTCACCAAGATTATTGGCAATAAAATTAATAACTCCCTGCGGCGTTAAATCCAGTTTCTGTTCGGCGCTTACAAGGTCTCCTGCCTGTTGAGCAAAGTAGAATGGAGCTGTAAGTCCTATTAAAAAAGTTGTTATTTTCTTCATATAGTGATTTTTTAATAGTGTTAAGGTAATAACTTCAATAAATTCACAAAAATATTCGGACAATAACAATTATTCATTGAATATTAAATTCTCCGGAAAGTGAGTAAAATAAAAGAGCCTGATCCAAAGACCAGACTCTCAGTTTTATATTTTACTTTTCTTAGAAAGCGTTGATACCTGTAATATCTAAACCGGTGATTAACAAATGAACGTCATGAGTTCCTTCATAAGTAATAACAGACTCCAGATTGGCAGCATGTCTCATCATCGGGAATTCCCCCATGATACCCATTCCTCCCAGAATCTGTCTTGATTCTCTTGCAATGTCAATCGCCACTTTTACGTTGTTACGTTTAGCCATTGAAATTTGTGCTGGAGTTGCCTTGTGTTCATTTTTAAGGTTTCCTAATTGAAGACATAGTAACTGGGCTTTTGTAATCTCAGTTAAGAATTCAGCTAATTTTTTCTGTTGAAGCTGGTAAGAACCGATAGGCTTACCAAACTGCTTTCTCTCTTTAGAATACTGAACAGCTGTACAGTAGCAGTCAATAGCTGCTCCGATTACTCCCCATGAAATTCCGTATCTGGCAGAGTTCAGACAAGATAAAGGACCTTTTAGCCCTGTCACTCCCGGAAGTAGGTTTTCTTTAGGAACTTTTACGTCATTGAATACCAATTCTCCGGTTTTTGAAGCTCTTAAACTCCATTTATTGTGTGTTTCCGGAGTAGTGAATCCTTCCATTCCTCTTTCAACGATTACTCCCTGTATTTTTCCTTCCTCATTCTTTGCCCATACCACTGCAATGTCGCAAAGAGGAGAATTCGTGATCCACATTTTAGCCCCATTCAAAAGATAATGATCGCCCATATCTTTGATATAAGTTTCCATAGAACTCGGATCAGAACCATGGTTAGGCTCAGTTAATCCAAAAGAACCAATCATTTCTCCCGAAGCAAGCTTTGGAAGATATTTTTTCTTTTGCTCTTCAGAACCGAACTCATTAATGGGAAACATAACCAAAGAACTCTGTACAGAAGCTGCAGAACGAACTGCAGAATCTCCTCTTTCCAACTCCTGCATAATAAGACCATAAGATATCTGATCTAATCCGGAACCACCATACTCAACCGGAATATATGGACCTAATGCTCCTATTTTTCCTAGTTCTCTCATAAGACCGGGAAGATCTGTATGATTTTGAGCTGCCTGATCTATCTGCGGCATTACAAAACTTTCAACCCAATCTCTGATAGATTGGCGGATCAGTTTGTGTTCTTCAGTAAGTAAAGCATCAATTCCATAATAATCAGGGATGCTTGTAAGAGGATAATATGACATGATTTTTTGATTTTGTTAAAAATAACATTTTTCGTGGTGTTTGAGAAATTTTTTTGAAAACTTATCTAAAGACTGGTTTTCAAAGAGATAATGCTGTTTTTTCCTGTTTAAGGGATAAAATTAACATTTTAAGTTTCCTCATCATTGGAGATAGGGTACTGATTAGTGGCATTGTGTACCTCAGTTTTAAATTTATAGAGGTACGGAGCTTTATTAGCAGAACCGTCGTATAGTTTTTCTAATCTGTCAAGAATATTGAGACTTAATATTTTTCGCTGGAAATTATTTCTTCTGAATTTCTGCCCTAAAATAGTTTCATAAAGAGCCTGAAGATCCTTCATGGTAAATTTTTCAGGAAGAAGGTTACTGGCTGCTACTTCGGTATTGATATTCATTCTAAGGTATTCCAGCCCGGTTTCTATGATTCTGTCGTGGTCGAAAGCCATCTTGGGAAGATTGTTCACTTCAAACCATTCACAGCTTTCATTAAAGGCATCCGGAAAAGTATTGGTCAATGAAAAATCGATAAGACTGCAATAGCCTACTGTAATAAATCTTTGAAAGATCCAGTGATCTTCCGGCACTTCTATCCCTTTATTTCTAAGGAGGATTTGGTGAACATTATTTTCTGTACGATCAATCCTTCCAAATGTATGGAATTGTTTTAAAAACAAACCTTTAAGATGGGTTCGCTCGTACAAAACCCGCTCCGCAGCTTCCCTAAGATCCTCATCATTGAAAACAAAACCACCTGGGAGTGACCACAGATCCAGATCGTGATACTTCAATAACAATACTTTCAGAATGTTATTGTGAAATCCGAATATCGTACAGTCTACAGAAATATGAGCAACGAAATCCTTGGTGTCGATCAGTTCCTGAAGTGTTTCTTTACTTTTTGTGTCTTTGATTTTCATGGTTGTAAAAATAAAACTATTTTCTATATTTTCTTTTTGAGACGTTAAAATATATCAAACTAATCACAAAAAGAAGAATTACAGAGCATAAAATATATAATGGATAAAAGTTTAATAGCTGCTTTCCAAAGAGTATAGCCATAATAATAGAGCTCACTGAACTTCCCAGAGAAGAGAAAATAACAATAAGAGAAGTAAATAGATTGATCTTTTCCTTATCTACTAAAGCAATCATTTTTGAATTGACAACAGGATAGAGTGGTGACAGAAATAATCCTATCACTGGAAATAGAAAGAGAATCATTCTAGAATCTTCAGAATCAAAATACTGAATTCCTAAAATTACAAGCAATAGAGCAATAATAAGGGATATGCATGTAATATAATATTTTGATAGTGAAAATCTACGGATAATATTAGCAGTAACGGTTCTTCCTGCATAGGAGAAAAGGGATAGAAAGGAGGTAGCCTGAAGTGCAAAAAATGAATTCACTTTCAGATGGTTCTTATAAAAAGAGGGAAGCCACGAATTGAATCCTTGTTCTACAAAAACAATAAAGAAGATCACGGCAAGAAATAAAGCAACCACAGGGGTTGTGAATCCTGATAATTCAACAAAAATACTTTTACTTTCCGATGGCTTAGATTCCGTTATTTCTGCTTTAGAAAGTAGGAATATGGTTACAGCCGATAAGGCGGCAATCAACAGAAATCCAAATCTCCAGAATTCAGAATACTGGCTAGAGATGAGCCATCCAAAACCTGTATTTACTGCAAAGATCCCTATCATAAAGGAAGCTTCTACACTGTTCATCGTTTTGGCTAAAGATTTTTCATCAGAAATATTATTTCTGATGATTCCGAATACACATATTTTCCCAATTGCGAAACAAGCTCCGATAATAGCAAACCATACTTTATAAAACCAAAATTCTTCTATAAAAGGAAGCAGGCAAGAACAGAATCCTACGATAGCCAAAGCAGCAATCAATGCTCTTTTTGATCCTGTTTTATTGATAAGGCTTACGGCAAACAGAGAGATAAATGCAATAGGAAGATCTTTAAAAGATTCCAAAAATCCGAGCTCTCCATAGGTGATCTTGGTATCTGCAAGCTGAAGAATAATAAGTCCCATACAGTTTAGCACCATAGAGAAAATAAGGAAGGTAAGTTTTAACGGGAGAGAAATTTTAGAAAGCTTAGCGGTCATTTCGGGAGTTAACTTTATTGAATTTTTATAGCTTTTTGTGAATAATTGATGCGAAGATATGGCTTTTAGCCCTCAATAATAAACGAAATTTCAAAATATTTATTAATATAATGTTAATTAATTGAAAAAAAATATATTTTTATTGTCTCAATTTGAGAATTAAAACAAATAGCTGTATATGAATGTAAGAATATCGAGAAATTTAGGAGTGATTGCCGTCCTCTATTTTACGGCTAACTTCAGTGGCCAAACAAAAAAGGACACGCTTTCTAAAGAGAATAAAATAGATGAGATTGTAGTCATTGGTTACGGAACTCAGAAGAAGTCTAACGTCACCGGAGCTATCGCAAGTATTAAAGCGAGTGACATAGAAAACATCCCAACCGGTAAGCCGGAACAGGTATTGCAGGGAAGGGCTGCAGGGGTTTCTGTTGTTACCAATTCCGGGCAGCCGGGTGCTGCAGCAACGGTTCGAGTCCGTGGTATTACCAGTTTTGGAGCCGGAAGTAATAGTCCGTTATGGGTAGTAGATGGTATTGTAGTGGATAATATCGGGTGGCTTAACCAGTCTGACATAGAAAGTATTGAAGTGTTGAAAGACGGGGCATCATCCGCAATCTATGGAGTTTCTGCTGCAAAAGGGGTAATTCTGGTTACCACAAAAAAAGGGAAAAAAGGGAAACTGGTACTTTCTTATAATGGATTTTATGGGTTCTCAAATGCGTCTAAAAAATTGGACCTTCTGGATGCCACTCAGTATGCAAAAATTATTAATGAAGGTTTTGTAAATGATGGAGGTACTCCTAGATTTGCTAATCCTGAATCATTTGGAAAAGGTACAAACTGGCAGGATACTATTTTTGGGACAGGAGAAAAATCCTCTCATGAGATAAGTATCACTGGAGGTAATGATAAATCAAGCTATTATACATCGTTTGGATATTTTGATCAGACGGGTATTGTAATGACTGATATATCCTACTATAAAAGAATCAATGCCAGATTCAATTCCACTCACAAGGTTACAGACTACTTAACGTTAGGGCAAACCTTTGCTTATACCCATACCAAATCTCAGGGTGTAAGTGCCAATGAAGAATATGGAGGACCTTTAGCTTCGGCGGTTAACCTGGATCCAATTACACCGGAAGTGGTTACAGATTGGTCGAAGGTAGATCCAAGCGGGTACACAGATCCTTATATCATTCGTGATCCCAATGGCAATCCGTACGGGATTTCGCGGTATGTAAACAATGAAATGACAAATCCAAGAGCTTTTCGTTCCATTCAGCAGGGCAATTACAACTGGTCTGATGATTTTGTAGGAAATGTTTTTGCTGAGCTTAAGTTTCTTGACCATTTTACCTTCAAGTCAAGTTTAAATGGTAAAAAATCGTATTGGGGAAGCCGCACCTTTACTCCTAAATATTATTTAAGTCCCAACTACAGAAATACAGGTTTCAACAGTCTGAACAAAGTGGATGAAAATAAGTTTGAATGGAGCATGGAAAATACATTAACCTATCAGAATAAATTTGGGGATCACAACTTAAGCATTTTGATAGGACAAGGAGTATATCGATATAATGTATCAGGTGGGGCCAGCTTAACTTACAGTAATTTACCTATTGATAGCTGGCAGGATGCTTCTTTTAACTTTGATATTCCTCAGGATGATATTACAGCTAAAGGATGGGATGGGATTCAAACCCGTAAAGCTTCTTATTTTGGTAGAATTATTTATGATTATGCTGATAAGTATTTATTTACAGGAACCATTCGTAGAGACGGTTCTTCAAAATTTGCCACCAACCAGCATTGGGGAACTTTCCCGTCTATGTCTTTAGGATGGAATGCGCATAAAGAAGACTTCTGGCCAGAAAATAAGGTGATTAATAGTTTGAAACTAAGAGGAGGATATGGTGTTTTAGGAAATGACGAAATGGAGAACTTCAGATTTGCAAGTTTTATGGTTTCAGGAAGTAACTATACCAATTCAGGGAATAATATCATTATAGGATATGCTCCGAGTACATTGGAAAACCCAAATCTGAAATGGGAACAAACCAGCCAGCTGAATATTGCCGCAGACCTTAAGCTATTCAATAATTTCACTCTTACCGCAGATTGGTATAAGAAGAAAACAACTGATATTTTAAGACAGATCAACATTCCCGGTTATGTAGGGGTTCCTAATTTACCTTGGTCAAACGTAGGGGATATGGAAAACTCAGGATTGGAACTCGAATTGGGATACAAAAAGAATTGGGAAGACTTCAGTATATCTGTAAACGGAAATTTTGCAACAATCAAAAACAAAGTTTTGCGATTAGAGAATGATATTGATTATTTCAATCTTGCTTCTTTCCAGACGATGGGAGCTGTATCAAGAGTCGCGGTAGGGCAGCCTTACGGGTCTTTTTACGGACAGACCTACAGTGGTGTGTTTCAAAATCAGGCGCAAATTGATGCCTATGTAAATGCTAGTGGTGGTAAGCTGTTGCCTAATGCTAAACCAGGAGATTTTATCTGGCAGGATAATAACGGCGATGGTAAAATTGATGAGGAAGACAAAATGAATTTAGGAAGTTCTATCCCAAAATACACCTTTGGACTTACCGTTAATATGAATTATAAAAACTTTGATTTCATGATATTTGCTCAAGGGCAAGCTGGCAACAAAATTTTCCAGGGGTTAAGAAGACTGGATATTCTTGATGCGAATTATCAGACAAAGATTTTAGACCGATGGACAGGAGAGGGTTCTACCAATACAAATCCGAGAGTTACCAGAGATGATCCTAACCATAATTATTCATGGATGTCTAACTATTACCTTCAGAAAGGAGATTATGTACGTATAAAAATTATTCAGTTGGGGTATACACTTCCTCAGGACGTTACGAGCCGATTTGGAATGAGTAAAGTGAGATTATATATCACCGGAGAAAACCTTTTCACTTTTACAAAATATACTGGATATGATCCGGAAATTGCAGGAAGAAATAACTCTGAACAAGATATTATCGGAGTTGACAGAGCTTACTATCCACAGGCAAGAACATTCTTACTGGGGGCAAACATTCAATTTTAATACGTAATAACATGAAAAATAAAAGTTTTATATATAAAGGGCTTGCTGTAACTTTTTTGGCAGGTCTGAGCTTTAGCAATATTGCTTGTAGTGGTTCTTATCTGGATGAGGTACAGAATTCAGGAGCTTTTAAAACGGAGACTTATTTTCAGAATGAGAGACAGTCATTTAGTGCACTGGTTTCTGTATATGATATTTTAAGAAAATATTCCGGGGGATTTGAGAATACAGTTACCTTTTTTAATGCCGGATCTGATGATTTTTATTCCGGAGGTGGAAATTCTAATGACGGGGCAGGTATTCAGGGAATCAATAATTATTCACTAAACCCTAATACAATGCCTGCAAGCTATTGGAGAGATTATTATCAGGGTATAGCACGTGCCAATCTTTTAATGGAGAGAGTGTCCGGAGCGAATATGGATGAAGGCCTCAAAAAAAGATACAGTGCCGAAGCAAAGGTTTTAAGGTCTTTATATTACTTTGAATTGGTAAGGATGTTTGGAAATATTCCTTTGGTTCTTAAGAGTGTAAAATTTGATGATGATTATTGGAACATTCCACAGGCAAAACCAGGCGAAGTCTATACGCAGATAGAAAACGATATCGTTGCTGCACTTCCTGATCTTATGTTAATAGCTACAGGTAATGATAGAGGAAGAATTACACAGGGAACAGCCAGAGCAATATTAGGAAAGATCTATCTTTATGATAAGAAAATGCCGGAAGCCGCAGCACAATTTGAACAGGTGAACGGTACACCGGGAGGTACCAGCCAATATGGATACAAATTGGTAGCAAATTATGGAGATTTATTTAAAGTAGGACCAGAAACGGTAGATCCTTATAAGTTTTCAACGGAATCTATTCTGGAAGTTATGCATACCAACAAAGGGAATTCTGACTGGGGCTTCTGGGGACAGGGAAAAGATGAAGGAAACTCTATCAATGCAATGCTGGGACCCCGTTCTTACTCCATTAACAAAAAGATTAAAGATAATGATGCTCCTGATTTATATCCGGGGTGGGCATTTAATACAGTGACTGAAGACCTGTATAATTTTATGCAGGATGACCCGCGAATGAATGCAACTATTTTTAATATGAAACCGTTGTTAGCAGAGGATAAGGTTACTTATAGCCCTGCATTTTCGGATACCGGATATTTTTTAAATAAATATTTACCTACCAATGATTTGAAAAGTTCACTTCCCGGAGCAGCGGAACTCAACTTCAGACAAAATTATGTAGCCATAAGATTAGCTGACACCTATCTTATGGAGGCAGAGGCTTTGGGAGGATCAGGAGCGAGAGCTCAGGCTTTATTGGATGCGGTAAGAGCAAGGGTAGGATTAAGTTCGGTTCCGGTTTCTATGCAGGCAATAAAAGATGAAAGAAGGAGAGAACTTGCCGGTGAAGGACACCGATGGTTTGATCTTGTAAGATGGGGTGATGCTCCTATAAAGCTTGCGTTCAAAGGATTTAAAGCTGGTAAAAATGAAATTTTACCCATTCCGTTTAATGAATTGCCGAATACAGCGTTGCACCAAAATCCGGGATATTAAATATGGAGTTTCACAACTTATATAGTTTCTTTAAAGGTACTGCACTGCTTTGCGGTGTGGTACTTTTTCCTTTATCGTGTACCTCAGTTACTCAGAATAAAGGAAATGAAGTGAATTACTGGCTTACTAAAGGAGATGAAAGTGTAAGGTTACAGTTTCAGACCCCCATCAGATTTGTAAATACATCTAATAGCCTTCAGAATATTGAAATTGATGATACCCAAAAGTTTCAATATGTTGATGGTTTCGGATATACATTGACAGGAGGGAGTGTTGAGGTGATTAACCGTTTATCTCCAGCGAAAAGAAAGGATCTGTTGAATGAACTTTTTGGAAACGATAAAAATTCTATTTCCATTAGCTATCTGAGAGTAAGCATTGGAGCTTCAGATCTTGATGGGGAAGTTTTTTCCTACGATGATCTTCCGGAAGGGCAGACTGATGTTTCTCTTTCCAAATTCAGTTTAGTAAAAGATAAAGCTCTGATTGCGATGTTGAAGGAAATTTTAGCGATCAATCCTAAGATTAAAATTATTGCAGCTCCGTGGTCAGCCCCGGTTTGGATGAAAGATAACGGAAAGACAAAAGGAGGGAGTTTAAAACCTGAATTTTATGAAACGTATGCCCGCTACTTTGTAAAGTATATTCAGGGAATGCATAATGAAGGAATTACTATTGATGCCATCACTCCTCAGAATGAGCCTTTACATCCGGGAAATAATCCGAGTTTGTATATGCCATCAGAAAAACAGAGAGATTTTATTAAGGGGCATTTAGGACCTGTTTTTAAAGCAAACAATGTTAGAACGAAGATTGTTGTATACGATCATAATTGTAACAAACTTGAGTATGCTCTTGATATTTTAAAAGATCCTGAAGCCTATCAATATATTGACGGTTCCGCTTTTCATTTATATGAAGGTGATATTTCAGCATTAAGTACAGTACATAATGCCTTCCCGGATAAGAATCTCTATTTTACTGAGCAGTGGACAGGTTCAAAAGGAACTTTCAATGAAGACCTGAACTGGCACATGAAGAATGTAATTATCGGATCCATGAGAAACTGGAGCAGAATAGCTCTGGAATGGAACCTAGCTAATGATTCAAAATATGGTCCCCATACAGACGGTGGGTGTACGGAATGTAAAGGGGCAATAACCATTGCAAACAGTGAGAATCTTACCAGGAATGTTGCCTATTATATTGTAGCACACGCCTCTAAATTTGTACCTGCGGGATCTCAACGTATTGCTTCAACCCAGACAAAATATTTATCGACTGCAGCATTCAAAACTCCAATCGGAAAAACGGTGCTGATTGTTCAGAACGATAATAAAGAAATTGAAAATTTTAATATTAAATTTGCCGGAAAGATCGCTACAGTAAACATTCCTGGGCAATCTGCCGCAACTTATATTTTTTAACCGAATAAGTATGAAAAGAGTTTATTTCTTACTGGCATTCTCAGCATTTGGAATGAATGTCTACGGACAGAAAACAACAGATCAGAAAGTCGCAGAGCTTTTGTCTAAAATGACACTGGAAGAAAAAGTAGGGCAGATGGTGCAATATAGTGGATTTGAATATGCCACAGGGCCTCAGCATTCTAATTCAGCTGCAGTGTTAGAAGAAATAAAAAAGGGAAAAGTGGGCTCTATGCTGAATGTTGCCGGAGCAGAAGAAACCAGAGCATTTCAGAAACTGGCCATGCAATCACGATTGAAGATTCCATTATTGTTCGGACAAGATGTTATTCATGGATACAGAACTACTTTTCCTGTTAATATCGGGCAGGCTGCAAGTTGGGATCTGGGAATGATAGAAAAATCAGAAAGAATTGCCGCTACAGAAGCCTCTGCTTATGGTATTCACTGGACTTTTGCCCCGATGGTAGATATTGCCAGAGACCCTAGGTGGGGAAGAGTGATGGAAGGTTCAGGAGAAGATACTTATCTGGGAACTCAAATCGGATTGGCAAGAATTAAAGGATTTCAGGGGAAAGGATTAGGAAATCTTGATGCGGTTATGGCTTGTGCAAAACATTTTGCAGCCTATGGTGCAGCGGTAGGCGGCAGAGATTATAATTCTGTTGACATGAGCCTTAGGCAACTGAATGAAACTTATCTTCCACCCTTCAAAGCTGCTGCCGAAGCAGGAGTGGCTACGTTTATGAACTCTTTCAATGATATCAATGGAATTCCAGCTACTGCCAATCAATATATCCAAAGGAATTTACTAAAAGGAAAATGGAATTATAAAGGTTTTGTGGTTTCGGACTGGGGCAGTATTGGGGAGATGATTCCTCACGGATATGCAAAAGATGGTGCTGAAGCCGCTGAAAAAGCAATTCAGGGAGGCAGTGATATGGATATGGAAAGCAGGGTATATATGGCAGAACTCCCGAAACTTGTTAAAGAAGGAAAAGTTGATCCTAAATTAGTAGATGATGCCACAGGAAGAATTTTAGCCAAAAAATTCGAGATGGGGCTTTTCGACGATCCTTACCGATTCAGTAATGAAAAAAGACAAAAAGAACAAACTAATAACCAGGAAAATAGAAAATTCGGAAGGGAATTCGGGTCTAAAAGTATCGTTCTCCTTAAAAATAAGGACAATATCCTTCCGCTTTCAAAAACAGCAAAAACAGTGGCTTTGATTGGTCCGTTTGGAAAGGAAATCGTAGCCAATCATGGGTTTTGGTCTATAGCATTTAAAGATGATACCCAACGAATTGTTTCACAGTTTGATGGAATTAGAAATCAACTCGATAAAAACTCTACCTTATTATATTCAAAAGGCTGTAATGTAGATGATCAGGACAAAACGATGTTTGCAGAAGCAATAGAGACCGCCAGAAAAGCAGATGTGGTAATTATGACTTTAGGAGAGGGACATGCGATGAGTGGTGAAGCAAAAAGCCGAAGTACTATTGGCTTTTCCGGAGTACAGGAAGATTTGTTGAAAGAAATTGCCAAAACAGGAAAACCAATTGTGCTCATGATTAATGCAGGAAGACCTTTGATTTTCAACTGGGCGGCAGACCATATTCCAGCTATTGTTTATACCTGGTGGCTGGGAACAGAAGCGGGAAATTCTATTGCCGATATTCTTTTTGGAACCGTAAATCCGGGTGGAAAGCTTCCTATGACTTTCCCGAGAGCTGAAGGGCAGATTCCAGTGTATTATAATCACTATAATACGGGAAGACCTGCAAAAAATAATACGGACAGAAATTATGTTTCAGCGTATATTGATCTTGACAACGATCCGAAATTTCCGTTTGGATTTGGGTTAAGCTATACAAATTTTGCCTATTCCGATATGGTTTTGAGTTCTGAAAACCTGAAAGGAAATCAGATATTAACCATAAATGTTACAGTTTCCAATACCGGGAAATATGATGGTGAGGAAGTGGTACAGTTATATATACGAGATCTTTTTGGGAAAGTAGTAAGACCTGTAAAAGAATTAAAAGGATTTAAAAAAGTATTCATCAAAAAAGGAGAAGCTAAAAAAGTAGAATTTACATTAACTCCGGATGATCTGAAATTTTTTGATGAAGATCTGAACTTCGATTGGGAAAGCGGTGATTTCGACATAATGATCGGAACCAATTCTCAGAATGTACAAACCAAAAGAATTAATTGGATGAAATAAATATTTAGTAAGATCGGTCTTTGTCCTGGTCACAATAAACTAAAGAAATAAAGAGGCTTTAGCAAAACCTAACAATATGAATATTAAATTTCGAAATACCATTCAATTTTGTGCAGCAGGAATATTAGCCTTATTTGCATTAAATTGTGCTTCCAACAAAGCAGATTCCGGGAGAAAACTGATCTGGAGTGATGAATTTAACGGAAAAGGCCTTCCGGATTCACTAAAATGGAACTACGATGTGGGTGGTGATGGCTATGGAAATGATGAAGCTCAGTTTTATACCAAAAACAGACTGGAAAATGCCCGTATGGAAAATGGAAACCTTGTTATTGAAGCTAAAAAAGAAAATTGGGAAAAGAATACATACACTTCTGCCAGACTTTTAACCAAAGGAAAATTTTCTTTTCAATATGGAACGATAGAAGTGCGTGCAAAGCTTCCGAAGGGCCGGGGAACGTGGCCGGCGATTTGGATGATGAGTGAAAATATGAAGAAATGGCCGGATGATGGTGAACTTGACATTATGGAACATGTAGGATTTAATCCAGGATACATCCATGCTTCGGTGCATACTAAAAAATACAATCATATTCTGGGAACTCAGAAGACAGATACTTTGATGGTAAAAGATGTAAACGAAAAATTCCATGTGTATAAAGCAGATTGGACCCCGGAAAAAATTAATGTTTACATTGATGATCAAAAAATTTTCACGTATGAAAATAAAGAAAAAACCTATGAAGCATGGCCTTTTGACCAGCCTTATTTTATTATTTTAAATCTGGCAGTAGGCGGTTTCTGGGGCGGAAAAGAGGGTATAGATGACACTATCTTTCCACAAAAGTATTATATAGACTATGTAAGAGTCTATCAAAATAAATAATGAAAAAGAGGACATACGGTCCACAAACAAAAAAATCATGAGAAAACTAATTGTAAGTTGTTTTGTAATCGGGGTTGCCATCAATGTCAATGCCCAGAATTATTGGAAAAAGCATGAAGGAAAAACAGCTAAGGTCATTGTTACCAACTCTAAAGTGAATGAAAGAATGGTAGATAAAGGTTCCGTAAAATTTGAGCAGTTCGGACAGCCCAAGGAAACGGAAGCCTGTATTTTTGTAGCTCCTGGTTTTAAATATCAAAAGCTGATCGGAATTGGAGGGGCTATTACGGATGCGTCCGCAGAAACATTCTACAAAATGCCAAAGAACAAGCAAAAAGAAATTCTGGAAGCTTATTTTGGAAAAAACGGATTGGGATATACCGTTGTACGTACCAATATGAACTCCTGTGACTTCTCCAGCGATTCCTATACCTATGTAGAAGATAACGATACTTCTTTGAAAACATTCAACCTTGCTCATGACGAAAAGTATAAAATTCCAATGATTAAGGAAGCTCAGAAGGCAATCGGAAATAATTTTACATTTTATTTCTCCCCATGGAGCCCACCGGCCTGGATGAAGTCCAATAAAAGTTTATACAAAGGAGGCAGATTGGAAAACCAATATTATCAGACCTGGGCAGATTATTATATTAAATTCATTAAAGAATATGAAAAAAGAGGAATTAATGTTTGGGGCTTAACCGTTCAGAATGAACCTATGGCGACCCAATCCTGGGAATCATGTATTTATACTGCCGAAGAAGAAGGGGAGTTTCTGAAGAATAATCTTGGCCCAACCCTTTGGAAAAACGGGTATAAAGATAAAAAGGTAATGATCTGGGATCACAACAGAGATCTGATTTATCAAAGAGCAACTACCACACTTGGTGATCCTGAAACTTCAAAGTATGCTCATGGAATCGGCTATCATTGGTATGAAACATGGAATAATAAAACTCAGCTATTTGATAACCTCGCAGAAACCCACAGAGCTTTTCCGGATAAGTTCCTTGCTTTCACGGAAGGCTGTAAAGAACAGTTTGCTATGGACAGGATTTACGATGTAAGCCTTGGTGAACTGTACAGCAAAAATATGCTGAACGATTTTAATAAAGGAAATGCTTTATGGACAGACTGGAATATTCTTCTGGATGAAACCGGAGGCCCCAACCATAAAGGAAATTTTTGTTTTGCTCCTATCATTGCCGATACGAAAACAGGAGAGGTATTTTATACTTATGAGTATTACTACATCGGACACGTTTCAAAATACATCAAACCTAATGCTCAAAGGATAGGCTCATCTTCCAACAGAGCGGCATTGACATCTTCTGCTTTTATGAATGAAAACGGTCAGCTGGTTACTGTGATTATGAACGACTCCGATAATGATATCGAAACAAATCTTTGGATTGAAGGGATGGCAGCTAAGCTAAATGCCCCGGCACACTCTATACAGACCGTAATTTTATAATATCATATTAACATTATTTTAAACAGAATCGGCGGCCTCGTAGAGGCCGCCGATTCTGTTTTATCGTATATTAAATGCTATTATTCAGCATCATATTTACCAATCACTTTCTGAGTAACCCCTGAACTGCTGAATCCTCCATCATGGAAAAGATTCTGCATCGTTACTTTTTTAGTAAGATCAGAGAATAAAGTTACACAATAGTCTGCACATTCAAGAGCTGTAGCATTTCCTAGTGGAGACATGTCTTCAGCGTAGCCAAGGAATCCTCCGAAACCTTTCACACCGCTACCTGCAGTGGTCATTGTTGGAGACTGAGAAACCGTGTTAACACGTACT
Organism: Chryseobacterium nakagawai; assembly: GCF_900637665.1. Classification (NCBI taxonomy): domain Bacteria; kingdom Pseudomonadati; phylum Bacteroidota; class Flavobacteriia; order Flavobacteriales; family Weeksellaceae; genus Chryseobacterium; species Chryseobacterium nakagawai. The sequence goes on from NZ_LR134386.1 coordinate 2,692,645, forward strand.
TTTCTTTCGCCCCAGTAATTTCCGAAAGTTCTTGCGATACTTTCCAGATAAGCTTTGTTATCAGACATATCGTTGTAGTCCGGGAATGTTCTTTGAGCTGCAATATAAGTAAGAGCCAGGATGCTTCCCCATTCATTCATACAGTCTTTTTCCCAAGCCACACGCATTACTTTATGGAAAGATACTGCTGAAATATCCCAGCCTTTTTCTAACCAATCGTAGTTCATTTCTGTATAATGTTTTCCTTTTCTTACATTGATAGACATTCCGATGGAATGAAGGATAAAGTCGATTTTACCAAATTTTGCAACAGCAGCATCAAAAAGTTTCTCAAGATCTTCTATAGAAGTAGCATCTGCAGCAATCACTTCAGAACCTGTTTTTTCAGCTAAACCATTAAGTTCTCCCATTCTCAAAGCGATAGGAGCATTAGATAAGATGAATTCTGCGCCTTCCTCATGACATCTCTCAGCAACTTTCCATGCGATAGATTGTTCATTAAGGGCTCCAAATATAATTCCCTTTTTGCCTTTAAGTAAACCGTATGACATAATTTTTTAATGTTTATTGAAATACAAATGTAGCAATAATTGTGGTTATGACATAATAAAAATGGAGCCTTATCAATTATAAGACCCCATTTTCTTGAAAATATTTATATGACTGAAATTTTAATTCGTTTTCTTATTCCATTCTGCCTTCACATCCTCTGCTGCATCTTTTGTTTTTTCCCACGCTTCATCTGCTTTATCCTTAATATCTTCCCATGCATCGGATACATTAGCTTTTACCCTGTCCAACCAGTCTTCCTGTTTGGCTTCTTCGTCATTATTTCTTTTTTCATTAATATAGTCTTTGGCTCTGTCTGCCAATTCATTGATTTTCCATTTGGCTTTGTCCGATGCATTCTGTAAAGAATTTTCTACATTGTTTACTGCATTTTCCGCTTTGTTATAATCTGAATTGTTCATAATAGTATAAATTTGGTTTGGTAGTATTGAATAAACAATAACCATTCCTAAAATCAGATGGCTTTGTTAAACTTTTCATAATCTTTTGTTATATTTTTATAAATCAACCTTACCTTTATCCTACAAAATTTGATAATTATGGAAAAAATCCGTTGTGGGTGGTGTGAAAAAGATGATCTCTACAGGAAATACCATGATGAAGAGTGGGGAAAGCCCGTTTACGATGATGAAACTATTTTTGAATTCCTTATTCTCGAAAGTTTTCAGGCAGGTTTGAGCTGGTATACCATCCTTTCTAAAAGAGAAAATTTCAGAAAAGCATTTGATCATTTTGATTATCATAAAATCGCTGATTATTCTGAAAAGAAAATAGAAGAGTTGATGAATAATTCAGGAATTATTAGAAACAGACTTAAAATATTAGCGACAATCATCAATGCCCAAAAATTGATAGAGGTTCAGAAAGAATTTGGAAGTTTTTCAAAATATATCTGGGGATTTATTGGGGGAAGTCCCATTGATAATACCCCAAAAGCTTTAGCGGATATCCCTGCAACCACTGAAATTTCTGATATGATTTCCAAAGATCTGAAAAAAAGAGGATTTAAATTTGTGGGTTCAACGGTTATTTATGCTCACATGCAAGCCACAGGGATGGTAAATGATCATATTGAAACTTGCTTTATTAGAAAATAATGTGTTGTGTTTTATTCAATTTTTAGTGATGTTTTATGGTAATTGTATAATAGTTGGTTTTGAGATGTATAAGTATTTAATTCACCAAATAGCAATAAATAAAGAGGTATTTAAACTATTGTTAATTAGCTTTTTTTCAAATAAATGTGAGTATTTTTAGTTTTAGTCACATTAATGTGTTTTAAATTATTATATTTACAATAAAAGTGGTAGTTTATTAAAAAGTTTGTATATTTGCATCCTCAAAAACATAGGTGATGCAAAGAAATTATAAATTAAGATTTAGTCTTCTCTTTTTACTCTTTACGCTTTTTACATATGCTCAGATTGGGATTGGGCTATCAAGTCCGGATACTTCTGCTATGCTTCATGTAAGTGCTAAAGATAAAGGAGTACTTCTTCCAAGTATTGCCTTGACCTCAGATACGGATGTTGCTACAGTTCCTTCTCCCGCAGATGGCCTTATTGTATGGAACAATGGAAAGGCTGGATTAACAGAAGCTGGATTTTATTATTGGTTTGCTTCCAAATGGAATAAAATTTCAACGTCTGCCAGCACTAATAAAGGGAATGATGGTACTGGATGGAACACAATAGGAGAGAATGTAGGAACATATAGTGGTGCTAATACAGCTTTATCATTAGGAACAAAAACAATGGATGACCTGATCTTTAAAGTAAATGCTGCCACAGCGGGAAGGCTAGGTATAGATAATTCTGTAAGTTTTGGATTGGGGGCAAATGCTGGCCAGAACGGAATTGCTATCGGAAGTTCAAGTTCTGCATTTCAGGGGATTTCTATTGGTAGTGCAGCTGCAGTTACGGCAAATGATGCATTGGCTATAGGAAATAAATCAACAGCAGGTGCTTTTAAGTCAACAGCTATTGGGTACAATGCCCAAACCAGTAAAAATGAATCCACAGCGATTGGTAATAATGCCTCAGCAGGAGGTTTTCAGTCTATTGCTGTGGGATATAATGCAAAAACAAATACAAACAGCGAAACTGCTTTAGGATATAATGCGGTTACCAATAAAGAAAACTCTACAGCAGTAGGATCAGAAGCAAATGCTTTGGGACAATTTTCAACTGCGATAGGATATGGAGCAACTACCTCACAGGCCAATGCTATAGTGTTGGGGAATAATAATGCAAATGTAGGCATTGGCACGGGGGCTCCGAATACTTCTGCAAGATTAGATGTAAACGGACAGTATAAACTTGGAGAAAAGGGGAGTGTACAGAAAAACCAAATCAGTTTTGAAGTATGGCCTGGCGTTTCCATTAATAATATGCCTCCGGGAAAATCTGCTACACTGGAAATTGCTGTTCCATCAGGGTTTCAGCCAGGTTCAACAAGAGCAGTTGTAGTGGTCTCTCCAGCCGGAGACTTTGCAGGGAATTCAACATTTTCGATTTCTAATCCAAGAATGACTTCCACTTCGAGTATTGTAATTAATCTTACCAATATCTCAGGAAGTGCAAACAGTCTCTACTCAAGTCATTTTTATGTGATGATTAATGAGTTTTAAATTTGATAATAAATTTTTATTATAGTTGATATGGTGTTAAAGACCTCCAATTTTGGAGGTCTTTTCTTTTTAATTATTAGGTATAATAATATGATTCAATAGAAACAAGCTTGAGCCCGTTTAACCTATCAAAAAAATCCATTGACATTAGCCCAAACCTATAAGAAATCCTCCGGGAATAATCTTCGGAGGATTTTATTTAATAGAATCAGTATACACTATTCCATTATTTATCTAAAATATTCCTTTTCCGCAAAACTATAGGCGTGAAATTTATCCATTCCTATCCAGTTGAAATTAAGTCCAATTTTTTCGCGGTATTTTTCAATATTAGCGTAGTTCTTTTTAGAAAAATCATTTTCATCAAAAACAATGGAATCTTTTATGATTTTACCATCCAGTATGGCCAGAAAATAATCATCCATTGGCATGCTGGCAAAATCTGCAGTGTGTTCAATGATGAAATTCCTGATATCATGATCTTCAATGAGTTTTATGATATCTAAAACGGTGTGTTTTTCATCCATATCCCATGAGATCAGATCATCAGGTTGATATTGCTTGAAATAGCTAAATAGATCTTGCGCTGTTTCATATTGGTAAGCATCTTCAATCAACCAGGAAATAGAAGAGCCCATAATGTCGAAAGGAACAAACAGGACATCTCTGATCTTAAAATGAACAATGTCTTTATCCAATTCAAGAGGTTGATCGGTGATCAAGCAAGTGATGTCCTGTCCCATAAATATTTATTTAATAATTCTGTCAAGAACCCAAGTAATAAGGTTTTTCTCAGAATTGTGGTGGTCTGTAGAAAATTCTCCACGTCTTCTGTTGGCCACAACGTTGTTTACAGTAATAGCTTTGTGTCCTAATAATTTTGAAAATGCATAGATTGCGGAAGTTTCCATTTCAAAGTTTGTAACTCCAAGGTCGTTCAGTGTTTCAAGGAATTGGTCATCTACCGCCTTTAGACGAAGCTGTCTTCCCTGTGGAGCATAGAACCCTGGGAATGTAGCTGTATTTCCGTGGTATTTAGCATCTTTGTAATATTCACCCATTTCTTCTGCCCAGTCTGAGAAGTACAACATAGGTTTGATTTTTTCGTAAGGAAATCTCTCCATGAAGCTTTTTGAAAACTCATTCTCAAAGCTGTAGTCTTGGTAGAAGTGCATTAAACCATCTAATCCTACTACGTTTTGGGTAACTAGCATATTGTCAACCTGTACATCAGGATTCACACTTCCACAGGTTCCCATACGGAATAATTCAAGGGCCTTATGTTCTGTTTTGAACTCCTTGTTTTTAAGATCGATATTTACTAACGCATCCAGCTCATTCATTACAATATCGATGTTTTCAGTTCCGATACCAGTAGACATTACCGTGATTCTTTCTCCACGAAGGGTTCCTGTATGCGTATAAAATTCTCTTTTGTTTTTTTTGATTTCTACAGTATCAAAGTACTTTGAAACCTTTGCTACTCTGTCCGGGTCACCCACAAGGATGATTTTATCAGCAATATCTTCGGGTAAAAGATTTAAGTGGTATACACTTCCGTCTTCATTCAGAATAAGTTCTGAAGCAGCAAGTTTGTTTAGCATAATTTATATTTTTTTTGTTTTAATCAATGAAAATTGCTTCTTTATAAGGCGAAGCCATAAGTTGATAAATAGAGTCATATTCTTCAACAATCCTTTTTTGACCATCCATCAGTTCATATACAGTAACAACAGTCTTTTCAAAGTTTTTCGGATCCTTTCTCTGTGAAGTGATTTCATAAAAATGATTGTCTTTTTTAAGAACAGAAACCAATTCTTCTTTGGTTGAATTATTAGAAGACATCATCCCTGGAAATTCCATTACAACGTCTTTAAGGTCTGTATAGCTTTTATATGGTTTGGTTATTCCGCTAGAATAGACGTACACATTGGGTACTGCTTTATCCTGTTCCAGACGGATCAGATAGTAATCATTTCCTTTTTTCTCAGCGTATATTGCCATTTCCTGTTGTTTTACAGATTTTTCTGCCTGCTTTTTCTTTTGTGAAAATGCTGTAAGAGAAAGGAAACTGGCTGTAATAGCAAACAATAATTTTGTTTTCATACTCTTATTTTAGTTTTGATGTGTTGAATTTAATTAAAAAAATCCTCTCCCAATAACCCCTCGCCATTATTTTAACGGTATTTTAGAATAAACCGTTCCTTAAAGAATAATGAATCTGATTTCGGGGTTTAAAATTAGTAAAAAATATTGTATCAAAAATATAAACATTATTTAATCTGCTATTAAAATTGAGATAACATCAGATTGATAGTTTTGCCGCTAAAAATTCATGAGATCTTATCCACTGCTTGTTGTTATCCTTTTAATAGGATTTGCAGTAATGTCTTTTAATCCTGTTTACAAAGGAAAAGAAAGTGAGAATACATTTATAAATAAAGGATTATCTGATTTTAAAGGTACGCTTGAGCAGCTGAAGTCAGATGTCCGTAAGTTCTCTGAAGACCGTATTTCCCTTGAAGAACTGCAGGAATCATTAAGAAGTACAAGAAATTCATTTAAGGAAATAGAATTTTATATTGCTTATCATTATCCCGAATTCACCAAGTCTCACCTCAATGCAGCTCCTTTGTTTCATATTGAAGCTGCTGGCACATCAGCTTATACACTTCCACCGGAAGGACTACAGGTTTTAGATGAATTGATATTTTCTGAAGAAGCAGGAGATGAGAAAGAAAAGATCAAAACAATTGCCGATTTTTTATACAACAGCTATTCAGGTTTTTATCTGAGTGCTATGAAAAACGGAATGAGTAAAGGAAACAATAAAACGTTGCCATTGCGTATAGAATTGATCAGGATCTATTCTCTGGGAGTAACAGGTTTTGACACTCCGGGTTCGTTGAATATTTCCGAAGAAGCCAGTCATGCCCTTTCAGGAATGCAAAAATATATCAATGATGATCCTTATTTTAAAAATTATAATACCCAACAAGCAGATCAGACTTTCGCAGAGGCTATAAGTTATCTTTCAAAAAATAAAGATTTTGAAACCTTCGATAGAATTGAGTTCTATAAAAAATATATTCAGCCTTTATATGAAGAATTAGGAAGATGGGATGGCAGACCTGATGATATGAAAGAATTTTCTGGCTGGAATGTCAATAATAAAAACCTTTTTAGTAGTGATTTTTTAGATCCTTATTTTTATACATTGCTGAAATCTTCAGAAGATAGTCCGAATCTTCGTAATCTTGGAAAATCGATTTTCTATGACCAGAATTTAAGTGGTAATGAGAAAATGAGCTGTGCAACATGCCATCTTCAGGAAAATGCTTTTACAGACCTTAAAGCTAAGTCGGCAAGTAACGTGGAGGGTAAAACAGTATTGAGGAATTCACCGTCCTTATACAATGCAGTTTTTGCCAAAAGATTTTTTTATGACCTGCGTGCTTTTTATCTTGAACAGCAGGCTGAACATGTGATATATAACGCAGATGAGTTTAATACAAGCTACGAAAGTATCATTCAAAAGTTAAAAACAAAATCTGAATATAAAAAAGCATTCCGTACCGCTTTTAAAGACGGAAAAATCAATAAAGAAAATTTTTCAAAAGCTTTAAGCTCCTACGTTGCATCCTTATATTCTTTTGACAGTGATTTTGACCGGTTCATGAGAAATGAAAAAAATGTTTCGGAAGAGGTGAAAAGAGGATTCAATCTGTTTATGGGAAAAGCGAACTGCGCAACCTGCCATTTTGCGCCTCATTTTTCAGGGTTGGTACCGCCATTTTTTAATGAAAACGAATCTGAAGTGCTGGGTGTGACTACTCAACCTATTAAAAAACTTCCTATAGAACTGGATCAGGATTTGGGAAGAGGAAACAGTCCTGTGAAAAAAGAAAGATCCTGGATCTATGATTATTCTTTTAAAACCGTTACCGTAAGAAATATTGCCCTTACAAAACCTTATTTCCATAATGGAGCATTTAATACTTTAGAAGAGGTTCTTGATTTCTATAATGAAGGCGGAGGAGAAGGGTTGGGGCTCAAGATGAAAAATCAGACCCTTGCTCCGGATAAATTAAATCTTACTCAAACGGAAATGAACCAAATAATTGCCTTTCTGAATGCACTTACAGATGTGAGTAAAGCAAAGTAGAAGAGTTTCGGTATACAGAAGTTGAGCTATAGCTTTTTTTGGATATCTAATTTAAACCTAATAGGTTTCTAAAACCTGTTAGGTTTTCTTGTGTATGGAATAGAAATATTAACCATAACAATTCATGCATCATAAAAAAGAGATTCCGCAATTTAACAGAAACTTAATCCCCTTAACATTAGGTTTTAAATTAATTAATATTCTCCCGCCTATATTTAAAATCTTATTAACAGAAGGGTAGTCTTTAAAAAATAGTTTTGCAAGGTCTAATAAATCAAATTAAAATGAAGAAAAAACTACTAACAATTGGAGCTTTAGCTCTGCTTGCCGGGTCAACTATTCAGGCACAGACCGTTATTTTTGATAAAGGAACGTCCTGGAGTTATAAAGATCTGGATCAGGCGCAACCGGATGCATGGAAAACTCAAAACTATGACATTTCTTCGTGGCCTGTTGGTAATGCACCATTAGGATATGGAGATCCTGTTGCTACTACCATTCATGGAGGGGCTACCGGATTGGTTACAGCGTATTTTGCAAAAGATTTTAATGTAAACTTATCCACACTTTCCGATGATATGGAACTTGGAGTGATGAGAGACGATGGTATTGTAGTATATCTTAACGGCCAGGAAGTAGTAAGAGATAATATGCCTGCCGGAGTCATTACATTTAATACTTTGTCCAGTACCACAATTGACGGGGCTGCAGAAAATGTATATAATATTTTTTCTATTCCAAAATCAAAATTCATAAACGGAGTTAACAGAATTTCTGTTGAATTACATAACAGAAGTATAACCAGCTCAGACCTTAGAATTGATGCCTATCTGAAAACAACATCCACTAGTACGCCTACACCTGTAGTGTGCAACGGGTCACACATCAGCTGTTTTACCTCTATTGTTCCTACGGCACAAACAGGTAAACTTATTATTCCGGCAGAACATAAATATCAGCTTATCCTGAAGGAAGGTGATAATTATACTGAAGGTGGTGGAATGGTAGGAGGTCAGAATGACTTTACAGCTTACGTAGCCAAATCGGGAAGCAGTACAAATGGGTACCTTTCAGTAAACCACGAAACAAATCCTGGTGGCGTTACTATGGCTGAGATTAATTATAATGCTGGTACAAAACTTTGGCAGTTAACAAGATCAAGAGCCGTAAGTTTCTCAGATCCTAGCTTGGTACAGACGATCAGAAACTGTTCAGGAGGAATTACTCCCTGGGGAACTGTAGTAACAGCAGAAGAGTCTGTAACCGCTAACGATACGAATGGAGACGGATATAAAGACTACGGATGGCTTGTAGAAATTGATCCTGCAACAGCACAGGTTATTTCTAAAAATGCTGATGGTTCCAAGGGGAAACTTTGGCAGATGGGAATCATGAACCATGAAAACGTGGTGATTAATAATGCTGGAACTACTGCCTATTACGGAGAAGATGGAGGTACTCACATGGTATATAAATATGTGATGGATACCCCAAATAATCTTTCTTCCGGGAATCTTTATGTATTAAAACTAGACCAGGGATTAACAGCGGCAGGTGATCCGGTAGGAACTACTGCAACATGGATTCAGGTTCCTAATAAGACCCAGGCAGATCAGAATAACACCAATAATTTGGCACAATCAGTAGGTGGAACTAAATTTAATGGAATCGAAGATGTGGATATCAGTCCATTGGATGGTAGAATCTATTTTACAGCAAAAGGATTAGACAGGGTATACCGTTTACAGGACAACGGAACTACAGCTTCTCAGGTAGAAACATTCGTAGGAGGTTCTAATTCTGTATACTCTTTCGAAACCGCACAGGGAACAAAATCTGAAGCATGGGGAGATGGGAATGATAACCTTACCTTTGATGAACTTGGAAATCTTTGGGTACTTCAGGATGGGGGTAAAAACTATATTTGGGTTATTGCTCCGGATCATACACAGGCCAATCCGAAAGTAAAGCTATTTGCTTCTATGCCGGCAGGATCTGAGCCTACAGGATTAACGTTCACTCCAGATCATAAATTTGGTTTCTTTTCAGTTCAGCATCCAAGTTCTACCATTTCTACAGATGTTGATGCTACAGGAAATACCATTGATTACAGAGGGAAATCTGCAACAGTTGTGATTGCTCTTAAAGGAAACTTAGGAACGCAAGGAACTCTGGGAACAATTGAAAATAAAGCAGCTGAAAATACAGTAACGGTAGCTCCGAACCCTACCTCGGGAATGGTGAAGATCAATTCGCCAAAAGGCTTAAAAGATATTTCAGTAACAGCTTACAGTGTGGACGGAAAAATTGTTTATACTAAGAGGTTCAATGGATTGAACAAAGCATTAGATCTTGATTTTACATCGCAATTGGAAGGATCTCGTGTTTTAATTCTGAATATTGAAGCAGAAGGAGGATTCCAGCAAACGGTAAAACTATTAAAGAAGTAAAATTAGTAATAATTCTGCCTGCTGGTAACGAAAGTGACTGGCAGGCATTTTCTGTTGATGAAATCGCTATGATTTGCAAAGACAAGTAAAGATTAAGATGATGCAATTCAATATGGCCTTAAAAAAATTATAAACGTCTTCGTATGAAAAAGTTTTTTTTACTTATTTCTATTTTATCACTTTCTCAGTTTAACGCTCAGATTGATCCTGTTAAATATCCTACTTTTACCAATATTGAAGATGCTCTGAATAGTAAAAAAGCTGTTTACAGCATGAGTTTCAGAGAAAAAGGATTGTTTAATCTTCCTCCTCAGATTGTAAAACTGGATTCATTATTCTTTCTAAATATGATGGCAAATAAGTTTGAAAGAATGGATAATGAGCTTTTTACGCTGAAAGAACTGGAGTTTTTGAATGTAAATGAAAACAGCATCAAGTATATTCCGGATGAAATTAGCCAGCTTAAAAAGTTGACTACATTTTCTATGAATCTGAACAGTTTAACGAGCATCAATCCTAATATTGCAAAGTTGCAAAATCTGAAAGTTGTTCATTTTGATGCCAATAACTTGAATACATTTCCTGAGGCATTGATGGAAATTCCCACTTTAGAGGAAATAAATTTACAGGGAAATCAGATCAGTTTTATCGCTGACCGGTTGTATCAGATTAAGAATCTAAAGTTTTTAAACCTGGCTAATAACCAGATCAATGACTTAGAAAGTCTTTCTTTCCCAAAAAAAATTAAATATCTTGAATTGCAGCAAAATGCCATTGTCACACTATCGGAGAACCTGTTTAAAGCTGAAGAACTTGAATTTCTGAATGTAAGTGACAATAATATCACACAAATTTCATCCAGAATAAAAGGATTAAAGAAGATTGTCAGTATGAATCTGGCCAACAATAAACTGAAAGATATTCCTGTAGAAATCAGTCAGCTTAAAAACCTGAAAACCTTGATTCTTACAGGAAATCCTATAGAAAAATCTAAAATTGAAAAATTAAAAACGTTACTGCCGGACGCCCAGGTTTATTTCTAAACCTACCCGCCAACACGTTTGGTTTTATAACCCATATCTTTAAGGATAGCCATTATTTTATCACGGTTGTCTCCCTGGATGATAATCGTTCCGTCCTTCTCAGAACCGCCTATTCCTAAGGTGGTTTTTATTTTCTTTGAGATTTTTTTTAGGTCCTCTTCACTCCCTTCCCAGCCTTCAACAATAGTTACAGGCTTACCATTTCTTCCCTTCTTCTCAAATTTACACACTAAAGGTTCTTTCTGCTTGAATTCTTCTTCAGGCATTTCAAAATCCTGCTCTTCATGTTCAGGAAAAAGATTCTTCAATTGATCACGTAAGTCCATACCGCAAAATTAAAAAAGATTTATGGATTTATAAAAGATCTGTTTCTGAAATTATAAACCTTTTTAGAAGAATAGGAAAAGTTTGATGCTGAAAAATATGTTTTCAAATTTAAATGAGGTACAATTTTTCATATTTTTGATCGTTAATTTTAAAAACTAATATGAAGACTCATCATATCCTTGCTGCCTTACTTTTGACCTTCGGAATGACAAACGCTCAAACCGGTTTTTCTACAGATCCTTTGGGAGCTGTTTTTGAAACAAAAGATACCGAAAACTTCTGGAAAGCATTTGATAAAATGGATACCTCAAAACAAAATCCTTTTATAGACTATATGAAAAATGGTTCTCCTGGAGTGAAGGGCTTTACGGAAAACCGAATCATCAATGCTGATTCCTTATATACGATGGTGAAAAAGAGAAAAGCAGATTATCTGGAAAGCCGTAATGTGTTGTCAGGATTAAAGCAAAAAGAAAAAAGAATCCGATCTATTTATAGTGGAATGAAATATTGGTATCCTGAAGCTAAATTCCCACCCATCTATTTTGTGTATGGAAGATTCAACACTGGTGGGACTTTTACTAAAGACGGAGTAATGATTGGAACAGAAAATCTTAGAAACCTGGATGGAATTGTTGGTCTTATTTCTCATGAATTGGTTCATTTTCAGCAAGACATTAAAGGGAAAGATAATTTACTGAAATACTGCCTTATGGAAGGAAGTGCAGATTTTATCAGTGAACTGGTTTCAGGAGAGACGAATAACAGCCCATTTTATCAATATGGTGAGGCTCATTCTGATGCATTATACAGAGAATTCGTAACCGTATTAAAAACAAGCAGTCCTATGGATTGGCTTTACGGAACTACTAAAAAGGACGATCGTCCCAATGACCTTGGGTATTGGATGGGATATAAGATTAGTGAGGCTTATTTCAATAAACAGATAGATAAACATAAAGCGGTTCATGATATTTTGCATATTACTGATCCCTTAAAGTTCTTAAAAGAAAGTGGTTTTCTAGATTCCTATATCAAAGAATACACTAAGAAGAACAATATGAAATTCGAAGACTTTTTTAAAGAATAATCGTATTGGGAAACTAAATCAAGATAATAATATAGGTAAGATCTTCCAGGTATTACCAAATTACAAACCCTGGCCTTGTTTCAAGGGTAGGGTTTTGATTATAAGAGTAGTATAAAATTGGAGGTTTCAAATTCGTCTATTCATCGGAAATTCAATAAATTTGTGTACTAAAGTTTTACAAAATGTCAAAAAAAGCAATATTAGCAATCCTTGACGGATGGGGACTGGGAACAAACCCTGAAGTTTCTGCCATAGACAAAGCAAATACACCATTTATAGATAGCTGTTATCAAAAATTTCCACATACAACCCTTGAAGCAAGCGGTTTAGCGGTTGGTCTTCCTGTAGGACAAATGGGGAATTCTGAAGTAGGACACATGAATCTTGGAGCCGGAAGAGTCGTTTATCAAAACCTGGTAAAATTGAATATGGCTGTTGAAAACGGGACCCTGGGACAGGAAAAAGTGATTCAGGATGCTTTTGATTATGCTAAAAAAGAAAACAAAAAAATACACTTTATAGGATTGGTATCCAATGGAGGAGTACACTCACATATCAATCACTTAAAAGGATTATTGACTGCAGCTAAAGAATTCGGATTGGACGAAAATGTTTTTGTACACGCATTCACAGACGGAAGAGACTGCGATCCACATTCCGGATTAGGTTTTATTGAAGAACTTCAGAACCATATGGAAGCAACTACCGGAAAACTGGCTACTGTTGTAGGAAGATACTACGCAATGGACAGAGATAAGAGATGGGAACGTGTGAAATTGGCTTATGATGCTCTTGTAGAAGGAATTGGATTCGAAACAACCGATGCATTAGCAGCGATCAAAGATTCATATGATAATAATGTAACAGATGAATTCCTTAAACCTATTATTTTAGTCAATACAACCGCTACAGGAAACGTTGTTCCGGTGGCAAAAATTATCGATAATGATGTGGTAATCTGCTTCAACTTCCGTACAGACAGAGGAAGAGAAATTACAGAAGTACTTTCACAGAAAGACTTTCCTGAATACTCAATGAAGAAACTAAACCTTAATTATATTACGTTGACCAACTACGATAAAACATTCCAGAATGTTCAGGTAGTATTTGACGAAAATGTATTAACAGAAACAATGGGGGAAGTTTTGGAGAATAACGGGAAAACTCAGATCAGAATTGCTGAAACAGAAAAATATCCACACGTTACTTTCTTCTTCTCAGGAGGAAGAGAAGAAGAATTCAATGGAGAAAAAAGACTGTTATGTCCAAGTCCAAAAGACGTTCCTACATATGATTTAAAACCTGAAATGTCCGCTTACGACATTACCAATGCAATTGTTCCGGAACTGGAACAAGGAACCGCAGATTTTGTATGTCTGAATTTTGCGAATACAGATATGGTAGGACATACAGGAGTATTTGAAGCCGCTGTAAAAGCTGCCGAAACAGTAGATGCATGTATTGAAAAAGTAGCTACAGCAGCCTATGAAAACGGATATGCCGTATTTATTCTGGCTGACCACGGAAATTCAGATGTTATGCTGAATCCTGATGGAACTCCTAATACTCAACACTCAACCAATCTGGTCCCTTTCATTGTCATGGATAAAGACCGTACATGGAACTTAAAACCAGGAAAACTGGGGGATGTAGCCCCTACAATCCTCAATGTAATGGGGGTTGAAATACCAAATGCAATGACAGGAGATATTTTAGTTAGCTAAAATTCAATAATATTGTTAAAAGAATGCCGTTATACTTGTATATCGGCGTTTTTTTATGATTTATGTCAGATAAGGTATGAGTTGCATACTTTATTATGCGTTAAATAATAAATAAATCATATCTTTGCTAATTAAAAACTGAATATAAAAATGTATCAAAAGCTTGTTAGGAAAGAAGTAATGGGAATATTGGAAAAGGAAGTAGGTTCTTTTCTTGATAAATTTTTAACGCCAATTGAAAAAATTTGGCAGCCTTCTGATTATTTGCCAGATCCTTCAAGCGATGAATTTAAACATGATCTTGAAGAAATTCAGACTTTTGCCCGTGAAATGCCGTACGATCTTTTTGTAACATTGATCGGAGACTGTATCACAGAAGAGGCACTTCCTTCCTATGAATCTTGGTTAATGGGTGTTGACGGTATTAATCAGGAAGAGAAATTAGGCTGGGCAAACTGGGTAAGAGCTTGGACGGCAGAAGAGAACAGACACGGAGACTTATTGAATAAATACCTTTACCTGTGTGGTAGAGTAAATATGAGAGAGGTAGAAATTACCACTCAATATCTTATTAATGATGGATTTGATTTGGGAACAAGCATGGACCCATACAGAAATTTCATTTATACAAGTTTCCAGGAAACGGCAACCAATATCTCTCACAGAAGAGTAGGAACATTAGCAAAACAATCCGGAAACGGAAAATTAGCTAAAATGTGCGGTGTAATTGCAGCAGACGAAGCGAGACACGCAAAAGCTTACAAGCATTTCGTAGCTAAAATCCTTGAAATAGATCCATCAGAAATGATTCTTGCCTTCGAAGATATGATGCGTAAGAAGATTGTAATGCCTGCTCACCTGATGAGACAATCGGGACAGAAAGCAGGTGAACTTTGGGGACACTTCTCAGATGCAGCACAAAGATGTATGGTATATACCGGTCAGGATTATATCAACATTATGAAAGATCTATTGGATGAATGGAAAATTGAGCACGTAAAAGGTCTTACAGAAAAAGCAGAAAAAGCTCAGGAATACCTGATGAAGCTTCCTTCAAGATTACAGAAGGTTACAGACAGAGTTTCTACTCCGGATCTTCAGTTCCAGTTTAACTGGGTTAAAAGCTAAGTAGCCCATATTATTATTTTAAATTATAAAAGTATTGAGTGCCTTTCTATTTGGCACTCTTTTTTATTTCTTATCTTTGCAAAGCTAAAAAAAGAACAAAATGTTAAATAATAAAAAGATTGCTGTTGACTTTGACGGAACTATTGTTGATGATGCTTACCCAGGAATTGGAAAGGCAAAGATCTTCGCTTTCGAGACCTTGAAAAGATTACAGGCAGAAGGATTCAGGCTTATTCTTTGGACATACAGACACGGAAAAACGTTAGATGAAGCAGTAGAATTCTGCAAAAAAAATGGATTGGAATTTTATGCAGTGAATTCAAGCTTCGAAGGAGAGGTTTTTGATTCCGCAAATCAATCGAGAAAATTAGATGCAGACTGGTTCATTGATGACAGAAATATTGGTGGGTTCCCGGGATGGGGTGAAATCTACAATATTATTCAGGAAAGAATAGAATTCCGTGTAGAAGGAGGAGAAGTTTTGGCTTATTCAAAACTTAAAAAAGAAAAGAAAAAAGGACTTTTCTGGTAAAATAAAAATATAACAATTTAACAGTGTACCAATTTATCGATCAATATGGATACACTGATACATTAATACATTGGTAAATTAATACAATGATTCAATTAAAAACAATAGACGAACTGCGTCTGATGAAGGAGAGCGCCCGATTGGTTTCTAAAACATTGGGAATGTTGGCAAAAGAAATTAAGCCGGGAATTACAACTTTATATTTGGATAAGTTAGCACACGATTTTATTAAAGATCATGGTGCGCAACCTGCATTTTTAGGATACGGAGGTTTCCCGAACTCTCTTTGTATTTCTCCTAATGAGCAGGTAGTTCACGGTTTTCCGAATAATGAAGTGGTAAAAGAAGGAGATGTTCTTTCCGTAGACTGTGGAGTAATCCTTAACGGATTTGTGGGAGATCATGCCTATACTTTTGAAATCGGGGAAGTAAAGCCGGAAGTTAAAAAGCTGTTGAAAGTTGCGAAAGAATCTCTTTATAAAGGGATTGAGCAATGTATCAGAGGAAAAAGAATCGGAGATATCTCTCATGCTATCCAGACACATTGTGAAAAAGAAGGATATGGTGTCGTAAGAGAGCTTGTAGGACATGGTTTAGGAAGACAGATGCACGAAGATCCACAGGTTCCTAACTATGGAAAACAAGGAAGTGGAAAGGTGATTAAAGACGGTTTAGCCATTGCTATTGAACCGATGATTAACCTTGGAACTGAAAAAGTGAAATTCCATAATGATGGCTGGACGGTAACTACTTTAGATAACCTGCCTTCTGCACATTTTGAGCACGATGTAGCAGTAATCAATGGTAAGCCGGTATTGCTTTCTACATTTGATTATGTATATGAAGCGTTAGGGATCGTAAGTGACGAAGAGAAGCCTTTCCAACTGGACTTTTAATGAAGAAGATAACTAAGCTTTTACTGAATAAAATTCCACGTCCTATGCTTATTAAAATGAGCATCTGGGCAAGACCGCTTATTTATCAGTTTTTCAAAGGAGATGAATTTTATGATCCAATCGATGGAAGATCATATCGCAAATTTTTACCTTATGGCTACGGGAAACAAAGAGAAAATGCTCTTTCTCCGGGAACCTTGAGTCTGGAGAGACATCGCCAGATGTGGCTGTATCTTCAGAACGAAACCGATTTTTTCATTAAAAATTATAAAGTACTGCATATTGCTCCTGAACAAGAATTTTTGAGAAAATTCAAGAGAATGAGTAATCTGAATTATATTTCGGCAGACTTATATTCTCCTATTGTAGATGTGAAGGCTGATATTCTTGATTTACCTTTCGAGAACGACAGCTTTGATATTGTTTTCTGTAATCATGTTTTGGAACACATTGAAGACGATGCAAAAGCAATGAGCGAATTGTACAGGGTAATGAAACCCGGAGGATGGGGAATTCTTCAGGTTCCGATGAAAAATTCACTGGCAACAACCTATGAAGATTTTACCATCAAAGATCCAAAAGAACGCCAGAAACATTTTGGACAATACGATCATGTCCGTTGGTATGGAATGGATTATTTTGACCGTTTAAGAAATGCAGGATTTGAAACAGATATCAATTTCTATTCGCAGAAATTTTCAGAAGAAGAAATAAAGAAATATGGATTAAGAAGCAATGAAATCTTACCTTTAGTCTTCAAAAAATAATAAAAAATATAAATAGAGAAGCAGAGCACTCAGCAATATAAAAAAACAAAACCGTCTTCATAACGAAGGCGGTTTCATTTTTAAATATAGATAGAAGTTTATATTTTTATCTTAATGTGATGAAGAAACCGCTTTTAAACCTACAACTGATCCAATAAGGGTTACAATAAAAAATACTCTCCAGAAACTTACAGGATCTTTAAATAAGATAATTCCCATTAAAGCTGTTCCTACCGCTCCAATTCCTGTCCATACCGCATAAGCAGTACCAATAGGTAATGTTTGTGTAGCTTTGATCAGAAGAAGCATACTGATAGTCATCGTTATCAGAAAGCCGGTGTACCAAAGATACATTTCCGTTCCTGATGTCTCTTTTGCCTTTCCTAAGCAAGAGGCAAAGGCAACCTCAAATAATCCTGCGATAACTAATATTATCCAATTCATTTTTTTAAATTTTTCTGTTACAAATTTCAGAAATTGAACGGAGAAAAAATTTTACAATTGTTAAAAAATGAGTTTTTTTAGGAAGTAGGCTAGAGGTTGGGAACTGGAATAGGGGTGTTATAGTAGTTAGAATAGATGATGTTCTATTGCTTAATTCATGAGAGCTTTTTAGATAAAAGCTGTTAGCTGCTTGTTTTTATTTCAATAAATAATCATCAATATTGATATCAAATACACCATAATATCAATAGGAGCGGATTTTAGTCTGCTTTCAATATAAATTAGCTTTCCTCTGGCTTTAGCCAAAACTTAAAACGCTTCTATCCTTAAACATAACTTTTACTTAATCTCCGCACGGATTCTGCTTAGACTCACCTGTGTAATTCCAAGATAGGAGGCAATATATCCAAGCTGAACTCTTTTGAGTAGCTCCGGTTGATACTGGATAATATCTTTATACCGTTCCAGTGAGGTTTTAAATTGTCTTGAGATAATCAGCTCTTCAGATTTTATCATTTCCAATTCCGCCAGCTTTCTACCCCAATTGGCAATATGAATATCCTCATTAAACAGTTTTTTGAGATTTTCGGTCTCAAGTCTGTACAGATCGCAGTCTTCCAGTAGTTCAATGCTTTCATAACCTGGTTTATCTTCCACATAACTTTTCATAGAAAGGACGCACTGACCTTCACTGCCGAACCAGAACGTAATATCATTATCTGAAGTAGAAGAGTAGGCACGGGCAATTCCTTTACGGATAAAATAAACGTAAGGGATAACCTTATCTGCTTCCATCAAACAGTATCCTTTGGGATGGGAAACTTCAGAGATATAGGTTTTTAAACTATTTTTCGAGTCTTCAGGGAGTGTATAAATCTGGTCAAGAATCTGGTCTATATTCATAAAAGATGAATTCTAATATTCAAAAATATCAGTTTTAGGTAATGCAATACAAGATTATTTTGTAGTTTTTTGTGAGAAAGGTAGAAAGAAAGTGCCTATCAATCTGTAACTCCATTAAAGGAGGAGAATATTAAATTTTTGATATTCTGTTGCATATCCATGAAAATCTGAGATTTTCAAAAAAGCTTGAGTGTTCTTCTTGCAGTATTATTTTAAATTTTTTAAAGTGAACTTAAGTGTTTAAGAATTTTTGAGACTTTGTGGTTAAAACGTATAAGTCCAAAAATCAGTGTCATAATTTTTTCAAAAATATTTTTGAAGTGTACTCCAAAGACAAATAACTCGCTTTTTTCTTTTAAATATTGAGATTAACGGTAAAGACCAATTTTGTTTTACTAACTTTGCAGTTCGTAATATTATTTTTATGCACAAAGCTGGATTTGTAAACATAGTTGGAAAGCCCAATGCGGGAAAATCAACACTTCTAAACCAATTAATGGGAGAGAAATTGGCGATTGTAACGCAGAAAGCCCAGACAACCCGTCACAGAATTTTTGGTATTTATAATGAAGAGGACCTTCAGATCGTATTTTCCGATACTCCGGGAGTATTGGATCCTAAATATGGATTGCAGGAAAAAATGATGGATTTTGTAAAGGATTCCCTTCAGGATGCCGATGTATTCCTGTTTATTGTTGATGTAACGGACAAAGCTGAACCTTCCGAGTTCTTAATTGATAAATTAAATAAAATCCCTGTCCCTGTCCTTTTATTATTAAATAAAGTAGATCAGACTGATCAGGCAGGACTTGAAAAATTAGTAGAAGATTGGCACAATAAGATTCCAAAAGCGGAAATTCTTCCTATTTCTGCTCTTAATGCCTTTAATACTGAGGTTATTTTACCTAAGCTAAAATCTTTATTGCCTGAGAACCCACCTTATTATGATAAGGATCAGTATACAGATAAACCAGAAAGATTCTTTGTAAACGAGGCCATTCGTGAGAAAATTCTTTTGAATTATGATAAAGAAATTCCATATTCTGTGGAAGTAGTAACTGAGCAGTTCAAAGAAAAAGAAGGTATTATCTTCATTGATTCTATCATTTATGTGGAAAGAGATACCCAAAAGGGAATTATTATTGGACATAAAGGAGAGGCTATCAAAAAAGTAGGTACAGAAGCAAGATTAGACCTGGAGAAGTTCTTTTCTAAGAAAATTCACTTAAATTTATTTGTTAAGGTGAAAAAAGACTGGAGAAAGAATGACAGAGATCTTAAGAATTTTGGTTACAGATAGACTAAAAATGCTGTAAAACCCGTTGTATTAAAAGATTTTTATTACCTTAGTCTAAATTTTTTAGTAAATGAACTACAATAATTCAAATTCGAGCTCAATACCTAAAGATATTATTTTATTAGCAGTAAGAGTATTTGTTGGTTTTGCAATGCTTTCTCATGGATATCCAAAACTTCAGATGCTGTTGGCGGGTGGAAAAATTGAATTTTTTGACTTCTTGGGAATGGGACCGCAAATTACCCTGATCCTTACAGTACTTGCTGAGTTTGTTTGTTCAATTCTGCTGATATTAGGGCTTTTTACGAGAGTTGCCTTAGGTTTCTTGATCTTTACAATGGTCATTGCCGGATTTGTAGTTCATGGAGCAGATCCTTTTGAAAAAAGAGAGATGAGTCTTATCTATCTTTCTGTATATCTTCTTCTGATGATTATCGGAGCCGGAAAAGTTTCTGTAGATCATATGATTGAAAGAAGAAAAAGAGCTTCAGATTGGTAAAAACCTTATTATATATAATGAAAAGAGCATCCTCGGGTGCTCTTTTTTATTGGAGTTATTTTTATAAATGTCTTTATTATTGGGGATTATAGATGGATTTTTATAGTAAATTTATCTTAAAAATCACTACATTCGTAGAAAATAAATCTATATGAAGATAAAACTGACAATTTGCCTGCTGGCATTTCTCAATTTTTATGATGCACAGGAGAATATTACTTATCAAAAACCTTCTGCTGAAATCCTGAAACTTGCAGATTACGAAAGACCGCCATCTGTCTTAATGAATAACAAAAAAGACTGGGTGGTTTTTACCTATCGTTCAACATATAAGACGTTGGATGATCTTAATCAACAGGAAATGAAACTGGGTGGATTAAGAATCAATCCGGTTACAAATATTGCCAGTACGGTAACCTATTTTAACAATCTTAAAATAAGAAAGTTCAGTGATAAAAATGAAGTTCAGGTAAAGAATTTGCCTACAGGAGCTAAAATTGCTTATGTTCAGTTTTCACCGGACGAAAAGAAACTGACTTTTACCAATACCACCAACAAAGGAGTAGAATTATGGCTTGTAGACCTGGAATCTGCTACAGCCAAAAAGATTACAGGAGATATCCTGAATGCCAATTTAGGAAACCCATATCTTTGGTATAATGATTCCAAAAGTCTTCTTATTAGAACGCTGCCTCAAAACAGACCTGCTCTGATTGACTCAGGAAAAGACCTGCCTACAGGACCCATTGTTTCTACAGCAGATGGAAAAGTTTCCCAAAATAGAACATACCAGGATCTTTTAAAGAACCCTCAGGATGAAAAGAACTTTGAAACATTGGTAACCTCTGAAGTCTTCAACGTAGATCTTAATGGTACTCTTAAAAAGGTAATGAACCAGGATTTGTACACAGGATTAAGTTTTTCCCCGGATGGAAATTACCTGCTGTCTTCAGTCATTAAAAAGCCATTTTCTTATATCGTCCCGTTAAACAGGTTTCCTATGACTACAACGGTATATGATACGAAAGGAAATACTGTAAAAGTTGTGAATGAAATTCCTTTGAATGAAATTATGCCTAAAGGATTTTCATCTGTAAGAACAGGAAAAAGAGAAATGACTTGGAGAAGTGATGCTCCGGCGACTTTAGTTTTTACAGAAGCCCTTGACGGTGGAGATCAATATAAAACTGCAGAATACAGAGATGAAATCTTTACCTGGGATGCACCGTTTGCAGCAGCTCCTAAATCATTCTTCAAAATCAAACAGAGATTTGAGGATATAGATTGGACGAATGACCATTATGCGTTAGTATCTGAAGAATGGTATGATACCAGAAATACCAAAACTTTCCTGGTTGATCTTAACAATGGAGAATCAAAGGTTATAGATGATAGAAACTCTCAGGATGTATATAGTGATCCGGGAAATTTCAACACTGTGAAAAACCAATACGGTAGATCCGTTATCGATATGAAAGGCGGAAAAGCATATCTGATCGGGGATGGGTTTACAAAAGATGGGCAGCATCCGTTTATTGATGAAATGGATATCAAGTCTTTGAAGAAAAGAAGACTGTATACATCTAACCTTAAAGGGGCTAAAGAAAAGATTGTAGATATTTTAAACCCTTCAAAAGGGGAGATCTTAACAATACAGGAATCATCAAGCCAATATCCGAACTATTATAAAAAGAATGTCAAGTCTAATAAAGCTGAAACGGTAACTCATTTTGCAAACCCTTTTGAGAGCATTAAAGATGTTCACAAAGAAGTCATTACCTATAAAAGAAATGATGGTGTTACATTAACGGGAACTCTTTATCTGCCGGCAAACTACGATAGAAAGGCGAAGAAAGAAAAATTACCGTTATTGATCTGGGCGTATCCAAGAGAATTTAAAGATAAGAATACAGCGGGACAGAGTACTCAGAATGACAACGACTTTACCTTCCCGTATTATGGCTCTTTCGTATACTGGGTGACTAAAGGATATGCTGTTTTAGATAATGCTGCATTCCCGATTATTGGAGAAGGAAAAACAGAACCCAATGATACCTTTATTACACAATTGGTAGCCGATGCTGATGCGGCAATTAATGCTGTAGATCAATTGGGGTATATTGATAAAAAGAAAGTTGCTGTTGGAGGTCACTCTTATGGAGCATTTATGACAGCTAACTTATTAACACATTCTAATCTTTTTGCTTGTGGTATTGCACGAAGTGGTGCTTATAACAGAACGTTAACACCATTTGGATTTCAGAGTGAGCAAAGAAATTACTGGGATGTTCCAGAGATCTACAACACCATGTCTCCGTTTATGAATGCAAACAAAATGAAAACCCCTTTGCTTCTGATTCACGGTGATGCAGATAACAACCCGGGAACCTTTACCTTGCAGACGGAAAGATATTTCCAGGCTTTGAAAAACCTTGGAGCACCGGTAAGAATGGTTCTTCTTCCAAAAGAATCCCACGGATACCAGGCTAAAGAGAATATATTCCACGTTTTATGGGAACAGGATCAGTTCCTTGAAAAATGTCTGAAAAAATAATAGAAAAAGGCTATTCATCACTGAATAGCCTTTTTTATATCTTAGCAAAATAAGAAACTCTACAATTCTTAAGAACTTAATTAATTTTTAGCTTAAAGAAATTGTAAGATTTCATTAATACTTTTCAATTCTGTAAAGTTTTCATCTTCAATATTTAAATCATGCTGCTCATGGTTCCAAGTAACATGATAAGGAATATGAGCTGCTGATCCGCCGATTTCCAGTACAGGTAAGATATCCGACTTGATAGAATTTCCAAGCATAAGGAAGTTTTCCGGCTGACAATCAAGATGCTTTAGCAGTTTTTTATAATCATGTTCCTTTTTATCACTCATGATTTCAATATGATGGAAATAGTTCTGTAATCCTGAATTTTTCAACTTACGTTCCTGATCCAGTAAATCTCCTTTTGTAGCCACAACGAGCCTGTATTTTCCTTTCAGACTTTCAAGCGTTTCTGTGACTCCATCTAATAATTCAATCGGTTTTTGGAGAAGTTCCTGACCTAATTCAATGGCTTTATTAACCAATTGTAAGGATGCTGTATTATTTGATACTCTTCCAATAGTCTCAACCATACAAAGCATAAAGCCTTTTACCCCATAACCATACAAATGAAGGTTTTTCATCTCAGTTTTAAACAATTCCTGAGAGACAGAATGTTGGGGGAGATAATCTTCAAGCAGTATAGAGAATTCCTTCTCTGCTTCCTGAAAGTAGGGTTCATTAATCCAAAGAGTATCATCTGCATCAAAGGCTATAGTTGTAATGTGATTATTCATTTTAGTTTTGTAAATTTCTGTTTCAAATTTCTTTATAAAAAATAAACCCACAAAGGACAATTGTCCCGAAGAATAATGTTACGAACAAATCAATCATTTTTAAGTCATCTTGAAGACCTTTATCATAAACAGACTGGAGGAAATATTATCCTGCAATCCTTCTCTGAGGGGCAGAAATTATTAATTCAGGACCAATCTGTTGCTAGAGTTATGCTGATTAAAGAAGGAATCACAAAATGCTACTTTGAAGAAGAAAACGGAAAAGAATATATTGTTGAGTTTCTGGGAAGCGGTGAAATTCTGGGCGAAGTGGAATTAATTAAAAATATTCCTTGCCTCTGCAATATTGAAGCGTTAACAGAAGTTCTGGTATATACCATTAGTCTTACCTACTTTAATGAACTGATTCAAAAAGACCTTATCTTAAATAACCTTTTATTGAATTCGTTTGCAGATCGAATTATCAATACCTCAAGCAGAGCTTCATACCAACAGCTTTACACTGTAGAACATACGCTGACTCAGTTGCTTAAAATGCAGGTTAAACAGAATATTCAGATTTCAAAAGAAGATATGGCAGCATATCTGGGAATCACAGTAAGAAGCCTGAATAGGATTCTGAAGGATTTGAAATAATGTTTGTTAGTTAGCGCAAGGGCGAAAAAAAATATAATGTTAACTGTTTTAAGGCGCAAGAGAATCAAAGAAAATAAGACTTTTAAACTAGCTTTTATTCACCTTATTCTATGTATCTATATGGTGAAAACTATTCTTTTTAACCAAATAGTCACATAGGTTTTATACGCTGATAAATTATTTGTCCATTCGTAGCATTAGAAGTAGGATACAGTTTTATCGTTGATATAATCCTTGTGCTTTAAAATATATCCAGCCATATAATTTTATTGAGCCTTTGTGCATTCCAATATAGAATTTTTATTTGCTTTTGTTGGTTGTGGTTGTTTATTTAGGGGTGATTTGGTTTTTTGTTTTAAAATTTATTTTTTTTAGTAAAAATTAATAGGGTAATTTTGAAAATTATTATTTTTGTATCATAAAAGTTGAAGACAATACCAATGGAATTACTAAAGTTCAGAAATGCCGAATTAGCCGATCTCAATAAAATTGTAGCAATCTATAATTCAACCATTGCTTCAAGAATGGTGACTGCTGATGTAGAAGAAGTTTCTGTAGAAAGTAAAGTACAGTGGTTTAATGAACATAACGCTAAAGCCAGACCGCTTTGGATTGTAGAAGATGGGGATGAACAGATTGTAGGCTGGGTAAGTTTCAGTTCTTTTCATGAAAGGGCTGCTTATAGCGGAACGGTGGAAGTAAGTATTTATCTGGATGAAAGCTGTAGAGGAAAAGGCTATGGTAAAACGATTCTTCAGTATTGTATAGATAATGCAGGGAAATTTGGAGTGAATAATCTCGTAGCCCTGATTTTTCTTCATAATGAGCCAAGTTTGAAACTATTCAGATATTTTGGATTTGAAGATTGGGGAACTCTTCCGAATGTAGCTATTTTGGATGGTATTGAACGAAGTCTGAAGATTTTAGGAAAAAGAATTCAATAAAATATAAAAGGTTATCCGCTTGAGATAACCTTTTTTCTTATTACTGTATTAAAACTCAATAGAAATGGGCTTTAGCCCGTTCAAAATAAATAATCTGCGTAATCTCCGAGATCTGCGAGAAAAATAAAAAAGGCTGTTTCTACTGAAACAGCCTCTTAAATATTATGTATTCTGCTTAATTCGTTTGGCAGACATATTCAGGAATCGTTTAACCAGGAATACGGCAGAAACCGTTAATCCTAATCCAAGAGCGATCCACATTCCGAAAGCTCCCATTTCCAATGTTACACAGAATAAATAGCCTAAAGGAATTGTAATCACCCAATAGGCAATAAAAGTATAGATTGACGGGATCTTCACATCCTGTAACCCTCTCAGCATTCCTAAAGCGGTTACCTGAATCCCATCTGATAGCTGGAATAGGGCCGCAATAATCATCAATTTGGAAGCCAGGGTGATTACTTCAACCTCTTCTTTTTTCGTGAAGAATGTTGGCAGTATGTTTCGTCCCAGGATAAAAACCAATCCACAGATACACATAAAGATAAAAGCTATCTTTAGGTTATTAATCCCGACTTTTCTTAGCTCAACAAAGTTTTGTTCACCCAGTTTCCTTCCAATCATTACCGTAGAAGCCACACTAAATCCAACACAAAGGTTGAAGGTAAACGAAGCCATACTCAAAGCAATCTGGTGAGAGGCAATATCATGTGCAGAAATTAATCCGCAGATGAATGCTGCACCGGCAAAAGCAGTTACCTCAAAGAACATCTGTAATGCGGTAGGCAACCCTAATCTTACCATTTTATTAAACATTGCTTTTGAGAAACTTTGAATTTTTAATGAAAAATCCTTGATATAGCGTCTCGTTCTCTTTTCCTTCAGCAATACAAAATAAAGGAAAACCACCATGAAAATTCTGGAAATTAAGGTTGCTAAAGCAGATCCTTTTACGCCCATTGGAGGGAATCCCCAAAGTCCTTTGATGAATACATAGTTTAAGACAATATTGATAATGTTAGCAATGATGGTAGCCTTAGTTACTCCAATAGTGTATGAAAGGCCTTCAGAAACCTCACGAAGCGTCTGAAAAGCCATGAATGGAATCATACTGATGACCATAATGCTTAAGAAGTCTACCGTATCAGGAATAATCTTTGCAGGCTGTCCCGAGTGATAGAGTAGAGGCATTCCTAGTAAAAGAATAATTGTAAGCAATATTCCCACCGTCATATTAATGATAAAACCGTGACTGAATACAGAATTAATTGTATCATGATCATGTTTTGAATGTGCTTCTGAAACCAATGGTGGTATGGCAAATGAAAATCCAAGGGCCAATACAAATATAGAGAAGAACACAGCATTACCTAATGAAACAGACGCCAATGCATCAGCGCCTAAAAGCTTTCCAACAATAATATTGTCGAATAAATTCACTGAAACTTGCCCTACCTGGGTAAGCATTACAGGTAGAGCCAAAGTCAGGCATTCTTTTGTGTAGTTTTTGTTTAAAAATTTCATAGTATTTTAAGATTCATATCGTTTATTATTCAAAATAGTCAAAAAAAAAATTTGCAGTAGTGGTACTGCAAATTTTTATAATATGTAATAATAGTTGTATTATTTCCTTACAAAACTTGCAACGTCACTTTCAGAAACAGTGTTTCCACCAAGAATAATCAATCTTTCCACAACATTCCTTAGCTCTCTGATATTTCCAGTCCATGAAAGAGCTTTTAAAGCATCAATAGCTTTATCATCAAACTTTTTCATAGCAGTACCATGCTCATCAGCAATCATACCGGAGAAATGTTCAACCAATAATTTGATGTCGTCTTTTCTGTCATCCAATGGGGGAACATAAATTTCAATCACAGAAAGTCTGTGGTAAAGATCTTCTCTGAATTTCCCTTCCTCAATCTCTTTCTGCATATTTTTGTTTGTTGCTGCAATGACTCTCACATCAACTTTTATCTCTTTGTCGCTTCCGACAGGAGATACTTTACTTTCCTGAAGAGCTCTCAATACCTTAGCCTGAGCAATAAGACTCATATCTCCAATTTCATCAAGGAAGATCGTTCCTCCGTTAGCCTGTTCAAATTTCCCCTGCTTGTCTTTAATAGCACCCGTGAAAGAACCTTTCACATGCCCGAAAAGTTCAGATTCAATAAGCTCAGACGGGATAGCAGCACAGTTTACCTCTACCATTGGTCCTCTTGCACGCTCACTTTGATTGTGAATGGCGTGAGCTACCAATTCCTTTCCGGCACCGTTGGGTCCTGTAATCAAAACTCTGGCGTCAGAAACTGCTACCTTTTCGATCATATCCTGAATCTTCTGCAGGGCAGGAGAGTTCCCGATCATCTGGTATTTTTTATTTACTTTTCTCTTTAACGTTTTATTTTCAGTCTGAAGGTTTTTGTTTTCTTTCTTCAGAGATTCTTTTGCTAAAGCATTTTTTACGCTTGTAATAAGCCTGTTGATATCAATAGGCTTAGAAATAAAATCGTATGCACCCTCTTTCAGGCAGGAAACGGCAGAATCAATGTCTGCATGGCCTGAAATCATGATAAATGTTGTTTCAGGTTTTAATAAGAGACTCTGCTTCAAAAGCTCAGTTCCTGAAAGTTTAGGCATTTTGATATCAGAGATCACCAACGCGAAATCTTCTTTTTCTATCTGTTTGTAACCTTCAAGGCCATCTTCGGCGATAACAAATTCATAATCTGTAAGTTCGTCAGAAAGAATACTGTGAAGTACTCCTGAGATTGCTTTTTCGTCTTCTACTATAAGGATTTTTTGCATAGTCGCAAATTTAAATTTTTTGTTTCAATTATTAGCAAAAACTGTACCTAAATATTCTATTGGGAATAGTCTCTTCTTCCAAAAATTGCAGATCCTACCCTTACAGAGTTGGCTCCACATTCAATAGCCACTGGGAAATCATCACTCATTCCCATTGATAATGTTTTTAAAGGCTTTAGTTGATTTAATTCATCAAAAAGGGCTTTTAAAGTTAAAAATTCTTTCTTCACCTGTTGCTCATTATCCGTAAAAGTTGCCATTCCCATCAATCCTGTAATTTCAATATCAGGGAATTTTCCATCAATATATTGTTGGAAAATTGCTTGAGCTTCTGAGACATCAAGCCCGAATTTACTTTCCTCTGCAGCAATTTTTACCTGAAGTAATACCTTAATACGTCTATTGTTTTTGCCTGCCTCCTTGTTAATTTCAGCCAATAGCTTTTCTGAATCTACACTTTGGATGGTATCTATGAATGGAGCAATATATTTTACTTTGTTGGTCTGCAGATGCCCGATCAGGTGCCATTGAATATCCTGAGGCAGAAGAGGCGCTTTTTCCATCAATTCCTGAACCTTGTTTTCTCCAAAGACTCTTTGGCCAAGATCATAAACCTCCTGAATAGCAAAAACCGGATGCGTTTTTGAAACGGCAACCAGTTGAACGTGTGACATAAGCTGATCCTGTATCGCTTTATAATTTTCCTTAATACTCATAAATGCAAATTTCTGAAATTTAGTGTAAGGTTCAAAGTCTAAAATGATAGAAAACAGGTTTTTCTTGTGAAGAACCTGTTTAATCTATTCTTTAAATTTCTGAACTAATTCAATATTTCATTGATTTTCGGATACTGTGAAATCTTTCTGAAAACAAACTTGTTGCTTTTCTGTAGCTTTTCAATAAACAAATCCAATTCGTTAATAGAATCCGTATCTCTCAGATATTGGTCATGAGTAAGGAAAACAAGGTGTCTTGAAGTTTTTTCAAGATCATTTAAAAAAATGCTGTCAACTTTTTTCAGCATGGCTTCATGACTCCCTTTTAATGTCATCTTGTGAGTAGGCCTCCATTCCAGATCCCAACCAATAACTTTGTATCCTGCTCTTTTAAGGCCATCTGCCGCAGTGGTGGAGCTTTTGATATCTGTTACATTAATATTGTTAAGCCTCCAGATGTTTCTCCCAGGAGTTCTTGCTATTTTATTGTGAAGCTTCAGGCTATCTTTAGCAATATCAAAATCGCGGACAACAGCATCTGCAGTTTTATAAAAATCAGAGTATTTGTTGTGAGCATGGGTGAAGCTGTGGTTGGCCAATTCAATTAAAGGATTTTCTTTTAAAAGTTTAAAATCTTTTTTTTGTTTTGTACTTCCATAGGCATGTCTTCCAACCAAAAAAGCGGTGGCACACACATTTCTTTTGTCTAAAATTTTTAAAAGATTTTCTGTTCCCTGATTAGGGCCATCGTCAAAAGTAAGGTAGATCACTCTTTTATCAGGATCTACGCTTTCATCGTCCATTTTGGGAGCGGTTTCTGCGGTAGGATGTTCCTGTGAACTCAACGTTTCGTTCACATCATTTTTAAAATTACAGCTGTTTAATACTACTGAAGTTGCACTCATCAATGCAAACATCCCGAGAAAAGCCTTATTTGTTGACTTTCCCGCAAAAATTTTTCTCATAAAGGTAATGGAAATTTAAATTGTTAAAAATCGTTAAAAATAACACTTGAATGTTAACAAATTATATGCCATATTTCTTTGTGGTTTTCCTTTTTAAGATTATTTTAAGAAGTTTATTTTAAGGTGTTTTTTTATTAACGCGGTGATTGTTATGTTATGGTTTCGTTTTCCATAAATCTTAACATTTATAAATACTAAAGCGATAGTCTTTTTCTATTTTTGTTGAGATAACGGCATTCTTCCTTTGTTTGGGAATTATTTTATTTTAACAAATTGCCATTCAGGTAATCAATGTAAGTTCTGGCAGTATTTTGCTTATTTGAAAATACTTTTCAGGTACATTGCATTTTTAATAGCCGCAGTTCCCCAGGTATTATTAAAGAATATAAAGGAAACCTGTTGGGTATTGGAAAGATTTTCTGCAAGGTTATTAAGGAAGCTTTCGCTGTATTCGGATTTGTATAGTGTCGGTTTTCCGTGAAGTCTGTAGTATATTGTATCAGGATGATTGATAACGATATCTTCAGGGAGGTTTCCTGGGAAACTTACCCCTGAGAAAACGATGTTTTTGCTTTTTAAAAGATCAAAAATGTCATTTTTCCACCAGGATTCATGACGGAACTCAATGACATTTAAAAAGCTGCTGTCAATATTGTTCATGATCAAATCAATATTTTCAGGAGTATTTTTAAAGGAGGGTGGAAGTTGGTATAAGAATCCGGAAAGTTTTTGATGAAGATGCTTATAGATATGTTGGCAGAATGCTATAATTTCTTCTTTTGTATCTGCCAAACGTTTTTGATGGGTAATAGCTTTAGGAATTTTGATGAAAAATCTGAATGATTCGGGGGTTTCATCATACCATTTTAAAAGTGTTTTGGCAGTAGGAATTCTATAAAATGTGGAATTGATCTCAACAGCATTGAAAGATTCCGCATATAAAGAAAGAAAATCTTTACTTGAAACATTCTCAGGATATAATGACCCTTTCCAGTCATTATTATAAAATCCCGAACATCCGATGTAAAGATTTCCTTTTTTCATCCTATTATTTTATTTTATATCCAGATCCACTGAGTTTAATCTTAATGAATTCAGAATCACGGATAATGAACTTACACTCATCGCTGCAGCGGCAATCATTGGTGATAACAAAATTCCAAAGAATGGATACAATAATCCTGCCGCAACCGGAATTCCCAAAACATTATAGATAAAGGCAAAGAATAGATTTTCTTTGATGTTTTTAACCAGCTTTTCACTTAACAGCTTCGCTTTTGCTACACCTAAAATATCTCCTTGTAATAATGTGATTTCTGCGCTTTCAATAGCTACATCAGTACCAGTTCCCATAGCAATACCTATATCGGATTGGGCAAGAGCGGGGGAGTCATTAATTCCATCTCCGGTCATGGCAACGACTTTGCCCTGTTGCTGTAATTTTTTTACTTCATTTAGTTTATCCTCAGGAAGGCAATTTGCTTTAAAATGTTTGATGCCTAATTCTTCTGCAACAGCTTTTGCGGTGTGTTCATTGTCTCCGGTCATCATTATGATATCAATTCCTTCACTCATTAATTGATGGACTGCTTTTTTAGAACTTGCTTTAATTTTATCCGTAAAGCTTATAAATCCTAAGACGTTATGGTCCTGAGCAACATAAGAAATAGTATGAGCTTTTGACTGAACTATTATTGCTTTCTGCTTTAAGGTATCAGGAATCTGTATCTGATGAGATGTTAGCAGACTTTCATTTCCAAGATAAGCTGTTTTTCCATTGATATTTCCTTTTACCCCTTTTCCTGAAACGTTTTCAAACTGTTCTACTTTTTCTGCAGATATATTTTCATCCTTTGCCCTTTTAATAACGGCATTGGAAAGTGGATGTTCTGAGTTTTGATTCAGTGAAAAGGCAAGTTTTAAAATCTGGTTTTTATCTTCATTGTTTGCCGTTTCAATATGCTCTACAGAAGGTTTTCCTTCCGTTAAAGTGCCTGTTTTATCGGTAATCAGAACGTTTACCTTATTCATTTGTTCCAGAGCTTCGGCATTTTTGATGAGAATACCATTCTTAGCTCCTTTTCCGATTCCCACCATTAAGGACATCGGAGTTGCCAGTCCTAAGGCGCATGGACAAGCTACAATTAAAACAGCTACAGCATTCACAAAAGCAAATAGGCTTCTTTTTCCTTCAGGACCAAAGAACTGCCATAATACAAAGGTAAGAACTGCAATAAGAATGACAACAGGTACAAATACTTTTGATACCTTATCTGTCAGTTTTTGGATAGGTGCTCTGCTTCGGCTTGCCTCATTCACCATTTTAATGATCTGTGAAAGTAAGGTTTCATCGCCAACTTTTTCAGCTTTCATAATGAATACCTGATTTCCATTGATGGTTCCTGAAGAAACTTTATCATCAACGTTTTTTTCAACAGGAATGGGTTCTCCTGTAATCATACTTTCATCCACGATAGAGTTTCCTTCTATGATCTTTCCATCAACCGGAATTTTTTCACCCGGTTTTACCTTTAAATGATCCCCGATTTTCACCTGAGACAGCAATACTCGTTTTTCTTCACCATTCACCATAAGATTAGCTTCATCCGGTGACAGGTTCATCAATTCCTTAATTGCATTTCCTGTTTTTTTATGGGCAGCAGCTTCCATCAACTGTCCCAGGATAACCAGGGTAAGAATAACACAGACTGCTTCAAAATACAACGGGATTTCATGATTATGTCCACGGATTTCATGAGGAATAATATCCGGGAAAGCTAATGCTGTAATACTGAAAATAAACGCCGCAGCGACCCCCAGTGCAATCAAACTAAACATGTTAAGATTCCATGTTTTGAATGAAACCCAGCCTCTTTTTAACAGAAACCAGCCGGAATAAAACATAACAGGAAGCGTTAATGCCAGCTCAATAAACCCTTGGATTTGGTGGGAAAAAGGGAAATCTATAAACATCCCACCCATAGAGAGGATGAAAACAGGAATGGTAAAGGCTAATGAAATCAGAAATTTTCTTTTCAGAATGTTGTAGGTTTCATCTTCTTCATCGTCACCACTATCAGGCATTCTGACCAGATCCATCCCACAGATCGGACAGCTTCCCGGTTCATCACTGATGATTTCAGGGTGCATAGGGCAGGTATATTTCGCTGTTTTCTTTTCCGGGTATTTGACAAGGTCCATTCCGCAAACCGGACATCCTACATTGGAATCATAAGTTTTATCTCCTTCACAATACATAGGGCAGTAATATCTTCCTGCCATTTCATCAGTAACCTTAGGGGCTTCGTGATTATGATTATGATTATGATTATGATTATGAGCGTGTGAATGCGAATGAGCTTGGTGTGAAACTGCATTTTTAGCCATCTCTTCAGAGATCTCCTCCAGGTGCATGTGGCATACAGGACAGTCTCCTTTTTCACCATATACTTGATCTCCTTCACAGAACATTGGACAATAGTATTTTCCAACACTGTCTTTAAAGTTTTCCGGAAGATTTGTCGCTGAATAAGTCGGTTTGTGATTAGGATCTTTTGCCAGCTTTTCTTCGATGGGAACTAGATACATATTACAAACCGGACATCTTTCTCCCTGTTTGAAATATACTTTATCTCCTTCGCATTCCATTGGACAATAATATACTGACGATGGTGATACACGATCCTGAGGTTTTACAAAAGCTTTTTCAGGATTATCAGGATCTTCAAGTCTGTATTTTCCTATTTCCGCTAAGGACTCATTTAAAACGGAAAGAGCAACCGCGTGCTCAGAGGCAATAGTAGCAGTATTGTTTTCCAAGTTTACATCGGCTGTAACTCCTTCAATACTGTTCAATTGATTGAATATTTTTTTCTGGCAACCGGAACAGGTCATTCCGAGTATTTTATACTGTTGTTCCATGATTCTTAAATTTATACTGCAAATCTCCAAAATGAAAATCTAAGGCTGTTATAAATTTAAGGATAATAGTTATAGAATTTGGGTTTGAGAGTATTAGAGTTTGAGAATGTTAGAGTATTAGGGTATTAGAGTGGAGGTTATGGGTTGATTGTTTATTATAACATTAAACTCCCAGACTCTCAAACCCTCAAACTCTAATACTCTCCACCTCTCAAGATCAATTAAAGGCTGTCAAGAGACTTCCTATGGTGATCTTTTAATTTCTTAAATTCTGTAGGGGTGAATCCGGTAACATTACGGAATTGGGTAGAAAGATGTTGAACACTTTTGTAGCCCAGTTTTCCTGCAATTTCAGTTAGGTTGAATTCATTATATAAAAGGAGCTCCTTTACTTTTTCTATTTTTTGAAGAATGAAAAACTGTTCAAGAGTTATGTTTTCATTCTGTGAAAATGTTTTTGAAAGGGAGCTATAATCTTTATGAAGTTTTGAGCTTAAAAATTCAGAAACAAGAAAATCCTCATCAATGTCAAGTTCACTAACTTTTACAATAACGAGGTTTTTAATTTTTTCAATAAGCTGATGTGAAGAATCCATGATTCTCTCAAAACCGGTTGCAAGCAATTTTTCTTCAATAGATTGCATGATGGTTGTGGAAACTTCTGATTCAGTTTCCACTTCTCCCAGAATAACGGAATTGGTCTTTATATCTGCATTGTTAAAGATGGTTTCTACTGCGGCAATACATCTGTTGCAGACCATATTCTTGATGAAAATTTTCATATTCCACTATTTAACCTGTCTTTTACAAACTCAATCTGGGTCTTACCATGGGGAGCAGGATTCCCATTGCTGTCTAGATTAACCATGACGATTTTATCAACAGTGATAATTGTTTGATGGGTCATTTTATTACGGACATCACATCTTAAAGTAATAGAGGACGAACCAAAATGAGTGGCTTCGATACCGATTTCTATAATATCTCCCTGTTTTGCGGAGCTTACAAAATTGATCTCAGAAATAAATTTAGTCACTACTTTCGTATTTTCAAGCTGGATGATGGCATATAATGCCGCTTCTTCATCGATCCATTGTAAAAGTCTTCCTCCGAAAAGAGAGTGGTTAGGGTTTAAATCTTCAGGTTTTACCCATTTTCTTGTATGATAGTTCATGTTCTTAATAATTTGCAGTACAAATTTAGTGTTAAAAGCTGGGGTTATCAAAAGAATAGTATTTATTGATCAAAAGAGAACTATTCATTTTCTCAATCATTTTCTTTTGGAGCGCATTGCTTTTGTCTTCGCGATGCTGGGATCATTTAATAGGTTGTAATATTCTTCACTTTCTATAGGATATAAGGCTACTTTCCCTTCTTTATTATGATGAAACCCAAATCCATATCTTTTGGCTAGAGGAGAGGATCGTAGGCAGGCTTGACCTTTGGAAAAGAATTTGTCTCTTTCTGCCTGCTTTTCATTTTCTAAAATATCATGCTGAAAAGCGTAACATTCAAAAATAATATCATCAGAGGAGTATTGGTAAGGATTTTTACTAATTTTTTCATATTGAAGATTTGCTAAGGTCTTTTCTTTCTTTTCAGGTGGAACCTGTGCTTTAGAAACAGGGCAGTCTTCAGCAACTTCTATAAGAGTATTGAGATAATTAGTGGAGTGTTGTTTCATAATTTATGGCCTTATAAATATGGCGGTAAACGCAACTATAAATATACTATTATTCTCTATATGCTAAAATATCACCTGCTGAAACCCCATTAACCTTATCTATAGTTTCAATTATTGGGGATAATTATTTCTTTTTTATAATAATTTGAAAGATTTTTTATTATGTTAACTAACTTTAACTTTTCATATGATATAGTGTTTAATGTATTGATTTTCAATTGTTTAATAATTTCTTTTGATTGAGTATTTAAACTAAATTCAAATGAATGTGATAAAGAGATAAAAAAAAGCTTTGATTTGAAGTTTTTAATTGTATCTTGCATACGTTTATATTTGGAATCAATATTTGTTCATTAATTTATGTTGCTTTTCTTTTATATACCAAATTTTTATTAATTTTTTAATTTATTTTAAAATGAACATTTTTGTTTCAAACATCAATTACGCAACTAAAGAGTATGAGTTGCACGATCTATTTGCAGAATTTGGTGATGTATCATCAGCTAAAATCGTAACAGACAGAGAAACTGGCCGTTCTAGAGGTTTTGGTTTCATCGAAATGGGTGATGAAGAAGGACAGCAGGCTATTGAAGCTCTTAATCAAAAAGAATTCAACGGAAAAACATTAAACGTATCTGAAGCTAAGCCAAGAGAAGAGAAGCCAAGAAGAAGCTTCGATAACAACAGAGGCGGAGGTTACGGTGGTAACAATCGTGGAAATGGTGGCGGAGGTTACGGTGGTAACAACCGTGGCGGTAACGGCGGCGGAAATCGTTGGTAAAAAATATGAAGCGGCTTTTTTAAGCCGCTTTTTTTATGATTTCTTTTTCTTCTTCTTTTTGTCTTTTTCTTTCTCTTTGCTGATTTTCACTTTTTTCTCTTTCTTCGGATTTAATATCTCATCAGCGACTTCAAACTTTGGTTCTTCAATTTTCGCAGGCTTGATTTCAATTTTAAGATCAAAATACCCTTTAAGATCACCCTGTGTAAGTAATTTTTCACTGAATAAAAATTCAAGGATTTCTTTTCCGGAATCATTGAAAAAGTTGTGCGTGAGTTCTTTTAACAGAAATTTTCTGTATTCTTCAAACGGAACAATTACCGTGTATTTGAAGATCCGTCCTTCTTTTTCCGTAGATAGATATCCCTTTTCAACCAATATTTTCAAATATGTGGAAACCGTGTTTTGGTGTGGTTTAGGTTCCGGATGCTGCTCCATAACGTCCTTCAGATAGAAAGATTCCATTTTCCAAAACAGCTTCATAAAGTTTTCTTCCGCGGCAGTAAGATGATTGATTTTCATATATTCTTCTAATGTTGAAATTGTATATTGCAATAAAGATAGATAAAAGATACCATAAAAGCTATTCCAGCTCCCATAAATACTTCTTTTATCGTATGTCTTTTTAAAATAATTCTGGTAAGACCTACCAGGCTGGCGATTCCCAGCCATATAATACCCATTTTCCAGTCTAAAGTAAAAAATAATGCAGCTACAAACACATTAAATGCAGTATGCATTGAACTTTTAATAAAAAAATTACTAATCTGAAGGGCAAAAAGCAGGATTAAAATAAAAAGGGTGACCAGATCAATATATCCATTTTTGATATAATTAAAAACAAGGTAAATAATAATACAAGCCGCAATAAATACATAGAGTGTCTTTCTCTGTATCCGGTTGGAAACATCCATATTAGTGTACCTTCCTGTTTTTACATTCCATATTAGCCATATAATGACTGGAACAATAATCATTAATAGTATGGGTAGAAAATAAAGTAGGGATTCCTTAAATGTATACTCCCTGATGCTCATATACACAAAAAAGATAATCAGAGAAACCAGCGGGTTGAAGAAATCAGAGATAACCTTTGATATTTTGTAGAGAAGCGAAGATTCTTTTTCTTCCATATTTAAGTTTAAAAATCAAATATAAGATTATAAGCCCAAAAAACAAATGACGGTTGGTTGATTCTATAGATAGATTGCAAGATGTTGAAAATAGTGGTAAGCGTTAATGATCTTTAAGATATGAGATGTTTCTTTTGTTTCTTTTTGAAAATATTTAACTTTAATAACTTTTGTTTTTAAAGAAGAAAAGAATAATTATCATTGAATATTTTTGAAATCGTAAAGATAAGAAAGGCTTAATGACAGTTAATAAGCTAACATTAATATCTATATATGAAACAATTACTTGTATTTTTTCTGCTTCTTTCAGGGAGTCTGACCTTTGGACAAAATTATTCTTCAAAAGAATTTTCTTCCACAAAAACTCCTGTTCATCAATTGAGAATCTATGAAATTCCGAAGGAGAATAAGCAAGTTTTTTTAGATCGGTTTAGAGACCACGCCTTGAGAATCATGAAAAAATATGGATTCAATATCGTATCCATTTGGGAGTCTGAATTTGAAGGAAAAACAGAATTTGTTTACCTGCTTGAATGGACGGATGAAAATACTATGAAAATGGCATGGCAGGCTTTTATGGCAGATAAAGAATGGAAAGATATTAAGATGCAGACTGCAAAGCTTCATGGTGATTTTGTCAATAATATTGAAGACAGAACCTTGAAAATTACAGAATTTTCACCGGAAAAGAGGCTCTTGAAATAACCAAAAGAGATATTAACAATAATTAAAGATGAAAGAATTGGGAGAACAAAATGTGATTTTTTTTTGATCTCAGTTTTATCTTTTATTTCAGGGAAACTATACTGGCAGGCTGATTTCTTATATATTTTAATAAGAAAATAACATCCGGAATGCTGTTTTAAAAATGTTTCTTAGGGTCGAAAATTAAGAATAATCCATTCCGCCTGCAAGTAGATTTTAGAGAAAAAACGAAAAGTTACTTATGCATACAATAAAAACAAAGTTTTTTTCATAATTTTGCTCAACTATTTCATCATAAAAAAGCAAGAGCTAACACATGAAAGAATTTTCTAAAGAGGTATACCTGAAGTGGTATGAAGATATGACAATGTGGAGAAGGTTTGAAGACAAATGCCGTTCTCTTTACCTAAAACAAAAGATCAGAGGATTTTTACATTTGTATAATGGCCAGGAAGCAATTCCTGCCGGATTTACACATGCAATGGATCTTACAAAAGATAGTATGATTACTGCTTACAGATGTCACATCCATCCAATGGCGATGGGAGTAGATCCTAAGAGAATCATGGCTGAACTTTGTGGTAAAGCTACAGGTACATCCGGAGGTATGGGTGGATCTATGCACATTTTCAGTAAAGAGCACCGTTTCTACGGAGGACATGGTATTGTTGGAGGACAAATTCCTTTGGGAGCAGGTATTGCTTTTGCAGATAAATATTTCGACAGAAAAGCGGTGAATATCTGTTTCTTCGGAGATGGTGCTGCAAGACAAGGGTCATTACATGAAACATTCAACATGGCTATGAACTGGAAACTTCCTGTAGTATTTGTTGTTGAAAACAACCAATATGCAATGGGAACTTCTGTAAAAAGAACAGCGAATCACGAAGATATCTATAAATTAGGATTAGGATATGAAATGCCTTGTCTTGCAGTAGATGCCATGGATCCTGTAAAAGTAGCCGAAGCAGCCTACGAAGCTATTGAAAGAGCTAGAAGAGGAGATGGACCGACATTTATTGAAGCAAGAACTTACCGTTACAGAGGTCACTCTATGTCTGATGCTGAGCCTTACAGATCTAAAGAAGAAGTAGCTATTCATAAGAATGATGACCCAATTGAATTGGTAAAACACAGAATTCTTGAAAACGGATGGGCTACAGAAGCTGAATTGGAAGCTATGGATAACAAGTCAAGAGACTTTGTTGAAGAGTGCATCGAATTTATGGAGAACTCTCCATATCCAGACGCTGAGAAAATTTATGAGTATGTGTATGCTCAGGAAAATTATCCATTCTTAGACAAATTAGAAAACTAAAAGATAATGAGTTAATTTGACAATTTGAAAACTTGAGAATGAGATGATATTACATCCTTTTTTAATTTTCAGATTTTCAGATTGCTAAATTTTCAAATTAAAATAAATTATGGCAGAAGTAATTACGATGCCCCGCCTTTCCGACACTATGACGGAAGGTAAAGTGGCGAAATGGCATAAAAAAGTAGGCGATAAAGTAAAGGAAGGAGATATTTTAGCTGAAATTGAAACTGACAAAGCAGTTCAGGATTTCGAATCTGAAATAGAAGGTACCCTTTTATACGTTGGTGTAGAAGAAGGTGCTGCAGCTGCTGTAGACTCTGTTCTGGCAATTATCGGTAATGAAGGAGAAGATATTTCGGGATTAACAGGTGGAGCGGCTGCTCCCAGTGCAGGTTCTGAAGAAAAAAAATCAGAAGAACAGCCTAAAGCAGAAACTGTGGAAACTGCTTCAGCAGAAGTTCCGGCAGGAGTAGAAGTGATTACAATGCCAAGACTTTCTGATACAATGACAGAAGGTAAGGTTGCTAAATGGCACAAAAATGTTGGTGATACAGTAAAAGAAGGTGATCTTCTTGCTGAAATTGAAACAGATAAAGCGGTACAGGATTTCGAATCTGAATTCAATGGAGTACTATTGAAGCAAGGTGTAGAAGAAGGTGGTGCTTCTCCGGTTGATACTGTATTAGCTATTATTGGCCCTGCAGGAACTGATATTTCATCTGTAGGAGCTCCTAAAGCTGCTGCTTCGGCGTCAGAAAAACCAGCTGAACAAAAAGCAGAAGCTAAGGCTGAAGAAAAAGCTGCTCCGGCTGCTAACACTTCATCTTCTGACAGAGTGGCAATTTCTCCATTAGCTAAGAAAATGGCTCAGGATAAAGGAGTTGACATCAATAGTGTTCAAGGTTCAGGTGAAAACGGAAGAATCGTTAAAAAAGATATTGAAAACTATCAGCCAGCTGCAAAATCAGCGGCTTCAGCTCCGGCTGCAAGTGCTGCTGCGCAGGTTGCTGTAAACTTCGTTCAGGGAGAAGATACAGAGACTCCAAACTCACAGGTAAGAAATATTATCGCAAAACGTCTTTCTGAAAGTAAGTTCTCTGCTCCTCACTATTACCTGATGGTTGAAATCAACATGGATAAAGCCATTGAAGCTAGAAAAGAGATCAATTCTATTCCGGATACGAAGATTTCATTCAACGATATGATTATTAAAGCAACTGCGATTGCTCTAAGAAAACATCCTCAGGTAAATTCAAGCTGGGCAGGTGATAAGATCATCCACAGAGGAAATATTAACGTTGGAGTGGCAGTAGCTATTCCTGACGGATTGGTAGTTCCTGTATTGAAGAATACGGATCAAATGTCTTACACTCAGATTTCTGCAGCTGTAAAAGATATGGCTTCAAGAGCTAAGAATAAAGGTCTTAAGGCAAATGAAATGGAAGGATCTACATTCTCTATTTCTAATCTTGGAATGTTTGGAATCGAGACATTTACAAGTATCATCAATCAACCCAACTCTGCCATCCTTTCAGTAGGAGCAATCATCGAGAAGCCAATCGTTAAGAATGGTCAGATTGTAGTAGGAAACACTATGAAACTTTCATTGGCATGTGACCACAGAGTTGTAGACGGTGCTACAGGTGCTCAATTCTTACAAACACTAAGAACTTATTTAGAAAATCCATTAACTTTGTTACTGTAATTTTTCTAAAAGATATATACTAAAACCTCCCAACCGGGAGGTTTTTTATTTTTGGAGAGCTAAGGAAAAAACCTAAATATAGATGTGAGTAACATCGTTGTATTCCAATTCTCTTCATAAGAAAATATTATATTTATGAAATAATTTTCCGGAATCTATAAAAATAAAAAATGATGAATAAGATAGGTGTTGTTTGTGTTATAATTGCGCTTGCTATATTAGGTGTATTCTTTTTGGCAAGTGATTCTGAATATGTTTTAGAATCGGAGCCCAGAGAAAATACTATTTTTTCAGAAAATAATGTTTTTAGTTTAAGCCCGAGTTTGAGAAGTGAAGACGGTGATATTTATTACACGATTAATACATTTCTATTTGCTGACAGTAAGAAAGAGAATGGGCCTGTTGTTGTTATTGATAAAATTAAAGTAACTCTTCGTTCAGATGGAAAAGAAATTCCTGTGGATGTAGAGAACTTACAGAGTAGCAAAGGTATTCTCTTTAAACAATCTTCCAATGAAATAATTCATCATAGCGCTGCTGCGAGATATTTTTATGTCAATTGTGATCATTCAGATTATACTTTAAATCTTAAGCTTACTTATGGATTAGAAGGGAAATCTTATACTATAGATAAAGAATATCGATATAAGAAAATACTACATACTACAGGAAAAAAGTTAATAAGATTATTCTGAATATTCTTGCATTGATTATTGGTTTTTATTAGTAGATGTATTTATTATATTTATAGTTACAATATTGTTTTGTTCTATTTATATTTACTATTTTTGAATCATGATTAAAGCGAGAAATATCCATAAATCTTATGGGAATTTAGAAGTACTGAAAGGAGTTGATATTCACATCAAAGTAGGGGAAGTGGTTTCTATTGTTGGGGAATCTGGTGCAGGAAAATCAACATTGCTGCAGATTTTAGGAACGTTGGATCATCCTACTCAGTCTGGGAAATATGATACTGAAATTGAGATTGCAGGAGAGTCATTTATCAATATGAATGATAAACAGTTATCAAAATTCAGAAATCAAAATATTGGTTTTGTATTTCAATTTCATCAGCTGCTTCCTGAATTTACTGCTTTAGAAAATGTTTTACTTCCTACTAAAATTGCAGGAGCTAATGAAAGGGAATCTC
The DNA here is from genome assembly GCF_900637665.1 of Chryseobacterium nakagawai. Lineage (NCBI taxonomy): Bacteria > Pseudomonadati > Bacteroidota > Flavobacteriia > Flavobacteriales > Weeksellaceae > Chryseobacterium > Chryseobacterium nakagawai. The sequence continues at coordinate 2,734,917 of NZ_LR134386.1, forward strand.
TTGAAAAAGCTTATGCCTTGTTTGAGGACCTTAAAATTGAACAACGACTAAATCATAAACCCAATCAGCTTTCTGGTGGAGAAGCACAAAGGGTAGCCGTTGCAAGGGCTTTAATCAATTCACCTAAAATTATCTTTGCTGATGAACCTACGGGAAACCTGGATTCAAAAAATGCGGATGACCTTCACAGACTGTTTTTTGATCTTAGAGATAAATATAATCAGACTTTTGTGATTGTAACCCATAACCCGAATCTGGCTGAAATTACCGACCGTAAACTTGTTATGAAGGATGGAATGATTATAGAATAGCTTTTTTACACCAATGATGAAACATTTCCTTTTTCTTTTTATACTTTTAGTTTCCTGCTCAAAAGCTGAATCACAGCAGGCAGAGGTGTTGGGAATTCCCCAATCCAGAATTTCAGAGATTAAAAGCTTCATTAAAGATAAAGGCTATAATCAGGATCTGGCAATTTTTATTAACTTTAAAATTCCATCCGGAAAATACCGCTACTTCATTTACGATCTGAAAAATAATAAAATAGTACAAAAAGCTATCGTAGCGCATGGCTCAGGATCTGTAATCTCAGGATCAAATGCTTTGAAATTCAGTAATATTGAAGGTTCTTATCAGTCTTCTCTTGGAAAATATGCCATTGGAGGAAGCTATGTAGGACAATTTGGAAAAGCTTACCGTTTAAAAGGGTTGGATCCAACTAATGATAACGCTATGCAGAGAGCGATTGTTCTTCATTCTTTTAGCAGCGTTCCAGATGTTGAATCTGAAAGAGCAACCTCATTGAGCCTGGGCTGCCCGATGCTTTCAGTTAATGCTTTTAAAGAGACTGCGAAATACATTGACAAGTCGGAGCTGCCTATTATTTTATATGCCTTTTATTAATCTATAATTTATACTTAATTCCATATGTCCTTAAAATTTTTGGCAGAAGACGACAGACCACGGGAGAAGTTCTTACAAAAAGGTAAGAATTCACTTACTGATTCTGAACTCTTAGCCATTATCATGGGAAGTGGGAATAGGGAGGAGAGTGTGTTGGAACTAGCAAGAAAGATTTTAGCCTCTGTAAACAATAGCTGGCATCAGTTAAGTTTGCTTTCCGTTAAAGATCTGATGAAATTCAAAGGAATAGGAGAAGCTAAAGCCATTTCCATTATTACAGCTTTGGAAATTGGGAGAAGAAGAGCGGGACAGGAAATTCCGGAGCGTTCAGTGATCGGAAACAGTCATGACGCGTATTCAATCCTGAAAAATCATTTGTCAGATTTAAGAACTGAAGAGTTTTGGGCTATTTTTCTAAATAACAGCAACAAAGTAATATACACTTCACAGCTAACACAAGGTGGAATCAGCCAATCTATCGTAGATGTCAGGGTGCTATTTAAAACAGCTCTTGAGCATTTTTCAACAGGAGTGATTATTGCTCATAATCATCCTTCAGGCAGCCTTAAGCCAAGCAAAGAAGATATTAACATTACCCAAAAAATAAAAGAAGCTGGAAATGTATTAAGCATTCAGCTTTTAGACCATATTATCATTACACAGAATTCATATTTTAGCTTTTCGGACGCAGGATTATTATGATAAGAAGATTGAAATACCATGAAATTGATTTTGTAAAATATTCTCAATGTTTGGAAAATTCTGAGCAAAGAAAATACTCTGCAACAAAAGACTTTTTAGACATTACAGCTCCCAAACAATGGGAAGTACTTGTATATAATGATTACGAAGCAGTAATGCCAATCCCTTTTGTGAGAAAATATGGAGTGAAAATCGTCCATAATCCAAAACTTTGTCAGCAATTAGGGGTTTTCTCTAACAAGGATAATGTAAATCTGAATGAACAGTTTTTAGATTATCTGGAGAGTCATTATCTGATTAGAGTGTATCCATTTAACGATGGTAATGAACTTCGTACAAAACTCAGAATAAAGAAAAATTTTTTGATTTATCCTGATGTCTATGAAAAAGTTTATGCCCGATATTCTCCTAAGAGAAAGAGAAAACTGAGACTTGATGAAGAAGTTTTGAATCACTCAGAAATAAGGCATATTTCTTATGATGAAGTGAGAGCTTTTATAGAATCCAATATCGTAGGGCTTGGCAAAGAAAGTGATCTGGCTGGTTTTATGGAGATCTATAAAGCCTCTTACCAACTCAAATATTTGAGTTTTCTAGCTTTTTATTATCATGGTGAAATTATCAATGCTATTGCCACTTATTCGGATTGTAATATGGTTGCACTTTTAGGAACTTTTAGTAATAAAGAATATGTAAAACTTTCCGGAGCTTCTGTACTGATTGACCGGATGATTAAAGAGACAATAGAGACTCATGTTTTTGATTTTGAAGGAGGAGATATTCCGAATATTGAAGAATTTTTTAGAGGATTCCGTCCAGAGTTGAAACCTTATGCACTCATAGAATCTTCCAAAAAAGACCTGTTTAAAAAATTAGGATCTTTACTTTTAAAAGGACGGATTTTTTAATGATAAAAAGCATTGTTTAGATTGGTTCTAAGTTAGTATTATTCCGTACCTTTAAAAACACTTATAATAACCGTTATGTTACAGCAAATTCGTCATTATAAATTAGCCTATATGCTTTATAATTTCTTTAAGAAAAGTAAGTTAAAGCATAATATTCCATTATATAAAAAATACGGGGTCAACAAGAGCTATTTTTCAAGTATTTCAAGTAGAGATTTTGCACATCTCCCTCAAAAACAAAGGAGTATTGCTGAACAACAACTTACATCCACTGCTTTTTTTAAAAGTTTATCGGAAGAAAATAAGGATAGTGCCCTTCGTTATGATGATAACGGGTATATGATCCTAAGAAATTTCATTAGTCCTGAAACCGCAGAAAACATCAATATTGAGATTGAAAAGCTAATGAAAAACGGAACATTAAAATTCCATTATGGAGGCAAACTCATGTTTGCGATTCATCATTCCGAAATCATTAGAAATATAGGAAGCGATAAAAATTTGCTGGAGTTTCTGTCTGTTTTGCTTGACGGTAAAGCCAAATTGTTTCAAAGTATCAATTTTATTAACGGAAGCCAGCAGAAAACCCATTCAGATAGTATTCACATGACAACTTTCCCATTGGGAGGACTTTTAGGAGTATGGATTGCTCTGGAAGATGTGGATGAACATAATGGTGCATTACATTATATTCCGGGAAGTCATAAATTACCTTATTTCCTGAATTCTGATTATGATAATGAGGGTACCGCTTTCAAAATAGGGAAGAAAAGCTATAAAGCTTACGAAGAATTTTTGGAAAACAAGGTCAAAGAATTAGGATTGAAAAAAGAAGTTTTCCGTGCGAAAAAAGGAGATATGTTAATTTGGCATGCCAATATTCTGCACGGCGGAGAACCTCATACTGATGAAAACAGAACCCGAAAAAGCCTTGTATATCACTTTTTTGACGAAAACAGTGTATGCTACCATGAAGTTACACAAAGACCTGCATTATTTGAACTGTAATATCAGAAAATATTAGTAATTTTGCAGTCTAAAATTATGACGAGTCTTTCAGGATATTTACCCTATGCATTTGCATTAATTATTGCAATTCCTTTTTTGGTTTTGCTCAGACAATTTGTACACTCGTATATTACTCTTAAAAACCAGGAACTCAAATTACTTACCGTGAAGTCGAATTCGGAGAATAAAGCCCATTCTTATGAGAGAATGACTTTGTTTCTGGATAGAATAAAGCCTTCCAATATAATCCAGCGATTTGATAAGGGATTGGCGGTTCATGAGTTTATTTTCCTTACAGAAAAAGCAATCAATGAAGAGTTTGAATACAATTCCTCCCAACAGCTTTATGTAACGAAAAACTCCTGGAAAAATATTGTGGACTCTAAAAATGCCATTATAGACCTTCTTCATAAAACTTATGACGGTTTGAAAGGGGAGGTGAAACTGGATGAGTTCAAAACCATCTTCATCATGAACTATATGGAAAGCAATGATTACGTTGCTGAAACAATTGAAGATTTAAGAAAAGAAATTTTAATAATAACTTAAAAAATAACAGATAAATAATGATTCCAAATTTTAAAGCACATCCATGGCACGGAATTTCTGCAGGAGAAGATGCGCCAAATGTTGTAAACGTATTTGTGGAAATTGTTCCTTCAGATACTATTAAATATGAAGTAGATAAAGAAACAGGATATTTAAAAGTAGACAGGCCTCAGAAATTCTCTAATATCATCCCGGCTTTATATGGTTTTGTTCCAAGAACATATTGTGATAAAGAAGTGATGAGACTTGCTGTAGAAGCAGGAGCTACTGATGTGACAATGGGAGATCATGACCCACTTGATATTTGTGTTTTAAGTTCTCACAATATCCACGCAGGAGGTTTATTGATGGAAGCTATTCCAATCGGAGGTTTTAAAATGATTGATGGTGGTGAAGCCGATGATAAAATTGTAGCAGTAATGATCAATGACCATGCTTTTGGACACTTCAGAGATATTACTGAGTTGCCAGAAGCGGAAGTAAAAAGATTGATGCACTACTTCCTAACATATAAAAACTTACCGGATGAGCCTGCAAAATGTAGAATTCAAGAGGTTTACGGTGCTGAGCATGCGAGAAAAGTGATTAAAGCTTCTCAAACAGACTACGCAGATAAATTTGGAGGATAAGATTCTCTGATATACATCATATAAAAAGGATAAATAGGAAACTGTTTATCTTTTTTTTTGGAATAAAAATAAAGTTTTCTCTCTAAAAAGACGCTCAGCTTAATACTCTTAAAGTCTTAATTCTTCTTAATGATTTAAAAAATTAAAAAGAGCTTTCAATCCCCATTTTATCAGCTTTTATATTGATTTTCAATCTGTCATATTTTTACAGAAATTGTCATCTTTATCTAAGATTCTTTTGGTTGACAATGATAAGTCCATGATTTTTTTAATGCTTTGATGGTAATTATTTATTATATTTATTTTTCTATTACCAAAAAAATATTAAACTATGGATCTATTTGTGTTAGTGCCAATTTTTGGTGTCGTAGCCTTGGTGTATACATTTCTTCAGAGCAACTGGGTAAGTAAACAGAATGCAGGAAATGAAAAAATGAAAACAATCAGTGGACATATTGCTGATGGTGCCATGGCTTTCTTAAAAGCTGAATATAAAGTCTTAGCCTATTTTGTCGTCGTTGTGGCCATTCTTTTGGCAGTAATGGGATCAAGTAATGCCAATTCTCACTGGAGTATAGGGCTTGCTTTTGTGGTGGGGGCTATTTTTTCTGCGACAGCAGGTTTTATTGGAATGAAAATAGCGACCAAAGCCAATGTAAGAACTGCAGAAGCAGCAAGAACTTCCTTATCTAAAGCTCTTAAAGTTTCTTTTACAGGAGGTTCTGTAATGGGAATGGGGGTGGCAGGACTTGCCGTGTTAGGATTGGGAGCTTTATTTTTAATTATTAAACAGATTTTTGCACCGGAAGCCACAGTAGATTCCCACGAAATGGAAACCACTATAGAAATTCTTACAGGATTTTCCCTTGGTGCCGAATCTATTGCTCTTTTTGCAAGAGTAGGTGGTGGTATTTATACAAAAGCGGCAGATGTTGGAGCTGACCTGGTAGGAAAAGTGGAAGCCGGAATTCCGGAGGATGATCCAAGGAATCCGGCAACTATTGCAGACAATGTGGGAGATAATGTGGGAGATGTTGCAGGAATGGGTGCCGACCTTTTTGGATCTTATGTAGCTACTGTATTGGCAACAATGGTCTTGGGAAGAGAAACCATTTCTGATGACTCATTCGGAGGTTTTGCACCGATTTTGTTACCAATGTTGATTGCAGGAACAGGGATCATCTTTTCCATGATAGGGACTTTATTTGTGAAGATCAATGATAATGAAGGTTCATCCACTTCCAGTGTACAAAATGCATTGAATTTAGGGAACTGGGGCAGTATTGTGATTACAGCTATAGCATCTTATTTTCTGGTAACTTATGTTCTTCCTGAAAAAATGATTCTAAGAGGGCACGAATTTACCAAAATGGGAGTATTTGGGGCAATAATGGTAGGGTTAGTTGTAGGAACCTTAATGAGTATTATTACTGAATATTATACCGCAATGGGGAAAAGACCGGTCTCCAGTATTGTGAGACAATCTTCTACCGGACATGCAACCAATATTATCGGGGGACTTTCTGTAGGAATGGAATCAACATTACTTCCGATTATTGTACTGGCAGGTGGAATCTACGGATCTTATTTATGTGCCGGATTATACGGAGTTGCCATTGCTGCTGCGGGAATGATGGCCACTACAGCGATGCAGCTTGCTATTGATGCGTTTGGGCCAATTGCAGATAATGCAGGAGGTATTGCTGAAATGAGTGAGCTTCCAAAAGAAGTCCGGGAAAAAACAGATATTCTGGACGCTGTAGGAAATACAACCGCTGCTACAGGAAAAGGGTTTGCCATTGCATCTGCAGCATTAACGGCGTTGGCTCTGTTTGCAGCCTTTGTTGGGATTGCAGGGATTGATGGTATTGATATCTACAGAGCGGATGTTCTGGCAGGTCTCTTTGTTGGTGGAATGATTCCGTTTATATTCTCTTCATTAGCGATCACTGCTGTTGGACAAGCTGCTATGGCCATGGTGGAAGAAGTAAGAAGACAGTTCCGTGAAATCCCGGGAATTCTGGAAGGAAAAGCCCAGCCGGAATATGAAAAATGTGTTGCGATTTCTACCGATGCTTCTATTCGAAAAATGATGTTGCCAGGAGCTATTGCCATTATCTCACCATTGCTGATCGGGTTTATCTTTGGTCCCGAAGTACTGGGAGGTTTCCTTGCAGGAGCTACTGTATGTGGTGTATTGATGGGGATGTTCCAGAATAATGCTGGCGGTGCCTGGGATAATGCCAAAAAGTCATTTGAAAAAGGGGTTGATATTAATGGTCAGACGTACTATAAAGGCTCAGAACCTCATAAAGCTTCTGTAACAGGAGATACAGTAGGAGATCCGTTTAAAGATACTTCCGGGCCATCAATGAATATCCTGATTAAGTTAATGTCAATTGTTTCTTTGGTGATTGCCCCTACTTTAGCAGTATTGCATAAGGATAAGATTGAAGCCAACAGGAAGGCGAAAATAGAAAGCTTAATGGGAGTTTCAGGAGTTGCTGCAATGTCTTCAGAACTTAAAGTTCCTGTTGTTCCGGGTGAAGTAAAAGGGCATCTTAATGAAAGTGGAGATTTTGTCTATGAAACCGGAAATCTGCAAAAAGTAAAACTGAAAGGCGGAAAAACAATAGAATTAGGAGAAACCAGTCAGTTGTATCAGCTGTATAATTCTGTGAATCAAAAAGATAAATCTGTTTTAGATCCTAATAAGTGGTATACCATCGAAAACCTTTATTTTGAAACAGGATCAAGTGATTTAAAAGCAGGTTATGAATTACAGTTGAATAATATTGCTGAAATCTTAAATGCTTATCCTGATCTTAAAATAAAATTAGGTGGGTATACTGACAATAGTGGTAATGAAGAAAGTAATCAGAAGTTATCTAACCTGAGGGCTCAGACCGCAAAGCTTAAGCTGTTGGAGTTGGGTATTTCAGCCGATAGGATAGAAGCTGAGGGGTATGGTTCACAACATCCTATTTGTGAAGCCAATGATACTGAAGAATGTAAGGCTAAAAACAGGAGAATTGATGTAAGAGTTCTGGCTCTTTAAGATCAATATAAATAATAGTAAAGCATCGCTTTTGCGATGCTTTTTTGTATGTTAACTCAAAGTATTTACATAATGAAATCAGATTTTTAAGGCACAGAGGCTTTATCTGTGATAAAATTAATTCGTGTATTCGTGGCAAAACTACAGTGTTCTTTATTGAGAATCTTTAATTTTCTTGTGTTTTACAAAAGCATGCTGTTAAATCTTTTGTGCTTTTGTTATTTTCAACCTAAGAAACTATTTATGTGATCATTACAGATTTTTTCTAAGATGCTCCAATGCCTGAATAATCACTTCATCTTTCTTAGCAAAGCTGAACCGGATGTAATCTGAATTCTGCTTGGAGTTATAAAAGGCCGAAAGCGGGAGACAGGCTACCTTTTTATCGATGGTAAGCCATTTTGAAAACTCTACATCTGTCATCGTTTTGGAAACGTTTCTGAAATTGACAATCTGGAAAACACTACCCTCAGCCTCTTGTTCAATTTGCAAAGGTGTTTCTTTAATCAATCGATTAAAAATATCCCGTTTTTTCTGCATTATTGTTTTGTTTTCTGAAGGGTCAAATACTTCCAGGTACCTGGCAATGGCGTATTGAGCAGGTGCATTGGCACTATAGGAAATATATTGCTGATGATTCCTGAATAAAGCGGTCAATTCTTCAGAAGCAAGCATATAGCTTACTTTCCATCCTGAAGTATGAAACATTTTCCCGAATGAAAAAATACAAAATGTCCTGTTCCTAAGTTCAGGATGGATAAATGAACTGTAATGCGCTGCTTCATCATAACAGTAAGTATCGTAAATCTCTTCTGAAATTAAATAAATTTCCCGGTTGCTTATCAATTCATATAATTGTTTCCAGTCATTTTGTTTCCATATTTTTCCGGTGGGGTTTTGTGGTGAGTTAATAATTATTGCTTTGGTTTTTTCGGAAATGCAGGATTTGAACTGATCCCAGTTAATTGTAAGATCGTGATCCAGGTCATAATAAACAGGAATGCCTCCATTCATCACAACGGAAGGCGAATACGTATAATAAGAAGGCTGGATAATAATAACTTCATCTCCTTGATTTAAAATAGATTTAAGCGCAGTATATAAAGCAAAGGTTGCACAGGGTATAATGGTGATTTCATTTATTTTTAAAGAAATACTGTTTTTCCGTTTACTGTTGAAACGAATGATGCTTTCGATTAATACTGGATTTCCGGCAAGAGGTTCATAATGATGAGTATCAAGATTTGCTGCCTCTCTTAAAAAGGATTTCAAACGTTCATCAATATCAAAATCAGGCAGCCCCAACGAAAGATCATAGCTTCCATGTCTTACTGCCAATTCAGACATTTCTGTGAAAAAGGAATAATGAGTAAATCCGTTAATTTCTTTCATCTATTTTGTATTTTAATCAAAAGTAATAAAAAATTGATATTATATAAAGTATATGTTTTTAAATGTGTTAATGTTGATGTTTATTCTTTTAATATTTCATATAGTAAGGGAAATTAAATACGGCTTATATCTACCTGAAAGCCTATGAGAACTTTATATGATCTTTTTTCGTTGTTTCAAATTCAATAAAAATTGTTATTTTTAAGAAATTTATTCTTTATGAAAAAACTACTTATTCCGTTATTGGCTCTTGCTTTGATGACGAGTTGCGGAACGGCACAGGTTGCTGATGGTACATCTACACATCGTATTTCTGAAAAATCAGATAAAGCGTTTACGAATGCCTACAAGATGATTAAGGCTGATGAATTAAAGAAAAACCTTTATGTTATTGCCTCAGACGAGATGGAAGGCAGGGATACAGGAAGCAAAGGCCAGAAAAAAGCGGGAGAGTATATTGTTAATTACTATAAAAACTTAGGGATTTCTTTTCCAAAAGCACTAGGGTCTTATTATCAGAAAGTTCCTTCGGATTTTATGAAAAAAAGAGGGGGTGGAAATCTTCCGGACTCAGAAAATATACTGGCTTTTATCGAAGGAAGTGAAAAACCAGAAGAAATTGTAGTGGTTTCTGCCCATTATGATCATGTGGGAACCAAAAATGGTGTAGTATATAACGGAGCTGATGATGACGGAAGTGGAACGGTTGCTGTAATGGAAATGGCTAAAGCTTTTCAGGAAGCTAAAAAAGCAGGTAAAGGTCCTAAAAGGTCTGTTCTGTTTCTTCATGTAACAGGAGAAGAGCATGGTTTGTTTGGTTCAGAATATTATACAGACCATCCGGTTTTCCCGTTAGCTAATACGGTTGTTGACCTTAACATTGATATGATTGGACGTGATGATCCGGAAAATAGAGGAAAACAATATGTATATGTGATTGGTTCGGATATGTTGAGCTCTCAGCTTAAAGTAATTAATGAAGAAGCTAACAGAAAGACCAATAACTTGGAACTGAACTATAAATATGATGATCTTAATGATCCTCAGCAATTATATTACCGTTCAGACCACTACAATTTTGCCAAAAACAATGTTCCGGTAGCCTTTTTCTTTGATGGAATCCATGAGGACTATCACAAACCAACGGATAAACCGGACAAAATTGATTATAAGTTATTGGAAAAAAGAACCCAGCTTGTTTTTACTACCGCATGGGATATTGCTAACAGAGCAGACAGAATTGTGGTAGATCATAAATAAGGATAACGAATTTAATTGGATTATAACTTATATCCGGAGGTGCAAGATTCATGTATTCAGATTTTTAAGGGTAGATATTATTCTTTAAATTAATCTGGTAAACATGTTTTTTGCACCTTTGTTCTATTCAAGAATCAATTTATTTATGAATATATTAATCCGTGAAGCCAGATCAGAAGATATTCCACAAATTCAGATCATAAGAAATTCAGTGAAGGAAAATACCTTATCAGATCCCGGTTTAGTTACCGATAGAGATTGTGAACTCTTTATGTCTGAAAGAGGGAAAGGCTGGGTAGGCGAAGCAGAAGGGCAGGTTGTAGGCTTTTCGATTGTTGATTTGAAAGAGAATAACATCTGGGCATTATTTGTACATCCTGATTTTGAAAACAAAAAAATTGGAAAAAAGCTTCACAACATAATGCTTGACTGGTATTTTGAACAGACAAAAGACAAAGTTTGGCTTGGAACTTCGCCTCAGACAAGAGCTGAAAATTTTTATAGAAAATTAGGTTGGCGAGAGATTGGGATGCATGGGAAAAATGAGATCAAGTTTGAAATGACTTACGAAAACTGGAAAAATAAAATAATATGAGACCACAATTGAAATCCATAAGACCCTTTATCGGAGCGCAGAACTTTGAGACCAGTCGAAAATTTTATAAAGATTTGGGATTTGAAGAAGTGATCCTTGAACCTAAGTTATCACTCTTTATACGAGAAGAAATAGGGTTTTATCTTCAGGATTATTATGCAAAAGATTGGGTTGATAATACCATGATCTTTATGGAGGTTGCCAGTACAGAGGAATTCTGGAAAGAACTTTTAACTTTAGGACTTACAGATACCTATGAAAATGTAAAACTTACCCCTATAAGAACCATGGATTGGGGGAAAGAGTGTTTTGTACATGATCCATCAGGGATTTTATGGCATTTTGGTGAGTTCTTTTGATTAGGAAAAATAATATAAATGCTGCTAAAGAACTATCTTGGCTGTATAATTTAAGAAAAAATGATTTACGCATTCGATACTTACTACTATGAAGACTATGCCAATACCGTATGTATAGCCTTTGAAAAATGGACATCCGAAAGGGAAGTAGAGATTTTTACAGAGCAAACGCCTGTCTCTTCAGAATATGAAAGCGGAGCTTTTTACAAAAGAGAATTGCCGTGCATTCTGAGTTTATTGAATAAAATTGTTCTAAAAGAAGAAGATATTATCATTGTTGATGGTTATGTTACCCTTGATAATGAAGGAAAAATAGGTTTGGGAGGACATCTTTATGAAGCATTAGAGGGAAAACATCCGATTGTCGGAATTGCCAAAAATGAATTTACTACACCTGATTCCCAAAGAAGAAATGTACTTCGTGGCGATAGTAAAACACCCCTTTTTGTGACGGCGAAAGGAATAGATGTAGATCAGGTTAAGCAAGATGTAGAACAGATGCATGGTCCTTACAGGATTCCTACCTTACTGAAAAAGCTGGATCAGCTAAGCCGGGAATAAAAAATGGAGTGATTTCAAATATTAAAAATAGGCTGTTGTCATTCTGAGAACATTGAAAAATCTCTAAAAATCAGAATGACAGGTTTGAAGCCAATCAATTTTTCTGATGATTAATATACTGATCGGTATATTTTTATATATTTGTATATCCTTTCGCTTAAAAATAAGAGGAGATTTTTTTAATCTAAAATATACCGATTGGTATTTTTAAAAAATAAACAACACTATGAAAGAAGCATTTATCATTGCAGCAAAAAGAACCCCTATCGGAGGTTTTATGGGGAGTTTATCTGGTTTTACAGCTCCACAATTGGGGGCTATGGCTATACAGCATACTTATGAAAGTGTAGGAGTTTCCCCAAAAAATATAGACAGCATATATATGGGAAATGTATTGAGTGCAGGCGTGGGACAGTCGCCGGCGAGACAGTCAGCCATTTTTTCGAAAATTCCGGTAGATAAAGATGCTACCACCGTAAATAAAGTATGTGCTTCAGGAATGAAGGCCGCCATCATCGGAGCACAACAGATCCAACTCGGTTTAGAAAGTCTTGTCATGACAGGCGGAATGGAAAGTATGAGCAATGTGCCTCATTATAATTACCTTCGGAAAGGGCATAAATTAGGTGATACAGCGCTTACAGATGGCCTGATTAAAGACGGTTTGTGGGATGTGTATCATAACTTTCATATGGGAAGTGCGGCAGAGCTAGGAGTGAAAAAATACGGATTAACAAGACAACAACTGGATGACTATGCGCTAAGCTCTTATAAAAGAGCCCAGGAAGCAGCATCAGAAAATAAATTCAAAGCGGAATTATTTAACATCACCACTGAAGGAAAGAAAGGAATTACAATCGTAGAAAGAGATGAAGATATTGATAAACTGATTCCCGAGAAAATATCCTTGTTGAAACCTGTTTTTGAAAATGACGGGATGCTCACGGCTGCCAATTCAAGCAATCTCAATGATGGTGCAGCCGCAATATTACTTGGTTGCTCTGAGGCTGTACAAGAGTATCATCTTAAGCCATTAGCTAAGATTATAGCGTATGCTGATGCTGCTCAGTCCCCGGAGTGGTTTACCACTTCTCCATCTGTTGCCATTCAAAAAGTTTTGAAAAACGCAGGACTTAGCCTGTCTGATATTGATTATTTTGAAATCAATGAAGCTTATTCTTCTGTAATTTTATCCAATCAGCAGATTCTGGGATATGATTTGGATAAGGTTAATGTATATGGGGGAGCTGTGGCAATGGGACATCCAATCGGAGCCTCAGGAGCACGAATTATGGCCACTTTGGTGAATGTATTACGGCAGGAGGGTGGACGGTATGGTATTGCAGCGATCTGTAATGGTGGCGGTGGAGCTTCAGCAATTCTTATTGAAAATTTAAATTAAATAAATAATTTTATACAATAAAAATCGGTTAAAGGGTTTTTTAAAATATTATTTACATCATCAGGAAATATTAAGTATGAAACAGGAAAATGAAGGAATATAGGAAAAATAGATCATTATTGGAAAATAATTCCAACCCATCATACACCGTCTTATTCTGTTGATAAAATGATTTCTGATCATAAAACGATTAAAGTTGTAACGGTAAGTAAGCATTATGAAAACTGGGAACAGATTTTTGAATGTCCTAACCTTGAAGAAATAAACCTGGATAATCCCAGCCAGGCACAGGTTCAAGCAATGAATGAATTTGGAGGTCTTAAAAGAGTAAGAATAAAACATTTTCGAGCTATCTCCGCTACAAAATCTTCCTCAACTGAAAGCACTGCATCTTGAAAATTTCCAGAAGATTTCCAGCTTTGAAAGATTTAAGGAATTAAAACTCTGAGATACCTTCACATTAGCGGAACTTTAGACTGGAAACAACCCATTGAAAATTTCACATTTTTAGAAGCACTTCCAGAACTTGAAATACTCAGTCTTATGTTTTTTCTTCTTAAGACTCCGTTTCCTGCTTTTAAACCTCTTGTAAGGCTGCAAAAGCTTTTGGAGATAAGAATACCCAGAGAAACATTAGATACAGCATAATATGCCTTTTTAGAGATTGCTAAACCAATCGCAATAAAAGGGTTCGAAAATGAAACCTCATGGCCTTTGTATATTAATATTGATTATAGTGATCAGGAATATGTAAGTTTATTGGGACAAGGAGAGGGGAGAATAAAGCTTAATCATCCTGAAATTCATGAGAAATTATAGGCTTACCTGAAAAAATATGAAGACTATAAGGAAAATGCCAAAGAAATCATTCGGAATCTATAATGATTCAAAAGCATTGATAATTATATAATTAACTTTTATTTTATTGTTTATTTATCAATGTTTTTCTATTAAAAATATCTTTAAACTGATAAATATCATTACATTCTTATTTTTATTGATTCTAAATAAATATAAATTTGTCTCATAAAAATTAAGAATTCTATGAAAAAAATAACTACTCTTTCTGCTGTCGTTTTATTTGGGCTCGTAAGCGCTCAGTATTGCACTCCTACTTTTCAGTATGGTGCAGGAAGTAATATGATAAGCAATGTTACCTTTGGGAGTATCAACAATAATTCATCTACCAATTCATCCACAACACAAGAATATGAAGATTTTACTTCTTTTTCAACTGATCTGGTAGCTGGGAATGCATATCCGATATCAATAAAAGGTCCGTCAAGTACTTTTCCCAGTGATGTAATGGTTTATATTGATTTTAACGGGAATGGTAGCTTTGATGATGCGGGAGAGAGCTTTTATATTGGCAGACTGGAGGCAGCCAATCCGGCCAATGCTTTTACTATTGATAATACGATTACGATTCCGTCTACTGTCTCAGGGGGTAGTAAAAGAATGAGAGTGCTTAAAAATACAAATGTAATGGCGTATTCAGATCCGGGTGCTCAAAACTCTATCTCTTCTGCATGTGACTCCGGATTAAGAGCAGGCCAGACTGAAGATTATACAGTAAATATTCAGGGAAATAGCAACAGTTTTCCATTTCCATATTGTGGATCTGAAGGCATAACAAGCCTTACCGTAAGTGAAATAGGTAAGGTAGAATTTGCAGGAGTAGAAAATGAGAGCCCCGTTGATGGAAACTCAACCGTTATAGAAGATTTTACGGGAACCATTTTTAATGTCAGCCGTGGAAATGGGTATCCCATAACCGTGACAGGAGGAACTCATGGACAAGTAACAGTTTCTGCCTATGCTTATATCGATTTTAATCATAATAATCAATTTGATGCCGATGAAAAGTTTAATCTTGGATATCTGGACAATTCAAATCCAATTTCCGGTCATGAATCAGGAGTGACTTCAGAAACAATTACTATTCCAGCTAATGCGTTATTAGGAAATACACGTTTCAGACTGGTAAAAGCGTATGAATCAAGCTCATGGATGGGAACGCTGGAGAATCTTCCATGTCCTTCAGGTTGGTTTATTGGCCAGGCAGAAGATTACACGATCAATGTACAACCGGAAAGCCTTTCCACAACAGAAGTTTCTAAGGATAAGTCTATTGAGGTGAAAGTATATCCAAATCCTACCTCCGGAAACGTATCCATCAGAATGAAAGAAAAGTTGGAAAAATATGAAGTTTATAACATATCAGGACAAAAACTTTCGGAAGGAAACTCTGATACGGTGAATATGAACAGCTTTATTCCAGGAACTTATCTGATTAAAATACAGACAAAAGATAAAAAAGTAATTACTGAAAAGGTAATTAAAAAGTAAAACACATATCTAATCATATCCATATCAATTTTTGTTTTTTACCGGCAGATTATATCTGTCGGTTTTGTTTTGTAGATATTTCATCATATTGATAATGAGTTTTTTTATTTTTGAAAATAAGCTGCAGCTATTTCTTAACTATTCTTAGTGCCTTAAATATCTTAATGGTTCAGGTATTTTAATGCTTTATATATTCTATTTCTGTTCCAAAATATCCAGAAGATCCTGTTTTGAAAGCCCCTGAAATTTTGTTCCGTCTGTTTTAAGAAGGTTCTGAGCCAATAGCTTTTTCTTTTTCTGAAGGGCAAGGATTTTTTCTTCCACTGTATTGGAACAGATCATACGGACAGCAATGACGTTTTTAGTCTGTCCTATACGATAACTTCGGTCGATAGCCTGGTTTTCAGT
This sequence comes from Chryseobacterium nakagawai, assembly GCF_900637665.1. Classification (NCBI taxonomy): domain Bacteria; kingdom Pseudomonadati; phylum Bacteroidota; class Flavobacteriia; order Flavobacteriales; family Weeksellaceae; genus Chryseobacterium; species Chryseobacterium nakagawai. The sequence continues at coordinate 2,751,000 of NZ_LR134386.1, forward strand.
TGCCGGATTCCACCATGGATCGATCAGGTAAATATAATCAGCTTGGGTAAGGTTAAGTCCCACACCACCAGCTTTTAGACTTATCAAAAACACCCTGATCTCTTCATTCTCCTGGAAGTTAGCTACTTTTTGGCCTCTGTCCTTAGTTTGGCCTGTAAGATATTCGAAAGGAATTCCGTGGCGCTCCAGTTCAGGCTTCAATAAATCCAGCATTCCTACAAACTGAGAGAAAACAAGGATTTTATGATCTTTCGATTTTCCAAGGATCTGTTCCATCAGAATTTCAATTTTAACGGCATTTTCTCCAGAGTATCCTTCTTTAATCAATACGGGAGAATTGCAGATCTGTCTGAGTCTTGTAAGACCTGTAAGAACGTGCATGCTGTTTTTATTGAGATCATCGTCATCATTGGCCGCAATAAATTCACGAAGTTCTTTTTCATAAGCATCATAAATCCTGCGTTGTTCGGTATTCATTTCACAATAGATAACAGTCTCTGTTTTCTCGGGAAGCTCTTTGGCTACTTGTTTCTTAGTTCTGCGGAGAATAAACGGTTTTATCTTCTGCTGAAGCTCCATAGCCCGTTTACTGTACTCAAATTTATCAATAGGAATGGCATAAATATCTTTGAAATACTGTTTGCTGCCCAATAAGCCAGGGCATGCAAAAGAAAGCTGGCTGTAAAGATCGAAAGTGCTGTTTTCAACAGGAGTTCCGGTAAGTACAATTCTGTTCCTGGATTGAAGCAGGCGAGCTGCTTTATATCTTTCAGAATTAGGGTTCTTAATGGTCTGTGACTCATCAAGAAAAGTATAATTGAAATTAAAAGTTTTCAGAAAACGGATATCGGAAAGTAACATTCCGTAGCTGGTGAGAATAATCTCATAATCAGATAGGTGAGTGGTTGATTTTTGCCGATACGGACCATAATGAACTAAAACTTTTATGGAAGGAGCAAACTTTCTGACTTCTTCCTGCCAGTTGAAAATCAGGGAGGTAGGAACTACAACCAGATTCGTGGTATGTCCTCGTTTTTCCCTTTGAGAAAGAATAAATGCAATGACTTGAAGGGTTTTTCCCAATCCCATATCATCGGCAAGACATCCGCCGAAGTTGAAGTCATCAAGAAAATTAAGCCAGTTTAATCCTTCATGCTGATAATCTCTTAATTCAGCATTTAATTCCACAGGAATATTAACCTGAGGAATATTCTTACCGGGTGAAAACTGAGTGGAATAAGTCGTTATTTCATCCTGAATTTCAGTACTCAATATCTTTTTTTCAAAAAGAGAAGAGATTTCAGTAAAATTGATTTTTGGAATCTTTAGCAGCTCTTCATCAATTTCTCCAGCCTGAAAATAAGCAGCGATTTTGTCCATCCATTCTTCAGGAAGAATCCCGAGACTGCCATCATCCAGCTGGACGAATTTACTTTTATTACGGATGGTTCTGTGAAGCTGTTTTAAAGTGGCTTCTTTCTGTCCAAAACCTACTTTTAATTTTGCATTAAACCAATCCAGCCCACTTGTAATCTGAATATTAATCTTGGCACGGTGGGGGTTAAGCTTATTGTTTTTCAGTTCATTAAAGCCTAAAATAATAATACCTTCATTTCGCCATGCTTCAAATGCATTCAAGAACCAGTTATCATCAAGAAATTTATCTCTGTGCAGATAGAAATACTGATAGCCATCCATCTGTTCTTCAAAATCAGGATGCTGCTGCATTACCAAAGAGGTAAAGCGGGCTTCCGAAGCATCATTTCGTTCTATTTTGAAAGGATTTCCATTCTGATCGGTATCAAAAATCTGCTTTCTGGAATATACAGGAACTTCTACCTGACCGTACTTCATGACAGGGGTAATTCCAATATAATTTTCCTGCTGACGAAGATAAATGACTCTTTCTATCTGGAATTTTTTTTCTTCAAGCTGTACTTTCGTTGCGCTTTGTATATAGCTGTAATTGATATGAATATGTTCTTCTAAACTAGAGAGGGTTTGCCGCATGAATTCCTCATATTTTGAAGAATGAATCAGCAAAATTTCGTTATTTGCCTTGAAAAACCTGATGATCCTAAGCATGTCAGGGTGGTCTATAAGGCTGAATGTGTTGCTGTTATATACAAAATATTCATTTCTGATTATCACATTTTTAAAAGGAACGGAAGAATCATTTAATAGCAGGCTTCCGGTAATTTCATAAAATGGATCTTTCTTAAATACAGAGAGTTGAACTTCGGTATTTAAAGTGTTAAGTGTAACAGGTGTAAGGGACTTTGCAGAGACCGTTTCTGCGATTTCCCGATCATGATAGTATACCTCCAGATCGAGAGGATTTTTTACAATTAGTTTTAACGCTTCCCATTCCGCAGCATTATACTCTTCATTGTAGTTGTTCTGAAAAGAAGAAATAGCAGTATAGAATTTTATGTCCAAAGGCTTTTCCGCTTTCCAAATCAATTGCATGGCATCTACGGCATTAACAGGATTTTTAATCTTACCGGTTTGGGTGGTCTCAGCCTCCATGAGAGAAAATACCAAATGATTGTAGTAACGATGTTTACCGATGACCAATATTTGTTTTTTACCTGTTTCCTGTGCTGCCAGCTCATCCAGTTTAGAAGGGAGCTGGGGCAAAAGGTCTCGTTGGAACATTTGCTCATCCATAGGAAGCATTTCCTTGATTTTCGGCAGAATTTCAAGTTTCCCTTCTGTTAATCTCAATTGAAAGTATTGGTCGAGATCCGGTTCATTTTCTAAACCATAGCCTTTGGCTTTAGATAGGAAGGTTTTTTTACGTAGAATTTCATCAAAGAAAATGCGGTATTTCTTTTCTTCCAGAATACAATGGATGATTTCTGCCTGGTGAGCACAAAGCTGAGCTTTAGAATGATCACAAGTACAGCTACAAATCAGCGAATTATTTATACGGCTTATAGTAACCATCGGAAAATCCTGAAGTGAAGAATCCTTTGTAAAGATTCCTGTATTATTTTCGATGGCAACAGGGTAAACTTCATGAAAGTCAGTGATTCCAATAAATGAACTTTCTGAGGTATGCTTTAGTAAATCATACACGGAAAGTGTACTGATATTGATGTTTTCAAGAATATATTCTGCCATAAAAATTACTCAGAGCAAACTTACAAAAAAACGATAAAATGAAAGGACTCTTACAACTTTCAGACCTATAAAATATTTTTAATATAAGAGTCTAACAATGTATCAGATTACTAAATTAAATATATTCATTTTGGCTACAGCTTGGTCCGTTTTGGCAACTCTTATCTTTTTTATGATGCTGAACTTTGTCCTGTAATTTTAAACAAGAAAAAATGAAAACAATTTTTATAACAGGGGCTTCTACAGGATTAGGTAAAGCAACTGCACAATTATTTCAACAGAAAGGATGGAAGGTAATTGCTACCATGAGAAATCCTGAAGCTGCTTCAGATCTTATTTCTCTGGATAATGTAACAGTACTTCCATTGGATGTTACTAATCCGGAACAAATACAGGCGGTTGTCAATCAATCATTGGAATTGGGGGATGTGGATGTTGTTTTTAACAATGCAGGGTATGGTCTTTTAGGACCTTTAGAAGCCTTGAGTGATGATCAGATTGTGAGGCAGCTGAATACAAATTTATTAGGTACGATTCGTGTTACTCAGGCGTTCACGGGTTATTTTAGAGAGAAAAAGAAAGGAATGTTTATTTCTACGACATCCATTGGAGGATTAATGGCTTTCCCTCTGAATTCAATTTATCATGCTACAAAATGGGCATTGGAGGGCTGGAGCGAAAGCATGGCTTTTGAATTGGATAGGTTCGGAATAGATATTAAAACGGTTTCGCCCGGAGGTATTAAAACTGATTTTGTAAGTCGCTCTCTGGATTCTGCAACGGGTCCTGCTTATGAAGAGATGATTAATTCTCTATATTCTGTTATGGAAGGAATGATGGAAGCTGCTTCTACACCGGAACAAATTGCTGAAGTGGTGTATGAGGCTGCAACAGATGGCAAAAAGCAGTTAAGATATGTTGCAGGTGAGGATGCGAAGGCTCTTTATGCACAACGTCTGGAATTAGGTGCTGAAGCATTCAGAGAAGAATTAGGAAGACGGTTTAGTTAGTTATCTATGAGTTTTATAGGGAGCTTCATGAAAAAATGATAATTTTATACCATGGAAAAGAAAGAAAATTCTTTAATAAAAATTTCCTCAATATCGGAGTTACACAGTTTGTTGCAGCTTCCGGGACCGCTTCATCCATTAGTAAGTCTTATAGATAATGAAAAAATGAGCCTTAAAGAGGATTGGGCAGGAAAAAGTTTTATGTTTAATTTCTATAAAATTTCCTATAAATATTCTACAAGCGGGAAAATGGGATACGGACAAGGATATTATGATTTTAATGAAGGCGGAATGATGTTTACAGCTCCGGGGCAGATTCTTTCTCCTGAAGAGAATGCAGAATACTGTGGCTATACACTTTTGATACATCCGGATTTTATCAGGAACTATCCTTTAGCTCAAAATATAAAAAAACTTGGCTTTTTTTCTTATGATACAAATGAAGCCCTTCATTTGTCTGATCAGGAAAAGAAGATTATGCAAGGACTTTTGAACAGTATTAAAAATGAGCTGAATACTGCCATTGATGAAGTAAGTCAGGATGTGATTATTTCCTATACTGAAGTTCTGCTCAATTACAGCAATCGCTTTTATAAAAGACAGTTCATTACAAGAAAAGCTGTAAATAATGATTTGTTGAGCACAATGGAGAAAGTGTTGGAGGATTATTTTAATGATCAGAAAACATTGACAACCGGACTTCCTACAGTGGATTTTTTGGCTTCGAAGCTCAATCTGTCACCTCATTATCTCAGCGATATGTTAAGGAATCTTACAGGACAGAATGCACAACAGCATATTCATGAAAAGTTGATTGAAAAAGCAAAGGAATATCTTACAGGCACTAATTTCTCAGTATCGGAAGTAGCGTATGCTTTAGGATTTGAACATCCACAATCTTTCAATAAATTATTTAAAAAGAAAACAGATCAAACCCCTTTAGGTTACAGACAGCTATTTAATTAGATATACAATGCCCAGCCACTATGGCTGGGCATTCTCTTTAGTGCAATTGGTAGAAGGAATAAGGCTTTAGATAGATCATTAATTGTCATGAGAGTTTAGTTATTTATCTTTATGATGGGAAATATATATAAGTATAACTAATCTTAAAATCAGCATAATATGAAAAAATTAAACTTTATCTTATTCCTAGTTGTCGGAATAGTATCCTATGCTCAGCCATCAATAACCAGAGCTGGGGTTGACCCTATTAACAGTACAATTAATTTAAAATCAGAAGATGTAAGCGGAACTTCTATTACTACAGGTTCAGCGGGAGCAAATATTACCTGGGATTTTTCGGCTTATACAGGAACTAATCCTGTTGCTTATACTACAAGAGTATGCCCTGGCCAATCTAATTGTTTCAGATTTCCAGGGGCAAACAGAATTACATCGCTGACCAATGTTGACAGCCACGACTTTGGTTCTATGACGGATACTGAGGCTACGATGTTGGGCTCTTATTCAGGGCCATCGTTGGGAGATGTTACGGTCACTTATGTCAATCCTTTGATTGAGTATAAGTTTCCGGTTACTTATCTTCAACAGTTTGATGATACGTATGAATTTAATAGTGTTTCAGCCGCCATTGGAAATACCAATGAAATGGGGCAGGTGAGTGTTAATGTAGATGGTTATGGTACTGTAATTACTCCAAGAGGAACTTATTCTAATGTGTTGAGAATAAAAAGAATGAGAACTGCCACACAGACTATTGCCAGTTCACCAACGCCTATTACAGCCACATATACCAACGAATCTTATCAATGGGTAAGCCAGACTAATGGTATGGTGTTTAGTTTTGCCATTAATACTTTTGTATTCAATGGGGTTACAAATGTGTCAAAATCGGTATCTTATCTTGATACTGCAGTACTGTCAACTGTTGATCCGGATAGCAAAAAAAGAGACATTTCTGTCTATCCGAACCCAAGTACAGATTTTATTACAATAACATCAAAAGAGGACCTTAAAAAGATCACAGTGAGCTCTTTGGAAGGTAAAACTGTTATAAGTAAGGGAAGTTCCGGAAATATTGATGTTTCAAAACTTCCAACAGGAATTTATATTCTTCAGGGAGAATTGAAGAATGGAACTGTTGTTTCAAAGAAAATTATTAAAAAGTAAATGAGTTGTTGATATGGAATCAGACGTAAAAGAACTTGAATTTTACGTCTGATCTTTTATTTATCAGAAGATTCCTTTTCTCTGATAAGTGTCTCAATTTTCTGTTTTGCGGCCTCCCATTCATCATCCAGAATACTGTAATAGGCTGCATTTCTTGTGGAACCATCGTTCTGAATTTTGTCTTTGCGCAAGATCCCTTCAAATACACCCCCGATTTTTTCAATCGCTTTTCTTGATCTTAAATTGTTGTCCTTTGTTTTCAGTTGTACACGATTGGTTTTTAATACATCAAAACAGTAGGTAAGTAAGAGTAATTTGCATTCTAAATTAACGGATGTTCCCCAAAACTCTTTGGTGATCCATGTCCAGCCGATCTCTAATTTTTTATCTGATGGATATATTTCGAAAAACCTTGTGGACCCAATCAGCTTTTGAGTTTCCTTATGTCTTATCACAAAAGGATATTGATTTTCGTTTTCCCTTTCTGATAAAGCGAATTCATAGTTTTGATAGAATATTTCTTTATCGGAACCATCAGTAGGAATTAATGCCCAGAGATCTTTATCCGCACCAGCAGAATACAATTCTTCAAAATGTTCTTTTTCCAAGGGAATCAGTTCAACATTTGCTCCTTCTAAGATGGTTGGATGGGATATCCATTTCTCCTTCATAAAATATTTTTTGAAGAGCGAATTTAATGAAAAACAAATGTTTGTTGTATTAAATAACCGTAGTTTTAATTTTAAATAAAATAAAATTTATTTACTGATATTTTCAATGGAATCAATTTGCCAATGATTGTCTTTATTCTTGCTAAGAGTATATCGATAGGTCATCCCAGAGTTTTTCAGATGAAATTCTACATAAGATATCTGGGGAGTAGCCTGTTTTGCAGTGAATGGTATTGCTTTAATATCCCGTAAGTCAGATTGATAATCATCCTGTGTCTTAAAAAAGTAATCATAGTCAAAGCCGTGCGGAGGTCCGTCATTAGCAGGGTTCTTTTTGAAATACTCATTTCCCTCTATATAATTTTGTTGGTAAGCGGCTAAAAACTTTTCAGATAAAAAAGTACTGCTTTTCAGAAAGGAGATTTCTTTATTAACCTGATCAAAGTCAACGGCATAGTCCGCTGGAAGATCATTTTCCTGAGGACCGCCTTTTATAGTATTGAAATGAGAAAGATTATCTTCATGGTCTCTATACCAGATCACGAATAATTTTACCGTTTCTATAGGAGAATTATCCTGAAGTTTTGATGTTATACGTTCTGTATTTTTTTGATTGATGGTATCGTGAACCATAGAAGGCTTGGTGGTCTCTTCTTTTTTGCAATGAATCCATAACAGACATGCTGCAGATAGTAATAATGGTTTCCCTGGCATCATACGTTTTCTTTTTTTTGTGGGCTCTAAATTACAAAATAATAAAACTGGTTTGGTCCGTAATATAGTTCACTGTAGTTTAGAAAAGAATGGCCACGAATACACGAATTTTTATTTGCAGGTATGTAATACTATAGGTAATTTCTGTGTCCGAAAATTTCAGGGTGGGTATGGATCCAGTTCGCTAGTTCTTGTGCTCTTAAAATGTGTCAAAACCATCTGAATGAGACATTCAGCACTTTGCACCAGCAAAAGAAGATAAGTTGACACCAGATGTATTTGGAGCTATGCTCATGCGTATAGCACATTGGTTTGGAAATTCACTTCTATCACATGGATAAACACCTTTGCCTGGATGGTTTTTCGAAAATGTTAAAGTATAATGTTGGATTCATATTTGCGTTTTACATAAATATATGAATTATATTTTTAAAGTGAATCAATTTTTTGATAATGTATTCTAGCCTTTTATTTTCAACCTCTGTTTTATTTTTTAATCCTGTAATTTTCCCTGTACGCATTGGCTGTAATACCTGTACAACGTCTGAAATAGCGGCAAAATAGGGAAGAGTCTACAAACTGTAACTGATTGCTGATTTCTTTAATGGAAAATGAGGTTGTTTTGAGAAGTTCTTCAGCCTGTTTTATCACCCTATAGCTTATCCATTGCTTGATAGGCTTCCCGGTTTCTTTTTTGATTAAACTGCTTAAATACTGTGGGGAAAGATGCAATTGATCAGAATAAAATAATACACTTCTTTCCAGATGTCCATGTTGATTCAGGAGTTCAAAAAAATGATGTATAATATCCTGGCTTCTGGTTTGTAAAAGACTGTTGTTTTTAATGACAGGCAAATAGAGTTTTGAAACCAGTTCCAGAAGGGCGTAGAGCAGATACTGTACAGATTCTATGGTACTTTCTTCCTTGGTTTTAGAATGGTACTCCTGAATTAATTTTACAGTAGACCAAATGAGTTTTTTGGCTGGGGATTCAACTTTTATAGCCGGATTGAATTTGATTTCATCACTGGCCAGAAGAACGGTCAGGAAACTATAAGTACTGATGAAATCCAGAGAAATAAAAAATACGGATAATTCAAGATTATCACTTCCGGAAATGTCTCCAAGGTCTGTATCAGGTAATAGCATGATGATAGAAAGGGACTGTATGTGAAAAGGAAGTGTATTGGCTTGAAGATCTAATATGCCGTTTGAAACGAAACAAAGTAATAGTTTATTGAGGTTTCCTGCTTTAGCATGAAATTCAGAGAGGCTGTTTACCGTGTATTTTTCAATACATAATCCTTCAAAATTGGGCTTGATCTCTATCATGATACAGTTGGATTTCTCCTTACAATGGTTAATAATTTTACCAGTGGGTTTTCTGCGATCAAAGGTAAGCAGTTAATTTTTCTTTTTGAAAGGCTTGTTTAAAATGGAATATAAAATATCAAAAATGGAATGTATTTTATTCGTTAAGTGTTACTAACTTCGCAAACGAAAATTTTAATCAAACACTGTTTTAATGCACGATAGAGAATTATTCAATGCGAAAATGCCTACGGCCTGTTTTTTACTTTTCTTTGCTCATGGGCTTGTGTTCTCATCATGGGCCAGCCGGATTCCCATTATTAAAGATGCTCTTTCTATCAATGAAGCACAGCTTGGAACTCTTTTGCTTCTGATGCCGATAGGTCAGCTTTCTACAATGATGTTATCCGGAAAATTAATCAGCAGATATGGAAGCAGCAGGATTATTAAAAGTTGTTTTTTATTATATCCGGGCTTTCTTTTACTGATTGGTCTTTCTCCATCTTACTGGATTTTAGCTGCCGTTCTGTTTTTCTTTGGGGTTACAGGAAATCTTTGCAATATTGCGGTCAATACGCAGGCTATTGAAATAGAATCTATTACCAAAAGGACATTATTGTCCTCTTATCATGGAGCCTGGTGCTTTGCTGGGCTGATAGGAGCATTATTGGGAATGCTAGCCATTAATCTGCATGTAGAAACGTTTCTACATTTTGTTCTTACTTTCATCCTTGTCACACTGATCTGGATGTATAGCAGAAACAATCTTACCAATAGTATTCATAAAGCTGAACCACAAACACAGTCCATTTTTAAATCTGTAAATCCCACGTTGGTTGGGTTAGGAATTATTGGGTTTTTAAGTATGGCTATTGAAGGAGCTATGTTTGACTGGAGTGGAGTTTATTTTCAAACGATTGTGAAGGCACCGGAAAATCTTGTTATATTGGGATATACAAGTTTTATATTAATGATGACTTTAGGAAGGTTTATTGGAAACAGGATCATTGAAAAATTGGGGAAAAGAATGGTATTACAGTTCTGTGGGGTATTAATGAGTATCGGACTTTTCCTGAGTGTTTTCCTTCCAGAGTTATGGATTTGTATTATTGCTTTCATGATTATCGGGCTTGGAGCTTCTTTAAGTGTACCATCAGTGTATAGTACCATCGGAAAGGTGAATACGGTAGCACCAAGTATTGCTTTATCATTTGTATCCAGTATTTCATTCTTAGGCTTTTTGATAGGACCTCCATTAATTGGATATATTGCAGAAGGTTTTGACCTCAGATATTCTTTCGGACTTTTTGCCTGCTTTGGAATTTTATTGAGTATTATGGCTGGGAAAATGAAGGTATTTAAAAATAACAAGTAATCATTGTTTAAAATAAAACGGACTGTTGGGAAAAACAGTCCGTTTACTTTTTACATCCAGGTTTCTACAAGGTTGAACCAGAATGCTTTTTCTTGGTTAAGCAAAAAAACTGCTGAAGCTTTTCGGATGTTTGCGATTCCTTCTGTTGTCTGAATTTCAGTGTATGTAGCCAGACCATGATGTTCAGAGCAGTGAATTTCTATATTTTCAATCTGTACACGACGATCCGGGAACTTTCCAAAAACGGTAGGAAGCCATTCTGAAAACATGGCTAAGGTTGCAGAATTTCCGTCACCATTAATCATTTTAAATTCGGGAGAGAACCCTGCAAGAATTTTGTTGAATAAAACATCCTGATCCTCTTCATTTCCCTGAAACCATTTTTCAATATTTTCACAGAAGTCTTTTAATTCTGCATTGATTTTTTCTTTGTTATTCATAAGATTTAAAATTTATAATATATTTTGTTGTTGATGAAAATTAAGCATGAATATATTTACGGAGTTTGCCGTTTATCAATATCCCTATGATTTGAACAGCTCCGATCATAAAAATTGCTATTGCAAAAGCATTTGAAAATCCCACTAACTCAATCATATTAAAAAATAAGGTTCCAATAACAGCTCCTCCAACTACACTGCCTACCTGTATTCCGATGCTTATCAAACCTGAAGCCTGTCCGGCTTTTTCTTTGGTGGTAAAGGTAATAGCAGTTCGCATCATAACCGGCATAATAGTCCCATGACCTAATCCCGCTATAAACAGGGTAATATGGGTCATAAAAGAAGGTTTTTGCTGAAAATAGAAGCACATTGCACTGAGAATGAACCCACTCATTAATAATCCCAGACCAATATAGATCATTGTATAAGTGGGAAGGTTTATTTTGGACACCATCAATGGCCCCAGGAAAAAGGCAATCCCGTAAGGAACAATAGCTAATCCCGTTTGTAGGGAACTTTGATGAAAAAATTCCTGGAGATAATAGGGATAGCAGATAAATAATCCTGAGGTAAAATTGTAAAAAAAGAGAATTACAAGACTTAATGCAAAAGGTTGATGCTTTAAAAGCGTTGGATCTATAAGGATGGGGCGGTTATTTTTTAATAGATATATTTCATATCTGATAAAAGCAATTAATAAAGATATTCCTGATATCATAATGGCGAATATCCACCATACCCATTGATATTTCTGCCCAAAAATAAGAGGACATATCAACATAAGCAGAGCAACAATCAACAATAATGAACCTTTAAAATCAATTCCTGAATTATGTTCTTTATGGCTGTTATCCATTGTAAAATGAATGCCTATAATACAAATGATGGTGATAGGGACATTCACAAGAAATACCAGTTCCCAGGAAAAGTCTCCCCAATGCATGCTGAGCAATAGACCTCCAAGTAATTGCCCGATGACAGAGGCCAGCCCAAATACTGAACTAAATAGACTTATTGCTTTAGGCTGTTCTTTACTGCTAAAGAGGACTTTTATGGAGGCTAAAACCTGTGGGGCAAGTAGTGAAGCTCCAACGCCCTGAAATAATCTTGCGATAATCAGCCATAGGACCGTAGGAGAAAAAGCGCACGCCAGAGAAGACAATAAAAAAGTATACAATCCCCATGTGAAAATCTTCTTGCGTCCATAAAGATCGCCCAGACGTCCACCGCATACTACTAAGGCTCCATAAGTAAGTCCGTAAATAGCGATAACCATTTGAAGCTGGTGGTCACTGGCTTTAAAAGCATTTTTTATGGAAGGTAAAGCCATATTCACAATAAAATAATCCAGTGGGGAAAGGAAAGCTCCGGCAATCAGGAAATTGAGGGCCTGCCATCGTTTCGGATAAGTGTTCATATTTTTTTATGCAAAAATAACCTCCTTGTGTTCTGGTAAAATTGTACTTTTGGAGGAAAATATAGTGTGCACAGATGAAAGGACTCCATCTTGAAGGGATTAAAGTGAAAGAAACAAAGCTAAAAGGAGAAACTGTTTTTAAGACAACCTCTTTTCTTTCATTTGTTTATATTGTAAAGGGAAAAGGAAATCTGCTGTATGATGATCGTTATATTGATTTTACAGAAGGGAAGCTTTTTATTATTCTTCAACAGGAATCTTACCGTTTTGAAAGTGAAAATGCTGAGGTAATTGCCATAGAATGTCCTATTGAGTTTATTGATAAGATCCGCCTTGAAGCAGATCGCATTGAAAGTTGTGAAAACCTTTACAAGTTGCAATATATCAGCAATAACTATCATGCCCGTGCCGGGTGCGTATTCCGTAATACGAATGATGAAGATTTTGCGAAGGCATTGATTAAGCAGATTGCTTTTGAATTCAGAAACAAGGCAGAGGATTATCTCATCATTCGTAACTGCATTTCAATTCTGCTTAATCTTATAGCCAGAAATATCATTCAAAGCGAAACTTCAGATTTGCAGGAGAATAGAAAGGCTTTTTCTATTATGAAGATCATTGCCTATATTCAAAAGCATATAAAAGATAGGGAAAAGACCGGAATTCAAACGATTGCAGAGCATTTTGGGATTTCCGGAAATTATTTCGGGGAATATTTTAAACAACAGACTGGAATTTCCTATCAGGATTATTTACTGGATTATCGACTCAAACTGGTGGAAACTTATTTGAAATACAGCAGTATAAGACTGAGTGAGATCGCTTATGAGCTACAGTTTAGTGATGAGAGTCATCTTTCCAAGCTCTTTAAAAAGTATAGAGGTATTACTCCCGGTGAATATAGAAAGATGAATAAATAGAAGGCTCTTCTAAAAACAATTTCTTTGCTTTTGTAAGGTGTTGATTTATTAAATTTTAATTTTTTTGTAATATTAACATAGTTAACTATATAGTTAACTATGTATTTTTATATATTTACATCAAAGATTTTTAAAATGGATTTTGATTTTATTAAAGAATTAGGATACAAAGCATTAGACAGTAGGTTAAAAAGAATCAGTGACCGGATGTCTCATGATGTCAGAAAGTTTTACAAAGAGTTTGGAATTGATGTGGAGCCTAACTGGTATCTTGTTTTTATGTTGTTACAAAAGAAAGGAGAGATTTCCATTACAGATATTGCAGAACCCTTGGGATATTCTCATCCTTCTGTAGTAGTTATTGTAAAGAAAATGACAGAAAAGGGGTATCTGATGATTAAAAAAGATAAGGAAGATAAACGTAAACAAATGATTTCATTATCTCCTAAAGCTATGGAGATGCTGCCCAAATTGGAACACGTTTGGGACAGCTGTGAAAAGGCCATTTTAAAATTATTATCAGAAGATTTATCTATCCTTTCTTACCTCAACACTATAGATCAGGAATTAAAAGATGAATCTTTCCACGATCGCTTCAAACGGGAATACTTAAAAACAATACAATCATGAAACTATTTTTTCTCATTACCGCATTACTTTTTTCTAACCTTGTGATTTCTGCCACCGAAACTAAAGTGATGATAAGAGCAAAAGCTAAGGATGCTAAATTTATCGGAAGTTCATTGGGGGGCGCTCATATCATTGTCCGAAATAAACTAAATCAACGAATTTTATCAGAAGGAAAAACGACCGGAAGCACCGGAAATACTGATCTGATAATGAAAACACCTAAAACGAGAGGCCATTCCATTACTGACGATCAAACAGGAGGGTTTGTAGCAACCATTGATATTGATGAACCTACATTTATTACCATAGAAGTAATTTCCCCTTTAAATAACAGACAGGCACAGGCTGTGGTAAGTACTGAATTATGGCTGATTCCGGGAAAAAATATTTTAGGAGAAGGAATTATTCTTGAAATTCCCGGCTATATTATTGATATTTTAAAGCCAAGAACCCATCAGTATATTGCATTAAATACCATTAAAGACAAACCTTTTGTGTTTCAGGCGAATATTGTAATGATGTGCGGATGCGTGATTGAAAAGGGCGGAGTCTGGAATTCTGATGAGATTGAAGTAAAAGGAATTCTTAAAAAAGACGGAAAATTTGTTAAGAATATTGACATGTCTTGGGTGTCTACGAATCTATTTGAAGGAAACCATACCCTCAATACTCCGGGAAATTATGAACTTACATTATATGCTTATCATGAGAAAACCGGTAATACCGGAGTAGATAAGGTAAATTATGTAGTTTTTGAATAAGATAACATCTTGTCGTGGTGTTATCTGTAAGATTTTTGTCTGATATAGATATATCAGACAAAAAATTATCTTATTTTTATCATAATAAGGAAATGATTATTCTTAATTTTAACGATTGAACTCATTATCGTGAAAAATCTCATTGCAAAAGCTGTATATGAGATAAAGCAAAAAAATATGAAAAAATATATTGTATCAGGTTTACTATTTTCTTTATCAATGTATGGCGAGAAAAGAAATGAATCTGTTGTATCTCATCAAAATATTCTTACTATAACTCAGAAAGACAGGCATGTTGAGGAAGGACCTCGTTATGGAGCGTACATTCATAGCAAGAATTGTTCTTTTGAAGTTTTAATTAATGATATTCCTGTAATAAAATATAATGACGATTCAGGAAATGGCCTGACAGGCTCTTATTTTCAGCTAAATGAAGGGATCTTTAAAAAAGGAAATCAAAAGATCACGATTAAAATGACTCCAGGATTTAACCCAGATCAGAAAGCGTTAGAATCATTGCTGTCCCCTAATTCAGAAATACAGTTAAAGATTGTAAAATCATTCAAAAACCAGACGGGGAATCCTGAAGAAAACGAAGTGAGAAAATATTCAACTTCAAAAAAGAAGCTTGGAAATAGCCCATCTTTTGAAGACTCATTTACTTTCTTTGCTGATATTCCTTATCATATAGAAACTCTTGAGAATGCGGAGGTTTTACTCACCGATGATAAAGATAAATTACAGGCTATTGAACAGGAAGTAGTTGCTCAATACAATAAGATAAGAGATATTTACAGGAATGGTTCCTGGAGTGCATTAGCTGCTATATATTATAACAGAGAAAAAAGAGCAGCTAAACAGTTATATCTATTACCTGATGAGATAAAACATAGATGGAATGATTATGTATTCAGAACCAATACTGATATCACATCTTTTGATGTAAAGCCAATAGAAGATTATAAAATGACCTTTTATGCAGATGGCAAAATCGTATGCCTGCAGAAGATTGATAATGGAAAATCAGTGCTTTGGGGTCATTTTAAAAGAAAAGGAAAGGATAATGTAACAACAACTTACATTACCCTTTATCTCTATCGTCCTAAAGGAACGAAGGACCTGGAAGTCTATTAATATTTTATAAAGAATCCGTGGCGGCAAATCGTGTGATTGTGTCTAGCCATTCTTTTCTTTGATTCTCAGTTAGTTCATACAATGGTCCTATAAAATTATCTTGAATGGAAGAGATACCACAGTACTCCAGAATTCCTTTTTTTAGTTGAATAAGTCCGCTCGACTGATATTCTTCTTCATATGCTTTGAGAGATAAATCTCCTGCAGTTGTGATGATTCTTGCAGATTTTGCATTTAACAGTCCTTCACTGCTTCCTTTTTTGTTCGTTTTAAAAACAATTCCCGGAAGAAATGCTCTGTCAAAGAATCCCTTCATTACAGCAGGCATGCCTAACCACCAAACAGGGTGTATCCATACCTGATGCTCACTCCATTGAATATCTTCCAGAGCTTTTACAAGATCGGGTTCCAGTTCCATTCTTTGTTGGTAACCAAATTGCAGGTTAGGATTGAAATTAAGTTTTCCAATGGCAATATACCGTACCTCAGCACCGGAAGTTATAGCGGAATTGATATAAGACTCTGCAATGACAGAATTAAAGCTGTTTTGATTCGGATGCCCGTTAATAACGACAATTTTTTTCATGATTTTTGAGTTAAAAGATGCTTAAATAATTTGATCTGTTGTTTGTAGAAAGCTTCAGATAGCTGACAAGGAAAGAAATCAAAAGCATGTACAGCACCTCCAATTTCCATGAGATTAGCTGAAATTCCTGCATTCTGTAATTTTTTTGCGTATTTCTTGCCTTCATCTTTCAATGGATCCAGTTCGCATACAATGATGGTAGCTTCAGGAAGATTTTTAAAATTCTTTTCCCGTAAAGGAACCGAGTATTGAGGCGGATATTCCGTTTTATGCTGTAGATAATGTTGCCACATCCATTCAGCAGCGTTTTTAGTTTGCATAGGAGCATTTGCTAACTCCTCCATTGATGAGGTTTTCAAAAGGTTGTCCGTTGGCGGATACAATAAATATTGATGTCTAATGTTCACTTCTTTCCTGTCTCTTGCCCAATGAGTTATTGAAGCGGCAATCGTAGCTCCGGCACTGCTTCCGCCAATCATTATTTCGTTTTTGTTTCCACCAATGTGATCAGCAGATTCAGATACCCATAATAAAGCATCATAGCCATCTTCCATAGCCGCTGGGAATGGATGTTCGGGAGCTAGCCGATAGTCCACAGACACAATAATCATATCAATATCTAATGCCAATCGATAAAAGATAAAATCATATTGTTCCGGAGTCCCATAGATAAAAGCGCCGCCGTGGAAATAGAGGAGTACCGGTAAATTTTGCTTTCCCTTTGGTCTGTAAATTCTCAATCTGATGTCTCTTTGTGATTCATAAGAAGGAATATGGATGTTCTCTACAGAAAGCGATAAAGGGATGGGCAATGATTCTTCCAGCATCATTATCTTCATTTCTTCTTCCTTGATCTTTGCCGGATGACTGGCCATTAAATATTCATAATCAATTTGATTAAATGGACTGTGAATAACAGCTTTCAAAAGTTCCGGATCTATTTTTTCTTGCATTATAGATAAATTTTATATCGCAAAAATAGACTGATAAAATGGGTGAAAACAGGTATATTTAAAGCTTATTTAGGTACCTTTGTCGTATGGCAAGAGAAAATATACACCAATCCCTTGAAGTTTTTTATGAAAAAATAGATCAGTGTCCGTTAAAAGACAGGCAATTCAATTTTTTTGAACTGGTGTATGTGATTTCCGGCATTGGAGCGCATACCGTCAATGAGAATACAATTGCTTATGCTGAAGGAGATCTCTTTTTAATTACTCCCAATGATTGTCATGGATTTGAGCTCAATGGAATCTGTGAATTTATGGTGGTTCGTTTTGGTGAAAACTACATCAAAGAATATCAATGGAAAAGTATAGACCATATTGAATGTCTTTTGTATTACGCTTCTCACTTGTCTGGTTCATTACTTGTTAATAATGAGGATAAAAAAATGATGAGTCTGCTCATTCAGAACCTACAGCAGGCAATACAACATGAATCTGTATATAATGAAGACCTTACCCGTCATTTGGTGAATGCTATTATTGTGATTGCGGCAAGGAATATAGCGGTGATCAAACCACAGAATATCTCATCCAATGCCGATGTTCGTATTCTTCAGATTCTGGATTATATTCAGGAAAATATACGCCAGCCCAGACTTCTGAAAGTAGAGGCCATTGCCAATGAGTTTGGATTATCTTCAACTTATCTTGGTAGTTACTTCCGTAAACAGTGTAACGAGTCTATTCAGCAATATATTTCTTCCTACAAAATCCGGCTGATAGAGCATAGACTGCGTTTCAGTGATAAAAGAGTTCACGAAATTGCAGATGAGTTCGGATTTGCAGATGAAAGCCACATCAACAAATTCTTTAAAAGACATAAAGGAAAAAGCCTTAAAGCGTATCGACTTGAAGTAGCTTAGGTTAAAGAGCAGTAAAGACTTCCATAATTGCTTCAATAAGTCCTTTTTCTACGTTGGAATCTGACGAGAGGTCTTGTATCATCGCCCGCATATTACCTTCGTCATCGCGCTCAAAAACAACTTCATGGCCATTCACGTCTACATAGAATTTATAACCATAGGTGAATGTTGCCAGTTTTACATTGAAAAGCTGCTCTTGACCTTTATAGGTTACGGGTAATTGAAATTCTTCCATTTATTTCTGTATATATCGATGTGAGTAAAATTCTGAAAATGAAGGTAAGCTTAATGTGAACTTCAGCTTAAGATTAGTTTTCATGAGGTAAAGATACGATCTTATTATTGTTCACTGCAAGCATAAGCCATTTCTACATCATTACGAATTTAAAATTACCCACCCTGTAGATTTACAGCCATAGAAGTTATCTTCTACAAAAATAATTTTACCAAGATTGGCAGTATTACAGGTATTAGTCCCTAATGTTGAGTTTTCTGCATTTATTTTAATGGAACCTTTCACTTGTACTTTTGAATCACTGGCTGTTGTCTCAAAATTATTGATCCCTATCCCAATTTTTCCATTCTTTAATATAGTAAATGCGTCATTGCCTATTCCACTGATTCCATTTCCTATTACCAAAAGCCGGTTGCTGTTCTGATACGCTTCCGTAAACTGGTTGTCATATTTTTCTGCGATTGGAATATAGGATGTATTATAGGCACCGAAGGTGGTTTCATAGCCACTATAGGCTCTTGTTTTATTTCCAAAGGCCGTGGATAAAACTCCGCTTGCCTGTGTTTGTAATCCCCATGCTGTGGAATTGCTTCCTGATGCCGTATTTCCAATCTGACTGATGAGGTTGCCGCCCCAGGACATAGAATTGCTTCCCGAAGCGGTATTAAAGCCACCAAAAACTGCTGATCTTTCTCCTGAAGAAATATTCATAATACCAGTAGCAAAGCTGTTAATTCCTGTCGCTCCTCTATTGGAAGATGTGTAGGCATATGATAAATCAACCGCATTGTTTCCAAGTGCACCATAATTTGAACTGTTTATATTTTTAAATAAACGAAATGCAGAAGAGTACTCATCATTTTGTATAGATCCTTTTGTCTGTACCAATGCTGAAGATAAAGGGATCCAGGAACTTTGATTCCAATAGTAATATCCAGGATAATAAACATATTTCATCTTCTCAGATGCTGTATTTTTACTGCCATCTTTAATGTATACCAGCATGGTGTTGTGTTCTTCTGTTACAGGCATAGTATAGGCTTCCAAAGACGTGATACCGGGAATAATAAGACCTTTAACAAGAGTGTTGGCTGGACTTTCAATATGAAGGCTTGCTTTTGGGTGATCTGTATTGATTCCTACCTGGCAAAGCATTAGGGGAGAAAGATGGAGAGTTGTAAGTAGAAATAATTTCATAAAAGGAACGCATTCGTTTATGCAAAGGTATATTTGTCAACTATTCTATACAAGAGGATAATTTATGTATCTAAAAAACTTAACATAATTCGAATCCAGGATATATAAAGTATAGTTTGAATTTTTTATCTTTTATTAATCTCAGAATAATATTTTTCTTTTAAGTGTGTTTTTAGATTTATTTAGTTTATTAATGTTCTTTTATATTTTTAAATAGTATATTTGTGTTTTATTTTAATTAACAAATATTTATATTTTTAAAGATGTTTCATGAATAGGATGAATATTTTTTGGTTCAGAAGAGACCTTAGGCTGGAAGATAATATAGGGCTTCATCACGCACTTAATACTGGATTAAAGGTGATTCCGATTTTTATTTTTGATACAGAGATACTCAGTAAGCTTCAGAATAAAAATGACAGAAGGGTTGATTATATCCATCAGGCTTTACAACAGATTCATCAAGAGCTAAAGAAACATAACAGTGGGCTTCGTGTCTATTATGGTAGTCCAATAGATATTTTTAGAAAATTAGCAGAAGATTTTACTATTGATACGGTCTTTTGTAACAGAGATTATGAACCACAGGCCTTACAACGGGACCGTCAGGTAGCTGATCTATTATCAAAACATCATATCTATTTTAGAGATTTTAAAGATCAGGTCATATTTGAAAAGAATAATATTCTTAAAAGTGATCTTTCTCCATATACTGTTTTTACTCCCTATTCAAAGAAATGGAAGGAAAACTTAACAACGATAGAAACCTTTAGTACAAACTGGGATCATTTTGCAAATGATGAAGAAATTTCAGAAATTATTTCATTGAAAGAAATTGGATTTGAGGAAACAGATCTTAAATTCATAAAACCTAAACTGGATGCAGATATCATAGATTCATATGGTAATTACAGGGATTTTCCTGCCATGGATCGTACTACTCATCTAGGGATCGCACTTCGTTTTGGAACCATTTCCATCAGAAAATGTGTACAATATGCTGTTAAACATAGTGAAGTCTGGCTTAATGAGCTGATCTGGAGAGAGTTTTTCATGCAGATTCTGTATCATTATCCAAGTGTTGTACATCAGTGTTTTAAAAAGAAATATGAGAATATCCCCTGGAGGAATGATGAAGATGAATTTAAGGCATGGTGTGAAGGTAAAACAGGATATCCAATTGTGGATGCCGGAATGAGAGAACTTAATGAAACCGGATTTATGCACAACAGGGTAAGAATGATTACAGCAAGTTTTCTTACCAAACATCTGCTTATTGATTGGCGTTGGGGAGAAGCCTATTTTGCTGAAAAACTATTAGATTATGACCTGGCTGCCAATAACGGGAATTGGCAATGGGCTGCAGGATGTGGATGTGATGCAGCTCCTTATTTCAGAATATTCAATCCCTATGAACAGACGAAAAAGTTTGATAAAGACACTCAGTATATTAGGAAGTGGCTTCCTGTAGATTATATCGAAGAACCTATCGTAGATCATACAAATGCCAGAGAACGAGCATTGAAGGTTTATAAAGAGGCATTAGCAGAATAACAAATAAAATAGAAAAAATTGGCTAAAAAAGGAATTTTATTAATCAATCTTGGCTCTCCAAGATCAACGGCGGTAGAAGATGTAAAAGAATATCTTGATGAATTCCTGATGGATGAAAAGGTCATTGATTATCGATGGATTTTCCGGGCACTTTTGGTTCGTGGAATTATTTTAAAAACCAGACCAGCAAAATCAGCGGAAGCTTATAAAACTGTATGGACAGATGAAGGGTCTCCGCTTATTGTTATCACGAAAAAGATACAGCAAAAGTTACAAAAGCTAGTGGATATACCGGTAGAGATCGGAATGAGATATGCAGAGCCAAGTATTGAAACAGGGATCAGGAACCTTGTTGAAAAAGGAATTACGGAAATTGTATTGTTTCCCCTTTACCCACAATATGCAATGAGCACTACAGAAACAGTTATTGAAAAAGCTGAAGAGATCAGAAAGAAAATATTTCCTCATGTAAAGATCAATTATATTCAGCCCTTTTATAACCGGGATCTGTATACTGATTGTTTGACGGAAAGTATCCGAGAGAAGCTTCCTCAAGATTTTGATGCCTTACTGTTTTCTTATCATGGGGTTCCTGAACGGCATATTTATAAAACAGACCCCACAAAAACCTGTAATATGAATGACTGTTGCCATAAAGATACCCATCCCAGTCATTCGTTTTGCTATCGTCATCAATGTTTTAATACCACTGAACGAGTGATCAAAAAACTAGGATTGCCAAAAGGTAAAGTCATTGTTTCTTTTCAGTCCAGATTAGGAAAAGATAAGTGGATAGAGCCCTATACAGATCATACATTAGAAACGATACCCGGCAAAGGAATTAAAAATCTTGCTATTGTTTGTCCGGCATTTGTTTCAGATTGTCTTGAAACCCTGGAAGAAATTTCCGTTGAAGGAAAAGAATCATTTCTGGAATCTGGTGGTGAAAATTTCACCTATATTTCCTGTCTGAATGATGAAGACCGTTGGATTGAAGTCATTCGGGTTCTTTGTGAAGAGCAGCTTAATCAATTCTATTTAGTATAGTTTTGAGTATATATTGTCATTATTCTTTAAAAAATTAGGTATTTTTGTAGACTATCTGAAACGAATGAATTATACGCTTATTAAAGATTTCATAGACTTGTTGCAGGATTTTGAAACGGAAGTCCGAGCTTGTCCTGATCTGTACCCGGGAACTATTCAGGGTTTTAAAGCATGGATTTCTGATAAGGAGAATGCGGGCAAAAAAGATCACCCGGAAGAACCTTACTGGGAAGGGAAGGAGAATGGAAGAACACCGGAAAGTGCCATAAGTACATTGCTTGTTCATCTTAACCGATATGCGAAAACCTATTCAAAATCTGCGATTTCAGATTCTGAATTTTCTACTCAGGAAGATTTTATTTATTTAATCAATTTGAAAGCTTTCGGAGAAATGACCAAGATGGCTCTGATCAAGAAAAATATTCAGGATAAGCCCGTAGGGATGCTTATTATTGCAAGACTATTGCGTCAGGGACTTATTGAGCAGATGGATTCTGATATAGACAAACGAAGTAAATTAATACGTATTTCTGAACGAGGCCTGATTATTTTGGAAAAACAAATGGAAAAAATTCGTCAGGCTACTCATATTGTTGCAGGAAATCTTAACCATAGCGAAAAAATGAATCTTATACGTATTTTGAATAAACTGGATCAGTTTCATTATCCTATTTTTTCTAGGAACATTGATACTGATCAACTTATCAATACAGTGTATGATGAGTATTCATTTAAAGAAGCATAATATCAGAAATTTCTCTCTGAATTTTTTCTGGAGATAAACTACATTAAAAAGACTTAATTAATTTACTAAATAAATCGCTAACTGGGTTCAGTTGGCGATATTTTTTGATAATAAATCAACAATGAAGGTGCAGGCATTTGTTTGATAGTGGAGAAATAGTTACAATATGTATGATGTTCATTTTGCATAAATTATTAATTATATATATAATATTAATATCATAATTAGGTATAAATACTTAATTCATATCGTTTTGAACGTATTATTTTTATCCCATGATAATTCTTAAAATAAACTAATAACTATGGGAAATTTTGCATCATCTAAAAACCTAGGTAATGGGTATCCAACTCCAGGTCCTCAGCGGCCTGATATTCAGGACATCATGAATCACGCTTATTTCTTGACAGAAGGTCAATGGAAAGAAGCAAAAGAAAATAATTCTTACGATTATATCATTATAGGTTCGGGATTCTGTGGATATGCCTTCGCTAAAAGAATTTTGGAAAAAGACAAAGAAGCTACAATTCTAATGATCGAGAGAGGAGGCTTCTTATTACCCACACATTTTCAGAATTTAGGGGCTAGCTATAAGAAATTAGTTGGGCCAATCTCTGAAACTTTCCCTTGGAGCTTATCTCAATCTACGATGCTTGAAAAGGCACCTTATCGTGTAACACAGCATGGTATGTTACCTTATTTTGGTGGGAGAAGTTTCTTATGGAGCGCTTGGTGCCCACAACCTGAAAAACGTCAAGTTGCTAAATGGTCTAAAGTCTTATTTAATTCTCTAACGGAAAAAAATGGTGAAAAATCTTATTTTGAAGAAGCCGCTGATTTATTACATGTTCATAAGTCCAATAGATTACCTTTCTCTGTAAATTTAAAAGGGTTGGATTTGGTAGACAGTTTGAGTAAATTGAAATTACCAGAATATGGAGTATTGCAAAAAGCTATTTACAATAAATTTAGTGATCAAAAAGATAAGTTTAACTCTTCGAAGGATAAGAATCCTACAGGCGCTGAGCTTATGAAGGTTGAATACGCATCCTTGGCTTGTGGTGATGGTGAGAATAAAGGTATTGATTTTAATAAATTCTCTACTCCAACAGCTATTCTGAACTTGGTAGACAGTACTGCATTTGGCACTGCAAAAGATCCTATTACTGAAAAAAAACGAAAAGAAAGAAATAATATGTATCCAAACAGGCTGCATATTGTTACAGAGTGTGTCGTAGAAGAGATTTTAAATGAAGATAATAAAGCTTATGGCTTATTAACAACAAGGGGTACCATTGCATTGAATGATGCAGAATTGATAGTAGCAACCGGAGCTATGCCACCTGCAACGCTGATTCAGAAATCATTCGATCATAAATTAGCTGGTCAGCATTTCACAGCGCATACGATTTCTGCAATAACTGCTAGAATAGAAAAAAGTAAATTTTTAAAGCTTTTAGGAGACGATTCTATTTCAGAAAATGAGAATTTACAGATGGGTGCAATCTACCTGCCTTTTTTTGCGAAAAATGGTCAGCAGTTTCATATTCAATTATCTATTATTCATGATCCTCATCCGGATAAGAATAAAGAACTGGCTATGCGCTATATGCCGGATGTTGTATCTACAGCTTCTCCGGAACAATTGGCAGACTCAGAAAAGCATGTGATATTAGTGTGTGCTATTCTGGGGGAATTAGATATTCATAATGAAGACGCATCTTTCCATGCCAATAAAGATCATGACGCCACAACTGCGAGCGTATTGCGCTGTAATCCGAGTCCGAAAGATAAAGAAACATGGGATGATATGGGGAAAGCAACCTATGATATTCTTGATTACTTATTTGATGAACTTCAATACTGGTATAGTGATTTGAACTATTATCAAGAGTCTCTCTCAGGCGCATATTCGGATGGCGAATTAGCGAAGCGCTACACCATGCAAAACACATGGGTAAAGAAAGAAGCACGTACTCCTTACCCGCATGTTCCGGCAATGGTGCATGAAGGTTCTACATTACCTATAGAAAATGAAAATGGGATTGAGGCTGTAGTCAATTTAAATTATCAACTGATAAATAAAAAGAATCCTGTATCTAATTTATTTATAACAGGTGCGTCACTATGGGCACAGAGTGGTGCCTGGAATCCTACTTTGACCATGACAGCAATGGCATTACAATTAGCTGATAAAAGAATTGCTGCGAAAGAAGCACGTAAGCCTATTAATGGTAAAGAAAAGCAAGTTAATGATAAACATACTGAGCCTGATGAGGTTCTTTCTTTAATTGATCAATCTAGATTTTAAGCACCATGGATAATAACGAAACTGCTACACTTGTAGAAATAGGACTGGATTCTAGTCCTGTATTAAATATGGATGGTGTCTATACCTGTGTAAAAGATGTTGATTCAAGATTTGTATTTTGTAATGAAAACTTTGCGAAATTAGTAGGAAGTTCTGTCTCTGATATTATAGGGAAAATTGATGATAGAGCACAGCATGTAAAGGATGATGAAGCTGTACGAAAATCAGGTGTCCCATTATTGAATCATCGCGAAGTGATAGAGTTACCAAATGGATCGCAACAGCCTATTCTTACCCAAAAGGGTTTATGGCGTTGTTCAATAAATGAATTTGAAATTTTGGGTACTACTGTTAACTTCTCATTGCAGAAAACTAAAGAAGCTTGGATTAACGATTTGGGACTTAAGTTAGTAGATCGCGTAGGTTATTTTGGTATTGACCATACTCATGAAGCAGACAAAGATAACACCTATTCTTTAAATTTTATTCTGATCGATAATCATCCAAAGTTAAAGCTGCATAAGCTTACGATGGACGAGCAATGGTTCTTTCATGATGGTTCAGCATTGCAAATTTATATTTTCGATTTGGAGAAAAAGACAGCAACGGTTAAAGTGATAGGCCGGAATACCAATAAAGGGGAAAGGTTACAAGCTATTGCCCCCAAAAATACATGGTTTGGAGCTAAAGTCATAAATGAGGATTTTAATTTAAGCAGTTGCAGCTTAGCACCAGGTTTTCATGAGGAATGCAGTACATCTTTACCAGTTGATGACAAGGAGCGCAAAACTTTTTTAGATCATTTGAAACAAGTTTTTCCGGAATACATTGCTATAATAGACGAACTTTCTTAAATAATGACAGTTTACCTCATTTTGAAAAGAAATATGAGGAAGCCTGCCCGGAGGAAGTGTGGGTTAAGAATTATACATTTCAGAAAGGAGGTTGAAAACAAAAAGAGAATCCGTTTCACTAGTTGTGAGACGGATTCCATTTTTTTATCATTATTATCTTTCGGCTGTCTTAAAGATGGTTTCAAAAACTGATCTTTACCTCAAAATTCTATTTCAAAATCAAAACAGGTAAATGGGTATTTTGATAAAGTCCTTCAGAAATACTTCTGTTCGCCATATAATAAAGGAAGCTATGTCTGCCTGGTAGAGCAATAATAAGATCAGTATGGTTTGAATTCGTAAAAGCCAAAATTCCGTTGATCACATTTTCATCATAAGAATAATAAATACTGCTAGGGATTTCCGTTAAATGCTGATGAATATAGTCTTCCAGTTCTTGCTTCTTATCAGGGTTGATCTCCGTTTTTTCTTTGGTATTGATATTCAGGAATGATAAATGTAGATCCTGTTTCTGTATAATTGATTTGTGCTGAAACAGCCTTTCAAGCTTTTTAATTCCATTCACGTCACAAGGAATCACAATATTGTTAACACTGTTATATTGATAGCTATTGGGAACAATCAAGGTTTTAACAGGACTTGTTCTTGCTATACTGATAATATTATCGGAAACAAAACTTTCATTGGAAGAAGTGGAATCATCACTTCCTAAAATGATCATTTCGATTGACGGCTGATTTTTCAATACTTCATTGATACTTCTTGTCAAAGCCCAATCGCTTAAAAGCCTGGAAACTTTTACCTCTGGTGAAATCTCTGCAGCAATCTTGCTTAACTGGTCAAATCGTAATTCTGTTCTTTCTAAAAGGCTGTTAACACTTTCTTCATTGACGAATGAATGACCTTCTGCAATATGCAGGTAATCAAATTCAGATTCTCCGGCAATCTTTAAAAGAATAATGTTTTGGTAATTATAATTTTTTGCCCACTCAGCGGCGACTTTTACAGCATTTTCTGTAGTTGATGTAAAGTCAATAGGTACAAGGATTGTTTTCATGTTATCTATTTTAAATCCTGATTATTCTAAATTAGCAGTCATTTTTTTTACTAAAAAAAGAGCTTTGTTGATTTCGTCTTCATGAAGGTCACCTGCTGCTTTTTTATACAGCTCCAGTGCCCATGGATACACTTTTTCTACAAGATTTTTCCCTTTTGAAGTAAGAAAGATCTGCTTGTTTCTTCTGTCGTTTTTATAAGCAATCCGTTCTACCAATTCTCTTTTTACAAGGGCATTAATAAGATAGGTGATGCTTGATTTATCTTTGCTTACTTTGTTGGCTATTTCCTGTTGATTGATCCCGTTATTTCTGGAAAGAAGTCCAAGAATTTCAACCAGTTCAACAGAAAGATCAGGATCATACTCATTAACACAAGCCTGAATTTTTTGCCGTAAGCGACTTTTCATTTCAGTCATTGCCCAGCCTAATTCTAGGGCTATTTCGGAAAGGTTATTTTGATTTTCAGACATATCTTTTTTAATAAGGTGAAATCTCAGTTTCCAGATTGGTGCTCCCTAACAAATGTACGGAAAATTAGTTTTAATTTCAACTAATTCAATGTAAAATAGTAATAAGCAACTTTTTATAATTAGGAAAGGTAACTGTAAATTAATAGTTGCATTTTCCAATGTCCAGGCATATAATGCTGCCCGGCTCCTATATAGCAACTGAGAAGTGCTTTCTCAAAATATTGATAGGTAAATAATTTATTCTTGCATGGCAGCCCCAGCGGATGATTTCTCGAATTTTTTTAAAGAAGATTTATTGCGAATAGAAAGTGTATATGAATATTTTAATTCTAGGGATAAGCCGTTTTGATTTCAAAATTTATATAAATGTCTCGTCCTGAAATAAGTTGACAATTAATCAAATTATTATGAAAAATCAAGAATTAAAAAGTAAAAAATGAACACAAGGAGGCTACAGCATTGGCTTTAAATTGATGGTACGTTCTTAGGTTGAAAATGGCAGTTATATCTATCAACAGATCCAAAAGAAATATGGCATAAAAGAATTTCTCTCCAAAGATACCCTCTGATTATTCCGTTTACTTTTGTTTTTTGAAAAATATTCCTAGGTGCAAGAAAGACCATAATAATTTGGAAATATAATTAGAAAATAACTTAATTTTTAAATTAAGCAGGTAAAAGAAAATTTAGCTTTCGCCTTACTCGGAACACAAATAAATATGAAAACTGTTCTTATCCTTTTTGATAATAGAATAGATCATTTGATTTAAGCTTACTTACTTCAAAGCTGGGAGACTTTGCGGTGCAAAAGAGATTAAAAAAACGATATTTAAGAATGAAATCTTCAAATATCGGTCTTGTGACCAAGACGAATGTATCTTCAAACACTTTTATCGATGGATTTGGTTTGATCGACCCAAATTAAACAAGAATTGTTTAACCGTAATTTGGCAATTAATTTCGTGAAGTTTTAAAATTTTTTGCAATATAATTTTTTCGGATACACAACAATCAAAATAAATATAGTTGTCTTCGAATGTCTTTCATTGTTGAATGAAGATTTTAATTAATGCCAAGATATTTTTATTTACCGCCCCGTATTTGCTATGCATATAATTTTTTAACTGTAATAAATTACATAAAGCGGCGGATAATTCGCAAGAAGCCAAAATATTGAATATTTACCTCAAGACTTTGAAACAAGATGTTTACTATACACTCTACGAGATATTGAAAAAGGAGAATGGTTAGTTTAAAATTTAAACTGCTTGGAACGGATATAGAACAAAGAATACTAATTCTTATCTTTAAAGAGTTTAATTATAGAGTTGAAATATTGGTTGGTCAAAATTTGCGCACAGAATATTTGAAGCGTTACAAAACATCATTAAACCGTATACAGGAATTCATTTTTTGGAATATTTCAGAGGAATCGGCAGTTGTATCCTTGAATTGTTTCATCTTAAGCAAGGAATGGCCAACTCGGTCTATCAAATCTTCCATAATAGCAATTCTATCATGTATATCTTCAAGGATATTTAATAAAGCTTCGCGATACTCAGATTCAAAATGTTCAAAATTTTGTCAGATCAAGGAATATCAGAAATATGTACAATTCTCATTTCCGGTTAATTCGGTCTGTATGGTTTTTAGACTTTATTAGCTCACCTTATTAGCTTTGATTAATATAGAAAATTTTTACCTTATTGTCCGTAGTAGAATACCACTATTATCTATTTAAGATTTGCTGAAGATTGCTTGATGTTGCTACTTGTAATTATAATGCATCAACTATCTTGATAATATTCAAATTATCTCTTAGCTAATTTACAGCTAATAATTATTTAGTGCTTAGCTGAATTATTCTATAACTTAATAATAAATATAAATTGAATTAAAAGGTTAACAATAAAAACTATCAACATATTTCTTTTTTTTATAGATTAGCGGTCGAAAATTATTAACCTGTGAAAGAATAATTGAAATTTATATTTGATCTTCATTAAGATCACGAATCGGAAGATTTATTGTCAGAATCAAAAATCACTATTTTCATAATACGACGTCTTTTGTCGTTATCCCGATTTACTTTTACAAAAAATTATTGTCGTTGATTCTATTGACTCAACAAGCTAACTATGAAAAAACATTTATTATGGATGTCATTATTAGGGATGACATTTCAATTGCAAGGACAGGAGGTCCTATGGCAAAAAGATATTAAATCGTCCACGCAGGATTTTCTAAACCAGGTTACAACAACCATAGATCAACAGTACTTAATCTCTGGCAGTTCCATTCAATCTTCTAAGCTTGTGGCAGGAAACAGGCAGAACAACGGCTATGATTTCCATTTGGTCAAATTAAACCAGCAGGGAGAAGAGGTATGGGAAAAATATTTTGCAGGAAACAATCATGACTATCTATCAGCTATTGTGGCGACTCAGGAAGGCGGATTTTTAATGGCCGGAACATCCTATTCGGGGAAAGGTTTGGACAAAAAAGACATCTCAAGGGGAGGTTCGGATATGTGGCTTATAAGATTGAATGAATTCGGAGATGAATTATGGCAGCGGACAGTTGGGTCTTCTTCAGATGAAGAAGCCAGGGCAGTTGTTCAAACTATAGACCTGGGATTCTTTGTAGCCGGAAATGTTCAAAATTCGCCCAAAGGATATGGTTCTAAAGATATTTTAATTATTAAGCTTGATAAAGACGGAAAAGAGCAGTCACAAGTTATTCTAGGAGGTAAGGGTTTGGACGAAGTAGAAAAGATGATCCCTACCAGAGATGGTGGTGCCTTACTGGGAATCTATTCCCGAAGTCCGGTAGGAGGAACAAAAAAAAACGAAAATTATGGTGAAGGTGACTACTGGGTCATTAAGATGGACAAAAGTGGAAAAGTAGAATGGGAAAAGAATTTCGGAGGAAAAGATGATGACCATATCAGAACCCTGGCCTTAACTTTAAATGGATTTGTCATTGGTGGAGAATCCAGATCCGAAAGAACAGGCAATAAAACGGTTGGTCTGGAAGAAGGCACAGACCTCTGGCTAATTGCTTTGAATGAAAGAGGAGAGGAGCAATGGCAGAAATCCTTCAGTTTTAAAAACCGTGATGTACTGATGGGAATGAGCGTCATTCATTCAGCAGACGATAAATCGTCGAAAGGAATTTTATTAGGTGGTTATACTCAAGCTGAAGGGAGAATAGAAACCGATGATGAGACCTTCTGGATGTTATATTTAGATGGCAACGGCAATGAACAGTGGCGAAAACATGTCAAAGGAGAATCCAGAAAGAAAGAAGAAAGACTTTCAGATCTGAAACTCAACAAGGACGGTTCCATTGTTCTTGCCGGAACCAGTGCAGAGGAACTGGGAAAAGAGAATTGGAAGATTGTCAAGTTGAGGGATAAGCAGGTGAATGACCTGATTGAAAAATATGACATTAAAATTTACCCAAATCCGGTCACAGATTATGCTTATGTAGAAATCGGCTTTGATTTTAAAGATGCTGATATTCTACTGTATGACATGAGCGGAAGACAACTTCAAAACTTGAAAACAAAGAACCGAGTGACTAAAATCAATACCCAGGCTTTGGTCCAGGGAGCATATCTATTAACAATTAAAACAGATGCCAACAAAACAGCGAATGCTAAGCTGATAAAAAAATAAAACTAATTTCATGAAAAAAAGTACCATAGCTATAATTCTATTATTAGCTACTTTAAATAATGCCTTTGGACAAACATCAGTTGATCAGTATGATCCCGGCGTTAAAAGTGTTCCAACTTCTCCTGAAGTCGCATTGTTAGGCAGGTTTGGAGATGTTCCAGTAGGATATTACACAGGAACTGCGGAAGTTTCAATACCTCTTTACACTCTAAAGGTAGATCATATCGAAATTCCATTAACACTAAGCTATCACACTTCAGGTATTAAAGTTGCAGATGAAGCAACCTGGGCTGGTTTAGGCTGGAATTTCATGCCGGAAGGAACTATTGTACAGGAAATAAGGGGATTTGAAGATTTCATAACAGGAGGTGACGGATTTGCCAGTACATCTGGCTATAATGTTTTCAAAAGCAACTTCCAGACTTTATATTCGGAAACGCCTTTGTACAGACTGCAAAATGGATTTAACGACTATAATCCCTTAGGAATGACAGGTGCACATCCTCTTACTGATGATTCTTTTGATATTATAAACAGGCTAAAAGAGAGAAAGGGTCAACCGGATATTTTCACCTACAATTTTTATGGTTATACGGGTCGATTCTTCTATAATCCGGAAAATAGCAGTGAAATTCTATTTTTAGAAAGTAATGCCGATATTAAATTTTCAAGAAATACCAATGGTTGGATTGCGATTACCAATAAAGGGGATAAATTCTATTTTTATGACGTTGAACAATCAAAGACTGACCAGACATCATATACCGATTTAGGATATACGTTTAAAGTTTCAAAGATTGAACTCACCAGCGGTAAGACTATCAATTTCACTTATCAGGATGAAAGTACTTATCAGCAATACCCTACACAAGTTGTTCATTTAACAAATTTTACAACGAGCCCTAGTTTAAACGTTAGTTCTAATGCCGTTATTAATGATAAAAAAACCTTGATCGGGATAGAAACTGAAGATACTAAAATACAGTTTAATTTAGATAACAGAGAAGATATTCGTCCACACTTCACCGGAACGCCGATTAAAAAGCTGAGTTCTATTGATATTCTACCAAAATATGGCAATAAAAAAATCAAAAGTTTTGTGTTTAGTCAGAATTATTTTCCATTTAATTCCGTTAACAATACACCAGAAGAAGGCTACATTAACAAAAGGCTTCGTTTAAATTCTGTTCAGGAAATCACCTACAATCAGTCAGGGGGGCAAGTTTATACTCCTGCATATACTTTCCAATATAATACTGCGCGTATTATGCCAGGAAAAATGGCAGGTGGAGATTTTTATGGTTATAATAATGGTTCGACCAGTACAGGACTGCTTCCCAATCTTACTTATTTTGATTATTATAAGCAAAGTCCTTATCGAAACGTTGGATTGACACCTTCGTCTTATGCCAGTACTATGAGGTACACTGATCCTAGCTATGTAAACACAAATATTCTTGAGAAAATTTTATATCCTACGGGAGCACGTACAGAATTTGGATATGAATCCAATACTTTTACCAATCAATTTATTCCGACTTACGCACAATTGGATGATGGTAAGCGAAGCCAAACCATAAACCATAGAGGAGAAGAACCTGGCGGGCTTACCTATAATAAAGGAGTTCCGTTTAAATTAACAGGTGCCAATAAGACAATCAAATTTTACAATACAATATATGATGGTTATATGGGACCTTTATTTCCGGAAACTTACTATGGCTGGAATGAGATGATAAAATGTAAAATAGAACTTCGTAAAAGAAAAACTGTTAATGGCCAACAGGTTGAAACTCTTATTAAAGATTGGGGAGTTACTATGCCTGGTGTTTTCGATCAAACCCATCAACTAACCTGGAACGAAGAATTTACGGTGTCTGATGATTCAGATCCTACTACTGAATATTACATTTATGTACAAAATGGTATTAATTACCGTAGTACTGATCTTTCGCATAGAGCTATCGTTTCATGTAATTTGGAATATAAAGTTGATCCTCAGATAGACACTTCCTTGTCTTATGGAAATGGACTACGGGTAAAGTCTATAAAGAATTATGAAGCGGATAAGCTGCTATCTCATAAAGAATACAGTTATAGTGGAGGGAAATTAATTTATAAATTTCAACCCCTTAATGTTATAAGCGGTGCGACGCATAAATCCCAGCTTTCTACTATCACAGGAGGATGTCCTAGTGAGAGCATCTCTATTTTTAATGATTTATCCCTAAATTCAAGTGACTTCGGAATAGGAGGAAATAAGCCTTTTGGTTACAGTGAGGTGACAGAGAAAGATATCAGTATTAATGACGGAACAGCAAAAGGATCCACAAAATATTATTTTGAGAACAAGGAAGGTGTTTATTTCAAAGGGTTGCCGAAAGTAGATGTACCATCTAACGGAGAAAATACATTGATAGAAAGATTTGATCAAAACCAAAATAAAGTTTCTTCCACATTAAACGTCTATGATAATTTACCAAATACCTATGGAATTTATCCATCATTCAGTCTTGTAAAGACATCCACAGGTCCCTATGATCCTGATGCTAATTATTATCCTTTTGCTTTATCCGGCTGTCCCACAATTGGATTATCTTACACCGGTCACACGTCTTCAAATCCTCTGCCGGTAAAAAAATATCAATTCTATTTTACCCCCCTTATTACCGGAAAAAGAAGGCTGAAAATGACTACGGAAAGCTCTTATTTTGGAAATTCATCTTTATATAAAAAGACAGAATTATCTTATACGGCTGCTGGTGATCTGGATATAAGTAAGCAAACAACATCTGATGGTAAGATTATCAGTACCAATTATGATTATGCAAATGATTTGGGTAACACTCGTTTGATCAATAAGAACATGACTGGAATTCCGTTGTCTTCAAAAGTTATTTCCGATAATAAAACATTAAGTTTTACACAAACCAAATATGATAGTCAGGACCACTATCTACCAACCTCTGCCCAGTCATATGATATTACAGCTGGTACTTGGAGTAATGATGTTAAATATGATAAATATGATGAAAAAGGGAATCTGCTGCAATATACCACAAAAGGCGGAGTCCCGGTTTCTTTGGTATGGGGTTATAGTAAAATATATCCTATTGTGAAAGTTGAGGGTATCACATATGACCAACTTCAAGGGAGTGCTCCTTCACAGTTTGCTGATATTCTTTTAGCCTCTGAAAAAGATGCTAATCCTGCTTTGTATAATTTACAACCGGAAGAAGCAGAGGCTCAGCTTGTGAGCAAACTTGATGCATTTCGTACGTATTTCAGACTGGCAAGCTACTACATCAGCACTTACACGTATGATCCTTTGGTGGGAGTTAGAAGTATAACTCCTCCTTCAGGAATCAGGGAAAATTATATTTATGATTCTGTTGGCAGACTTGAAAAAGTGATCGATGCCAATGGAAATGTATTGAAAGAAATGAAATACAACTATAAAAACTAATACTGATGAAAAAAAATATAATTCCCATCGGAGTCTTTTTAATGAGTGGGGTTTTAAAAAGTCAGGTGCAACTTCCCAGTGGTCTGACGGGAATAAGTACAGAAAACTATATATATACAAGAACCTATCTTGAACCCAAGACCCAGAGTGATGCTAGCGCAAAACAAATTCAAAGTGTCCAATTTTTTGACGGCCTTGGAAGAGCGAAACAGATTGTCAATATTAAAGCATCTCCGCTAGGCAGGGATGTTGTCACTCCTATTCTTTATGATGTTTTTGGAAGACAGACCCGCGATTACCTGCCTGTTCCACAAGCTGGAACTAAGAGTGGAAATATATATTCACAAAATTCTGTCCTCAATAACTTTCCTGTAGGCGATCCACAAAATCTGTACAACAATGAAAAGCCTTTTTCAGAGAAAGAACTGGAAAATTCGCCGTTGGATCGAATTAAAGCGCAAATACAGACAGGAACAGCCTGGAGTGCTAAGCCTGTCAAATTTAAATATGAAGCCAATATTGATGGAGAGGTAAAAAAATATATAACGATAACAACCTGGTCTAGCGGAACGAACAATTTTACCATAAGCCAGTCAGGATCCTATGGTACCAGTCAGTTAGCTAAGAATACAATTACTGATGAGGATGGCAATGAAACTGTTGAATTTAAAAATGGGCAGGGCCAGACTATTTTGGTGAGAAAAGTAATTAGTGCAACAGAAAATGCTGACACTTATTATGTATATAATGAATACAATCAGCTTGCATGTGTTATCCCACCAAAGGCGACCCTGGCTGGTGATGTCAATACCGTACTTAACAGTTTATGTTATTTGTATAGATATGATGGTAAAAACAGAGTTGTCCAAAAGAAACTTCCGGGCAAAGGATATGAATTTATAGTGTATGATAGAGCTGACCGTGTGCTTATGACACAGGATGCTGTTTTGGGAGTATCTAAGCAATGGGTTTTTACGAAATATGATATTTATGGAAGAGTTGCTTATACTGGAATATATACGAGTAATGAAATTTCAGGGACAGCAGGTCGCGCTGCAGAGCAGGCTTTGGCCGATGCCATTGGCAAAAATTATGTAAACAGAACCACTGGTGGCGGATTTACAGATATTAGTGGATTGGAGATAAATTATGATAATAATACATCTACAAGCTACCCAAGTAATAATATCAGGGTTTTAAGTGTCAACTATTATGATACATATCCATCAGGTACACCCGCTTTTTCAAATTCTTTTACCCAGCCTGTTTTATCGGATGATATCTTGCAGTTAAGATCAACAAAAGGACTTTTAACGGCTTTCTATGTCAAAAATATTGAGGATAGTAACTGGACAAAAAATTATACCTATTATGACAATAAAGGTAGGGAAATTGGTTCTCATTCCACCAATCATTTGGGTGGGTATACTAAAAAGGAATCACTGTTAGATTTTGTTGGAATGCCTTTAAATACACAAACTATCCAACTGAGAAAGAATGGAGAAATCGAAGTGAGTGTCAAGGAGCGTTTTGTATATGATTCGCAGAACCGTCCAATTAAGCATTATCATCAGGTTGATAATTTACCCGAAGAATTACTGACAGATAACACCTTTAATGAGCTTTCTCAACTATCTAATAAAAAGGTTGGAAACGGGCTTCAAAGTATAGACTATACCTATAATATCAGGGGTTGGCTGACGGCTATCAACAAAGATCAGATGGCCTCTGCAGATATGGGAGGGAAACTTTTTGCATATAAAATCAAATACACTGAAAAAGACGGAATCAGTAATCCTGATCCTGCTTTGTTTTCTGGCAGGACTGTAGTGGGAAAATTCAATGGAAACATTGTCGAAGTAGACTGGAGAGCAGTTGAAAATATTGGAGTCAATCCTTCGCTAACCCCTAAGCGGTATGGTTATGTCTATGATAAGCTTAACAGACTGACAGCAGGTTTTTATCAGAATCCCAATAATCCTTATAGTAAGGAACATACAGAGTCTATTGATTACGATGTTAACGGTAATATTACCAAACTGTATAGAACATCAGTTATGGAATCCGGGGCAACAGCAACAGTTATTGACCGTTTACGCTATATGTACAATGATGGAGATAATAAGCTAACGAGTATCATTGACGATCAGCAGAATTATTCAGGCTATGAAGGTGGCGGAAATTCTATTTCTTACACCTTGAACGGAAGCATGGAGAACATGCTGGACAAAGGGATCAACTCAATTAGGTATAATCACCTTGACCTTCCGGATAATCTTAGCTTAAGCAGACCCTTTGCAAATGAGGAAGTTACAATTAATACACTATACAATGCTAACGGTTTAAAACTAAGAAAAGAAAATAATACGATTATCATGGGGGTAGCAGGTCCTACTACTACAAAGTATACCATCGATTACCTGGATGGATTTCAGTATTTAAAAAAGGAGTTTATCACCCCTGGTGGCGGTGGCTCAGTTGATTCTTTTTCGGAAACAGCTTATGCTATGGAACGCGAAGCCTATCGACTACTTCCTACTGATCCTATAGATCCTGATGATCCAGGTAAAACTATACCTGGCACGGGTCCCGTATTTAGAGTAAAAAATGAGAATCTGCAATTCTTTCCAACTGCTGAAGGATATTATGATTATGAAAAAGATCAGTATATTTACCAGTACAAAGACCACTTAGGAAATGTAAGGGTAAGTTTCGCTAGGAACAGCACAGGCGCTCTTGAAATAACCGATTCAAATGATTATTACCCGTTCGGAATGAACCATCTGAAAACTGGAAATTCATATTTTGGCAAAGGTAGTTATAAGAACTACAAATTTAACAATAAAGAGCTTCAGGAAACGGGTATGTATGATTATGGGGCAAGAATGTATATGGCTGACATAGGTAGATGGGGTGCTGTTGACGCACTAGCAGAACAAATGCGTCGTCATAGCCCTTATAATTATGCTTTTAATAATCCAATGAGATTCATTGACCCGGATGGAATGGCAAATTTTGATGTTGTACTTAAAGGAAGTAGAACACAAGAAGCTTTAGATCAGTTACAAGCTTCTGTTGAAGGTCAACTTAACTTATCTAAGGACTCAAACGGTAAAATTAGTGCAACTGCTGTACAGGGAGCCACTTTGTCTGAAGCAGCAACAAAATTGCTAAATGCTACAACTGATCATAGTTTTGTAGCAGAAATACTAACTGATAATGACATGCGTATCGATGAAGATAATAGCAAATATATCGGGGGAGCATCTAGAGGGTCTACAACAGATCCTACTACTGGAATAACTACTGCTACGAATGTAGTGAATACTGAAATGTTAGGAAATTTGGATAAAGCGTATTATGGGTCAGTAACTGGATATGGTATACTTCATGAGACATTAGAAGCCATTGTTATGGCACAATGTTTTCCGAATGCTCCAGCTGCAACATCAGAATTCAATAATAGTCAAGGTTATGATTATGCACATGCAGAAGCTAATAGGCTTGATCCTAGAAATGTTGATCCCAATCCTAATTGGAGGTCAATACAATCTCCCAATTATACCGTTGGATCGGGTAAATACATTGAATATACAGATTCTTATAAAATACAAAATGTAAAAACTAATGAGACCAAAAATATTGGAAGTTACAAAACATTAAAACGTAAATAAAATGAAAAACATTAGCTTTATCATAATGTTGTGCCAACTATTGTTTATGACTGGTTGCAAAGTAAAGGGACAATCGTCCACTTCTACTACTAATGAATTTATCTTGGGAAAGGTTTTAAAAATAGATTCAACACAATCATTTTATATCATTAATATTGAATACAATAAAAATAAAAAAGGAATATTTCTTTCACAAAAAAATAATTGTGAATTCCCCAAAAAAAGTAAGTTGATTAAAATTAATAATAGTTATACTTTTGAGTTATCACGATTGAAACAAAATAACTATAATGAAAAACAATTAGTTTACGAAGTTGAAGGTAAAGAAACCTGGAATAGTTCATCGGGAATTGATTATTTTGAATATTCTAGTAACACTTGTGGACTTTACACATGGAGATGAATAAAAATATTATCTTTTTGCTTATATAATATTCAAAAGCACTACAACTGTAGTGCTTTTGAATAATTTATGATGAATTATAAAGCAATTTAGTTATACAAAATCTTCTAATTTTGCAATTATTAAAAGAAAATGTATTCACAATTGAGCGGTATAGACTGAAAATCGTTTTAATTAAATATTATGAAGATTCCCATTTTTTTATTTTTAGTGTTTGCCCAAATACTTCATGGACAGGACAGGCTTTCATTTGTAAAAGATCCGAAGATTAAAATGCAAATGCAGAACAGTATAGAATATTTAAATAGAAGTCCTATAATAGCAGATTCTATTAAGAAAAAAACTGTCTTTATAACTTTTGATTTTGATGAGATAGAGGGGATAGGCATCGAAGGGTTTGGCATCAATTATTCCACTTATATCCCAATGCTATTTTCTAAAATAAATAATAATGGACAATTGACTACTTCTGTAGCGAATAAGATATTATATTACAATTATTCGAAAAATATAGTCTTTGTTTTTTTTAAAGGTTTTAAATACTTTGATTTGAATACTATGGCAAAGATGTCCAATGATATTCAAATAAAAAAGGAGAATCTCACATTAAATGAGTACTTCACTTTTAAAGTAGGTCAAGATTTGCAATTAAGTAATGTGGAAAATACTATCTCATTTAATTATCTTAACGATAGCTTTGTTCCAGTCCGGTTGAATACATTTGATTTGAAAACTTTTATGGAAGTATGGTATGGAATTGAGGTAATAGAAACTACGGTTAGTCAAAATAGAGATCTCTTAAAACAGAATAAAGATAAATAGCAATACAATCTTCCTACTCATTCTCAATAAATACTTTTTAATTAAAGCTGTATTAGTATGAGAACATTTCAATGCTTATGTTTTCTTAATTTGCGATAAAACTATCTGACAAAAATAAGCCTAGAATTATAAAGCCAACAGTTATAGAGCGCACCCAAAAGTTTAAACACTTTTTAGGGTCAGTCTATTAGGTGGCTTTTACTTTAACAATGATATGTGTGTGCATCTTAATATAAAAGAATTAGGCCTAGTACTACAACTGTGAGTACTTTCACTATATTCAAAAATTCTTTTTCATTCCACAACATTATGAAAAATATTCTTTTTTTATTTTTTCCTGCTATTATGTGCAGTTGCCAAACAAATAATATTGAAATCAGTTCAAAGTCTATTGATATTACAAGAAAAATAATTTCTATACAACAAAATAAGATGGTTAGTTTTATAATAGCTGATAACTAGAGTGTTATAAAGATTTTTAAACTGAATAATAATAGTGCATGAACTACAATTAAACAGGATTGCAAAACTCACTTATATCAGGTAATTTTCAAAATTGATAGCAATCATCATTGGAATAGTAAGTCTTCAATTGGCTGTTCCAGTCTTGTAGCCCCACCAAGAATCGAACTTGGATCTAAAGTTTAGGAAACTTTTGTTCTATCCATTGAACTATGAAGCCTTAGGGAAATAAAATTACAAATTATTCTTGTATGTATTTCAAATCAATATGTTTGTTTTTTACCATGATTACACAAATATTTGTACTCTTTTTTGAATTTTCGAGATTGAATAGGGCGGTGCCTTTGGTAGTTGGAATCTTTATAATAAAAGAATCTGCCCTTTAGGGGCAGATTCAGTAGATAATACATCTCATTTTTTTAATTAGACAACAATAAAAAGCACAGCCGACAATGCTGTGCTTAAATTTTTATTTCAAATTTAATTGCAATTTCAAGAGTAGTAAGAAAAGCAAATAAAGTTTCCACTTCGATGTTTATTACATAGTAAATGTAGTGATATTTTTAATACGAAATGTGAATTTAATGTTAAAATTAACAAGTTATCCACAATTTATTGTGGATAAGTATTGTGTGAATCCACAAATTGTTTTTTAAAACACAAAGAAATGTTTAGTATTACTGCTCATTCAGGTATTTCAGAACAAAATTATTCAATGTTTTTTTCTCTTCATTACTGCCTTTATTATCCATATGACTATGGTTGATGGAAGTGGGCTGAATGGTCATATGATATTTTTTCTGCTCTTCTTCCGTAGGTAAGACTCCTTCATCAGCAGGATAATCATTGGAACGCAATGAATAAATTTTAGGAATACTTGTTCTTGGAAGGAACATTCTTCTATTGTCCATCGCAATAATTTTATACACAAGATTAGGATGCTGATTTCCAAATAAAGCGACCATATCACCACCATTAGAGTGGCCGATCAAGGTAAGGTGTTTATAATCCAGATCCGGATTCGTTTTTTTAAGCTCATTCAATACATATAATATATTGTCGGAACCATTTTGCCAGAAAGGTCTTCTTACGATTTGTAGGTTTCCTTCTACTGGGAGGGGAGTATCTGTAGTTTGTTCATGTTGAATACTTACTGTAAAATACCCCTTTGAGGCCAACTTTTCTGTTAAATAAGAATATACAAAATAATCACCACCTTTATTAAAACCATATCCATGATTAAAGATAATCACCTGCTGATTCGGTATTTTCTTCTTAGTTTTAGGGATATAATAAGCAACAGGAATCTTACGGTTTCTGCTTGGGTCTAAGAAAGTGAGTGTATCCCGCTTCACTTCATATTCATTTTCAGAACTTATACTTTTCTTTACTGAACAATTTATAAGAAGGAAGAGAACAGGTAAAGGAGATATTATTTTTCCAAATTTCATGATAGAATGGCTTAATCACAAAAATCTGAATTTTTCCTGATATAATTGAATGGTTTTGAAGTCTTTTTTATGAATATAAACTTTAAAACATATAAAGAGCAGTAAAAACTGCTCTTTATTTTATCTGATAAATATTTTTAAGAATATACACACCCGCATCCTGTTTCCCATGGCATACAGTCGCGTTTAGGCTCATGACAGTTATCATCAGGATTACCTCCACCTGAAGATCTATAGCAGATTCCTCCGCTGCAATAATACGAACCTGAAACAGCAGGACACTTTCCTTCCACATCACAATCTGCATATGGAACATCTCCGCCACTTATCAATACAAGATGATTCCTTTTTAATTTCTTTAAATTTTTCATAGTATTTGATTTTTAATTTGTTAAATCATAAAATTATAAAATATATAATACTCAAACAAGTGATTTAATTGATTGTGAATTAATAGATAAATTTATTTTTATTTGAGATAACTGGAAATTGAGTATCTTTATTTCATTAAAATCTTATTCTAAATATCATCCGATATCAAGCATTATTCTAAAGCTTGAAAATAACAGGTCCAGAATTACTGAACCCAATACTTTATTATTTAAATCCAACCTGGTTGTGAATAAACAAACTACTCATGATTAGAATAGTTTGGATCATAACCATCATATTTAAAATAAGATCATTATGAAAACAAATACAATCGCCGTTATTGGCGGAACCGGAAAATCCGGAAAATATCTGGTACAAAACCTTCTTGAAAAAAGATATCCGATGAAGCTTTTATGGAGAAAGCCTGAAGACTTCAAAATGCAAGATCCTCTGATTGAAATAGTAAAAGGAGATGTGAGGGATGAAGAGGCTGTACATTCATTAATCGAAGGCTGCAATATTGTGATAAGTACATTAGGGCAGCCCAAAGAAGAAAAGTCAGTCTTTAGTGATGCTGCAAAAAATATCATCCGAACAATGAATCATTATGGAATCAAAAGATATATCGTAACCACTGGATTGAGCGTGAATACTTCAACGGATCAAAAAAATGACCGGGTGAAAATGGCTACCGAATGGATGTATCAGAATTATCCTGAAACCACTTCAGATAAGCAGAAAGAATATCGGCTGCTTTTAGAAAGTGATCTAGACTGGACTTTGGTACGCTTACCTCTGATTACTCTAACAGACAGAAGTTGTAACACTGAAATAAGCCTGATCGATTGTAAAGGTGAAAATATCAGTGCTGCCGATCTCGCAGAGTTTTTGGTTTCGCAAATTGAAGATTCTAATTACATTAGGGAAAGCCCATTTTTATATAATATTTAAATAGACCTTTAGGATAATAAAAAAACAGAGAGCTTAACGGCTCTCTGTTTGTATTTATTTCTCAAGCTTTTCCTTGATGTATTTTGCGGTATAAGACTTCTTATTTTTCGCCAGGTCCTCAGGAGTTCCGGCAAAAACTACCTCTCCACCAT
Organism: Chryseobacterium nakagawai; assembly: GCF_900637665.1. Classification (NCBI taxonomy): domain Bacteria; kingdom Pseudomonadati; phylum Bacteroidota; class Flavobacteriia; order Flavobacteriales; family Weeksellaceae; genus Chryseobacterium; species Chryseobacterium nakagawai. Next base: position 2,794,005 of record NZ_LR134386.1, read on the forward strand.
GTTTTCCAGCTCCTGGGCCAATATCAATAATATAGTCAGCACATTTGATAATGTCCGGCTGGTGCTCAATAACGATCACTGAGTGTCCAAGTTCAATCAGTGCCTGTAATGATTTCAAAAGCTTTTGGATATCATGGAAATGAAGCCCGGTAGAAGGTTCATCAAAGATAAATAAAGTTTTATCAGTAGTAACTCCCTTCACAAGGAATGAAGCCAGTTTTACACGTTGTGCTTCACCACCGGAAAGGGTAGAAGAGCTTTGTCCCAACTGTAAATACCCCAATCCAACTTCCTGTAAAGGTCTCAGCTTGGTTACAATTTTTTCTTCATTATTATCTTTAAAGAATTCCAATGCTTCATCTACCGTCATATGAAGAATATCAGAAATATTTTTCTCATCAAATTTTACTTCAAGGATCTCATTTTTGAATCGGGTTCCTTTACAAACTTCACATTCAAGCTCAATATCAGCCATAAACTGCATAGAAACATTGATAACTCCTTCACCTTTACATTCATCACATCTTCCGCCATCTACGTTGAAAGAGAAATGTTTTGGTTTATAACCCATCATTTTAGCAACCTTCTGCTTAGCAAAAAGGTCACGGATATCATCGTAGGCTTTCAGATAGGTTACCGGGTTTGATCTTGAGGATTTTCCAATAGGATTCTGGTCGATCAATTCAATATTTTTGATTAGCTTTTTGGGGAATTCTACAGAATCATAGTCTCCTTTTTTTCCTCCCATTCCCAGCTGAATCTGAATGTCGTTGGTAAGGATTTCCTTCATCAAAGTAGATTTTCCACTTCCGGAAACACCTGAAATAACGGTTAGACTTTCCAAAGGAACATCCACATCAATATTTTTAAGGTTATTCTGGCGGGCGCCTTTAATATGGATCCATTCTTTTGCTTTTCTGCGTTTCTTCGGAACTTCTATTTCAAGTCTTCCTGTAAGATATTCTGAGGTAAGCGTGTTGGCTTTTTTCAGATCCTTATAATCTCCTGCAAATACCAGTTCTCCACCAAGATAACCTGCTTCCGGGCCAATATCAATAATATAATCTGCTGCATGCATCACATCTTCATCGTGTTCTACTACAATTACTGTATTTCCCAAATCACGAAGATTTTTCAATACTTCAATAAGGTTTTCAGTATCCTTAGAATGTAATCCGATAGAAGGCTCATCCAATATATAAATGGAACCTACCAAAGAACTTCCTAAGCTTGTTGCCAGGTTAATTCTTTGACTTTCTCCTCCGGAAAGGGTATTTGAGGTTCTGTTTAAGGTTAAATATCCTAACCCTACTTTTAGTAAAAATTCCAGACGGGTTATGATTTCGTACAATAGACGTTTGGCAACTTCTTTATCGTGGTCAGATAATTTTAGACTGTTAATTAATGGCACGAGTTCATCCAACGGAAGTTCAATCATTGATTGAATATTGTATCCGTCTACTTTTACCCAGCTTGTTTCTTCACGGAGTCTTAATCCTTCACAAGTTGGGCAAAGGGTTTTTCCTCTGTAACGGGAAAGCATGACGCGGTACTGGATTTTATAAAGGTTTTCTTCAAGCATTTTGAAGAAATTATTAATACATGGAAAAGTACTTTTTCCATCACCTTTCCAAAGGAAATTTTTCTGCTCTTTGGTCAATTGATGATAAGGTTTATGAATAGGAAAGTCTCCTGCCTTTTTGATAAAGTCTTTTTTCCATTCGCTCATGGTTTCTCCTCGCCAGCAGGCTACAGCATCTTCATAGATGGAAAGTGTCTTATTAGGAACCACTAAATCTTCATCAATTCCAATTACTTTTCCATAGCCTTCGCATGCCGGACATGCTCCATACGGATTATTGAAGCTAAAAAAATGAACATTGGGTTCAAGAAACTCCATTCCATCCAATTCAAATTTATTGGAGAACTCTTTTACCTTTTCGGTGTCTGTATTTTTTAAAGAACAGTAGCCATGACCTTCATAAAAAGCCATCTGAATAGAGTCTGCCAATCGCTGTAAAAAGCTTTCATCTTCTTCATAAGAAAAACGGTCGATCACCAAATTGATCTTCATTCCTTTTTCCGGAGCAAATCCGAAGCTTTCAAGATCTTCAATTCCTGCCAGATTTCCGTTGATTTCAAGTCTTGTAAAACCGGCCAATTTTAAAACGTTCAGTGTTTCCTTGAAATTATCAGCATCATATTCCAATGGAGCGGTCAATAAAAAAGAAGTGTCTTTTTTAGAAGCCTTAATGAAGTCTACCACATCAGAAACCGAATCTTTTTTCACTTCTTCTCCTGAAACAGGAGAAAATGTCTTTCCAACCCTGGCAAATAAAAGCTTCATATAATCATAAATCTCCGTAGATGTTCCTACAGTAGAACGTGGATTGGATGAAATCACTTTTTGCTGGATAGCAATAGAAGGAGCAAGCCCTTTAATATCATCAATTTTAGGCTTTTCTAATTTTCCTAAGAACTGACGGGCATAAGAACTTAAACTTTCCACATACCTTCTCTGTCCTTCTGCATAAATGGTATCAAAAGCCAGAGATGATTTACCACTTCCTGATACTCCGGTAATAACAATGAGTTTGTTTTTCGGGATCAGAACATCTATATGTTTCAGATTGTTAAGATGGGCATTCTTAACGAATATCTGTTTTTTTATGTCTATTTCTGTAGTATTAGCCATATTTTGTTTATTCATAAAAACAACTGTACAGTGTTACAAGCTGTCAGTTTAATGGTGTTTTCCGGAATATTCCGGGATGTTATCAATTGAACTTTCAAACTGTTTCAAGATTCAGCTGACAGAGACAGCAATTTACAAAATGCTGCCAAAAATACAGTTGAAAAAGAATGTTCGCTCTGTAAAATTAAGACCCACAAAATTACGAATTTTTTAGCGAAAATTAATTGTTTCTCCTATCACTAAAATTGTATATAAAAAATAAAAAAGAAGGTGTTGACGAACAAATATTGCATTCCAAAAAGGGATAACAGAGATCAGTTTTGTGGAATTATATTCTAATTATCCCTTGTTTTTATTGAATTATAAAAGGTTTTTGAAGCTTTACTGTGTTTTTTTATTAGGGTATTGTTTTATATTTTAAAATTTTTTAAAATTGTATTCATAAATATGTAATGTAGAAATGGTAAAACTATTCAGAGATCTAGTTACACATTTAATGAGAAAAAGATAAAACTACTCCCTCAAAAAAACATAGACGCAGCATTCCGGCAGCGTCTTTTTTATGACAAGTATCATTTGCCTGTCTTCCTGAACTCCCTTACTTTTGAATCTTGTTAAAAGAAACTACGGAAACGATTATGATCAAAAAGATAGGAAGTGCTTTTTTTCTGGGATCTCTGCTTTGGGTACAAGCTCAGGAAAAAACTACAGATATTGAAAACATTGAATTTCAGGGGAAATTTATCTCTACACCTTACAAAAGTGCCAACCAGAATATTACGGTCATCACCAAAGAAGATATTGCTAATGCCCCATCCAAAAGTATTGATGAAATTCTTCAGCAGGTTCCGGGTATGGATATCAGGAGGAGAGGATCTAATGGAGTTCAGAGTGATATCAGTTTCCGTGGAAGTTCCTTTGAGCAGGTTTTGTTATTATTGAACGGAGTTAGAATTAATGATTCCCAAACAGGACACAATTCCATGAACATTCCGGTAGATCTGGAAGATGTGGAAAAAATTGAGATTATAAAAGGTCCTGCTGCTAGGCGTTTTGGACAAAATGCTTACGCTGGGGTTATTAATGTGATTACCAAACCGGGAATAGGAAAGAAAGTTAAAATCAGTGCAGAAGGTGGTGATTATAGTTCTTATAGGTTAGGCTTTAATGCTCAGATGGGAAATGAAAAGTTTTCCAATACCCTTCAAGCTAATTCTTCCGGATCACAAGGATATATGTATAATACTGACTACGAAATCAGAAATGTATTCTATCAGGGAAAGCTGAATATTAAGAATGGTGATCTGAGACTTCAGGCTGGTTTTTCAGAAAAGAAATTCGGTGCTAATGGATTTTATGCTTCTAAATCTGCTGTGGATCAATATGAAGAAATGCAGGCTTCCATTGTAAGCGTTGCCCATCAGCAGACTTTCGGTAAATTAAAGATTAATTCTAATGTATATTGGAGAAGAGGGCAGGATATGTACCTTTACAAAAGACAAGACCCTTCTTTTTACAGAAATATGCATATTGGGAATAATGTTGGAGGTGAAGTAAACTCCAGTTATCAATGGGGATTAGGAACTACCGGAGTGGGTGTGGAACTGAGAAAAGAGTTTTTGGTAAGCAGCAATTTAGGGAATCCTAATCGTTTTGTTTCCCAGGTTTTCTTTGAACATCATTTCTCATTATTCGATAAAAAATTAAACATCAGTCCTGGAATTTCTTGGGCCAACTATTCTAAAGAAGGTAATTTTTTCTATCCTGGATTGGATGTAGGATATAATTTCAATCCTAACAGTAAAGTCTATGGAAATATTGCCAAAGTACACCGTATTCCTACTTTTACCGATCTTTATTATATAAGTCCGCAAGAGCGTGGTAACCCAAATTTGCTACCTGAAAATGGAATTTCATCTGAAGTGGGCTACCAATATCAGGATCAAAAGATTTTAGCCAAAATTAGTGGGTTTTTAAGAGATTCAAAAAATTCTATTGACTGGGTTAAAAAAGATATCAATGATAAAACATGGGTTGCAGATAATGTAGGAAACATCAAAATCAAAGGAATAGAAACTGAAATAAACTATAAAATGAACAATTGGCTGAAGCTGATGGCAGGGTATACCTATATTGATGGCAAGTTTCAGAACTCCAATGAGTTGGTTTCAATATATGTTATGGATAATCTGAGACACCAGTTCATTAGTAAAATGGAAACAAAATTTCTAGGTGCTTTCACAAATGAATTGGTTTACAGGTACAATCAAAGGATGAACCTGGGAAGCTATCAGCTATTGGATGAGAAATTAAGCTTTAGCAAAAGAGACTATTCGGTATATGTTCTAGTGAATAATATTACCAATACAAAATACACGGAAGCATTTGGAGTAGAGATGCCACAAAGATGGTTTCATATAGGCTTTTCTTACACAATTAACATGAAGTGAGCGTTAAATCAATATTAATTAAAGTTAATATTAACAAATTGTTAAAAAAATTACATTTGCAAAAATTTTTTATGAAACGTTTTCTAGGTTTAGGTCTACTTCTTAGTCTATCTTTAATCAAAGCTCAGGAACATATCTCCAGCTTTAATGCAGTGACTCTAACCTATAAATTTCATCCTAAATTTTTCATCTATGGAGAAGGGCAGTTGAGAGGTAATGAAGATTATACCTATCCTGATTATTATGAAATAAAAGGGGGATTAGGATATAATCTTACCAAGAATCATAAACCTTTTGTAGGACTTGGAAGATATGTTAATTATAAGGACCATAAATTAAGTAGAGAAGAATTCAGAGTATGGCTTCAGGATATCATTGATATTAAAAAAGGTATTGTGAAGTTTGAAAACCGTTTCCGTGCTGAAAAGAGTTGGTTTTATGAGCCGCAAACTGATCAGACTTCTCAAAGAATGCGTTACCGTTACCGTCTGAATGTAAGTGTTCCTTTAAACTCTAAAACGATCAAAAAAGGAACTGTTTTTGCCAATGCTTATGATGAAATTTTCTTGGTATCCCCAATGAAGCCCACTTTTGCCAGAAACAGGGTGTATGGTGGCTTTGGCTATCAGATTGATGATTATTTTGGAATTTTGAGCGGATACCTTTGGCAACGTGAATTTGAAGCAAAAGGAAATAAGAATTTACATTTCATCTACTTGGCATTGAATATCAACATTGATGGTACAGATCACGAGGTGAAAACATATGATTTCCCAGGGGCAGATTAAGAGACTCTGTCTAAATCTGACTGTAAATTTAAAAGTTCCTGTTTTGTATTAAGGTAATAAGTAGTTAAAAGACCCTGATATTTTTCAATCAATAAGGATACTGAATCTACCTCATTCTGAAGATATCGATCATTATTGAAATAAATATATTCAGTATTTACAAACTGCTGAAGAAGATTATTTTCTTCATCCGTCAGGAATTCTTTGTAAGCAGAATTTTCCAAAAGGTTTCTGATCTTTTGTTTAAACGGTTTTTCTGCCTTCAAAAGCTTTGCTCTGTGTTTACGAATTTCTTCAAAAGGTAAAGTAACCGCCATGAATTGTAAGTATCCAATAAATTCATTAAGGTTTTCTTGAAATTCATCAAATTCTTTGTCTATTGCTGACATTTTTTTGTATTGACGTATTAAATCCATTCGCTGTTCATCAGTGCATATATGATAATAATACTGGAAAATGGATTTGTCGTTTGTATCAAGCTCAGCAGTTACCTGGGTAAGTTCTTTTTCAAGTTGTGGGATAATGTTTCCAGCATCTTTTGCTTTGTGTAAGGTACCGTTATATCTGAACGTTTTTATTTCTTTTGGTTGAGAAACTAAATATTTTAAAGTTTGAAGATCTTGTTCTATCCCTGCTTTTTCATACACAAGAGAAACTTTTTTATCACTGAAAAGATCAGATCCATGCTGAAGCTTGGAATTTGGAATAATAGCTTCAATATTTTCTAAAATAGGGGTGTGCCTTTCATAATAACCATTAAAACAAGAAATAAGAAGTTGATAATTATTGTTTTCCAAATAAAGCGAGGTAAAAGTTTCGTCTTCAATAACTTCTCCAACATTTTTAATATTTAATAATGTGAGATACTTTGAAGTTAAAGTTTCGCATATATTTTCATAACCTTTTATTATTTCTCCCGCAGGTCTGTGATCTCTGCTTGTGTTTTCGGATTCGTTCCCTTTAATCCTTTTGACTCTCTTGGCAATATCGGGATGAGATGCCCATTGGTCTTCAATCTCAATTCTGGATTTGTTATATCGGGTCAAATCTTCCAAATCTATTTGTGGAAGTCCGTTTACATAAGGATGATTATTTCTTTCACTGAAAATTTTCATTAAAGAAACCTGATTTTTGTAAATATTTTTAGGAAGATATTTCTGATTGCTTTCAATATAGAAATTGAGCGTATAAGTAAGAGCAGCATCACTCAATTCCAATCTCAATAACGATGAAATCTGCTCCTCAGGATTTGTTATGAACGTTGAGATTGCATCGGCATGATATTCCATTTCTCTTTGAAGCGAAGCGTGATTTTTAAAAAGAAAATTTGAAATACTTTTAAGAATATATTGAAATGCACTGATGAAACTCACTGAGATGAGACCGAAAATTTTAAAAAATACATTGCCTCCTGAAAACGCTATAATGAAATTTTCATAATCTTTATTATTATAAACGGTTTCAAAAATGATTTTTTCGGCCTGATTCACATAACCACCTACTTTCATACTTCTTTGAGAAAAATGCCCAAACTCATGAGCAAGAACCGTTCTCAATTCTCCGGCACTTGTTGAATTAATAAGTCCCATGCCTATAGTAAGGTTTTTCTTTACGGGTAGAAACATACTCCAGAAAATAGAATTATAGCTTACACTGGCATTTACCTCCGGCGAAAGAAAAACTTTCTTGGGAGCCTGAACTTTTGTTTTCATTACAATTTCGTCAATCATATTAAAAAGTTCGGGTTGATGGGAGCGTGTTACTTCTATCAGATGACGTGTACTGTAATTATTTTTTCTGAAAATAAATCGGATAAGAAAGATAAATACAAAAACACCTATACTAAATAATCCTACTGCACCAAAAATAGTAAAATAATTAACTTTAATACTCAATAGCTGGATGGCACCATAACCTAATAGGAAAACCATTAGGAGAGAGGTTAGGATAAGTATTAAATATATCAGAAAAAAAACTGAAACTGATATAATAGCAGAAGTCAGCTTAGATTGATAAGCAGTTGAAATTTTGGGCAGGTTATTAGTCATTTGTGTGTTTTTTATTAATATTTCTCTATAAGATAACGATAGGCTTTAAGATATTTATTAAACCTTTTAATGTCTTTAGGAGTAAGTTCTCGGTTTACTCTTCTAAGATCCATATTATCACGAAGATCATTAATTTTTACTGCGACCGCAAGAAGGGATCTTTCTGTTCTTTTAATGAATTCATCATAGTCTTCTTCCGGATCGAATTTGGTAAGGCAGCTGATGGCGAAAATAATGTATTCGGGAAATCCTTCTGCTCTTAAATAATCAAGGCTGAATTCCAATGGATGATCTTCTACAACATCATGCAGCACACCAACGATTTTTTCATCAATTGTTTTACCATATTCCATGACACGCATAACGTGGGCAATATAAGGAGCGTGGTATTTATCAGTTTGTCCTTTATGAGCCTTATCGGCAATCTTTATAGCTTTATTGAGTAATTCTTCTTTTGTCATTTTTCTATGAAAATAGAGTACAAAAATAAAAAATGCCTTAAAAATATAAGACATTTTTGTGAAGATTATTTCGTAATAATCTAGAAATTTGTTTCATCCTCTACAGGAGCATTGGGAGCATTGTTTTTTACAGATTCTATTCCGTTTTCCATGCCGTTATCAGATTCATACATTTGGCTGGTTCCGATGATTTGTCCGTTTCCGGCTTTAAGGTTAAAATAACATCTGCCATCCCTGGCAGTATTTCTTTCAAATTTGGCATCTTCCTGAGAATTGATCTTTATAGAATTGATTCCGCTCTCACAGGACGGTTTTGTGCTGTATCCCTGGCTTGTTAAAATTACCTGACCGTTTCCTGCCTTCAGATTAAATTGAAAATCACCATTGGTTCTTTTAGAAATAATAAATTTTCCCATAAGTTCGTATTTTGAGTTAGTGGCTTTAGTTATACTAAATTTAGTAAAAAATATTGAAATCTAAAATTCTATAAAGTTGAAATGAACATACTATTAATATTTGGATTAAAGAAAAAACGCCCCAAAATGGGACGTTTTGAAATCAAATTTATGTTATAAAGACTAATAAGTTCCTTTTTCAATATAGTGAGCAGCCACCTTCTCAGTTAATGCTACTACATTTGGATGATTAGTATACTTAGTGAATCTTCTTAATCCTGAAAGCATCATTCTCTGCTCATCTCCTTCAGCGAAAGAAATGATTCCTTCCTTAGCAGCTACGATGATCTTTTCAACAGCTTTGTAAAGGTTCAATTGAGCCATGGCTGCTTCTACAGAGTCAGGAGAGAAGTGTTTCTCAGCTCTTAATACTGCAGATTCTGCCATATAGATCTGGTTAAGGATCTCAGAAGCATTCAATAATAAGTGTTGTTGCTTTTCAATATCCATCATGTATTTTTGAAGAGCTGCTCCGGAAACCATTAGGAATACTTTCTTAAGATTAGCGATAATAGCTTTCTCTTCACTCATGAATTCTGAATAATCAGGAACTTCAAATGAAGGAATACCCATCAATTCTTTGCTGATAGCCATTGCAGGAGATAAAAGGTCTAATTCACCTTTCATCGCTCTTTTAATAAGCATTCCTACTGCTAATAATCTGTTGATTTCGTTCGTTCCTTCATAGATTCTTCCAATTCTCGCATCTCTCCAGGCAGATTCCATTGGAGTATCTTCAGAGAATCCCATTCCACCATAAATCTGAATTCCTTCATCGGCAGTATTTTGGGTAAGATCAGATACAAAAACTTTAAGGATAGAAGCTTCTACTGCAAATTCTTCAACCCCTTTTAATTCAGCTTGCTGATGATCCATTCCTCCGGAAACTAATTCTTCGATTTTATCTTCAACATTTTTTGCTAAACGGTATGAACCTGCTTCACTTACGAAAACTCCGGTTGACATTTCAGCAAGCTTCTTTCTGATCGCTCCGAAAGTAGAGATCGAAACTCCGAATTGTTTTCTTTCATTTGAATATTGAATAGAGTGGTTTAAAATTCTTCTTTGTCCGTCAAGATTTGCTGCAGCCAATTTAATTCTACCAACATTTAATGCATTCAAAGCGATTTTAAAACCATTATTTCTTTCACCCAACATATTTTCTACAGGAACTTTCATATCATTGAAGAAAACCTGGCGGGTAGAAGAGGAACGAATCCCTAATTTATGCTCTTCTTCTCCAAAAGTTAAGCTTTCAGGGTTTTCCAGTTCAGAACGGTTGATGACGAACCCGGTGATGTTTTTATCATCATCAATTTTAGCAAACAGAGTGAAAGTATCAGCAAAACCTGCATTGGAAATCCACATTTTTTGACCGTTGATGATATAATGTTTTCCATCATCTGACAATTTTGCTCTGGTTTTTCCTGAATTGGCATCAGAACCCGCATCCGGTTCAGTCAAACAATAAGCACCAAATTTTGTTCCGTTCGCTAAATCCGGAAGATATTTCTTTTTTAATTCCTCAGTTCCGTAAAGGAGAGTAGGAAGTGTTCCTATTCCTGTATGCGCTCCATAAGCTGTTGCTAATGATCCATTTCCACCTGAAACGTAATCACAAGCCAACATTGTACTCACAAATCCCATTCCAAGACCTCCATATTCTTCAGGGACAGTAATTCCCAAAAGTCCCATTTCTCCTAATTGACGCATTTTCTCTTCAGTCAATGCATAATCCTTTTTCTCAAAACGATCATGTTGTGGAACAACTTCTCTATCTATAAATTCTTTCGCAGAATCGCGAAGCATTTTTTGTTCTTCACTCAGTTCTTCAAGACTGAAAATTTCATTTGCAGGAATTTCCTTGATCAGGAATTCACCTCCTTTTAATGTAGCCATATATTATTTTATTTTTTATTTTTTTGAGACTTTTAGATAATAGACGTATAGATGATAGATGTTGAATCTTGTCTATTATCTCTCTGTCTATTATTGATCTATTCTCTTAATTAATCTTTATTTAAAGTATTCTGAAACACCATTGTTGCTTTTTGAAATTCCTCAATTTTAAGTTCAAAGATTTCCCCTTTTTCGTCAGATAAATATTTTCTGTGATTGGCTAACAATATTTGTGTTTGTAATTCAAATGATGAGCCTAAAGAAATATCCAGAAAATGACTAAAAGACTTATTCGTTCTGCTTGAACCTTCAGCTATATTGGATGGAATTGAAATTGCACATCTGTCCATTTGACTTTTCAAACCATATTTTTCATAAGTTGGAAAAGTATCGGTAAGATCTAATGCATTTTTTGATAATTCTAAAGCCAGTTGCCAAATTTTAAGCTTCTTGAAATTATGTCTTTTAAAATCACTCATGTTTGCTTCTTTGGTTTTTGAGACTTTTAGTAAATAGACAGATGATAGATGTTGAACTATGTTTATTATCTCTCCGTCTATTATCTATTTGTCTATAGTAGTTCAAAAATTGAAGCCGCTCCTTGTCCGGTTCCCACACACATAGAAACCATTCCGTATTTGTTCCCACGTCTTCTCATTTCGTCAAGAAGTTGTACGGTCAATTTTGTTCCTGTACATCCAAGTGGGTGACCAAGAGCGATTGCTCCTCCGTTTACGTTTAAGATATCAGGATTTAAACCTAGCTCTTTTTTGATCGCCACTGATTGTGATGCAAATGCTTCGTTTAATTCGATTAATTCAATATCTTTTAATTCAAGACCAGCTTGTTTCAATGCTTTTGGAATAGCATAGATAGGCCCCATTCCCATAATTCTTGGCTCAAGACCTGCTGCTGCATAAGCTACTAATCTTGCTTCCGGCTCAAGACCTAATTCTTTTACCATTTCCTCGCTCATTACCATGACAAAAGCAGCACCATCACTCATCTGAGAAGAGTTTCCGGCAGTTACGCTCCCTCCGTTAGCGAAAACAGGTCTAAGTTTCGCTAAACCTGCTAGAGAAGTATCAGCTCTTGGACCTTCATCTACCGAGAAATCAAATTTCTTCGTCTGAATCTTCTGATTTTCATCAAGGAAATTATATTCTACAGGGATCGGAACAATCTGGTTGGCAAATTTTCCCTCCTGGTTAGCTTTTAAAGCCTTCATATGAGATTCAAATGCAAACTGATCTTGTTCTTCTCTGCTAATATTGTACTGTTTTGCTACTTCTTCAGCAGTGTAACCCATTCCCCAATAATAATCAGGGTTTGTTTTAGCGATATCCGTTTCTGGAACCGGTTTGTAACCACCCATCGGGATATAAGACATAGATTCTGTACCTCCTGCAATGATACAATCTGCCATTCCAGCCTGTATCTTTGCAGAAGCAATTGCAATAGCCTCACTTCCTGAAGCACAGTATCTGTTTACGGTTACTCCCGGAACTTTATCTGTATTTAGACCCATCAGAGATATCAAACGGGCTACGTTTAATCCTTGCTCTGCCTCAGGCATTGCATTTCCTACAATAAGGTCATCAATTCTGTTTTTATCTAATTGTGGAAGCTCAGCCATTAACTTTTCAATAACTGTTGCTGCCATTACGTCAGGACGTGTAAAGCGTAGGGAACCTTTTGGCGCTTTTCCTACTGCTGATCTAAATCCTTTTACGATGTATGCTGTTTTCATTTTTGTTTAATTAAATTGTTTTTGAAAGATTTTTGCCTCGTAGAGGTAAACTGTTTATAGTTATATTGTTTTGCAATTTGTGGAGCTCCGTAGGAGCGACCTGTTAATCTTCAGTCCATTCAAATAAATATTTTGGATCATATTCAATTTCAAATTTTGACATAAAATCCAAATATTCTTCTCTAAAAGTTTTCTTTTTATGATGATCCTCCTGATTTAAAATATATTTTACAACCGAATCAACACTACTTTTAGAATAAGAAAAAGCTCCGTATCCTTCCTGCCAATTGAACTTTCCATTCATCCATCTTTTTTCATTGATGAATTTTGAAGATCCTGCTTTAATATCTCTTACTAAATCTGAAACTGACATTGTCGGATTCATACTTACAAGTACATGAACATGGTCAGGCATTGCAAAAACTGCAAATAATTTTTGATTTCTATTAGATACAATACCTGTAATTAATTTATGTAATTCTTCTCTGTTTTCTTTTGAGATCAGGTTTTGTCTTCCTTTTACTGCAAAGACAATTTGAATATAAATCTGTGTATAAGTATTGGCCATAAAAACTAACAGGTCGCCTCTACGAGGCTCTCTAATCTTTTAAAATTATTCTATAGCTATTAACAGTTCGCTCCTCCGGAGCTCGCCTTTAGTTTCTAAGTGGTTTCCCATTTTGTAACATATACTGAATTCTTTCCAAAGTTTTTCTTTCACCACAAAGCTGAAGGAATGTTTCTCTTTCAAGGTTCAATAAGTATTGTTCGGTAACTACTGTAGGTTCAGATAAGTTTCCACCTACCATTACGTTGGCTAACTTGTCTGCAATTTTCTTGTCGTGCTCGGAGATATATTTTCCTGTTAACATCTGATCTGTTCCTACGTAGAACATTCCTAATGCATCTCTACCCAAAACTTTTACCTTTTGCTCGATAGGTTGAGTATAGCCCTGTTCAGCCAATAGTTTTACAACTTTTTTAGCTTCAGCAATCTGTCTGTTTTTGCTTACAGAAACAATATCTTTCCCTTTTTCAAGGATTCCCATATCGTAAGCTTCATATGCCGAAGTAGCTACTTTACCCATAGCAATATTCATGAATGCATCACGAAGTCTGTTGTTTTTAACATCGTCACTGTGGAATTCTCTGGAAGTTCTTAAAGTAAGTTCTTTAGTACCACCACCACCAGGAATTACACCCACTCCGGTTTCTACCAGTCCGATATAAGTTTCTGCGGCGGCAACTACTCTGTCTGCGTGCATTGTCATTTCACATCCTCCTCCTAAGGTCATTCCGTGAGGCGCAACGACTACAGGAATAGAGGAATAGCGTACTCTCATCATTGATTTCTGGAAATAAGCAATCGCCATATTCAAATCATCCCAATCTTGCTCAATAGCCATCATTAGGATCATAGCCAGATTAGCTCCTACAGAGAAGTTAGCTCCTTGGTTTCCTACTACTAATCCATCGTATTCTTTTTCTGCTAAATCAATAGCTCTATTTAATCCATCTAAAACTTCGCCGCCAAGAGAATTCATTTTAGAACGGATCTCGAAGTTGATAATACCATCACCTAAATCTAAAATTGCAGCGCCTGAATTGCTCCAAAGTGTTTTGTTTTTTCTGATGTTATCAAGAATAATGAAAGCATCCTGTCCAGGGATTTTGTTGTATTCTCCTGAATTTTTATCAACATAGATACTTTGTCCTTCATCATTAACTTTATAGAAAGTTTCTACATTTTTAACCCAGTCAGAAACTTCATAACCTGCGTCTTTTGCTAATTCAATACCTTTTTGAACACCTACAGCATCCCAGATTTCAAATGGACCATTTTCCCATCCGAAACCTGCTCTCATAGCGTCATCTATTTTATAAACTTCATCGGAAATTTCAGGAACTTTATGAGAAACATAAGCGAATAATGCACCTAATGATTTTCTGTATAGTTCACCTGCTTTATCTTTACCTCCGATCAATACTTTGAATCGGTCAATTGGTTTATCAATAGACTTTGTTAATTCTAAAGTAGGGAATGAAGATTTTCCTTGAAGCTCATATTCCAGTGTATCAAGATTCAATCCGTGAATTTCAGATTTTCCATCTGCGTTTTTCACTTTTTTATAGAATCCCTGTTCAGTTTTTGAACCCAACCATTTATTATCCATCATTTTCTGGATATAAGGAGGAAGAGCAAATACATCATTAAAGTCATTCGCTTCAGCACCGCTTTGGCGAACACCGTTGGCTACCATAACTAAAGTATCAAGACCTACCACGTCAGCAGTTCTGAAAGTTGCCGATTTTGGACGTCCGATTACAGGACCTGTTAATTTATCAACGTCAGAAACCGTAAGTCCTAATTTTTGTACATTGTGAAGTAGATCCATCATAGAGAATACCCCGATTCTGTTAGCAATGAACGCTGGAGTATCTTTTGCTAAAACGGTAGTTTTACCTAAGAATTTAGCCCCATAATTCATATAGAAATCTATGATTTCCGGATCTGTATCGTTTGTTGGAATAATCTCAAGAAGAGGAAGATATCTTACCGGGTTGAAGAAGTGAGTTCCTGCAAAGTATTTTTTGAAATCTTCGCTTCTTCCTTCTGTCAAGAAGTGGATAGGAATTCCTGATGTATTGGAAGAAATTAATGTTCCCGGTTTTCTGAACTGCTCAATTTTTTCGTATACAGACTTTTTAATGTCAAGTCTTTCAACAACTACTTCAATAATCCAGTCCGTATTTTTTATTTTTGGTAAATCATCATCGAAGTTTCCAATTTTGATTCTGTCTGCAAACTTTGGTGAATAAAGAAGTGCAGGGCTTGCTTTTTTAAGTTTTTCGAAGTTCTCAGCAGCAATTCTGTTTCTTACTGCCTTGTCTTCTTTGGTCAAACCTTTTTTCTGCTCAGCTTCAGTCAATTCAAAAGGTACAATATCCAAAAGTGACACTTCCACACCAATGTTGGCGAAGTGAGCTGCGATACCGCTACCCATAATTCCTGAACCAAGAACTGTTACGTGTTTGATTCTTCTTTTCATATCTATTTTTTTATTATTTATAAGGTTATATGAACCGTGCAGTTCATAATAATTTTATTTTCTGTTATTGAGCAGCTCATTGGCTATTTTCATGATCTCAGTCATGACATCTTTGAAAGCATCCATCTTTTCCGGGCTGATCTTTTCCATTACCTTTTTATTAAAGTTGACAACGACTTCTTTTGACATGTTTCTGGAATTTAACCCTTTATCGGTAAGTTTGATAATCACCTCTCTTTTATCCGTGGTGGTTTTCTCCTTATAGATATATCCATTATCTTCCAAAAGTTTAATGATTCTCGTTAGGGAAGTGGGTTCAATGGCCATTTTAGGTCCAAGATTTGTACTTCTCGTACCTTCTTTGGGATCAATTTTAAGAAGGGTTAGGGCTTGTACTGCTGTGGAATCATGTTCCTGAGCCAATTCTGTGTACATTTTAGAAACAGCCAACCAGGTCTGCTTTAAAATTAAATCTACGTTTTCTATTTTTTCCTTATTATTATCCATCATTTTTGCGCCAATGGTTTTACCCAAATTTAGTAAATATTATGCATGCATAATATTTATTAACGTTAAATTTTGTTAATAAGTTGATAATAAAACAGTTAAATTGTATGATTTGCATAATACTATGCATGCATAGTATGTGAAATAATTAAAGAAACCTATTGATTAATAAATGTTTTCAATGAAATTTACGATTTCTTCGAAGGATTCGCATTGTAGTTTCTGGGAATCGTTAGTAATTACCCAAAAACTGTCCTGAAATTCAAAATGAAGATAAGAAAGGTCTTTTGAGAAGTTTTTTTGAAGCAAAGAATAGAGCATTTCCTTCTGAACCTGCGGTGCAGAGATATGTGGTGGAATAAAATTCTCATGTATTTGAAATAATGAAACATTGGTAAGCTCATCATGCTGAAGCAATACGTCCTCCACAATTCCTGAATAAAGCTGTGTGTCTTTTACATACCATATTTTATCAGCAAACTCCTTAGCCAGACGCCAGTCATGTGAAGAAAATAAGATAAGTTTGTTTTGTTCCTTTGCCAGCTTTCTCAAGGTTTTCAAAATAATGATCTTATTTTTCTCATCTAAATGGGTAGTCGGTTCATCCAGAATAATAACAGGAGAGTTTTGGGTAATAGCACGTCCGATAAATGCTTTTTGAAGGTTTCCATCTGAAAGGTTTTTAAGGAGCGTATATTTGTATTGTCCGAGCTCCAGTTCCTCAATAATGTGAGCAACCTCTTCACGATCTTCCTTCTTCAATTCAAAATAAAAAGGGTAGTAGATGTATTTTCCTAATGAAATAAGGTCTTCTACTGTGTAATGCTGTGGAATAATTGATTTTGAAAAAACAATGGCAATACTCTCTGCAATTTCTTTTACGGAAAGTTTTTTTACATTCTTACTATGAATTAAAATATCTCCATTCAGCAAAGGAATCTGGTGAAGAATAGATTTGATTAGAGTCGTTTTCCCTACACCATTATTCCCAATCAATAAACACACATCGCCAAGTTTCAATTCCGCATTAGCATTTGAAATTAATGTTGTATTATATCCGATATTGGCTTGTTTGATTTTTAGGTACATGCTTAAAAAGAAAGAAGAGTTAAAAAAATAATTAAAGGAAGAATGCTAAATAAGAAATATGTAAATTTATTTTTCTTGATTTTCCATAAACTATAGCTTCCTAAAATGAGAGATCCCCAAAAGAAACAAGGAAAAGCAACCATCAGCCACCAATTATGCCCCCAAGAATAAATCCAATGAAATACTTTATTCATTCTGAACATTTTAGAATACTCTAGAAAAGCAAAACTTATTGCAAACAAAATTATGTGTGTAATAATCAATTGTTTTTGGGATATTCTAATTTTCATAGTTTGAATTACTATTGGAGATCTAATAACTAAGTTTGTTTTTTACTCTATTTTTATCATGCTGAAAATATCTCTACAATGTAGGCTTAGATTCCCATGGAATGACATAAAGGAAAAAATTTCATCTTATCATAAATATTTAGAAAGGTATGAAATTATTCATAAATATCTGTGTTATCTACCGAATCTGGGGAGAGATTTTAAGCATAATGCCGGTCAATAACCTTGCGTCTTTGCATTTTCCAACAAAATCACACTTTATTCTACTTCAAAAGAGCTATCAATACCAAATAGGTTTCTATGCGTGCAATTTTGAATTTAAATATATATTACTGTATTCAATTTTATCGTAGATAAAATCTTTGCGCCTTAAAGCATGAAGCAGGCAAAAAACTTACGCCTCCGCGTCTCCAATAAAAAAATTAAGCCTTATTCTGTTTCAAAAGCATCAACAAGATCACAGGAATTCCAAAGACAGAACTTATTACATTTAGTGGAATCTGTGTTTTTTCTGCTATCACAGAGAAAAATAACATAACCAGCATTCCCAGAAACATATTTAAGATCCACTGCTGCCATAATTTGGAAGGGTTATAGATCAGTCGGCAAAAGTGAGGAACAATAATTCCTATAAAGAGGATAGGCCCTAAAAAAGCAGTAATAGATGCTGACAGGAGAGAAGAAGCTATAATTATTAAAAGTTTTAAATGCTTTAGATTAACTCCCAAACTCTGCGCATATGAAGTTCCTAATGAATTTCCTATTAATGGTTTTATAGATTTAAAACAGAAAAACAATCCTATCAATACTAAAATGAATAACACATAGATTTGATTTCTGGTGACCATATTATTAGCTCCAAAAGACCATAATATATAGTTTTTAAGACTTTGATTCTCTGCATAAAATTGTAACAATGAAACGATTGCTCCCGCAAAGGCAGATACTAAAAAACCAAAAATAATAAGATAGGATTTGTCCTGAAATTTATTGGACATGGATAACAGAATCAGCATTAATAATAAACTTCCGCCAATAGCCGATAAGCTAAGAAAACTGTTTTGGAGAAATTCCGGAAGCAGAATATTATGGGAAAAGAAAATATAAAATGCTACAGATAAACTGGCAACCGAAGTGATTCCAAGAATATCAGGCCCTGCTAGTGGATTTTGAAAATATTCCTGCATCAGAAAACCTGATGTAGGAATTGAAATTCCTGCCAACAGCATAACAAGGACCCGGTTAATACGAATTTCTGCAATTTGACTCTGTGCAGAATCATGAAAGAAATCTTGAAGGCTTAAACTCAAAAATCCTGTATTCAAATTAACAATCGCGCCTCCAGTGATTGCAATGGTTAATAATAAACACAGGATTTTAAATCTTTTTGACATGATTCAGAAAGATGTATTTTATTTTAGAAAAGCATCGATTTTAGAGTTCAAAACTTCCTCTGTCATCATTCCTAAATATTCCTCTGTTTGATTTCCTTTTCTCATGAAGGTAAAAGGAATTGAACCTCCATTCCATTGCTTGAAGTTCTTGGAGAAGAAATTAGGATCTAACTTTTCTCCATCCAGTAGAATGACATTAGCCCCAAGATTGTGTTCTGCCACAAAATCTTTCACTTTGGTATCCCAATCTGCTTTGTCATCAAGGTTTACGAAGGTAAATTTTACAGGTTTATCTTTTAATTCCTGCATTTTATTTTTAAAACTTGGGATTTCTCTGATACAAGGGCCACACCACGTTGCAAAAAAATTGGTAACATATAATGTGTCATTGTTCTTAGCCAAATGCTGACTTACATTTTCAGGAGAAAGTTCTTTGGGAATATACGTACCTGCCTGATCCGTTGTACTTTCTTTTACGGTAACTGAATCCGTAGGAGTAGTATTGCTTTCAACTTTTGAAGTCTCTTTCTTGCAGCTGTAAAGAGCAGTAAGGATTAACGTTGATAAAATTATCTTCTTCATAAATTATTTTTTATCTATTTTTGAATTGAAGTATGGAACAACAAATCTATAAAGGGAAACTGATACAGTTTCATCCGTTAAAAATAGCGAAAAAGGTAGAGCTGACCAAAAATACTTTTTCTCTGGAATTCATTATTCCGGAGAATTTGAAAGAAAACTTTAAGTTTGATGCCGGGCAGTTCGTGAGTGTAAAATTTCAATCACATGGAGAAGAAGTGATTAATGATTATTCAATGACTTCTGCTCCTTATGAGGGAAAAATAAGTTTGGGAATAAAAGTTAATGCTCCTGATGGAGCTACCTCTCAGCTCTTTCAAAACTACAATGAAGGTGATGAATTAATGATAAGTGAACCTGCCGGTAGATTTACCATAGTATCTAAACCCAGTGAGTTCAGAACAATAGTTGCTTTTGCTGCCGGTATTGGAATTACTCCTATTTTAAGTCATTTTAAGCATATCCTTCATACCGAACCAAGAACAAGATTATTTCTATTCTTTGGAAACAAAAGTTCAGATGATTTAATATACAGAGATCAGTTGGATAATCTTGCCAGAACCTGTGGAGACAGGCTGCAGATCTTTTACTTTTTTTCACAGGAAAAAACTGCCGATCAGTTTTTCTATGGCAGACTGGATGAAAAGAAATTAAATTTAATTATCAATCAGATTCTACATTTGGATGATACTGATGAAGAATCTACAATCTGGGATGCGGTGGATGAAGTATTGATCTGTGGAAAAGGAGAGATGATTAAAACGCTGGCAAACGCCTGTTACCATCACGGGATTCCAAAGCGAAATATTCATTTTGAACTTTTTGAAGAATATAATGATGATATTTATCCTATAGAAAAAGAATTTCCACTTATTGAGAATATAGAAGTGGAATTTATGATGTTGGGAAAAAAATACACTACCCAACTTCCTGATAATAAGGATAGAATATTGCAACAGCTTTTACTCCAGAAATTCCCGGTTCCTTATTCATGTAAATCCGGGATCTGCGGAAGTTGCGAATGTTCTTTGGAAGAAGGAGAAGTAGAACTATTGGAAAATGAATATCTTACCGAAAAAGAGGAAATGCAGGGACATATATTAGCTTGCATGTCAATAGTGAAAAGTAAAAAAATAAAGCTTAACTTTGATCTTAGTTGAGAATTATTAGGAACATATTTAACTTAGGGTTTATATCATTAGAATTAGGAGTTTTGGTGATATGTTTCTGCAATGTGTGGGTTTTTGGGCTCACCAATGGACGTACCTATACCAAAATTTCAAAAATTCCGCCAAGGGAAGTTGCTTTGGTGCTTGGAACTTCTCCAAAGATGAGATCAGGCCTTTCTAATCCATATTTTACTAAGAGGATGGATGCCGTTGCCCTTCTTTATCATCATGGAAAGATCAAAACAATAATTGTAAGTGGAGAGAAGAGTAAAGGGTACAATGAACCTGCAGCAATGAAAAACTATCTGATCTACCAGGAAGGTGTTCCGGAAGATATTATTGTTGAAGATCCTAAAGGCTTTAATACCTACAAAAGTATTCTTCGTTGTAAAGATATTTATAAGAAGAAAAATGTCATTATTGTGTCTCAGGGATATCATAACCTTCGTGCTTTATTTTTTGCAAGAAATAATGATATGAATGCATTGGGCTTTGATGCACAGGATGTAACAAAGCCTGAAAGTTTCTATAGAAATCAGGCGAGGGAAATCCTCGCCCGTGTTATTGCTGTAGTGTATTTTATTTTGGGAGTTTCTCCTGATTAGAAAGGATATCCGAAAGCAAAGTTAATCGTTGGTTTGAAAGGCTGTAGCGCTTTGAATCTCCATCGGTCTCCCTCTGGTTTATTCGGATCAAAAATCTTATAGGCAAAATCTAATCTCAGGGTAATATACGCTACGTTTATTCTTAAACCGAATCCGCTACCAACTCCCATTTGCCCCAAGAACTTATTGAATCTGAATTGATCCTGATGAGCATCATTGTGATTACGGAGACTCCAGGTATTTCCTATATCTGTAAACAGGGCTCCCTCATACATATTATTAAATGGAATTCTGTATTCAATATTGGTGGTCAGTTTTACATCATTGGTCATATAAGCACGTACTCTTTCGTCTACCTGAGAATCAGCAGGTCCTAGTCCTCCAAAGGCTACCCAGGCTCTGATATCGTTGGATCCACCATTGAAATATGATTTAATAATAGGCATGTCATCCGAGTTTCCATAAGGAATACCTACCCCGATGAACTGACGAAGCACTAAGGTCTGATTTCCGTTAAACCTGAAATATTTCCTTGTATCGATATCGAATTTTACGAATTGAGCATAAGGAATTCCAAAAATTGTTTTTTGCGGAGACGTAATGACTCCTCCGTCATTACTTTTCTTATTGAATAGACTTAAAATATTACCGGCAAGCTCAACTTTTCCATTAAAATAAAAAGCATTTGGGTAATCTTTCTTTCCAATTTCATTGTAAACAAAATTATAAATCATAGAAGAAATAAAGACATCCTGGGTTTGTCTTTCTTTATTGATAAGACTTCCTCTGAATGTTGTCAGTAAATCTAAACCTTGTGGATTAAGAGAAGCTCGGTAGTCACCATCATTAATGATTTTCTGAGAGACTTCATCCTTTGTAGTTTTTCCGGATAGTATATCTTCTTCAAGATCAATTCCGTAATGGGCAGAATAGTTAGCAACTATTTCTTTTCTTACTACTTCATCGTTAACGAAGTAATCATAATAAGCATTTTTATTTTTTGTTAAACTGATCTGGGTGTTAAACAAAGTCAGTTTATGATACACCAGTTCATTGACAGTGGCCTGATAATTTAATCCAGTATTAAAGTTAACTCTTCCCAATCCGATATTATTCTGTATAGAAGCTCCCAGTAGAATGGAAGAAGTAGGAGTGTATCTTTTAGGAATGAATTTATAATAATTAAACGGCAATAGCAATCTCGGGAAGTTCAGAGATGCCTGAGCTGATATTTCATACGCTAAAACCCTTTTATCTGTATTTTCCGTACTTGCAATAGATCCAAATGTACCGGAAAGACTTGTAGAAAGGTTTTCTGCCCCTCTGAAAAGGTTTCGGGTAGTAAGGTCTACAGAAGGAGTAATTCCAAGATTCAGGATCTGAGAATAATTAAGGTCTGTACCTACTTTAAGTTCATACTTAGGAAGAGGTTTTAGTATATATAAAACATCTACAATACTGTCATTAGGGGAGATAACGCCTCCACGTCTTAGAGAGTCTCTTGCTTTTACGATGCTGAAATTGTTCATCGTTAGAAGGTTTCTCTTTGTTACGTCCAGTTTCTGTTGATCGTAAGTTTGTTTACTGTCTACAATGATGGTTCTCCATAATGAAGATGTCTTATATTTATCATTCATTTTATGGAATCTTATCCTTCTTAAACTGTCTTTCACCGTATTTTTAGGATAATCGCTGGCTTCATCTACGATGGCAACATCAATATTTCCAAAAGTAGCTTTTTTGTAAGGACGATCTAAAGAATCTTTATGGATTTCCAACGTAAGAGGAACCTGTTTTTTGCTTTTTAAAGAGTCAGCAACGAAATAAACCTCATCATTGGTGCTGTTGAATTTATAATATCCATATTCTCTCATTAAGTCAGTAATCCTTGTTACTTCCTTTTCAAGAACAGTTTGGTCAAGGACCTTACCTGATCTTATAAGCGTTTTATTCAGATGAGTATTGTAAATCTGTTTGATGCCCTGATCCGGAATATTAAAAAAGTAATCTTTAATGTAGGTAGGATCATTATGTTTGATGAAATAATTTACCGCTGCTTTTTTAGAAGCCGAGTCTAAATTATGCTTGTATTTTACTTCTGCATCCCAGTACCCTCTGTAAGTGAGTCTTTTTTTGATAGATTCTGCTCCTTTTTCACTTCTGGTTTGATCCAGGATAACAGGTGGAGAGCCCCATGTATGTAATAAACGGTCAAAGAAAAGATTTTTTCCGACACTGTTTTTCATATTATACTTAATAAATAAGGAGTCTCTCAGTTTCTGATCTCTCATTTCACGGGGGTACGTCATATACTCATTAAGGATGGTGTCGTATTTTGGATTGGCCATATTGTAGAACATAAGGCCTAAAGGCATAAAAAGAATTTGCTTCTTATTAGGCTTCTGCTGAACATAATCTTTTAGCTCCTCATCAAAAAATTCTTTCTTATCTTCGAATTCAAAATTGTTCTTAGTAAGCAGATAATCACCATCTGGAACCTTTTTTGTGGTACTACAAGCATAAAGGAGACCAACAAATGTTGCAAATGAGATAATTTTATAATATTTTTGAGGAGAATTCTTATAATGCTTACAGCTCATACAATAAAAGTTTTACAATCTTTAGATAAAAAGAAGTTCAGACAAAAATACAATTTGTTTTTGGTTGAAGGTAATAAAATCATTTGTGAACTTTTCAATTCTAACTTTAAAGTTAAAGAAATATTATCAACCGATCCGCAAAAATTGGACCGTACTGATATCCCTATTACTCATATCTCTGAAAATGAGTTAAAAAAAATCAGTTTTCTTAAAACCCCAAAAGATTCTGTTGCAGTGTGTCATCTGCCAGAGGAAAAGCCATGGGCCGATAAGAGAATACAACTTGTTTTGGATGGCATTCAGGACCCTGGGAATTTGGGTACCATTATTCGGTTAGCAGACTGGTTTGGAATAGAACAGATCATTTGTAGTGAAGATACCGTAGATTTTTACAATCCAAAGGTGATCCAGGCAACAATGGGATCCTTTACAAGAGTAAATATGGTTTATACAGATCTTGTTGACTATCTTTCTAAAACAGAAAATGTAAATATAGGAACAGATATGGATGGAGACAACATCTATACCTTTGAAAAACCTGAAAAAATAAATTTGATTCTTGGAAATGAAGGAAACGGAATGAGGCCGGAAACGGAAAAACTATTGCAAAAATGCATCAGTATCCCAAGGTTTGGAAAATCCCAATCTACAGAAAGCCTGAATGTATCAATGGCCGCCGGGATTATTTTAGGACAATTATTTTCTAAATAGATTTTAGACTTCGGATATCAGATTTCAGACATTATTCGAGTGGGAAAATGATTTCCCAACTGATAGATCCGAAATCTGATATCTAAAACCTATAAAAGTTTCTATATCAATTGTTCCATGCTGGAAACGCTCTTGTTTTTCTGGTATTCTTCCAGTTTTTTTCGGACAAATTTCAATGCAATAGGAGCGAGGTAAATCAAAGCTGCTCCAACGAGTTTATTTTTCCAATTAGAACTTTTCATATTCTTTTTGGCATAATTACCCACAATAGCGGTAACTCCGAGCTTTACAATACTGTCTGCAATATTTCCTTTGAATGCAGAACTGGCAAGTCCTACAGCCGTATTCTTACTGATCAGAAGGTCTTTTACTTCAGAAGTAAGTTGCTTGGCAATGACGTCTTTTCTAAGAACAACTTTTTCATCACCGTCTTCATCTACTTTTTCCTGAAGATATTGATCACTGAGACCATTGGTGAATGCACTAAGGCTTTCTTTTGTATTCTTAAAAGTAAGAAGATTTTCCAAATCACTAATTTCACCTTGGAGCAGTTTTTTCTTTCTTCTTAGTTCTTCTATGCTTTCGTATTTTCTGCCCATAGTTTAATGATTTAAAAATTTAATAACTTGATCTGCAACAGTATTCACAATTTTGTTTTTAAATGCAATGACAAAAGCCATTACCAAAGCATAAAATGCTGCAACAATTAAGAACCCGTACGAATAATTATCCAATGCTTTCCCAATAAGAAAAGCAATCCCAAAGTTGAAAAGGATAATAAAAAAAGCAAAAGCAACAAGCAGTACTACAAAGTAGGTAATGAGCCCGGCAGAAAGAGAAGACTTTTCAGTAGCTTCAATTTTCAGAAGGTCTATTCTCTTCGAGGCGTATTCTTTAATAGTTTCTATCATTGTTTTTTTTTAAAGTTACAAAAAAAGGAACTTTCGCACAAAAGTTCCTTTCTGTAATTTACTTAAAAAGATAAATTACTTATGATTTAAGATCATTCAGTTCTGCTTCTACATCCTTTACTACATCTGCAGTTTTAGAAACAATCTGATCTTTGTATTTGTCATACCCATCTTTCATAGTATGTGCTACGTTGTTAGCTGTTTCTTTAAAAGTAGAAGAAATATTGCCATATTGGTCTTTCACTTTTTCAGAAACCTCTCCGTACTTGTTTTTAGCCTGATCTTTTAAATCATTTGCTTTAGTCTTGATTTTTTTTCTGGTTTCTTTTCCTTCTTCAGGTGCATATAACATTCCTAAGATTACACCTGCTGCAGCACCTGCAAGAAGTCCTGCCAATATACCTGCTGTATTTTTTCCGTTTTTAGACATTTTAAGTTTTTTAATAGTTAATAATAGATTAGTTTTTACACTAATAAAACTTACAATTTGTATACCAAAGGAGGCTGTCTGCCTATTAAAAATTGTTAAATCTTTTCGATGTAAGAAAGAATAAGTTCTATGGTTTCTTCTTTAGTAAGCTCAGAATTGTCGATTACTGTAGCGTCATCAGCCTGCTTCAATGGGGCAATTTCACGTTCACTGTCGATTTTATCTCTTTCAATGAGGTTTTGCTTTACCTGTTCTTTATCAGCTTCAATTCCAAGACCTTTTAATTCGAGAAATCTTCTGTTGGTTCTTTCATCTATACTGGCAGTAAGAAAGAACTTATAGTCCGCATTTGGCAGAACTACTGTCCCGATGTCACGTCCGTCCATGATGACCCCTCCTTTTTCTGCTATAGAACGCTGAGATTGTAATAAATAATCTCTCACTTCTTTTTGCTTGGCTACAAGACTTACATTGTCGGAAACTTCATTGGTACGGATCTCCTTAGAAATATCAATATTATTAAGATAAATAACAAGTGTTCCGTCATTGTTTTTAAATTCAAGATGAATCTGATCTAAAGATGAAAATAAAGTTTTCAGATCAATTCCGCCTTCTTCATTCAGACAATGTTGCAGAGCAAACCAGGTAACTCCTCTGTAAAGCGCTCCTGTATCCATATGAATAAGTCCTAGCTTATCAGCAATGATTTTGGAGATAGAACTTTTTCCGGTAGACGAGTACCCATCGATAGCTATTACAGGTTTTTTCATACTGCAAATTTCAAGATTTTTTTTAGAAAATCAAGAATTAATAAGAAATTTTAAGAGGTATTTAAGAATTTTTCTATTCTCCTCTGTGGCTGGAAAGATCCATAGAGATTCCTATCTGATTGACGTTCGAAGAGTTGTGGTATCTTATATGGGCGTAATCTATACGGAATTTTGAAACTTTAATTCCAAATCCGCCTGAAAGTCCTGAAAAGTTTCTCTGATCTGCCACAGCAAGTTCATTTCCTCTTTTTACATTATATCCCAGTCTGATATTAAAGTTTTTTTCGGGAAATAATTCTGCTCCTAAAGAGAAGTGATCGGCAATTTTTCTTCCGGCATTCACTTTTTGGCCATCCTTATTATATTCCGATGAAATATTAAACTCCTGAAGATCGTGTGCCGTAATGGTAATGGCAAGAGGGAAGTTTTTCAATATTCTTGTATATCCTATATCCACTCGAAATGGAAGATTTTCACGGGTTCCATTGAATGATTTCAGTTGGAAACCGAAGTTTCTTAATACAAGGGAAAGAACTTCTTTGTTCTTTTTATTATGGTAAGTAATTCCAGCAGTTCCTGAGATTGCGGAAGAAGTATAGTTGTCTATTTTTGAGGTAACAAAATTTAACCCTCCACCAATGGTCCAGTCTTCTTCAAACTGGTAAGCATATCCGGCGCCAATAGCTACATCAGAAGCTTTATACTCTCCATCCTGAAAACCACTTTCATCAGTTCTCGGAATACTTCCATAGCTCATATACCTCGCATTGATAGTGGCCATGTGACCATTTTCAAAGTCTTTGGCATACGCAATGGTTCCATATTTGGAGTCGGCAAGATAAGCCGTAGCATTTACAGAAAGCTGCTTGTCTGAATCTTTATTTAACAGGGCCGGGTTTGCAATAGCAAAGGAAACATCATAATCTCTTATCGAAATTGCATCTCCACCCAAGGCTGCCTGTCTTGCAGATACAGGTACATTTAAGAACGGATACACATTTGTTCCTGTTTGCGCATAAGAAACAATTCCTGATAGAAATAATGAAAAAATGATAATTTTCTTCAACTCAATTTATAATTAATGCAAAAATAATCCTTTTTCGTACTTTTCAAAATATTTCTTACATTATTTCTAATTAAATATTTTTCTTTTATCAATATTTTTAATGATTATATTTGCAAAATCAAATTTTGGAGAAACCAACTCTATTAAAAAGTTTATTAAAAATAAAAGATGAAATATAAAAGAATCCTTCTAAAACTTAGCGGTGAGGCCTTAATGGGGAACAGACAATACGGTATTGACAACGAAAGACTACAGGAATATGCTGCAGAGATTAAAAAAGTAGTTGAAAAAGGCTGTGAAGTAGCGATCGTCATTGGAGGAGGAAATATTTTCCGTGGGGTAGCTGGGGCTGCAAAAGGAATGGACAGAGTACAGGGCGATTACATGGGAATGTTAGCAACTGTAATTAATGGTATGGCATTACAAGGGGCATTAGAGGATGCAGGAATTAAGACGAGACTTCAGTCTGCGATCGAAATGGATAAAGTAGCTGAACCTTTCATCAAAAGAAGAGCTGTAAGACACCTTGAAAAAGGTAGAGTAGTAATCTTTGGTGCTGGTACAGGGAACCCTTATTTTACAACAGATACAGCTGCCACATTGAGAGCCATCGAAATTGGGGCAGATGTAATTCTTAAAGGCACAAGAGTAGACGGAATTTATGACAGTGATCCTGAAAAGAATGCTGATGCGGTAAAATATAATTCATTATCTTTCGATGAAGTATTTGAGAAAAACCTTAAGGTAATGGATATGACTGCTTTTACTTTGAGCCACGAAAATAAATTACCTATCATTGTATTCGATATGAATAAAGATGGGAACTTAGTGAAAATCGTGGAAGGAGAAAATGTAGGTACTTTGGTTGATTTATAATCAACTTTGTAAAAAAACATAACAAACCCCTGTTACGATAATATATTGTAACAGGGGTTTTTATTTTTATATTGTTTTTTTAAGCCTTATTGATCTGCCTCAACATTCTGTTTGATTCTTTCTTTTTCAACCAATGCATAATGGCTAAAGATCCAGTCAATGAGCTGATTTATTATTTTGATGACCATCTCAAGTTCGCTGACCTGAGTTACTCCTGGTGCAAGTTTAATTGGATTTTGCGGCAATGGCTTTGGTAAAATAAGACCGTTTACCTGTGGGGCGGTATCTGTTGCAAGAATGCCTGTATACAATCCTACATGTTGTACCGCTAATTGAAGCATATAGTCATGGATGGTTACAGGAGGTGTTTCGATAGTAATTGATTTTGGGCCCAAGTGTTGGAGCTGACCTGGAAGCGACTTGTTTTGTATCCTTGTATAGTGCGTTTTTGATTGTAAAGAATTACTGATGGCCATATTCTGTAAAGCATTTAATATAGCTGTTGTAGTATTTGTTGTGGCTTGACCATATATTGTTGCTATTTTCGCCAGTTCTGCTACCGACCAAGCATGAGGTACTACATCCAGGTCATTCCAATGCATGGTGTTCCAACTTTGGTAATCTTTGGTTTGAGGTTGCCATCCAGCAGGTAACGGTGGGAATGTATCATTAAATAACTTAGCAAAGGCTGCTTCTCCCGGAGTAGGTCCTGCGGTTGGATAGACAAGCACCGTATTGAAGGCCTCCAATTCTTTATTTTCCTTTAAATATAGAGCTAAAGTAGGAGATAATGCACCT
The DNA here is from genome assembly GCF_900637665.1 of Chryseobacterium nakagawai. Lineage (NCBI taxonomy): Bacteria > Pseudomonadati > Bacteroidota > Flavobacteriia > Flavobacteriales > Weeksellaceae > Chryseobacterium > Chryseobacterium nakagawai. The sequence continues at coordinate 2,823,396 of NZ_LR134386.1, forward strand.
GCAAGGCTGTGTCCACCAAATATTATTGCTGTATCCGGATTGGGTCTTAAACCAGCAAGAAACTCTTGGAGCGTGGTATTGGGTGATGCTGCGTGGGCTGGGCTTTTGAGTCCAAGAAGTATTCCTATACCTGTAGCTGTACCTTTTGAAATATATGGGTCGGTACCATTATAGGATGATGGGGTAAACTTAGCAGGATCATAGGTCGTCCAGTTTACTACTTCCGAAACTGAAAAATCCTCTGTTTCCCAATCATAAAGTGAGGCAGGGTTAGTAGCTGCAATAGCAACCATATAAGTAGGTACGGTAGGTCCTCCCGGAAAGGCAACAGTATCACACTGAACTACATATAATGCGTTGTCGGCAACTCCGGTAGGTACACCATGTTTACCTTTTTCTTCTATGAGAGCCGGTCCCCAAACGAGGTTCCAGTTTCCTATGAATGGTGTAACGGAAGAATCTGCAACTGAGGGGCTGTTTTGTCCCATTATTTTCACTGGCGGAACATTGTTGAAATAATACGATAAGTCATATTGAAGTTGCTGCTGCAGCTCAATACCGCCGCCGTTGTAGCCTCCTGCACGATTGGCAAGAATTGCCATACTAAAAACCTGTTGGTAGGCATCTAAAGATGGATTTGTCATGATTTTAATAATTAAAGTTAGTAATAGTTAAGTCACCGAATTATTTGTTTCTATGGAGTGTTTTATAATGTTAAAAAATCACTCAATAATGATATAGTAAAGTAAGAGACTTTAAATAGCTTCTTATTAAGTGGAAATAACCAAAATATATTCTAAGTAATTATACTAGGTGGTTGCATCGTTTTTGAATGTTGTATAATTGATGATAATAGGAGATAATGTTCAATAAAAATGGATAAGCTGTGCTTCTTTATATCAAAAATCATTATTTTTGCACCACTGAATAGTAAAAAAATAGTAAGAAAAGAATGAACAATATTAATTTTCAGGTGTTTTTTAATTTTTAAATTATTGATATTCAGTATTGTATAATAATGTGTAATTTATCAAACTATACTATAATAATGGAAGAATTAGATCTAATATTAGAATCTGTAAAACATGACATGGACGGTGCAGTAAAACATCTTGACCATGCATTTCAAAGAATCAGAGCAGGGCGTGCTTCTACATCAATGGTTCAGGATGTAATGGTTGAATATTATGGAGCGATGACTCCCATCAACCAGGTAGCCAATGTTTCTGTTCCAGATGCAATGACTATCTCTATTCAACCTTGGGACAGAACAGCAATCAATGCTATTGAAAAAGCAATTATCAATTCTAATTTAGGTTTTGCACCTTCTAATAATGGGGAGAATATTATCCTTAATGTACCACCTTTAACGGAGGAAAGAAGAAAGGAGTTGGCTAAACAGGCTAAAAGCGAAACTGAGCAGACAAAAATCGTTGTAAGAAACGCTAGACAAGACGGTTTGAAAGAACTTAAAAAGTTAGAAGGTGTTTCTGAAGATGTTGTGAAAGGTGTGGAAGAAGAAATTCAGACTTACACAGATAAGTACACAAAGCTTTGCGATGAGCATCTTAAGACAAAAGAAGCTGAAATTATGAAAGTATAATTTTCAGTTTTTGAAAATAATGAAAGAGGATTCCTGTTTTGGAATCCTCTTTTTTTATAAAAAATGTTTACAAATTAATTAGAATTATCTAGTTGTTATAATATATTAATAAGTATTATCGTTATATTTATCGAATTATTCCTGGAGTGCTATAAAAACAGGATAAATAACATAAAGATGATGACCAGAATTATTGGAGTGGGGAACTATATCCCGTCAGAAACTATTACCAATTTATTTTTTGACAAGCATATTTTCCTCAGTGAGGAGGGTGTTTTATTAAAAGACAATAATGCCTCTATCACAGAAAAATTAAAAAAAATTACGGGTATTGAAGAAAGAAGATACGCTAAAAGTACACAAGTCACTTCAGATCTAGGACTTAAAGCAGCTCAGGCTGCCATAGAGAATGCAGGGATAGATCCTGAAACATTGGATTATATTATATTCGCTCACAATTTTGGAGATGTCCGTTTTGGTACTATTCAATCCGATACGGTTCCCAGCCTTGCTGCCCGTGTGAAACATTTATTGGGGATACGGAACAATTTCTGTGTTGCATATGATGTTTTGTTTGGATGCCCAGGTTGGATTGAAGGAGTAATACAAGCCAACGCTTTTATCAAGGCAGGTATTGCCAAGCGTTGTTTGGTGATTGGAGCTGAAACACTCTCCCGTGTGGCGGATATTCACGACAGAGACAGCATGATCTATGCTGACGGAGCTGGTGCTGCTGTTCTTGAAAATAATACGGAGGATGAGTCTGGAATAAAATCTCATTTATCTGCCTCTTTTACCTTCACTGAAAAGGACTATTTATATTTTGGTAAATCTTATAATAATGAGAAATGTCCTGATACCAAATATATTAAAATGGATGGAAGGAAGATTTATGAATTTGCTCTTGTGCATGTTCCGGAAGCCATGAAAAAGTGTCTGGATAATAGTGGATATTCAATTCATGAATTAAATAAAATTATTATTCATCAGGCTAATGAGAAAATGGATGAAGCCATTGTTAACAGGTTTTATCAACTATATAATACTCCGCCTCCGGAACACATCATGCCTATGGTGATTCATAAGCTTGGTAATAGTAGTGTAGCCACTATTCCTTCTTTGCTTGCTATGATTTTAAAGGGTGAATTAGAAGATCATGAGATCAAAAAAAATGATGTTGTTTTGTTTGCTTCAGTAGGAGCGGGGATGAATATTAATGCTTTTGTCTATCAATTTTAACCATTTATAAAATAATGTTTTAACAAAAAAGAGACTCCAAATTTGGGGTCTCTTTTATACTATTCGGTAATTTATTTACAATTTTCGTTGTAATCTGTAATGACTTCTTCTACAATTTCCGGAATATTTGACATTACATCGTCAATCTGATTTTTGATTAACCTGCCAAGGCCGGATCTTTTCTTTTCATCATTCTTCAGGGAAGCATAAGCGCCGCCGGTAACCTTGCCTTTAGTATAACTACAGTCTGCAATAATTATTTTAGTTTTAGCCAAGGTAAGTTCTTCAATTTTGCCTCCTTTCTTGCTATAAATATAAGAAGGTGTTTCTCTCATTCTCTTGGTTTCAGCTTCAGCAACAGCAATCTGACTTCCGGCTGAAAAGGTAGTAGGGTAACCGTATAGCTTATATACTTTGATTTTCCCGTCTGTTACAATTTCGGCAAACTGTGTACTTTTTGTAAGGTTGTTGAAGGCTTTTATGTTACCACTTAAACCTCCAGTTGCCGTATTAAACCCTTCTTTAGTATTGGTATATTTGATATTTTCGAAGTGTCTTTCGATATTGTTATTATCAATAGCAACATATTCTTTGATGTCATCAGTATCTAGTGTTTTGAACTTCTGTTTCCTTTTAGATTTATCAATATCAGATACAGCAACAAATTTTACTTTTTTCTGATTATCCCAAGGAGACATAGCATCTCCGTTTAATCTTACGATTCCTTCGATTTTTTTGCCATTTTTTTCGATGATGTACCCATATCTTTCATCACCTCTTAATTCATAATCTGTGTTGTTGTCTTCCTGTGCGTAAGCATTAAAAGAAACTAGTGCAAACAGGCTTAAAGCCAGTACTTTTTTCATGTAGTTACAGTTTTAATTTTTGCAAATATAGTCTTTTTGGTATAGTCAGTGAGTGGAAAGCTGAAAGAGAATTTTTTGTTTATAGGTAAGGTAGTTAGAAGAAAAAAATTTTTTTGAAAATATGTAAAAGCTCAATTACAATTAATTTTAATAGTTGTTTTTACAATCTGTTTGGCTCTGTAAGTAATTTTCAAGTTTCTCTCTTTCAGCTTCCAACTTCAAAAAACAAAAAGATCCGATAAAATTCGGATCTTTTTGTTTTTTGAAAGTTATTGATATCTCTTATGCTCTTTATTTTTTGAGAATCTTTTCGTAATCGGCTTGAATAGTACTTTGTATTTTTCTGCATCAAATAACTGTGAATCCGTAAGTGCTTTGAAGGTCATCCACACTCCAAAAGGAAGAAGAATGAAATTGGGAAGCCATGCTGCTAAATAAGGGTTCATTTTACCACTCCAGGACATGTTTTCCACCCCAACATTGATGACATAGAAAATGATAAAGATAACAATCGCTATAATTACCGGAAGTCCCATTCCTCCCTTTCTGATGATAGAGCCTAAACTTGCCCCAATCAGGAAGAAAATAAGACAGGTTACCGAATACGAGATGTATCTCTGCTGGTAAATAACAACTTTACTGAAATATTTTACATTTGTACTAAATTCATTCTTTTTAGCTTCCAGTGTTGATTTCAGATTATCAAGTCTATTGTAGGAGCTATAGATCATCTCAAGCTTTTTGTCACTTTTTACGGTATCCAGTTTTATCTGCGCTTTTGGGGCTACCTTAGGTTTGTTGGCCTGATCCATATAAGCAACTACAGTATTGGTCTGGTTTAAAACATCCGTTCCAATGTTTTTAAAGAATACTGCATTTTCCTTTTTACTAATGGCAATCGTTGTATTAAGCTCGTTATAAGTTTGAAAACGGTAGTCATCCGTAATCTGTTCTTTTTCGATGGCTTTATTGATGAGTTCACTAATATCAAAGTGATTCACCAATGTATCGAATTTAATCGCCTGATCAGGTTGTTTTTTTCTTACATCTTCTCCTTTCCCGGCAAAGTTATCTTCAAATACATACCCGTTATAAAGGATAAGCTTTAGAAAGTTTTTGTTGGTTGCTGTTACGAATTTCCCTTTTTCAGCCACAACAGACTGTTGGTTTTCATACGTGTTGGCTTTTTTATGAACAAAGACTCCTTCAATATTTTCTCCGTTTTCACCATAGATCTTGTCAAACTTCACCATGTATCCGGGAATCTGGTCAATAAACTGCCCCGGAGTAAAGTTGATGGCTGGTTTTGTTTGAGCAATATTAAAAAGCATATTTTTTGCCTTCCTCTGAAAATCCGGAATAATATTGTTGGAGAAGAAAAACAGCATGATCGCAAGAATTGTTGTAATTCCTAATAGAGGAGCCATTACTCTGGTAAGGGGAATTCCTGCAGCCTTCATGGCCGCCAGTTCGTAGCGCTCTCCAAATTCTCCAAATGACATGATACTCGCCAAAAGAATGGTGAGCGGAAGAACCATACTGATAACGTTCACCCCAAGGTAAAAAAGAAGTTTAAGGATCTGCCAGTAGCTTAATCCTTTTCCCATAAACTGCCCTAATTGAACCCAGATAATGTTTACAATGAAAATGAAAAACAATACGCTGAATATAAAGAAAAACGGTCCAAAGAAGGTTTTTATGATATATCTGTCTAGTATTTTTAACATGCGCCAAAATTAATCAAAAAGCCGCAAACTTGCGGCTTTTATATTTTGTTATTTTTTTCTGAAGTGAAATTATCAAAAAGAGAATTTACCTTTTTGATTATCAACTTTTAAAGTTCTGTAATGACATAGTTTTTGAATTTGTTTTTGTCAAAAACAAACATATTAGGATCCAGATCCTGATTTTCTTTGTATTCTTTGATCGCAATCACGGCAACGTCTTTGTTATTTCCGTGTTGTTCCAATTTTACCATTTGTTTTTTTGCAGAATCTACAAAAATGTAAACAAATTGGATTCCGTTGGCTTTTATCGGAGTCAGTTTAATGAAATCGGCATTTACACCATTTACTGTTTTCTTCCCATTATAAGTTACGTTGTATTCATTTCTGTAGGTCGTAAGATAGTTGATAGGGGAGAACATGGCACTGCTTCCGTTAGGTTTTGCAATGGTTACTTCCATATCATCAGCGTTGATGTTGTAGATTTTATTTCCATCAAAGATCTGTTCTGTATCCATGATCTTTAATTTGTATTTATCTCCTGCAGTATAATAAATACCAGGTTCTGTTTTATTAACTTGCCCGTTCAATCCGGTTCCAAAAGAAAATTTGAAGTAAGAATTCTTTTTAGAATTGTAGTTAGCTGTAATGTCATCCAATATCTTTTTAGCTTTTGCATCTATTTTCTGAGCATTGGCCATACCTACTGTGCCTACCACAAAACTTCCTAATATAATTTTTGAAATAATATTTTTCATTTTTCTTATTTAATAATCTTTAGATAATTTTAAACTTTCGAGGGTAAAGCAATAAGGCTTGTTCCCTTTAACTACGCAGATCTTCCAAAAACTGTTCCAAAAAATACTTCTTATTTTTGGTACTCAAGTAAAAAATTATAAATTGAATTTTTTAAAGCTCTTTTCAGATTTTTTCTTTCAGACCCTCCTCCTATATTTTTATAACTTCCAGTACTCATATAATTCTGGTTATTGACATTAAAGTTTACTTTTGTTGTAAGTTCTGCACTAAACAGTTTAAACTGCCATGTAATATCCAATATTTTTGAATTTATTTGATCTGCAATTGAATTATTACCACTTATTAAATTGATGTTGGTTTCTTTTGCCATTTCAGAAACAGCCTCTTCGAATGTCTTTTTTACATCAGGCTGAAAAAACATACCTGCATGAGGACCTTCTATATTAAAGTTCTGAACGCTGGATGTATTATAAGTAAAAACCAATGTTTTTTCTTTAAAATATTCTTTGTTAAGAATATTGGAAGTAGAGTTCTGAGCAGATAAGCATGTCGTCGCTGAAATGAAGAATACTCCAAATAATAATTGTCTCATGTAAAGTTTTATGGTTAATTTGATTGTTTTGTAAATTATCTGGTCTCTGGCCTTTCTATATACCTTTCAAAGTTTTCAGGAAGAATATTGGTCACTGTTAATTTATTAGAAGTAATAGTAGGTTCAATTTTGATAACTTTAGTATGTTCGTTAATTTCAACCGGATGTTTACTTCTCATATTTACCATATCTATATGAAGAGCGGTAAATTCATGCTTTCCATTTTCTAAATCAATAATAACGTATTCTTTTGGCCTGATCTGTCCCAAAGATTTACCATCAAGTACAATATTTAATCTTGCGGTATTATCCATTTTGTGGAGAGCACCCGCACCATTATAAATAAGCACTTTGCCGTTTCCCAAAGTATTATTGTCAATGACATCCAGTTTTACAGAAGCATAGTCGCTGGGAACGGACCTTAAGGCGCATGAAGATAATGTAAGCATACATGCGAAAAGGCCCAATTTGATGGTTTGTTTTATTGTAATTTTCATAATCATAGTTCGAACGAATATTATATAATATTTCCCGGGCAATATTGTTTGAAAATACCCGGGATTATTTTGTAGTAAAATACTTTTTATGATTGATTAGTTTCTTAGATCCTCAAGGAATTGCTCCAAAGAATGGAGGTCACTAATAATGACTTCTCTTGCTTTAGCTCCATTAAATCCACCTACAATACCACTTGCTTCCAGCTGATCCATGATTCTTCCGGCTCTGTTGTATCCTAGTTTCAATTGTCTTTGAAGCATTGAAGTAGACCCCTGTTGCGTAGAAACAATGATTCTTGCTGCTTCTTCAAATAATGCATCCTTTTCATTAGGATCAAAAGAGCCTACAGAGGAACTATTGGCATCTTCTGAAACGTATTCAGGTAAAAGGAATGCAGATGAATATCCTTTCTGCTCACCAATAAACTCTGCAAGTCTTTCTACTTCCGGAGTATCTACAAAGGCACATTGAAGTCTTAAAATTTCATTACCGTTAAAATACAGCATGTCTCCTTTACCAATCAGCTGATCTGCTCCCGGAGAGTCAAGGATTGTTCTTGAATCTACACTTGAGATTACTCTAAAGGCAGCTCTTGCAGGGAAGTTCGCTTTAATCATACCTGTAATTACATTTACAGAAGGTCTTTGGGTAGCAACAATAAGGTGAATTCCCACGGCTCTTGCCAACTGCGCCAAGCGAGCGATAGGTAATTCTACCTCTTTTCCGGCCGTCATGATTAAGTCTGCAAACTCGTCTACTACTAAGACAATATAAGGAAGGAAACGGTGACCGTTTTCAGGGTTTAATTTTCTTTCTGCAAACTTTTTATTGTATTCTTTCAGATTTTTACAGAAAGCATTTTTAAGAAGGTCATACCTTGTATCCATTTCAATACAAAGAGAGTTCAGTGTATTGATTACTTTATTGGTATCTGTGATGATGGCTTCTTCCGCATCCGGTAACTTCGCTAAATAATGTCTTTCAATTTTTGAATATAAAGAAAGTTCTACTTTTTTAGGGTCAACCATTACGAATTTGAGTTCGCTTGGATGTTTCTTATAGAGTAGGGAAGTAAGGATGGCATTAATACCTACTGATTTACCTTGTCCTGTTGCTCCCGCCATCAATAAGTGAGGCATCTTGGAAAGGTCAGCCATGAAAATCTCGTTGGAAATCGTTTTTCCAAAAACCACTGGAAGATCCATATCTGTATTCTGGAATTTATGAGATGCAATCACAGAACGCATAGAAACCATCGTTGGGTTTTTTCTCGGTACTTCAATACCAATTGTTCCTTTTCCTGGCATTGGAGCAATAATTCTGATTCCCAATGCAGAAAGGTTCAATGCAATGTCATCCTGTAATTTTTTAATTGCAGCAACACGAATTCCGGCCTCGGGTACAATTTCATACAAGGTAACCGTTGGGCCGATGGTTGCTTTAATCTCTGCAATCCCAACATTGAAATTCTTCAGAAGTCCAACGATCTTGTTTTTATTTTCCTCTAATTCTTCTTTGTTGATGGAAATTTCTTCATTACCATAATCTTTTAATAACTCAACAGGTGGCATCTGGAAATTGGCCAGATCTAATTTATGGTCATATAGGCCATGCTTATCTACAAGTTCCTGAGATTTTTTGTCGGAATCATCCAAAATATCAATTACCGGTGCTACTTCTACATTAAACTTAATATTTTCCTGTGTAGGTATTGGCGATGCAGGAACTACAGGTGCCGGAGTAGTAACAGGAGCAGAAGGTCTGATATCAAACGCTTCCTCCGGACTTGAAACCGGAACTGTTGGTTTGGTAGAAAGATTTAAACTGACAGGTTGAGAAACCTCCTGCGGTTCATTGTCAAATGATGTATGGTTAGGAGTAGATATTGTTTCAATAGGTGCTTCTGGAAACCCCTTTGGTATATCTACCGGTTCCGGTTCTTTAACCTTATTGATTGTACCATTAGATCCAGAATTAGTAATATCACTTACAGTGATATTAGGTGTCACCTGTTCTTCGATTTCTGTTTCTTCTTTTAATTCTTCATCAGCTTCAAAGTCTTCATCAGAATCAGGCATCATTGATTTTACTTTTCCAATCGTATTCTCATTAATCTTGTTCAGTTTTGCTTTGATTGAGCTTGGGCGAAGATTAAATTCAAGAATGAAGTACAAAAGAATACTTGCAGCCAATACAGTCCATAATCCTACAGATCCTATAATAGCATTTAAGTAATCCATAATCTGGTATCCGTAAACACCTCCCAACACTCCTTGTCCTTTGGTAAGTGCTCCCATAAAAATAGGAAGCCAGCAAATAAAAAACAAGGAATGACCAATTGTTTTCCATGGCTTGAAGGTCTTCTTTTTAAGGATTAATGTTCCAACAACAAGAAATAAGAATGCTATAATAAATGAGGCGATACCAATACTTTCAAATATGAAAATGTTTCCAAACCAATCTCCGGCCTTGCCGAAAATGTTTGAAGATTTTATACTCTTGTCCAGCATAGTTCCTGCCTGACTTTGGTCAGCTTTCCAGTTCATTAAATAGGAAATGAACGATAAAGCGAGAACAGCAGAGAACAGTATAAAAGTAAGCCCGAAAAATATACGTGGCTTAGATAAAATTCTGCCTTTTTCAGGCGATTCAGTCGGTTTTTTTTGTGTCTTTTTATCCATAAATATCAATGTGGCAAATTTAATGTTTTTTCAATACTAAAAAGAATCTTTTTCTTCAAAAAACATTTTGTAGTGCTCACTTTTTACTACGATTATTTAAAGCTGATTAAAAAATATTTTGTGTTGTAAATATTGGCAGAAATAAAAGTAAGGTTATTTTTTTTGTTTATCCCAATACCGTGTTGTTAAATTATATTAATTGATCTATATTTCTTTATAATGTTTCAAAAACATGTTCTGGAATTTAAATTTAAAATATACAAAAAACATTAATTATTTCAACCTGGTTCCTCTTCTTAAATTGAAAAAATATTTCATATATTTGTGATCCGCATAAAATTAATAGAGTTTTTTATATTGTATTTCTTTGCCATTTTAGCAGGTCATACGTAAGAAAAAAAACTTTATAAATTTTATTATTTAATCAACTTCCATATTCCATCCTTCTTACTCAGTGAATTGATAATTCTAATTCAATTTTCTGATTTGAAAAATAGATACAAACATTAAAAATAGATCAATGAGGAAAGAGCTGCTCTTAGTATTCTTGTTGGGTAATTGTATGCTATGGGCACAATCTCCGGGTGGTGTTTCCAATAATTTACAGATATGGGTGAAAGCCGATGCAGGTACAGCTACAACAACAGACAATACACAAGTCCCCCTGTGGGAAAATCAAAAAATAAATGGAGTACATGGAATAGCCAATCAGGGAATACCAGGGTACTATGCTGATCCCGGAGTGGAAGCTATACCCGTTTATCGTTCTGCTGCATCAATTCCCAGCTTTAATTTTAATCCTGCTATAGAAGTTGTCAGTACCAATGGTTATAGATCCGGCTATAAATTTCCATCAGGTTTTCCTGATGATATTACACAATCACTTACTTCGTATACTCATCTTACCAGAACAGAGCCTGCCACATACAGGACCGTTTTTGTGATGAATGGTACTACCCGAAGTTCCAATCCTACAGATATTGCAGGAATCTGGCAGTCTCCGTTTTTTGGAACAAAAGCCAACCATCCTGAATTCTATAATGAAAAAGAATCCGGTGATGTGTTTTTTGGAACAAATGTTATTAATACGGTAGGAACTCATATTCCCAGTATTCAATCTTATTATAATGATATAGTAGGAGGAGATGTAAAATATTTTTTTGACAATAATGGTCTTCCTTATGGAGGGCCTGCAAACGATGTTTCTTCTATATACAATTATCCGGGTATGGTTCTTTTAATGGATAATGATGCAGGATCAGGTTCCTCTTCTTTGGCAGGGGATCGAATAGGAGAATTTATTTTGTATTCAGAAACACAGACTCCTACAGAACGGCAGAGGGTGAACTCTTATCTTGGGATCAAGTACGGAATTACCTTAGAACAGCCCCAAAATTATCTAAACTCTGATCAGGCCATGACATGGAATTCTGGTATGAATACGATTTTCAATCATAATATTTTTGGAATTGGACGAGATGATATGTCGGTTCTAAACCAAAAAGTAAGCAACAGTATTAATGAGGAGAATAATATTATGCTTATAGCTGCTACTACTAATGATTTCATTTTACCAAATGCTGATATAAGCAGGGTTCCTTTTTCTGAAGATAAAACCTTTTTGGTAATGGGGGATAATAATGTTCAGGATCTTCCATTAGTAGGCTTTGGGACAACCTCAGGGAGAATTATTCAGAGAAGATGGCTGGCACAGAAAATGAATAATATGGATCCGATATGGTTGCAAGTGGATCTTTCAAGATATACTGATATATTACCAACGGATAAAATATTTATGTTGGTAGCCGATGATGCCGGATTTACCCAGAACGTGCAGATGGTTCCAGCTACAGGTTTTGTGAATGGCAAAGCTGTATTCAATTATTCATTTCCCATGCATCAGTATTTTACATTTGGAACCAATCTTCAGACCTACTGTACTAAAGATCCTGCTACAGGAGCTCCAAACAGTATGACAAAATTTGGGATTACCGATCATACAGGGTTGCAGGCCAATTGGCCGGGGATTATCCCCAACGGATTTATTGCACTTGAATCAAGGAATAAAGGCCTTGTTATAACCCGGACTACAGCTGGAAGTATTGCTGTTCCGGTAGAAGGTATGCTGATTTTTGATACTGCTGACAATTGTTTTAAGCTATATAATGGAACTTCATGGAATTGCATTGTAAGGTCTTGTAATGAATAAAATTTTAGATTTAAAAATGAAAAATATAATATTACTCACAGGTTTTTTGTTTACTAATCTTATGTTTGCTCAAGTAGGTATTAGTAAAGAGACGATAGACGGAGCTGGTATTCTTGATTTTGCGGCTAATACTACTAATGGTATTATGTTACCCATCGTAGAAACATTACCTAATGATGCTGTAGCCGGAACCATTCTCATGGATAAAAATGATAAAATTATAAAGATGAAAGAGAGTTTCATGTGGGTGGCGCTTAGTGATGCTGGTTCCATTAATAATGTTATTTTTAATACCAATGCTGAAGTACCAGGACCTAACAGGGTAATTATTGGGAATCCTACGACAACGGTTCCGGGAGTATTGGTTCTGGAATCACCTGATAAAGCTTTAATATTGCCTAAAATTGCCGATCCTCATATCAATGTTAAAAGTCCATATCCTGGAATGATGTGTTATGATACAGTGAGTAAAACTATGGCAGTATTTGATGGATTGAAATGGAGTTATTGGAAATAAGATGAAAATATAAAACCGGGGATCTTCCTTCGGTTTTTTTTATTTATAGTACGCGTATTTTGAACTAGTTCAAAAGATAGAAGTTTTGAGTTAGATAATTTTGCCTCATAAAATTTAATTAATGAAAAACAGTTTAAAAAGCATATTGGCTTTATGTCTTACTTTATTATTATTGGTACCAATGAACGCACAACAAAAAAGAAAAATGGAAAACACAGCACTATTAATCATCGACGTACAAAACGATTATTTTCCTGGAGGAAAGATGACATTAGAAGGAGTTGAAGAGGCAGGTAAAAATGCTCAGCAAATTTTAGAATATTTCAGGGAAAATAATCTTCCTATCATTCATATCCGTCATATTTCAGCCAATGAAGGGGCTACTTTCTTTTTGCCTGAAACTTTGGGAGCAGAAATTCATCCGCTGGTTTCACCTTTGATTGATGAGAAAGTGATTGAAAAGCATTTTCCTAACAGTTTTAGAGATACGGATCTGTTGAAATATCTTCAGTCAGAAAATATTAAAAATCTCGTTATTACAGGAATGATGACAGATGTCTGTGTAGAATCTACAACAAGAGCGGCTTTTGATTTCGGATTGAATAACATTATTATTGGTGATGCTACAGCAACGAAAAACAGAGAACTCAATGGGCAGGTTGTATCGGGTTCAGAAGTTCAAAGGTCTTTTCTGGCAGGAATATCTGCATTGGGAGGTCTTTATGCTAATATTATTAATACGCAGGATTTCTTAAAAGGAAAATAACGAGAACCACATTGCTTAATCCATAAAGATATCAGGAATATTGGTATCTTTATTTTTGTTAAATACTATCATGTTCAATCTGCTTTATAAAAATATTAGCCAGTATATTACTCTTTCTGAGGAAGAGTTTAATCAGTTTTCTAATTCTTTTCAATTGAAAAGTTTTAAAAAGAAGGAAATTGTTCTGAAAGAGGGAGATTATTGTCTTTTTGAAGGTTTTGTTTTGAATGGATGTTTTAAAGTTTATTATCTGAATGAAGACGGATTTGAACAAACCTTGTATTTTGCCGAAAAGGATTGGTGGATCACGGATATTGACAGTCTAATTAATAGTGCTCCCAGTATTTTAAATATTGAAGCGCTTTTAAACAGTGAAGTTTTGATGATCTCCAAAAAAGATAAAGATAAACTTTATGAAACAATGCCTCAGATCGAAAAGCTTTTCAGGATTATGAACCAACGTTCTACGGTAGCATTACAAAGACGAATTCTTTCTTTAACCGGTAAAAGAGCAGACAAACGGTATCTTGAATTTTTACAGAAATACCCTGGGCTTGAACAAAAGCTTACCCAGCAACAAGTTGCATCTTACCTTGGAATTACACATGAATTTCTAAGCAAAATCAGGAAAAGAATGCCTCTGGAAAAATAAATGGTAATTTGTTGTTCTTATTGATGTCTCATAAAAAAATAAATGAACATGAAAACTGTATTATTATCATGCTTTTTCTGCTTCTCAAGTGCATTTTCACAGTCATATGAAGTTCTGATAAGGGATGCTTCAACAAATTTAGAGGCAAAAGAATACTGTGTTGCTCTTTCAAATTTTAAAAAGGCTTTTACCTTACAAACCGAAATTGGAGTCTATGATTACGTAAGTGCAGCTTCTGCCGCAGCCAGCTGTAATGATACAAAAACAGCAATGGAATGGCTTAAGGCAGGACATAAACTCGGACTTGGCAAAAGCAGAGGCGAAATAACGTTCTTACAAACCAATGAACGATTTAAGAATCTTAGTCAGAATATAGAGTTTAAAGAGCTTTTGGAAGCAATGGAAAATAAGGTGATTAAGCTAGAAGAATTTAAAAAGAAAGAAACAGAGCAGTGGAATCACGAGATTGTTAATAACCAGATTGCAGAAAGTACTCCTTTCAATCAGGTTCCCCCAGGATTTGCATTGTATTTTACGGAAACTGAAGAGCAAAAAGTCCCTTATATAGTCTTCGTTCCAAAAGGATACAAATCCTCAAGACAAACAAAAGCTATTTTCTATCTTCATGGAGGAGTAAATTCTGTTAATGATTTCTATTATAAAAATGCAGATGTAAAAAAAGAGCCTATTTTTTCTGTTGGTAATAGTTTTAATTCAATTATTATTTATCCTTTCGCTAAGAAAGATTTTGGCTGGATGAATCAAATAAAAGCGTTCGAGAATATTTTTACAATCCTGCAAGAGGTTGAAAAAAGATATAATGTAGATAAAAATAAAATCTATTTAGGAGGAATGTCCAATGGTGGGACTGCTACATTTTGGTTTGCATCCCAGAAAGAAACTCCGTTTAAAGCATTTTATGCTTTTGCTCCTAATCCTGTATTAAATATTGGAGCAATCTCATTTGAAAATATTACGAAAGACCATCCATTATATACTATCAGTGCAAAAGATGATTATGTTTTCAAGTATGATGACGTTCTGAAAATTTATAATGAAAATAAATCCAAGGCAAAAGGATGGAATTTTAAGACTATAGAAATTGGGTCACATGAATTTATCTATAAACCTGAAATTAGTAAAGAGCTTTTAATAAATTTTTTTTCTGAAATTTTGAGATAAAAACAAGAGTTTGAAATAGAAGTCTTCAATTGTTGATATAGGTATTATGAATCTTTATTTTTTCGCTTTTAAAAATTGTTTTTTTCATAATAACTCTAATATTATTAAGAACGATTAAAAATAAGGAAAACGGGGCCCAAAATGACAAAAAACAGCTTTTTTTCAGCTCTTTATGGTTTTTCATCCTTATTTTTGCATGTCAAGTACATATAAACATGAAGAAGCTCCAAGATATTATTATCTCAACCAGGACAATGGCTGTATTGTTACTGGTTTATGCATTCGCAATGGCCTATGCAACGTTCTTAGAAAACGACTACGGAACTCCTACAGCAAAAGCATTAATTTATGAGGCCAAATGGTTTGAACTCATTATGGTGCTGCTTATAGTTAACTTCATAGGAAATATCGGAAGATATAGACTGTGGAAAAAGGAGAAATGGCCGGTTTTGGTTTTTCACCTTGCTTTCATTTTCATTTTTATTGGTGGTGCCATCACAAGATACATTAGTTTTGAAGGGCAGATGCACATCAGAGAAGGAGAGACATCCAACGAAATTGTAACGGATAAAAACTTCCTTAAAATCCAGATCGAGGAAAAAGGAGATGTCCTTAATTATCAGGATATTCCTTATCTAATGTCTCCACTTCATAAAGATCTTAATGCCACTTATGACTTCCACGGAAAAGAAGTAAAGATCTTTGCAAAAGAATATATTCAAAGAAAGAAAGACAGCTTATTGGCTGAGCCTAACGGAACTGAATATCTTCACCTGGTTTCAACAGGAACAACTGGAAGACAGAATATTTACATCAAAGCTGGTGATACAAAATCCATTAACGGGACTTTAGTAACCTTTAACAGATCGATTGATGGAGCTGTTGAATTCAAAAACGAAGGAGGTAAATTATTTATCAAGACTCCAGTAGATGCAAGTTACATGACTATGGCAACGCAGGCTACTGGAAATACGGTAAAAGATGAGTTCCAGCCTTTGGTATTGAGAAGTTTATATAGCATCAATGAATTAAAGCTTGTAGTGCCTGAAGGTCTTAAAAAGGGTAAGCTTATGGCTGTGGAAGGGGATAGAAAGAAAGATGCCAATGTTCCGGACATGCTTCAGATCGAGCTACAGGGACCAAAAACAAAACAATTGGTTGACCTTTCCGTTGAAAGAGGAAATCCAAATGCTTATAAGCAGATCACCATGGATGGATTGAACATCATGGTTGGATATGGACCTAAGGTATACAATACACCTTTCGCGTTGAAATTAGATGACTTCGTGATGGAAACTTATCCGGGAAGTAACTCTCCAAGTGCTTATGAAAGTCATATTAAAATTGTGGACGAAGGAAAAGAAACTCCTTATAAAATCTATATGAACCACGTTCTAAACTATAAAGGATACCGTTTCTTCCAGTCAAGCTTTGATCCGGACAGAATGGGAACTGTATTATCTGTAAACCACGATTTTTGGGGAACTTTGGTTTCTTATATTGGTTATGGACTATTATTTTTAGGAATGTTCGTTATTTTCTTCTGGAAAGGAACGCACTTCTGGAAATTAAATAAAATGCTGAAAGACGCTAACAAAAAGAAAGCGGCAGCAGTACTTTTATTATTCTTAAGCTTTGGATTCAATGCTCAAAAAATAGAAACACACGGGACTACTGATGGAAGCAGAGAACATGTACATGTAGAAGGTGATGGGCATACACATGCAGCACCAGCTCCTGAAACTAAAGTAAGCCAGGATAGCGAAATAAAACAGAACTCATTAGCTTCTCCAATGGGGAAAATGAGAACCATTTCAGCTGATGAAATCATTGGCAAAAATAAGATTAGCAAAGAGCATGCTGAGAAATTCGGCTACCTTTTGGTGCAGAATTTCGAAGGGCGTATTATTCCAATGAACACTCAGGCTTTAGAGGTTTTAAGAAAACTTTACAAGCACGATCGCTTCAAAGGAACAGACGGAAAATCTCTGGATGCTAACCAATGGTTCCTTTCTATCAATACAGATACAGAAAGCTGGACATCAGTTCCTCTAATCAAGGTTGATGAAAAAGGAGGTAAAGCACTTCTAGAAAAAACAAAAGCAAATGAAGAAGGATATACTTCATTACTGAATTTATTCCCGGTAGATAAGAAAACAGGAATGTTAACTTATATTCTAGAAAGAGATTATAACACAGCTTTTGCCAAAAAGCCGGGAGACCAGTCTGAATATGATAAGCAAATAATTAAACTTAATGAAAGAGTTCAGATTTTCAATGAATTTTTTAGTGGTCAGTTCTTAAGAATTGTTCCTGTGAAAAATGATGCTAACCATACTTGGCATTCATGGCTGGATCAGAAATTTGAACCGGACATGGAGTCTCAGCAGGTAATGGGCCCTTATTTTTCAGAAGTAATCGCAGCCCAAAGATCTGGAGATTGGAACAAAGCAGATGCTGAACTGGTAAAACTTTCAGACTATCAGAAAAAATGGGGGAAAGCAGTCATTCCTGATCAATCTAAAGTAGACCTTGAAGTATTCATGAATACTGCAGATATCAATTTTAAACTATTGATTTTCTACACCATCATCGGAGGACTTCTTTTACTTCTTGGATTTGTAGAATTATTCAAACCAAATAAAGTATTAAATAAAATCATTAAAGCAATTATTGCAATTGGTTTAATTGGATATATATGTCATTTCTTAGGCCTTGTAGCAAGATGGTATATTTCTGGACACGCTCCTTGGAGTAACGGATACGAAGCAATTATCTTTATCTCATGGGTAGGTATTTCAGCAGGATTAGTTCTTTACAGAAATTCCAATGCATTGATTCCTGCATCAGGATTTATGGTAGCTGTTATCATGATGGGATTTGCACACGGAGGTTCTGCACTTGATCCACAGATTACACCACTCGTTCCGGTATTGAAATCTTACTGGTTGATCGTTCACGTAGCGATTATTACATCAAGTTATGGTTTCTTTGCCTTGTCGATGATTATCGCAGTACTCTCTTTGGTGTTCTATATTATTTCCAATAAAGAAACTTATAAAATTCACCACGATACAACATTGAAAGAATTAGTAATCGTTTCTGAAATGTCTTTAACAGTAGGTCTTTTTGCTTTAACAGTAGGAAACTTCCTTGGAGGGATCTGGGCCAATGAATCATGGGGTAGATACTGGAGCTGGGACCCGAAAGAAACATGGGCTTTCATTTCTATTATGGTGTACGCTTTTGTATTACACATGAGACTAGTTCCAGGATTAAGAAGCAGGTGGGCATTTCATGTAGCAACGATGTTCGCTTTCTGTTCAATGGTGATGACCTATTTTGGAGTAAACTATTACTTGAGCGGACTGCACTCTTATGCTGCAGGAGATCCAGTACCAATACCAGCTTGGGTATACATCGGAATCGCAACAATGATTACTTTAGCCGCTGTATCTTATTTCAAGTTTAAAGTTTTAACGAAGAAATAATCTATTCAAATATAAAAAACATAAATTCCCGGAATTCACTTTCCGGGATTTTTTTTGCATAATAGGAGATGAAATACTGTATTCTTTTTGAGACAAGATTGTGAATAATTAGATCTGGAGTTATATTTCATTAATTGAAATTTTAACTATTGGTTCGACCACAAAATATAACCATCATACCTCAGTCCTTAATCTCACACCTATGAAAAAAAACATTTTTTTTATTCGCAATTCAAAATTTACTGCTAACTTTATGATATCAAAATAATATCAAATTAAAAATTCAATCATGGAAAAAACATTAAAACCCATGTCGGGTTACCTTACATTAGTAATCTGTCTGGTACTCTTTGTTGCAGCAGTTTATTTCTTCATTTCAGGTGTAGATAAAAGTATTACGTTTGTTATCATTGCAATGCTTTGTTTCCTGGTTTCGTGCTTTTTTTTAAAGGGTTTAATGATTATTCAGCCTAACCATTCAAGAGTATTGAACTTTTTTGGAAAGTACGTGGGAAGTGTAAAAGAGAACGGATTATTCTTTATCAATCCTTTGTATTCATCACAGAAAATATCTTTACGTTCAGAGAATTTGCAAGGGCAGACTTTGAAAGTAAATGATAAGATGGGGAATCCTATTGAAATTGCGGTGGTAATTGTATGGAAAGTAGGAGATACTTACAAAGCTGCTTTTGATGTAGAACGTTATTCTGACTTTGTAAAAATGCAGAGCGAAGCAGCAGTACGACATCTGGCAATGAGCTTTCCTTATGATAATTTGGAAGACGATCACGCACCCATCACTTTAAGAGAAGGAGGGGATAAAATTAATGCTATTTTGGAGCAAGAACTTACAGACCGCCTTTCAAAAGCTGGAATTGTTATTCAGGAAGCAAGAATCTCTCACTTAGCGTATGCATCAGAAATAGCAGGGGCTATGCTTCAGAGGCAGCAGGCTACCGCTATTGTGGCGGCAAGAACTAAAATTGTCGAAGGCGCGGTAGGGATGGTAGATCTTGCTCTTAAAAAACTTTCAGAAGAAAATATTGTTGAGCTTGATGATGAAAGAAAAGCAGCAATGGTAAGCAACTTAATGGTAGTGCTTTGCGGTGAAAAAGCAGCAACTCCGATACTAAATGCAGGAACACTGTATAATTAATCAAAATAATCAATAATTCCAGATCAAGGTTATAAATCTGGACTGTAATCTAATGCGTCTTGCATCAAAAAGAAAGAATAAATGAAATCAGAAAAAGCTCAGAACGCTTCGGAAAACAAAGGCAAAAAATCCTTTGTCTTAAGGATAGATGAGCCTACCTATAAACTCCTCGAAAAATGGGCCAATGATGAATTCAGAAGTGTGAATGGTCAGATTGAATATCTCCTGCACCAAAGCCTTATCAACTCGGGAAGGAAGAAAAAGGACTAGCTTTGAGGCAAAAATGGGGAAGGTAAAACAGCAGAAAGTGATTTTAATTCATTAAAAAGAGATTTTTTATAAGGTTCAGGTATAAAATCCTTTAATCTATTATGGATTTTATCATTGTTCACAAAAGAGAAAACCATATAATTAACCTTATTATAAAAAAGAAAGCAGAGAAGAAATTTCTCTGCTTTTTTATTTCATACAACTCTGAAGCGAATCTGCTCCAAAGTAGAATATTACGAGCCAAATCAAGCCTTTAATGGTAAAGAAAGCAAACCCCGCCCATCCTACACGCTTGAACCACTTTTTAAACTTTGAGTTATTTTCTTGTGAATTTTCCATTGGTGATTATCAAAAAGATTACGATACAAAGATAAGCATGTTTGGAATTAGTCCAAATAAATAACATATTAAAAAATTAAAGTTTTGAGGTTCGCATAATATTTTTATCTTTAGAGAGAACGAAAAGTAAGATTTTATGTCAAAAAAAGTAAAGGATTTCGGAATCGAAAAAACACTCAAAAACCTTGGAATTAAAGAAGAAAATAAAGGTACTTCAGTGGGCGGGAAATATTTCGCTTCAGGAAAGACGATAGAAAGCATCTCTCCTGCAGACGGTAAGTTAATCGCTAAAGTAAAGACTTCCGGAGAAAGTGATTATGACAAAGTTATTGAAACGGCCCAAAAGGCATTTCAGGAATTTAGGCTGATCCCAGCTCCTAAGAGAGGAGAGATCGTAAGACAGCTTGGTTTAAAGTTAAGAGAATATAAAGATGATCTTGGAAAATTGGTTTCCTATGAAATGGGTAAATCTTTACAGGAAGGGCTTGGAGAAGTACAGGAAATGATTGATATCTGTGATTTTGCAGTAGGACTTTCAAGACAGCTTCAGGGGTATACAATGCATTCAGAAAGACCTGGTCACAGAATGTACGAACAGTACCATCCACTTGGGGTAGTAGGGATTATTACAGCATTCAACTTCCCGGTAGCAGTTTGGTCTTGGAATACAGCATTAGCATGGATCTGTGGGAACGTTACGATCTGGAAACCATCAGAAAAAACTCCACTTTGTGCAATTGCATGTCAGAATATTATGAATGAAGTTCTGAAAGAAAACAACCTTTCTGAAGGAATTTCAAGTGTATTGGTTGCAGACCACGAAATTGGACAGAAATTAGTTGATGACAAGAGAGTTGCTTTGGTATCTTTTACAGGTTCTACAAGAGTAGGAAGAATGGTTTCTTCTAAAGTAGCAGAAAGATTCGGGAAATCAATTCTTGAATTAGGAGGTAACAATGCAATTATCATTACTAAAGAAGCCGATCTTAATATGTCTATCATCGGAGCGGTATTCGGAGCAGTAGGAACTGCAGGACAAAGATGTACTTCTACAAGAAGACTGATTATCCATGAAGATGTATATGATGAAGTAAAAACAAGATTGGTAAAAGCTTACGGTCAATTAAAAATTGGAAATCCATTGGATGAGAATAACCATGTAGGTCCATTGATCGATGTTGATGCTGTAAATCAGTATGAAGATTCTATCAAGAAATGTAAAAAAGAAGGTGGTAAATTTGTTGTTGAAGGTGGCGTTTTATCAGGAAAGGATTACGAATCCGGATGTTATGTGAAGCCTTGTGTTGCTGAAGTAAAGAACTCTTATGAGATTGTTCAGCACGAAACATTTGCTCCAATTCTATATTTAATCAAATACAAAACATTAGAAGAGGCGATTGCCATTCAGAATGATGTTCCACAAGGATTATCTTCTGCCATCATGACACAAAACCTTAGAGAAGCAGAATTATTCCTTTCTCATGCAGGTTCAGATTGTGGTATTGCGAACGTTAATATTGGTACTTCAGGTGCTGAAATCGGAGGAGCTTTCGGAGGTGAAAAAGAAACAGGAGGAGGAAGAGAGTCAGGATCAGATGCTTGGAAATATTATATGAGAAGACAAACTAATACTATAAATTATACTGCACAACTTCCTTTAGCACAGGGAATTAAATTTGATTTATAAAAGCTTTACTTAAAGCATTCAAAAAAAACAATAAAAACTTAATAACCTGAATGATTAGATGCTCTGCCTTTTGATCGTTTTATCATTCACTTATTAAATCACACAACAATTTATTATGGAACACACATTAGATATACAAGCAAATAAAGTAAAGGAAACAGTTGGAAAACACGTGTTGGCAGATGGTTTTGATTTCGTGATGGATATTGAAAAATCTCACGGATCATGGCTTTATGATAAACTTACAGATAGAGAATACCTGGATATGTTCTCTATGTTTGCATCAGCTTCCATTGGGTACAATCACCCGTATCTTGTAGAAAGATCAGAATGGTTGGGAAGAATGGCTGTCAACAAACCAACTTTGGCAGACGTTTATTCAGAAGAATATGCTCACTTTTTAGAAGTGTTCGAAAGAGTTGTGATTCCCGAAGAATTGCAATATGCTTTCTTCATCGAAGGCGGAACTTTAGGCGTTGAAAATGCATTGAAGGCTTGCTTCGATTGGAAAACACGTAAAAACTTTGAAAAAGGTCTTGATGTTGAAGCAGGAATCTGTATTCATTTCAAACAGGCCTTCCATGGAAGAAGCGGGTATACTTTAAGTTTAACAAATACTTCAGATCCTAGAAAGTATCAATATTTCCCATTGTTTAACTGGCCAAGAATCTTAAACCCCAAGTTATCATTCCCAATTACGGAAGAGAATTTAGCGGAAACGATCAAGAACGAGCAATTGGCTTTAGTTCAGATTGAAGAAGCCATTCTTATGAATCCTGATAAAGTAGCTTGTATCATCATTGAGCCTATCCAGGCAGAAGGTGGTGACAATCATTTCAGAGATGAATTCTTATTAGGGTTAAGAAAAATCTGTGATGATAATGAAATCTTACTCATTTTTGACGAAGTTCAGACAGGTATTGCCATTACAGGGAAAATGTGGGCATTCCAGCATTTTACTGCAAAGCCGGACATTATTTCTTTCGGTAAAAAAGCACAGGTTTGTGGAGTATTAGCCAACAAAGAAAAATTTGACGAAATCTCAAATAACGTTTTCAGAGAAAGCTCAAGAATCAATTCTACATTTGGAGGTAACTTTATTGATATGCTTCGTTTCCAGTTGGTAATGGAAGTTATTGAAAAAGAAAACCTTGTTGAGAATGCAAGAGTAGTAGGTGATTTCCTCTTGGAAAGCTTAAAAGAAATGGCAAATAAGTATCCTGAAAAAATTTCCAATGCTAGAGGGAGAGGATTAATGTGTGCTATTGATCTTCCATCCGGGGCAGATAGAAATAAGATGATGACCGAATTATTCAATGACGGATTGATCATTCTTCCATGTGGAGATCAGTCTTTACGTTTCAGACCACACCTGAATGTGACCAAAGAAGAGATCCAATTGGCATTAGATAAAATTGAAAACAATATTAATAAAATTTAAAAACAAAGATTTGTAATTTTCGAAAAAACATTGTACATTTAGATACTCAAACAATTAGAATATGGAAAGAAGTACGAGAGTATCAGTTTACGAAAGTGATAACCCTTCAGAAATTCAGTTGGTTAAGTCTAAATTGGATGATGCACAAATTACAAACACTGTTGAAAACAACTATCTGACATTTACGACAACACCTACAGCAACATCGCTAAAGGTAATGGTGGATCTGGAAGACGAGAAGAAAGCATTTGAAATTATTGATGCTTATCTTCAACAAAGTGAAAATTAATAAAACAATTTCATAATTTTAAATTTTACTACTTCAAACCGAAAATTAATTTTTTAATTAGTTTTCGGTTTTTTAATTAAATCAATCATTAAATTATTAAAAAAAATAAATGTTTAAAAGATGGTTTGAAGACTATTATTATAAGCCAAAATTCAAGATTGAATAATCAGGAACTTGTATTAATCTGATTTAAATTTGAAGCAAAATTTTAGGTGATCAAAGATGAGAATTAATGAAATTGATTCTCATCAAGCGGTCAAAAAGCCACTCAGCTTCTTCAAAGAGGAAATCGCAATCTTTGCTCATTTAAAACCTTAAGCTTTATAAATAAAGCCTTTGCGTTAATAAAATTAGAGCTTTAGTTTAGGTGATCAACAGGTAAATAGTTCTAATTCTTAATCTTTAAACTTTATGTTTTTTTATCAAAATCAACAACATGAATCCAGAAATCAAACTAAGAAAATCGGAAATTGAAGACAGAGACATTATTTGGGGAATCATCCAGCAGTCCATTGAAAGAAGAAAGCAGGACGGAAGTACACAGTGGCAGAATGGGTATCCTAATCTTGGAACAGTAGAAAGTGATATTGCTAAAGGCTTCGGATATGTGCTTACAGTAGATGGGGAAATTGCAGTGTATGCAGCTTTGATCCTTAACGATGAACCTGCTTATAGCAAAATTGAAGGGGCGTGGTTAAGTAATGGAGAGTTTGTTGTTGTACACCGTATCGCAATTGATAAGAAGTTTGCAGGACAGGGAATGACTAAAAAACTTTTTGATCACATTGAAGATTTTACCAGAACCAGTGGAATTCAGAGTGTTAAGGTAGATACAAATTATGATAATATTGCGATGCTCAAAATTCTGGAAAGTAAAGGATACTCGTATTGTGGAGAAGTGGTTTTGGCAGATGGAGTAAGGAAAGCTTATGAGAAGATTATAATTTAGACCAAAAGTTAAATCTATTTTCATTGAATTTTTAAAACGCCCTGTATTTATAATGTCTATCAGCTTTGTTCGTTTGGTTCTGAACTAATTTTTACTTTTGTTCAAATTTTTATATTATGCACCAAAGTATAGGAATTGATGAAAAAATATTTCAGGATGCCGTAAAGTTTTATGGCACTGTGTTCAGCCTACCTCCCTTAGCTTCAAAAATCTATTCCTACCTTCTTTTTGATTATGAGAAAGTAGGAATTACTTTTGACGAGTTTGTTGAAGTGCTCTCTGCGAGCAAAAGTTCCGTTTCCACCAGTATTTCATTATTGTTAAATGCACAGCTTATTGTAGATCATAATAAGATGGATGAGAGGAAACGGTATTTTTTCATCAATGATGAATACAAAAAGATCCGATTTGAGAAAATTGTCCAGAAAATGCAGGACGAATTAAAGCTATTAGATGATTTAAACAATTTTAAAAAAAGTAAAGACGATGGATACAACGAAAGAATAGAAGTTTACAAAGCACTCTTAAACAAAAACATAGAAAATATTCAGGAATCTCTTAATAAACTATAAAATGAATAATAAGCTAGTTATACTTTCCATTGCAGCGCTTTCTCTCACAGCCTGCAAAAAAGAAGCTCCGAAACAGGATGGTGCCAAACCGTACCCTGTTGTTTCTGTGGAGTCAAAAAATATAGTAGGATATCAGACGTTTCCAGCTACCATCCAAGGTAGAGTAAACAATGATGTACGTGCTAAAATACAGGGATATATTACCCAGTTATTGGTAGATGAAGGACAATACGTTACCAAAGGACAGCCTTTGTTCCGTTTGGAGACCAATATCCTTACCGAAAATGCAGCTGCTTCTAAAGCAGGAATAGGAGCTGCTGAATCCAGTATTGCCGCTGCACAGGCCTCTGTAAATGCTGCACAGGTTGAAGTCAACAAACTGAAACCTCTGGTTCAGAAAAATATTATCAGTAACGTACAGTTACAGTCTGCTCAAGCTCAATTAGCTCAGGCTCAGGCTCAATTACAACAGGCATATGCTGCCAAAAGACAAGCTGAGGCCAACTACAAAGGAGTAGAAGCTAATATTGAATATTCCATTATTCGTGCACCAATTTCAGGAGTCGTAGGAAGACTTCCTTTAAAAGTAGGAAGTTTGGTAGGACCGTCTGATCAGACGCCTCTTACGACAATTTCTGATACTTCTGAGATCTTTGCTTACTTTGCCATGAATGAAAAAGAGTATTTTGACTTCCTTGAAAAATCTCCTGGCGCTTCTATGCCTGAGAAAATCAAAAACTTACCAATGGTTGAACTTCAGTTAGCTAATGGAAGTATTTATCCTGAAAAAGGAAGAATTGAAGCCATTACCGGACAAATAGATCCTACTACGGGAACCATTCAGTTCAGAGTTGCCTTTACCAATGCTCAAAAATTATTAAGCAACGGTAACAGTGGAACAATCAGATTCCCACAAAGTTATGATAATGTTCTTGTCGTTCCTGAAAGTGCTACTTATGAACAACAAGGTATTGTATACGTATATAAAGTAGAAAAAGGAGATACTGCGAGAAACGTTGTTGTAAATGTTATTGACAGAATTGACAATTTGGCTCTTATAAAATCAGGAGTTAATAAAGGTGAAGTAGTTGTTGCTGCAGGTATTGGAGGATTGAAACCGGGAACAGCAGTAAAACCGAAGCCAATCAAAATGGATAGTCTTGTTCAATCAATAAAACCGAAATTCTAATGATAAAAAACTTTATTAACAGACCGGTTTTATCTACCGTTATCTCAATCTTGATTGTGATTCTCGGTGTGCTAGGACTGATCTCGTTACCAGTTACACAGTATCCTGATATTGCACCGCCTACAGTAAGTGTTTCTGCCAACTATACAGGAGCTAATGCGGAAACTGTAATGAAAAGTGTTGTAGTTCCCTTAGAAGAACAAATCAACGGGGTAGAAGGTATGGACTATATTACTTCCTCTGCGGGAAATGATGGTTCTGCCCAGATTCAGGTTTTCTTTAAACAAGGAATAGATCCTGATATTGCAGCAGTAAACGTACAAAACCGTGTGGCCAGAGCTACACCTTTATTGCCGTCCGAAGTGACGCGTTCAGGGGTTGTAACTCAAAAGCAACAGACGAGTGCCCTGATGTATATGTCTTTCTATTCTGAAAATAAAGATCTTGATGATGTATACCTTCAGAACTTTTTGAATATTAATATTATTCCAAACCTGAAAAGGGTAAATGGTGTAGGGGATGCCAATGTTTTCGGAGGTAAAAACTATTCCATGAGAATCTGGCTGGATCCTGCAAAAATGGCTGCCTACAGTGTTACTCCTACGGATGTTACCAACGCGATCAACGAGCAGAGTAGAGAAGCTGCTGCGGGCTCTATTGGTCAGAACAGTGGAAGTTCTTTTGAATATATTATCAAATATGTAGGTAAATTCAATGATAAAGAACAATACGATAATATCATCATTAAATCTCTTGCAAACGGACAAAATCTTATGCTTAAAGACGTTGCTAAAGTAGAATTGGCAGGTCAGTCTTATACAGGAATCGGGGAGAACGGAAACAGTCCTTCCATCAGTATGGGGATCTTCCAGACACCGGGTTCCAATGCACAAGAGATTATTAAAAATATCAAAACGTATCTAAAATCTGCAGAAAGTACTTTCCCTAAAGGAATTAAATATACTTTTAACTTTGATACCAACGAATTCTTAGAAGCTTCTATTGAAAAAGTAGTACATACGCTGATTGAAGCTTTCATCCTGGTGTTTATTGTAGTATATATATTCCTTCAGGACTTCAGATCAACCTTGATTCCGGCCATTGCGGTTCCGGTATCTATTGTAGGGGCGTTCTTCTTCCTGAATTTATTCGGATACTCATTAAACCTGTTAACCCTTTTTGCATTGGTACTTGCCATTGGTATTGTGGTGGATGACGCCATTGTCGTCGTCGAGGCTGTTCATGCGAAGATGGAGCACGGTATTTCGGATGCTAAAAAAGCAACGGTGGAAGCGATGGATGAGATTACAGGAGCTATTATTTCTATTACTTTGGTAATGGCAGCGGTATTTATTCCAGTGACGTTTATTACAGGCCCTACAGGGGTATTCTATCAACAGTTTGGTATTACGTTAATCATCGCGATTATCATTTCTGCGATCAACGCATTAACGTTGAGCCCGGTGTTATGTTCATTATTCCTAAAGCCTCACGCAGAACATCATGCAGAGTATAAGAATTTAAATCTGCTACAGAAGTTTTTCTACAAATTTAATATTGCTTTTAAAACAACAACTGAGCGTTACGGAAGAGGGTTTGTATTTCTGTTAAGACATAAATGGGTAACCTTAGTAATCTTTGCGGTTACAGGAGGTATTTTATATTGGGCAAGCGGAACCATGAAAAAAGGTTTTGTTCCTACAGAGGATAGAGGAATTATCTTTACTGATGTTCAGCTTCCTCCGGGTGCTTCTATGGAAAGAACGTATAATGCTTTGAAAACCCTTCAGGCTAAAGCATTGAAAGTTCCAGGAGTACAAAATGTAACGATTTCTACAGGTAGAGGATTCTTATCCGGAAACGGAAGTAATAATGGTCTTGCCTTTGTTAAACTGAAACCATTTGACGAAAGGAAAAAAGATGGTCAGACTTCTGAAGATATTACCAAAAAGCTATTTGGAATTGTAGGAGCTGTACCTGATGCTAAAGTAGTATTCTTTCAACCACCAAGTGTACCAGGATTTGGTAACAGTGCAGGTTTTGAAATGGTATTGCTGGACAAATCAGGGGGAGAATATGCTGACCTGGATAATAAAACCAATGAATTCATCGGTAAATTGATGCAGAGACCTGAAATTCAGTTTGCGCAGACTTCATTTAACACAAAATACCCTCAGTATCAGATGGAGATCAATGTTCCTCTGAGCAAGCAGCTTGGGGTTTCAGTAAATGATATTCTGGCGACCATGCAAGGGTATATCGGGGGTATTTATACTGCCGACTTTACAAAGTATGGAAAGCAGTTTAGGGTAATGGTTCAGGCACTTCCTGAAAATAGAAAGAACATCGAAAATCTGAATCAGCTCTATGTCAGAACAGGATCAGGTATCATGTCTCCTATTTCGCAGTTTGTAACATTGAAAAAAGCATATGGACCACAATCTGTAAGCCGTTATAACCTGTTTACCTCGGTAAAGGTGACAGGAGCAAACTCTGACGGATACAGTTCCGGGGATGCTATTGCTGCTGTACAACAAGTGGCCGATGAAACCCTGAATCAAAATTATGCAGTAGAATTTACAGGGTTAACCAGAGAAGAATTAAATTCAGGATCTCAGACCCTTCTGATTTTCGGGCTAAGTTTGGTTTTTGTTTATTTTATCCTTTCTGCACAGTATGAAAGTTATATCCTTCCACTAATCGTTGTTATCTCTCTTCCTCTTGGGGTAATGGGAGCTTATTTCGGACAGAAGATTATGGGCTTGGAAAATAATATTTATTTCCAGATTGCCCTGATCATGCTCGTCGGATTGTTGGCGAAAAATG
This sequence comes from Chryseobacterium nakagawai, assembly GCF_900637665.1. NCBI lineage: Bacteria > Pseudomonadati > Bacteroidota > Flavobacteriia > Flavobacteriales > Weeksellaceae > Chryseobacterium > Chryseobacterium nakagawai. Next base: position 2,852,893 of record NZ_LR134386.1, read on the forward strand.
CAATCCTTATTGTTGAATTTGCAGTCCAAAGAAGGCATCATGGTGAAACAATTGTAATGTCTGCTATTAATGCGGCCAAAGCGAGAGTAAGACCGATTTTGATGACCTCATTTGCCTTTATCTTTGGTTTATTACCGTTGGTGCTTGCAAGTGGAATTGGTGCTGTAGGTAACAGATCAATTGCAACAGGAGCAGCTATAGGATTGTTGATAGGTACTATTTTAGGACTTTTTGTAATTCCGGTATTGTATGTGATTTTTGAAAGCATACAGGAGAAAATTAAGCCTATCAAAAAAGAAGATATCAATTTAGCAGAGTAAATTAATTTAGTTTAAGGTTTTTTGGTAAAAGTTTAATGCTGAAAACCGGAAACCTTGAACTTTTAAATTTCAAATAATGAAAAGTTTAATAAACATCATAAAAGGAATAACTTTCTCAGCGATTATGCTGGGAGCAATCACGTCCTGTATGGCCAGAAAGGAATATGAAAGGCCGAAGAACGTTGTTGACGAAAAGCTTTTCCGTACCGATATGCTTCCTTCAGACAGCGCTACCATTGCCAATGTTTCCTGGAAGGAAATCTTTACAGATCCCCTGCTTCAGGGGCATATTTCAAAGGCTTTAGATAATAACCTGGATATCAGGATTGCTTTGCAAAGTATCACTTCTGCAGAAGCGTACCTTAAACAAAGCAAGGCAGCATACGCACCAACCCTTTCGGTAGGACCTAATTATACTTTCCAGACCCAGTCTATCAATACTCAGTTTGGACAGATCATTGGAGAAAGAAGGTATGTTAATCAGTTTGATATTACGGCAAGTCTGGGCTGGGAAGCAGATATTTGGGGAAAAATGAAAGCACAGGAAAAAGCCCAATTAGCAGCTTATTTAGGAACTGTTGCTGCTCATAAAGCGGTAAAAAGCAGTCTTGTTTCTTCCATTGCTTCTGCATATTATCAGTTGCTGACATTTGATGCTCAGAAAAAGATCATCATAGAAACCATTGCGATTCGTGAGAAGAATCTGGAAACAACAAAGGCACTGAAAGCTTCCGGAACCCTTACTGAGGTAGCGGTACAGCAGAGTGAAGCTCTTGTTTTCAATGCAAAGTCTTTATTGATTGATATCGATACACAAATTCAATTGCTGGAAAACACTATGAGCCTCTTAATGGGGGAACCATCACATACTATTGAAAGATCTACTTTGGAAGGACAAAATCTTCCAATCGATCTGAAGTTAGGGTATCCGGCTCAATTGTTGGCGAACCGTCCGGATGTCATGAGAGCAGAATACAATTTAATGAATGCATTTGAATTAACTAATGCTGCAAAAGCTCAGTTTTATCCAACGTTGAAGCTTACAGGAACAGGAGGACTTCAGTCTGTAGATATTGACCATCTCTTCAATGTAAACTCATTATTTGCAAATGTGGTGGCAGGATTGGCACAACCTATTTTGAATAAAAGAACCATCAAAACTAACTATGATGTGAGTCTTGCTAACCAAGAGACCGCGTATTTAAACTTCAGAAAGACAGTTCTTACTGCCGGAAAAGAAGTTTCTGATGCAATTAGGGTTTTCTCTGTTCAGGATTCATTTATTGAGTTAAAGCAAAAAGAATTGGATGCCTACAAAAAATCAGTAGACTATTCTCAGGAATTAGTCAACTACGGGATGGCCAATTATCTTGAGGTTTTAAATGCCAGTGTAAATTCATTGAATGCAGAGCTTAATATTTCTAATGCGAGATATAACAAAATGAAAGCTGCTGTTGAGCTGTATCAAGCTCTTGGTGGAGGATGGAAATAAACAATATTTTGTGATCAATTATAAAACGTGTGTCAGTAATGACACACGTTTTGCATTTTAAAGTTTTCAACAAAAAGCTGTGTTGGTTGAATACTAAGCTTTTGTAAAGATTATCAAAAAAGTCAGGTAACGACTTGGTAACGGTACTTATTGCTTTACTTTTCAATGTATTTCCGTTCGCTCGTAGCAAAATACAAAATTATCTTTCTCAAATCCTTAGAAAAATTTCTATTACATCTAATTTGACAAGGTAATAAAAGTCTTGTTATTAAATAGCTTTATAAATCTTTGCCCATATATTCTGCCAGAGAAGATTTCAGTTGGTTTAAAAATGCAGTGCGGGAACAGCTTCGGGTTTTCATTATCTTTTATACTTCAATTATTAAATCAAAAGAAGTTTTTTGTCTTAATTTTTCAAAATAGTAAGCCTCTGTTGCATCCCAACGTTGATGCCATTTTTCCGAAAATTCTAAGTCGTCCCGTAGAGAAAGTCTACGGTGTCGCTCTTCAATTGTTACGTCTATGAGGAGTGTAAGGTCTAATACGTCTTGTAAGAATTGACTTGATGAATAAGCTCCTTCGAGAAGAATAATGCTAGAAGAGTTGAGAACTGTTTCCTCTTTTTGTAATGGGTATGTGCCGTCTGGCTGCAATCCTGCAATAAAATCAAACGCAAACCATTTGGCTTGCTCTCCCTTACGAAGTGGTTCAATTGCAAGTCTTCTCACTTTTTCCCAATCAAAAACCTTTTCCATTTTTTCAGTTATGGAAAATTCATCCCATTTATGATCAGGAATGTGTGCAGAAAAAAAGTCATCAAGAGGAATTATTACAGCTTGTAGTTTGATGCACAATTGTTTGGCAATTGTGGATTTTCCCGCTCCGCTTCCACCGTCTATTGATATAACTATAGGTCTTTGCAACTTGTTTGATAAATACAATATCTCATTTGCCGCTTTATTTATTTGTTCATCAATATGGTCTTTAGATTTGCTCATTCTCTTATTTTTTTTGAATTTCCCATGGCGTAATATAAAACTTTTCACGACTCCCAGATTGGCTAAATTTATCTGTTTTTAATTAATTATGCATTGTTTTATCAAATACTAAATTACAAAAAGAGCCACCCTAAATTTTTTTAATCACTTTATTGTTTTAGAGCTGTGTCACAAAAAACCGTTCCAAACCTTTAAATTTATGTCACACCTTTGCGCTTTCTTTTTGATAATCATTTTGGGAATATCCAAAAGCATTACATTACACGATGTGGCTGTTTTTCTGCTGCGAACGATAATTCATTCTTTTAATTTCTGTTAAATTTCTTATAAAGATAAATTTCCATTTGTATATATGTATTTAACTACGTAGTTTTATACTTTAAATATCAACCCCTATGAAATTACAGATACAGCCTATAGGAAATGCTTACTCAGAGCAGGCTATTGACCTGATTTTGACAATTCAACAAAAAGAATTTAATATTCCAATTACGATAGATGATCAACCAGATCTAAGGCAGATTGAAAGTTTTTATCAGGAAGCGGGTGGAAACTTCTGGGGAGCTTTTATAGAGGGCGAATTGGTAGGATCTATTGCTTTGGTAAAATTTGATGAAAGAGCCGGAGCGATTAGAAAAATGTTTGTAAAAAAAGAATTCAGAGGCAGAGAGTTGAATGTTGCACAAATCTTATTGGACATTTTAATTGCTTTCTGTCATGAAAATGAAATTGATGACATATACTTGGGGACAATCACGGTATTAAAAGCAGCTCAGCGTTTTTATGAAAGAAATTCTTTTGAAAAGATTAAAAAAGAAAACCTTCCGGATCGTTTCCCCTTAATGAGTGCTGACGATATTTTTTATCACCTACCTATTAACAGAATATGAATGTTATTAACGAAGCAGGAATTCTTGCCATATCTACCAGGCTACACCGTCTCAGTGAACAGCTGAGAAAGGATGGTGCTCTAATTTATAAAGCGTTTGGAATTGATTTCGAGTTAAAATGGTTCCCTGTAATCTTTACCATCTATAAAAAAGAAATAGCAAGTGTAGTGGAAATTGCCAATGAAATAGGGTATACCCATCCATCCACTATAACTTTACTTAAAGAATTGGAAAAACAGGAATTAATACAATGGGAAAAAGATAAGCAGGATGAACGTAAAAGATTATTTAGGCTTACTGCTAAAGGGCAAGAACTTATTGGAAAAATGAAACCGGTATGGGAACTGATGTCTCAGATATTAGGAGACATTTCTGATAATCAGAATAACCTTTTAGTTGCTATTGATGAAGCAGAACAGAAAATTGCGAATCAGTCTTTTTACCAGAGAGCATTGCAGCTTAAGAATTCAAATAAAACTTAATCTGTTTTCAATTTTTTAACTATAACTTAACAATCCATGTTGCTGATAATCTGAAGGTAACATGGATTTTTTTTTTCAATAATGAGAAAAAGCTTTACTGAAAGGACATTATAAAATTCATTGTCGTAGAACTACTACAATTTCTCAAATAATCGGTAATTCATTTTGATGTGAATATTTAAGATGATATATTGCATTACCAAAATCACTAAAAAAACTTATGAAAAAATACCGAAATCAACCCCTTTTTAAAGTAATACTAAGTACTTAAAGTGGAATTATTTTTCTAGAAATTCTAACTGCACCCATCTCAGATCAATCATCGAATATCTTGTTCCAGAGGCCGTTGCAAGCTATAGATTGGTTCTTTGAGCTAAAGGGTCTCGCCTGTAAAGGTTGAATATCCAATTAAGTCATACACCAAAAAGAAAATGTCATGTTTCAGGAAAAGAATAATCTTCCCAAACCGGAAATAGATTCGGACAAGACAGGTTTTGTAAACAAAATCCAAGACAATAAGAAAATTAAAGAAGTAAAGAAAGTTGCTTCAAAAGTAAATAATGCAGTCAATGTGGTGAATACAGGTAAACAATTCCTGAATCAACCTTTGCTGCCCAACGAACCTGCAATTATCAAAGAAAAGCTTTGGGCAAAACAGCCTACTTCCAGAATATTCAACGCAGACAGTATCCCGGAGAGTGCGATAGCAGGAATCAACCGTGTTGTAAAGCTTGATATCCATGTGGAAGGTAAGCCTATAAAATATTTCAAACACTTTAAACTTACGCAAAGCGCTACTAAACATCATGAATTTGAACTTATTCTAGCCCATGATACGTTAGGAAGTGCAGAAAACCATAATCTTGAAGAAGTACAGAATTTTCTTGGAAAGAGGATTACTGTTGTTTTCAAATATAAAGATGTGGAAGGAGGTGCAGAAAGAAATTTTGTAGGAGTTATCACAGAAGTCGGATTCAGTCAGGAAAAAGGAAGTCTGGGCAATCTTGTTTTGTCAGGCTTCAGCCCAACAATCTTGCTAGATGCGGCACCTCATATTCAAAGCTTTGGAGGAGCGCAGCCTATCAGTTTGAACAGTATTGCCAATGAAGTGATTAAAGAAGGATTGGGACAGGGAAAATTTGATTTTAGGGTAGATGCCCGTCATGGAAATGTCTCATACAGCTCTCAATACGAAGAAACCCATTATAACTATCTGGCAAGAATTGCTGAAGCTTATGGGGAACAATTTTTCTACGATGGGGAAGTCTTACACTTCGGGCAGCTTCCACCACAGGAAAAACCTGTAATGCTGACCTATGGCAGTAATCTGACCGATGTTAAAATTAAAATGAAAGCTCAGCATGTGAATCCTTCATTCTATGGATATAACAGTAGCAAAAATGAAAAATTTAAAGGTGGAAGTTCAAAAATAACCCATACCTCAGATATTGCTAAGCGCGCGTATGAAATTTCAGAAAAGACTTTTCAAACGCCATCTTTAAGAGTAGCTCCCATCAAAGCTTCTTCTTTTATGGATATTGATGCTTCTCAAAAAGGAACAGCAGGAAGCAATGCTTCACAGGTTTTTATCACTTCTGGAAATACAACGGTCCCATTTCTTTATCCTGGCTGTATTGCAGATATTCAAATGCGTAAAACAGACACCAACAATACTTCCTATTTTACAAAATTAATGCTCATAGAGGTCACTCATGAGGTAGATGCCCGTGGGTATTATGACGGATCTTTTCAGGCCATAGCTTCTGATACCGGATTTATTCCAAGACCGGAATTTACTGTTCCTGTGGCAGAACCCCAGTTTGGAAAGGTAATTTCCAATACCGATCCTGAAAATCAAGGCCGTGTACAGGTTCAACTTGACTGGCAGAGTGGGCAAGACACTACGGAATTTATCCGTGTAATGTCTCCCGATGCCGGAAGCAGTGAAAAGGTTGGCAAAAACAGGGGATTTATGTCTATTCCTGAAGTGGGAGATCAGGTGATTGTTAATTTTGTACATCTTCATCCGGATCGTCCTTTTGTAATGGGCGGAATGTATCATGGTGGGATTGGAGCTGGTGGCGGTGCTGGTAATAATGTCATGAGTTTCAGTGGCCGAAGCGGTGCAGAGCTTAAATATGATAATGGAGCAGGATCTATGAATCTTAAAGATCAGGGTGGTGCCAATATGAATTTTGACGGAACCGGAAATGCAACCACCAATGCCAATAGCAACCATACTGTGAATGCAGGAAGTACGAATGTAATTAATGTAGGAGGTAAGAAAGATGCTCCACCACAATCCTTGTTAAAAATGGATGCCGGCGGAAATATTACCTTGGACGGAAAAACAAGTATTACATTACAGGTAGGAGATAATTCTATCACTATATCCGAAGCAGGAATTATGGCATCAGCAGGAAAAGGAACTATTGACATTACCGCGCTTACAGGAGCGTTAGGGCTCTCAAGTAAAGGAGGAGCGATGAATATTAGCACAGATTCACCACTTACCATTACCGGAGGGCCAAGTGCTGTAATGTCTTCGGGAGATACCAATATTATGTAATGCTAAAACAGAAATCATGGATGAGCTAGAATACATAACCCTCAATGCCCTGATGATGTGTGACCAGGGAGCAGCTCCGGATTTCTTCAAACCTACGTTCAATACAAAGGTGAAGATCCACGGTTGTCTTGTAGCAACGAATCAAGATGCTACTCCTTTGGTTAACATACCTTCCTTCAAGGTATGTAAGATTAGTGGTGGCCCCTGTACCCCTGCCACAGTTCCTATGACCTGGCAAGATACCTGGCAGGTGAAAATTAACGGAATCCGGTCTTTGATAGGAAAAAGTACGTGTCAATGTCCTGTTGGGGGGAAGGTTGAGTTTATGACCAGCGGACAGGTTCCTCTTCCGGAAGATGCTGCCCAGGAGGTAAAAGATATGCAGGATCAGGCACAGCGTGAACTTGACGACAGTGGGAATGGTAATAGTGTAGGGGAAGCAGGTTTTGTGGAAGGGATGATTCCTGTGTGGGGAAGCGGTCGTGACCTTATCAATGACATACAAACCGGAGATGTAGGCGGTAGCCTTATGAATGCCGGATTTTTAATATGGGATGTAGCCTCCATTGCGGTAGGTGTGGTTTCTTTTGGAACCGGAACGGTAGCCATGCAGGGAGCAAAAGCAGGATTGAAAGGCGCTATAAAAGCCGGTGCAAAAGCCATATCTAAAGAAGCGCTTCAGCAGATGGGAAAAGCAGCGATGAAAAAACTGAGCAAAGAAGCTTTAAAGAAAAGTGTGGATGATATCGCTAAAAAGTTGCTTAAAACCTGTGTTTTTGCCTGTTTTCCAGCCGGAACACCTGTTCATACCGAACACGGAATTAAAAATATTGAAGATATCCGAATCGGAGACCAGGTATGGGCTTATGATGAAGATACAGATACTGTAGCTCTTCAGCCGGTGATTGATCTTATCGTCAATGAAAGTGATCATACCATTAGTATTTATACAGAAGCAGAAGTAATTGAAACCACAGCTACCCATCCTTTTTATACGAATGGAGAATGGATTGATGCTTCGGAACTGAAAGAAGGAGATAAAATCCTTTTGCGTGACCAGCAAGAAGGTGTTATACAAAAAACAGAATTTAATTATACGCCTCAGAAAGTCTATAATTTTGAGGTAGACCAATGGCATAATTACTTTGTAGGAGACTCAGGAGTTCTGGTTCATAACAGTGGAAAATGCTTAAGTAAAATGGCTGATGAAGCCGCTGAACTTGTTGCAAAAACCTGGGATGATCTGGCTAAGCTTAAACACTGTTTCCCTGCCGGAACTTTAGTGAAAATTGATGAAAATAGCGGCTATGCAGCGATTGAAACAATTTCTGTAGGAGATTATGTTACAGCTTTTGATCTGGATGAACATACGGAAGTCTTAAAACAGGTTACCGGAGTGTACGTGAATCATACGGAAAGTCTTTGCAGACTGTATATTGGAGATGAAATCATTGAAAGTACATCAGCCCACAGGTTCTGGTCATTAACCCATAATGACTGGATTAATGCAGAAGATATTGAGAGCGGAAATCTATTGATGGATGCTACCGGAAAATCTGTCATTGTAGAAAAGACCGAAAAAATTGCTGGAAATTTCAAAACTTATAATCTGGAAGTGGATGAAGTACATAATTATTTTGTGTCTTCACTTGATATTCTGGTACATAATGGAAAATCAAATCCATTTCCAAATTCTGTGTTTAATGATACGACAAAAAGATCGACGGAAATTTACAAATTCTTTGAAAAAGGGCCTCCACCCAAAGATATTTATGTGGGTAAAACAGTACAGGGCTTAGGGAAAAGAATTGACCAACATATAACAGAAAAAGGGTTGCAAAAGCTGGTAAGCGAGGGGAAATTGGGATATAAAGTTATAGATGGTGGTATGTGGACTCCTTTTCAAACAGCAGCCAGAGAACAGCATTATATTTCAAGCCTTGGAACAAAAGGGCGCAAGGGGGCTGCAGCTATATGGAATAAAATTAATGCAGTTTCAAAAAAGAAATTTGATTATTTTAGTAAAATTATACCATGTCCATAATTATGAATAAAAAATTAAAAGTAGGAGATATCTTTTTTTTGCAGCTAAACGATTCAAAGAAATATATTTTTGGAAGAATTTTGTTTGATGTCAAAAAACAATATCATAAAAAGATTGATTCAAAAATTTTTTCCGAAAGTTATATGCCCTATTTAATGATGTTCTATAGAGAATGTCAATTGGTAGAGTTATATGACGGTTTGTATGACCAATCGAATTCTTATGATAATACTTCCAAAATTATTATCCCAAGGGTTTTAACTCAAGCAATAGACTCAAAATGGAATATACTGAATTGGGGAATCATTAAAAATGAGCCTGTTGATTATACTAAAGTTGAATTTCCAGAACACTTAAATATCATGTCAAACATAGTAAAACTGGACAGAGGTGAAATATCTATCAAAACCAATCTGAACATTAAAGATAATATGATAGATAATTTTAATAGTGAGATGTATGTTCCTGCAACAATTGCTTACGCCAGCCTGGACTTCCAAAATAAAAGGGAGTTTATTCCTGAAGATGCTAGGTGGCCAGAGTATATAAAAAATGGGGATTTACTTTATCATCCTGAACTCAGAACAAAAATTTATACAGAGCTAAATATTGATCCAAATAAAAGCTATTATGAATTATCTAAGGAAATGGGATTTGATTTAGAGAGATTTTATTAATGAGTAAAAAAATAGGAACTGGAGATATTTTTTATCTAAAAATAGAAAATGAAAATCTATATGTATTTGGTAGGGTTTTATTTGATGTTAATTCTCAATTTAATAAGATTATAAAGAAAACGGAATTATCAGAGGAATACTTTCCAATTCTAGCCGGATTTTATCAAGGATATCAGTTAATAGAAATGTATGATGGAATTTATGAAAATATAGATGATTTTACCGAATCAAAAGTTATTATTCCAAGAGTTTTAGTAACATCATTGAATAACTCGAAATATAATTCATTGGAATTTGGAAAAATAAAAAATATTAATGCAGATTATACAAAAGTTGAATTTCCTGAAAATTCGACTTATGATATGGATGGAGCTATCCTTTCTTGTGGAGAATTAAATTTAAAAACCAGTTTATCAGAAAAACATTTTAAAGAGCAAGACTATCAGATTTCTTCATGTGTACCAAGAGTTCTATTACATGCTACTTTAGATTTTAAAAAAAGAAGAGATCTTATACCACAAGAAGTAATAAGACCTCATTATTTAATTAAAAATGATTTGCATTATAATAATGAATTAAGAGAAGTGGTTTATAATAATCTTAATTTAGATCCTAATAAAAGCTATTATGAATTATCTAAGGAAATGGGATTTGATTTAGCCAGATTCTATGAACATTAATTTAAAAATATAATTATGGGCGCTTGGGGATACAAGAATTTTGAAAATGATACTGCAACAGATTGGTTTGCAGAACTGGAGGGATCTCCGGATAAAGAATTGGTGATTCCTTATCTTACCAAAATTTTGGATGAAGATGATTTTATAGATGACGAAGAAAGTTTTATTACATTAGCAACCCTTGAAGCACTGAATGGTCGTCTGAAGCTGATCTCTACAGATTATATTCTGCCGCAGTTGGAATCTGTAGATACGATTGTCCTGGCCCAAATGGTAATAAGGGCAGCTAAAAAGATCCTTTTCTTTAAAGAGCATTCAGAATTAAGGGAATTATGGCAGGAATCTGATGAATACCATCAATGGTTTAATTATCAGGTTTCGTTAATTATAAAGCTTGATCATTTTTACAGTAACTATAATTTTGTTGAGAAAGAGAGTGATCCGGAAATTGAGGCGGAATGGTCGAAATATATAAAAACTAATTTTTCATAGATAAAAAGTATCCAGAGTACACCACTTTAATGAAATGAGCATTTCAAATTTCTTTTTTGGGGAAAATATTCCTCTTCTTCAGCTTGAAAAATTCTCGCAGGAATATACCTTGAATGTGGAGAATACCTTTTTGATGGGTAAAGAAAACCCCGCAATCTCTTTAAAAACCTCATCGGATCTTGTTATTGCGCAGGAAAAAGGTGAAAAATATATTGAGAATACCATAAAACTAAGAGAAATCACGGGTGATACTGAAGATCATGTGATGAAACCCTTTCTGTTGCAAAGTCTTGCCCTTGCAGATATTTCCCGTAATATTCAACTGAAAAGAGATCTCAATGGGAAAATACTTTCCGTTGAAAATAAGGCGGATCTTTGGAAGAACTGGGAAGAATGGAAAGAGAATAAGTTGGCAATGCTATTTCCTGAAGAGAAAGACCAGCTCAAGTTTATTTCCAATTATGAAAAAGGGCTGAAAAACTTTGAGGGAGAACTAAAGAAAAATCTGCAATACATTCTTTTATTGCCGGAACTTTACAGCCTGATCTTTCCCCCCAATGAATATTATAGTTTTCTATTCAGCCCATCGAATATCCGATCCAGGTTGATTGATGGAGTAGAGTACATCTATCAGTTGAAACTGGTAAAGCTTGAAGAGGAAAACAATATCCTTTTTGTTGAGTTTCATTCCGTACTGAATAATCGGGATGAATTGATGAAAAGTCATATCAAAAAGCTTTATGAGAAGGAGAAAGATTTCTCTATTGACCAGTTTGAATTCAGTATCAAAACAAAATACAATTTCGAAAAAACAACGGCTAAAATTCTGAATGCTGAGCTTCATTTTGTGGAAAAAATGCACGAGCATTTAGCCTATCTGATTGATATGGATTTGAATAGTAAATCTGCTGAGTTTTAACAATAAAAAAGAGTTGTAATGTTTAAAATTACAACTCTTTGATTTATTTTTCAGATGGAACTACTTAGAATCTGAAAGTCGCAGCCACAGACCACGTTCTTCCGAATCCTAAGAAACCTGTATTGGCATCAGCAACACCCTGATATACTCTGCCTGCTTCCTGGTATGTTTTTCCAGCACCCGGGCCTGTAGCAATTTTATCAGTAGCATGAATATTAGAACTTAGCTCAGAAATATAATATTTGTTGAATAAGTTATAAACATTCGCTCTTAAGGTTAAAGATTTTTTCTGACCGATTTCGAATTTGTAGCTTGCTCCTACATCAAACAGATTATAGCTAGGTAATTTTACAATTCCTCTTTCTCTGTCAGCTTCTGTAAGGAAGTTAATAGGGTTGAACTGAGCGTATAATTTGTCATAGTATTCCCAGTTAGCATCAATACTGAACGCTTTGGTAATGTTATAATCAACACCTAAACTTGCTGTAGTTTGTGCAGCATCTCCAACTTTTAGATCTTTGATATTGATCATCCCTGTTGCTCCGGCAACTTCTTGGTTGCTTTGAACATCAAGAATATTGAAGTTGGCGTTTCCTTTGTATTTCCAGTTTCCGAATGAAACCATCCCTCTCAATCTAAGGTTAGCAAAAGGTCTTGCTTTCGCTTCCAATTCAACACCCTGGTGAAGTTGTCCAACATTCAGTGCATTATAGAAATAAGCATTTCCAAGCTTTAATTGAGAGAACTTAGCAACATCTGCTGCACCTGCGTTAAATGTTCTTGAAATGAATCTGTCATCCCACTGAGTTCTGTACGCATTGATATTAACATCGATATAACGGGATTTGAAACCATATCCTAATTCTAAAGAGAAGATTCTTTCATTTTTCGCATCGTTGTAGATGTTTTGGTTAGAAGGGAACAGGGCATTGAATAAAGGCTGTCTTGAAATAGCTCCTGCATTAAAAAATACATTATGATGATCATCAATATTGTAGTTAGCTCCTCCTTTTACAATATAACCTGTTTTGTGATACCATTTGGTGTCTTGATTTCCAGGAGTATAAAGCATATAGTCTCTTCTCTTATAATACTGCTCAGAAACTGACCCCTGAACAGATGCACTTAGTTTTTCAGAACTATATTCAACCATTCCATATACACCAGCCCATTTTACCAGCCCTTCGTTGTAGATAGATACTTTCTGAGTATTACCTGTTTTGGTAAGAGGTTCCGGCTTTACTGTACGGTCTACATAATAACCGTTAGGAGCGTTCACTGTATTTTTCACAAATAAAGCATCTGATCCTAACATATCAGTAACAATATCATAAAGAGCTCCTTTGTAAGTTTTAAGATCGATCCCTCCGTTAAAAGTCCAGTTATTTTTTTTGTAATTAAGGTCTGCGATTACTCCGTACCAGTCATGAGCATTAATACTTTGTTTTCTAACGATACCGGTAGTTCCGTTTAAAGTACTTACATATTGTCCGTTGTAATCAGTAGGAGAACCTGTAGGAGCTGTAAAAGTAGATTTCTGGAAGGTATTTCCATTATAATCTGTAACAGAACCTCCTCTGTTATAACGGTAAATCATATCCCAATTGATGGTACCATCATTACTATTCATGAAGTTCATGGTATTTTTACCTTGTACAATAGAACCGTTAAGTCCGGTACCACCACCACCACGTCCCCAAGAACCGTAAACCACTGTGGATAATTTCAGGTTGTCATTAATATTCCAATCCCAGTTCAATGAAGCAATGGGTTTGTGGTAGAAGTTAGGTGCTAAATTGAATTGAGATCCATTCAGCATTCCTGTTTGCGGATTGTATCTTCTTCCGTAAGTTTCGAACTGCTGTAGGGTTGCTACATTAGCTCCGGTTGCAGAAGATCTTCTTGTGTCGTGTACCTGTGGAGCCCCGGTTGCAATAAAATTGAACGCATGTTTTTCATTTGGCTTAAATCCTGTTGAGAAAAACCATGAATAACCTTCACCTTTAGTTCCGTTGATGTAACCATCACCTTGCCAACGGGAAAGCAATACTGTGGTTCCCCATTTGTTTTTCAACCCGGAAGAATACATTGCTGAAAGTCTGGAGTAGTTGTCGTTACCAGCTTCCGCTTTAATCATTGCTTTTTGCTCAGAATCAGTAGCTTTGGTAACAATATTGATCGTTCCCCCTACAGATGGTACTACAAATTTAGAAGCTCCTAAACCTCTCTGAATCTGAATAGAGCTTGCAATATCTGCTAGTCCAGTCCAGTTAGACCAGTACACAGTACCTCCTTGCATGTCATTAACAGGCTGTCCGTTGATAATTACCGCAATATTGGCACCATCAAAACCTCTCATGTTAATTCTGCTGTCTCCGAATCCACCACCTACTTTGGTAACATATACCGAAGGGGTAGACTTCATAATTTCAGGGAATTCTCTGTTTCCCAGTTTCTCCTGAATCTCAGCTGCCTTAATGTTGGAAACTGCAACAGGTGTTTTTCTCTCTTTGGCTGTTTGGGAAAGGTTTCTACCTACCAACATCACCTCATCAATAGATTTAGATTTTTCTAAAGAATCCTTCGTACTCTGCCCATAATACAAGGCGGCCGTTGGTAATACAAGCGCTATAAGAAGTCGCTTTTTTAAAATAATGCTCATGAAATAAACTAGCGTGTTTGATTTTAAGGCTGCAAAGATGAAAATTTATTTTTTAATTAAGTATTAAATATTTTTTACGGGATTTTGTAAATGATAGAGAATGAGCATGATTGCTGATCGTTTTATGATATATTAACTTTATTTAACAGTTTAATTTGTAGCTGTTTATATGAATAAATTTAATTAAAATGAGCTTATTTTGATGATAATATAAACATTTATTTTTTTTGAATTATTGAGAAATATCAGTTATTGTCCCTAAAAAAATAAAATAACTCTAAAATTTAATATCTTTATTGCAAAGATCTGAATTATAGCTCAAAATGCTACTGGGAACCGATTCTTTAGTTTTTTAGAATATAAAACAATCTTATACTAGAGTTGTCAGAAGTATCAGAATGGGGAAATTAGAAAGAGCATTTAATAATTCAGAAGAAATTTCAGAATTAATTCATAAGCTATCTGAAACATTTGATGTTGACCTGATGATTGAGATTACTACTGAGTACATCAGCATCAGATAAGTTCGTATGAAGTTACATTGGCTATTTTTCAAAGAGCAACATGAATTTTAATTTTAACCGATACAAAATACGAGTCTGATAATTTAATAATTGAAAAATAGCTTCCGGACTTGTAAATTGATCAGGTACTTTATGATGATTAATGTACTGGATATTTCTTCTTTTCATTGTATTGTAAATAACTAAAGCAAACGATTCCTTAGCCTCAGTTTTTCCCTTGTGTTGTGAAATCCCGTTGTCATGAAGTCTATATCTATATAAAGCTTTTCTAATAAACTTTACTTTTCCATGTTCCAATATTTTTAAGTATAAATCCTGATCAATAGCAGTTTTTAAGGTAGGATTGATGCCTGATGTTTTCCAATAAATATCTTTTTTGAAAGTGAAGAAATGGGCAAATTGAATGGGACAATTGAAAAATAGACTATTATTATAAATTTGTTTAGTATTCGAAAATACTCTCTGTGGATTTAAATTTTCATCACATAACATCATTTTGGAATAAGTACAAACAATATTATTTTGACCATATTGTTTCATTGATTCTTCTAATGCTGTAGCATAAAGGGCATCATCAGGATCTAGATAAGCGCAAACGTCACCAGTGGCATAATCCATACATTTTCGCTTAGTAAAACCACAACCTTTATTCTCAGAATTCTCAATTAGTAGAAACTTATCATTATTTTTTATTAATTGCCTAATAATCTCTAGTGAATTATCCGTAGAACAATCATCAACAATAATCGCTTCCCAATGAGTATAGGTCTGTTTTATTAAAGAGTCATAGCATTCTTTAAAATATTTTCCATTATTATAATTAGCAATTAAAATTGAAATTTTTTTCGTCATTTATAATTATTTGAGTTATTTACTTTGATATGTATATTTTGTATTAAGACTGAAATAATCTAAAGATACAACTTCTTTATTTCTTATTGAGAATGTATGGAATAGAATTGACCGTATTGTTTACTTACATTTTCATTAATAAGTTCAGTACTTTAATCTTTGCAATTCATACCGATTAAAAATATCACGTATTAAGGAGATAAATGTTATAATATTTATTCCAAAATATATTCATTTTATAACGGGAATAAATTATTTTTGATAATGAGGAACACATCAGATGCTATACATTTCATAGTTTCAATTAATTTTTTTTATTGGCGGCAGATAGTTTTGCATGAAAAACAGCTACCTTCAGTAGTATAGGCAGCTGTTAGAGGTACTAAAATCAGATATTCTAATTTGATACAAAAAAAGCTTTTATAATGGTTTATTTTGTTATTAATTTCATCTTGATTGTTGTTAATTTTATCAATTTCTGGGTATGTATTTATTTTGAGCCCAAAAATTGAAGCTATTTTTACAATGGAATACTGTAATGAAAGAAATTAATGGATACAAAGGGAAAAATAATATCAGTTATTTATCAATAAAGGATTTCACAATACCTCCATGCAACAGTTTGTGTATGCTAAGGTCAAAAAAAAGTTATTCAGACTATTGCAAAATATGAAAGTATTCTGTTTTTTGTTAGTTATTCATCCAGTAACTAATATTCAAACGCTTTAAAACAAATGAAATAGAAAAAGACTGATCATAATCAGTCTTTTTCTAAGGGTATAGCAACTATAAAGTTCAATATTTTTATTTGATACTTTTTGCCCAGTCGTCCATATAATTCTCAAAAACAGTGAGAGGCATTGCTCCTCCTTTCAAGATGGTATCATGAAAATCTTTGATACTAAATTTAGAACCTAACTGTACTTTGTATTTGTCACGCAGTTCTCTTATTTTCAATTCTCCGATTTTATAAGAAAGTGCCTGCGCAGGGTTTGCCATATACCGTTCTATTTCAGCAGTGGCAAACTGTTCAGAAACAGGTTCGTTATCCATCATATATTTAATAGCATCTTCACGGGTCATTTTTCCTGTGTGTAAACCAGAATCTACTACCAAACGGATCGCACGGTGCATCTCTGTACCTAATGCACCAAGCTGATGATACGGATTGGTATAAACTCCTAGATCTTTTCCCAGAGATTCCGTATATAATGCCCAGCCTTCTACAAATGCTCCATTCATATATTTTTGCCGAAATTCCGGAACAGAAGTATTTTCATACTGAATGCTTATCTGATAATGATGACCTGGAATGGCTTCGTGTAAAAATACACTTTCCATATCCATATTGGTAATATTGATTTTTGTTGGGTCTAAAATAGGAGCATAAAAAATACCGGGACGATGGGTTTGAAGATTTCCCGGAAAATATTGCGGGGATGCTGAAGCAGCTCTAAACTCTTCTGTTTTACGAATTTCAAAAGGTGTTTTAGGGGTAATTCCAAAATACTTCGATAAGTTAGGCTTTATCTTGTCGTAAACATCCTGATAAGCTTCTAATACTTCTTTATCTGTTTTGAAAGGCATGAACTGCTTATCGGTTTTCATAAATTCAAATAATTCAGGAAGTGAACCCTTAAAGCCGATAGACTTCTTAATTTTTTCCATTTCTTCAGTGATTCTGGACACTTCAGATAGGCCTAATCTATATACTTCTTCCGGGTCTTTATCAACCGTTACCATAGAAAAAATATAGTCTTTATACATTTCTTTTCCATTCGGAAAAACATTGATTCCTGAGGATGAACGGGCTTTTGGAAGATATTCATTCTGGAAAAAATCTGCAAGTTTCTGTAGCGATGAGAAAATATTTTTTGCCAGAACATCTTTAAAGTTTTTACTTAAACGATCTTGTTCTTCTTTTGAAAAATCTTTGGGAAAATTCTTTATCGGTTCATAAAAGGAAGACTGATCATCATTTTTTGCCAGTTTCTGTAATTGCGGAATGATTTTCATCACTAAAGATTTTGGCAAAACAACTCCTGCTTTGATACCTTTTTGCATATTTTGTATAGAGACATCTGTCCATCTTGAAAAAGCCTGACAGCGCTTCAGCCAATTCTCATAGTCTTTGACCGTTTTGAAAGGCTGTGCTGAACTACCGGAGCCTAATAAGGCCATATAGGTAGGAATTCCTCCCATCTGATTGATAGGCATATATTCTTCATGGTATTTTTCTGTTTTCAACGCAATTTGTAGATCATTCTCCAAAATTGCCAGTGAAATACGGTCTTCTTTATTCAAATCCTCATTTTCAAAAGGTTTCAGAAGGTTGGTATATTTTATATAAAAGTCATGAATTTTTTTGAGCTGATTTTCATCATAAGCAGGAAGCTGATCGTTATAGCCATCAATCCCATTAAAGGTTGCACTCAAAGGACTTAGTACATTTGACTCTTTATAATATTGGTCAAAAATCTGGTGTAATTTGATATTCTTTTGCTGCGCACTCATACAGGAAACAATAACAGTGCTGAGTAAAGCTAGTTTATTCTTCATCATATTTTGATTAGTCATTTATCAGAACAATAAAAATACATTAATTATTCTATTATCTTAATAATAAATAAGCGAATTAGCAATCTGATATTGAAGAGAAATATTATTACTTATTTTTTCGTTCTCTGGTTGCCTGCCAGCAAAGTACAGAACCTATACAAACCATTACTGCTCCTTGCCAGAAGGACACTCCCAATGTTGTAAAGAGAAGGATTGAAGATAGCGCTGATGACAAAACGGGAATAAAATAGGAGGCTCCGGTTAATACAGTAACATTTCCATGTAAAATTCCGATGTTCCAGGCTGCATAACCAAATCCCATGGCACATGACGCAAGCAAAAGATATATAGCGGAAGAAAGAGTAATCTGCATACTGCTTGAGTCACCAATGATTAGATATTTTATCCATAAAGCAACGGCAACCATTATAAAAAACAATGTTATCCCATTTACGCCATTGGCTATACGAACGGTCACTACACAATAAGCAGCCCATAACAGAGCTCCGATAAAGGCTAATCCATAACTTAATGGATTGGTTTTAATGTTAGCAATCATTTGAGAAATATCTAATCCTTGCTCTCCACCCAATACCCAGACAATACCCAACATGGAAAGAATAATTCCCGGAGCAATCAACCAGTTTGCCTTTTTATTGTTGAAAAGAATGGTTGCCACCATTGTGAATGTAGGCCAAAGATAATTGACCATTCCCACCTCAATGGCCTGTCTGCTATTGGTTGAATATCCTATAGAAAGGGCCAAACAAAGCTCATAGGAAACCATAAGTACCCCTCCATAGATTAAATATTTTTTTGGAAATTTTGATAAGGGAACCCATTTCATAGTAAAAAGCAAAAACATCGAAGCAACTGTATATATTAATGCAGCTCCTGCAGTGGCACCAAAGGAATGGCTCACTTCTTTGATAAGTCCTACAATAGAAGACCATAGGATAATTGCGCAAAATCCGATGGCGGTGGCCTTGGTTTGTCGGGTCATGGAAAGATTTTCAGTTTTTATATGGTATCGAAAACAAAAATAAGGAAAAATGAATGATTAATAATACTTATCTATTACCATATATAACCCCTCCCAATTAAGGGAAAAAAGTTATCTTTGAAAGAATTAAATTTTTATCATGAAAGAAAAAATTGTTCAGATTACCCATTCTACGGGAAAATATACATTGAATATACTTCCTGGAAGACTTAATGAAATGCAGGAACAAATTGACAGATGTTTAAACAATGAGCAAGCAGCTATTGTTGTTAAAAACGATAATGGAGAACAATTCATCTATCCATCAGACCTTTTAAAAAATAGTTTTATTGCAATCGTAGATAGAATTACAACTGAAGTATTCTAATAAAACCCCCAATTAATACAATATTTTATAGTCTTAAGCATTAAAAACGCTATTAAGCTTTCAAATTTCAAAAATATTCATACAAATAGTTGCTCATATCATTTAAATACTTACTTTTGTACCGCTTCAAAAATGGGGGATTGGCGCAGTTGGCTAGCGCGTTTGACTGGCAGTCAAAAGGTCACGGGTTCGAATCCCGTATTCTCCACTGAGTGTATTTGAAAAAGTTTTCAAAATACTCTAAAAATTGATTAATCCTGCAAAATTTATTTTTTTGTAGGATTTTTTTATAAAAAAATCACAAATAGGTTGAATAAATCGGTTCTATCTTAGTAAATAGTTACCTACTATTTTTTACATTCTATTTTCTTGGATATAGGTAGGTTTTGCAAGGCTGCAGCGGAAATATCCATAAGAATTCTTATTCTTCAAACTGTTGTAAATTAAGTTTGACCCTGTCAATTGGCAATAATTTACAGTAGTGGACGAGAGTTTTATTGATCAGTAATTTGTTGAAAACTTCGCTTCTTATTGCATGCTTTTGCTATTCCTTAAAAAAACAAAATCTCCGGGAGAGCCGGAGATAAAAACACAAATGATGAAAAAAAATTATTTCGAGCCACAAAATTAGATTAATTACTGATATACATTATGATAGAAAAGCGTAAAAAAATGATAAAAACTCACCTCATAAGTTTTCTTTAAAACTTGGGCAAGGTTTACAGTTGTTCGAACGTAAAAATCTAGCAAATCACCTTCATAAGTTTCAGGAAGTTTTATGTGTCTTATTTCTATTGCTTAGTTTTACAATTAAATTAAATGCTAAATAATAGCTAAATGATTTATTCCCTCAGTATTCAATTTCTCATACTTTTCATTTGTATAGCGAAATAAGTAACCAGATTCAGGTTCATTTAATAAAAACTATTTTTGTATTGATTTCCTAAATTGCGTTGGAGTTAACCCTGTTTTTGACTTAAAAAATTTAGTAAAATTAGTAAGTTCCTTAAACCCCAAATTGTGAGAAATCTCACTAACATTTAATTTATTATACATCAGATTTCTTTTAATCTCTAGTATCATCCTATTAATTAACCACTGTTTTGGGGTTTCCTTCTCCACTTTAAGAAACGCTTTCTGAAGTGTACGAATAGTTATATTCAATTCTTCACAATAATAATCAAGATTTAAATGCCCATTTAGATTTTTATTTACCAAAGATTTAAACTTAGCCACTAAAAGTTTATCCCCACAAAAGTCCAGGTTAATTTTAGAATTCATGGATATTTCCTCCGCAATCAGAAGTATGTTAAACAAATAGTTATTTAATATAGTACTCTGTACATCCCTGTACGGTCTAGCCAATTCACTTTTTATGTAATCGAATAAAGTTAATACTTCTTCAAACCGATCTTCTAAATTCAAATATCGTATATTCAAAGGGTCATTAAATAAACTGGTCTCGCTATAGAATTGAGTTTGAGTACTGTTCTGGCAAAGAAAACCTTCAGTAAAAATCATGATCTTACTTTTATAATTAACTGGAGTATTAAATTGGCAGATCTGGTTTGGGGAAGCAAATAAAATGTGTTTCTCCTTAATATCTATTGTTTTAAAATCAATATTAATTGTTCCTTCACCTTCACAAAAAAGATGAATACAGTTAAATAATATTTTGTGAGGTTGAAAAAGTTGAGTAGGTCTGGTCAACATAAGATCTGATATTCCTTTTGTTGTGATATAATGAACACTATTCTCACTATGCAAAAAAGGCTCAATTTTAAAATCCTCCATAAAGTTTTTTTTTCTATAATTAAATATATGAAAAAGACTAAACTATCCAGCGATTCGAATGCTTCAACTCTTACAATAAAGTATCTACATTGAAAATTAATAAAAAGAATAATAAATGGAATAATTTATATAGCTCACAACCAATAAAAGATTTTTAGATTTGATTACTCGAAATTCGTTTCCAATATTATTTAGCAGTATAGTATTGTTGGTCTCAAATTATTATTTTTTAATTTGGTAGTGGGCGAAGTAACTTGAATAATTTATTTTCTATTTCGCCAAACTACCATTTTTTAATAGTATCTCGTTTTCTATATGCTACAGTGTGCTCCCTTCTTAATTACAATTCCCATTGCAGAAGGAAAAACAGTTAAATAATCCCAGAATAAGGGTTGATATTTTTGAGAAATCTCTGGACTCAATAAACCCAGCCGATTAATTTAAACAGAAATTAAAAACCCAGAGAAGCAATATTTCACTGGGTTTATTTATTAATTTATATTGAATGTCTTATTATAAGCTTCTAGAACGTGCTACCGAAAGAAGATATACCAGATGGGCATACATACTTCTCTTTACAGATTCTATTTTTATATCTCCAGTGGTTTGGTTAATAGTTGTCACCAGATCCGTATTGCACTGCCCGTTAAAATTTCCACTTCCTAAATAATTTACAGAATTAGCACTCGGATAAGAAATTCTGGGATAATCCGGTGCTGTTTGGTTGGCAACAGCAGCAGTATTTGAAAATCCTTTGTTATCAATATATCGGGCTGTCCATGAACCTAAGAATTGCCCGTTAGCTGTATTAATACTTTGTCCCACCACTACTTGTGTATCTACGGGATTGCTAAACCCTGCACAGGAAGTATAATGATTTAAAGAAACAGTACAGGAAGAAGCATTGTCTGTAGGTTGAAAACATTTTCCTTCATATACTGTGAATCTTTGCTCAGTGGAAGCCATGGAAGTATTTAATAAAGCTTTAGGAGCAAAAATCTCTTCAGGAGAGATGAGCATTAGAACTCCCTGTGCATTAGCAGCAACGATTTTATTGTCAGGATTTGAAAGCCCTCTTACTCTCACCGATCCATTAACATCCAACGTGTTTGTTGGGGTTGATGTGTTAATTCCAACTTGTGCACTTGCGAAACTACACAAAGCAAGTGCTGTCAAAAAAAAAGTCTTTGTTTTCATGGTATTTTTTAGATACGTTTATAATTTTTCACTAAGGTAAGAAATATGTATTAATGAAGAATAAAAAACTAATTAAAAATATGTTACATCTAAAATTATATCGAAAAATTTGATTATTGATTAATATTTTAAATAATAAGTTTTAAACATTAATTCAAAATTCTATGTTATTAAATTTTGTTTGAAAAATATTTGTATTTTAGCCGAAATGTGTTGCTTTTTAACAAAAATATTGTCTACTCATTAAAATTCAGATAATTTGAATAAAAAATTAGTAGATTTGCACGAAATAAAAAATAATAAATATTAAGCTCATTCTCTATAACAGGATATTCTGAATATAATGCATAGAGAATAACAGGATTTTTTTGGTTATAAAACTACTGAAACTATGAAGAAACTTTTTTTACTTTTACTAACGGCATTTTTATTTATCGGCTGCAGTTCAGATGATGATACCATTTATGATTATGTAGGAACATGGTCTGGAACTTATGAAGGAGGTGATAAAGGAGTGTGGAATTTTGTGGTTGATAAAACAGGGAAAGTATCAGGAACGATGCATTCTGACGTAAGTAGTGAGAATTATAATATTTCCGGTAATTTGAGTAATAGTGGAGATCTGGTAGGAACGGTAGGTCTTCCGTCAAAAGGAGAATTCAAAGGAAAACTTAATCCGGATAAAAAAGGAAATGGAAGCTGGTCAAACACCCTCCCAACTCCGGCACAATACGGAACCTGGAGCGGAGAAAAGAAATAACAATCAGAAAGCCTGCACAATTGCAGGCTTTTTTTATTTATATAAATCCCATGTGGGAAATTTCATTATTCTCATTTCTCATTATCATAAAATAAAGTACAAAATCATCATCTGAAAAATATTTTTTGAAAGAGATAGGAGATTCGTTCAAAAACAGATCTTCTTCAGCTTTTTCAACAGTATAATGTTCTGAATCCAGCTTTAAGGTAATAAGCGTTCCTCTATCCATTTTATTTCTTTTTAGATGAAGGGTGTGATCCTGACGTTCTGCTTCCAGCCATACATTCTTTATTTCTCCAAATTGAAAAGCTTTCAAAAGTTTTTTTCCGTTCTCAGTCTTTACACCGTTCTCAACTGTCCGTTTTCCTCTTTCAGAAACGGGATCCAAATTCTTAATTTCAGTCATTAGCTTGGCAAAACTCTGGTAGAGTAGGGTATCTCCTGTTTCTTTAAGATAAAGATCAAGGCTGTTTCTAATGATTTTTCCGGTTTTTGAACAATGCCCAAATTCAGAACTGTTCTGCCTTACCTTTTCATAAGACGGATCCTTTTTAAAAGCCGTTTTATTGAACCCGCTTTTCTTCCGAACTACATTTTTTCCATTCAGAGTATAAAAAACAAGGTCACCTACGGAACCTTTAATCTTGATGAGACTTTCATATGTTGCCATATCGCCAAAATTGAATTTCAAATATAGCAATAAATAACTGAAATCAAAATTTTAACATATATTTATCATATAGTTGTAGTATAGTTATATTATAATTAAAATATAAAATGTATATTTGTGCATCAATCGTTAATCAAGTAAAAATCAGACGAGTATGGGATCAGGATTATTTGAAAAAAAATTGAATATAAAGCAGCTTTCTGTATTACTGATTGCATCTGCTTTTGTAGTGTCTTGTGGATCTTCAAAAAATGTTTCTTCTAATAGGAAATCAGGTTCCAAAACAGTAGTGAAATCCGAAAATCTAAGAAAACTGGATTCCAAATTCGATGGGAAGGTTTCAAGATCCATCAATGATGTCTTAAAAGATGCCGAAAAATACATAGGCACTCCATACAGATTTGGAGGAAATACATCTTCAGGCTTCGATTGTTCCGGATTTACGGTAAAGGTTTTTGAAGAAAATGATTTTAACCTTCCAAGAAGATCATCCGATCAGGCTGCAGCAGGAAAGAATATTGATATCAGGGATGTAAAACCCGGTGATCTGTTATTTTTTGCTACCGCTGGAGGAAGTAGAGTATCTCATGTCGGGATTGTTCATGATATTGGCCCAGATGGGGAAGTGAAATTCATCCATGCTTCTACTTCAAAAGGAGTTATTATCTCATCCCTGAACGAAAAGTACTGGAATAAAGCTTACCTTCATGCTCAAAGGGTTTTATAATAATTCTAATGGAGAACAGAACATTTGCTTTTATTAAGACAGATAAAAAGCTGGTAAAGCTTTTTTTTAAGGATATCAATATCATCAAAGGTTTAGGTAATTATGTGGAAGTGCATACTATAGACCAAAACAGATACATCTATTACAGAACACTCAAAGATCTTATCGAAAATCTGCCGGAAGAATTCATGCGGGTTCATAACTCTTATATTGTTAACTTAACCAATATTGAATCTTTTGAAGATAATCAATTGTTATGCGGACATCTAAAAATTACCGTTGCTAAAAGTTATAAAGACTGTCTTCTTGATGCTATCAACAAAATGATGCTCTAAAAATCGATGCTAAAAAAGCTGTGATCCTTGAATAATATCAAATTTTCAAAGTAAAATTTAGTGTTATTTTATCGTAAATGAGATCAAGTGTAAATGTACTATTCAATGTATCACCATTTCGAATATCAATTCAATAGAACTGGGCTTTAGCCCGTTTAATGTTAAAAATTAATTCCATTGGCTTTAGCCAAAACCTAATAAAAAAGCAACCCCATTGAAAAAAGGGTTGCTTTCTAAATATATAAAATGAATTAAATATGTTCACAAACAGGTGTCATAAGCTGCTTTTCTTCATCATTTTCATCTGCTGTAATGTCTTTAGGAAAAGAAAAGAAGCTCAGTAAAAATGTAGCGGAAAGAAGCAAAACACTTACAAAAAGAACATGTTGAACGCCATAATAGGAACTTACTATCCCTCCAAGAAATGCACCTAATGAAATTCCAATATTAAAAGAGGATGTAAGTAGGCTGTTAACAAATTCCAGGGCATGATGAGGAATGTTTTGTGTAGTTCTGATATTGGAAACCAAAAAACCACCTGTGTGAATCATTCCCCAAAAAGACACAATGATGACCATCGAAATAAAAATTCCACCCATAAAGTAAGCCAGAACTTGTACTGAAATAAGAAGTAGTAAAAATAGCCTTGTTGTAAGCTTTACATTCCTGCTTAAAGCTAATCCCATAAGCCAGTTGCCAATAGTTCCCATTCCTCCGAAAAGAAGCAGCATAATACTGATCTGTGCACCATTCATTTTGGTAATTTCTTCAAGATAAGCAGTAAGATAAGTATAACTAGAGAACATGGCAGCCAATGTACCAATGGTAGATATCAGGTTGATCCATAAAAAAGGATTTTTCAATATGGTTAGCTGATTTTGTTGAGATTTTTCCTTTTCCGCAGGCATGGTGGGGATGAAAATTAATAATCCAATAAATGCAATTAAACTAATGGCACTGCTCAGAAAAAATGAAGCCTTCCAGTCATGGAAAAGATCTGCTGCATAAGTCGTCATCGGAATGCCAAGGACGGTAGCAAGACTTAATCCAAGCATTACTGTAGATACTCCTTTTGCACCTTTTTCTTTGAATGCAATAGCAATGGAAATATTCCAAAAAAGCGGGTGCAGTATTGCAGGCAATATACGGGCAAACATAAGCATGGTAAAATTGGTAGAAAAAGCAGAGATAAGATTTGAAATTACAAATATGCTCATCACAAGACATAGAAGAAATTTACGGTTTATTTTGGTAGTGATTGAAGTAATAAATGGCGAAGAAACAGCAACGGTGATGGCAAAAGCACTCAGTAGCCATCCTGCTGTATCTATAGATACTCCGAATTGTCTGCTGATTGTAGGAAGAATACCCACAACCCCGAACTCAGTGGTAATAATGCCGAAAGCTCCCAACGCCAGGACATAGATTGATCTTTTCATTGATTTTAAAAATTTTGATATGGCAAATTTGGACAGAAAAATTGTAAAAAATCAGTATATTTTAATGATAATTAAGTAATTTTGTCCTATGAAAAGAGAAAATATAGATCAATTGGTAAAGGTGGAATATCATCAAACAGAAAGCTGCCCCTTAAAAGGAGTTCAATTTTCTTTTTTTCAGATTGTATATGTTATTTCCGGAAAAGGTTCCTTTACCATCAACAATAATATTGCTTCGTATAGTAAAGGCAGTTTGATATTACTAACACCAGATGATCTACATCATTTGGAAATTGAAGAGAAAACAGAGCTTTTGCTTGTAAAGTTCAGTGAGCGTTATGTAAAGGATTACAAATGGAATAATATTAATTCAATAGGATGCTTATTGTATGGAGCTTCTTATCTTTCCGGCTGTATTTTACAAAATAAATCTGATGTTGTTTTGGTAGAGTCAATTATAGCTTCACTCCTTCATGGCATTCATCACCCTGATCTTTATCAAGAGGAACTTACGCTGCATTATGTGAATGCACTCATTGTGATTGCGGCAAGAAATATTTCAAAAATGCGGGTGGAGCATGTGGCGTCCAATACAGATAAAAGAATAATGGATATTATTAACCATATCCAAGGGAATATCCACGATCCGGCACTTTTAAAAGTCTCTGTGATTGCCAGGGAATTTGGTCTTTCTGAAACCTATCTTGGTAGCTATTTTAAAAATCAATGTGGAGAAACCATTACCCATTATATTCTGAATTATAAATTGAGATTAATTGAACATAGGCTCCTTTTCAGTGATATGAGGATCAATGAAATTGTTACTGAATTTGGCTTTTCAGACGAAAGTCATTTGAATAAGTTCTTTAAAAAGAAGCATCAAATGAGTCTGACTGAGTTTAAAAAAAGAAAAGAAGCTGTTAAATCTATAGTTTAGATAAATTATGTATTGTGTTGTAAAGTAGATTATACTTTATTTTAATTTAGCTGAAACTTAAGAAATATCCTTGGAAACCCACCCATTAAGAATTCAGAGAATTTTTTGAAATCCTTCTGGCAGAGAGGTTATGTATGCCTTCAATTATTATACTGAATGTAAATGGAATTTTTAGGAATGATTACATTACCTGCTATTTTGTAAAATCTACTTGTTGGTAATGGGAATTATTTGGAAAAAATATTGCAATAGTATTGCATGGTGAAATCCTTGAAATTTGCCATAAATAAATTAACCATGACAGATTTTATCAGATTCTTTATCCCTACTTATTTTATTCTATTTTTTTTAGTTTCATTTCTTGGAATTAGCATTGCTGTCGCTAAGAAGATAGGAAAGAGCCCTAATGTTCTACCAAACGATGATTCAGCTTACGCATTGGTTGGCTTGTATTTCAAACTCATTTTAGCCGTATTATGGATCTATACAATATGGCCTTTATTATTTCCAAGCGTAGTCATGGATTTTAAAATAGAAATATTAGATTCTGATCTGTTTCAATACGTTGGAATAGGATTGATGGTTTTTGCCTTTATCTGGGTAGTAATTGCTCAGCTTCAAATGAAAGATTCATGGCGGATTGGTATAGACGAGCGCATGAAGACAGAACTTATTACGAACGGATTATTTCAATTCTCAAGAAATCCAATATTTTTAGGAAT
This sequence comes from Chryseobacterium nakagawai, assembly GCF_900637665.1. NCBI lineage: Bacteria > Pseudomonadati > Bacteroidota > Flavobacteriia > Flavobacteriales > Weeksellaceae > Chryseobacterium > Chryseobacterium nakagawai. The sequence goes on from NZ_LR134386.1 coordinate 2,881,004, forward strand.
GACGGTGAGTCTTATTGGGTTTTTCTTTGCTTCTCCCACTGTGATTGCTTTCTCTTTAGCAATAATAGGAAGTATTTTAATGCAGATTCAGATCCGTCTTGAAGAAGAACATCTGCTAAGCCAGCATGGTTCCACTTATCTTACTTATAAAAAGAGGGTTGGACGCATGCTAAGCCTCTCTTAAAAGCAGAAACTTAAAAATCGTTTTGCTGAACTTTTTTGTATCTTTGGCGCGTATAATTTTTCAAACTAATTTAAATAAGAAACATGTCGTTACAACAAACTATTGAAAACATTTGGGATAATAGAGACTTATTACAAAATGAAGACAGCCAGAAAGCGATCAGAGAGGTTATTTCTTTATTAGATTCCGGAGAACTTCGTGTAGCTGAGCCTACGGAGAACGGTTGGCAGGTAAATGAGTGGGTGAAGAAAGCAGTAGTAATGTATTTCCCGATCCAAAAAATGGTAACTATTGAGGTAGGTCCATTTGAATTTCATGACAAAATTCCTTTAAAGAAAAATTATGCGGAAAAAGGAGTAAGAGTAGTTCCTCATGCTATCGCTAGAGAAGGTTCTTTCGTTGCTTCAGGAGTAATTATGATGCCATCTTACGTAAATATTGGTGCTTATGTAGATTCAGGAACAATGGTGGATACTTGGGCAACAGTAGGAAGTTGTGCACAGATCGGTAAAAACGTTCACTTGAGTGGTGGTGTTGGGATCGGTGGTGTATTAGAACCATTACAGGCCGCTCCGGTAATCATTGAAGATGATTGTTTCATCGGTTCAAGATGTATCGTTGTAGAAGGAGTTCATGTAGAAAGAGAAGCGGTATTGGGAGCTAATGTTGTATTAACAGCATCTACAAAAATCATTGATGTAACAGGAAGTGAGCCTATCGAAATTAAAGGAAGAGTTCCTGCCCGTTCTGTAGTAATCCCTGGAAGCTATACAAAACAATATCCAGCAGGAGAATATCAGGTTCCTTGTGCATTAATTATTGGCCAGAGAAAAGAGTCTACAGATAAAAAGACTTCTCTTAATGATGCATTGAGAGACAATAATGTAGCTGTTTAAGATTAAGTTTTTAAACTAATACCACTTATTTTGAAAGAAAAATTTCTTAAAATATTATTAAACCCTAAATATATATTTGGGGTTTATATTATTGTAGCCATAGCTACTGCGCTTTCTAAATTCTCCAGAGGGCCTCAGGCGATTAATAACTATTTGATTTTCAAAGGTGTATTTTTCAATACTATCGATGAAAAAAATCTGTATTTACGATATCCTGAGCTTTATTCAGACATGAACCATTACGGGATCTTTTTCAGTTTACTGATCGCACCTTTTGCAGTAATGCCGGACTGGATGGGAATTGCCCTATGGAATGTTGCCAATACTGCGATCTTTCTATATGCCATTCATAAACTTCCGTTTTCGGATGCTAAAAAAGCACTTTTTGCTTTGTTATGTCTGCAGGAATTTATCACGGCTGCTGTAAGTTTGCAGTTCAATGTAGCATTGGTAGGGCTTTTAATGCTGTCCGCAACGTTCATTTATGAAAGAAAAGAAGTACAGTCGGCTACTGCTATTGTAGTAGGGATTTTTGTAAAGCTTTATGGAATTGTAGGATTATCACAGTTTTTCTTTATTAAAAATAAGGTAAAGTTTATTCTTTCAGGAATTGTTATTGCTGTATTGTGTTTGTGCATTCCGATGATTTACTCCAGTCCACAGTTTGTAATTCAGAGTTATTCAGACTGGGCAACCTCATTGATTTCAAAAAACAATGATAATCAGATATTGGGAAATATGCAGGATATATCATTAATGGGATTTGTAAGAAGAATTTTGGGTGATGCATCCATTTCCAATCTTACTTTTTTAGCTTTTGGTGTTCCATTATTTGCATTGCCATATATCAGAATCAAGCAATACAAGAACTATGCATTTCAATTGATGATTCTAGCTTCTACATTACTGTTTTTAGTACTGTTCAGTTCAGGCTCAGAATCACCAACGTATATTATTGCAGTAGCAGGAGTAATGATCTGGTTTACCCTTCAGAAAGAAAAAACGCCTTTTATTATTGGGTTATTGGTATTTGTTATTATTCTTACTTGTTTTTCACCATCAGATTTATTTCCGAAATTTATCAAACAAAATTATATCATTAAATATTCTTTGAAAGCCGTACCTTGTATTGTAGTTTGGTTGAGGGTTATTTACGAATTGATGACCAAAGATTTTGAAAAGGACTACACTTTAAATTAATGTATGAAGAAAATTTCTATTGTTATTCCTGCCCACAACGAAGAAGGGAATGTTGCTTTAGTTCATGAAAAAATAAAAGAAGTTTTTTCGGAACTGAAGAATTATACCTTTGAAATCATTTTTGTGAATGACGGAAGCAGAGATAACACACAGAAGAAGTTAGAGGAACTGTCACAAAAGTATGAAGAAGTAAAATTTATTGAGTTTTCCCGAAACTTTGGACACCAGCCGGCAGTAAAAGCCGGAATGGATTATGCAGATGGAAATGCGGTAATTTCAATGGATGGAGATCTTCAGCATCCCCCTGAATTGATTCCTGAAATGATTAAGAAATGGGAAGAAGGATATGATATTGTGTATACGGTAAGAACTTACCCTAAACAGATTTCTTATTTTAAAAGGAAAACTTCAGATGTGTTCTATAAACTTTTATCCAGTCTTTCAGATGTCAATCTTACCAAAGGAGGTGGGTCTGATTTCAGATTGATGGATGCCAATGCCGTAGAAGCTATGAGAAGCTTCAAAGAAGATGATCTGTTTTTAAGAGGACTAACCAGCTGGATGGGCTACAAACAAATCGGAATAGACTTTACAGCGGGAGAAAGATTAGCAGGAGAGAGCAGCTATAACCTGAAAAAAATGCTCAAATTTGCCTTTACAGGAATTACTGCTTTTAGTGTTAAACCTCTTTACTTAGCGGCTTATCTGGGGTTCTTATTTTCACTGCTTTCAGTGATTGGATATGTTGCTTATGTTATCCATTCATTTGTGGTGCATACTGAAATCTCAGGTTGGGCATCGTTAATTATGACCATTGTATTCTTTGGAGGGCTGCAACTGATTATCCTGGGAATCATTGGCATTTATTTAGGTAAGATCTTTAAACAGGTTAAAGAAAGACCTAATTATATTATAAAAAACAAAAATTTTTAAATGGTTTTATTAAGTTTTGATATCGAGGAGTTTGACATGCCTTTAGAATATAAAGGAGAGATCTCTTTTGATAAACAAATCTCTATATCTCAGCACGGACTTGAAAATATTTTAAATATTCTTAAAAAACACGGAGTAAAAGCAACCTTTTTTTCTACCGTAGTCTTTGCAGAAAACAGCAAACATCTTATTGAAAGATTATTAAACGAAGGACATGAATTGGCTTCTCATACTTGGTTTCATTCAGAATTTGAAGACAAACACCTGAAAGAATCCAGAGAAAGACTGGAAGAGTTATTCTCCACAAAAGTGACCGGATTAAGAATGCCGAGAATGATGCAGGTAGATGAAAAAGAAGTGGAAAAAGCAGGATATTTATACAATTCATCCATTAATCCTACGTTTTTACCGGGAAGATATAACAACCTTAAAGTTTCAAGAACTTACTTTAATGAAGGAAATGTCATGCAGGTTCCGGCTTCTGTTTCACCGAATTTCAGAATTCCCTTATTCTGGTTAAGCTTTCACAATTTCCCTTTAGCTTTCTATAAAAAGCTGGCAGCTGATGTATTGAAAAAAGATAAGTATCTGAATATTTATTTTCATCCCTGGGAATTCTCATCCATTAAGGATGAAGCATTCAAATTGCCTGGTTTTACGGTGAAAAATTCCGGGAAAGATATGGTGGCAAGGTTTGATGCCTTTGTAGAATGGCTTAAAGAAAAAGGTCATACCTTTGGTACCTTTCAAGAATTTCAAAAACAGGTACACGCATGAAAATTGCTTTTGACGCAAAACGTTTTTTCCATAACACCTCAGGGTTAGGTAATTATTCAAGAGATCTGGTAAGAATACTTTCTCAATATGAACCGGACAATGAATATCTGCTGCTCAACAAGAACAAGTCTGAGCGTGGAAAAGACATTCTTGAACGCTCCAATGTTAAGTTTATAGAAACCTCAAAAGGAAAGTTTTCACGCCAGTTGAAAATGGGAAAAGATGCCCAAAAGGTAGGGGCAGATATTTTCCATGGCTTATCTGGTGAATTGCCTTTGAAATGGGATCAGAAACCGATTAAAAAGATCGTTACCATTCATGATCTGATCTTTGTACGATATCCTCAATATTATTCTTTTTTTGATCGTAAAATCCACTTTTGGAAGTTTAAAAAAGCGGCTGATATGGCAGATAAGATCATTGCGATTTCAGAACAGACGAAAAGAGACATTATCGAGTTCTTAAAAGTCCCTGAAAGTAAAATTGAAGTTATTTATCAAGGCTGTCATAAAGCATTTAAAGAACAACAGTCTGCGGAACAGATTCAGGGGGCTAAAGACAAATTCAAACTTCCTGAAAGATTCATTCTGAATGTAGGAACCATTGAAGATCGTAAGAACCTTCTGAATATAGTAAAAGCGATCAAAGACACCGGAATTCCGTTGGTTGTAGTAGGAAAAAAAACCAAATATTATCAAAAAATAGAAAGCTTCCTGAAAAAAAATAAAATGGAAACACAGGTGCAGTTTCTGGAGGGAGTTTCTATGGATGAACTTGCTATGATTTATAAGCTGGCAGATATTTTTGTCTATCCAAGTTTCTTTGAAGGCTTTGGAATTCCTATCATAGAAGCACTTTTCTCCAAAACAGTAGTGGTAACCAGCAATACAAGTTGTTTGCCGGAAGCAGGAGGAAAAGATTCGGTATATATTGATCCAAACAATGAGTTTGACATCAAAGCCAAAATCAAATTTTTGTGGGAAAATGAATCCGAAAGAAAACGCCGTGAGGAAAGGGGTTTTGAGTTTGTCCAACAGTTCAATGATGAACCCATTGCCAAGAATCTGATGGAACTTTATCAAAAAATTATTTAAAAAAACTTTGGATTTTAAAAATAAATCCTACATTTGCATCATAATTCAATACAATGAAACCAATATTTTTAGCATTACATCATTATTATCATCATCTCTGTTAGGCGGAATTGATTGATATATGTTTGTGCTAAAATCAAAAATATTTAAAAACCGTCTGAGTAAATAGACGGTTTTTTTTGTTTCCTGAATTCTCTTCAGAAATTTCAACAGATCAGTTTTTATTTGCTCGGACTCAAAAAGACGAAATGAGTAAATTAAAAATTGCGATTCAGAAAAGTGGACGGCTGTACGAAGAATCCCTGCAGCTTCTTAAAGACTGTGGAATCTTTGTCAACAATGGAAAAGATCAGCTAAAAGTTTCGGTAGATAACTTCCCGATGGAAATCATGTACCTTCGGAATTCAGACATTCCTCAATATCTGGAAGATGGAGTGGTGGATGTTGCTATTGTAGGTGAAAATCTTTTGATTGAGAAACAAAAGCAGTTTCAAATTGTTGAGAAACTGGGGTTTTCAAAATGCCGTGTTTCCATTGCTGTCCCAAAAGAAGTTGAAACCGATGATCTTGGCTACTTCCAAGGCCGAAAAATTGCCACTTCTTACCCTAACACTCTTAAGAATTTTTTAGAAGCAAAAGGAATCATTTCAGATATCCACGTGATTTCCGGTTCCGTAGAAATTGCTCCCAATATCGGGCTTGCAGAAGGAATTTGCGATATCGTAAGTTCCGGAAGTACCTTATTCAAAAACGGATTGAGGGAAACGGTAACGCTTTTGAAATCAGAAGCAGTTCTGGCTCAAACGCCACAATTATCATCCGACAAAGCAGCTATTCTGGATAAATTCCTTTTCAGAATCAAAGCCGTTTTAAAGGCAAAAAATTCAAAATACATCCTGATGAATGTTCCCAATGATAAAATCCAAAAAGTTGCAGATGTACTTCCTGTACTGAAAAGCCCTACGGTGATTCCATTGGCAGAAAAAGGCTGGAGTAGTATTCATTCTGTGATTGATGAAGAGCGTTTCTGGGAAGTTATCGATGAGCTGAAGGAGAATGGAGCTCAAGATATACTCATTATTCCCATTGACAAAATGGTGATTTAAAGAAGAATAATACTGTTAAGAAAAGTAACGAACAGTAAAGAAAAATTAAGATAAGTTAAGTTTAATAAATTCAACAATGATCTAGATGATTCTTAGCGGCTTAAATAAACTTAATGATTCAAAAAATGAGAGATCAATAAAAAATAATACAAATGAAAATATATCGATATCCAACAAAAGATTCATGGATAAAGCTGGTACAGAGACCTGTTTTTGAACGGGAAGAGATTTCCGGACTGATTGCTGAAATATTTGCTGAAGTTGAAAATAAAGGAGATAAAGCTTTAATAGCATTCAATAAAAAATTTGATAAAGCCGAAACCAAAAACATTGCTGTTACAGAAGAGGAAATAAATAATGCGGAAAATCAACTTAGTAATGATTTAAAGCAGGCTATCCAACAAGCAAAAGAAAACATTTTTAAATTTCACGATTCACAAAATCCGGAGATTCAGAAAATTGAAACAACAAAAGGAGTGGTTTGCTGGAGAGAAAACCGAGCGATAGAAAAGGTAGGAATTTATATTCCGGGGGGAACAGCTCCTTTATTCTCAACAGTTTTGATGCTTGCAGTCCCTGCTAATATTGCCGGATGTGAGGAAATCATTCTGTGTACACCACCAGATAAAAATGGAGATGTTAATCCTGCCATTTTATATACGGCAAAGCTCTGCGGGGTTTCAAAAATTTTCAAAACCGGAGGCGCTCAGGCCATTGCAGCTATGGCTTTAGGAACTGAAAGTATTCCACAAGTATATAAAATTTTTGGCCCTGGAAATCAATTCGTAGTAGCAGCAAAAGAGTATACCCAACGGTATGGAGTCGCTATTGATATGCCGGCAGGACCTAGTGAAGTTCTCGTGATTGCTGATGAGCAAGCTATTCCGGAATTCTGTGCTGCCGATTTGCTTTCACAGGCAGAACACGGCAGTGACAGCCAGGTGGTTTTTCTAACCACAGACTTTAAAGTTTTTAATGAGGTTATTAGGTGTGTTGAACATCAAATCAAACGCTTACCGAGAAATGAAATGGCAGGAAAAGCACTTGAAAATAGTTGTTTTATCTTGTTAAATAGTCTTGAGGAAGCTGTTGAGTTCAGCAATTTATATGCTCCGGAACACCTTATTCTTGCGCTTGATGAGTTTGAAAAATATATCCCTATGATCCAGAATGCAGGCTCTGTATTCCTTGGGAATTATTCCTGTGAAAGTGCCGGAGATTATGCAAGCGGAACCAATCACACCCTTCCTACGAATGCTTATGCAAAGAATTACAGTGGTGTATCCCTGGACAGTTTTGTGAAGAAAATTACCTTCCAGCATTTATCGAAGAAAGGACTTCAGAGTTTAGGAAAAACAATAGAAATAATGGCAGAGGCAGAAGGGCTTCTTGCCCACAAAAATGCAGTATCAATAAGATTAAAACGATAATATGAATACAATCAGTATCAATACATTAGTAAGAGAAAATATTTTAAAATTAAAACCTTATATAAGCTTCAGAGATCATAATGAGTTTAATGATCCTACTTTTTTAGATGCTAATGAAAGCCCTTTTGGAAAATGGAACCGTTACCCGGACTCTACCCAAAGAAAACTTAAAACCAGATTATCTGAGCTTAAAAATCTTTCTCCCGGGCAAATAGCGATAGGAAACGGAAGTGATGAACTGATCGATTTAATCATTAAGATTTTCTGTGAACCTAAAAAAGACTCTATCCTAATGATGAACCCGTCGTTTGCAATGTATGGTTTTTATGCCACGATCAATGAAAACAGGGTTTTACAGTTGAATTTGGATGAGAACTTTGATATTGTGAAAGATGACTTTTTAAAAATAGTACAGAAAGAATCTATCAAGGTTTTCTTTCTATGTTCTCCCAACAATCCAACCGGAAATAGTACTGAAGATATTGAATTTTACCTTCAAAACTTCAATGGAATTGTTGTAGTGGATGAAGCTTATATAGAATTTTCCGGGAAAAAATCAAGTCTTGAGCTGTTGGCAAAGTATCCCAATTTAATTGTTCTTCAGACCTTCTCGAAGGCTTGGGGGATTGCAGGAGCCAGAGTAGGTGTTGCCTATGCTTCGGAAGAGATTATTCAGTTGATTAATACCGTGAAAGCACCTTACAATGTTAATGCATTGAGCCAGGAGCTAATTCTGAATGCTCTTGAAGATGAAAATAAGCTGAAAGAGAATGTACGTGATATTGTAGCAGAGCGTGAATGGCTGAGGGATCAGTTTAAAGGAATTGCATGTATTGGTAAAATATTTCCAACAGATGCTAATTTCTTTTTAATCAGGCTAAAGGATGTTGACAATGTATATGTACAAATGCTGGAACAGGAAATTTTGACAAGCAGAAGAGATCCGGCTATTCCGGGATGCATCAGAATAAATATAGGAAACCGCCAGGAGAATGAGAAGCTGGTAACCCTTTTAAAAAACATATAAGTATGAAAAAAGTATTGTTTATCGATCGGGACGGAACCTTGATTATTGAACCTCCTACTGATTTTCAGGTGGATTCGCTGGAAAAACTGGAGTTTTATCCTGGAGTTTTGCAAAATCTTTCAAAAATTGCCAATGAACTGGATTTTGAATTGGTCATGGTGACCAATCAGGATGGATTAGGAACAGAGAGTTTTCCTCTGGAAACCTTTACGGTCCCTCATGAAAAAATGCTCAGAACCTTTGAAAATGAAGGCATCATTTTCAGTGATATTTTAATTGATAGAAGTTTTGAACATGAGAATCTGCCCACCCGAAAACCTGGAACAGGAATGTTGGCGAAATATATATATGGTGATTATAATCTCGAAAATTCTTATGTAATTGGTGATCGAAGTACGGATGTGCAACTTGCTAAAAACTTGGGTTCTAAATCTATTTTTCTTAACCAAAGCTTTAATAGTGAATCTGATCTGACAACAACGCAATGGGTTGAGATTTACCAGTTCTTAAAATCCGGAATGAGAAGAGCAAAAGTCTACAGAAAGACCAATGAAACGGAAATAGAAATTGAGATAAATATCGATGGAAAAGGCAAATCTGAAATTTCTACAGGGCTTCATTTTTTTGATCACATGCTGGAACAGATTGCCAGACACGGAAATATGGATCTTAAGATCAAAGTTAATGGGGATCTTCAGGTAGATGAACACCACACGGTTGAAGATACGGGCATTGTTTTGGGGGAAGCCATTTTAAAGGCATTAGGAAAGAAAAAAGGGATTGAAAGATATGGTTTTCTGCTTCCTATGGATGATTGCCTTTCGCAGGTAGCCATTGATTTTGGGGGCAGACCCTGGTTGGTTTGGGATGCTGAATTTAAAAGAGAAAAGATAGGAGATGTACCCACGGAAATGTTCTTTCACTTCTTTAAGTCGTTTACAGATTCTTCGAGAACCAATGTAAATATTAAAGCAGAAGGAGAGAATGAACATCACAAGATTGAATCTATTTTCAAAGCCTTTGCCAAAGCGGTGAAAATGGCGGTTAATCAATCTGATATCAACTATAATTTACCTTCCACTAAAGGAAGTTTATAATATGATTGCAATAATAAAATATAACGGAGGTAATGTAAGCTCTGTACAGAATGCTTTAAACAGGTTAAATATCAGCTCAGTCATTACAGATGACCCTGAACTTATCCTGAAAGCAGATAAGGTGATTTTTCCTGGTGTAGGTGAGGCCTCGTCTACCATGAAGTTGTTGAAAGAAAAAGGACTTGATCGACTTATTCCAACATTGAAGCAACCTGTTTTGGGAATATGTCTGGGAATGCAACTCATGTGCAAAGGAAACGAAGAAGGAAATACGGAGGGAATGGGGATTTTCAATATCGATGTCAAAAGATTCCCGCCTTTGGAGCTTGTTCCCCATATGGGTTGGAACACGGTTTCAGGACAAATCTCTCCGTTATTTTCAGGAATTGAACCCGAAAATGGTGTATATTTTGTGCATAGCTATTATTGTGAGCTATCGGAATTTACCACATCCGTTTGTGATTACATCCTTCCATTTAGTGCTTCTATGCAGAAAGATAATTTTTATGCGGTGCAGTTTCACCCTGAAAAATCGGGAGGTGTAGGAAGCCAGATACTTAACAACTTTATAAACTTATCATGATGAAGATTATTCCGGCTATCGATATTATTGAAGGAAAATGTGTGCGTTTATCCAAAGGGGATTACAACACAAAGAAAATATACAATGAAGATCCTGTAGAAGTGGCCAGGCAGTTTGAAGACTTTGGTATTCAGTTTCTTCACCTGGTGGATCTTGATGGTGCAAAATCAAAGCATATTGTGAATCAGAAAGTGCTTGAAAATATTGCAAAATCTACTTCGCTACAAATTGATTTTGGGGGTGGATTAAAAACCTCGCAGGATATTGAAACAGTCTTTAATTCAGGAGCAAAGCAGATCACTCTAGGAAGTATTGCAGTACAGGATCCTGTATTTTGTCTTCAGATCATTGAAAAATATGGTCCGGATAAGATTATTCTGGGAGCTGATTGTGAGAATAGAAAAATAAAAACTTCCGGCTGGCAGGAAGAAAGTGATAAAGACATTATTGATTTTATTCTGGAATATCAGAAAAAGGGAATTAAAACTACCATATGCACGGATATTTCGAAGGATGGAATGCTGGAAGGACCTTCAACAGGTCTTTATACTGAAATTTTATATAAAACGTCGTTACACCTGGTGGCCAGTGGTGGAATTTCAGGGATTAAAGATGTTTATAAAATGAAAGATATAGGATGTACAGGAACAATTATCGGAAAGGCTATTTATGAAGGAAAAATAAGTCTGAAACAACTTCAAAATTTTATTGAAAATGCTTAAAAAAAGAATTATTCCATGTCTGGATATTAAAGATGGAGATACAGTGAAAGGAATCAATTTTGAGGATCTGAAAAATGCCGGAGATCCTGTAGAACTGGCTAAAAAATATGAATTGGAGGGCGCAGATGAACTTGTTTTTCTTGATATTACAGCCACCATTGAAAACAGGAAAACCTTTGTGGAGTTGGTACGGAAGATCGCCCAGGAGTTGAGTATCCCGTTTACTGTTGGGGGTGGAATAGCCTCTGTGGAAGATGTGAGCAAGCTTTTGGAAGCGGGAGCGGATAAAATAAGTATTAATTCTTCAGCTGTAAAAAATCCGAAGTTAATCTCTGAGTTAGCCCATGAATTCGGAAGCCAATGTGTGGTAGTTGCTATAGATACCAAAAAAGTAGGCTCAACTGATGTTGTTCACATCAAAGGAGGAAGAGAGGCCACAGAGCTTGATACGGTAGAATGGGCAAGGAGAGTGGAAGCTTTGGGGGCTGGGGAAATCCTGTTAACTTCTATGGATGGTGACGGAACTAAAAACGGTTTTGATCTCAATATTACCAAGCAGGTTTCAGAGCGGGTAGCCATTCCTGTGATTGCTTCAGGTGGGGCCGGAGCTGTAGATGACTTTGTTAAAGTATTTAATGAAACCAAGGCTACAGGAGCTTTGGCAGCCAGTATATTCCATTTTAATGAAATAGGAATTCAGGATTTAAAACAACAATTAAAAACTCAAAAAATACAAGTACGATGAATATTGATTTTAATAAAGATAACGGATTGGTTCCGGTAGTGATTCAGGATAACCGAACGCTGCAAGTTCTGATGCTGGGCTATATGAATAAGGAAGCTTTTGAAAAAACAAAAAAACAAAAAATAGTTACCTTTTTCAGCCGTTCCAAAAACAGACTCTGGACAAAAGGAGAAGCATCGGGTAACTTTTTAACCGTAAAAAGTATTGATATAGATTGTGACCAGGATACGATACTGATTAAGGTCATTCCTACAAATACAGTATGCCATACCGGGAGCTTCAGCTGTTTTGGCGAAAAGACTTCAAAAGGCTTTTTATACGAGCTGGAAGAAAAAATATCCCAAAGAATTGATGACAAAGTTGATGAATCCTATACCTATTCACTGTATCAGAGAGGAATGAACAAAATGGCTCAAAAAGTAGGAGAAGAAGCTGTAGAATTAGTTATTGAAGCTAAAGATCATAATGAAACTCTCTTTAAAAATGAAGCAGCTGATCTCTTATATCATTTACTCATTTTATTAAAAGCAAAAGGATTTTCGCTGGAAGAGATAGAAGAAGTTCTCCAAGGCAGAAATCAATAAAACCTTTGAAATTTTTTCAAAGGTTTTTTTATGGAAAAAATACGTCGTGTTCTGTCGTTGTGATGTGATAGCTTTGGATAAGATCGTGTAAGATCATGAAAGTGTAATGAAATTCGATAATTCATTACAAATATTTCATGTTAAATCACATGGATATGATTTGTGCTAACGAAAAAAAGTTAAATTTGTTCGAATTTAAAAACCTAATCATTAAACTCAAAAACAACACGGGAATGAAAAAAATTTATCTCGGTGCATGTACTGTATGCACGGTTCTGGGTATGTCTGCTCAGGAAGTACTCTGGCAGAAAGACATCCAATCCACTACCCAAGATTTTCTAAGTCAGGTGACTACGACCATCGATCAACAGTATCTTATTACAGGCAGCTCTATACAGAGCGACAAATTCCAACAAGGCAATAAACAGAACAACGGCTATGATTTCCATCTGGTGAAGCTGAACCAACAGGGAGAGCAGGCCTGGGAAAAGTATTTTTCAGGGCAAAATCACGACTATTTATCTGCAACAGTAAGCACTCAGGATGGCGGATTTCTCTTAGCCGGAACTTCGTATTCAGGAAAAGGACTCGATAAGAAAGATGATTCCAAAGGTGGTTCCGATATATGGCTCATCCGAATCAATGAATTCGGGGATGAATTATGGCAGAAAACATTGGGCACTTCTTCTGATGAGGAAGCTAAATCTGTTATTCAAACGACAGACTTGGGCTTTTTTGTCGCCGGAAATGTTCAAAACTCATCAAAGGGCTATGGTTCCAAAGATGTTTGGATAACCAGACTCGACAAAGAGGGAAAAGAACTTTCCCAATTAATATTAGGCGGAAAAGGTCTAGATGAAGTGGAAAAAATGATTCCAACCAAAGACGGCGGGGCATTATTGGGTATTTATTCAAGAAGTTCCGAGGTTAAGGATTCTGGGATAAGAAATACTGAAGTAAAATCTTCAGATGAAAGATTAGTGAGTTCAACAGCCATAAGCCAGATGCCAAAAGCCAGCAGCAACTTCGGTGAAGGGGATTACTGGATCATCAAACTGGATAAAAATGGAAAAGTAGAGTGGGAAAAGAACTTTGGAGGTAAGGGAGACGACCATATCAGAACCCTGGCTTTAATTGCAAACGGATTTATCATCGGTGGAGAATCCCGATCAGAACGATCAGGAAACAAAACAGTAGGCACCCAAGAAGGAACAGACCTTTGGCTGATTGCCCTTAATGAAAGAGGCGAGGAGCAGTGGCAAAAGTCCTACAATTTCAAAAATCGTGATATTCTGATGGGAATGAGTGTGATTCATTCCGCAGATGACAACTCTTCAAAAGGAATTTTACTTGGAGGTTACACTCAAGCCGAAGGAAGAATACAAAAAGATGATGAGACCTTCTGGATGTTATATTTAGATGGCAACGGAAATGAACAGTGGAGAAAACATATAACAGGAGAATCCCGACAAAAAGAGGAAAGACTTTCAGATTTAAAGCTGAATAGAGATGGTTCTATTGTGTTAGCGGGAACCAGTGCCAAAGAATTAGGGAAAGAAAACTGGAAGATCGTAAAGCTTGGCGACAAGCAGGTAAGTGATCTGATTGCCAAATATGAAATGAAGATCTACCCGAATCCGGTATCAGACTATGCCTACGTAGAAATCGGTTTTGATTTTAAAGAAGCAGATATTATGCTGTATGATATGAGTGGAAGACAGCTTCAGAATTTCAAAACCAAGAACAGAGTGACTAAGATCAATACCCAGGCTTTGGTACAAGGCGCTTATTTGGTAACTATAAAAACTGATAATAATAAAACAGCGAATGCAAAGCTGATTAAGAAATAAAACAGATGAAAAGAAAAATTATAAATTTTATATTATTATTTTGTTTTGGCTGGACGTTTTCTCAATTATCAATAGGAAATGATAAGGAAACCCAACATACTAATATTGTTCCTTTTCCTACAACAGCAAATGCCTACAGTCTTGATAAGGTAGGGAAATTAAATTGCCCATGGATATGTTTAGAGGGAGAGCTAACATATCTATTCCTTTTTATACCATCAGTGTAGACGGAATTAATATTCCTATAGGATTATCATATAATACAGGAGGAATAAAACTTAATGAAGTTGCAAGTGCAGTTGGTTTAGGGTGGAGTCTCTCCATTCCTGGAAGTATTTCCAAAAATATAATGGGAAAGGATGATGATAATTATTCTATACGGTTTAAAAATTTTAATGAATCTTCACAGTATCTAAATAGTATTATAGATTATAGTACAAATGATCCCAGAATATCTACTATAGAACAATTATATAATGGTTCTTCATATGATACAATGCCGGATATATTTCATTATAACTTACCTACAATTAATGGTGGATTTATAGTTAATAATAATGCCGGATATACCATTCCGCATGTAGATATAAAAATAAATAAAGTTAATACTGATCTTTTTAAAATAATAGATGAGCAGGGTAATCAGTTTTGGATTTCAGGTAAGAATTTTATAAATGGAGGAACTCCAGGGGTAGCACCGTATGTTAATTCATACGGAATAGACAGTCTTCAAACTGCTCAAGGAAAAATGATAAAATTTTATTATGCAAAAAATCAATCTTATATTGAAAAAACAGTTAATGAAAATGCATATATCAATTTAACAACACAAACAGGAGGCTCTTATAATCCTAATGGATTGTCAAAATATGATATTACACGGTCAAGAATTGATTATGCAGAAAAATTACTTACTAAAATTGTATTCCCTGAAGGAGAGATTATTTTCGAATATTCTGACGACCTAGAATTAGCCATTGAAAATAACGATAAGTATAGAAAAGATATTGGTACTACTATTGGCACTTCAACAATAAAAAATGGGTTGGCTCTTAGAAGAATAAAAGTAATGAATAAAACCTCTGAAACTACAAAAGATTTTATTCTCAATTATTCATATTTCAATCCTCAGGCCTCTTCAGATATTCCTCAGGATTATCGTCTGAAATTAAATAGTGTTTATGATAATTTACAGAAATCGTTTTATCATTTTACATATGATGAAAGTATTCCGCTACCAAGAAGATCGACAGCAAATGATGATTACTGGGGATATATTAACAGAATTGGGAATTTAAATGATGATCATAATATCCCACGAGAAACTTTTAATCCTTTAGTCAAAATATACCAAAATGGAAGAGATCGAGAAGTAAATACTCTTTATTCACAATTGGGTATTCTTAAAAAAATAACTTATCCTACTGGCGGATATAGAAATTTGTATTATGAAAATAATCAAACAAAAACAAAGCAATATTCTACAACAATAAAAAGAGATGAATATGAAATTTTAGAAAATATTTATCAAGATGGAGTATATGGAGATAATGCTTCTGAAAAAACGTTTTCAGTCCCTTCCACTTTACTTAACAGTTTAATTGAACCAAAATTTGAATTTCAATTTGTTAACTGGTGTGATAATAATAATGACAATACAGGTACAATACACCCTACCAGTTGTCTTGGATCTGCTAAAGTTATTACAAGTAATGGCAGCAATGTATATACATCTAATGGAAAACCATTTCTTAATGTACAATCAGCCACAACACTTCCAATAACTTTAAAGCTGTATAGAGTTGATGAGTGCGGCTGTAATATTAATATGAATATCCTTCATGAGATACGTAATGAGAGTACAGAAATAAAGAATATCGGGGGACTTAGAATATTAAAAGTAGAAGATTATGACGGAAAAAACATACAAAATATTTATAATTACCAATATAATGGAGGTGTTATCAATCAACCTTTTGCATATGCCAAAACTGTATATAGGGAAGTCCCACACTCAGATGGGCATTCTGCTCCGGCTTATTTTCAGTTTTTAAAACTGAGTAATTCATCATCTGCAAACAGTTCATATTCAAGTTCGGATTTAATCACTTATTCCACAGTCACTGAATATAATGGTAAAGGTGAAATTATTTATAATTTTTCTCAAAGTAATGAAAGCAAATCTGCTTCTGAAATAACAATATCCGATTATGACAGTTGGAAAAGTGGCTTATTACTTTCTCAATATTATAAGAAAAACAATGATACTTTGCGTAAAGAAATATATACTTATTCTTTCAAACCATTGAAGAACTCTCTTTCTGGTTACAGTCCTATTACTAATAAAGAAATAAGCTTTGCAATTAATTTAGATATTACAAAAATAAAAAAAGAACAAGGTGTATCCGGAAATTTTGTAGATGCTTTTAATGTTCAATATAAATATATTAATATCGAGTCAGGAAAAATAGAAAATGATACTACAGAGGTTATAGATTATTTAAATGGTAAAAAAATAATTACTACCTCTAGAAATAATTATTATGATACAGATATCACTAAACCAATCAATCTCCAGAGCACAGAAAATATATTGCCAAGTGGAGAGAAAATAAAAACGTCCTATCAATATGCTTATGAGAAAGGGAATCAGCTTATGATAGACAAAAATATGATTACCATTCCATTAGAAACAGAAACGAAACAAACTGCTAATGGATCCACAAAAACACTCTCAAAATCGGAAATCATTTATCCTAAGACTCTTCCTTCTTCTCAAACAGGGAATTTGGTACTTCCTACATCTGTTTTATCATATAATCTTGAGAATTCCTCTTCAGGATTAACAGAATTGAGCTATGATCAATATGATTCCAAAGGGAATATTGTGCAGTATACTAACAGAGTGGGAGTATCAACAGTCATTATCTGGGGATATAACGGGACTCAGCCTATTGTCAAGATTGAAAATGCAAAACTGGAAGGAATTGGACAATCATTCATAGACAATATTGTGAATGCTTCTAATCTGGATGCTGCCGCTGAAAGGAATAATGATGAAACCAATCTGCACAATGCCTTTAAGGACTTTAGGAATAATTTGTCCAGTTATCAGATCACAACCTACAGTTATGATCCATTAATTGGAGTAAGAAGTATTACCCCTCCCTCCGGAATCCGGGAAGTTTACCTTTATGATGCTGCCGGCAGGCTTAAAGAAGTCAGAGAGCATAATAATACCGGAAAACTATTAAAAGAATTCAATTACCATTATAAAAACTAAAATCGATGAAGAAAATAATATTATTATTACTAATTGGGGCGCTTTGTAAAGCACAGCTTACAATTGGTGACGAACAAACCAAGCAGGTTGTTCCTTTACCAGCCAGCGCAGAGTCTTACAGCCTTTCCAAAGTGGAGGCTATACCTATGGATTACTTCAGAGGAAAAGCCAATATTAATATCCCAATTTATACAATAAACGTTAACGGAATTAGCATTCCTATTTCTCTTGCGTATAATACAGGAGGAATCAAATTAAACGAGGTAGCGACTACGGTAGGATTAGGCTGGTCGTTGAGTATTCCCGGAACGATTTCTCATAATGTAGTAGGTCTCGATGATCTGGATGTCCCTTTTTTTAAGAAAAACATTTCAGAATATGGAGCTTATAATGGGATCATTACTGAATCTTATATGAACAATCAGATACGGGCTGATCTTGAAAGTATATACAGTGGTACTTACGATACCCAAAAAGATATTTTTGATTACAACCTGCCTACTGCATCAGGTTCTTTCCTGCTGAAAGAGAATAATCAGACGTTCTTGATTCCCAATGATGATATTGTGATCACAAGAAATGATGGTAAATTTTATATAAAAGATACGCAGGGGACAGAATACTGGATGTCTCCAAGAAATTCGGTTATGCCCTGGAGTATAGGGGGACCTACAGTCTTGCATAAAACATTATATAATCTAGATGAACTTAAAATTAATAACAAATCAGTTTTGTTTTATTATAATAAAACCCATGGTTATGGAGAAAGGAATATCAACCAGGTTGCCAATTTTAAACTAACCCCAAATTTAGGTGGAGGGTATGAACAACTGATTCGTCTTCCCAGATATGAAAAAACAGAGACCTCTACTTCTTTTTCAGAATCTCTGATCAGTAAAATAAGTTTTGATAATGGGGAAGTTAATTTTTTGTATTCCAATGATACTAATGCGGCATTTTCAGATGGTTCATCGTACAGAAAAGACTTGAGCGGAGGGCAGGGAATTGCACTTCGTAGAATTATAGTAACCAATAAAGCTGGGGTTATTGTAAAAGATATTAGTCTTAATTATAGTTATTTTGAAACGGATAATGCGAATAAAACCTATGAAGATTACAGGCTTAAACTCCTGGGTGTTCGTGATAATTTGCAAAACACGGAATATTCATTTGAGTACAATGAGAAGTATAAGCTTCCTAAACGCAGCAGTAGTAATGATGATTACTGGGGATATATTAATAGCATCCATAACAGAGAAATACCCAATATTCCGAATTTGGTTTACGATTACGAAATTCCTTTAACAGAATTAAGTGCTGTTGCTAAAAGAGATAGGGAACCGAATGAAGAGTATGCTGTTTTGGGGGCGCTGGCATCTATAAAATATCCCACAGGAGCCAAGAAAAATTTTTACTATGAACTTCCCTACAATTCAGGAAAAAGATCTACAGGATATGCTTGGGATTATTTACCAATAGGGGGAATGCAAACGGATCCATCGGAAGAAGATTTTTATGAAAAAAAGACTTTAACAATTACATCAGCACATATGCAGCAAATAATAAATCTGGGAATTAATGCAGAGCCTGAAAAACTTGAAGTAAACTTTAGTAATGCTTGTTTAAATGCCAGTAATCCGGGTGATAATCAAACGATAGCAGAAACCCAATGTACGGGAACTGCAATATATTCCCCTCAACAGTTCTCTGAATGGCGCTCAAAAACCGTAGATTGGAATATATCACCTGGTAAAAATTTGGTATTGCAGTTGCAGAAAATAGGAAAATGTACATGTGCGATTGCTGGTGCAATTCGATATAAATACCCAACTTATATTGATGAAACGAAAAAATATGGTAGCCCTCGTATCCGGAAAATAGAAGATATTGATGCCAATAATGTTTCAAACGTTTATGAGTATGCCTACGGAAAATATGAAAATGGAGTTTTTATTCCTGATTTTCAGTTGAAACAAAAATATAATTTTTCATCTATTATTAAAAGACAGGTAAAAGAATATTTTGAAGGTAAGGAGACTGGATATGCTTTTGAAAAATATTACCGTCTTCACAATTCCAGTCAGGGGAACACCAGCTATGGAAGCTCGGATGTCATTAATTATCCTTCTGTAGTAGAAATTACAGATAAAGGAAAAATTATAAGAGAATATGAAATTTCCAGCAGTTCAAATTATGTATACAATAAATGGAAAGGCGGGAGGTTAAAGAAAGAAATTTATCTGAATAAGGCCAACGATACCTTAAAAGTAATTACAAACAGATATCAGCTAAATACCTTAAAAAACAGTTTGTCAGAATTTACCACCAGTGTTCCCCAAATAGCTGCCTTTTCTACAGATTTTGACATTACAAGAGGAACCGCCCTTGTATTAGATGTTCCGGTGGAGATCTATGCTGTTGAGAATAAAATGTATATGATTGAATCTGCAAAAATAGAACATGTGGAAACTACAACAAAGGAGTTTTTTGGAAATAAATCTATTCTAACAAAGACATTAAATGCCTATTGGGATACTGATGTTAACAAACCTTTCAATGTGAAAAGTACTGAAAATATTTTACCATCCGGGGAGAATATAAAAACAGAATATCAATATGCTCACCAAGCCGGAAATCAGCTGTTAATTGATAGAAATATGATTGCTATTCCCTTAGAAACAGCGACCACCAAAACCGCTAATGGAGTTAGCAATATAGTATCAAAAAGCAAAACAATTTTCCCTACGAGCCTTCCAATTTCTCAAACAGGATTTTTGGTACTCCCGACCTCAATATTGTCTTACGATCTCCAGAATCCTAGTCAGGGATCAACAGAATTGAGTTATGATAAGTATGATTCTAAAGGGAATATTGTGCAGTATACTAACAGAGCGGGAGTATCAACAGTCATTATCTGGGGGTACAACCAAACTCAGCCTATTGCCAAGATTGACAATACAAAACTGGAAGGAATTGGGCAACCTTTTATAGATAGCATTGTGAATGCTTCTAATCTGGATGCTGCCGCTGAAAGGAATAATGATGAAACCAATCTGCACAATGCCTTTAAGAACTTTAGAGATAACTTGTCAGCTTATCAGATTACAACCTACAGTTATGATCCATTAATTGGAGTAAGAAGCATTACCCCTCCCTCCGGAATCCGAGAAGTTTACCTTTATGATGCTGCCGGCAGGCTTAAAGAAGTCAGAGAGCACAACAATACTGGAAAGCTATTAAAAGAATTCAATTACCATTACAAAAACTAAGACGATGAAAAAACTTATAATTCCCATAGGCATGCTGTTGATAAGCTATTCAGTCCATGCCCAGCTTACCCCGGGAGAAAACTATATCCAATCCAGGACCTATCTTGATTATAATGGAACGAACCCTTCAAAAACCTCAGAAACCGTCCAGTATTTTGATGGTTTGGGAAGACCTAAGCAGGTAGTGAATGTAAAAGCCTCTCCCTTGGGAAAAGATGTGGTTACTCACATTGAATATGACCAGTTCGGAAGACAGGTGAAAGACTATCTTCCTGTACCTCAATCAGGAACTTTGAATGGAGGGATTATTCCCAATCCTTTATCCAATGCCAGCAGTTCTCCTTATGGCTCAGAAAAGATCTATTCTGAGAAAATATTGGAAAACTCTCCTTTGAACAGGCTTCAGCAGCAGATCCAGGTGGGGAATGACTGGAGTACAAAGCCTGTGAAGTTTGGGTATGAAACCAATATAGGCAATGAAGTGTACCAGCATATTACCACCACCACCTGGGAAAACGGGGCCACTAAAAGTGGGATAAGTTTATCTCCGGCAGTTTTATATGCACCTGGTACCTTGTATAAAAATACGGTGACAGATGAAGATGGAAACCCAACGGTAGAGTTCAAAAACGGAAAAGGGCAAACCTTGCTGGTAAGAAAGCTGATGGGCTCCACCGAGCAGGCAGATACTTACTATGTGTATAACGAATACGATCAGCTGGCCTTTGTGATTCCTCCCAATGCGGTTCAAAAACCTATTAGCGAAGCTCTGCTCAATGATCTCTGTTACCAGTACCGTTACGACGGAAGAGGAAGACTGGTAGAAAAGAAACTTCCCGGAAAGGGCTGGGAATATATGGTGTATGATAAGGCTGACCGATTAGTTTTTACCCAGGATGCTAATATGAGTCTAACGAATAAATGGTTATTTACAAAATACGATGCATTAGGGAGAGTAATCATAACAGGTATTGTGAGTGGGAGCAGCAGAGCTTATATGCAGACAATGATTGGAGATACAGTGATGACTGAGAATGGATCTGCCACCGGCTTTACAAAAAACGGAATGCAGATATTTTATACTAACACCAATTTCCCTTATCTTGAAACAGTCTTTTCGGTTAACTATTATGATACTTATCCGGGGTATAACTTTAATCCTACATTTCCTTCCACCATCCAGGAAGTAGAAACATTAAAAGAAACGGTATCCCCGGAAGGAAAAAGCACCAAAGGACTTGCTGTAATGAGGCTGGTAAAAAATATTGAAGATGACAACTGGACCAAGAATTATACGTATTATGACACCAAAGGACGAGTGATAGGCACCCATTCCATCAATCATTTGGGAGGCTATACCAAAACAGAATCCAAGCTGGATTTTGCAGGACTAGCCCAAACGGTGATCACCAAACATAAGAGGTTAGAAACCGATACAGAAAGAGTCATCACCGAAACCTTTGACTATGACCACCAGAACAGACTTTTGGTTCACAAACATCAGGTAGATGCTAATCCTGTGGAAATCCTTACCCAGAATACGTACAATGAACTTTCGCAGCTGGAATCTAAAAAAGTGGGTGGAATTGCTGCAGGATCTGCGCTTCAGCAGATAGATTATAAGTACAATATCCGTGGTTGGATGACTAAGATCAATGATCCTTTGAATCTAAATGGAAGATTGTTTGGCTATGAAATAAAATATCATAATCCTATATCTTCAGCAAAATCACCCGGGAAGTTTAACGGAAATATTGCAGAGATCGACTGGAAGAATTCTTCAGAAGACATTCTGAAAAGATACAACTATGAATATGATCCTTTGAACCGTTTAAAAAATGGATTCTACTCAGAACCTAATGCCACTAATCCTGGCAATGGTAATTTTGATGAATATCTTACTTATGACCTGAATGGAAACATTAATACCCTGCAACGAAAAGCCACTCCAATATCAGGTCAAACTCCTGCATTGGTAGATAACCTTGAATATAAATATACCGGAAACCGCCTGAATCAGGTGATAGAATCTGCAATGAACGATACCGGGTATGAAGGCGGAAATAATATAATAGATTATGATGTGAATGGAAATATGATTAATATGAAAGATAAGGGAATCAACACTATTGGTTATAATCATCTCAGCCTTCCCAATACATTTGCAATGAGCCATCCGGATCCTATTATTGTTGGTCAGCAAACAAGTGCTAATCTTGGATATTTATACCGTGCAGATGGAACCAAACTAAGAAAAACGTATTCAACCCGGCCTCCGAGAGGATCGGTTAGTACCAGTATGACCGATTATCTGGATGGCTTCCAATACTCATACCGGGAAGGTGGGGGACTCTGTCTAACCTGTCGTACCGAGTCTGCTTTTGAAGAACAGGCTTACGGAAATCTCGGAAAAACCTTTCCTAATATAGGAGATCCACCAGCATGGAAGCTGGATTTTGTGCCCACTTCAGAAGGCTTTTACAGTTTCACAGAAAACCGTTATATTTACCAGTATAAAGATCACTTAGGCAACACCCGAGTAAGTTTTGCCAAAGACAGCGCAGGTGTTCTGGAAATTACCGATACTAACAACTATTATCCTTTTGGTCTCAACCATATCTCAGGAATGTTTGGGACTTCTAATTTTGGAGGGTTATATAGTTATAAGTACAATGGAAAGGAGCTGCAAGAAACAGGTATGTATGATTATGGGGCGAGGATGTATATGCCGGATCTCGGAAGATGGGGTGTAGTGGATCCGTTGGCGGAGAAAATGAGAAGATATTCTCCTTATAACTATGCTTTTAACAATCCGCTAAGATTTGTTGATCCGGATGGGAAACAAGCAAAAGATGTTATTATTACAGGAGACAAGCAAAAGGAAGCCTTTAAACAACTACAACAATCAACATCTTTAGAATTAAAAATGGATGATAAGGGTAAAGTTACTGCCTCTGGCACTGCAAAAACAAATGCAGATAAAAAATTATTATCTGCTACAACTGACTCTAATGTAATAGTAAATGTAAATGCAACGTCATCTAATTATAGCAATGTTGGTCGTTGGTATATAGGTGGTGCATATGGAGGGAGTGAAATAAAATCAGATGGGAAAACATATACAAAACAAACCATAAATCCTGAACAAACTAAAAAAATAGATAATTTTTATAACGTTCAAAAAGGAGTTTCTGTTCTTCATGAAGTTCTAGAATCTTATATTGGAGGTGTTAATTCTCCCGGCATAGGTGCTCCTACATTAGATCAAACAACTCCTGAATTTATAGCATATAAAAATGCACACGATAGTACAGAAAAAATAGATCCAAGACATATTGCTTCTGATGTATCTCAAGATCCTACCGATGGGAAATTATATATAAATAAACCTGATCCTAAAAGCCCACAGAGCTACATAGAATTACTTATTAACGATTTATCTAAATAAAAAATGAAAAATTTAATTTGCATTATTTTTATTATTTTTATGGGTTGTGTCTCTACAAAAAATAAAATAAGTTATAATACTTTTCATTATAAAGTTGTAGGGATACAAGAGTATCAGTATGCTTTTGCTTTTAAAGTATTAAATGATAGAAAAGACACTTTATTAGTAATATCATTAAAAGATAATTTTTATGATAAATACAATCATAAAAAGCCGAAGTTAAAATTGGTTGGAAAAATTACCATAGATAAATCCTATGATTTTATTCTATCTGAAAAAAAACCAACTGTATCAACAATGGAACAACTAGGAGCTTTTATTATTATTGAAAATGATACTGTATGTAAAGCTAAATCGTATAAAGAACTGCCTTTAATATTTATTTCACATAATACAATAGGAAAATTTTATGATAGCTCCTCAGTAGAATAAATTTAATAATACTTCAAAAAGATGTTAGTTTTATTTATTAGTAAATAACCCCTTGCTGACGCTAGCTTGTAGCTCGTGTCTCATAAATAAAAAAAAGGCTATTGTATTTACAATGGTCTTTTTTCCTTTTAGTGTAATGAAACCATTATATTTACCAGTATAAAGATCACTTAGGAAATACGAGGGTGAGTTTTGCAAAAGACAGCGCAGGTGCTCTAGAAGTTACGGATACCAATAACTATTATCCTTTTGGTCTCAACCATATCTCAGGAATGTTTGGAACTTCTAATTTTGGAGGGTTATATAGTTACAAGTACAACGGAAAGGAGCTCCAGGAGACTGGGATGTATGATTATGGGGCGAGATTTTATATGCCAGATTTAGGAAGATGGGGTGTGGTGGATCCGTTGGCGGAAAAGATGACTCGTCATAGTCCTTATAATTATGCTTTTAATAATCCAATCAGATTTATTGATCCGGATGGAATGCAAGCAGAAGATAAGATCAAGATTTTTAATAATGGTAAAATAGAACGTACTGCCGATACAAATACATACGATACTGTTACGAATGAAGATGAATCTAAATCAATACAAATTGCACGGACTAATGTTACAGAAAAGAATCCAACAGGAGAATCTCAGATAGGAGAGTTGAAGAATGAAAAAGTTTCAATTGCAGGGGTAGGTCCTGATTTTGGTTATTTTCAAATTAATAATTATGATACAGCAACACAAGTATTTGAGTTTATAGCTGATAATACTTCTGTAGAATTTGGACAAGATAAATTTGATTTTTCAGATGGGTTTTCTACAAATGTGATAAGTACAAATTACAATGAAACTAAACATGCAAGTGCTGCCGATGTTCTAGCGAATAATAATCTGAGTATGGGGTCTACGACAATGCACATAACCAAAGATGGTGTATATTCCGAAGCTGTTCATTCACATCCCGGATTTGAATACAATCCCTCAGGATTCAGTGAAGGAAATTGGAATAAGGGAAATCCAACATTTGGTATAGCGTACAAGGATGCTGGGGATAAAGGACGTTCAAAAAGTAATAGCGCAATATCTAAATATGTATATAGTACATGGCTGAAAAATAATGGAGCAAATGGAGGGTATGTAAAATATGATTACAATGCAGCAGTCTATACAGGTAAGAAAAAATAATTTAATTAGAAAATCAATGAAAAAAATAATTTTAATAACTCTTATTTTCTTTTTTACTTTTAATAAAAGTGCTATTAGAAAACAAGATTTACATAATATTATTAAGGGATATATAGAATATATTTCTAAAAAAAGAAAGGTCAACCCTAAGAACGGGATATTGGTATTAGCTTTTCATGATGAAACAAAAGAGAAAGGTGAATATTCGGTAGATATTGCATTTTTTGATCCTAAAGTGATGAAAAACATGAAATATAACCATGTTTATACATTTGAAGGATATAAGCTTATATTACCTGATAATGAATGCAAAGCAATACAGAAAATGTTTAAGAAAATTTCATATGAAAATTTTAATCAGGCTGAAATAGAAGTAGATTACGAAGTTGAAAGTTGGCATATTGTCTTTAATAAAATAGATGAGATCAATTTTTTATCACCTAGTGTAATCTCAGGATGTATGAAATCAATTTTAAAGAGTAAAAATTTAAAATTTTCAGATACATATAAAGATGTTTCATATTCCTCCCCTGATTGTTCAAAATTTACTCCAGCTAAACAAAGTCCATGACTTTGAGTTAATAATAAAACAAAACCCGCTCATTGAGTGGGTTCTTGTTTATCTAAAAGCCTGTTTAGTTTTAAAATTTTGGATATAAGTACAAGTACAAGTACAAGTACAAGTACAACGGCAAGGAGCTGCAGGAGACGGGAATGTATGATTACGGAGCGAGATTCTACATGCCGGATCTGGGAAGATGGGGTGTAGTAGATCCGTTGGCTGAAAAGATGACAAGGCATAGCCCGTATAATTATGCTTATAACAATCCGACTAGGTTTATTGATCCTGATGGTAGAGCCCCTAAAAATGATATTACGGTTAATAATTCAGGCAAAGTTCAATATGTAAAACAAAATAATCAACCCAATAGATTTTTTAACATGAAAGGAAATGAACTTAAATTCAATGACCCAAAAGGTGTTGATAAGAAATTCTTAAATTCTGAATTTAAAAAAGGAGATAGGGTTTATTATGCTATAAGCTCAGGGCAAGTAGATAAAGCTGTAAATAGTGTAGGGTTAAATGATGAAATAAAAAAAGCTAGAGGAGCAGTTGTAGCATTGCCAAGTAATGAAATGAAAGCGGCGGCTTATGGAATTGCAAATGCAATGATTGCCTTTGAATCTCATAATGATGCTGATTTTACACATAGTTTTTTAACAAATCAAGTTGAAAGAGGAAAGAATGGTTTAACAGAAGATGGAGGAGTTTTTAGAACACACTATGTAGAAGATGAAGCATTCTTTAAATTTGAAGGGGCAAATGATGTTTACAATCTTTATGATGCAGGGAATTTTATGTGGGGAAATTGGACAAAAGAAATTGGTTTAACAGATATAGAAGTTTCGACAGGTTCACAAGCAAATGAGTTGAGAAAAGGCAGCTTGGATTCTGGAGCAGATCAAAATGCAATAAAAAAAGGAAGGAAATATTAACATGCTAAAAAAGATTCAATACCCTAAAAATTTAATACTGATATTTTTAGTATTTTCTTTGTTTTTCTATCTAATTAGAAATATTGGAGATGGAAGATCTTTTATTGATTTGATATTAAACTGGATTATTTTTATACCAGGAATAGTTACGTTTTTTATTTTTTTTATAAGTAATATTTTCAAATATAAGAATGACAGAACTAATTTATTATATTCTGTAATACCTCTAATTATTTTATTCTCTTTCATTATTTAGGTTGTATATAATTTTTTTATAACTTGGAATGAAATATGGAATACTCCATAATAAAATAACAAAGCCACTCAAACGAGTGGCTTTGTTATTTTATAAAATGCTTAGTTTGTTTAAGAAAAGCATCAACGAAAGCAAGACATGCTGTCTATCGTTCTCTTTTAGTCTTTGTATGTCTAAAACTTTAGCAATGATATTTTATCCAATAGAATATCCGTAGATCTTACGAGATAATCTAGAGACACTTCCAGAACCTCTGCTAGTTATACATATAGGCTATCTTAATAGACGGTTTTGCTTCCTCATGTTCATATTTACCGATGAGAACACCGTGAAGGCCTACTGCTCAAAGTCAAAGATTTTTGCTCAGATAAATTTTAAAACCACTACGTTTGTAGTGGTTTATTGTTTTCTAGTCTATTATCATTTTATAAACATAGTTTTATCTTTCAATCAAAATATTCTTAACAACCGTCTGATCTCCAAATTTTAAAATTCCTATATAAACTCCTCTTTCCAGGGTAGAAACGTTAATTTTTGTTTCATTATTGACTTTCAATAGTGTTCTTCCTGATACATTGGTGATTTCAAAACTGAAATTTGCTGGTTTATTTGGTAATTCAATATTTAGGATATTATTAGCCGGGTTAGGGTAGAGTCTCACATTTTCCAATCCATTTTGTGATGCTGTCTTATTCATGGTTAAAGTGGTAGAAGCAGTTGCAAAATGTTGTAACGCTCCCACAGTGGCCTTCCCGATATTATAGACATACACAGGGTCTACATTCGCAAAAGTATCCTTGGAGCTATGTGGGAAACTGCTTCTTATTCTTTCAAAAAAGCCGGTGATGATTTCACCTTTCTGCTCAAAGGGAATATAATCAGTATCAGCTGCCGGGTCTACAGCGGTTTGAAGCGGAGAATACAAAGCCGTGCAGTTTCTGAGTTGTTGCGTTACTGCAGCTGAAGCCGCATTATTGCTGGAAAGACCTCCCTGATCCTCATCACAGTACACCGTGTTATTATTATTTCCTTTTACACCACCTACCTGGTCAAGATTAAAAACCAGTTTAATATCCAGTTTACGAACCCCGTTTTGATAGACTACATTATTAACATAATGTGAGCTCCCAATTAACCCTTGTTCTTCTCCGGAAAAGTGAATAAACTTAATAGAATACTCCGTTGGTACATTTTGTAATATCCTCGCAGCTTCAAGAATGATAGAAGTACCACTGCCATTATCATTAACTCCAGGTCCGTTAATGGTATCAAAATGCCCGCAAATAATTACATACTTGTTAGGATAAAGGGTTCCGGTTTTCGTAATGATCAGGTTTTTTGAGGTTGCTGAACCATAGGTGAAAGGGCTTTCCGTAATTTGGCTGGCAGTATATCCATAAGATAGATATTTGTTTTTAATCCAGTTTAAAGCATTCGTATTGGCTTGGGTTCCGGTCTTTTTAATTCCAAAATTACCGAAATCCTGAAGATTCGTTGTAATGTTAGTTTGGGTTACCATATCAGCCCTGTCTTTATAAGCCTGGATAAAAGTTTGAGCACTAATGCTCTGCACAATCAATGAAGTGCATAAAAGAGTGGTAATTCTTTTCATATAATTAATTTTTAATTGGTATTACGAATGTAGTGAATAAATCACAACAAAGTGTTTAAAATATTATGAATACCATAAAGTTTCATCTCGAAAATAGAAATACAAGGGAAGAGGGCTATATTCACTATATCAAACAAAACCCCTTCTGAAATAATTCAAAGGGGTTTACTATTTAAATATTTTTTTTGAGGAAAAGCTTTATTTAGCTACAATCAACTTTCTTACTACAGTCTGGTTACCTCTCTTTACAATTCCAACATAAGCTCCATTTTCAAGGCTTGAGATATTCACTTTTTTCTCATTAACTGTTTTAAGTAAGGAACGTCCTTCAAAATCAGTGATTTCAAAAGTGAAATTCTTTGTCTTAGAATCAGGAAATTCAATATTGATAAAATCCTTTGCAGGATTAGGATAAATCTTGATGGATTCTAGAGTATTTTTTGAAACAGCTTCCTGGGTTCCTAAAGTTTGTGTAGCAGCAACTGCAAAGTGTTGTAATGCTCCCACAGATGCTTTTCCGATTTTATAAATGTATTCTGGGTCAGTATTGGCAAAAGTGTCATTAACGGTATGTGGAAAAGAGCTTCTGATTCTTTCAAAAAAGCCTGTAATAATTTCGCCTCTTTCTTCAAAAGGTATATAATCGGTATCTTCTGCGGGGTCTACAGCTGTCTGAAGTGTTGAGTACAAAGAAGTGCAATTCCTTAGCTCCTGAGTTATAGTAGCAGAAGCAGCATTATTACCGGGAAGTCCGCTTTGATCTTCATCACAGTACACTGTATTATTGATATTTCCCATCACACCACCAACCTGATCCAGATTGAAAACCATTTTAACATCCAGAACACGATTGTTTCCTTGGTAAACAACATTATCCACATAATGATAGCTGCCTAAAAGCCCTTGTTCTTCGCCTGAGAAATGAATAAATTTAATAGAATATTCTGTAGGAATTGTTCTTAAAATTCTTGCTGCTTCTAAAATAATAGAAGTTCCGCTTCCATTATCATTCACACCCGGGCCCGTAATAGTATCAAAATGTCCACAAATAATAACATATTTACTAGGATAGACTGTTCCTGTTTTGGTTATGATTAAATTTTTTGAAGTAGTATTAGAATAAGGAAATGTATCCTCAGTCATTTGACTGGCTGTATAGCCATAAGAAAGATATTTGTTTTTAAGCCAAGTCAGTGCATTTACGTTGGCTTGGGTACCTGTTTTTTTTACTCCCCAACTGGCAAATTCCTGCAGATTGGTGATAATATCCGTTTGAGAAACAGCATCCGCTCTGTTTTGATAGGCTTGAATAAAACTTTGTGCGCTCATCTTATGAGAGGCGATAGCAATCAACAAAAAAGAGGCGATTTTTTTCATCGTATGATTTATAAGACTTAATAATACATTTCATAAGAACTGAAATCAGTTCATTATCATCATATATAGGTTACTTATCAATGATTATCTTTTTAATAATATGGTTTTTGTCTGTTTTTACAGAGATCATGTAAACTCCATTGCTCAATGGGGTGGTATCTATTTTGTTTTTATTTTCCGCACGAAGCACTATATTTCCGGTCATATCGGAAATCTCAATATTGAACTGATTAGTCTTTTGCGGAAACTCTACCGTTAAAAGATTCTTGGCTGGATTAGGGTAAATGTTTACATTCTCAGATGAATTTTGAACTCTGGTTTCCTGGGTTCCCAGAATATTATTAGCCGTAGTAGCTACAGCAAAATGTTGTAGTGCCCCCACCGCTGCTTTACCTACATTAAAGACATAAACAGGATCTATATTGGCAAACGTGTCAGCTGTACTGTGTTCATTTTCACTTCTGATATATTCATAAAAACCGGTAATGGTATACCCTTTGGCTTCAAAAGGAATATAATCCGAACTATATGCATTAGAAATAAAAGTCTGAAGCGAAGAATAAAGCCCTGTACACACAGCTAACTCCTGTGTAGCAGTAGCAGATGCTGCATTATTTCCAGACATTCCGCTGATATCTTTTTCACAGGTAATCGTATTGTTGTTATTTCCCAATTGCCCTCCTACCTGGTCTATATTAAGGACTAACTTAATATCTAGCTTACGGGTATTTCCCTGGTAAGCAATATAATCTGCATAATGATAACTTCCTTTCAGCCCTTGCTCTTCTCCGGAAAAGTGAATGAACTTAATGGAATATTCAGTAGGAACATTTTTTAATATTCTTGCTGCCTCTAAAAGAATAGAAGTGCCACTGCCGTTATCACTTACTCCGGGGCCATAGATTGTGTCATAATGCCCGCAAATAATCACATATTTATCAGGGTATACTGTTCCGGTCTTGGTAATTATCAGGTTTTTTGAATTTGTAGTTCCAAAACTGAACGGATCTTCTTCAATCTGGCTCGCAGCATATCCATAAGAAATATACTTATTTTTTAGCCAGTTAAGAGCATTAGTATTGGCCGTTGAGCCAGTAGTTTTCACACCTAGATTTTCAAAATCAGTAAGATTGGTTGTGATATTGGCTTGCGAAACCATATCTGCCCTGTTTTTATAAGCCTGGATAAGATTTTGGGCTCCGATGTTCTGTAGTGCTATGGAGGTGAATAAAAAAACAGCAATTTTTTTCATTTATTCAATTGAATTATTTTTCGCTTGCTAATATAAGAATTAATGGTGATTTTATGTTGATAATTAATGTTGTTTATTCGTATTTAACTAATCTTTTCATAATGATATAACTTGTAATCTCATTTACTCTTAAAATTAATTTTATTTTAATTCAAATGTCATTTCAGGCTTATTTTTTACATTTAGTATGAAAGAATACTGAATATCTAATGCTAAACCATTGAATGATACAAAAAATGGAATGTATACATAAAAAAAATCCCGGGAAATCCCGGGACTATATTGATAACAAAAATAGTGTTCTACATTATTTTACTTGATCTACAACAGCTTTGAAAGCTTCAGGGTGATTCATTGCTAAATCTGCTAAAACTTTTCTGTTAAGCTCAATGTTGTTCTTTTTAAGAGCTCCCATAAACTGAGAGTAAGACATTCCGTGCTCTCTAGTTCCCGCGTTAATACGAGTGATCCAAAGTGCTCTGAAGTTTCTTTTCTTCTCTTTTCTACCACGGTAAGCATATTGCATTGCTTTTTCTACCGCGTTTTTAGCTACAGTCCAAACATTCTTTCTTCTACCGAAAAAACCTTTAGCTTGCTTAAAAATTTTCTTTCTGCGAGCTCTTGAAGCTACCGCATTTACTGATCTTGGCATAATTTAAATTGTTTTTTTGAAAAGGGCGGCAACTGGTGTTACTCTTATTTGCACCGTTTCAGGGTTAAAATTTTGAATTTGTTTTGAATTCTTATAAACCGAATATAGATTTATAAAAACTACTTAATTGCTAATTGACGTTGAACACTTTTTTCGTCCACTTTAGCTACGTAAGAAGTAGTAGTAAGATTTCTCTTCTGCTTAGTTTCTTTCTTAGTTAAGATGTGACTTTTATAAGCGTTTTTTCTTTTGATCTTACCAGATCCGGTAAGAGCAAAACGTTTCTTAGCACCTGATTTCGTTTTTAATTTTGGCATTGTTTTGCTTTTTTATTGTTTTTGTTATCAATATCTGTTTATGGTTTCCTAAAGACATTAGGAATAATAGTTTGCAAAAGTACGAAAAAAATATCAATATTCCCTTTCCAGAACAATACTTTCTAAAAACATATTACTTTGTGGGATAATTTCAATCGTTAATTGCCCATTTTTTATATGAATATTAGTATTAAAATCTACAATTTTCTCTTCTGAACCAGAGATTTTCCAATTTCCGGAAGAAAGATGGTCAAGAGATAGAGTATAAGATTTCCCCTTATCCATTCTTTTTACCAGTTTATTTCCTGAAAATATACTTAGGTTATCTGATGAAGCCTGGAACAGATATCCGGGAATAATTAATTGGTTTCCATTGTTTTTAATGCCAGTATTCTTCCCATATTTATTAAAGAATAGTTGATATTCTTGATCCTTTTCTTTTGTTTTTACCTTAATATAATTATTATTGAAAACCTTATTGCTCTTTAGCTGATCGCCAATATTAAAATTGAGTTCGCCTCCAATATGGAAAATAATAATATCAGGATTTCGGTTCATCACATAATTGGCATCTCCCAATTCATGGGCTAAAGATCCGTTTCCGAAGTTTTTAGGCGGATGCCTTGGGATATAATAATCATTTAACCCCAACATATCAACGATAGGTAATTCAGACGAGTAAGGAATACAACCTGCTGCTGTAACGGCAACAAGAGTCGAGTTGGGAAATGTTTTCTTTAAAGTTTCTCCCAGTTTCATTCCTCTGAACTCCCATCTTTCATCTGTTGCGCGCTGATTATCAGGAATTATGGATTGAATAAATGCATTTATTACTATAAGAAAAATCAAACTCAAACTTACCTTTTTTGATGTCAAATTGATCTTTTTGAAATATTGCAACCCCAAAATAATTGAGAAAACAAACAGAATCAGCACAACATAATAATGTCTGAAGGCAGGAAAGATATCTCCGCCAACCAACGTTACATAGCCCACCCAGGCAGCAGTTAGCACTAATAAATAATATCCGAAAAGAAGCTCTTTTCTTACAAGATAATAAAGAGATAAGCCCCCTAATCCAGACAGCAATAGGGTACTGAAGAAAGCTTTAAAATTATAAAACCCTCCACGTAAAATGTGATGGATGGTTACCTTTACCTTTACCAAAGCTGTATTAGGTACTAATTCTCCGTAAAAATTATACCGAAATACAAGTTGCCCCAATAAAAATAAAGATGGAATAATAGCGGTAGCCATTCCTATTGTAATGAACTGCTTTTTGCTCTTTTTACAGGTTACCAATAAAAACCCTGAGGTAAGCAATGTAAATAAAAATCCATCCGGTCTGGTGAGTGTTAAAAGACCTAACCAAAAGGAGAGGAGATAAATTGTTCTGAAGTTCTTATCATTAATGATCTTTGAAACCTCAATTAAAATTAAAGCAAGAAGCAACACATATAGAGGCTGCTCCAAACCACCAATGGCCCAGACAGCAAAGGATGGAGTTGTCACTAATAATACCACTCCTAGAAAAACATACTCTTTCTGTATATTTTTATTTCTAAAATAATAAAGAATACTTCCTATGGTTCCCAATGAGCATACAATGCCTAAAACTCTAGCTGCCAGAATAAGATCCATTCCCAGTTTTCCCAATGCAGACAAACCTAAAACCCAAAGCAGATTAGAGTATCCTTCAACAGGTTGACCATCATTCCAGGTTAATCCTTTGCCTTCAATAAAGCGTTGGGCATACCGTAATGAAATCAAACTGTCATCTGAAAAAAAAGGGAAGTAATAAAAGCATCCAAGAGAAAAAATAATGGTTGCTATGAAAAAAAAGGATAAATATCCCAATCTCATGGTTGATATGTATTTATGCGAATCGTTTCCTAAACTTTTTAGGATCACGACTGCAAAATAACGAAAATATAAAAAAACTACAGATAAAAAATACCTGTAGTTATTTTGTTATATGTAAACTTATCTAGTCGAAGTCTACTTGGAAAACGTCATTAATATTCTGGTTATTTCCTCCCAAAACAAACTTCATTCTATACCCTGGAGTAATAAATGTTCCTTTTCTTGAGAAAAGCTGAAGCTTCATGTGTGGGTCATTCACATGAAAGTTAACCGTTTTATTGGTATTCCAAGTAGGAATTCCATTTCTATAAATAACCATATTTCCATCGTTTTGTGCAATCAGTTTCGACATGCTGCCCATTGTGGTATAGGAGTTAGAGCTCCATAGTACAGAAGTGTGGCCAAACCTTGTCATATATAAGACAAGATTATTATCATACTGCATGATAAGTTGGTATTTTCTGTCGCCATGCTCTAAGGTTATTGCTTCCTCTGCATTTAATACCGAAGGATTATATACTTCCTTTATAAATTCAACAGTGGTAAGACCAATACGAGAGGTTTTATTTTCATTTACAGAAACTGTTTTTTCACTTGATATTACATTATCACGTGTTTCATCCTGAGCACAAGATGTTAGAAGCATCGAAAGACTTAAAAAAGTCATTAATTTTGTTTTCATAGGTTATTTTTTGACGCGGCAAATATATAAATAATTAATTTAAGTCACCAATTAAAGATATAATATTTAACTGTAATAACTGTGTTAATGGTAGTTTTTAATTTTTAATTATATCTGAAAGAATTGTAAGTGTAATTAGAATTAAAAAACCACAATCAATATGACTGTGGTTTGGTAATTATATAATTTTGATTATTTATGATTTCAAGAAAGCTAAAAGATCTTTGTTGATCGTCTCAGCTTCAGTTGTTGGCATGCCATGTGGAAAGCCTGGATAAGAAATCAGTTTACCATTTTTAAGTAAGGTAGCTGCTACTTTTCCTGTGGTTTCGAATGGAACGATCTGATCGTCTTCCCCATGCATGACCAGAACCGGTACCTCTACACTTTTAAGATCTTCCGTAAAGTCTGTTTCAGAGAATGCTTTCACACAATCATAATGAGCTTTTATAGAACCACTCATCCCTTGTCTCCACCAATTTCTCTGAATTCCTTCAGAAACCTTTGCTCCTTCTCTGTTGTATCCGTAAAAAGGAAACGTAATATCGATGAAAAATTGCGGTCTATGATTGGCTGTATTATTTCGGATATCATCAAAAACAGAAATAGGAACACCATTCGGGTTATTCTCATTCTGAACCATAATAGGGGTTACTGCACTTATCAAAACAGCTTTAGATACTCTTCCATTTCCATGTTTTGCAACATATCGAATCACTTCGCCACCACCAGTAGAATGTCCAACATGGATAACGTCTTTCAAATCCAGCGCATCTACAATTTCTGCAACATCGGAAGCATAAGTATCCATATCATGGCCATAAGGTGCCTGCCCGGATCTTCCGTGTCCTCTTCTGTCATGAGCAATTACTCGATAGCCTTGTTCCAGAAAGAAAAACATCTGTGCATCCCAATCATCACTGGATAGTGGCCAGCCATGGTGGAAAAATATAGTTTGACCTTTTCCCCAGTCTTTGTAATAGATTTCTGTTCCGTCTTTTAATGTTAATGTGCTCATTGTTTTTATTTTATGAATTAGTTTATCGAACTTTATGTATTTACAAATGTAGATAGAAAATCTACATAAGATCTTGATCTAAGATAATAATTAGTTCAAATATAAAAGTAAACATTGTGTTAAAAATTAAAAAGTGATCATGTACGCTTCCTAAAATATAGCTGATAATCGGGATTGTATTACTCTTCACTTCTTTCTAATATTGATAAATACGATGAATAAATTTTCGAAGAATGAAAATAATAGTATGCAGTATCCTTTTTGTGCTGGTATCCGTTACGGCCTGCACCCAGGAAAAAAAAGATAATTTTTCAGCAGTTCCTTCAAAAATGAAGACAATAAATAACATTCCTTTTTTTACTAAGCAGAATAACTTTATCTACGTAGATAAAAACAGCCTGAAACCTATTAATAATCAAAAATACCGAAGTGCATCACCCTTTACGCCTACAGGTTTTGCCGTAGTTCTCAATGAAAAAAATGAATACGCCGTTGTTGATGAAAGTGGAAAAACAGTGCTGGATTTTTCTGCTGAGGAAATCAATTTAAATGTCGTTAATGGGCTTACATTCTATAAAAAAGATATTGAATACGAAAAGAAAATGCCTGCATGGAAATGGGATTGGAATATTCTGGGAGGTGGCATCAAAAAAGAACAAACCTACCATAAAATAGAGATTGGTATTGTAGAAAGTCAACAAGTTTTACTTCATGAAGATGTTCCGTACTTGGAAGATAATTATTATCTCAATTTTATTTCTGTAGATGAAAATCACATATTTTGGAACGGAACTCTTTACAAAATCAAAAAGAACCGTCTGAATAAAATTGAAAATAATATTACCGAGTTATTGGAAAATAAACGATTCATTAAAGGCTCAAATTCAAAATTTTCAATGTATGAATTAGGTCAAAAAAAAGCGATTCACAACGAACTGAAAGGTACCGAAACACTTTCAATCCTATTTGGGAAGGAAACCATCACGCTGAAAGAAGTTAATAAAGAACGTTACGAACCGGAAGTTCCTAAGCTTTTGGTAGATAGCAAAACTAATGATGTTTACCCCTTTCCACAATATGAAAAGGTATTTCCTAAAGAAATTAAAAAGGCAACAGCTTCACAGATTGATTTTATTAAAAAGGCTTCTTTAGTGTATTCCATCACTAATTCACCTTATTTTTTACTGGGAATATTTAATTATGATCATGATATTTGGGCTTATGATTGGCTTTATATTGATACTAAAGGAAATGTTGTAGATTCCATTGGTAATTATGACTTTAAAGTGTTGGATCAGGTGGGGAATTTAGTATGGCCTGATAGAAAAATGATTTTACCTGATCAATACATTGACAAAAGCTGGAAATTCGGAAAAATAAATTATTATACAGGCATGGATGATTTATACCTTATCCGGATTGAAAATGAAAAACAATGGAGAACGATGGGGTTGTGGAACAGGCGTGAACATATTTGGGAAATTAAGCCTGAATACCATGATGTCTCAGTTTTGGATACCGAAAAACAAATCTATGTGCTTCAAAAAGAGCAGGATGGCTTGTATGTACTTTTTGACAATATGATGAAAAAAAATATAGGATCAAAAGCTTATCAATCCATTAATTCAGATGGCTTGGTGGGGGTTAAAGATCGTTCAGGAAAAACGGTTTATTACTATATTGATATTTATTCCGGAAAAGAATATAAAGAATAATAAATATTGCTGGAAGCTGGAAGAGAGAAGGTGGAAGTTTCTTTGGGTTATCATTTATTCATTAGCAATATATGATTAAATTACCTTAACAAAGATCAACTGTTATTGCTTATGTTCATCATGACTTCCTTTTTCCAGGTCTGAATTTTCAACCATTACATTCTAACTTAAATATTTAAAATATGCTGTCATCCGTAGATTTACATTTGGAAAGACTATTATTCATTACTGTTTTGACCCTCTTTTTTGGAGCGGGATTTTTATGTACACTCATTATTTTTATCATTAATTCTATCCGGAAGAAAAATAAGAAGCCGCTTTATTATTTTCTTTTGTTTTTGATTTCTGGAATTATTGCCATAGGTTTAGCTGCATTCTATTTTTATATTACTTTCATTAATGAATCCTATACCTATTAAAGGGGTCAGACGAATTGAAGCAAAAAAACCACTATTATCAGGGATATTTTGATTCACCATCTTTCGTTACCTTTAATTCGAAGATTTATTAAAGATAAGAGAGTGAAATATTTCGTAATTTTAACTTCACTTTTGGCAGTTTTGGCAGTTTTGGGTTGTAAAAACAATACTCAGAGAGTGCAGATTATTCCCATTTATAGTGAACCCGAAAGGGTCACAAAAGAAATTACAGAAACGGGTAAAATTCATACCTATACAACCCGTAAGACGGTTACAGAGCGACTTAATCCAATGATTTTCATGGTTTCCAAAAATACGGAAGCACTTCAATTTCGTCTACAAGGAAATATTAGCTCAGGTGGGCATACTATTCATCAGATAAGAAAAATACGTTTTGAAAAAGGAACGCAAAATGGTAATACCATTACGCTGAGATATTATGTGGAGATTAAAAAGATTCCCGGTAAAGAAAGTGCGAACATACAAGGATATAATTATACAAAAGATGAAGTTTACATACTACCTAATGATGTGAAAGTCATAAAAGTTGAATTGTACGAAGACCCAATCAACGATATTTCAGATACTAAACCAAAGCTTATCATTCAACAAACTTTTAATTTCTTTGCCAGGATCTAAGCACCTTAAAACTAATATAAAAAGTATGCTTGAACAATTTAAAGAACTGATCAAAAAAGCTGAAAAACTGGAGAAAAAACCAAAATTTTACGGGTCTAATTCAGAAGAAAATATCAGCAAAGTAGAACATGCCTTACAGTTGAAGTTTGATGTCTTTTTGAAAACCTATCTCCAGGAGTTTGGAGGTGGGGGGATTTCCGATTTACTGTACACTAATGGAATTTTACCGGAAAACCCATTGAGTAATGATGTTTGTACACTTTATGGTACTACTGTTTATGCACGTCAGCAGTTTCAATTACCACAACATTTTTTGGTTATCAATTCTAATTTCCCTTCTGATGTTTTGGTTTTAGATACTCACTGCGGACTTATATACAATTATGAGATGCTCTCAAAAAACAGGAGTTCAACATTGTATCCCAGTTTTGAGAATTACCTTTTAACGGAGTGGAATGCTCTTATTGAAGAGTACTAAACGAAACTTAACATATCTATCTATTAATAATATGAAAAAAGAATTAGCAAACCCACCATCAGATGAACGTGATCGTGAACTGTGGATGCAGCATGGAGCAGGATATATTATCTTTGAAAATATTAGGAAATATGCCATTGGGAAAATTCCGACAGAAATAGATGAAACACTTCGTGAAGCTCATCTAAAAACCATCGACAATACGATTTATGGAATGATGATGCAAATGGACGGAGTTTTTAATCCTTTAGAAAATGAAAACTATCGTTTAGCCTTAGAATCTCATATTGTCTTGTATAAAGAAGATGAAATAATAGAAGAACTGAACACCATTGATGGTGATGGAATGTGTATGGGATTTCATGGATGGATAGAAAATGATTTTGGAAGCGATGAAATTGTAATAAAGAAATAAAACGTAATTAGGAAGTCTTTCATTCAGTGAAACTACTGTTTTAGAATTATTTTGGCTGGCTCAGCCCTCAGGATTTTTTGCAATATAAATAGGACACAACATTAAAAGACAGCTGCGAAATAGCTTGGGAAATCCCCAAAATATTTGAAAAACCTGTTTAAGAATAGATATGAATACTTTGCAAGATTTAGAAAAAGAATATAATTTCACCTATCCAGAACTTTACAGACAGTTGTATGATAATAAAATGCTCGACTGGGGTGCCGAAGGAAACGGATGGTATACCAATATTTTTCCCACTCTAAAAGAAAATCCGCCTTTGCTTTTGTTTGGAAACGATATTGAGATCTGGGATCCAATCGTTTATCAGAACGGAATCAGGGAGATTATTAACCATGAAGTATATGATATCAATCCTAAATACAGGATGGTTCCTTTTGCAAAAAATGGAGCGGGGGATTTGTACGTTTTTCAATTGGATATGGAAACCAATGGTGAAGTTCCCATTACTTTTTTCCCACATGACGATTCAGAAGCGGAAATTTTAGCTAAAAATCTTCAGGATTTTATTTTCAGACAACTTTTGGAGTCTTTGACCGAAATGGATGAATATTCTATGTTTGAAGGGGATTCCGAAGAAGAAATTAAGATTCATCTGCAAAACCAATTAAACACACACCGGAAATATTTAACCCCTAAGCAAGTTGAAATTTTAGAAGATATTTATACACGTGATATTTTTAAATATACCTATAAAACGTCTAATGGTAGCGAATTTGAAGCTGAAGGCATGTTGACTTTTGATGAACTTGAAAACATTATTAATCAGGAAATTGCTTTTGAAAAATTGAACACAAGATTCGATTATCTTGAATAAGTAACTAGAAAAATGATGACAATGAAAAAGATTTTTGTTTTCCCATTTCTGTTTGCGGTGTTGATTACAATATTCAGCTGCAAAGAATCTGCGCCGAAAAAAGCAAACTTCCCAAATTATCTGAAAAATACGGAGTGGATTGTAAATGAAGGCGGACTTATCATTCCGGAGGGTGGGAAAAGTTATGATTTATCTCCAAGAGATACTGCGTTGATCTTCAACTTTCATGGGGTAAACTTTTCAGATGCAGAGCATTTCAATAGTTATGATTCCTGGCAATGTGGAAATGATTGTTTTACAGGAGTATACGGAAAGTATTATTTCACAGAAAAGAACCAAATACAAATGGAAGTCGATAGTATTAGGAAGTCTGAGTTCTGTGATGTACCCACAAAGATTTTCAACCCATCGAAAGAAATGGTTTTTGACCTTGTAAAAAGAGGAGTCCAGCTACAGCTTATAAGAAAATAAAATGACAGATTTAATAAAAATTTTCCCGGAATACGAAGAGGTATTTTATGATGATATAGAGAATCACAAAAAGTATTTTCTTCCGATTTGTTCAATTAATTTAAAAATCATCAATCCATCAGAAGATCAATGGCTGCATATTGTTTCTGTAAAGGAAATTTATGATGGCTGCGTTGGAGAAGACAAACCGGAATATCATACAAAATATACCAAAGCAGATATGTTTGGCTTTGATGTGATTGATGGTAAATACAAATTTGATGCAGATTGGAATTATTTTTCAGCACATACTGAGATTTCTCCGGAAGATTATGGAAACAGTTATTCGGATTTAGAGATTGAATACAATATGAATGAGGCAATGTATCAATTGAAAAAAGAATATTATCAGAAACATAATAAGCTTTATGACAAAGACTTTAATCGTCCGGGCTTAGAGGTTTACGACATTCGCCGCTTAGAGCGTTTACGTAAGCTTACAGTTGAAGATCTCGAGAAAGATAATGATTCAGAATATGCAGAGGAACGATTACAAAATAAGATTTTCGGTATTTTTGAAGAACTTAATACCAATTCGTTCCCCTTAGAAGAATGCAATTTCGGAGGTGAAAACCTCATTGAAAAACCCTTTAAACCTGACGGAACCCTGATGGATTATATTGCATGTTTGGAAGGTTATGATTTTCAACAAAATTCAGCAGACCAAGTATTTTTATTTTATGACAAAGAACTTAAAAAAGCGGTCATTTGTTTAGAATACACGTAATGAAATAGAAGCTGCGATCCTTGTCAAGATTTCAAACCTTGACAAGAATAAAATAGTAGTTTAAGTAAAGAGGTGGTGTTTAAAAAATGAAAAAAATCTTCCAAAATGGAACTCTTTTACTGAGCAGCATCGCTTCAAAATGGAGTAGAAGTATTTTACTTATATTTACGTTCTTTACTACAATAAAACTTAATAAAGAAAAGGGTTTGAGGTACAGGTTATTATTTATATTGACAGTATTGATTTGTCCGTTTTTTGTTCCGGCACAAGAGGTTTTAAGCAAATTAGAGAAGGAGTATAACAATGCTTCCAACCAAACTACAGAGCAGTTGAGTCTGGCTCCCAAATATGCTACTGCCTTATTCTTCCATAATTTTAAACCGAAATCTTATCAGATTTTAGCTAATAATATTTCCATTGCCACAAAGCAGTCCGATGGAAAGTATGCCACTATTTTGTATGCTGTTCAGGCCATGAATTACAGGCTTGACAGTAAACAAACTGAATCGTCAAAGAGCCTGGACATGGCCAGAATCTATAGCCTGAAAACCAATAGTAACGAAGCTAAAGGCTACCTGGAATATGCGAAAGGATGGATTTTAGTCCGTAATAATAAAACTACAGAGGCTGTTAGAGCTTACCTGAAAGCGATTAATTATTATGAAAATTCACCAACAACTTCTACATTGTATGGAAGGTTTGGGAATGTAGCCAAAGAATTATCCACAATCTATTCTAACCTGAATGAATATCAGCTTGAAGAAAAATATAGCAAACAGTTTCTGTTATTAGCCTCCAAGCAAAATGATCCTAATCTGATTTTCGATGCATATATGCGAATGGGCTATATGTACGAACAAAAATATGCTCAAAACCCATCAGATATACAGTTGAGAAATAAGACAGAACAGTATTATCTGCAGGCTATTACCACTTTCAATAAAAATAAGGGGTCTATGGTCAACAAGAGCAATCTTTCTTATGCAGCTATTAATTTGGCCAATTTATATACAGAATTTAACCCGGACAAGGCAATGCAATATGCCCAATTAGCTAATAAGATAAGTCTGGAAACCGGAGATCCTATTCATATCGCTTCTTCATTTGGGATTTTGGCAGAGTTAGCTATACAGGATAAAAATTATGATGTAGCAAAGTCTTATTTTCTGAAAGCCTCTATGGAAATTGGAAAAAGTTCTGTCAGGGATCATAATATTGAACTTTCTATTCTTGAATCACTATCCCGTGTGAGCGAAGAACAGGGTAATTACAAAGAAGCATTGACCTATTATAAAAGTTATGTTGATAAATACAAAAGCGTATACGATCAGGAAAAGCTGGATATCACTAAAAGATTAGAATCTCAGTTTGAGAAAGAAAGACAGGAACAGAAGTATATAAAGCTGCAGCTGGAAAGTGATAAAAAAGCACAGCAAATTAAACTGATCAATATTCTTCGTGCTCAACGTGAGCAAGTGTACAATAACTTAAAACTGGTAGAGGAAAACCAGCGGGAACGTCTAAAGTTTTCAGAACTGGAATCCGAGAAAAAAGAGCAGCAACTTCGTTTGGCAAAATTGGAAACCGAACAAAAGAATAACGATATTTACAGCTACAAAAAGCTGCTGGCATTCAAGGAAAAAATCAATACTTACTACATTATTTTTATTGTCATTTTTATCGTTTTAATATTCTTACTGCTGTATGCGTATAAACAACGTGTAAAGTCAATTAAGCAAAGAGATGAACTGCATGCCTTGGCCCTGGAAAAAGAGAAACAAAACTCTAAAATATCTACGCTTACCGCATTGCTTGAAGGGCAGGAGCAGGAGCGAGGACGTCTAGCCCGTGATCTCCATGACGGATTAGGAGGGTTGCTTTCAGGAACCAAACTTCAGTTATCTATTTTAGATCCTCATCAATCCGAAAACATAGA
This sequence comes from Chryseobacterium nakagawai, assembly GCF_900637665.1. Lineage (NCBI taxonomy): Bacteria > Pseudomonadati > Bacteroidota > Flavobacteriia > Flavobacteriales > Weeksellaceae > Chryseobacterium > Chryseobacterium nakagawai. The sequence goes on from NZ_LR134386.1 coordinate 2,925,084, forward strand.
AGAAGGGATTTCAAAATCAATCAACCAGATTGATGGAGCTGTAGAAGAATTGAGACGGGTAGCCCATAATTTAATGCCAGATTTATTAATGAAATATGGTTTGGTAGCCGCTATTCAGGAATTTGCTTCCCGTATGTCTAATAGCGCACTGAATATCCATACCGAATTTATCAATTACAGTAATTCCTTATCAGAAGAAAAACAACTGCTTATTTACAGAGTCATTCAGGAATTGGTGAACAACGCCATAAAACACGCTAAAGCCTCAGAAATCATTATTCAGATCAGTGAAGAAGAAAAGATGCTATACCTTACGGTAGAAGATGATGGTAATGGTTTTGAACTCGCTAACCTGGACTTTAGAAAAACAGCAGGCTTTCATAATATAGAATCAAGAGTCCAGTTTTTAAAAGGAACGATGAATATCACGTCCCAATTAAATATTGGTACCAGTATAGAACTTCAAATTCCTACTCATTAAGCATGATAAAAGTAGCCATAACAGACGATCATCCACTTCTATTAGAAGGGCTGAAAAATATTTTAGGAAATAACGATAATATAGATGTCGTAGATTGTTTCAAAAACGTTTCAGAAATGAATGCTGGTTTGAAAAAGCAAGCGGTCGATATTTTATTGTTAGACATCAATTTAGCAGATATCAATAGCATTGAGCTCATCAGGCCTTTAAAGAAAAAGTATGAAAATCTTCAGATTATTATGCTTAGTGTTCATAATGAACTTCCTGTCATTAACAGTACTTTGGCTGAAGGAGCATTAGGGTACATTCAGAAAAATGCTTCTGTTTCTGAAATTCTGGAAGGTATAAATACCGTATATGCCGGTAACCGATTTTTATGCTCGCAAACCCAATCGGTTTTAGAGAAAAAATCAGCTGATGGATTGAATCAGGTTCCTAAATTAACCCGAAGAGAAAAGGAAGTCCTGGCCGAAGCTGCCAAGGGGCTTACCACCAATCAGATGGCTGAAAAACTTTTTATCAGTCCACATACCGTAGAAAGTCACCGAAAAAATCTTATTGAAAAATTTCAGACCTCTAATCTTAGTTCTGCCATTAAACTGGCCATAGAATACGGTTTGATTATCGAATAATCTATTGATTAGGGAGCGCAATCTGTAGGAGTCTAAATCTGAATCCCACAGATTTCACAGATGATATTGAAACATTATGATAATTATTTCAAAATCTATGTGTATATCAGGTTAAAATACCTTTAAAGTATTATAAACTATTGATTTATCAAGATCTACATAATCAATTCATTTGCGCATCAAAAAAGATAAAATTTAAACCTCTTAATGGTTTATAATATTTTTAAGACTTTTGAAACTGATCCCTATTTATCCAACAAAAAGGCCTGCTTACATCGTAAAAGCAGACCTTTTCTATATATAATCAAATAATTAGGTGTGTAATTTTTAGTCTCTGAATCTCAACGCAGCTTGAAACAGATTTTTCTTTCCTGTTAAATCGTATTCTTCATTATAAACGGGTTCATACATGAATAGATAAACTCTTCCATCAAAATTTTTTAAATTCACAGGCTGATCTACCATAATGTCATAAAATCTTGTAATAGTACGCGTAGCGGTCCATTGTTTTGAATTCCCTTTAGGGTCTTTATCGAATCTGTGATCCTTCGCACCTGTATAGTACCAATAAGATGGTGCAGAATCCATCAAAAACAGCTCTTTATCCTTGTTAAATAGTTCTTCTGCCATACCTGTACTCTGAAACCACGGAACCTCTGTATTGAAAAGTCCTAAAGCTCCTGCATAAATATCTTTATTGGTAGTAGCTCCCACTAAAAATCCTTCAAGGTTGGTTCCTGTAAACTCAAATATGAAAGGGGATTTTTTCAAATCATAAACATCATTTACAGGTTCAATTACTTTTCCATCTTGTTTAATAACTACTTTTAATGATTGAGCAAAAGTTATCAAACTAAGTAAACAAAAAAGAAATGCTAAACTTATTTTTCTCATGGTATATCTTTAAATAACTGCTGCAAAGATATTGGACTTTATCACCATAAACACTGGCTGATTTCAGGGGTTTTTTATTTTATTATGGTGCCAATGACAGTTCCCTTTACAACAGATTAGCCTTCAACTGAATTTTTATGAAAGCTGCCTTTTGTTTTTTTCCCTCAGATGCTGCTGAGTTGGTAGGAAAAACTTCTGCATAAAAGGTTTTATCATCCTTCCAGAAAGCTTTTGTATCATCAGCAATTTTGAATTTGGTAAAGTTTATATACAAGAGGTTTTCTTGATTATGGCTTTGGTCCATATAGGTCGTGATTTCAAAATTACTCCCGACATCATTATTTGAAGAGATAGAAGAAATCCATTTTTTACCAGGAAGAATCTGTGGATATCCACCTGTAAATAAGGCAAAATTAGCGGTTGATTTTACATCATAAAAAGAATAATACATATCTGTAGTCTCTACTGAGTTTTCTTTGAAAACTTCCAGGTGCAGGGAAGGAGACTGTCCAATATATTCATTGGATAAATATCCATCTTCTGTGGATACGTTTTCATGCTGTGTAATTACGGTTTCTTTTGAATTTTCGGTAGATATCCAATTTTCTCCTTTTAGTTTAACCTGAGGGTTTTTTACCAAAGTTTCATCAATTCTATTTTTAGAAGCGGCTGCAAATTCCTGTTCTGAAACTTCCGTTATGGTCCCATATTTACTGAATGACTTATTTTTTAAATCCTGAGATCCTTTGAATGTGCTGCTTCTGATTTCACCAAGATTCGCCCCTTGTAAGGTCAGATCAAATGAGGCTGTAAATTCTGACTTTAAAACAAAAGCTTCTATGCTGTTCGAAATAGTATTATTAATGCTGTAGTGAATAGAGTAGAAGTCATCAAACTCTTCAAATCCGTAATAGTTATCAAACTTATTGTATGCTATTTTTAGGTGGGCAGCATCTTTATTGGGAGATACAAAAAATTGTACAGAATCTAACTTAGTAAATAATTCAAAGGGCACTTCCTGCACATTATCCACCCCTTTTATCTTTTTGAAATCAGCAAATGTTATGATCTTCTGTGTGACTTCAGTTCCAGGTTTGTTGGTTTCTGGTGTTTTATTCTGTGGATTACATCCCATAAGAACAACAGTAGAAGAGATGAAAAATTGATATAAAGGTTTCATTTTATATTTTTTTTGACAAATGTATCGGTATTCAAACCGGGAGCCAATAAAACCTCTGATTATGGATGAAAAATGGCTGAAAACAGGGATATATTGAATCCTATATTTTGGACAATTTTGCAGAAGATAAAACTAAGTATTGATGTACATGAGAAACATAATAACCAGCTTTTCAGTTGCGATTGCTTTGTTAGCCTCCTGTTCACCTACCCCAGAAAAAAAAGTGGACAAAACAGGTTTTACAGCTTCAAAAACAGATACAGTTACTAAGCTAGCCCTGGAAAAGAATACGATTTCAAAAATAGAAGTACCAAGTGATTTTTTAGCATTGGTTCCTATTGATGTATTGGAAACTAAAAGTACAAACGTGTATGAAAAATATGGTATAGAGTTCTCTGGCAATTGTTATTCATGCGATTTAGCAAGTTTATCCATAACCAAGAATAGAATAATATGGACGAACATATGTGATGAAAAAGATGTCTTTGAAATTAATAATCTCACTACTTCTGGTGAAGGAAACAAAACTATTTTGAAAACGTCAGACAGAACCTATATTTTAACTCAAATTGATAAAGCACCCATTTATGAATTGGTTGTAGAAGGTCAAAAACTCGAATTAAATAATAAAAGAATAGCAAAATACTTTACCACTAAAGAAGCACTACCTCATTTTAAAGAGCATGACTGTGGCAATTTTGAAGGATAAGAACTAATAATAGCCTGTAGAAAGGGGGGAACAAATACAAATGATGTCCATATAACCCCTCTTTCTATTTCTGATGAAACAATACCATGAAAACTTTAATAAAAAAACCTCAAAGTAATTTGAGGTTTTTATATGTAAAATAATGATTGAATTATTTTGCCGGTTTTTTAGGACTCATCATCATAATCATTCTCTTTCCTTCAAGTTTAGGAAGCTGATCTACTTTACCAACATGCTCTAGTTCCTGAGCCAGTTTTAAAAGTAAGATTTCTCCCTGATCCTTAAAGATGATCGAACGTCCTTTAAAAAATACGTAGGTCTTCAATTTAGAACCTTCTTCAAGGAATTTCTCAGCATGCTTCTTTTTGAATTCATAATCATGGTCATCAGTCTGAGGTCCGAAACGAATCTCTTTTACTACCACTTTTACTTGCTTAGCTTTAAGTTCCTTCTGTTTTTTCTTTTGCTCGTATAAGAATTTTTTATATTCCAATACTCTTGCAATAAAAGGTTCTGCCTTGTCAGAAATTACTACTAGATCCAATTCTTGTTCCGCCGCAATCTGTCTTGCTTTGTCAATTGGATAAATTCCCGGCTCTACGTTATCGCCCACCAAACGAAGCTCTCTCACACGAATTTTATCGTTGATCAAGTGTAAGTCCTCCTGTACAGGACGTCTTTGTGGGCCCCTGTTGTTAAATCTTTGTGCTATTGTATTATAATTTTATTGGTTAACTACTTATTTATTAGATTAAAGTATTGAGAACGCTATTATTGGTTCCCAATACTTTGATTTTATTTTTTTAAATGGCTGCTTCTTTTTTGAAGTAAGCTGCGAAATCGTCCAGATTCATTACTCCAAGATCTCCTTCACCACGTCTTCTTACAGAAATCGTGCCTTCTTTTTCTTCATTTTCTCCTACTACAAGCATGAAAGGAATCTTCTTTAATTCAGCATCACGGATCTTTTTACCCGTTTTCTCGTTTCTGTCATCAATCTGACCGCTAATATCGTGATTTTCCAAAAATTGTGAAACTTTTTTTGCATAATCTACATACTTTTCACTGATTGGAAGAATAATAAACTGATCTGGGCTCAACCATAATGGGAAATCTCCGGCAGTATTCTCCAATAAGATTGCGATAAAACGCTCCATAGAACCAAAAGGCGCTCTGTGGATCATTACCGGTCTGTGCTTCTCGTTATCATTTCCAATATAGTGAAGATCAAATCTTTCCGGTAAGTTATAATCTACCTGGATCGTTCCAAGTTGCCATTTTCTTCCCAATGCATCTTTCACCATGAAGTCAAGTTTAGGGCCATAGAATGCAGCTTCACCGTATTCAACAACTGTTTTTAAACCTTTCTTCTGAGCAGCATTGATAATGGCACTCTCTGCTTTTTCCCAGTTCTCATCAGAACCGATATATTTTTCTCTGTTTTCAGGATCTCTTAAAGAAACCTGAGTTACAAAATCTTCAAAACCTAGTGATTTGAAAACATAAAGCGTTAAATCAATTACTTTTTCAAATTCTTCAGAAAGCTGATCCGGAGTACAGAATAAGTGAGCATCATCCTGAGTAAATCCACGAACCCTTGTTAATCCGTGAAGTTCTCCACTTTGCTCATATCTGTATACAGTTCCGAATTCTGCATATCTTTTAGGAAGATCCCTGTAGCTCCATTGTGAGGTTTTGTAAATTTCACAGTGGTGCGGGCAGTTCATAGGCTTCAATAAGAATTCTTCTCCTTCATTCGGCGTTTTGATCGGCTGGAAGCTATCTGCTCCATACTTATCCCAGTGGCCGGAAGTTACGTACAGTTCTTTAGCTCCAATGTGTGGAGACATTACAAATTCATATCCTCCTTTTTTCTGAGCATCACTAAGGAAATTTTCCAATTTTCTTCTTAAAGCAGTTCCTTTTGGCAACCAAAGAGGTAAACCAGCACCTACTTTTTCAGAGAATGCGAAAATACCAAGCTCTTTACCAAGCTTTCTGTGGTCTCTTCTTTTAGCTTCTTCTAATCTTTCAAGATATTCAGTAAGCTCTTTCTGCTTAGGGAAAGAAATACCATAAACTCTTGTTAATTGAGGATTCTTTTCATTTCCTCTCCAATACGCTCCTGCAGCATTTAAAATTTTAACAGCTTTTACAATTCCTGTATTCGGAATGTGCCCTCCACGACATAAATCGGTGAAGTTATCGTGAGTTACAAAAGTGATTTCCCCATCATTCAGATTAGAGATTAGTTCTACTTTGTAAGGGTTGTCTGCATAGGTCTTTAAAGCTTCTTCTTTAGAAACCGGATATAAAGAGAACGTTGATCCTTTCTTTGCATTTTCAAGAACTTTCTTTTCAATCTTTTCAAAATCTTTTTCAGATAAGCTTTCATCCCCGAAATCCACATCATAGTAGAATCCGTTTTCAATTGCCGGACCAATAGTCAATTTAGCATTAGGATAAAATTCAAGGATAGCCTGTGCCAAAAGGTGGGCAGAAGAATGCCAGAACGCTTTCTTTCCAAGATCATCATTCCAGGTCAAAAGTTGTACCGTAGAATCCGTGGTTATAGGTGTGGTTATTTCTACTTGTTTATCATTAACAATTGCGGAAATGGTATTTCTAGCCAATCCCTCGCTTATAGATTTTGCCACATCTAGAGGAGTAACTGCTCCCTCGAATTCTTTGACACTATTGTCTGGAAGTGTAATTTTTATCATTGTTTACTAAAAAATTTAAGATGCAAAAATACGCATTTTTTACATAAAATACTATATTAGCAACTATTTAGAATGAGAATTAATATTACCAATGAAAAAAGCACTGTTTATTTTAGTTTCGCTGAGTTCCACATTTAGTTTTTCACAGAAAAAAACATCTAAATTTTTCGTTGATTACAATAAAAATGTTGAGACTTATTTTCTTGCAGAAATTCTATCAGCAGAACACCGGAAAAACAATAAAGATTTTGAACTTTATAAAATAAAAGAATGTTCTGTTTATCAACCTATTGTAAATAATGTATTGAAAAAATATGAGCATCTGAAAAACTCAGAGATTGCCGTTGCAACAGCAAAAATTAATGATATTCTAATGGAAAAATACGGTTCTGGAAATGATGTTTTGATGAAACCGCTAATGTATCACAAGGAATTTCCAGCCACAGAATGGATCAATGATTATCAGTTTCATAATAATAATTTAACGGAGAAACAGAACAAAGAAGCAACTCAATTAATTAAAAATTATCTTTCCGAGCTTTCAAAATTTTATACAAAAGAAAATATTGGGCAATTTTTTATTGAAAACAAAGCCTTTTATAAAGGAGGAGAAGCTGAGTATTATAGACATATTCCTGTTGGATTTACTGATGCAATGGAACAATTCTATGGTGAACGTTTTGATTCCTATACCATTCTGATTTCTCCCATGATGATGTGGCCCATAGAAGATCATGAAGGAAGAGGGATTGGAACAAATATAATTTCTAAATCCGGTAAAACAGATATTTATGAAATAGCAAGTCCGTTTGTAAGAGCTGAAAAACAAGGACAGTTCGGATATGATAACCAGTTTCAGGCAAGGTTCCTAAGTGTTCATGAGTTTGGGCATTCCTTTGTTAATAAAGAAGTATATCCCCATAAAGATCAACTTGAAAAATTCAAGGATTTATTTGAAAAGTCAAATTTAAAGGAGATTATGATAAAAACCGGAGGATATGGAGATTACCAGACCTGTGTAGCTGAACATTTAGTTAGGCTTGGTGAAATTCAGACTGCAAAAATCCAGAAAGATTTTGAAAGAGCTAAAAAACTTGAAGACTATCATTTGAAAAACAATTTTATCTTCCTTCCCTTATTAGAGGAAAAGGTAAAAGAATATAATTCCAACAGAAAAAAATACAAGAAATTTGGGGACTTTGTTCCTCAATTGTTAGAGGTTTTTGAAAAAACAAATATTGAATTTATCAATAATGCATTAGATCAAAACAAGAAATAAAAACGATAAATTGCCTGCTACTATGAATACAATAAACATTGATCTACACTGTGACCTGTTATATCATTTACTAAGGTCAAACTCAACAATTGATGATAAAGAACTTGGATGTTCGCTGCCTTATTTACAGGAAGGAAATGTAAAACTTCAGGTAATGGCTATGTATGCCGGAACCGGTGAAGGAAGTACGACTTATGGATTGCAGCAAAGCGAATTGTTTTCAAATCTCATTAAAAATGAAAACTTTTTCCTGTTTGAAAATGGAAACTATAAAAATCCGGAGAATGAAAACCGGGTAGGAGTTATTGCATCCATTGAAAATGCATCTGCTTTCTGTGATGAAAGCCAAAGTCTGGAGTCAGGATTTAAGAATCTTGAAACTATTATTGAAAATACTCAGAAAGTGCTTTATATTGGAATTACCCACCATTTAGAAAATCGTTTCGGTGGTGGAAATAGTGCTACTGCCGGACTAAAAGAAGATGGAAAAGTTTTGATTGATTATATTGCAGACAGGAAAATTGCTATAGATTTGGCTCACACAAGTGATCAGTTGGCTTATGATATTTTCAGCTATATAGACCAGAGAAACTATTCAATTCCTATTCTGGCAAGCCATTCCAATTACAGGGCCATTTATAAAAATAACCGAAATCTTCCTGATGAATTGGCAAAAGAAGTTATTAATAGAAAGGGACTAATTGGTCTCAATTTTATCAAAGATTATATTGATCTTGAGCAGCCCGAAAGATTATATGAACATATCCAATATGGATTAGATCTGGGTGGAGAAAACAGTATTGCCTATGGAGCAGACTATTTCTATTGGAAAGATCACCCGGATACTTCCCGTCATCCGTTTTTCTTTGAAGAACACTCCAATGCATCAGTTTATCTGGAGATTAATAAAGAAATTGAAAAAAGGTTCTTTTCCGAATTGTTAGAAAAGATCAGTCACAAAAATGCATTGGATTTCATAGAGAATATGTATAAATAAAATTATTCTTATCTGATTAAATCAATGCATAATTACAACAGGTCGCTCCTCAGGAGCTCTAATTTTAAAACCAAATACTTCCTATTAACAGCTAGCTCCTATTTGGAGCTGGATTTGATCCCATCGGGATCTACTGATAGTAGAAAAAATGAAGTGCTTTAAAAAGAAAGCTCCTGAGGAGCGACGTGTTAATACCTAAATCTGTGAAATTATATTAAAAAGAAAATAGATTGTATGTTTTATTTTACATGAAATAAAATGCAGTAAAACAGCTTTTTATGTGATCTTATTTAATGCTTTCTTTTATACTTTACTTTCTGTTTGATAATCTCGATTACATCCACATTGTGAACCTTAGATTTTATCCACCCATGGATGTCAATATAAAATAACGATCTTCTATAGTATTCATTATGAGAAAAATCTTCTAACTTCTTATCAAAAACTTCAAAGGCCTTCTGTCTTTGATCTGGTAACTGATTATTTACATTTTTAAAAAACTGAATGCTTTCAAAATGAAATTCTTCAGGTTTTTTCATCTTCTTAGCAAACTTCAGCGTAGAAGTAATGAATTCATCATAATCTTCATCATTTCCGGATTCATATTTGGACATTAAAATCAGTATCCTTGTATGAAAGAGGAGATCTTCCTGTACATTTCCCTTAGATTCTATGACCCTCATAGAGTATTCAATAGCTTTTTTATACATTTTACTTCCGAAAAACATGGCAGCCATTTTAAGATAAAGAATCATAAAGTGGTGTTCGTCAATTCGTTCACGAAGCTTTTCCATTTTCAGCTCAATTTCAGGAATAAGCTTTGTTCCTGTAAAAAATTCACCCTTTACAAAGTGAATATTCATTAGCGTATTATAATGGGTAAGAAAGATTAGGGACTGAAGGTTCTCATTCTGAGCAAAATTTTCAGCATTCACTCTTATATTAAATTCCTCGAAATTCTCTTCCAGAATATCAATGTTCCCATATAGAAACAGGATTTTCAGCAAGTATGTATTTCCTTTAATATACCAAACCGGATGACTGAAAATCATTTCCGGATTTTTATGAAATAAGTCTACCCATTGATAGGCATACTTCAAGGTGTATTTATAATCCTGAAGCAATTGGTTTTTCCAGACATGGGCCTTAAAGTACCATAGTTTTTCAGTAAAATTCAGCTTGTCAAATCTTATGTTTTTAATTTGAGCATTGAAGACTTCCAAAACTTCTTCACGGTCTGCATCATTTTTTACATATCCGTGGGTTAGCATTTCACTGTATAACTTCAGAGAAAGATTGGATAATTTTGTCGTATACCGGTTTTGTTTGCTTAATTCCTGAGACTGTCTGATGAGTTCCTCAGCACGTCCTTCAATACTTCTTGTAATAAACTGAGATTCAATTACTTTTTCAAGGTCTATCACCTCTGAGGCAATACTCTTTTCATCCAATTCCAGGGCAGATTGTTTGGTTTTATCGAGTATCTTCAAAGCTTGTTTATAAAGCCCTTTTTGATACAGAATATTTGCAAAATCCAATTGTTCTCTCAGCTGGATCCTGTAGTTTTGATGACTTGGGTTCATTCGTAAGCTTACCAATACTTGTTTGTAAAGGTGTGCCTTAAGGTTGGAAAGTTGCTGTTTAGTAGATATTTTCTTTTCAATAATGATGCTTTCATCATATTCCTTCATTTTATCCATTTCAGAAAAAAGAAGTAAAAATTTAGCATCTACATTAATTCCGAGACGGTTTACGTACAGCTTAAATTGTCGTTTTTCGGAAGTCGTCAATGACTTTACCAATACAAACAAAAAATCTTTCTGCAATTCTGCCATTGTAAATTTTTAAAATTTAAATAATTAGATATCAGTGATATATGATTGTTTCTTCAACTATTGAATATTGTAATTTTCTGAAAAACTGAAAACGAAAAAATATTGCAAGCTGTAGTTTTGAACCAAAATTAAGTAAAAAACTTCATTTATGAATTCCGAAAAAATTGAAATTTTTGATACCACATTGCGAGATGGAGAACAGGTTCCTGGATGTAAATTGAATACAAGACAGAAACTGATTATTGCTGAAAAGCTTGATGAACTGGGAGTTGATATCATTGAAGCAGGATTCCCGATTTCCAGTCCGGGAGATTTTGAATCTGTTTCTGAAATTTCAAAACTCGTAAGAAATGCAAAAGTATGCGGATTGACAAGAGCCAACAAAAAAGATATTGATACTGCTGCAGAAGCTTTACAGTTTGCAAAAAAACCAAGAATACACACAGGAATCGGAACTTCTGATTCACATATCAAATATAAGTTCAACTCAACAAGAGAAAATATCATAGAACGTGCTGCAGAAGCAGTAAGATATGCCAAAAGATATGTAGAAGATGTAGAATTTTATGCAGAAGATGCAGGAAGAACAGATAATGTTTATCTGGCACAAGTTTGCGAAGCTGTCATTAAGGCTGGTGCTACTGTACTCAACATCCCTGATACTACAGGATATTGTTTGCCGGAAGAATACGGACAGAAAATTAAATATCTGAGAGAAAATGTAAAAGGGATTGAAAAAGCAGTGTTATCATGCCATTGCCACAATGATTTAGGGTTAGCAACAGCCAATTCTATTTCCGGAGCGATCAATGGAGCCCGTCAGATTGAATGTACGATTAACGGATTGGGAGAAAGAGCAGGTAATACGGCATTAGAAGAAGTCGTCATGATTTTGAAGCAACATAAACATTTGAATTTGTACACAGGCGTTAATGCTATCATGTTGAATGCAATGAGCACTATGGTATCTGATCTGATGGGAATGTCTGTACAGCCGAATAAAGCAATTGTAGGGGCGAATGCTTTTGCTCACAGTTCAGGAATTCATCAGGATGGTGTCATCAAAAATAGGGAAACGTATGAAATCATTGATCCGGCTGAAGTGGGTGTCAATGCTTCTTCTATCATTCTTACTGCAAGAAGCGGGCGCTCGGCGTTAGCTTATCGTTTTAAGCATATTGGTCATGATGTTACCAAAGATGAACTGGATTATCTATATCAGGAATTCTTAAAAATAGCAGACCTTAAAAAGGAGATAGGCAATGAAGATCTGGCATTGATCATGGAAACATGCAGCAGAAAAATAGGATAGGGTTTGATTTAATTCAAAGATAAAGTAAAAATGAACAACGATAAAAAGACACTTTTTGATAAAGTTTGGGATGCACATGTGGTAGATACTGTTCCTGATGGGCCACAAGTCATCTATATAGATAAACACCTGATCCATGAAGTAACCAGCCCACAGGCTTTTGCAGAACTTGAATCCAGAAATCTGGAGATATTCAGACCAGATCAGATTGTAGCTACTGCAGATCATAATGTACCCACGCTTCACCAGGAAGAGCCAATTCGTGATGAATTATCAAGAAACCAGGTTCAGCAATTGACTGAAAATTGTCAGAAAAATAATATTGAATTATTTGGATTGGGACATCCATATCAAGGAATTGTTCACATCATTGCTCCCGAACTTGGGATTACACAGCCAGGAATGAGCATTGTTTGTGGTGATAGCCATACATCAACTCATGGGGCATTTGGAAGCATTGCTTTTGGTATCGGAACCAGTCAGGTAGCTCAGGTTTTTGCCAGCCAATGCCTGTTGCTTAACAAGCCTAAATCGATGAGGATTATCGTAAATGGTAAGCTTAATGTGAATGTTCAATCTAAAGATGTTATTCTTTACATCATTTCAAAAATAGGAACAGACGGCGGAACAGGATATTTCTGTGAGTATGCCGGAAATGTTTTTGAAGAAATGTCAATGGAAGGTAGAATGACCGTTTGCAATATGAGTATTGAAATGGGAGCAAGAGGCGGAATGATCGCTCCTGATGAAACTACTTTTGAATACGTAAAAGGAAGAGAGTTTGCTCCAACAGGAGAAGATTGGAATGAAAAGGTGGCCTATTGGAATACCTTGAAGACGGATGAAGATGCTGTTTTTGATAAGGAACTTACTTTCGATGCTGCAGATATTTATCCAATGATCACTTATGGAACGAATCCAGGAATGGGAATTTCAATTCATGAAACGATTCCTGTACCTCAAAATGAATCTGAAGCGAAAGCTTTACAGTATATGGGACTTGAAGCTGGACAAACCCCATCCAGTATAAAAATTAATTATGTATTCATCGGAAGTTGTACGAATGCAAGAATTGAAGATTTCAGATCTGCAGCTCAGTATATCAAAGGTAAAAGCAAATCTGAAGCTGTAAAAGCTCTAATTGTTCCCGGTTCTCAGCAAGTGGTAAAACAAATTTATGAAGAAGGTCTGGATAAAATCTTTAACGAGGCAGGATTCCAGATCCGTCAGCCTGGATGTTCAGCTTGTCTGGCGATGAACGATGATAAAATTCCGGAAGGGGAATATTGTGTTTCTACTTCCAACAGAAATTTTGAAGGAAGACAGGGGCAAGGTTCAAGAACTATTCTGGCAAGCCCACTTACAGCAGCAAAGGCTGCTATAGAAGGTAGAATTTCAGCTTTTGAAAGTTTAAATTAAAACAGTACATGCAAAAATTAGTTATTATAAAATCTAGTGCCGTTCCATTGCCGGCAGAAAATATAGATACGGATCAGATTATTCCGGCAAGATTCTTAAAAAGTATTGACAGAAAAGGGTTTGGTGAAAACCTGTTCAGAGATTGGAGGTATAATATTCATACTCATGAACCTAATCCTGATTTTGTTCTGAATAATCCAAAATTTGAAGGTGAAATCTTAGTGGCGGGAAATAATTTTGGATGTGGAAGCAGCCGTGAGCATGCTGCCTGGGCATTAACAGATTATGGATTCAAGGTAATTATTTCCAGTTATTTCGCTGATATTTTTAAGGGAAATGCTTTAAATAACGGTCTTCTTCCTGTAAAAGTTTCTGAAGAATTTTTAAAAGAAATTTTAGAGGGAATTAATGAAAGTCCAAACAATGAAATTGCGATTGATGTAGAATTGCAATCTATCAGTTTTAAAGAAACCACCGAAACTTTTGAATTGGATTCTTATAAGAAAATATGCCTTTTGAATGGCTATGACGATATTGATTTTTTAATCAGCAAAAAACAGGCGATCACAGAATTTGAACTAAAAACACAGAAAAAAAATGAACAACAATTATTTTAAAATCGCAGTTCTTCCAGGAGATGGAATCGGGCCGGAAATTATCAGCGAAAGCATGAAAATTTTGGATGTGATAGCGGAAGCTTTTCAGTACAAATTTGAATTCGATTATGGGCTGGTTGGGGCGGAAGCTATTTTTAAAACTGGAGATCCGTTACCTGAAGAAACACTTAAGATTTGTAAAGAATCAGATGCTGTACTTTTTGGAGCGATAGGAGATCCTGCATTTGACAATAATCCTGAAGCTAAGGTAAGACCAGAACAAGGGTTATTGAAACTTCGTAAAGAATTAGGATTATTTGCCAATATCCGTCCTTTAAAAACGTATGCTTCCCTGATTGAAAAAAGCCCGCTTAAAAGAGAAATCATTGAAGGAGCTGATATTCAAATTTTCAGAGAATTGGTAAGCGGAATTTATTTCGGTGAGAAATTTACAGATCCGGAAGGTGCTTATGCTTATGATGTGTGCAAATACAGCAGAGAAGATATTCTTCCAATTGCTCATATGGCATTTCAGGAAGCACAGAAAAGAAATAAAAAGCTGACATTAATTGATAAAGCCAACGTTTTGGATACTTCAAGATTATGGAGAAAGATTTGTCAGGAAATCGCTTCTGAATATCCCGATGTACAATTAGACTATATGTTTGTAGATAACGCAGCCATGCAGTTGATCCTTAATCCTAAACAGTTTGATGTCATTTTGACGGAAAATATGTTCGGGGATATTATTTCTGATGAAGCGAGTGTGATTGGAGGATCTATCGGATTACTTCCTTCAGCATCAGTAGGAGAGAAGAATGCCTTGTTTGAGCCTATTCACGGTTCTTACCCTCAGGCTAAAGGAAAAGGAATTGCTAATCCTATAGCTTCTATTTTAAGCGTGGCGATGATGCTTGATCATCTTGGATTACAGCCTGCTGCCAATAAGCTGAGACAGTCTGTAGAACACGCTATTGAAAACAAATATGTTACAATAGACCTTAATACTAAGCAATATTATTCTACGAGCGAAGTAGGAAGCTTTATTGCAGACCATATTAAATATTCCGAGAAATCATATTATAATTTCGAGAATGTAAAAATTGGAAAATCCACCATTGTATAGATTTATAGTTCACTTAGATAGATAGTTAGAAGAAAGGATCTGCCTCATAAGAGACAGATCCTTTCGATTTTATTTTCTGAAATATTTTAAATCAATAAGAAAAATGAATTTCAATGATTTATGTTACTCTTTTGTATTATCCGTTTTTCCCGATTTGTTTTTGGAAGCCTTTTGAATGTCTTCTTTATCAATGTCTGGGGGATTAACCTTTTTCGACGAAGCAGGAATATTCTGGAAATCCTGATTTTGCTTTTGAGTTTCTGCAGTGTTGGCAGATTCCTTTTTCTTGTTATTTCCTTTTGAGTCCATTGTCTGAATTTTTAGAGTCCAAGAATACCGATCTTTCCGGTCTTATCTTCTATAGTATAATTCAAAGCCTTTGCCAAAACAAAAATATTATCAAGATTTTCCATTAATTGCTTACGCCCCTCAGTTCTCAGCTGATTTTGATCAATAGATTTAATCGCAGTTTCCTTAGCTTTTGCAGTAACGTTTTTAATGTCTTTTTCAGAAATTCTATTAAAAAAAGAATCATCCAGAGACTGAATCTCAACGCTAGGTATAATTTTTATGTCTGCATCAGGAAGTTCAGTGATCACCAGCTTTTTGTTGATGGAATCTACTTCAATCTTCATTTTATTCAGATCATAAGAAACCTGTGCGCTGGTTTTGGTAAAGGTAATGATACTGTTACTTGAAACTTCCTTGCCCATAAATTCATAGCCCATTTTGGTTTTCTGCATGCTAGAATTGTTTTGTTCTATCACCACCATCTTGTTCATTTTGGAGATCTGATTAGTCAGGATATAATAATCCGACTTTTCCGTTTTCTTCCCAAGATTAAGACAGGATTTAAGTCCAAAGAACAAAAGGACCATAACACCGGCACCGGCTGCAAACGATATAATTGGTTTATAATTTCTCAAAATCTATTTAAAAATTTCTTTAATTACAGAT
Source organism: Chryseobacterium nakagawai (assembly GCF_900637665.1). Taxonomy (NCBI): domain Bacteria; kingdom Pseudomonadati; phylum Bacteroidota; class Flavobacteriia; order Flavobacteriales; family Weeksellaceae; genus Chryseobacterium; species Chryseobacterium nakagawai. The sequence continues at coordinate 2,941,224 of NZ_LR134386.1, forward strand.
GAGTTATCCTTTTTCAGAATTTCAACTAAATCTCTTTCAATATATCCAGTGGTAGGCATTTCTATAATCCTGCCTAGCTCTTTTCCATATTGTTTCACGATAATGGTTGGAACTTTTTGGATGTTGTAAAGAGATTCATCTCCACTTGGAGATTCTTTTTTACGGTTAACAGCAATAATAGTCAGTTTTCCTTCCGGATAACCTACTTCATCCAAAATCTTCATCAGTCTTGGAAAATCTCTGTGACTGTCTTCACACCATGTTCCCATAAAAACGACAATATCATAAGTGCCTATTTTTTTCTTTTTAAGTTCACTGATCGCTTTCTGATCCAGAGCATATTCATCATGTTCCTTGACATACCAATCAGCATAAGGCGCTTTCAAAAACTGTTCTTTCAATTGATGGCCCAGAAGCATTTTACCGTCTTTCTCGGTAGTAACTTCACGGTTAACCACTACTTTTTGAGCACTAAGCTGCTGAGTAGCTAAAAATAAACTTGAAGCGGCAACAATATGGGTAATAAATTTTTTCATATTTTATTTCTCAATAATTGACTTTAGATCAGCAGGAGAGTAGTATTTGTTTTTTAATACTTTATGATCTGCTTTTCTGTACACATTGAACTTTTCACCAGATTTCTCATAAAAAGATTCAACGTCTTTTTCTTTATAGAATTCAACGGTTTCATTAGCTTGTTCTTCGTTATCACATGCTTTCGACATATTAGAACGCTGAACTTCGTTGAATAGCTCTACAAATTTGTTGCCAAGTCCGAATTCCAGTACAGCACCACTTAAAACATACTGTAGATCACAAAGAGCATCAGCAATTTCTACAATATTGTTGTCTGCAATGGCTTGCTTTAATTCATTAAGTTCTTCCTGTAGAAGCTCTACTCTAAGGTTACATCTTTCCGGGGATGGAATTTGTGGGGTGTCTAGAATAGGGGCTTTAAAAGTAGTATGGAATTCTGCTACTTGGTTCAAACTATCAATTTTATCCATGAAATTTTTTATTTATGACAAAGATAGAAAACCATTTGCTAATTGGGAAATGTAGGAGGTAAAATAAGAATCATTAATTTTTTTAACTACAGATGAATACAGGTTTTTGAGTTTTAAAATCCTATTGATTAATAGCCCATAAAGTATTCTTAAGCGTAATCATCCGTGCTAATCTGTGATTAAAAATGACAATCAAAAAACCACAATTCATAATTGTGGTTTTGTTTTAAAATATGCTGATGGTATTCAATTATTCAACTTCCTGATACTCCCAGATCCCTGAGATATTTAAAATTTCTAAACTCGGCTGTTTTTCTCCATAGCTAAATAGGCAAATATAATTTGTGTTACAGGATGTACAACTGGTTCCAAAATATAGTGTAGGCAAATCATTTACCGTTAATTCTCCGTAATGCTGCATTCTCGGTGATGTTTCAGTAATCATTTGATTCTTTAATAACTCAGATTTTGATAGTACTTTGTCTTCATGGTAGATTTGAAGAATTGGAAATCCCGATTGATAAGGTGATATTTCAATGCGATTTTCGTGACCACATTCACAGCAGCTAAATAGGGTGACTGCTGCCGGAATGGCCTCATCATTAATGAATCTGTCTTTTTGGATTAAAGCTTTTTTACCAATCTTTATCTTTTTTGATATTGAATACATCTGAATCTAATTTAGTTTTGAATAACGGTTCCTTCCAGGTTAGGATATTTTCCACTAGGGCTTTTTTTAATGGTAATTTTTATATACCCTTCTGATGCTAATTTATTCCAAGTTTTCGGAAATCCGGTATTGATATCGATAGGAATTTTCCACATAGTCTGTTTTCCGTTTCCAACCTGGTTAAACCAAGGAATGATATCTGCCGTCTGAGATTTAAAAGGTAATGCATTAAGAACGTCGATCTGGTAATAGAAATCATATTTGTTTTCAGGTTGATTCAAAGCTCTTTCTGCGAAAGTATACACATACCCATTAATGATTGGGCTGGTAAAGTTTCCTCCCAATGTTGGGTTTCCGGTGCCGTTATAACTCCCGACAGCACCGCTGTACCTGTCATATTTTTGACCGGCTTGTATTGCGACATCATCTACAATATTGTATCCTCCGTTTGCTGGTGGCCAACCGCCGTTCAGGTTATTTGTCTGAAATAGTTTTTCCAGTTCTTTCCAATTTCCCTGTTTGTATAGGTCAAATGCCTGAATTCTGACGGTTTGACTTACTTTGTTATCAGGATCATAACTGGTGGCAAAATCATCCGCACTTTTGTAAAATACAATTTTAACCGGGCTCGGTTGGATAACGATTTCTTCTTCTCTGTCATCAGAACTACAAGCTATTGAAAATGAAGCAATGGCCAGAAAAAAGAAGTACTTAAATAAATGTTTCATATAAAAAAATTAAATTATGTGAAAATTAAATAGGTATTATCAGGGATGCAGACCAATGTCAAGCTTAGGTATAGAAGATTATCTTTTACATCTGTGCCGTTTTTCTTAAACATAAAAATGGTTTATTTTCAATAGGATGAATAGTTTCTCACATTGAAAAAAGAACTCAAAAGAATAGAGCAAGATCCATTGTTAAAAAAGCGCTTGAAAAGCTTCCCCTAAATACAAACGGATAACGGTACAATAAAAGAATAATATTGAGTGATAAATTTAATTAAAAATATAATTACATGTAATATTATTTTTAATAAAACGTTATTGTTGTGATTAATTCAATGAATGTTAGCCTTTTAAATGATAATATATTTAAAATTGGTACAGGGATCAAATGAAAAAGACTACTCTTAGAGCAGTCTTTTTATTTATATTTGAATTGGATTTAGTTTTTAATGAACATTTTGGAGAATTTTTCAATCTGGATTACATAATTTCCTTTTACCAGCCTGCTTACATTCACCGTTCCATTTTGAAGAGAGCCTTCAATAACAAGCTTTCCGGACATATCATAGATTTTAAATCTTTCTGATCCTGTATTTGAAAGGGTTAAGATATCCTTCACCGGATTTGGATACAATTTAATTTCTGTAGAGCCTTTCAATTGAGTTTCCGATGTAGACAGCTCACTAGTAGTTACAGAAATATTAGCATTATTCACATCAAAGAAGATATGGTTGCTTCCTTTTACCATAATTCTTCCTGAATTGGTAGCAACATCCGGAATCAGGACAGCTTCCGAACCATCATTAGGAGTAGCCGCTAATAGAGTAGTCCAGGTATCTCCGTTATCTGTAGACCAAAGAATATCTACGTTGGCAGTATTGATATTATTGGAAGTTGTTCCAGCTACATCCCAAGTCACTGTTTGGGAAGTTCCTCCTACATAAGATACAGCATCATTCTGAGACGTAATAAGGAATGGTCCAGCAAGAGCATTAACCGTTATTTTAGCATCATCAGAATTGTTTCCTGCACCACCTAATTTATTATCCCTAACTGTAAATCTGAAATTCAGATCTCTTGAAACTGAAGATAGGGCTTCAACTCTTATCTCTTCTCCTCGGGTTTCTGTTGATCCTTTTAGAATACTACCCATTTGAGGGAAATATCTTATTGGTGAAGCTGTAGGTACCCATGATCTGAATGTTGGTCCGGCAGTTTTAGTAGCTGTAGCTACAGAATTACTTCCTGTTTGGGAAGAGGTTCCATTGTCCATCTGTTCCCAGATATAGGTAAGTGAATCTCCATCAGCATCAGTTCCTGAACCTGTCAGTACAAATGGTGTACTTTTAGGAATGGTATAGTCTGCTCCTGCATTGGCCGTAGGAATTGAATTTCCTGTAGGAGTATTTACAGAACAGGTGGTTGCTTTAATGGTATTGGTTATCTGTTCAATACTTCTGGCATGGAAAAAGGGATTTGAATTTTGTTGTACATTATAAGGGGAAACTCCTGCATATCCCATAATAGTAGATCCTGAACCTGGTTCTACAGGCTGTAGCCCAACTTGTGTAGTATATGAAAATGTATGGTTCCCTCCAAACTGGTGTCCCATTTCATGAGCGACAAAATCAATGTCAAAAGTATCACCTGAAGGGATACCGTTAGAAGGAGAAGTGTATCCACTTCCTTTATAATTTTCCGGATAAGTAGTTCCCATATAATTATAGGTTGACATATCATCACTGCATATACAGCCAATACATCCGGCATTTCCACCTCCACCAGTAGCACCAAATAAATGACCAATATCAAAATTGGCATTTCCTATTTTTGAACTTAAGTCATTCATAAGTTCAAAATTCCATTTGTTCATTTTATTGGATGGTGAAAAAGGATCAGTATTCGCATCAGTATAAATTATAGAATCATTATTAGGAATCAAGACCATTCTTGCGGCAAAGTCATTTTCAAAAATACCATTCACACGGGTTAATGTATTATTCATGGCTGCCAACGCCTGAGCTTTTGTTCCTCCAAAATAAGTTGCATATTCTCCCGTACAGGATAATGCAAGCCTATATGTCCTTAAAACAGCATCATCAGCATTTTTAGCGGTGTTCACATGAGAAGTTCCTTTTTGAGCTGATTCCAGTACTTTACATTCAAAATCATTCAGATCATTCTTTCTGTCAGAACGTTTATAAACAGCATAAGTAGAAAGGTCTTTAGTGTAAGGCTCAATAAAAACAGCTGATTTATCACCATAAATTTCCATAGAAGACAGGCCTAAAGGAGAAATACTGAAATAAACTGTTGAAGTTTTACCTTCTACTCCCTGGCCGATATAAGACTTAATATCCGGGTATTGAGCAGCCAGTTCAGGATCAAGATTTGAATTTTCTTTTACTATAAAGCGCTCCATCTTTCCCGATGAATTGGGAAGAGAAATAATAACCGATGATTTTTCCGTTGCTCTTTTGGGTGTTCTTGTCAACGCACTTTTCAATCCATTAATGTCCAGATGAAAAATTCTTGGATCATCAATACTTTTCATATTTTCTAAGACTAAAGATGAGTTTTGTTGAGTTTTTCTGGACCATAAACGATCCGTTTGTGCAAAAGAAACGCCAGATAATGCCAGCATCCCCATCATTAATAATTGTTTTTTCATGTTGCCGTGAATTCTTTTATATCATTCAAAACTACTGAAAATATTATTAAAATATTATTTTTCTTTAGAATAATTTAAAATAATAATTGAATAAAAAATACAACTCTCTGAATGTAAGTAAATAAAAAAACTGCTCTATAGTAGAGCAGTTTCACATCGTTTAAAATTTTTGTGGTGATTAGTTTTTAACAAATCGTTTTGAAATTTCTCCAATTTGAATCATATAAGCTCCTTTAATCAGATTGCTTACGTTCACAGACCCTCTCTGAAGTTTTCCTGAGTCAACAACTTTTCCACCCATATCAAATATTTTGTAATCTTCAGAAGTTGTATTGGAGATATACATGATATCTTTTACCGGGTTAGGGTATAATTTAATATCTGTAATCAGATCTTTCGTGTTAGAAAGTTCTCCTCTTCCTGAAGAAGTAATATTTACGGTATAATCTTCCACTTGCCCATAAGTGTAAGCCTCACAAGATGAAGTAGGAATTGTGCTGTATTTCATCATGACTCTCATTCTTGTTGCACCAAGAGTTGCTGTCGATGGAATAGTAACTGATCCTGTCACCGGACTTGTTGTGGAACCTGCTTTAGACCAAACAAGTTCGCCACTGTCTGCAAAGCTTCCGTTTCCGTTATAATCAATATACACTGCGTAAGCCTCATTATACTTCGTAGAAGTCCACGTAGGAGTAATAGAAAGTGTATAGGCACCTCCTCTTGTTACATTGGTAGAAATAGAGGTAAAGTCTTCATAACCTGCTGTTCCTGTTGAAGTATTGTTAATCGTTCCGAATTTTACATTACCGATTCTTTCATCAGCGGTATTGGATGCTGAAGCTGAACAGTAAGTTACATTTCCTCCACCAGCAAGTGTTGTAACGTTCACTGTATTACTTGAAGATGATGCATTACCTGCTGCATCTTTTGCTTTCACAGAGAAACTATAAGTAGTAGATGGAGTTAAACTTGTCACAGTATAAGTAGTGGAAGCTGTAGAACCGATTAATGAAGCTCCCAAATACACATCGTATCCTGTCACTCCTACATTGTCCGTGGCTCCTGACCAGGAAAGATTTGTACTTGTAGAAGTAGTTCCTGAAGCCGCAAGGGTTGGTGCTGTAGGAGCAATCGTATCAGGTGTTCCAGATCCTGCATTTACAGTAATATTGGCGTTATTTACATCAAAAAAAATGTGATTGGATCCTTTTACCATAAGTCTTCCTGTAGTAGTAGAAGAATTAGGAATTGTTACAGCTTGTGAACCATCATTAGGCGTTGCAGATAATAGGGTAGTCCATGTATTTCCGCTATCTGTAGACCAAAGAATATCCACATTGGCAGTGTTTACTCCATTTGCTGTAGTTCCTGCTACATCCCAAGTTACGGTTTGTGAACTTCCTCCTGCATAAGTAATTGCAGAGTTCTGAGAAGTAACCGCAAAAGGTCCTGCAGTACTGTTTACTGTAATTACAGCATCATCTGAATTGTTGCCTGAACCTCCAGCCTTGTTATCACGAACAGTAAATCTGAAGTTTAATGTTCTGGCTACAGAAGAAAGTGCTTCCACTGTAATTTCAGAACCTGCAGTAGTCGTAGCTCCAGTTAGAATAGATGCCATTCTTGGGAAATATCTAATAGGAACGGTTGTAGGTGTCCATGATCTGAAATTAGGTCCTGAAGCTTTGGTAGCACTTGCAGCAGAACTTGCTCCTGTTTGCGAAGAGGAAGCATTATCCATCTGTTCCCATACATAGGTTAAAGAATCACCATCTGCATCAGTTCCACTTCCGGTTAATACAAATGGAGTGCCTTTTGGAATCGTATAATCTAAACCTGCATTGGCTGTTGGAATAGAGTTTCCTGTATTTGTATTGACTGAACAGGTTTTAGCTTTAATATTATTGGTAATCTGCTGAATGCTTATTGCATGGAAAAATGCGTCAGAGTGTGGCTGAACATCCTGGCTGGTAATTCCCGCATATCCCATGATTGTTGATCCTGACCCTGGTTCCATATTAGCCCCCGTTCCTTCATTGCTCATTGAGAAAGTATGATTTCCACCGAACTGATGCCCCATTTCATGAGCTACATAATCGATATCAAAGTTATCTCCCGATGGAATGGCATCTGCAGGGGAAGTATAACCGCTTCCTTTTGAACCATTGGTACAAATACATCCGATACATCCAGCATTTCCACCACCACCGGTAGCCCCGAATAAGTGGCCGATATCATAATTAGCTTCTCCGATAACAGATGTCAGGGTACTTTGTAATTGGGAATTCCAGCTGCTCATTCCTGAGGCTGCAGAATAAGGATCTGTAGAAGCATTCGTATAAATTACAGCGTCATTGTTCGCAATAAGAACCATTCTTGCTGCGAAATCTTTTTCAAAAACACCATTGACACGAGTCATTGTGTTATTCATAGCAGCTAGAGCCTGAGCTTTTGTTCCACCAAAGTAAGCAGTGTATTCTCCTGTACAAGATAACGCTAATCTGAATGTTCTTAATTTTGCGTCGTCAGCGTTAGGTCTTGCAGCAATACTTGCATTGGATACTCCTTTTTTAGCAACATCTATTACTGTACATTCAAATTTACTAAGATCATCATTTTTGTCAGATTTTTTGTAAACAACATACGTAGAAAGATCTTTAGCATAAGGCTCAATGAAGACTGCTGATTTATCACCATAGATTTCCATGGATGATAGTCCTAATGAAGAAACGCTGAAATACACGGTTGAGTTAGGATCTTCAAGTCCCTGGCCTACATAAGATTTAATGTCTGGGTATTTGGCTGCTAATTCGGGAGTGAAGTTGGAATTTTCTTTGACTTTAAAGTTTTCCATTCTGCCATCAGAATTCGGAAAGGAAATGATGACTTCAGATTTTTCGCCAACTGCGAGTCTCTTTGGAGCTTTAGCTAAAGCATTTTTCAATCCATTGATATTCAAGCTGAATAGTTTGGGATTTCGGATGCTGGTTTTGTTTTCAAAAGGCTGTGAAGCTGTTCTTGAAACTTCCTGAGACCAAAGACGATCAGTCTGTGCGAAGGAAACTCCTGTAACAAGAAGCATCCCCAGTAGGGTTAGTTGTCTTTTCATATTAAATATTTGTTTTTATTATGGTATATCGAAATTAATAAAAATTATATTACGAAAAACAAAAATTTTTAAGAAAATTTTAGAACATACGTTCAATATATTATGCGATACATTGAATATATGTAAAACGATAATGTCTCAAAATGAAAAAATGACATGCATCAATTATGCATGTCATTTTTTATTAATTATAATAATTATCGGTTATCTTACATCATCAGCAGTGGGACCATAAAGTCCAGGAACTTTATTTCCAGTTGATCTTAAATAAACAACCAACTCGCCTCTGTGATGGTACAAATGATTATAAAGAAAACCTCTTACTACCTGAACTCTTGGAGAAGCAGGAAAAATTGCGTTTCCATTCACTTCCATCTTCCAATCATTAAAATAAGTGCTTTCATCAGAGTTTTCCAAAACCTTTTGTGCTTTAGCTACATTTTCTTCAAATTTTGCTACAATATTTTCAGCCTTGGAAATATCACCTTTATCATACTGATATTTACCCATGTCAAAGACATCCTGATTAAAGGTAGGGTCGTACCAGTTATAAACTTCTGCAATATGAGACGCCAGCTGACCGGTTGTCCAGTTTTTTTCGGACGGTTTCCAATCTAAAGCGCTGTCGGGGATTGCTTTCAAAATTTTTCTGGTGTTTTCAGCTTCGTGCAGAAATTCACCTAAAAGTGCCTGTTTAATCATTTGTATGAGGGTTAAAATTATTTTGTAATATCTCTTCCGATCACCAATCTTTGGATTTCAGAAGTTCCTTCACCAATCGTACAAAGCTTAGAGTCTCTGTAGAATTTTTCAGCAGGGAAATCTTTTGTATATCCGTAACCTCCAAAGATCTGAACACCATTATTAGCAATTCTTACACAAGCTTCAGAAGCATATAATTTCGCCATTGCTCCTTCCTTTGTCATTTTTTGCTTAGCATTTTTCAAGGTTGCTGCTCTTTGAATCAAAAGTTCTGCCGCATCAATTTCTGTTGCCATATCAGCCAGCATAAAATTAATGGCCTGAAATTCAGAAATTGATTTTCCAAACTGATGTCTTTCTTTAGCATATTTTAAAGCTGCTTTGTAAGCTCCTCTTGCAGTTCCTAAGCTTAATGCAGCGATAGAAATTCTACCTCCATCAAGAATTTTCATGGCCTGTTTGAAACCTTCACCTACTTCACCTAAACGGTGAGAATCCGGTACACGTACATTATCAAAAATTAATTCTGCGGTTTCAGAAGCACGCATTCCTAATTTATTTTCTTTTTTACCGGAAGTAAATCCAGGCATTCCTTTTTCTAATACAAAAGCGGTAGAGTTATTCTTAGCTCCTTTTTCACCTGTTCTGGTCATTACTACAGCAATATCACCTGAGATAGCATGAGTAATAAAGTTTTTAGCTCCACTGATGATCCAGTCATCACCATCTTTTACCGCAGTGGTAGACATCCCTCCTGAATCTGAACCAGTGTTGTGTTCCGTTAATCCCCAAGCTCCGATTACCTTTCCGGAAGCTAATTGAGGAAGCCACTTATGTCTCTGTTCTTCATTTCCAAACTCATAAATATGATTGGTACAAAGAGAGTTGTGCGCTGCTACAGAAAGCCCAATAGACGGGTCTACCTGAGAAATTTCATCCAGGATAGTAACATATTCGTGATAGCCTAAACCGGAACCTCCGTACTGCTCAGGAACTACAATTCCCATAAAGCCCATTTCTCCCAACTGGTGAAATAAGTCTTTTGGAAAAGTCTGGCTTTCATCCCACTCCATAATATTCGGTCGGATATTCTTTTCTGCAAATTCTCTAGCTGTCTCCGCTATCATTTTGATGTTGTCAATTGTCTCTGTATTCATATTGATAATAGTTAGTTCCCAAAGATAATTAAATTGACGGAATGCTAAAAAAAATTATCACATCCATAATATATATCATGTCAATATTTTAATTTCCAATTTTTTATATTTCAAAACTTAATGGTTTCTTAATAAGATATTCAAGCTTTTGCCTATTTTATTTTACTAATTTAGCTTCCCAATTTTTAAGGCATGAAAAAAATTCTACTTCCTATTTTACTGATTTCTTGTTATATTTCTGCGCAGGCTCCTGCCGGATATTATAATGGAACGGCCGGATTAACCGGCTATGCCCTGAAATCTAAGATTCATGATATTATTTCAGCAAAAATGGTCAACTGGCATTATGATGATCTTCCGAATCTTTATAATCAAACCGATCTAGATAAATATTATGATCACGACTCTTCGAACACAGAATATCTTTTGGATATTTATTCAGAAATTCCATCAGGACCAGATGCATATGAATATAAATCTAATCAAATGATATCTGGTGCCAATGCTGAAGGGTTGGGGTATAACAGGGAGCATATGATGCCTCAAAGCACATTCAGTACAAGCTCTAAAATCAGTGATTACCCAATGTATTCAGATCTGAATTTTATTATTCCTGCAGATGCCAGAATCAATCAATTGAGAAATAACTATCCTTATGGGATAGCAGGTACTACTAATTATTATACTTTTACTAATACTTCGAAGATATCTAAAGCAGCCATCCCTAATTATCCTTATGCAGGAAGAGTGTATGAACCTATTGATGAATTCAAAGGAGATGTTGCCAGAACATTGTTGTATTTTGCTGTTAGATATGAAGGTAAATTAGGCTCGTTTAATACAGCATACAGTACATCTGCAACCATAACCCCAGCTACAGACCAATGTCCGCTTGATGGAACGGAAGAAAGAGCAATTGATCTTCCTTATGTTGCGATGCTAAAGCAATGGAGTGCAATGGACCCTGTTTCACAGAGAGAAATCGATAGGAATAATGCAATATATGCCATACAGAAAAACAGAAATCCTTTCATTGATCATCCTGAATGGATTGACATGATCTGGTCTGAAACTCCGGATAATATTGCTCCTGCAGCTCCGCAATCTCTGGTTTCAACACAACAGAATGCTTATTTTGTCAATCTGAACTGGACTGCTTCTACGGATACAGATGTTTTAGGATACAGGATATATATGAATGACTCAACAACGCCTGTTGCTATTACAAAGGGGACTTCTATAACGATAGATCACCTGAGTCCGTCTACAACCTATACATTTACAGTAAAAGCTTTTGATAAGGGATATCTGGAATCTCCATTCAGTAATACTGCTACAGCTACCACTATTGCTTCAGACTCCTATGCTGCCGATCTTATGATCACAAAGTATATATCAGGAACCAATAATGTGGCCAATACTATTAAGAATAACGCACTGGAAATTGTAAATAAAACGGGACATGAAGTTAATTTAAATAACTACAGAATTAATATTCAACTTAAAAATAACACTTCAGGAGCTATTTATAATGCAGATACTTATGAATTGGAGGGAAAAATAGGAAATAACGAAATTTTTGTAATCCTGAATCCCAAAGCTACTTTATCATGTTATTCCAATGACCAGGCTAAATTTGTAACGGCTTCTGATCCTATGACTTTCAAGGGAGAGAATTATGTAGAGCTTGCTTATAATAAAACAATTACTGTAGATGCGATTGGTACAAAATACGTATCCAATAGCAATGGCAATGTTTCATTATATAGAAAAAGTACCATTAATCAACCTAATAGTACATTCAGTATCGGAGAATGGGACTCTTATCCATCCAATTATTGTCAAAACCTTGGAACATTATCTACTACAGAGCTTATTGCATCCAAGGATAAAAAATTAGGAATATATCCCAACCCTGTATATGATCGTCTTTTTGTAAATGGAGAAATTGAAAAAATCAAAACGGCCCAGATCATTGACTTCTCGGGAAAAGTGATCTTTACAGAGAAAGATCCGTTCAGAAACAAGAAAGATATTTCTGTTCAGGCAATTCCTACAGGAACCTATATTCTAAGACTGGATGATCATGTACAACAGTTTATTAAGAAATAGTAACTAATATTTTAATGATACCCAACCTAACAGGTTTTTGAAACCTGTTAGGTTTTATTTTTTTAGAGATCGTAGTCTTAATCCTGCCAGGGTTTGAAATCCCAGCGAGGATAATAGCCCTGATAGTAGCGGTTACCCCACAGCAAGCAATGGGAGAAGAGGGGAGCGAGGAGTATGAGCGGATAGCAGGAAACAGCTTCTCAAATAAAAAAACAGTAAAGAAATTGAGTTAATATTCAACTTCTCATGAAAATTTTTCATTTATTTTGTCTTTGTCTAATTTTTTAATTTCACTTAAAGTCTTAAAAGCCTTATGTTTACTGTATAATTGATATAAGCAGATTCACTAATAATCAATATCTATAAGTGTTTCTGCTTATATTTTTTATTTATAAGTAATTATGCTTATATTTGCAGGATGATAGCGGTCATTACCGGTGATATTATAAATTCACAGCATGCAGACACTGAAGTTTGGATTACCAAGCTTAAAAATCTTCTCGACACCTGGGGAAGCGCTCCTTACACATGGGAGATCTACCGGGGGGATGAATTTCAGTTTAAATGCAGTATTGACTCTGTTTTCTGGCATTTTCTAGCCATAAAATCACTTATTAAGAGTCAGGAAAATCTGGATGTAAGAATGGCCATAGGGATTGGAGAAGAAAGCTTTTCTTCTGAAAAGATCACCGAATCCAACGGTACCGCTTATGTAAATTCCGGACGACTTCTGAATGACTTGAAGAGTGATGGGCATACGGTGGCTATAAAAACATCAAACGATTCTGTAGACAGAGATCTCAATATTTTATTGAAATGGTCATCCAAAGATTTTGACAATTGGACTATGGCTACCTCTGAAATCATTCATGAAATGATTATGAATCAAGATATTACCCAGGAAGATCTTGCTAAAAGATTTGCTATTTCACAGTCTTCTATCAGCCAGAGACTGAAACGAGCCAACTATGAGCTCATCGTGGAAACCAATCAGTATTTTAGAAAGAAAATTTCAGAACTATAGGCATGATCTTTATTAAACTCATATTGGCACATCTACTCGGAGATTTTATACTTCAGCCAAATGCATGGGTTGCTGATAAGGAGAACTATAAACTGAAAAGTAAGTATTTATACTTTCATGTTCTGATTCACATTGTTTTAAACCTCATTCTTCTTTGGGATCTGGAGCTTTGGTGGGTGGCTATTTTAGTGGGAGTTACTCACTTCATCATTGATGCTGCTAAACTTAGCTTCCAAACTGTAAAAACAAAAAAAAGATGGTTTTTCATCGATCAGATGCTTCATGTCTTAGTGATTGCAGGAGTGTCATTCTATTTCGCTGAATATAATTTCGCCTTTTTACAAAATCAGGAATTTTTAAAGATACTTATGGCAGCTTTGTTTCTGACAACACCGGCTTCTATTTTTATCAAAATCCTGCTATCATCCTGGACACCTGCTCCGGATGGCCCCAATACGATCCAAACCGAATCTTTATCAAGTGCCGGAAAATATATCGGAATTTTAGAACGTCTGCTGGTATTTACCTTTATTATGGTGAATCACTGGGAAGGCGTAGGTTTCATGGTGGCTGCCAAATCTGTTTTCAGATTCAGCGACCTTGCACAGGCAAAACAGAGAAAACTTACGGAATATGTATTAATTGGTACATTGTTAAGTTTTGGACTGGCTGTCTTAACAGGAATAATAATAAAGTAAATCAATAAATCTAACTACAATTTAGAAAGTAAAATTATGAGTCAAAAGAAAGAAATGTTGTACGAGGGAAAAGCAAAACAAGTATTTGCTACCGATAATCCTGATGAAGTAGTAGTACGTTTCAAAGACGATGCTACAGCATTTAACGCTCAAAAGAAAGGCCAGGTTGACCTTAAAGGAGAGATGAATAACGCCATCACAACCCTTATTTTTGAATATTTAAATGAAAAAGGAATCAAAACTCATTTCATTAAACAATTAGACGAAAGAGAGCAGTTGGTAAGAAAAGTATCTATCATTCCTTTGGAAATGGTGGTAAGAAACTACTCTGCGGGAAGCATGGCACAAAGATTAGGAGTGGAGGAAGGAATCAAATCGCCGGTAACCATCTTCGATATCTGCTATAAAAAAGACGAATTGGGAGATCCGCTTATCAATGATCACCACGCTGTTTTCTTAGGAGCTGCTACTTACGAAGAGCTTGATGAAATGTATGAATTAACATCAGACATTAATGAAATCCTTATCGACCTTTTTGATAAGATCAACATCATCCTGGTAGATTTCAAAATCGAATTAGGGAAAACTTCTGACGGGGAAATCATCTTAGCTGACGAAATTTCTCCTGATACTTGCAGACTTTGGGATAAAGATACCATGAAAAAGCTTGACAAAGATAGATTCAGAAGAGACTTAGGAGAAGTAACTGAGGCATATGTTGAAATTTACAACCGTCTTAAAAATCTTTTAAAGAAATAAGATTTCAGACACCAGATTTCAGATATCAGATGTTGGTACTGAAAATACTTTGTTAGTTAAAACAAAATTAAAATTTGAAGTTAGCTTTTAGTCTGAGATCTGAAATCTGACTTCTAAGATCTACAATTAGAAAAAATAGAAATGAAAAGTTTAGACATTCATAAAAGTGAATATTTAAAACAGTTTGAAAACCAGGTCTACGGAAGAAATCTCTTCAGAACTCAGGAAGAGGAAAGATTAGATGCTCCTAATGAAGAATGTGGAATCTTCGGACTCTATTCAGATGAAGATCTGGATACGTTTTCTCTTTCACAGTTCGGGCTTTTTGCATTACAGCACAGAGGCCAGGAAGCTTGTGGTATTTCCGTTTTAAAAGACGGAAGAATCACCAACATGAAAGATGAAGGATTGGTTTTAGACGTTTATAAAGACATTCAGGAACCTGAAGCTTTTATGGGAAATTCTGCAATTGGGCATACTCGTTATACCACTGCAGGAGATAAAAAGAAATATAACTTCCAGCCATTTTTCGCGAAAAACGAATATGACCAGATTATACTTTCTATAGCACACAACGGTAACCTTACCAATGCGAAAGAGTTAAAAAACGAATTAGAAGCTGAAGGTGTAGTTTTCAGAGCAACTTCCGATTCTGAGGTGATCTTAAGATTAATCCAGAAAAATCTTGATCTTGGGCTTCGTGGAGCCATTAAAGCTACTATGGAGAAGATTGAAGGAGCTTATTCCGTAGTAGGAATGACAAGAAATAAATTCTTCGCTTTCAGAGATTTCAATGGGATTCGTCCATTAGTTTTAGGAGCGATTAATGAAAATTCTTATGTAGTTGCTTCTGAATCTGTAGCATTAGATGCTGTAGGAGCTCAATATGTACGCGATATTCTTCCTGGAGAAATCATTTATACCAACGAAAATGAACCTGGAAAACTTCATTCTTATATGATGGATGAAGCCAAAGGAAAACAGAGAATCTGCTCTTTTGAATACATCTACTTCGCAAGACCTGACTCTACCTTAGAAAACATTAATGTTTATGAGATTAGAGAAAAATCGGGTGAAAAGATATGGGATCAAGCTCCTGTAGAAGCTGATTTGGTTATTGGGGTTCCGGATTCCGGAGTTCCTGCTGCCATCGGGTTTTCAAAAGCTTCAGGAATACCTTTCCGCCCTGTTTTAATTAAAAACAGATACATTGGAAGAAGTTTCATTGTTCCTACACAAGAAATGAGAGAAAGAGTAGTAAATCTTAAGCTTAATCCTATTATTTCAGAAATGAAAGATAAAAGGGTAGTTATTATTGATGACTCTATTGTTCGTGGAACAACATCTAAGAGGTTGGTTAAAATTTTAAAAGATGCAGGCGTAAAAGAGATTCACTTCAGAAGTGTTTCTCCACCCATTATTGCTCCATGTTATCTGGGAATTGATACTCCGTCAAAAGATGATCTGATCTCAGCAAACATGTCTACAGAAGAACTTAGAAACTATTTAGGAGTAGATTCTTTAGAGTTTTTAAGCATAGACAACCTAAAAGATATTTTAGGATCTTCTAATCACTGCTTTGGATGCTTTACAGAAGAATATCCGGTAGGAAAAGGAGAAGAGGTAGAACTATTTAATTAAAATATTTCTTACATATAATAGAGAGCCAGGTATTTACTATCTGGCTCTTTTTGTTGTATTATGTCATTCCGGGGAAATCTCAAGAATATTCATCTCGCTTCTCAGTATATTTGCCTCCATTCGGTCTGCTTTTTTTTCTCCAAAACGCCATAAAATGTAGCATAACCTTAATGTTCCGGTATTATAAAATACACCAGTAAGTTTTAATTTTATTAGATTAAAATTTCAGGAATATGAAGAACGCATTTTTATCAGGTATATTTATTATTGCCACTCAATTGTATTCAGCGCAGTCTTTTGATAACCAGGCACATCGTGGCGGAAAGTCTTTGTATCCGGAGAATACAATCCCGGCGATGAAAAATGCTTTACAAATGAATGTTACAACCCTCGAAATGGATCTGGCAATTACAAAAGATAAAAAAGTGATCCTTTCCCATGATTCATTTCTATCACCGGAGTTAATTACCAAACCAGATGGAACCTATATTCCGAAAGACTCAGGTTTTTACTATAAGATTTATGAAATGCCCTATGCAAAGATTCAGACATTTGATGTAGGATTAAAGAAACTTGAAAATTATCCTGATCAAAAGAAAGTGAAAGTTCAGAAACCTCTTTTTTCTGAAGTAATAGATGCTGTGGAAAACTATTCCCGTGAATTGAAAAGACCTTTACCTTATTATAATATAGAAACAAAGACACGCCCCTTTTCGGACAATATTTTTCATCCTGAGCCTAAAGAATTTGTAAATCTGATGATGAAGATTATTATAGAAAAAGGAATTCAGGATAGAGTTATTATTCAGTCTTTTGATCCCAGAACCCTTGAGATCATCCATAAAGAATATCCTAAAATGATGACCACTCTACTTGTAGAAGAAGTGAATGATAAAAAATTAGCACAACAACGGGCTAATTTCAAGAATATTCCTGTGGAAAAATTTAAATTATATCCGGATCACCTTAATGGAGTAGCAGGTGATATGAAATTTTTAAGTTTTACTCCAACCATTTATAGCCCAGAGCACAGGCTGGTTACTCCTGAGCTTGTACAGCAATGTCATGCATTAGGAATGAAAGTGATCCCATGGACTGTGAATACCAAAGAAAGACTACAGGCGTTGAAAGATATGGGAATTGATGGAGCAATCAGTGATGATCCCCGAATATTTGAATAAATATTCTCAAAAGGTTGAAAGAGATTCTTCATTTAACTCAGATTGACACCCCATATAAAATTATACATCAATATTGCAACAGCTACTTCACCAAAATATAAATAGCCGGAAGAAATTCTTCCGGCTATTTTATGCAATGCAGAAACCTGCATCTGAAGTTAAAAAATTGGTTTATTTTTTATTAGAACTTATAGTTCAGACCTAATTGGAAAACTCTGTTGTTGTTTTCAGCAGCTGGTCTGCTCTTATCGATCTTTGTTAAACTGTTAACATATCTTGCGCTGATCCCAATGTTATTGGTGATATCATATCCTAAACCAAGACCTAAACCGAAGTTGAATTTATTGATATCATCTTTATTAAGATCATCAGACTGAGATTGTGAGGTAGTTGTAGTTATTCCTCCTGTGGTAGATGCTACAGTAGCTTCTCCTTTAGTTTTACCGTTGATAAAGTAACTGAATTCAGGACCTGCTTCAACATAGAATTTATCCATAGGTCTCATCTGAACCATTAAAGGAACTGAAATATAGTTCATTGTTACTTTACTTTCTCCTTTAGTTTTTACAGTAGTTGCTCCTGTTGTTACTTCTGTTGAATAAGCTACATCTCTTGCCCCCATTTGGTTGTATAATACCTCCGGTTGGAAGCTGAATTGTTTAGAGATAGGAATGTTTACAAAAGCTCCGGCGTGGAAACCTAATTTCTGGCTGTTCATTCCGAATTTTTGCTCACTGAAATACGCTGAGTTACCTCCGGCTTTAATACCAAATCTTACAGGTTGAGCATCTTTTTTAAGAGGTGACGTATTTACAGTTGTTGATTCCTGAGCAAAGGCTAAAGTTCCAGCAGTTAATGCCAGTCCTAAAAATAACTTCTTCATAATTTTTATTTTTTAATTTTTACTACTTGTGATGGTCTTTCAACCATTCGCGGTTTATTTTGCAAAATGCTTGCCAAACTCAAAAAACCTAGATGTACAGGCTATTTCAATAGGTTTTTCAATTTAAAAAAGAATTATTATATTTTGTTTTATATAAAATATTTCAACATATAAGGAGTATTTATGATAAATTTTATGTTAAATCTATTCCATTTGGATGATATTTCTTAATTGAGAATATTTTTATTTCTTTAGTGATGAAAATCTTCAATTTATAAGTCTAATACCAAAAAAACAAAAACCAGGTATTGAAAAATACCTGGCCTACATCGAAAAATAATAAATATCTATTTGAATTTATAAGCTACACCCACCTGGAAGGCATTGTTTCTTACCTTGTAATCCCCATCAGTATCCTTCAGAATGTTGGTAAGACCTGCCGTAAATCTTGCTGTTACTCCAAAGTTTTGAGTAAAGTAATATCCTGCACCAATCCCTAATCCAAATTGGAATCTGTTATAAAGATCAGTATCTAATTTTTCAGAAAGACTTTCTTTAGTGATAACTGTTGAGCTCCCTGCTGACTTTCTGATTGTAGTTACATCATCACCCTTAAATCTTCCCCCCATCAAATATCCAAACTCAGGACCTGCCTCAACATAAAGCTGCGGAAGAATATTGTATTGAACCATCACCGGAAGAACAAGGTAATTAAAGTTTGCTTTATAATCAGAATCCCTTTTATAGCTGTAGTCAGCTACAAGATATCTTTCTCTTTCTTCTATTTTTGCCCCTAATTGGCTGAAAAGAAGTTCCGGTTGAATACTGAATTTTTCTGCCACCGGAATATTAACAAAGACTCCTGCATGAAAACCAGCTTTCATTTTATTTTCATCATCATGATACTCACCATTGTTATTGTTCTCAGAAACAGTAGATAGATTTAATCCTCCTTTCACTCCAAAAGTAATAGGAGAAGATGATTTGGTTTTTTCCTGTGCATTAATAAAAAGGCTTCCTGCAAATGCCAATCCTATGAATATTTTTTTCATGGTTATAAAATTTAAATTTTCTCTCTGGCTGCATCAAAAGTCCCGCCAAAGAGACAAAAATGATAAAAATCATGTAAAAGCGAAAAAGTCAGATTTAACAAGTAAACCTGACTTTTTCTATTGAAATCAAAATGTATTCTAAATTATTGGAAAATATAAAATTATATTTCCGTTATCTGCCTTTCAGTTTCTTAAATCAACTTCCAACAAATATTTTAAGCCATCAATAATTACTTTTCAATTTTAAAATCCTAAAGTAAAAAAATACAGGTTTAAAATGATTTCTAAACAGATATAATTAGTACTCTATAGGCAAATTCCTTGCCAAAAAATTAAAAATGAAATTTGGAAATAAAAAAACCGGATTAAATAGATAATCCGGTTATATTTTTGTTATTAAAGCTAAGTGCCAGGCTTAGAATTTATAGGCTAAACCAACTTGGAATGCTCCGTTTTTAGCAGAATCACCACCGATTCTGTCTTTAACGATATCAGTTAATCCAGCAACATATCTTACGTTAACTCCGATGTTAGGAGTGAAGTAATATCCTGCACCAAGACCAAGTCCGAAATCAAAAGTCTTCAATCCGTCTTTAATATCTAAAGAACCGTTATTATCTTTTGCTTTAGCGCTTACTAGGAATCCAAATTGAGGACCAGCTTCTAAATATAGATTAGGTAGTGCGTTATATTGGAACATTACCGGTACTGCGATATAATCTAGATTAATTTTATCGCTGCTATCATATTTAGATTTAGCACCCATACCACTATATAATACTTCCGGTTGTACAGAGAAATCCTGAGCTACTGGAATAGTAGCGAATAAACCTCCATAAAATCCAGCTTTTGAATTAGCGTTATAGTTAGAAACAGTTGAAACGTTAAGACCAGCTTTAATCCCGAATCTAACTGGAGAAGATGATGCTGTATTGCTTGAAGTTTTTTGTGCGAAAGAGAAAGTACCTGCTACTAATGCAAGACCAAAAAGAATCTTTTTCATAAGTTTTTATTTAATAGTTTTTAAGTTTTGTTTAACAATTTCTTTATCTTCAAATTGCGTGCCAAAAATACAAATTCCCTTTATTTATCTTTATGATAGGGTATTAGTCATTAAATTTTAAAGAATTACACTAATAAAAAAAACTATATTTCATTAACACAATTTAAGATTGTAATAAAAAAAGACCAGATTAAATTTTAATCTGATCTTTTATTGAATATAAAATTTGTTACTGAATGTTTAAGAAGCTTATTTAAATTTATAAGCTAATCCTACCTGGAATACATTATTTCTTGTTGCATCAGATCCACTAGGTCTGTTTTTAGCAATATCTGTTAAACCTGCAACGTATCTTGCAGTGATTCCCAGATTAGGAGTGAAATAATATCCTGCACCTAAGCCAATACCAAAGTTGAATGTATTAAAATTATCTTTGTAGTTGTCTGATGTAGAGGAGTTCCCGTTAGATTCGTTCTTGAATTTATTTTTAGCGCTTACCATGAAACCAAATTCTGGTCCTGCTTCTAAATAAAGGTTAGGGAGTGCATTATACTGGAACATTACCGGTACTGTAATATAATCTAGCTTTCTTGAAGATGAATATTTTGTACCTGCTAAAGTATAGTCGATTTTATCACCATACTGCGAGTATAATACCTCTGGTTGTACGCTGAATGAGCTTGCTACCGGAATGTTGGCAAATACACCAGCATTGAATCCGATTTTAGATTTTTGGTCATCTAACCCATTGTCTTTTGAAAGTGAAGAAACGTTCATTCCTCCTTTTACCCCAAATGTTACCGGATTAGAAGAAGTTGTTTGTTGAGCGAACGCTAATGTTCCTGCAGTTACTGCTAATCCTAAAATTAACTTTTTCATAACTTTAAATTTTTAATTTTACTCTTTCTTAATTTTAAATTTTACTACTTGTTCACATTTCTGTTGAACGCTGGAGATCTTTCAAATTGCTTGCCAAAAAATATTTTCACTGGTTAAAATCAATAAAAAAACAGTTGTTTTCCATATTTGGTTTTGATTTAAGTAATTGATTAATAGTATTTTGAATATTTAATTAAACATTTGTTTAGAATGAGGCTAAATTAATAGTCTTACCTAAAAAAGAGTTGAAAAATTGACTTAAAGATCAAAATTCTTTGGTGAATCATATGAATTTTTGCAAGAATTAATAGATTCAAGGATGTCTTTTGGATCTTACCAGCCGTTTTTTGATTCCCTATTTTGTTAAGCATTAGCATCATTTGATAAAATGAGACTTTCTCTCAAATTACAATCTTATTGGAAGACAGTTATATAAACCCAAATTTCTGCAAAAGAGCATTACCAAACCATTTTGCTTTACTAATTTTGTATTTCTTTTACAATGATAACCTGATACTCTTACAAAACATCTCATTGAATTTTGTAAGAACTCATTAACCTTTACAACATGAAAAAATGCACATTGCTGCTGTTACTTCTTTTTTTTGAAAATAACTTACAAGCTCAGATTGGGATCAATACGGTAACACCTAATCCATCCTCTGTATTAGATGTCGTGGGTTCTAATAAAGGAATATTAATCCCAAGGATCGCATTAACTGGAAATTCAGATACTACTACAATACCATCACCTGCCAATTCTTTAATGATTTATAATACAGCTGCTGTAAACGGTGTTATTCCAGGATATTATTATTGGAGTGCCAGTGCTGGACGATGGACGAAAGTGTTGGATGACTTAACTCCTATTGTGATGACAGGATGGAGCCTGACGGGGAACTCGGGTATGGTAAACGGAATTAATTTTATAGGAACTTCTGATAATGTAGATGTTATTTTTAAAAGAAATAATATTGTATCCGGGGTCTTAAATACCACGAATACCATCTTTGGAGTGAATAGCCTGACAGCTAATACAACAGGACTTAACAATACTGCCGTAGGCGTGAATAATTTAATTTCAAATACCATAGGCAGCATGAATACTGCCATAGGAGCAGATGTATTGAGTAGTAACAAATCGGGGATACAAAATACAGGGTATGGATACCGAGCTTTATATTCGAATCTGGATGGAAATAATAATGTTGCCAACGGTTATTTTTCACTCTTTTCTGCTAAAAGTACAATAGGCAATGTTGGTATTGGAGCTAGTTCTCTTCGTGAGCTTGTTTCAGGAGACGACAATATAGGAATTGGAGGTGACTCTTTCCGAATGATGCCTGGTGGAAGAGGAAATACAGCGATTGGTGGATCAGCAGGATATAATTTAAATTCTGTAAATAATTATAATACTTTTATTGGCTTCCGGGCGGCGGCCGGACTTGTTTCCGGAAAATCCAATACCATTATCGGAGCTAATGTCAGCGGGTTACCAGCTTTGCTTTCGAATAACATCATCATTGCTGATGGTGACGGAAACAGAAGAATCAATATTGACCAGAACGGTAATGTTGGTATTGGAACAAATACTCCAAAATTTCCACTGGATATTAGGTTAAAAACTACTGTATGGCCTTTAGCGGCATCAAGCCTTACTTATTATGGAATAAGTCCGGATTCAGGCTCTTTTGACGGAACGTTAACTACTTATTCTAATTATACCAATGATATTGGTACTTTTAATACCAACACGTCTATTTATGCGGATGGAAACATTATATCAGTAGGGAAACTGAGTGTAGCACAAACTTCTCTTTTTTCAGATAAAAGAATCAAAAATATCATAGGAAAGTCAGAGGGTGCAAAAGATTTGGAACTCTTAAAAAAGCTCAGCATTACCAATTATTTTATGAAAGATGAATGGGTATATGGTAAGCAGAAGTTTAAAAAGGTGATTGCTCAGGAGGTAGAGGCTGTATATCCGCAAGCAGTCAGTAGAAGTGGTGTAAAGACTTTTATTCCTAATATCTATCAGTTGGCAAAACAAAATGGGGGAATTCTTATTTTTGAAAAGCCCATTCTTATTGCAAAGGAGGACAAATTTCTTAAAATATATGATGAAACAGGAGAAGTTATTTTGGAGATCCAGGCAAGCACGCCTAATAGCATTACAGTTAATTTAGCGGATAAAAACCTTAAAGGAAAGCTATTTGTTTACGGAACTGAAGTGTCTGATTTGAGAACTGTAGACTACGATGCTCTATCTATGTTGAATATCTCTGCAACTCAGGAACTGGCAAAAAAAATAGAGACATTAGAAAAGGAAAATGAAGCATTGAAAAATTCGAATATAGAAATGCAACATAAACAGTCTATTTTTGAAGAACGTTTAAAACACTTAGAATCTTCCTTCTCGAAATAAAAGTAATTCTGGCAATCATCAATAAAAAGGCCTGACTATTTACAATCAGGCTCTATGTGCTTTAAGGTCTATTATCCATCACTATTCGTTAAACCAAAGAAAAGATGATTTAAAGATCATTCAATTTTCTGTAAAAATGAATAGCTTTCAGGATATTTTTTTGACTGCACTGGTGATCATAATTACATGATCCGATTCCTGTAAGCAGAGAAAAGTTAATCTTACTGTCCACGTTCTTTTTATCATTTAATAATAAAGCAGTAATATCTTCATCTTTAAAATCGCTGATATCTAAATAAGGATAGTAACGCTGGATGTTTTCAATGATGATTGTTGAATCTTCTTCTGAAATAAGGTTTTCAAGAAATGCAAGGTGAGCTTCACTAATCATTCCCATAGCAACAGCTTCACCGTGAAGAATCGGATTTCCTTGTTGTAAACAAAGACTTTCAACAGCATGACCTATTGTATGTCCAAAGTTCAAGGTTTTCCTGATATTGCTTTCATGGAAATCTTTTTCTACAACATCCTGTTTGATATCCATAGAATTTTGGATATAAGGGGTTACTGATTCTACATCAATCTTGTGAATCTGGATTAACTGATTCCAATGTGCTTTATCAGCAATTAGTCCATGCTTCAACATTTCAGCAAATCCGCTTCTTAATTCTTTAAAAGGTAAGGTTTCTAAAAATTTAGGATAAATAAAAATCTGTTCAGGAAAAGCAAATGTTCCCACCATGTTTTTATAATGCATCAGATCAATCCCTGTTTTTCCACCAATAGAAGCGTCACACATAGATAAAAGAGTAGTAGGGATATTGATGAACTGGATTCCTCTTTTATAGGTGGATGCTACAAAACCTCCCATATCTGTAATAACACCGCCACCCAGATTAATAACCAATGCTTTTCTGTCTGCCTGCATTTCTGTAAGAATTTCCCAAAGCTGATTGGCTGTTTGGATATTCTTCATTTCTTCTCCTGCTTCAATCTCCAGAATTTCAAACCCAAGATCTGTTTCCATATTGCCTAAAAGAACGGGAAGGCAATATTCATGAGTATTTTCATCCACCAAAATAAAAATTTTACTGAATGTTTTCTCGTGAAGAAAATCGTTAAGTTGAGAAAAATTATCGTTTAATATTGTTATCATCTTCGAAAATATGTAAGGTTAAAATGTAAACTATTCTGCAAAGTTATGATTCTTAATTTTTAACTCGTAACTAAATTACTATCTTTGCAGAAATTTTTAGAATGAGCAGAGATAATAATAATTCAGACAGACCAAAGAGACCAAGAATTTCAACCAAGAAAAGTTCTGATGATTCTCGTGCTTCCAGATCTGGAAATTCTTCAGGATCAAAACCTTTTAAAAAACCTTTCTCTAAAGACGGAGGAAGAAAAGGTCCCGAACATTCAGGATCCAACTCAAGATTTGAAAAGAAACCGTTTAAGAAAAATACTGGGAGTTTTAATAGCTCAAGTGATGATTCTGAATCAAAATCTGAAAGTAGGGCTTATATCACGAATAAAAGTGAAAGCTACGAAAAGAAATCTTTTGGAAGACCTAAAAGAGGTGGTAAAAGCTTTGATACAAGAGATAAGTATGAAAGAGGCAGCCTGAAATATGGTAGAAGGCCTTCTGCTAATGGAGATGATAAGAATGATGATAAAACAAGATCTTATGTACAGAAAAGAAGGCTGAACAAGATTGATAAAGACATTCATAAAGACAGCATCCGTCTTAATAAGTATATTGCTAATTCCGGGATATGCAGCAGGAGAGAGGCTGATGAGCTAATCACTCAAGGGCTTGTAGAGGTAAACGGAAAAGTAGTAACTGAAATGGGATATCAGGTACAGAAAACCGACAGAGTAGTTTTTGACGGACAAAGCATTACACCGGAAAAACCTGTGTATGTACTTCTGAACAAACCAAAAGGGTATATTTCTACCACTAAGGACGATAAAGCAAGAAAAACTGTAATGGATCTTGTAGCGAATGCTTCTCCTTACAGACTTTTCCCAGTGGGAAGATTAGACCGTTCTACTACAGGAGTTATCTTATTGACTAATGACGGACACATGACTAAAAAGCTGACGCATCCATCTTTTGATGCTAAGAAAATCTATCATGTAACGTTGGATAAGAAACTGACTGGTGAAGATTTACGTCTTATTGCAGAAGGAATCCGTCTTGATGAAGGGGTAGCAGTGGTTGATCAGATTTCTTACATTGAAGGTAAGCCTAAAAATGAAATCGGAATTGAGATCCATATCGGGTGGAACCGTGTTATCAGAAGAATTTTCCAAAGATTAGGATACGAAGTAGAATCATTAGACAGAGTAATGTTTGCTGGATTAACGAAGAAGAACATCAAAAGAGGACACTGGAGAATTCTTTCAGAACTGGAAGTAAATAATCTTAAAATGCTTTAAAATAATTTTAAGGTATTGTAAATAAAAAGCGCAGAGATTTATCTCTGCGCTTTTTTGTATTATTAATTGAATAAAATGCTCCACCTATTTGAACTTTTGTCTTATTTAAAATAAAATGTCTCATTTTTGAGACATTTGTCGTAATTTTGGGGGTCAATAAAGAATTTATGAATACTCAGCAGAAAATTATCGAAGCAGCGATATCAGTTTTAAATGATAATTTTTCAGCAACATTAGAGGATATTGCGATAAATTGTGGACTAAACAGAAGAACAATCCATCGATATTTTAAAAATCGAAATGAATTACTGGAAGCTTGTAATAAGAATATGATGGAGGCATGGGAGTTAGCAGCTATTAAAGCTTGTGATAGCTCAGAAGATCCCTTAGTACAACTTGAACATCTATTATATGCAGGAATTGACAGCGGAACAAAATATGCTTTTCTTATTAAACTGAATGATAATGGAAAAGCCTCTTCAGTGATGTATGAAAATGAGCAAAGTGAAGCGTATTTTAAAAGAAGAGATCAATTGTTTGATGCTATTAAGGAATTACAAAAACAGCAGATGGTAGATGATGAGTTTCCATTACCCTGGATAAGAATTCTTTTCACCAGTGTTATTACGGCAACAATTACTGCGTTCAGATCCGGAGATATTGCTCAAAATGAAGTAAAAAAACTGGCCTGGTATTCATTCAGCAGAAGTATTGGTATACAAATAAATAAAAAATGATACATTCCTTTTTAATGATAGGTCAGTCAAATATGGCTGGTCGGGGCTATCTAAAAGAAGTTCCGTCTATTTATGATGAGCATATTAAAATGCAAAGAAACGGATTATGGCAAATCATGTCCGAACCTATTAATTTTGACCGTCCCAGTTCCGGTGTGGGACTTGCCGCTTCATTTGCCGCATCCTGGAGGCTCGATAACCTGGAAGAGGAGATAGGATTGATCCCATGTGCTGATGGAGGAACCAGTCTTGATGATTGGGCTGTAGGTGGTGCTTTATTTGAAAATGCTATATCACAAGCAAAACTTGCACAACGAACAAGTCAGCTTTCCGGGATCTTATGGCATCAGGGCGAAAATGATTGTTCTCCGGAAAAAGCTGAGAGATATAGTGAAAAATTTGCTGTAATAATTAAGACATTGCGTCAGGAATTAAATGTTCCGGAAATTCCTCTTATAATAGGTGGCTTAGGAGACTTCCTGTCCAGTGGTATCTTTGGGCAATATTTCGCTTCATATCCTTTAATTAATCAGGCATTAGAAGACTTTGCAAAAGCTCATGCAGACTGTTATTTTGTTACTGCAGAAGGGCTTACTGCTAATGCTGACAATATTCATTTTAATGCTTTGTCACAAAGAATATTGGGGGTCAGATATTATAGCGCTTTTCGTGATTTAAAACATCTTCTTGAATCTCATAATGATGAAGAAAATAGATTAACAACAATCTATAACCGTCCTTATACCCAAACCGAAAAAATCAAACTATTGGAGCATGAATTTGCAGTTGGAAATATTGAACCTAAAGATTTTCTGTCAGAATTAGCTATACTTAGATAGAGCGTAATATATTCATATTAAAAAACAGCACCAATGATGATGCTGTTTTTTTGATACATTCTAGTATATCATTATTATTTTATCCAAGTACGGTGACTCCTTTTTCAATCATTTCATAGATTGCGTCTCTGCCATTATCCGGTTTTACATTTACCGCACGGGTTCCGTTGAAATGAAGGCAAGTAATATATCCATTTGTCACAGCATCCTGAGCTGTAAATTTTACACAATAATCCATTGCCAATCCTACAATTTCCACTAATTGAATATCATGGTATTTCAAGAAATCATCCAATCCGGTTTTCATGAAATGATTGTTGTCCTGGAAACCACTATAGCTATCTATTTCAATGTTTTTTCCTTTTTGTATGATATGGGTAACTTTACTTTGGTTTAAATCTTTATGGAATTCAGCACCGAAAGTTCCCTGTACACAGTGATCCGGCCACATAAATTGTGGAACGCCATTTAGAATAATACTTTCACCTACTTGACGTCCGTTACTGCTAGCAAAGCTTTTATGTCCTACAGGATGCCAGTCTTGAGTTAAAATGATCTGATCATATTCGTTTTCATCCATCAGAAGGTTGATATAAGGAATAATCTCATTGGCTCCCGGTACTGCTAATGCTCCGCCTTCACAAAAATCATTCTGTACATCGACTATTATTAATGCTTTTTTCATATTTTGACTTCTCGAATTTTTGATAAATTTACAAAACTAATTGGCAAAAATTTGTCCAAAATCAAATTATCGGACAAATCGACAATAAAAAAGCTAAAGGCGACAAGCTGGAAGAATGAGGCTGTAAGTTACTTTTAGTTTTACCACTACTAACTGTTACCTTTAAAAGGAGTATCATTATTCGCATCATCCACCATCCAGCCTTTTAGCGTATCTTTGCAGTAAATAAATAGTTTTTATGTCATTTGAATCGTTAGGATTATCACACAATATTATTCGTTCCGTTAAAAAACTTGGGTATTTAAAACCTTTTCCAATCCAGGAACAAGCTGTACCAGTTATTTTACAAGGAAAAGATCTGATGGGAATTGCGCAGACTGGTTCTGGAAAAACAGCTTGTTTTGTGATGCCTATTTTAGAAAAATTACAAAATTCAGAAGCTAAAAAAGGACGTAATATTCAGGTTTTAATATTGGTGCCAACTCGTGAATTAGCTATTCAGATTGATGAAGTTTTCAGAGCATTTACTGAAAATCTGAAGCGTGAAATTCGTACTATGGCTGTTTATGGAGGAGTTTCTATCAATCCACAGATGAAAGGCTTGTTTGGTGTAGAAGTTCTGATAGCAACTCCCGGACGTTTGTTGGATTTGATTGATCATAATGCATTGAGTATTTCAGAAATTCAACATTTAGTCATTGATGAAGCGGATAAAATGTTTCAATTAGGCTTTGGCGAAGAGATGAATAAGCTTTTTGCTTTAATGCCTGTAGTGAAGCAAACCACTTTATTCTCAGCGACTTTAAATGATAAAGTTTCTGAGGTGAAAGAACGCTTATCTATTCATCCTACGATCGTTGAAATTAAAAAAGAAGAAGTTGAAATTGATAATATCGAGCAGTTCGCTTACCATGTTTCTCCTGAAGACAAAGGCCCTTTTTTAAGATATTTAATTAAAGAAAAGAAGGTCGAAAAAGCATTGATATTTGTTTCGTCTACGAGAGCTGCAGATAATTTAGTGGAAAAACTTAAAAAGAATAAAATTAAAGCGGTTGCTATTCATAGTCAGAAATCTCAAGGTGCCCGAAAAAATAATTTAGAAGAATTTAAATCTAATGGAGCACAAATTTTGGTAGCGACAGACTTAATAGGCCGCGGAATTCATATCGATGATTTACCTTGCGTGATCAATTATGAATTACCACGTTCGCCTTTGGACTACATTCACCGTATTGGTAGAACAGGCCGCGCCAATGAAAAAGGTATTGCTATAAATATTTTGACGGATGATGAATTGCAGCATTTCAGGGTCATTCAAAAGAAAATGGGTAAAAAAGTGACCTTAGAAAGAACAGAAGGCATTAATTTACATGGTTACTAGAATATAAATTTAAATAAAAAGCTCTAATTGTACACAATTGGAGCTTTTTGTATTCCATATATAATCATTATAATTAACATTTTTTTCATATTTAAATTTCTTGAATTTTAATAAATTTACAGAACCAGATAAAGGTTTGCCTCAAATTGAAAGAAGGGACAGATCTACAATAATTAAAAATTAAAACCTGAACAATGAGTGATCTCACGAACAAAAAATTTCCAATAGGACCGTTTGAAGCACCTGAAAATATTTGTGATACAATTTTAGACACCTATATTAAAGCTATTAAAGACTTTCCTGGAAAACTTAGGAACCTCATTGAACATTTTACAGATGAACAACTTGATACGCCCTACAGAGAAGGAGGATGGACAGTAAGACAGCTTGTTAATCATATTGCTGACAGCCATACGAACAGCTTTATCCGCTTTAAGCTAGCTCTTACTGAAGATAACCCAACGATTAAGCCTTATGATGAGGCCAAATGGGCTGAGCTTCAGGATAGTATTGAGATGCCTATAAAACCGGCTATGAGAATGATAAAGGGAACGCACCAACGATGGACTGTGCTTCTTAAAAGCCTTACCAATAAACAGTTTGAAAGAACTTTTCATCATCCTGAACATAACAGAAATTATAATTTAAGGGATAATCTTGCTTTGTATGTCTGGCACTGCAACCATCATTTTGCCCATATTGAAAATCTGAAGAAAGAAAAAGGTTGGTAAAAAAATATCTGACTCATCCAATATATTTTAAGGAAATTACAGACAGAATTTCCAGATTATCTGCAGACAGCCAAAGAAAATGGGGGAAAATGGAAGTCTGTCAGATGCTAACTCACTGTGATCTAGTTCTTCAGGTTGCTTTGAGAAAAATTGAACTTCCCCGTATTAATCCTCTGTTTGAGACAATAGGAATCGTTACAAAACTGGAAATGTGTGTTTTCAATAACGGAATTCCCAGAAACATGCCTACTTTTCAAAAACTAATCGTTAATTTTGAGTGTGATTTTGATGAATCAAAGACCAATCTACTGAAAACGCTGGAGGAATTCCGAGAAGCCTGTAAAAACAGACAACTGCCGGAGAGCCACAGATTATTCGGAAACATGACTGAAAAAGACTGGGAATTTTTAGAGTATAAACATCTAAATCATCACTTAAAACAATTTAATGTATGAGTTTTTTTGATAAAATATTCGGTGGAAATAATCAAACCTCTGATCAAAAGTCTTTCTGGAAAAATATAAGGTCTGAAGAAGACCTAACAAGGGCCATTGAGAGTTCTTATCAGCATAAAATAGCTATATTCAAACATTCTACAAGCTGTTTTATCAGCAAGACTGTATTGAGAAATTTTGAAAAAGAGATTGAAAATTCGCCAGAGGAGGTAGAAGTCTATTACCTAGATCTACTGTCTTACCGCCCTCTTTCGAATAAAATTGCTGAGGATTTTGGAATAAGACATGAAAGTCCGCAGCTGATTGTTATTGAAAACGGAAAGCCCGTTAATAGCGCTTCGCACCAGGACATTTCTTTAAGCCAGATCATATAATGAAGAATATTAATAATTATTTAGCCAAAGTTTTAAACGTTCCCCTTCAAAGTGTGAATGCCTGCAGTCTGCATTATGAAGTAAAAAAGATTCCTAAAAACCAATTTCTTCTTCAGTACGGCGAAATATGCAGACATATATTCTTTGTAGAGAAAGGACTTTTGAAAATGTATTCCATTGATAAAAATGGAAAAGAACACATTATCCAGTTTGCCCCTGAAAGTTGGTTGATTTCTGACCGAAGCAGTCTTTATTTCAATGAAAAATCTAATTATTATATAGAAGCGGTAGAAGATTCGGAAGTTTTGTTTTTGCATCCTGATTTCTTTAATAAACTGGTAGAACAATTTCCAAACAGTATCGAACGTAGTGATTTTCTGCTTCAGAAACATATCAGAAGTCTTCAGAACAGGATTAATTCTTTACTGGGTGAGACTGCCGAGGAAAGATATATGAAATTTATTAAAATGTATCCTGATCTGCTTCTTAGAGTCCCTCAATGGATGATTGCTTCCTATCTTGGCATTACTCCCGAAAGCTTAAGCCGCGTAAGGAAAGAACTGGCAAGAAAGAACTTTGTTCCGGATAATAAATAAAAAAGGCTGAGAGAAGGAGGCAGGGAGTTCTGTTGAACCCAAAAGAACTTTTGAGTAGAAGATGATAAGAACGCACTTAAGATATTCTACGATCTCAATCACTTCCATCTTTCAGCTTTTAACATTCTTACTTTATATAAATCCTTTTTGCCAGTTGCCCAATCTGTTTAAGTTTTGACTGTGTATTTTCTGACCATGGAAGTCCGATGCATAGTCTCAAACAGTTTTCAAATTGATCCTGGAAGGTAAACATTCTTCCCGGTGCAATGCTTATGTTCTGCTTAATGGCAAGATCATAAAGTTCTGTGGTTCGGATTTTCTTATCAAATTCTACCCATAAGGATAATCCTCCTTGTGGACGGCTGGTTTTAGTTCCTTCAGGAAAATGCTCTGCGATGGTTTGTACGTAATTCTGATAATTACTTTGTAATGTTTTTCTAAGCTGCTGAAGATGTTTTTCATACCTTCCGGATTTCATGAAATTAGCTACAGCTTCATTCACAATCGAAATGGAGGAGGTGGAGTGTAGAAGTTTAAGTTTTAATATTTTATCCTTGTATTTTCCAGGAGCAATCCAGCCTACACGGTATCCTGGAGCCAATGTTTTTGAAATGGAGCTGCAATACAGCACATTTCCATCCTTATCAAAAGATTTACAGCATTTCGGACGGCTGGAGCCAAAATATAGATCTCCATAAACATCATCCTCAATTAACGGAATATTATTTTCTGACAGGATTTTTACAATCTCTTTCTTATTTCCGTCAGGCATGCAGCTTCCCAAGGGAGAATTAAAATTGGGAATTAAGAGACACAAATCAATTTTTGGAATTAATTTCTTTAGCGCATCAATTTCTATCCCTGTAGTAGGATGGGTCGGAAGTTCAAGGACTTTTAATCCTAATCCATTAGCTAACTGTAAAATCCCCGGATAACACGGACTTTCAATAGCAATGGTATCGCCTGGTTTTCCCAAAGCCATTAAGCAGAATGATAGAGCATTCATTCCGCCATTTGTAGTTACCAGATCATTTTCATTAAGATTTCCGCTCCATTGCAATGAGCGTACAGCAATCATTCTTCTGAGTTTCAGATTTCCCTGCAGTTCTTCATATTCTGTTCCTCCTTCTTTTAATTCTCTTATAGCATGTACAATTTCTTTTTTCAGTTTGGCCTGAGGAAGGAGGTCTCCTGAAGGAATTCCAATTGAGAAGAAGGTAATATCTTTTTTACCCATATTTTCATATACCTTACTGATTAATTCATCAGGTTCATCATTATTGGCAATCAACGATGGACGGCTCACTTCAGGCAATGGAAGTTTTACAGATAATAACTGACTTACAAAATATCCGGATTGTGGTTTTGACTCTACTAAAGATAAAGATTCCAGTTCAAGGAAAACACGTTTTGCGGTATTCATGCTCACCTGATGTTCATTACATAGCATTCTTACAGAAGGAAGTTTGTCACCTGCCTTCAACACTCCGTTTCTGATCTGAGTGGCAATGCCGTCTGCAATTTCTGTATATAAAAATTCTTTACTCATCTTTTTTCAACTGTACTCATACAAATATACAAAACTGATACTGTGTTTGTCGAATTATCCTTTTTAATTTTGTTCAATAATTAAAACTTATCAAAATGATGACAGATACAATTTCAAAAGACCAGGCTGTAAACGGTTGGATCAATGGTTTTATAGGGGTATTGCTTTTTAGTGGTTCTATGCCGGCTACCAAGCTTGCAGTGATGGAAATGAGTCCTATATTTGCAACGATTGCCCGTGCTGTAATTGCAGGAATTCTAGCCCTTTCAGTTTTATTGATCTATAAAGAAAAGCGTCCTGCAAAAAAACAGTTATTTTCTCTGGTTCTGGTTGCCATAGGATGTGTGATAGGATTTCCTTTGCTTTCTTCATTAGCCTTGCAATATCTTACCTCTGCCCATTCTATTGTATTTTTGGGAATGTTGCCATTAGCTACTGCAATTTTTGGAGTTTTCCGTGGTGGAGAAAAGCCACATCCTGTATTCTGGATCTTTTCTGTAATCGGAAGTCTTTTAGTGATTGGTTATGCCTTTTCTCAGGGAATTTCAGCTTCTCCGATCGGTGATATTCTGATGCTTCTTGCTATTATCCTTTGTGGAATGGGATATGCAGAAGGCGCTAAACTTTCTAAAACATTAGGCGGATGGCAGGTTATTTCATGGGCACTTGTTTTATCACTGCCTGTTATGCTTCCCTTATTTTTCATTTATTTTCCATCCAACGTGGAATCTATAAGCTTTAGAGGATGGTTTGGCTTAGGTTATATTTCTCTGTTTAGTATGTTTATAGGGTTTATATTCTGGTATAAAGGATTGGCACAAGGTGGAATTACCACTGTAGGGCAGCTGCAATTATTACAACCGTTTTTTGGGCTTGCTTTAGCAGCATATCTTCTTCACGAGCAGGTAAGTATAGGAATGTTGGGAATTACTGTGGGAGTCATTTTGTGTGTTGCAGGAACTAAAAAGTTTGCAAAATAATTAAGAATGTTGAAGCCAAAGCTTCTAGACAGACTTATCTAAGAGATTCAAGGGTGTTATTACCGATATAAAGTTTATCTCAATGGATAAAAACCCGTTTTCAAAAATGTGAAAACGGGTTTTTTTATTAATATAAAAGTTATATATTTAAGTTAATAAAAAAATCGCTAATTAAATAATAAATAAAAAGCAATAAAAGATATTACTTATGTATCGTATAATGTTTTTAACTTTATTTAACATCTACAATAATAGTTAAGGTTTGATTTTTGTATATGTTTATCTTCAATTCCTAATGATATTTTTACTAAGACTAGAAAGAAGGAAACAACATTGAAAAACTATTATTATGGTTATTGACGAAAATATTTTAAGATCAGCTGGAGCAGAAGTAAGAGACTATAAACCCACAGAAAATATATTCCAGGAAGGAGATCCTCCCAATTATTATTATCAGATCATTACCGGAGAAGTAAAGCTCAACAATTATAATGAAGAGGGAAAAGAATTCATACAAAATTTTTTATCGGAAGGACAAAGTTGTGGAGAATCTATTCTATTTATAAATAAACCTTATCCGATGAATGCAGAAGCGGTTACAGACTGTAGTATTTTACGGCTTCCTAAAGCTGCATTTTTCAATTTATTAAGTACTTCTCCCAAGTTATGTATGGAGGTAACTAGTTTTTTATCACAACGACTTTATTATAAATTTGTTATGATGTTAAACATCTCATCTCAAAATCCTACCATCAGATTGAAAGGACTGATGGATTATCTTAAAAGTTTTCAAGATGATGAAAGTCCCTATTCTTTTATCATTCCATTAACAAGACAACAGATGGCAAACCTTACAGGTCTGTGTGTGGAAACTGCTATAAGGACTATCAAGAACATGGAAAGGGATAAAATCCTAAGAATTGAAAACCGTAAAATATTGTATTAAAAGATATAAAGATTTACAATTTTTTTACTAAAATTTATATGGCATTATGAAAACAATAAGCTGCATGAATATTGATGAGGAGCTTCTGTATGCATTTGGTGCAGAGCTAAGAACGTACAAAAAACGAGAGATGGTTTTTAAAGAAGAAGACCATGCACAATATTATTTTCAGATTTCCCAAGGAAAAGTAAAGCTTAACAATTACAATGAAGATGGAAAAGAATTTATTCATAATATCTTGGGCAAAAACCAGAGTTTTGGAGATCCGCTTCTTTTTTTAGATCAGACCTATCTTTATCCAATGAATGCAGTATGTTTGGAGGGGGCTGAAATTATAAGATTGCCTAGAGGTAATTTCACAGAAATGATAAAGAAACACCCTAACCTTTCTATTGAAATGAATGCCTGTTTTTCCCAACAGGTTTATTATAAGCTCATTATGATGCAAAGCATGTCTGCTCAAAATCCGATACTGCGCCTAAAAGGACTTCTTAATTATCTAAAAAGCTATCATGATGGTGAATGTGCTCATTGTTTTACGATAGAATTTACAAGACAACAACTTGCCAATCTCACAGGATTACGTGTAGAAACAGTGATCCGGACTTTGAAAAAAATGGAACAGGGTGGAGATATCATATTTAAAGACAGGAAAATTCTATATTAATATTCTCAAACATGATTCAAGTCATAAAAAAGTGAGTTATTCGGACGTATATTTGATTAATAAGTTTATAAAGGTCCGGAGTACGAAGGCATCGTAGAAATCAGAATCAATAATGAATTCTAACAACTAATAACTTTTACATATGGTATTTGAAAACGATACATTACAACATTCCGGGCTGAATGATAAAAATAATGCGATTGAAAATGAGTCATTATTTCCAAGTATTATGAATTCGTATGGAGTAACGGCCTTTCTGATCAAGTCTTTAGAAAAGGTTAAAAACAATACAAAATGTGAGATTTTAAAAAAGAATATTGACAATTCTATCAAAGAATATCTTCTGCACATTCGTGAATTTCACACTAAAAATGTAATGTTTTTTTCTGATATAGATACTGAAATAAGAGGTGAAACCCCATCCTTTACTTTATATGCCAAAACAGCTTATTATAAAGTATTGAAAGAAGAAGAATCTATCAATAAACTGCTTAATATGCTGGAGCATAGTAAAAAATAAATAGTGTTTCTTTTAATGTCATCTATAAAAACTCCTTCACACCCACTATATTTTCCTATTGTGAAAGAACACTTTTTACCTTTAAAGCTCCTGGTATTATTGATAATAACTAATCAAAAGGAATTTTCACATCCACAATTTTTAAAATGAATGTGTAGAAATCCCCATCAAAATTTATTAAATAATAATGTTATGGAATTTCAAAAAAATCTTCTCGAATATATTAGCCATTGCCTGATAACAGCTGATGAAACCATTTCTATTGCTGAAAGTGTAACATCAGGATGCCTGCAATTGGCCTTTTCACAGATGCCCAACGCTTCTTTGCTATACAAAGGTGGGATAACAGCCTATACTTTGCCAGAACAAGTAAGATTATTAAAAGTAAGCAAAAAAGAAGCAGAAGAATATGATTGTGTTTCGGAAAATATTGCAGAAGCTATGGCCTTACAAGTGGCTCATCTTTTTGAATCCGATTGGTCTATTTCTGTAACAGGTTATTGTAATCCAATCCGCAATTCATCTTATAGAATATTTGCTTTTTTTTCATTTTCATACAAAGGAGAGATTATCCTTACTAAAAAATTGGAATTGCATCCCAAAACTCAGGCATTGAACGCTCAGCTCTATTATACAGAATTTATTCTAGGATGTTTTAAAAGTGAACTCAATAAGCTTTTAATTTTAAAATAATCATTTTAAACAATGTATAATGTTTTCATTATATAAATTTAATAATGATCTTGTTAAATAAAGGACTTTTAATTTTTGTGCACTTTAGGTTTTGCTTTCATCACAGCAAAATATGATGAGGTAAAAGCAGATAAACTTTGATAACCTACCTTGTAGGCCACTTCACTTAAAGTATATTGCTGTGCATCGATGAGTTCTATACTTTTTAAAATTCTGGTCAGTTGAAGGTATTTTTGTAAGGTAATTCCTGTCTCATTTTTAAAAATCCGTTGAAGGCTTCGTACTGACATCTGTGCCTTGGCAGCTAGAGAATCAATATCCAGATTATATTTAAAATTGGAATTGATATCATTACAAACCGGAATTAATCTTGTGTCTTTGGGGATAGGTATTTCAAGGCCATTACTTTCTTTGCAAAAATTAGGAAGACTTTTTAGAATTGCTTTAAAGAAAATATCCTGTTCTTCATTTTCATCCAGAGATTGGTTCCATTTTGAAGCATATAGCAGCATTTCCTTCAAAACAGAAGGAACTGTAAATACATGAATATTCTGATAAAATTCTTCTTCGAAAACAGACTTGAATAGAAAAACCATTAGATTAACCGTTTTAGCTTCTGAAGTAATTTTATGTGCCTTCCCGGAAGGAACCCAGATCACGTGGTGCTGTGGGACAAGGTAAGTTTTCTGATCAATATGAAAATACTGATATCCATCTTCTACAAAGGTTAATTGAGCACGGTTGTGAACATGCTCATAGTCATCGTGTTTCCAATCTTTTTCACACCATACATAAGCTTCTTTTTCGATGGTGTCTACAAACTGGCTTTCTGTTTTTTCAATCAGTCCGCATTTCATATTGTCGTTTTGGATATGTTTTTTGGCAAATTTAATAAAAACGCCATTATTAATTTTGTATTATTAATTTATATCTTGTTCAGAATGAAAAAAATATGTTCTTTTTTTATTTTAATTTTACTATTTAACACCACACAGATTATGGCACAGAATAAAGCTAAAATACTGGTTCTTATTCATTCAGATAATGGTGGAACCTATGAATTGGCCAAGGAAATTGCTAAAGGTATTGAGAGTGATAACAACGCAACTTCTTACATCAAATTGGTTAAACCATCACAGAATCCCAATCTGAAAAACCTTCCTGTTGCAACGGTAGATGAGCTTACCAGTTATGATGGGATTGCTTTTGGATCACCTGTTTATTTCGGGAATATCAGTACCGGAATGAGTGAGTTTTTATCTAAAACCGTTCAGCTTTGGACCCATCATGCACTGGAAGGAGTTCCGGCAACTGTTTTTATGTCTGCAGGAAGTGGTGCAGGAAAAGAATTAGCCCTTCAGGCTTTCTGGAACAGTCTCGCTGTACACGGAATGGTCCTTGTATCGAATGGAATCCGTGGAACCGAAGAATTGAACAAAGCAATCCCACAAGGAAATACAGTACTAGGCGTTACTACCATGGCCTCTCTGAAAGACGTTGAACGTCCTACGAAAGGAGAAAGATCTTTGGCAGAACTTCAAGGGAAAAATTTTGCAAAAGTATCATTGGCTCTAAAAGATACACGCCCGAAAAAAGTTTTTTCCATCGTTGAAAACCACCAAAATTTTAATGAAGTTTTAAAACAGAAAAATATTGTACTTCCACAAGTTCCGAAACCTGCAGGAAATTATCAGCCGTTTGTACGTTCAGGGAATCTTGTTTTTATTAATCAGGTTGCCTTAAAAGACGGAAAGATTTTCAATGCCGGAAAATTAGGTGTAGATGTTAGCGAACAACAGGTAAAGGATGCCACCAAAGTTACGATGCTGAATGTTATTTCGGTACTGAATGAAGCTGTTGGCGGAGATCTGGGCAGAGTAAAACAATGTGTACAGCTTACCGGAATTTTCAATACAAAGGACGATTATACCAAACATGCAGATCTGATGAATGTAGCTTCTGATCTTACCGCTGAGGTTTTCGGGGACAAAGGAAAACATGCAAGAGCTACATTTGGAGCATCTTCTATCCCTGTGAATTCTTCTGTTGAGATTCAGGCTATTTTTGAAGTAGAGTAGTTATTTTCCCGCAGATCTCACGGATTTCACAGACGATGTGGATCATTAGCAGATAAATTATAGCGCAAACATTCACCTGTTTGCGCTATTTGTATAATTTTAGAAATGATATTTAATCTCTTGCCTATTTGTAATAGTTTTTTAATCACTAATTGTTGCAGACGGAAAAACAGATAAAGATCTGTGTTATTTGTGAGATCTGTGGGAACTTATTTTTAATTTTTTACAGTTTTTCAACCGCAGATTTTCGCAGATGAACACAGATGATTGTGGACAGAATAGGATATAAATCTGTATTATTTGTAATCGGTGATACCTTTTATTGAGAAAGCTGAGAAAAGACACCTGCAATAATCTGTATGCTTTGTTCCAATTGCTCTTCTGAGACTGAACCATAGCTTAATCTGAATCCATTAATGTGATTTCTACTGTATTGTTTTGGATGAATGATCTTAATGTTTTTCTCTAGGAGTAGTGACGCCACCTTGTCCCAATCTAATGTGAATTTTGGAACAATCCAGAAAGCCAATCCTCCTTCAGGCAAAGCAAAATCAGCAACGTCTTTCATATACTTATTCAAAAGGCTGTAGACAAAATCTCTTTTATGTTTATAGTGTGCTGTGGCTTTTCTGATATGTTTTTTTACAGCGCCATCTTTAATAAGCTGGAGAACAGCTTGTTCCATGATAACATCTCCATGTACATCTATGATTTTTCTTAAGCTTCCAATCTTTTGTAATAATTCTTGGTTTTTCGTTACAAGATATCCAATTCTTAATGCCGGCGCTACTACTTTACTCAAAGTTCCGACGTATACATAATGGTTGAGCTCAGGAAAGCTGGAAATAGGCAGAATAGGGCGGTATCCAAAATGAAATTCATTATCGTAATCATCTTCAATGATTGTGATATGATGTTGATTGGCAAGTTCGATCAATTTTAAACGTCTTGGTAAACTTAAAGTAACCATTGTTGGATACTGCCTGTGCGGAGTAATATAGATGGCTTTAATATTCTTATGTTGAGATAAAAGCTTTTCAATAGCTTTTACATTGATTCCTTCTTCATCTACAGAAACTGGGAAAAGCTTGGCTCCTGCATATTCAAAGGCCTGCCATGCCGGCTGATAGCCTGGATCTTCAACAATGACACAGTCTCCTGGACTTAAAAGACTTTGAGCAGTCAGAAACATTGCCATCTGACTTCCTCTTGTAATGGATATTTCATATTCATTAATTTGCATACCGCGCTGATGATTCAACATTTGAGAGATCATTTTCCGGAATTCTACATCACCATGCTCATTTCCATATCCCATCATCTGCCACTTTGCTTTTATCCCAAAAATCTGGCGATAGGCTCTTGCCAATTCAGTTACAGGAGCAATTTTACTGTCCGGATGACCATCATCAAAATTAATGATACCCCCATGAACCATTATGGGATTATCCAACGTATCAAACCTTTTTTCTGTTCTATTTTCGTGTAAAGCAGGAAGCTGATCTGAAACAAAAATTCCTTTTCTTTCTTTAGAAATCACCCATTCTTCATTGATTAAGACCTGATAAGCTTCTACGACTGTATTTCTATTGATTTTCAATATGTTTGCCAGATTCCGGCTTCCCGGAAGGGCATCACCAGACTTCAACCTTCCTGAACGGATATCAGCAATAATGGTATCTGCTATTTGTAAATACACGGCTTTATTAAGCTTTTTATCGATTTCGAATTCTAATTTCCAAGGTCTTAACATCTGGACTATCTATTTATGTAAAAACTGAATCATTTAAACAGTCCAAATATAGAATAATTTTGTCTTGCAATAAAGCACAAAACTTTAAAACTTTAGAAATTATGAACAAAAAGCAATTCAGTTCAAAAGACTTTCACGAGACATATGCAAGACCAAAGTATGTAAAACCAAGCCATTTAATTCATAAAAATGTAGAAAATGCAGGGGAACATAATCAGTTTTCAACAGAAAGAAAGCATCCGGTTTTCTTTGTTGATCTTCCCAGTAAAAATGTAAGTATGACCATCGGTGGACTACTTCCGGGACAACAAACCAACAGACACCGTCATACTTATGAAACCGTATTATTTGTCATTGAAGGAAGAGGCTGGACTGAAGTAGAGGATGAAAGAGTACACTGGGAAACTGGAGATGCAGTATATATTCCTTCATGGGCATGGCATAAGCACCACAACTTAAGTGATATCGAGTCTGCAAAATACATAGCCTGTGAAAATGCTCCTCAATTACAGAACTTAGGTGTTGCTCTGAGAGAAGAGGAGGGTAGAGATCTTTAATACCTATGCTTTTAACCATTAAGAGACGATTTTTGGATGATTTTATTGATAATGGATATGATTTTCTTTTTCAAAATGAAATCTCTCTTAGTGGTTGAAATTTTTTTTGCTAAAAATTATTTTAAATTTTTAAATGAATAAAACATGAAAAATGTACCATTTAAAGGGATTATAGCTTATCCCATAACACCTTTTGATGAAAATGAAAAAGTAGATATTCCTCTTTTCAAACATCTGGTAGAAAGGTTGGTCACTTCTGGAAGTCATGGTATCGCTCCATTGGGAAGTACAGGGGTAATGCCTTACCTGTCTGATGAAGAAAAGAAAGCCGTTACAGAAGCTACATTACAACAGGTAAAAGGAAGAATTCCAACTCTTGTAGGGGTTTCCAACCTGACCACAGAGAAAACGATTCACCATGCTCAATTTGCAGAAAAAGCAGGGGCAGATGCCGTGATGATTATTCCAATGAGCTATTGGAAACTCACAGATGACGAAATTGTTGCGCACTATGATGCCGTAGCCCATAAAATTTCTATTCCGATTATGGCTTATAATAATCCCGCAACGAGTGGAGTAGATATGTCACCATCTCTCTTGAAAAGGCTGCTTGAAATTCCTAATGTAACCATGATTAAAGAAAGCACGGGATATATTCAAAGGATGCATTATCTGAGACGAGAATTGGGAGAAGAGGTGGCTTTTTATAACGGCTCAAACCCTTTGGCTCTGGCTGCATTTTCTGCCGGAGCAAGAGGATGGTGTACGGCTGCACCCAATCTTATCCCTGAACTTAATATCAGTCTTTATAATGCG
This sequence comes from Chryseobacterium nakagawai, assembly GCF_900637665.1. Classification (NCBI taxonomy): domain Bacteria; kingdom Pseudomonadati; phylum Bacteroidota; class Flavobacteriia; order Flavobacteriales; family Weeksellaceae; genus Chryseobacterium; species Chryseobacterium nakagawai. The sequence continues at coordinate 2,983,727 of NZ_LR134386.1, forward strand.
GTTGAAGAAGGGGATCTTGAGAAAGCAAAAACTATTTTCTATCAACAGTTTGATCTTTTAAAATTTATTGTCAGTAAAGGATTGCCAAGAGCTGTGAAATCTGGTCTGAATATTTTGGGGGAAGATGGCGGGAATTTGAGGAGTCCTTTAAAACCCTTACATGAAAAAGACGCAGAAGAGTTAAAAAATATTATTCAAACCCTTATTAATTAATACTTCTTTATGAAAAAATCCATTTTTTATCATGCAGGATGTCCTGTATGCATCAGTGCAGAACATGATATTATCAGCCTAATAGGGTTGGAAAATGTTGAAATTATCCACTTAGGTAATGAAAAAAATAAAATTAAGGATGCTGAAAAGGCAGGGGTAACATCTGTACCTGCTTTAGTAACGCCAAACGGAAACGTTCTTCATATTAATTTTGGAGCTTCCATAGAAGATGTGAAAAATTAGGATTATTAATTTTGTATAAACGGCTCAATTTCTTGAGCCGTTTATTTTAATTTTTTAAATGATAGCGTTTCCTTCTACACCGTCAGCATTATTAGTTTTATGACCTGTTATTGCTGATGCAACAAAACTAAAGAGACTGACCAGTTTTCCAGCTTTGGTATCCCAATAGTAGGTTTCTTTAGGTTCTACACGGATAATCGTTACATTAGGATCATTTTTTCCATCAAACCAGGCTTTTGCAAGAGGTGACCATTTTTCTTCTATAGTGGCTTTGTCTTTATAAACAGAAGCTGTTCCATACACTGAAAGATACTGAGAATCACTATTATTCATAAAAAATAATTGTACTCTTCGGTCTTCTTTTATTTCAAAATTCTTATTGCTGGTTCCGCTACTGATAAACCATAGGTTCCCACTGTCATCCGTCTCCTGTAAAGTCATAGGCCGTGAATTGACCGGTACCGTTTCCAGTTCTGTACAGAACATACATATTTTTGCGTTTTCCGACAGTTCTTTGATCTTTTTAATCGCTTCGAGATGAGTTAAATTCTGTGTTGACATTTTATTATATTTTAAGTGATTGGTTGATTATCAAAAAGAAAATTCTATTACAGAAAATAGAATTAATTATGTTTATTAAAACATTCAAATACCTGACCAAATGAAAGAAAAGTGTGGTACTTTATCTAATTTTTATAAATTTTTATCGTTTTTTGTATTTGCAGGCAATCATAGAAAATCTCTAGTAAATTATATTTATTTTAATCGCCACGAATACACTCATAAAAAGGTTGGTTGCATTCGCAGCAAGTAATAAGATTAGTGAAATCATGGTGATGAAATTTTGCGTACATTTGAATATGCAGATTTCCCCTCCGAAGCATCTGGCTCCTTTTATCCGACATTATATTTTTCTGGAAAACCATAAAAAAGATATAAAAAACGTCAGATTATTTACTGATGGAAGTACCGGATTGATCTTGTCCGCTAATATGAGCCTGTATTCTGATCTTTCTGAGGAGCGTATTCCTACTTCCTTTTTTTATGGAGCCTTGAATAGTTATAAAGATTTCTCTTCAAAAGGTAAATTTTCCTTCATAGCAGTGGTTTTTCAACCTTATTTTCTAAATATGCTCTTGAAAATCTCTGCAAAAGAAATTAAAGATCAGATTATTTCTGTTGAAGAGGTATTAAAAGACAAACTCATCCCTTTCCAGGAAAAACTATTTTATAAAATAAACCTATTAACGATTATTGATGATTTGAATATTTTTTTCACCCGATTTATATCGAAAGAAATGGGGAATGATTATCAGCTTATAGCAGCCATTCAACAATATATTCTTCAGCATAGAGGGGCTGTTTCATCAAAAGATTTGGAAAGGTTCACCGGATATTCTGAAAGGCAGCTGGAGAGAAAGTTTGAAAACTATATGGGAGCTTCTCCTAAAAAATATACTAATATCATTCGCCTTCATTATTTTTTGAGTCTTATGAATAAAGGAATCAGTAGTGAAAATATGACCGTTCTTTCTTACTATGCCGGCTATTCTGATCAATCTCATCTCATCAGGGAATTTAAAAAGAATGTAGGGCTTACCCCGCTACAGTATGTGAAAACAGAAAATAAAATGGCTGTGAACTTTATTGAGTTATAGTACTCATGTCGGTTTTATACAATTTTTCTTTGACAAATTGAAATAGATTTGCTGAAAAAAATAATGAATATTAAAATTTCAACGGCTCAATTTGAAAATAAGAGTGGAGATAAAGAATATAATCTGTCTGTTATAGAAAAATTGGCTCAGCAGGCTTCTGCTGAAGGTTCTGACGTAATTGCTTTTCACGAATGTTCTATTACAGGATATACTTTTGCCCGAAATCTTTCCAAAGAGCAACTCCTGGATATTGCTGAGATTATTCCTGATGGAGAAAGTATTAAAAAGCTACAACAAATTGCCAGTCAATATAATATTACAATCCTGGCCGGACTTTTTGAAAAGGATGAGAATAATAATCTTTTCAAAGCCTATGTATGTGTAGATCAATCCGGATTGAAAGCGAAATACAGAAAACTTCATCCGTTTATCAATCCTCACCTTACTCCAGGTAATGAATACTGTGTATTTGAAATTCTGGGATGGAAATGTGGTATTCTGATTTGCTATGATAATAATATTATTGAAAATGTAAGAGCCACCAGGCTTCTGGGTGCCGATATTATTTTTATGCCTCATGTTACTATGTGCACTCCCTCAACCAGGCCTGGAGCTGGTTTTGTAGATCCTCAGCTTTGGGAAAACAGGGTAGAAGATCCTACTTCTTTAAGACTTGAATTCAAGGGGATGAAAGGAAGAGATTGGCTGATGAAATGGCTTCCGGCGAGGGCTTACGACAATGGAGCTTATATTGTTTTTTCAAATCCTATTGGAATGGATGATGACCAACTTAAAAATGGATGCTCAATGATTATTGATCCTTTTGGTGATATTATTGCGGAATGTCACTCTTTTGAAGATTGTTTTGAATCAGCTGTTATTATTCCTGAAAAGCTTACTCAGGCAGGAGGATACCGATATTTGAATGCAAGAAGACCAGAACTTTACAAGGATATTATAGGGCAGGAGCATTCATCCATACAAAAAGTAGTATGGCTGGATGAGAAAGAAGATTAAGATGTAAGATTATGAATCAGGGCAGATCTTTGACCTGCCCTGATTTATTTTAATTTGACACAAAATTTTTATTATCATGCTGCTCTATTTTAAAGGGAGCAAAGAGAGAAATCAACAGGTTGATTTGACTAAGAAGCTAATAATATAATCCTATCTTGGTCTGTCTGGCTTTGTTGGATCAATGGTCTCATCTGGATTATCACCTTGGATGGGTGGTGTAATTTTAGAAGTGGATGATTCTATTTTTGACCCTTGTTTACTGAAATTCGCATCAATTTTCATGGCTGCATCTTTCGGAGTAACATTTTCATCTCGTTCAGAAGAGCATGAGTTAAGTGTAAATACGATAGCAATACTTGCCGCTAAAATAACTAGTTTTTTCATGGTAATTTTTTTACATTAAGGGGTAAAAATACTAATTACTATATGATATTTCGTTATTTATTTTATGTTTTTACGAATCGATTATTCTTTAAATATAAGAAAAATCAAATCTCATAGATCTCAGTATCTGTAAACACAAAAAACTTACTTTTCTTAGGCAGATTTTTAGTATCCAAGCCTGTAAATTCACTAAATGCAGGAAGTAATAACTGATTTTCACTTAGCGCAAAGCAGGGAAGCCTGATATTTTTTACAGCCGAATTTAAAACAATACCGGGATGAATGTGACCTGTAATCTGAAAGCCCGACCTTTTTTTATCAAAATCATGAATTAATGTAAATACCTTCAATTCTAATAACGATGCTTTAAAATCCAGACAAAGTTTTTTCTCCAAAGATTTTGAAAGACGGTCATGATTTCCCTCAATAAGAAAAAATTGTAAGTCAGGATATTGATTTCTCCATTGGCAAAACTCATCTACATCAGAATTGTCACCGGCATGAAGCAAATCTCCCACTACAATAAATTTTTCAGGCTGAAAGTACTCAATTAATGCAGACAGTCTTTCAAGATCACTTTTCATGATATGATTAGCGATTGCAATACCATTTTTTCTGAAATGAGCGGTTTTTCCAATATGAAGATCAGAAAGAATTAAGGCTTTTTCTTTTTTCAGAAACAGTGCGCGCTGGTTTGTCAGCGTAAAAACTTCATTTTGAATGGTAATTTCTTTAGTGATAATAAACACGGCGGATTAGGTAAAGGTTTTGGGGGTAAAGTTTAAATTTTCTTACAAAAGATTGTTTTAATAATAATTATTCTCTCTTCTGCTTACATGAAATTTTTCATCAAAAATATAAGTAATTGGAACTCCGGTAGCAATTTCCCTTTCCAGAATTTCTTCAGGAGATAAGTGTTCCAGGTACATGATTAATGCACGGAGACTATTTCCATGAGCAACAATTAATACATTCTCACCTTGTTTCAATAAAGGGGTAATTTCTTTTTCAAAATAAGGAATCACCCTGTTATAAGTATCTTTAAGGCTTTCCCCACCTGGTGGAACCACATCAAAAGACCGGCGCCAAGTATGAACCTGTTCATCTCCATATTTCAATGCCGTTTCTGCCTTATTAAGGCCTTCAAGATTCCCGTAAGAACGCTCATTCAAGGCTTTATCCATAACAATGGGAATATTGGGCTTTCCTATTTCATCAAGAATAATTGAAAGGGTATGTTTAGCTCTGAGTAAGACTGAAGTAAAGGCAATGTCTATTTTTTCTTTTTGTAAGGCAATTCCTGCATTTTTTGCTTCTTCAATTCCTGTTTCTGTAATATCGATATCCTGCCAGCCTGTGAATCTGTTTTCAAGATTCCAGAGTGACTGTCCGTGGCGGACTAAAAACAATTTTGCCATTATTTTAATTTTTTACTCTTCTAAGAAGATACTCTAAGTTACGAACTTATTAAAAGCTTTTAGCTATAAAAAGGACATTTTTTTACCGTTGAGACCTGATAATCATCATGTATCAATTCGTTTCAAAGCTTCAGCATTCTTTTAATTCTAGCATCAAGACCTTCACTGGAAAGTGTTTGTCTAAGGCTGTCTACCTTTATTGGAAAGCTTAAAGGAGTAAAGGAACGGGAATGTTTTAAAATGATTCTGGATTTTTCGATTCTTTTAAAAGCTTCCACGAGGCGTTGTTCCTGAAGTTGCATATTGAAAACCTCTGTATAGGCCTGTTTGATTAAAAAATGACCGGAATCGTAATCTTCCAATACTTTAAAGATCAGTCCGGCTGAACTCTGCAATGATTTATTGGATCTTTGTTTACCTGCATAATTCTGAATCACCATTCCGGAGATCACCGCAATATCTCTGAACTTTCTTCTTGCCATTTCTGCAGAATTGATACTGGCAATTACATCGTTCATGAGATTATCTCTGGTTAATATCTGCTGTAAATTTTCTTCATTCAACGGTATTTCCTTATCACTGAACAATTCAAATCCGTAATCATTCATTGCCATTGAAAAAGAAATAGGAGCCAGTTTTGAAATTCGAAAGGCAATTAAAGCTGCCATTACCTCATGGACTAAACGGCCTTCAAAAGGATACATAAACAGATGATAACCTTCACGATTTTTAATCATTTCGACCAAAAATTCATCTTCCTTTGGAATGTGAGAATTCTCTTCCTGGTTAATCAATAGCGGATGCAGGAACTTCAATTCCTTTTCGGAAGCTTTTGGGTTTAAAGCATGCGAAAGCCGTTCTCTTAAAAAACGTCCGAGATCTGAACTCAAAGGTAATCTTCCGCCAAGATAGCTCGGAACCAGTGCTTTTCCCTTGGCTGCTCTCACATAAACAGTCATGTCTTTCATCATCGCCACTTCAAGAGTTCTTCCTGCAAGAATGAATTTTTCTTCTTTTTTTAGTTTGGAAATAAAGTATTCTTCAATCATTCCGATATAACCACCGGAAATAAACTTAACTTTGAGCATGGCATCACTTACAATCACTCCCATATTCATCCGATGAAGCATGGCAATTTTTCGGGAAGTCACTTTATATAATCCATCTTCCATAATCACAATTTTATGGAATTCTTCATAGTTTTTTAAAACACTGCCACCAATAGTGAGGAATTCAAGAATACTTTTCCATTCTTCCTCCATCATTTCCTGAAAGGCATATACTTTTTTAATCCTTTTATACAGCTCATCGGGATAAAATCCATTTCCCACGGCCAAGGTCATTAGAAACTGAACCAGAACATCAAAGCATAAAACTTGCGGATCTCTGGGTTCTACTACTTTTTGTTTTACCGCTTCTTTTAAAGCAGCAACTTCAATTAGCTCTAAAGAATGGGTAGGTACACAATAGATTTTGGAGGTTTCAAAAGGGGAGTGACCACTACGGCCTGCCCGCTGAAGAAACCTGGCGACTCCTTTGGCTGAGCCCACTTGAATGACGGTATCAACGGGTTTAAAATCTATTCCTAAGTCTAGTGATGAAGTGGAAACAACAGCCTTTAACTTTCCGGAACTTAGATTTTCTTCAATCCAGATTCTTAAATGAGCATCGATGGAACTGTGGTGAATGGCAATTTGGCCCGCAAAATCCGGATACGCATCTAAAAGTAACTGATACCACATTTCACTCTGGCTTCTGGTATTGGTAAAAACAATGGTGGATTTTGAATCAAGGATAATGGGAACTACTTTATCAGCAAGTTTATGACCAAGGTGTCCTGCCCACGGCAGTATTTCAATTTCATCTGGAAAAACAGGAATGATATCAATTTTTTTATGTTCTTTAGCCGTAATTTTCGTTTTCTTAATATCATAAGGAATCAACACTTCCATTGCTTCCTCCAGGTTTCCAATGGTAGCCGTAATTCCCCAAATCTGCATTTTCGGCACGTACTTTCTGAGTTGTGATATTCCTAATTCTACCATAACCCCGCGTTTTGAACCTAACAATTCATGCCATTCATCTACAACAATGCATTTCATCTCCTTGAAAAAAGTTTCATGATTTTTCTGAGCCAGCAGAAGGTGCAGGCTTTCAGGCGTTACAACAAGAATTTCAGGCATTTTTCTGACCTGTTGCTGTCTTACTTTAGGATCTGTATCTCCATTTCTTACTCCAACTACCCAATCAATACCGATCTCATCCATCGCTTCCTGCATTGCTTTCGCAATATCTTTGGATAAAGATCGAAGGGGAGTGATCCAGATCATTTTCAATCCTTTTTTATAGTTGTCAGGATGGTTTAAAAAGTCCGAGATTAATGCTAAAAAAACAGAAAAAGTTTTTCCGAATCCTGTAGGAGCTACCACCATACCGCTATACCCACTCCCAAATTTCCGCCATGTATCAGTCTGAAATTTAAAAGGGGAGATGCGCTTATCCTTCATCCATTGCTGAATGATGGTAAATCCGTTGGTATGTTCAAAAGCTGTCACGTTATTGTATTAATTTTTTAATTTCTTCCAGGTTATCAATTTCATCTACCGTCTTATCTTTCCGCCATCTTACAATTCTTGGAAACCGAAGTGCTACGCCACTTTTGTGCCGGTTACTGAACCCGATGCCTTCAAAAGCAATTTCAAAAACCAGCTCTGCTTTTACAGTTCGTACTGGACCAAATTTCTCAATGGCATTCTTTGTTACAAATTTGCTGACCTCCATAATTTCCTTGTCTGTTAATCCTGAATAAGCTTTGGCAATAGTTACCAGTTTGTCTTCATTTTTTACAGCAAAAGTATAATCTGTATAATAAGCACTTCGCCTTCCACTACCTTTTTGAGCATAGATCAGAACGGCATCAATGGTAAAAGGGTTGATTTTCCATTTCCACCAATCGCCTTTTTTCCGGCCTGCATGGTAAGGTGAGTTTTTTTGTTTTACCATGAGTCCTTCACTGTTCACACTTCTTGAATTTTCCCTGATCTCATTCAATTCATCCCATTTTTCAAAATCTATGCTCTGGGAAAGTAGTATGTTTTTAGGTTTTTCATTCAACAGTAATTCTTCCAGCATAGCTCTTCTTGCTGAAACTGGCTTATCTCTTACATCGTGATTTTCAAGTTCCAATAAGTCATAAGCGAATACTTCAATTGGAATTTCCGAGAGCATTTTTTTAGTTAAAGTTTTTCTGTTTAATCTTTTTTGTAATTCATTAAAATTTAAAACTTTACCTTCCTTCACCGCAAGTATTTCTCCATCTAAAACAAAATTACCTTTCATTGCTCTTACAACTTCCGCAATTTCAGGAAACTGTTCAGTGACTAATTCTTCACCCCTGGACCATATAAACACTTCATCATTTCTCCGGATGATCTGTCCACGGATGCCGTCCCATTTATATTCTACCAGCCATTCATCAGGTTTTCCTAATTCTTCCAATTGCTTTTCAAGTGGATAAGCCAGACAAAAAGGATAAGGTTTGGAATTATCAGGATTTATATTTTCAGCGGAAATTAATTCTTTAAATGAAACTTCATCAGGCTGCCATTTCCCCATTAAACTATGGGTCAATGTACTGGATTCCTGACCTGAAAATTTACTCAATGCATTAATCAGGGTCTTATCTGATACACCGATTCTAAAACTTCCGCCTATTAATTTATTGAAAATCAAACGTTCTGTATAATCCAGACCATTCCATGAATGGAGCACAAATTCTTTCTTTTCTGCCTCATTTTTCTCCTTTAACGCCATAATATCCTTCATCCATTGGGAAAGGCTTCGTTCAATCTTTTCTTCAGGTGGTGGAAGAATCAAAGAAATTGTTTCTCCAAGATCTCCGACTGAGGAATAGCTTTCCTGAAAGAGCCAGAAAGGAAGTCCTGTAATTTCCAATGCCCATTCCTTCATCAAGTTAGTATTGACATTCCTTTTAGGTCTTTTTCCTGTAAATAGGGCAATAAACCACACCTTATCTTCATCCGGAGCACGCTCCAGATAATCAATAATGGCAACAATTTTAGCATTGGTTTTATTGGTGGTTTCCAAAGCGTTGATAAGATCTGCGAAATGTCTCATAGCTCTGGATTTTCAATGGTTTCTTTTTCAGATACTTCTTCATCTTCACCAAACAGCGTTTCTATCACATCTGCGTTAATTCCAATTTCGTTCAGATATTTTGAAAATATTTCTGTCTGTCCATGGGTAACGTGTACGAGTTCAGCCTCTGTAGCTTTTACAGTTTGCAGAAGTCCTTTCCAATCGGCATGATCGCTCATGGCAAAACCTGCATCGGCGCTTCGCCATCGTCTGGCTCCCCGAACCTGCATCCATCCTGAGCATATTGCAGTGGCAGAATCGGGGATTTTTTTGATTATATTACTATCCAGTAAAGCGGGAGGAACAATGACAATTTCATGTTCCATTTCTTTTGGACGTTCTTTAAAATCGGCAATGGTATATTCGGGAAGATCTATTCCTACATTTTCAAAGGCTTCATTTAACTTCCCGATAGAATAATGAACATATATTTTGCCTAATCCTTCTACAGCTTTCATAATTCGTTGGGACTTTCCAAGTGAATATCCAACGAATACTGAAGTTTTGCTGTTTTCCTGATTTTTCAATACCCAATTCTGCAGTTTTTTATTTAAATCGTTAATCTCTAACCAATTATAAACGGGCAGCCCAAAAGTACTTTCTGTAACAAACTCATTACATCTAACCAGCTCAAAAGGAGTGCTGAGACCATCATCCTGAACTTTATAATCTCCGGAAATTACCGTTACAAATCCTTTGTACTCTAACCGTATCTGAGCAGAGCCAATAATATGTCCGGCAGGATGTAATGAAACCTGGACGCCGTTGATATTGATTTTCTCTCCATATTCTACCCCCTGACATTCTATATCACTTCCAATTCTTTGATATAGAATAGGTTTGGTAAAATGATGGCAAAGGTATTTCTTCATTCCCCAACGGGCATGATCGGCATGTCCATGGGTGATAACTGCCAAATCCACAGGCCTCCAGGGATCTATGTAGAATTTCCCTTGAGGACAATAAATTCCTTTTTTGGTAAATGTGATTAACTTCAATGGTGTGATTGGTTTGTATACACTTCTTCAAAAACTTAACCAATTTACGATAAACTGTTAATTTTATTATTATTTATTGCTATATCAAAATAAAATTGGGTGAAATGCTTTGTGCTGGAAAATAGAAAAATGTAAAGAAGCTTACATTGTTATTTTATTGGTCATAAAGGTTGAAGACAGCTTTTATAATTGACATAAATGCACGAATAAAAATAATTCGTGCATTCGTAGCGATTGTATTTCCCCGTAATTATGGAATTATATTTTCAGCGCGCAGTCTTTCAAATACTTCGATAAAAGAATCTTCTGTCCTTTTATAGGCAGTGAAGCCCAATTTCCTGCTTTTTGACAGATCACACATCACTTCAAGGGGTCTGCCAAGGTCTAAATCGGTATGCCAAGCCGAAGATAATCTGTCTAAATTTTTCTCTTTCAGATTATACTCCTCAGCAATGACTTTCCAAGTTTCCTGATCGTTTTCCAGCTCTTTTTCAAGAGGTCTTATTGTACCGTTGAAACCTTCTGCTTCTATACCAAACCAATCTGCCAGTCTTTTCCAAAGCCATTTCCATCGGAAAACCTCTCCATTTGTAATATTGAAAGCTTGATTTTTTGCAGTTTCTGTGTTGGAAGCCCAAACTAATTGTTCAGCCAGAATTTTAGCATCTGTGATGTCTGAAATCCCGTTCCATTGTGCTTCAGATCCAGGCCAAATGAATTTCCTTCCTGTTTCTTTACAGATACTGGCATAGACTGCCAGGGTTGCAGCAATATTCATTAAGTTGCCAACAGCATATCCTACAACGGTGTGAGGGCGATGAATACTCCATGTAAAGCCATCTCTTTCAGACGCTTTGTAAATTTCATCTTCCTGAGCATAATAAAAATTGGGAAGCGGAAGTCTTGGATGTTCTTCACGGACAGGTGTTTCCGGTAATTTCCCTTCTTTAACATAAGATTCGAAAGGCCCCAGGTAATGTTTTAATCCGGTCACTAATGCCACATGCTGAACTGATTTTTTAGGAGATACTACATTCAGCAGATTTCGTACAAGCATACTGTTGATCCGAATATTTTCTTCTTCCGTATCATTTCGCATCCAGGTTGTGAAATAAACATGAGTAGGAGAGATGCCCTCCAATGCTTCGATAAGACTATGCTCATCCAACAAATCTGCTTTTACAGGAAGAAGACCTGCAATACAATCATTGGGATTTCTTGATAGCCCATACGTTTTCCAGCCCTGTGCAATGAGTTCTTCAGCCAGATTACTCCCTGTAATTCCGGTAGCTCCTACTACCAATGCGATATTTTCTGTATTTTCCATAAGTATTGTAAAAATTCTATGGCAAAATTATGATCATATACAGGCGTATACCCTTGATCTGGATCATCCATTTGAGTTGATCTGAATCAAGTATTATTCAGGGAATTCTTTTTACGGATCCTGCTTATGGTTTCAGGAGCTAGTCCAAGATAAGATGCGATGAGATTATGAGGAACCCGTTTAATCATTTCCGGATTTTTATGGGCCAGTTGCAGGTATTTTTCTTCAGCAGTATAACCATTGTACACTATAAGTCTGTAATCCTTGGTAACGAGACTGTTTTGGTACAGAATTCTGAAATAACGGTCCATTGCGGGGATTTCCAGCATCATTTTTTCATAGTTTTCCAAGGTAATCATTAATATTTCAGTATCTTCTACCGCATCAATATTTAAAACTGCTTTTTCCTGATGAATAAAACTATTGAAATCGGAGATCCACCAGCCTTCAAAAGCAAACATATTGATATGCTCATTTCCTTTTTCATCAGGAAAATAAGACTTTAACAATCCTTTGCTTACAAATGAAAGACATTTACAAATATCTCCTTCCTGTAGTAGGTATTGTTTTTTTTTCAATTTTTTGACTGTAAAAAAGGACTGAATCAGATCTTTCTGTTCATCATTAATCTCAACTTTATTCTGAATATGGGACAGTAGCACCTCAAACATCCGAAAAATATTTCATCAAAAATACTGCTTTCATAAGTAATTGAAGTCTTATTTTTCAAAATCATAGAAGTTAATTCCGGTTTCTAAATCTTTCGTTTTTACCGTCCGGGTATTTAAAGGATAAAAGATAAACTCTCCGGCTCCATGTACTTTTGCTTCTAAAAGATGTCCAGCCAACGCTGTATAATCTTCTCTTCCCAAGGTAACATGCAAATGAAGTATAGGTTTTTCCTCTATTACAGAAACATTTCCTGAGATATTGGCAACTTCCATCTGTTCATTGAATGTTTTGTCCACATATTTTTTGGTTTTAAAGCTAAAAAACCTAAGTGTTGCTTCACTCACAGCTCCAATTCCGGTAACTTCTCCTGATTGAATCTTCTGATTTTGAACAAAATCCATTAAAGCTTCTACAATGCCGGAATGATTCTTAATACTGACAATATAAATCTGATCTACCTTTCTTGCAGACCATTGGTTTCCTTTGAAATTTTGTATTTCCATAATGATGTATATTTAATCTATTGAAAAAAAGCAAGGGCAAAAAATTTACGTAATCAGCAATACAATGCGCCACATTTAATATCATCACAGATAAAATCCTTGCTTCTTAGTATTTTCGACAGCTACAATTAATGCAACAATCATGCTTTTCACTCTCTATTGAATGATATTTTTAATCCAAAAACAAGCTATTAATAAAAAATTAATGCAGCTTTCCTTTATAAAATCGAGAAAAATTGCGGAAATTTGCCGAAAATTAAAATCAATGAAGATTGTAGACCTCGAGCAATGGAACAGAAAGGAGCATTTTGAATTTTTCTCTCAAATGGCAAGTCCATATTTTGGTTTCACTACCGAAGTAGATTGTACAAAAGCTTATGAAAAAGCTAAAGAAAACGGATACTCTTTCTTTGCTTATTACTATCACAAATCGATGATGGCCATTAATATGGTTGATGAATTAAAACTGAGGATTATTGATGGGAAGGTTGTTCAGTTTGATACGGTTCATGCCGGAAGTACGATTGGTAGACCGGATGGAACTTTTGGTTTTTCATTCACTCCTTTTTCAGAGGACTTTGAAACATTCAATGCTGCATTACAAGATGAAATTAGAGGTGTACACCATTCTACAGGACTTAGATTAAGTAATGAACGATTGGGAAAGGATCATGTAAGACACACGACTATTCCATGGAATTCATTCAGTGCAATTCTTCACCCAACAAATTTTAACAATGATGAATCGGTACCAAAGATTTCTTTTGGTAAATTCAATATCCGCGATGGCAGAAAATACATGCCAGTTTCTATTGAAGCTCACCACGGACTGGCAGATGGTATTCATATTGCAAAATACCTGGCAGAATTCCAGAGACAGCTTGATCTGTAGAGACATAGAGTTTTAGAATTAAAAAAACAGGATATTTTTAATAATAAATTTTCCTTTTCTCAATCTTTACAATCTTATCTTTTTCCATCTGTTTAATGGTCCGGATTACTGTTTCTACACGAAGTCCTACCAATGAAGCTAATTGTTGTCTTGTTAGGGGAATCTGGAAAGAATAAGGAACTTTATCATCATGGTAACTTTTCAGGTAATCTAATAGTAATTTCAGTTTAGATACCGGATTCTGAAAGGAAAGATTGTAGAACATAATATACTTATAATACATTCTTTCAGCCAGACATTGGTAAATATTCAAAGAGATTTCCGGATTGCTTTGTATCAAATTCAGAAAGCTGGCTTTGGGTAATCTGAAAACAGATGAATCTTCTATGGCTACAGCATTCATAGGATAGGGACGTTCTACAAATAAAAGAGATTCTCCAAAACTATGTCCATCAGAGAATATATTCTGAATAAATTCCTTCCCCTCCTCGGTATAATTGTTTAGTTTTATTTTTCCTTTTTCTATCTGATAATAGTGTAATGGCAGATCTTCTTCACGGAAAATGATTTCTCCTGCTTTGTAGTTCTTTGTTTCTGCTCCAAATGATATTAATAAATTTTCAACGATCATATCTCTGATTTATTGCCAGTTACAATTTCAAAAGCCTTAATAAACACAAATTCTTACAGCATTTAAATGCTATAAGTACGTTTAGGATTTTAAAAAAATAAAGAAACGTTTATTTCATTCATTAACCATATCATAAGGTACCATTCAAATACCACAAAAATTTATTTTTATCATACTATAATTTTAAAAACTATTGATTTGAATCATAAAAAGTGAAAGATGTAACCTCCTACATTTATATCCTGCAAAAAAGATTATAAACAGGCTGATAAAAGCAGTTGGGATATTTTGTTGAAAAACATAACGTGGTATGTATGTGGTACTCTGTTTTAATAAAATTTTAATCATTTTTTATTTCTTTGCCCTATACAAAAATGAATGAAAATTCAGATGTATGAATTTTTTAACTTAATCATTTAATAACTACTAGGCAAAGTATTAAAATTATTAAATATTATCTAAAAAACAATGAGGTTTTGAATACATGAAAACTATTTTATTTCCCTGTAATCAATTATTAAACACAGACTTATAAAGAAAAAGATTTTGTACTGCTATGCAAAAGATGCATAACAGAAAAGAGTAGAGATGAGAAAGTATTATGAAAAACAAAAAAACTGAACCGAATTTAGAGGAATTGAATCAAAAGATTCTTGTACAAGATGAAATCATAGCATTAGCCAAGGCAAATTCTCCCCGTCTGCTTAACAAATTCAGATTGTTCTATCCGGATTTTTTTGAAAAGTTATCTGCTATACAGCCTGGCCTTAAAAATTCTGAACTGATCTTTTGTATTTACCTTAAGCTTAACATGACAACAAAAGAAATAGCAACCTGTATCTTTGTTACTCCAAAAGCAATACAAAACCGGAAAAACAGACTCAGAAAGAAGCTTAATATTCCCTCTGAGTTTGATATCTATAAATGGTTTAATGAAATTTAAACCATTTTTTAGGTGTTAATAACAGTTTTATCCAGATCATGATAAAGAAGTATTTTCCAATTGTTCTCCTTGGCTTCCTTTGCCCATAAAAGCCTTAGCTCCATTGCTTTTCTGCCATCGAAGTCACTTTTGTAGGCCAGGTGGTATTTCAAATAGGAAGCTTGTGGAAGATCATCTGCGCCATAAAAAACAGTTTCCTCATGATCTCTGATCCAGAACACCTGCATAAACGGAGTATGTCCACCAACCATCTCATAGGAAATTTCTTTACTAATCTGACCTTTATCATCATTCATCCAAACAATATTCGGTAACTGAATAAGCTTTTCCAAAATAGTAAAATCAAAAGAAGGATTTCCTTTATTTTCCATAGCAAAATCTAGTTCACGTTTCTGAATATAGATTTGCGCATTGGGGAAAGTGGCTTCATAACCATTATCTGTAATGGTTATTGCTCCATCAATATGATCTTTGTGAAGGTGAGAAAGAAGAAGCTTTGTAATCTGTTCAGGATTCACATTTTCTCTTTTAAGAATTTCTGATATCACT
Organism: Chryseobacterium nakagawai; assembly: GCF_900637665.1. Taxonomy (NCBI): domain Bacteria; kingdom Pseudomonadati; phylum Bacteroidota; class Flavobacteriia; order Flavobacteriales; family Weeksellaceae; genus Chryseobacterium; species Chryseobacterium nakagawai. The sequence goes on from NZ_LR134386.1 coordinate 2,999,333, forward strand.
GTTTTACCTGTCTCATTCTTCCATCCAATTCCGGCATCTAGAAGGATATAATCGTTTTCAGTAATGATTAAAAAAGGCTGAACAGACATTTTTAATCCACGAACGGTATCAAAATTTTCTTCTGTTAAGAGCGTAAAGTCTTTGATTTTACTGGCTGAGAAATTGCCTTCTTTAAGTGGAATAATTTTCATACTGCAAATTTCCTGAATATTTCCAATATTCAAAAGGTTTTTCATCAATATAGATCATCGGCAAAAACAATGAAAATTTCTACCAGCTGTTCAGTCCGTTTTCCAAAGCTTTTTCATAATTTTCTATATCAAAAGAATAAAGATCGGGAGACCTGTGGGCTCCTACATATCTCTGTTCATCAAGCTTTTTTAAAACATTCAGATTTTTAATCTTTCTGTAGAAGTTTCCTCTGTTGAGTATTTTACCCAATATCGCTTCGTATAGCTTCTGCAGTTCCGGAAGGGTGAATTTTTCAGGCATGAGGTTATATCCAATTGGCTTGCTGGAGATCTTCTCCCGTAAAGTAAGCAATGCTTTTTCAATAATTTCACGATGGTCCATTGCAAAATCAATTTCAGGGAGCTGGCGCAGATAAACCCATTCACAGGCTTCGCTTACATCATCAGCTACAGGATTAATTTCAGAAGAATTATAAAGTGCATAATATCCTACAGAAATAAAACGTTGTTTTTGGAAAAGCGTTTCATCAAATTCCTCAAAATAGATCTGACTCCTGTTTTTTCTTCCAAAAACGCCAAATTCTTCCAGAAATACATCAGTAACGCCAGCTCTGTCTTCCAACACTCTTACGACTGCTTCATCCAAATCTTCATCTCTTCTTACATAGCCTCCCGGCAAAAGCCATTGTTTTCTGTACTTCATTTTTACAAGCAGTACCTTAAGCTCATTTTGGTCAAAACCAAAAACAACCGGGTCTACTGAAATATGAGGAAGAAAAAGTTCTTTTGCTTCTGCAGATTTCTGTAAGATCTGTTCCCTGGAATCCATATAATCCATAAAAATAAATGTGTGTTATTACAAATGTAAAGATAAAATCGGAGAATACTTAAAAAAAACTCTTTATTGAAGCAGGTTATAAGGAGGAAATCTATAACACTGACAGGTGAAATCAATTAAAAATATTCCTCTTTTTTATGAAAACACTTACCTTTGAGGTCGTTAAAAATATATCCAAAACATAAAGTCATCAGGATATATTTTGTTTAATAAAAATTTTAAGATGCAGGAGAATTCTACCAACAACATTTCCAGAACAGTAGTCTGGCTAATGGCAATTATTTCAGGACTTGTAGTGGCTAACAATTATTACAACCAACCCTTACTGGCATTGATCTCTGAAGATCTTAACGTTTCTGAAGCTGCTGCCAGCAGAATTTCTGTGCTCACCCAGATCGGCTATGCACTAGGACTGTTATTAATTGTTCCACTTGGAGATAAGTTTTTCCGTAAAAGATTAATCCTGATCGACTTATTTCTTGTTTTTGGCTCCTTGCTTTGGATGACCTTTGCCAATGAGCTATGGATGCTATATGCTGCCAGTTTATTGATTGGAGCTACTTCGGTTATTCCTCAGCTGTTTGTACCCATTGCAGCAGAACTTTCATCAGATAAAGAGAAATCGGCTAATATCGGATTGGTAATGTCCGGACTTTTATTAGGAATTCTCCTTTCCCGTTTCATTGGTGGAATTGTGGGTGAAGTATGGGGCTGGAGAGCTATGTTTGGAATTGCTGCAGGATTAATGATCGTAGTCTGGTTTGCCGTTTATAAAATGCTTCCTGAATTATCTCCAAATTTCAAAGGTACTTATAAGGAGCTGATGCGTTCCGTAGTTCATCTTGCTAAAACACAGCCAATTCTTCAGCTCGCATCATTCCGTGGTGCAATGGCTTTCGGATCTATGTGTGCTTTATTTACGACATTGGTTTTTCATATGGAAAAACCTCCTTTCAATGCAGGTTCATCGGTCGTAGGAAGTTTTGGTCTGGCTGGAGCAGTTGGAGCGTTAGCAGCGGCAAAAGTTGGAAAGCTACAAAAATATCTGGACATTAACCGCATCATATTATATTCACTACTTATTCTGATAGGAAGCTGGGGATTCACTTATTTTGGAGGTGAAACCTATTGGGGTCTAATTGTGGGGGTAATACTTGTAGACCTTGGGGTGCAATCCAGTCATATTATGAACCAGACTAATTACTTTTTAATTAAGTCCAATGCGGTGAACAGGCTGAATACAGTGTATATGGTTTCTTATTTTATTGGAGGTTCACTGGGAACATGGCTGGCTTCCGTTGCCTGGCAAAAAGCACAATGGACAGGCGTTTGTATCGTAGGAACGACATTTGGCGTTTTGGCACTGATCGCTCACGTTCTGTTTTGCAATAAAGTTAACAAATCTTAGATTTAAGTGATTTTAAATCATTCTAATATATTTTAATGGGATGCGCTTACAAACTATTTTTCTTTCATTATATTCTAAGGATTTATATGATTAGAGTTTATTCTTAATCTATATAGATCCATCCGTTTTATGCATAATAAAAGTCATTCGTATATTAGTGACAGTTAAAAACTCTTGTTGTTTCTATATTTTTCACCATTCATCCATTACATTTGATTATTCTTCACATTCATCCTGCAGCTCAATAAACTTCCGGTGTTTTCCACCCCATTCATTTAAGGCATCCCAAATAGGAATTAGTTCTCTCGCAATTTCAGTGAGTTCATAATCTACTCTTGGCGGAACTTCCGCATACACTGTTCTTTTTACTAAACCTTCTTTTTCAAGCTCCCTTAATTGGAGGGTAAGCATTCTTTCTGTAATGCCTGAAATAGATCTTTTAAGTTCGCTGAAGCGTAATTTTTCATCTTTTAATTTGCTCAAAATAAAGAGTTTCCATCTTCCGCCAATCTTGCAAACGGCATAACTCAGATCACATTCCTGAATGTATTGTTTGTTGATATTATTCGTTGAACTTTCTTTTATATTTCCCATTACTTACAAATTTGTTAGTACCATACAATGATATCCGTATAGTGCAAATGTAAGGTATCAAACCTAAATTTGCTTCATAAAAGCAGATAAATAACAATAGCGCTACTGTTCACTGCAAAACAACATTAACTTAAAATTAAAAGCAAAATGCAGTTGACCCCAAAAATCACTCAGATTTTAAACCATTTAGAAAAAATACAGTCATTTAATCCAAAGAATCCTTTGGATGATACCCGTAAATACCTTGAAGCCATGTCTTTACAGCTTAGTGCTAAAAAAGAAGCCGTTGCAATGATTGAAGAGCTGAATATTCCAGGAGAAAATCATGAGATTCCGATCAGAATTTACCGTCCAAAAGGAAAAACCGTTGAAAAATCCTCAGCCATTATTTATATTCATGGGGGATGGTTTATCGCAGGAGGATATGAAACCCATGATGCCGTTGTCCGTAAACTGGCCAATGGAACAGAATCTGTTGTTATTTTCATAGACTATCGCCTCGCTCCAGAACACCCTTTTCCGGCAGGTCTAAATGACTGTCTTGATACGGTACAATGGATTGTTGAAAACGTAGATTCTTTGGGGATTGACAAGAATCAAATAGGAATTATTGGAGACAGTGCCGGAGGAGCCTTATCAACTGCAGTGTCTACCCAAATTGGAGAACTGTTTAAATTTCAGATTCTGATTTATCCTGCAGTGGATAATCAGCTTAATACGAAAACCTGGGAAATCTATGAAAACGGGCCGGTTCTCAATAAGCAAGGTGGAGTAGAAGCATGGAACTCGTACCTTCCCAAAGAAGAAAGCAACAATCCACTGGCAATTCCTATTCTCATTAAAGATTTTAAAAATACACCGCCAACACTTATCATGATCGCAGAACACGATCCTTTGGCTGATGATGCAAGACATCTTACTGAAAACATGAAAAATGCAGGAGTATCTCTTACAACAAGTTTTTTTAAAGATATGGTTCATGGCTTTATGCATATGGGTGAAATTTTAGAAGAAACCCAGTTAGCTGTCAATGAAATGTCAGGTTTTGCACAACAACATTTTAAATAAATCAATCCCCAGAAATAACAATGAAAAAGTATGCCTACATTGGATGTTTAGGATTTATTGCAGTTATTACTACAGAGTTTGGGATCATTGGAATTTTGCCACAGGTGGCAGACTATTACAAGATCAGCATAGACAAAGCGGGATATCTTTTAAGTGCGTTTGCTTTGGTTATTGCTCTTACCGGGCCTTTTATGACTTTACTTACCTCAGGAATCGATCGTAAGAAAATCATGACAACAGCTATCTTTATGTTTCTGTTCACCGGAGTTGTTTCTTCTTTTTCACCACCATTTTGGTTACTGATGGTCGTTAGAGTTCTTCCTGCATTTTTACAGCCCGTATATATTGCAACCGCATTGTCTGTAGCGGTATCCGAAGCCGATCACACTAAGAAAAATGAAATGATGAGCATTGTTTTCAGTGGTGTGGCTATAGCAATGGTTACTACGGTTCCTTTTGCTACCTGGATTTCAGCACTTTATTCGTGGGAATATTCATTTATGATACAGGCAGTCGTGAGTTTGGTTGCGTTGGGGACCATTTATTTTCTTCTTCCATCAATGCCTGTCAAGGAGAAAAAGTCATATGGAAGCCAGATCAGCATTTTAAAACAGCCACCATTTATTTTAAGTACACTCACTAATTTTTTTATGATTACAGCCTGGTTTTCCACTTATAGTTATTTTGCGGATTACTTAGGTAAAGCTAAAGGAATGGACACTTCTATGGTAAGCTATATGTTATTTTTATTTGGAATGATAGGAATTATTGCCAATAGAATGGCAGGCAAAATGCTCAATAAAAATGTAAATGCAACTCTGGCATTTTTTCTTTCCGGGACGGTATTAATTCCTGTATTATTATTTGTTTCTGATGGAAATTTATGGGCTACTATTATTGTCATTGCAGTTTGGGGATTCCTATATTCACCAAGTTTCCTGAATGCTTCTACCTATATGATCTCTGCAGCGCCTGATGCTTTGGAATTTGCCAATAGTCTCGCCACTTCTTTCGGTAATCTGGGAGTTACTTTAGGAACCACTATTGGAGGATGGATCATTATTACCCAAGGAGTAGCATACACACCCTGGATAGGTTTTGTATTTGGGCTTTTTGCCTTCCTGACGATGATATTAAGAAATGTATTTGAGAAAAGAAATCAGGTAATATCAGGTTGTGTAAAATAACTGTAACAAATTTTATTACATTAAAATAATTGCGTATCTTTGTTATACTAAATTAAATAGAATGAAAATAGAAATCTGGTCGGACGTGATGTGTCCGTTTTGTTATATCGGGAAAAATAACTTTGAACAGGCCTTGGAAAAATTGCCATTTAAAGATGAAGTGGAAGTAGAGTGGAAGAGCTTTCAGCTTGACCCAACTTTAGATTTTGATAAGACTCAAAATACAATTCAATATTTTAGAGAAAAAAAGGGAGTTCAGGAGGCTCAGGCTAGTCAAATGTTGGCTCAGGTTACTCAAATGGGAAAAGGAGCTGGAATTGATTTCAATTTTGAAAAGGCACTCATTACCAATACATTCAGTGCTCACAGACTTCTTCATTTGGCTAAAAAGCATAACAAATCCAATGAAATGGAAGAAGCATTATTTATTGCTCATTTTATTGATGGTAAAAATGTAGGTGATTCTGAGGTGTTGATTTCCCTTGCTGAAAACTTAGGTATTGATAAAGAAGAAGCGAAGGAAGCTGTTACTTCTGACCAATTGGATTATGAAGTAAATCAGGATATTATGGAAGCAAGAAACAATGGTGTTTCCGGAGTTCCTTTCTTTGTTCTGAACGGAAAATATGCCGTTTCCGGAGCACAACCTGTAGAAGTATTTGAAAATGCATTGCAGCAGACTTATAAAGAAACAGTGAGTCCTTTTAAAGATCTCTCAAGAAATAACGGAGCTTCCTGTGATGCAGATGGATGCAGCATTTAATCATATTAACCCCAAGCTATTTTAGTTTGGGGTTTTATTTTTATTATAATCTTCTGAAAGGTTATTTATTTTAATGCAAAAGATTAAAAAACTTTATAATGATTTGTATCTTTGTAAAACAGTATAAATCTATATTTTTCAATGATTAAAATTAATAATGAATTTCATTTTCCTATTGCAGACAGTCTTTTTGTTTTTGCACTGGATTCTGAAGCAGGAACGGTATTTGACGGGAAAAATAAATTAATAACGGGCATCGGGAAGGTGAATGCAGCGATAGAATTAACGAAGGAGATTCACCTTAGAAAGCCTAAATTAATTGTGAATCTGGGTTCTGCAGGAAGTAAGGGTTTTCATAAAGGAGAAGTGGTTTGCTGTACCAAGTTTATCCAGAGGGATATGGATGTGAGAGGCTTAGGTTTTAAACTGTATGAAACCCCATTATCCGGAGTTCCGCCTGTTTTGGAATATGGCCTTAAAATGGACACTTTAAAAGAAGGAATCTGCGGAAGTGGTGACAGCTTTGAAATGAACCATTCTGAAACAGATTATAATATTGTAGATATGGAAGCCTATCCTCTAGCATTAATTGCACAACAAGAAAACATTCCGTTTTTATGTTTAAAATACATTTCTGATGATGCAGGGAGCGATGCTGCCGATGACTGGAGTGTACAGGTACACCTGGCTTCTGAAGCATTCAAGAAAATATTATTTTCATAAAATCAACTAAAAATGGCGTCAATTATCATCAATAAAGCCTCTGCTGAAGATATAGATATTATCCAGAAGCTTGGTGTCCAGACATTTTCTGAAACTTTTTCAGAAGACAATACGGAAGAAGCCATGGAAAAATACCTTAAAGAAAGCTTCAATATTGAAAAAGTAACCTCTGAACTTAAGAATCCTGATTCTCATTTTTATATTGCCTGGGAAGAAGATGATCCGGTAGGTTATCTGAAAGTGAATTCCGGTAAAGCGCAGACCGAATTACAAGATGATACCAGCCTTGAAATTGAACGAATCTATGTAAAGAAAAGCCATCATGGTAAAAAAATTGGACAGCTTCTTTACGATCAGGCATTGAAAACCGCTCAACATTTCAAAAAATCATATCTGTGGCTGGGAGTTTGGGAAGAAAACCTGAGAGCCTTACATTTCTACAAAAAGAACGGCTTTGTTGAGTTTGATAAACACATTTTCAGGCTTGGAGATGAAGAACAAACAGATCTGATGATGAAGAAAACTCTGGAGTAAAAGTTTCTGTACATACTCTAAAGTGTTTTTGCTTTTGTCTTATATAGCCTTCCTGGAACCAAAATGCCATTTCTTTGATACAATGAACAATTCAGAATTTCTAAAGCAAATCAACACTTATTATCCACTATCCAAACAAACAACTGCTGCTTTGATCGAAATCTGCAGTGAGGAACATTTTCAAAAAAATGAACTTCTTCTGGAATCCGGAAGCATGGCCCGATATTATTATTTCATTAAATCCGGTTTGATAGGGTATTACACAACAGATGAAGAAGGAAATAACATCTATAAGATCTTTTTTGAGGAAAACAGTTTTGTAGCTTCCACTTCTGCCATTATTAAAAATGAGCCCAGTGATTTCAGCATCATCGCCCTTGAAGACTGTTCAGTCATTAAATATCCGACAAAAGCTTTTAGAGAATTACTGGAAAAGCATCATGACCTTGCTCTTTTTCATATCAAATATCTGGAAAAAAACTGGGTGGTAAAAAAGGAACCCCTTGAGGTTTCCTTGAAATTTGAAACCGCAAAACAACGGTATTTGTTACTCCTTAAAAATAAATCCCTGTATGATAGACTGAAACAACATCATATTGCCTCCTATTTAGGAATTACTCCTACTCAATTAAGCCGTATAAAGAAGGAAATCAACAGATAATATTATTATTTCTCATATTGATATCTTAATAACATCTTTTACTGATAGAATAATTTTTATTAATATAACTTTCGCACAGTATATTTTATTAATTTTACATTAAATCCCTACTCTGGGAAATAATTAAATTTAATAAAAACCAAAACCATGAAATTAAGTTACACTTATTTTTATCATCCGGAACATGCGGAAACCAATGAATTTGTTATTGAACAATTTGAACAGCAAAATGTATCTATGCAAAAGATCCAGAATGTATTAGGACGAGGCAATCGTTTTATTGTAACTGAAGGTTCTGAAGAGACAACACTGTCTATGGGAATAAATGCAGCAAAAGAAGTACTCAGAGAAAGCAATACTTCCATTCTGGATATCGATATTATTGTATTTGTAACCAGTACTTCAGAACATCTCATCCCTTGTGATGCAATCAAAATTCATCAGGCATTACAAGGAAAGCCGAATACACTATGTTATGACATTAATGTCAATTGTATTGGTGCTTTTGTTGCCTTAGACCAAATTACAAAATATCTATCGTTAACCGATACTGCCCACAAAGCATTGATAATATGTTCTGAAAAATTTTCTGTTATATTAGATTCCGAGAATCCTGTAACAGCATTTTGTTTTTCGGATTCATCTTTTGCTTTTATTGTAGAAAAAGATGAATCCAGTTCAGGATTAATGGATGTTCTTTACCATACAGACAGTAGTATCTGTAATACAGTTTTGTTTCCACCTAAAGGATATTCCTGTTATAATTCCAACGATGTGATGTTATGGGACAAAAGTTTTGATGGAAGTGGCAGTGTCAATTTTGCATTGAATGATATGAATGGCTTTTTAGAACGCAATCAAGTAAGCATTGAACAAATCGACCTGTTTTTATTTTCTCAATTTTCATTAAAAAATATCAATATTATTTGTGAACATTTTAATTTACCTCCGGAAAAGGTTCCGTTCTACTCAAGAGAAGTAGGATATACCGGTTCTTCAAGTCCTTTTCTTGCCTTGCATCAATATCAAAAAAATGTAAGAAAACTCCAGCAAGGAGAATATATTTTATTATGGACATTAGGAACAGGCTATCAGGCAGGATTAATGCTATGGAAATACTAATTACAAGAAATTGTATAAGAAATAAATTAACAAAAGCTTCAACATTTGTTGAGGCTTTTCCTTTTTTCCCGATGCAATTTTGTATTGTCATAAGACCATAGATATATTGATTATTTAAATAAAAGATTTTAAATTTATGTAACATATATCTGATGATCGTCTATCATTAATTAAACATTTTTAAAGCATGAAAAAGTTAATCAGCGTTGTTGTTCTTACTGCCTTTACGCAGTTTTCGGCACAAAAGATCATTCATCAGGAAGTTTTCAGTCCTAAGATGAATAAAAAGATCAAAACCATCATCATCACTCCAAACGTACAACCCAATACAACGTATCCATCTGTATACATTCTTCACGGTTTCAGTGGTAATCCAGACAGAATAATAAAGGAAGATATTCCAGATATCGTTAAGAAAGCTCAAGAATATAAAACCATTTATGTGCTGCCAGACGGAAACTACAGTTCCTGGTATGTAGATAGTCCGATTATTAAAGATTCCCAATATCAAACCTTTATCGGAAAAGAATTGGTTGATTTTATTGATAAAAATTATCCGGTAAAAGCTGAAAAGAAATTCCGAGGAATTTTAGGATGGAGTATGGGTGGCTATGGTGCTACAAATATTGGGATTACCTATAACAAAACCTTTGGGATTGTAGGAAGTTCATGTGGAGCTTTAGATTTTAGTGCTTTCGGAGAAGGCTATAATAAATATATGGTCAATAAGGTACTAGGACCATTAGAATCTATAAATTCTGCTTTTCTAACAGACAGTAAGATCAGATTAATGGCTGCAGCTGATCAACGTTATATTTTTGATTGTGGAACGGAAGATATTCAGATGATCGGACAAAACAGAAAATTCCATACAAAACTTACTGAACAAAAAATACAGCATTTGTACACAGAATCCTTAGGTGCCCATGATACTCAATATTGGAGCCGTTCACTTTCTGAACAACTTACTTTATTCGACAAATATTTAAAATAATACAGATCATTAAAAATCTCATTAAAATCCTTTTTAAGCCTTGTTCTTAAAGAGGATTTTTTCATTCTAAAAAGGATAGTAATTTCAAAATTTGCGGGCTTAACAGATAATTTAATTAAAAAATTAGAGTTATTGCTATTTATTTTTATCTTTGTTTTTAATTATTCCAAATAAGAATAAATAAAAACTAATGAAAATTTATCTTACAAAAACACTCTTCAATCCATTGATCTTCTTCAATATAAACTCAATACACCAAGAGAATAACTCCAAATATCAGTATTAAGAACACTAACTTATATGAATAACTTCTTAAATCCTCCATATAAAACGGCAGGGAAGAGCATGCCTTTGCTTTATGTGAGCAGATTCCTCATCAACCCGCCAATAATAAACAGAAAATTTTAAAAATGTAAAAAAATCACTACAAAAGAAACTTATGAAATTACAACCTAAAAAAATGAAAAACTCTTTACTGTTACAAAAACTCTAATATGAAAACATTTAAAACCCTTATATTACTTTTTACTCTTATCCTGTGTCCTGCCTTTCTTCTGGCACAGCAAAGCGAACGTGTTCATGGGAAAATCTTACTTTCGGAGCAAACTCCTGTAAAAAATGCCATTCTAAGGCTTGTCAATACACCCTATCAGGCCAAAACCAATAACCAGGGAGAATTTTACTTTGATAATGTCACTCCAGGCGAATATACACTTCAGGTTGTTTTAAATGATATCGAACTCATGCGGAAACAGATCAGTATTGAAAAAGATGTCTATGAGATTCCGACGATTCACACTCCTGCACAGAATAATGAGATTGAAGGAATTACGATCTATGCATTCAGCAGAAACAAATTTCTGAATAAAGACAGTACCTCCATCTCAAAAATGCCTTTGAAAAATCTGGAGAATCCACAAGCCTATACAAGTCTCAATCAACAAATCCTAAAGGAGCAGCTTACTTACGATGTCTCTGAAGTTATGAAAAACGTTCCCGGTATGGTAAAAATGCAGGGAAGTCCGGGCAGAGGTTCAGGAGATGGAAGTTTCTACTATAGCCTTAGAGGTTTCCCAACAAAAATATCAATGGTAGACGGAGTTCCTGCCAATACCAACGGAGAAATTGATCCTTCAGATATTGAACGCATTGAAGTGATCAAAGGTCCATCGGGAACTTTATATGGAGGGGCAGTCACTTCTTTTGGAGGGCTTATTAATCTTGTAACGAAAAAGCCTAAAGATTACTTTGGCGGTGAAATTTCCTATTTGTTAGGAAGTTATAATCTAAACAGGGCAACCGTTGATGTTTATGGACCTGTTACAGATTCCAGAAAGACATTATTCCGTTTGAATGCTGCTTATCAGTATCAAAATGGGTTCAGGGATTCGGAGTTCAGAAAGTCTTTCTTTGTTTCACCCTCATTAAGCTATCAGGTAAATGATAAGCTGAAATTTAGCCTTGGGGCTCAGATTTACAATTATGAAGGAACAAATACCCCCATCATTTTCCTGGCAAGAGGAAGGGAATACAAAGCCCATACTCCTGATGAATTGGGCTTTGACTGGAAAAGGTCATATTCTAATAATGATATGACTTTAAAAGCACCCTCTACGAATGTAAAGGCTGAGGTTAATTATAAAATTTCAGACAATTGGAGTTCACAGACTCTCATTTCGCGAAATTACAGAAAAACAGAAGGCTTATATCAATATCAGTTTATCAGAGGGAAAAATAATGATACACAACTAGAACGTAATGTACAATGGCAGAACTCTGAAGCAACATCTACAAGTGTTCAGCAGAATTTCAACGGGCAATTCAACATTGGGAAAATAAAAAATAAGGTTCTTATTGGTTTAGATTATCTAAATCAATCTCTGAACAATAACCATTCACCCATCATTAAATATGACACCATTAATGGGCAAAATCCCGGAGCGAAGTATGGCTTTATCTCCAGAGATCTTGCTTTACAGAAAATACAGGCTTCAAAAGCTGCTCTGACCAGAACTACAACCTCAAGCAATGTCTATGGAGCCTATCTTTCTGATGCTCTCTATATTACAGACAGATTAATTACGTTATTGAGTTTACGTGTGGATCATTATGAAAGCAAAGGACAGCTGGATCTGAATAAAAATACCCGTTCCGGAGATTTCACACAAACAGCATTATCACCTAAGGTAGGAGTTGTTTACCAAATCTTTAAGGATCGTTTATCAGTATATGGAAACTATATGAATGGTTTCAGCTATACACCTCCGGTTAACCAGGAGCTTGCCGATTATACTGGAGTGATGAAACCCCAAAAGGCCAATCAATGGGAAGTAGGATTCAAAGGGAATCTTTGGAAAAACCGTTTAAATTTTACGGTAGGATATTATGATATACAGGTTGATAATATTCAGAGAGTGATTGAGGTCATCAGAAATGGAAAAAGCTTTGGTGCTACCATTCAGGATGGAGAGCAAAGAAGTAAAGGAATCGAAGTAGAGGTCATTGCCAATCCTATTCAGGGGCTTAATATCATAACCGGATATGCATATAATGACAGCAAGTTCGTTAAAGCTGAAGCAACAGTAGACGGAAGACGTCCAGGTTCCGCAGGACCAGCCAATGTGTTTAATTCATGGATAAGTTATACTCTTCAATCCGGTAGTTTACAAGGGCTTGGGTTAGGTTTTGGAGTTAATCGTGTAGGGCATCAGCTCAGCGAAAATAAAACAGACACAGGGAAATTCACTTTCCCAGCTTATACGCTTGTGAATGCATCACTTTCTCTTGAGAAGGAAAGATATAGAATAGGGTTTAAAATGAATAATCTGGGGAATGTTCAGTATTATGCAGGACAAGGAGTAATCGTTGCCCAAATGCCTCGGAATTTTGTTGCAGAGGTGAGTCTTAAATTTTAATCATGAAGCTTACCCTTAGAAAAGCTACCCTTCAATTACACCTATGGCTCGGATTAATATCCGGGCTTATAGTTGTGATTATGGCAGCTACGGGATGTATTCTTGCATTTGAAGAAGAATTAAAACATATCGTATATCCTGACAGACATGTTGTAAAAACCATAGGAAACAAAAAACTATCCCTTTCTGAACTTTCCTTACAAGCTGAAAAAGCACTTCCTGACGGACTTACAATCAAAAGAGTTCAAATCTCTTCTGACCCAACCCGGACTTATGTATTCCGAACTCTTAAAATGGACAATGATGCCCTAACGTATTGGGGAACTTATCTTTATTATTACCGGGTTTATATTGATCCCTATACCGGAAGAGTTCATGAAGTGGAAGATGCCAGACATGATTTTTTTGAAATCGTTCTGGATCTCCACAGAAGGCTATTATTGGGAGAGAAAATAGGAAAAACTATTACAGGATATTCTACACTCATGTTGGTTATTGTTCTTTTTTCGGGACTTATCATATGGTATCCCAAAAAGATGAGTAAAAAGATGTTGAAAGGAATGTTGACCATCAAAACTTCAGCCAGCTGGAAAAGAGTTAATTATGATCTTCATAATGTCTTAGGATTTTATGTTGTAATTCCTTTGGTACTCATCTCTTATTCTGCCATCATCTGGAATTTTGAAAACATAGATAAATGGGTGAAAGATGCTTTAAATGGAAACGCTATTACTGAACAAAAAGCAAAGAGTAGTATTCCTTCAGAGGAATTTACAGACCGTGAAATTATTTTGAACAGCATTGGTAAAAAAGTTGAAAAGGATCTGATTAATAAAAAATCAGCGCTTATTAATTTTCCAAGAACAGATGAAGGTACCTATTATGCAGAACTAACCTATGGAAATAAACAATACCAAAATGAACAATATAATTTTGACCAGTATTCCGGGAAAATCTTAAAACATCAACTATATAAAGATGAAAAAATAGGGTATGGTACTGCCTTAAGGGAAAGAAATTATGATCTGCACACCGGAAGTATCTTCGGAATCACCGGGCGAATCATGTATCTTTTAGCCGGCATTATTGCTACATCACTTCCTATTACGGGAATTATCATTTATTTAAACCGAAAAAAGAAGAAACCAAAGAAAAAATTTCAGATCAACAACCAATAAATACCATCAGCCTCTATAATGATAGAGGCTTTTTTATCTTTATCTAAAATGGAGGATATTCTGGGAAAGGATCTCTATACTTTTATCCATCTCCTCAAAACTCAGATCTCCAAAGCCCAGCCTCATCGCGGTAAGATTTTTATTCTGATAAAGCAGGGTTTTAGGAATAAAAAGATTATCCTGAGCACATTTCCGACTCAGTTGCATCAGATTAATCGGAATATTCCATTCCATCCAGATGGCAAGACCTCCGGAAGGTTTTTCAAAAGCAATCACATCACCAAGGTTTTCTTGGAGCAAAACACTGAAATAATCCCGCCTTTCCTGATAAACTTTTAAGGATTTTTTCAGATAACGGTTGATTTCTCCTTCTTCAATCATTTCGCCCAGTGTTCTTTCCATCAGAATATCACCCTGACGGTCTATAATTCCAAGGTGTTTCCGCATTTCCACCATCAGATTTTCAGGAGCTACAATAAATCCGGTTCTGAATCCCGGCGCCAATGATTTCCCGAAAGATCCTATATAGATCACCATTCCGTTTGTATCAGCACTTGCCAACGGTAAGATTGGACTTTTATCATAATGAAATTCATAATCATAGTCGTCTTCGAGAATAACAAATCCATATTCATTCGCTAAGTCCAGCAGTTCCAGCCTTCGTTGTGCACTTAAAGCTACAGTAGTAGGATAGTGATGGTGTGGAGTAAGATACAGCATCCTTATTTTCTTCTTCTGACAAGCTTCCCTTACACTTTCTACGATAATTCCATCTTCATCAATCGGAAGTGTAACAATATTTACCCCTGCTTTTTGGAAAATCATATTCACAGAAAAATAGCTCAAATCTCCAACAAGAACGGTATCATCTGGAGACAAAAGAATTTCGGAAACAATATAAATACTCATTTCCGTACTTCGGGTAATCAGAAGGTTGTTCTTAGAAATGGGTAATCCACGGGATAAGTTGAGATACCTTGACAAATGCTCTTTAAAAAATTCACTTCCATCATGATTATAATGTCCAAGTCCTTTTTGGCTAGACTTTCTCTTAAGAATAGAACTATAATATCGCGAATGTTGCCCGATTTGGGTAAGTCTGATATCCGGAACCCCATCATTAAAGACATATTCACAATCCGAATGTTCAAAAGGGTTATCCAGAATATTGGAAGTCTTAAAAGTAAAGCCTGTCAATTGGGGATAGTTCTGAAGACTATTATCCTCAAAATCTTTTACTTTAACGGGTTTTTCCTGGTCTTTTCCGATGACAAAAGTTCCTTTGTTAGGAAAACTTTCCACCCAGCCTTGTGCAGACAGTTCATCATATACTGCCACGACTGTATTTCGATGCACATCCAGTATTTCACTAAAAGCTCTCGTTCCGGGAAGTTTTGTACCAAAAGGCAAAAAACCTCTTTGAATCGCATTCACCAATTGATTAGCTATTTGTAAATAGATAGAAGTCTCTGATTTTCTATCTATTTTAATAAAACTTTCATAAGGAATCTTAACCGGACTATCCATAATATAAAAACTGGCACCATAGAACCATCCGGCAATATACTACTTTTGACATCAAAATAAAAATCTATGGAATTTCATCATCTCCTTAAAAAAATAGTGCAGGATGGCAGTATCCATGCCAAATGGCTGAACACCCTTTCCTTTATGGAAAATGCCGGTGCAAGAAAAATATCAAAGTGTGAACATCCGGTAATGGTTACCCTAATTCAGCTGAAACATGCTGCTGAAGAACATCGCCATGCTTATTATCTTAAAAAACAGATCGGAAAAATAGATCCGGAACTTTGCAAAACTTATGAAAATAGAGAGCTGCTGGCTCCCACAGCAACAAGACAATATCTGCATTCATTGGATATTAAAGCCTGCAGATATCTTCAGGGTGTTTTCCGGCTTACAAAAGAAGAACTGAAATATGCTGCTTATCTCTTTGTTACTTATGCTATTGAAGTTCGAGCTGATGAGCTTTATCCGGTTTATCAGGAAATCCTGACAGAAGAATCTTCCAAAATAATGGTAAAATCTATTATCCTGGAAGAAGAAGGTCACCTCGAAGAAATGATTCATCAGCTTAATGAATTCTCTGAAGACTGGCAATTACATGCAGATCATATTCTGGAAATAGAAAAGGACCTGCACCAGCAATGGATTAATGCTATTACGGAAGAAGTAGCTCAATTGAATTATGCTTAAAAACATCAATCGCTTTCAGGAGGAACTCTACAAAAGAGAACAGAACGGAACATTAAGAACTTTAAAGCCAAAAGCTGAAGGGATTGATTTCTACTCTAACGATTATTTGGGATTAGCAAAAAATAAGGAACTCCAAAAGATAATATTGGAGAAAATCAATGAATGTCCTCAATTGCTTTCAGGAAGTACAGGCTCCAGATTGATTAGCGGAAACAGCGGAATAACAGATTTTACAGAGCGTTTTATCGCTGAAAAACATCAGTTTCCTTCTGCATTGCTTTTTCCTTCCGGTTATAATGCCAATTTAGCGTTGTTTTCAACGCTTCCCAACCGTCATGATATGATTATTGTGGATGAACAGATTCATCGTTCCGTACATGACGCTTGTAAAATGTCAAATGTCCGAAAATTAAAATTCAGGCATAATGATCCGGAACACCTGGAAAGCATTTTAAAAAAACAGGAAGGACATTGTTATATCGCTATTGAAAGCCTTTACTCCATGGAAGGAGATATTGCCCCAATCAAAGAGATCGCTGCACTGGCAAAGAAATATGAAGCCGGTTTAATCGTTGATGAAGCTCATGCTTTTGGAGTTTTTGGATATGGATTGGTAGAAAGATATGGCTTAAAGGATCAGGTTACAGCCAATGTAATCACTTATGGCAAAGCATTGGGTGCTCATGGTGCTGCCATCCTTTGCAATGACACTTTAAAGTCTTATCTGGTTAATTTTGCATCTCCTTTTATTTATACTACTTCCGCACAGGACTTCCAATGGATGAGGATCAAAACAGGATATGATTTTTTAGAAAATAATCAACAGTTATCCATACGCCTTCAGGAAAATATAAAAACATTCCGGAGCCAGGGATTAGCATCTCCATCTTCTGTAATAAGTCCGGTTCAGGCCATTATCATTCCCGATAATCAGAAACTAAAGTCTTTACAGAAAGAACTATCAGATGAAGGATTCTTAACCTATGCCATATACAGCCCAACGGTAAAAGAAGGAAGTGAAAGACTCCGGATCTGTCTCCACAGCTTCAATACAGAAGAGGAGATCATCAAACTCACAGGAATTATCAAAGATTTCATGTAAAGAAAGTTATAAAATATTGTTTTACACTTCGTATTACAAAACCCTAGAAACCTAATGAAACTATTTATAACAGGAATAGGAACCGAAATTGGAAAAACCGTCTGTTCCGCCATTTTAGTGCAATATTTCAAAGCTGATTACTGGAAGCCCATACAATCAGGAGATCTGCATTATTCAGACAGTCATAAAATTGAAATCTGGACAGACCATACATTCTGCCATCCTGAAACGTACCGCCTCCAATTGGCTGCTTCTCCACACCAATCCGCAAGAGAAGAAAACATACAAATCAATCTTGATACGTTCCAATTGCCGGAAACTCAAAATTCTTTAATCGTAGAAGGAGCAGGAGGACTTATGGTTCCGCTTTCAGATGATACTTTTATGATTGATCTGATTGAAAAGTTAAAACTTCCCGCTGCATTGGTTGTGAGAAACTATTTAGGTTGTATCAATCATACCTTACTATCAATAATAGCCCTAAAGCAAAGAAATATCCCACTGGAATACCTGGTTTTCAACGGAGATTTCCCAGAAGATACAGAAAGAGTAATCTCTAATTTCATCACAGAAGAAACAAAAATTATCAAAATTCCTGAAATCGAAAGTACGGATAAGGAACATATCACAACAACTGCAAAACAATTAAAAATAACAAAACTATGATAATGGATAGAACAAAAATCAGAAACAACTGGACCAAAGAAGAAATAGAAGAAATTTATCATTTACCGCTTATGGAACTTATTTATAAAGCGGCAACCGTACACCGTGAATGGCATGATCCATCCGAAGTACAGATCTCCACTTTATTATCAATCAAAACCGGAGGCTGTCCCGAAGATTGTTCATACTGTGGACAAGCAGCGCGTTATCATACGAATATCAAAGTACAAGCTTTGTTACCTACTGAAACGGTAATTGCTCATGCTCAAAAAGCAAAAGACAGCGGCTCATCCCGTTTCTGTATGGCTGCTGCATGGCGTGAGGTACGTAACAACCGTGATTTTGACAGGGTTATCGATATGGTAAAAGGAGTAAATGAACTTGGCCTGGAGGTATGCTGTACACTGGGAATGCTGACTGAAGAACAGGCTATAAGGCTTCAGGAAGCAGGATTATATGCATACAACCACAATCTTGATACTTCTGAGCAGTATTATGAAGAAATCATTTCCACCAGAACATTTGATAATAGAATCAATACGATCAATAATGTTCGAAAAGCGGGAATCACGGTATGTTCAGGAGGAATCATCGGACTTGGAGAAACACACAGAGATAGAATTTCCATGTTACTCACTTTAGCGACAATGCCTAAACATCCGGAATCAGTTCCTATCAATGCATTGGCTAGAGTAGAAGGAACTCCGTTGGAAGATAACGAGAAAGTGGATACCTGGGAAATGGTAAGAATGATTGCTACCGCAAGGATTGTAATGCCTTCTTCTATGGTAAGGTTGAGCGCAGGACGTATAGAGATGACCGAAACAGAACAGGCATGGTGCTTCATGGCAGGTGCAAACTCTATCTTCACAGGAGAAAGAGAAACATTACTGGTAACTCCTAATCCCGGAGTTTCTGAAGACATGCAAATGCTGGAAACCCTTGGGTTAAAACCAATGATGAAAAAAGAAACCTGCTGTTAAACAATTATCAATGAGATGGTAGAGTTTCTGGGTTTTAATACAAAGCATCTTTTATAGAGCCTTTGCAAACGTTGCATTAAAAACAGAAACTCTTATCTCAAAATCATCAATATATGGATACAATAACACCAACAAACCTCCAACAAAGAGATAAAGCCGTCAACTGGCATCCTTATACGCAAATGAAGTCTGCTGACAATATCATTCCTATTGTAAGTGGAAAGGGCCTTTATCTTTATGACAATGAAGGTAAAAAATATATGGATGTGGTTTCTTCATGGTGGGTAACCCTGCATGGACATTCACATCCTTATATTGCTCAACGCCTATTTGAACAACTTAATACCTTGGAACAGGTTATTTTTGCCGGATTTACCCATGAGCCCGCTACTCAGCTTTCAGAGAATTTATTGAAGCTTTTACCCGACAATCAGAAAAAAGTGTTCTATTCTGACAATGGATCTACCGCTGTGGAAGTAGCTTTGAAAATGTGTATTCAATATGCTCACAATCAGGGAAAAGAAAAAACCAAAATCCTTGCTTTTAAAAACGCCTACCACGGTGATACCTTCGGAGCAATGTCTGTAAGTGGAAAAAGCTATTGGACGAAACCTTTTGAAAGCAGACTGTTTGAAGTCGTTTTCATTGATACTCCTACTCCAGAAAACCTGCAAAATTTACAATCACAAATTGAAGCTATTGCTGATGAGGTAGCTTGTTTTATTTATGAACCTTTAGTTCAGGGGGCAGCAGGAATGCTTATGTATAATGCAGAAGATCTCAATACCCTGATGAAATTCTGCAGAAAACAGAAAATTCTGATGATTCAGGATGAGGTTTTTACAGGGTTCGGAAGAACCGGGAAGCTTTTCGCGGCCAATTATCTTACCGAACAACCGGATATCATGTGTTTTTCAAAAGGACTGACTGGGGGAACCATGCCTATGGGAATTACAACATCTTCCAAAGCAATTTATGATGCTTTCTGGTCTGATGACAAACATAAAACCTTATTCCATGGACATTCATTTACAGCCAATCCTTTAGCCTGTACCGCAGCTTTGGCCAGTATGGAATTATTACTAAAAAAAGAAACCCTAATGAATATTAAACGTATCTCCCAACAGCATTCAGCGTTTGTAAAAGTTTTGACTGAACATCCTAAGGTTGAAAATGCCCGCCAGATCGGAACTATTTTGGCTTTTGATTTTAAAACCGGACAGGGAACTTCTTATTTTAATGAAATCGGAAAAAAACTTTATAATGAGTTTTTACAAAGGGAAATTATTATGCGGCCTTTAGGAAATGTTCTTTATCTGGTGCCTCCTTATTGTATTTCTACAGAAGAACTGGATACAGTCTACCACAATATTCTTGAAGTTTTGGATCTGTTTAAAGATTAAAAGCCATTCTAAGAATTTAATTCATTTCCCCAGGCATGAAGCTCAAAAAGGATAGGTCCCAGCTTTTGTCCTTTCTCTGTCAGTTGATAATAGACTTCCGGAGGAAAATTATACACTTCAATTCGTTGAACAATATGATCTTCCTCCAGTTGTTTAAGCTGTTCTGCAAGAACTTTTTTGGATACTCTTGGCATATTCCGCCATAATTCCACAAAACGGACCTGATTTTCTTCAAAAAGATTATGGAGGATTAATGGTTTCCATTTTCCCGAAAGAATATTCAGACTTCTTCTCAGCCCACAGTTTTTAAACTCTTCAAAATTCATAGGTTACTTAGATGTAAATGAATAACCTTTTGGTAACCTTCGATTGTTTTGCCTTAGTTAACCAATAGATTTGCTTTACAAACTTAAGCAAATGAAATTACAATTATGGCGCAATGCAACATTGCTATTGACTATTGGTGACCTCTCCATTCTGGTTGATCCGATGCTTGGAAAAAAAGGTTCTTTGGGAAAATTCCCAATGACAGATAATGAATTACTGAATCCTTTGCTGGATCTTCCTTTCAGCCGGGAAGATTTAATCAAAAAGCTACAGATGGTAGATGCAGTTGCCATTACTCATTTACATCCGGATCATTGGGATTCTGCAGCCATAGAGATGATTGATAAACAAACAGTAATTCTCTGTCCTTCTGTGATTTCAGATCAGATCGAAAAACAGGGTTTTCAGAATGTTATCGCAGTCAACGAGCACCTTCTTTGGAACAATATTGATATCTCCTTAACAAAAGGACAACATGGAACCGGAGAAATTGGCGATAAAATGGGAGTAGTCAACGGATTTGTTCTTAAAAAAGACAATCAATCCGTTTATATTGTGGGAGACAGTATCTGGTATGATGATATCGCAAAAGAAATTGAAAAACACCAGCCTAGGCATATTATTGTAGCAGGAGGTGCCGCTACATTTTCTGTAGGAGATCCTATTATTATGACTAGTGAAGACATTTTCAAAGTCTGCGAACATGCTCCGGAATCAAAAGTTTGGGTAACCCACTTGGAAGCTGTAAGCCACTGCAAAGAGGACAGGGCATTTATTCAGGAAAAGATTTATGAAAAAGAATATGAAAATCAATGCTTCATTCCTGAAGATGGTGAAGAAATAAATTTGTCCATTTATTAGAATAATCTGATTACAGGAGAAAGTATTTCCTTTTTAAAACTGGGTTTTCAATAAAAAATGAGGCTTTTCAAATAGAAAAAGCCTCATTTTATTTACAATTAAAACTAAGAACAATTAATCCTCTACACATTTATTTCTCGCAGCCCTCAATCCAAAGTAAAGCATAATCAATACTGCAATGCTCAGAAAATAGAATGAAGTATTCCAGGAAATATCCCAATCATGCAGCTTCCCAAATACCGGAGGCCCGAATGCAGCAATCAGATACCCTACAGACTGCGCCATTCCGGAAATTTTCACTGCATTGATGCTGCTTTTCGTTCTTGTAGAGAAAAACAGAATGGATAAACTGAAAGACAATCCATTGGAAATCCCGATAATGACAGCATTTACATAGATCCATTGAGATTTCAGAAAGACAAACATCATGGTACTTCCAAACATTAGAGCACATATAAACAGAATCATAATTCTTTGATCCTTCATTTTACTGGCAATGATCGGGCAGCAGAAGGTGATAGGAATCATAGTGATCTGAATGACAAAAAGGACCCATCCCGAGCTTTCACCCGGCATATTGTAATCGGTAAGGAATGAAGGTAACCAGGCAACCATACAGTAATAAAACAAGGATTGTAATCCCATAAAAATACTGATATTCCATGCCTGGGAAGACTTAAACATATTAAAATCAGAAGTTGCCAAAGCCGTTTTAGGCTGGTTAGAATTCTTTTTGTTAAATAAAATTTCAAGAATCAATACGACAAATCCAAGTGCGGCAATCACCAGCCATATACCCAGAGAGCCACGCCATCCAAATCCGGTCCATTCACCGATTCTCACACTAAAACCGGAAGCCAAAGCAGCTGTAAGGTTCATAGAAACAGCAAAAATCCCTGTCATTAAACCAATTTGTTTCGGAAAATTATTCTTAACATATCCGGGAGTCACTACATTTCCGATACAAATTCCCAAACCGATAAATACCGAGCCAATAAACAACAGCCAAAGTGAGCCTGAAATTCTCAGAAATAATCCAAAACTTAAAATAATTAATGAATACATCAACAGTTTGCTGATTCCGAACTTATTAGAAAACCTGCTGACCAAAACAGAGCAGACCGCAAACATAAAAAGTGGAATAGAGGTTAAAAGACTCACCTGAAAATTATCCAGCTTCAAAGCATCTCTTACATCTCCAAGTACCGGAGATACAGCAACAATAGGAGATCGAAGATTGCTGGAAATTAATATAACCACCAACACATTCAGAATCATTAAAACATAAGACGCATTCTTTTTAACTTCGTTCTTCATCATATTAAAAACTTTTGCACAAAATTAGCATAGTAATTTTGTTTAATTTTGCCAAAGTTTTAACCTGAAACGACATGAATGCTAACGACAGTATAAAAATAGATGACCTTAATAAACCCTATTTTGTATGGTTTGAAGAAAACTGGATTCATGATAATGTTCTCCATCAGCATGAAAAGGGCCAATTGGTATACGTAGAAAGCGGATTTCAGTATATCACCATTGAAGAACGTATTTATCTTCTTCCTCAAAACCATGCAGCCTGGATACCTCCGAATGCCATTCATAAAACTAATTCCCATTCTGAAAAGATCAAATTGATGATTATGTTTGCAGACACAGATCAGAAGAATTCATTTTATGATGAGGTGAATGTATTTTCTGTTCCTTCCGTATTGAGAGAAATGATAAAATATGCTGAAAAATGGTCCAAACTGATGAAAATGGATAGGGATGAAATGGTATTCTTAAAAGCGTTGTTTAATGAGCTCCCTCATTTTGTAGAACATTCCCTGAAACTTCATCTCTGCCTGCCTAAAGATAAACGCTTAGAAAAAGTCATTGAACACCTTCATCATTATTACAATACAGAGATCAAAATAGAAGGGCTGGGAGAATTAGCACTGTTGTCTTCCCGAAGTCTGGAACGCATATTTAAAAAGGAAACCGGTCTTACCTTGAGTAAATATCAGCAAATGCTTCGTATCATTAAAAGCCTTGAACTTTTGAGCTCAGGAAATCTGACCATT
This sequence comes from Chryseobacterium nakagawai, assembly GCF_900637665.1. Lineage (NCBI taxonomy): Bacteria > Pseudomonadati > Bacteroidota > Flavobacteriia > Flavobacteriales > Weeksellaceae > Chryseobacterium > Chryseobacterium nakagawai. The sequence goes on from NZ_LR134386.1 coordinate 3,023,134, forward strand.
TCAGAAACAGCGTATGAAGTAGGGTATAAGAGTGTACAGGCTTACACTAGAAGTTTCCAGGCGGTGATGCAGTTCAGACCTACGGATTTTATGAAAAACATTAACTTAGGTATAGGAAAAGGGATTTATTAATATCATTAAAGCACCGTATTCGTCTATATAAAAGAATTTATAAGCTTTATTTTATAAATAATTCCCATTTTACTCATTTATCATATCCGTAACTGATTCTTTATTATACAGCTTATAAAAGCAAAAAGGCCCCCAGTAATGGAGACCTTAAAAAAACACAAATGATGAAAAAAAATTATTTCGATTCACAAATATAAGCAAAATTTATATTATGCAGCGCATTGTACAAGCATTTTATTTAAAAATTATTTATTTTAATTAAAAATTATCATTTATTAATATATGCTTGTTTTTCTTAATATTTTGAAATGTAACCCAATCATATAAATGACCCCACCAAACACAATCCATTCTATAATGGCACTTACAACATAAATACTTCGGATTCCATACAACATTGGGATAATGAGAAGGGCAGGAATATATAATACCAGTTGTCTTACAATACTGATCACGGTAGCAGGTCGGGCATTTTCTACAGAAGGAAACCAGACCATTGCCATAAAAATGAATGGTAAGGCTGGTAAAACGCTCATATAAATCCTGAAATCAGTTAGCTGGCTTGGCTGAAAAGATACATTGGGAATCATTACAGACAATACCTCTGATGGACAGAACATCACAAAAAGCCAGAAAGGAATCAAAATGATAAGCCCTGTAAAAGAGAAAAGACGGTATGCCTTGATGCTTCTTTCATATTTTTCGGCTCCGAAATTCATGCCTGAGACAGGCTGCAAAGCTCTCATCAATCCCCAAAGCGGAGTATTTAAAAGAATATAAAACCGGTTGACTGCCGTAAAAAAGGTAATGTCTGGATCTTTTCCATATTTAGCAATTACATTAAAGACTACGATGTTCTGAATCACAATCATGACCATCATAATAAAACCGGGCATTCCTAACGAAAGAGCTTCCCTTATAATGGCTTTGTCATATTTTAAGGACCAAAATCGGGTAACAAAAGAAGCCTTTCCGGATGCATAATACCAAACCCCTAATACCGTATAGATCATCATTGAGACATTGGTTGCCCAAGCTGCACCGCTTACACCGCCACCAAAAGAATTAATAAACAAAGGTTTTAATGCGACGTCTACAACCAGACCTACAGCAATCATCCAGGCAGCAGTTTTCATCCGTCCTTCTGCGCGTATCAGCATATTTAGCGCCAACCCATGAATCCAGAAAAAACTTCCAATAATAGTCGCTCTGAAATATTCTACTCCTAAGGTTAAAATTTCGCCTCTTCCTCCCATCATATACACCAGCTCTTTGGCAAAAATATAGCACGGAAATGTAATTGCAGCTGAAAAGATCAGGGTAAGAAAATTAACAGTTCCCATAGCTCTGGCCAGTTTGTTTTTATCACCCGCTCCAATCCAGATACTTACTGCGGCTCCTAAACCCGTTCCAATAAGCGTTCCGAATCCCTGGGCAAACTGCGCTAGGGGATAGGCAACACCTACTGCCGCTAAAGCTGTATTACTAATCAAGTGTCCTACAAAAATTCCATCAAGAAAATTATTCAACCCATAAAGTACCATCGCAATAACTGCCGGCCACGACATTTGCCACATTACTTTATGCATTTTCCCGTTTAAAATAAGCTGTCTCTGTTGTTCCATTGTTAATGATTAAGAATTGATAAGGTAAATGATATAAAAGGAAGCCAGACTTAGGAAGAAGGAAATTATAAGGGAGAAAACCCATTACATCTACATTACTGATTACCAACAAAAATAATTTCAGCTCTCTCTCTTCTGGCTTCCGATGAACACTCACTTTAACAATTAAATTAATGATATTTATCTATGTAATAATTTTTCTAAATAACTTTGAACAAACTTAGTCTTCAAAATTCTAACCTGAGATCCCTAAGACGGAATAAAAACTCCGCAAAAAGGAATAATGGGGATCAGGTTTAAATTCCAAAAGCATCAAGTAAAAAAAATTAACTTTTTAAGTAATTTATCAACTACATTGTGATTGTACTCATAAAATAAAATGTATAAATTCTTTTAATTTGAATAAAAAGAAGTATGAAGCCAAAACAGATTAGAGGAGTTCCTGATCAGCAATCAGGTGGCTTTCACGATACTGAAAGCTATGCCAAATTTGAACCTGCACTCCTTTCCTTTAAGTATGAGATATTAAAGACAAGATTTTTCTCTATCAATCAATGGAAAAGTTACTGTGGAGAAGCCTTTGCCGATTTTAAACTATACGATCTCACAGGTACTCCGATCGAACGGGAACCACAAAAAGGAGACTTTGTCAGAATAAATATTCCCGGACCTGGTGAAACGGAAGCCAAAGGATTTGACTGGGTCGAAATTATTGATATCTGTTATTTTGAAGATACCTATTCTGAAAGTATTATAATGACCTGCCGACCTTCTCAGAATCCCACCCAAAAAAAGAGTCATATTGCTCACTTTTACAGTTCAAAAGCCACTTCTACATTTATGATTCAAAGAAATGCCACCTATTTAAAAGCCGCCGTGTACGGTCGGAATGAATCACCCAATTTTAATGCTAATCTTATTGATATCAGCAGGAATCTAATGATAGCAATAGGAGGTATGATGGGAGTTGCTAAAATTCAATGGAAGCAACTCACTGATGGATTGTTAGATTTTGATTAAATTTTCACTTACAATATAAGTGAAACAATGATGGATTAAGCCCGAGAATATTTTCCATTAATGAGATCTGTTTGCTGTCATCCGGTAAAATATATCACTTTTTGATCCTTCCCAAAAGTTTATTCAGACTGTAGAAGATTTTGGAATACAGATAAAACACCCAAAAACCTATTTATTAAACAAAAATTAATCTTCTTCTCTTTTCTCAGGAAAAATTTAAGCCCTATATTTGCAAGGATGTTAAAATGGTTCTCCATAATATGTTCAATGATGTATGTACTGGCTACCACCAATGCGGGGGAAGTATTGAAGGTGCCTATGTTTGTAGAACATTTTATAGAATATGAAGGGAATCTTTCGGAATTTGTCATGGAACATTATGACAATCATAAAAAAGATGCTGACTGGGATCTGGATCAAAAGCTACCGTTTATCAATCCACCAATTGTATTGACAGTACATGCCCAGCTTCCTGATTACACCTTTGAAATCAAAAAACCTAAAGAAATCAGAATTCCTCAAAAAAATAGTATTTATCAGGAAAAGGATTTCTCAAACCTTTACCTTTCCAATATTTTCCAGCCTCCACGGCTTTCTTAATTGATTTTGAATTTAAAAATAGATACTTTAAGTTTTACTTAAGGTAATCAATTGTTATTGTTTATCAATCAATTTTGTAGTACAATATTATTCTGCTTTTTTTAAAATAAAAAGTACAATTAGAGTTGTGAAATTCTTTGATTTTACTCTTTTGCGAACTTTTTATCTGGTATTATTTTAAGCTTAAGTATTTAAAAGCTTTTGCGACTTTTGCTGTTCAAATACAAAATATAAGCAGTTTATAAAAGACTACAGATTTACCCATTAATAATTTTTCATGTTAAACAAAATTATTGAGTTTTCTGTAAAGAATAAACTCATCATTGCTCTGTTCACCATAGGCTTAGTTCTTTTCGGAGTATATGAAACCACTAAACTACCCATTGACGCTCAGCCTGATATCACCAATAATCAGGTACAGATTATCACCACCGCACCGTCTTATGGAGCCGCAGATATTGAGCGTCTTGTAACATTCCCCATCGAGCAGGCAACCAGTAACATCAGTGGAATCACCGAGCTTAGAAGCCTTTCCAGATTCGGGTTGTCACTGGTCACTGTAGTTTTCGATGATAATACCGATGTGTATTGGGCCCGCCAACAAGTTCAGGAACGTCTACAACTCGTTCAGGATAATATTCCAGACGGAATTGGAAAGCCCGAACTAGGACCTATTTCTACAGGATTGGGAGAAATCTTCCAATACGTCGTAAGGGCCAAGAAAGGCTATGAAAATGTGTATGACGAAACGGAGCTGAGAACTATTCAGGACTGGGTCGTGAGAAGACAGTTATTAGGAACCAAAGGTGTGGCAGATGTCAGCAGTTTCGGGGGAAAACTGAAACAGTATGAAATTGCTATTAATCCTAATAAGCTTCAGGCTTTTAATATCAATATCAACGATGTCTTTGCCGCTTTGGAAAAGAATAACCAAAATACAGGAGGAGCTTATATCGAAAAGAAAGAAACAGTTCTTTTTATCCGCAGCGAAGGTCTTTTGGGAACAGCAGTAGATATTGGAAGTATTCAGGTAGCAGAAACCAAAGAAGGAATTCCGGTTCACATTAAAGACGTAGCATCTGTAAAAATCGGATATGCGACAAGGTATGGCGCTATGACCTATAATGATACCGGAGAAGTATCCGGAGCCATTGTATTGATGCTTAAAGGAGAAAACGCTAACGAGGTAATAGGCAATATTAAACAAAGACTAGAGAAAATCCAGGAATCTCTGCCTGAAGGTGTTGTAATTGAACCTTTCCTTGACCGCGCTAAGATGGTTAATAATACCATCAGTACAGTAAAAACCAACCTGATGGAAGGGGCCCTGATTGTAGTTTTCATTCTTGTTTTATTCCTTGGAAACTTCAGAGCCGGATTATTGGTTGCTTCCGTAATTCCTTTAGCCATGCTGTTTGCCATTATTATGATGAATATCTTTGGTGTTGGAGGCAACCTGATGAGTCTTGGGGCCTTAGATTTCGGTCTTATTGTAGATGGAGCGGTTATCATTGTGGAAGCTGTTCTGCATCAGCTGGCTCACAAAAAGCATTTTGGAAAAGACAATATGTTGAGCAAAAAGGAAATGGATGGCCAGGTTTCCAGTTCAGCTACCAAAATGGTTAACAGTGCTGTTTTCGGGCAGATTATTATCCTTATTGTGTACCTTCCGATTTTTACTCTACAGGGAATTGAGGGGAAAATGTTTAAGCCTATGGCACAAACTGTAGCATTTGCCTTGATTGGGGCATTTATTCTTTCCCTTACTTATATTCCTATGATGAGTTCATTGGTATTAAGCAGAAAGAAAAAGGTAAAAGATAATATTTCTGACAGGGTAATGACGAAGGTGGAAACAGGACACCAAAAGTTCCTGATAAAGGCTTTGAAATATAGAAAAACAATCATTTTAGGCGTTCTTGTGCTTTTTGCGGGTGCCATTTTCACTTTATCAAGAATGGGAGGCGAATTTATTCCTTCATTAGAAGAAGGAGATTTTGCTGTTGAAATGAGAATTCTTCAAGGCAGTAATATTAATGAGACCAAAAAAATAACGACACAGGCTTCCGGTATTCTTTTAAAACAGTTTCCAGAAGTACAAAAGATTGTTGTAAAGATCGGAAGCGCAGAAATTCCAACAGAACCAATGCCAATGGATGCGGGAGATATGATTATTGTTTTAAAGCCTAAAAAAGAATGGACTTCTGCAAAATCATTCCCTGAACTTTCGGAAAAGATGAGCAAGGCATTACGTGTCATTCCCGGATTAACAACAAGTTTCCAGTTCCCTGTACAAATGCGTTTTAATGAATTGATGACAGGAGCCAGACAGGATATAGTTTGTAAAATTTACGGGGAAGATCTTGACAGTCTTACTACATATGCCAAAAAGCTGGGAAGTATCATTAATACGGTAAAAGGAGCTCAGGATCTTTATATAGAGCCCGTTGAAGGGGCTCCACAGGTAGTTATTGATTACAACCGTTCTGAATTATCAAGATACAATATTTCTGTTGCCGAGATCAACAGAGTGATCAATATGGCTTTTGCAGGACAAACTGCCGGAGCATTGTATGAAGGAGAGAAAAAGTTTGACATCGTTGTTCGTATGGATAATGATTATAAAAAAGATATTACCAGCATCCAAAATCTATTGGTTCCGACAGCTTCCGGAGAGCAGGTGCCCTTATCCCAACTGGCGAAAGTAGAACTTAAAGACAGTCCGAACCAGATCCAGAGAGAAGATACCAAAAGAAGAATCATCATTGGATTTAATGCCAGAGATAGAGATGTGCAGAGTATTGTGGAAGAACTTCAGCAAAAAGTAGGAAAAAACCTGAAATTTTCGCCAGGATATACCATTGCTTATGGTGGAACTTTTGAAAACTTAAACGAAGCCAAAGCAAGATTAGGAATTGCTGTTCCTATTTCTTTAGTCATGATTTTCTTACTGTTATTCTTTGCATTTGGATCTGTAAAACACAGTTTATTAATCTACACTGCCATTCCGCTATCAGCCATTGGAGGGGTGTATTTTCTCGCCCTGAGAGGAATGCCTTTCAGCATCAGTGCCGGGGTTGGATTCATTGCCTTATTTGGGGTAGCTGTACTTAACGGAATTGTTTTGATATCAGAGTTTAACCGTTTAAAAAAGAATGGAATAACCAATACCAGCAGAATTGTACTAATGGGAACAAGAATCAGACTTCGTCCGGTTCTGATGACTGCCTTTGTAGCTTCATTAGGATTTCTGCCAATGGCTATCAGCAATGGAGCAGGAGCTGAAGTACAAAGACCTTTGGCTACAGTAGTAATTGGTGGATTGATGTTGGCCACCCTTTTAACCTTATTTGTTCTCCCAATCCTTTACGTCTTATTTGAACATATTAATAAAGATAAAATGAAATTCTCTAAAAAAATACACTATAAAAAACTGTCTGTTTTCTTACTATTCGTTTCTTTCGGTAGTCTTCAGGCTCAGGAAAACATAACGTTTGAACAGGCACTGGAAAAGGCATATCAACAAAACGGAACGCTTAAAAGTTCAAAACTCATCACTCATTATCAGGAGAAACTGAAAGCCAGTTATCTTGACCTTCCACAGCTGGAAGTTACAGGAGCAATCGGGCAGATTCAGGGAGAAGAGACCGACAATTCATTTGGAATTTCACAAAGATTCAGCTTTCCAACTGTTTATTCGAAAAGAAAGCAGATGCTGGATGCGGAATGGACAGCAAGTATTATCAGTCAGAACCTTACAAAAACACAGCTCACCAAAGAGGTTACAGATGTTTTCTATAGAATTTTAGTCCTTCAGGAAAAGAAAAAAGTATTGGAATACATCAGTCAGCTATACTCCAATTTTGCAGATAAGGCTGGTTTAAGATTAAAAAAAGGAGAAGCCAACATTCTAGAAGAATCCACCGCAGAAATTCAAAAAGAACAGGTAAAAGTACAACTGAACTCCCTTGAAAATGATCTGAATATTGCAAAACTTCAGCTTCAGTTGCTCCTGCAGTCTGATATTACCTATCAACCCGTTGCCAATAAACCCACAATGGATATAGGACTTCAGATTTCAGAGGAAATGGTAAAACAACACCCTGAACTGATGTATCTGCAACAGCAGATCAAAGTAGGAGAGGCTGAAGTACAACTTGAAAAGAGCAGACTGCTTCCTGAACTTTTGATTGGCTACACCAATCAGAGTATGAAAAACATTAACAATAACCGTTTTAATTCTGTACAGGTTGGAGTAGGAATTCCATTGTTTACCAAAGGCCAGAGAGCTTTAGCCAAAGCCGCACAGGCAAAAATTGCTATTTCTGAAAATCAATATCAAAGAAAGGAAATTGAACTTAAAAACAGATTGGGACAACAGCTCAGTAACTATATGAATCAGCAAAGGATTATTGAAAATTATGAGCAAAAACAGCTTCCAAAATCTGAAACGATCTTAAAAACAGCTCAAAAGCAGATGGATGTAGGAGAAATTGATTATTTAAACTGGGTAATACTGGTGAATCAAGCTGTCAAGACCAAGGCAGATTACATCGACAGCCTGGAAAGACTGAATCAGATCGGAGCAGAACTTAATTTCTTAATTTCAAAATAACAGCGTCATGCAATTCAAAATAATATCAATATACAGCCTGGCTTTAGTATTTGCTTTATCATCCTGTTCAGGCAAAAAAGAAGAGGAAAAAACAGTCTACGAAAATACAAAATTTGCAAAGGGAGCGGAGAACACGGTTCATCTCACCAATCAGCAAATTCAGTCTGTAGGAATTTCGATTACATCTCTTCAGGACAGGAACATGGAGAAACTGGTACGCCTGAATGGGAAAGCAGAGATAGCCCCATCTCATATCAGCTCTGTTTCAAGCATTATGGGCGGACATATCAAAGCGATCAATGTCATTAATGGAAGCCGCTTCAGCAAAGGTCAGGTACTGGCAATTGTAGAAGATCCGCAATTCATACAACTTCAACAGGATTATCTGGTAACCAAAGCACAACTTGATGCTGCAAGACTCAACTTTAACCGCCAGAAAGACCTTAATACAAGCAAAGCAAGCAGTGATAAAACGCTACAAACCGCTCAGGCAGATTATTCAACTCTCAATGCCACTTTAAGAGGTCTTGAAGAAAAACTAAGGATCATCGGAATCAATGCAAAAGGCTTGAATACAGGAAATATAAGAAGTAAAATTAATGTTTATGCGCCATTCAGTGGTTTTGTAAGCAAAATTCTGGTCAATAACGGGCAATATATTAACCCCGCAGATACCTTATTTGAGCTAATTAATCCGGCTGGATTGCTTCTAGAATTAAAGGTATTTGAAAACGATGTTAATGATATAAAAGTAGGACAGGATATTCTGGTTTATAATAATCAAAATCCTGATATGAAGTCCAATGCTAAAATTGTAAGTGTAGTTCCAAGTATTGAAAATGGAGGCTCTGCAACGGCTATAGCTAAGTTATCATCTGTTAACGCTGAATTTGTAAAAGGAATGTACGTCAATGCCGAAGTCAATATCAGCAGCCGATATACCCAAGGACTTCCCAATGATGCTGTAGTTTCTTTTGAAAATAAAAATTATGTTTTTGAAGACCTTGGAAAATCAAAATATAAGATGATCCCTGTAGTCACCGGAATTTCAGACGACCAGTTTACAGAAGTTTTAAAAGCAGATTTCTTACAAGGTAAAAAGATTGTACAGAAAGGAGCGTATAGCCTTCTGATGATGCTGAAGAATAAGGCAGAGTAATGGCCTATCCATACGTTTAATAGAAAAGGTTTTGTTTACTAAGTAAATGAAACCTTTTTTATACTAATACCGTACTAGATTTTACTGATTACGCGGATGATTGCTATGTTTTTATCGCCACGAATTCACGAATAATTTTAATTTATGTGTAAACTCTATGTGGCTATGGGGTAAAAATTAAATTATTATTTAAACCACATAGTCACATAGAATATTGTAGTAGGAAAAGTGGCTAAAAATACTGTTTGGACAAAGTCTATAATATTTATGCATTTTTGAAGAAAATAACACCCTGATAAAATGATTTTTAGCATATTTTCAATATTACAGATACTATTTGATGCATAATTAATTAAAAAAGCAATACTTTTAAGCAGTGAATTAGTTGAAAGAATTTTTAGTTGCATTAAGTAAAGAACTTTTATTGAAACATAATGACAACTAAACCGTTACACAATTTCCATATTCCGGTAATGGGATTGGCTTATACCATAGACAGCCCGATCCGCGTTGCACAATATGGAATTTCTTCTGTGATTTCCATCATTGATGATGAAATTCTGGAAAAAATGAAAAACTTTTACAACAAAAAGTTTAATCTTGATTATTCTGGAATTTCAACAAAAACAGAGGATTACAGAGCCAAAAGAATTACTGCTTATCTGGACATGGTAGATGATATCGTGAATGAAAAATTCGAAGCTTTCAAACAGGAAATCAGTAAAAATAAAGAGGCATTGAAAGACTTTGTGGCCATGTTACCCAATACTTCAGATCTGAAAAACAGTCTTCAAAACCTTATTGTACAAAAAGATAACTGGAGTGACAGTATCAAACACTTTATTGAAACAAATCTGCTACCCGGAAGTATTGATGTCAATATCATGACAAAAGTTGATAAAGACAACTATAAAAAGAATGAGCAACTTCCTGCAATGTACAATGATGCTCATGCTTCGCTGCGTGGATTTGCAAAGAGTAAATTATCTTCCTCAATGGTTCTTTCGGCAGGAATGAATCCCCGTCTGTACAGTTACATGGAAGAATTTGATGATTTTTTCCCCGATGAAAACGGAATTCTGAAAAAGAAAATCATTCTTAAAGTAAGTGATTTCCGCTCTGCGATGATTCAGGGAAATTTTCTGGCTAAAAAAGGCTTATGGGTTTCAGAATACAGAATAGAATCAGGATTAAACTGCGGAGGCCATGCATTTGCTACAGAAGGAATGCTTTTGGGACCTATTATGGAAGAATTCAGACAGAAAAAGAATGATCTGATCCAGTCTGCTTATTCATTAATGATAAGTGCATTAGAGCAAAAAGGCAAACCTGTTGTCTCCAAACCTTTACCAATGAAAATTACCGTACAGGGAGGTGTAGGTACTTCTGAAGAACATGATTTTTTATTGTCCAATTATGACGTAGACAGTGTGGGATGGGGCTCTCCATTTTTATTAGTTCCTGAAGCCACTTCTGTAGATACCGAGACCAGAAATCTTCTTTTAAATGCTAAGGAAAATGATTTTTACCTAAGCCAAATTTCACCTTTGGGTGTTCCTTTCAACACTATAAAAGGAACTTCTAACGAATTATTAAAACAGCAGAAAGAAGCCAAAGGAAGGTATGGAAGCTCATGTCCAAAGAAATTATTAGCATTAAGCAAGGAATATTCTCCTGAAGGCACCTGTACTGCTTCTAAGAAATATCAGGATATGAAGTTGAACGAACTTTCTCATCAGAAAGAAACACTTTCTACAGAAGAGTTTGAAAAGAAAAAAACTGAAATTACAGATAAAGCCTGTCTTTGTGTAGGACTTGTAAACGCTGCTTACATGGAACAGGGAATGGAGATTAAGGGCGAAAAACAAGGTGTTGTCATCTGTCCGGGACCCAATATTGCCTTCTTTGATAAGGAAGTTTCTCTTTCGGAAATGGTAAAACATATTTATGGCAATACCAATATCCTGCCTGATAACAACCGTCCTAATATGTTCATCAATGAATTGAAAATGTATGTAGAGTATCTGAAAAAGGAAATCGAAAACACTTCCATACAAATTACCCAGTCTCAAACAAAGAAATGGAATGCATTCAAAAAGAATATGCTGGAGGGAGTAGAATATTATCAAAACCTATTCAATACATCTGCATTCTTTAAACAAGGATTACAAACGATTAATCTTCAATTACAGGAATACAGACAAATTCTGATAGCACTTGAAATTCCTCAGATTGAAAAGCAATAGATTATCTTGCAGATAATTCGAAAAATACACCACAATGAACGGATTAATTATTTTACTTACTTGAATTAACTTGCATAATTCTATGTCTCTATATGATTTTAAAAATTTAACCACATAGTCCCATAGAATTAGTATGAAAAGAATACTGAAATTATCTTGTGTAAAAAAAAATACACAATACAGATAAAACTTATACTTTTTACGTTAATCCAACAATTACAGCAGAAACAGTCTTCTATAAGACTGTTTTTTTATTATCGCATTCTGCAAAATAAATAAGGAATCATCGGCTTTTTCATTTATAATAACTATAGAGCGTATGGCTATTTTGAATAGTGATGAAGAATAATATTCGCTACCTTAGATTTCAGTTAGTAAAATTATTTTTATGGAAAAAAGAAAAATCAAAAACACGGATTTAGAAATAGCTCCTATTAATTTCGGAGGAAATGTTTTCGGATGGACACTGGATGAAAAACAATCTTTTGATATATTGGATCAGTTTACAGAAGCCGGATTCAATTTTATTGATACGGCAGATACCTATTCATGGTGGGTAAACGGAAGAGGCGGGCAATCTGAGGAAATCATCGGAAAATGGATGAAAAGCCGTAATAACCGTAAGGATATTGTGTTGGCTACCAAAGTAGGTTCTGAAACAAAAGAGCATGGCTACGATATCAGTAAAAAACATATTCTTAAATCTGTAGATGAGTCTCTGCAAAGGCTTCAAACCGACCATATCGATCTTTATTACACGCATTTTGACGATCATACCACTCCGGTAGAAGAAACACTTTTTGCTTATGATGAAATTATTAAAGCCGGAAAAGTACGCTATATCGCAGCATCTAATCTTTCTCCTGAACGTTTAAAGGCATCTTTTGAAGCTTCTGAAAAGAATAATCTGCCTAAATATGTTGCTTTACAACCTCATTATAATTTATTGGAAAGAGAAGGTTTTGAAAAAAACTATGCTCCTTTAGTTGAACAATTTGATCTGAGTGTATTTCCTTATTGGTCACTGGCAGCGGGATTCTTAACCGGAAAATACCGTGATGAAGCAGATCTTGCTAAAAGCGCAAGGGGAGAAGGTGTAAGAAAATATTTAAATCCAAAAGGTCTGGATGTTTTAAAAGCACTGGATCAGGTGAGTGAAAAACATCACAGCAATCAGGGAACAGTGGCTCTAGCATGGCTATTATCCAATCCATTGATTACTGCACCTATTGTAAGTGCTACCAGTTCTTCACAGCTTGAAACGCTATTCAACGCTCCGAAACTTACTTTAGATCAGGAAGATATTGACTTGCTTAATAAAGTGAGCCATTAATTTTTAAACTTCATTATTAGATTAAAAATCCGTTCACAGTATTTGAACGGATTTATTTTTTAACGCGAAAAGCATAGAAGTTTTAACACTAAGTTATTTTAAGGTACTACTACTGTTTGAAAGGTGGTTTAACTCCTTAATCCGAATACTCCTTCAACAACTTTCTATAACTCATCAGAATAGAAGATTTGGAAATAAAACCAATAAAAACATTATTTTCACTCACCACAGGCAGATTCCAAACTCCGGAATCATCAAAGATTTGAAGAATTTGGAGGGGTCTATTTTCAGGATGGACTATTGCCGGAGGTGCCTTCATAATCTGAGCAACTGTTTGGGTAGTGTCAATTTCTTTATTAAAAAGATAAGGTCTGATATCATCCAGCGTTAAAACACCTTTTAATGCTCTGGTATCATCTACTATTGCAAAAATATTCTTATCTCCATTCTTTACCAGCTCAAAAAGGTCTGTAATAGGAGCATTTTCCTGAATTGTCTGAGAATATTTATCGATAAAATCCTCTGTTCTTAAAGCAAAAAGAAGGTTTTTATCATGTTTATTGGTAAATATTTTACCTTCATCAGCAAGGGATTTTAATTCCGGAGAGATTGGAGAGAACCATTTCGCAATCAGGTATGAAATAATAGAAACAATCATCAACGGAATAAACAAATCATATCCAAAACTTGATTCTGCAATCAGGAATATCGCTGTAAGTGGTGCATACATTACGCCACTCATGGCTCCGGCCATTCCTACCAGGACAAGATTGGTAACCGGAACATCTGCAAATCCAATATGCTGACAAACCAATGCAAATAAATACCCTAAGGTTCCACCTGCAAAAAGAGAAGGGGCAAAGTTTCCACCGTTTCCGCCACTGAATATTGTAAATGAAGTAGCAAAGGCTTTTAATAATAATACAAGGACTAAAAATATAATAATCGTCCAGTCACCAATTTCAAAGTATCTGAAAAGACTATTTTCAATAATAGAATGTGTATTGCCATTGGTGAAAGCTTTCACCGTTTCATATCCTTCCCCAAATAAAGGAGGAAAAAGCACACAAAGCAGAGAAAGCACAGCACCTCCAAACATCGCTTTACGCATTTTTGAAAGCTGAAGTCCTTTTATAAAATGCTCTACTTTTTGGGAAATAATCACAAAATATCTTGCATAAAGTCCTGTTACAAGGCCTAAAATAAGATAATAAGGCAGGTTTTTATAGTTAAAAGCTTCTCTTGTATAAAATCTAAAGAGAACATCTTCCTGAAGCAATATCCTGGACAAAAGACTTCCACAAACCGCAGCAACGACCAATGGAATAAAGTCTGTAAAAACGACTCCCGTCAGGAGAATTTCAAAGGCAAACATAATTCCGGCAATAGGTGCGTTGAATGCTGAGGCTATCCCGGCAGTAGCTCCCGCTGCAAGTAATAATGTACGTTCCTTATAATTAAGCCTGTAAGTTTGTGCATAGTTTGACCCTATCGCAGCTCCGGTAACTGCAATGGGGCTTTCCAATCCGGCAGAACCTCCCAACCCAACGGTAACCGCACTTTGGATCACCTGAGAATACATTTTTACAGAGGCTACAATACTTGAGTTCTGGGCAATTTCATAAAGGATTGCTCCAATCCCTTTTCGATCCTGACCTTTAAATAATGTTAGAACAATCATTGTGGTGAGAACAATTCCTAAAAAAGGAAAAACGATATAGAACAGAATCTGATATTCAAAATGGACTTTACTGGTAATGAAATAATGGATATTATGTACGAGTGTTTTCAGAATTACTCCTGCTAAACCTGCTGTACATCCAACCAAGATTCCGGAAAGCACAAGAAACTGATTCCGGCTCAGCCTATTGTTTAGCCAATGTAGAATAAGCTCATAACTGCGTGCTTTTTCCAGTCCGTATTTCTGGAAATCTCTTTTAAATTTTAGAAAACTTAGGTACTTTTTTTTGTTGTGAATTTTCACCTGGGAAGAATTTTAATGCAGGTCTCAATTTGAAACTGCTGTGTAAATTTATGAAATATCTTATAAAAACACTCCTAAAAAGCCCTTTAAAAATTTTCCTTGAAACATATAAAAGGCTTTATTTTTCTGGTTAATTTACATAAACAGACCCTTTTAATGAAGTAAATCAGCTGTAAAACAGATGTAAGTATCCGCTATTACAGCCGATTTATATTTTGTTACTAGGCTTCATTAATTCTTCTTGAAATTCCAGAAAAAATAAATTTAGCGGCCACTATTCCTAAAACTCCGGCTGCAGCCCAAAGCAATGGTTTTGGAGGAATAGAAACCAATGATTTTCCGTCAATTCCTGTATTTCCTCTTGAAGGTCCCAGTACATTTCCTCCCGTCTGTTCGTCTTTATTTGCTTTTTTCATCACCATTCGCATTGCAGACGAAGAAACATATCGGACAAGGCCGGGAAATATTTCATAAATGCCTTTAAAAGCAACAGCCGACCAATCTGGATAAGAAGCGTCTGCGGGATTCTTTGCTGTTTTTACAATGGAAGCCGCAAGCTTTCTGGGGTCAAATGATGGAGGAGGAGTACTCAGTTTTATTCCTGAATAATTGGCAGCGTGTTCTATGCCTGAAGATTTCTGGAAACCGGAATACAATGCACAAATGTGAATATCTGGAAAGTCTGACACTTCGCCTTGTAGCGTTTCAGTCATGCCCCGAATACCGTATTTTGAAGCGGTATAAGCCGTACCATAAGGTGCCGGCATCCAGCCACTAATTGAAATATTATTGAGTAATACTCCTTTTTTCTGACGTTTAAAAACAGGAAGTACTGCATGTGCTGAATACATATATCCCAAAAGATTTGTTTTAACAATCTGATCGGTAACTTCTACAGGAATTTCTTCAAATTTTCCCAATGCGAGCACACCTGCATTATTCACCCAATAATCAATTTTACCGCTGAACTGAAGGGCTTCATTTACGAGATGGGCAACTTCTTCTGCAACAGAAACATCAGTAGGAACAGCAAGAACGGCAACTCCCAGGCTTCTGCATAGGTCTGCAGTTTCTTTCAAAGCTTCTTCATTACGGGCTGCAAGAACAAGATCTGCTCCCTGCTTGGCAAAAGCTTCTGCTGTAGCTTTACCAATTCCGCTGGATGCCCCGGTAATGACTACTGTTTCTCCAAAAAACGGAGGTTTTCTACTATTTTTCATATCAATGGATTTAAGTATGAGTTATTTATTAATTAAGATTTAAGAAGATCCGTTTTCCGTATTTCTTTTGGGATATAAAATCAACCTGATGGATGGATTATTGGTTATAAACAACCGAAACCAGTCAAAGGCAAGCTGAATTTTATTTTTAAAACCAACGAGAGGAATAATGTGGATAAAAAGCCAGGTAAGCCAGGCTGCAAATCCTTTGAAAGAATATTTCGGAAGATCTACAACGGCATTATATTTCGAAATAATGGCCATGCTTCCTTTATCGTTATATTGGAAAGGTTCCAATACTTTTTCATCTTCTATACGCTTAAAATTGGCCGCAAGATTTTTACCTTGCTGAATAGCAACCTGAGCAAGCTGAGGATGCCCGTTAGGATATTTTTCTTCAGAAAGCATAAGACAAATGTCTCCCAATGCATACACGTTTTCAGTTTCATTTACTTTATTATAAGCATCTACCAACAGTCGTTTTCCTTTTCCGATGCTTTTTTCAGGCAGCCCCTGAACTTCACGACCGATGACTCCTGACGTCCAGATCAGGGTTTCTGTTTCAATTGTTTCACCATTACTTAAAATAACTTTACCATCCACATAATCCTTTACAGCCCCATTCAGAATAATTTTCACACCTAGTTCTTTGAGTTTGTTATATGCGGTTTCCTTGGCCATATTGCTCATCGGTGAAAGTAGGGAAGGAAGAGCATCTACCAGATACAAATGGGAAAGTCCTAATTTAATTTCCGGATATTCTTTTTGAGCAATATATTTCCCCATTTCTGCAAGCATTCCGGCGAGTTCAACGCCTGTAGGTCCGCCTCCTGCAATAACAATATTCTGAAGTTTTTCAGCTTGTTTTATATCTTTATTCCGGGCCGCTTTTTCAAACGTTAATAGGATGTGATTTCTCAGGTAGAGTGCTTCTTCTATATTCTTCATGGGAAGGGCATGCTTCCTTACATTTTCTATTCCAAAGAAATTAGATTCTGTGCCTAAAGCCAGAACGAGATAATCATACGCCAAGATTCCTGTATCTGTTTCTATGGTTTTATCTTGAGTATAAATTCTGATCAGATTTCCCATGCGGAATTTTACATTCTTATTATTTGAAAACAGTTTCCGAAAGGGATAACTGATATTTGAAGCTTCTATAAATGAAGTAGCCACCTGATAAATCAACGGTGGAAAGAAATGATAGTTATTTTTATCTACCAAAGTAATTCTGAATCTCTTGTCGTTCCTGAGGGATTTGATAAGATTAATACCTGCAAACCCTCCCCCTACGATTAGAACATGCTTTTTCATATTAAGTGGATATTGAAATAGTGTAGTGTAATTCATTCAAGAACAAGACCAAATGCTTTAAAATATAAATATTTAACATCCTATAAGAAGACCTTAAATTTTTCATATCCACCTGTAAGGAATCAATAAAAAGGCTGAACTGCATGATGTTTGCAGCGGTATATATAACATCATAAAAATATTTTGATATGAAAACGACGCTTTTAACAGACAAACACAGGTTAGGAATAGGAGGAGTTGCTATAGGTACTGCTTTTGAAAATATAACAGATGAAGAAGCTCATGATATTCTTCAAACTGCCTGGAACTCAGGAATAAGGTATTATGATACATCTCCCTGGTATGGGCTCACCAAAAGTGAAAGAAGGTTTGGGGAGTTTCTTAAAAATAAAGATCACCATGAATTTATATTTTCCACAAAAGTAGGAAGGCTCTTTCATCAGGTTCCGGAATCTGAAGTACCGCCTACCATGTGGAAAAATCCTCTGAACTTTGATTTCGAACATAATTATACTGCAGATGCTGTAAAAAAATCTATTGAAGAGAGTCTGCAAAGAACCGGATTAAGCCATATCGATATTGTTTACATTCATGACCTGTCTGAAGATCAGGTAGGTGACCGCTATCCTTATTTCTTGAAGCAGGCTAGAGAAGGAGCTTTTAAAACTCTTTCCGAATTGAGGGATCAGGGAGTTATCAAAGCATGGGGAATGGGAGTCAATAAAATTGAGCCTATTCTAGACTGTATTGAATCTGCAGACCCTGATATTTGCCTTTCTGCTACCCAATACTCTATATTGGAACATGAAGATGCAGTGGACAGACTTCTTCCGGCAGTAAAAAAAGCAGGAGTAAAACTGGTTTCTGGAGCAGGATACAATTCCGGATATATTACAGGACGTGAACGGTATAATTATACAGATGTGATTCCAAAAGGGATGGAACAAAAACGGGCAAGAATAATGGTCATTGCAGAGAAATATAAAATCAATATTGTTGATGCAGCTCTTCATTTTGTACTTGCTTCAGAAGATTTTGTTTCTATTATTCCCGGTGCCAGTAAACCTGCACAGGTACAGAGTAATCTGGAAGCACTGCACACTCAGATTCCTCTTGGTTTTTGGCAAGAATTGAAAGCAGAAGGATTGATTTATGAAAAAGCAGAGGTTCCTCAATAGAACATCAATTTGTTTTTCATTCAATGTATTCTCAGGCTTATTTTGTTGGAAATTCAAAATTTCTTCAAAATTTAATCATAGATTTATCGCATGAAAATTCTAATTATTGAAGACGAAGCAGAACTCGCCAAGAGTATTTCTGAATATTTATCTGTGGAAAATTATCTCTGTGAAAATGCTGCTACTTTCAGTGAAGCCATGACCAAAATAGATATGTTCGAGTACGACTGTATCTTATTGGATATTATGCTGCCCGATGGAAATGGGCTTAAGATTCTGGAGGAATTAAAGAAGCAAAATAAACAGGATGGAGTTATTATCATATCTGCCAAAAATGCTCTGGATGACAAGATTGAAGGTTTAAAATTGGGAGCGGATGATTATCTTACCAAGCCTTTTCACCTTTCTGAGCTGATGGCAAGAGTCTATTCCATTATTCGTAGAAAACAGTTCAGCAGTTCCAATGTTGTAAAGCAAAATGAACTTCAGATTGACCTACTGGCAAAAACAGTAGCAGTAAATGATGAAATTATTTCTTTAACCAAAAAAGAATTTGATCTCTTAATCTATTTTATAGGGAATAAGAACAAAGTAATCTCTAAAAGTACTCTTGCAGAACATCTCTCTGGTGACTTTGCCGACATGCTTGATAATCATGATTTTGTATATGCTCATGTAAAAAATCTCAAGAAAAAATTATATGATGCGGGATGTGGACATTATCTTAAAACGGTCTACGGGACGGGGTATAAGTGGGAAGCTTAAATGAGTCGCGGGATTCATGGTTCGTGATTTGGGATCTAAAAAATAAGTTTCCAGCTCCATTCGAAGTGAAAAAATAATAAAATATTTTCAACCTTTTAACGGGTAAGATCACAACCAATAAAATACTAAATTGCATACAGTAAAAATAGATCTCCATGTCAAAGTACACCAACTTTACATGTTAAATATTAAACCTTGAACTACACCATTTGAAACCTCTACTTAGCAAAACCACCAAACCTTTTATCATCTATGTACTTATCGTTCTGATGATAAGTATTCCTGTGTATTATTTTGTAGTGGATACCATCTGGCAGGATGAACTGGATGAACATAATCAGATTATTGTAGAGAAAACAGCCTATAAATTCAATCATTTACAGCTTTCCGATGAAAAACTGGAACAGAGTATAGATCTTTGGAATCATATTCAACCTGAAACCGATATTGAAAGAATTACCAAAGATCAAATAAAGAAAGACAGTGTTTATATTACAGAAAAACATCTACCATTTATCTCTGAGCAAAAAAAAGAACGTTATCGATGCCTGAAAAAGGTAGTATATATCCATGATAAACCTTATCTGTTTACTGTAGAAACCAATATTGAAGAGTCTCATGAAACAATTGGGATCCTTGCAATGGTCACGGTATTCTTCTTTGTAGTAATATTGGTAGGAATTCTTTATCTGAACAGAAAGTTCTCCGCATCTATCTGGAAACCTTTCAGAAGTACTCTTAACCAGCTAAAAACCTTTAATCTTAACAGCCAGAGTAAAATAGATTTCCCAACATCTGATATCACAGAATTTCAGGAACTGAATCAATCTGTTCAAAAACTGATAGAACGTAATATCTCTGTCTATAAAACTCAAAAAGAGTTTACGGAAAACGCGTCTCATGAACTACAGACTCCACTTGCCATTATTAAAAACAAGCTGGATCTTTTGCTGCAGGATCAGGATCTTACTGAAAAGCAATACCGCATTGTGGAGGATATGAATAAAGCACTTACCAGAAGTTCCCGTATTAATAAGAACTTATTGTTGCTTGCCAAAATAGACAATCATCAGTTTGATAATTCTGAAAGTATTTCATTTGACCATATCCTAACACAAAGTATTGACATTCTTGAAGAACATTTTGAGCAGAAAAATATAGCTCTGGAGAAAAATATAGCCTCTAATGTTAAGGTAAATGGTAATAGCAGTCTCACTGAGGTTATGATTAATAATCTTATCATCAATGCTATCCGACATACCACTCCTAATGGATTGATCTCAATAAGGTTGACGGATTCTGTCTTTGAAGTTTCCAATTCAGGAACTCAACAACTGGATGAAGAATTATTATTTAAACGGTTTTCAAAATTATCAGCGGATAGTAATGGAAGTGGGCTAGGTTTATCTATCATCCAGGAAATCTGTAAATTTCATCACTGGATCATCAGCTACAGGTTTGAAAACGGCTATCATATTTTTTCTGTCAGTTTATCATTTTCTTAACATTTACAATCTAAAAATTCAAAATTAATTCTAAATCGGTTGGCATCTTTGTACTGAAAATATATACGTACTGAAGTGTAAATTTTATTTAGAAATGATTTTAAAAATTGCCCTTTTATTCGCAGGAACCATTCTTGCATTCTGGATCAGCGCTATCTGTGGAGGCGGTGCAAGTCTCATTCTGATTCCGATCCTGAATCTTTTGCTTCCTACCTCACTAGTCCCTTTTTCTTTAACAATCGGAACGTTTACAAGTTCAGCTTCCCGTATTGCAGTATTTAAGCAGCATATCAACTGGAAAATATTTCTATGGTTTGTACCATTTTCTATTCCAGCTGTTCTGTTGGGTGCTTATCTGATTAAATATGTAAATCCCAATTATCTGCAATTAATTGTAGCATTCTTCCTGATTGCTAATGTACCACAACTCTTTGCTTCTAAGAACAAAGCTGAGGAAACTGGAAAAGAATATCCAAAATCTGCATTGGCATTTATTGGTTTTTCTGCAGGTTTCATTTCGGGGATCACAGGTGCTGTAGGATTGCTTTTTAATCGTTTTTATCTAAAGTTCGGGCTTAAAAAAGAAGAAATTGTAGCCACCCGCGCCGCCAATGAAATTTTTCTTCACCTTATTAAACTTATCATTTATATTTCATTAGGATTATATTCTAATATGGCTTTATGGCTGGGAATTGCCATTGCAATAGCAGCTATTGTCTCTTCTTACACCGTGAAGTATATTCTTCCTCATCTCAGTGAAAACTTGTTCAAAAAGATAGGATATGCAGCTATGGTAGTTTCTGGGATTACATTATTCTCAAGTACCTCGGGAAAAATTGTTCAACAAGATCAAATTGAGATCAATTCTTCATCTACAGCAAATAAAAATGTTTACACCATGTCCTGGAGAAATACGCGTGTGGTTATGGAATATAAAGCTCAAGGAGGAATAGAAATAGAAAGGAGTGTGCAACCTGACGAATTGTCCGGACATCTGAAAGAACAGTATCATACACTCATGGCACATTATGATGAAGTTCATGTTGAGAAAGTATATGTATTAGGAAAAAAGACATCTCATGAATTCTATTGTTATAAAGATAATATTCTGACAAAATTTAAAGCTTAGCAATATAAATAATGAGTGGAAAATATAAAGACAGAGAATTTAACATTTTGAAGATTTAACCTAATAAAAAAATAGATACAATGAGAACGGCAAACAAAGTAGCTGCAGTCACTATACTTTTCTGGCTCATGAAAATTGTAGCGACCACCTTAGGAGAGACCCTTGGAGATTTTATTTCCATGACTCTGAATTTAGGTTACACTAAAGGAATTCTGATTACCTTATTCTTTTTCATCTTTATACTATCTATACAACTCCGTATCAAAAAATATATTCCGGCAGTGTACTGGCTGGTGATTATCGGAACAACCACACTGGGAACAGAAATTTCAGATTTTATTGATAGAACATTAAAAGCCGGGTATTTAGCAGGAAGCCTTATCCTTTTTTCCGGGCTCTTACTTTCACTTTTTTTTTGGTATAAAAAGTATAACAATCTTGATGTATATCCCATTTTTGAAAGAAATAAAGAATTCTATTACTGGACAGCCATTTTGTTTTCTAACAGTCTTGGAACTGCATTCGGAGATTTCCTGAGTGATAATTTGGGACTTGGATATATGACGGGAGCTTTTATTACCGGATTGATCATTTTAATCGTTGTACTGCTTCATTATTTTACCAAAATCAATCATGTTGTGCTGTTTTGGATTGCCTTTGTATTTACAAGACCCTTTGGAGCTACGTTTGGGGATCTCTTAACCAAACCGATTGCAAAAGGAGGCTTTGATTTGGGAACCATCAATGCCTCTTTGGTATCTATTTTCTTAATGGTAGTGATGATTCTTATTTCACAACGAAAACACAATAACAAACAAGCTCTTCAAAACTGAAATTTTATACAATAAGTAATTAAAGACCTAATTATAATGAATCGATCGAAATTTTTACTTTTCCCAACTGTTGCTCTCTCTTCTATGATTACAGCACAAGTCACTTCTGTAACCTTTTCCGGAAAAGTAACTACCAAGGATAAGGAAGTACTTCGTTATTCCAATATTATTTTAAAAAAGGAAAAAGATACAGCATTTGTTGCCGGAACCATCACCAATGAAGAGGGAAGGTTTTCTATTGCTGGGGTAAAACCGGATCATTATCTTCTGGAGACCTCTATGGCAGGATATGATACGCAAAGACAATCGGTGTTTATCGGGAGTCTTTCTGAATTTTTAGAGATCCCAACAATAGAACTCAACCGAAAACAGGAAAAGGAAACAACAATTGAAGAAGTAGTGGTATCTGCTTCTAAAAAAAATGAACTGGATAACAAGCTTGATAAAAAAACGTATTCTGTAGCGGATAATATCAGCCAAAGTGGAGGATCCGTACTGCAAAGTATGCAGAACCTTCCCGGTATTACTGTACAGGATGGAAAAGTACAATTGAGAGGAAATGACAAGGTAACCGTTCTTATTGACGGTAAGCAGACCGCTCTTACCGGATTTGGAAGCCAGACAGGACTTGATAATATTCCGTCTTCAGCTATTGATAAAATTGAAATTATCAACAATCCTTCTTCAAAATATGATGCCAACGGTAATGCCGGAATCATCAATATCATCATGAAGAAAAATAAACAGAATGGCTGGAACGGGAAAGTAGGCTTTACCACAGGGCTGGGTTCATTGTGGGTAAGAAAAGAGAACTTACCAACCATCAGACCTCAATATACATTGACTCCTAAAATTAATCCGTCTCTTTCTCTTAACTATAGAAAAAATAAGGTCAATCTATTTCTACAAGCCGATAATTTATACACGGAAACGCTGAATAAAAATGAATTTGTAACCCGTACTTACGATGATGGAACGGTTATCAATTCTCAGCTGAAAAGGAACAGAAATACCAATTTCTTTACTACAAAAGCAGGATTAGACTGGAATATTGATGAACACAATACGTTGACGGTTTCAGGAATGTACGGAAGTGAAAAAATTATTGACCGTGGAGATCAGCCATTTTTTAACGGAGATCAATCTCAGCGCCTTCGTCTGTGGCAATTTCTGGAAGATGAGCTGAAAACGACAATCATGGGGAGTGCCTCTTATCAGCATAAGTTTAAAGAAGCAGGTCATTTATTAAATGTTGGATTCAATTATACATTTCACAGGGAAGATGAAAAATATTTCTATGATAATTACTTACCGGCTTCTACCGGAACCGATGCTTTTAAACTTTTGTCAGATGAGCAGGTATATGATTTCAATGTAGATTATATCAAGCCGTTAAAATATGGAAGAATTGAAACAGGAATTAAACTGAGAAGCAGAAGTATCCCTACCAATATGAACTTTATTCCCGGAGCAAATTCAGTACTGGATGTATCGGCTGGGGGTAAAGCGGACTATAAAGAATTTATTCCGGCCGTCTATGGAAACTATATTTTTGAGAATGAAAAATGGGAAGCAGAACTTGGATTAAGATTAGAATACGTAAAAATTGAATATGATGTGAACCCTAATCATCCTACTTATAAAAGTGATGGATATAATTATACTCAGCCATTTCCCAATTTTAGATTAGCTTATAAACTTAACGATCGTAACAAGTTTTCAGTATTTTATAACAGAAGAGTAGACCGTCCGAATGAGGTAGATATCAGAATATTTCCAAAATATGATGATGCCGAAATCATCAAGGTTGGAAATCCGGCATTAAGACCACAGTTTACGAATTCCATTGAATTGGGATATAAATATAATTGGGATAACGGATATTTATATTCTGCCCTGTATCACCGCTTTGCGAATGGAACCATTACCAGGATCTCCAGCATTGTACCAGGCAGTAATCTGATCTATGCCATCTTTCAAAATGCAGACAAAAGTTATAATACAGGGTTAGAAGCAATATGGAATCAAAAGGTTTCTGATGTATATTCATTCAATATCAATGGAAATATCTATCGCAACCAGATCAATGCCTTTACCGTTCAAAATTTATACCCTGAACCTAATACATTTTCTGCTGATAGACAAACCGCAGTGTCCGGAAATATAAAGCTGAATAATATTTTTCGTTTTTCAAAAGGGCTGAATCTTCAGGCTACAGCAGTTTATCTGGCACCGGATGTTATTCCTCAAGGAAAAATAAAAGCAAGATTCACTATGGATATTGGATTGAAAAAAGCAATTCAAAAAGGAAAAGGAGAGCTTTTCTTAAATGCTTCTGATCTCCTCAACACTATGGTTATTAAGAAAAATATTCAGGGGATGGGGTTTGCCTATACCAGCAATGACTATTACGAAACCCAGGTTGTAAGACTGGGATACAGTTATAAGTTTTAATTTAAAACCAATCTACGTCAAATGAAAAGGTCCTGTCAAAAATTACTGATCTATCTACTAGTTTTCACCTCAGTTATTAGCAAAATCAATGCTCAGAATAATGATACTATTATTGTTGAGCCTAAGCAAGATAGCCTGTCTGCTATCCATACCAATAAACTGAATTATAAAAGTTTGATTATTCCTGCAGTGTTTATCAGTTATGGAGTAGCGGGTTTAACATCAGATAAGCTTAAACAGCTTAATTTTTCTACCCGTACAGAGATTAATGAACATCAACCGGCACGAATGAACCTGGATAATTACACCCAATATGCTCCTGCAGTGATGGTATACGGATTGAATGCTATAGGAATAAAAGGAAAACATAACCTGAGAGACCGAACGATTATCTATGCTTCTTCACAGCTGATTTCTGCAGCGTTTACTATGCCTTTAAAATATCTAGTCAAAGAAGAGAGACCCGATGGATCAAACACACTTTCTTTTCCCTCCGGACATTCTGCGACGGCTTTTTCTTCAGCTCAGTTTATGTTCAGAGAATATAAGGATACCAATTTCTGGCTCAGCCTTTCCGGATATCCGTTCGCTATATTTACAGGAGTATATCGAATGTTGAATGACAAACATTGGCTGGGAGATGTTGTTGCAGGTGCTGGATTTGGAATTCTATCCACAGAATTGGCCTACTGGCTTTTCCCAAGGATTGATACTATGCTGCGTGGAAAAAGTAAAGCTAAAAACCTCTCAAGTTCTACAATGGTTATGCCTTTCTATCAGAATAAAATAGTAGGAATAGGATTGGTGAAGAATTTCTGACCTCATTTTTAAGGCATTAAGTAGTATTAAGATTTTAAAGATAAGGTTTAAATACATTTGAATGAAGCTTTTTTAAGGACATTTAAATACAAAAAATTGATAAACAGACTCGGCGGCCTTGGGCCGCCGAGTCCTCATATTCAGACTAAAAATATTGTTCATTGATTAAAAAAAACAAATTTTCAAAAATTAACTTTCTGGTATAAAATTGCAACTTCACATGCAGAATAAGCAAATCTTTCTATAATTTTAAAATAGATTAGAATTGTTGATATTTATTTCTTTATAAATTATAATTTTGCACGTCAAAATAAACTAAAAAACCATGAAATTCAATTACAAAAAAATGCTGCCTGTATTGGCTGGGCTCTTTTTCTCAGGCTTTAGTATGGCACAGGCTCCAGCTATAGAGTGGCAAAAATCTTTAGGAGGAACAGGAAGTGACTATGCAAGCTCTATCATTCAAACAGCAGATGGAGGATATATGATTTCCGCAACTTCTGCTTCCAATAATGGTAATGTAACCGGAAATCACGGAAATTCAGATTACTGGCTCATAAAATTAAATGCAACAGGAACTCTTCAATGGCAAAAATCTTTGGGAGGAACAGGAAACGACTATGCAAGCTCTATCATTCAAACGGCAGATGGCGGATATGTGGTTGCCGGAACTTCCGAATCAAACAATGGTGATGTGACAGGAAATCATGGATTTACAGATGGATGGGCTTTAAAATTAAATTCTGATGCCGGAGTTATTTATTGGAAAAAAGCTTTTGGAGGAACCAATTATGATGCTATCAGTAAAATGATCTCAACAACAGATGGTGGATATCTATTTGTGGGAAGCTCTTCTTCAAATAATAATGGTGATGTACCCGGAAATAATGGGTATATAGACTATTGGATCGTAAAAATAAATTCTGATGGAAATGTCCAATGGAAAAAATCTTTAGGAGGAACAGGAGATGACAGAGCTACTTCCGTTGTTCAAACTACAGACGGTGGGTATGTAGTTGCCGGATATGCCGAAAACAACAATGGTGATGTAACAGGAAACCATGGAGGGAAAGATTACTGGATCATAAAATTGAATTCTGATGGCGGAGTGATTTATTGGAAAAAATCTTTAGGTGGTTCTCATCAGGATTTAGCAACATCTATTGTAAAAACTTCAGATGGAGGTTTTATTGTAGCAGGTCATGCTTTTTCTAATGATGGAGATGTAACGGAAAATCACGACGGAACTGATTACTGGGTTGTAAAAATAGATGCAACAGGAAACATCCAATGGCAAAAAGCTTTGGGTGGAAGCAAAGCTGACTTGGCTTCTTCTATTATTCAAGCCACTGATGGTGGGTATTTGGTTGTAGGAAGCACCGCTTCAAATGATGGTCAGGTAACAGGATATCATCCCCCTTCAGGATCAGGTACCGGAGAAATACCTCTTTCTTATGATTATTGGGCTGTAAAACTTACTCCTACAGGAAATATTCAATGGCAAAAATGCTTTGGAGGATCGGGAGTTGATAGTGCTAATTCTGTTATTCAAACTACAGACGGTGGATATATAATTGCCGGAGGCTCTAATTCAAACAATGGCGATGTAACAGTAAATAACGGAAATGATGATGTTTGGGTTGTAAAACTTGCTCCGGAAATTCAATTGGCTACTAACGAGGTTGTGAAAGATGATGCTGTTACCGCTAAGGTTTTTCCAAATCCAGCAAAAGATCACGTTACTTTAAAACTTGATTATTTTACACCTTCTATGGAGGTTTCAATCACAGATATGCTGGGAAAAACAGTTCATCAACAGAAATTGGATGGTTTAAAAACAAAGATCAATACAAGTCATCTTGGAAAAGGAGTTTACTTTTTGACGATCCCACATAGTACACAAAAACTGACAAAAAAAATCATTATAGAATAATATTTTATACTAAAAATGATAGAAACCACACTTTTTGTGTGGTTTTTTGCATTAAGAAGCCTTATATATAATTTTCATTCTGATGAAGGATAATCTAAACTGTAGATGAGATTCTTCCTTCGTCAGAATGACAGAGTAGAATCACTAAGAATAGAACTTATTATAAAAATTGTATATATAATTATTATTTAAAAAAGTTCCTCACACTACTTTTGCTTTTCGGATGATCTTTGCCAGCAGGGCAGGGAAGAAGCGTTTCAGGTAAACGCCCAATACTTCTTTGCCGCCAATGGCTTTTTGATTCTTCTTTTTTTCAATGGCATTCAGCATTTTTTTTGCAAAAATATCAACGGGCATTCCATTATTAGTGGCATCGTCCATTGTTCCCTGTAAAGAGCCGTCACCAGTTACTGCATGAATGGAAATATTGGTTTGTATAAATCCCGGGCAGATTATTGTTATCGAAATGTTTTGCGCATATAATTCTGCACGCAAAGCATCAAAGAATCCATGAAGAGCATGTTTTGCAGCTGCATAGCCACTGCGCATCGGAGCTCCGAAAATTCCCATAAGACTTGAAACTACAGCAACCTGTCCTCCTTTATTTTGAATCATATAGGGTACTACCGCTTTAGTTAATGCTACTGTCCCGATAAAATCAACATCCATTAAGCGTTTATCTATTTCAATATCAGTTTCCATCGCTAAAGAACGCTGGGATAGCCCTGCATTATTAATTAAAATATCTATTTTCCCAAAAGTTGCTATGGCTTTAGCGGCTATTGCAGGCATTTCTTTATAGTTCTTCAGATCTAATGGGATTACCGCATATTGATTCACGGTAAGCCCGATACTTTCTGCCACTTCATAGAGTTGTTCTTCATTTCTGGAAGAAAGAATCACTTTTGCATTGCTATTCTCTACTAATTCTTTTACCAAAGCTTCCCCAATTCCTGATGAAGCTCCTGTGATCCAGACTACTTTATCATTGTAATAGTTGCTCATTGTATGTCTTTATTCATTTGAATTATCATTTTAATCCGGCAATATACTTTCCGGCTTTCATTCCTGAAAAAATACATCCACCTAAAAATGTTCCTTCTAATGCCCGGTAACCATGCATGCCACCACCACCAAAACCTGCGACTTCACCTGCTGCATAAAGCCCTTCAATAGGACTATCATCTTCTTTTAAAACCTGCCCGTTCAGATTGGTTTTTATCCCACCTAGTGTTTTTCGGGTTAAAATATTAAGCCGTACTGCAATTAAAGGTCCATTTTCAGGCAATAAAATCTTATGCGGAGCAGCAACCCTTCCAAGTTTATCTCCTAAATAACTTCTGGTACTCCTGATATAATTAACCTGTGTATCCTTTGAAAATTTATTATCCAGTTCTCTGTCTCTGGCTTCGATCTGGGATTTTATCTTTTCATAGTTCAGAAGATGATTACCTGCCAGTTGATTCATTTTCTCCACCAGGTCTTTCAGATTATCTGATACAATGAAGTCTTTACCATGCTCTTTAAAGGCTTCTACAGGACCGGGAGCTTTCTTGCCAAAAATCCTTTTCAGAAAAAGGGAATAGTCTTTATTGGTAATATCCGGATTCTGTTCTGAACCAGAGAGTGCAAATTCTTTTTTAATGATTTTTTGTGTGAGAATAAACCAGGAATAAGAATATCCTGTATCCTGAATGTATTTTAATGTTCCTAAAGTATCAAATCCTGGCAGGAAAGGAGCAGGAAGACGTTTTCCTATAGCATCAAACCATAGGGAAGAAGGTCCCGGAAGTATTCTTATCCCGTGATTCGGCCAGATGGGATTCCAGTTTTGGAGCCCTTCCGTATAATGCCACATCCTGTCACGATTGATGATATCAGCGCCTACATCTTCAGCAATACCAATCATTTTACCATCCACATAAGCAGGAACTCCACACACCATATTTTCCGGAGGTGTTCCTAATCTTTCGGGCCAGTTTTTTCTTACCAATTCATGATTGGCTCCTATACCTCCTGAGGCAATTATTATATGGGGTGCAGAATATTCAAATTGTGAAATAATATTTCTATTGGTGGCAACACCTCTTTCCTGCGCATCATTTTCCAGAATATCACCTCTCAGGCCAAGTACCTTTCCGTTTTTGACGATCAGTTCTGTAACTCTATGCCTGAACTTCATCTCTAACAGTCCTTTTTCTTTCGCTTTGTATACTTTCTCAACAAAGGGTTTTACTACACCTGTTCCTGTTCCCCAGCTTACATGAAAACGGGGAACAGAATTTCCGTGTCCCGTGGAAGATCCATCACCCCGCTCTGCCCAGCCTACCATAAACATCAATTTGATTCCCAACTTGGAAATGTAATCATACTTTTC
This sequence comes from Chryseobacterium nakagawai, assembly GCF_900637665.1. NCBI lineage: Bacteria > Pseudomonadati > Bacteroidota > Flavobacteriia > Flavobacteriales > Weeksellaceae > Chryseobacterium > Chryseobacterium nakagawai. Next base: position 3,053,375 of record NZ_LR134386.1, read on the forward strand.
ACCAGCAGCAAATTTCAGATAGGCTTCTGCCCATTTGCGGGGCCAGTAATCTTCATAACGGTCAAAACCAGCAGTTCCTTTCCAGTCCTGTAAGGCCAATTCATAGGAGTCTTTAATTCCCATTCTCCGTTGTTGGGGGGAATTGATCAGGAAAAGACCTCCAAATGACCAGAAAGCCTGTCCGCCAATATTCTGTTCAGTCTCCTGATCCAGAAGCATTACTTTTTTTCCGGCATTTGTGATTTCCATTGCCGCAGTAAGCCCTGCCAATCCGGTTCCTATGATAATCGCATCAGGCTGGAATGTTTCTTCCATGATAAAGGTATTTTTTTAGTTCACAATACTTTATATAAATGTATAAAATATCTGGATTTAAATAAGCAAAGCACTTTCAAAAATCATAAGAAATTAGCATACATAGCTATAGGATTAGAAATCAATGAATACGTTTTAGGTTAAAGGCCCAAATTCAACACTGGCGCCAAGCTCTTCCAATTGCTTACGGTCATATTCAAGCCATTTGCTGTACCCGGTTTTGAATAATATTTTTGGCTTTTTACTGAGCTCAAGAGCTTCGGTTCCGGAGATACCAAACTCTTTTTTCAGTAATGCAATGACCTTCATTTTATTAGGCCCAATATCAGTAATGTACAAACGGGCTTCTGAACCTATTAATTCATATATTTCTATTGGCTCCTCTGACTCTTCTTCCTCTTCGCTTTCTTCTTCAATACTTGTATAGACTTCTTTCCATAAAGGATTTTCCAGATCTATATTTTCATCAAAATAATCAATTAGACTCGTTTTATCAGCTCTTAAGTTTTGAATCTCATTCAATATTTTATGAAATACTTTCAAACTTTCAGCAACTTGTATAGGTTCCCAATTTCCCTGTCCGTGATAGGCGAAATATATAGGAAAATCATGTTTAGCTTCATTTAAATCAATAAAAAAAGGATCTGCAAAATAATTGGATGCTAAAACAATCCAGCTTGGTTTAAATTCTCCAGGAGCATTACCCGTCAGATCTTTATTTTCTACCGAATTGTAATGGTACCCATCCTGGAAATAATAAATATATTCCACAGAAGCATAATTTTCCGGTAAGGCAATTCCTTCAATAATGACAGGTTCTTTCAAAAACTGCAGAATAGGGGGAAAAGAAGCTATTGTCTGAGCTAAAATTGTATTTTCTTTTTGTTTTCTCTCAATATCCGCCTCTGAAATGGTATTTTGTATTCTTTCAAAAGGAAATTTTCGTTGCATCCAATGCATCAGATCCCGATCCAAAACTTCAAAATACTTTTCCTGCAATGTTCCATACGAACTCAGATAGACTTTTGTATTTCTGCCATCTTTTGATATAACAGCAACCTGTCCTCCGGAATCGTCTGCAATCGGAATATATCCGGGAATAAATTCTTCAAATTCATAAGTATCATAGCGCTCCTGAATATCTTCCATAGTACGGAATACACGGACTACATCAGCAACGATCTCATCGTTGAATTTTTTAGTAAAAACTTTTATAAAGTTGGTCCAATGTTCAGGAGGATTGATTTTCATAGAATAAAAAGAAAATTTATTTTAAATCAGAAAAGGTACTTTGAAATACCTAAAACCACAATCCATACTTGGCTATGATTTGTTTTTCACCACTAAATTACAAAAAGAGAATTCATTTGAAGTTTTATCTTTGTTAAAAATCATATTACAATGGAAAAACCTAAACCTTATCCGGTATTTGCCGTAGATAAAGATGGAAACCGATACAGCATTGACGCAGCATCTATTATCATACAGCTTGAAGAAGACGAGATTGAGATATCCTTACTCCCGCCACATCCTGTTTTCCAGGGAAAACTGACATTGACTACAGGTTCTGCTATTCAGGGACGGGAGCAGGAGAGAGGAGCTGGTACCCGACTGATTATAGAACCGGGAGCTTCTAATGTAGTCCATATTACTCCAAAAAAGAATGAAAACCTCTAAAATACCTGTAATAATCAGGAAACAGGCTCTGAAACCTTTTAAAGTTCAACAAATCATTTATATATTTGTGAAAAATAGAAGTATGAAGTATTTGTTTATGATGGTGTGCTTTGTGTGCTCCATTTTCAGTCAGGCACAACAAACACAGGATCCGTGGAAAGACAGTCAGCTGATGGATCCGGCATTATTAGCCTCAAGAATTGTAAAGCACAAGACTAAGGATTTATTAATCATTTCTGTAGGTCCTGAAGCTATCATTAAAGGTTCGGTAGACATTGGTCCGACCCATGAGCCGGAAAACCTGGAAAAATTAAGAATTTATCTTAAAGACATTCCTAAAAATAAGGAAATTGTAATCTATTGTGGATGCTGTCCTTTTGTAAAATGTCCGAACATCCGTCCTGCATTTAATGTATTGATGGAGATGGGCTTTAAAAACGCCAAGCTTTTAAATCTTCCTAAAAATATAAAAACCGATTGGCTGGATAAAGATTATCCAACAAATGATTAATATGAAAACAAGTTTTATTATATTGTTTTTGGGCCTGTTTTCTGGATTTGCATTCGCTCAAAACAAAATTGAAATAGGGAAGAAGGCTCCTGAAATAACAATGTCTAAACCGGATGGATCTTCATTTTCACTTTCAAGCCAAAAAGGAAAACTTATCCTTATTGATTTTTGGGCAACCTGGTGTGCTCCGTGTGTAGGAGAACAACCTGAACTGAAAAAGCTGTATGAAACTTATTCGGATCAGGTGAAAACCAATAAGTTTGAAATTGTGGGTGTTTCTTTAGATAAAAATAAAGAAAGCTGGCAGAAAGCTATTGACCGATTTACGATCAACTGGATACAGATCAGTGATTTAAAATTCTGGAAGAGCCCTGTTGCAAAAGCTTATGAAATAGATGAACTTCCTTTTAATGTTATTATTGATGGCGAAGGGATGATTATTGCGAAGAATCTTCATGAAAAGGAACTTGAAGAATTTTTAAAGAAAAATTTAGGTCAAAATTAAGACCGAAAGAATAACAATACAAAAGAGTGGTCAGGATGGCCACTCTTTTTACATTGACAGCTATTTGTGCATTAGAATCGACGCTGAATTTAGCTATTCTCACCAATCAGAAAATTATAGAGGGAAATATTTTCCAATTGATGAGTTTTTTCAGTCAAGTTTCATTAATTTCTGTAATTAATACTGTAAAAATAAGAATTTAATTTATAAAAATCACAATTAAGGGAATAATTAAAATGTTAATTTACCTTTAAATAAGCAATAAATCATTAATAAAAGAGGAGTAAATAAATAGAAACATTTGTTAACTATCAGAAATAAAATAAGTTATAACAGATCATAAAGAATGATTTTTAATCAATGAAAAGAATTTCGTATGCTGTTAAAAGCAATTGATATATGATAAAACCTACTATTTCTACATGATAACTACCTTAGTTTCATGAAAAATAACTACTACCTGAGACTTGCACTCTCTGTTATCCTGTTTATGCATAGTGTAATCTCTATTTTGAGTGGAGATGTCAATCGTTTTGGCATAAACTATCTGGATATGATAGGATTCTCTCCAATAGGGCTGTATATAGCCTGGATAGTAAAGCTTATCCATTTTGCTTCCGTTTTCCTAATTTGGATAGATCGATGTATAAAACCTGTTGCTATTTGTAACATCCTGATCTTTGTGTTAGGGATCTACTTTATTCATTGGGAAAATGGTTGGTTTGTGGTAGGCGGAGGAACTAATGGGATCGAATTTAATGTTCTGTTAATTTTCAGTTTTATCAATCTCATGTTTCCTAAAATTATCTTAAGGAATAAAGTAGGGTAGTTTATAGATAGATCGCAGACATTGATAGACTTTATATTTCTATATTTGACTGAATCTTATTATTTTATATTTTTAAATGGCAATAAGTGTAACATCAGATCGTAAATCTAAACTAAAAATTCATCTGTTTTTTTGGATATTGTATTATATTCTGGAAGTTTATCTTGACTTTTACTGGTCCAGATACCAGTTTCCGGATTTCATCTGGCAGTTGAGACTTCAGAATACGCTTATTCTTGAATTGGGTTATTTATTGATTAAAATTCCTCTTGCCTATTCCTTGTTGTATGTATATGAAAAGATACATTTTACTAAGGTTATTCAATGTATTTTCTATGTTCTGATCGTGATACTGGCAGTTTTAGGACACCGGATTTTCACTCATTATATTATTTATCCTTGTATCTATGGTGTTATAGAGACTTTAGACAGCAAACAGCCTTCCGGATTTATCAACGGTCTGGTTGCTTTCAATTCCTTTATGGATCTTATTTTTATGGTAGGACTGGTTTTCGGGGTAGAGATTACGAGGCAGAAAAACATGCTGAAAGAGCAGATTTCTCAATTGAAATCGGAAAAGCTGGATCAGGAACTTACAATGTTAAAAGCCCAGATCAATCCTCATTTCCTATTCAATACACTGAATAATATCTACGGAATGGCTCTTAAAAAGGCAGATGAAACCCCTGATGCTATTCTCCAGCTTTCCAAAATCATGCGGTACAATATTTATGAAGCTGCTGAAAAAAATATTTCTATAGAAAAAGACCTTGAGAATATTAAGGATTATATACAGATTCAGAAAATAAGACATCATCATCTTAGTGTACATTTACAGGAAAATATTGACAATCCTGCTCAGGAAATTTCACCGCTCATCCTGATTCAGTTTGTTGAAAATGCTTTTAAACATGGTATTTCCGAAAGTCTGGGAGATTCTTATATCACCATTGATATTGAACTGAAAAACGGAATTCTTACCTATCGTATTGAAAATTCCAAAGAAGAAATACCCCATCAGCATTCTACAAAAATAGGACTTAAAAACATCCGCCGTCAACTTGAACTGCTTTACCCTAAACACAAGCTAACTGTGAACGACAAAAGTGACCGATATATGGTTCAACTCAAAATTGATTTCAATGATACATCCAGCCTCTAAAAAATACAATTGCATTATTGTAGAAGACGAACCCATTGCTGCAGAAATACTGGAAACTTTTATTTCCCGTGATCCGGAACTGAATTTTATAGGAAAGTGTTCCGATGCCGTGCATGCAAGTAATCTTTTGAGCATTCACGAGGTAGACCTTATGCTTTTAGATCTTCATCTTCCTGTAGTAAAAGGTTTTGATTTTTTGAAACAACTGAAGAATCCTCCATTTGTCATTGTAACAACAGCCTATCATCAATATGCAATAGAAGGCTATGAACTGGATATTGCAGATTATTTACTGAAACCCATTCCTTATGAACGGTTTGTTACAGCTGTTGGTAAGTTTAAATATTTAATGGAAGCCGAAGATGCTTTGCTGGAAATATCTGAGCGTGACCATATTTTCATCAGCAGTGGTAAAAAACAGATCAAAATCATTCTTCAGGACATTTTTTATATCGAAAGTTTAAGGGAATACATTCATATCCATACCAAAACGGAGACTTTCACTTTTAAAATGCCGATAAGCAGGATAGAGCAAAGTCTGAATCCTAACATGTTTACCCGTATTCATAAATCTTATATTATTTCCAAACATAAGATAGAGGTGAAATCAGCAAATATTGTACAGGTTAAAGGGAAAAAACTTCCGATTGGGAGGACTTATAAACCGTTTATTGATTGGTAACCTATTTGATTAAGCTTGATCCTATTTAAAAACAATTCATAGACCCTAATTTCTCTTTGATAGATGTTTTTTTCAATTTGATAATTATTTATTGATCTTTGAAATAATAATAAATGATTAGAGAATGGATGTAGGAAGAAATGATCTAAACTATCTTATCACAATAAAATCATTACTAAGAAAACATCTCCTACTGATGTGGACTTTTACTAAAGCATAATAAAAGTAAATATAATGTAGTTGGTTTATTATTCTAATGTTGAATAATGGTTTGGCTTAATGATTAGCAATAATCTTAAGCCATTTTTTATTTAAAAAAGTTTAAGTCCAACGATTCCCACTACGATCAATAATGCGGATAATAATCTCAAAATACTTGCCGAGTCCTGGAAAAATACAATTCCCACCAATAACGTTCCTACTGCACCTATTCCCGTCCACACAGCATATGCTGTTCCAATGGGAATACTTTTTTGAGCATACCAGAGAAATCCGCCACTAACTGCCATACATGCAATCGAAAACATGATCCAACCCCATTTATTATTTTCAGGTTGCTGAGATAGCTTAAGACCCAACGGCCATCCGATTTCAAAAATTCCTGCAATAATTAACGCAATCCAGTTCATATTATTTATTTTAATGATTAGGAATGAAGATCTATGATTAAGTTTTACTGCTCTTTAATAGGCTATTTCATCCTTCATAATTACCCTGCAAAGGTACCTGGATCTTTTCATATTCAGAGCGATAAACTAAGTGACCCTGCAAAAAAGGCAGATAAATCGTATCATATTAAGAATGAAACGATAAAATCTTACCTCCAACCTAAGGTTGAGTAACTGGAATATTGATATCTTTAAGCTATAAAAATGAGAACAGATGTATCTTATTTAATTTACTTCAAATATGTTAACAGATATTATTATTTCAAATCTAGATGTTATTTTTTGTGGGATTAATCCCGGTTTAAAATCTTCTAATGATGGGCATCATTTTTCAGGGAGAAGCAACCGTTTTTGGAAGGTTCTTCATCGGTCAGGGTTTACCTCTTACGAAATTGAAGCAGTAAATGATACTTCAATTTTAGACTTTGGATGTGGTTTGACAACAGCGGTTGCAAGAGCTACGTCACGGGCAGATGAGCTATCAAAAGAAGAATTTGATGATGCACTTGAAGCTTTTACAGCCAAAATAACGGAATTTCAACCTCAATATATAGCTTTTCTTGGTAAAGCAGCCTATAAAGCATTTTCTAAAAAGAAAGAAATTCAATGGGGGCTACAGTCAGAGGATTTTTGTGAGGCGAAAGTTTGGGTGTTACCTAATACGAGTGGTTTAAACCGAGGCTTTTCTCTGGATGATCTTGTTGTTTATTATAAAGAGCTTTATCAGGCCATTCATCCCTTATAAAATCTATATTGTATTCGGTTTGCTCACATATTTATTTCCCTTTATAAAAAAACGCCATGGTAACAGAGCATCTTCCTGCGCATAAGCAACTCCTATACGAGGTCCGGCAACAATATTATCAGCAGAATACTGAATCCCATGATCCTCAATCCAGATTTCAGATCCGTTCAGATCTTTTTTATTCAATGAGCGGTCAATCCCCAATGCTTTAGCAGCAGATCCGGGACCGGCCGAAATCGCAGCTTTGGAAGCCGGCATATTTCTCCTGAGTTCCATAATTTCCATCCCGATTAACGGCTCAATAGCTCTCACGAGAACCGCATGCGGTTCATCATCCACAGAAGTCACTACATTGAAAAGATGATGAATTCCATAGCATAAGTACACATAGGAAACTCCTCCATGGCTGTACAATGTTTCTGTACGATCTGTACGCCTTCCACCATAAGCATGAGAAGCTTTGTCTGATATTCCATTGTAGGCTTCAGTTTCTACGATGATTCCAGCTGTTATTTCGTCATTAATTTTTGTAAAGAGCACTTTACCCAGAAGATCCTGAGCCAGAAAAAGAACATCTTGATTAGAATAGTAGGAGAGTGGTAGTTTCAAGGGGTTTATTTTAGAGATAGGGTTACTCAAAATTAGTGATAATTTGTTAAATGAAAGAATGGAAGATAGGAAGATGGAAGATGGAAGCTGGAAGTTACTATTCCGTTTATAACTTCTGAATGACATTTTAACTTCTTCTTAAAAGTAGTAAAAAGAAATCACATTGCTTTCTCGTTTCAAGTACTTCCAGCTTCCAGCCTCCATCTTCCTTACTCAAAAAAAGCCCCACATTACTGTGAGACTTCTATTGCATAACTTATCTTCCTCCCGGAGGACAATGTTCTTTTAAGTATTTGGTAAACATTGTAGCCAGGTGCAATGATGTTCCTTCACCTTCACTGATAGAGTGGGTTCTGTTAGGGTAGGACATCAGTTGAAACTGTTTATTATATTTTACCAATTCATTAATGTAAACTTCTGTGTTTTGGTAATGCACGTTATCATCACCTGTTCCATGAACCAGTAACAGATTTCCTTTAAGATTTTTAGCATAAGCCAGAGGAGAACCGTTTACAAAATCTTCTCTGTTTTCCTGTGGAAGGCCCATATAACGTTCCTGATAGATATTATCATAGAATAATTGGTTGGCCACGGGAGCAATAGCAATTCCGGTCTGGTAAATATCAGGATATTGCCCTAAAAGGTTTAATGTGGAAGAACCACCACCGCTCCAGCCCCAAACAGCCACTCTTGAAGTATCCACATAAGACCATTTTGCAAACAGCGCTTTTGCTCCCATAGCCTGATCACGGATATTAAGCTGTCCAATTTTACGGTAAATCGATTTTCTCCATTCACGTCCTTTAGGAGCAGGAGTTCCACGGTTTTCAAGGGAAACATATAAATAGCCATCCTGGGCCATATCGCCAATGTATAAACCATTTCGGCCGGCATTGAAATTATCTGTTACCGTTTGTGATCCCGGTTCTCCGTAAACCAGGAAAACAATCGGATATTTTTTGTTGGGATCAAAGTTTTTAGGTTTTACCACCCATCCGTCTAATGTAGCTCCGTCTTGGGTTGTTATCTGGAAAAACTCAGCTTTAGATCTTGCCGGATCTGCTTTTAAAATACTCTTAGCAGCTACAAGCTCTTTATGTTGCGGCAATGATACCACGGCACCTGTTGAACGCGAGTTTACGTTGCTATTATTAAACATAGCAATTTTTCCGTTCGGAGATATGGTATATTGATTAGATCCGGTGTACGCTTCAGGAGTTATCTTGTTGGCTTTTCCGCCTTGCATACTTACTTTATATAAATATTTCTGAGCAGCATTGTCAGGGGAAGCCAAAAAGTAAATCAGCTTATTCTGAACATCAAAAAATTCAGGTTTTATCACATCGAAAGCATCTTTTGTAATCAATGTTTCTTTGCCATTCATATCTATCTTATAAATATGTCTCCATCCGTCTTTTTCAGAAAGCCACAGAAATTCTTTACCATTGTTAATCCAATCCCAGCCACTTGGGTCATTCTCATTCCAGCGGGATTTTATATCAATCCATGAACTATCTGTTTCTGTATAAATGGTTTTACTGCTTCCGGACTGAGCATCTGCTACCATAATTTTACTCTGATTCTGTTTTCTGTTCAGTTGCTGTAGAATAATAGATTTAGAATCCAGCACCCATTCCATTCTGGGAATATAATGTTGTACTTCGTCGCCTTCAATGTTTGCTTTCTTCGAAGATTTTGAGGCAAGATCATAGAACCAGATGCTGCATCCTGAAGGATTTTCACCTACTTTCGGATATTCTACAGGAACGGTAAATGAATACAGACTGTCTGTATTATTAATCATCAGGAAGTTCTTTGTCCCTCGTGCATCCAGCTTCCAGTAAGCAATTTTGCTTCCGTCAGGAGACCATCTGAAACCATCCTGTGTACCAAATTCCTCTTCATAGGCCCAATCGAAAGTACCATTAATCATTCCATCTGTACCATCATTCGTAATTTTAGTAAGCTGATTATTGGAAAGGTCTTCAATGTAAATGTTGTGTTTAGATACATAAGCCACCTTTTTACCATCAGGAGAGAACTTGGCAAACATTAATGATGATGTGGGCAGATCTTTCCCAAGCTGAGTGAGCTTCTTAGTATTTTTATCAAAGATCCAGTAATCTCCACGCGTATTATCCCGCCAAACTTTCTGGGTATTGGTAAAAAGCAATAAGCTTTTGCCATCCGGTGATACCTGAAAGCTCTGTACTACTAAAGCGGTAGCACTTCCAGAAGGAATTAATTCATTATTACTTAAAAAAGACTGATCCTTTCCAGGATTCAGTACATCAATAATCCCAACGCCATTTTTAGTGAATGAATAATAAGCATTGCCATCAGGAGTCCATTGCGTCTTTTGTGCAGCCAATGGTGACAGACACAGGAAGTATAAAGCAATAGCCGTTATTTTTTTTATATTCTTCATATATTGAATCCGAATTAAGCTAAATGTTCTGCTCTGTAGTTTTCAATTTCATCAACAGTAGTAATCAGTCCGTTTCCTAGAAGTTTATAACCATCATCAGTAATCAGGAAATCATCTTCTACACGTACTCCGCCGAAGTTTCGGTATTCATTTACTTTATCATAATTAATGAATGCTGCATTTTTATTTTCAGCCTGCCAGATATCAATAAGCTCAGGAATCATATAAATACCAGGTTCTACGGTTACTACATATCCGGATTCTAAAGCTTTTCCTAAACGTAAAGATTTAAGTCCAAATGTTTTAGTGTCTTTTGGCTCTTCTTCGGTATATCCAATATACTGTTCTCCAAGATCCTCCATATCATGGACATCCAATCCCATCATATGTCCCAGTCCACATTGGAAAAACAGAGTATGAGCATTGTTTTTTACGGCCTCTTCAGGATTTCCTTTCATCAATCCCAGATCAACAAGTCCTTCTACCAGATATTCAGAAGCTTTCAGATAAATATCTTTAAATTTAACTCCAGGCTTCAAAAGATGATGAGCATTATTGAATGAATTCAGCACAATCTCATAGATCTCTTTTTGTTTTGTGCTAAAGGTTTTGCTTACCGGAAATGTTCTGGTCAAGTCTCCTGCATATCCCATTGCCGTTTCTGCACCTGAATCATTAAGGAAAAGATCTCCTTCCTTCAACGTATTAAGACGGTAATGATTATGTAATATTCCTCCGTTTATAGTAACGATCGGTGGATAAGACATCTGGCATTCTTTATTAGCAGCAAGGTATTGAATCGCATTGGCTATTTCATATTCTTTAATCCCTGGTTTTGCCATTCTCATCGCCAGTAAATGCATTTCATTAGATACATTTACAGCTTCTTCTATTTGTACAATTTCCTGAGCTTCTTTTATAGAACGTTGTTTTACAACAGATTTAATCATCTCCACAGAAGGCTGCAATTCTGCTATTTTAATACCTAAAAGATCAGTCAATAAAATTTTATTGGAAGATTGATAGGGTGGAAGGTAGTGTACTTTTCTGCCTGATGATTGTGCTTTTAAAAGATATTGAGAAAGTTCTGCATATGGTAAAGTTTCCCGCACCCCCGATTTTTGACTTTTCTCTTTCAACGTTTCTTGTCTGCCCATCCATACGATGTCATCAATACTCAACTCATCTCCAAAAACAATGGTCTTATTTTCATCAATATCAATAATAGCCGCAATCTTTGGTTCCTGAATTCCGAAATAATACAGAAAAGTACTGTCCTGACGGAAGTAATAAGGATTATGTTCAAAATTAACAGGATTTTCTATATTTCCTAGAAACAATAGAATTCCACTCGCCACATTGTTCTGTAATACGGCTCTTCTGTCTTGATAAGTCTTTGATGAAAACATATATTATGAATAGTTTTTATTTTAAAAGGTTAAAGTTACGATTTTGTACTATTTACAACCCTTTATTCATTAAAATAATAAGTATGTAAAGTTTGGATTTTAATTTGATATTTAATGTTCATATTTTGCTTACATTCGGCAATATTTTAACATTCCTAATCATTGATCCCTTTAAAATATTGATTATATGAAGAGCCTCCAGTTTTCAGTTCCTGCCGACACCAATAAAAGCATCCGTATTCAGGAAGATATTATGCCTAATTTCTATCCCTATTTTCATAGACACACGGAAACTCAAATCATGTGGATTCTTAAAGGGCATGGTACTTTGGCGATAGAACAAAACCTTTTTACCTTTGAATCCGGAGATATTTTCTACCTGGGAGCCAACCAGTCACATGTTTTTAAGGGAGCTTTTAATGAAAACGAAAAACAAAAGGTTCATGCCATTTCTATATTCTTTGATCCTGATAAAAAAATAGCCGCTTTTTTTGATCTTCCTGAATTTGGAGAGCTTAAAAATTTCATTGAACTCTCAAAAACAGGATTTCAGATTGCTTCAAAGCTAAAATTGAGTGTGGGTGAAAGCATGGCAGCTTTACAAAAAACACAAGGCATAGAACAGATCATCGATTTTATAAAGATCTTAAACCATCTGATGCAGAACAGACATTTGCATATTCCTTTATCCTCAGAAAAGAACCTGCCTAATCATATTTCAGATAATGACCAGCGGATTATAGATGCTCAGAATTATATTAAGAAAAATTTCACCCAGCAGAAACTCACCCTTGATCTGATTGCGAAAGAAGCTTGTATGACTCCACAGGCATTTTGCAGATCTTTTAAAAAACGTACCAGAATTACCTATATTCAATATCTTAATGAATTACGAGTGCAGAGAGCCTGTAGATTATTAACCTCCAGCAGCATGTACAACATTTCTTCCGTTGCTTTTAACAGCGGATTCACCAGTCTTACCAACTTCAACCGGGTATTTAAATCCATCATGAAGTACTCCCCAAAAGAATATCTGAAGCATTATAAAGAGGCTACTACAGACCACGAATAAGCACATGTTAAAATACGGTTAGAATACATTAAAATATTAACATTTACCGTTTTAAAATTCACTTAGTTTTGAATAAATATTATTTGATATGAGTACAAAACTAAACTGGGAAGGGATTTATCCTGCTGTATTAACTCCTTTTACAAAAGAAGGAAAGATTGATTTTGAAATGTTTGCAGTCAATACAGAAGCCCAGATTAAAGCCGGAGTACATGGAATTATCCTTGCCGGAACATTAGGAGAAGCCAGTGTCTTGGAAACCGAAGAAAAGTTTGAACTTCTCCAATATGCTAAAAAAATGACACAAGGCAGAATTCCCGTTATTCTTAACCTTTCTGAAAATACAACCAAAAATGCAGTAGGCTTTGCCCAAAAAGCAAAAGAACTGGGAGCGGATGGATTAATGCTTCTCCCTCCAATGCGTTACAAAGCAGACAGCCGTGAAGTGGTAGAATATTTCAAAGCAGTGGCTAGTGCTACAGATCTTCCTATTCTTATTTATAACAATCCTGTTGATTACGGAATTTATGTAACCTTAGAAATGTTTGATGAGCTTATTGAATATCCAACCATTCAGGCAGTGAAAGAATCTACCAGAGATCTGGCTAATGTAACCAGAATGATCAACCGTTTTGGAAAAAGAATTAAAATTCTTGGTGGTGTAGATACTATTTGTCTTGAAACATTAATGCTTGGTGCTGACGGACTTGTTGCAGGGTTGGTAGATGCTTTTCCCAACGAGACAATGGCTATGTACAACTACGCCAAAGCAGGAGAATATGATAAAGCAGTGGCTATTTACAGATGGTTTATGCCATTGCTAGAACTGGATATTCATCCTAAGCTGATCCAATATATTAAACTGGCTGCTACTGCCGAAGGAATCAGCAATCCATACGTAAGAGCACCCCGTCTTGAACTTCAGGGTGAAGAAGCAGAAAGAGTTAACAAGATTATTGAAGAGGGCAGAACCAACCGTCCGGTATTGAATTAACATCAGAATAAAGCTATGACCGAAGAAACATCAAAACAAAATATTGATCTGAGCATTCAGATGGCTTCTGAAGCTTATCAATTCCTGAAGAATACAACGATAAAAGAACGGGCAGCATTTATGAATGCTGTTGCCGATCAAATTGAAGCGTTAGGAGATGAACTTTTCACCATTGCTCATTCTGAAACTTCACTACCTCTGGCAAGACTTACAGGTGAAAAAGCAAGAACGGTAGGCCAATGGCGAAGTTATGCAAAAGCGGTAGCCTCCGGAATATATACAGAACCCAGAATTGATCTTGCCCAGCCTGAGAAACAGAAAGGAGATCTCAGAAAGTATAATATAGGATTAGGGCCTGTAGTGGTCTTTGGAGCCAGCAATTTTCCGTTTGCTTTTTCCACGGCAGGCGGTGATACTGCAAGTGCCATAGGAGCAGGATGTCCTGTGATTGTAAAAGCTCATCCGGCACATCCTAAGACCTCTCAAATCATGGCTGATGCAATAGTAAATACTGTAAAAGAATTTGGTTGGCCTGAAGGTATCTTCAGCCATATTACAGGAACTTCCTATGAAATCGGAACTTATTTAACACAGCATCAGAATATTCAGGCAGTAGCATTTACCGGTTCATTCAATGGCGGAAAAGCACTGTTTGATACCGCCAATCGTCGTGAAAATCCTATTCCCGTATTTGCTGAAATGGGAAGTATCAACCCGGTATTTGCACTTAAAAACTTGATTGAAAATAAAGCAGAAGCATTAGCTAAAGAATATGTCAGCTCATTAACCTTAGGTGTAGGGCAATTCTGCACCAATCCGGGGGTATTTATTGCGCTTAAAGGAACATCGTTGGATCGTTTTATCGCTGCAATAAAAAATGAAATTAAAGAAACGATTCCTTCTAATATGCTTCACAAAGGGATATATGACAACTTTGAAAAACATAAAACTATTGCATTACAACAACCCGATATTGAAATAATGGCATCGGCTGAAGCAGAAGATGGAAAGGGGAGCGCTGTGATTATAAAAACAAATACCAAAAACTTTATCAATAATCCCGTATTGAGTGAAGAAGTGTTTGGCCCTTTTGGAATTATTGTCACTTGCGAAAATCAGGAAGAATTCATACAAATTGCTCAAAAGTTAAAAGGCCAGCTAACTATTACTGTAGCAGCTACTCAGGATGATGTATATGAAAATGCAGCATTGATCAGTCTTTTGAAAGATAAATGCGGAAGATTATTATTCAATGGAATGCCAACAGGAGTAGAAGTTGTTTATGCAATGCAGCACGGAGGGCCATTCCCGTCTACCACAGATTCCCGTTTTACTTCAGTAGGTCCGGATGCAGTTAAGCGATTCGTTCGCCCTATTTCTTTCCAAAATTGGCCGGATGAATTTTTACCTGAAGAACTGAAGAACGAAAATCCATTACAAATTAGCAGAATGGTGGATGGAGAAATTCATTCAGGATCATTAAAATTATAAACAATATGAACAGAACATTTTTTTGCATAGACTCTCATACCTGTGGCTGTCCTGTACGTCTTATTGCAGGAGGTGGCCCAATTTTAAAGGGAAACTCTATGATGGAGCGCAGACTTCATTTTATGAAAGAATATGACTGGATTCGAAAAGGGTTAATGTTTGAACCTCGCGGTCATGATATGATGAGTGGAAGTATTCTTTATCCTCCCGTTGATGAAGAAAATGATATTGGAGTATTATATATTGAAACCAGTGGCTGCCTTCCTATGTGTGGACACGGAACCATCGGAACGGTTACCATTGCTATAGAAGAAGGGTTGGTTGTTCCTAAAATTCCTGGAAAATTACGTTTGGAAACCCCAGCCGGACTTATTCTCATAGATTATATACAGGAAGGAAAAAAAGTAAAATCTGTAAAACTAACCAATGTAAAATCCTTCCTTTATGCTGAAAACCTTGAAGTAGAATGTCCCGATCTAGGTCATATAAAAGCCGATGTCGCTTATGGAGGAAATTTTTACGCCATTATTGACCCTCAGGAGAATTTCAGAGATATTTCAGATTTTACAGCTAGCCAGCTCATTCATTATGGGAAAATCATCAGGAAATTACTTAATGAAAAATATCAATTCATCCATCCTGAAAACGAACATATTTCCGGGTTAAGCCATATTCAATGGACAGGAAATCCTACAGATCCTAAAGCTAGCGGACGAAATGCCGTATTAGTAGGGGAAAATGCCTTAGACCGTTCTCCTTGCGGAACAGGAACATCCGCAAGAATGGCTCAATGGTATGCTAAAGGAAAGCTAAAAGAAGGGGAAGAGTTTATCCATGAAAGCTATATCGGTTCCCAATTTATTGGAAGAATTGAAGGCACCGCTACCGTTGATGGCAAACCGGCTATTGTTCCTTCAGTAGAAGGCTGGGCAAGAATTACCGGCTATAATCAGATTATTATTGATGATGAAGATCCTTATTGGCAGGGCTTTCAGGTAATGTAAAGTTTGTAAAAAGTATGACACAAAATAAAGATAAAGCACTTATTATCGGTGCAGGAATAGCAGGACTAAGTTCAGCGTATTATCTTTTACAAAAAGGCTGGCAGGTAGAAATCCTGGAACAGAATGATCTTACCAACAATTGTTCTTACGGCAATGCAGGAATGATCGTACCCAGCCATTTCACTCCATTGGCAGCTCCCGGAGTTGTGGCACAGGGCATTCGATGGATGTTTGACAGTAAAAGTCCGTTTTATGTGAAACCCTCGCTCAGTACTCAATTGTTATCCTGGGGTTTAAAATTTCTGAAACATTCCAATCAGAACCATGTAGACCGCTCAGCAGCAGCCATTAGAGATCTTAATTTAGCAAGCAGTAATCTTTACAATGAAATTGCCCAAAACCCTGAATTTGATTTTGAACTGAACCAAAACGGAATTCTGATGCTCTATAAAACAGAAAAAGTAGCAGAAGAGGAGACAGAACTCGCTCATAAGGCTACCAGTTTAGGATTAACAGTTGATATTCTGGATAAAAAGGGAATTCAGGAACTGGAACCCAATGCTCAACTGGATGTCATTGGGGGAATCAATTACAAATGCGATGGGCACATGAATCCTGTAAAGCTGATGAAACAAATGATTTCTTATCTTAAAAATAGTGGTGTTATTTTCCACACACGGCATAAAGTAACAGGATATGAAATTGCAGGGAACACCATCAATGCGATCATAGCGAATGGTAAAAAGTTTTCAGCAGACCGTTTTGTAATGACCGGAGGTTCATTTTTGCCAGAACTTGCGCAAAAAGCAGGGATTAAAATTCAATTGATGCCAGGGAAAGGTTATTCTTTTATGCATACTCCAGAGAACCCAATCCATAAATTGGAGCATGCCGCTTTATTATTGGAAGCAAGAGTAGCGGTAACCCCTATGAATGGACAAATCCGTTTTGGGGGAACCATGGAGCTGGCTTCCCATCAGAATAAAATTAATATGAAGAGGGTAGAGGGAATTGTACAATCTATTCCCAAATATTTGCCAGATTTTCAGGTTAAATTACCCAAAGAATCGGAAATCTGGTTTGGTTACAGACCTTGTGCTCCGGATGGACTTCCATATCTGGGACAATCTTCCCAATTAAAGAACTTGATCATCGCAGGCGGCGGCGGTATGATGGGACTAAGCTTAGGACCCATTTTTGGAAAAACAGTTTCAGAACTTGCCAATGACCAAAAACCAACGGTTGAGATAAAGATATTCAACCCTGAAAGATTTAATTAAAAAACATCACATAACCCACAAAATTATTATTTATGAAAACAATAACTCTTGCAATACATTCTATTATGAAGATTGCATTTTTTAACAGGTTTTTATTTTGCTATTCCTGTGAAAGCAAAGAATCAGAACCATTGGAGATGGTAAAGTTGTTGACAAAAGCATGGAAAAATTGACTATTCAAATAATTTATTAACAAACAAATCCAAAAAATCATGAAAAAATTTAAATTACTACTACTTGTTTCCCTATTTCCAATAATAGGTTTTGCTCAGGAAAATAGACCTCATGAGTGTAAAGCAGATGAAATGATGAAAAATCATTTTGAACGGCACCCTGAATCTAAGGCTGAATATGAAAAATTTGAAAAATTCACCAAAGATTTTGTAAAAAAAATAGAATCAAACAAAACTCCATTGAATAAAAAGGCCAACAATCCCACCTACATCATCCCTGTGGTTTTTCATGTGTATGGAGAATCTCAGAGTAATGTAAAAGTAAATTACCAAAAAGTAGTTGACTTGCTGCAACAAATCAACTTAAATTTCAATGGAATCAATACCGATTCAAACACTATAGACCCTTACTTCCAGCCGATTAGGGGCACATTAAGTATTGAATTCCGCTTAGCTAAAATTGACCCAACCGGAAAAGCAACAAGTGGAGTGGTATTTCACCCTTTCAAAAGTGGATATGGCAACGGAGGCGGATATGATGCACAAATTGGAGCAGATGCATGGGATAATACAAAGTATATGAATGTGTATATACAAAATGATCTATATGCTGATAAAGATTTATATCAATCAGGAGTTGCCTGGTATCCGGATTCATACATGTCTTCAGTAAATACAGCAAGAGTTGTTTATAATGGCCGTTATATATATGATGCTGCAGGAACTGTGGCTTCAAACGAGTTTTCTGATACATTCACTCACGAATTCGGGCATTGGCTAAATCTTCAACACACGTTCAATGTTCTTTGTTCAACGGCGAACCCTAGTAATGATGGTGACGGAGTTGCTGACACCCCTGTAGAAAATAATTCTTCCGGATTAGGATGTACAACTGGAAACAATTGTCTTGGACAAAGAGTGAACGTTGAAAACTATATGGGATACAACGGTTCTGCTGGTTGTTATAAAATGTTTACCAATGGACAAGTTAACAGAATGTTAGCCGCATTAAATCACCCGTCAAGAATAAATTTATGGCAGCCTGCTAACTTAGCAGCAACCGGAGTTGCCAATACGCCACCTAAGTTAACTCTTAGCAACAGTACCTTTACAGAGAACTTAAACAATAATGGAGCCGTGTCATTAGATGGAACAGTAGCATCTGCCCCTAAATCAACGATTACGCTAAACGGAGCAACATTTGCCGTATCGAATGGAACAACTCTTAGTGCAGGAACACATTTCAATTCTTCATTACCAGCAGGACAAACAGCAACTATAGCCGTTACAAGCCCTACTACTGCTACACTTACCATAAATGGTGCGGCAACCAGTCATCCTAAAAGTCAGGTTCTGAATTCATCAATTACGTTCCTAAATCCGGCTATAACAGGAGGCGTAACTTCATTAGGATCAACAACATCTTTGGCATTAACTTTTTCTTACAAAGATCCTTATAAAATAGTTACAGGAACTCCTCTGGAAAGTTATGCCAATCCAACACCAACAACAGTAACAACCAACTCCGGAGCACCCTGGAAATATTTTATCATTAACCCAGAGCTTAGTGATGATGCAGGGTATGGTGCTTGGTACTATGGAGCCAATCAATTAAAATTGGAAACCTATTGGAAAGGATTAGTATGTGGGGTAGGGACAAGAAATATTAGTTTAATTCCGTCTTGCACCACTATAAGTAATGCAAATAATATAGGTTATCCAACGGGTACTCCTGGACAACTTGACGTATATACCCCTACATACACTACCTGGTCTGGCCAAACAGCTTATGTTGGTTTTAGAAACCAATTCGAAGGCTACAATATTAACGGCTATTTCAAACTGAATGTTGGAGCCAATGGTTCTGGTTATTCTGTAACTGACTTTGCCTATAATACACAACCAAATGGCAGTATTACAACGCCTTGTGCATTACCATTATCATCATTATCCACTTCAGACGTTGATACAACAAACTCAGAAACTTCCATTTATCCGAATCCAGTTTCTGATGTATTGAATATTAAAACAAATGGGAAAATTAAATCAATTTCTGTTTACGACATGTCTGGAAGAAAAATGAATGCTAAAGTTATTGGGGATAAGGTTGATGTTAAACACTTCTTAGGCGGAACTTATCTAATTGATATTGAAACTTCTTTAGGAAAATCTTCCCAAAAATTCATTAAAAAATAGGATCAAACGCTATATCAATACAATATTAAAGGTGTGCAGTATTCTGGAAATGGAACCCTTCTTGGCCACCAGCCTCCTGATTACTACTTCACAGCGGTTACAAACTGGCTTAAAGCTTTTTAAACAGATGCAATTAATAAAATAATTTAGTATTGATATATTAGTTATTCACTTGTTGAATAGATGATGGGCTTAATTTTTTAAGTCCATCTTTTATGTTATGATGAATATTACTCTACGCTAGAAATCGTTAAAATCTTAGCTATAAATAATATTATTTAAGTGTACTCTTTATATTTTACGACAGCTTCTGTCGCAGTACTGTAGTAGATTTGTAAAATCATGTAGGATCATTAAAATGTAATGAAATTCGGTAATTCATTACAAATATTTAGTGTTAAATCACATAGATATGATTTGTATTAACAAAAAAAAGTTAAATTTGTTCGAATTTAAAAAACCTAATCATTAAACTCAAAAACAACACGGGAATGAAAAAAATTTATCTCGGTGCATGTACTGTATGCACGGTTCTGGGTATGTCTGCTCAGGAAGTACTCTGGCAGAAAGACATTCAATCCACTACCCAGGATTTCCTAAGTCAGGTGACTACGACCATTGATCAGCAGTATCTTATTACAGGAAGCTCTATACAGAGCGACAAACTCCAACAAGGCAATAAACAGAACAACGGCTATGATTTCCATCTGGTGAAGCTGAACCAACAGGGAGAGCAGGCCTGGGAAAAGTATTTTTCAGGGCAAAATCATGACTATTTATCCGCAACAGTAAGCATTCAGGATGGTGGATTTCTCTTAGCCGGAACTTCGTATTCAGGAAAAGGACTCGATAAGAAAGATGATTCCAAAGGTGGTTCCGATATCTGGCTCATCCGGATCAATGAATTCGGTGATGAATTATGGCAGAAAACATTGGGAACTTCTTCTGATGAGGAAGCCAAATCTGTTATTCAAACGACAGACTTGGGCTTTTTTGTCGCCGGAAATGTTCAAAACTCATCAAAGGGCTATGGTTCAAAAGATGTTTGGATAACCAGACTCGACAAAGACGGTAAAGAACTCTCCCAATTGATATTAGGTGGAAAAGGTTTAGACGAAGTGGAAAAAATGATTCCCACCAAAGACGGCGGAGCATTATTGGGTATTTATTCAAGAAGTTCCGAGGTTAAGGATTCTGGGATAAGAAATACTGAAGTAAAATCTTCCGATGAAAGATTAGTGAGTTCAACAGCCATAAGCCAGATGCCAAAAGCCAGCAGCAACTTCGGTGAAGGGGATTACTGGATTGTCAAACTGGATAAAAATGGAAAAGTAGAGTGGGAAAAGAACTTTGGAGGTAAGGGAGACGACCATGTGAGAACCTTGGCCTTAACATCAAACGGTTATGTTATTGGCGGTGAATCAAGATCCGAACGATCAGGAAACAAAACAGTAGGCACCCAAGAAGGAACAGACCTTTGGCTGATTGCCCTTAATGAAAGAGGCGAGGAGCAGTGGCAAAAGTCCTACAATTTCAAAAACCGTGATATTCTGATGGGAATGAGTGTGATCCAGAGTCAGGAGGCAAGAGCCAAGAATCAAGACATCACTAAAGGAATCTTATTAGGGGGCTATACCCAGGCCGAGGGAAGAATAGAAAAAGATGATGAGACCTTCTGGATGCTGTACCTGGATGGAAATGGAAATGAACAGTGGAGAAAACATATAACAGGGCATTCCCGACAAAAAGAGGAAAGACTTTCAGATTTAAAGCTGAATAGAGATGGTTCTATTGTGTTAGCGGGAACCAGTGCCAAAGAATTAGGGAAAGAAAACTGGAAGATCGTGAAGCTTGGCGACAAGCAGGTAAGTGATCTGATTGCCAAATATGAAATGAAGATCTACCCGAACCCTGTATCCGATTATACCTATATAGAAATCGGATTTGATTTTAAAGAAGCAGATATTATGCTGTATGATATGAGTGGAAGACAGCTTCAGAATTTCAAAACCAAGAACAGAGTGACTAAGATCAATACCCAGGCTTTGATACAAGGCGCTTATTTGGTAACTATAAAAACTGATAATAATAAAACAGCGAATGCAAAGCTGATTAAAAAGTAAAAAAACATTAATCATGAAGAAATATATGGTAACACTGGCATTACTAGCTGCCAGTATGCATTACTCACAAATCGGAATAGGGAATGATGGTGGAAACAGGCCTATTGCTTCTCCCGCCATGGCTTCTATGGCCAAGTATTCTGATATGCCGGTTTCGTTAGCCAGTGGGCTTCCGGAAATTGGTCTTCCTCTTTTGAATGTTCCTTTGGTGGATAAAGGAATTCAATATCCATTAAGTTTAAGTTATCATTCGGATAATCAAATAGTGAGTGATGTGGCATCAGGATGGTCCTTTTTCGGAACTGGAGTGATTTATAAAAAAATTATTGATAAACTGGATGAATGTTTTGACAGACCTGATTTGGAAGGTCATGTTAATAATGAGTTTGATGACCTCTATTATTACAACTTTCCGGGAGGTTCCGGGAAATTCAGAATAAAAAGAGATGTAGCCAACAATACTTTCTCCCTCATCAACCTTACTCCGGACCATTTAAAAATAGAATATACAAGAGACAACACCAATCTTTCTACCTTTAAAGCAGATGGTTTTACCATTACTACAGACAATGGGTATAAGTATTTCTTTAATGAATTTGATAAAGGATACTATAAATGCAGAAGTTATGCGGGTGATTTGCCGTTTTCCTATAAGCCTGCCTATTTTCTGACCAGGATTATGAGTCCTTTGGGTAGAGAAGTAGCTTCTATGACATACGATAGCAAGTATGATGAATTTAACAACATTAAATCTAGCAAGCTAAAAACAATCTCTACTCTTAATGGAGTTGTTGAATTGAATTATACATATGATGAAGCTCTGAAAACAACGGTTAATGATCCTTATAGCTTACAGGGAATAACGGTGAAAAATCTTGCCGGTGAAACCGTTTATTCTTATGAATTCAATTACAGTATTGCTGACAAGCCTGATAAAGTGGCTGACAGAAAAAGAATGCTGAATTATGTAAGGAAAAATGATAAAAACGGACAGAAAATTGAACAGACCGCTTTTGTTTATAACGCTGGAGGGAATTTAAGTAAAATTATTTCTCCTACGGGTGGTACTACAGAATATGTCTATGAAAATAATGAGAAGTTTTTTAATTTTAATGATCCAGCTTATCTTGACTATTTGGATCGATATGATTATAATCCAGATTTTCAATATGAATATTCAAGATTTACTACTCCCTTAGATTCTGAGCAGAATCTGGTCTATAGTTTTACCATTCCGGGAGATGCTGCAAAAGAAAGAAACTATAAGCTTTTTCTGCAGGTTTCCAAATATACTCGTCCTCCACGTGAAGAAGGACCAGGAATTCCTGGCGATCCTAATTTTCCCTCTATTCCAATTCCAGTAGAGCATGGCCTTACCTTTAAATTAAAGCGTGATAATGTAGAAATAAGATCAATAAAAGTCTCTACTAAAGAGTTCGTTGGGAAACAATATGAATTTACCAATTATCCTGGAAATTATACACTGGAAATTATTCCGGTGACAGGAACAAAGGGATCGGGGAATTTTGGTATAATAGACAGAGCCTTTAAGCCTGGACCTTATAGAAATGCGGCCCAAGCTACCGGAAGGAGAATCAAAAACATTAAATTTTATAAAAATAGTACAGATACTGCTCCTGAACGCACCATAAACTATGAGTATGAATCCTTTGACCTTCCCAACAGTACCAGTGGCTATGAGTTCTATAGTGAAGGAGATAAGTCTAATGCCAGCTCATCTTATATCATCTACAACAATGTAAAAGTTTTTGAAACAGGGAAAGGGTATATCAAAAACAGGTTTTTAACTGCGAATGATTTTCCTAAATATCAAAGTGGAGGGGATCAGCTTTATCCTATTTATTTCTGGCCTTATTACAGGATCACCAAACAAGGACTGCCTTTTAAAAAGGAAATTTATAATGAACAGAATACCCTTTTAGCTTCTGAAGAAAATACTTATGATCTGGATTATTATTCAACCGATGAATATGCATTAAATGCAGGTAGTGGAAAAATATTTTCTAAACCGGCTTATGTTAAAAAAACAATGAATAAGAGTACTGTTTATTATCCTGGTGGTAAAAAGATGGAAACCTCTTCCGAAACTCAATTTGAAGGAATCAGTTTCAAACCGGTGTATTCTAAATCTGAAGCAGATGGTGATGTCATGGAAAAATTGATGACTTATCCTGTAAATCTTCCGGAATACAGCCATCTGGAAGCGGCCTATATGGTAAACAGTCCCGTTATAGTGGAAGAAAAGAAAAACGGAAAACCTGTTGCCAAAGCCATTACAAAATTTGCAGCACCTTCTTTACTGCCTACTTCAGTGGTTTCTGTTAATAGCTTGGGGGAGAGCCGGGAAGATATGAAAATGGAAATCTACAACAACATAGGCAATCTTGTTCAGTATAGAGGGATCACGGGACTTCCTGTTACCTTGATCTACGGATACAACAAATCCCTGGTTATTGCCAAAATAGAAGGCGCTACCTTGGCAGAAGTATCTCCGTACACTGCTGATATCATTAGGACCTCCAATGCAGATCATGCCACTACCAATTCAGAGTATCTCCTGGTTCAGGCATTGGAGGTTTTCAGGAAAAACCCTGCTGTAGCCAAATATCCTGTTACGACCTATACCTATGATCCGCCTATTGGTCTTACCAGTATGACTTCTCCATCAGGAATGAAAGAAGTATACGAATACGACAGCGCGGGCAGGCTTAAAACGACCAAAAGGATAGATCTGGATGCTAATGGAGTCGAAGTACCTAAAAAAGTAAGTGAATATCAGTATAACTATAAACAATAACCACAACTATGAAAAAGATTCTCAACACATTCGGAATATTGTTTGTATCACTGTTTTCAGCACAGACAGGGCTTACCAATACCGAAAACTATATTTATAACAGTACCTGTCTGAATGACGACTGTACCAAAAAATCAGAAAGCGTTCAGTATTTTGACAATTGGGGGAAAGTGGTGCAGGGCATTGCCATCAAAGGCTCTCCCTCCGGTAAAGACATTGTCTCTCATATAGAATATGATAGCTTTGGAAGACAGGTGAAAAACTACCTTCCCATTCCCCAGCAGGGTACTCAGGAAGGAGCGATCTATACATCTCCGCTTTCTAATGCCTCTGCCGTATATGGTGCAGAGAAAATCTATTCGGAAAGTATCCTGGAAAACTCACCGATTAACAAATTGTTACAGCAGATCCAGATAGGAAATGACTGGAGCAGTAAACCTGTAAAGTTTGACTATGAAACCAATGGAAGTAACGAAGTATATCAGTATGTTACCACTACCACATGGGAGCACGGAGCCACTAAAATTGGAGTAAGTTTATCCCCGGCTGTGGTCTATGCTCCGGGTACCCTGTATAAAAATACGGTGACAGATGAAGATGGAAATCCAACTTTAGAGTTCAAAAATGGAAAAGGTCAGACCTTGCTTATCAGAAAAATGATAGGTTCTACAGGTCAGGCAGACACTTATTATATATATAATGAATACGATCAGCTGGCATTTGTGATTCCTCCCAATGCGGTTCAGAAACCTTTAAACGATGCCCTGCTTAACGACCTTTGCTATCAGTACCGTTATGATGGCTGGAACAGGCTGGTAGAGAAAAAAGTTCCCGGAAAAGGTTGGGAATATATGGTGTATGATAAGGCAGGCAGAGTGATTTTGACCCAGGATGCCAATTTAAGGTCGCAAGATAAATGGCTGTTTACAAAGTATGACCAGTTTTCAAGACCTATTTACACTGGAATCCTGAACAGCCCACCTGGAAGGATTCAACAAGCAGCTGCAATAGATGCACATGGAACAAATTATGAAATAAGAAGTACTTCAAGTTGGAATAATTCAGGAATAGATGTTTTTTACACCAACAACAATGCCTATCCTACTGCTAACTTTAAGCTGCTAAGTGTCAATTATTATGATACTTATCCAGCAGAATCTCCGGCAATACCTTCACAGATCATCAATCAGAAGGTATTGAACCAGCCCGGCCAGGGAAGCAGCCTGAGAACAACACAAAACCTTCCGGTAGCTTCCTTTGTTAAAAATATAGAAGATGATAACTGGACAAAAGGCTATACCTGGTATGATACCAATGGAAGACTTATTGGCTCACAATCCATCAATCATTTGGGGGGCTATACCCGTACCGAGACCGAGTTGGATTTTGCAGGAACTGCCAAACAGACCAAAGTGTACCATAAAAGGCTGACTACCGATACTGAAAAAGTAATTACCCAGACCTTTACCTACGATAATCAGTATAGGCTGCTGGTGCATAAGCATCAAATTGATAACAACCCGGAGGAAATCCTGGCTCAGAATGAATATAATGAACTTTCCCAGGTGAAAACCAAGAAAGTAGGGGGAACAGATATTGCTCAGCCACTTCAGGTGATGGATTATTCCTATAATATCAGAGGCTGGCTCACTAAGATCAATGACCCTGCTAACCTTAACGGGAAATTGTTCGGGTATGAGATCAGGTACAACAATCCGGTATACTCCAATATTGCAGGCGGAAAATACAATGGGACCATCACAGAAGTAGACTGGAAAAACGCTTCTGAGGATGTACTGAAAAGATACACCTATTCCTATGATGGCTTAAGCCGTTTGAAAGATGCGGTCTATACAGAACCTAATACGACCACGCCATTTAATAATTATTATAATGAACACCTGACCTATGATCTGAACGGAAATATTGCTACCTTGAAAAGAAATGCCTTTCCGGTCATGGGGAATACGGCTACTCAAGTAGATGACCTTGTATACGAATACTCCGGAAACCGTTTAAACAGAGTAATAGAAAATGCGTTGAATGAAACCGGATATGAAGGGGGTAATAACCTTGTCACTTACGATCAGAATGGGAATATGAAAGATATGTTGGATAAAGGAATACAATCCATTGGGTATAACTTCCTGGATCTGCCTAACCAGCTTTCTGTAACGGAAAATTCTCTTGGGGTAATGGCTAATGCCAATATCAATACCCTGTATCGTGCCGACGGAACAAAACTGAGAAAAACAAAGCATTCTAAACGGGAAGGAAAAGGAGCCCTAGATATTACTCACATAACGGATTATCTGGATGGTTTTCAATACCAGTACCAGGAAGGTGGAAGCTGTATAACCTGCAGAATGGAAGTAGCCTATGAAGCACAGGCGTATAAAAATATTAACGGTCCTATTGTGGGTATTCCTGAATGGAAACTTGATTTTGTAGTGACCGCAGAAGGGTTCTACAGTTTCGCTGAAAACCGCTATATTTACCAGTACAAAGACCACCTTGGAAATACCAGGGTAAGCTTTACCAAAGATAGCGTAGGCGTTCTTGAAGTTACAGACACCAACAACTATTATCCTTTTGGGTTAAACCATATCGGAAACTCTTTTTTGTCTAGTTTAGGAAGCTATAATGCTTATAAATATAATGGTAAAGAGATCCAGGAAACCGGAATGTATGATTATGGAGCCAGGATGTATATGCCTGATCTGGGAAGATGGGGTGTTATAGATGCTTATGCAGAGAAGATGAGAAGACACTCGCCTTATAATTACGCATTTAATAACCCTGTTAATTTTATAGACCCGGATGGGAATACTCCTAGAGGTACCTATGGAGAACATTCCGCTTTTAATGGAGATTACGATCCAAATTCTTCTTTATCCGGTTATAACGGAATGGGGGGAGCCCATGGGATGTATTTTGCGAATAATGATGGAGGAGGCTTTGCTACAGAAAATAAAGCGGTAAATATTATTCTTAATTTTATAAGAAATGATAAAGAAGGTCTTGGTAATTTTGTAAATAGTGATTTTGAACAATATGGATGGCATGTAATTGATGCTACTAGCCTTATAGATGCTTTAGCTAAATTATCTTCGTATTTAGGGGATAGTATGGCTAATAACATCTTTATAAACACACATGGATTAATAAGTGAGCGATATGTTTACGATGGAAACGGACAATTGATTTCTGACCTAAGTATTAGTGGTAGAAATGGATATAAAGTAGCAGGAGATACCGGATTTTATACAACTAAGGATCAGATTTTAGGGAGTCATTTACAGCAATATATTACGGATAAAAGTAAATTATCTTCTGTTACATTAAAAAGCATAGATAGTTTTATTGATGTGGCTAATTATGTAAAAAAAGATAAAAATTTGATTATGGGTTCATGTAAATCTGCTCAATATGATGACCTTTTTGGTAATGGAATATCATCACTTGTAAAGTCCAGAGATATTTTTGTAAATAGAGATTATTCAAGTTTGTGGCCTATAGGCGGAAAAATAAGGTTCCAAGATTTTACTGGTTTTAATCAAACTTCTAACAAAAATTATATAAAAGGATGGGTACAATATAGAGATGGTGCCACTGTTCAAGAAAATTTTAACATAATAATGACCAAATATGGAGTCAAAACAATTAAATAAAATAATACTATTGTTAGCTTTAGGTTTTTCAATCAATCTGTTTTCTCAATTACAAATGGCAGATATAGATGGGGAAAAGTTGACAATTAATTTAAAATCACAAAAATCAAACTTTGTAAAAATAATTGAAAATAAAGATTTTGATGTATTCTATATTTTAGATAAAGAAAGATATATTTTTGATAAAAGACACAAAAATGTAGATTTAGTAAACTTGATATTTTTTTCTAAAAAATATAATAAAGGAATTCTTGCTATATTTAAGCAAAGTATTGAATATAAAAAGAAATCTGATTATAATATAACTTTACATACAAATTTTCACAATCAATATATGTTTCAACCATCGATGATTATTGTCGATAACGATTTTAATTATGAGTATCTTATGAAATATTATTATATGCCTTTACCATATGATAAAAATGTATACACTTCAGGTGTTAAAATACAGGATAATAAAAATAAATGTAATACAGTTGAATTTAATATAAAGGGAAATATGATCTATGAGAACATAGACGATATTTTGAGTAATATTTCTAAAATATCTAAAAGTGATTCTAATAAGAAATGTGATCCTATTGTTGCTGAAATTGATCTTAGAGGTTTTTTCCAAAAAATTATTAAATAATATTTTCCAAGCTACCACACGAATCCTTTCGTGTGGTATTTTTATTAACAAGCATTATTGTTAATTTTTTAAGAGGAGAAGAAAAAGGTATTGGTAATTTTGTAAATAGTTATTTTAAACAAAATGGGTGGCATGTAATAGATGCAACTAGCCTTATGGATGCTTTTTCTAAATTCTCTTTATATTTAGGAAACAATCAAGCCGATAATATTTATATAAATTCACATGGTTTAATAAGTCAACGTTATGTTTTTAATGAAAACGGTGATTTAATTCCTGATTCAGGCTCAGATACAGGATATAAAATGACAGGTGATGGGGGCTTTCATAAAGGTGATGAGAAATTCTAGGTAGTGATATACAACAATATATTTCTGATAAAAACAAATTAACATCAGATAAAAAGAGTAGTGTAGAGAATTTTATAGGCATTGTAAATTATGTTAAAAATGGAAAAAATCTGGTAATGGGAACGTGTTGGTCTGCAAGGTTTGATGATCTTTTTGGTCAAAGTATATCTTCAATTGCAAAATCTAGGGATATTTTTGTCAATAGAGACTATTCAAGCAATTATTCTATTAAAGGACAGAATATTATTCTATTTCAGAATTTTATAAATTATAATCAACTTCTCACGAAAATTATTTAAAAGGATGGGTACAATATCGGAATGGTATTATTAGCCAACAAAATTTTAATATAAGAATGACAAAATATGGCGTTAAAACGATTAAATAATAAAATAATACTAGTATTTAGCTTATTTATTAGTACGGTTTTCTTTTCTCAAATGAAAATGATTGATATAAATGGTAAAAAATTAATTATTAATTCGAAAACAGAAAACAGAAATTTTATAAAAATATTTGATGATGATAAGTTTAGTGTATTTTATGTTATAAATAGAAGAGATTTTAATTTAAAAAAAGGACTAAGAGTTGGATGAACTGCAAACATTATTTATTTTTCTAAGAAATATAATAAAGGAATTTTAACAAATTTCGAACAGGTAATATACCATAATGAAAAAAACATTTTTGATATTAGTTTATATGTTGATAAAAATGTGGTAATACCCTTTATGATTATTGTAGATAAAGATTTTAAGTATGAATATTTAATGAAAAGCTACTATATCCTTCCTCCTTCCACACAAAGTACAATCTATAAATCAGGTATTACAATTCAGGATTACAATACTCAATGTAATTTAAAAAAGATGTCTTTAAATAAAATTATAGTAGATGAAGATATAGATAATATTCTTAAAATTATAGAAAAAGAAACTATTATTTCTCAAGAATGTGATAAGTTATTTGAAATTGAAGATTTCCCCCAAAAGTTAAGTAAGTAGACATGAATCAAACTTGTAGACTTAGATATGAATAGCTTTGGATTTCTATCATTGATTTGTTTAAAAAATAAAGGCCATTGCAAGTACAATGGTCTTTATTACTTTTAAAATGTGAAAACCGCTATATTTACCAGTACAAAGATCATCTTGGAAATACCAGGGTAAGCTTTACCAAAAACAGCGCAGACGTTCTTGAAGTTACAGATACCAACAACTATTATCCTTTTGGGTTAAACCATATCGGGAACTCTTTTTTGTCTAGTTTAGGAAGCTATAATGCCTACAAGTATAATGGCAAAGAGGCACAAGAAACGGGGATGTATGATTATGGCGCAAGAATGTATATGCCTGATCTGGGAAGATGGGGTGTTATAGATGCTTATGCAGAGAAGATGAGAAGACACTCGCCTTATAATTACGCATTTAATAACCCTGTTAATTTTATAGACCCGGATGGGAATACTCCTAGAGGTACCTATGGAGAACATTCCGCTTTTAATGGAGATTACGATCCAAATTCTTCTTTATCCGGTTATAACGGAATGGGGGGAGCCCATGGGATGTATTTTGCGAATAATGATGGAGGTGGTTTTGGATCTGCACAACAAGGAAGTGGTACTGGTACATTATCTTTTAGTACTTCAGAGGGAATTAGGTTTGCTTTCAGCTATTTTGGAGGTGGCGGAAGTGTAGGGAATTTGTTTTCTATGGTAGAGCAGTTGAAAAAAGCTGGATGGGATGATCCTGCTAATACTCAGGCAAAATTTAATGATATAGATACTTTGGTAAAAAAAGTTCCTGCTTTAAATGATTTTTTTGCAATAACAAAAGTCGAATTTATTGATAATACTGGTGGAAGTTGTGCAAATAAGGCTGAATACCAAAGAGTATGGATTAATATGAATAATGCTCAGAATATTTTAAAACTAGCTTTTACTTTAGGACATGAAATGAATCATTCATTTGCAGATTTATTTTTTAGTGATAAATTTAATGAAATTACCCATCAATCTAAAGGCTCAAAAACTACTACAAGTTCCTTTAATTTTTTCCAAGAAGTGATGGCTTTATCGTGGGAAATACAGTTGGGCTCTGATAGATATGGGAAAC
Source organism: Chryseobacterium nakagawai (assembly GCF_900637665.1). Classification (NCBI taxonomy): domain Bacteria; kingdom Pseudomonadati; phylum Bacteroidota; class Flavobacteriia; order Flavobacteriales; family Weeksellaceae; genus Chryseobacterium; species Chryseobacterium nakagawai. Next base: position 3,084,835 of record NZ_LR134386.1, read on the forward strand.
GTTCAGGTTTTGAAGCAGCTCAGTTTTACTATGGGCCAAATGGCTTAGGCTATAGTCAAAAAAGTATTGATATGGTAAATAAATATCTATATGAATTAAAATCGGCTTGGAATTTTATATATAACTCGAAACTGAAATAATATGAAAAATTTAATAATTATGTTCCTTTTATTACATAATATTTGTAATTCTCAAATTAAAATGACTTGGGAATACTATAAAAATCTTAAAAAAGCTGATGTAATCATTTATAATGAGGGTGCGAAAGATATTCTCTTGCCGATAGATTTAAAATCTTTAAAGCCTCATTTTGAGAATGAATGTTCTATGATTGATTATGAATTTCCATATCCTTCTTTTGGGTTAACTCTATTAGTAGAAAATGAACATGAAAAGATGTTTGGCAGTATTCATAATATTGAAGTGTCAGGAAATAATAATTTTAATAGAATTGTACTAGAAAGACAAGAAATTAATAATGGATATTTAGATTTCATTAAAAAATGGGATGAAAGCAATAAAATTTCAGATTTAGATTTTGCAAAAAAAAATTATTATTTATATAATAATCTAGTATTTATTAAATCTAAACAAAAAATTAAATTTCAAATTGCTGTTAACTTTGATAACATAACAAATCAAAAATATATTTATTATTACTACCCAATAGATTGGGGTAAGAAGATTGAAGTAATGCTTTCTACTTGTATTGATTCAGATACTTACAACTATCTTACAGAAAGACAAAAGCAAGAATTAAAAAAATATGAATTTTTTACGGGAAACTTGAGAAGTAATATAATTGTGTTAAATCAATAGTTTATATCTTGAAGTGGTTTCACAAGCTGCCGCACGAATCCTTTCGTGGTATTTTTATTAACAATTAGCTATATATACTAGTACAAAGACCACCTTGGAAACACCAGGGTAAGCTTTACCAAAGATAGCGCAGGCGTTCTTGAAGTTACAGATACCAACAACTATTATCCTTTTGGGTTAAATCATATTGCAAACTCTTTCTTATCTAGTTTAGGAAGCTATAATGCCTACAAGTATAATGGGAAAGAGATCCAGAAAACGGGGATGTATGATTATGGCGCAAGAATGTATATGCCTGATCTGGGAAGATGGGGTGTTGTAGATGCTTATGCAGAGGCAATGAGGAGACATTCGCCTTATAATTATGCCTTTAATAACCCTGTTAGTTTTATAGATCCTGATGGAAATTCTCCAAGGAAAACATATGGAGAACATTCAGCTTTCAATGGAGATTATGACCCCAATTCTTCTCTATCTGGTTATAATGGAATGGGAAATTCACTTGGGATGTATTTTGCGAATGATGGCGGAGGTAGTTTTGGATGGGAACGTAAAACTTTTGGTGAAACGCAGGCATATAGAGATATCATGACAGCGTATTACAATGGTGGTACAGCAGAATTTGTGAATAATAATGGGACCTGGAAATGGTGGACAGATTATACAAATCCTGATTCTGGAGTTACAGGACTGGAAACATTAAATATATTGAAGCGTTCTTCTTCTAGTATACAACAGATTAAACAATCCTATCATAATTTTAATCTTTACAGACCAGATAATACACCTGAATGGTATACTTTTGGAGGACGGGCAAATTATGGATTAGGTGCAGCAGCAGTTGGATTAGCCAATTTTTCAGGAAAAACTAGAATCACAACTACAGACTCAACTATTGAATTGTATCGCCCTAATACAAATGGAAACGTATTTACTAGAAATGCATATACAAAAACAATGGGGTTAAGAAAAACCGGAACATTGGTTGGGTATGGTCGTTTTGGTCTTGGGTTGACAATGGATGCAATAGGAGTTTATAATTATTATAATAGCCCATAATCAACTAATAAAGTACATCCTGCAAAAGCAGGATTAAATACAGCTATGAGTGCTTACGGTTTGACCGGGGCAGGAACTATCCCCGGATTGCTATATTTTGGTGTTGATGACTTTTGCCCCGTGGCTGGGAAGGTTATGGGAATGATTACCAAAGTATACAATCTGACAATGCAGCGATCATGTCAGGATTTATAATAGCTCCTTATGGATCACAAAAATTTTAAATTATGTTACTAAAGAAGTTTTATTATCATTTTTTTTACAAAATATATAAATCAATTCAATACACATCTGCACCATTTGGAGAATTTTTAAATAATTTTAAAGCAGGTGTGATAATGATAGCTTTAGAACTTTGGACTTTTTTTTCTATAATAAATTATTACACATTTATAACAGGAAATAAAGTAGAATTATCTTTTTCTAAACCTATCATGTATATTCCATTTATCTGTATTATAGGTTTTAATTATTATACATTAGATCATTTAGATGTGTGGAAATCCTATAATTATGAGTTTGATCAGTTACCCAAAAAGAAGAATTTGGTTGGAAGTTGGATTGTTTTTGGATTGGTGCTATTGATTATTGGAAATTTCATTTTTTCATTTTATTGTTTAGACAGGCAAGCAAGAAAAGACCAAGTTGGTCCATATGCACCGGAAATTTTGGCAAAAGAAAGAAGAGAGGATTCTTTACAAAAAGCTAAACAAATAGAAAATCTTAAAAAAATATATGGTGAAGATAAAAAATAGAAATATAGATTTGTAACCTAATAAACCAATAAGCCATTACATTTTTGTAATGGCTTATACCATCGATAAATAATCTTTAGGCTGCAATTATAAAGACTTTCTGAGAAGTGTAGGATTCAGTTACAGCAAAGCTGATGGAGGTGGAATAATGATTCAGGAAGAAAGCAATTATTATCCTGTATTCCATGGTCATTACTTTATTTTACCTAATTTTATTAATTAATTTCAAACTCAAATTATCCTATGTACTATAAAAACGACACAATCATTATACGGGAGTTCACTCCTCAGGAACTTCATTTATTTTTAGATCTGTTTACAAACGAAAATGTTACCCTTTATCTGCCTTACAAATCGCCTGAAGAATTTAAACAAATGTTTGAAAAAGCATTATTGGATTATAAAGAAGGGCCACTCAGCAGATGGGGAATATTTGATGCCCAGAATGGTGCTTTCGTGGGAGTATGCCTGGCCAGAATTTTCGCTGAAAATGCCAACTCCATAGAAATAGGCTATATGCTTGGAGAGAATTACTGGGGAAAAGGAATCGGAACCCAGGTCTGTAAAGCACTTGCTGATTATTGTCTTTCAGCCGATCAGGAAAAGGAAATCGTTGCATTAACAGACCTTGATAATATTGGCTCACAGAAAGTCCTTCTAAAAAGTGGATTTAACAGATTAGAAAACCTGGAAAGAGAGGACAGAGCATTAGCATATTTCTTATTTTCAAAGGAGCAATAAATAAAAAGAGCTGAAAATGTGAAGAATGGCCTGTATTATAACTTTACCACCGTTGCACTTTCAGCTTCCTTTATTTTTCCTGGGCTCAAAAAATATTTCAGGATCATTTATCTTTCATTTCATTAATCAGATAATTTGTCATACCTTGCATAGATTATGATGTCCAAACGTTGCAAATACGCGCTGAAAGCAATGGTCAGATTAGCAAGAAATTACAATCAAGGCTATCTGTCCACTTCGATTATTGCACAGGATGAAAACATTCCCAAAAAGTTTCTCGAGCAAATCCTTCTTGAACTTAAAAGAACTAAACTTGTTAACAGCAAACAAGGAAAAGTAGGTGGATATTACCTGCTAAAATCACCTGATGAAGTATCATTGGCGGATATCTACCGTATTTTCGACGGGCCTATTGCACTAACGCCCTGCGTATCCTTAAACTTCTACGAGGCATGTGACGATTGTGTAGATGAAGCAGAATGTTACCTTAGAAACGAACTCATAATCGTTCGTGAGAAGACCAGAAAAAGTATGATGGAGGCCACTCTGACCAAGTTTATCGACAAAAAATAATTTTTTTTCATTTAAATTCTACTATTTTGATAGGAGTTATAGAATTTTATATATATTTGCATCAACAAATTGGAATGGAAATGGAAAATAGTCTGAAAAACGAATTCGAAAAATTGAAAGAAGAAATCCTAGGGGAGTCTTCTCAACAGGATATTTTGCAATCACTTACAGAAGTATTTCCGGGTGAAGTAGTGTTTTCAACAAGCTTCAGTTATGAAGATCAGGTCATCACTCATTTAATAAAAAACCTGAATGTAGAGATTTTCACATTGGACACCGGGAGACTTTTTGAACAGACTTATGACACCTGGGCTTCTACAAAAGCTTTCTTCAAAAAAGAGATCAAAGCGTACTATCCGGATACTGAAGAACTGAAAAAATTTGTATCAGAAAACGGTCCCAATTCTTTTTATCAATCCGTAGAGCAGAGAAAAGCATGCTGTACTATCAGAAAAGTACACCCTCTTAAATCTGCATTAAAAGGATATAGAATATGGATCACCGGTTTAAGAGCTGAGCATTCTCCAAACAGACAAAACATGCCATCATTGGAATGGGACGAAGATAATCAGATCATTAAATTTCATCCTCTTCTTCACTGGAGCACTGAACAGGTAACAGATTACGTAAAAACCCATCAGCTTCCGTACAATTATCTTCATAAAAAAGGATTCGTAAGCATCGGATGTGAGCCTTGTACAAGAGCTATTCAGGAAGGAGAAGATTTCAGAGCCGGCCGCTGGTGGTGGGAAGATGCTAATAAAAAAGAATGCGGTCTCCATATTCATCAATAAAAAAAGAAAAACATGTCAACATATCATTTAGATTACCTGGATCAGTTGGAAGCTGAATCTATTTACATTTTAAGGGAAGTCGCAGGACAGTTTGAACGCCCGGCACTTTTATTCAGCGGTGGAAAAGACAGTATAGTACTGGCTCATTTAGCTTCAAAAGCATTCCGTTACGGAAAAATACCTTTCAAGTTTGTTCATGTAGATACAGGGCACAACTTCCCTGAGGTCTTGAACTTTAGAGATGAACTTGTTAATCAGCTGGAAGTTGACTTGGTAGTTCGTAAAGTTGAAGATACCATCAAAAAGAAAGGGTTAACAGAGCCTAAAGGAAAATTCCCAAGCAGAAACTGGCTGCAGACCTTTACTTTACTCGATACTATTGAAGAATTTGAATTTGATGTCTGTATCGGAGGCGCTCGCAGAGACGAAGAAAAAGCCCGCGCCAAAGAAAGGATCTTCTCTGTTCGTGATGAATTCGGACAGTGGGATCCAAAACTTCAACGTCCGGAATTATGGAGCATCTTCAACGGAAAAATCCATAAAGGAGAAAATGTAAGAGTATTTCCGATCAGCAACTGGACAGAACTTGACATCTGGAACTATATCCGAAGAGAAAAAATTGAACTTCCATCCATTTACTTCTCGCATGACAGAGAAGTGGTAGACCTCAACGGACAGTGGATCGCCAATTCTCACCATGCCTCTCTTGAAACCAGCGATATCATCACTACAAAAAGGATAAGATACCGCACCGTAGGAGATATGACCTGCACTGCAGCAGTAGAATCTAAAGCAACTACAATTGATGCTGTGATTGATGAAATTGTAGCCACAAGAATTTCCGAACGCGGAGAAACCAGAATTGATGACCGTGTGACGGAAGCAGCAATGGAAGACCGTAAAAAGGGAGGCTATTTTTAATCATTGATAAAAGATCATTGATGAATGATGAGCCAAAGTTTTTTATCAATTATCAACAATCACTTATCATTTATAATTACAAACAGATGGATATATTAAGATTTATAACAGCAGGAAGCGTGGATGACGGTAAAAGTACCTTGATCGGAAGACTGCTATACGATAGTAAAAGTATTTTACAGGATCAGTTAGAAGTACTGGAAAAACATTCTAAAAATAAAAATGATGACGGGATAGACCTTGCTCTTCTTACGGATGGCTTACGTGCTGAAAGGGAGCAGGGAATCACCATCGATGTTGCATACAGGTATTTTTCTACCTCAAAAAGAAAATTTATCATTGCCGATGCACCCGGTCACGTACAATATACAAGAAACATGATTACCGGAGCTTCCAACTCCGATTTGATGGTAATCCTGATTGATGCCCGTCAGGGAGTAATTGAGCAAACAAGAAGACATTCTATCATTGCTTCGTTATTAAAATTGAAAAAGGTAGCTGTAGCCATTAATAAAATGGACATGGTGGATTATTCAAAAGAAGTATTTGAAACCATTAAAGCAGATTATGCTAAAATTGCAGAAAGTCTTGGATTAAATGACGTAAGCTATTTCCCGATTTCAGCATTGAAAGGAGACAATATTGTATCCAGATCAGCTCAAACAGATTGGTACCAAGGAACTTCGCTTTTAGAATATCTGGAAAATGTAACTCTGAATGAAGAGTTGAATAATGGAAATCGTTTTCAGGTTCAATATGTCATTCGTCCTCAGACTGAAGAGTTGCATGATTACAGAGGATATGCAGGACAGATTTTAAGCGGAAAGTTTCAGAAAGGAGACCCAATCCAAATTCTTCCAGCAGGCATTACAACCGAAATTGCAAAAATCGAGATCAACGGAATTGAAAAAGAAGAAGCCTTTGAAGGACAGCCTGTTGTGATTCATGTAAACGATGATGTAGATATCAGCAGAGGAGATATTTTTGCTACCGAAGAACAGCTTCCTGTGATAGAAAAAGACCTTGAAGTTTTGCTTTGCTGGCTCGATCAAAAATCACTACAGCCTGGTAATAAATACCTCTTACAGCAGAACAGCAGACTGATAAGAGCCGTAGTGAAAGAGATTGATTATAAGATTGATGTGAATACCCTTACCCAGGAAAAAGCAGAAGGGAATATCAAACTGAATGAAGTGGTAAAAGTAACCCTACGAACGGCACAACCTTTGGTCTATGATAGTTTTATCAATAACAAAAGAACAGGTTCTGCAATTTTGGTAGATGAAACTTCTAATTCAACGGTTGCAGCCTGCATAATTCAGTAAAGAATATGTCAGTTACCCATCATTTTATAGAAAGAATTCATCAGAGCAAACAGAATAAACCCCATGGATTCTTTGACAGAGCCAGAGTAAAGGTTTTTGTAACAGAATTGTATAAAGTATTGTTTCTTCCACAAGAAGTCAATACGCCTGACCAGCTGAAACAGGATTTTGCTAAACTGCACGATCATCTTTCAGCCCTGATTAATACAATCACGAGAGATAAAGACCTTACCGAAGTCCAGGTAAATGCTTTTTTTGAGGCCTTGCCACAAATTTATGGTCATCTCGTTCAGGACGCGCAGTCTATCCTTGAATTTGATCCGGCAGCAGACTCTCTAGAAGAAATATACCTTGCGTATCCCGGATATTTTGCAACCTATGTATACAGGATCTCGCATCAGCTCTGGAATCAGGAAGTCCCTGTTTTACCCCGCGTTATTTCAGAATATGCACACAGCAAAACAGGAATAGACATTCATCCGGGAGCAGTGATTGGAGAATATTTTTTCATCGATCACGGAACCGGAATTGTTATCGGAGAAACTACCGTTATTGGCGATCATGTCAAAATATATCAGGGAGTAACCCTCGGTGCGTTGAATGTCTCTAAAGAAAAAGCCAACCAGAAAAGACATCCGAATATTGAAGATCATGTCATCATCTATTCAGGAGCTACTATTTTGGGCGGAAATACAACCATAGGCAGGGAAAGCGTTATCGGAGGAAATGTGTGGATCACACAGGATGTACCGCCCAATTCCCTGGTCTATAACAAAAGTGAAATAAGAATAAAGGATAATAATCCCTTACCGGAATCATTAACCTTTGTAATATAAGAACAGAAAAACAAAAAATTGTATTGATATGAAATTTCAAAATGCCCTAGAAACCATTGGAAATACACCAGTCGTAAAGATCAATAACTTATTCAATTCAGATCATGAGATCTGGATCAAATTAGAAAAAAGCAACCCTGGAGGAAGCATTAAAGACAGAATTGCCCTGGCAATGATTGAAGATGCAGAAGCCAAAGGGTTACTGAATAAAGACAGCGTTATCATAGAGCCTACCAGTGGAAACACAGGAATCGGATTAGCATTGGTAGCTGCAGTAAAAGGATATAAGCTGATTCTGGTAATGCCGGACAGTATGAGTATAGAACGCCGTAAGATCATGGAAGCCTATGGTGCTGAATTTGTACTTACCCCAAGAGAAAAAGGAATGAAAGGAGCTATCGAGAAAGCTAATGAACTGGCAGAAGAAACTCCTAATTCATGGATCCCTAGACAATTTGACAACCCTGCAAATGTAAAAGTACACGTTGAAACTACAGCTCAGGAAATTTTAAAAGATTTCCCTGAAGGGTTAGATTATGTGATTACAGGAGTAGGAACCGGCGGACACATCACTGGGATTGCTAAAGCATTAAAGCAACAGCTTCCCAACCTTAAAGTCATTGCGGTAGAACCTGAATTATCTCCGGTATTGAGCGGCGGAAGTCCTGCACCACATCCATTACAGGGTCTTGGAGCCGGATTTGTACCTTCTATTTTAGACATTACTCTTTTAGACGGAGTGATTACAGTAGGGAAGGATGAAGCCTATGAATATGCTATTAATGCTGCTAAAAAAGAAGGTCTTTTTGTAGGGATTTCTACAGGAGCCGCTTTAGCTGCTATCGCAAAACAATTACCGGAAATACAACCCGGAGCTAAAATTCTTACCATCAATTACGATACCGGAGAAAGGTATCTTTCTATTGAAGGACTCTTCTAAAATCCTTTAACTAACACCGATTTCAATGAACACAACAATAAAATCACCTAAGGTTTACCTTATCGGTGCAGGGCCCGGCAGCCCTGATTTGATCACAGTAAAAGCCGTAAAAGCCATTGCCAAAGCAGATGTTGTTCTTGCTGACCGTCTGGTAAGTCCTGAAATTTTAGAGACTTATGTTAATAAAGATACAGAGCTTATCTATGTAGGCAAAGAATGCAGTAAAAATGCGTCTACTCCTCAATCACTTATCAATACTTTAATGGTAGACTATGCTTTACAGAACAAAACAGTCGTAAGACTTAAAGGGGGAGATGTGTCTATTTTTTCTAATATTCTGGATGAACTTCAGTCTTTGAAAGAAAATCATATCCCATTTGAGATTATCCCCGGAATTACAGCTGCTTTGGGAGCTGCGGCGTATGCCGGAATGCCTTTAACAGCCAGAGGATATTCCACCTCCGTTCGTTTTCTGACGTATTATAAGTCTGAAATTCTGACAGATGAATACTGGAAGGATCTTGCCAACACTCAGGATACGCTTGTGTTCTATATGTCTAAAGGAAACCTGACCAGTCTGGTAGAAAAGTTCATTGAACTGAATATTTCCAACGAGAAAAAAATCGCTGTGATTGAACAGGCCACAACTCCTTACCAAAAAGTGTACACCTCATCTTTTGAGGATTTTAGTAAAACACTTGGTGATAAAGCCTTTGCCTCACCCTCATTGGTGGTGATAGGAAAAGTGGTGAACCTTCATGAGGAATTCTCCTGGCTGGAAAATACAGAGCAGGAAGGTCTTTATTTTAAATCAGTTGAAAACGGAAGCGTAGTACCAAAAACTCAAAATTTCTTCGAATATGCTGTCTGAAACTAAATTAAATATTCTTAAACAGATCTCCAGTGATTTTTCCAGAGATGAATCGATCTGGGCAAGCGGATACCTTGCAGGATTAGCCGGAACTCCTCTTACAGGGGTACAACCTCCTTTGCAGGTAACACTACCGGAACAAAATATAGTTAAGAAAATTACTCTGGCTTATGGCACAGAAACCGGAAACAGTAAAAAACTGGCAACAGCTCTTGCCGGAATTATCAAGAAGAAAGGAATTCAGGTTAAATTAGCCGATCTTTCCCAATATAAGCCTAAAGACTTAGCTAAAGAAGAGTTTTTCTTTGTGGTTATCAGTACACAGGGAGAAGGAGATCCACCGGTATTGGCCAAGAAATTCTATGATTATATCTATGAAAATGAAATCAATCTCAGTACTTTAAAATTTGGGGTTCTGGCATTGGGAGACAGCAGCTATCCTCTATTCTGCAAAACAGGCGAGGATGTAGATTCCCGATTTGAAATTCTTGGAGCGCAGCGTATCATTCCATTAAAAAAATGTGATATTGATTACGAACAGGATGCTCAAAACTGGATTGAACATGTTTTTGAAGCTGTCAATAAAACGTCTGCCAACAGTGTTAAAAATCCATCTGCTCAGAAAGCTTCCACAGGAAGAAAAAAATACCAGGGTACAGTATCCGCGATTATCAATCTGAATGATATTACCTCTGAAAAAGAAACCTATCACATTGAAATAGAAACAGAGGAAGCTTTAAGCTATCAGCCTGGTGCTGCTTTGGGTATCATTCCTTTCAATTCAAAATCTGTAGTGGATGAAATTATTGCTGTAACAGGTATTGATCCTAAAAAAAAGATCGAAACTTCGAAGACGACAGACTGTGTAGAAGAACTTTTACACAAACATCTTAATATTAGCTATTTGCTTAAAACTGTAGTGGCTCAATATGCTAAAATCACCGGACATTCTATTCCGGAAGTCCGTTTAAGCCTTCTGGATCTGCTTAGAATTTATCCTGTGAAAAATGCAGAAGAATTTGAAGAAGTAATCCAGATTCTGACCGCTCAGGCACCACGTCTGTATTCCATATCGTCTTCTCCGGAAGCGCATGGCGAAAATGAGATTCATATAACCGTTGCCAGATCGGAATTCTTTATTGACCACCAGAAACATAACGGTCTGTGCAGCGGTTATCTCAGCGAGTTTAGCGAAGGCGGAGAAGTTGAATTTTATATTCAGGACGCAGGACATTTCAGATTGCCGGAACCGGATAAAGATGTCATCATGATTGGCCCTGGAACCGGAATTGCTCCTTTCAGATCATTCCTTTGGGAGCGTGATGCCACAGGAGCAGAAGGGAAGAACTGGCTTTTCTTTGGAGACAGGAATTTTGTATCAGACTTTATTTATCAGGCTGAACTTCAGGATTTCCTTAAAACAGGAAGCTTAACCCACTTAGATCTTGCTTTTTCAAGAGATACTGCTGAGAAAGTCTATGTACAGCACAAGCTGGAGCAAAAAGCACAGGAAGTTTTTTACTGGTTGGAAAACGGAGCTTCTGTCTATGTCTGCGGAACCAAAGAACCTATGAGCCGTGATGTAGAAAATACCCTGCTCAATATTATTCAGCATCAGGGAAAACGCAGTCAGGAAGAAGCTGTTCATTATCTGGAAGAAATGGAGCTCAGCGGCCGATATGCTAAAGATGTTTATTAAAAAGTACCCACACCCTTAAAAGAAAACAATTATGAGCCATAAAGATAATCTTTCTCCTGTAGAAAGAATTAAAACCCAAAGCAACGGACTCAGAGGAACCTTAAAGGAAAGCCTTGCCGATGATTTTACCGGAGCGATAAGAGAAGACGATCAGACTTTAATCAAGTTTCACGGAATGTACCAGCAGGATGACAGAGACAGAAGGGAAGAACGTGTTTCCAAAAAACTGGAATGGCTGTATTCCTACATGATAAGACTAAGGCTTCCCGGCGGATTTTTAACTTCAGATCAATGGATCGGAGTGAATGATATTGCGAATGATCATTCTACAGGCACCATCAAAATAACAACCCGTCAGACGCTTCAGCTGCATGGTATTTTAAAGTCTCATTTAAGACCAACCATTCAGAATTTTAATATCAATCACCTTGATTCTATTGCGGCCTGTGGTGATGTGAACAGAAATGTGACGTGTACAGCCAATCCATCAGAGTCTCCATTGCACCAGCAGACTTATGAGTTAGCAGGTAAAATCAGTGAAATGTGTCTTCCGAAAACCAAGTCTTACTATGATATCTGGATTGATGATGAATTAATGGTAGATCGAAAAACGGAAGAAGATCCTTTATATCAGGACAGATACCTTCCGAGAAAGCTAAAGATCGGAATTGCCGTTCCGCCAAACAATGATGTAGATGTCTTCATTAATGATATTGCCCTGATTGCCATCATTGAAAACAATGAAATCGTAGGATATAATATCGCAGCAGGAGGCGGATTGGGTGCAACGCACGGAAATGAAGCTACTTACGCTCGTCTTGCCTCTGTTCTTGGATTTGTAGACTCCGAGGAAAAAGCTTTACAAGCTGTTTATGAAATCATTACCGTACAGCGTGATTTCGGAAACCGTAGTGACAGAAAGCTTTCAAGATTAAAATACACCATTGATAAACTTGGAATCGATCAGTACAGAACCGAAGTAGAAAAAAGAACAGGTTTCAACTTTGAGCCTGCCAGAAAATTTAAGTTTGAGCAAAGAAAAGACCGCTATGGCTGGACTCAAAATCATGAAGGAAAATGGTTTTATACTGTTTTCGTAGAGCACGGAAGAGTTCTTGACATTGAAGGTTATCCTTTAAAATCAGGATTATTGAAAATCGCTCAAACAGCGAATATCAATTTCAGATTTACCTGCAACCAAAACCTGATTATTGCTGATATTCAGGAAGAAGATAAAGCAAAAGTAGAAGACCTTTTACAAGAGTATGGAATTTCAGAAGCCACTGAAAAAGCAAGTGCTTTGCGTAAAAACTCTGTAGCTTGTGTAGCCTTGAATACCTGTTCATTGGCTTTAGCAGAAGCACAGCGTTATTTGCCAACTTTGGTTACCAAAATAGAGCCTATTCTTGAAAAATATGGTCTTCTGGAAGATGACATTACCATCAGAATGACCGGATGTCCTAACGGATGCGGACGTTCTCCCAATGCTGAGATCGGATTTGTAGGAACTGCTTATGGGAAATACAATCTCCATATCGGTGGCGATCGATTGGGAATGCGTCTGAATACAAAATACAGAGAAAATATCGGCGAAGAAGAAATTCTGACTACGCTGGATGAACTTTTCGGAACCTATGTGAATGAAAAGCATACAGAAGAAACATTTGGTGACTTTTCATACCGTTACTTACAAACCTTAAACTGAAAATATGACTAGCCTTTTTTATGACCTGAAAAAACTAAAAAAACATCAACCATTTCTTCTAAGTGAGCGAATGTGTATGTGTTGTTGATTTTCAATAATAACAAACATACAGACTGTTTGAATTTTATTTAAACCACAAAAGTCACAAAAGCCTTAAACTCTTAAGCTATTTAAAGTGATAAGCTTTGAGTATAGAAGTACACATAAGTTTTTAAAAATCTATAGCAATTTGTGTTAATCTGTGCCATCTGTGGGAAAATTTAAATCACAAAAGCTTTTAAACACTTAAGTCATTTGAAGTGACAAGCTTTGAGTATAGAAAGTACACATAAGTTTTGAAAAATCTATGATTTTTAAAATGTATAGCAATCTGCGTCAATCTGTGCCATCTGTGGGAAAATTTAAATCACAAAAGCTTTTAAACACTTAAGTCATTTGAAGTGACAAGCTTTGAGTATAGAAGTACACATAAGTTTTGAAAAATGTATAGCAATCTGTGTTAATCTGTGCCATCTGTGGGAAAATTTAAGTTACAAAAGCTTTTAAACACTTAAGTGATTTGAAGTGACAAGCTTTGCGAAGGAAATACACTTTAGTTTTATGAAAATCTATGATTTTCATCTTATGTGAACTTTTATACTGCAGCATTTTAAACTTCTTAAGTGAACTAAAGTGTTTAAAATAATAACTTTTGTGTCTTTTGTGGTTTAAAAATTAAAGTTTCAAACAGCTCCATTCATCCTCACCTAAAATAGAAGAACAATGAAAAACAAAAGACAGGGATATTTCCTGCCTAAAACAGGAGTTATACTATTCACATTTTTATTCTGCAACCTTGCAGAAGCACAACAGCTTATCGAACTAAGCGGAATCATCAGAAATACAGGAACCCAAAAAGGACTTGATGCTGTAAAAGTACAGGTTGAAAACACACAGGATACCGCATCAACAGATCAGCTCGGGAATTTTAAGATCAGAACAAGAGTAACCATTCCTTTTCGTTTGATTATCAACAAAGATGGATTTTCCAGCCAGACCGTAGAGATTCTTTCGCTTTCCAACAAACTTACCATCGGGCTTAATCCTCAGAATACCATTATTGATGATGTCGTTATTTCTGCCTCTCGTATTCCTGAAAAAATATTAAAATCTCCGATCGCGATTGAAAAGATTGATATCAAAACCATCCGCGAAAGTCCGGCTGCCTCTTTTTATGAAACCCTGGAAAACGTAAAAGGGTTACAGCTTTTAACATCCAGCCTTACGTTGAAAATCCCTAATTCCAGAGGATTCAATTCTCCTAATAACTTCAGATTTATGCAGTTGGTAGATGGCGTAGATGTACAGTCTGCTACATTAGGAGTTCCACTCGGAAATGCAATTGGCCCTACAGAACTGGATATTCAGTCTATGGAAGTCACTCCCGGAGCAGCCTCTGCGTTATATGGGATGAATGCCATCAATGGCCTTGCAAGCTTACAAACCAAAGACCCTTTTACCTCTGAAGGAGTAAGTGTGTATTTTCGGGGCGGGGTGAATCATGTAGATAATTTCAATCACAAAATCAGTTCCCTGGGCGAAAGTGCCATCAGATTTGCCAAAGTGTTTCATAAAAACTTTGCCGTTAAAGTGAATGCTTCTTATTTTACAGGTGTAGACTGGATTTCAGATAATCATACTGATCAGAATCCGAATTCCTTAATTACCGCCAACCCCAATTTTTCTTTAGCCAATAATCCAGCAGAAGACCTTTGGAACAAATATGGCGATGAAAGAAACAATAGAGTAGCGGTAAAAGTGGATTATAATGGAAAGCCTACCACATTCAATGTTTCCAGAACCGGATATTTTGAAAAAGATCTTGTAAGCCCGGAAGTAAAGAATATAAAATTCGATGCCGGATTATACTATCGCTTTGGAGATCAGTGGAAAGCTTCTTATGTTTACTGCTACGGACTGCTTGATGGAACTTTTCAGCGAGGAAATAAAATCCGTTTGCAAAATGCTACCGTACAAAACCATAAAGTAGAACTTACCGGAAAAGAATTGACGTTCAGAGCTTATGTTTCTATAGAAAATACAGGAGATTCTTACAATCTGAAACCTTTGGCTGATAATCTTGACCTTACGAATCTTTCCAACAATAATTGGAAAAGCATCTTCCAGACATCACTTCAAAATAATTTAAATGCAGGAACAAACCTCAATGAAGCTCTTATCCTGGCACGTCGTGAAGCTGACAAAAATAGAGCAGTACCCGGAACCGCAGCCTTTGAGCAGTTAAAAAACACCATCATCGGAATCAACAACTGGGATTCTGCCAATGCAGGAATTGCAGGAGCACCCGCAACGGGAGGAGCAAAACTGGAGCAGAAATCCAGATTTTATCAGGGTGAACTGACCTATGATCTTAGTCGGTTTGTAAAGATTTTTAATCTTCTGGCCGGAATAGATTATCGTTTGTACAGCATTACTCCGGATGGGAACAACTTTGTAGACTTCAACAGACCTGTTAATGAAAGAAATATTCCTTTATCCAATGGGACTTTTGGTAAGGATGTAATTTATCAGAAATACGGAGCTTTTGCCCAGATTACCAAGCTTTTATTTGATGAAAAATTGAAAATTAACGCAGCTCTCCGCATCGACAGAAACCCTGAATTTGAAGCCAAACTCAATCCGAGAATAAGTGTTGTATATTCCCCCGTTAAGCAGCACAACTTCAGAGCTTCTTTTCAAAATGGGTACAGATTCCCTTCGTTATTTGAAGCCCTTTCTTTTGTGAATAACGGAAATGTAAGAAGAGTAGGCGGTCTTTCAAAAGTAAATGACGGTTTAGGATATCTGGAAAACTCTTATACTCTTGCTTCCATTGACAGATTTACTTCAGCCGTAAATGCTGATGTAGATGGTGGAAAAAACCAAAGCCAGGCTGCTCAGGATAATAAACAGCTATTAACCGTTGCCAATCTGCAAAAACTACAGCCTGAAAAGATCAATTCATTTGAAATAGGGTATAAATCTGTGTTCTTTAATAATAAACTGGCTCTGGACTGGGATTTTTACTACAACATTTATGAAGGATTCCTTGGACAGGTAGAAGTAGCTGTTCCTAAAAACAGTCAAGTAGGAAGCAATGCAGCCGTTTTGGCAATGCTTGACAGAAGTAAACAAGACCGATACAGAGTATATACCAACAGCAACAGCACTTACAAAAGTTATGGCAGCTCATTGGGGATCCGATATAATGTGATTAAAAATTACAATGTCAATGCCAATGTATCTTACAACGATCTTGCTTCCAACAATACTTCAGACCTGTTTATTACAGCTTTTAATACTCCAAAATGGATGGTTAATGTAAGTATAGGAAACAGAGAGATTATCAAGAATATTGGATTTACAGTGGTAGCAAGATGGCAAAATGGTTTTGACTGGGAAAGTCCTTTAGCTTCAGGAAAAATTCCTGCTTACTATACTGTCGATGCCCAGGCTAGCTGGAAAATTCCTGAAATTCACGCAAATGTAAAAATTGGAGCCACCAACTTACTGAACAGACGTTACTTCCAATATGCAGCAGGCCCTGAAATCGGAGGTTTATACTATCTCGCTTTTACGTATGACTTAAAACTGTAATGAAATGAGTAATTCCTTATATCCCGTATTTTTAAAACTTGAAACCTTATCCTTACTGATCATCGGTGGCAGAAAAATTGCGCTTGAAAAACTGGAATCAGTGTTGGGTAACTCTCCTGAAACCTCCATAAAACTGGTAGCCCGCGAAATCAGTCCGGAAGTCAGAGCTTTACAAAGTCAATTTTCTAATATAAAATTATACGAAAGAGCCTATAATAATGACGATTTTAATGATACTGATGTCGCGATTATCGCTGTAAATAATATTGATTTAGCCTCACAGATCCGTGAAGATGCTCACAAAAAAAATGTATTGGTTAATATTGCAGACAAGCCCGACCTATGTGATTTCTATCTAGGTTCC
This sequence comes from Chryseobacterium nakagawai, assembly GCF_900637665.1. NCBI lineage: Bacteria > Pseudomonadati > Bacteroidota > Flavobacteriia > Flavobacteriales > Weeksellaceae > Chryseobacterium > Chryseobacterium nakagawai. Next base: position 3,101,873 of record NZ_LR134386.1, read on the forward strand.
ATTGTTAAAAAAGGAAGTCTTAAAATTGCCATTTCCACTAATGGAAAATCTCCTACCATTGCTAAAAGGCTCAGAGAAACATTCACAGAAACCATTCCTGATGAAATGGATCTTGTCCTTGATAATATGCACAACATCCGCAATCAGTTAAAAGGAGATTTTAATCACAAAGTCACAGAACTCAACAAGATCACTACACAATATCTGGCTGATGGAAAATTATCTCCTGCAAAGTCTGATCTGGAGATTGAAAAACTTATCAGTATTACTAAAATTGCCCAGAGAAAAGCCAATATCTATCTGGCAATTATAGGAGTGATGCTGCTTATCGGAATCTTTGGCCTTGTGGTGTATCAATTTGATCTTTCTAATGACATTCAGACGTTTCTCAGTAAAGATGGTCATATTTTTTACTGGATGCTATTTGCCGGTTTTATGGCTGAAATTGTAGCAGGATCCATGGGGATGGGATATGGCGTTATCTGTACAACTATATTGCTTTTGCTGAATGTTCCACCGCCTGTTGTGAGCGCAAGTATTCACTCTGCAGAGTCGTTTACAACTGCTGCAGGAGGATTCAGCCATTATAAATTGGGAAATGTCAATAAGAAAATGGTTTGGGTTCTGTTTCCATTGGCAATAGTAGGATCCATCATCGGAGCCTTAACCTTATCTCATTATGGAGAGCATTATGCCCATATTGTAAAGCCTATCATTGCCTGTTACACCCTATATTTAGGATCAAATATCCTCAGAAATGCCTTTAAAGATAAGAATAAAAGCCGTGTTAAAACCAAAAAAAGAACCAATCTTAGAGTATTAGGATTTGTAGGTGGATTTATCGATTCGTTTGCAGGAGGAGGCTGGGGCCCATTAGTAACCGGAACTTTAATTAAAGAAGGAAGAATTCCACGTTATGTAGTGGGAAGTTCCACTGTTGCTAAGTTTTTATTAACGGTTACAAGTGCCATTACTTTCATTTTCACCATTGGGATCCATCATTGGAATATTGTGTTGGGACTTCTGTTGGGTGGGGTTTTTACTGCTCCTTTTTCTGCCATGCTAACCTCCAAACTTCCTACAAAGAAAATGTTTGTAGTAGTGGGAATAGTGGTTATTTTAATGAGTCTTGTTACGATTGTCAAATCATTTTTAAAGTAAGGAAGTCTGAGGCTGGAAGACGGAAGTTCCGAAAACCAGAAAAGCAATGATAGTCCTCTTGTATTCTTTTTAACAAACATTTATTTACACCACTTTCAGAAATAGTATGTTGAATAGGAACTTCCAGCCTCCATCTCCCATCTCCCAGCCATTTAAATTCAGCAAAAGTACTGTATAAACTCCATAAAAGTATAATTACCTTTGGCTTACATTAAAACTAAACTCATGAAAAAATTAAGCAGAAAAACGTTAAAGAATATTGCCGGAGAGATTGGTATTGAGATCAATTTGCCCCTTCCTGTGGGAATCTGTATCGGAAATCTTATTGGTTTATGTCCACCTAATTCCCATTGCAGAGCAGATGAAAGGTGTTATCCGGATGTTGCAGGGCCTTGTATCAATGGATTGTGTGCATCAGGGTATCAATGCCGTTCCGGTGAATGTGTAAGATAAGATTATGTAAACTATAGAACCTTTATCCATTGTTGATAAAGTTTTTCTGTTACTATTTTCTAAAATATATAATGCTAATATCTGAATTTAACGCAAAGGTTTTGTTTTCTATGCTTATGATTTTAGGAGTCAAAGATTATGGCAAAAACCGTTGATTAAACTAATGGTAGCAGCACGCTTCATCAAATCGATTGAAAATCGATGCCCCCTTTGCTCACTTAAAATTTAATGTAATCACAAATAAACTTTGCGTTTCAAAAACTCTTTAGGTTTACAATATTGAGACTCCTACAGAGTGACAAAAGTAGAAGTTTAGCAAAAACAATAATATTCTACAAAATAAAGTTTATTTTTGCCCCTTTATCCCAATCAATCTTAATACATTGAAAGTTAAAAAGATATCATCAAAAACAGTCAAAGACTCCACATCATTGAAACCTGTAGGAATAAGGTCGTTTTTATTGAATGATAATTCTATAGAAGTATCGTAAGAAGCTACAATTCTTACTTTTGAATATCCATTATAGTCTACTCTAAAGCCTTCAAACATACAATTACGTTCTGCTTTCTGATACTCACCATATTCTTCGAAGCCTGCCATATCTGTTCTCTCACCGCCACTATCATTATGTTCCAGTGATTTCCATGAAGCATAATTTTTAGGTTCTTTCAATACATTTCCGTTGGGATCTACAGGAACAAACATTCCTAATGTAAGAGATTGCTTTAAAAAATTAGCATAATTATTCATCAAACTTAAGGTTTGAAGATCGGCATATCCTTCGTGGGCATAATATTCAAGCACAAAGGTCGTCATCGGAATCAGCTTATGAGAAGCATCAGTCGGCATATTTGTTTTTTCTTTTTGGGGCGATAAAAATAGTATTTTTATTTACTTTTCCCAACGTAACATTAGCAATCTAGTGGTATTTATACCCATTCTGAATAACAATAAGGAAAAGACCTCATCTATTTTCCGTATCTTCGCCCTATAACAGGAATAATGATAGTGAATACTTCTTTGAAGGATATTGAAGCGGTCCTTGGCTTATATAAAATGGCTTCTGATTTTAAGAAAACAGTATCCGGCGTACAATGGCCGGAATTTGATCAAAGAATGATTGAAACTGAAATCAATGAAAGCCGTCATTTTAAAATTACGATAGATGAGAAGGTGGTCTGTGTATGGAGCATTACTTTCGATGATCACCAGGTTTGGGAAGAAAAAAATGAAGATCCTGCCATCTATATCCACAGAATTGCAACTAATCCCAATTTCCGCGGACAGAAATTTGTAGAACAGATTGTGGAATGGGCAAAGCAATTCGCTCCTCAACATAATAAATTATATTTAAGGATGGATACTACAGCGGGAAATCAGAGGTTAACAGATTATTATGTGAAATGTGGATTTACCTATCTTGGGGATAAAAAAATGACCGATACAGAAGGTCGTCCGGATCACTATCATAATGCTACAATGGCACTTTTCCAGCTGGATGTGTAAAGATTCTATTATTTGCAGACAGGCTGAACATCATTCAATAAAGTAATCAGCATTTTTCCAGGTTCTTCAAGAGGAATCAGGTGAGCTGAATTTTCAAACCATATTCCCTTTTTAAAAGGAGCTTTTACATTTTGAAGCCATTGAGCCGTAGGCTCTGATGGAGTGGTATAATCATGTCTGCCCATCAACATGAAAACCGGAATCGGAAATGTTTTAACATTCTTAAAATCAGTATCAAGAAACTCCGGAAGCACTTTCGTTAGGGTAAATAAACTTCCTTTCCCTATAGCTTCCGCATCATTATAGGAATACTCCGGAGATAAAAGCGGAGCCTGGAAGAAATACCTGGAATTATTTCGGTAAGCAGTCAAACCTCCATAATATTGAGGCCATTTTCTGGCAATAATGATTCTCTGTCGCGTAATTGGGGTATTTCCTGGATAAGGTGCTATAGAAGCTAATTCCTTTAGAGCCAAATCATTTTTCAGCCGAGTAGCTTCTTTTACTGCAAAATCAACACTTAACCGTTCATTATCTCTGGTATTGATAATCTGCCCGATACCAACATACGCATAGAATAGATCCGGTCTTTTCAGTGCAGCCTTCATAGAGATTATTGTTCCCCAGCTATGTCCTATGAGAAGCACTTTTTTCTTTTTATACTTTTCTTTAATCAGCTCCGCAAGTTGTATGGCATCCTCTACATATTGATTAATATTAATGGTATTTTTCAAACTAAGGGTATCATTAGCATTATAGGTTTTCCCGGATGCTCTCTGGTCATAATTCACCACCGTAAAATATTCTTCGATAGGCCGTTGAAACATCCACATCACCGGAGAAATAGGAGAGGCTGGTCCTCCATGTACAAATAAAATTACAGGATTTTCTTTATTCTGGCCACGAACATATACCCATTGTTGAGCACCGTCGATAGTCGCTTTATATCTTTCCTGAATTCCATCAGGGCTTACGATCGAATCCAGGTCCTTGATGATTTCCCTGGCTTCAGTATATTCATTACCTGTCTTTTGGTTCTGTCCGAATACTATAAATGAAAATAGTAAAGCAATAAGTGCTATAAGTGTATGTCTCATGATTGGTGTTTATATGATTCAGTAGAGTTTTAATATACAATATGTCAGACATATATGTTAAAAGTTACAAAAAACAAAACTGAACAACACTATTGAAGGACCTCAATTCTTATTTTCTTCTTATATGATAATTCGTTCATTTTCAATACTTAATTCTCGATTAATTATAAAAAGCTTATATTTACAGTAACCAAACAAATCACATTAATATGTCAGTAACACCAGAAGGAGCCAGGAAGGCTCAGTTATCTTTATCAGAAAGGGCACCCGTCGCTCACGCTGTTCTTTCAGGAGCAGAAAATATTTCAAAGTACAACAATGGAGTATGCCATGATGTGGTTGCCTATGCTCTTTACATGAGAGGAGCCAGCATCAGTCCGGATCAATTAGCAGGTTCAGCAGGTCAGAAATGGTTAGAAACCTTCAATTATACCGGAGGGAAAAAATGGGATGGATATTCTCCTATTGCTAAAGGAAAAGCCATTGGTTTCTACAGACCTATTGACAAAACATGGTTTCATTCAGCGATTACAACAGGAAACGGAAATGAGATCAGATCTGTTAACGGATTTGCGTTAGGCTCTGCATGGTCTGTTCCAGTAGATATGAAATGGGTTCTTGGGAAAATCAATTCCGATGGAACGTTCAACTATGATGGAACTAAAATAGAAGTGTATATCTCTCCTTTATAGCAGATATCAAAAAAATAAAGCCTCTTTAAAATAACTTTAAGGAGGCTTTTTTATGATCAATAAGTATTTTTTATCTGAATATTAAAACTCTAATCTCTTAACAGCCATATTCTACATCTTCTATTATTTGATCTTTAAAGCTAAAACTTATTCCTATATCATTCCGTAAATAATCTGAAAAAGTAATTTCAGTCACAATGGTTTCATCATTCTCAATATGAATATATAAATCCATTATCTCCAATCCGTCAAACCATACTTTTCCGACTTTATCCAATTTATTATCAAAATCAGAACCGTTATAAAAATCAATGAGTTCATTCTTAATATTACCCAACCATTCTATCTGATTGATAAGCTTATATACCCAATCCGCTTCAATATTTTTTTGTAAATCTTTGCTTACAAAAATTGAGACATTAAGCTCTTTATTTTCCAGATTTTTATTCGCAATAACAATATGTTTTACAGTGTCCGATATGGTGATTTCAAAACAATCTCCATCCTCTTGCTCAGAAATTAAAATATCATCCCAATACAACTGAGTAAGGTTTTCGGGAGACTGCTCAGAAGCCTTTGATTCTTTAAACTCAGCTTTCGCAGTATTAAAAATATGGGTTCTATTTTCCATTGTAAATGTTTAATGGGTAACAAAGCTCAAATGTAATCTATTTTTTAGTTTAAAATGGACAGTTTTTTTTTGCCATAAGTACACGAACAGAAAGGAATTAGTGTATTCGTGGCCATTCTAATTATGCAGAAATAATCCTTCCAGGCGGAAGGACTATTCTTTAGAAAATTGTGTTACTGTCTTTATTAATATTCTGCCCTCATCAGATGAGTAGAGTTGGTATTGAGTTCAATACCTCTGTCACTGCCAACAATTACAGTTCCCCCGATATTGGCAAGATGATTCTCAAAAGCACAATTGGGCTCAAAGGCAAAGCACATTCCTTCCTGCAGCACTAAATCTCTGCCAGGGTTGGGGAGCCTGCCCACATTTCCATACCGGGTGGATTGTGGTAATATTTCTATCCCCGGAGCAGTTCCAAAGCCAATTGGACCATAAGGATTTATACTATGTATCAAAGGATGTACATGCCATCCGCCAGCTTCTAAAAGTGGCTTTTCCATGACATCAACAACTTCGCCAAAAGTTTTCCCGGATTTCAAAACATCCACTCCTGCTTCATAACACTCACGCGCAATAAGAGCAGCACGTTCAAGATTCGGATGTATATTCCCGACGGCAACTGCAGCCTGATGTTGTGTTTCATACATCCCATACAAAGCAAAGATCTCAGACAAAACAATGTCTCCTTCTTTAATGATTCGGGGAGATTGTGACCGATATTGCCACGCTGGCGGACCCCACCCAATATATTCAGGTCCTGAGCCCATTAATATTTCAGCCGTAAATCCTCCCATTGAAATACAAGTCGAAGTAATAGCTGCTGCTACTTCAGCTTCACTTACTCCAGGTTTAACAGTCATTCGCATGGCTTCACTCATCGCTTCCCCAATATAGGCAGCATGCCTGATTAAAGCCAGTTCTTCTTCACTTTTTGAAGCTGTCTGTTTGAAAAAATCCATATAAACGGGCTTTATCTCAGCATTAGGAAAGGCTTCCATAATACCTTTCCATGTCCGATGAGGGAGCGCTCCGTCAAAATAGAAGGGTGGATAAGGCTCTAAACCGATTATTCCAATCTTGGGTGTATTTGAAAGACCCTTTTCTTTAAGGATATTTCCAATATGAGCGCCCGTTTTACCCACATAGATTTGTTCAGGCTCAATCCATTGCTGATCTCCACGAATGGCGGCCTGCATATGATCCGCCACCATCATAGAAGCAAAAGTGATCACAATTGGCTTTTCTTCTTTGTGAAATATCACAACAGACCCAAGCCTGTCATTGGTAAAATAATGGTCAATAGAAAACGGGGCAGGTGCCGCAGATTCTCTATCTCCGTAAATAATAAGAGTGTCCAGTTCATTTTTTCTCATGATGATGCGTGCAATATCCCAACGACGATCACGCTCTTTCAATGATAAAGGCAATGGTATTTCCATTTTTGTTTTCATAACTCAATCTTTATTAATTATTAAAGCTGTTGCAAAGTAAGTAGATCGGCAATCGAAAGATATTATCCCTGAAGAAGAATAAATGTGCAATACGTTTGTTTTATCGGAAAATAAATATCTTCTTTACCTGAAATTTAATTTGCGTTATGGAAATTGTTGAGGATTATAGCATACCTTATGTGTCTGAGAAAATAGGGTTGCAGAATGTAGATGGAATTGCAGTAAACAAAGCAGAGGATTCTGTTCGAAAGGGATTAACAAATTATCCCCATACTGTCAATGGTTTTATCTGCGCCATCTGTATAAAAGGAAAAGCAGAACTGAAAATAAATTTTCAGAAAAAATTATTGGAACCCTACACTCTGATGGTTGTAGTTCCCGGTTCTATGATGGAACCGATAGAGGTATCAGAAGATCTGCATATAGACACCATTTTTTTCGATCCTAACTGTATTTTCAGAGATTCTCTTTCGAATAGCTACCTATTTTTTCACGAAATAAAACAAATGCCATGTATCAGGTTAAATGATACAGGTTTTGAGATCTTCAGACAACATCATAAGAGTATTTCTATGCATTATTATAGAGAAGAAAGCAGGAGTAAAGCTGATATCCTTCAATTCCTTCTGTTAGCTCTTTTGGCAGAAGTAAAAGATGTATATAATACTAAGGGTGAACAGGCTCAAAAACATACAAGAGCTGCAGAATTAACAACTGTTTTTTTTGATTTATTATACCAGCATCATAAAGAAGAAAGAAGCGTTTCCTTTTATGCGCAGAAAATGCATCTCACCAGTAAATATTTGACTACAATAATCCGTAAACAGACAGGAAAATCTATTCTGGTTTGGATCAATGAAGCAGTTGTAACACAGGCCAAATCTTTATTGAAAACAACCAACCTGTCAGTAATGGAAATTGCTGATGTATTAAATTTTACTGAATCATCATTGTTTTGTCGGTTTTTCAAAACATATACCAGCATGACGCCTTCTGCATACAGAGGAAATTAAAAACATATATCTGGAAGTTATTTATGCCTTCATCGTGCATTTCGGACAAACACCACTGATAATAAAGTTATATTCTTCAGCAATAAAATGCTCTGGTAGACTGATTTCAGGGATCGCATTCTCAATACACGTCACCGAATGACATTTTTTGCAGTTAAAATGCACATGATTATGAAAATGTTGTTCATGACTACATTTACCAATACATTTTGCAAAGTTGACTACACCATCTACATTAACAACCCTGTGAACAGCTCCTTCATTTTCAAGCCTTTCTAACACTCTGTAAATGGTAACCCTATTACAAAGGGTCCCTAATTTTTTCTGGATATCAGAATGGCTTAAAGCCACCTCAGAGCCATTAATAAGGTTTAAAATTTCAGTTTTGGCGTGTGTATTTCTAACCTGTTTCATATTTTAATGCAACAAAGTTGCGTTATTTAATTTTTTATATATACATTTGCAACAAAGTTACAATAACAATTTTAAATCCTAATCTTTTTATGAAGTCAAAAATTCTTGATGCAGTAGGAATCTCAGCCGCAGTTTTATGCCTGATTCATTGTATTATTTTTCCTTTATTACTTATCATTCCTTTGGGAATATCACATAATCCATATATAGATCTTACATTTCTTATTATTGGAACCCTTGTGGTATATCAACAAACCAAGCAGATAACCAATTACTGGCTGCGAATTTTATTTTGGGCATCCATTGGTTTAATTGCAGTTTCAATATTGTCTGACTTTATATTTGAGATTCATCTACCATTGATCTACGCTGGTGCCGCAGGATTGATTACAGCACACTTTATCAATTTTAAGAACCATAAACATTAAGAATACATGAAAAAGAAACTTCCTGTAACGGTACTTAGTGGTTTTTTAGGAGCTGGAAAAACGACTTTATTAAATCATATTCTACATAATAAACAAGGCTTAAAAGTAGCTGTCATTGTCAATGATATGAGTGAAGTTAATATTGATGCCCGACTGGTAGAAAATCAAAACACCCTTTCAAGAACAGAAGAAAAACTGGTAGAAATGAGTAATGGATGCATCTGTTGTACATTAAGAGAAGATCTTATGGAAGAAGTAGAGCGTTTAGCTCATGAAAACCGCTTCGACTATCTTTTAATCGAAAGTACAGGAATCAGTGAACCTATTCCCATAGCACAAACTTTTACCTATATTGATGAAGAAAGTGGAATAGACCTTTCCCGTTTCAGTTATGTAGATACAATGGTAACAGTAATTGATGGCTTCAATTTCATGAAAGATTTTGCTTCGAATGAACGATTGATGGACCGTGATCTTACTGACATGGAGGGCGATTATCGTACCATTGTCAACCTTCTTACTGACCAGATTGAGTTTGCCAATGTGATTATTCTGAATAAAACAGATTTAATTGATCCGGAAACTCTTGGATTCTTGAAATCTGCACTTAAAAAACTAAATCCGGATGCTGCTATTCTGGAATCGGAATTTGGACAGATCGATCTGAAACATATTGTAAACACAAAACTATTTGATTTTGATAAAGCCCAGTCTTCCGCAGGCTGGCAAAAGGAATTGCAATCTGATCATCATACTCCGGAAACGGAAGAATATGGAATAGGTTCTCTGATATTTAGAGATAAAAGACCCTTTCATCCGGAAAGACTTTGGGAATATCTTAATCATTATCCGGAAGGCATATTAAGAGCTAAAGGGCTTTTCTGGCTTGCTTCCAGACCTGATGATGCATTGAATTTTTCCCAGGCTGGAGGCTCATTTCGCCTGGAGAAAGCAGGAGTTTGGTGGAGCAGTATGCCTTTGAGTCAAAGGGCACAATATGCTTCTTTTATAGAAAATCAGGAATTTATCGAAAGCAGATGGGATAAAAATTGGGGCGACAGAATGAATGAATTGGTTTTCATTGGACAGGATCTGGACAAAGAGCAAATTTTACAAAATCTCACTCACTGTCTAATCAATGATATTGAAAAGGAATTATTTGACCAAAAATCAGATTTTGAAGATCCATTTCCAAAACATATTTAAATTTAACTATTTATTAATGCAACTAAGTGTCATTAAATAAAAATATGAAATAACTTAGGGTATTATTTATACAATATATGGATAGAAGAAAATTTCTAAAAGGTTCAGTTTTACTTTCAGGATTATTATCCCTGTCACCCTCTGAACTTTGGAGTTCCAAAAAGAATATTGCTCCTCCAGAAACCGGAAAAGCAAAAAATATTATATTTCTAATCAGTGATGGAATGAGCCTTGGAACACTTTCAATGGCAGATCTTTATTCCAGAAATATTTTAGGAAAAGAAAGTCATTGGCTCAGTTTATATCATGAAAAAAAAGTTTCACGGGCACTAATGGATACTGCTTCTGCCAGTTCTGTTGTAACAGATTCTGCTGCCGCCAGTTCCGCTTTCGGAGGAGGAATAAGGGTACAGAACGGAGTATTAAATATGGGAGCTAATGGACAAACCCATTTTCCAATATGGCAGAAATATAAAAAAGCCGGAAAAAAAATTGGTTGTGTAACTACTGTAACCATTACGCATGCCACTCCTGCAGGTTTCTGCGTCAATTCAGCCAAAAGAAATGCAGAGCCTCAAATTGCTGAAATGTATGCAGAACTGGGAATAGATATTCTGATGGGAGGAGGAGATGAGTTTTTTAATCCATTAAAAAGAGAAGACCAAAAAGATCTCTATTCTGTTTACAGAAAAAAGAAATATCAAGTTCTGAAAAATCGTGACGATCTAAAAACGATTAAAAAGGAAGACAAAATATTAGGAATCTTCAATACAGGAGCTTTGCCTTACAGCATCGACAAGGCTAATCTTTCTGAGTTTGAGAATACTCCGAGTTTAGCAGAGATGACAGGAGCTGCTATTGATCATATGAAGGACCATCCGGAAGGTTTTGTTCTTCAGATAGAAGGAGGTAAGGTAGATTGGGCAGCTCATGCCAACGATATAGCCGCATTGATTCACGATCAACTGGCATTTGATGATGCTGTGAAAAAAGCAATAGATTTTGCTGAAAAAGATGGAAATACCCTGGTAATTATTACCACAGATCATGGAAATGCCAATCCAGGAATAATTTATGGGACAGATGCTACCAGAAACTTCAATAGTATTTCATCCTATCAATATACCAATGAATATATTCTGAATAAAATCCACAAAGATCATTCAGCTAAGGATATCAAAGATTGGATATATGAAGCAAACAAACTGACATTAAGCGATGATGAAGCCAAACACTTGCAAAGTTTTTATAATGGACTTGAAAAAGAAGAAGGACTTTATAATTATAAGAAATTACCGTTCAAGCTTTATTCAGAAATTCAGAAAAGCAGGAATTCAGTAGGCTGGATCAGTATGGATCACTCAGGAGATTATGTGGAAGTAGCAGCCTATGGGCCAGGAAGTCAGCTTTTACAGCCTTATATTAAAAATACAGATCTTCATTATCTAATGCTGGAAGCATCTCCTATATAACTAAAAAGTATTTTCATATCATATTAACATTTTTATTTGGTTTTAAAACAGGCTCTCCAATTTAATTTGAAGAGCCTGTTTATTTGTCATGTTACTACATGATTTATTTCGAAGACTTTCTACGACGTGTAGACACTTTTTTATCCAATTCTTTGATATCCTGTCTTAATTCCCTGAACATTTCTTTGAAATTGTAGCTTTCATAATCTCCCGGTTCAAAATCTTCCGGGAAAATTCCTGACGCATACTGCCAGATCTCTACGATATCTTCAAATGCAATGTCATAAGGTTCATAGAAAGAATTATCTGCACTTACACAGATCGCATTTCCTTTATGTTCCTTAAAACGCTTATAGGTAATCCCATCGTTTTGAGTAATAAAAACATAGGTTTTTCCAGGTTTCAGTTCGTCAATTCCCTCTACATATTTTCCTACAATATAAGAACCGTTTCTGAATGGTGGCATCGAATCTCCGTCTGCCGGAAATGCTCTGTATTTACCATTATTTAAAAAGGGTAGGGCAATACGTTGAAGGCTTTCAATATATCCTACATCACTGTATCCTTCCAAATATCCCATGGAAGCTTTCTGCGGAATGATTTCTATGGTATCATTTCCAAGATCATCCACTGCTACAGGAAGAACAATTCTATTATCCGGAAGCTTCAGCATATCTTCCGTGGCATATTTTTGAAGATCCACAGACAACAACAGATCTATACTCACATGAAAATATTTGGATATCCTGATGAGAAGTTCAATAGGAGGTTCCGAAATTCCATTTTCATATTTAGAATATCTCACTCGGGAGATCGTAAGGTCATCAGCTACATTTTGTTGAGAAAGCTTTCTCTTAGCTCTCAGAGAGCGTATATTGTTTGAAAAAATTGACATTGATAGAAATATGTCCACAAAAATACGAATTTTGCCTCCTCTTATCAATAATACAAGCAGCTTTTACCATAAAATTTGAAGATTTTTATTATTTGTTAAACAAAGACTCCAAAATTGGTAGATAAAACATCTGATTTTTACTGTATCATGGTAGCTTTTTTCCCTCAAAAACCCATTCTAACAAATTTTAAATATTAACCATAAAAAAGTTCTTTTAAACTGAAAATATTAACTCCAATATTTAAAATTTGAGATATGTTTTTTAAAATTTAGTAAATCAATAAGATACAAATAAAAACGATATTTCTAATATTATCCATTTATATTAACGAAATATTAAATAATAAAATTGTTTAATTATTTTATTCAAAATAATATGAGTTTATTGTTATTTATCATATATTTGTGATGTATTAATCATATAAAATTTTAATCATGAAAAATTTCAAAAAACTAGACAGAAACGAACTAAAATCTATTTCAGGAGAAGGATTACTTGATCCAATTGGAGGATTAATCGGTGGTCTAGGTGGCGTTGTTGGTGGCGTTATCGGAGGAGTAGGTACTATCGTTGGCGGTGTTGTTGGCGGTGTAGGTTCTACAGTAGGTGGAGTTATCGGCGGTGTTGGTACCGTTGTAGGAAACGCTTTATGCCAAACACAGTGTGTTGTTAATGGTGTAATCCACATCAAATTATTAGAGTGTGGTTCTACTTGCTAATCAGCAGCCCATTAAAAGTTAAAAAAGTACAACCGCTCTGAAAAGAGCGGTTTTTTATTTCCCAAGTAGGAATATGTCATTGCATCAAACCCTTTAGGTAGAACTATAAATCTGGAGATTCTACACAAAATGAATCTCAATAACCAAGAGGTTTTTCAATTCATACAGATAAACAAACCATACTTTTCTACTTTACAGAGTCAGTCCATGGTTGTTCTTTACTTCAGCCATTACAAATGTGCTATGGGTACTCCCTATAGAATCTACAGAGCCTAGCTTATTGAATACAAAATCCTGATAGTGTTTCATATCCCGAACCTGAACCTTTAATAAAAAATCAAAATCTCCGGAAATATTGTAACATTCTGCAACTTCCTGAATTTCCAGAATTTCTTTTACAAAATCATAACCCACGGACCGATCATGAATTTTTAATTTGATCTGACAAAACACCGTAAATCCACGATTAAGCTTTTCTGCATCCAGAACTGCAGCATATCTTTTCACGAAACCTTCCTGCTCAAGCCTTTTTACCCGCTCAAAAACAGGAGACGGAGATAGATTAACTTCCTTTGCCAGCTCTTTAACTGTCAGTTTTGCATTGTTCTGAAGCAGTTTCAAGAGTTTTAAATCCTTATCATCGAGTTGTTCCACAGAATATTATTCTTTTAGAGTTTAAAATCATTCAAATTTACAGAATTATATTCTTTATAATACCATTTAAAAAGTTTAATTAACCTAATAATTTACTTTTAATTGCTATTATATTCTGTTTTAATAATTTTACACAAAATTAAAATCTTTTATCAGACTTGATATTGATAAAAGATCAGTTCTTTACAATCTTCATCAAACAGGAAAGGTTTTACTTAAGGTAAATTAATAGGGAATCGTGTGAAAATCACGAGCTGTCGCGCAACTGTAAGTAACACACCAAAGGTTTCTGTACTTGGATATCCACTGCCAAAAGCGGGAAGGATGACAGAAACCGTTACAAGTCAGGAGACCTGCCTTTACTGAATTGACAATGCTTTCGCGATCTGAAGCTTTTGAGTCATACAGATGATATATTGCAGTACATTTTATCTCCGGATGAAGTAGTACCATGCACTTGTATCATTGATTTCAAATTTTTCTATCCCAGCCAAGCATTCCGAAGCATGAAAAGAGCATTTAAAATAAGTTTAATTTAAAATTTGTAAAAATGCAAACTCACATTTTGGGCTATCCGCGTATTGGTAGCAAAAGAGAACTTAAAAAAGCCTGCGAACAATATTGGTCAGGTAAAATTGTTTTGGAAGAACTTCTTACCGTAGGAAGAGCCATCTGCAGTCAAAACTGGAACCTTCAGAAAGAAGCCGGAATTGATCTTATTCCATGTAATGATTTCTCTTATTACGATCAGGTTCTGGATATGAGTCTGGTAGTAGGTGCTATTCCAACGCGCTATCATGAAGTAGCCCTTAAAAAAAATAATTCTGAATTGGATCTTTATTTTGCCATGGCAAGAGGATACCAGAAAGATGAATTAGATATCACAGCCATGGAAATGACCAAATGGTTTGATACCAATTATCACTACATCGTTCCTGAATTTTATAAAAACCAGCAATTCAAACTTACTTCAGATAAGATTTTCAATGAATTTGCAGGCGCCAAACAGGCGGGAATCAATGCAAAACCTGTGATTATCGGTCTCGTTTCTTATCTGCTTTTAGGAAAAGAGAAGGAAGAAGGATTTGATAAACTGGATCTTGCCCACAATCTTCTTCCGGTCTATGTTGAGATTATCTCAAAACTACAAAGTCAAGGTGCTCAATGGATTCAGTTTGATGAACCCTTTTTAGCATTAGATATCAATGAAAAAGCAAAAGAAGTCTATACTTTTGTATATGCTGAACTTAAAAGACAGTTTCCAAAGCTTACATTCATTGTAACCACTTATTTTGAAGGATTAAAGAATAATTTAGCTCTTGCTACATCATTACCTGTAAATGTTCTGCATCTTGATCTGGTAAGAAATCCTGAACAACTTGAAGATGTTCTTCATTCTATTCCTGAACATCTGAGCTTATCTCTTGGAATCGTAGACGGCAGAAATATCTGGAAAAATGATTACAAAAAATCTTTATCCTTTATCAAAAAAGCAACTGAAACACTTGGATCTGAAAGAATTTTAATCGCTCCGTCATGCTCCCTGCTTCATTCACCATGTGATTTAGACTTTGAAACCAGTCTTAATGCTGAAATCAAAAACTGGCTCGCTTTCGCGAAACAAAAAGTAAAAGAAGTGGTTACCCTGAAAGAATTAGCTTCAGAAACTTCTGATGAGAATATTCTTCAGGATTTTGAAGAAAATAAAAAAGCGGTTTCAGATAGAAAAACATCTTCATTGATTCATAATGAAAATGTAAAACTTAGAGCGAATGCTGTGACTGGGAAAGATTCACAAAGAAAAAATTCATTCCATATCCGCAAAGAAGAGCAACAAAAGGCATTGCAGCTTCCTTTATTCCCCACTACAACCATCGGATCATTTCCACAGACAGCAGAAGTGAGAACCTGGAGAGCGAAATTTAAAAAAGGAGAACTAACGGCAGAACAATACGATGCTTTATTAAAAGAAGAAACCCAAAGAACCATTCGTTGGCAGGAAAGTATCGGAATAGACGTTCTTGTACATGGAGAATATGAGCGTAATGATATGGTGGAATATTTCGGAGAGCAACTGAATGGATTTACCTTTACTAAAAACGGCTGGGTACAAAGCTATGGAAGCCGTTGCGTAAAACCTCCGATCATCTTCGGAGATGTTTCCAGACCTGAACCTATGACCGTATACTGGTCTCAATATGCTCAGTCACAAACCAATCAATGGGTAAAAGGAATGTTAACAGGTCCTGTAACCATATTACAATGGTCATTTGTACGAGATGATCAGCCCCGTTCTGAAACTTGTAAACAGATTGCTCTTGCCATTCGTGATGAAGTTCAGGATCTTGAAAAGGCAGGGATCAGAATTATTCAGATTGATGAACCCGCTATCCGCGAAGGTCTTCCGTTACGAAAAACAGACTGGCAAAATTACCTTAAATGGGCAGTAGAAGCATTTAAAATATCAGCAAGTGGAGTAGAAGATGCTACCCAGATTCATACTCACATGTGCTATTCGGAATTTAATGATATCATTAAGAATATTGCAGATATGGATGCCGACGTGATTACAATAGAGTGTTCAAGATCACAAATGGAGCTTCTACATGCTTTTGCAGATTTCAAATATCCTAATGAGATCGGTCCCGGAGTTTATGACATTCATTCTCCGAGAGTTCCTTCGAAAGAAGAAATGATTGAACTGCTGAAAAAAGCTCAGGATGTAATTCCTGCCAGTCAGCTTTGGGTCAATCCGGATTGTGGATTAAAAACCAGACATTGGGAAGAAACGGAAAAAGCGTTAATTGCTATGGTTGCTGCTGCTAAAGAAGCGTCTGTAGAATATGCATCTTAACTATTTTTCAACCTCATAGAAAATCAAAAAAGCATCCGATTTGGATGCTTTTTGGTTATCATATAAATTCTTTTACCAAATTATAATCCCATGTGTAAAATAGGATATTCTTTACCCTGATTATCTAATGCTGATCTATCAAGAACACGGAATCCGATATATTGGTAAAAGCCCACGGCCTGAGCATTTTGTTCATTCACATCTACTTTACTTACGTTTAGATGATTGATTCCATACTGAATCAGTTTTTTACCAACCCCTTTACCACGATAATCGTTATGAATAAACAGCATTTCAAGATTTCCTTCAGCAATTCCCATAAATCCAACTAAAGTTCCATTTTCTTCAAACCCTAATAAAGTAACATGTTCAAAATAACCGGGAATTTCTTTTTTATAATAATTAAAATCTTCCTCTTTCAGAAAATCATGGGTATTGAGTACAGAACTTTCCCAGATTTTCATTAGCAAAGGATAATCTCTTTCATGTATTTCTCTTATCATAGTCATAAATTTTGAGTAGCAAAAATCGTATTTTTTACCTCTCAACCACTGAACCTGGGTTAAAAAATCCGTTTGCGTATTCTGCTTAAAGCTTGTGGAGTAATCCCTAAATAGGAAGCAATATCCTTTAATGGAATACAATTGAACGTACTTCCAAATTCTTCCATCATCTGTAAATAATACTGTTCGGGAGTGTATTTTATCAGGTCGATATTTCTACTTAAAAGCTTATTCAACAATCTGGCTGTTAAATCTTCAAAGGCTGTTTTCAAACCGGGAATCGCATCGTAAAGTTGTACTGCTTGCTGGTAATCAATTTTATATATTTCGCAATCGGTAATCGTTTGCACATTAAAAGTTGACTTTTCTTGAAGTGTAAATGAAATATTGGACAAAGAAAAGGAACCTTCCTTACAAAACCAGAAGGTTTGTTCATCACCTTTATGATTTAAAGTCCAGCATCGTACTATTCCATTGAATATAAAATAACTGTATTTCTCTAATTCACCTTCCCGAATAAGAAATGTGTTTTTTTTAAGCTGTATTTTTTCAAAAAATTGGTCAAAAAGTTCAGATTCAGCGGTATTAAATGTATTGACCTCTACATTGAACTCCTTAAATAGTTTTTCTAAAAGCATCCTTTAAAAATAATAAAAAGCTTTTAACCAATAGAACATGAATATAATAGGGACCTATATTCCTCCCATTACATACATATTTTCCATGGTAGGAGCAATACTTCCACCTTCTTTTTCAAGCGTGATGGCAAAAGCCTGTGCTTTTGAAATGGTAGCCAATGCAATCTCGCTATCTTTATTTTCAGAATACATTCCTGCATTTACAGGCTTTCCGTCTTCAATAGCCCAAAGCTGATACTGCATACCTGTAGGAGCTTTAGGAAGATTCTCTGCATTGAGGTAAACTTCTTTCGTTTTCTTATCCCAGAAAACCATTGCTTTGGCGTCCTGATGCTTTTCTACACCTTTTAACATCACCATCTGCATATCCGGATTAGAGAACATATTCAGTTTCTGATCCATCTTTTTCATAACAGCATCCTGAGATTGTTTTTCGGCTGCCAGTTTTGTCATTTCTTGTTTTGTTGAAGAATGGCTATTCATCCAAAATAAATTGCCTGCAATACTTACAAGGAATAAAACAGATGCTGCAACAGCATAGGCTTTCCAATTAATATTCTTCTGAATTTCTCCTTTGGCTTTGCCTTCCTCCTGATCTTTCGATATTGGATTAGATAGCGGAATAGAAGGTATTTTTTCTTCAATCGTCTGCTTCTCCTGAATCGCGTTCCATATTTTAGATTTCAGTTCACCAGGAGGTGTTACAGCCTGAGCTGTAGCCAAATCTTCCAAAGTCTTTTGTGCTTCTTCAAAAGCAGCTTTAACTTCGGCATTATTTTTCATCACACACTCCAAAATCCCTGCTTCGTCAAGAGAAGCATGGCCTAGAATATAAGATTCTATAATTCCGGATGATATGTATTCTTTAGTGTTCAATTTATTGATAATCTTTTAACAAATCCTTTAATTTCATCAATGCATTCCGCATTTTCGTTTTTACAGTTCCCAGCGGTATCTTCAGTTTCTCGGATATTTCATGCTGGGTATATCCCTGATAGTAAGCAAGATTAATAAGTTCCTGCTTGTCAACTTCCAGCCCTTTCAGCACATTATTAAATCCAATATAATCGGATGAGTTATTCTGTGTTGAAAGCTCTGCAGTGTTATATACGAAATCGGGAAGAGATTGGTTTTTAAGTTCGTTCTGAAATCCTTTAGATTTCAAATAATCAATTGCTGTATTACGAGCAATATTGATCATCCAGGTATAAAACCTTCCTTTAGAAGCATCATATTGATGAATAGAATTCCAAATTTTAACAAAAACATCCTGGAGGACTTCTTCTGTATATTCTTTAGACTGAACAATACGAAGAACAACCCCATACAACGCACCGGAGTAGTGGTCATACAGATAATGAAAACCATTTTCGTTTTTTTCTTTTAGTAAAACGATAAGTTCCTCTTCTGAGCAGGTTGTTTTAATAGCTTTTATTTTTCTACCCAAATGTAATAAAATAAATCATATCCCCAACAAAATCCGAATATTCTTTTATTACGTATATGATATTAAGATAAAAATTAAAAAAAAATAATTATGAAAAATATAATATCAAAACTACTATTAATAAGCTGTATGACAGTTGCAGCCGGAGAATATAAAGCACAGACTGATCATTTTAAAACTAAAAATCCTTATTATTCCCGCACTGCTGAATCTCCACTGAAAGTAAGCAATACAGAATGGAAAAAGATTTTAAAGCCTGAACTCTATCAGGTCGCAAGAGAAGGAGCTACTGAAACCGCATTTACAGGAAAATATTATGAGCTTGATGAGAAAGGAACTTATTATTGTGCTGTATGTGGAAATGCACTCTTTCTTTCTACTTCAAAATTTGCTACCACTTGCGGATGGCCGTCTTTTTATCAGCCTATCCGTAAAAACAGTGTATCCTACAGAAAAGATACTTCTTACAATATGGTTCGAACAGAAGTTTTGTGTGGAAGATGTGGTTCTCACTTGGGGCATATCTTCGAAGATGGCCCAAAACCGACCGGAAAACGATTTTGTATGAATTCCATTTGTCTTGATTTTATTCCAACTAAAAAATAATACACTGATTTACAGACTGTTAAATAAAATTTCATTTTTTTTCAATCTAAAATAAAACCAAGCTCGTAAATGATATTAAAAGCACAAATTAACTATAATTAATTTAAAAAAATATTACAATGAACACACGAACAAAAATCACAGTTTTAGCAATGGTAGCTTTATCGTTTGCTTTCAGTGGGAAGGTAACTGCACAAATGATGAAAGAAAAAACAGTAATGGTAGGAGGAGCTCCGATGTACCCTTCAAAGAATATTATTGAAAATGCCGTAAATTCTAAAGATCACAAAACGTTAGTGGCTGCGGTAAAAGCTGCAGGATTAGTAGAAACGTTAGAAGGAAAGGGTCCCTTCACTGTATTGGCTCCTACCGATGCTGCATTTGCAAAACTTCCGAAAGGAACGGTAGAAAACCTTGTAAAACCTGAAAATAAAGCGATGCTTACCAGTATTTTAACTTACCATGTTCTTCCTGGAAAATACAGTGCTAAAGAGATATGGGCCGCTGTAAAAGCAGGAAACGGAAAAAGCATGATGAAAACAGTACAAGGGGAAGAACTTACTTTCTGGACAAAAGGAAAAGACCTTTATGTAAAAGATGCTAAAGGAAACAGCGCCAGAGTAACCATTGCTGATGTTAACCAATCCAACGGTGTTATTCATGTAATTGATACGGTTCTGATGCCCTAAAAAACCAATAGAAAATTAAACAGCATATTGAATGTGCTGTTTTTTCTTCTTATCATATAATCAAACACTTAAAAAATTAATATTATGAAAAAAACAATTCATGTTTCTAATCAAGGTGCTACTCTTGACACAGGAAGAAGAAATTTTTTAAAATTGAGTGGAGTGGGATTGGCCATCGCAGGTCTTACCATGATAGGCTGTAATGATGACGATGATTTTCAACAGATGGATGATAACCAGATTTTTGATCTTGGAACGGGCGATATAGGTGTATTAAATTATGCTTATGCTCTTGAGCAGCTGGAAGCTGATTTTTATACTAAAGTAGTCAATAATTTTTATGCAGGTATTTCCAGTATTGAAAAAGAAGTTTTTACAGATTTATATCACCATGAAGTCATTCACAGGGATTTTTTCAAGGCAGCCATCAGTGGAGCCACCCAGAATGTTCTTCCAAAACTGGATTTTCAGTACCCTAGTGTAAATTTTAATGACAGAAATTCTGTATTAGCAACAGCAAAAGCATTGGAAGATACTGGTGTAGCAGCATATAATGGTGCAGGAAAATACATCACCAATGCTGCTTATCTAGTTATTGCAGGGAAAATAGTTTCGGTAGAAGCCAGACACGCCTCAGCTATTAGAAATCTGATTAACCCTGGATCTGCAGATTTTTCAGGGGATGATGTAATAGATGCCAATGGCCTTGACCTCGCCAAAGAGCCTAAAGACATTATAATGGCTGCCGGCGGATTTATCAAAAACCGCTTCACATGGAAAGAAAGAGGCATTAATTAATTATTTATCTTCAAAAACTTATATTATGAATATTCTTAAATTATTAGATAAGCTTTCCCATGATAAATTTTTTACAACGGAAGCCTCAAGATTAGAAACAATTACGAATATGTCATTATTCGGTAAAAAAGCAGCTGTAGCAGCAGTTCCACTAGGTTTAGGCGTCTTAATGGCAACGCCGGCAAAAGCAGAAACAGTAACTAAACAGGTTACAGGTACTGCGTTAAAAAGTACTTTAACCGATGCTCTACAATTAGCTTTGGTACTGGAATATCTTGAAGATGAATATTACAGTAAAGGACTATCTACTGCAGGGTTGATCCCCAATGCAGACAGAACCGTTTTCATGCAAATTTCAAAACATGAATCGGCACATGTTAGTTTTCTAAAAAGCACCCTTACTTCTTTAGGAGTTACTCCGGGAGCTAAACCTACTTTTGATTTTACGGCGAATGGAAATTTCTCGCCTTTTACAGATTATAATCAGTTCCTTATTCTTTCACAGGCTTTTGAAGACACTGGGGTAAGAGCTTACAAAGGACAGGCAGGAAACGTAATGTCAAATAAAGTTGTACTTCAAGCTGCATTACAGATTCATTCCGTAGAAGCAAGACATGCTTCACAAGTAAGAAGAATGAGAGCTAATAAAGGATGGATAGAACTTGCTAATGGCGGAAATATGCCTTCAGCAACCAATCCTGTTTATGCCGGAGAAGATAATACCAATCAGGCAGGATACAATACAGCAACCTTATTTGGAGCAGCAGCAGGTTCTGCCGCTTATGATGAAATTTTGAGTGGTAGTGATGCACAAACTATTGCTTCTTTATTTATTGTATAACAACAACTGAAATATTAGAATCTGGAAAAAAGCACAGATTTCTATATTTTTTCATACTTAAAATTAAAAGCACCCAATCGGGTGCTTTTTTGTTATAGGGAATAAAAGTTTTTCATCCTCGCAACATTGTAAACAGATCTCCTCAATGTGCAATAATTTTTTTGAGCAAAACTTAGTTAAAAATGCTTGATCAAATATAAACAAGCAACGAAATTTCAATACTTCTATAACATTCATTTTCAACAAAATATAATCATATCTTAATTGAGAAAAAAAAATAAAAATAATTGGTAATAAAATTTAATACGACAAGTTCTGTCGCTGTGCGTCTATATCTTTGTATTAGAGATAAGATACAGAACCCCGGGAAGTTATCATCTTATTAAATCAAACTATTAACCTAAAATTATTATTTTAAATTATGCTTAAAAAACAACTAGTAACCATTTTTCTTTTTCTATTTTTCATTTCTTATGCGCAGAATGAATTTATTACGGTATGGAAACCTAATATCACAGGAACCATTGATAATGCCATATCTTTTGGCGGAACCGGAACCGACTACACCATTAATTGGGAAGAAGTAGGATACCCACAGCATAATGGAATTCTTTCTGTAACCTCTAACAGCAGTAGTTTTACGACTATTTCTTTTGGCACTTCTTTACATACCAATCCAATCCAGGCAACCTACAAAGTGAAAGTATCCAACGGTAATGGATTATTTTATGGGTTTAAAGGCAGTGCTTCTATGAATGCCAGTGGAAATCCGGAACTTTTTGAAGTGAGTCAATGGGGAAGCATCCTTTGGCTTCAGCAATTTGCGCAGGGCTTTGCAAATTGTCCGAATCTTAATGTAACGGCTACAGATGCTCCTAATTTAAGCCAAATAAACAATGTATCACAAATGTTCTCTAATTGCCCTTCTTTGATTGGAAATGATTCATTTTCTAACTGGAACACAAGCACCATTACGAATATGAATGGTATGTTTAGCAAAGCAAAATTGTTTAATCAGCCTATTGGAACCTGGAATACTGCAAAAGTAACAGATTTTCGGGATATGTTTTCTTCAGCGTCAGCTTTTAATCAAAATATTTCTGCCTGGAATACCTCGTCCGGAACTAATTTCATTTCAATGTTCCAGGATGCAGTAGCGTTCAACCAGCCATTAAATTCATGGAATACGAGCAATGCAACAAATTTCCGTTCTATGTTCTCTAATGCTAAATCCTTTAATCAGCCTCTTAATAATTGGAACACCAGTAAAGTAATAAGTTTTGGTCAAATGTTTACCAATGCATCAGCCTTTAATCAGCCTATTGGAAACTGGGATGTTAGTAAAGTTTGGGGCGCTGATAGTTTTATGATGTTTAATGGTGCTACGCTTTTTGATCAGGATATTTCTACCTGGAATATCAGCTTTCAAAATGTACCTTCAGCCTATGTATATTTCGGATTTAATAATTCTGGTTTATCATGTATTAATTATAATAAATTTCTAATTGCTCTCAGCACTAATCCTACATTATCAAACTTAGGATCCGCAATTGGAGTTATAGAAGCAGCAGGATTAACTTATTCTACACCGCAAGCTATTGTGGCAAGAGCTCAATTGGTAAACAAAGGCTTTAATATTAATGGAGATTCTTACAACGCGAGTTGCAACTCAAATTTATCAACCGCTGAAACAACAAAACAAGTTAAAACTCCAGCATATCCAAATCCAACAACAGGAATGATTACTGTGGAGTCTACCACTAACGAAAATGTCTACTTATATGACATCACAGGTAAAATTATTAAAAATGTAACTTTAAGTAAAGGAAATAACCGTATTGATCTAACAGGATATCCTTCAGGAAATTACCTATTAAAAGGAAATACAGTTTTCACTAAAATAGTGAAGAAATAAACTATTTTTTTCAATACAAAAATAAGCAGATCAATAATTATTGATAGAAATCAATCTCCAAAGTCTATGACTTTGGAGATTTCTATAATGAAAAAATCAATATTTAATACGACAAGTTCTGTCGCTATAAACCTATATCTTTGTATATAGATAAGATACGGAAAACACAGGAGATTACGATCTTATTCAACTCAATTTTTAACATTTAAATTATTATTTTAAATTATGTACAAAAAACAGCTAGTAACCATTTTTCTTTTTCTATTTTTCATTTCTTATGCGCAAACCGAGTTTATTACGGTATGGAAACCTAATATCAACGGAACCATCGATAATGCGATTTCTTTTGGTGGTACAGGAACAAATTACACCATTAGCTGGGAAGAAGTAGGATTTCCGCAACATAATGGAACTCTTAGTTCTGTGACTTCTAATAGCAGCAATCCTTCGGTCATTTCTTTTGGTACTTCTTTACACACCAATCCTGTTCAGGCAACCTATAAAGTGAAAGTATCTAATGGTAATGGATTATTTTATGGATTTAAGGGAAATGTAAATCCTATCTATCTTACGGGAAATCCGGAACTTTTCGAAGTGAGTCAGTGGGGAAACATCATGTGGCTTCAGCAATTCGATCGGGCATTTTTGTATTGTCCAAACCTTGATGTAACAGCTACAGATACCCCTAATCTGACTCAAATAAATAATTTATCTGAAATGTTCCTTTTTTGTCCATCTTTAATTGGTAACAGTTCATTTGCTAATTGGAATACCAGTAACATTACGAATATGAGCGGTATGTTTTACGGAGCTAAACTGTTTAATCAGAATATTGGAAACTGGAATACAGCGAAAGTAACAGATTTTAGCAGCATGTTTTCTTCAGCTTCTGCTTTTAATCAAAATATATCTTTGTGGAATACAGTATCCGGAACAAATTTCTCCGGAATGTTTTCGAATGCAACAGCCTTCAATCAGCCATTAAATTTATGGAATACATCAAATGCTACTAATTTTCGTTATGTATTCTCTAATGCCACATCTTTTAACCAACCTCTAAATAATTGGAATACAAGCAAGGTAAAAGATCTTGAACATATGTTTGCAGATGCAGTCTCTTTTAACCAGCCGATTGGAAACTGGGATGTAAGCAAAGTTGATTATTATGCCGGCTTTAATATGTTTAATGGAGCTTCACATTTTAATCAGGATATTTCTACCTGGAATATCAATTTTCAAAATTTTTCTGGAAATTCGGCCTTTTTCGGGTTAAAAAATTCAGGATTATCATGTGACAATTATAATAAATTCCTGATTGCAATCAATAATAATCCTACATGGGCAAGCTCAGGACTTACAACCGGAAATATAGATGCTGCAGGACTAAACTATTCTACAACACAAGCCATTATGGCAAGAGCTCAATTGGTAAACAAAGGTTTTAATATTACCGGAGATACTTATAATGCTAGTTGCAATTTAAGTTTATCAACTGATGAAACCGTAAAACAAGCTAAAAATCAAGCCTACCCAAATCCCACAACAGGAATGATCACTGTGGAGTCTGCCGCTAACGAAAATGTTAATTTGTATGACATCACAGGTAAAATTATTAAAAATGTAAATTTAAATAAAGGAAGCAACCGTATTGATCTAACAGCATATCCATCAGGAAATTACCTATTAAAAGGAAATACAGTTTTCACTAAAATAATTAAGAAATAAATAGATTAATACTATTTGTAGAAATTAAACTCTAAAGTCTATGACTTTGGAGTTTTTTGTTGTACGATATATTAATACAAGATAACAATAGGAGAGAGCTCCTATTAGCATGACAGAAGTATTATAAGATTGTAAAAATATTTTTATATTCGTCAACTAATTACCTAACTGAACAGCATAAAACAGATGAATAAAGTATTTATACTTCTGGCATTTGCTTTTGCCTTACCATCTTGTAAAAAAGAAAAACCAAATTCAAGAGAAGATAAAAGCACAGAAGTTCAAAAGATCCTAAAAAATGATACTGTTGCCAATAATCCATCCCAAAATATAGAGGGAAAGAAAAAACCAAAAGACTTTGTACCAGAAGGATATATCATCAGTACATATGAAGGTGGAATTTCTGCTAGTGGCTGGGACGAAATAAAAGGCGACCTGAACAAAGATGGACTGGAAGATATTGTATTGATCATTAAAGGAACAGACAAAAGTAAAGTAATACAAAATGAAAGCCGTGGCCAATTAGACCGAAACCGAAGAGGCATTATTGTACTATTGAATAAAGGAGATTATTACCAATTAGCCTCTGAAAATTACACCTGCTTTTCATCTGAAAATGAGGATGGTGGCGTCTATTTTGCTCCTGAATTAAGTGTAAGCATTGAAAAAGGAAACTTACATATAGATTATGGGCATGGAAGATATGGATCCTGGGGCTACACTTTTAGGTATCAAAATGGAGATATGGAACTTATTGGCTATGATTCCTATTCAAGCAGAGGACCCGTTCCTCAGTATGAAGTGAGTTTTAATTTTCTGACCAGAAGGAAACTTACTAAAGATAATTTAAATAAAGAGGATGATGGAGACAATTATGAAGTCAAGTACAAAGATACCTGGGAAACGATCAAATCAAACAAACTTATAAAACTATCTGAAATAAAGGATTTTGATGAGCTGGAGCTTAATTAAACATAATGAAATTATTATAGCTTTCTCGATTCCTATTTGTTGAACATTCTCTCACAAACAAAGTGAATTTTTTATTAATTTCTGATATAATCTGTTAAAAATATGGCAATAAGCAAGAAAAATAAAAGTAAAGTTACTGTTAATGGTAAAGAATATCTGTGGTGGGTATTTGATGAATATGATCAGACAACATTTGATGGGATACAGATTAAAGCGGTATGTTCAGATCAAACTCACTTTATAAAATATGGATTGCAGCAAGAGGAAGATGATCGAAAATTAGCTCTTATTTTAAAAGATTATACCAAGCTAGTTCATTTATCTTCACCTCCAGAATTTGAAGATAGCAAAGGAATAATTACCAAAAGTGGAATTATCAGGATGATAGGGTGGTGTAAACAGGACATACATGAAGTTCAATATGCATTAGTTGGAAATAATAATAATTTTAATGAAGCAGAGAGGCAATTGATTCTTAAAGAGATACACAAAATAATAATCTGAAAAGAAAAATTAACAAAAATCTTTACATGATAAAAATAGGTAAGCGTCCTATACAATTTTATTCAGAGTAGAATAAAGGTTCTAAGTATACAATTCATCCAACTTGATAAATTCAATAATGATACAGCCAATTATAGAATATAACGAAACCGATTTTGAAGCAAATCTTCAAGATTATAACGGATATTACAAACATTACCAACGAAATGGTTGAAAATGAAAAGTATTTTGATGAAGCCATTCCCACGTTTCTGGATTGGTATGGAGAAAAGAATAAATCAACGTTAGCAGGGTGGGGATTATACTATGATTTGCCCCTTTTAAGGAAAGAATTTACAGAATTTGGATTAGATTATAATCAATATTTTGTTGGCGGAGGTTTTGATATCAGAGCATTGGGTGTTTATTGGCTGGCAAAGAAAAACATTTCTACATCTGGAATTTCATTAGAAAGAGTTTTAGAAAAAATGAATATAAAAGAAGATTTTAAATTTCATAGAGCATTAGACGATGCTAAGGCAACAGCTTTAATATTACAGCAGATTCTTAATGAAGAATAATTGCCTGATCTTTATTTCATACAAAAATAACAAACCATTTAAAACGTAATGACAGAAAACTACATACAATATGCTGAAGGCTATCAAAAAGACAATATTGATGAAAAGGATATAGTAAAAGCGATAAAAGATATTCAATTAATGGATGACGAGCATGGAGCCTTTTGGGTTTCAGTTATCACTAATGATGAAAACGTGATTGAAGTACATAAAGATCTTTCACTTTCTGTAATTTTTGAAGAAAAAGAAATTAAATATAAAGCTAAAGATTGGAAAGAAGTTGCTGAACTTTACAAGCTATTGTTGCTTGAAAAATTCGATGAAATAATCTCGAGAATAAAATAGTAATATGGGATATGTATTATAAGTTTATAGAATCAACGAAATGGAGTTCAAGAGAGAAGATTTTGAAATCCTAAAACAAATACAATTTAACATAATATAAATTATAGGAAAAAACATATTATTACAGGAAAGAGTACATAACAACTTCACTTATTGCTTGATAAGCCTTTCTACCGTATAATCTAAAGCTTTTCCTGCTTCAATCTGTATATCAGGCATTACAGCATTTCTGTCATGCTCCGTTGCTCCAATATTAAAATCTATTGTAGATGATATGTTCAGAAATAATTTTGAATTGGATAATTGTCTTTCTACAACTTCTCCAGGCGAAATTATAAATCCTCCGGTTTCTGATCCTATAATTTTCCCAGCTTTCTATAACGCCTACAGTTCCGGATATTCCCCTTAAATAATTTTTTAATTCCTGATTTTCTTATTAAGGGAATCTTTAATTTCTGCCCCTGATCAAAGGTTATTTCCAGTATATTTCCCTTGATAAAGAACAAATTATAATAGTCATTGAAATAATCTTCACTTAGTTCTAATCTGCTTTTTTTGCTTTCACCACTGAATGCTGCAATACCTCTAAAATTTTTGTTGAATTTATGCTATTTATTTCGGTGATTTTCAGTCCTTGTAAATCCTCTGTAAAAGCTTCATTATAACTTGATTTAGTGAACTTTACAAAAATTCCATTTTCCGAAACCCTCACCGAAAATGGAAAAATAAAGTAATCTGTTTTACTTATAAAAACCTCTATCCCCCAAACTTCTCTGCCAAATATACCTTAACCACTTCAAGGAACTCATCTTTCGTCATAAACCAATCCAAGAATTCTTCAAATTTACCTTTATTGTCAAGTTCATCAAAATAAACTTCATGATCCGTACTGTAAACCGTTGGATTAGACTGATCCGGATCTTGCGTACAGATGAAATAATGATCAGGGTATCCGTAGGAATAGAATATACAGAAAAATTCAGGTTTAGAAATCCCCACAACTTCTTGTACATAGTTTTCATCAATCAAATCCTCAAATTCTTCCTGATCTTCTGAGCCTTCTTTAAAAGGAGTAAACGTCCAATCTTTCACAAAATACTGCCCATACGCCGAGTCATGGGCTGAAAAATAATGCGACATCAGCTTCTCATAGAATTTGTCCTGTTGATTCTGATACAATTCTTTATTCGCTTCATAAAACTGGTCAATCCCATAAACATCCCAGTCTTTATCATACAAATAGTGAGGAAACTTAATCTGTTTCCAATTCTCTATAAAGTTTTGATCTGGATGTACAGCATCTGTATTCCCCCCTAAAGCTTTGATTTTATTGATGATAATATTGTTCATTTTTTATTTTTTCATAGGGTTATTCAGACCACCATTCCATAATGTAGCTGTTATTTCTTCCTGGCTATACTCATAGTAATTACCGTCTTTATCTTTGTGTGACTGGAATAATTTAATATTATATCCTTTGAAATTCAATTTTAAAAAATCAGGAAAATAACTACTTCCAAAACAGATATAATGATTAAACATCCCTTTGAAAGATGAATCATCCGGGTTTGGAACTTCAAAAGTCTTCATTCTTCTTATAATCTCAGACAGCTCATCTTTGGTAATATCCTTTATAATTTGAGGATCAGGCAAACTGATGTCAAAAGACAGATGTTCTGCTCCGTCGGCTTCCCACCATTCCCAAAGATTAAACCGGGACATTTCTTTTCCCGTCATGGAATGAAGCTTGTCTTCCAGCTTTTTATATTCAACGGAATCTTCATCTCCGTGCTCATCACAATACTCTGTATATTCCAAAATAAGCTTTAAAACTTCGGGATATCGCTTTTCCGCTGTTTCAAAATCCGGTTCTATTTCATTTCTTAACTTCATTATTCCTTTATATTCAAATACATTATGTTAAATTATCCAGCCATAAACCTCTTAGGAAAGCCTTTTCTACTCTCAACAGTAAAAAATTCATCAAATTCACCTGAATGATTTTCGTAATATTGATTTAACTGATTCAAAAAGTCTTTAAGACTGTCAGCAATAACGTTTCTATCATTATCTCTGTTCCAGAATTCAAGAATTTGACCTTTATTTCCGGTAAAAATCCCTTTTAGATCATAACAGATATAATCTCCGCCACCATTATGGAAAATGGGAAGCCAGTTTTCATTCCACCAGTTTTCAATCTCAAAATCTGTCCCGATCATCGAAGTCAGTTCCTGAGCAATGTCCAGAGCCTCCTCCAAAGGAATCAACATAGAATTATTCACAAAAGAATCATAACAGTCACTCACCTGCCCGTTTTTCCACCCATAAAGCGCTATCAGATCTTCAGGAATCTGGATATCATATTGTTTTTCAATCCTTTGAATATCCTTTTCAGTCAATGATGCGTTTAAATGACTATACAATTCCGGTCTTAATTTTTTAATATGTAAATCTAAGGTCTCAAGTATCTTTTCCATTGATTTCTTTCTGTCCATTAAAAATACAAAATCTTGCCACATGACAAGCTTTGTCCGGATAAAAGGCAGTAATTTTATCCTAACCAAAAAATAGAATAGTATGAAACCTAAAATGATCTGGGCCAATCTGGCGGTTGCCAACCTGGAACGCACCCAAAAATTTTATGAAGCCATAGGATGTAAACCCAATAATCCCCATACTTCTAATGAGTTAGTAAGCTTCTTTTTCGGAGAAAACGACTTTATCATCCATTTCTTTCTGAAAAACATACTGGAAACCAATGTGAAAGGTGTTGCCTTTGGTAATTCTCAAACCTCCAATGAAATTATCTTTACCCTGTCTGCAGAAACCAATGAGCAGGTAGATCAATGGGCTGAAGAAGTTGAAAAAGCAGGTGGAACCTTAGTCTCAAAACCCGAAGCTTTTGGAAATAATTATTATGGTTTTGTCTTTGCTGATCCTGACGGCCATAAATTCAATGTTTTCAAAATGTAAAACTCCAACATTTTAGCCTAAAATGAAATTTGCCCATAAATCGCCTGTATTTTCAGTCAGATAGCATAGGTACTGGATTGAAAATACGGCTTATTTGGGCTTCTTATCACTTTTTTGTATTTCAGGGCTTTTCTGTGGTTTTTGAAAGATTTTATAGAAAAAACATGCTGATTTCATTGGAGAAAACAAGACGAAAATTTAAAATACTGCATGTAAGTAAATTCAATAGAGATGGGCTTTAGCCCATCCGATAAAAAAATACAATCAATTTGGCTTTAGCCAAAACTTATTAAAACTGTTTAAACATTTTAAAGCAAACCGGACACTTAAGCTAACTTAAGAGTCCGGTTCTCTGTATTATAAATCGAGAAATAGAATTTCGTTTATCGTATTAGTTTAATTTTTAACGTAAAGTTTTATCATACTTCTTGGATATTTTTAAGGAAGCAAAAATAGAATCAATTTCATTGATTCTTTCTAAGCGAACGCATAGCCATACAGCTTCTTCAACGACGAAGTTGCTCCTTTGCTCACTTAAAATAAAACGGTTCAATCAATTTTCTTTGCGTTAAAAAAATCCCATTATATAATAATCTGATAAACAGAATTTTAATCATTAGATTGACTTAATTTCTAACGCAAAGTTTTATGATGACTCTTGGGTATTTTTAAGGAAGCAAAGATAAAATCAATTTCATTGATTCTTTCTAAGCGAACACATAGCCATACAGCTTCTTCAACGACGAAGTCGCTCCCTTTGCTCACTTAAAATAAAACGGTTCAATCAATTTTCTTTGCGTTAAAAAAATCACATTATATCATAATAATAACCTGATAAACAGGTTTTAATCATTAGATTGACTTAATTTCTAACGCAAAGTTTTATGATGACTCTTGGGTATTTTTAAGGAAGCAAAGATAAAATCAATTTCATTGATTCTTTCTAAGCGAGCGCATAGCCATACAGCTTCTTCAACGACGAAGTCGTTCCCTTTGCTCACTTAAAATAAAGCATCAGAATCATTCTAACTTTGCGTTAAATATTTTTATTAATCTAAATCCTTTAAAACAACTTTTATAGTTTTATTTATTCATCCCCAAACTGTTATACAACTGTACCTGCCATATTCCCACTACTTCTTTCAGCATAACAAAGGTAAATGCAGCATTATAACTATTTGGAAATCCGGTAATTTCAGTATCAATAAGATCTGAAGCCTCTGGAATAGGTTTTAACCCAAAGGTCTGAAACAAAGCAACAGATCTTTTCATGTGAAAACCTGAAGTGACCAGATATAAGTTGTAAGTTCCCATCTTTTTTAGTATCTCGTTGGAAAATTTTGCATTCTGATAGGTATTCATGCTTTGATCTTCTTTAATAATATCAGCATCTTCTACCCCCATCTTTTTAAAATTTTCACTGAAAAGTTCTGCCTCACTGGTATGTCCTCTTCCCTTTCCGGAAATTAATATTTTACAAGGCTGATTATTTTTCTTAAACTCATGATACAGTTGATAAGCGGTTACCATTCTTGAATAAGACATGGTATGCAATTTTTCTGTATGATCAATATCCACAACACCGCCACCCAATACAACAATAACAGGAATCTGACCCACTGTATTTTTTACATCAGGTGTATTGAGATAGCTTTTCTGCAGATATCCGGAAGTTAGTTTCCCCAGAAATCCATTTCCTATAAAGATAATCATCAATATGGTTATTATAAGAATTCCTATTCTCCATTTTTTACTCTTATTCTTCCTTCTCAGCAGAGCAATAATGGCTACTGCAAGAAATACTAAAAAATAAGGTTCTGTAAAAAGCTGTAAAATACGGAATAAAAGGTCTAGTAAAAATTTCATTGATGATACTATTGATTAATGCTCAGAAAACATTGGGTTTTCAAAGATAAGATTATTTCATGACTAGTATTTTTCTCATTGTATTTCAATGATTACAATCTTCATCAGATAAGTTCACTTGACTACCTTTAGTTCCCTAAAAATACGTAACAACATTATAAAACTTTGCGTCTAATTATCCATATCCATCTGTGTAAATCCGTGAAATTCGTGGGAAAAATCTACTGCATTTCAATTGTTTATTGAAAATGATTTTATTTTTTAATAATTTTAGCAGAACAGAATTATTAAGTACAATGGATTATCAGATATTCCAACCCCATCCGGAGCTGGCTTCACTCATCAAATGCTACTGGACGCTGGACGGTCCCAAAGAAGACATTCCCCAACCTCAAACCATTGTTCCTGATGGCTGCATGGAAATGATCTTCCATTATGGAGATCTGTACAAACAGTATATTAATGGAAAATCCGTTGTACAGCCAAGATACTGTGTTTTCGGGCAGCTTACTGAACCTTTAAGAATTGAACCTACAGGCATTACCGGAATATTTTCTGTCCGTTTTCATCATGATGGTTTTCTTCCTTTTGCCACCATTCCCATCAAAGAAATGGATGATAAAGCAATTCCCTTAGAAGACCTGTTTGGAGCTGCCGGAAATGAATTGGGAGAAAAAGTTTACCAATCCAACACCATCCAGGAAAAAATAGATCTTGTAGAAACCTTCCTGAGTGAAAGACTGAACACAGAAACCATTGACAAGATTGTACAATCAACCGTAGATATTCTCTTGCAGGTCAACGGGCAAATCTCCGTACATGAACTTTCCCTGCAAACCAATATCAACCGCAGACAATTGGAACGCAGATTCTCTTCAGCAATTGGTATGAGTCCCAAACAGCTTTCCAAAACCATAAGACTTCAGTCAACGCTCAAGCATCTTCTCAATAAGGAATATGTTAACCTTACGGCACTTGCTCATGATGCCGAATATTATGATCAGGCTCATTTTATCAAAGATTTCAAGGAATTTACAGGACTTACCCCAAAAGAATTCTACGGTAATAACCTGCAGATGTCCTCTCTGTTTTATGGTAAAGATTCATGATGTCGCATTTTTACAATTTTAAGATCATCCCTATCCTGAACTTTGCTGAAATAAAATACGACAGCAATGAAAACAAAACTCATCCCGACCATCATCGGTATTCTGATGATTGGGAGCTGGGCTCAGCAACAAGGTGAACTCAACAAACTGGAATGGCTTCTCGGAACCTGGGAAACCCAAACACCCAAAGGAAGCCTCTATGAAACCTGGAAAAGAAAAAGCCCTACTGAATTTCAGGGAAAAAGCTATTATCTGAAAAATAAAGACACCCTTTTATTCGAGTCTGTCCGATTGCTAGAAAAGGATAAAAAGCTGCATTATATTGTTTCTGTAAAGCATCAAAACCATGAGCTTCCCGTAGACTTTGCGATCAAAGAAATCAAAGATCCAACTTCTCTTGTCTTTGAAAATCCGGCTCATGATTTCCCACAAATGATTGCTTATAAAAAACAAGGAAAAGATTCTCTGATGGCAGAGATTTCCGGAATGATGAACGGAAGAATGGCCAGCCAGAAATTTCCAATGCGAAAGGTGAAATAGATTCATTTTTTACTGATTTTGAAAGGGATAAAT
The DNA here is from genome assembly GCF_900637665.1 of Chryseobacterium nakagawai. Lineage (NCBI taxonomy): Bacteria > Pseudomonadati > Bacteroidota > Flavobacteriia > Flavobacteriales > Weeksellaceae > Chryseobacterium > Chryseobacterium nakagawai. The sequence continues at coordinate 3,136,588 of NZ_LR134386.1, forward strand.
AAATTAATTTTATTTTTTAAACCATTAAGAATCTATTAAGTTGTTAAGATGATTAAGAAAAATATCTGAATATATTTGTAAGCAAGCTCGTTATATTTAGCATAAAATATAATAAGAGACTCGGCGGCCTCCGGCCGCCGAGTCTCTATCCACATCCTTCATCAGACAAGTTCACTTGCCCATCCTTAGCTCCCTAAAAATATCCATCCACCAGCATAAAACTTTGCGTCTAACAAAAAAATGATTTCCCCACGGATTTCACAGATTTCACAGATTCTATCTTTTATTTATCTACTCTAAATAATCTCCAAATTCAGAGAGAAATTTTTTACCATCTTCATCAGGCAAGCTCACTTGCCCATCCTTAGCCCCCTAAAAATATCCAACCACTATCATAAAACTTTACGTTAAAAACTCACACAAATCAAGCAGATATCGCAGATTCTAATCCCCAATCATCTGCTTAATCACCGAAATTTGCGAGAAATCTCAAAAGCCGCCGAGTCTCTATCCACATCCTTCATCAGACAAGTTCACTTGTCCATCCTTAGCTCCCTAAAAATATCCATCCACCAGCATAAAACTTTGCGTCTAACAAAAAAATGATTTCCCCACGGATTTCACAGATTTCACAGATTCTATCTTTTATTTATCTACTCTAAATAATCTCCAAGTTCAGAGAGAAATTTTTCACCATCTTCATATGGCAAGTTCATTTGCCCATCCTTAGCCCCCTAAAAATATAACAGCTACCTCCATAAAACTTTGTGTCTAAAAAACTCTCCCACAGATCACACAGATTACGCAGATTTTTTTGCCACGAATGCACTAATAAAAAAGATTTCGTTCATTTTAAAGCCTATACAATGATATCTTATAAAGTTTATAAAAAAGGGATCTTTATTTACCATAACGAAATATCCTATTCGTGCATTAGTGGCCAATAATATTTTTAGTAGATAAAATGTTTTGTTTACACCTCTTCATAGTTCATCTCCTTTTCTAAAGTAATCTGATTTCTCCGAACCGTCACCACCACATGATCTCCTGGTTCAAAACCACACTCCAGCAACCACTTCCCTGCCAACCGGATTTCCGGGAAAAATACCAGCCTTCTATACGCTCTTTCAAATGATTTATGGGAAACCGTAAGGTTCCGAATGGAGACAATCTTATATTTGCCCCGAATAATTACTTTTCTCATATCGTTGTTTTTCAACAAAGCAAGAAATATCATGACAGCTATACCAGTTAAAAATGAATATTTTATGCCGTAGAATGGATATTTTAGAAGATAATTTATTTTAAACAGGGGCTTTATTTTTACCTTTTAAAGCTTTATATTTGTTATTATGACTTACACAGATATGCAAAATAAAAAAATACATCAGGGTAGAAATATAAAACGTTTCCGTGAAATGCTGGGCATCAAGCAGGAAGCCTTAGCTTTTGAATTGGGTGACGACTGGAACCAGAAGAAGGTTTCTCTTTTAGAACAAAAAGAAACCGTGGAATCTGATATTCTGGCGCAGGTAGCGAAGATTTTAAAAGTGCCGGCGGAAGCGATTGAGAATTTTGATGAAGATTCTGCAATAAATATTATAGCCAACACAATCAACAATAATGATAATGCCACGATGACAAATCCGGCAGTCTTTAATTATCAACCAAGCTTTAATCCTATTGATAAAATGGTGGAACTTTATGAGCGTATGCTGGAGCAGCAGAAGGAGATGATTGAGAAATTGGAAAAATTGATAAAGAAATAATAAAATACCAGCTCGCAAACAACAACTAATAATCAAATTTACTCACAATGGCTTGCCGAGATATTTTATCTAAGGCCAGCTTATTATTAAGCAAAAATCCTTAATGACTGATTTCGATTTCCATAATCTACTTTTCCCTACCGAATTTGAAAAACTATGTAGAGATATAGTTGATATTCGGGATAACCCAATTAAATTTACGACATACAGACGGGGAAAAGATGGAGGTATTGATTTTAAATCTACCAACACCCAAATAAAAATAATCGGTCAATGTAAATTATACAATCCAGCTAATTATTCTTCATTCTTAGCAAGTTTGAAAAATGAAGTAAAAAAATGTAAGCGTCAAAATCCCGACCGATATATTCTATGTACTAACATTAAACTAAGCCCAGAACAAGCAACTGAAATTTATGAGCTTTTCAAGGGATACATTAAAGAGGAAGAAGATATTGTAGATGGCGAGAAATTGAATAAATATCTTAATGACAAAAAATACCAACACCTATTAAAAGTTTATTCAAAATTGCTTGTTCCAAACTTACAGTTTGTTGAACTAGCGTTAGAAAAAGTTGTTAATAAAAAGTATATTAATAAAACAAACTCATTTCTCCAACAGATACATAAAGAACATAAATTATTTCACAATACTCAAATTTTGAGACATTGTATAGATGTTCTTGAGAAAAATAGGGTTATTATTCTTACTGGAAATCCTGGTGTTGGAAAAACTACCACTGCCAAAATGATTGTAAATTATTTTATCAATCAAAAAGTAGAGAATGTACTTTTTCTAACTGATAATGATTTCGTTGAAATTGAAGGCCTTTTTCAAGAAAATCAAATTATTGTCGTAGATGATTTTTGGGGGCAAAATTTTAGTCCAATACATCGTGATGGGACTTTACTTAGAAATTTTAATAGAATAATAAATGATTTTAAAGAAAGTGAAAATCGCTATCTTATTCTCACTTCGAGAGAATATATTATTAAAGATGTTTTAAGTCATTCAGAACATGAAACTCAGCACATCTTAAATACTGACAGATTTATTGTAAACTTAGATGATTACAGTAATGAAGATAAAGTCCGTATATTCCTTAATCATCTTCTTTATTATGATTTCGAAAAATCTTTTTTTACTTATTTAAGATATAGTGATTCTTTAGAAAGTATTATAAGACATCCTAATTATTCACCCAGACATGTTGAATATTTTATTAGAAAATTTTTAGCATCTGAAGATCAAAATAACTTTAATTTTTATCATTCATTTATAAAATATTTAGAGAGCCCTATTGAATATTGGAATGCTAATTTTAATAAACTAAATGGGACATCTAAACTCATTCTTTTGATATTACTTATCTCAAGTGATCCAATAGATTTATGCGATTTAGAAAAGACTTTTAATACTATGCAAAGTTCTATCCGTATTAGTTTAAATGAGAATATAGAACCTTTAACATTTAATAAAGAATTGAAGATTTTAGAGGATTTTTATATTATTTCAGAAAAACAAAATTCTTCTAGTCAAATACTTATTCATTTTCAAAGTCCAGGAATAAAAGACTTTTTGCTAGAATATCTTAGAACAGATGGTAAATTATGGATAGAACCATTAATAAAAAATGCTTTATTTTTCAATCAACTTAATCATATTTTTGACATTCATGATAATGATATAAATGACTATTCCTTAGCTAGTTTATATGGAAAAAAAATAGTATTATCCGGAGAATTACAAACACTATTAAAGCTTAAATTAATATCAGAATTTAATATCTTAAATTTTTGCTTTCAGGGTGATAGAGTATTGTATGATGATGAATTTTCTTCTATAAATACTGCTGAAGAATCAAAATATTGGAAATTATTTTTATTTAATAAACTTTTTGATATTTCACAAGATGAAAATTTGGATATAAGAAATTTTATTATTCAAGCAGTCAAGAAAGATATAGACTCTTATGATGAATCAGATAGGAGAAAAATAGTCAATAAACGAGCTATGTCTGAATTTCCAAGAATAATAAAGCTAATTGCACCTTATGTAAATTTTGAAGCAAATTATTTAATTAATGCTTATTTCGATAGCTGTACGTTTACATATGAGTTTGATAGTTTTTATGGATTTAAAGAAATCTTTCCTTTAGAGTTTGATACTTTTATACAAAAAAATAATACCAAAATAAAAAAAATCATTAAATATTATATAATAGATGATATTGATTACTATCTTGATTATGATATGGAATCAGAACTTGATACACATCTAGGCTATATGATAGAAGAAGTTTGTAAAAAATATAAAATTAGACTTACAGCTAAATTTAATAGTGAAATTGAAAGTATGGCTGGTCAAAGAGTTTTTACTTCCAAACCCACTAAAAAAAAAGCAAGCCCAAAAAAAGAAAAACCTAAATTCAAACCTAAACATAAAAATAAAAAATTTGAATTAATTATTGATGAATATATACCAAATGATTCATATGAAAATTTTGATCCTATTCAACATCTGAAAAAGATTAAGGGTAGTAAAAAATTAGTTGATGACATCAATAAAGTAATAAATTTACATGGAAATAAATCTATAGATCCATTTAAATATAACAGAGAAATATTTTCATTTTTTATTCATTGGATAGAACAGGAATCTATTTCTTTATTATCTTATAATGAATATACAATCCTAGATTCATTTTTTATTTATTACTGCAAAAATAGAGATATTAATCCCGTTCTTTTTAAAAGTATATTCTCTGAATTAGCCGAAAATAGTTTTGATAGTGACTTCTCAATTACAAAAACTCAAATAGAAAAACTTTTTACTAAGTATAATTTTCCCAAAAATAAGATTGATGTATTATATCCAATTATTATAGCGGATAAAAAATGGTACAAATTCTCCATCTATGATTTTCAAATTTATTTTATTAGTGAGCATTTAAATAATATTGAATCTGAAGAAGAATTCAAAGAAATGGTAAGTGAATACACCTATGAAATACATGATTCGCAGTTATTATGTTATTTAAGTTATAAAAATATTAATCGCTTAAACAAAATTGTCATAATTCCTGAACTCCAAAGATTCATATCTAATATTGACACTACATCATCAAGAGCAATTTTCTCATCATTCTTAAATTTTTTCAAAATGGAATTTGAAATAGAATGGAATAAACAAGAAAGAAGATTTAGTGAAAGTTCACTAATAGACGATGAATGGTTTATTGTATTAATCATTCAATATTTAGGGATTGATTTTACAACAATTAGCTTGGATGTATATTTTTTTAAAGATTTTTACTCTGAAGAAAATATTAAAAAGTATGGGATTAACATAAAAACACATCCTAAATTTTATAAATATATTATAAATAAACTATCTAAAAGAAATGGCTTTGACTTTCTTACCAAAGAAAGTACTATCTATTTTGATATTAAACTAGATGAGCTAGTTCAGGATGAAGAATTCTATTTAATTCTTCAAGAAGTAGGGATGGAAAATTATATTGTTAACCTTTATGAAAATATCAAACAATCTATGAATTCTATGATTATAGATTAATTAGAACTTCATTATGTCTTAAAATATTAAAATTTTCAAAAAAAACTTGTGTAGCTAAATAACTACACATATATTTGTAGTCAAATAACTACACAATGAATTTAAGAAGAGATGTATTCCAGGCGATTGCAGACCCTACCAGAAGATCCATATTGATGCTGGTGGCTGCTCAATCCATGACTGCAGGAGCCATTGCTTCCAATTTCGATACCGCAAGACCTACTGTTTCCAAGCATCTTCAGATCCTTACAGAATGTGAGTTGCTGAGATCAGAACAGAACGGTCGTGAAATTACTTACCACCTCAATCCCCATAAAATGAAAGAAATAGCCGATTTTATAGAGCCGTTCCGCAAAATGTGGGATGAGAAATTCAATAAGCTGGAAAGTGTGATGAAAGCGTATCAGAATTTGAAAAATGAGTAATAATAAGTAAGACAGATAGATAATAGACGAAGAGATGAGAGACGATGATGTCAAAGTTTAACTTGTGGATTGTATATAGTTAATTTTGCTTCGCAAGTGAATCGTTAATCATCAGGGAAAGGTTACCAACCTTAAACGCTCCCACTCTAAAAGCCTAATACTTTAATACTCTAAAACACCAAAACCCTCAAACTCAAAATATGGAACTAAAAACAAAAATCCAGGCAGAAGATGGCAAACAGGAAATCTTCATTATCAGAGAATTTGATCTTCCTGTAGAATTGCTTTTCAAAGCGTATACAGAAGCTGAACTTTTTGAACAATGGATGGGAACGAAAGTCACCAAGTTTGAAAACAAACAACATGGAAGTTACCGTTTCGAAACTTCTAATCCTCAGGGAGAAGTAATGTTTAGTGCCAACGGAACCATTCATGACATTGTTGAAAATGAGAAAATTATAAGAACATTCCAGATGGAAAACACTCCTTTTCCGGTTCAGATCGAGTTTTTAGCATTTGAAAAACTAACGGATACCACCAGCAAAATCACAATCCAGACGATATACAAATCCGTAGATTTCAGAGATCAACATCTGAAAATGCCTTTTGCACAGGGAATTAATAGGGCACATGATCGTTTGCAGGAGCTGTTTAGAGACCAATAGATAATAGATAATAGATAATAGACGAAGAGATGAGAGACGATGATGTCTGAATTTAACTTGTGGATGCTAATCGTCAATTTCGCTTCGCAATTGAGTCGTGAATGATCAGTGAAAGGATAACAACCTTGAACTTTAAACATGAAACTTTGAACGTTATCACGCTCCCACTCTAATACTCTAATACTCTAATACTCTCAAACCCAACTCCATGAATCCAAAAGTTAATTTTTTCTTCGAAAATGCCACACAGTGGAAAGAAGAATTTGAAGCATTAAGAACCATTGCTCTAAGTACCGAATTGGTAGAAGATTTAAAATGGGGCTGCCCGTGTTATACCTATGAAGGAAAAAATATATTCTTAATTCACGGATTTAAAGAATATTGCGCTCTGCTCTTTTTTAAAGGTGCTTTGATGAAAGATCCCGACCAGATTCTTATTCAGCAGTCTGAAAATGTGCAGGCAGCAAGACAAATCCGTTTTACAGAAGTACAGCAGATCCATGATCTTAAAAAGGAACTTCGGGCGTATATGTTTGAAGCGGTTGAGATTGAAGAATCCGGAGTGAAGGTTGAAATGAAGAAAACCAAAGACTTTGAAATGGTTGAAGAGTTTCAAAACAGACTGGATCAGAATGCTGTATTAAAAGATGCTTTTGAAGCCTTAACACCAGGCCGACAAAGAGCTTACCTACTCCACTTTTCCTCTGCCAAACAATCCAAGACCAGGGAAGCAAGAATCGAGAAATGCATCCCCCAAATCCTCGAAGGAAAAGGCATTAACGACTAATCACAAAAACAATTACTATGGAAACATCAAACAAATCAGAAAAAAGAAAAAGAATCATCTATTGGGTATTTACCCTTTGGATGGCCTTAGGTATGGTCTCAACAGCCATTGTTCAACTTATGAAAAATAAAGATGAGCTTGCCAATTTTACTACCCTTGGTTATCCGGCTTATCTTATGACCATCATCGGAGTATGGAAAATTTTGGGAGTCATTGCTATTCTCATCCCGAAGCGGTTGCTATTAAAAGAATGGGCTTATGCAGGATTTTTCTTCGTGATGTCCGGAGCTGTGATCTCACACCTTATTGTGGGAGATATTGCCGGAAGAACTTTCCCTGCTGTATTGCTGTTTGTGCTGGTTATTATTTCATGGTATTTCAGACCTGCCAACAGAAAAATTACTATTATTGACTAATAATTTTTGATAGTAAAATTATTTAAAATTAATTTTATCTCAGATAAAATCATTGCGCCTTAAAAATATTCTCAGCTTCCAAAACCTCTTGCGCCTTTGCGATTTCCAACAACAGAAACCAACTCATTCAAAATAACAAACAGTAAAACAAAATTTAACATGAAAAAGAAATCATTAACTCCCGAACAAAGCCATGCTCTTTTAAAAGTACTTCAAACCCGTTTTGAAAAAAATATGCCCCGCCACAAAAGCCTGAAATGGGAAAACATCCAGTCCAAACTGGAAGCCAGCCCTGAAAAACTCTGGTCTTTAAACGAAATGGAAGAAACAGAAGGTGAACCTGACGTAGTGGATTATAACCAGAAAACAGACGAATATCTCTTCTTCGACTGCTCCCCGGAAAGCCCAAAACGCAGAAGCCTTTGCTACGATTACCAGGCATGGGAATCAAGAAAAGCCAACAAACCGGAAAGTAATGTTATTGATAAAGCCTCAGAAATGGGTATTGACATTTTAACCGAAGAACAATATCGTCATCTTCAGGAACTTGGAAAGTTTGATCAGAAAACATCCAGCTGGATACAAACACCTGCTTCAATTCGGGAACTTGGAGGCGCTGTTTTCTGCGACAGACGCTACAATACGGTTTTCTATTACCATAACGGTGCAGATTCTTATTATGCAGCGAGAGGGTTTAGGGGGAGTTTGAGAGTTTGAGGGTTCTAGAGTTTGAGAGTGTTAGAGTGGAAATGAAAAATCAAAGATTTTTCAAAACTTATGCGCACTTCTTTATACACAAAGCTTGTCTCTTAAAATAACTTAAGTGTCTAAAAACTTTTGTGACTTTTGTGGTTAAACAATACTTTTGAACCATTAAGATAGTACTCAATGGTTCAAAAAAGTGTTCATTAATTTTGCAGCCAGGGAGATTCCACGCTCCAGAATATAATATTAACTCCAAGAAAATTCTGTGCATAATTCACAAATTCTTCTTTTGTAAAGGGCTTTTTTGTTTTTGGATTGATATAAGTTAAAGTGCGCTCCTGAACTGCCATAGCGACCAGTGGCAATTTTCCTTTATATTGATTAAAAAACGGATAAGAGTTTTTCATCTGAGCCTTTTTATCAGGAACAATGTCCGGTCCGCCCAAACCTATCTTATTTTTATCGGCAAAATCAAACAATCTGGACATATACTGATGATCATTTTCCCATTCACACGGAAAGAAATTGACATATTGTAATACATAAGATTCTTTGAATGCTTGCCTTGCAAATTTTAAATTTTCCAACTCAGCCTGAAAATAGTTGTCACAGCTAAACCCGGTTTTATCTTTTTTCATTTCAATATCTATTGAGGTTTCAGGAAGATTAATTCCCTGAATTCTCCCATCAAACCTTTTCCCCAGCTCTCCAATCAGCTTTTGATATCTTGCTCTAACTGCAGGATTCCATTGCTGGGTTACCCAACCACTTCCAATAGGTTTATCCTCGCCCGGATTATCATATTGTGCCACCAATCCACCGGTATACTCCTTTTCCTTTAAAATATAATCAGGAACGTACCTTGCCTGAGGTTCAAAAAATCTGTCTTGGAGCTGTATAAACAATTTTTTATCTAAAGAAGTCAGATACTCTAAATCTTTTTCAATACCTGAAAAATTATAAACATCTTTTGAAGTCTCCAAAGCTCTCCAATTATAGACAATCTGCACTCCGCCAATATCTTTTCGTACAATCATCTTTTCAATATTCTGCAGATCTCCTGACGAAGTATAAATATAGTTTTGAGGTGTTTGCCCCATCAAAAAATTTACCCCTAAAAATAATAATCCTAATCCCAGCTTTCTGACAGTCTGTTTCATAATATGAATTTAAAAATAAAATAATATGAATCATTTTCCGTGCCCAAGTGAATGATATTTTTAAACTTTTATAAAATATCCATTAATATATAAATAGTATCACTAATTTAGCGCTTCAAAATTTGATTTTAAATAACTAAGGATATGAAGAAATTAATCTTATTAGGTGCTGTTTCAGCATTTTTAATCAATTGTAATAAAAAAACGGAAGCTCCTGCTCCTAAAGTTGATACTGATACTATTGCAGTAGAAGAACCTGTAGTAGATACGCTGGGTCCAAAATCGTTCTGCTATGTAGGAGTAACTGGAAAAGACAGTGTTTTCGCTTCTATTGACGACAACCTGGGAACCATCACTGGGAAATTATCTTATAAAAACAGTGAAAAAGACAGTTCAAAAGGAGACGTAACAGGATTCAAATCTGGAGATACTCTGAAACTAACCTACGAATTTTCTTCTGAAGGTAAAAAAAGCAAAAGAGATATTTACTTCTTACAGAAAGACAATGCTTTAACAGAAGGTATCGGAGATCATAAAGAAGAAGACGGACAGTCAAAATATGCGGATGAAAAGAAAATCAGCTATAAAGACGGACAAAAGCTAAGCACAGCTGACTGTAAAGTAGTGAGCAAAGCCGTAAAATAAACAAACTCTATTAAAGCCAAATAAAAATGCTGTTCTCAACACCTGAGAACAGCATTTTGTTTTATAAATTGTAAACCACAAACATCTGCGAAATCTTTGCAATCTGCAAGAAACTTATACATTATTAATCTAATAAGATCATTGAGATTATTCATTTCATTCCGTTCAGAATGACAAATTAAAATTCCAACAAAATAGAATCTCTAAACTTCCTTCTCCCAATAATTTTCTACAATATTCCTAATGAATCCAACATATAATTTTAAATGGGCTGGCTCGCTAAATATAGAAAACTGATCATGAGTCGTATGAAAACTCATATAAAAGAGCCAGAAACCAACTGCAAGATATGGTACCGAAGCTAGTTCCTCAGGACTCACTGCACGATATTCCTTATATCCATTCAGAAAAATATGATAGGAGTTTTGCAATTCTTCATCAGTCATTCTTCTTGCAGAAACATCCAGTACAAAATGCAACCAAAATGTCATGATATCATTAACGAGACAACCATATCCCATAAAATCAAAATCGAAAAAGGTAACCGTATCATGATCAAAATGAAAATTCTTAGGCAAAAAATCAAAATGACAATATCCTTTTGAGAACTCTGAGGTATCAAAAGCCGCCCACTTACGTTCTAATTGAACAGCAATCGTCTGCAACCATTCATAATCTTCAGGATTTTCTGTAAAAAAGGGCTTTAACCTTTCCAAAGGGTTAAAAACAGTAGTTTGAAGATCAAAATTCCATCGTTCATATTCAACTTTAAAATCAGAAGACACATTATGAAAGCGAGCCATTTCATTTCCCATCATACGAAGCTGATTGTCATTCATGACTCTAACAACCCTACCTTTAGCATAAGAAAACAGTACAGCATGTCTTTCCCCTTCTATAGCATTCAACTTTAAAATAGTCTGTCCGGAAAGATCAGCTATCGGATAAGAAACAGATACCTGAGCATCTTTTAATGCCTGTAATAATCTTACTTCTTCTTTGATGTGATTCAAACTTCGATGAGAAGAACGATAAATACGAAGGATAAAGGATTCATTGTCCGATTCTATCAGATAAGTATCTCCCACCCCTCGAACCAAGAGCTTGCATTGAGTATTTTTAAGTCCGTATTTTTCAGCAATAAGTTCAGATAATGCCTTTGGGCAAAGTGTTGAGTAGGTAGCAGGAAAAATAGAATTCATAGTATTTATTTACTTTATATTTATAAAATTTAAATCCATATTCTTTTAAAAAATATGGACTTAAATGTATTTCAGATCTCAATAACTTCTCTTATTAGAGCCTCCTTACTTCAATAGTATTATAATTCTTTTTTAAGAATTTCAATGAATTGGTTTACAGCTTCATCACTTGTACTCCATGAGGTAATCAAACGGATAGCAGAAAACTCTTCATCTATTTTTTTCCAGACAAAGAATTCAAAGCTTTCTGATAAAACCTGGATAAGCTCATTGCTTAGAATTGGAAAAATCTGATTGGTATAGGTATCGGAAAGGAATTTCACTCCTTTTTCCTGCAAAGCATGCTTTATCTTCATAGCCTGTTGATTGGCATGTTTGGCCAGATCAAAATACAAGTCATTCTTCATCAGTTCCAGAAACTGAATTCCTAATAATCTTCCTTTTGCCAATAACGCTCCTTTCTGCTTAATATTAAACGCAAAATCTTCCTGAAGAGCAGGATTATTAATTACAATAGCTTCTCCTATCAAAGCTCCGTTTTTCGTTCCTCCCAGATAGAAGATATCCGTTAATTCCGCTACTTTTTCCAGCGTAAGATCACTGATTTCAGAAGTTAATCCATGCCCAAGCCTTGCTCCATCCATAAACAGGTAAAGGCGATTTTGTTTACAGAACGTTGAAAGCTCTTCAAGCTCTTTAGCCTGATAAATCGTTCCAAGCTCAGTAGAATTGGAAATATAAACCAATTTAGGCATCACCTGATGCGGAACATTGCTGTGATTTTCCAACACCGGAATAATGTCTGATGGCTTTAATTTTCCATCTTCCGTTTCAATGCTTAAAATTTTGTGACCTGTGGCTTCAATGGCTCCCGTTTCGTTGTTCAGAATATGTCCTGTAGACGCTGAAATAGCGCATTGATAAGGTTTTAAAACAGAAGAGATAACAATTAAGTTCGCCTGTGTACCTCCAGAAACCAGATAAACATCAGAATCAGTTTTATTGATTTTAGCTTTAATTAATTCCTTTGCTTTTAAAGAATATTCATCTTCTCCATACCCCGCTTGCTGATCAAGATTATATTGTAAAAGTGCCTGTAAAATGTTCGGGTGACATCCCTCAGAATAATCGTTTTTAAATGAAAATTTCATACAGTAAAATTAAAAAAAGTTAAAATAACAAGAGTGATCTTTTAATATTATTTTGTTAGATTTGTAGTGAAAATCATCTAACATTTTGAAAACAACCCTAACAGAAGAAAATTACCTGAAAGCTTTGTTTCATTTAGTTGACAATGAAGGAAAGGTGACGATTAACGAACTCAGCAAATTTTTAAATGTAAAAATGCCGAGCGTTAACAATATGATGAAAAAGTTTGCAGAAAAAAAATGGGTCATTTACGAGACCTATAAACCATTGATCGTTACTGCCAGCGGAAAACGTGAAGCAGCATTAGTCGTTCGAAAGCACAGACTTACCGAAATGTTTCTGGTTAAGAAAATGAATTTCGGCTGGGAAAACGTTCATGAAATTGCAGAACAGCTGGAGCATGTACATTCCCAAATCTTCTTTGATAAAATGGACGAAATTCTGGATTACCCTAAATTTGATCCCCACGGAGAACCGATTCCTGATAAAGACGGAAATATTATTGCCCAGGATCTCCAGAAATTAAGCAGCTGTGAAGAGGGAGAAACCGTTGTATTTGCATCAGTAACCCTTTCAGATGATGCTTTCCTAACTTATTTAAATGATCGAAAGCTTCTCCTGAATACCAAGGTAAAAGTTATTAAAATCGAAAGTTTTGATAAGTCGATGACGCTGGAAATTGAGGGTCAAAAAGAAATTCTCAGTAAAAAAGCCACTGAAAAAATATTGGTAAAAAAATAATCACCATAAAGGCTGCTTCAACAATGAAGCAGCTTTTTTTGCCACGAATACACGAATTTTTTATATATGAAGTATGATATTCTATGTGCCTTAGAAAATATGATATTAAAAAAATTGTGTCCTTGCGTTTTCCAACAATCCCCTCAAATAATACCCCCTCTTCCACAACTGTTAAAAAACGGTTAAACTTCTTTTCTTAAAAAACTTCGAAGATTAATTTCACTACGTTTGCAAATATTCTGTTGAGATTCGTCTATCTCATAAGTACCAAAATTTTAACTATTACCTTAAAAATTTATGAAAAAAAGCATTCAGTTTTTTATTGTTTCGATGTTGTTGAGCCCTTTTGCAAGTGCACAGGTAAAAGATTTTGTAATCGAACAGCCACCGATTAAACATAACTTATATATTTACAAAACTTTCGGAGTATTCGGAGGTAAAGAATATTCTGCCAATTCAGTATATCTTATCACTAAAAAAGGGGTTGTTTTATTTGATGTTCCATGGGAAAAAGTACAGTATCAAAGCCTGATGGATACCATAAAAAAACGTCATAACTTACCTGTTATTGCTGTATTTGCTACCCATTCTCATGATGACCGTGCCGGAGATCTGAGTTTCTTTAATAACAAAGGAATTAAAACTTATGCTACTACTAAAACCAATGAATTCCTAAAAAAAGATGGGAAAGCCACCTCTAGTGAAATCACTAAAATCGGAAAACCTTACCGTATTGGTGGAGAAGAGTTTGTGGTAGACTTTCTTGGTGAAGGACATACTGCCGATAATGTTGTAGTATGGTTCCCAAAATACAATGTATTAGATGGTGGATGCCTTGTAAAAAGCAATTCAGCTACTGATTTAGGATATACTAAAGAAGCCAATGTAGAAGAATGGCCAAAGACCATGAAAAAACTGCAAACCAAATATTCAAAAGCTACCCTTATTCTTCCCGGACATGATGAATGGAAAGGCGGTGGACATGTTGAACACACTTTAGAACTTTTGAACAAGAAATAGTCTGATCAAAAACATCAATAAAAAATCCCGAATGAAGTTCATTCGGGATTTGTATTTGATAGAGAGTTGAATTAGTCTAGTACACTCCAACCTCTTTTTGGATTGGTATTAGTAGAAACTTCCTGCTCATTAACAATGATATTTTCTTTTCTCTGACCAATGTAATCCAATTCGCTCAATTTAGAGAAAATAATTTCTAAACTTCTTAGCATCTGTTGAATATACAATAATGGCTCTCCACAATTATGGTGATCGTAGTTTGTTTCAGCTACAATAGACAATTGATTCAATAAAGTATGAGGAGCAATCTCACTCCATTCTAAGCTATAGTTCAGCATTTCTTCCAATTCGGCAGGAACCAGAAGTTGTGTAGAATTATATAAATGAAGGGCTAATCTTGCAAAAGATTCAATTAAAAATACCGGTGGCTGATAAGGTGTAATATTTCTGAATTGGAAATACATATCGCCAAAAGTAGTTACCATCGTATTACAAACAAACTTAACATTCTGGGCTAAGGCTGTATTCTGATTCTTGTGAGAAGCTTTCTGAATGATTTTGAAAGCATATTGCTGTAGATTTCCAATAGATTTTGCAAAATTGCTGTAATATTCTACCAAGGCCGGATGACTTTGAACCGAAGTACAAGGTGGAATAAAATTAGAATCTACCTGGGCAATGTTTGCCTTTAAGTCTACTTTTCCGATAATCAGGTAATTTCCTCCTGAATAGCTGCTGTTCAAAGACGTTACAGGAAGAAGTTCAATATGGTGATTCGGTTGTGCATTTGGGTGACGTGGCGGAATTTCTTCCGGATCAATATCTCCAAAAGGAACTTTATCAAAAGGATTTACAGAAATCAGAATATAATATTCGCCATCAGCCTGTTCTTCACTCATAGACTTTGCCAGCGATTTTACACTGATTCTTCTGTCATTTAATTCGATACGATAACCTGCCATGGTAACAGCGCTGCATCTTTTGATCACCAACTGTACATCATTGGTAGCAGTATTATGAACATCAAAAATTGTGCGATCTGTATACTCTGTAGAAATAGGCAAAAGCCCATAGTTATATGTAGTAATCCCAAGTGAATTGGAATCTCTGATGGTATCAATTAAGAAATTATCCTGATCATTCAGATGTCTTTGGGAAACTTTCATCCCATCCACCCAGTTGATTGCAAAATGTTTAATAGGCTGTATCATGTTTAATACTTTTTAATTTTTGTGTTTATGATTTTCTTGTGACTCCCTCCTCTTCATGTTGAATGACTCTCTTACAAATCACCACTTCGTTTTCAGAAATGCTATTTGCAGTAATGTCCTGGTCGAAATCTATATATTTTCTAAAGCTGAAAAACGATTTTTTGGTATAAAAGATCCAATAATAAGGTTCTCTTACTTCATCTGAAAGATGGATAATAGATCCCGGATTCTTATGATTATAATCATCTACCACTCTATAAAACCAGTCACCAAAAGTGATCCCAGTGGGAAGGGTCTTCGCTTTAATTCGGAATCGGTTTGAATCTTCAAGGTTTTTACTTAATTCAACATTCAAAACCATTAAACGATCAAAATCTGCCCCTTCAAAATCAGGAAGTTTTTGTTCCGGAGAATATCTCCAGGTTTTATAAATATCAAAAGGAATACTGATAAACTGAATATAGCAATAGTAAAACACCATTGGAACAACAAAGATCAGCATACTTGTAGCTGCCATCACAGCATACCCTGTATCTCTACTCATCCAATTGAATAATAGAGTAAACAAATAGCCACCCAATACAATACACGTCAATGAAAGTATAGATTCAAACAAAATACTCATTGCCAGAGAATCAATATGCTTTTTGAAATATTTGTGTAATAAGTTAACGTGAATAATCCCAAAAATAAGGTAAACAACCTGTGCTATGAGATACCAGTACGGATTAAAAAGATTTCCGGCAAATCCAAAAAAACCTGGTAGAGCCAGGCATAAACTGCACAGAAGAACGTATACAATAATTACTTTAATTTTGATCGCAGGTTTGTTTCTCCTAATAATTCCCAGGATAAACACCATAATGATTGCGATTAAAGGCATTAAAATATACCTTAAAAAAATACCTTTTACTGAAGAAATTTCCATTTGTTTCTTTTCGAATTTATACTTTGTTGGTAGTTGTAAATATAATAAAATAATTTAGAGGAATGTAGAGTATCCAAGGCGGCTGGCATTTCTTTCATCATCCTCAAGACTGAAAGAATATTCCAGCTTTTCGGTAACAAAATTCTCTTCTATATCCACAGTTACAGGAAGAAAATAATCATACAGTGTCTGAAGAACTTTTCTGAATGGGCTTCCCGGAATGTATTTTTTCATTTCCTCATAAGGGATTGGGCCCATATTTACCACCCAGTTTCGCTGCCCATCCATATGTTTTCCACTCGGAATATAGGTTACCCCCAATCTTGAATTCCCCAGCAGCATTGAATCGTTATTTTTTTCTATTTCATCAACAACATTGGGAGAAAAGGTTACTTTAACCGGAACCTGAAGAAAAGCGGTCATACATCTTTCAAACCATCTTTTGTCTCCACGGATCTGATGAAAAAATGGCAGAATATGCATGAATATATAAGCGCTCTGTTTATCCAGCATATCAATAAGCGGCCAAAGTTCACTTACCGTCTCCAGTAAAGCATCCGTATTGCTTGTAATATCAAATTCAGACTCTTTAAGAAGAGCACTTATTTCTGTGAAAAAGACTTCCAGCTCAAAAGGACGGAAAAATTTACGGGCATCATCCTCTACTCTTTTTTGCTTTCTGATCTCTCTTACAACCGTATCTACATTTTTTCTGGAAGCTCCGAGAGAAGGTGGGTGAAACAACCCTTCAGGAAGATAATCATAAATCCCTTCCCTATAACTTTCTATCGTAAAAACTTCCTCATCAAAACCTAAATAACTGCTCGAAATGCTTTTAATATCTTTAAGATAAGCACGATCGTTCACACCGACTCTTTCAATAAATATATTGCTTACCGTCCGATGATATTTTAAAAGATTAACAGCCACAGCTTCCGCTTTAAAGTCTGTCTGCAGCTTATTATAGTTCATATCTACAATATTATTCTCATGCATAGTGTTTCCTGTGATTATGACTTGTAAAGATAATATATCTCATAAGTTTGAAAAAATATTTTGGCAATAATTTTATTCTAAAAATACTAATTTATTGACATTAAAAGGAATTATTTTCAGTAAATTCCGTAAAAATACGGTAATAAGAGAATTTGTTCAATGTTTAAAGTTAAAAGCTGGTTGCTAATAATCAATCAGTTAACATTTCAAAGGATTCGAAATCTAATTTTTTAGTCCGGTGCAAGATACATCCGTTTTTAAAATATAGCTTGATCGATAAGCGTTACGATCATTTAAAGTTTCAACCTATATGCTTAATTAGCATTAAAATATAGTATATAATTATTTCGTATCTGAATTTACATTCCCCTAAATTCATCCCAAACCTAGCATAATTCCCTATTTTATTCAGATTAAGTTTTATTAACATTATTCTTTGGAATAAATTCAGGATAATGTATGCTCATTCGGAAAGCGGGCCGTATCTTTGCAGACTGAAAATTGTTATTTAAAATGAAAAGTATTTATTCTAAAATTCTGATTTTAGCATTCATTTCCTCTTCACTGTATTCTTATGCGTGGGGATTGACGGGGCATAGAGTAATTGCAGACATTGCAGAAAATCACCTTTCCAGAAAGGCTAAGAGAGAAATCAAAAAAATAATGGGCAAGGAACGTCTTGCATACTGGGCTAACTGGCCGGATTTCATCAAATCTGATACGACAGGAGTTTGGAAGCAGGCTTCATCATGGCATTATGTAAATATTGATCCACAAACTGATCTTAAAGCTTTTGATCAAAATTTAAAAATGCAGGCAGGACCAAGTCTTTACACTCAGGTAAATACTTTATCCAGCCAGATTAAAGATGAAAAAACGTCAGCAAAAGACAGAAAGATTGCTTTGATCTTCCTTATTCATATTATGGGAGACCTGGCTCAACCATTACACGTAGGAAGAGCTGATGATTTAGGGGGAAACAAAATTAATGTTACCTATTTCGGTGATAAAACTAATTTACATTCTGTTTGGGACGGAAAATTAGTAGACTCTCAAAAGTACAGCTATACTGAATATTCTAAACTTTTAGATATTAAATCAAAAGAAGAAGTTGCACAAATTCAATCCGGAACGCTGGAGGACTGGTTGTATGATTCTCACAAAATCGCCAACAAGATCTATGCACAGACTCCTGACGGATCAAAATTATCTTATGATTACCAATACAAATTCAATGATACTCTTGAAAGACAATTGCTATACGGAGGATTGAGATTGGCTAAAGTATTGAATGAGCTATTCTAATTGAAAATAAAATTCTTATAGATACAGATAAAAACGGGACTTCGGTCCCGTTTTTTTGTTTTAAAGTTCTAGGTTTAAGGTTTGATGTTGTATATTCTATGAAAATTATTTGTTTTAAACCATCCCGTCAAAAAGTCTTTAAATTTTTGATACCCTACAAAGGATGGGAGGAATGACAGCCATTCTCAATAAAAGAAATGAGGAATTTACTTTTCTGTATTTCTCTTGATTAGAAAATATTATTTCCGACTTTTAAATCTTGTTCTGGAGCCTTCTATTCACATTTAATTAAAATATTTAATAAAAAAGTAAAACTTGTGTAACCTTTTTGTATTTCCATACGTATATTATATAGTAACTCTTTTTTTGAGGATAAAATAAATGAGACAATTAAAAATCACTAAGCAGGTTACCAACAGGGAAACTGCTTCATTAGACAAGTATTTGCAGGAAATTGGTAAAGTGGAACTGATTACTGCGGACGAGGAAGTAGAATTGGCACAAAGAATACGTGCTGGTGATAGAGCCGCATTGGAGAAATTAATTAAAGCCAACCTTCGTTTCGTAGTTTCTGTATCTAAGCAATACCAAAATCAAGGTCTTTCCTTACCCGATTTGATTAATGAGGGTAACTTAGGATTAATGAAGGCGGCAAAAAGGTACGATGAAACTAGAGGTTTCAAATTTATCTCTTATGCAGTATGGTGGATCCGTCAATCAATTTTACAGGCGTTAGCTGAACAATCAAGAATTGTAAGACTTCCGTTGAACAAAATTGGTTCCATCAATAAAATTAATAAAGCATACGCTCACCTTGAGCAAGAAAATGAAAGACCCCCTTCTCCGGAAGAATTGGCTGAAGTTCTTGACATGAGTGAGGAAGATATCAAAGAATCTATGAAAAACTCCGGTAGACACCTGTCTATGGATGCACCTTTAGTAGAAGGTGAAGATTCTAATCTTTATGATGTATTACGTTCAGGAGAATCTCCAAGTCCTGATAAAGATTTAATGCTTGAATCTCTTCAGATTGAAATCGAAAGAGCATTGAATACTTTAACTCCAAGAGAGGCTGATTTGGTAAGATTATACTTTGGATTGAACGGAAAACACCCAATGACTTTAGAGGAAATTGGTGAGACTTTCGATCTTACAAGAGAGAGAGTTCGTCAGATCAAAGAAAAAGCAATTAAGAGACTAAAACACAATACCAGAAGTAAGATCCTTAAATCTTATTTAGGTAAATAATTTTAGCGCAAACAATTTTATAAGCGGAGTCTGTTTTCAGGCTCCGTTTTTTTTATTTTTGTAGATATAGCATTTGTAACAATTATGAAAACCTTATCAACTAATAGATAAGACATCAATTTCCACCAATACAATATAAACTTAACTACAATCATAATGAAAAAAATACTTTTCGCAATAACATTGACTTTATCTGTACTTTCCTGTAGAGAAAGTCAGCGTCAAAATCCTCCCATTATAGAGAATGCTATTGATAATGCAGAATCTTCTGTATCAGGATCTTTTAAAAGCTATCGTGATGATAATCTTATTGATAAAACTTACTCTGAGCTTATTAAAAATAATAAAACCCTTAAGGCACTTGATGATAAAATACTGAAAACCCAAAAAGAAAGTGCCGAACTCTTAAAAACATATGATGAAATACTTGGCAAATCTGATGCGTTTTACAAAGAAGCCGGATATTCAGCAAAATCTATTACAGATTCTTTGATCAAACAGCAAATTGAAAAAGAAATTCAAACCGGTGCTGATCAATACAGTGTAAAAACCAGGAATATTATTTCACTAATTGCACAAATTAATAAAAACAATGTCAATCTGAACAACTTATATACTGCCTTTAAAATTAGAAAAGCACTTTCTGAAATTGAAAAATATCAAAACGCTCATCCTTTAAAAGCAGATAGCTTGGACGCTTTTATCAATAAACAGAACAAACTGTTGGAAGAATTAAAAAATATAAAATAATACCTTTTATGAAATATACTACGAAATGGCTTACAGATAAAACACGTGTTGAAGAACTCGTAGATTTTTTTATCGCTCATAAAACAGATTCCTATATCTCTCACAGTGAAATTATGTATGGCAGGGCTTTGGATTCTCAAAACTGGAATCCTGACCTTAGAGCTGTATTCACTGAACAGCTTATGAACGATTATGATTATGACGGGACTTCAAAACTGAATATTCTAATCGCTGAAAATGAAGAAGGAAAAATTGTCGGAATGCTAGTTTTCAATATAATCAATAGTCCATTTAAAAAGTATGCTATTCTGGAAGATATGCTTTTGGATCAATCGGTAAGAGGGCAATCTCTGGGAAGCAGGCTTTTGGAAGAGGTAATTCAGGAATCCAAAAACTGGAATATAAGCTTTATTATGCTGGAAAGTGGTGTTGACAACCATGGCGCCCATCATTTTTTCGGTAAGTATGGCTTCCAAAAAGTATCTGAAAGCTTTATGCTAACATTATAGATCTATCTTATAAAACTGACATAACCCTAAGTTATCTCATTATAAGTCAGGTATTTTCAACAAACGAATACATCAATTATTTATTAGTGAATCCGGAACAAAAATCAAATCAATCTCATGAATACCATTTCAATCATCGGAGCCGGAATTGGCGGACTCACCTTAGGAAATGTTCTAAAACAAAATGGATACGATTTTACCATTTACGAAGCTGCACCGGAAATAAAACCTGTAGGAGCTGGAATCATGATGGCAGTAAATGCCATGCAGGTATTTGACCAATTAGGATTGAAAGAAAAAATTGAAAATGCAGGAAACAAAATTCATAGGATAACCATCGTTAATGAATCTTTAAGACCTATTTCCAAAACTGAGATTCTTGATCTTGAACATCAATACAATTCCTGTAATGTTGCCATTCACCGGGCAGAGCTGCAACGGATTCTTGCACAAAATCTGGATCAAAGATCTATTCAGCTCAATCATTCCTTACAGAAAATTGAAAAGAAGGAAAACTATATCTTAAATTTTCAGAACGGAACTCAGCAGGAAAGTAAAATTGTCTTTGGGGCAGATGGTATCAAATCCAATATCCGAGCTCAGATCATGAAAACAGGTACAATTAGAAGTACAGGACAAAAATGCTGGCGCGGCCTGTTAGACTTTGATCTGCCTGAAAAATTTCATCAGGAAGCCCTTGAAATATGGGGAAAAGGAAAACGTTTTGGTTTTGTAAAGATTTCCGATAAAAAAGTCTATTGGTATGCCTGTATTAATGAGAAAAGTTTTGGCCGTTATTCTGAACTGAAAGATATTTTTGGTGATTTTGATTCTTTAGCTATAAAGCTTATTGAGGCAACTTCAAAAGAAAACATTATCTGTAATGAAATTACCGACCTCACTCCTATTTCTAAATGGTATTCTGAAAATCTCTGTCTGATAGGAGATGCAGCCCATGCTACCACACCTAATATGGGGCAAGGGGCATGTCAGGCCATTGAAGATGCTTATATCATTGGTAAACTATTGGAAAAAAGTAAGGATTTTAATTCCATTTTTGAAGAATTTCAAAAAATAAGAAGAAAAAAAGTAGACTATATTGTGAAGACCAGCCGTAGCATCGGAAAAATTTCTCAATGGGAGCATGGCAATTCATTACGGAATTTCATGATGAGTTTAATTCCTGAAAGCATTAACGAAAAGATGGTCAAAAAAATCATTGAATTGGAGAGATAAATCTAACCATCACATTTCCAGCTAAAAGCACCAATATTTTTCACTTTTTTTAGAAATAAATGACTAAATTAACCAAAATCAAAAAAATATGAAAAAAATCTTTTATGTATTTCTTCTTATCATGGGAGTTACTACAGCAAGGGCACAAGATGTTCCATTGCTAGACAGAGGGTTATTCTTTGGAAATCCTGAGATTTCCGGCGGACAGTTAAGCCCGGATGGAAAATGGATTTCATTTACCAAAGAATATGACGGGATCATGAATATTTGGGTAAAAAAAATTGATGAGCCTTTTGAAAAAGCACGTCCATTAACAGACAGCAAGCGCCCGCTAAATGGATATTTCTGGTCAGAAGACGGCAAATATATATTGTATGTAAAGGATAAAAACGGAGATGAGAACATGAATATTTTTGCCGTAGATCCAATGGCAAAGGCTACAAACGGAGTTCCTGAGTCAAGGAATCTGACCCCAATCAATGAAGTAAGAGCTCAGATCTATATGGTCAGCAGAAAAGATCCTGATCTTATGATGATTGGATTAAATAATCGTGATAAAGCATGGCATGATCTATATTCATTAAAAATTTCTACGGGTGAACTGAAAAAAATATTCGAAAATAAAGACCGCATTACAGGGTACAATTTCGATTGGGATGAAAAGCTTAGAATTTTGAACAGAACGGATGATAAAGGGACTACCCAGTTTCTTTATAAGGATGGTGAAAAACTAACTCCTATCTATGAAACATTAGTAACTGAAGAAGCCTATATTCCAAATTGGAATGAAGACAACTCAAAGCTTTACCTGGTAACTAACAAAGGAAATCTGGATCAATCTACATTATTTATGATGGATCCAAAAACCAAACAAACTACAAAAATAGAAAGTGATCCTAAAGGAAAAGTCGATTTCGGTGGACTGTTTATGGACAGAAATACCAGAAAAATAATTTCTACTTCTTATACCGGGGATAAAACTGATTATTACTGGAAGGATAAAACATGGGAGGCCAATTATAAATTTTTAAAAAGCAAATTCCCTGGAAGAGAGGTTGATTTCTCAAGCTCAACAAAAGATTATTCTAAATTTTTAATCTCTGTTTGGGGTGATCAATATGTTTCTGAGTCTTATTTCTTCGATACCAAAACAAAAGAATTAATTTTCCAGTATACTCCAAGACCAGCACTGAAGAAAGTTGAAAAGTATCTGGCTTCTATGACCCCTATTCGCTATAAAAGTAGTGATGGACTTGAAATTCCGGCTTATTTTACTCTACCATCTGGATCTTCAGGCAAGAACATACCTGTAGTAGTCCTGGTTCATGGAGGACCAAAGGGACCAAGAGACTATTGGGGATATAATTCAATCGTACAGTTTTTGGCGAACAGAGGATATGCTGTACTGCAGCCTAACTTCAGAGCAAGTGGTGGATATGGGAAAAAATTTCAAAATGCAGGTGATCTGCAATGGGGAAAATTGATGCAGGATGATATCACCTGGGGAGTAAAACATCTGATTGAAAAGGGAATCGCTGATAAAAATAAAGTGGTTATTATGGGAGGCAGCTATGGTGGATATGCCACTCTTGCTGGATTAGCCTTCACTCCTGATGTATATGCAGCAGGAGTAGATATTGTGGGACCAAGTAACCTTTTCACCCTTTTGGATTCTGTTCCTGCATACTGGGAAGCTGCACGTGCTTCTCTTTATGGTATGGTAGGTGATCCCAAGACTGAAGAAGGTAAAAAGCTAATGCGTGAGGCCAGCCCTTTATTTAGTGTCAATAAAATCATTAAACCTTTACTGATTATTCAGGGAGCTAATGACCCTAGGGTAAAACAGGCTGAAGCAGACCAGATCGTCATTGCCCTTCGTGATAAAGGGAAAAAAGTAAATTATATTTTAGCTGATGATGAAGGACACGGATTCAGGAAACCGATTAACAGCATGGCGATGTATGCTGAAACAGAAAAGTTCCTTTCCGAAGTTATTGGTGGAAGATACCAGAAAGACATGCCTGAAAATGTAGCAAAACGCCTGAAAGAAATGACAGTCGATATTACAAAGGTTACTTATACTCCTACAGAAAAAGTTAAGGAGACCCAATCTAAAAAATAAACGATAAAATTTAATACACAAAGCCACTTACAATGAAGTGGCTTTGTGTTTTTAGTCAATTTGATTAATAAGTTAGGGTAACACCGGCACCCCAGCCCATTTCGTTATCATAATTTCCGGAAATAGATAGATATTTTTGTACGATATATCTTATTCCTGTTGAAAACTCTCCATCAGAATTGACACTGAAATTTCCTCTCAATCTTCTGGAAAGCGGAATATCCTCTCTGCTGAGTTCCAACAATACTTTTCCGTTCTGGTCTACACTTGCATCTGCAGTAATCAACATCGGTAAAACATATTGCATCCCGACCATAAATGAATATCTGTTTTTTGAAGCTTTCTGTTGGCCAAACCAGGTTTTCTTACCATGAAAATCCATTCCCATATCCTCTGCCATTTGTCGTTCCATAATCTCATGGTTCTTCTGGGCTCTGAATCCTGCATAAGGAAGTGCCCATTGGAATTTCCCTAAGAATCTTCCCACTTTCACACTTCCATCAAAATGATCGAAGTTCCAGTTGGTATGAAACTCATTCAGGTTCGCCCATCTTGGCCCGAACATCGTCATGGTTTCCGCATGAATTTTATTGCTTGCCACATCCAGCATTGCCATAGAGCTTACCATTTTATTATCTTTTAAAAAGTTTTTCCAGGCTAGCTTTCTATTCGGAAGCTGTGGATTCGGTTTTGAATTTTCATAACTGAAGATTCTCCCCATTCCAGCCATCATATGGTATAGAATATGACAATGGAAAAACCAGTCTCCATCCTGATTGGCTGCAAATTCCAGAGTAACAGTTTCCATCGGCATAATATCTACTACATTTTTCAACGGAGAATATTCTCCTTTTGAGTTAATCAATCTGAAGTCGTGCCCGTGAAGGTGCATCGGGTGGCGCATCATAGAATTATTATACAACTTAATTCTTACAATCTCTCCTTTTTTGATCAGAATTTTATCTGTTTCCGTAACTGTTTTATTATCCAACGTCCACAAATAATGGTTCATATTTCCTTCCAGGGTAAATTTCATTTCACGAATGCTGTCTGTAGGAAGAATTGTTTTTTCAGGAGATTTTAAAATATTATAAGATAACCTTTTGATGGTTTTTTCCTCTTTCATATCCATTCCTGCATGCTGAGAATGATCTTCATTCTTTTTCTCTTCCTTCGTTTTCACGCCCATCATTTCATTAATATGTTTCGCCGTTGTTTTTCTTTGACTTTCAGGAATTTCCGGATACATTACTTCATTCATATCCATCATTTGATTTCCCATCGTCATGGTCATAGGCTTCATATTTCCGCTCATTTCCATCATCCCGTTCATCATTTTCATCCCTTCAAAGAGCATTAATCTTGGCAAATTAGGTGCATCTACTTTTTCTCCGGAACCCAGCCATAGTGAAGCATGTCCTATCCTATCTTCTGAAGTCGCACGAAACTCAAAGCTTTTATTTTCAGGAATGGTTACTTCAATATCATAGGTTTCAGAGACCCCTACAATCAATCGGTCAACTTCTACCGGAACAACATCATTTCCGTCATTTCCTACTACTTTTATTTTTCCGCCGCCATAATTCAGCCAGAAATAAGTGGACGAACCGCCATTGGCCACTCTTAGTCTTACTTTATCTCCTGCTTTCAGGTTAGAATAGTCAGAACTTGGAGTACCATTGATTAAGAACTTATCATAATAGACATCACTTACATCCATGGCTTCCATTCTTTTCCATTCATTCAGGGCTTTTGTCCCGAAATTTCCGGATTTTATGGCTTCCCAATAACTCTGAACTGCATTTTTCTTCACTGCATACCAATCTGTATTCGCCATATGAAGTCGACGAGCAATCTGCATAGGATCATCATCACTCCAATCTCCTAACAGAACAGGAATTTCAGCATTATACTCTGTTTTCGGCTCTCCTTCTCTCTTTTTAAAGACTAGAATCCCGTTCATCCCTATCTGTTCCTGCAAAGCTTCATGTGAATGATACCAATAGGTCCCGTTTTGGGAGATTTTAAATTTATATAAATGCGTCTCTCCAGGTTTTACAGGTTTTGTGGTAAGATAGGGAACTCCATCTTGTTCATTAGGAAGAATGACTCCGTGCCAGTGAAGTCCCGTATTTTCTTTAAGCATATTATGCAGGTAAATTTCTGCAGTATCCCCTTCTGTAAAATACAATGTAGGAGCCTGAAGTTTACCATTAATCGCAATGGCCCGTCTGTTTTTCCCTGTAAAATTGACAATGGTATCTTTTACATACAGATCATAACGAACTTTTTTTCCACCAAAAGTAAGTTTTCCATTTTCGGAATTTCTTTTTAGAACTGATTGTTCTACTTTAGGATCTTCAGCCACAGCATGTTGATGGTCTTCTTTCCTTTCCAGTTCCATACCGCATTTAGGACACTTTCCCGGCTTATCGGAAATCACTTCAGGATGCATGGGACAAGTATAACTAATTGAAGATGAAGATGAAATTTTGGATTGATTGGCTGATTTTAAAGTAGGTTTAGCCACCTGAGCCGGTTCTGCTTTCCTTACTGCATTTACTTTCTTAGCTGTTTCCGCTTTATTTGCCTTTTTAACATCAACTTTTAATTTATTTATTTTAGTTTCTATCGGCCTTGCCTTCGTCTCTGTTTTAGGTACAGCTTTTACTGCTGGCTTTGCCACAACTTTAGGTTGTACTACAATGGTCTTCTTTACCAATGTCATTTTACACTTCGGACAGTCTCCGGGTTTTGAAGAGACTACTTCAGGATGCATAGGACAGGTATAATAAGTCTTTGTTGTTTGGGCGAACGTAAAAACAGAGAACAAAAGTACCAGAAACATTATTAGTTTTTTCATAATATTCCGAACTTTTTTAGAAATTGCAGGACTTAAATCTAAGAATCATTTAAATCCCACAACTCATTGTTTTAAAGATTAATACAACATTTATTTAATTTCTGACTTTACACTTCCACAAGAAAGCATAGATTTACCGTAGTATGGATTCATGATCTGTTTTTCATCACTTAACCAGCTACCATCAGCCATTGGGCAATATTGTACATAAACCGGTTTTTCGGATAGCTTAAACTCTTTGGTAAGAGCAATCATATTATCTGAAAGATTAAGGAATGTCTCTCTTTGAGCAGCAACATTTCTTGCTTCTGAAATGACAGAAGCATCTTTTCTAAGGATATTAAGATTTCCTTCAGAAACTAACTTATAGTCAATGGCAGAAGCCGTTTTAATGAATTCTGTAGCAGCTTTTGAAGTTTTATCTGCATCATCTGAAGCCAAGGCGGATTTGATTGCAATATAATTCTGATAGAGTTTTGAAACCTGAGCATCTTTTTTAGATTGCGCTGATAATGAAATAATTGAAAATAAAGATAAGGCTGCTGTAATGATATACTTTTTCATTGTTTTACATTTTAGAATTAATTTTTTAAATAAAGAATAAGGGTAACGCACATGAAATGCGTCAAGACATGTCGTCTGAATCCATGTTATATAACATCGAAAACGACGGACGGATTCTAAATTCTAAAATTACAATGATTGATATAGATAGGTATCGGTGTATATTCCGGTGGTCCGTTGATCTGGATTTGTGTAAATTTAGTGGCAGAGAAAGACTTATCTACAAAAACAAAATGATGGGTTACAGGGATTTCTGAAACCTGTCCTAAAAAATCAACGTTTAGCAGATCAGACTTCTGAGAATAATCAACTTTTACAACTTTGATTTCTGTCTTACAGCATCCTTTTTTATCTTTGACTCCACATTTACCACAAATATCATCAACTTTCTGGCTCACAGAAACAAATTCCTTCATACAATAATGAACACTAAATGCTGCTCCGGAAGAGAATCCGAAGTAGAAAATAGAGAATAGTATGGCTAGAATCTTTTTCATTATTGAGACAAAGTTAGAAATATATGTTAAACCATTGTTATAAAATTTTGTAATCTTGTTATAAAATTCAGGCAAATAAAAAATCCTCTGAAAAATAATTCAGAGGATTTTTGTTTTATATTCTCTTGCAGATCATGCAAATTGAACAGATTTATAGTTTGAATTCCAGCTTCACGTTGAAGAAACGTCCTGTAAGACGCACTGGAACCGGATACATATAATTGGTATTGTAATCCGTGATCCATTGGTTAGCAACAGTATTATTGATATTAAATGCGTTGAAAACCTGTACTCCTAAAGATAACTCCTGGAAATTACCCCAGAAACCTGATTTTTTATTTTTATCCTTTGGATCAATAAATACTTTTGTCAATCCAATATCTACTCTTTTGTAAGCGGGTAACGTTTTCTGATAGCTGTATGCTGAATTGAAATCCGGCTGCCCGTTATCATTAAACATGACCGGAGATCCCGTTGGTAATCCCATTGCATACACCAAAGTAAGGTTTACCCTCATGGATGGGAACTGCGGCATATAATCCTGATAGAACATCGCTACTCTGAATCTTTGATCCGTAGGTCTTGGGATATCTCCTCTACCATCAATATTTTCATATACTCTGGCATAACTTGCAGATAGCCAAGAATCTACTCCCGGAACAAATTCACCGAATAATCTGGTATCAATTCCATAAGCATACCCTTTCGCATTATTTTGTCCGGAGTAACGGATTCTCACATTATCCATATAATATGGAATCAGGTTATCCATTTTCTTGTAATAAAGCTCCGTTGTTAACTTAAACGGCCTGTCATACATATAGAATTCGTAGTCATTGGCAAGAATGGCCTGGATGGATCTTTGTGACTTAATATTTGAGTTGAAATTTCCGTCAAGATCTTTAATCTCTTTATAAAATGGAGATTGGTAATAGATACCTCCGGAAAGTTTAAATAACATATCGGTATCCCAATCTGGTTTTATCGCAAACTGAACTCTTGGAGAGAATATAGTCTCTTTGTTGAAACTCCAGTTAGATACTCTTACACCAGCATTCAAGAATACTTTGCTTGCTCCCCAATAGAATTTTTGGGAATACTGAGCATAAGCAGATAATCTTGTGGGTTCAATATTATTTTTCCCGGCAATATAATAGAACATTCTCAGATCTCCTGTTGTAGTGCCTGCCCTTGGATCAATCACTTCCGGTCTTGGTAAGCTGTATCCTGCAGAATCTACTAACTTCCATTCATTGGTAAGATCCTTAAGGTTTTCTTTTTCGTATTTAAATCCAACCTCAATGTCTGTATTGACATTAGGAGAAAACTTCGCTCTGAACTGTGTTCCGTAAGTTCTTACAAATAGATCATTTCTGGCATGCTCCGTCTGACCTCCCACATCATAACTGGAAACAGGTTCCTTTGTGATCGGATCAAATGTCTGCAGATCATATTCTGAGCGGATGGTGTAATACTCTCTTTCTCTGTTCTGATAAGCAAAGGCATCCAATGTAAGTTTCCACCTATCTGCCGGCTTATAGTTCATAGAAAATGTCCCCATCATATTTTTATACTGGTCATTTTCTTTACCTCCATACCCTATATTTACAGTGATAGGTTGCTGAAGGCTTCCGAAAGTCACACTTTTTGCCTTAGGAATCATCTCATAATCATTCTTAGAATAATATCCGATGAATGACATGGAAAATTTATCGTTAACATGATAATTCAGATAAGACTGAAAGTCCCAATAGGTAGGATTAAAATCCGTATCTTCTTTTAAGGTATTAAGAACGAGATTGGTATTTCTATATCTTCCTGAAAATAAAGCGGTAAACTTTTTATTCTTAGAAGCCAAACCGGTTGTTAATCTCCCTCCAATTAAGCTTGCTTCACCGGAAACCTCAAATTTTTCAGGTTCACGGTAATAGATATTTAAAGCAGAAGACATCTTATCACCATATTTAGCCTCAAAACCTCCTGCAGAGAAGTTCACTGAAGAAACCATATCCGGGTTAATGATGCTCATCCCCTCCTGCTGAGAGTTTCTGATCAGGAAAGGTCTGTAAATCTCAATATCATTAATATAGATAAGGTTTTCGTCATAGTTTCCACCACGTACCATATATTGGGAAGACAGCTCAGTATTGGAGTTTACAGAAGGTAGCGTTTTAATCAGTCCTTCAATTCCGCCACTGATAGAAGCAACAGCTTTCGCTTCTTTTGCTGAAATCTTTACATTGGTAAGGTCATTGGTTCTTCCTGTTGTTTTTTTCTGGAAGACAACTTCCTCTATATCGGTTACTTTGGTCGCTGTATCCCTTTTTCTCTGTTGGGAGAAAATCAGCATTGGGACCATAAGGCTTAGCGGTAAAACTAGTTTTTTCAAAAGAAATATTTTAGAATTTCTAAAATTAATGTTTTTTTAACAATTACAAAATCGATTCTCTAATTCTTGTTAATTTTTGTAACAAATCTTCTAATAAATCTAGTCTTAACATGTTGGCACCATCAGATAATGCGGTTTCCGGAGTTGGGTGAGTTTCAATGAAAATTCCGTCTGCTCCTACTGCAATTCCAGCTTTGGCAACGGTTTCAATAAGATCTGGTCTTCCTCCTGTTACTCCAGAGCTTTGGTTAGGCTGCTGTAATGAATGCGTAACATCCAGAATCACAGGCGCATATTCTCTCATGGTGGGAATTCCTCTGTAATCTACGATCAAATCTGTATATCCGAAAGAATTTCCTCTTTCTATGATGGATACTTTCTGGTTATCAGAATCTGTAATTTTCTGAACCGCAAACTTCATGGATTCCGGAGAAAGGAACTGTCCCTTTTTCAAAGACACACATTTTCCTGTTTTTGCTGCTGCCACTAATAGGTCTGTCTGACGTACCAGAAATGCAGGAATCTGAAGCACATCTACATATTGCGCAGCTAATGCTGCATGCTCATTTTCATGGATGTCTGTAGTCGTAGGAATATTGAATGTTTCTCCTACTTTTTTAAGGATTTCAAGAGATTTTTCTTCTCCGATGGTTGTAAAAGAGTCCACACGGCTTCTGTTCGCCTTTTTGAAACTCCCTTTAAAAATATAAGGAATATTATACTTGTCTGTAATATTGATTACTTTTTCAGCAATTCTCAATGCCATATCTTCTCCTTCAATAATACAAGGTCCTGCAATAAGGAAAAAGTTCTTTGAATCTTTGTGCTGAATATTATCTAAATACTGAATCATTTTTGTTATAATTAAAAAGTTCAGTAAAAATACTGAGAAAGTTTCAGAAATGGAAATTTTTAAGGTTTAAGGTTTAAGGAAAGGTAATGCCTCTATTCCAGCAATCGCTATTTTATGGGTTAAGCTTTGATTAAAGTTTCCGGATTTTTATTTCCCGCAGATTTCACAGATTTACGCAGATGTTTGTGAATATTTATGTGAATATTAGTGGTATTAGTGTTCTATAAATAAAAGCAGTTGAACGATCTGTTAAAGAATATGCAGCATATCATTTTATCGAAGATAAAATCCTTACGCCTTAAACACAGTATATATTCAAA
The DNA here is from genome assembly GCF_900637665.1 of Chryseobacterium nakagawai. Classification (NCBI taxonomy): domain Bacteria; kingdom Pseudomonadati; phylum Bacteroidota; class Flavobacteriia; order Flavobacteriales; family Weeksellaceae; genus Chryseobacterium; species Chryseobacterium nakagawai. The sequence goes on from NZ_LR134386.1 coordinate 3,168,640, forward strand.
AAAGCCTAGCGTCTTTGCGATTTCCAGCATATATAGTATGATTGCTTCGCTCTGCTCGCACTGACAAAGATCACAGATATTTTAGGTTTTGGCTAAAGCCAATGGAATTTTGATAAAAAAAGAACGGGCTAAAGCCCGTTCCTATTGAATTATATACATCAGATGATGATGTATCATATGTTTTTATTGCTATTTATTTTCGAATTCCTCGTGAGATTTTATATAAGACCTACTCCATTTTTTTCAAAATCTTCTCAAAAGTATTGACATTCCTGCTAGTCATTTGATCTTTTAGGCTTTTCTTTCCTAAGACTTTTCCAAATGTAGAATCCAGAGTATTTCCTTTAGGAACCTGCCAATAAAATATACCATTGACAATTTCTGCTTTTTCATTTTCAGCCTGAGCAGCCTTTTCAAATTCTCCCATTAAAACATTTTCTACCCCTGGCATTCCAACAAAACCGTAAATATGAAGATCCCCATTTTTTTCAAAAGGAATACTATTCCAAAAAACGGCTGTCTCTTCATGAGATTTGATGAACAGGAAAGCTTCATAGGAAAAATACTCAGACATTGCCTTTTCAAGAATTATTTTTAGTTCATCAGCCTGTTGATCAGACGAAAAAACAATATTTCCGGAAGCTAATATAGAAGCCACCTCTTTCATTCCGGCTTCCTTAAAGACCTGGCAGACATCTGCCATTTTCATGTTTGTTCCTTTTACATTGACACCGCGGAGAAAAGCACAATACTTCATAGGTTACTAGTTTTGAATATTTTAGAGTTCAAATTTTAATCTTCTTAATCCACTCTAATATACAAATTATAGTCTGTTCCGGAAGGCTTCAGATTATAGATCTTTTCCAGTATTTTATTGTCACTTTTCAGATGATCTTTGACCCTAAATTCCTTCAATAATTTATAATGGGTTTGATAATATGCTGTATTGGTACCTTCATATAGATTTTGGTATGAAAGTAAATATTTTGGTTTCCTATTTTTAACTGTGTTGATCCAATAATTCGTTTTATCTTTTTTGATCTCCTCCTGAATCTGTTTGTCTACCAGCCCAACTTCATCAATGGTTTTTAATCCCGAAAAATAAGGAACATACCCCGCAGGTTCCAATAAAATCCATTGATTCTTATCTTTTTCATACTTGTTAAGAAATATACCTATGGTTCTTCTGTAGTTCCATTCCCCATTTCCAGTGGCAATGGCATGAATGGTCTGGAAAGCCAGCATCGGAACGATATAGAATATAACAAGCAAAGGCAGCCATAAGTTTCTTCTTTCTTTCTGCTCCAATACAAAAATAAGAACCGGAACGAAAAGCAAGAGCTGTGGCACCCAATAATACCAGTCAAATAAGCTTTTTTGGGAGATAAAAATAACCTGTTTTACCCATCCGAAGATAAAGATCATCCATAGAAAATAATTTCTCTTTTCTTTTTGTCTGATAAGGTAAATAAAACAAAGTATTTCAAAAATAAGAACGATCACCGTAATTGGATTAAAAGCTCCCGGAACTTTCAGCATTCCCCAAAAGTTTCCAAAACTTACCAGAAAATAATCAAGATGTTCTCCGAAAGTCAGTTGTTGCTCATAAAGGAGTTTTTTCGCAGTAATGGTATTATTAACGACTTCTCCAAAATAAAACCAGTTGAAAGCAACCGTTGAAAGCATTCCTAAAATTCCACCAAAAATATAGTTCCATCTGATTTTTTTAGTCCAAAACAGATCAACCAGAAATACAATTCCAAGAAATATGACGGTATCAATTCTTGTAAACATAATCAGAATCGGAAGAAGAGTTAACACCCATTTTTTCCCTTTGTTGAACCCATAATATAATAGAGACATTTCCAGGAAAAATAAAAGCCCGTACTCCATCCCAAGGATCGAGATCTTAATGGCAGGAGGCAGGATTCCAATTAAAAAGATGAAAATAGCCTTATGCCAAGGGTTTTTAAGAACCAGATGAGATAAGAATAATGTTCCTATGGTGAACAATATGGAATTAAAAATTAAAAGAGGTTCAATAAAATATTCTTTACCAAAAATCAGGTTGAAAATATAAGATACAAAAACGTATAAATGGGTAGTAGAGGCAGAAATCTTAGTATCACCATTGAAGCCAATCACTCCATAATCCAGTAGATTCTGGGCTACTCTCCAGGTGATGAAGGCATCTTCCTGAATGTAATGTGTCAATAAGAAAAGAAGTTTAAAAACTACCGTAACGATTACGGCATACATTGGGAACCTGCTTTTTTGTGTTTCTGCCATTATGCATTTTTAGTTTCACAAATATAATCTTAAAATTCAGGACTTCCAATAACAAAAAAACGGAACCGAAGTTCCGTTTTTAAAAGTATTTTATTGTGTTGTTACTTTGATGATTGCTGAAGTAATCTGATTTTCTTTTTCCTTAGAATAAGTTGAATCAAAAGGTTCCATTACATCAAATAAATATTGGTAGAATGGAGTGATCTTTTGAACATCTTCAGATTCCTTCATTGCTTTTTCTTTGCCCATCTGCTGAAGTTCCTTCACAAAAGCATTGAATTTCTTATCAATCGGCTCGATGGATTTCACCAGGTAAGCATAGGCTTTTTCTTTTTGTCCGATCTTCATATAAGCATCTGTAACCGCTGCTACTACAAGAGAATATTCCATTGGTTTTGTTCTCATTTGTCTTCTCACATAGCTTTGATCCGCTTTAGAAAGGCTTAAGTAATAGTCATACTCATCAAAGATTCCTTTTTTAAGTACTTCTGCCAGCTGTAATCCTTTTTGCTCCTGTCCTGCAATAATATATCCTGTTACAATTGAGCTTAATGAACGTGGATCATTGTATTTTTCAGCAGGAATTTCTTTTGCTGCAAGATCCAGAATTTCTAATGCCTTAGCTTTCTGTCCGCTTAATGCTAATGCTGAAGCAGCTCTACTTGCTGACATTCTGTAGCTGATGATGTTAGAGGTTGCTGTTTCATCAAAGTGAGCGCTTAGATCTTTAAAGTTCCCCCATCTGAAGTTTTTCACCACATTATAAAGATTGTTGGCATCTACTCTTCCCATATCTCCATCTGCTGATGGTAGTGTTTGAATTGGGATTAATCTGTAGCTGAATCCGTCAAACTGAAGATAATCGTTAAGATAGAAAATGTTTTCACTGTCATAAATACCCCCTGAAGAGAAGTTAATTGGACGTTTCCAATCGAAATTTGCCAATAAATCCATTAGGATCAGGTTGTTTTTATATAAGGTATTTCCTTTATAAGTAATCATAATTTGATTGGCTACATTCGGAAGATCTGCCTGGTTGATAATTCCTGCTTTTAAAGCATTTTCTTTATTCACAGGAAGAATAAATTTGTTTACCGGAAGAATGTTATACTTTTCATATTTCTCTTCTCCGAAATACATTTTCAGTAACTGATCTTTCTCAGGAGATTTAAATTTGATAAACTTAATGGCATCTTTCAGGGTTAAAGAATCCTGTGTTAGGTACTTTCTGAAGTCCTTGAATTCTGTATCCGGAACTCCTTGTTCTTTCAGCATAGAGAAAACACCTTCCCAATCTTCCTTCTTCATCATATAGATTTGGTCATTTACTCCATCTCTGTAATCTTCGTGAGTCAATTCGCTTGGAATCCCCATTGCGTTGTAAGTTCTTCTTTTTACCTGATCAAGATTCCAAGGCGTCGAAGCAAGGGTGAAGTTGACCACTTTTACATCATCTCTGAATCTTTCTGTTTCCTGAATTGCCCAAACCGGATAAGTATCGTTATCACCATATACGAATAGGATGTCATTCTTTGGTAATGATTTTAATACTGAATAAGCATAATCATAAGCCGTATATCTGTTACTTCTGTCGTGAACATTGTAATTCTGGAAGCCCATCATAAAAGGAACTCCTAATAAAACAACTCCCAGTGCAATATTAACTCCATTAGATTTTATCTTAGACTGTACGAACCATAAAATAGCACCGGCACCCAATCCAATCCAGATGGCAAAAGCGTAGAATGAACCTACCATTGCATAATCTCTTTCTCTTGGTTCGAAAGGTTTTACTCCTGTATAGAAAATAATTCCGACACTGGTAATAATAAATAAGGATAATAAAGCATAGAATCTTCCAAAGTCTCTGTTCAATTGGAAAAAGAATCCGATTAATCCTAAAATTAATGGAAGGAAGAAAAATGCTACCGTACTTTCATTCTTAAACTTAGCCGGCATTTTATCCTGATTTCCTACGTTTACATTATCAATAAAAGGAATTCCGGAAATCCAGTTTCCTTTTGTGCTCTCCATATTTCCTTCAAGATCATTCTGTCTTCCTACATAGTTCCAAAGCAGGTATCTTACAAAGTAATATCCATTCTGGAAAGAAATAAAATAATCCATATTCTGAAGCAATGATGGCTTCTGAACATTAATAAGGTTATAAGGTTTTACCTTTAAATAGTCTGCAGCCGTAATAGATTTATCATCATATTTAGCTCTCAGTTCATCAAAGATCTGTTTAGCCTGAGGGTTATCTGCCACATCTTCATTTGCGTAATTGAATGTAAAATCAGGAGCTCCATACATTGATATGTAGTTGGCCATTACATCTTTATCCTCATTAAACATTCTTGGCATTAAGCTTACTTGAGATTGACTGAAAATATAATTGAATCGATCTCCGGTTTTTCTATAGGTTCCGGTTTTTTCATCTTTTTCGTAGATTTCCCCAGTCTTTTTCGTTTTAAAGCTTCCGTCTTCATTCTTTTGAATTCCGTTCGCATCAAGGAAAGCCGTATAGTTTTGTCCATAAATAGTTGGCCAGTCTCCATACTGCTCTCTGTTATAATAATCTAACATACCAATGGCAGTATCCGGGTCATTCAGGTTCATTGGCGGATTTGCATTCGCTCTGATCGGAATAACCATCCAGCAAGAGAAACCAATCATCATAAAAACTACAGATAAAGCAGCTGTTTGATATATATTCTTTTTTGCTTTTCTCGCATACTTAATCAGGAAATAGCAAATCACTACCATGAGGATAAATGCGGCAATAGTTCCTGAGTGGAAAGGAAGCCCAAGACCGTTTACAAAGAAGATCTCCAATCTTCCGAACATCGTCATGATCAATGGGAAAATAATTTTGAAAACGATAATCAAAATCCCTAATGTGATAAGGTTAGCCCAAATAAAATTCTTCCACGTAAACTTATAGTTTCTTGCATAATATACAAGACATACCATAGGAGTCGCCAGCATACACATCATGTGTACCCCAACGGAAAGCCCTAAAACGAAGAAAATAAGGATAATCCATCTCTCACTGTCTGCTGCCTGATACTCATTTTCCCATTTCGTAATCAACCAGACCAAAAGCGCGATAAACATAGAAGCCATTGAGTAAACTTCTCCTTCTACCGCCGAGAACCAAAAGGTATCTGAGAAGGTGAAGCAAAGTGCTCCTACTGCTCCGGCAAACAAGATAGAAATTTCCTGATGTTTTGTAATTTCTTCAAAATCTTTGTTGAGCAATCTTCTCACAAAATGAGTAATCGTCCAAAACAAAAATAAAATAGTCAGCGCACTGAACAATGCAGACATCGCGTTGATTACGATGGAGTAATTTTCGCCTTTCCCTAATGCAAAAATGGCTGCCACGGCACCCACTATCTGAAATAAAGCCGCTCCGGGAGCATGCGTTACTTCAAGTTTTACTGCAGAAGAAATGTACTCACCACAATCCCAAAAACTGAAATTAGGTTCTATTGTGGACAAGTACGTGAAAAACGCAATGACGAAAATCCCCCATCCTAAGACGGTGTTCCATTGCCTAAAAGTCCAATTTTTCATAGTATTAAATCAATTATGCGAAAATAAGGCTTTTATATTATTTTATATTGTTTTTAACAAAATTTAAAAACTTGGCGCAAAATTTGCGATTATACTCCTGCTAAAACTGTAAACAAAAAAATATTTTTTTACGGAACGATGCCCTAGAAATCAAACAAAAGTTTAGTAATTATTTATTTTTTTGTATTTTTGCAGTCAGATTTTTATTGAAAATAACAAATAATGAGTAATGTTTACGATAATATTCTTGGCCTAATAGGACATACTCCTATGGTGAAGCTAAATACTGTTACAAAAGATATTCCAGCAACCGTTTATGCCAAGTTAGAATCATATAATCCTGGACATTCCACCAAAGACCGAATCGCACTTCATATTATTGAGAACGCAGAGAAAAGAGGCTTATTGAAAGAAGATTCTGTAGTTGTAGAAACTACATCCGGAAATACTGGGTTTTCTATTGCAATGGTATGTATCATTAAGGGATATAAATGTATTCTTGCGGTAAGTGATAAAACCAAACCGGAAAAAATCGCTTATCTTAAGGCTTTAGGAGCTACGGTTTATATATGTCCTGCCAACGTAGCGGCGGATGATCCGAGATCTTATTATGAAGTAGCGAAAAGAATCGCTTTGGAAACTCCCAATTCTATTTACATCAATCAGTACTTTAATGAACTGAATATTGATGCCCATTACCAGACCACAGGTCCTGAAATCTGGGAACAGACAGAAGGTAAGATCACTCACCTTTTTGCCTGTACCGGTACAGGAGGTACGTTATCTGGTTCAGCAAAGTTTTTGAAGGAGAAAAACCCGGATATTAAAATTATTGGGGTGGATGCAGATGGTTCTATATTAAAAAGCTATCACGAGACGGGTGAGATTCACAAGGAAGATGTACATCCTTATCAAATTGAGGGAATGGGGAAAAATTTAATCCCTGCCGCTCTTCTTTTCGATAAGGTAGATGAGTTTGTAAGGGTAAATGATGAGATGTCTGCCTACAGAACCCGTGAAATTGCTTTGAAGGAAGCTATTATGGGAGGGTATACGACAGGAGCTGTAACGCAGGGACTGATACAATATGCAAAGTCTCATGAATTAACCGAAAATGATATGGTTGTATTAATCTACCCTGACCACGGTTCAAGATACATCACTAAAGTATATAGTGATAAATGGATGGCCGAACAGGGATTTGTTAATAACTGTGTCCACAATTATGACGAAGTCTTTAAGACTGAGTTTATCAAATAGTAATAAATAAAATCACGATACAAATAAAGCCTTTTGCGTGTTCTACAAAAAAGGCTTTTTTACTTAAAAATTACGATACAATGTTGGATATTTTTGAAAGGATAAAAGAAAATCCAGGACCTCTTGGACAATTTGCAGATTACGGAGAAGGCTATTTTATTTTCCCAAGATTAGAGGGACCTATCGGCCCGAGAATGCAATTTCAGGGTAGAGAAGTAATTTTCTGGAGTGCCAATGATTATTTAGGATTGTGTAATCATCCTGAAGTAATTGAAGCAGATGCCAAGGCGGCTGCAGAATATGGAATGTTCTATCCAATGGGAGCAAGAGCGATGTCTGGAGAAACAGATCAGCACCTTCAATTGGAAAGAGAATTGGCAGACTTCGTACAAAAAGAATCAGCATATTTATTAAATTTCGGTTACCAGGGAATGGTTTCTACCATTGATGCTTTGGTAAGCAGAAATGACGTTATTGTTTATGATATGGATTCTCATGCCTGCATCGTGGATGGAGTAAGACTTCATGCTGGTAAAAGATTTACCTACAAGCACAACGATATGGAAAGTCTTGAGAAAAACCTTCAGAGAGCTACCAAAGTAGCAGAAGAAACAGGAGGAGGAATCCTTGTGATCACTGAAGGGGTTTTCGGAATGAGAGGCCAGCAGGGAAAAATTAAAGAAATTTGCGAACTTAAATCAAAATACCAGTTCAGGCTTTTAGTAGATGATGCTCACGGTTTCGGAACACTAGGTAAAACGGGTGCCGGAGTAGGTGAAGAGCAAGACTGTAATGATCAGATAGACGTATATTTCTCTACTTTTGCAAAATCAATGGCTGGTTTCGGAGCATTCCTTGCGGGTGACAAAGAAATCATCAGATACCTGAAGTTTAACCTAAGATCACAAATCTTTGCAAAATCTCTTACGATGCCAATGGTAATCGGAGGATTGAAAAGATTAGAGCTATTGAGATCGAGACCAGAAATCAAAGCTAAACTTTGGGAAAATGTAGAAAAATTACAGAGCGGATTAAAAGAAAGAGGATTCAACATCGGAGATACGAATACTTGTGTTACTCCGGTAATGATGCAGGGAACTCCTGTAGAAGCTACTCTATTGGTAAAAGATCTTAGAGAGAATTACGGGATCTTTACTTCAGTAGTAGTCTATCCGGTAATTCCTAAGGGAATGATTCTTTTAAGACTGATTCCTACCGCTTCTCATACGGATTCAGAAATTAATGAAACTCTGGCCGCGTTTGAAGCGATTCACGATAAACTAGTAAGTGGTTACTATAAAGAGCAGGAACAATTATTACTGCAGGAACAGGGATTAAGTTTTAAACCGATCTAATCTTTAACAAAATAATAAAAAACCACTGATTGATTCAGTGGTTTTTTGTTTTAAAAACTATACACTATAAAATGCAAATAAAACTTAGGGGTTATTTATTGGGTGTTTTGTCGGCGGTTTCATATGGATTGATTCCGATTTTTATCCTACCGATCAAGCATGCTCATTTTTCCATGGATATTACACTGTTTTACAGGTTTTTCTTTTCAGCCATAATGGTGGGTGGATATCTCATTTATTCCAAACAAAATTTCAGAATCAATAAAAAGGAAACCTTAATATTAGCCATTCTGGGAGTATGCTATGCTCTTTCCTCTGAATTTCTGTTTATAGGATATGATTTTCTTACCCCGGGAATTGCTTCTACAGTTTTATTTATTTATCCCGTGATTGTAGCATTGATTATGTTTTTCTTTTATAAAGAGAAACTCACCAAATTGTCTATTGCTTCATTATTTCTTGCCTTTGCCGGAGTCATTGTTTTATGCCTGAAAGGAAATGGCTTTGAAATCAATTTTGCAGGATTGGGAATCGTTATGCTGAGTTCATTGTTTTATGCCCTTTATATGGTGATCGTCAATAAATCAAAACTGAAAGTTTCCGGGTTTAAACTTACCTTCTACTCGATGCTTTTTACGTCTGTATTTTTTATGAGCAAGTCTGTTATTGCACATCAATCATTTGCGATCCCTTCAATGACAGTTTTTGTTAACTTTCTTATTTTTGCATTCCTTACTACCGTTATTTCCAGTTTATGTCTGGTGTATGCTATTAAGAGCATTGGTTCTACTCCGGTTGCTATTTTAGGTGCATTGGAACCCGTTGTTGCTGTAATGGTAAGTGTCTTTATGTTTAATGAAAAGTTTACCACCAACTTACTGATTGGGATCACGCTTATTTTAATGGGCGTAATACTGAATGTTATTTCTGACCGAAAGAGCTCAGTTCATACCTAAAGAGTTTAAAGTAATTTATAAAAATGGCCCCGGAGAATAGAAATTCTTCGGGGTTTGTATTTTGTAGGATAGAAATTCCCTTTGGTAGGGTTAATGAAAGTTATGATAAACAACTTAAAAAAAGTGAAAAGAAATCTGATAGCCTCTTATGACCTTCATAACACCCCTCATTCAGCATCAAGCTTCAGTCATCATTTTCCGAATATTTTTTTGAAAAAGCCTCCGGAATTATTACGCTTATTTTCTGCTTCGGCCGTTTTCAGATTATCTTCTGCTATAGGTGAATGATTGTACTGTAAAGACAATTTCAGATTTTCTGCTGCTTCAACATATTGAGCTAAATCTAACTGTGCTGTTCCTAAATGTTCATAAATCTCTGCTATAATATCTGCGGTTACGCCTGCTTCCTGTTGGGGTAAAGTCTGGAGTGCCTGCAAGGCATATTCTACCGTTTTTTCATTTTCCTGCAAGTGATATCCGCAATGAACTGCCCAATAATAACACCAAAAATCTTCATTTCCTAAGGCTATACTCTGTTCAAAACTTTCAAATGCCGTTGTTTCATCCCGAAGCTTCGCAACATGAATATACCCCATATTGTATAAAGCCACCTGTGCAGATCTTATCTTATTTTGTTCTGACGCAAAATGTATAGCATACTGCAAACATTCCAGCGCTTTTTCATAGTTTTCTTCTTCTAAAAAAATATTGGAACGGCTGATTAATATACTTGGATTGTCCGGCATTTCCTCCAAAATACGATCAGCTTCTTTTGAAGCCATAGCTGGATCTGGTTGTATTCCAGTCTTTTCTTCAATTTTTGATTTATGGATATAAAAATTGGTAAAGCATCGTACAATTTCCGGATGGGTCAGTAAAGGATCTGTCATATCTAATTCATGATAACTTTCCAACCCTGCATTAATCCATTCCATAGCAGACGTATCATCTTTCAATTCCATATAACTGTAACAAAGCTGGTCTATACTATTAAAGTAGGTTATAGAATCCATGTCATTTATAAAATCCTCCATGAACTGTTCTCCATCTGCTATAGCTTCTTTGAGATATCCTGCTTCTAAGTAGGCATTAAATCTATTCTGGAGAATGTACATGAAATAACTGAATTTCATCCCTTCTGTAGCCACAACAATAGCTTCGTCATATTTTTCCTGATTGATAAATTCTGCTGCTAAATTATTACAGCACATCGCAAAGGTATGAGGATCTTCATTATAGGAATTGCCGTTTCTTTCAACCAACGTTTTATGATAAAGATCATAAGCTACAGTATAACAGTCTCTTTTCAATTGGGTAAGCCTCTCCTTTTCAAATTCAGACATTTGAGGATATTGGTTGAGAATTTTATTAATTTCGACGCCTGCGTTATAGGCTTCCATGGCTTCGGAAGTTTCAGGATTTATATCCAATAACAGAAAATCAGGAGTAGTATTTTCTTTATTATTAATGGTAAATAGTCTCACCTGTAAAGTTGGTGACGGAGTTAAAGATAACGCTTTTTCATAATAAGGAACCGCTGCATTCCATTGATTCAGCCAATAGAAAGCAGAACCTGCATGGCGATGGCACCAAGGGTGGTTTGGGCTGATACTGATTCCCTGTTTGCTCCATTCTATACACTGAAGAAGGGACTTTTCACGGTTACTCGTAAATATTTCATAATGATCCAGAGCAATGAGTCCTAATATGGCGCAAAGATCAGAATCAGGAGAAGTTTCATTTAAAGAATTTGCCCAAAGGTAGATTTCCTTGAGCTCTTCTCTATTATCCGGAAGAGCATGCCCTTTTATCCAGTTTTTAGCAGCAACAGCATAGTTTTTCTGACGGAATGCTTCAATGGCTTCCTGATGTAATGTATTCACGGTTTTATCTTTAGATTTATATATTCTTTTCTTCCAGATACTCTTCATTCATTGCTGTAAAAGCTTTTTCTATTTTAGGATACCATTCTAAAGATTCTCTAAAGAGCTCCCAATCGTAAAGAAATACTTTAAACACTTCTCCGTCACCTGAGTAACTGTCATCTGCAAGTCCTTCCTGGCTTGAAGCATAAAAAAGGTTACATTTTTCAGGAGCATCGAGTTCATCCGGACGGAAACAATAAGTTCTCAGATCAAAAATATCACCTTCCCTCTCCTTTCCAATATCTATACTTCCTACTAATCCTCTTTCACCATGTCTACGCATCAGGAAGCAATAGCCATTATACCAAAAATTATTTTTATCCGCATCCTTATAGTCATTGTACTTTTCGTGTACCATAGCAAGATTCAGATAACTTAGAATCGCTGAGGGCCTAACGGTGTCCAAGAATTTACTATAGAAGTAAGCACCACACTCAGCTCTTGTGAGAAGATTCTTCCATAAAATGTCTAATTGAGTACAATAATTGATGGAAGTTACCGGATGAAAAATATCTATAAATGAAGTTTCTTCATTTTCACGATATACTGCAGACAGTGCTTCCTTACTATTTTCATCCTGTATGGTACAGATGAAAAAAATAAAACCTGATGGATGGGTAAACATTACATGAGCCTGACCATCTTCTGTATCAGGATGTAACTGCACTTCATACTCTTCAAAAGTATAATACTGATATTCTTCCTTATGCAATTTCACAATACCCATCAACTTATGAAAGTTATTCAGCTGAAGTAGAAAAGAGGATAAGTCATTAAATCTTGTATTTTCAAAATACTTTGGAATAGAAGCGAGTTCCATAGCTTTTTCTTCTTCTCTTGAAAGGATTTGGATATTCTGATTTACAATTGAATGGTTTTCTTCCAACATTTTAATGGCTGTAGAGCGGGAAAGCCATGCATGCCAGGTAAAAAGATCATCTTCCTCTACTTCCTCTTCTGTATATAAAATTTCTTCAGGAAAAACAGCTTCAGGAAATGTACGATCGAAAATCCCATCTTCTTCCTCTTCGTCACAAAGGAAAAATTCAGCGTCGATCCGTTCTTTTTTATAATCATAATGATAGCCTTCCGTCGCAACAAATACCTTGGCTTTGGTTTCTCCTTTTACAATAAGGTCTCCATGATTATAGTCACCCCAGAAACATTCTCTGACATTCAGATTTCCGGCAATATATAACTCCTGACCACCAACAATCACATTATCTGCTTCAAGATTTCCTAATACACAAAGACAAATAGAACCATCTGGCTCATGATTATAAATATTTTTTGCTATAAGGTTTCCTTCAATAAAAATAGCAAGACAACTTTCCTGATCTATTTCAAATTGATTTTCTATGGTTGTAAAAATAGAGAAAGGATCATCCAAGTTCAGATTCTTTACTTCCACGTCATGTTCTATATAAATTAGCCAGGCATCATCAAATTCTCCGGCACGTTTTTCATTGCGCCAATACAGCCAACTATCTTTTGGAAATTTATGCTTAATATTTTTAAACTGCAGATACCTCATTTCAGAAATTTTAATGCATTGAATATATTGTGTTTTTTTTCATCATTTGTGAGGCTTAATGTTCTATTTTCAACCCATCAATAGTAATAATATTACAGCTTAAATTCATGAACATCCCACTGTACTCTCCCATCGCCTGATCGTTCATAATATCCATTGTGGCCGATTGAAAATCAATTTTTCGGGAAGGTAATTTCCCATAAGTATCTGTTACTGTAATCTGACCGTCCAAACCTGCTTTGTTTTGGATAAATGCTCTTAAAAAAGGAATATCCTGTTTTTCAAAATCCAATGATATATAAAATGCTTTAGTCTCCCCTGATTTATTATTCTCAGGGGTTAATAAAGTTCTGTTATAGGATATGGTATAGGATTTAATAACAGAAACAATCTGATTTTTTCCATCTTTCACAGATACTTGAATTTTCATCCGCTTTTCATCTGTTTGTTGAGAGAATAGTATGTTAGCCGAGAAAAATAAGATAAGGAAAGTCAGGAATTTATATATAGTTTTCATGGTTTACTGCATTATATTTTATGCAAGATTAAAGATTTGGATGTCCTTTTGCGAGCATCAATTGGTATTTGTATATTTTGAATTGGTATTTGGTAAAAAACCTGTTATAACGGGCTTAATTTATTTCAATTTCACTCTTAAAATCAGCATTTTAAACCTATCGTTATTTTGTTAATCCTTCCACAATTTATAATTTAGCCCAACGTATCAATTAAGATGATCACAAAAAACGACATAACCCAACTTTTATTTTTTTTCCTATTTTGCTGGATTTCTCTGAGTACTATAAAAGCTCAGCAGATATCGTCTATAGAACATGAGGCCAGTACAGGCTATTCTAAAAGGTTTATTGATTCATCAGCAAGCCTCAAAATGCAGATGGCAGCTCTTCAAGTTTCTCAAAAAACAGGAAATAAAGAAGATGAAGCAATTTGTAGTGCGTATCTTGCTTTAACCCATAAACGTCTTCTTCATCTCAAGGAATTTACAAAATACACAGAAAGATCCTATGATATTGCCAAGTCTTTAAAAAGTGATCGAGCAAACGCTTTTGCTAATGCTGCGATGGGATATCTCAAATCATATACTGATGATAAGTCACAGGCTCTTACTTATTTTTTGAAGGCTTATGCTCTATTTAATACAATGCAGAGCTATGACCAATCTGCTAAACTCGGTGCGGACATCTCTTACCTCTTTTCACCAGATTCTCCTGAAAAAGTTAAAAAATATGCTGATGAAGGACTTTCATTCGCGGAAAAATCTGGAAATCCTGAAAGTATTCTTCATGCAAGACTGGCGGTAGGAAATTATCTTTCTGATCTCATTGTTTCAGGAAACACCGATCGTTGGCAGGATGCCATTTTGTTTTTTAAACAAACCATCACTTTTATAGAAAAAAATGAAGCCAAAATAGATAGCAAAAGTAATATCGGAATTGCCTATATCAACCTTGCTGCTTTATATATGAATGGGCCTAAGCCCATTGATGAAAATTCATTTTTATCTGCATTGGAAAAAGCTTTAGCAATTGGAAAACAATATGGTATCAAAAGCGTATACAGGAGCTCTATGGGACTGCGCGGACAGTTTTATGTAGCAAAAGGGGAATACAGAACCGCAGAAAATCTTTTTAAAGAAGGAATTACCTATCAGCAAAGCCTTCCCTACAAAGACAATTATCTTTTGGCAGCATTTTATGAATGTCTGAAAAATATTGCAGCGGAAGAAAAGGATTACAAGGCCTATCTTGAATATGATACATATTTTATTAAATATAACAAACTCAAATACGACGAATCAACCCAACAGATCCTTCAGAATGCTGATGCCAAATATGAATCGGAAAAGAAAATTGCTCGTATTCAACAACTGGAGCAGGAAAATAAGCTTCAGAAAAAGAATCAGTTATTAGGATATGGAATTTCTGCAGTTCTACTTATTGGACTTGTCTTTATGTATCGGTCTTACTATTTCCGACAGCGTTATCATCAGAAAAGAGAAGATTTTCTTCAACAACAACAAACCAATAATGAACTTAAAATGGAACTTTTGGAAAAGGAAACATTGGAAAGCTTAGCGGAAAAACTATCTCTTGAAAGAAGACTGTTACAATCTCAGATGGATCCGCATTTCATCTTTAATGCATTAGGAAATATCCAGGGAATGATTCTCAGAAAAGATACAGATCTTGCAGTATTGTATCTTGGAAAATTTGCCAAACTCAGTCGAAGAGTACTAGAACAATCCCGAATGGAAACGATTACTCTTGAAGAAGAAATACATACTTTAGAAAACTATATTGAACTTCAGCAGCTTCGTTTAAATCAAAGCTTTAATTACCAGATACAATGTGATGAATCTGTAGATCTCCAACTTCATATTCCGCCTCTTTTAATCCAGCCATTTGTTGAAAATGCAATTGAACACGGATTAAAACCTTTAGAAGCTTTCCAAAAAGGAATATTATTTATTAATTTTGAAGAAAAGCCGGAAGAAAATCTTCTGATCTGCACCATCAAAGATAATGGAATCGGACTCACCGCTTCCAGAAAACAGAAAACAGATGATTCTCATCGTTCTCTTTCCACTAAGATTACGGATGAGAGACTGCTTCTTATGCTTAAAGATAATTCAAGGGCAAAACTTGAAGTTAGAGAGCTTACCATTGATAAGGATGGCCAATCAGGGTGTGCGGTGATATTATCTATTCCAATATTATAACATATGTACAAAACAATAATTATAGAAGACGAATATCACTTAAGGGAAGCTTTGTCCATTATGTTGGAAATGATTGCCCCGGATAAAATCCAGATTATAGGTTATGCTGAGAGTGCTGATGAAGCAGCAAAACTTATTGACAGACTACAGCCTGATCTTGTATTTATGGATATTATGTTAAAAAATGGAACAGGATTCGAGGTACTTCAACAGATTTCTTACCGGAAATTTCATTTGATTTTTACAACAGCTTATGAGGAATACGCTATTCGGGCATTCAAATTCAGCGCTTTGGATTATTTACTAAAGCCTATTGATGCTGAGGAACTTGAAATAGCAATTGACAGAATTTCAGGAATAAAGGAACGTTTTCTTGAAGAACAACAGGTACATGAGCTCAATCATAATATGCACAAAACTCCCCAAAGAATCATTCTCCCTACTCAAGAGGCGATGCATGTGGTAAAAATTAACCAAATTATGCATTGTGAAACGTCTGGTTCCTATACGACTTTCTACCTAAACGATGGAAAGAAAATCATGATTTCTAAACCTCTTAAAAACTATGAAAGCATTCTCCTCCCACCCGATTTTTTCCGGGTACATCAGTCTTTCCTAATTAATACCAATTATATTGTAAGCTATTCCAGAGAAGGGATGATTGAAATGGAAAATGGAGCCAGTATTCCGATATCAAGGGCAAAGAAAGAAGCTTTTTTTAAACTGATGAAGGAAGAATAAAATTACCGGAATATCATTTTTTTCCAAGATCTACTGAATACCAATTGAAAGTTGCCATTAACCAATCAGTTATTGATAGATGAAATCTACTGTTCTACCTTTGACAAAAAATATTCAATATGAACAGTAAAACAATTTCTATTCTAAGTTATGTAACAATTATCGGATGGATCATTGCTTATGTTAAAAGCAAAGACTTGCATGCTAAAAATGACCTGGCCAACTATCATTTGGAACAAGGGCTAGGATTCTTCCTATTGACTGTCGTTATCAATGTTCTTCTTTCCATCATAATCCCCATTCTTCCTGCCTTATCTTTTTTAAATTATATAGGATTAGTTCTATTAATCTTATGGATATTTGGGATTATTAATGCTGCCAATGAACAGAAAAAGCCTATTCCGGTGATCGGAAAAATGTTTGAGAATAAATTTGGCTTTTTAGCATAATAAAACTTATCTCCTTATATTGCATCTATCCTATTTTCTCTACAATAAGTAGATGCAATAGGGTTAAAGTTTATGAAAGAATTACAACAACTCACAAAAGATCAATTATATACCCGACTTAAAAATCACTCAGAAAGTTTTTATTCTACAGTTTCATCAACATTGGATTTCACTTTTTTCGAAGATCACTCTATAGAGGAAGAAGATCTTTCAGAATTTATTGAAATGTTGGATGAGGAAACTGCGGAAAAGATAAAAGCAGCTTCTTTAGATTCCAATAATGATGATGATACGCCTACGATTATCCTTGCAGAAAACGAAGAACCGAACACTCTTGATTTAACTACAGAAGACTGAGAAGGATATAAAATCATCTTATCCGAGCAAGACATTGACCTTTCCGAAGATCTTTTTGTGGAGGATTATGTTGTACTTATTGTTATCGGAAATATACAGGCCAAAAATATCATTGTTAATGGTTGTCTTTATTGTTCCGGAAATATTTCCTGTAATGTTTTGTTGGAGCATCCGGCAACGATAATGAAACCTATAGTAATGGAAATATAACCAGTTCCCTTATTGCAGAAAACGGACATTATACTGTTGCAGAAGGCAGTATACATTCAACATATTTAATAAGTCTTCACAATGTAATTGAGGGAAAAACAGGCAGATTTATAGAAAATATAAGTTTAGATGGTTCTCATGAAGCCGAATTTTTACATCCTGAACTTATAGATAAAAATTGATATTTTGACGAAGAATCTTTTCTTAATTTCATCAGTAATCATGCTGTTGATACTGTATTTAAATAGCTATAATTTATTTTTAAACGCAAACTAACGTTTTATTTTAGAGAGCTAAGGAACCGACTTCGTCGTTGAAGCTGTGTGGGTATGCGCTCGCTTAATAAGAATCAATTTCATTGATTCCATCTTTTGCTCTCTTGAAATATTCAGCTTAATTATAAAAAACTTTGCGTCAAAAATAGTAGATATTTATTTTTAAACGCAAAGCTAAAATTATTCTAATATCTTATTTTAGGGAGCTAAGGAGCTGACTTCGTCATTGAAGAAGCTTTATGGCTATGCGCTCGCTTAATAAGAATCAATGAAATTGATTCCATCTTTTGCTTTCTTGAAATATTCAGCTTGATTATAAAAAACTTTGCGTCAAAAATAGTAGATATTTATTTTTAAACGCAAAGCTAAAATTATTCTAATATCTTATTTTAGGGAGCTAAGGAGCTGACTTCGTCATTGAAGAAGCTTTATGGCTATGCGCTCGCTTAATAAGAATCAATTTCATTGATTCCATCTTTTGCTTTCTTGAAATATTCAGCTTGATTATAAAAAACTTTGCATCAAAAATAGTAGATATTTATTTTTAAACGCAAAGCTAAAATTATTTTAATATCTTATTTTAGGGAGCTAAGGAGCTGACTTCGTCATTGAAGAAGCTTTATGGCTATGCGCTCGCTTAATAAGAATCAATTTCATTGATTCCATCTTTTGCTCCCTTAAAATATCCAACTTAATAATAAAAACTTTGCGTCAAAACAAAATTCAAAATATCTACCCATCCTTTTACCTTATTGAAATTCTAAAAAACTACACTATTTAATTCGTGCATTCGTGGCATAAATTTTTAAGTCACAAATGCAAAAATTTTTCTTTTTTTGATAATACTATAACACTATATGATGATCTACGAAATCAGTGAGATCTCCGAGAAAATAATTCAAAGCATACAGGTATTATTTCAACCCTGTTTATAATCAGAGTAAAAAATTTTTTTCTAAAAAAACTTTAGAATAACTTTGCAAAAAATTTCTGTTGAAAGACCTACTTCTTATTACTCCGCCTTTTACCCAACTTAACACTCCTTATCCGGCAACTGCTTATATTAAAGGATTTTTAAATACCAAAAATATTTCCAGTTATCAGATTGATTTAGGAATAGATGTTATTTTGGAATTATTTTCAAAAGGTGGATTACAAAAGGTTTTCAATAAAGAAATTGATATTCACAATGCTTCTGAAAACGCTCAGAGAATCTATGCATTAAGAGAAGAATATTTAAAAACCATCGATCAGGTTATTCCTTTTTTACAAGGGAAAACGCCAACATTGGCGAGGCAGATTTGCAGCATGAACTTTCTCCCGGAAGCTTCCCGTTTCAACCAGTTGGATGATATGGAATTTGCCTTCGGAAACATGGGTTTGCAAGATAAAGCTAAACATTTGGCGACTTTATATCTGGAGGACATTTCAGATTATATCGTTGAAAATATTGATGCTGACTTCGGTTTCAGCAGGTATGCTGAGCGCCTTGGAAAGAGCGCCAATTCTTTTGATGAATTGTATTCAAAATTATCCGATCAGCAAACATTTATCGATGATTTTACTTTAACAATTCTTCAGAAAAAAATAAAAGAGGTTCAGCCTAAATTGGTCTGTTTTTCTATTCCCTTTCCTGGAAACTTATATTCGGCTTTCAAGTCTGCACAATTTATCAAGAGAAATTACCCGCATATTAAAATCGCAATGGGCGGAGGTTTTCCCAACACTGAATTAAGAGAAATAAAAGATCAAAGAGTATTTGAATTCTTTGATTTTATCACTCTTGATGATGGTGAAATTCCTCTTGAGCTTCTATGTGAAAATGTTTTTGGTCATTCTGAGCAAAGTGAAGAATCTCAATATAAAAGGACTTTTTTAATTGAAAATCAAGAAGTTGTTTATAAGAACAATTCCAAAAGGCACGACTATAAGCAGTCAGATATTGGAACTCCGGATTATACCGATTTAAAACTGGATCAGTACATTTCTGTTATTGAAATAGCCAATCCAATGCACAGTTTATGGAGTGACGGAAGATGGAATAAACTAACGATGGCCCATGGATGTTATTGGGGGAAATGTACATTCTGTGATATCTCTTTAGATTACATTAAAATTTACGAACCTATCTCTGCCAAAATTCTGGTTGACAGAATGGAAGAACTCATTACAACTACAGGAGAAACCGGTTTCCATTTTGTAGATGAAGCAGCACCTCCTGCCTTGATGAGAGAAGTAGCCCTTGAAATTTTAAGAAGAAATCTTGTCGTTACCTGGTGGACGAATATCCGTTTTGAGAAAAGTTTCACCCGTGATTTATGTTATTTATTAAAACTTTCAGGTTGTGTCGCCGTTTCCGGTGGATTGGAAGTGGCAAGTGATCGTTTGTTGAAATTAATTGATAAAGGGATTTCTGTGGAACAAGTTGCAAAAGTGACAAGAAATTTTACAGAAGCCGGAGTTATGATCCATGCCTATTTGATGTATGGCTACCCTACACAAACCATTCAGGAAACAATTGATTCTATGGAAATGATTCGTCAGTTATTTGAAATGGGAATTTTACAAAGTGGTTTTTGGCATCAGTTTGCCATGACTGCCCATTCACCTGTTGGATTGAATCCAGAAGAATTTGGAGTTACTCCCATCAAGCAGGAAATTCTATTTGCAAATAATGATATTGACTTTACAGACAAAACAGGGATCAATCATAATAAATTTAGTTCAGGTTTAAAAAAATCTTTATTCAATTATATGCACGGAGTTAATTTTGAACTTCCTCTTCAAGAGTGGTTTGATTTTAAAATTCCAAGAACAACAATTCATCCCGATTATATTCATGATAGCTTATTGGAAGATGAAGATTTTAAATTCAAAGGAAATTCAAAAATTGTCTTTTTAACTAAAAATGTAATCGCTGAGAATCGCATAAAAAATAAAAAGAAATATTCTGGTACATATACGCTTCTTACATTCCACCTAAAAACCAATATTGTTAAGGTTGAAATGGAACAGGACAAAGCAGAATGGCTGACGAGTATGTTGGAAGAATATTCAATAGACAATCAGAAAAAACCTACAGCTCAACAACTTAAGAATCATTTTGAAGAGAATTTTGAAGATTTCGAATTGTTCTGGTTCTCAAAACCAATACAACAATTGAAGGAAAATGGAGTGATTTTGAGTTTGTAAAATTGCGGCAATTTTTCTCAGGGATTTTCTAAATAGCAGAATTTTCTAAATGAAAGGGTAAAAATAGGTTTTGGCTAGCCAATGGAATTCTCCTTTTATAATTAAACGGATTAAAGCCCGTTTCTATTGAATAGCTTTATATCTGCTAAAAATAAAATGTCCATAATTTTTGCCATTCCGGCTTATCTGATTATTATATCATATTTTATAAAAAAATTCGTGTATTCTTAGCATCTATTTTCTGCCATGAATACACGAATAATATATATTAATAGATAAAACAAAACCTCAAAAAGCTTTTCCAAGGTTTTATCTATACCTTTTCAGTAGACTTAATTAGGGCTGTCTTTCGTAACTGGTCCTACAGATACTTTTTCCTGAATTTTAATAAAATTCGGATCCATAATGGCCATACGTTCTGCAAGCGCTTTATAGGTTGGATATTTTAAGATAGATGCTCTGCCGGACATTTCTTTGAAAAGGGTAAAAGACTTTCCGCCAGCCGTTTTCAACTGTTTTGTTGTTGTAATATATTTACCGATGAGTTTACTCTTGGCATCATAGATCTCAATATCAATAAAGCTTTTATCTATAATTTTATCATCTGAGCCAAAACTTACCGGTAAGTTGGTAAAATATCCCACAGGAACACCATTACTGAGAATTTCACCTACCTTGTTTACTTCAAGATTCAGTTTATCGATCTTTTTTCTGATAGTATAGGCATCCTTAGTTTTACTGTCCAGTTTCCTTTTCGGAACATTTGAAAACAACTCATCCAGGGTCTTTATATTGATCCCTTTATTATCTATAATTTTAAAGTCTTTTACGGAAGTATAAATGGCAGACTTTTCTTCTCCAGAAAATGCGGAAGGTGAAGAATAATCGACTTCGATGGTTTTATCCCTGTTATATACCCTATTGATTTGTATATAGCTATCTCTAACAGAGTCTACAATACTTTTATCAATAAATTTTATAGTATACAGAGGTGTTTCCTTTAAGTCCATGAAAGTGTATTCATTAGACTTATTTGAAATTTTAGCTACCGGAACTCCGTCTAAATTAATAATTCCTCTTTTGGTCTTAATATTCTGGGCATTGAGGAAAGTACCCAGAATTGTAAAGAATATGATTATATTTTTCTTCATAGAATCAGATTTTTACATGAATTGAAATAAAAAAAGTGTAACCAAAGTTACACTTTTTTGAAAATATATTTAGCTTTTCATTTAATTATTCGCAAAGGATAATTCCTTTGTTATGATTAAATTCCACAACACCGCTCTTGATAGAATATGAAAAGATAGAATCTTTATCATTTTCTTTGGTTAGATTTTTAGCGAAAGCTTCATCTACAGAATTAGTAAAAAGCTTTACTTTTCCACCAACTAAAGAAGAAACGATTCCTGCGTGGTTTTTCATGATGTGAAATTCACCATTTTTCCCAGGCAATAATACAGAGTTTACTTCTCCTTCAAAAACTACGTATTCTGGTGTTAAAATTTTAATATTCATTTTAATTTAGATTTGAAGATTTCAGATTTCAGATTTCAGACACTTTAAAGTCTCATGTCTAGTATCTGATATCTTTATGTCTAATTATTAAGCGTTTTCAGCTAACATTTTTTGTCCAGCTTCGATAGCTTCTTCGATGGTTCCTTTCAAGTTGAAAGCAGCTTCTGGTAAGTGATCTAATTCACCATCCATAATCATGTTAAATCCTTTGATAGTATCTTTGATATCTACTAAAGATCCTGGAATACCTGTAAACTGTTCTGCTACGTGGAAAGGCTGAGATAAGAATCTCTGAACTTTTCTTGCACGGTAAACAACTGATTTATCTTCTTCAGAAAGTTCTTCCATACCAAGAATCGCGATGATATCCTGAAGTGACTTGTATCTTTGAAGAATTTCTTTTACTCTTTGAGCACAGTTATAGTGATCGTGACCGATAACTTCCGGAGATAAGATTCTTGAAGTAGAAGCTAGTGGATCTACCGCTGGGTAAATACCTAATGAAGCAATCTTTCTGTCAAGTACCGTAGTTGCATCCAAGTGAGCAAATGTTGTTGCAGGAGCCGGGTCAGTTAAGTCATCCGCAGGTACATATACTGCCTGTACTGAAGTAATTGAACCATTTTTAGTTGAAGTAATTCTTTCCTGCATCGCACCCATTTCAGAAGCAAGTGTTGGTTGGTAACCTACCGCTGATGGCATACGACCAAGAAGTGCAGATACCTCAGAACCAGCCTGTGTAAAACGGAAGATGTTGTCTACGAAGAAAAGTACGTCTCTACCTTGTCCGCTTTCACCACCATCTCTGTAATACTCAGCTAATGTAAGACCAGAAAGTGCTACTCTAGCTCTTGCTCCTGGCGGCTCGTTCATCTGTCCGAAAACGAATGCTGCTTTAGATTCTTTCATAGCCTCTAGGTCTACTTTAGAAAGATCCCAACCTCCGTTTTCCATAGAGTGCATGAAGTCATCACCATACTTGATAATTCCTGATTCAAGCATCTCTCTCAAAAGGTCATTTCCTTCTCTCGTTCTTTCACCTACTCCAGCGAAAACAGAAAGACCTCCGTGTCCTTTTGCAATATTGTTAATCAACTCCTGAATCAATACTGTTTTACCTACACCAGCACCACCGAACAATCCAATTTTACCTCCTTTTGCGTAAGGCTCAACTAAGTCGATTACTTTAATACCTGTAAATAAAACTTCTGCTGAAGTTGATAATTGATCAAACTTTGGAGCTGGTCTGTGAATTGGAAGACCACCATCCTTAGATATATTTTGAAGTCCGTCGATAGCATCACCAACAACGTTGAATAGTCTTCCGTTTACAGCCTCACCGATTGGCATAGTAATAGGATCTCCATATCCGATTACATCTTGACCTCTCTTAAGACCATCAGTAGCGTCCATTGCAATACATCTTACTGTATCTTCGCCAATATGTTGTTCTACCTCTAAAACTACTTTTTCACCGTTTTCTTTTGTAATTTCTAACGCGTCATAGATTGCTGGAACTGCTTCCACATCATTAAAGACAACGTCGATTACCGGACCAATAATTTGAGAAATTTTACCTTTAATTTGGTTTGCCATTGCTAAATTTTTTCTTGGTGCAAATATAGTGATTCTTCGTAAACACGCAATTGGTAAAAAAAAGATTTTTATCATGCTTTTTAATAAAAGAACCAAAGAAGAAAAACTCCTTTGGCTCTAACCTGTAAATATTCTTTATTATTAATTAATTGCTTATTTCAGTTAATCAAAAAATATTTATTTTTTAATAATCTTAATCACTTTTTGTGAACCATCTTTCATTTCTAGCTTCAACATGTATATTCCGGAGCCAATCTCCTTTACATATAAGTCTGATGATGGTTTATCAAATGTTTTGATCAATTTTCCAGAAATATCTGTAATTGAAATAGATCGTACATTTTCAATCTTATTAATACTGATTACCTCTGTAAATGGATTAGGATATATTTTTACTCCATTATTTCTATTTGTTACTTCTGATGTACTCAGCTGCGAAGTCGTTACACTAATATCATCCACTTGTAAATAAAATTGATCAGCATCCGAATAACAATTAAACCCCATGTAATATACTCCAGTAGTTTGAGGTATAAATGTTACGGTCTCCGTATGAATATCTTCATCCGCAATATCCGGATAGTCTGCCAGTTGGTTAGTCATTGAAGAGCTATTAGCATTCATTCCGTAAGCTACTTTTAGCTTTTCATCAAATCCACTTCCTGAATAAGTGTAAGTCAACTTATATTCTACTCCACTCATAAGATTCAGACCTGGAGTAAAAAACCAGGCATTAGCATCATTTGAGGAGTGATATTTATAGGTTAATGCCTTACTGTCAATACCAGTAAAAGCACTCTGTCTAGTGGTCCAGTCATTACCAGATCCAGCATTTTCAATAGTAGAACACGCAGGCAATGCCGGCGTTGTTACACTTTCAAAATCTTCAGTATAGGGTAAATTCAAAGGATTGCACTGTGCACTTATCTGAATTCCTAAAACAACTGCACCAATAAGTAATATTTTATTCATATCATTTTCTTTCTAAAATACAAAAATTATTAAAACAAACCAATTTTCAATAAAAATATCTCAATGAAAAACAACGAATTATTTAAATATAAATAATAGTTCAAATAATTTAATTATATCCGTATGAATAATTTTAAAGGTTTTATATTTGCAAATCAAATTTTTCCGTTTTGAAAGTTTTCAAGAATTTTAAAGATTATTCCTCTCAAAAGCCTTTAGCACTGTCTTTAGGGATGTTTGACGGGGTGCATCTTGGACATAAAAGTATTATAGATGAGCTCATTAAGGTAGGAACAGAAAACAATCTGGAAACTGCCATCCTTACTTTCTGGCCACATCCGAGGTTTGTTTTTAATCCCAATGAAGATTTAAAACTTCTGAATACCATAGAGGAAAAGCAGCAACGTATTGAAAAATATAGTATTGATAATTTGTTTCTGAAGGAATTTGATGAAGAATTCAGAAATCTTACCGGAGAAGAATTTGTACGTCAGATCCTGATTGATAAACTGAATGTAAAATATCTTATTATAGGATACGATCATTCTTTCGGGAAAAATAAAAGCGGAAATTTCGAACTTCTTCAAAAGCTGTCTAAAGAACTTGATTTTGAGGTTGAACAGATGGAAGCCATTAATATTCACGAGAATAATATCAGCTCTACCAAAGTTCGCAATGCTCTTTTAACTGGAAATATTAAAGAAGCCAATGAAATGTTGGGATACTTCTATCCTGTTTCCGGAACTGTAGTGCATGGAAAGAAGATTGGGAGAACCATTGGTTATCCAACTGCCAATATTGACACGGAATCCATTAAACTTTTACCTAAAAAAGGAGCCTATATTGTTGAAGTGGAAGTAAAAGGTCAACAATATAAGGGAATGCTGAGCATTGGAACAAATCCTACTGTCAACGGAGAAAAACTAACTGTTGAAGTATATATTCTTGATTTTGATAAGGATATTTATAATGAAAAGATCACCGTGAGATTCAGAGACTTTCTTCATGATGAAATCAAGTTTGAAGGATTAGAAAAGCTTATTGAACGACTTGATGAAGATAAACAACTAACAGAAGCATTTAATTTTTAAGATATAAAAAAGGCTATTCATTCCTGAATAGCCTTTAATTTTTTTATTTCAAAATCTTTACATAGATTTTTTGGGTGTCACTATTTAATTTTACATTAGGAAACGCTTTATCGTGGTCAATAAAGATATCTCCTTTTTCATTGGCTTTTCCATTGCCATCAGAATCCCATTCAGTAGCAATATAATATTTTACTCCATTTGTAGGTTTTGGATTGATCTTGCTTTCAGCATCTTGCGGTACTGGTAATTCGATGGTAAAAGGAATTGTTTTTCCTTCAAATTCTTGTTCGGTAATCAATGTTGCTGGTGCATCCTGCAGGCCTTCACTCACTCCATATAAACTTACTTTAAGTTTTGGATTTTTGATGGTAAATTGATCAGTCCCTGTAAATTCAATCTTAAGGTTTTCTGACTTCACATTCTCAGTACTTTCAGGAGTAACTGTCTGATCTTTTTTCTCTGCAGGCTTATTACAACTTGATAGTGTTAAGGCCCCGGCTGCCATTAATAATAAAAGGTGGTTTCTCATATGTTCTTTGTTTTAATTAATTTCAGTTTAATATTTCACAGATATTTGATAACAAAATTCGTACCTGAATTGATTAGCCTTAAATTAGAAATTAAATTTTTTAAGAATTATTGATGGCATGCTGTACTTTTTTGGTAAGCGACTTAAACACCAAATCGTAAGAATGATCTATTAATTTAAAAATCAGATCTCTTTTCAGTCCATCTAAATTCACTGAATTCCAATGGGTTTTATTCATATGATAGGCTCCCGTAATCTGAGGGTATTGTTCTCTAAGCTCTGCGCTCCATTCCGGATCTGTCTTTACATTAACAGACAGAGGCTGCCTTTCGAGACCCATCAACAAAAATATTTTTGTATCTACCTTTAATACAAGAGTTTCATTATCAAAAGGAAAACTTTCTGTAACCGCTTTTTTAGTAAGACAATAGTCTAATATTTCGTTGGCATCCATAGTTTTTTACGGGCAATTAATAATAAGTAAAATAATTTATAAATGATAATTGATAGACAAGATTTTTAATGACAAGATCTTTTATCTTTTATCTTTTATCTTTTATCTTTTATCTTTTATCTTTTATCTTTTATCCAAATTTAGTAAATTTAAAAAAGAAAATACCACTATACCAAACCCGATTATTATGAAAGCTTTAGTAATAGGTGCCACAGGCGCTACAGGAAAAGACTTGGTGAATCAGCTACTTAATGACAAGGCTTTTGAGGAAGTCAATATTTTTGTAAGAAAACCTGTTGACATTAAGAATGAAAAATTAAAAGTCCATGTTGTAAATTTTGAAAAGCCGGAAGAATGGAAAGGAATGGTACATGGAGATGTTGCATTTTCATGTTTAGGAACTACTTTAAAAGATGCCGGAAGCAAGGATGCTCAAAAAAAAGTAGACTTTGATTATCAATATGAATTTGCCAAAGCTGCCAAAGAAAATGATGTGGAAGATTATATCCTTGTATCGGCTTATGGTGCCAATCCTAAGTCTAAAGTTTTCTATTCTAAAATGAAAGGTGAGCTGGAAGAGGCTGTAAAACAATTACATTTTAATAAAATAACCATTTTTAAACCTGGAATGCTTGAAAGAAGAGATTCTGAGAGAACAGGCGAAGTTTTGGGAAGCAGGATTATAAAATTCGCCAATAAATTGGGACTATTAGAAAGCCAGAAACCCTTACCTACCGATGTTTTAGCCAAAGCTATGATTAATTCTTCGAAAATTAAAAGCAATGGTTATTCCAGTATCAAGCTTGGAAATATTTTTTGTTTTGCAGAAAAGGTGATTGATAGATGATAAAACATTATACTAAAATCTGTGTAAATCCGTGCAATCTGTGGTAATTTTTATTTAACCACAGATTTTCGCAGATTGGCACAGATGCTTTGATTTAGTTTGTTTTTTTAAGATTCGGAACAAAAATATAATTTATTTTGTGGTCTTACTTCCCATGCTTTGTCCCAATTTCTCATATTCAGTATCATTAGGTTCCCAAAGCTCTATTTTATTTCCCTCAATATCCATTATATGAACAAACTTCCCGTAATCATAGGTTTCAATTTTGTCCAGAATGGTTACGTTTTCTTTTTTTAACTGCTCAACCAACTTTTCAAGATCATGAACCCGATAATTAATCATAAAATCTTTTTCTGAAGGTTGGAAATATTTTGTTTTTTCACTGAAAGGACTCCATTGGCTGAAACCTTTTTTAGAATTATCTGCTCCTTGATACCATTCAAAGACAGATCCATATTCATTGACTTCAAAACCTAAATGTTCTTTATACCATTCTCTCATTTTTTGGGGCTCTTTGGATTTAAAAAAGATTCCACCTATCCCTGTTACTCTTTTCAGAGCGTCAGATTCTTTTTCTGTCACTGCTTTAAAGGCAAATCCTGATAAAAAAGCTGCCAGAATGCAAACTGCAAAAAATATTTTTTTCATGAGTTATTGTTTATTTTAAAATAAAAAAAGTGGATGTAATCATCCACTTTGTAAAAATATACTTTTTTTTATTTCTTATTTCAAATATTTTGTAATTGACTCACTTGTAGGTTTTGTAGTACTTACAAAACTATCAATCAACTTTCCATTCTCATCAACCAGGAATTTGGTAAAGTTCCAAAGGATAGCTGTATTTTTTACTCCGTTCAATTCCTGTTCTGTTAAATATTTAAAGATAGGTGCCGTATCATCTCCTTTTACAGAAACTTTCGCTGCCATAGGAAATGTCACACCATAGTTTTTCTGGCAGAATGTTCCGATTTCAGCATTGGTTCCTGGTTCCTGGCCACCAAAATTATTGGCAGGGAAGCCTACAATCACCAGTTTGTCCTTATATTCTTCATATAGCTTTTCAAGGTCTGCATACTGAGAAGTAAATCCACACTCAGAAGCCGTATTCACGATCAGGATTTTCTTTCCTTTGAAATCTGCAAAGTTGATTTCCTTACCATCAAGGCTTTCAACTTTAAAGTCATATATTGTTTTTCCCATAAGTTCTTTGGTTTTAGCTTGAGAAATTTCACTTTTTTGATTGGTGCAGCTTTGCAGAAACGCGATAAAAGAAAGCAGCATTAAAAAAATATTTTTCATTTCTTATAAATTTAAGCAACCGAAGCTGCAGATGAATTAAAACTTAAAAATATTGGCAGGAAAGACCTTGTTGATATCTATTCTGTTAAGAAGCATCACATAGTCTCCATCTTTTTTAGGACTTGAAGATTCTATTCTGAAAGGCATCGTAAGGTTTCCTACTTTTTTATAATCGGAATATACTACCGTTTCTTCTTTTTTAATCTCCTTTAAAAGCATGTAAGTTGTTGTATCAAAATAATACATATTCTTATTCACATTCTTTGTTAGTTCCACTTTATGACAATAAATCTCACCTACTTTTTCTTTTCCAAGATATTTAGCATCAAAGCCTTTATTTTCCCAGTCAATAAAATCATTATCAAAGTTTTCCGGTACATATTCCGGATATACCTGAAGTTTATTGGCGGCATAGTTCATCGCATAACCTTTGTTTCCGTCAAAACCTTCAATTGCAGTTTCTTTACCCCCAATTACAATGATCGTTTTGGTAAGATTAGGTCTCTGCTGATATATTTTTATAGGATATTCATCTTTAATTCCCAATACCACTTTTCCTTGTAACAATACGGAATTTAAAAGTTTCCAATTGGTTAAACCTCCGGATAATTCAATATTTTTATCTATAATTTCCTTTGCAGTTTGAGCATAGTACAATGAACTTGTAATGGTAAAAAGAATTAAGTATATTATTTTTTTCATTTAATTTTATTAAAATAGTTATTTAAAGAAGAATTAAAAATCAAGCCTACCTTGCTATTTTTATTTTGAGGAACCTGATTTTCATTTATATATTTAAAAATCATTCCCGGATCTTCTTTAAAACCTAACGTTTTTGTAAGATATAATATTTTATTTTCAAATTTTACAGGTGACAATTTTGAGATTTCAAAACTGAATCTTAATAATGCTAATAAAATAAGCTTGCTATCAAAAACTTATTTATCAATTCAAATATAAGGGGAATTGGGATAAAAAGCAAAAAGACTGAGAAAGTATGAGTCTTATTATCACATTCTCAAGTTTCTCTCGTTTTTCAAATTAAATCAGCTTTCTTGCTTTTTCCAGGTCTTCCGGTGTATCGATGCCTACTCCAACGAAATTGGTTTCTATCATTTTGATTTTCATTCCATATTCCAGGTAGCGAATGCATTCGATCTTTTCGGATATCTCCAGGGGTTTCATTTCAAGCTTAGAAAATTGTAATAAAGCTTCTTTTCTGAATGCATATACTCCGATATGCTTAAAGTAGCTCACATCATAAGAAACTTCTCTGTGAAAAGGAATTGCGGAACGGCTAAAATATAAGGCAAAACCGTTATTATCCGTAATTACTTTTACATTATTGGGGTTTTCTATTTCTTCTTTTTCTGACAATTTTATTTTTAGGGAAGCCAGGGAAATCTCCTGTTGATCGTCTTGTTTAAAAACTTCAATCAATTGCTTCAAAGGCTCCAGCTTAAGAAATGGTTCATCACCCTGAACATTAATAACGATATCACAATCTATATTTTGTACAGCTTCAGCAATACGGTCACTTCCTGTTTCATGCTGTCCTGTCATTACAGCTTTTCCTCCGTTCTTAGTGATTTCCTCCAAAATAATTTCAGAATCTGTTGCTACAAATACTTCATCAAACAGTCCTGTTTCCACAACATTTTGATAAGTGGTTGTAATAACAGTTTTTTCTCCCAGAATCTGCATCAGTTTTCCCGGAAAACGGCTTGCTTCATAGCGCGCAGGGATAACGGCGATTATTTTCATTCAGTAAATATTAATTAAGTCTTTTCAAGCCAATATCTCCAAAAAAATGAATGATATGGCTTATTCAGACCAAAAATAGTGAAAACTATTTTAGTTTGTTCTATAAAATGTGGTATTCTAACCAAATTTTCTATTAAACACTATAATTTTATCTCTTTTAAAAAAACAAAATTCCCACATTCTTATTGAAGATGTGGGAATCGGGTATAGATTTTTATTTAAATGAGTCAGTTGTTAAAAAGATAGCTTTACGCCTACCATATTGTATTCCCATTGGCGGGATGCCATAAGGTCAAATTTATATTTTGTTTTTCCTATTGTTCCTTCTGAGGTTGTATACCTGCTTTTTGATATGGTTTTTCCAATAAAATATCCCATTAATAATGCTAAAGGATAGTCTGAAGCCCAATGAACTTTACTTTGCATCATCTGAAAACATAAAGCTCCAGCTAATGTATATCCTACAGGTTTTATCCATCGGGCATCCGGATAATTGTCTGCAATAACGGTGATCCCAGCCATAAAGGTAGTTAAGTGTCCGGATGGCATGGCATCATAATTAGAAGTATATTTTCCAAATGCTGAAAAACTTGGGAACGGATTCCATGCCCCTCCTTTATTTCCGTTTTCTTCCGCAATAAACGGACTTTCTCTTCCAGTGATTCTTTTGATCGTTTGGGTGAAAACTCCGGAAAGAATTAAACTTTCCATTAATCCACTCGCTGTTGCCTGTGCTCTATAATCATTTTTAATTAAACCATAGGCTCCGAAACCGATTCCAAGAAATACTAATGTAGATCCATTTCCTATAAGATACAATGTAGATCCGATATCTTTGGGAATTTTGAAAACACCACCCAATTTGGTATAGTTGTTATCTTTATCCATTCCCCATCTTTCACCCAACTCTCTTGAGTTATCGATGAGTTTCTGATCAAAAGGCAAAAGGATCAGTGTTGAAGCAACGGCACCTCCTAAATAGTAGGCATGATCTTTTGCTACAAAATCTTTATTGGTATCAATAAAATTTCGCGGAAGCTTGGTTACAAAATCCAGCAGTTTAGGTTTTGGATATGTTCTGACAGAACCGTCTTTCAGAGTGTAAGTTTGTACTTTAGGTAAGTCTGGTACTGGCGACAGTTCCTTTACCTGTAACGTATCTACTTCTTGCGAACATACCAGTATAGACATTGGCAGCAGCAAAAATCTCAATTTTTTCATCGTTGTTGTTTTCAACCCTGTTTATTCTTAGCTTATAAAAGCCCCAAAGATAAATCCTTGTTGACTTTACTACAAAATGTTTACTTATTTTTTAATATTTATTTAATTTTTTTATAAAATAGCAGTTGAGTCTTAGTTTATATAATTAATCAGGAAAATGATTTTAAAATGTATCCATATAACAATATACCAGTGTAACAATATTCACCAATAATAAAATTGGTAAACAGTTACACTGGTACATTTATAGTTATTAACTTAATTAATTACTTCAAGTTATTCAAAGCAGTCTCCAATTTCGGAAGCATTACTTTGATCTCATCAACAGCTAATCCTCCAACGGAAGCACGGAACCAAGGTTCAGATGTATCTTCCCCGAATGCTGAGAATGGTACTAAAGCTACCCCAGCTTCATTAATTAGGTAGAATACAAGGTCTGAAGAGTTTTCAATTACCGCTCCATCCGGTTTTGTTTTTCCTATATAATCTAATTTAATGGTAAGATAAAGAGCACCCATCGGTTCGATACTATCTACCGCTAAGCCTTTTCCTTTCAGGTCCTGAACTCCGCCGTGAAGAACTTTTAAACTTTCTTCAAGTTTTCCTTTGAAATCTTCTACGAATACATTTACATTTTCAGGATTTTCATAGAATTTTGCTGTAGCTTCCTGCTCTGGTTTTGGTGCCCAAGCTCCAACGTGCGTAAGAAGAGCCTTCATTTTATCAATAATGTGTGCAGGACCGAATCCCCATCCTACACGTACTCCTGTAGCTGCCAAACATTTTGAAATTCCATCAATATATACAGTATATTCCTTCATTTCAGGGAAAAGAGAAACCGGATCTACGTGTTCTGCACCAAATGTAAGGTTAGAATAGATTTGGTCATACATAAGGTATAACGGTTTTTCGTCTGCTCCTCTTTTCTTGTTTTCAGCAATTACCAATTCGCAAATTTCTGAAAGTTGTTCTCTTGTAAACATTGTTCCTGTTGGATTCAACGGAGAACAAAGCGCCAATAGAACAGCTCCATCCAAGTGAGGTCTTAAATCATCTGCTGTTGGAAGAAAATTGGTTTCAGGCTTTGTTTTTACTTCTACGGCATTGGCAGAGGTAAGGTAAGCATAGTGGTTATTGTTCCATGATGGTGTAGGATATATTACTTTATCTCCTTCATCTACGATGGTTTTGTATACTGCATAGATCAAAGGTCTTGATCCAGCCGTAATCAAAATATCATTAGGAGAGTAATCCAGGTTCCATCTATTTTTTAAATCCTTGGATACTTCTTTTCTTAAAGATAAAAGTCCGTTGGCAGGTGGATAGTTTGTCAGGTTATTCTGATAGGCTTTCTGAATTTCTTCCTTCAGCAATGCCGGAATAGGATAGATATTAGAATTCAGGTCACCAATAGTAAGATTGGCAATTTGTGCACCTTTTGCTTTTAGATCATTTACTTCGTTACCAATTTTTACAATTTCAGAACCGATCAGGTTCGCTGCTAATTTTGAAACTTTCACTTTATTCTTATTTAAAATTTACTAATATTATCTTCTCAGATTAATTTTGTCTTCTATTTGATCCACAGGAACGTGGGCATCGTAAGCGGCTATTAGTTCTTTAGTTTTTTTCGCGGTAGTAGAATTTGGATATTTTTTGATGAGTTTGTTATATGCTTCTCTTTTATCATCATAAATTTTTCCTTCCTCACTATCATAAATACGATCACTGTCCATTCCCAGCAGATAGTCCAGCAAATAATCGTTATATATATTTCTTGTAGCCTTTATCAACGGGCTTTTAGGATATTTATTAATAAAATTCTCCCAAGCGATCAATCGGTCTCCCAGCTCTTCCCAGGTAATTAAGAGGCCACCATTCACAGCATAATTTTCCTTATTATCTTTTGCCTTCTGTAAGATGTAAGC
Organism: Chryseobacterium nakagawai; assembly: GCF_900637665.1. Lineage (NCBI taxonomy): Bacteria > Pseudomonadati > Bacteroidota > Flavobacteriia > Flavobacteriales > Weeksellaceae > Chryseobacterium > Chryseobacterium nakagawai. The sequence continues at coordinate 3,202,721 of NZ_LR134386.1, forward strand.
ATCATAATCAGGAGTTACCTTATTCTTAAAAACAGACTCATAATATCCCGGCAACGAATGAATTTCTGTAAGACCTTCTCCCATCTCGCGGAATTCAAGACCTACTTTATTCAACTCGGTAGCCATTTTCTTTATGTGATCCGGCAGATTATAGGTCTCAGGTCCTGTATGATAATCGATATATTTGTCAAGCACCTCAGTTTGAGACGTATTCAAACAATCGGTGTACTTATCTCTGATTTTCACATAAGCTTCATACACTTTATTATTCTGCTCCAGACTGTTTCCTGCAATCTCTTTATTTATTTTAGTACGATACCATTGTAAAGCTGTAATATAATCTTCCGTTTTATTTTCTGAAGAACACGCTGTATCAATGGGTTTATACTGATTCTCTTGGGTTTCGTTTTTAGCTATTGAGTCATTTGCAGGTTTTACATCAGAAACCGTAGTTTCCTTTTTACAGGAAACTACAGCTACAGACAGCATAAAAACTGCTATAATTTTTTTTATCATTCTTCTTTATCAGTAGATTAATCCAGCTTTAAGTCTGTTTTAACAGCCTGAATTTTAGCTTCTAATGATTTCAGTTTATCTTTAAAGTCTGCTTCAGAAGAGATGGCATCTTTTACTGAAACATAGAATTTAATTTTTGGTTCTGTTCCTGAAGGTCTTACGCAAACCTTTGTTCCATCTTGTGTATAGTAAATCAATACGTTAGATTGTGGAATTTCGTTCATTACTTTTTTCTCTCCTGTAGAAATGGTAAGACTTGTCTGCTCTTTGAAATCTTTTACTTCTTCCACTAATGAGCCAGCCAATTCTTTTGGTGGATTTTCACGGAAGTCTTTCATCATATTCTGAATTTCTTCAGCACCTTGTCTTCCCTTTCTAACAATATTGATTAATCCTTCAAAGTACATCCCCAGATCTTCATAGATTTCGATCATGTACTGATACATTGTTTTACCGTTAGCTTTACACCAAGCAGCAATTTCACAAGCCAAAAGGATACTTCCACAAGAGTCTTTATCACGAACAAAATCTCCGGTCATAAATCCGAAACTTTCTTCTCCACCGCACACAAATTTCTGAGTTCCTTCAGCTTCACGGATCATTTTTCCGATCCATTTGAATCCTGTAAGACCCACTTTACATTCAACACCAAATTTCTGTGCAATATCATAGAAAATATCAGACGTTACGATGGTAGAACCAATGAATTCTTTCCCTGTAATTCTTCCCTGCTTTCTCCATTCGTTCAGAATGTAATAAGTAAGGATTGTATTTGTTTGGTTTCCGTTCAGCAACTGCATTTCACCCTCCAGGTTTCTTACGGCAATTCCTAATCTGTCACCATCCGGGTCTGTTCCGATCACGATATCAGCGTTGGTAATTTTTGCAAGATCCATTGCCATTTCCAACGCAGCAGGTTCTTCCGGGTTTGGAGAGTCTACGGTTGGGAAATTTCCACTCGGGATCATTTGCTCTTTTACCAGATCTACTTTTTTGAAACCTGCTTTTGCTAATGCTTTAGGAATTGTAGTATAAGTGGTCCCATGAATGGAAGTGAAAACAATATTTAAATTTTCTTTTCCTTCGTTCTGGTACGTAGAGTTTTCAATACATGCATCAATGTAAATATCATCCTGCTCCTCTCCGATCCATTCGATCAGATCATCATTTCCGTTGAATTTGATTTCTTCAAATTTTACAGAATATACTTCTTTGATAATAGCTTCATCGTTTGGTGGCACGATTTGAGCTCCGTCATTCCAATATACTTTATATCCGTTATATTCAGGTGGGTTATGAGAAGCCGTTAATACAATTCCTCCGTTACATTTTTTATCGCGAACCGTGAAAGAAAGTTCAGGAGTGGGTCTGTGATCTTTGAAAAGCAATACTTTAATTCCGTTTGCTGTTAAAACATCTGCTACCAGTTTCCCAAATTCTTTTGAGTTATGACGAACGTCATAGGCAATGGCTACTTTAATTTCCTCACCTTTGAACTGCTCCAGCATATAGTTAGCCAATCCTTGAGTCGCCTGCCCTAATGTATATTTATTTAAGCGGTTGGTCCCAACTCCCATTATTCCACGCATTCCTCCTGTTCCGAATTCCAGTTCTCTGTAGAAAGAATCTTCCAGATCCGGGGAATTACTGTCGATTAATGCCTGTACTGCCTTTCTCGTTTCTTCATCAAAGGTCTCACTTAACCAAAGTTTCGCTTTTTCAACTGTATTCATATTTGTATGTTGTTCTTTTATAGTTTGTAAATTTCCTAGTTTCAATTAGATTGTTTTTTAATCCAGCTTTTTATTCTCAACTTTCGTTGTTTTCTCTACTTTAAATGCCCTGATTGGATCGTTATAATAGATAAATTTTGCTGTATTTTGAATATTCCCTTTTAAAGAATCTTTTACATTCACTTCTGCATAGTTTCCATTTTTGGAATCGATATTCAGATTGGTAATTTTCCAGTAAGGGGAAATTAAACTTGCTGTGTCTGAAATCTTTATTACGGCATCTTTTGTTAATCCCAAAAAGTTAGCACGGCTTCTGTTATGCATTTCCACCTCTGCTCTTCTTGTGTTGACAGATCCCATGAAGCTTGCGTTATTTTTCATATTCAGTCTGAAATTATCGGTTTTAATTTCACTTGAAATATTCACTTCTACTGAGTCAGAAACGGCTACTTTCTCAAGATTATATTTTGAATAGATGGTTACATTGTAAAAATCTACTCCTTTTGTTCCTCTTTTTTCCTTAATAATAAGGGTTTTGTCTTTTACATCTACATCCAGATTACTCGCTACGTTGGGATAGGTTTCTATTTCCACGAAGTTTTTCGGGCCTTTGGCATAAAATACACGGAATTTACCTGCCAGATCCAGATTTACAAATTCTGGAACGTCCACATCTTTCTTTTCAATATTTCCCTTTGGAGAAACTTTCCCACAGGAAACAACTGCTACCAGCATCAATGTGTATAGTACTTTTTTCATATTTAATTTTAAATATTCTACTGACGATCATTTACCGAAAGTTTTCAAGACTTTCAATAATATGTTTTAACAAAAATAGGATTAAAATTTCTAAAAATCTTTGTCTTTTGACAATAAAATACCTGATAATTTTCAATTTTTCAGTTTTCATATAACGGGTATTTTTTATAGGCAGCAATAAAAAAACACCCAATAAATGGATGTTGTTCTTTTATGTTCTGATTTTACCTAATCTTTTTTAAGCTTTCCAAAAAATATTATTTAACCCTTATATCACCTTAATGATATTTTCAATATAAATATACCTTCTAACCACCCAAAATCTTAGCTATTTTTGTTTATCCAATTTAATCTTTTTACCTCTAAAAAATTGCAAAACAATCAATAATGAGAGTAATATTGAGGATAGCTTATTTATCATTGATCAAATGTCATATCGAAAATATCCACTTGTACTTTAGGGATTTCCTGTTCCATATTATCTTTCTTCAGATATACTTTACCTGTTTTAAAGTCTGGTGAAAGTTTTAGATGAATTTCAAAATCTTTCTTTCCAACCTTTTCATAAAAATCTTTAAACAGTTTTACCAATTCCTGCTCACGACCTCTTTGTACCCCGTAAGTTTGCTTTTGGGGTTCTTGTCCGTTTACGTTGCCAGGATAAATGCGAATGGTAAATTTTCTTCCAGCAGAAGTTTCAAATTCTCCATCGATCTCCAATGGAATTGCTTTGGGAGAGGATTTGGTTAAGTAATCTATTTCAGAGATACATCGTGCATTCTCTCCATTGATATAGTTGACTATTATATCTTTTTCTTTTAAATCAAAGGAATTATTAAAATCAGCTACCTTAAATGTATAGCTCCAGGGATAATGAAGGTTAATATCTTTCCAAATCTGGGTATTGATTCTTTTTTCTGAAATTTCCTGCTGCGTTTGAAGAGGCATTTCTTTTATATTAAATTTACCAATTCGCTCCTTGTAATTTCTGTATGCAAAGGTAGGTGCATTTCTTTTTTAAAATCATTAACAACATATTCCTTAGCCTGATAACTTCCCACCAAGAGAGAATTCCCTCCCAGTAAATAAAGAAATACTTGCCCACCAGGAGCAAGGGCTATTTAAAAATATTTATAATTAGAACTTTCTTTACAGTTTAATCTTTCCTTAAATAGCTTCGACAATTTTTCATAATCCAATTTAAAATCGCCTTCATAAAACTTGTCTTCCGCATAAGAAAACCATCTGATTTTCATCCCGAAAGGAATGGGCCGATATTGTTCTCCTACAATCATAACTCCGGAATCGCCACTCCACCATTGAGATTGCAGAACCTGTCTGCTAGGAATTCCAGCGATTTCCTCTCCCTTATTATCATAAAAGAATCCATCTACAATTTCCATATTATATCCCATATCAGCAGTTGTCAAAGCCAGCCATTCGTACTTATTATTCATATTATTTATTTTTTCGCAGCCACTACAAAAGAAAGCAATCAAAATTGATATAATTATATTTTTCATAGTATCAAATATTAAGACAATAATGAACCCTAAAGCTTTTATTTACCCACCCCAGATCTTATTAACTTTAGCTTTTTGTAATTCTATTTTTTCGCCGTTGCATTCTGCATATACCTTAATCTCATTGTACATAAATGTAGGTACTAATACAATGTCTACAGGTTGATCAGGGTACTTTTGTTTAAAGTCCTCAAATATCTTCATTAGCTCTTTATCATTGAAAAAAATCTCTGTATTATACTTTGTAAAAGATATATTGGCATTATAAGGAAGGGCTGCTGCCCTATAGTCTGTTTTTGCTAAATCCTGTGGATAATATATGATTGCTTCTCCATTATAGTATTTTATAGATTCAAACGTAATCTTATCTTTTTCATCATAGGGTTTTAAAACAAAACGATATTTGTACTTGGTGCGATACTTATCCCAAAGACCAAATGGAATACCATTCTTACTGATTTCTGTTCTTACACTATCTTTAACTATTATATTATAAAGATCATCATAAAATTGTTGCTGACTTTCATTTTTGTCCACAAATCCCATAAAAACATTTTTATCCACAAAAACTTCTTTAGCCTGCAATCTACAAATCTCTACTCTATGATGCCCAGCTGATAACCATACTACAATAACACCTCCAGGTGCAGCTCCTACTGTAAATGTATCGTAAGTACTATGCTTAATATCAGTATAAATATTCTGATCATTAGGAACTTCTACCAACGAAAAACCTTTGCGAAATTCTTCCAAAATTTTAGCAGATGGTAAATCTGCATCCACAGTATAGAATTTCTTCTCTGCATAAGCCACATATGTAAGATTAAGGTGAGTAGGCATTTCATTGCTTCCTTGCCCAGCCTCACTTCCATCATACTCCCAACTTCCCGTTGTACGGCCTACTCTTGGCATTCCGCAGATTAGCTTTTTGTCTTTATTCAACAACCAACCTTCGTATACTTCTACAGGGTATCCTTCAGGTGCACTCACTGTAACCATGTAAGAGAATTCTTCTTGTTGGCTGTTTTTTATCTTTGATATATCATTTTTGTTGCATGTCAACAATATAAATATACTGCAAAGCATAGTGAGAATATATACTTTCATATTATTAATCTTTTTACCTCTAAAAAATTGCAAAACAATCAATAATGAGAGTAATATTGAGGATAGCTTATTTATCATTGATCAAATGTCATATCGAAAATATCCACCTGTACTTTAGGAATTTCCTGCTCTATATTATCTTTCTTCAGGTATACTTTACCCGTTTTAAAGTCTGGTGAAAGTTTTAGATGAATTTCAAAATCTTTCTTTCCAACCTTTTCATAAAAATCTTTAAACAGTTTTACCAATTCCTGCTCACGACCTCTCCTTATCTCATAAGGCTGCATCTTGGGCTCTTGTCCATTTACGTTGCCAGGATAGACACGAATGGTAAATTTTCTTCCGGCAGAAGTTTCAAATTTACCATCAATCTCCATTGGGATTGCTTTGGGGGAGGACTTCGTTAAGTAATCTATTTCAGAGATACACCATGCTTCCTCTCCGTTAATGTAGTCGACTCCCATTTTCTGCTTTTTTAATTCAAAAGAATTGTTAAAATCTGCTACCTTAAAAGTATAGCTCCAGGGATAATGAAGATTAATATCTTTCCAAATCTGGGTATTGATTCTTTTTTCTGAAATTTCCTGCTGCGTTTGAAGAGGCATCTCACCTTGAAAATGTTTTACCGCATTATTCCTTTGTTCGTTACTTTTATTTCCAAGATCAGTCCATTGCAACGAATGGCTTTCTTTCGCTAAAAAATCACCAACCAAGAGAGAATTCCCTCCCAGTAAATAAAGAAATACTTGCCCACCAGGAGCAAGGGCTATTTTAAAATATTTATAATTAGAACTTTCTTTACAGTTTAATCCTTCCTTAAATAGCTTCGACAATTTTTCATAATCCAATTTAAAATCGCCTTCATAAAACTTGTCTTCCGCATAAGAAAACCATCTGATTTTCATCCCGAAAGGAATGGGTCGATATTGTTCTCCTACAATCATAACTCCGGAATCTCCATTCCACCATTGAGATTGCAGAACCTGCCTACTAGGAATTCCAGCGATAACTTCACCCTTATTATCATAAAAGGATCCATCAACAATCTCCATATTATATCCCATATCGGCAGTTGTCAAAGTCAGCCATTCGTACTTATTGTTCATATTATTTATTTTTTCACAGCCACTACAAAAGAAAGCAATCAAAATTGATATAATTATATTTTTCATAGTATTAAACATCAAAACAAAAACAGGTTAGTAAAACATAGAAAATAAGATAAATATTTATTAAAAATAATCGATGCCTCTTTTTTCTATAAAAAATTATTGTTTCAAGGACAATATATCCAAAAATACCTAAACAAAAGATACTACTCAATATAAAAAATAAATAGCCTGAATTAAAATCAATCAAATAATTATTAGCCAAAATAAATGTAAGTATTATAGGAACTAAACTTAAAAATAATATACCTATCCTTTTCATAAAAAATAAAACTAAAAACTTATTATAAAATCTTTTATTATCTATTACTCTTGAAATGAGAGGAATAACAAGCTGGATTAACAATATAAGTAGAGTTATTGCAGTTAAAATAGCAATAATCTGTCTATAATCTAAAAAATAATATTGATCTTTTAACAAGGTTAAAATCAATAAAATCCCTAATGTAAATAAAAAATTCACTTTCATATTTAACCTTTTAAAATATCTCTTTCTGGTTTTCCGCCTACATAACGTCCATCCATAGTGAGTGTCTCATCATCTTTATTTGAACGATGAAGGTATCTATTTCGAACCCACATTAGCTGTTCTTTAGGTAATGTTACTGCAAGAGAATTAATACCATCATTGCCAATTGCATAATTATATAATTGTTTTTTTATTGGCTGCAACCCCTCGTCCACATTATATTTCTCTCCAGGAGTTTCAATATAAAACTTATTATACTTCAAATTACTATACTTTTCAGAAAGCTTTAGCATTATTGATAAAGGAATATATTGATAATATTAGACAAGCCTTTTCTTACCCCATATAATGTATATAAATGACTGTAAGAAAGGGTATCCAGTTTAGAAAAATTGGTTTTAAGCTCTTTTGTAATCATAAACTGTTCCGGCTGATACCATCCTTCTTCAATATAACGTTTTTTTATTTTTTCCAGTTCTTTTTTCGCTGTACTCTCATTATCTCCATAGAGCATGTATTCTCCTAAATATCTTTTTTCGTCACTTATTTCACCATACCCACCGCCAATATCTGAATGCACTCCCGGCATCGTAAGCTGGTAACCTACTCCCGCTTTTACAGAACTTTCAATATTAGTCAATTTAAAATTATTCCTGTATTCATCAGCAGCGGCCAACTGTACGATCTTTTTTGCTCTGCCTCTTAATTTTAACTGAAGCTCTATCACATCATTTAAATGGAGGATACCATAAGACGCAACGGTATCAAACAACCCGATAAAGTTAAAGGTAATTTCTTTAGAACTTTTTAAATTCAGATAAATCGCAATTAATGAGTCCTGGGACAAAAAATATCTTGCCGCTGCCGCACCCCGGCTGAAACCAAATACATTAATGGTTACTTTGCCAATAGATATATCTTTATCAAAATATTTTTTATTGGCGAAGTCCTGCATTTGCTGTACTCCCCGCTGTACTTTATCTTTGATACCTCTCATATAAATAGCGATGCCCGTCCCCAATGCGCCTCCCGGAAAAGCCTGATCCTTTTTCTTATCTTCAGTACCTATCCCTTCGGTATAAATTTTAATAATATCTTCGGTTTCTTTAACATCGTTATTCATATATAATAAAGCTACATTGGAGTAGAAATTAGTATAACTATCATCCTCTTTATTGCTTTTCCTGTTATAAACATCTGTTTTTCCAATCCTCTCCGTAGTATTGGTCATATTATTCATAGTTCCATCAAAGAACATATTGAAAACTACGTCTCTCTTAGATTTATTATCCTGTTTAGGTTTGTTATCAGGGGCACTAACTACCACTGGCTTATTCGTCTGTTGCGGTTTATCAACATGTTGTGTCAGCTCATTTTGTATAACAAGCTGTATTTTTTCTTCTGTACGGTTGATATAATTTTCATATTTTACCTTGATATAATACTCGTGTTCACCTTCCTCAATCCAATCCTTTTTGTTCAGAGCATCCTGATAGAGACTGAGCTGATTAAAATACAGATAGGCAAAACCTTTATCATCTACACCGCTGGTCGTAGAAGTACCCATCGACCGATCTTTAGTCGTTTCCTCCTCATAAATAGATATTTTTAGGGAATCTCCCTTTGGAATATTGATTGTTTTAATGGCTAACTGTATTTTATCCAGATAGCCTACCTTTCTTTTTCCTATCGGTTTACCTCTGAAATCCTGCCATTCTATGGATAGAATTTTTGGATTTCCCAAAAGAATAAATAAATCAATAGAATGCTCAGTATTTTTACCATTTTGAATAACTACAGCAATAAGTCTTACTTTCTTTCCTGCCAGATTAGGGTGAAATTTGAAACTTCCCGCAGTGTTGGTCGACAGTATCTTACCATTGTATTCTATTTTCCACTCTTTTACTTTAGGATTTCCTGTGATGGCCAGCAGGCTGTAGCTGTATGATTTATAAGTAAGGGGTCTTGTTTCTCCTATAATTTTCATCAATGTGTTTTTTAAAGTTTAACGATATCCTTTTCCTCCTCTGCAATTTCTTCTTTCTTCAAATCAACAAACGGAAATACTTCTGCAAGTACCTCAGGACGTGCATGATCTATGTTTTGTTGAGAAATTTCTGCTGTTTGTCCGTGGTTGGTAATAGTAATACAATCCGGGCTTCCTATCGGACAGGTTGCTTTACTGTCTTCCAACAGCGCTTTTCCGTTATTATCTTCCAGCGTAATGTTCTGATAATAACCGCTCCATTGGGTGATGGTAACCTGACAGGGATTGTTGTTCATTTTGGCACAGCTTCCAAAAGTATTTTTCTCAAAAGTTTTACCAATATCTACGTGGGTAGCCATCAGTTTACTGCTGCCTTCCTTATCGTTAATGTATCGTTTGCTTTGGGTTTTCACCAGCAATTTATCCGGAGCTGTGCCGAACTGGCATTTACAGATGGCTCCCTGGCATACTAAATGTTTCTCGCTCATTGTGTTTTGTGTTTTTACAATTTTATTTTGTTCTGAGACTTACATGAAATATCTAAAGGATAAATCATTCGCTCTGGAAATTTTTTATTCCGGTAACAAAATAGGTCGAAATTTAAGTATGCCCTATTTTTTTAGGGTCATAATATATTTCATACCATTAATTTTAATGATTAGGTATATCAAATATAAAATTTTTGCCGATATATTTCAACATCAATACCAATTTCCTTATTTTGATGAAAAACTGATAATTTTCCCACGATCGAAGAAATACTTTTTGTCTCCTTATTAAGCTGATAGAGAAGATCAAGAGAGCCTTTCTTCAAATCTGTTGCAATGGGAGTATTTATTTGTTCTCCTTTTATATGAATAAGAATTTTATCATGATCCGTCAGTGTTTTTTGCAGCGAAAAAATAGCTGTATAAGAAATTACCTCTTCCAGAGAGGGAAAATAGAAGGTAAGTATTTCTTCTTTCTGATAATTAGAATATAAAGTGTATAGCGGCATAAAGTAAATTGCATAAAACAGATTATGATGCAATACTTCTGTACTCCCGCTCATGTTTTCGTAAAACCGGTTTAGCTTCCTGATCGCTTCATCTGCTACCTCGCCTTCATAATATTGATGTATTCTGGGATAATATTCTTCCTTCCAACGATTTTTGATCTCATTTGCATTGAGTACCGCCTCTGGTCGCCCATCTTTTTTTAAAGAAATTTGTAATGGATAAAGAGCCTCACCTGCAGTTTCTATTAGTTTTTCAACCATCAGTTCTATTTCCTGATCATTGACGTATATTTTTTTTCTGACAACAGACACCGCCATTTTCTCTTTTCTTTGGATATCAACAAGGTAATGTATTTTTGTTTCAGGTAAAGCAGTTGTTATCAATACACCATAGGTAGATTCTTCGGGGGTATCGGGAAGTGTTATCTGTGAAATGAGTAGACTTTTCTCTTTCCGTTTACTTTCCTTATCGGCAGGGATATAAATATATTTAAGGTATTTTGGTAGATTTCCGGGAATAATTTCGTGTAAAGCACAATGCTGATTATGAAAGGCAATCAGTTCTTCCTTAGAAATACCATATTCTCTGGAAAGCGAATCCAGATCGGTAATATCTTTAATTTTAATTCTAATATTTTCCATTTGTGTGTTTTTCATCTTACACTAAGATCGGGAAAATAATGTTTAAAAAAATATCTCAGAAAGTTTTCTTTCTGAGATATTGTATGTTCAATAAAGTATATAAAATTTAAATTATATCACTTCATCAATATTATAATTCTTATGCTCGCGGTTGGTTCTGATAATCATTTCTCCCAGGAATCCTGCTACAAACAATAACGTTCCCATAATCATCATGGTTAATGCAATGTAGAACCAAGGATTATTAGTGATTAAATGGCCATAGATTCCTCTGGCTACATCAATCAGTTTGGATACTCCCAGCCACAGTGCAGAAAGAAAACCTAAAATAAACATTACGGTTCCAACTGCTCCGAAGAAATGCATAGGCCTTCCTCCAAAACGACTTACAAACCAAAGCGTTACCAGATCCAAAAATCCTCTTACAAATCTTTCTGTTCCGAATTTTGAAGTTCCGTAAGGTCTTGCCTGATGCTGTACTTCTTTTTCTGTAATTCTTCTGAAACCTGCATTTGCAGCCAATACCGGAATATAGCGGTGCATATCTCCGTATACATCTACAGATTTTACCACTTGCTTTTTGTAAGCTTTCAAACCACAGTTGAAATCGTGAAGATAGACTCCTGAAACTTTTCTTGCCGCAGCATTGAATAGTTTTGACGGAATATTTTTCGTCATTACATTATCGAAGCGTTTCTTTTTCCAGCCGGAAACAATATCGTAATTATCATGAATGACCATATTATACAGTTCGGGAATTTCTTCCGGAAAATCCTGTAAGTCGGCATCCATGGTAATCACCACATCTCCGTTTGTTCTTTCAAAAGCGGCATGAAGAGCCTGTGATTTCCCATAATTTCGGGAAAATTTAATCGCGTGGATTTGAGGATACTGTACTTTTAAGTTCTCAATAATGCTCCACGACAAATCCGTACTTCCATCGTCTACAAACCAGATTTCGTAAGATAAACTATTGGTTTGGCAGACTTTGTCAATCCTTGAAAAAAGCTGTTCCAAAGAGTCTTCTTCGTTCAGTAATGGAATAACTATAGATAAGTTCATTTAATTTTAATAAAAATTAGTCTTGATTCGTTTCTTCGGGCTGATAGATACTTCTCGTTCTGAAAAATGCTCCGAAAAACACCGACAAAACTACGTAAAATATAAGAATTGCTGCAAAATATCCTGAAAAATGACTTGCCGTAAGCATATCTTTTCCTTTTACAGCCTCTGGAGAGAAGCTTTGTACTCTCTCTTTATACTTCTCATCCAGTTCGTCAATATCTTTCTGATGTTTCAAAATTTTTCTCGCCGAAGTATATTCTGTATCCAATTCCGACTTCTGTCTTTGAACATATTGGTAGTTCAAAAGCTTTTTTGCATCCGTATCTGCAAAGTTTAAAAAAGCATAAATACTGAAAATCGAAAGAATTCCTCCGATGAACATCGGAACGAATGCTCTTTTGAACGCTTCCTTAAAAGTTACTACTCTATGGTTGTTCCAATAGGTTTTTACGGACCAGAATGCAGCTCCGGCATAGAGAATAGGCAATACGAAAGCATTGGCTTTCAGTGAAATATCAAAATAATTGATTCCTGAAAAAAAAGTGTACACTACAAAGAAAACGATCATTGTAGCGATAAAAAGTATAATTCCTAGTGTTGATGGACTTTTCGTCATGTTAAAATTTTTAGAAAAAAGTTGAAAAATTATCCTCCTAAATGTCAGCTGATTAGCTCTACTACTACATTTTTTCGACAAATTTTCTTTAATAAAGTTTTGAAGTTTACAAATATTTCCTACCTTTGCAACGGCAAGTCCTAAACAACCAGCTCCTGAGAATCCTCCAGGGTGGGAACGCAGCAAAGGTAATTGGTCGTAGCGGTGTGATTTAGGTAGCTTGCCATTTTTTTTTGGTTTAAAGTGAAGAGAGAGGTAATTGAATAATTATCTTTTTTTGTTTTTAATACTTTACACATCTTTTTCATTTTTCTAATTGTTATATTACCTCCGTCTTATTATTGATTAAAATTCGAAAGTTTCTCCTAATTTTGGTAAAACAAGTTCTACATTTTTATCGGCGAAATGCTTTAATGCACTTTCATGATTGATCTCAATAGCTGGAAACGTATCAAAGTGACATCCGATTACCTTTGGAGTTTTTAATAGTTCTGCTGCCGCAAAAGATGCTTTTCTAGGACACATTGTATAATGGCTTCCGATTGGAAGGATAGAAAGGTCAATATTCCCGTATAATCTTGGGAATAGCTCCATATCTGCCATTACACCTGTATCTCCAGCTAAATACACATTCTTACCTTCAGGTAATCTGAAAATATAGCCTACAGGAACACCACCATAGCTCCCATCTGGGAAAGAACTGGTGTGATGAGCCGGAACCATGGAAATTTTAAGATCGTCGATTTTTGCCGATCCTCCGAGGTTCACATCATCCTTATTTTTAGCTTGTGTAAAGTATCCACATACTTCAGGTACTCCAATTACGGTAGCTTCAGGATAATGCTGTAATACTTCCGCTACATCTGCAATATGATCTCCATGGGCATGAGTCAATAGGATGTAATCGATTTTTTGAGCGGTAATATCAAAACCTGATTCCGCTTTTTTGTAGTTGTAAAAAGGGTCACTTAAAATTGTTTTGTCCTTGTACGTGAACAGAAAACAATTTTGCCCTAAAAATTGTATTTTCATTGTAAGTTTAATTTCAATTATTATTAAACACAAATGACTCAAATGCTTTCACAAATAACACCATAAGGTGAGTGACATTCGTGAAAAGATTCGTGCCATCCGTGTTTTTTTTTAAAAACGCAAAGCGTTGTCTATTTACTCTAATTATTTCGATGGGAATTTATCTTCAATAAGCCTCAAATTAATTCCATGTTCCATATAAGCTTTACAACCGTCTAAAACCGTCGTAAAACCGCCTGTATTGTCGTTAATTTGTCTTAGGAGATCTTCACCCGTCTGGCTGAATCCATAGCTTTTAATCACAACAAGAGTTCCGTTTTCCATAGTTTTAAACTCATAGTCTACATGTACTGAAGGTTCTCCCCATTCTGTTTTAATCAGTTGGTTCGGAATAATCTGATGAACATTTACCACGTTTTTCACGCCGTACATCTCCCATTCCCAGGTCACTGTTTTCCCTTCTTCTAATTTACCCGTAGATTTTGTAAACCAGAAATGAGTGGTTACTTCAGGATTGATAAATGCTTCAAAAACATCTTCAATTGATTTTCTAATAAGCATTTGTGCTTCAACATAGACATTGGAACTCATGATATAATATTTTAAGATTTAGTTAAATAAATTAAGTCCGGCAGCTGTAAGAATAGCCATTACAAACGTCATAATTCCAACCTGCTTTAAATATTGATCTAATTCTTTCGGCTCTTTTACCGACATGATATTCCTTCTCAGCTTTGCTAATGGGAACAACAGAATCATTACGATGAATACATAGTAATTTTGCTGCTGTATAAATCCATTTACTCCTAAAAAGATAAGAATGAGTACCAATGGAAGCTGTAAAAGGATCATTTCATAGATCATTGCATTTTTGAATCCGATTCTTAATGCAAAACTATTCTTTCCTGATAGCTTATCACTTTCGATATCTCTCATATTGTTCAGGTTCAAAACTGCCATACTCATCATTCCTACTGCAGTTCCCGGTAACAACATATCCCAGCTGAATGTTTTTGTAAACAGGAAATAACTTCCGCATACGGAAACCAATCCAAAGAAGATAAATACAAAAATATCTCCCAATCCCATATATCCATAAGGCTTCTTCCCTACTGTATATCCGATTGCAGCCAAAATACATGCAACTCCCAAACCTATAAAAATATAGAATTCATTCATATAGTTTGGAATGAAAGCAACATACAATAATGCAATCGTAGCAACGAAAGACAATGCCGAGAAAAGAATGACAGCATTTTTCATCTGCTTGGCAGTAATTTTTCCTGAGGCAACCGCTCTTGCTTCTGCTTCATTGATTCTTTTTGCATCAGTTCCTTTTACCCCATCGCCATAATCATTGGCATAGTTTGATAAAATCTGATATAAAAGGGTTACCAAAAGGGCCAAGGCGAAAATCTTCCAGTCCCAGGTTCCGCCTTCTCTGTAAAGTCTCCATTTTGCAATGAAAGCTCCCATAATAATTCCGCTTAATGACAGCGGTAAAGTTCTGAGCCTTGCGGCTTTAATCCAATCAGTCATAAATTTATAAATAAGCAATGGGTAATAGGCAATAAATAATGAAAAAGTTAGTTCATCACTTATTACTCATTACCAATGTTATGATATCCATTGATCTTCTCCGAAATTCGGTTTTCTTTTTTCAAGGAATGCATTTCTTCCTTCTTTAGCTTCCTCAGTCATATAAGCTAAACGGGTTGCTTCTCCTGCAAATACCTGCTGTCCAACCATTCCGTCATCCGTAAGGTTCATTGCAAACTTTAACATTCTGATAGACATTGGGGATTTGCCTAAGATTTCCTGAGCCCATTCATAAGCTGTATCTTCTAATTCTGCATGAGGAACTACTTTGTTCACCATTCCCATTTCAAATGCTTCCTGAGCAGAATAATTTCTTCCTAAAAAGAATATTTCACGAGCTTTTTTCTGTCCTACCATTTTTGCCAGATAAGCAGAACCGTACCCACCATCAAAACTTGTCACATCAGCATCAGTTTGCTTAAAAATAGCATGCTCTTCACTCGCTAAAGTAAGATCACATACTACATGAAGTGAGTGTCCACCACCTACAGCCCATCCCGGAACTACTGCAATTACTACTTTCGGCATGAAACGGATCAAACGCTGAACTTCCAGAATATTTAAACGATGTCTTCCATCTTCTCCAACATACCCCTGGTCTCCTCTTGCTTTCTGATCTCCTCCACTGCAGAAAGCCCAACCGCCGTCTTTCGGACTTGGCCCTTCTCCTGAAAGCAAAACAACACCTATTGAAGGGTCTTCAGAAGCGTCATAAAAGGCATCATATAATTCTGAGGTTGTCTTTGGTCTGAATGCATTACGTACTTCCGGTCTGTTGAAAGCAATTCTTGCTACACCATTACATTTTTTATAGGTAATATCTTCGTATTCCTTAGCGGTTTTCCACTCGATCATTTTGGTAAAATTTTTCTCAAAGATACGGAATTGCAGAGAATTTCTAGGGATGAAATTTACCGATCCTCTTCAGAAAGAATAGAAATTTTGAATGATAAATTTTAGGCAATGAATCTTGATTTTTGCTAAAAACAAAAGCCGAAACACTGATGTTTCGGCTTTTTATTATTAAATTATTAATGATTACTTCGCTGCTGCGCTTAGCTCAGCTTCTTTAGCTTTCATTTCTTTAACTTTATCCATATTTTTAGTTACTACATAAATTTCCTTTAGTGTACTAACTGCATCAATATTCTTAGGATCTACTTTATACCAGCTTTCTGCAAATGGTAAAGCTTTTGCAAATCTTTCTCTTCTTGCATCAATTAATTTAGTAGCTTCATCCGGTTTGTCCTTTCTCAGCGCATTGATATCGGCTACAATTTTAGAGTCATCTCCAATGGTAGTATATACAAGGTTCTGATAAGCGTTTGCAAAATCAGGTTTAAGCTCAATAGCTTTTTTGAATGATTCTAAAGCATCATTAACTGTAGCCGGAGTTTTTGCCTGCATAACTCCAAGGTTATACCAGTTGGTTGCATCATTAGGATTCTTCGCTAACTGTTCTTTCAAACCAGCAACAAATTTTTCTGTATTTCCTGACTGAAGATAGGCATTGGTTTGCCCTTCTTTCAATTTAGCATTGTTTGGATATTTAACCAACCCTTTTTCAATGATTACAAGTGCCTCGTTTGGTTTTTTAGCATTAAGAAGCAATAAAGATAAAGTTTCATATAAATCTACTTCTACTCCTGCAGACTGCTCAGTTTTAAAATCTGAATATTCAGAATTCTTTTTCATAAGCTCCCAAGTAGCTTTATCCAAGTTTACTACATTTCCACTTTTCTTTTCTTTAGCAGTATAAGTAGTTTCTACTCCTGTAAATCCGGAATTTATAAGGTCTGTGTATATTTTAATAGCCGGATCACTTTCGTTAGCTAATGCATGACTAAGTCCTGAATAATACATATATATCTTATTATCCTGACCATTCGCTTTCAATAAGTCGTAAACTTCTACAAACTTAGGTGCTGCAGCTGTATAATTTTTTGCATTATATGCATCCATAGCAGCTTTGTTAGCAGCCTGAAGCTTAGCATTTACATCTCCTTTCTGCCCAAAAACAAAAGCAGATGCTACGATCGCCATCCCTAAAATTAGTTTCTTCATAATAACTATTTTATATTAATTGTACATTTATTCTTCAGAACCAGAATTCTCATCTTCCTCAGCCTGAGGGGTTGTATTATCATTTTCCAGGTTATCAAATAAGGACTCCATTCCTTCCTGAATTTCTCCTTCAGTTTCGTCAACTCCTTCAATACCATCTATCTCTTCAGAATCTTCTTCTACATCTTTATCCATTTCTACTTTTGCAATGGCTGCAATTTCGTCACTCTTCTTAAGATTGATTAGTTTTACCCCTTGTGTATTTCTACCCATCACTCTCATTTCATCCATTCCCATTCTGATAGCAACACCAGACTTATTGATAATCATCAATCCATCTTCGTCTGTTACGTTTTGAATAGCAATCAGATTTCCTGTTTTCTCGGTAATGTTTAGGGTGATAACTCCTTTCCCTCCTCTGTTTGTAATTCTATAGTCTTCTACCGCAGTCCTCTTACCATATCCTTTTTCAGATACTACAAGTACGGTTTCGTTCTCTACGTCATTCACAACAATCATACCAATAGCTTCATCATTGTCTTCCATCGCAATACCACGTACCCCAATAGAACCCCTACCTACTTCTCTTACTTTTTCTTCAGGGAAACGGATACACTTACCATTTTTAGTAGCAATCATAATCTGAGAAGTACCATTTGTTAGGTAAGCTCCTAATAATTGATCATTATCTCTAATTTCAATAGCATTTACTCCATTTACCCTTGGTCTTGAATACGCTTCCAATGATGTTTTCTTGATGGTACCGTTTTTAGTTACCATTACTACACTCATTTGGTTTACATATTCAGAGTCCTTCAGGTTGTTGGTTCTGATATATGCTTTGATTTTATCATCCGGTTCAATGTTGATAAGGTTCTGTACCGCTCTTCCTTTTGCCGTTTTAGAGCCTTCAGGAATTTCAAATACTCTTAACCAGTAACATCTACCTTTTTCGGTAAAGAATAACATATATTGGTGGTTCGTTGCAGATACAATATATTCAAGGAAGTCAGAATCCCTTGTTGTAGCTGCTTTGTTTCCTACACCTCCTCTACTCTGAATTTTATATTCTGAAAGTGAAGTTCTCTTAACATATCCTGCGTGAGAGATTGTAAGAACTACTGATTCATTTGGAATAATATCTTCAATAGACATTTCTCCTCCTGAATAATCAATTTCAGTTCTTCTTTCGTCACCATATTTTTCTTTGATTTCGATCAGCTCCTCCTTGATAATCTGGAATCTTCTTGGTTCACTCGCAAGAATATCTTCCAAATTAGCAATCTCTTTCATAATTGCATCATATTCATCACGGATCTTATCAAGCTCCATTCCGGTAAGACGAGCTAATCTAAGATCAAGAATTGCCTGAGCCTGAATTTCTGAAAGTTCAAATGCTTCGATCAGGCCTTCTTTTGCAGCCTGAGGGTTAGCACTGTGACGAATGATTGAAATTGCTCTGTCTAAAGCATCCTGACCTCCAATCACCTTCATGAACCCTTCAAGAATATGTGCTCTTTCTTTTGCTTTTTTAAGCTCAAACTGAGTTCTTCTTACAATTACCTCGTGTCTGTGCTCTACAAAGTGATGAATGATATCTTTAAGATTCAACTGCTCTGGTCTTCCGTGTACCAACGCAATGTTATTTACGCTGAAAGAAGTCTGAAGGGCTGTATATTTATATAAAAGGTTTAGAACTACGTTCGGAATTGCATCGTTTTTCAATTCATATACCACACGAAGTCCTTTTCTGTCCGATTCATCTCTGATCTCGTGGATACCAGGAATTTTCTCATCTTTAACAAGTTCTGCAGTTCTGGCGATCATTTCCGCCTTATTTACCTGGTAAGGAACTTCTGTTACGATAATCGCATTTCTGTTTCCGATTTCTTCGAAATTAACTTTTGCTCTCAGAACAACTCTACCTCTACCTGTATGGAATGCATCTCTTACTCCGTCGTATCCATAAATGATACCTCCTGTTGGGAAATCCGGAGCAACAATATGCTGCATCAGCTCATCGATCGTAATTTCTTTATTATCAATATATGCACAAATGGCATCTACAGATTCAGAAAGGTTGTGTGGCGCCATATTGGTTGCCATCCCTACAGCAATACCTGAAGCTCCGTTTACCAAAAGGTTAGGAACCTTTGTAGGCATTACAGTCGGTTCCTGTAAGCTGTCATCGAAGTTATTCTGGAAATCAACAGTTTCTTTATCAAGGTCAGAAAGAACCTCATCAGAGATTTTTTTCAGTCTTGCTTCAGTATAACGCATTGCTGCCGGCGGGTCACCATCCATGGAACCGAAGTTACCTTGTCCGTCAACCTGAGGATAACGTAAGCTCCATTCCTGAGCCATTCTCACCATCGCGTCATATACAGAGGAGTCTCCGTGCGGGTGATATTTACCCAAAACATCCCCAACAATTCTCGCAGATTTTAAATATTTTCTATTCGAAAAAACCCCTAGTCCATACATACCATAAAGTACTCTTCTATGAACGGGTTTCAAGCCGTCTCTTACATCCGGTAACGCTCTTGAAACGATAACGGACATCGAATAATCGATGTAAGACGACTTCATTTCATCAACAATGTTGATAGGAATCAGTCTTTCTCCTTCTTTTTGCATAAACAAATTTTATTATAATGATTGTCAGACCATTAGCTGTAAGTCTGAAAATTATTTATTTCCAATTTTTATTAACGGGCTAATTTACGAAAAAAATGCCGATTTTTGCGTTAGAATTTATCCACAAAATCTTAAAAATTCTTAAAATATGAGCGTATTAAGTATAACTTTCCACTGCACGAAAAATAATCTGGAAGAATGGGAAAATTATATTGATGAAACCCTGATTTTAATGACCGAAAATCTGATGGATGTCGACAAGTATATTCTATCTGAAGTTCATAGTGATTATATCGATGAAGGAAAAAATTACAATCTCCTTCTGGTCTTTGATAATGATGAACTTAGAACTGATTTTCTTGAAAGTGAATTGAAAAATATCGCAGAGCGAATTGAAAATAAGTTCGGACCGGAAGTAATGATTTTTGACACGCTTCTGAATCCAAAAAAATCGAGACTGTAATGATAAAGCAAAAGCACTGAAATCTTCAGTGCTTTTTTTATCTAATCTATTATCTATGAAATCCGTTATGATGGCCTCCGCCTCCATGGTGATAATATCCGCCATGATGGCCACCACCATAAACATATACTCTTTCTGTATATCTGGGACCGTAACCATAATATCTAGGTCCGTAATATCCATATCCATGCGTTCTGCCTCCATAATATCCATCTACTGCACAAGATGACAGCGTGAGTATTATTGCCATGACTCCAAGAGCCTTAAGCATTGTTTTCATTTTTTCAACTTTTTGTTCTGTATTAAAATAATCAATGTTGATGCCAAATCATTCAAAAAAATATCTTATTTTAAAATAAAAAAACACTCCTTTTGAAGGAATGTTTTTATCATAATTTCTTAATAGCCATTTCTTTTTTTCACCTGTCCAGGAGCATAATCTTTTGCGCTTCCGCCATATATTTTTTTAGCTTGTCCTGGTGGAATTTTCTTGGTCTGATACCCCTCATTATTATATGCCACACAGGAAGAAAGCATCAATACAACCATTAAAATGCCTGTAATCTTAAACATACTTTTCATTATTTCTACTTTTTCCAATTTAATGAATGATCTACAACAAGGTTCGAACCAAGTTATTTAGTATTCAATCTTTGGAGTGTAGAGCTTAAAGTTGAGATATCCTGTAAGCAACTTTCCCAACCTCATTATTCATCAGATAATTTCGCTTCGTTTTTCCATCATAACCAGGTCTTTCCATTCACCGTTCAGTTTTCCTATTTTTTTACGAACACCAACCATTCTGAATCCATTTTTCTGGTGAGATTTGATTGCCATTTCATTTTCGGAAAAGAGATTAGTCTGCAAGGTCCAGAATCCATGGTCTTCGCTATCCAGTATGATCTTTTTAAGCAATATCGAGCCCAATCCCTTTCCTTGATATTCATTATCGAAGTAAATGCTGACTTCTGCCACTCCTTTAAAAGCTTCTCTTTTGCTTACCGGTTTAAGGGCACACCATCCTATCACTTCATTATTTTCGTTTTCCAGCACCCAACGGCAATCATTGAAATATTCCATACTCCAGGCTTCAGCAGTGGGAACTTCTGTTTCCAAAGTAGCAATACCGCCCTCTACTCCCTGTCTGAAAATTTCCAACACTCTTGCTTCGTCATTGGGAAGCATTTCTCGTAATTCGTAATTCATAGGATTAATGATATTTTCTTTTGTATTTTCTTTTGATTCGTGCATAATGGGTTTGTTTGCTTTTCTCATCCTGAGAGACCACACTTATATTCCCATCTACCTCTAATACGGATAATTTAACATTTTTGATATCTTCGATACCGTGTTCTCTAATGGCTTCTTCCAGTTCATTTTCTGTAATTTTAACCCGACTTAAGGCGGTCTGATCTGCCACTCCATCTCTTATTAAAATAACGGGTTCATCCTGCATAAAAGCTTCAAAGGAGCGATTGGAGAACATCAGTCTTTTTAAAATAAAATTGGCGACAAATAAAACTAAAGCTGCAATCAAACCTCCTTGCAATGAAGTATCCGGACCAACCATTGCATTCTGTACGGCGTTAGATATTAAAAGTAACAAAACAACATCTCCCGCATTGAGCTGAGAAAGCTGATTCTTGCCAAACAAACGAATAGCGATTACCATAAAAAGGTAAACGCACAGGGAGCGAACCGCAACGTTGAGAATAGAATCCACAATTTTTTTATCTATTCAAATGTATTGATTTTTTGGTATTGATGAGAAAAGTATTTGTTGTATTGTAGAAGATTGTAGCACATGGCAGCAAAGGTTATATAGTATAAATACTATCCCTTATTGTTATTCCTCCTGCCAGTATTCAAGATCGGTAGGCTTTTGGATTGGAATTCGGCCTTCCCATTTAGGAACTACAAATCCTTTAGGGAGTGTGTATTTAGGTGACATTAATTTTTTCTGTTCATCATTAAATCTTCCTAAACGAAAGCCCATTACCCGATCATGTTTCTGTTTATTCACAAAATAAATTTCTCCTTCAACAAAATCCCCTCCTGTATCTTTAGGAATTGTCACAATCATTCGATCATAATGGCCTTTTTCAAATGTTCCCTGTAGATTTTGGGGTAAAACTACACTTCCCTCAAACCAGCGTGATTCATTATCATACGAATGCCATATCAAATCCATCTGTACAGGAAGTTTTAACTGATGCTGTGGATTAGGGTTTTTAGGATAGCTTGCAAAACGATTGCCCCATTGTAAAAAGTAAGGATCAGAATCTAAAAAGTAAACACTGCCATCTTTTGAGTAATAAGTAATTGAATATTTATAATTGTCCTCACTACTAAAACCTAGATCATATTTGTATAATTTATCTCCTTTTTCCCAAACTGAATAAGGAATACCGTGGAAATAAGCATATTTCAAAATATTTTTAGCCTCGTTTCCAGTTGATGACCAAAGGGTTACAGAGTTCGGGTCATCTTTGCCCGTTTCTCCTACACGCTCAGCTTTAATTTTTGTGATTTCCTCATTTCCCAATGATCCAGAGAGCCAAACTGTTATATTTCCTCCAGGCGCCATCCCTGTTACGATTTGAGTATAATTTTGCTTTTCTCCTTTAATTTCTTTGCCTTTTTGAAAGAGCTTCAACATTTTTTCTCTTGGAAGTTTTGCCCCAATTTTATATTCAATTAAATCAAGGCCACAGCGCCAACTAACAGAAATGCTATCAGGTACAGGTTTGAATATTTCTCCACCTGTATAACCACCACTTGTCACCCCCCAACCAGGATTTATTCCTACATTGGCAGATGTACCTGCTACTCCTTTTCCTTTATAAAAATATTCTACAAACGGGCCTCCTGATATATAATTCTTTGGTGCTGAAATTGCAGCATTCCATTCAAATTTATCCTTGGGTTGGCAACTTATTATTAATAGAAAACCTGATAAGAGTACTACTATATTTTTTATTCTGTTTATCATTATTATTAATTTAAGGGTGCCATTTTTCTCTTTCATAATAAATATTCCCTTCTTTATCGACTTTTGGCATTACCGGCTGATTGACAAAACCTACACTTTCCAGAAGATGATGATCTCCTGTTTTTACTCCTATTGCTGCCAATCCCCCAAAGTTAGCAGAAAGATGAATATAATGGTTACAGATATGCTGATATATTTCTGTTGGCATCGTATAAGTTCCCACACCTTCCTTCTTACTTTCTTCCAACATCAAATCCATATATTGTTTCAATACTCTATACTTGTCTGTATCCGGAATTTCATACTCAAACTTTTTCTTTACATCAGGGGATTTATTATAATCATCATAAAAAGGTACTTTATTATCTATCCCTTTCTGCAACATCATGTACATTGCTACCAAGCTGTATTTATTGGAAATATACCGGGAGTCTTCCAGAATATAATGGTCTGATTCTTTGGTCTGGAATATCTGATAATAAGGACTTGTAGATACTGTATTTTCTTTATCCGGGAAATCCGGTTCTGCTTTAATTTCCCGTGTTCCAACTCCTGCACCGGTCACTGTTGTTTCCTTAACGTGGTCATAGGTATTCCTAAATACAATCTCTTTTTCTGTAGAAATACGCTGGTTGATATAAAACTGTCTGATTTTTTCTTTTTCCTGAAGCGTTTTATGATCTCCTACTTTTACATCAAAATAATCCAGTACCGCGGTATATTTATCCAGATGGGCATATCCCCCGCCTATATCTGAATGCGCTCCCAGCATTGATAAAGTATAGCCTTCTTCCGTAGGGGTTAATGCAAAATTCTTACGCCACTCATTGTGTGCTGTAATATGAAATATTTTTTTGATCCCCAACCCTGAGACTTTGGTTTTGATCTTCTGCAGCGAGGCCTGTCCCAAAAAAGCAGCAATACTGTAAGGAACCGTTAAAGGACTGGTCGCCAATACCCCTGCTACTTTATACCCTAAATTTTCTTTCACTACCATATCTGAAACTACCGTATCAAATACCCCCAGAAAACGAATTTCTATGGTAAAAGTATCTCCCACAGGCTTATAGCCTGCTTTACTCAGTCTTTTTCCCAAAAGACCACCTGCATGCTCAGAAACATAAGTGACTCTTGGACGTCCCATCTTGGTATCCATCTCATCTCTCATGACCGTATCGTATTTTGCAGATTTCTTTACTTCATTACAAAAATGTCTTGCAGCAGCAGCACCCCGACTGAACCCAAAAACATCGAATACAATCTTATTGATTTTCTTATCTTTAGAAATATTG
Source organism: Chryseobacterium nakagawai (assembly GCF_900637665.1). Lineage (NCBI taxonomy): Bacteria > Pseudomonadati > Bacteroidota > Flavobacteriia > Flavobacteriales > Weeksellaceae > Chryseobacterium > Chryseobacterium nakagawai. The sequence continues at coordinate 3,227,383 of NZ_LR134386.1, forward strand.
CTAAACTCATTGGCTATGACATTTTTAATTCCTTCTTCTACTCTGCCAATTACTCCCCAATCGCCCCTTCCTGCGCAGGAACCGGCAATATCATCTTCTTTATCCTGTTTTGTTCCTATTCCTTCTATATATTGTTTTAAAATAACATAGTTTCCATATTCTGGATGCGCATCTTCACTTCCTTTTGCATCTTCACTTGGATTTTTTTTCTCTTTATAAAGATCAAACAATTTTGCCACGTTCGAATAGGGATTCCAGTAGCTGTCACGGTCTGAGATTTTTATTTTTTTCTGTTTTCCGGTTTTAGGATCCTTAATCGTTTCGTAATATTCCTGGGGAACGGTATCATTTTTATAATAGGTTTCTCCGGAATTGATTTTACTGTAATAGGTTTTATCAGAATTATACCTGTTGTTGCCTGTTCCGTCAAAAAACATCCCGATAAAAATATTGATAGAGTCTTTGGGTTGATAACCTGCCGCTTTTTCCACCGCTGAACCATGATGGATATCTTTATCAGCATTCAGGTTATTCAAACCTGATGCATTAATATTGGTATTTCCTTCAGAGTACAGATTGTATCCCTTTTGGGTCACCTTGGTATACTTTCCGTTTACAATTCTTGTTCTGCTCATAAGAAAAGTATTAATGATTATGGCCTTTTTCTCCACTGTTCATAAAGATCGAGCTTTTCGTATGACTGGTAAAATTTTCTTCTGTACTGAAATTCATTTCTTTTCTTGAAATTTCATTACGTTCCTGTTTTACTTCGCTGTGTACGTCTCCTTCTATAAATTCTGTCAGTTTTCCGGTTATGAAAACCTGAGAATCTCCTATTACAGAAGAGGTTTTAATCATTCCTATACTCTCACTATGGTTCATGGTCACAGTATCTGTTTTATTCATCCCAACACTGGTAGACATATTTTGTCCGACATTGATATTGAGGTTTCCGCCCGCATTGAAGTTGATATCATTGGGAGCAGATACGGTAATATTTCCTTTTCCATCCATGAAATAATTGTTGCCGCTTGGATCCACAATATTCACACTGCCTTCAGCATCGTTCATCAGAATACGGATTCCGCTTCTGGTCTGAATCGATTTCAGGTGATTATTTATCCCTCCACCCAGAGCAACACCGCCATGAAACATTCCTCCCATTACGAAAGGACGATCGGGATGATTATGAACAAATCCCACCATTACCTGATCTCCTACTTCAGGAATGGCTACATACCCTCTGTTTTGGGTGATCTGATCTGTTCCACCCGCATCAGGACTCATTACTCTGATAAAATCTGTAGTTTCATTGAGCTGCCAAAGAAATTTCACTCTTACACGTCCTTGTCCCAAAGGATCTTCATTGGAAACGACCACTGCTGGCTGGGTTTCTGCAAAAGGAACTGTAAATTCAGGTTTGGGCATATATCCCGTATCAGAAGCAATGGCTTCAAAACTTCCTTTATAATGGCCTAGGGTATCAATCTCATGAATAACCTTGGTCATCATGAGTTTGGTGAAATACCCCATTTTGCTGGAATCAGGTTTTCTCAGATAAAGATCTGCTGTGCAGCCGGGATAAAGAAAAGGCATTGTGGTATCACCGGATACTACAAATACATCAACACCCTTACTTCCCCATGCTCCGGTTTGAGAATTCACTACATCCATATCAGTAGCTGCCCGGATAGGCGCCGATTGAAGAGAAGGGGTCTTGAAAATACTTTCATTATTTATATAAGCGGTTTGAGCAAGATTTCCCATATGTTTTAACGGAGTTTCTCCCGAAGTCAACATCGTATTTTTACTGCTGTTATATCCGTAATAATTAGGTTGAGCATGAATTGCCCTAAGTTCAGTATGAATATTTGAAGTATTACTTCCGCTTATCAGCTCAAGAGGAGCAGCCGGAACCGGCATATTTCCGAAATGCAGCACTTCTCCATCATAGAAAAACTGTTCGCCATAAGCCTCGGCAATTCTACACAAGTAATTGTAATGGGTTTCGTTATATTGTGTACTGTAGACAATTTGTGACGAGGCTTTGGCATTCACTCTGAAGTCATACCAAAACGGATCTATTCCCTGCTTGATTACCTCATCAGCTATAATTCCGGTATTCACAGGTTGTGCACCTCCAAAACTCTGGGTATGGGCTGCACCATCCAGAAGAATAGTAGGGCTGAAACCTTTTAAAACAATATTTCCCAAGCTGTGAGCTTCCTGACTGAAACCTACCTTGGTAATAATTCCTACAAAAACCCTCTTAGGGCTATTTTTCGTTTCGAAATCTTTGTAAGCAATTTTTATCGTAAGGCGTTTTCCCAAAAATGTATTGGCCTGTTCCAATTGATGCCCTTGTTTTTCGGATAAGGCATCATGAGCCAGTGTTAATTCAAACTCGTGATGTGTTATTGCACTTTGCTTTAATTTGAAATGTTTAAAACTTGAAATAATTTCGCCATTGATTATTGCGGAAAGTTTAACAATACGGTTAATTCCTGCTGTATTATTTTCTTTCACTGCCTGGGCATTATCAGGAGCACGGTATCCTCCAGTAAAGGATACACGTTCTGAAGTCGTGTTTTTTTTCATGCTGTGTTTTTTGTGTAATTAGGATCTAATTATCACAAATATAGGAAATAATTTAAATTTGAATATATTGTCATAGAAATTTAAGCTCTTGATCAGAAGTTACTCAACAACTGATGGCTTGGTATATCTTTTGGATGAAAAAACCAATACTCTATTATGATGCGACTCCTTTTCCTATATGCAAGTTTTCTTATATGCTTTACAGCTTGCAGCAAAACACAATCTCCATCAACTGAAAAAAAACTGATTACTGAAAAAGTAAATCAACTTTACAGCCAATATGGAAAATCTAATGATATGATTTACAATCAACCGATACCTGATGAATTATTTTCTCCGGAATTAAAAAAGGCATTAGAAAAAGCAATCAATACTTCAAAAACAGATATTGAAAAAGTGAAAAACAGTAGTCATCCGGATGAAAAACCGTTGATATTTGAAGGTGCAATCTTTTCCAGCCTTTATGAAGGATATACCCATTATACCATCAAAAATATTATTATTCATGATAAAACGGCAAAAGCACTTGTTCAGTTTGAATATGATATGACCTCTCCAAAGGTATTATGGACTGATACATTGCAACTGATTGACACTGAAAAAGGATGGAAAATTGATAATATTGTTTTTGATTCAATAGGAAGTTCCAAGGATCTTGAAACGAGTCTGAATGATTTTATCCAATATGCTCAACAATAAAAAAAGCCGCTTTAAAAAGCGGCTTGATTTTTTATGGGCACTGAACGATTGGAATTTCGCTGCAAAATACTTTATTTGCCCATTCGCAATAGGTACAATATTTTTTTGGCTCTCCTCCGTACACTGACTTCAAATCTACTTTAGTCAGCTTTTTTAAATTTTTCATATAGCTCTAATTTTATGGTTTTGTAAAATTAAAACGAATATTATTATCTATTATTACAATTTAATGCTTGTAAATTTCATTATTCACACTTTCTAACTAAATATAGATTCCTATACATATTATCTGTTATGGATTTCTACAGTAACAGGCATCACATAGGTATATGCCACCATATTGTCTGTCAATCTATTGCGATCTACTCTATAATCCAGTTCGCTCAAAACAGTTTCAATTTCTTTGCTTACCGTCTTACAATCACCATTAGAATGAACATTTACAATTTTTCCGTTTTTAGCAATATCAAATTTTACCACTGAATTGACCGTTCCTTGTTTATATTCAGGATTATCCAGATCAAAATTGGCGATTAATTTATTTCTTATATCACTAAAAGTTTCGCTTTTACTTAACTGAATTTCCTGGATTGTATTCTTATCTGTGGTTTGTGCTTTAGTTTGATTCATTACAGCAGCTAATCCGATAACGAAAAGTGAAGCCATCAATATTTGAATTTTATTTTTCATAACTAACTGGTTTTAAATATTATAATAAGTTTATCCTTATCTCTTAACCAAAGTTATTAAAAATAATTCATATTAAATTCACTTTCAGTTAACATTGAGTTAACATTAAATTATAAACAACTGATTTACAGTTGATTAAATTTAATAAATAATTAAAAAATTAATATTGGAATGTTATTTATATCCTGAAATATTTAAAATTTGAGACTTTTAATTCCTATTTTCACTGTAAATGAATGATATTGTTACCAAAAAACCGGCTACAATAAGCAGGTTAAAATAAAAAAACTAAATTCAGGTCAATAAAGCAGTTACTTTTCCTCTGCAATTGACTTCAGAGCGTGAGTAGTTAAAAATAAAAAAAGAATCTGCTTCCGCAAATTCTTTTGTATACTTAGGTTAATATATTCTTATTCCAATTCCCTCTTCAAAAACTTCCCGGTCAAACTCTTCTTAGACTTCACAATCTCTTCCGGAGTCCCTTGAGCTACAATCTGTCCACCGTATTTTCCTCCTTCCGGCCCTACGTCAATGATATGGTCTGCCAGTTTAATCACATCCATATTATGTTCAATAATGATGAATGAGTTTCCTAGTTCTACCAATTGATTGATTGCGTCCATCAGGATTTTTACATCCTCAAAATGCAATCCTGTGGTAGGTTCATCAAGGATATATAATGTATTTCCGGTTTGTCTTTTTGCCAGTTCGGTTGCAAGCTTAATACGCTGTGCTTCTCCTCCTGAAAGAGTTGTAGACTGCTGCCCTAATGTAATGTATCCCAAACCTACATCCTGAAGAGTTTTCACTTTAGCAAAGATTTTTGGAATCGGCTGGAAGAATTCTACTGCTTCATCAATTGTCATATCCAATACGTCGGAAATGGATTTTCCTTTGTAACGAACTTCAAGGGTTTCTCTGTTGAAACGCTTTCCGTTGCAGGTTTCACAGTGAACATATACATCCGGAAGGAAGTTCATTTCAATTACTTTTAATCCTCCCCCCTGGCAGGTTTCACATCTCCCCCCTTTTACATTGAAAGAGAATCTACCTGGTTTATACCCACGGATTTTACTTTCAGGCAATTCTGCAAAAAGGTTTCTGATGTCTGTAAACATTCCCGTATAAGTTGCCGGATTTGAACGTGGAGTTCTTCCGATCGGTGTCTGGTCTACGTCTACAATTTTATCAATATTATCAAGTCCTTCGATCTTCTTGTATGGCAAAGGTTCTTGAACAGCTCTATAAAAATGCTTATTAAGGATTGGGTACAACGTTCCATTAATTAAAGAAGATTTTCCACTTCCTGAAATTCCGGTGACTACAACCAGTTTTCCAAGTGGAACATCCAGCGTAACATTTTTAAGGTTATTTCCTGTTGCTCCTTTCAGAACAATATTTTTTCCGCTTCCTGCTCTTCTTTCTGCTGGAATTTCGATCTTTCTTTTTCCGTTGATATACTGAGCAGTGATAGTATCTGCTTTTAGAAGATCTTTTGGTTTTCCCTGCCAAAGTATTTCTCCACCGAACTTTCCGGCTCTTGGACCAATATCCAATACCTCATCGGCCTCCAAGATCATGTCTTTATCATGTTCTACTACTAAAACAGAATTTCCAATATCTCTAAGGTTCTTTAAAGAATGAATCAATCTTTCGTTATCTCTTTGGTGAAGACCAATACTTGGTTCATCAAGAATATACAAAACATTCACCAGTTGAGATCCAATTTGTGTTGCCAGACGAATCCTTTGTGATTCTCCCCCCGAAAGGGTTTTTGAACTTCTGCTTAAACTTAGATAGTCTAAACCAACATCCAACAAAAACTGAAGTCTGGTTTCAATCTCTTTTAATATTTCGTGGGCGATGATTTTATTTTTCTCAGAGAATTTATCTTTAACATCGGCCAGCCATTCTTTTAAATCTGCCAAGCTTAATCCATTGACCTCAGCAATATTTTTTCCATCAATTTTAAAGCTTAAGCTGGAAGGTTGAAGACGGGTTCCACCACATTCCGGACATGTTTCTTCTGTAGTGAAGTGTCTTTCCAGTAAAATAGCTTCGTAGGATTCTCTTTCATCAATAATTTCCTCCATAAAGGCGATCAAACCATCAAAGCTGATCTTGATCTTCTTGGTAATTCCCGCATATTTAAGATCTTTATTGAATTCCTTATGACATCCGTTATAGATATAATCCAAAGCTTCTGCCGGAATATCCTGTAATGGAGTTGTCATTCCTAGTCCGAAGATTTCAAGAATATTCTTGATCTGTGCCAGAATCCATTTATTAGACTTAATATCTTCCAATGGCAGCAAACCTCCCTGGTTAATGGATAATTTAGGATTATCAATAAAATAATCTGTGTTGATTTTTTTGATTGTTCCCAACCCTTTACAATTTGGGCAGCTACCTTTTGGAGAGTTGAATGAGAAAGTATTAGGTTCCGGTAATGCTAAGGAATGACCTGTTTCAGCATCCATCAGGTTTTTAGAGAAATACTCAATATCTGTACCTCCCAGTTTCTGAATTCCGATGATTCCTTCTCCCATTTCCATCGCAGTACGCAGGGATTTTTCCATTCTTCCTTCTGAAGCGTTTTCCCCTATGATCCAACGATCGATCACAATATCAATATCGTGGGTTTTATAACGATCCAGCTTTAAATCATATTCAATATCCTGTAGCTCACCATCAATTCTTGCCTGTCCATACCCTTTTTTGGCCATTTGAACGAAAAGTTCATGATAATGTCCTTTTCTGGAGCGTACAACAGGAGCCAACAACATGATTTTTTCTCCTTTATAGTTTTCCTTAATGGTATCAAGGATTTGATCTTCGGTATAACTTACCAGCTTCTGTCCTGTAGACAATGAATAAGCATCTGAAACTCTTGCATACAAAAGACGAAGAAAATCATACAGTTCTGTAACAGTACCTACGGTAGAACGAGGGTTTTTATTGGTTGTTTTCTGCTCAATGGCAATAACGGGTGAAAGTCCTTCAATTTTATCTACATCCGGACGTTCCAATCCACCCAAAAACTGACGGGCATAAGCAGAGAATGTCTCTATATAACGACGCTGGCCTTCTGCAAAAATAGTATCAAAAGCCAATGAAGATTTTCCACTTCCGGAAAGCCCGGTAATCACTACCAGTTCATTGCGCGGAATTTTAACATTAATATTCTTTAGATTGTGTTCACGTGCTCCGTAAACTTCTATATATTCTGTTGATTTGCTCATAATTTGGAATGACTTTGCCTGAAAATCACAACGTGCAAAATTACGGAATTTTATGGAATTTTTTTTAATCTGAAAGGGTTAAAATTTTTATAATAAGACTTTATTTTAAACTGGATCCTGTACCAATGCTTATATAGATGTGGGCTAAAGTCAATAGATGTGTTATTATTGAAAAAATGGACTTTAGCACGTTTCTTTAGAATTTATTTGACCACAGATACACTGATTTTCAAAGACATTTGTGGAGATTACAATTAATAAACACCTGGTTTTAATACATTAAATTTGTACTATAAATATAAAAAATGCCGCATATCCTACGGCATTTCATATTTTAAAATTGGTTGTTAATTTTATAACGAATCAAAAAAGGTTATTTCACAAAGCTATTGTACGCTCCCAATACACTTTCATAGGAAGAATCGACTTGCTGGATATCATTATCCTGAATTTTCCCTTTCTCTTTAGCGTCTCTGATTAGCTTTCTGTACAAATCTAAAAAGTTAGAAGCATTTTTATTGAAACTTTCAAACTGAGATTTTTTATAAGAATATTGCTGATCCTTCACATCAAAGTTTAGCTTAGTATTAGCTTCTAGTGCTTTGGCATATTCATCGTATTTTTTCTGAGCTTCCGCTTCATTGAATTGCCCGGAATATTGTCTACCTAAAAGATCAATTACCGAATCTAAAGAATTCATTACGTTTTTAGAAGAGATAATATACTCTTTCATTGGATGATCCTTCAAAATAATTTCTTCTGCTGCATCTGTAGCGGGTTTGATCTTCATCATAATATTCTCCCCAGCTGCATAAAAAGCATTTGCATCACCTTCAATTTCTTTTCTGATGGCCTCTGCTTTTGCTCCTTTATCATCTTTATAGTCTTCAGAAGTCATATAAGACTTAAGCTCTTCAACCTTTTTATCTATATTTTCTTTTTTATCCTTATAAATATTGAATTCTTTTTCAATAGCTGCCTTCTCTTTATCAAAACCTGATGGAACCTCCTTAATTTTTGAAAAAGAGTAATCCATTGAGCTCAAAACAATGGGCATAATCAACACATTTTCTCCCTTTGATTTAGCAACTGCCTCATCTGCATATTTTAAGATCCTTTCAATATGTTTGGATGTATTTTTATAAGAATCTATAAAATTGTTATTAAAATCAATAATAGCATTTGCGTCTGCTTCACCTCCCATATTTAAAACTGCATTACCAAGTTTTCCGGCACCTTTTTTACAACTTACCACTGTAGCAGTTAAAGACAGGGCCATTGCAAGTACAATAATCTTCTTCATATTTTTTGTTTTTAATATTTTAAAACTACATATCCTGGAATTCAACATCCTCATTGGTTACTTTCACCAAATATTCAATTCCATCTATTGCTTTGGCAATGATTTGGTTTCTGGTGATGTTTGCCATATTTTCCCAATATGCTCTTCCGTAGAAAGAATAGTTCTGCGGAACAATTTCAACCTCAACGGTTCTTACGAAACCTTCTTTAGGTTTGTTACTAATCATTGTTCCTCTTCTTACCCTTACTTCCCTTAATTCATCCTTCAGAATCATTCGGCAATAATTTTTGACATCCTCAAGGGAAATAATCTTATCTCTTGTCGTTAATGCATATTTATATGCTTGAATACTATCCGTTCCTTTTTGCTCTTCAGCACCACCTAAAGTTTCTGTAAGCAGAACTACTGTTTGCGATTTCAATTGATTGGATAGTTCTGTGCCTGGACGCATGTGATTGGCTAATGTACAATGGGTAATCCAGAAAGACGCATAGGTATGATCTGTTTTTTCTACAGGTTCCATGATTACGTAGTTAAGCTCTTGCCTGACATTTCTCTTGGCATTATTTACTTTCTGTACCATAGACTTCATCTTATCAGACATTTCGCTGAGAACACCTTTTACATTATCTCTGTTTAGAAGGGAAAATGCAGCGATCTCATCTCTTGTCAGTTCCAGAACATTGGCAATCATATCCACAGCATTTCTGCTTGTGAAGCGTTCCATTCCTCCTTTTCTCACCGTATACAATCCTTTTTTAAGATTATCCGCAGGGGTAAACGGTATTTCGGTATATTTTCTTCCGTCTCCATCCTGTACTTCATCTACATATAGAAAATGCTCTCCTTCATCTGTTACTAAAGGAATATTGTTTCCCATAATATCAAGGCTGTATTCCGTTTTTTTCCAACCTCTGTTATAAATTGGAAATGCATTCAGAACAAATGAGAAGTTATCAAGGATTTCTGCGGAAAACTGTGGTGGGAATTCAAATGTTAGCCATAAATAACGCTTATTATCCAGATATTTTACAATCTCTTCTTTTCCGGCAAGGAAGTCAAGATTTTGTGGAAGTTGTCCCGGCTCTGAGAACAAGCTACTGGAAAGTCCTGTAATCTCTATAAATTTATGACGGTAGATACTTTTAATATCTTCAATAACCTTGCTTCGGATAGACTGTTCTTTAAACATCTGCTCATAGCCATCCGGAGTACTTTCTGTAAGATAGCTTAAACCTTCTCTTACAAACAAAGGGTTTCCATTACTTGAAACCGTAATATATGGTAATAATTTATATACAAAATCCAAATGTTCGAAAGCAGGATTAGAGCAGAATATACTCATATATTTAGGAAAATATTCGCTCACATATTTGCTTACATCAACCCCCACTGTAACCTTTCTATAATCTTCAGGTCTTCCGTTAAATCTTGCAATAGGAATTTTATTGAATCTGTCATCAATACTGTAACAAGTATTTCCTACAAACATTATGGAAGTGTGAACTTTATTAATTCTTACGTTTCCCACCGGGGTAAAAGGAATATTCAGCTGTTTATCTGATTCCGATTTTACTGTAGAAGTCATTTGCTTTCGGAAGAAAAACTCCGTGTGTTCCAATAAAACTTCAGTAGAATCATAAGGCTGTGTGAAAGCAACCGCATGGGCCGGAATGGGATGGGTATAAATGGATGGAGTTAACAGCTTAGCCAGTTTTTCAAGAATCCGGGCATTTACTGTCTGTATTTCATTATTCGCTTTAAAAACTTCTGTACTGAATGCATCAATCAATAGTTTTACAAATGGATCTAAAGACTGCGGACTTTTCAATCCCCATACTTTGGTTGCATTCTGCAGCATTCTTGCTTTTACAGATTCTTTGGAATAAATATTTTGATCTAGGTTCATAATTTTTTTTTCGCTGTTAAAAATATTAATCAATAGACATCGGGCTCAGGAACAATTCTGTTGAAAAACTGAAACGTTCTCCTGTTTCCTCCATCTTCGCATTGATGGCAATTCTTACTTTCTTTTTAATTTCGGTGTGTTCTTTGGTATCGTAACTGTGTTCTACAAATTGGATATTGGCATCAATCTGTGGCTGTACAATTCTTGGTTCATACTCAAGAATTTGTCTTCTAAGGCTTTTGACAAAAACATTTTCCCAGATGGCACTTGTTACTCCATTATCGAATTCCAGGTTCCAAACATCGTTTCCATAGTTTTCATCATATCTGTTCTCTCCTTTTTTGGTGGTGATCAGCAACATAATATTGTGGGCAATACTTTCTCCCATATCGCAGGTATCGATACTTCCCCCTTCTGTCATTAGAGTGGACGGTACAAAGGGCATTCTGTAATTTGGTGTATCCATAGCTTCTTGTTTTTTACTTCATGGTCCCGTTTACTTAAAAACGAAATACCAAAATACACATTTTCACTAAATAATTGTTATAATAAATTAAAATATTATTCAAAAGTGAGGGCCTTCAAACTGAATTGAAAGCCCTGAAACCATTATCTATATTATATTAATCTATTGATCTATCTTTTTACGGTTGATGAAATAGTACACCGGAAGTCCTAATATTACCAGTAAGAATCCTGGCCATGTATATTGCTGCTTATATATTAATAATAGGATACAGAAAACAGTTCCTATAATAAGGTATATGATTGGAGTAACCGGATACAGCCATGTTTTATAAGGTCTTTCCAAAGCTGGCTGTTTAATTCTTAAATAAATGACTCCGAAAACCGTAATCATATAGAACAGAACAATTACAAACGAAATCATATCCAACAGGTTTCCGTACTGTCCGCTCAGGCATAGTAAAGAAGCCCAGATTCCCTGCATCCATAATGCATTTTCAGGTACATCATTTTTATTGTTTTTTTCTGCAGATTTAAAGAACATACCATCTTTTGCCATGGTTTGAAATACCCTTGCTCCGGCTAAGATCAGACCATTATCACATCCGAAAGTGGAAATCATCACCAATACCGCAATGATTATAGTTCCTGCACTTCCAAAAATATTCTGTGATGCTGCTACAGCCACTCTATCATTGGTTGCAAAGGCAATACTGTCTCTGTCCAAAGCATTTAAATACACAAAATTAACGGCTATATATAAAAGCATCACGGCAGAAGTTCCGTAAATCATTGATTTTACAACATTTTTCTTTGGGTTTTCAATTTCTCCGGAAACAAATGTTACGCTTTCCCAAGCTACAGAACTGAAAACTGAACCTACCATTGCTGCAGCAATCCCCCCCATTAATGTCATTCCGCCAATAGGCTCCCAGCCTTCTTTCAGGAAATTACCGCTCAGATCTTTTTTCAGATTATTAAAGGAGTCCATTCCCAGATTGAAGTTTTCAGATAAATGAGAAAAATCAACCAGGATAAATCCTGTAGCAATCAGTCCTAATAAAGCTAAAATTTTAGATCCTGTAAATATATTCTGCAAAAATTTTCCACTTTCAACCCCTCTTGTATTGATGTAAGTAAGCAAAAGGATAACTGCAATGGCTAAAATTTGTATCCATGTAATCTTGAATTCTCCACTTTGGAAGATAGGGGCAGCATCATTAAGTGAGGGAATCAGGTACGCTGTAAACTTCCCGAAAGCCATTGCCACGGCAGCAATTGTTCCGGTTTGTATCACAGTGAACAGTCCCCAACCATAAAGAAACCCCATTCTTTTACCGAAGATCTCTTTCAGATAAGTATATTGTCCACCAGCCTTTGGATACAGAGCGGAAAGTTCTCCATAGCTTATCGCTGCGGCAACAGTCATTACTCCTGTTATAATCCAGACAACAATTAACCAATAACCGGAGCCTAGATTACGCATCATGTCAGCGCTTACAATAAAGATCCCGCTTCCGATCATAGATCCCATTACAAGCATGATGGCATCCCATAGTTTCAGTTTTTTATGCATAGTCAAGTATAGGCCTCAAATATAAACAAATCTGCCTTTCATTTTGAATTTTATTAAAAATTTGCATGAGCACCTATTTATTATTAATTTTTATGGATTTATGATTCAATATTAATTAGTATTTTTGAAAAAAATATTAAACATGAAATTTAGAGCTATTCTATTTGCAGTTGCTGTAAGCGCTTCTACCCTGGCGTTTGCACAGGAGACATCACAAAAGAAATTTTCACCACCTGCTGGGAATGCCTTATTAGGTGACACTTACGGAGCGGGAGTTGCTGCCAATACAGAGTCTAAAGCGATTACAGTAGACAAACTGGGAAAGAAACTTAAAAAGGAAAATAAGAAGTTGGAAAATGTAGCCATCAAAGGAAAGGTTACCGATGTATGTGAGAAAAAAGGATGTTGGCTGACTATTCAAACTGATGACAACTCGCAGTTTTTTGTAAAAATGAAAGACTATGCTTTCTTTGTACCTACAGCTTTAAAAGGTAAAAATGTAGTTTTAGAAGGAAATGCCGAAAGAAAAGTAATTTCTGTAGATGAACAAAAACATTATGCCGAGGATGCTAAGAAACCTCAATCGGAAATTGATGCCATTACACAACCTAAGGAAGAAATCAGGTTCCTGGCTAGTGGCATTAAAGTGGTAAACTAGAGATTTCTATTAATTGAATAAAAGATTAAAATCCCTCATAGATTTTACAGATTATATAAATTTAAAAAATTGAGAAAAAGATAATCTATAATTTCTCATTTTTAAGGATCTGAATCATAGTTTTCCTATTACAATATGTATCTGATTTTTTATTCGTAGAAAATATAAAAAGCAATTTCGGCAACCCTTTGGGTTGCCGAAATTGTTTAATCTTCTATTGTAAAATCTACTACTGCATCCAGCTTCGGATATTTATTAGACGAAACAAATTTCTTTCCTGTGCAATCTATTTCCAGCCAGCCTTTTCTTTTTTTCACATCTCCTGCTTCCATCACAAAAGGGACAAAAGAAATCTCATCTTTCCCATCTTCTTTCATCTCTCTATACTGAACAGCAATATCTAAAATACATTCATGTTCTGTATTCAATCTTACATTTCTATAGATAATATCATAGTGGGTTTCTTTGTTTTCAGGAATGTCCAAATAAGCTTCCCATCCGGTACTGTCTGAGTTCAGTTCACTGATTGCTTTCAATGCATAATATAGAGCAATAGTATAATATTTTCTGGTTCCTTTTCTGGTATAGTCATCTATAAAATGTCCGCCTTCAAATAAGATGGTAGGCATTCCTGCTTTTATAAAATTATCACCGGTTGAAGTTGGATAAAATTCATCAGAATATCTTCCGATCTGATTAGGGATCATTTCCTTTAAATGGGTATAAACATTTCCGATTACAGCCATACATTTTTTTCTGTTTTCAGTAACAGTACGTTCTACATTTTCAGAAGGAGCAAGAAAAGAAAGTGTAGCCGGATGAATACCGTCTGTTGTAAAAATGGTTCTCTGCTCATGGAGGTTTAAGGCATAATCATATTTCTTTGAAGCCGCTGCTTTTTTCAGAAACTTAATCTCCTTGCTTGCTTCATTATGAAAATCACGGTTAAGATCAATATCTGCTGCATTAAGCCTTGTCCATCTTTCAGATCCATCGGGATTGAGCATAAAAATAAAATCTAGTCTGATTTTACTAAATAAGTCATCCTTCATTTTGGGAACCTTATCAAGGCTTGTTAAAAGATCAAGCATGGCATGCGTAGCATTGGATTCATTTCCGTGCATTTGTGACCAAGCCAACACCTGAATGTTTCCGGTTCCTATGCTTAATTGATAAATAGGCTTCTCTAAATAAGAAGTTCCGATCTCCTGAATATAATCGCTGAGATTTGTCTGTAGGTAAGAAAATAATTTTTCAGGGGAAATATAGCGATTTGAGAAATCAGGGCTGGGAGAATAAATAGATTCAAAGTTCATTGCTGGAAAAATAATTTACTGGAATCAAATTTAACCATTTTAAGGCATACAATAAATATTAACATTTGTAAACACTGTAAATATAATGAAAATTGCGAAAATTATTGTAAACAAAATTTAGTTTACAAAAGTTAAATTCAGTATTTTATCTGTTATTAGAGTATTAACATACGTAACATTGTTAAACAGCTTATGTTGACAAATTGTCTGTTGATAAAATTGTGGATTGCGAATAATTTAATTAACTATATTTAATATATTTAAATTCAATAAGTTACGAAATTCATCTAAATGATATTTATAAGAATACTTGAAGTATTCAAAAGCTTATTACAGGACAAATATGTATATTTTTTTTAAACAAATAAGTTGTGGCTAAAATAGAAATTTACCGCTTTATATAAATGTAAACCGGATACAAATCTGAGAAATATCGAAATTTGATATGAATTTTATTTTTGAGAAGGCTTTAAAAGATAACAGAAAATTAATTTCATCAATTCATAGAAATTTACTGTTAAAATCTGTTGAAAATACTAAATAAAATCGATTTACAATAGTAACTTACCTATGTAAAGCTGTATTAAACTGCTATGTATACTATTCTGGCTATGATTTTTAAAGATTAGTGATTATTTCTCAATTTCTAGTCGATTAACATTGTAAAATAGATATGTATTAAAATTTTGAGGTTAAAAAAGGATCTTTATGATGGAAAAATCACCTATTTAGTCTGGTTTTTGAAGTTGTTTAATAGAAAAATAGCCTAAAAACTGTATCCTAGTATTGATTAAACATCGTTATTACAATATTAAAATACATTTGTAATTCAATATAAAATATCTATCTATCAGTATTTTACCTGCTTGTTACATTTGTATATTCATAATTATTTTAATTATTTACATTTGTATTTTGCTTTTGTAAATTTTATAAGTTACATTTGTAACATAATTAAAAGCTTATTTTTATGAGTTTAAACGAAAGAATTTCAAAAGTTATAGAGTACTCCCAACTTACCCCATCTGAATTTGCAGATGAGATCGACGTACAGCGTTCTTCAATTTCGCATATTACATCAGGAAGAAATAAACCATCACTTGAGTTTATCATAAAAATAAAATCCCGCTTTCCTGAACTTCTTTGGGACTGGTTGGTTACCGGTGAAGGTGAAATGCTAAAATCAGAATTACCGGAAACCACAATTCCGGAACAGCAGCCTGAAGAAGATCAGGTAAGAACAACACCTCTACCCGATCTTTTTACCATGATAAATGAAGATGACGAATTCGGAGTGGATGAAACCGAAACAGAGATTCCTATGGCAGCTCCTGGAGAATCGGTTATATCGACCAAAGATAAAGCTCCTGAAAAAATATCGGATTCTCAGCGATTAGAAAATTCACCTGAAGAAATATTAAGCCAAGTGATTGGAAATCAAAACAATAAAATAAAACGCATTGTTTTGTTCTATGAAAACGGAAAATTCGAGAGTTTCGAGCCTTAAATTTTAAATAGTACTACTGGCTATATTTTTGTTGGCTACTAATGCATGAATGATTTTTATTCGTGCATTAGTGGCCAAAAGCAATTGGATAAATCTCAAATATACTTTTTTCCATCTCTTGAATTTGCAAGAAAATATAAATTAATTCTTAGTGAAAAACACAACTAATATTTTTTGAACGCAAAGTTTTTATGAAAAATTATACTCTTTTTAAGGTTAAAAATAGCTCATCAATTTCATTAATTTTTCCTAATCGAACGTATAAAAATGTAGCTTCTTTAGCTACGAAGTAACCTACTTTGGCCTCTAATATAGGATATAAAAAATCATTTTTCTTCGTGTTTAATTTCAACTTAATTGTACAATTATGTGGATTTTTAATCTGCGAAAAAATATTTTCTTTGACGCAAAGTTTTTATAAAATATATGCTCATTTTAGGAAACAAAAAGGAATCAATTTTATTGATTTTTTCTAAGCGAACGTATAAAAATCTAGCTTTTTCAGTGATGCCGTCTACTACTTTGAACTCTATAAATCTCTATAATTTATACGAAAATAGAAGCCAAATCTTTATGAAAAATGCCAATTGAACTTCTTTTAAATTCAAAGATTTTATAGTAGAATTGAAGTATTTTTAATAGAACAAAAACAAAGTTAATTCACTATTTCTATTTGAATGCAGCTCTCTTCATTCATAAAAAACCTGACCACAAAAAGTGGCCAGGCTAAAAAATATTTGAAGAAGAAAACTAAAGCTATTTGCCTTATTTGTTTTTAAATTTTAGTGAATTCCTGAGATACGTTTATCCTTTTTACGATTCATTTATTAATAAACATCAGGAACTTTACGAATCTATTTTAGAAATATGATTTTTTTCGAAACCGGAAGATCCTGTCACATTGTAGTGCAATTACGTCCGTTGATTTTTTTCATGTATTAGTTTTTTACTGTTATATCAAATATAGAAATTAAAAATTAAATCAACAATAAAAATTAATTTATTTTAACAAATAATTAATACTTAAGATTGATTAATATTTAATTAACAATGTTTAATATTTTATATAATTTACAGAATTTATAACAAATATGATTTTTTAATTAAAATAACTCAAATAAAAAGACCCGCAGAATATGCGGGTCGTATCTTTATTTTGATAACAATTATTATTGTTTTTTTCTTCTTTCAAGCTCTTTTTTGATCAATCCAAGTTCTCTTCCTGTTTGTCCGGCTACAGAGGTGTTTTCCTGGGCTCTTCTTGTAAGATAGGGAACAACATCCTTTACAGGTCCATATGGAAGATATTTAGCCACATTATAGCCTTTATCAGACAAGGTAAAGGTAATATTATCACTCATACCGTAAAGCTGTCCAAAATAAACGTGTGGATTTCCATTTTCCAGAGATTTGGCTTTCATTTTATCCATAATCAATTCAGAAGAGATCTCGTTGTGCGTTCCAAAGAATGCAGATACTTTATCCAGGTGATTCATCACAAAATCAATTCCTGCATTATAATTCTTATCAGAAGCTTCCTTCGTAGGCTGAATCGGATCTGCGTATCCTTTTTCTGCTGCTCTGGCTCTTTCCTTCTCCATATAAGCCCCACGAACGATCTTATAACCGATAAAATAGTTTTTCTCTCTTGCTCTCTGAAGGTTAGCCTCCATATATTCCAGTCTTCCCGTTCTGTACATTTGAATGGTGTTCCAAACGATAGGTTTTTCCTGGTTATATTTCTCCATCATCTCTTCACAAAGTTGATCTGCTGAGTCCTGCATCCAGGTTTCTTCAGCATCTACCATCACTTTTTTGTCATTTTCATGACAAAGAGCACACACTTCATCAAATCTTTTGACTACTCTCGCCCATTCTTCCTTCTGACTCGTAGTAAGTTCTGCTCCCTTTCCAACAGCTTCATAAAGATCAATTCTTCCGAATGCCGTAGGTTTGAATACAATAAAAGGAATCGCCGGATTTCCTACTGAAAACCTTACAATATCTTTGATCTCTTTACACACTGCATCAAAAGTTTCTTCATCTTCCTTTCCCTCAATGGAATAATCGAAAATACTCCCAACTCCTCTCTTGAAAAGCTGTTTTACAACCTTCATACTTTCTTCACGGGTTTCTCCTCCACAGAACTGTGCAAACAAAGTGCTTTTTACAATTCCGGTAACGAATGGAAAGTTGTTGTGTACTGTAAAATTAAGAACGGATGTTCCAAGGCTGGTAAGAGCGGGCTGTTCAATCATTTTAAACATCCAGTAAGCCTTTCTCAACTGCGCATCTGTCTTGTCTGCAAATGCAACTTTAGTATCATTAAAAATGGGCATTCCTATTTATTAAATTTTGTTACGCAAAGGTAATAATAACCTTAGTTTATTTAAAGAATTTTTATTATAATTTATGTTCAATTCCATTTAAAAGCATGGCTATAATTCCTACAAAAACCCATAAACGTAAGATATTAAGAGTGAGAAAGTTACTCTTTCTAGTGGAGTTTAAAAAAAGGTAGATACAAAGAATCATTACAAATAAACCTCCTGCGAAATAGTAAGCCATAAATCCTGAGACTCCGGTTTTGGCAATAATTTTCATCGAAACCCCCATCGTTATCAAGAGTAGAGAAATGAGGATAATTTTTGTATTTCGGCTTTTAAAATAATTAGGGATGGTAATATATCCAAAAGCTTTGTCTACACTTCTGGTAAGGGTATCTTTTACAATATCAATACATAAAAGAATCAGGAAAAGAAAAACAGCCATCAGGAAAACCTTTTTGGAAAAGGTTTCGTAATACACCATCATTCCGAAGAACGGATACAGGGTAAGACTTACAAATGTGAGGTTATTCAGTATTAATATTCTGCTTAATTTATGACTGTAAAACCACATAAAAAACTGATAGACCACAAAAAAAATGAAAACATTATGAGAAATCATCCAGGCAACTCCTAATGAAATAGCACTTAATCCCAGATAAGCATATAGAAAATACCTCTGTTTGATAAAGCTCTGGATTCTGGTTCTGAAAGGCTTTACAATATGATCTTTCTCCAGATCGTAAAATTGATTGATAATTCCCCCTGCTAAAATTGTCAGAACTGTACAGAAAATAATACCGTGTACTTTAAAATCAAAGACAAAATTTCTGAACGATTCTTCCTGATTGAACAGGAAAAAAGTGGAAACATAGAGGGCAAATGTTAAGAGTGCCGCAACAAAAAAGCGAGCGCCGAGCAAAAAGCCCACGAATTGTGAAAATCTATAATATAAAGATTTTGAGATATATTTTTTGGATTGGAAAGTTTCTTTTTCAGAATTCATTTCCAACCTGTTTAAAATCTGTAAATCACTTCTTTTTGGAAGCCGTCAAGCATTTTTTCAGCTTTCTCATAATCCTGAGTAAAACCTAAAATGTAGCCACCACCACCACTTCCGCAGAGTTTTAAGTAATAAGCGTTGGAATCCAGACCTTTTTTCCAGATATTAAAAATGCTTTCAGGGATCATTGGACGGAAATGTTCATACGCCCAGTGAGAAAGCTTTTTAAGATTTCTGAAGAATGGATTCATGTCTTTTTTAAGGAAAGCTTCTATACAAGCATTGTTGTAACGGATGAATTCTTCTTTCAATGTTTTACGGAACCCTTCTGTCTTCATTTTTTCAAAGAAAATCTGAATCATAGGTCCTGTCTCTCCTGTAATTCCGGAATCAATCAGAAAAATAGCTCCTTTCCCTTCTTGTCCTTCAGGAATTGATACCCTGTCTAAATTTTCTTTGTTCTCGATGAGAATTGGCAGGTTCATGTAACAGATCAACGGATCCATTCCTGAACTTTTCCCATGGAAATAACTTTCCATTTCACCAAAAACCGCCTTTAGTTTTTTAAGATTATCTTTTGATATATTATCTGGATTCAGTTTGCTAATCGAATATTTTTCAAAAATAGCAGCCACTAAAGCGCCTGAACTTCCTACACCATATCCCTGTGGAATATTGGAATCAAAGAAAAGTCCGTCTGCAATATCTTTTTTGAAGCTTTCAATATCCAATGTAAAATCATCAGAAAGATCAAGCGTTGTAAGAAAGTCTGAGTATTTCTGCAGATGTCTGTTTGAATTAAGTTCAAATTCTGAAGCCAGATCTGAAAATTTTAAAGTTCCTTTGTAGAAGCTGTAAGGTACTACAAGCCCCTGGGAATCTTCAATCATTCCGTATTCTCCAAACAGGATTATTTTTGCATAAAATAA
Source organism: Chryseobacterium nakagawai (assembly GCF_900637665.1). Lineage (NCBI taxonomy): Bacteria > Pseudomonadati > Bacteroidota > Flavobacteriia > Flavobacteriales > Weeksellaceae > Chryseobacterium > Chryseobacterium nakagawai. The sequence continues at coordinate 3,247,605 of NZ_LR134386.1, forward strand.
AGGGTTGGTCATATTGACAATAAATCTTTTTGCAAAGTTAAAAATTATTCCGCTGAATATAAGCAAAACCCGGACCGAATTCTCCGTTTTTTAGTTCTGCCTCTCACTATTGTTATATAAAAATACGAAAAAAGCTTGAGATTTGTAACATTTCCTCTTTAATTTATAATCAATCCTATTTTTTGAATGGCAATTAATATTAAGTTAAAAAATAAAAAAAGACGTTAAAAATAACGCCTTTTACTTTTTATAATGTTTCTCTGTCTTTTCTCATTTTCACCTTCAGAAATCGGATCAATATCAATCCTGCACCGAAGAATAAGGTCATGGACAAGGCTGCAATTCGCATATTATTAAAATGCTCAATTAACGTTGCAAAAATAAATGTACCAATGATAATGGCAATCTTTTCCAATACATCATAGAAACTGAAATACGTTGTATTTTCCATGGAATTTTCCGGAAGTAATTTTGAATATGTAGATCTGGACATTGCCTGAAGACCTCCCATTACCAATCCTACTACTGCTGCTACTCCATAGAATTGATATTCTACGGTTGGATTTTCTTTATTTAAGAAATAAGCCCATAAACAAGCTACAATCCATAGGAAGATAGCAATTGAAATAACGTTTTTGTTTCCTATTCTTTTGGATAATCTTGAGAAAATTACGGCTCCGATAATAGCTTCAATCTGGATCACCAAAAGAGTTCCGATAAGTTTATCCTGAGCTAAATTGATTTCACTTTTTCCAAATAAGGTTGCCATAAGGAAAATCGTCTGCATTCCTACACTGTAAAAGAAGAAACTTGATAAGAAAAACTTCAGATTTCTGTCTTTGAATAGCTCGCCTCCTACTTTAAACAATTCATGAAAGCTTTCTTTGGCAATATCCTTGTAAAAGCTCATATTATCTTTTAATACTTCAAAGAACCCGCCTTGTTCTTCGTGCTTTTTGAAGATATTTTTATAATTTAATAACACAAGATCTTTAGGAAGTTTATCTTTAACATCTCCAAATTGAGGAAGGTGCTTGAAGGTATATTGAGAAAACCCAAACCACCATGCTCCAGTCAACAGGAAGCTGATTCTTGTAAATAGCAACTGTTGTGCTGCTCCTTTAGCAAAAACCTGAATCAGCACCAAACACAATACCACTAAAACTACAGAGCCGATATATCCATACACATATCCTTTTGCAGAAAGTGCATCTTGCCTGTCCGGTGTTGCAATATCCGGAAGGAATGAGTTATAAAACACCAAACTCCCCCAGAAACCGACACTCGCTGTAATACTGAATAAAAGCCCCAGAAATACATTATGCATTCCCGTAAACATTGCTAATCCCATACATGATGTTGCTCCCAGATAACAGAAAAACTGCAGGAATGATTTTTTATTTCCAATAGTATCCGCCAATGAAGATAAAAATGGAGACAGTAATACAACAATAAAGAATGATATTGTTAGTGAGTATCCATATACTGCATCCGGCTGATATTCGTTTCCGAAAATTTTAATGGCGTGCCTTACCGGGACATCAATCCATCTTTTTGTTTCCGTCACATATTCCTTCTTCTCATACGCTGTGGTAAGAATAGAGTAATAAATGGGAAAAATGGTGGAAGTAATCACCAGGGAATACACAGAGTTTGCCCAGTCGTATACTGCCCAGGCTTTCATAATCTTTGGATTATTCTTTATGTTGTTGGGTTGTCGATTCTCAGTTTCAGACATTTCAAATAAATATTAGTAGCACAAAAATAGAAAAACCATTAAGAAATGGATAAGATTTTAAAAAAATTATCGATTCCTTAATGGTAATGTATTCTGAAACAGAATATTAGATATTTTCAATCACGATTGCAGAAGCTCCACCACCGCCGTTGCAGATTGCTGCAGCACCGTATTTAGCATTATTTTGCTTCAATACATTGATCAAAGTAACAATGATTCTTGAACCTGAACTTCCAAGCGGATGTCCTAATGCTACTGCTCCACCGTTTACATTTACTTTAGAAGCGTCTAATCCTAAGATTTTATTGTTAGCTAATCCTACTACTGAAAAAGCTTCATTAAACTCAAAGAAATCGATATCTGATACTTCTAATCCTGCTTTTTTAAGGGCAATAGGTAATGCCTTAGCCGGAGCAGTTGTAAAGTTTTCAGGTTCTTGTGCCGCATCAGCGTAAGAAACGATCTTTGCTAATGGTTTCAAGCCTAATTCTTCCATTTTCTCTTTAGAAACAAGGATTAGTGCAGAAGCTCCATCATTCAATGTAGATGCATTAGCTGCTGTTACCGTTCCTTCTTCTTTTTTGAAAACTGTAGGAAGTGTTGTAATTCTGTCGAAATTTACCGCTTTGTACTCTTCGTCTTCAGCAAAGATTACAGGCTCTCCTTTTCTCTGAGGAATAGAAACCGGTACGATTTCATCGTTGAATTTTCCTTCGCTCCAAGCTTTTGCAGATCTTTTATAAGATTCTATAGCGAAGTTATCCTGATCTTCTCTTTTAATGCTGTAGTCAGCTGCACATTTTTCTGCGCATACTCCCATATGTACTTTGTTGTATACGTCTGTAAGACCGTCCAACACCATACCATCCTGCATTTTAATATCTCCCAGCTTTGTAGCTACTCTTGCGTTATAATAGTGAGGAACCAAAGACATATTTTCCATACCCCCTGCAACAATTACTTCCGCATCACCAGCTTTGATTGCTTGTGCAGCCATTGTTACAGCCTTCATTCCTGAAGCACATACTTTATTGACAGTAGTGGAAGGAGTATTAATAGAAAGACCAGCTCCTAAAGCTACCTGACGAGCCGGCGCTTGTCCTTCTCCTGCCTGTAGCACATTCCCCATATAAATCTCCTGAACATTAGCAGGATCTAAACCAATTTTATCTAATGCTCCTTTTACAGCAGTAGCTCCTAATTTAGTAGCCGGAACTGTTGATAAACTACCCATAAAACTACCCATAGGTGTTCTTACTGCAGAAACAATGAATACTTCTTTCATGTATATAATTTTTATTTTAGCTAAAATGAAACCTAAGTTTCATATTTATAATTAAATTTATTTTGTTTTTATATAGACAACATTAAATTCCGACCCTGAAATCTTTGTATTGATCTTCAAAAGGTTGCCCTGAGTTGCCAACACTTTATTGCTGAAAACATCTCCAACCTGTATAGGATCATTCTTATCCGACTTTTCCATAACAATCGATTTATAATTGCAATCGTCCAGGAAAACCAATGTAGATTTTATATAGTCTTTCCCATTATTAGAATATTCGGTCTGAATATTATCCTTTATTATCATATGCCATATACCTTCCGGATAATTAGCTCTCAGAAATTTACCCTCTTTTATATTCACACATTTAGTCGGGTTATCCGGTTTTTTCTGTACTGCCTGCTGAGACTTGACCTGTATAGCCATCAACAACATCCCAGCTAAAAATACTTTTAAAAAGTTCATATTATATTTGAGTTCGTTGATTTACTTGTTTATTATTTCCTGCAAAAACCATCAGAAAGGCTCCTAAAAATTCTACTACCCACCCCCATTTTATCTTTACAATTCCTGCAAAAGTCTCTCTCCAGGATTTAAAAGGTAAAAAACTGAAGTAATCTAAGGACTGTAATTTAACGGCAACTAAAGTGAATGCAAATAAAAGAATAAGCAGAAATCCAAAAAACCTTACGATTTTCGCACTGTTATTGACAATTCCAAAAACGGCACATGCAGCAAAAATCCAGCATGTAATGGCTAAATAATGGTCTAGTTTCCAATAATTCCAGTTTCCTATAATAGGTACATGTACCAAAGGCAGAAAACTCCCTACCACCACTAATAACAATCCTAATAATTGAATATTTTTCATATTTACTAAAGTGCCAAAATACAAAAAAAAACACATTTTCAAATCATCTGGCATCAAACATCCATTTTCATTCCCTAACAGTCATTAGTTACAATAAATTACTTTTAATATTACATATTTCTCAATAATACATCAATTATATTAACGAATTAAAAACAACATATGAACGTTATAGTAATTTCCAAATCACCTTTTATGCTTATCAACGGTTTAGCTTACTAATGAATTGATTTAAAATAAAAAAATTGCACTTTCTTATGGAAAGTGCAATTTTATATTGTTTTATTATTATTTGAATTAGTGGCTCACGGAAGAGACATCTTCAGGCTTATGTTTATGCTTGAATAATACAGCAAAAAATATAGCAAGAACCAATGAATAGATGGCAAATGATAACCATATCTGCTGCCAGTCTTTGACCATAACAACAGAGGAAAGCGTACCATCAGAGTTTACTGCCGCATTGAAGCTGTTTTTCAAAATCTCCAAAAACGTAGGGTTATCAGGAGTTGTCTCCAAATAAGTAGATAAATCTGTAGCTGTTGTAAACTTATAGGTAAAGAACTTATCTATAGCCCATCCTGCGATATAACTTCCAAAAACAGCCCCAAAGCCATTGGTCATCATCATAAACAATCCCTGCGCGGAAGAACGGATATTTTTATCTGTCGTAGTCTCTACGAAAAGGGAACCTGAAATATTAAAGAAGTCAAAGGCCATTCCGTATACAATACATGAAAGGATAATTAAGGATAAACCGAAACCATCCGGCACTCCATAAGCAAAGAAACCGAATCTTAAAACCCATGCCAGCATGGACATCAACATTACTTTTTTGATCCCAAATTTCTTCAAAAAGAAAGGAATTGCCAAAATAAACAGGGTTTCAGAAACCTGGGAAATAGACATAATGATTGTAGATCTTTGTACTACAAATGAATCAGCGTATTTCGGGAAGTGAGCAAATTCACTTAAGAAAACATCTCCGTAAGCATTTGTTAACTGAAGAGCCGCTCCCAAAAGCATGGAAAATAAGAAGAATAATGCCATTTTATAGTTTCCAAAAAGCTTGAAGGCATTTAAACCTAATTGTTCTGATAAAGGTGAACTTTTATCAATCAGCTTTTGTGGTGGACATTTTGGTAAAGTAAGGGCGTAAATTCCTAAGAATATAGCTACTGCTCCTCCAATATAAAATTGTCCTTCTGTTGCTTTGTTTCCACTAAGGTTAGTGATCCACATGGCTACAATAAAGCCAATAGTACCCCATACTCGGATTGGCGGGAAATCTTTCACTACATCCATATTATTATTCTTTAGAATAGTGTAGGAAATTGAATTAGCCAAAGCAATAGTAGGCATATAGAAACACATTGCAACAAGCATCACCGAAAAGAAAGAATTAGGATCTGCAGAATGCGGCAATATGAAAAGCATAGCCCCGTAAAGAATATGTAATACTGAAAATATACGCTCGGCATTTACCCAACGGTCAGCAATAATCCCAGTAATGGTTGGCATAAAAATAGAAGCAATTCCCATTGTTCCGAAAACAGCTCCAAACTGTGTTCCTTCCCAATGTTTAGTACCAAACCAGAAGTTCGCCATCGTAATCAGCCATGCTCCCCACACAAAAAACTGGAGAAAACTGAGGATGGTCAGTCGTAATTTTAAATTCATTTTTATATAAAGTATCTCTTTTAGTCAATTTTCTTTTTCCTCCTCTTGATTTCTTCTTGAATTTCAAGGGCGGTATCATAATCTTCTTCTTTAACGGCATCATCCAGCAACTTCTGAAGTTCTTCCATAGAAAGGGATTTTAAGTTATCTTCAGTCTGGACTGTTTCTGAAAAAGTCTGCTCTTCTCTTGATACATCTTCCAGCTCCAATAAGATTCCGGCCTCATTTAAAACCTGCTGTGTGGTAAAGATAGGTGCATCGAATCTTACAGCCATAGCCACAGCATCAGAAGTTCTTGCATCAAGGATCAGTTCTTCTTCAGTTGCTTTATTTTTAAAGTTGATATTTGAAAAGAATACCCCATCTACAATCTGGTAAATGATTACAGAAACCAACTCATAATTGGTTGAAACGATAAATTTTGAGAATAAGTCGTGGGTAAGTGGCCGCGGTGGATGGATGTCTTTTTCCAGTCCAAGAGAGATAGATTGAGCTTCGAAATTTCCTATAACAACAGGTAATTTTATGTGTGTTTCCTCATGCTCCAGTAACAATGCGTACGCCCCAGATTGGGTCTGACTGTACGATATTCCGCGAATAATTAGCTGCTTATAATCCATAGCTACAAATATAGATTAATTTTTTGTTGTGATTTCACTTTTTTAGACAAAAATAAAAGCCCGGAAAGCCGAGCTTTTATTGTACTGTATGTGATTGTCAATGGTCAATCGTGAATTTTGCGTTGCAAGTGAATGATTAAAAATTAACTAACAAAGCGAATTGACTATTCACCATTAAATTTTATCCTTTAATTGCCTTAATTTTCTCTGTTAGAGCAGGAATAATCTGGAAAGCATCTCCTACTACTCCATAATCAGCAGACTTGAAGAATGGTGCTTCAGGATCACTATTGATTACTACAATCGTTTTTGAAGAGTTTACTCCAGCTAAATGCTGAATTGCTCCAGAAATACCCACAGCAATGTAAAGGTTCGGAGAAATTGCTTTCCCAGTTTGCCCTACGTGTTCTGTGTGAGGTCTCCATCCAATGTCAGAAACCGGCTTAGAACAAGCTGTAGCAGCTCCTAACACATTGGCTAAATCTTCGATCATTCCCCAGTTTTCAGGACCTTTCATCCCTCTACCTGCAGAAACAACAACTTCAGCTTCCTTAAGATCCAGTTTACCTGAACTTTGTTCGTGAGAAATTACTTTAGTATCTTCATTAGCTACTGATAAGTTCTTCACTTCTTCTGAACCTGAAACAGCGTTTTCTTTAACACCAAAAGCATTTTGAGAAACAGTAACAATGACTCCGTTTCCTTCAGCTTTTGCATGCATAAAACCTTTTCCTGAGAAAGCTCTTCTCTTCACCTGGAATGGAGAAAGGCTTTCCGGAGCTTCCAATACATTAGTAATTAAAGAGTAATTCTTCATTACGGCTAACATTGGTGCTACTGAAGAAGCATCTGTAGTGTGAGGAAAAACGATAATATTTCCGTCAGCTACTTCACTTACAGCCTGTGCAAATGCTTTTGCTGAGAAGTTTTTAAGACCTTCGTCTTTGATATTGATAACGTTTGATGCTCCATATTTGTATAATAAATCTGAAGAATCAGTAGGGTTTACAGAGATTGCCGTAACGGTATCTCCTGCTTTATCTGCAACAGCTTTAGCATAAGAAACTGCTTCAAAAGCTGCTTTTTTGTAAACTCCATTTATATTTTCTGCGTATACGAATACTGCCATTTTCTTAAATTTAAAGATTAAAAATTAAAGGATTAGGATTAGATCACTTTAGCTTCTTCGTGAAGTAATCTTACCAATTCATCCAGATTGTCCGGAGAAACCATTTTCACAGCAGCTCTTGGTGGAACGCTGTCATAAGATACTCCCTGAACTTTAACTTCTGAAGAAGTAGGCTCTACCACCTGCAAAGGTTTTGTTCTTGCAGACATAATTCCTCTCATATTTGGAATAATAAGATCTTTTTCGTCTACCAACCCTTTCTGACCTGCAATAATTGCCGGTAACTTAACTGAAATAGTTTCTTTACCGCCTTCTATTTCTCTTACTGCAGTAGCTTCACTTCCGTTTACATCTAATCCTACAGATGCATTTACGAAAGGCTGATTCAATAATTGAGCAACCATTCCTGGTACAGAACCCCCGTTATAATCAATAGATTCTTTACCACAAAGGATCAAATCATATCCTCCGTTTTGTGCTACAGCAGCAATTTCTTTTGCTGTAGAATAGCTATCCTTTGGATCAAGGTTTACTCTTACTGCATCATTAGCACCAATTGCTAATGCTTTTCTGATTACAGGTTCTGTAGCAGCATCCCCTACGTTGATTACTGTTACAGTTGCTCCCTGAGATTCCTGAAGTTTAACCGCTTTTGTTAGCGCAAATTCATCTAGCGGGTTGATTACCCACTGAATTCCGTTTTTGTCGAAAGCAGATTTATCTGCTGTAAAGTTAATTTTGGAAGTAGTATCCGGAACACTACTAATACAAACTAATATTTTCATGTGTACTATTTTATTTTTTCTCTTTTAGGCATAAAATCATGACAGTTTATGCAGAGATTTTGTTTGAATTAATTTTTGCTAATATAAATAAAAAATATATTATGCATGCATAATACTTATTAAATTATTATTCAATACATCAGAAGTACTTATTTACCTGGATTTGTTGCTCTAAACTCAATTTTACTAGGCAAAACTCTTGAATTCATCTTTAAAATATCCAATACAAGATTCCCCATATCTTCAGGTTGAATCTTCCAGTTATCTTTTTCTGAAGGTTTATTTCCATTAAAATAAGTAGCCACTGACCCTGGCATAATTACAGTAGATTTGATATTGTATTTTCTTAAATCGATCATAGCAGCCTGGGTAAACCCTACCACTCCAAACTTTGAAGCATTATAACCTGTCCCGTTTTCAAAGAAATTAGCGCCTGCAAGACTTGAAATAGTAATATAGTATCCTTCTGTTTTTTTTAGTTCTTCTACTGAAGCTTTTAAAGTATAAAAAACACCGGTAAGATTGGTTTCTATCATATCATTCCATTCTTCTGCAGACAGCTCATCTACAGGCTTAAATATGCCCAGTCCAGCGTTGGCAATCACATAATCTAATCTCCCAAATTTTTCAATAACACATTGTACTGCTTCGGTTTCGCTTTCCAGGCTTCTCACATCAGAAACAACTCCCAAAACATTAGGTGAATATTGCTTAAGTTCATCTTCAGCTCTCATGACATCTTCTTTCTGCCTTCCCGAAAATGCTACTGAAATTCCATTTTCAAGCAAAATCTTAGCAATTCCAAAACCTACTCCTTTGGTTCCTCCTGTTATATATGCTGTTTTATGTTTTAACATCCTGTTTAAAATTTATTTCTCTAAAATAACAAAAACGCTCCAATTGGAGCGTTTTACTGATACTAACATTTATCAGGTATTATTTTTTAATAAATTTCTCGGTAGTTTTACCTTCTTTTGTTTCAATGTTGATAATATAACTTCCCGGATTCAGGTTTTTAGTATTTACTTTATCTCCATCTAGATCGGCTGATACTTTTCTTCCGCTGATATCATAGATTTCAATTCCGTTTACTTTTTCTTTAGATTTAATATTAAGAACATCAGATACAGGATTTGGGTAAACAGACGACGCTGAAGAAGCTTTTTTGGATACTTCAGAAGTGGCTAACGTTCCTGTTGTAGTTACTTTAAAATCATCGATTAACAGAGCAAACTGGTCATCTGATACACATTGTATGGCAAAATAAACAGCCTGTCCAGAGTAAGCATCTAAATTAAAAGTATGCTGATTCCATTCTACAACAGACGGTGTTACTATCGTACTTGCATTAAGTTTTGTAAAACTTGTGGTCTGTGTATCTGTTGTTGAAACATAAACATTAAACTTTTCTGCACCATATAATTCATTTATTGATTTAGCCCAAAAGCTTACATTATTCCCGCTAGATCCTAAAGTAAATTTAGGACTAATTAACCAGTCATTATTCACTAGAGGAGCTGGGCTTGACACATCAAAACAAGCCATCACTTTGTTTCCTGTTTTTGCATTAAACTGAGTTGCAGTAGCAGCAGGAGCCGGCACAATACCAGCTTTGTTAAAAACTATAAAAGCTTTAGGTATTTGTTGATTTGGAAAAGTTGCTAAATTAATAGTATAGGATTGTTTTCCATCTAAATCTCTTAAAGTCCAGTTACCTACTGTTCCTGTTGTATAGGCAAAATCCGTGTAAGTTTCAAAACTGTCTTCAAAAATTGTTGTTTGTGCATTTAAAGAGGCTAATCCTAAAAATGCGCTCAATAGTAAAATTCTTCTCATGTTAAATTATTTTTCTTAAATATACTAAATAAGACCAAAAACCAACAATTAATCAACAATAAAAACGATAATTCAACAAATAACTAACAAAAACACAATAAAAATAACATAATGATTAATACTTTAAATTATTCGATTTAAAACAAAATTTAAAAAATGTTATAAAAAAAACACTCGTAATTGTAAAACGTATCATTTTTATAAATTTTATTTTTTTACACTAACATCTCAATATACCCCCATAAAAAAGCACAAAATCAATGAATAAAATTCAAAAATATGATTTCATATCAACAAAAAAACACCCCAAAGTGACGTTTTACTAATTAAAATTCACTTAAGAGTTATTTTTTAATAAATTTTTTAGTGAAATTTTGTCCCTCTGTCTCTATATTAAGCAAATAAGTTCCAGAAGATAACTCCCTTACATCTATTTTATCCCCGTTCAGTGTTATGTTTATCTTTTTTCCTGTGAGATCATAAACTTCAATACGTTTTATACGGTCTGAAGTATTTATTTTTATAATATCTACCGCTGGGTTGGGGTATACTGTTAGTGCTTTAACATTCGCTTTTATTTCTTTTACAGACAGTGCCAATTCTTCATTTATCTTAATATTATCAAAATAAGCCATTCCCAGCCCATTATTGTGTACAAACCGCAATTGATCCATTGTATTAGAATTTGTATTGGCTTCAGTGTAAAACAAGATATCATTCAGATAATATCTGATTTCCATTGCTGTCCCTACAACCTTTATTCTATACCATTGATTGGGAGACCATAATCCAGAAGTAGCAACCATATTCTGGGGATTAATTCCTTTATTTAAAACGTTTATTATTCCTGTATTATCAAAATCAACCCTTACAAACGTTTGCTCATTCATATTATTTACTCCCTGGAATCCAAACACTGATCCGCTGAACTGTGACATATTAATATCAAATGAAACTGAAAAGTTGGAGCTGATAAGTGGAGCTGCAAGATTATAAAATCCTCCAATAATAGGTTCTGTCTGGACTCCATACATAGATTCCCTGACAATTTTCAGCGCGCTGCTTCCATCAGTGGCAATATCCGTACTGATCGTCTGATGGATAACATTTTCAGGATTTCCTCCTGTAGGAGTACTGATCCACATGCCCTGTCCGTGAATATTTCCGATCATAAATCCTTCGTTATCTTCAAAGGAAATCGTTTGTTGCGCAAAGAAGAATACTGCCAATAAGGAGCATGCAATTGAGTAAATTTTTTTCATTGGTTTTCAAGTTTGGAATAAAAATATAAACTTTCCTTGAATAGTGAAATAATTATCTACAAATAAAAAATAAAGCTCTTATTATCAATGAATTTAACTTATTATTAACTGTATTTTATTATTATTCTAATTAAATTCAAAATAAAGTTTTTTCAAAAAAATCTTTTTTTAAGAATTATTTTTCATCTCAATTCATTGACCAATAGCATATAAAAAGAAATAAGGCACTTCCAAGAAGTGCCTTATCTGAATATCATAGGGTTCAATATTTATTTTGAATAATTTTCAAAAAACAATGGAATACTTTCAATTCCTTTATAGAAATTAAATAATCCATAGTGCTCGTTTGGAGAGTGGATCGCATCAGAATCTAATCCGAAGCCCATCAATACTGATTTAGCTCCTAAAACCTTCTCAAACATAGAGGTAATTGGAATACTTCCTCCACTTCTATATGGTAATACTTCTTTACCAAATGCAGTTTCCATAGCTTTTTTAGCTGCTAAGAACTCTTTGGTATCGCTTTGTAGTACGTAAGGCATTCCTCCGTGATGCGGTGTTACTTTTACCTTTACCGTATCAGGAGCAATTTTTTCGAAATATTTTGTAAATTTTTCTGTAATTTCTTCAGGAGTCTGGTAAGGAACCAAACGCATTGAAATTTTAGCAAAAGCTTTGGAAGGAATTACTGTTTTAGCTCCTTCTCCAGTATATCCACCCCAAATACCATTACAGTCTAAAGTAGGACGAATAGAAGCTCTTTCTAGAGTTGTATATCCTTTCTCTCCTTCAATATTGCTTAATCCGATTGACTTTTTGAATTCTTCAGGATTATCCTTCAGTTTATTCATTTCTGTTCTGTCTGCATCAGATACAATCTCAACATTATCGTAGAATCCATCAATTGTAATATGACCATCTTCATCGATAAGATTAGCAATCATTCTTGACAATACATGGATCGGGTTTGGAACTGCTCCACCGTAAAGCCCTGAGTGCAGGTCTCTGTTTGGTCCCTCCACTTCTACTTCTACATAACTTAACCCTCTCAATCCTGTGGTTACAGTTGGTTGCTCGTTGCTATAGATATGTGTATCCGAAATCAAAATACAATCACAAGATAGTTTTTCTTTGTTTTCGTTCACAAAGTCACCTAAACTTACAGATCCTACTTCTTCTTCACCTTCCAGAATAAATTTAACGTTACAAGGAAGCGTATTTGTTTTCATCATTGCTTCAAATGCTTTCAGGTGCATAAAGAATTGTCCTTTATCATCTGCAGCTCCTCTTGCGAAGATGGCTCCGTCTGGGTGAAGTTCAGTTTTCTCAATATAAGGTTCGAAAGGTGGTTTTCTCCATAATTCTAGTGGATCTGCCGGCTGTACGTCATAATGACCATAAACTAAAACCGTTGGCAAGTTTGCATCTATAATTTTTTCTCCGAAAACGATAGGGTACCCTTTAGTTTCACATATTTCAACATGATCTGCTCCTGCATTTCTAAGGTATTCTGCGCACACATCCGCACACTTCAATACATCATCTTTATATGCCGGATCTGCAGAAATAGAAGGGATTCTCAATAACTCAAATAATTCATCCACGAAACGCTGTTTGTTTTCGTTAATGTAATTTAATGTCTCTTGCATTGTAAAATTTTATTTTGTTAAAATTAAAAAAAATGCACCGCTGGACCAAGTAAAAACACAGGATTTTCTAAAGAAAAAGATTATTTCCTGATGATTGCTCCACCAGTCATTTTTAAAAATAAAAAATGCCCTGTTTGGGACAGAGCATTTTTATATTGTATACTAATTAATTAGTGTCCAGCTTTTGGAGCCTCTTCTTTTGTTTCAGCAGGCTTTGTAGCAGCAGTACTATCTGTTTTAGGGGCTGCAGCTTCAGGCTTTGCAGTTTCTTCTTTGTGTTCAGCAGCAGCCTCATGTGTACCATGAGCTTCTCCACCCTGTGCATCATCAGAATATCTTTCTACTCCTTCTTCAAGCTTTAAAGTACCTTTATTTCCACCAGCCGATACTTTTTTACAGCTTACAGCTACTGTTGCAATGGCTAAACATATAACTAATTTTTTCATATGTAAAATTTATTTTTTTAATGTCATATGGAACCGCACTATTTCATTCTATTTGAATATCTAAACAGTGAGCGATTTCATGCTCTAATTTTTAATTGCCCAAAATTAAGAAATCCTGTTTCTTTTGGCAACATTTTTACACTGATTTTAAAATAATTTTCCCTTTTTTTGATTGTGTAAAAATAAGGTAATCATTTCCACCATCTTTCAGCCCATATTTCTTTTTGATTTCATCAGGTTTTAACGGGTAGTTTTTTGAAATGATATTATATTGACCTTTCTTTTTAATCTTTTTAGAATCAATAGCTTCCATTTCAAAAACTCTTCCAGGAAAATCTAAAACCCTTTCAGGAGATGTATAAATATGAGTATTGGGATGCAGTTTTTTAATCTCAAATTTTTCAGTAATTAAATTAAAAATTCCAGCTTTTAAAATGGTATTATTAGGAATATAAATGAATTTTTCAGGTTCAGAATACTCCGATTGGGCAATTTCTTCTGCCCCAAACATGAAACTAAAAGCAGATTCTTCACTTTCAAGATTCATACAGTTGCAAATAATCTCATTTTTATTTTCCTCAGATAAGAAAACCACCACCTCTTTTACGTCATTTTTAAGTGCGATAATATCAATCCTGAAGATATTGGGCAAAACAGAGACAAGATACTTCAGATCAATTAATGGAGATAATTTAATTATTACCTGATCTGATATTGACAATAATTTTTTCTGAATTTCAAGAATATTTGGGGAAAGATCCTCCAAGAGAAATACTTTATTTTTATTTTGATCTCTTCGGGCCGGATCCAGATAAATTGTGTCAAATCTTTCCTGATTTTCGTTCAAAAAATCTTCCAGTTCCCGATTGATAAACCTAGCTTTCTTTCCAAGAGCAGTCCAATTGTGTTCAACGATCTTTAAAAGCTCTGTATTTTGCTCTATTAAAGTAATATCTTCAAAGTTTTGAGATAGATAATAAGCATCTATTCCAAAACCGCTGGTTAAATCAATAAATTTTTTGCCTTTTAAAATCTTGGATTTATAAAGAGCGGTCTTTTCAGAGGATGACTGCTCCATATTAAGTTGTGGAGGGAAGATAATACCCTCTTTCAATAGGAATGGAAACTTTTTTTCTGCTATTTGTTTCCCTTTGATTTGCTGAACAATCTCCTGCATAGAAACCTCCGGAAACGGAGATTTTTTCAATAACAATGAGTGCAGATCTGTTTTTAGATTTGCATTGATATAGTTTTGAACGTCCTGTTTTAATATTATATTTCCCACAGATCTCACAAATTACACTGATTCTTTTTGACTTTAGTTAATATTTCCGTTTATTTTTCGAATAATATTTTTATCAATATAATCTGTATTAAAATTGACTAAGATTCCTAATTTAAGATTAGTCAATTTTAAATAAGTTAGCAGTTGTTTGTGATGAACACTAGCTATTTCTGGGATTGATTTTATTTCGATAATTACCTTATCTTCTACGATTATATCTGCTATAAAACTTGAGTCAATAATTATATCTTTAAATTTTATTGGAATAGAAACTTGTGTTTTAACACTTAAGCCATTATTTTCAAGTTCATAAGCCAAAACTTTTTCATAAACTTTCTCCAACAGACCGGGTCCCAATTCATTATATACAGAAAAAATAGATTTTCTGATATAAAAACTAATCTCATTTTCATTCATTTGTATTATGTTTAAATTTCACAGTTTTTATCTGTAAAATCTGTGTTATCTGAGAAATCTGTGGGAAATATCTAAGTGTTATTCAAACATTCCTGCCCAACGAACGGCTTTTATTTCTTTTTCGTTATATAGATCATTAATTGACTTTTTAACGTCTAATTTTGGATACAAATTAACTCCGATCAGCTTTATTTTCCCCTCTTCGATCCATTGTTGTTCTTCAATAGCGTGGTCATAAATCTTCTTCTGAACTACGCCCTGCTTTAAAAGCTCAAGATAGCCTCCTGCTTCTTCCATTTCAACAAATAAAGCCCATGACTTGTCTGCAATCTGTTGAGTGATATCTTCAACATAATAGCTTCCGTTAGCAGCATCTTCAAATACATTGATGATACTTTCATACGCCAATACAATCTGTTGTTTGAAAGAGATCTCTTCAGAGTTATCCGTATTTCTGTCAACAAGATAATTGTTTGTAAAAACAGCGTCTGCTCCGCCAATCATTGCTGAAGCAAGCTCCAATGTAGAGCGGATCAGATTGTTTTCATTATCAGAAACAGCCTTATTTCTAAGAGAGGTCTCAGCAAAAATATAAGGAACTTCATCCAATCCATATTCTTTGGAAAACTGGTTAAAAACCATTTTAAAGGCTCTTAATTTTGCCATTTCGAAGAAATAATTCCCTCCTACAGCAATTTTGAAGATTAATTGGTTGAGAATTTCAGCTCCATATACTTCTACCAGTTCTTTTGTTTTGGCTAAAGCAATCCCTAATTGTTGATAGATGGCTGCTCCTGCATTCTGATGCAATGAAATATCTACACAAATGCTTCTCTTGAAACCTTTTGCTAATAATTCTTTTGTCAGCTGATCGTCAATGGTTGCATTTTTTTCATTAAAAACATCAATCAATGAAAAATATTGATCCTCTTCCTCTGGGCTAATGTGCCCTGCAAGATCTTTATTGTTAACAAATATGGTCTTCTCATCCAAATGTTCCACATTCTGATCAAGTAGAAATGCAAATACTTCTTCTTCCAGACTTTCATGATATCTGGCTACCAAATGGGTACTTTCTTCAACTTTTGGTAAGTTTACCAAAGGCTTTTTAACCTGTGTATAAAAAGGTCTTACTTCTATTCCTTCCAGATTTTCCTTTTCCAGAATAGGATAAATATCCTCTGTTTTAAGTTGTTTCTTTACTAAATTTTCCCAGTTTGGAAGTGTAGCTGTATTTGACATTAGTTTTGTTTAAATTGTGAATCGTCAATGATTAATTTTGCTCCGCCAGTGAATGGTGCCCATCAAACAATCCTAATTGGCCATTCACTATTGACACTTTTACCATTCTTTTATTTCTTAGCGACTTTTGTACTGTCAACCACCAAAATGAAAATTTCTTCATTCGGTTTCTTCATAAAATAATTTTCTCTTGCGTATTTCTCTTTTTCTGATTTGTTGTTCATCAGTTTTTTATAAAAAGCATCATTCTTTTCGTATTCTTTTTTGTAATAGTCGAGTTGCTCTTCATATTTATGAATCTCCCCATTCAGTTCATTAATTACGAGAAATGAGGTTTTGTCGAAGAAAATCATCCATACCAAAAACAGACAGATCGTAATGGTATACTTATTCAACACATATTTTTGGATAAGTTTGAATGTTTCAGATTTCGGCTGAATGTCTTTGATAAGATTATTTTCTTCCATTTTTTTTAATGTTTTTTCAACGAGTTCTTAATAACGGTAGTTAAAAAATCAATTGCTACGGAATTCTGCTTCATATTTGGGATAATAAGATCGGCATCATTTTTAGATGGCTCTATGAATTCCTGGTGCATTGGTTTTAAAGTGGTCTGATAGCGGTGTAATACTTCGCTCAAATCTCTTCCTCTTTCCTGAGTATCTCTCCTGATCCTCCTGATCAGCCTTTCATCAGAATCTGCATGAACAAAAACCTTCAGGTCAAATTCTTTGAGTAATTCTTTGTTGGTAAGAACCAAAATTCCTTCTACTACCAATACATTCTTAGGTTCTACAGTTACGTGATCTCCTGTTCTGGAATGCGTTACAAAGCTATAAATTGGCTGTTCTATCGGCTCGTTATTTTTTAAAGCTTTTACGTGTTTTATCAATAGTTCAAAATCTATTGACTTCGGATGGTCATAATTTAGAGCCTCTCTTTCTGTCAATGTAAGACCTTGGTTGTCGTGATAATAATTATCCTGAGAAAGGATATTCATTCCTTCGATATCAAGCTGTTGAAGTATCTTATCAACAACTGTAGTTTTGCCAGATCCTGTTCCACCGGCAATTCCTATTACAAGCATTGTTTTTTGTTTCTTTATAGTTGGTACAAATATACTATTTTAGATAAAATGTAGCAATGTAAGAGTATTGAGAAATTAAAAGATTAGAACGTTTAAAAATTACAAGTTTTTTATGAAGCTCTTCCCTTTTATCATTTATAATTGTTGCAGGTCTTTCAGCTCATGATTTAATAAAAAAAACCGACAAGTTATTTGTCGGTTTTTATTTTATACGATTTCACTTGTTAATTCGCGTGAAAGTAATTTTTCGTGCATAGGCTTCAAAAGATCCAATGAGCCTGTTTTTACAGTACATTTGCCCTTATAATGGACAAGAATTGTACATTGCTCTGCCTGTTCTAACGTATGTTTGCATATTTCAATCAGGCTGTCGATTACATAATCAAAAGTGTGAACATCATCGTTATGCAATACTAATTTGTAGACATCATCCGTATCATCCAGTACAAGAACTTCTTCTTCATACTGGCGTTTCGGATCTTCATAATCCTTTATCGTATTATAAAAATTCATTCTTAGTTATTTTAAACTTCACCAATCTTTTCTGCTAAACTATCAATAGCATTAGGTTCCTGATATATCAATTCAACAAGTTCTACACTCTTATTATTCATTTTCAGGATTTTGAAGTGATAATCATCTAAATTGAACTCCTGATTTTCTTCAGGAATTTCTTCCAGTTCATAAAGAATAAACCCGGCCAGCGAGTTGTATTCACTTTCTTCTGAAAGAGGGAGTTTCTTAGGCAAAAATTCATTGATCTCTTCCAAAGGCTGAGTAGCTTGTACCCAATAGGTATTATCCGCTATTTTATCAACAATCTTTTCTTCGTCATCTTCTTCATCCTGGATTTCTCCCACAAGCTCTTCTAGAATATCTTCCAGAGTAATAATTCCTTCAGTTCCACCAAATTCGTCAATAACGACGGCAATGTGTTGTTTTTTCAATTGGAAAGTTTTCAATAAGTCTGAAACTTTCTTACTTCCTACTACGAAAAAGGCATCACGCATTAAATCTTTAAGGTCCTCATGATCCAGATCTCCTTTTCTTTTAACAAATTCTCTTATAATTTCCTTGGTATAGAAAATTCCGATTACATTGTCTATAGAATCAATATATACAGGGATACGTGAATACCCACTATCCATAATCTTATTGATGATATCGTTCACATCTTCTTCAAAATCGATGGAAGTAATATTCTGTCTTGGAACCATGATTTGTTTCGCAGAGTGATCTGTAAAATCAAAGGCATTTTTAATGATCTCATAGTTCTCCTCTTCAATTTCACCACTGTCTGCACTTTGCTTTACCAAAAGCTGAAGTTCTTCTGTGGAGTGGATTTCCTGTTCCGAAGCCGGGTGAATTTTGATTAGTCTTAAGAAACCGTTTGACATAAGATTCATTAACCAGATAAATGGCTTGAAAATAGTATAAAAAACTCTCAGTGGCACTGCTGTTGCCATAGTAGTTGCTTCTGATTTCCTGATGGCTATCGATTTAGGAATAAGTTCACCAAATACAATATGCATAACAGTAATCAGTACAAAACTGGTCGCTACCGAAATAGTAGTTATTGTTGTCTGAGTTAAATTAACGTTCAAAGACGTAAAAATATTTTCAAAAATATGATGCAGTGCGCTTTCTCCTACCCATCCAAGGGCAAGCGATGCCAATGTAATACCTAATTGTGTAGCGGAAAGATATTCATCAAGATGTTTGATGATATGTTCTGCCTGTTTAGCCATAGAATCACCTTCTGCGGCTTTTATTTGGATTTGTGAGTAACGAACTTTAACAATTGAAAATTCTGCGGCTACGAAGAAGCCATTTAGTAAAACAAGAAATAAGGCCAGCAAAAGCCTGACTATGTCCGAGTCCATTTAGAAGTTGTATAAATTTTATTAGGTACAAAGATATGCAAAATAAAAATAACCTGAATCCAGGATAGATTATTTCAATAAGGGAATTTTTGAAAGAAAATTTAACTTCTTAAAACCTATCTATTTCGGAACAAAAAAAATAATTGGACACACTTTACATTTTCATATAAAGGAATCAATTTTGGATACTTAATTGCTTTTTTCAATCTTTAGAAATAAAAAAAGCATCGATTAATCGATGCTTTTGATAGTATGTTAAAATAATTCTTTATGAATTTTTCAAAGCTTCTGCTCCGGAAACAATTTCCAAAATTTCGTTGGTAATTGCAGCCTGTCTTGCTTTGTTGTAGAAGATCTTCAGATCATTTCTAAGCGCTTCTGCGTTGTCTGTTGCTTTGTGCATTGCAGTCATTCTCGCTCCGTGCTCAGAGGCTACTGAATCTAAGATCGCTTTAAAAACCTGAGTCTTGATTGATTTTGGAATCAAATTATCAAGAATCTCTGCTCTATTAGGTTCAAAGATATAATCTGTTTCAACCTGTGGCTCTGTAGTTTCAGGCATTGAGATTGGAAGAAGTTGTTCTGTAGTTACTTCTTGAGTGGCAGCGTTAACGAATTTGTTATAAATAACGTAAACTTCGTCAAATTTACCTTCTTTGAAGCTTGTCATTACCCCTTCTGTAATATGAGCAACTGCATCAAAGCTCAAATTATCATAAACAGAACTTCCATTAGTATATACTGAACGATTTCTTCTTACAGCATCATATACTTTTTTACCTACAGGAAGAACTTCAATCTCGTACTGAGAATTGTTCTGAAACTGAAGATTAAGCTCTTTTACAATTGAAGAGTTAAAAGCCCCCGCAAGACCTCTGTTTGAAGTAACAGCGATGAAAAGTATTCTTTTAACCTCTCTTTTCTGAGCATATACAGAAATCTGATCAGGATCTGAGCTAGAATTTACATTCTGGATAAGCTCCTGTAATTTTTCAGAATAAGGTCTTAACATTACGATTGCGTCCTGTGCTTTTTTAAGTTTCGCAGCGGAAACCATTTTCATAGCACGTGTAATCTGCATCGTAGATGAAATTGACGTAATTCTGCCTCGTATTTCTTTTAAGTTTGCCATTAATTTGGGTTCAAAGTTTAAGGTCTAAAGTTTAAGGCTTAAAATGCTATGTTTTTAAACCTTAAACATTGAATTTTTTTAGTTGTATTTAGAAGCTAAATCATTAGCTGCCTGCTTAAGAACGCTTGTAATATCGTTATCGATTTTCCCAGCCTTAATTGCAGCCATTGTATCAGGGTGCTTAGATCTTAGGAACTCGATATATTCGTGTTGGAATTCTTTAATCTTGTTCAATGGAACGTTTCTCATTAAGTTTTCTGTTCCAGCATATACGATTGCTACCTGACTGTCTACAGGAAGCGGTGCATTTACCGGCTGCTTAAGGATTTCTACGTTTCTTTCTCCTTTAGAGATTACTGCTAAAGTAGAAGCATCAAGGTCAGAACCAAATTTAGCAAACGCTTCTAGTTCTTTATATTGAGCCTGGTCTAATTTTAGAGTACCAGATACTTTTTTCATTGATTTGATCTGAGCGTTACCTCCTACTCTCGATACAGAGATACCTACGTTGATCGCTGGACGAACCCCTGAGTTGAATAGATCAGACTCCAAGAAGATCTGTCCGTCAGTAATAGAGATTACGTTAGTTGGGATATACGCAGAAACGTCACCTGCCTGAGTTTCAATGATTGGAAGAGCAGTTAATGAACCACCTCCTTTCACGATTGGCTTAAGAGACTCTGGTAAGTCATTCATTTGCTTAGCAATGTTATCATCAGCGATTACTTTTGCAGCTCTTTCCAATAGTCTTGAGTGAAGATAGAAAACGTCTCCAGGGTAAGCTTCACGGCCCGGTGGTCTTCTTAATAGTAGAGAAAGCTCACGGTAAGCAACAGCTTGTTTAGATAAATCATCATAAACGATCAATGCTGGTCTACCAGTGTCTCTGAAGAACTCACCGATAGAAGCTCCTGCCATTGCAGAATATACCTGCATTGGAACTGGATCTGATGCATTAGCTGCAACGATTACAGTATAAGCTAAAGCTCCTTTATCAGAAAGGGTTTTAACGATTTGTGCTACAGTAGAAGCTTTCTGACCGATTGCAACATATATACAATATACAGGCTTACCTGCATCAAAGAATTCTTTTTGGTTGATGATCGTATCAATCGCAACAGTAGTTTTACCTGTTTGTCTGTCACCAATGATAAGCTCTCTTTGTCCTCTTCCTACAGGAATCATCGCATCAATTGCTACGATACCTGACTGTAAAGGTTCAGTTACCGGCTGTCTGAAGATAACTCCAGGAGCTTTTCTTTCTAATGGCATTTCGTATAAATCTCCTGTGATAGGACCTTTACCATCGATAGGGTTACCAAGAGTATCTACTACTCTTCCTAACATTCCTTCTCCTACTTTGATAGAAGAGATTCTGTTTGTTCTTCTTACTGTATCCCCTTCTTTTACTAATTTACTTTCACCCAATAGAGCAACACCTACGTTGTCTTCTTCAAGGTTAAGTACAATACCTTCTACATCACTAGAAAATTTCACCAACTCTCCGTATTGTACGTTTTCTAACCCGTATACACGAGCAATACCATCACCGATGGTTAAAACTGTACCTACTTCCTCAACGTTTGATTGAGTATCGAAGTTGGCCAATTGCTGTTTTAAGATCGCAGATACTTCTGCCGGATTTATTTCTGCCATTGTATGGTTGTTTTTCTTAATTTAATTGGAAATCTTTTTTAACTTGGTTCAATTTGGTCTTTACAGACGCGTCTACCTGCTGGTCTCCCACTCTTAGGATATATCCACCTAAAATATCCTGGTTGATATTTACTTTCAAATCGAAGTTTGAATTGGCATTCACCAAGTTGGTAGATCTTAGGATCTGATCAATATTCTCTTTAGAAAGCTGAGTTGCTGTTGTAAGCGTTACTCTCTGTACTCCGTTGATATCTTCAACTTTGTTGATGAATTCCTGAGCGATATTTTTCAATTGGTTCTCACGTCCATGTTTAATAACCAATCTGATCAAATTCTGGGAAGATGCTGATAAACCTTTGAAAATTTCGTTTGCTACCTCTATTTTCTTTTTTGCATCAATGTAAGGTGTAAGGAAGAACTTGTTTAAATCTTTAGATTCAATCATAATCTTCACTACATCTTTCATTTCAGAAAACACGGCAGCTGTCTGACCTGATTCATTCGTGAAATCAAGTAAACCCTGTGCGTATCTTTTCGCTACTTTAGATGTAAGCATTCTTAGTTAAGGTTAGATTTGTTGATATAATTTTGAACTAATTCGTTTTGAGCTTCTGTATTATCTAACTTTTGTTTTAAGATAGACTCTGCAATGTTTACAGATAAAGCACCGATCTGAGTTTTGATGTCTGCCATTGCAGCATTTTTCTCAGCGTTGATTGTTTGCTTAGCAGCTTCGATAAGTTTGTCTCCTTCAGCTTTAGCAACATCTTTAGCTTCACCTACGATTCTGTCTTTAATTTCTCTGGCTTCTTTAAGGATAGCATCTCTTTCGATTTTAGCTTCACGAATGATTCTTTCGTTGTCAGCTTTAAGATCTTCCATCTCTTTTTTAGCCAATTTAGCTTGGTTTAATGCATCAATGATAGAAGTTTCTCTTTCATTAACAGCATTTACAATTGGTTTCCAAGCGAATTTAGCTAGAAGAAATAATAGGATAACAAAAGTAAGGGTCATCCAAAACAAAAGTCCAATTCCAGGTTCAATAATTCCCATATCTGTAAATTCTTTTTTTAAATGTTATTTTATGGATCGTTTTTTTAAAAGATTCTTAGCAGCAGCCAACCGCTTTACTGCTAAGAATGTTTTTTGAGGATAGATTACTTGATGAAAGCACCAAAGATGATCGCGATAAGACCAGCTCCTTCAATAAGACCAGCAGCGATAAGCATTGCTCCTTGAATCTTACCAGCTTGTTCTGGTTGTCTAGCGATAGCGTCCATTGCGTGACCACCGATTTTACCGATACCTAGACCTACACCTAGTACTGCTAAACCGATACCTACGTAAATTAATCCTGCTCCTGTTGATAAATCCATAATAAATAAATTATATTAGTTAAAAAATTATTTTAAATTCTTTCTTTTAATTAGTGAGCGTGCTCTTCGTGACCGTGCTCATGTTCATGCTCTGCAACTGCGATTCCGATAAATAATGCGGATAATACAGTGAAGATGTATGCTTGCAATGCTGCTACCAATAATTCCAATACTGAAACAAATAATGCTAATGGTACAGATGCAAATCCTAATAATGGAGTTTTGAAAATGAAGATCAATGAAACGATCGCCAAGATCATAATGTGTCCCGCCGTAACGTTAGCGAAAAGTCGCATCATTAAAGCGAAAGGCTTTGTGAAGATTCCGATAATCTCGATTGGAACCATAATTGGATACAATAAGATTGGAACTGGTGGCATAAAGATGTGTTTCCAGTAATCTTTATTCGCACTGAATAATGTAATTAACAATGTAATAATAGCTAATACCGCTGTGATTGCAATGTTACCTGTAAGGTTTGCCCCGAAAGGAAAGAAAGGTATCAATCCAAATAGGTTGTTAATCCAGATAAAGAAAAATGCAGTTAATAAATAAGGCATGTATCTTTTATATTTAACAGACCCGATATTTGGAATAGCCACCTCGTCTCTGATAAATACAATCACCGGCTCCATTAATTTTCCAATACCTTTTGGAAGTTGTGATTTTTTATAGTTTCTTGCCATTCCTATGAACACTACTGCCATAAAAATTACTGACAAGAACATTGAAGCTGCGTTTTTTGTTACTGAAAGATCAAAAAACACTTCGTTTGATTTTTGCTTTCCACTGATAATTGAAAATAATGTAGCTTTTTCAACTCCTTTAGTAGAAACTACCTGTCCGTGCTCTAAAGTATACCCATCATGTTCGTGTCCGTGAGCAATACTGCTAGAAAGAAAAGTATGCCATCCTTCATTATCTTTAATAATAACAGGCAAAGGGATAGAAACGTGATGTTCTTCACCACTTTCATCTTTTGTAGTCCATAAATGCCATTCATTAGAATCACCAATGTGCTCCATGATCATAGTGGTCGCATTGAAGCCGTCTTTCACTTCTTTGTTCTCTACTTTTTCCGCTGATACTTCTCCTTCTGATTCGTGTTGAGCTGCAGCTAAACTGCTTATAAACACAAATAAAAATGCGAAAAATAATGAAGAAATTTTTCTGTTCATATCTCTTTTTTAATCGTGTGCAAATATATCGATTTTATTAAACTTTACCAATACTAAAAATTGATTTTTATCATCAAAAAAATCAAGACTTATTAATGAGTTTTATTATAGGTAAATAAATAAGGAATGATGCGATGAGAAAACAGATCACTATAAAGAGAAAATTAGCTTTAGTCTTGTCTATAATTATTAAAGACACAATAAGCCAGATCAGATCCTTAGACAGGTTAATGACAAGAAATTTCATTCCTGCATCCTGTTTACCGTACAAATACTTTTTAAATATTATATATACTATTATATTAAGTAATGATATTAATAATACAATAATGAAACTATCAAGAAAATTCATGCTGCAAAAATAGGATTATAATTTTTGAAACAAAACTATTCTGAGTTCTTCTATGCATTAGAGGCCGGAAGCAGAAAAAAAGGATGAAGGTTATATTGTATTTTAATATCTAAGGAAAACTTTCTTCTCTTACTTCCCCACCTTCGTTGGATCTTTTTATAAAACATCTAAGATGATCTAAATAGCCCATAAAACAGCCTTCTTTTATATTATCGGCCTCAAAAACGTCCCTTCTACCCGCCTCCAGCTTCCAACTTTAATCAAATCCTTATAATATTAAGTCTATCATACTCAGGTTTCTTAAAAATTCCTTATTTTTGCAAACCTATAATTTACAATAAATATGTTTAATAGTTTACAGGATAAATTAGACAAGGCATTACATAATATTTCCGGACGTGGAAAAATTACCGAAATCAATGTAGCGGAAACCGTAAAGGAAATCCGTAGAGCATTGGTGGATGCCGACGTTAACTATAAAGTTGCAAAGGATCTTACTAAAAGAGTTCAGGATAAAGCTTTAGGCGAAAATGTTCTTACTTCCCTTACTCCGGGACAGTTGATGACGAAAATCGTTCATGATGAGCTTGTGGATTTGATGGGAGGTTCTCAGGAAGGAATTAATCTTTCAGGAAAACCATCTGTTATCCTTATTGCAGGTCTCCAGGGTTCTGGTAAGACTACTTTCTCCGGAAAACTTGCTAATTATTTACAAACAAAAAGAAATAAAAAGCCTCTTTTGGTAGCATGTGATGTTTACCGTCCTGCCGCGATTGACCAGCTAAAAGTATTAGGAGGACAGATCAATGTTCCTGTTTATACTGAAGAAGGAGCTACCAACCCTTCTACTATTGCTGAAAATGCAATCAACTTTGCAAAGGCTAACAATCACGATGTAGTGATCGTAGATACCGCAGGTCGTTTAGCAATTGATGAGCAGATGATGAACGAGATCAAGTCTGTACATTACTTCATCAAGCCACAGGAAACCCTTTTCGTAGTGGATTCCATGACAGGTCAGGATGCCGTAAATACTGCAAAAGCATTTAACGATGCATTGAACTTTGACGGAGTTGTTCTAACCAAATTAGATGGTGATACAAGAGGGGGTGCTGCATTAACGATCCGTTCTGTGGTTGAAAAACCTATCAAGTTCATTTCTACAGGAGAGAAAATGGAAGCCCTTGATCTTTTCTACCCGGAAAGGATGGCCGACAGAATCCTAGGAATGGGAGACGTTGTTTCCTTAGTAGAAAGAGCGCAGGAGCAGTTTGATGAAGAAGAAGCTAAAAAACTTCACAAGAAAATCGCTAAAAATGAGTTTGGTTTTGATGATTTCTTAAAGCAGATCAACCAGATCAAGAAGATGGGTAATATGAAAGACCTTATGGGAATGATTCCTGGGGTTGGAAAGGCTATCAAGGATGTAGAGATCAGTGATGATGCATTTAAGCACATTGAAGCGATCATCTACTCTATGACCCCGGAAGAAAGAAGAAAACCGTCTATCATCAATACTCAGAGAAAAAATAGAATTGCAAGAGGTGCAGGAAGAAAAATTGAGGACGTCAACCAATTGATGAAGCAATTTGATCAGATGGGCAAAATGATGAAGATGATGCAGGGACCTCAAGGAAAGCAAATGATGCAGATGATGAGCAAAATGCCGAATATGCCTGGAATGGGTGGAATGTTTGGGAAATAATTCAAGAACAATCTTATCAAAATAAAATCCGACTCAAAATTGAGTCGGATTTTTTGTTCTTTTATCTTTAAACAAATTGATTATTTATCAGATTTCTGAGCTTTCCCTTTGATAAAATAAGAGAAACCAACGTTAACCCCGAAAGTTTTAATATTCGTTTTAACATCGGTATTCATAATAGTTTCCTTATTAGAAAACTGGTCATAAGAAATACCTAAATTGACTCCTAAAGACGAAGTAGCCATATAAGTTACCCCTCCTTTTACTTTCCATGCCAAACCATCTGTAGTAACCTCTGTATCTCGCATTAATAAAGGATCAAGCCCTTCATTATTGATGTCTTTATAAAAAGAGTACTTTGTTTTATTGGATGCATATCCAATCCCTGCTCCTAAGAATGGTACAAACTTAGTAGAATTAGTAAAATAATAAGTAGCTGTAGGCATTACAGAAAACGTAGAATTTACAGATTTAAGGCCTTGATATTTAGTTGTAGTATTTACATATCCTAAGTCAATACCAACCGCTAATTTATCAATAACGAAATATCCTACAGAAGGAGTAATTGAGAATGTATTTACTTTTGGACCGTCAGTAGACTTCCCTCCTACTTTTACAGTAGTTGTATTGTTATTAAAACCCATTCCTGTGTTTCCACTGATTACCCAATCCCCTTTAGTCATTTGAGCATTAGAAAGTCCAAAAAGTGCTACAGCACCTGCTAATAATAGCTTTTTCATGATTATTAATTGAATTATTAAAATTTATATCCTACCCCTAATTGCAAGAAGTTCATTTTTAGTTTTTCACCATCCATAGGGTTTTTGATCATATTAGTAAGACCAAAACTATAACGAGCATCTACAAACAATCCTTTATAAACGGTATAATCTGCTCCTAAGAATAAACCAAATTCAGTAGATTTAAGACCATCATCAAAGGTTTTTTCAAGATATTTCTCTCCTTCATTTAAAGCAGCCTGATTAGAAGGTGCTCCACTAACTTCCATTTTAACTTTTGTATTGGTTCTGAAGCTCACATATGGACCCGCATAAAGCCCTAGTTCCGGTGTAGCATAATATCTTGCAGACACAGGAATTACAATTCTGTTAAAGTTAAGCTTTTCTGTTACCGTAACACCATACGCTTTAACCACTGCTTTACCTCCCAAATTTGCATATTCAACTTCTCCCTGTATTGCAAACTTATTATTGAATTTATGTTCTACCAATCCTCCCACATAGAAGCCGGATTTTGACTCCATACTCGCTTTGATTCCTTCAATTTCAAAATTATCATCATTGGAATTCAAAGTTGATAAAGCATAACCTGCCTTTACTCCAAATTTTGTTTGTGCATGAAGCCCTGCAAATAAAGCAATTGCAGATGCTAATAAGATTTTTTTCATGATTATTATATATTTTAATAGTATAAGGTAAAAAAGCCCTAAGATAATAATCCTAGGGCTCTATAGCTATATGCTTTGTTTATTATTTTGCAAATACATATTTAACTCCGAAAGTTACAGCCTTCAAGTTTAAACCGAAGTCATAATTGTTAACTCTCTTAGCTCCGTCAACATCTACTTTAGAAGTATTGTATCCGAATTCACCGATAGTAGCTTCGATAGTCCAGTTTTTGTTTAAGAAATAATCTAAACCTGGCTTAACGTTAACACCAATTGAAGTGTAGTTATTTTTAGTAGAAACAGAAGTAACAGTTGTGCTTCCCGCGTTTGTTGTTGTAGAAGTACCTTCTACTTTATTTTGACCAAACTCCATAGGAACTTCTAATTGACCGAAGATATATAATTTGTCAGCTAAAGTCCAGTACTTTCTTACGAAAGGAGCTACAACAAATGCTGGCTTAGATGTTTCAATTTCAGTTACAGTTGCTCCACTTGGGCTTGTAGTTGTGTCAGTATTTTTACCGTTTTTATAACCTAAACCTAAACCTACTGCCAAGTTCGTGTTTACGAAATAACCTACAGTTGGAAGAACCTTAATACTTTCTACTTTACTGTTATCGTTATTATCTTCTGTTTGAGAATAACTAACTTGTCCTGATAAATATGTAGTTCCTTTAGCAATCTGAGCGTTTGATAAACCAAAAAGTGCAACAGCACCCGCTAATAATACTTTTTTCATTTTAAAAATTTTTAATACTTTCTGAGGACAAATTTACAGTCGTATCCACTAATATTAAAATTTGTTAATGTGATTAATATCATTGTTAAAATTTAAGGTATTATAAAAATAAATCATATCCAAGAGAGTCTTTTGGGTTTTTCACAATATTATGAATAAAAAATTCACAATTCCTTAACCAGAGCTTAATATGTTTAGGTTTTGAAATTTATATATTTTCTTAAAATCATCATAATTTGGGAAAACACAGCTAAAACACTCTTGTTAAAATGTTAATTTTTAAGGAATTAACTCTTAAAACTCAAACAAATGTTTATAATTTAAAACCAATTTCGGCCTTTCAAAGTGATATAATAGAGATGCATATAGTCAGGATTCTGTGATCTTTAAATGACGGCCAATAAAAAACTCTGGCCTTTGACCAGAGTTTCTTATGTTTATTTCAGTACGTTCTTATTTAATAAAGAAGTTGTATCCTAAGTTAACAGCACCAATGTTCCAGCTGTCTCTGTACCAACCGTAGTCACGTCTGTTGCTTACAGACTGATATCCTATGTACAATTCTCCTTTAGACATCTGATATCCAAATTTAGGTTGCGCATAAAAACCACCATCTATACCATCTTTTGTAGAAATGCCATATCCTAGGTCTAACCCTACGAAGATAGGAGCTCCTTTAAATTTATATTTACCGGAAACTGCTACAGGAATAAATCCAAAATCATCAAAATGATCTTTTCCAAAGAAATGAGAGTATCCTGTTGCTACCCCAAGGTCAAATCCTTTAGCAATATTCCACATATAAGCTCCGTCTACCCCTAGTGTAAATGAAGATACATTGCTTGCATCAGATACAGGCACCCCAATATGTCCGCCTAATTTTAAACCTTCCTGCGCTTGAGCAGCACCTCCTAAAAGCGCAAAAGCACCTACTAATAATAGCTTTTTCATTTTATAAGTTTAAATTTTACGCTCCAAAAATACTAATTATTTTCATTATAGAACGTTATTTCTATGTATCATGTTTATTAAGGCACAAAAAAAGCAGGACAAAATTTGTCCTGCTTTATATTTGATTGTAATGTTTTAAATCTTTAGGTTAGTTCCCTCCAAATTTGAAACCTACACCTACCTGAATGAAGCTGTTAGTTGTTTTCGCATTACCTTCAGGGTGTTTTGCCAGGTTAGAAACTCCAAGGTTATATCTTGCATCAAAGAATAAACCATTTTCCAAAGCATACTCAGCACCTAAGAAAGGAGCAATATTTAAACTACTTGTCTGGTCTTTAATATCAACTTCCTGATCAGCATTAATCTCAAACCCCGGAAGGCCAATTCCGAAATCTGCAGTATATTTTGCTTTAGCAGAAAGAATCACCCCAAAACTTGCTCCTGCAGAAACAGATAACCCTTCAGTAATGAAGTATTTAGCAGAAACAGGAATCAATAGGGTATGAAGAGTTTGCTTTGATTTAAAGTTTAAAAATGTAGTTGGATCATCCGGATCAGTTTCAGCTACTTTCACTTTACCTCCTAGTGGAGAATATAAAAGCTCTCCTTGGATACCAAAGTTATCATTAAATTTATATTCTACAATTCCCCCAACATAAAATGTATGTACAGGATCTGAAGTTTCAGAATGACCATCAGCTTTTAGTTTTAGAGTAGAATAAGAGTATCCTGCTTTAGGACCGAATTTTAGAGACTGTGCACTTGCATTAACTCCCAATACAGCTACGGCTGCAATAAGTAAAAGTTTTTTCATTAGTTAATTAGTTTTTTTAATTAAGGCTTGCAAAACTAATTATTTTTTTCAAATTAACAAATTTTAAGACAACTTTTGAAGGTTAACAAAAGGTTAACGGAACTTTTACCTATCGAGAATTAATCATTTCTCAGCCTTTTATCCTCATCATTATATGCCAGAATAATCTTTCTTACAACAGGATGCCTCACCACATCTTCTTCTGTAAGATGCACAAAACCAATTTCTTTCACTCCATTCAAAATCCTCATAGCTTCTTTCAATCCGGATTGTTGATTCTTCGGAAGGTCAATCTGGCTTGGATCTCCTGTAATGATAAACTTTGCATTCATTCCCATCCTTGTCAGAAACATTTTCATTTGAGCATGGGTTGTATTTTGAGCTTCATCAAGAATTACAAAAGCATCATCAAGGGTACGCCCTCTCATAAAGGCTAGCGGAGCTACTTCAATTACTTTCTTCTCCATAAATCCTTCCAGCTTTTCATGCGGAATCATATCACGAAGTGCGTCATATAAAGGCTGCAAATACGGATCCAGCTTCTCTTTAAGGTCTCCCGGTAAAAACCCAAGACTCTCCCCTGCTTCTACAGCGGGTCTTGTCAAGATAATCCGTTTTACTTCCTTATCTCTTAAAGCTCTTGCCGCCAATGCTACACTGGTATACGTTTTTCCTGTTCCGGCAGGCCCAATGGCAAAAACCATATCTTTTTTCTCTGTTTCTTTAACCAATTTTTTAAGATTGGTAGTTTTTGCTTTAATCACCTTTCCATTTACTCCTTTTACGATGATATCCTGGTCAAAGATGAGTTGTTTTTCATTTTCATCTTTAATATTCAGAAGATTTTCAACATCTTTCAACCCTATTGAGTTGTTTTTCGAAATAAATTTTACAATATCATCCAGTTTTTGCTTCAGTATATCTAAAGCTTCCTGATTTCCCATTGCAAAAATATAATGGTCTCTTCCCGTAATTTTAATCGTAGGGAAGCTTGATTTTAATAAGTTGAAATATTGGTTATTAACTCCATAGAAGATTTTCGCATCGATATCTTCCAGATCATAGGTCAATTCAAACATGCAGTATTTTTATTTTTAGATTTTAAAATTAAAGCTTTTTTTCAAATTTATATCAAATTCTTTTCAACAATCTTTCGGGCTTTCTTTTTATTTTAAATAACTTTGCAAGACTACACTATTCTATAAAATTGCTCATGTCAATTATTACCCTTACTTCGGATTTCGGAAATTTAGATTACAGAGTTGCCGCTGTGAAAGGTAAAATTCTGTCTCTAAATCCTGAGGTTAATATTATTGATATAACCCACGACATCCAGGCATTCAATCTTATACAAACCTCATATATTGTAAGAAATGCTTATAAATATTTCCCAAAAGGAAGTATTCATATCCTTTCTGTGGACAGTTTTTACCATAAATCAAGAAAAAATATTCTTTATAAAGCTGATGGTTCTTACTTTCTGGCTGCAGACAACGGTCTCTTAAGTCTGATCTTTTTTGATATTAAACCGGAGGCAATCTACGAAATCACACTGAATAACCGTTTTGATGATATTATTAATTTCACTTCTACGGATATTTTTGTACCGGCAGCTGTACATCTTGCCAACGGAGGTCTTCCTGAAGTAATTGGAAGAAAGATAGATACTGCTAAGCAACTGATGTTCCCAAGGGCTGTTTATAATGAATCTGAAGGAATGATTATTGGTGAAGTAACTTACATTGATAATTTCGGAAATATAATCTCAAATATCAATCAAGATTTCTTTGAAAATATCAGCAAGGGATACAGTGGTTTTACTATAAAATTCAGAAACCTAAGCCTTTCAAGAATATTTTCCAGCCATACAGAAGTAGTTTCAGACTGGGAAAGGGAGACGGAATTCCATGGGCAGTCTGCAGCAATCTTCAATGACAGCCAGCTATTGGAACTTACAATCTATAAAGGAAGCAAGAAAAACGGAGCTAAAAGCCTGTTTGGATTGAATGTAGGTGAAAATATCTATATTGAATTCATGTAAAATTATATATTTCATAAAAAAACCGATTTTTTTTATATATTTGTCAAAATCTAAAAATCAAAAATGGCAGAATACAAATTATTGCTTCCTTCCATGGGAGAAGGGGTTATGGAAGCGACAATTATCACTTGGTTATTCAATGAAGGTGATAACGTAAAAGAGGATGACTCTGTAGTAGAAATTGCAACAGATAAAGTAGATTCAGACGTTCCGACACCAGTTTCGGGGAAAATCGTAAAAATTTTAAAGCAAAAAGATGAAGTTGCAAAAGTAGGTGAGGCCATTGCTATTTTAGAAATTGAAGGAGAAGGGTCTGCTTCTGAGGAAGTAACCACTGAAACACCGGCAGCTACTCCGGATACTGAAACTTTAAAAGCCATTGAGCAGCCTTTACAAACTACTGCTACATCCAATGTAGAATTCTCAGGAGATCTTTATCTATCTCCACTTGTAAAATCAATTGCACAACAGGAAAATATTTCTGAAACCGAACTAAAATCCATCAAAGGAAACGGTTTAGAAGGAAGAATTACTAAGGAAGATATATTAGCATATGTTGCTAACAGAGGAAGCCAGCCTGCTCAGCAAGCAGCTCCGGCACAGGCAGCCTCTACTCCAAAACCTGCAGTTTCTGCTCCGGCAGCGACAATTTCTGCAGGCGCAGGTGATGAGATCATTCCTATGGACAGAATGAGAAAGATCATCGCTGAAAACATGGTAAAAGCAAAACAAATTGCTCCCCACGTTACTTCTTTCATTGAAACAGACGTTACCAACGTTGTAAAATGGAGAAACAAAAACAAAGCGATCTTCGAAAAGCGTGAAGGTGAAAAACTTACTTTCATGCCTATTTTCGTAAAAGCTGTAGTAAAAGCAATTCAGGATTTCCCAATGATCAATGTTTCTGTAAGTGGTGAAAATATCATCAAAAAGAAAAATATCAACATCGGTATGGCAACCGCTCTGCCAGACGGAAACCTTATTGTTCCTGTAATCAAAAATGCAGACCAGTTATCTCTTTCGGGTCTTGCTAAAGCCATCAATGATTTAGCTTACAGAGCAAGAAATAAGAAATTAAGACCAGAAGATACTCAAGGAGCAACGTATACTATTTCTAACGTAGGAAGCTTTGGGAACCTTATGGGAACTCCAATTATTCCTCAACCACAGGTTGCGATCCTTGCCATTGGAGCTATCGTTAAGAAGCCTGCGGTTCTTGAAACAGCAGATGGTGATGTAATTGCTATCAGAAACTTAATGTTTATGTCTCATTCTTATGACCACAGAGTGGTAGATGGATCTTTAGGAGGAATGATGTTGAAACATGTTCACGACTATCTTGAAAACTGGGATCTGAACACGGAAATATAAGTAATAAGTAATCAGCAATGGGTAGTTTACTTGATGCTGATTATATACCAGATATAAAACCTTCGATTTTTGATCGGAGGTTTTTTTTATTTCTCACTAAGTATCTTTGAATTGAAGAGTAATACAACTGTAGGTTGAATTGTCTTATATAGAACAGAACCCATTACAATTACTTATGAAACAATTCATTTTGGTCACATTCGCTTTAAGCATTTCGGTGACAGCCTATTCTCAGAAAGCTGTTTCATCAGCATTAATAGATCAATACGTAAAAGAAGTTATTAAAATCAACCAGATTCCCGGTTTGGCTATTGGTATTATAAAAGATGACAAGATCATTTTTCAACAGTATTATGGTACGGAGACCCTTGAAAATAACAAAAAGGTTGATTCAAATTCAATGTTCAGAATATATTCTACATCAAAGTTAATGTCAAATATTGGTATTTTTCAATTGATTGAAAAAGGTCAGTTATCTTTGGAAGACAACCTCTCAAAGCATCTTGAAAATTTACCTAAAGAATGGCAGGAGGTGAAGATAAAAAATTTATTGACTCATTCTTCGGGAATTCCTAATCTTATTGCTTTTAATGATCTTTCAGCAGATGATTCTAATGCTAAAGTTTTTGAACGGCTGACAAAAGAAAAAATGGAATTTAAAACAGGAAATCAATTCAGGTATAATCAGACAAATTACCTTCTTCTTACCATGATTATTGAAAAAATAACGGGACAGTCTTTTGAAAATTTCATCCTGAACAATCAGTTTTCCGATTCTAAAAACGAAATTGTTTTTTCTTCAAACGCTATCGAAAAAATACCTAAACGTGTTGTAAAATACAATTACAATCCCGAGAAGAAGCAATACGAAAAATCTACTGATATTAGCGGAACAAGAGCTCATTCGGCCAACGGAATAGCGATAACACTTCCTGCATTTTTAAAATGGAGCATTCATCTTAGTAAAAATGATTTATTAAATCAAAAAACAAAGGAAATGATGTGGCAGCCCTTTGATTTTGGCAATAAAAAAGATGTTTTTGCTTATGGCTGGGATATCAATAAGGTAAACAATATCACTTCTTACGCTTTTTCTGGTGGAAATGTAAGCGCCTATAAAATTTACCCACAGAATAATATGGCTATCATCATGATGTCTAACGGATATAACTTATTCCCTATTCAGTATAGGATCATTAATCATATTGCTTCTATGATTGATAAAAATCTAACAGATGATTATTCATTGGCAGATGAAACCATTATTTCTGAATTTTCTAAAAAGAATAATCCTGATGCGGAGAAAATCTATTATTCCATAAAAGTAAAAAATCCAAAGTGGAATTTTGAGAACACCCTGAATGATATAGGTTATATTTTACTGAGAAATTCAAGAATTGATGAGGCTGTTAAGGTTTTTGCTTTAAATGCTAAGGAAAATCCACAGTCGGCAAATGCTTTTGATAGTTTGGGTGAAGGCTATTTTTATGCTAAGAATTACGTTTTGGCTTTAGATAATTATAAAAAATCATTAGCAATAAATCCTGAAAATACCAATGCTGAAAAAATGATTCATACAATAGAAGACCTGATAAAAAAGAAATAATTTCTGCTTTATCTCGATCAGAACTTTGTCTAAGTATTATTGTATTGCATTGACAATAGCTGATTAGAACCCGTTAGTATATTTAAAATAGCAATCCTTCGGTTTTTAATCGAAGGTTTTTTGTTGGATTTCTGTCTTAAAATTTTATCTTTAAACAAACTATTAGGAGTGGAATTAGGTTTCAAAATAGAGATTAAAAATAATATTGCGGACTTAAGAACACCTAAGATGTTGAACATTGATAATGCTTTAATAGTTTCAATTTTTTAGAAGAGCCCTAAATGTTAGTTTATTTGCCGTAATTTCATCCCTCAAAACCAACAAATGCTGAAAATCCTTGTCCTTATTCGAACATCCCTGAAAAAATCATTTGATAATATCCGGAATGAACAGTTGAAAAACAACCTTCTTCAGGCTATTCCTTTCTGGATAGGGTCTGTGATTACAGGTTTTTTTGCAGTATTATATGCTCAGATATTTGCCTGGGGTGAAAACCTTATGAATTTTATCTTTGACTGGCATGCATGGATGATCTTCATTATTGCTCCTATTGGATTTGTGCTTTCCTGGTGGTTGGTTAAAGAATTTGCACCCAATGCTAAAGGAAGCGGTATTCCGCAGGTGATGGCGGCTGTGGAACTTGCCAATCCTAAAGAACATAACAAAATCAGAAGCCTTTTAAGCTTAAAAATCATCTTCTTTAAAATTATTTCTTCTGTTGTTTTGGTGATTGGTGGTGGTGCTGTAGGTCGTGAAGGACCTACAATTCAGATCGCGGGTTCTGTTTTCAGAAAGGTTAATGAATACCTTCCTGATTGGTGGCCTAAGATCTCTAAGAAAAACATGATCATGACAGGTGCCGCGGCCGGACTTGCCGCAGCTTTTAACACTCCTCTTGGAGGAATTGTATTTGCAGTAGAGGAATTATCCAAAACACACATCAACTACTTTAAAACAGCTTTATTTACAGCGGTTATTATTGCTGGTCTCACGGCCCAAACGTTAGCTGGATCTTATTTATATTTAGGCTATCCAAAAACCAATGACGTTTCTCTAATGGTGATGTTTCCCATCGTACTTGTAGCAGCTACAGCCGGAATTATGGCCAGCCAGCTTTCCGTTATTATGCTAAAAATTAATGGCTGGAAAAAGAAAACACTGAAAACAGATAAAGCGAATGTTGTATTTTTGATTGTATGTGCTTTAATCATTGCATCGATCGCCTATTTTATCAATAGGGAAATTCTAGGATCAGGAAAAGAAATTATGGAACGGGTACTTTTTACAAAAGATAAACATGAAGACTGGTATGTTCCCATTTTAAGAATGCTTGGTCCTGCCCTATCTTTTACTTCCGGAGGAGCCGGTGGTATTTTTGCACCAGCCCTGACTGCCGGAGCAAGTATTGGTTCTGTTATTTCAGGGGTTATTCATTTAACTCCCAATGAAACCAATGTAGTCATTTTAGGTGGAATGGTAGCTTTTCTTACCGGAATTACACGTGCCCCATTTACATCAGCCATCATTGTACTAGAAATGACTGACAGGCATTCTTTAATTTTTCATTTAATGCTTGCCGGCATGGTTTCTTCTATTGCTTCAATCTTGGTAAGCAGACATTCCTTATATGATGTATTAAAAGTAAATTTTCTAACAGAACTCCGGAAAGACTAAACATATTAATTAAAAAAGACCTGTTTTACAGGTCTTTTTTAAGCATTATCTTTAAATCTTTCATGGCCTCTAAAACATCAGCTGCCACTTCATAATCAGTAAGTTTAATCACCAACTTACTCAATTCTCTTTTAGATTTTGTAATTTTATAGGTAACAATATTTAAATATGCAATATTATCTTTTCTTTTTGACGGGTCATGAAAAGCCACTACTTTGCTAAGATCCCAAAAGTCACCTGCATGAATAATCTTACCTTTAGCATTCAATGAATTGATCTTAATATTTTCTCCATCAAACTCAGCATTCAGAGACAAATCATTTCTGTCACGGTCAATTCCGTACTCATTGATCTTCGCAATGATCAGGCTTTTGGCTTCATCTACGGTTTTATATTTTCCTAAAATTTCAGTTTTTCCATTGCTATAGGTTATTTCGTAGACTTCCGATTTATCCATAGAATGGTTTGGACCATCAGGATTATCCAATTCCTTATAAGTAATATTAGAAGGGCCAATTTCTATAAGTTTAACATCTACAGAATTTCCGTTCTTTTTGGTGATTTTGTCCTGAGAATAAAATAAACTTCCCGCCAGGAGTAATGGTAATACGTAATAATTAATTTTCATTGTATGATAAATTTGTTTTTCTGATTAAAAGTCAAAACCAGAATGCAAAAATCAGTCCTCAACAACAAAAAGCAATCGCAAATCTGGCTATATTAAATTAGAAATAAAAGTATGCTTTTAAAATCCTGCAAATCAGCATTAAAAAAATCATATTTTTTTTTAAAAAAAAAGTCAATGATAATAAGTGTTTACACTATTTCAATATTTATTATCCTTGGTTTAAATGTTTTATAGTTCAATAATATTATCCCTTATTAATACCGGGCAACTTTTAATCTATCCCACTTAACCTTTAACTATTCGATAGAAACTATTGCATATTACAAATATATTCTCTAATTTTGCACCTCGAAATAATTAACAAATATTTTAACATTATGAACAATTACGAAACTGTTTTCATTTTAACTCCCGTTCTATCTGAGTCACAGGTAGAGGAAGCAGTGAACAAGTATGTAGATCTTATCAAAGAAAAGAACTGCGAAATCGTTGCTAAAGAAAACTGGGGATTAAAAAAATTAGCTTACCCAATCCAATTGAAAAAGAATGGGTTCTATACTTTAATCGAATTTAAAGGAGAAGGTTCTGTAGTAGCTGACTTAGAATTAGCATTCAAGCGTGACGAGAGAGTAATCCGTTACCTTACTACAAAACTTGACAAGCATGCTATTGAGTACGCTGTAACAAGAAGAGCTAAAGTAAAAGCAGCTAAAGCTTAATTAATTAACCCTATTTTTTAAAAAAGACAAGACATGGCAATAGATGAAATGGCTAAACAAGCCTCAGCTGGAGGAGAATCAGAAGTAAAATTCCTTACTCCACTTGATATCAACACAAAATCTGAAAAGAAATATTGTAGATTCAAAAAATACGGAATTAAGCACGTTGATTACAAAGATGCTGATTTCTTATTACAGTTTGTAAACGAGCAAGGTAAAATCTTACCAAGAAGATACACTGGAACTTCTTTAAAATACCAAAGAAAAGTTTCTGCTGCTATCAAAAGAGCAAGACACCTTTCTTTACTACCTTACGTAGCTGACTTATTGAAATAAGACAAAAAATAAATAAAAGAAGAGAGCAATCTCTTCTTTTGTTGCTGAATAAATAATTAATTCTAACTTGATTTTAGACACAACTCTAAAATCTTAAAAAAGGACAACAACAATGGATATCATCCTAAAACAAGACGTAGAAAACTTAGGACTTGAGTTTGATACAGTAAGCGTAAAGCCAGGTTATGCTAGAAACTTCTTACTTCCTCAGGGAATTGCACTTTTGGCTACCCCTAAAAACAAAGCAGCTCTTGAAGCAACTTTGGAAGCTAGAAAAGAAGAAGAAGCTAAATTAATCGCTGCTGCTAACGCTGTAGTAGATCAATTGAAGAAAACTTCTATCACTATTCCTGCAAAAGTAGGTTCTGGTGATAAATTATTCGGATCTATCAACAATGCAGATCTTTCTGCTGCTCTTGCTAAAGCTGGAGTTTCTGTAGAGAAGAAATACATCAAAATCCCAGGGAACACTATTAAGAGAACTGGTAAAGTAACTGCAAACATCAGATTACACAGAAACGTTGAGTACAATTTCGAATTCGATATCGTATCTGACGCTCCAGTTGTAGCTGCACCTGCTGCAAAGAAAGAAGAAGCTAAATCTGAAGAAGCTTAATAAGCGACTGAGATTTTCTCACCATACAAGACCACTTCATTTATTTGAAGTGGTTTTTTTCTGATCAAAAAATCCCCTCTTCAGAAAAGAGATACAGAAAATTCTAACAAGCAATAATATAAAATATTTTCATCCCATATCTCTAAACACGCGTCACAATTCTCTCGTTCTAAACCCCTCAAACTATCTATCCCCTCTCAGTTTCTGCTGATATTCCGTTGGAGCTACTCCAATTACTTTTTTAAAAATATTGCTGAAAGAAGACAAGCTGTTATAGCCAACCATCATTGCAATCTCATACATATTATATTTTCCTTCCAGCATTAATTCTAAAGAACGGGTAATTCTTAAAGCTCGCAGGAAACGAACGTAATTCATGCCCAAAATCTCCTTGAATTTTCTAGAAAGAGTTCTTGTACCCATACCGAATTCTTTAGCTGTAGATTCGATTGTTAGGGGTTTTTCAAGGTTGGCATGAATATATCTGGCAATCTTTAATAATGTTTCATCTTTGGGAAAGGGATGCTGTATTGGAAATGCCAGATGTTTGTGCTTTTTTTCTTGTAAAACACCTTTAAGTGCTTTGAGAAAATAATATTTAGATTGATCATTTTTTGTCACTTTTCCATTCCAATCTTTGGTGTATAAAATCATCTCCCTTAGTAATTCATTGACAGAATAAATATTAATTTCATCAAAAAAGCCATTTTTATCAGCTTCTTTTTTAAAATAAAAATTATACAGATCCACTTTTGGGCTGGTAGAAAAAAGATAATGTGGTGTACCAGCAGGAATCCACATGAAACATCTTGCGGGAAGATACCAGTGTTTCAGATCTGTAAAGACATGTACAATACCTCCTTCTGCATATACCAATTGGGCAGAACTATGATAATGGATATCTGTAGTAACATTTCCGGTAAGGACATGATATATGTAAAATTCGGCATCATCGTCTTCTACTTCTTTAAAATGACTGTCATTCATGAAATAAAGATAGGAAGAATTTTTAAAATGGCGCAAATGAACAAATCTTTTTCTGTTTTCACAAATCGTGTCCACCAACCATCGTCGTAAATTTGCAGTATCAAAATCATCTTAGCAAAAATCCTTTAATTAATTTATGAATATGATATTTAACGCATGCCGATATCGGTGCATCGCGTTGTGCTTATTATTGAGCAACTTTTTACACTCACAAATGATAGACTACCAACACCTTGGTCTGCAACAGGCTATAGAAATTGGTTTAAAAAATAACAAGAATATCCAGATCAGTCATTTAAAACAGGAAATGTCTGTTACAAATGAGAAGGATCTGAAAATGGAAAAACTTCCAGATATTGAATTTCATACCAGTTATAATCAGGTGACCAATCTTTTTCAATACCAGGATGGCGTATTTAATAAACCTACAAAATACGATGCGATCAATGGAATGTATGATTTTACGCTATCTGCATCTATTCCTGTTTATATGGGTGGCAAAATAAAAAATACAGAGAAAAAAGCAGCCATTGATACTGAAATTTCAACTTTAAAAACACATCTGGATGAGAGACAGCTTAAAATGGAAGTAATTACCGCTTTTCTTCAAATCCATCATTTAAAAGAACAACAGTCGCTTATTAATGATAAGATGAAAGAAGATTCGGTGAACATTAAGCAAGTAAAAGCATTAAAAGCTAATGGAGTAGTTACCGTGAACGAAGTATTGAGAACTTCATTACAGCTTTCTAACCACAAAATGAGCTGGACAGAACTGGATAATGATATACAGATTGCAGAACATAAGCTGAAAACTATTCTTTCTCTTCCGGAACAGCAGGAAATGCATGTGGATACGGAGGACCTGATCTCTGATAAAGCAGCAATCCCTTATATTGAAGAGTTAACAGAGACAGCCTTAAATAAAAATGAATCGGTTGAAATTACTCACAAGAATCTTTCATTAAAAGAGCTGGATCAGAAAATCACTAAAGCCAATTATTTACCCAAAGTAGTTGCTGGTGGAGAATATTTCTTAAAATATCCGAACATGATGTTCTTTCCGCCTGAACCTTATGCTTACCGTTTGGGAATGATTGGCCTGAACCTTACCTATCCGATCGAAAATCTGTACAAAAACAAATACAAAATGCAGGAAGCCAGAGAAAACATTGATCTTGCCAAACTACAGATTGAGGAAAACGAAGAAAAGGTAAGACATACTGTGTATGAGGCATACAAAAAGTTTGAAGAAACTGATCAAAAAGTAAAAATTGCAGAAGAAGCAATTAATCAGGCTAAGGAAAACTATCGTATTGTAAGAACAAAATATGTGAATAAACTAAGCCTTATTACTGAATTGATTGATGCAGACAATACGTATCTGGAAGCCGAATCTAATCTTATTTCCGTAAAAATTAACAGACAATTAAAATACTATCAACTCCAATATACGATTGGAAACTTATAAAAACTATGGCACAGAAACAACTGACACAAAAGGAAAAAAGAATCAATAAAACCATTACTTTATTGGCATGGATTCTTATCATCAGCGGAGTCACGGGAATGGTAAGCTTCTATCTTTTTTCGAGAAAAAATGTTACAACCAACGATGCACAGATCGAACAATATATCACTCCGG
This sequence comes from Chryseobacterium nakagawai, assembly GCF_900637665.1. NCBI lineage: Bacteria > Pseudomonadati > Bacteroidota > Flavobacteriia > Flavobacteriales > Weeksellaceae > Chryseobacterium > Chryseobacterium nakagawai. The sequence goes on from NZ_LR134386.1 coordinate 3,289,754, forward strand.
TTTCCAGTAAGGTTTCAGGCTTTATCAAAAGCATTAAGTTTAATGAAAATCAGTTTGTACACAAAGGAGATACACTCATTGTTATTGACAACAGAGAATTTGTCAATCAGGTACATATGGCTGAAGCGAATCTCACTACTACTACTGAAAATATTACAACCATTCAAAGCAGTGTAAACACAAAACAAAGTGATACGAAAATTATTGATGCTAAAATTGCTTCTGCAAGAATTGATATCTGGAGAACTGAACAGGATTACAAAAGATACAAAAATCTTCTATCAGAAGATGCCGCTACAGAACAGGAATTTGAAAATGTAAAAGCATCTTATGAACAATCCAAAGCAAATCTTCTAGCCCTGGAACAGCAAAAAAATGCGGTAAGAGCAGGCGCTAATGAGCAACAGACAAAAGTAGCACCAGCTAAAAGCCAGATTCAACAGAGTTCAGCCAGTCTTAATAATGCTAAATTATTCCTTTCATACACTACAATCACAGCTCCTTATGACGGCTGGGTAGGAAAAAAAACGATTCAGGAAGGACAGCTTATTAAAGAAGGACAGGCATTGGTACAAATCGTAAGCAAAGAAAAGTGGATTATTGCCAACTATAAGGAAACTCAACTTGGTCAGATCGATCAAAACAAGGAAGTCATTATCACTGCAGATGCTTATCCAAATATTGAGTTCAAAGGAAAAATTCTTTCTATATCCCCTGCATCAGGATCTCAGTTCTCTCTTATAAAACCGGATAATGCAACAGGAAATTTCGTAAAAATTGAACAGAGATTTCCTATAAAAATAATTCTGGATAATAGCAAAGAAAATGAAAAACTGCTTTCAGGAATGAATGTTCTGGTGAGCGCTAAGAAGATTTAGAGTATTAGAGTATTAGAGTATTAGAGTATTAGAGTATTAGAGTATTAGAGTATTAGAGTATTAGAGTATTAGAGTATTAGAGTATTAGAGTATTAGAGTACAAAAATATTTGGTTTTACTATCGTTTTCAAACTCTCATATTTTCAAATCTTCAAATTATTTTTTCTGCGAAAAGGCAAAACCGCAAAATACAGATCTGCTCATTTTTTCTTTAAGCATATTTGTCATTTTCCCTTTTACTTTTACCCCTTTGCCCTTTTGTCTTTTCGCATTTTCATTATAACAATTAGCTAAAAAGTGAATTTATCCATTTTATTAGCTTTCTAAACAACTATGCAACACAATACAGTTTATCATAAATGGTTACCACAATGGTTGAAATTGCCTCTTCTCATAATGGCTTTATTTCCGCACATTATGTTGTTATCATTACTGCATTCCAATAGTGCCTTTACATCCTCTTTTATGGATGTAGATTCAGACGATATTCAATATTTAATGATGCTGATGTATGGAACTTTTGTAGTCACACTTTTGGTATTACAGCGATTCATGTCTTATTTCAGTGTAAAATATTATGTCTTGCTAATGTCTTCTGTTTCAGTTATTCTTCTTTATATCTTATCCGTCACCAATGATTATCATGTAATTCTGGTGATCCGTTTTTTAGAAGGATTCTTCGGATTGCTGGAAGGTGCTATTTTTCTGCCATTAATCATAGCTGAATTAAAAACAAGACATGCTAAAGTGATTGCTTATCTTTTCATGTATGCACTTATGCTGACAGGAGGAACAGTAACTACAACCTTACTTAAATCAAGCATTCAAGATTATAACTACCAACATATGATTTTAATGATGGCCTATTTCCATGTTTTTGTCTTGATTTTAGGCTTCGTCATTTTCAACAGAAATCGTTTCTTTCCTAAAAAACCATTATACCAAATGGATATTCCAAGTTGGTTTTTCCTTTGGGTTTGTCTTCAAGCCGGGGCCTATGCTATTGTTTATGGAAAAAGACAGATGTGGCTTGAGTCTGATTCTATCATTATTTGTTTGTTTATATTTCTCATTTCCGGAGGTTTGTTTATGTTGAAACAAAGGAATTCAAAACGCCCTTTATTTCATTTTGAAGTTTTCAGTTCTAAAAATGTGATTGTGGGAATGATCCTGTTTTTCATCTTTTATCTTATTCGTTCAGGGTTAAATAATGTATACAGTATTATGGCAACGGTATGGAAATGGCCATGGGATTATATTGTCAATATCCAGTACTGGAATGTGGCAGGAACACTGATCGGAGTACTTTTATCAGGAATTTGCCTGGTTCGTGGTGTTTCTTCCAGAATTGTATTTTTTACAGGTTTTCTTTTACTGGCAATAGACTGTGCCTGGTTTACCTACACCTTTTATCCTGATACCACACTTACAACCATCTGTCCGCCTTTATTCCTTCAGGGAGTGGCACAAGGTCTATTATTTACTCCTCTCGTATTCTTTCTGATTTCAGGAATGCCGGAAGAATATGTGGCGAACGCCAGTGCAATGGGAACTACTACCCGTTTCTGGGCTACTGCCATTGGATATGCTTTAATGCAAAATGGAATATTATTTTTAACGTTAAAACACTCGGATGTCTTAAGCTTCAATCTTACAGATACCAATCCTGTTTTCTACAACCAATGGAACCAGATTTTTGGAGCCAATATCTCAAAACTTCCGGTAAATGAATCATTATCGATGACAGCAGGAGCTTTTAAAGCAAAAATAACCGCTCAATCTATCCTGCTTTCCAATATGGAGATATTCACAGGTTTATTCTGGCTCGCTTTCGTTACAGCTCTCCTTTTACTGCTTTACCATCCGGTTAAAATAGCAGTAAGGAATATTATGTAATGAAAAAAGGAAGATAGAATTTCTTAAAGTATTAAATAACCTGTGACTTCGGTTCAGATTAAGGCAATTTCTTTATTCTTAACGCAATGTTCGCAAAAGCTCACAATAAAATACTTTATAAACGTTCACAAGGGCATTTCACTTAGCAAAGGGTCTTTGCTGAATGAAGTCCCTTTGCAAACGGAAAATAAGCAGTATTGAAATTATCTTAGTGATCATGGCGTTTTAAAATCTATACAATCTTTAAATGACCAACTTTGGCCGGTTTCTTGTTGCATCCCTCTCATTATCATCACATCAGTACTTTAAAAAGCCATCGTATGGAAATTGAAAAAATTTTACAGAGCCAAAGAGACTTTTTTAAAACACAGCAAACCAAAAGTATTGCCTTCAGAAAAATGTATCTTGAAAAGCTCAGAAGCCTTATCATTTCCAACGAAAGCCTATTATATGAGGCTATTTACAATGATTTTGGAAAATCTAAATTTGATACCTTCACCACAGAAATCGCATTTGTTCTGAATGACATTGATTATTATCTGAAAAATCTAAAGTCATTTGCAAAGCCCCAAAAAGTAAGTACAAATCTGGCGAATCAGCTTGGAAAAAGTAAAATTTACTCTGAACCTTTGGGTAATATTCTGGTCATCGGAGCATGGAATTATCCTTATCAATTATCCCTCTCTCCTATTATTGCGGCTATTGGTGCCGGAAACTGTTGCATTTTAAAACCCAGTGAAATTGCTGAAAATACGATGAAGGCGATGTCTACTATCATCAATAAAAATTTCCCCCCGGAATATCTTTATGTATATGAAGGTGGTATTGATGAAACTACAGAACTTCTGAAGCTAAAGTTTGACAAAATATTCTTTACGGGAAGTACTAAAGTGGGAAAAATAGTATACAAAGCTGCAGCAGAACACTTAACACCTGTTGTCCTCGAACTGGGTGGAAAATCACCAGCCATTGTTACTAAAAATGCCAATCTTGACATTGCAGCTAAAAGAATAGTCTGGGGAAAATTCCTGAATGCCGGTCAAACCTGTGTTGCTCCTGATTACTTATTGGTAGAAGAAGCCGTTCAGGAACAGTTTCTGGAAATGTTGAGAAAATACATTAAAGAATTTAAATATAGCCCGGATTCGGAACAGTATACAAAAATCATCAATACAAGAAATTTTCAACGATTGATCAGTCTTATTGATAACGAGAAAATCTACTTCGGAGGAAATTCTGATGAACAAAAACGATATATAGAACCTACTATTCTTCACAATATAGATTGGAACGATCTTATCATGCAGGAAGAAATTTTCGGACCGCTTTTACCGGTTATCGGTTTTAAAAATTATAACATGGCTTTAAATGCAATATTGGAACTGGAAAAACCTCTGGCAGCTTATCTTTTTTCCAATAATACTGAAGAAAAGGAAAACTTTACCCAAAGATTATCTTTTGGAGGTGGATGTATTAATGATGTTGTGATGCATTTAAGTAATGATAACTTACCGTTTGGAGGCGTAGGAAACTCAGGAATAGGAAATTATCATGGAAAATTCGGTTTTGAAGCATTTTCTCATCAAAAATCTGTTCTGGAAAAAGCTACATGGGGCGAACCTAATATTAAATATCCACCTTATTCTGAAAAAAAATTAAGCTGGATTAAAAGATTTTTGTAATTCTTAAAGATCTCAAAATCACATCCACTCTTTTGTGAAAAATAAAAAAGGTTATTTCTATTTGAAACAACCTTAGTATTATTTTTATGCTTTTGGCTTCCAAGTCTTGAAAAACTCTTTTACCTTGTCCTTACTGTACCCTTTTCCTTCTTCGAATACATCACTCTGTTGAACTTTAATCATTTTACCGTTTTTATCTAAAACGATAAATACAGGATATCCGAATTTTTCACCAGGATTATCATATTGAGCAAAAACTTTCTCATTTTTGTTATCCGGAGAATAATTCAGGTGATAGTATAAATAGTTTTTATCTACTAATTCTTTCAATTCAGGAGTTCCCTGTACAAAGTTATTAAATCGAAGACACCAGATGCACCAGTTTCCGCCAGCCTGAAGTATAATATTTTTTCCTTCTTTCTTCGCTTGGGCTACTAATTTATTAATATCTGCCTGTGCATCAGCTTTTGGATTATATGGTTTAGGAAGTTTTGCTTTTTCTTCTGCAGCTTTCTTCTTCGCATCCAACTCTGCATGATCAGTTTTTACCAAAAGCGTATTATCTCGTACTTTTTCTTCTTTCGGTATATTGGTATTCTGTGAAAAGCCTAATACACTTAATCCCAGAAAAGCTAAAATTGCTGATTTTTTCATAACATAAAAATAAAAAAAAATTACTTATCTCCCTACAAAAATAGAACCATAATTTTATTATCACTAAATTTGCCTGTTTTATGAGCTTTTTAATCAAAATATTATTTTTCATCTCAAAACTTCCGCTTAGAATATTATATATTTTTTCGGACGTTATATTCTTCTTAAATTACTATCTTGTAGGTTATAGAAAGAAGGTGATTACCCAAAACCTTAGAAATTCCTTTCCTGATAAATCTGAGGACGAGATCAGACAAATTCGAAAAAAATTCTATGGCAATTTTTCCGATTATCTGGTAGAAACTATCAAATCATTCAGCATTTCTGAAACTGAAGCCAGAGTCCGAATGCAGCACATTAATCAGGATCTGTTTCACGAAGTGAAAGCGGAAGGTAAAAATATCATTTTACTTGCCGGCCACGTCTTTAACTGGGAATGGATTAATGCTTTGGCAAAAATAGTCCCACAAAAGCACTGTCATCCCGTCTACAGAAAAGTAAACAGTAATTTTTGGGAAAACCAGATGAAAAAGGTTCGTAATAAATTTGGGAATGAAGCACTGGAAGCTAATGAAGTCATCAGAAATATATTCAAATCGCCTAATAACGGTGATTCTATCTATATGTTTGTGGCAGATCAGACTCCACATTTTTCTCATGTTACGTATGGTTTAGAATTTTTAAATCAACGAACACCTGCTTTCATTGGTTATGATAAATTAGCTACCCGAATGGATCTTGCTTTTATTTATTGTGAAATGAAAAAAGTAAAACGTGGGTATTACCAGGTTAATTACTACAGAATCTATCCGGATCAGGAAAAATTTACGGAGCATGAAGTGGTAAGAAAATTCCATAAAATGCTTGAAAATACCTTACATAAGCATCCGGACAATTATCTTTGGTCCCACAGAAAGTGGAAGTATCAGGATTCTATTAAGTTTCTTGATTCTGAAAAAAATTAGATGTACATGCAGAAAAAACTGGCAGTTGCCATCTTAAACTGGAATGGGAAAAATTGGCTGGAAAAATTTCTTCCGAGTGTAGTTCAATTTTCTCAAAATGCAGATATTTATGTTATTGATAACCTTTCTACAGATGATTCTATAGCATATCTGAACACGCATTTCCCTACCGTAAAAATTATTAAAAATGATAAAAACTACGGATTTGCCGGCGGATATAATGAGGGGTTAAAGGCAATAACCAATCAATATTACTGCCTTCTCAATTCTGATGTAGAGGTTACTGAAAATTGGATAGAACCCCTATTGGCTCTATTTGAAAAAGACACTAAAATTTCGGCTATTCAACCTAAGGTTTTATCCTTTAATAATAAAAATTTCTTCGAATTTGCAGGAGCTGGGGGCGGGCTGATTGATAATCTAGGTTATCCTTACTGCCGAGGGCGTATTTTTGATGATCTTGAGGAGGATAAAGGCCAATATGACGATGAAACAGAGATCTTCTGGGCATCGGGATGTTGCTTTTTTATCCGTTCCAAAGATTTTTGGGAACAGAAAGGTTTTGATGAACGATTTTTTGCCCACCAAGAAGAAATTGACCTTTGCTGGAGGCTTATCAATTCAGGAAAGAAGATCTTTTATACCGGAAAGTCTAAAGTGTATCATGTAGGCGGGGGAACTTTAAATAAACAAAGCGCTCAGAAAACCTATTTAAACATCAGAAATAACTTGTCTATGATGCTTAAAAACTTACCATTTCCTAAGCTGATCTGGCTGATCTTTTTCAGACTTTGTCTGGATGGTATCGCTGGAATCTATTTTGGATTAAAACATGGTTTCCCTCACCTTTGGGCCGTTGTAAGAGCACATTTTGGTTTTTATGCCCAACTTCCCGGAACATGGAAACTTCGTCAGAAGCATCATAAAGATCAATTCTATCAGTCAGAATGGCTGATTTTTAAACATTTCTTGGGCGGAAATAAAAAATAATAGAAAGGCTAGAAATGTTCTCAGTAGAATATTTTTAGATAAGAAGTGTTACAACTGACTAATATCAAACTATACATTTTAAATATCAAATTATCTCAATGGATTTCTGTGCAATAGATTTTGAAACGGCCACACATGAAAAAAGCTCTGCATGTGAGATGGGAATCTGTGTAGTACAGGACTCTACAATTGTAGAAACCAAAACATGGTTGATAAAACCTCCTAGTTTTCCTTATTTCAGTAAATTCAATGTTGCTGTACATGGGATACAACCTGAAGATGTACAGGATGCTCCTACCTTTGATGAAATTTGGTATGAGGCACAGGAAATGATGTATGGAAGCTTAATGATTGCTCACAACGCAGGTTTTGATGCTTCTGTTTTAAGAGGCTGTCTGGAACATTATGGCATGTTTACCCCACAACTCAACTATCTGTGCAGTATACAGCTTGCAAAGAAATCATGGAATTATCTTCCAAAATATGGACTAAAGCCACTTGCCGAATACCATAACATCAAGTTCAATCACCACAGAGCGGGTGCTGATGCAGAAGTTTGTGCAAAGATATCTTTATTGGCATTTGAGAAACTCTTCCTCACCAGTAATGATGAAGTAAATGAATATATGAAGGCAAAAATTAAAAAGCTCTAATAATACAGCTAACAGACCCGGGTTCCGGTACCTGCATCAGTCATTTTCTATGACAAAAACTATTTTAATTACTTAGTACTTCAGAGAGCAAGTTAAATTTTGGGATATCAATCTCAAAAGTCTCCTGTGTTTCTAGGTTTTTAACCAGGTATTTTCCACTCATATTTCCTACTCCGGAACGGAGCATTACATTGGAGAAATAAGCGAAATTTTCACCGGTTCCTATCTCTGGAGTCAGGCCGATAATTCCATCCCCTATAATCTCTGTGAATCCGAATCCTACATCAAAGATGAGCCATTTTCTTTTCAGTACTTTTATAGGAAAGCTTCCGTCATTTTCTATGGTGATATTGTACTTGAAAACATAACGGTTTTCGGATGGATAACTGTTTTTACTATCATATTCAGGTATTACTGAAACTTTGATATTGGAAGTCATTTTTGAAAACATCATTGTAGTATTTTCTTAATAGATACAAAAATCTCGCCTTTTTTAAGGCGAGATTATATATTTGCGTTATAATTTTATTAAAAACTATAATCCAAGGCCTTTTCTTTCATCACCTCCCATTAATACCTGAACAGGATTGTCAATACCTTCTTTTACCGCTACAAGGAATCCTACAGATTCTTTTCCGTCGATAATTCTGTGGTCATAAGACATTGCCACGTACATCATTGGTCTGATTACAACTTGTCCATCAACAGCAACTGGTCTCTGGATAATGTTGTGCATTCCTAAGATTGCAGATTGTGGTGGGTTGATGATTGGTGTAGACAGCATAGATCCGAAAGTACCACCATTTGTAATGGTGAAAGTACCACCAGTCATTTCGTCAACTGTAATTTTACCGTCTCTTACTTTGGTAGCAAGATCTTTGATGTTTGCTTCAACTGCGCTGAAAGACATATTTTCTGCATTTCTCAATACAGGAACCATTAATCCTTTAGGACCAGAAACGGCAATTGAAATATCACAGAAATCATAGTTTATTTTGAAATCTCCGTCAATTGATGCATTTACATCAGGATACATTTCTAATGCTCTTGTAACCGCTTTTGTAAAGAAAGACATGAAACCAAGTCCAACTCCATGCTTTTGAGCAAATTCTTCTTTATATAGTTTTCTTAATCTGAAGATTTCAGACATGTCAACTTCGTTGAAAGTTGTTAACATTGCTGTTTCATTCTTCACAGAAACTAGTCTCTGAGCTATTTTTCTTCTTAATACTGAAAGTTTAGTTGTTGTTGTGGATCTAGAACCTGTAGCCGTAAGAGGACTTCCTCCTAATGCAGGAACTGCAGCTAATTCAGCATCAGTCTTAGTGATTCTTCCGTCTCTTCCTGTCCCTGAAACCTGAGCAGCATCCATTCCTTTTTCATCAAGGATTTTCTTAGCTGATGGAGATGGAGCTCCTGTAGCATAAGTTTGTGGAGCAGCAACCGGAGCAGCTGGTTTTGGAGCTTCTTGTTTAGCAGGTTCAGCCGCTTTTGGAGCTTCTTCCTGTTTTGGAGCTTCAGCAGCAGGTGCAGCACCTTCTGGTCTTGCAGCATCCATATCAATTAAACAAACTACCTGACCTACTTGTACCACATCACCTTCTTCTGCTTTTAAAGTGATAATCCCACTTTGTTCTGCAGGCAATTCAAGAGTTGCTTTGTCTGAGTCTACTTCTGCGATAGGCTGATCTTTTTCTACATAATCACCATCTTTTACTAGCCAAGTTGCAATTTCAACTTCTGTGATTGATTCGCCCGGTGAAGGAACTTTCATTTCTAAAACTGACATATCGAGTATTTTTTATTTTTTAATTGGATATTATTTAAATTAAGCTGTAACGGGTCTTTTTGCTGGAGCATCATCTCTATCAAAAACTCTGTTGATTACTGCATTTTGGTTTTTCTCAAACATTTTGTGGCTACCTGGAGCCGGAGCACCGCTTGGTACCGGGGATACTACCTGGATACCTGTATCTCTGAAGTTTCTCAGGATATAAGACCAAGCTCCCATGTTTTCAGGTTCTTCCTGGGCCCACACCAATTGTGTTCTGTTTTCGTATTTGTTGAAGATTGCTTCAATAGCATCTGTCTGAAGTGGATATAACTGCTCAAATCTTACTAATGCAATATTTTCACAGTTCAATTCTTCTTTCTTCGCTAATAATTCGAAGTATAATTTACCTGAACAAAGAACTAACTTTTCTACTTTTTTAGGATCTGCACTTGGATCATCTAAGATTGGCTGGAATGTACCTGTTGCGAAATCTTCAAGTGGAGAAACTACTTTTGGATGTCTCAATAAAGATTTAGGGCTCATTACGATCAATGGCTTTCTGAACCCCCATTTCAATTGCCTTCTCAATAAGTGGAAGTAGTTGGCAGGAGAAGTAATATTGGCTACTACCATGTTTTCATTAGCACAAAGTGTTAGGAATCTTTCCAATCTTGCTGAAGAGTGTTCCGCACCCTGACCTTCTGAACCGTGAGGCAATAACATTACCAATCCGTTCTGAAGTTTCCATTTTTCTTCTGCAGCAGCTAAGTATTGGTCAACGATAATCTGAGCACCATTCACAAAATCACCGAACTGAGCCTCCCAGATGGTTAAGGTATTTGGAGATGCCATTGCATATCCGTAATCGAAACCTAAAACACCATATTCTGAAAGGTGAGAGTTGAATACATCAAATCTACTTTCTGAAACGTGTCTTAACGGGATATATTCTTCTTCTGTATCTTCTGTTTTTACAACGGCGTGTCTGTGGGAGAATGTTCCTCTCTCCACATCTTCTCCTGAGATTCTTACATTGTGACCTTCTACAAGTAGTGTTGCATATGCTAACCACTCTCCTAACGCCCAGTCTAATGAATCTCCTTCAATAGCTTTGATACGGTTTTCGAACAGTCTTGTAATCTTGTTAAGGAATTTTTTATCAGCAGGAAGCGTAGACATTTTAAGTGCTAATTCTTTCAATTTAGCTAAGTCATATTGAGTATCAACCTGCGATTGAACAGCTCCTCTTTTTCCAATTGGATAGTTCGTCCAATCATCAGCCATAAACAAATCCATTACGTTTTTCTCAATTTCCTTAGAAGCGTCAAAGTCCTTATCTAACAGTGCTTTGAATTCCGTTTCCATTTTAGCAATTACATCATTTGAAGTAATACTATCCTTAAGTAATTTTTCTTTATAAATTTCTCTTGGATTCGGGTGCTTTGAAATTGTTTTATATAGATTAGGCTGAGTAAATCTTGGCTCATCCCCTTCATTGTGACCGTATTTTCTATATCCTAAAAGGTCAATATACACATCTTTTCCGAATTTCGCTCTGAAGTCAGCAGCAAAATGGATGGCGTGAACTACAGCTTCTGCATCGTCAGCATTTACGTGCATTACAGGAGATTCTGTAACTTTTGCAATGTCTGTACAGTAGGTTGAAGATCTTGCATCCATGTAGTTTGTTGTAAATGAAACCTGGTTATTTACAACGATATGAACTGTACCTCCTGTTCTATAGCCTTCCAAAGTCATCATCTGAGCTACTTCGTAAGCAATACCTTGCCCTGCAATAGCACCATCACCATGAATGATAATTGGTAACACTTTAGAATAGTCTTTGTATTTATCATCTACTTTTGCACGGCAAATACCCTCTACTAAGGCAGCTACAGTTTCAAGGTGAGACGGATTAGGCGTAAGGTTGATACTCACTTCTTCTCCTGAAGCAGTTTTGATCTTTTTAGATGATCCTAAGTGATATTTAACATCACCTGAGAATACATCCTCTTCAAATTCTTTACCTTCAAATTCTGAGAAGATCTGCTTGTAAGACTTTCCGAAAATATTGGTTAAAACATTTAATCTTCCTCTGTGAGCCATTCCTAGAACAACTTCATCAACTCCTAATTGAGAAGATCTTGAGATCAATTGATCTAAAGCTGGGATTAATGTTTCTCCACCTTCTAGTGAGAATCTTTTCTGACCTACAAATTTTGTATGAAGATAATTTTCAAAGGCTACAGCCTGATTTAATTTTAATAAAATCTCTGTTTTTTCGTTCGCAGAAAGGCTTGGGTGGTTTTCATTTACCTGAAGCCATTTTTTGATAAAATCTTTTTCTTCAACGTTGTTGATGTATGTATATTCTACTCCGATAGAATCACAGTAGATATTCTCAAGGTGTTTGATAAGGTCTGCTAAAGTAGCAGGCTCTTTCATCCCTGTTTCAACGGCACAATTGAATTTTGTATTTAAATCTGCTGTAGATAGACCGAAGTTCTCGATATCTAAAGTAGGTGTATAGTGTCTTCTTTCTCTAACTGGGTTTGTTTTTGTAAACAGGTGCCCTCTTGTTCTGTAAGCCTCAATAAGGTTTACTACCTTAAATTCTTTCTTGATGTGTTCAGGAACTTCTCCGGTTGATACTGCCTGAGAAATCTGTTGTACTGCCGGAGCAGCGTTGGCCGGAGCCTGAATAAATTGAATGTTATCGTCATCTCCATAGTTCTCCAAAGCAAAATCGAAGCCTTGAAAGAAAGCTTTCCATGATGGCTCTAAAGAATCCGGGAATTTTAAGTATTGTTGGTATAAATCCTCAATTAACTGAGAATGAGCTGCGTTTAGGAATGAAAATCTGTCCATTATTACAGTTTATCTATTTATTAAAATTTATTTGTAGAATTAATCTTCAAATTTAATAAAAAAAACCGAGTTAGAACAGTCTGAAACCGTTAAAAAAACTTAAGAAAAAAATAATTAAAAAAAAATTACTTATACACTGATAATGAGAGCTTAATGTTCACATCCTGACCTTCCATTGGACGTTCAATAAAGGTCTGGCGGATATCTCCGAAGCGCATCTCATCTTTTTTGGCTTTCAGAATCAGCTGCTGAATTGCCTTAATTCGGCCTTCATAGCTGCCTTTGTAGTACATTACGTAGTTTTGTGATGGGTTTACAGACCTAAAACTAAAGTTATTATCAGAGACTCCAATTTTCTTGGAAAGTGGAATTCCCAGGAAGTAAGAAACTTCTTTGTCTTTATAGTTATCTGCATCGGTCATCAAGACCGGATAGCCGAATTCATCATCTCTTTTACCAAGGTCCATCGATACGAAATTATACACTTTGTTATAATTCATCACGATATTTTTGTAAAGGGCATCTTTTTTATTAGCTGTACTTACATTGATACCTAATAACAGCTTATCTTCTTCATTTTCCACCATCAGACTGTCATATTTGATGGCTGCCATCTGATTGTCTTTTTCAACCTTATTTCCTAAAGAATTTTTAAGATTAACCATACTTTTGTTGATATTTTCAGCAAAACGGTCCTCTGTCCAGAAGTTCTCTACTCTTCGCCAGACAGAAAGTTTAGGCGTATGTACATACCACGTAATTTTAGTCTTTTCAGCAGAAACAGGCTTAAATTTAACGTCAACCAATGTCGGATTTTCATTTTCATCCTCAAAAAGCTGATATTTTAGAGTCTTATTAAGATTCTCATAAAGGATGAACATTTCACCATCGGTATCATTCTGTTTGTCTACATAGCTAATGGCACTCCCCTGTCCTTCATAAGGCGTATAATAGTCTATATCCATAGATTGTGAACTGGTAAAAAAGTTGTTCCATCTTGTAAAGCTCTGGAGATTATTGAACTGAGCAAAAACTTTATCTACCGGGTAATCAATTTCTTTCTCCACGGTGAAATTCTTGCTTTCATCCACAAAATAATACATAGAAGCAGCATAAGCACCTCCCAAAAGAACAATAAGGACAGTTAGATATTTAAAAATACGCATAGCACAAAAGTAATACAAATAAAAAAAGTGACCAATATGCCGATCACTCTGGTTGTATGTTTAACAATAATTAACCTAGTTAAAGGCTGGAAGCTGGATAATGAAATATGTAAACCACTGTTATTATAACAATTACCAATAATTCTTTGATTAAAATTAGGTGCTGATAAATTTTACCCCATTGTCATTGGCTACGTCGAATCTTTGATTTCCTGCGAAGGAAGAATCTCATTTATAGTTTAGATTCTTCATTTCACTTCTTTACATTGGGAATGGCATAGTGAAATAATAACTTAATGTAAAACCATTATTCCCAGGTCTTTCAATAAAGAAAGGGACTATTTATCACTCCGATTTTGATAACTTCCATCTTCCAGCCTCCCTCTTCTTTTCTTCTCACCCAATATGAGTTCCCGGTGCCAGCACTGCCCCTTTTTTCACAACTACAATCCCATCCTGTACTGAATAAGTTCCATAATCGCCATCCGGAAGATGTTTTCCACCAATAATTTTTACATTATCTCCGATATAGCAATTTTTATCAAGAATCGCTTTTTCAATATAGCAGTATTTCCCAATCCCCATATTCGGACGACCATTTCTATCGTTAAGAACAATTTCTGTGGTATTTTGATAGAAATCTGCTCCCATCACGTAGGAATTAACAATGGTACTGCCTTTATCTATGCGGGTTCTATTTCCAATCACAGAATTTTCAATTTTATCTGCCATAATGATACATCCATCTCCGAAAACAGCCTTACTCACATAAGAACCGTTGATTTTTGATGGTGGAAGCATTCTCGCTCTTGTATAGATTGGAGAGGAAGAAAACAAGTTAAATTGCGGAAGATCCAGACAAAGATCCAGATTGGCTTCGTAGAATGATTCTATGGTTCCGATATCCGTCCAATATCCTTCATATTGATAACTTAATGTTTTATATTTCCCAATGGAACTTGGAATAATATCTTTTCCGAAATCATCACCAGCACCTTCGTCAAACATCTTCTTAAGAATGGTCTTGGTGAAGATATAAATCCCCATGGAAGCCAGATACTCCTTACCTCTGTTTTTATTTTCTTCCGAAACCTCAGATTGCAAACCTTCCAGCATATCATAACCTGGCTTTTCGTAGAAAGAGGTAATATTTCCATCATCATCGGATTTTAAGATCCCAAAACCCGTTGCATCCTTTGCATTGACTGGAATGGTTGCAATGGTAAGATCACCTCCGTTTTCAATATGAAAATCCAGCATTTCTCTAAAATCCATCTGATAAAGTTGATCTCCGGAAAGAATTAAGATATATTCATAGTCATACTTTTCAAGATGTTTCATGGACTGGCGCACTGCATCTGCAGTTCCTTGGTACCAGCTGTCATTTTCTACATTCTGCTCAGCAGCTAAAATATCTACAAAGCCCTGACTGAAGATATCGAAATGATAAGAATTTTTAATATGCGAGTTCAGTGACGCTGAGTTAAACTGAGTCAGAACCAGGATTTTATTTAGTCCTGAGTTCAGGCAGTTTGAAATAGGAATATCCACCAGTCTGTATTTTCCAGCAATAGGAACTGCAGGTTTTGATCTGGTATACGTTAACGGGAATAATCTTGTTCCTCTGCCTCCGCCCAATACAATAGAGATTACATTTGGATTCATAAATATATTGCGTTTTTTATTTTATTAAATTTACTGTTCTATTTTCGGTGTCTGATTAATCTGATATCACTAAGGATAAAAAATCTCATTATGTCAGCTGTTATATAAAGCTATGTATTTCTCAGCAGATTTCTCCCATGCAAAGTCAAAATTCATGTTGGCATGAATAAGTTCTTCCATCATTCCTTTTTGATTATAAATTCCAATCGCCCTGTTCATCGCATGTACAATATCGTCTACACCGGGATATGTGAAATTTAGTCCTGCTCCGCCGGTTGAAATATCTTCTACTGTATCTTTCAATCCGCCGGTATATCTTACTACCGGAACGGTTCCATATCTCATAGAATACATTTGATTTAAACCACATGGCTCTACTCTTGATGGCATTAACAGGAAATCTGCCGAGGCATAGATCTTATGAGAAAGATGTTCTTTATACCCTAAATCCAGGGCAAAGTTGGTATAGGTATAGTCGTATTCCTTAAGTTTATTCTCAATATAGGTATTTCCTGACCCCAGAATCATGATATTTAAAGCGCCATAGCTTTGTTTGATACTTTTCCATACCACATCCGGTAATAGATCTGCTCCTTTTTCCGTAGCGAACCTACCAATAAATGCAAATAGAGGAAGTTCAGGTTTTAAACCATATTCTCTACAAAGTTTCTCTTTGTTCTTTTTCTTTTGCGCCACTGCATTCTTACTGCTAAAATTAAAATCCAGCATGGGGTCAGTTTTCGGGTTCCAGACTTCCGTATCAATTCCATTGATAATTCCATACGCCTTGCCGAATTCCTGGCGAACCAGACTTTCTAGTCCTCTGAAGCTGATGAAAAGTTCTTCCAGATATCCTTCGGAAACTGTAGTAAAGGCATCTGAACATTTAATCATACTTGCTAATGGGTTTATCAATCCATTCCAATCCATTAAGCCCCATTTATAAGTATCAAAAGAAGGCATATAATTCGCCATATTCCAACTCATCATTCCCTGATATTCCCCGTTATGAATTGTCCCTATTGTTTTTACGTCTTGAAGAAAGCTAAATTCCGGACAATGCTCTACCATAAAAGGGACTAATCCGGTATGGTAATCATGACAATGGAGAACATCCGGTTTTAATTCCATAGCACATAACCAATGCAGAACTCCCTGTTGGAAGGCCAGAAACTGAAAACTTTCATCCTTATATCCGTAAGGATTTTCCCTATCCAACAATCCGGGAATTTTCACCATATAGAGTTCAAACCCAAGAACATTTGTTTTTTCCTTTATGACCTGAACCTGCAGCATATTTGATCCCTGATGGATAAAGCCATCAAATACTAAATCAAATTCATGTTCGTGCACAAAGGGTTTATTATACCATGGCATTACTACCTTGGCTTCTATTCCTTTTATTTTATTCTGATATTTTGGAAGTGCACCTACAACATCTGCCAGCCCACCCACTTTTGCTACAGGATAACATTCTGTACTTAAATGATAGATAACCATTTTATCTTTTATGTTTAATTCTGTGTAATTTATACTTTTTATCTTTTTGCTGCCTCAAAATAACCCCTGCCAAAGGAGGTAATTTGATAGTCATAAATTTCTGATGATCCATTCCATCTTCATATTTCTCTTCCATTACCTCAGATATTACTCCACTTCCACTGTATTCTTCATCGTCGGAATTAAAGATAACTTCCCAATGCGTTCCGTTGGGTATCTTTACTCTGTAGTCCAAGACTTTTGGGGCCAGATTTAAGACAGTCATCAAAACATCATCTCTCCTTTTTCCTTTTCTGAGATAAACGTAAACCGAATTTTCCAGATCATCTGCCTCTATCCATTCAAAACCGTTTTTATCAAACTGATTTTCAAACAATGCAGATTCTGATTGGTACAAATGGTTTAGTTCCTTTACTAACCCCTGCAATCCTTTATGCACAGGATACTCCAACAGGTGCCAGTCAAGACTTCGGGTAAAATTCCATTCGCTGGTTTGCCCGAATTCATCACCCATAAAAAGCAGTTTGGCTCCCGGATGAGTATACATATATACGTACAAGGTACGAAGATTAGCAAACTTTTGCCATTCATCCCCTTTCATTTTATAAATCAGACTTGCTTTCCCGTGTACCACTTCATCATGAGACAAAGGCATCATATAGTTTTCATTGTACATATACATGGAAGCAAACGTAAGTTTATGATGATGAAATTTTCTATTGACAAAGTCTTCCTTGAAATAATCCAATGTATCGTGCATCCAGCCCATCATCCATTTCATTCCAAAGCCTATACCGCCATCATGAACAGGTTTGGTAAGCATAGGGAAATCTGAACTTTCTTCCGCAATGGTCATAATACTATTTCCAAATTCTTTGTAAACAGCGGTATTAAATTCCTGCAGAAATGCTTTGGCTTCAAGATTTACATTTCCGCCATAGACATTGGGTTCCCATTCTCCTTCATTCCTTGAATAATCCAGATGCAGCATTGAAGTTACGGCATCCACACGCAGTCCATCTGCATGATAACGATCCAGCCAAAACATTGCATTGGAAATCAGGAAAGATTTTACTTCATTTCTTCCATAATTAAAGATATGAGATTTCCAGTCAGGATGAAACCCTTTTCTCGGATCTTCATGTTCATATAAATGAGAACCATCAAAACGATACAGTCCATTAGCGTCTCCGGGAAAATGTGAAGGTACCCAATCCAGAATAACACCTACATTATGCTGATGAAGTTCATCAATCAGGAACATCAGATCCTGTGGTGATCCGAATCGCGAAGTGGCGGCATAAAATCCTGTAATCTGATAGCCCCAACTTGGATCATAAGGATATTCCATAACGGGCATAAACTCCACGTGGGTAAACTCCATTTCTTTTATATAAGGGACGAGTTTCTTTGCAATATTACGATAGTTCAAAAATTTATCAGGATCATTACTTTCTCTTACCCATGACCCCAGATGTAATTCATAAACAGACAAAGGGGCATCCAGGTTGTTTTTCTCTCTACGGCTATCCATCCATTCCCTGTCATTCCATTCATACCAGGTTGTAGAAACCAATGATGCTGCCTGAATATTCTGTTCCCAGCTTAAAGCATAAGGATCACTTTTCTCCAGGATTTCTCCTCTTGCTGTTTCAACGGCATATTTATATAAAGTTCCCCAAGGCAACTCTTCAATAAAGCCTTCCCAAATCCCGGAACCATCCCATCTTGGAAACAAAATATGATCTTTATGGTTCCAGTTATTAAAATCTCCTATTACGGAAACCTTTTTGGCGTTAGGTGCCCAAACCGAAAAATAAACTCCTTTTATACCATCCTTCTCTACAGAATGGGCTCCAAATTTACTATACAGCTTATAGTGTCTACCTTCTTTGAAAAGATACACGTCATGATCGGTGAAAAGCGTATAGGTTTTAACAGAATTCATCAAGATCAGTTTGTATTTATATTTTGTCTGAAACTACGAAAAATACTGATAATAGTGATTAATTATTCATCAAATAATTATCATGTTAGTTTCCCACTTTCGTTTCCTATCAAATATATCATTTTTTAATTCACTTTTTTATGATTCCCAAACAATCTTTTTTATAAATTTAGCAATCTAATAATTTATTAAACACTTATGATGAGGTTCGAACTTTATACTGATGAAAAAGATGACAGGCCAGTATTTATTACTGGTAATTTCAACAATTGGAATCCAAAAGACGATAATTACCTACTCCAAAGATCAGATTCACATCATTATTTTATAGAAATTGAAGACGAAAAGCTAGCTGATGAAATTGAGTACAAATTCACCAAAGGAGGCTGGGAAAATGTAGAACTGGATAAATATGGAAATATCACTCCTAATCGGAAAACAAAAAAATCACTCCAGAAAGTTTCTGATACTGTAGAAAAATGGAGATTAAACTGGGGACCATTTAAGGAGGAGTTCTTCCCCACTGCTGAAGTGATTTCCGAAAAATTCTATATTCCACAACTGGATCGTTACCGGAAAATCTGGGCTGTACTTCCTTATGACTATCATACTTCGGAGAAGAGCTATCCTGTTTTATATCTTCAGGATGCCCAAAACCTGTTCAATGAAGGAAGTGGTTTCGGAAACTGGGAAATTGATAAAAAGCTATCTATCCTTGCAGAATACGGGCGTGGTGATATTATCGTCATTGCTATAGAACACGGAAGCGAAGAACGGATTAAAGAATATATCTTTGATAATGATAATGTAGCCAATGGCTCTGAGGGAAAAAAATACATCCGTTTTATTGCTGATACTTTAAAACCTTATGTGGATGAAAATTACCGTACTAAAAAGGACCGCGACAATACAGGAATCGGTGGCAGCTCGCTGGGAGCATTAATCAGTATTTACAGTGGATTCCTTTATCCTGAAGTTTATTCTAAGTTATTAATCTTCTCTCCTTCTCTTTGGGTGGAACCCAATAATAACTTTCCCATGATGAACTTCCGGGTTCCATTTAAAACAAAAATATACTTATATGGTGGTGGGCAGGAAGGATCTAAAATGGTCAAAAGAATTCATATTTTTGAAGAATATCTGAAAAGATGGGAGAAAAAGAACCTCTTTGACTTTGAATTCAGAACCAGCATTAATCCTGAAGGAACTCACAATGAATTTTACTGGTCACAGGAGTTTCCGAGAGCTATTGAATGGCTGTTCTATGACAACACCGAAAATCCTGTAGAAGTAAAACCACAACAACAAAGCATTAAGAACTAAATTTTATGAAACTAATCAACAAAAAAAATAGAAACTATACCCAGATATTCCATTTATTCACTGAAGAGGAATGGACCAAAACAAGTAAAAATTTCAATAAAAATATTGCCCTATTCTTCACAGGAAAAAAGCATGAAGTGTTCATCAATGCTCATGAAGAAGGAATTACTTACTTTATCGGACTCGGAAAATCTACTTTACAAAATTTTGAATTCCAACAGGTTGCGGTAAAATTCTCTCAAACCCAAAAGGAAAAACTACAGGCTGCTCCCACTTTACTGCTTGCAGATTCTCTTAATGAAAAACAGTTTGAAGAATTCGTGAAGGGATTACTCATAGGAACTTACAACTATCCTTTTGAAAAAAACCATCCTTTCTGGAATTCAAAATTTGAATTGCATTTTGAAAATTTAAGCCAGAAAAAACTGGATTTTATCAGCCAGAAAGCTGAAGCTTTAAGCAATGGACAAATCGCTTGCCAGGAATGGATGAATAAACCTGCGAATCTAAAAAAACC
Organism: Chryseobacterium nakagawai; assembly: GCF_900637665.1. Classification (NCBI taxonomy): domain Bacteria; kingdom Pseudomonadati; phylum Bacteroidota; class Flavobacteriia; order Flavobacteriales; family Weeksellaceae; genus Chryseobacterium; species Chryseobacterium nakagawai. The sequence continues at coordinate 3,310,233 of NZ_LR134386.1, forward strand.
GGAAATTTTCAGTTTATACCTTAAAAATCTGGCAAAAAAATATGAATTAAAATATACCGTTTTCAACAGAAAAAAATGCGAAGAACTTGGTCTTGGAGCTTATCTTGCTGTTAACCAAGGAAGCGCTCATGATGCTGCCTTCACTATTTTGGAATATAAGACCACCGTTAAAAATGCAAAAACATTTGGATTGGTTGGAAAATGTGTATTGTTTGATACCGGAGGCATTTCCTTAAAACCTTTTACCAATATGCATTATATGAAATCCGATATGGGCGGAGCAACAGCTGTTTTAGGGACTCTAATCTATGCTGCTGAAATGAATTTACCTGTTAATATTATAGCCGTTCTTCCGATTACTGATAATGCTATTTCCGAAAAAGCCCTTCTTCCAAGTGATGTGATTACCGCTTACAATGGTAAAACTATTGAAGTGATGGATACGGATGCGGAAGGCAGGCTAATTCTTGCTGACGGACTGTCTTATCTAACTAAAAATTACAAAACAGATTTCCTTATTGATCTCGCTACTTTAACGGGAAGTTCAGTAAGAATGTTTGGCGATACTTGTGGAGCTCTATTTTCCAATAATGAAGACCTGAAAAACCTTTTGATAAAAACCGGAGATCACACCAATCAGAGGCTATGGAATTTACCATTATGGGATATCTGGAAAGATGATATACAGTCTGATGTAGCCGACTTAAAAAACATGTCTCTAAAGCCTGTTGGAGATTGTATTATCGCCGCCAAATTCTTAGAACAATTCACTGAAAACCACCCTAAATGGGCGCATTTGGATATTGCCGGAGTAGCCTTTGGAAATGTAGGGTATGCTAAAGAAAAAGCAGCAACCGGGTATGGGGTTCAATTACTCACGGATTTAATCGAAAATTATCACTAAAAATTAGTTTATTACAAAAATTCTCTGTATACTTGATTAGTGATTAATAAAAGCACATCATATTTTTATTTTTGATATTAATCAAACAATAAAGAATTGCTTTTATTTTTGATAATTCACTAAAACTTAAAAAACATTATATGGAGGAGAAAATTATAGTATGTATTTCGTGCTATTACAAGGGCTATGACTTCATGGATGAAATGAAGAGGCTCGGTAATAAAATCATCTTAGTAACATCAGAAAATCTTAAAGAAAAAAACTGGCCCTGGCAAGCCATTGATGAGGTATTTTATATGCCTGAAATCAAACCATCTGTGTGGAACCTGGAACATTTGATTCAGGGATTTTCACACCTGATGAAAACAAGAAAAGTAGATGCTGTAGTTGCCCTTGATGACTACGACGTAGAAAAGGCTGCCCTGATCCGCGAAACGTTTCGTATTCCGGGAATGGGACAGACTACCCACCGCTACTTCAGAGATAAACTGGCGATGCGCCAAAAGGCAAAAGACACAGGCATCAATGTTCCTGAATTTACGGCCGTTTTCAATGACGATACAGTGAATGAATTTGTAGATAAGGTTCCCGCTCCATGGGTATTGAAGCCCCGTTCAGAGGCTTCGGCATCAGGAATTAAAAAGATAATGACTAAAGAACAGCTTCATGAGGCATTGGAAATTCTTGGAGAAGAGCGTCATCTTTTCCTCCTGGAAAGCTTTAAACCGGGAGATGTATATCATGTAGACAGCCTTACCTTCAACAAAGAAATAGTCTTTACTTCTGCATCAAAATATCTGGCTCCGCCTATGCAGGTTTCTCATGAAGGGGGTGTTTTCAGATCTAAAACATTAGGAAGATACTCTGATGAATTCAAAGCTTTGGAAGAGATCAATTCCAGAGTACTTTCCAACTTTGGATTACTCAACGGAGCCACTCATACGGAATTCATCCGTGGAAAAGAAGACGGAAAATGGTATTTTCTGGAAACCTCCTCACGAGTGGGGGGCGCTCATATTCCTGATTTGGTAGAAGCTTCAAGCAGCATCAATATCTGGAGAGAATGGGCCAAAATTGAAGATGCTCTCTTAAGAAATAAAAACTATAGTGTCTCCCCTCCTACAGGATATTACGCAGGTCTTATTGTTGCGCTTATCAAAGATAAAGAGCCAGATTATAGTAAATTCGAATGTGAGGAAGCTATAAAATTTCTTCCCATCGATTATCATGTTGGAATTGTTTACAAATCCAGTGATGCTTCCGTAATAGAAGAAAGACTAGACAGCGCCGCAGAAAAGATCAATGCCGAAATGCTCAACATCCTTCCGCCTAAGACTAGTAAATTAAGCAGTTAATTATACACAACCTTAAAGTACAAATTTAAATGCCGCATATAGAACATACTGATTACTATTCCAATATATTGGGAACAAGTCTTAAGGTAGAAGTGACCGGATATTCCGGATATCCTATTATCATGTTTCCTACTTCTCAAGGACAATATACCCAGAACCATGACTTTCACCTTAACGGAAGTATCAATTGGTTTGTAGAACAGGGAAAGGTAAAGCTTTATAATATTCAGACCATTGACAGCTGGAGCTTTTATGATCAAACACTATCACCGCAACAGAGAATCAAAAATTACGAACGATACGTGCAGTTTTTGATCGTGGAGTTTGTTCCATACATTCAAAAACTTCATAAAACCCATCGTGTAGCAGTGGCTGGAGCCAGTTTTGGAGGTTATCACGCTGCCAATTTTGCCTTTAGGTTTCCGGATGTAGTTTCTCATTTGTTTTGCCTTTCAGGGGCCTTCAGCATAAGAAATTTTATGGACGGTTATTCCGATGACCTGGTATATTTCAACTGTCCAAGAGAGTTTATAAGAAATGATGAAGCATGGAAATATAAGCATATGCACATTGTATTGAGCACCTCAGATCAGGATATCTGCAAAGACAAGAATATTGAAATGGCAGAAATCTTAAGGGTAAAAGGTATTGATTTCTGGTATGATGAAAGAAAATGGATTGGTCACGACTGGCCGTTGTGGAGAATGGTTTTTCCAATCTTTATTGGAGCTTATTTCTCTTAAAAAACATCCAAATAAAAACAAAAAATCAGTTTGTAAAATAACTTAAGTGTTTAAAATAAAGATTTTTAAATGAAAAGGAGAATCAATACTTTAACGCTTAAGTTTTAAAAATCTAAAGAATCATAGATTCTGTTGAGAAATAAAGTATAGTAGACACCATTAAAAACAAAAATTATGACAAAAAAAGTAGGAATTCTATTCGGTATGGAAGACACATTTCCCTGGGCATTTATAGACAAAGTAAATGAATTGGGAGGTGGAGATATCGTAGCTGAACCTGTTACCATTGATAAACTTGAGCAGGGTGCAGATTATGGGTATGCAGTGATCATCGACAGAATTTCGCAGAATGTTCCTTTTTACAGAGCTTATCTGAAAAACGCTGCACTTAATGGTACTTATGTAATCAATAATCCGTTCTGGTGGAGTGCTGATGAGAAATTTTTTAATAATGCACTCATGAGCAAATTAGGTATTCCGTTACCAAAAACAGTATTGCTTCCATCCCATGAAAGACCAACCGATACTTCGGAAACTTCATTCAGGAACCTTAAATTTCCCCATGACTGGGAATATATTTTTGATTATGTTGGATTTCCTGCTTATATGAAACCTCACGATGGTGGCGGCTGGAAGAATGTTTACAGGGTAGAAAATCCGGATGATCTTTGGAACAAGCTTGGAGAAACAGAACAGCTGGTGATGATGGTTCAGGAAGAAATTATTTTTGATGATTATTACCGAGTCTATTGTCTGGGCAGAAAATATGTTCATATCATGCCTTACGAACCTAGGAACCCACATCACTTAAGGTATGCCACTACTCACCAGACACAAGGGGAAGAGCTTGAAAAATTATTAAAAACCATTCATGATTATACGATCAAAATGAATGAAGCGTTAGGATATGATTTCAACACTGTTGAATTTGCTGTAAGAGATGGTATTCCTTATGCTATCGACTTCTGTAATCCGGCTCCGGATGCAGACAGAAATTCCGTAGGAGAAGAGAATTTCGCATGGATTATAGAACATGCTGCTAAGCTTGCTATTGAAAAAGCTAAGGAATATGTTCCGGGAAAACCTAATATCACTTGGGGAACCTTCGTAAAAGATTCCATAAAATAATATTGAAAAAGAATAAAAAAACACAAGACAATGCATCATCAGTTTACTATTGGAATCGAAGAAGAATATCAGATCATTGATGTTGAAAGCAGGGATCTGATTTCTCACGTATCAAAAATCATTGAAGGCGGAAAAGCGGTTTTGAGTGAAAACTTAAAGCACGAAATGCACGAATCCATGATCGAAATGGAAACCGGAATTTGCCAGAATATTCAGGAAGCAAGAGCAGAATTAACCAATTTAAGAAGGCATCTCATCAATACAGCCCATGAACAGGGACTTCGCGTTTCCGGAGGAGGAACCCATCCTTTTTCTCATTGGTCTGATAATACGATTACTCAGGGAGAGAGATATATCAAAATTGTTGATGATATGGGGGATGTTGCCCGTGAGAACCTGATTTTTGGACTTCATGTTCATATTGGAATTCCTAATCGTGAGGAAGGCGTAAGAATTCAGAATGTAATGCGTTATTTTCTGCCTCACGTCTATGCCCTTTCTACCAATTCTCCTTTCTGGATCGGAAGGTATACAGGTTTTAAATCTTACAGACAGGAAATTTTCGTTAAGTTTCCGAGAACCGGTATTCCCAGTTACTTCAATTCATTGGCAGAATTTGATAGTTATGTCGATCTTTTGGTAAAAACAGGAACCATTGATAATGCTAAAAAAATATGGTGGGATTTAAGGGTTCATCCGTTCTATCCTACCATTGAGTTCAGGATTTGCGATATGCCTTTAAGAATTGATGAAACAGTATGTCTTGCAGCCATTATGCAGAGTTTAGTGGCTAAAATTTATAAACTCCACCAACAAAATCTGAGTTTTAGAAGCTACAGAAGACTTTTATTGAATGAAAATAAATGGCGTGCTTCCAAAAGCGGTATTGAGGCTCATCTGATTGATTTTGGAAAAGAAGAATCGGTTCCTTATCCCCATTTGTTAAAAGAACTCTTAGAGTTTATTGATGATGTAGTAGATGATTTAGGATGCCGACAAGAAGTTGAATATGCCTGGAAAATTCTTGAAAATGGTACGGGTGCCGATCGACAGCTTCAGATCTTCAAAGAAACCGGGGATCTTACTAAGGTTGTGGATTATATGATCTCAGAAACAGAGTACGGCATCACACATGGTGAATCCGCTTCATAATATTTTTGGTAACTTTACAAAAAATATGATGTAATGAAAGATATTCGAATTGCTCTGCTGGACATGAACAATAATCATGTTAATCAAGGCTTTAGAAACATTAAAGAAATTTCTGAAACGTTTCAGCAGAACTCTGAAGAAAATGTAATCATCGAGACATTTGATGTCAGGTTTAAAGATGAAATGCCGGAGATTGGAGACTTTGATATTTTTATTTCTTCAGGCGGACCAGGAACCCCGCACCGTGAAGGTTTCGAATGGGAAAATAGGTTTGCTCAATTTTTAGATTCCGTTTTTGAACATAATAAATACAATGAGGATAAAAAGTATCTTTTCCTGATTTGTCATTCTTTTCAGTTGGCAAGTATTCATTGGAAATTAGGAAATATCTGTAAAAGAAAATCCTATTCTTTTGGGGTAATGCCAATTCATAAAACAACAGAAGGCAGAGAAGAATTTTTGTTCAAAAATCTTCAGGATCCTTTTTATGCAGTAGATTCCAGAGCTTATCAGTTCATTGAGCCGGATCACGACCGTTTTGAAGAACTGGGAATGACTGTTATGGCTATTGAAAAGTTCCGGCCTCATATCAATTTGGAGAGAGCGATAATGGCTGTTCGTTTTTCTGATGAAGTATTCGGGACCCAATTTCACCCGGAAGCAAGCCCTGAGGCTTTAATAGAAAATCTTAAAGATGATAAGAACAGAGAAGCTATGATTGAAAACTTCGGAATGGAAAAATATCTTGAAACCATGGACAGAATAGATGATGAAGATAAAATCATTTTGACCAGAAATCAGATCCTCCCAAGATTTCTTCAGTTTGCAAAAAAAAACATTTTGAAAGAAGTTGAGTCTTTAGCTTAAAAAATTAAAATAAACCACAAAAGCCACAAAAGCTTAACATCTAAGTTCTTTTTAAGTTACTATTAAACTGTTTGAAAAGTACATTTAGGCGTTTTGAAAATCTTTGATTTTCATCTTATGTGAACTTATACATCCATTTATATTTTTAGTAAAAACTTTTGTGACTTTTGTGGTTAAGTTTATTTCAAATATCAAATCGAGCAAAAATGCTCGATTTTTTACCACCACAAAAGAAAAAATATGATCCCAAAATACAGAAAGCATTTCAATCAGGAGTTTTCAGATGAAAAATACAAACAGCTTAAAGAGATTTTAAAACAAAAAGGTGGTATAGAACCGGGTTTCAGAATTTCAGAAAGTCCTATTTTCCTTACTAAAGAATTTGAAAGTAAATTGCTTGATGCCAGTGAAAGTATCATTAGCCAGATCAAAGCGCTTCCGGCTGAAACCCTTCAAAAAGCAATTCCTGACAACTGCAGGGTTCCCAATGATACAGACCAACCTCATTTTTTCACCATCGATTTTGGAGTCTGTAAAAATGAAGATGGAACAATTGAACCACAGCTGATCGAGCTTCAGGCTTTTCCTTCATTATATGTTTTCCAAAAAATTTATGAAGAAACGTTCTGTGAAGTTTATCCTTTTCTTTCATCGATTCGTAATCCTATGTCTCATGCAGACTTTAAACAGTATTTAAAAGATCTGATTGTAGGGGATGAAAATCCGGAGAATGTCATTCTTCTTGAAATCTTTCCTGAAAAGCAGAAAACAGCCATCGACTTTACTTTAACCGAGCAGTTACTCGGTATCAAAACGGTATGTTTGACCAAAATAAAGAAGGAAGGTAAAAAGCTTTACTATGAAAATGACAGCAAACTTGTTGAAATCAAAAGAATCTACAATCGTGTGATATTTGATGAACTGGATAGGATTCCCGATCTTAAAATTGAGTTTGATTTCCGTGAAGAAGTAGATGTACAATGGATCACTCATCCGAACTGGTTCTTTAAGATTTCTAAGTTTATTTTACCATTCCTGAAACATCAATTTGTTCCTAAAAGTTATTTCTTGCATGAATTTCCGGAACATGAAAACCTTGAGAATTTTGTATTAAAGCCATTATTTTCATTTGCAGGCAGTGGTGTAAATTTAAATCCTACCAAAGAAATTACAGACACTATAGAAGATAAGGAAAACTATATCCTACAGAGAAAGGTAACTTATGAGCCGCTTTTTGAAGATATCAATGGGGAATTTTCAAAGGCAGAGATCCGTTTGCTGTATATCTGGAAAGAAAATGATGAGCGTCCTATACTACTTGAAAATTTAGGAAGAATGACCAAAGCAGCCATGGTCAATGTGGATTTCAATAAGAAAGATGCTATCTGGATTGGGAGTTCTAATGCTTTTTTTGGAGAACTATAAATAAAGGCTGAGCTCTCGCAGATTTTGCAGATATCGCAGATGCTTAATAACTTATTAATCGGTGAGATCATCAGAATTTATAATAAAGCGGCTGCACTATGAAGTACAACCGCTTTTTTTATCTCAATTTCAGATGTTTACAAATTCTTGTCATCTTCCAGCAATTCTCTTGCCTGATATTCCTGAACAAGATCAATAGCATTGGAAATTACATCACTTAAAGCCGTAATGAATGTTCCGTCTTCAGCCATTCCCATGGCATGCTTCAATGCTTCAATTTCTTTAGGAATAATTTCGTAGCTGACATCTTTTCCTGAAGACTGCATTCCTTCGATAATCAATCCGTTGATTTCCTCTTCGGTTCTTCCTCTAAGGTGTTTTTCATTTCGGATGATGATATGATCGAACATTCTTCCAGCAATTTTTCCGCACTCTCTGATATCACTATCTCTTCTGTCTCCAACACCTGAAATAATTCCTATTTTTTTAGTTGCTTCAACATTTTTCAGGTAATCTTCTATTGCTTCATATCCGGATGGGTTGTGAGCAAAGTCGATCAACACTTTAAAGCTTTTAAACTTAAAGACATTTAATCTTCCGGGAGTAAGCTGCGCACTTGGAATAAAGGTTCTTAACGAATTGGAAATATCCTCAATTCCAAATCCATGAAGATAACTTGCCAAACTGGCCGCCAAAACATTTTCGATCATGAATCTGGCTTTACCATCCATTGTAATCGGGAAATCTTTGGCTTTACCTATTCTAATCTTCCAGTCACCTTTCTTAATGGTTACAAAACCTTCTTCATAAACGCAGGTAATTCTTCCTTCTTTGGCAAATTTTACAATATGAGGATTATTCTCATCCATGCTGAAAATAGCTACATTACAATCAAGATTGTTAACAATTTTCATGGAATATTCATTGTCTGCATTCAGTACGCTCCAACCAGTTTTCTTTACACTGTCTAATACAACCCGCTTTACTTTAGTAAGATCTTTCAGGTTATGGATATCATTCATTCCCAAATGATCTTCCTCAATATTGGTCAGAACGCCAATATCACATTGTGAAAATCCCAACCCGGAACGGAGAATTCCACCTCTGGCTGTCTCCAGAACAGCAAACTCCACGGTAGGATCTTTTAAAATAAACTCTGCTGACAATGGTCCTGTGGTATCTCCTTTCGACAGCATTGTATTTTGAATATAAATTCCATCTGAAGTAGTAAATCCTACTCTATAACCATTGCTTTTTACAATGTGGGAAATTAATCTTGTTGTGGTTGTTTTTCCGTTGGTTCCGGTTACTGCAATAATCGGAATGGTAAAAGGTTTTCCCTGTGGATATAGCATATCCACTACCGGAGCCGCTACATTTCTTGGCAACCCTTCACTTGGAGCCAGATGCATCCTAAATCCTGGAGCAGCATTGACTTCTATAATAGCCCCACCACTTTCTTTTAAAGGTTGTGTAAGGTTTTCTGCCATAATATCAATCCCGCAAACATCCAGTCCGATAATCTTGGAAATCCTTTCCGCCATTGTAATATTTTCCGGGTGCACCATATCGGTAACATCTATTGATGTTCCTCCTGTAGAAAGATTGGCTGTAGACTTCAGATAAACCACCTCTCCTCTTTGCGGAACTGTTTCCAAAGTATATTGAAGCTTTTCAAGCAGTTCTAAAGTATCTTTATCCACTGCAATTTCGGTGAGAACATTTTCATGGCCATACCCTCTTCGTGGATCTTTATTTTCTTTATCAATAAGCTGTTGAATATTCAGTTCCCCGTCTCCAACGATATGGGCAGGAACTCTTCTTGCTGCCGCCACCATTTTATTATCAATCACCAATACCCTGAAATCATATCCTGTAATGTATTTTTCAACGATTACTTTTCGGGAGTATTTCTGGGCATGTTCCAATCCAATTTTGGCTGCCTCCCAATCATTAACATTGATAGAGGAGCCTTTTCCATGATTTCCATCCAAAGGTTTTAAAACAATGGGATACCCTATTTTTTTGATAACGTTATTTAAATCTTCCTCATCAACCACCAAGTCACCTATAGGTACCGGAATAGCAGCATCGTGAAGCATCCTTTTGGTTAATTCTTTATTGCAGGCAATATCTACCGCAATAGAGCTTGTTTTTCCGGTAATTGTCGCCTGAAAACGCTGTTGATTAACTCCATACCCCAGCTGTACCAATGAATTTGTTCCCAATCTGATCCATGGTATTTTTCTGGAAACGGCTTCTTCTACAATACTTCCGGTAGATGGACCCAAGCGCACACGTTCTCTGATCTCTTTCAGTTTCTGAATACAGGAATTTAGATTGTAATCATTTCCTTCAACTAAGGCTTCCGCGATCTTTACGGCTTCTTCGGCAGCATAAATACCTACATTTTCTTCAAGATAATTGAATACTACATTATACACTCCCGGCGTTTTGGTTTCCCGGGTTCTTCCAAAACCAACATCCATTCCTGCCAAGGTTTGTATTTCCAGGGCAATATGCTCAATGACATGTCCCATCCAGGTACCTGTTTCTACTCTATGGAAAAAACCGCCTTCCACTCCTTCTGAACACCTGTGGGTAACCAGTGATGGAATTAATTTTTCAATTCTTTCCCTGAATCCATCTATTTTATTGGTAGGATAATTCTCCATTTCTTCAAGGTCTAACCTCATCTGTATCAGTTTCTTTCTTCTGATACTCCAGATATTAGGACCTCGTAGTGCCTGAATCTTTTCGATTTTCATAGTCTATTGGCATTTTGTCAGTTAATAATAACTTATTTTATAATCAAATATAATATAAAACCCTAAACGAAACTATAGCACACTTGAAGATTTATTAAAAAAAAATTAATCTTTATTCACATTTCTAAAACATTAAAAATCAACTAAAGATGGCACGAAATTCGCCAAATATGCTAATTATTTTTTAATTTTGTACCATGACTAAACCTGTAGGAAAATTAATTGTTATCGGAGGTGCTGTAAATAAAGGAAGCTTTGCAGAAACCGATTATGATCAGAATATTGAAAAGAATCTTAATTTTTTTGAGCGCGGAATTTTGCGAAAGATCATCAACGAATCAAAACACAAAGAAGATTCTGTGATTGAAGTGGTAACAACAGCCTCTCAAATTCCTCAGATTGTAGGTGCTGAATATAAAAAGGCATTTGAATTCCTTGGTGCTAAAAATGTGAATATTCTTGATATTCATAATCGTGAAGAAGCTAATTCTGATGCAATGGTAGCCAGAGCGAATGCTGCGGACGTCATGATGTTTACAGGAGGTGACCAGTTGAGACTGACATCTATTCTGGGCGGAACCCGATTTCACGATACTATTTTATTAAAATATCAGGAACAGGACTTTATTTATTCAGGAACTTCTGCCGGTGCAGCTGCTGCCTCAGAAAATATGATTTACCAGGGAAGTAGTTCTGAAGCTCTGTTGAAGGGAGAAATTAAAACAACACAAGGTTTAGGTTTAATAGATAACGTTATCATCGATACGCATTTTGTACAGCGAGGCAGAATCGGACGTCTTTTCCAGGCAGTAGTGAATAACCCAAGAACATTGGGAATCGGACTTGGGGAAGATACCGGACTTTTTATTCATAATGATGTGATGACTGCTGTAGGTTCCGGACTTGTAATTTTGGTAGATGGAAGATTTATTAAAGATACCAACCTAACCAATATTAATCTTGGAGAACCTATTTCTATTGATAATTTAACGGTTCATGTAATGTCTATGAATGATCATTATGATCTTACCACTAAAGCGCTGACGATTGAGAATTCACAATTCAATCCAATTCCTCAGGATAAATAACAAAATTTATACTGTATATAAAATATAAATATAAACGGGACCTCGGTTCCGTTTTTTTGTTTTTTTAAATTCACAGTTTAGATAGTAGCAGACTATCAAATAAGTTTGGACTAAAGCCAACGAACGGGTTAAATATTTTTTCAGGTGGGCCAAAGCCCACCTTTATTGATGTTGATATCCCTGTGGATATACACATGGGTAATTGTTATTTAAAGACAAGATCTTTTATCTTTTATCTTTTATCTTTTATCTTTTATCTTTTATCTTTTATCTTTTATCTTTTATTTATAAATTACCTTCGTAAAAAATTTATCAACTATCATTTATATTCTATGAAAATCATCATTCACGGAGGCTTCTTCTCGGAAAGTGACCAAAGCCATGAAGTAAAAACAGCCAAACAGAACTCTTTAAAAGAAATTGCTCAAAAGACATTTCATTATCTTCATACCCATTCGGCCTTTGATTCAGTGGCTTATGCTGTTTCTTTGCTGGAAGATGATCCATTATACAACGCGGGAATAGGTTCACAGATTCAAAGTGATGGTGTCATTCGTATGAGTGCGGCAATTATGAATGGTGAAACCCAAAAATTAAGTGGAGTCATTAATATTCAGGAGGTAAAAAATCCAATTTTTGTAGCCAAAGACCTGATTGGAGAAGATGATAGGGTTTTAGGTGGTCAAGGGGCGAAACGTTACGCTGCAGAACACGGGTTTGAAAACTTTTCAACGGAAATTCCACAGAGAAGAACAGAATATGAAGCTAAACTGAATAACGGAGGTAAAGGAACTGTAGGCTGTGTAGCCATCGACAAAGATGGGAAATTGGCTGTTGC